>CBDCUA010000006.1:0-1660378 GCA_965222495.1 Phycisphaeraceae bacterium | reverse complement strand
TGCACTGGATTCTGACGAGGATTCCGGTCGCAACCGAACATTGCGAATGGGGCTGGTGTTCGTCGGATTGATCACCGTTGCAATGGTTGGCGTACTGGTCCGGGTTGTCTTGATTCAGTCACATCCGCCGACACAGATTGCTCGTCGGATTGATTCACAGTACAGCCGCACCACGCTTCAACCACGGCGTGGGAGCTTGTTGGATCGGCGTGGCCGTATCCCTGGCAACGACGCGATTGGCCCAGCGACTGTTTGTTGACCCTGCGCTGATCGAAAACCCCAACACGTTTTCGGAAGAGGTGGGGTATCGCCTGGGCTATGACCCAGCTTGGGTTGAAAAGAAAGTTAGTGGGAGCCTCAGCCGGCGGTACGTTGTCATTGATCACCGTTTGAACGATCGACGGCATGCTGCACTTCGGCGGTTTCGTTTGGCCGGTTTGGCCAGTCAGTCCTATCCGGTACGAGATTATCCCCACGGTGCGTTAGCGGCTCACGTCATCGGGTTTTGTGGGGGTAGACGGCGTCGGCCTTGAAGGCTTAGAGCGATCGCTGAACAACCCGCTGGGTGGCAAGCCAGGGGCGCTTGGCTATCTGAGAGACGCCTTTGCGAAGCCTCTGTGGGTCGAACGTCCAGAGTACAAGCCACCCGTGGATGGTCGGGCGGTGTCGTTAAGCCTCGACGTGGTGATCCAGGCCATTGCCGAAACTCAGCTGAGAGAGACTTGTGAACGTTTTTCGGCTCCGGAGGGTCAGTTGATCGTGATGGACCCCTACACGGGTGAGATCCTTGCGATGGCCAATTATCCGGCGTTCGACGCGGGCCGCTTGGCCCAGTCCAAACCGGACGACTGGCGTAACCGATGTGTGACGGATGTGTTTGAGCCGGGTTCGACGTTTAAGCCGTTTGTCTGGGCCGCAGCGATTGAGGCGGGTTTGGCTACGCCTGAGTTGACAATCGACTGTACCGACGTAGGTGTCTACCGGACCAGCAAGGGCCGACGCATACGCGATGTGCACGCCCACGGTCGTATCGCATGGGATGATGTGCTCGTCAAGTCCAGCAATATCGGAATGGCGATCGTTGGTCAGCAGATGTCACCCACACAAATGTACCGTGCGGTGCGAGCGTTCGGGTTTGGATCGGTTACCGGAAGTCGCTTGCCGGGCGAGGTGTCCGGACTTGTGACACCCTTTGAAAAGTGGAACCATTACACGCTTACCAGTGTGCCCATGGGCCAGGAAATTGCTGTCACAGCGCTACAGTTGGTGACGGCATTTGGTGTGATTTCCAACGGTGGCTATCTGGTCCGGCCGACAATTCTTGCGGTCCGACCGTCTTCAAGCCCTACGCCGATCTATGAGCGGGTTCTAGAGCAAGCCACCGCCGTCCACACACGCCACGTCTTACGTCGTGTCGTGACCGAAGGCACAGGCCATCGAGCCAACAGTGGTCTCTACGGCATCTTTGGGAAGACCGGCACGGCGCAGATCGCCGATCCTGTCAACGGTGGTTACTTGGCGGACCAATATGTATCCTCATTCGTGGGCGGTGCTCCGTTCGACGAACCACGTGTGATCGTGATCTGTGCCGTTCACCGATCGGATGTTTCGAAGGGTTATCACGGCGGAACTGTCGCGGCCCCAGCGGTGCGCCGTGTGATCGAAGAAACAATGGTCTATCTGGGTGTGCGGCCTCGGCGAGAGTCTCAAGAACCTGATCCGATGCGATTGGTGATGAACCGGTAGACGCGGGTGATATCCATCCGATAGAAGTCATAACCTATCACCCCCTTCTTATTGGCAGCCTTGCACTCAATAGTGGGGCGATCTTGACGCGCTAAAACATACGCAAGTGCTTATCACACCATATGTGCCCCGAGGCATCGCCGGCCCCTTCTTGGGACGGGCTTGCATGGCCGTCTCTACGCAACGATGGCCGGTACGTCAGTCGATCTGTGTCAATCGTCCAACGCCATGGTCACCGTCGACGGCTGCGGCTGATTTATCCAAGGAGAACCCCGCCGAGGCTGCTTACATACCGCAGGAGCCCCGGGGATCGCCACAACGGCCACACGGGCTGGCCGGCAGCGACCCCTGAGCACCGGTGTTTTCGCTGCCGCGTGCCAAGAAAACACTGTAGGCGCGGTGCGTCTTGTGGCTACCACACTGATCGCAAGCAATGACCGCGTCGGCATCGGCCATTGTCCGAATAGCTTCGGTCTTGGCTTGGCAATCTTCACACACATATTCGTAGATGGGCATGCGTCGACTTCTCCCTTGCGATGCACTGTTGGTGTGATGTCACGGTGTGGTCACTGGTTCAGGTTGCCGTGATCGATTGCCAATTTCATCATGGTCGGTAGCAAGTAGTTCACCCCCCGATAAATCAGAACCTGGCCGGAGAGAATAAACACCACCTTATCGCCCCGTTCGCGAACGACTTGTTCCATGTTTTCTAGCATCTGGCAGGCGGACAAGATCATCGGCGGCTCGGGCGCGGCATCTGAATCGGCTTCAAAGACAAACAGGGTATCGTGTCCGTTGGGCGACTGCACGACACGGCCACGGCGGTTCACGATAAACGCACCTTCCCGACGTAGCTTGGGAGGAGTTTGCCCAGGGGCGACGCCCAAAACGCGACTGTCTAGACCCGCTGACCGGTCCGTTGGTGGGCCATGGTTGGAGGCTGGCGCGGCGGCGGGTCGGCCGTGGGTCGGTTGGACCACAGGGCTGGGTTCAAGTTGATTGATCAACTGTTTTTCAATCGTTTGGGAGCTAGGCATCGTGGTGGGCCATTGGGGTGTGGCCTGTGGTTGCGTTGCCGGGTGGCCCGGTGGTGCCGGTGCGGTTTCCGGGGTTTGGGCCGAGATCGGTGGTGTGATAGCCCAGATCAGCAACATCAAGGTCAAACCCGTCAGCAGTGACCGCTGTCTACTTCCAGTGATCGATTGGTCAAAGCCTCTAGGGTCACCCAATGATGGCGATCGTCCATAGCGCAAACCGGTTAGCGTTCCTGTCATGAACATGAACGAGACTCCTGTTTTGATGACGCATGTGGCCTGCTGCCAGACACAACCGCGTATGGCGACGGCGGGGGGAAAAGATGCGCCATGTCCTGTCACCGTCGTTTTGCCTTACCGCCCGCCGCAATCGCAAAACCATTTCTGCCAGTAGTGCTTTAGCGCCTTGGTTTGCCGCATGACCACGTCGAGTGACAACCCTTATTACTCGTCGGTTGCATCAGCAGAAATCCGAAGAGCCTCTTCCACGGGAAGTCGCCAGTCGCGAACCCGTTGCGCAAGCCAGCCTTGAAGAGGATGCCAGGTCAGATCGACTGTCGCGAGCTGCTCCTGGGATCCCATGGGCGCCTGACGGTTGACTGGGCGGATGATATTGACCCGTGCATCCTGCCCACGGATGAGCAGTTGCTTGACTTCCAGTATGGGTAGATCAGATCGGCCGCGGTTACCGGGCCAAACCGCTTCTGTGCTGACCGTCGACGCAACCGCTCCGTAAGTCTTGGCCGTTGTGTTCTCTGGTAGAAGGATGGCGAATTTGCTTTCAAACGGGTGTTTCTTAAGAACTGCACGCAGTGCTTCACCCAGCACCAACTTGACCGTGCTGCCGTTGGGGTTGTGCATGGCCCAGTCGCCACGTTGAGCGGGTATGTTGACGTAGTTCGCACATCCGCCTAGCAATGTGGTCCAAACCACCATTGTCGCGAATAGACGAAGGCTGATCATCATGAAGTTCCCTAGGCTGTTGCCACGCAATTCTAACCAGAACATTGATCGAAGACCACGTGGGTCATTTCAGGTGGGTGCGATCCCTGGGCTTCACATCACCTGGTGAGCCCACCAGCCGTCGGAGGAGGTCGCTGAGTCCTTCGACGGCGTACGGGTCATGGGCAAGTGATGGACCACACGCAGCGGTCCGTTGGGCTCGTTGGGCAAATCGATCTGCCAGAACCCCTGACCTTTGGGGTGCTTAGTGCTGGTCATACAGGGGCTGCCGGCGTTGATATAGGTGAAGTGCGACTGGCTGCTACGGTTAGGCTGCCAGCACCATGGCCTATGAATATGGCCGTGCATGTAAAGCACCCGTGCGGGACACCGGGTCAGTAGCCGCCGTAACTTGAAAGAATCGGCCAGCTTGTGATCCCAAGTCAACGGCATCGCTCTCGGTGGCGATTTTAGGGGGTAATGACACAAAACGATCAAACCATCGGCGGCAGTGAGTTTCGCGGTGATGCGTCTGACCGCGTACATCTGATCTTGGCCAACACGACCACGCGAATTGAAAAGTCTCGGTACGGCAGCGTCTAAGGCCAGCAGGTGCCAATGTTCGGTCAGCTGACGAAAATGCGGCCATTGCTCGGGTACCATACCTGGCAGGCTCATCTCCATGACACGTCGCCGTGCTGACGTAAAGGTGTATCGATCGTGGTTGCCGGGGACAATCACCGTTGGGAAACGATCGGTCAGCGGACGGAGCATTTCGGCCGCGTCGAGAAACTCACCGTCCAAGGCGGTGGTGGTGAGATCACCTGACAGCAGCACCAAGTCCGGCTGGACGGAGACCACGTGTTGGATCATCGGGTAGACCAACCGGTGATCGAACCGATGTCGACGGTTAAGCCAGAGATTGGCCTGGCCGATCAGTCGTTTGCCGACCAGACGCCAGGGCTGTACCAGCAGTCGGTAGGTGTGGATGTCGCCAACCAGCGCTAATCGCATGGGAGAATTATCGGTTGATATCCGTTGGGCAGGAAAATATCGTAACTGGTCTCTATTACCATTGGTGATGAAAACCAAAGCTGTTTTTCAAATGCGGGTATAGACGTCGCAATGGCTTATATCGCTAGTGCTGCGTTAGAAACATACATCATGCATATCGGTTCACTTTCGCCGATTGATTCTATCGCCTGGATCATGGGCATACGGATATGTCGAGATCAGAACGGCCGACTGCCTACCTCCCACCCAGGTTCCGCCATAGCCAGTAGACCACTGTTAGCAGGACCGAAAGCAGCGGACAAGTTCCGACAGGGGTATAAATCTTGACACTGTCCAATTGAATCATCCTGTCACCGGGAACGCCCCCGAAGGGGCGCGTTGCCTAACCCCCCAAGCACCGCCCCAGCGGCGACCGCCACGACGCCAGCAACCATCAGATACTTACCCACGTGTTCCATTTGGCGATACCTGAGCTGTACGGCCTGTCGCCGTGTCCCATGTGGCGGCATGGGGTCGTGGGTAATACTCGTCGAGTACCGCCAGCCAGTCGTCGAGGGTCTTGACCGCAATGAATGCCCGGGAGACGCTTTGACCGTCGGGGTGGTGTCGAGAAAACTTGATACCAAACTTGCGCATCATCATGCCCGCGGTTTGTTGGCCGTGACACGCCGCCGACAGCTGAAAGTGTTCCGTGAGCACGTGGCGCTGTTGACCCAGCGTGGGGGCGTGTTCCGCTAAACGCTTGTCGCCACGCCACAACGCTTGTGCTTGAGCGAAAATCCATGGGTTGCCAATGCAGCCGCGAGCAACGCTTACACCGTGGACGCCGGTCTGCTCGATCAATCGAAAAATATCTGCGGCGGTCCAGATGTCACCAGAACCGAAGAGTCCGAACGCGCTGAACGGTCCGTATCGTGTGACCAGTTCGCTCAGGAACGACCACCGGGCCGGACCGATGTACTTTTGCTGCACGGTGCGGCCGTGTACCGTGGCGGCGGCGTAACCCAAGCTCATGGTGGCCTCAAAGATCTTGAAAAAGTTCGTTTGGGCTTGCGTTGAATCGTCCGTGCCGCGGCGCAGTTTGACGGTGCAGGGCACGGGTTCAGGGACGGTTTGGCGCACCGCGGTCAGGATGTCAATGGCCTTGTCCGGTGTCTGTAGCAGGTGACCGCCACGGCTTTTCTTGCGGATTTTCTTCACCGGGCAGGCCAAGTTGATATCGATCACATCGTAGCCAAGTCTCACGAGGATCAATGCCGCTTGCGCGATATCGTCCGGGTCCGATCCCATCAATTGACCTGCAATTGGGTGATCCGCTTCATCGAGCTGGGCTTTGTCAAGACCCTTACCGCCCCTGATCAGAAACTGATCCAACATCGCCTCGGTCACGGCATAAGGACAGCCATGGCGGCGGGCGATCAGGCGCATGGCTGTATCCGAATAACCGGCCAGCCCGGCCTGAAAGAACGGTGCGTCCAGCGTAATGTTACCGATCCGTATCACGTACGTGATTATAGAACACCGGCTCGATTCGTCGCGCCGCCTACCGTAGCGCACCGGAGCCCGTGTGGTATGGGCCTGGCCAGTGGTTGCGATTCATACCAGGGGAAAGCACCCTCGTAAGGGCGGTTGGTATGATAACGGCGACCGGTGACGCGGTTGGGCCATGGGGCCGATCGGTCCATGAAGGTCTGGTCAATTGGATCATCAACGTGATAAAACATGACGGTATCGTATGGCTGATCACCATGGGGCTGATGGGAATGACCGTGGCCTGTGGTACGTCGCCCGAGCCTCTGGATCGGCATCGCGTTGGACCGCTGGTCCAAGCTCGGTATCCCCAAAGTGTCCCCGCCGATGACCTGGACATTGTGGTGGTACGCGACGGGCCTGAACTGGTTCTGACCAATCGCACGGCTCGAGCTTTCGGGCAGGTGGTCATGTGGGTTAATCAGCAGTATGTCGGGATCGTTGACAAGATCGACATTGGGGCCGAAACCCGTGTGCCTCTGAGTCATTTGGTCGATCGGCATGGCGAGCCGTTTCCATTGGGGGGGCCGCTTACGCCCGATAAGACGCGACCGGTTGTTCTGGCCGAGTTATACACGACCCAGTCCACGGGCCGAGCCGATCTTTCTAGCGGAGGCGACCGCAGTCCGCGTCGGTATCGGCTGCTGGTGAGGACCAGCTCGCCATGACCGGGCCCGTGGACCAGGGATTCACAAATCGTTCGTCGGATCGTTGACAGAGCGATTGATTCGATAAGCTCATTTGACAGGGGTCGACTCATGGACCGACTGGCTCTCTGGCGGCGTTACAAACAATATCTATGTGAATGTCCTTCGTTGGGCCTGAAGTTAGACATCTCTCGGCTGAAATTTGGCGAAGACTATTTTGATCGGATGCAGGCCAAGATGGCGCTGGCCTACGAACAAATGTCAAAGCTTGAATCGGGCGATGTAGCCAATCCAGACGAGCAGCGTATGGTTGGGCACTATTGGTTGCGCTATCCACAGCTGGCGCCAGATCAGGCCATCGCTGAGACGATCGAGCAGACCGTGCAGGATGTCACTGAATTTGCCCAAGCTGTTCACAGCAAGCAGATCAAGCCTCCGCAGGCGCCACGGTTCACCGATTGTGTGGTGGTGGGGATTGGCGGTAGCGCCTTGGGGCCCCAGCTGGTGGCCGATGCTCTTGGTACCAAGCGGGACCGGGTGCAGCTGCACTTTCTGGACAATACCGATCCAGACGGTGTCGATCGGGTCGTAGCCGGTCTTGGTGCTCGGCTCAAGAGCACTTTGGTGGTCGTGATCTCCAAATCCGGGGGTACCAAAGAGACCCGTAACGGCATGATGGAGTTGCAGTGTGTGTTTGAGCACAAAGCCTTGGACTTTCCCGCACACGCTGTGGCAGTCACCGGCCAAGACAGCCAACTGGATCGTTACGCCCAGGATCAGCGCTGGCTGCGGCGGTTTCCCATGTGGGACTGGGTGGGGGGGCGTACCAGTGTTTTGTCGGCTGTGGGTCTGCTGCCGGCAGCACTCCAGGGCGTCGATTTCAAAGCGCTGCTTGACGGCGCTGCGGAGATGGACAGGCTCACGCGACTGGCCGACACCAAAACGAACCCGGCGGCTCGCTTGGCATTAATGTGGTACTACGCCACGGATGGCCGTGGGGCGAAAGATATGGTGGTCTTGCCCTACAAAGATCGGTTGCTGTTGCTGAGCAGATACCTGCAGCAGCTGGTGATGGAGTCGCTGGGCAAGCAGTTGGATCTGGACGGGCGGGTGGTCCATCAGGGCATTGCCGTGTACGGCAACAAAGGTTCGACGGATCAGCACGCATACGTTCAGCAGCTGCGCGATGGCGTTAATAATTTCTTTGCGACATTTATCGTCGTGTTGCAAGACCGCAGCCCTTCAACTGCACGGCACGCTCCTGACGTTGACCCCGGTGTGACCAGTGGAGATTATCTAAACGGGTTCTGGCAGGGTACGCGACAGGCACTGTACGAGAACGACCGTGGCTCGATCACGATCACCGTGGACAAGCTTGATGCCCGATCGCTGGGAGCGATCATTGCGCTCTACGAACGTGCTGTGGGATTCTACGCGACGCTGATTCATATTAATGCTTATCACCAACCCGGTGTCGAAGCGGGCAAGAAGGCTGCCGAAAGGGTGTTAACGCTGCAGAATCAGGTATTGGCCTACCTCCGGGACCATCCCAAAGCGGCGACCCCCGAACAGCTAGCGGATCGCATGGGGATATCGCAGGATGTAGAGTCTGTCCACCACGTGCTTGAGCATCTGGTGGCCAACAAACGCCACGTCAAGCGCAGCCGCGGTAAGTTCAGCCTTACACGCTGATCACTTTAAACACCCGATTCAGAGGGCGCGTTGTGCGAGGTCTATCAACACGATAGGCCGGATCGGCGTAGACCGTTGATCGGCATCGTGTACTTGTCGTGCACGACGGGAGTATAAAGTAAGTCCTTGTTGGTTATCCCTAACGCGCTCGCTGGCGGCGTACGGGAACAAATCTTCATGGGTATGACACTTTTTCATTGTCGATAAACCCACGTGTGGTGTACAGGACGGTTCGGTGGGGGCGGATGATTCTGCTCGCAACCTTGCCAGGAAAGGGTGGGAAGAGTTTTGAACACCGAAACACAGCCTGCACGGTGCTGATGGCTAGCTAGAACGCACCGCTGACTTCACCGCCGGGGACATATGGTGCGTCATAGGTTTTTTGCATCAGTTGGGCCGAATCGGTGTGTTGTTTTAGATGGTCGATGATGGCCTTGAACCCCACACGTCGGTGGAACGCACCCATGTCTTCATCGTCAGTGATTCGATTGGCTTTGTAGTAATCGAAGAGCACCGCGGTCACGGCGGCGACATCCTTGCGGGGTACCTGACGCAGGTACCACCTGCCGTCATCGGCCAGATACTGGCCCTGGTGTGTGGCGGCTTGTGAACCGCCGAGTTTGAGCGCGTAAAGGTTCGGACCTTGACCGACCCAACCGATGGTTTTGGTCGCCGGTCGGAAGCACTGGCGTTCGCAGCCCGTGATGCCAATCGATTCATTCAGCGATCCATAACCAAGCCGCTCCAGCTCGTCGAGCAATTCGGGCTCGAACTGTTCCGATTCGGTGTAGGCCAGGCGGCAGGTATGAAGGCCCACGCAAGCACCAGACCGCAGGCGCAGAGCTGAAAACGGTTTGCCGTTACGCTGGCCATACCCGAACCGGCCCAATTCGGCCTCGAACGCGTCTTTCGCGTCGGGGGGGATGTGAGCAAACAGCAGATCTTGGTTGGGCGTAATCAACAGCTCTACGCCGTCCCAGCTCTCCATCACGTGCCGGACCATTCTCTTAAGTTGACCCGCCGGTCCGTCAATCAAGCGGCCGTTTTCGATGTAAGCGCCGTAAGCCATCAGCCCATTGGCGGGCAGCGTGTGCCACCCGTGGTGGAGCATTCTCGGTCCAGGATCGAATCCCGCCGCCGGGGGTTCGAACACCACCCCGCGTGATCGGACTTGGTCTTGGAACCACTGTACGCCCTGCGCTTCGATGACGTATTTGAGGCGGGCCCAGTGTCGGTTCTTCCGGTCACCCCATTCTTGATGAACGTTGACGATGGCGTCGAGTCCGGCCAGCAAGTTGTCTTCGGTGAACACGCCGAACGGTTTTCCAAGCGCAGCAAAAGTGGGTTTGCCATTTTTCTCACCCTGTCCCCCGCCGATATAGACCTGATACGCAACCACCCGATCGCCTTCGGTCATCGGTGCGACGCCGACTTCGTTCGTGCGAAGCTCGACGCAGTTGTCATGGACCAGGCGACCGGTCTGCGGATCGGTGTGCACCGCCGAGAACGCGATTTTGAATTTACGATTTAATAGACCGGGGCCGTATTGAAACTGTTCGTCGGGTTGACGGATCAGGCCGGGGTCGATTTCAAAAATTTGGATGTGGGGTTCGATCGGCAGTTGGAAGTATTGCCCGGCGCGGTGCGCTTGGGCGTGAGCGTTGTAGATGGTCGAGTATTTTGATAGCGGACAACCCATCACGTTGCGGGTGTTGTCTCCGCATCCGTTAAGTGTCAAGAATCCCGTTTTCGCGATCTGGCGCACCAGCTCAACGAGATGCGTCTTCTTGACCCAGTGAAACTGGATGTTCTGTCGTGTGGTCAGCCGCAGAGACGGCTGGCCTTGCGCGTTGGCCGTGTATTGGTCAGACAGTTGGTCGAGAATGCGCCATTGTTGGCAGTTAAACGCGCCGCCGCCGGGTACCGATATTCGGACCATGTACATCCAGTCCTTCTCGCGTCCGGTCTTGGCACGGTTGTACTCGAGGTAGATCCCGTGTGATTTGGCGACCTGCTCGGTCTCTTCGATGACACCTTGGTCAGTGGTGTCGCGGAAATGGGCGTGCAGCTGGCCTCGGGCATAGTTTGAGCCCAGTTTGTACTTTTCAACTTTGTTGATCTGATCTTGGGGCGTCGACAACAGCGGTTCTGGCTTTGCGGGCTTCATGAAGGTTTCTCATCGGTCAGTATACCGCTCATCGAGCGTCTGGGTTCCGGCGATCGATTCCTATCGTCGTGGTCCTTTCTCGTGTCGCCTGACGTTGCGCCCTAGGATATAGCTCGCCCTCGTCGCAGTGAGGGGTCCATATGCCTCTTCTTTGGTGCTAGAATCAAGATGATGATAGGCCAATCGCTGGTCAGAAACCAGCGACGGCTCGATGACAGCGGGCCCGAATGGGAAGGTCTATCGAGATATGGGGCCGGGATGATCCCGCATGCAAGTGGCTAAAATTTCTCTATCATCTGGCACAGAGACAGCGGGATTGGTCACCGGTGGTGGATATGACGGGGACAGATGATTTGGATAGCTGTGTGAACTAGGTAAGGAAAGAGAGATTCATAGATGCGTATCACGATGGTCGGCACGGGTTACGTGGGGCTGGTGACGGGGACCTGTTTTGCAAATACAGGTAACAGCGTCACGTGCTTAGACGTGTCGCGAGAGAAGATCCAAAAACTCAATTCCGGTACCTGCCCAATCTATGAGCCGGGTCTGGATGAGCTGATCAGACGAAACGCCAAGGCCGGACGCTTACACTTTACCACTGACAAGTCGCGTGCGTACGAGCAGGCGGAGATGATCTTTATCTGTGTTGGCACCCCCAGCGATCGCAACGGTCAAGCCGATTTGCAGTACGTCATGTCGGCGGCCGCCGATATCGGCCAAGCGATCGAGAACGCGCCGTTGCCTACCGACGACAGTGAGCAACGGATCCCTATCGTGGTGGTCAAATCGACGGTCCCTGTAGGCACCAATGCGATCGTGAAAGCGAAGATTGCCGCCGGTACGCAGAAGCCCTTCCGTATGGCTTCGAATCCCGAATTCCTTAAGGAAGGCGCAGCGATCAATGACTTTAACAAGCCTGACCGCGTGGTGATCGGCTGTGAGGACAGGAGCACCGGCCATCGGTTACGCGACCTTTACGATCCTTTTGTTCGGCAGGGTAATCCGATTTTCATCATGGACATCCCCTCTGCGGAGATGGTCAAGTACGCTGCCAACGCCATGCTGGCGACGAAGATTAGTTTCATCAACGAGATCGCCAACCTTTGTGAGGCGTATGGTGCGGATATCGATGAAGTACGTCGGGGCATGTGTTCGGACAAGCGCATCGGTAACCAGTTTTTATATCCGGGTTTGGGGTACGGAGGGTCCTGTTTTCCCAAGGATGTCTTGGCGGTCATCTCCATGGGCCATACCGCTGACACACCCGCGTCGCTGTTGACCGCAGTCCATGAGGTGAACCAGCACCAGCGGGACGCGTTTATGGCCAAGATTGACAAGGTGTTTCACAGCCAGTGCAACGGCAAGACGTTTGCAATCTGGGGCATTGCGTTTAAGCCAGGTACCGATGACATTCGCGAAGCTCCTTCGGTTACGTTGATCCAGTACCTATTAGACCGAGGCGCGAAGGTGATCGCCTACGACCCGGTGGCGACCCAGGCGTGCAAGGGTGTGTTTGGTGACAAGATCGAATATGCGCCTACACCGATGGCCGCGGTTCAGGGTGCCGACGCATTGGTGGTATGCACCGATTGGGACGAGTTCAAGCATCCGGACTTTGACCAGATCATTCAGCGGATGACCCGGCCGGTGATCTTTGATGGCCGCAACATCTATCGCGTTCAGACCATGCATGAGATGGGATTCGAGTATCACTCGGTGGGGCGGCTGTCTGTTCAACCAGAGACGACCGAAGTGTTGCCTGCGTAGTTGGGCCGGGTCTGGAAGGCGGCCGACACGCCTTCTATACTAGTCTAGCGAAGGGCCTGGCCTCGTCTCAGCGGCTGGTTGCGGGTCTACAAACTCGCAAACACCGCGATGATTCTTGACCCACGTGACCCTGCCGCGTCGTCGAAGGGCGTGGTGCGTATAGAAGATCTTTGACAATTTGGGGCCGACCGGTATCGACCGGACAGGGAAAGTTTGTCGTGGCACGCCCAGGTGCACGTAGGCCTGGTTAAACAACGTGCAACACTTAATTGCCAATGACAATCCTGTCGTGGCTCGGATCGGGTTTGATACCCCGGTCCGCCTGGCTGCTTAATTATGCGGCCACGTCTCTGGGCAACTTGCCTGTGGTGGCGTAGAGACGACTGATTAGCAGGCTCGCCCAATGGTGGTGCTCAAGCGCCAGAGGGCTAAAACTTTCTTGGGCTAGGTCAGGTGAACACCGTCGCCGGTGGTCAATCGGACCGAGATCAAAGCGGCGACTAAGCGTGTAGAGGCGGCTTGCTGACTGTCACGGGACGGGGGTTCGATTCCCCCCGGCTCCATTGATTTATTTTGATGTCTGACTCCTGCTTGTGCGGCGGCCTGTCTCGATCTGCCCCATTGACTGGCGTGATCATACCTATATCGGATCCGGCGCCCAGAGGCACCGTTGGGTTGTGCCAGGATGGCCAGTCCACTTGGGTGTGCGGTTACGGCGGTGAAATACCGTCAGCGACCGACAAAGGTGTGCGTGATCAACCCCGGTAATCGGTTCTGCTCCATGGCTGAAAGCACAATGGTGAGCCCCTGGCAGATACGCCTGTGCTTCCTTGCCCAGTGGTCGAGAGATCATACAATCGCACTGGTGTGACGCACACGGCCACGGCCGGTAAAGCACTGCAAAGGATGGGCGTCGAATCATGGCACAGATCAAAGCGGTTGTCAGTGTGATGGGGCGCGATCAGAAGGGGGTCGTGGCGCGCTTTGCCACCTATATGGCCCAGCACGGTGTGAATATCGAAGACATCCAGCAGCAGGTCGTGCACGGCCAGTTCATCATGGACATGCTCGTGGACTTGGTGGACCTGGCGATCCGGCTGGATCAGCTGATTCCGGGACTGCTAAGACTGGGCGAAGAAATTGGCATGGAAGTGCGCATCGCGTTGCACCAACAGGTCCGACCTAAAAGGATCGCCGTTCTGGTCAGCAAGGAGCCTCGGTGCCTGCAGCAGCTGATTGACGATCAGGCGTCTGGCTGTTTTGCTGGTCGCGGACAGATCGGCTGTGTCCTGGCCAATCACCCTGACCTGGAACCTGTGGCTCAAGGTGCCGGGCTGCCCTTCCACTGGCGTTCATCGACAGACAAAGCGGCGCACATGACGTGGCTGTTAGAGACGCTAACCAATCGGTACGATATCGATCTTGTTGTGCTAGCGAGGTACATGCAGATCCTCACCGCCGACGTCGTCAAGGCCTTCCGCTGGCAGATTATTAATATTCACCCGTCGCTGTTGCCCTACTTCCCAGGCGCTGCGCCGTACAAACAGGCCTACGAAAACGGCGTACGGGTCACGGGCTGTACGGCCCACTTCGTGACCGAAGCGCTAGACGAGGGCCCCATCATTATTCAGGACGTTTTCCATATCGATGTGGGCAAAGACACCGCCGCGGACGTCAAAGCCAAAGGGCAATCACTGGAAGCACGCGTACTCAGCAAGGCCACACAGATGTTCTTAGACGAGAAGCTGGTTGTCGTCGACGACAAAGTCGTGTTCCGTCCCGGTCTGAGCACGTTCTTGGATCACCAAGCCAACGGCGGTTGAAAGGCATCAGCCTCCCTGACGACGGTGTGGTGCCATCAGAGGATGTCTGCCGGTTGGAGGACGGGTCTACGGAAAAGCGTCAGCAGATATCTTAGAGCACAACGTTTGTAACCTATATGTGACCGCGTTCGCGTCCGATCCTATGCCGCACCCAATACAATCATGGCGACGCGGCTCATGTGTGCTTTAGGCTCGTGTCAAGCCAGAGATGGGATACGTTGTGTTTTGCTTGATGCGCGAAAGAAGTGCCATGAGCTTTCGTAAAAACGATATTCGCGGTGGCGGATGAACCCAGAAGGGTATGATCGATTCTATCCCTGTCGTCATGAGAGGAACACCATGTCACGACCTTGCACATCATTGGCTACCGGGTTGATCTCTATATATTGGTTGGTGCAAGCAGTGCCGGTCGTCGGCTTGACCACACCCACGGTCACTGATGAACCCAAGCCCGTCGACATCCAGTACGGACCTGACACCACCGTCTTTACGCAACCGCGACGTGAAGACGGCACGGTGAATTACATCCAGGCGTGGAACAAGAAGCACCAAGACAGTGCGACACCGGACAAGAACGGATTCGTTGATATCGCCCGGGTCATGCCACCTACCAAGTGGGCATCGTTGGTGATACGTCAAGAAGTATTCGATTGGCTTGGGGTTCCGTTGCCGGACGATGACGCTGGATACTTCATCGATTTCGATTCGTTTGTTAGGCCCCATGTCCCCGGTGACGTCCAACGCACAGAGATTTACGACAGGATTTGTGACCGCCCCTGGCAGGGTCAACAGCATCCCGAGGCTGCCGCCTGGATCGCGTCGAATCAGATGGTATTCGACGCCATCGCGCAGGCGTGCAGCCGCCAGGAATATTGGGAGCCTTGGGTGACAAACAGCGCAGACGACGGCTTGGTCATCGATGTGCAGCTGTCGCAATTGGGTTTCTCACGCCAAATGGCTCGTTTGGTCAAGGCCCGGGTGTTTAAAGATATCGGCGAAGGAAATCTACAGATCGCAATGGATCATGTACTGCTTTTGCTGCGTTACAGCCGCCTGGTGTCCGGGAGCAAACTGCTGATCTCGAATCTCGTGGGTGTGTCGATTAGTCGCATGGGGCACCAGCTGATTGTGCACATGCTCACCAGCCCACATTTCACCAGCCAGCAGGCCAAGAAGCTGCTTGCGGGACTGCGTCAGGTTCCCGATCTGACACCGATCGCGATCGCTCTTGACCAAGGGGAACGATTCTGCGCTTTGGATGCGGTCCTGCAAATCGCTCGAGGACGGGTGAGTCTAACACTGAAAGACGATATGACGCCACAGCAAGCCAAAGCTCTCGCCGCCTGCTTCGACGTCAACGTCGCGATGCGTGAATTCAACGAAGCCTACGATCGCATGGTTGAAGTCAGCCGATCCGATGACTTTGCGACATATCAGACAAACATGGCGAAGCTAGAAGTGCAGATCAAAAATCGAAGATCGTTTCTGCGCTCGCTTCCGGTAGACTTGTTCAGGGCCATTGTCGAGGGTCCCGGCCCGATCAAGGAACACCTGACGCGGCAAACGACTGAACTGTTGTTGAACATGTTGGTACCGGCGATTGGCGCATCTCAGCACGTGCAGTATCGGCACCAGCAGCAGCAGGCCCTGTCATTTGTCGTATTGGCGGTCACCGCGTACCGGCTGGATCACGGTGATCTCCCCAGTGATCTGGCCGAACTCGTGCCTGAGTATCTTGACCAGCTTCCCATCGACTGGTTCAACAAACAGCCGTTGCGATATAAACACAACGAGAAAGGTTTTGTCGTTTACAGCATCGGATCAGACCTGGACGACGATGGCGGCCGTCCCAGGGGCATGAAGGATCGTGATGACCCGGACGACCAGGCGGACATTTCGGTCTGCGTGGGACAGTACCCGGTACCGGTCGGACCGGATTGAGCCAAGCTGATGGCCGCACGGGACGCAACGACGGGGTATGGCAGCCAACCCGGCGAAGAAGGGGGCGAGGATCGTCTTGTGGACCGCTGGCAACCCGTTTGTTGATCCCGTTGGTGTGGTGTGTGTGAACGAACGATGGCCTCGGTACCGGTTTCAGAACCAACGGCCATAAAAAAACCCGGCGATGCCGGGTTTGGGTTCAGCAGGCTTTGGTCAGATCTTATGACTCAATGCCGCAGCGACGACGGAACTTTCGAAGCGTTCCCAGTCCGCCCAACAGAGCCAGTCCGGACCACCCCGCCACCGGCAGCGGCACAGGTGTCGTGTGGACCAGCGCTAGTGACGTGTCGATCCGGAACGTCGAGGCGACCGTGTGCCGCTCAGCGAAAAACAGATCAAAATCATACAAGCCGCCAGGTGTGATCCCTAGCGTGGCGGCCATGGCGTCAAGGTCCACGGTTTTTGTCATGGCGCCGTGAACGCCGCCCAGGTCGATGGCCAGCTTGTCGTTGATGAATACCCAGAGGTCGTCATCGCCGGTAAAGGTGAACACCTCGCCACCTTTGTAGGTAAATGCACTGTGCAGCTCGTACGTAAAGTGGTAGTTGTGGCTGCGTCCTTCGTTGCCGAACAGGTCGCCATCGATCGGGAAAAATGTGCTGTCTGAAAAGGTATAGATCGCCGGATCAGGTGTAATCGTGTTGTCCAGAACGATCGAATGGCTCTTGCTCAAGTTGACGCCTGGCACGTCCCGGTACCACTGGTCAAACGGGATTTTTCCATGGGTCGTCGGGTTGCCCGCCAGCCCGGCGTAGACTGGCTTCTTGTCAGCACCCAGCGTCATTTCCACAATGCCCGGGTCGACGGAAATCAAACTCTCGAAGTCAGGATGTGAGTCTTTGAAGTCCCTGATCGTGCCGGTGAGCGTGATCGTATCCGCACCGGCCACAGACAGGCCGATACCCATCACCAAGGCAGAACACAACCCAGAGACCCTCATACAGCGGTGTAGAAACATCGTTCTCCCCCCTTTTTTCTTATGCCTCCAACGAAATGAATTCGATCGGCCAGGAACCCAAGCCTGACCATGATGCCCCAAGACATGGATCTGGTACGCGGTGTTCACCCGCATCATCTATTCCAAATATAACCCCATCCCGACGCTCGAGCCGGGTATGCCCAAATTTTTTTCTACTTCTAAGGCGTGGCTATTCTGGCCATTTTGCCAAGGTTGACACGAACACGCCGCCTAATAAACCCGTTCAGGTTTTAACTGCCGGCTCATGAGTTGGCTGATACCTTCGATCGGGTCCAGGCCTCGAAACAGAACCTGAAAGACGGCTTGGGTAATGGGCATTTCCACGCGGTACTTTTCCGCCAACGCCACAACGGATTTGGTCGTGGGGACCCCTTCGACAATGCCGGTCATGGACTGGAGTACGTCGGTGAGTTTTCGGCCCTTGCCAAGCAGCTCGCCACAGGTGCGGTTGCGACCCGTCGGTGAAAAACAGGTCGTGGCCAGGTCCCCAACACCAGAAATGCCGAAAAACGTTTCATGTTTGGCGCCCATAGCGACACCCAGGCGCGTAATCTCAGCCAGCCCTCGCGATAGCAGAGCACTTTTGGCGTTATTGCCAGCTTGCAAGCCATCCAAGATACCTGCCGCCAAGGCGATGACATTTTTCGTGGCTGCGGCCAATTCGACACCCAACAGATCGGGGTTGGTGTAAACCCGGAACCAATGAGTGGTGAAGGTTTTCTGAATCATCTTGGCCAGCTGTTCGTCGTCACTGGCCGCGCAAACCGTCGCCGGGAGGCAACGTGCCAACTCATCGGCGACTGAAGGTCCGGAGATGGTCGCCAGAGGTCGGGCGGGTCGGTCGGGGTCGTCGTTGCCTTGGCTTAGCACATCGGCAATGACCTGGGTGGGGCGTAATAGCGTCTCGTTTTCAATTCCTTTTGCCACCGACGCAATCGGTACGCCGGCAGGAATGTGGGGTACCAGACGCTGCCAGACGCGGCGAATAAACTGGGTAGGCACTGCTGAGACGACCAGGTCGGCCTTGGCGAAAGCCAGCCGGTCGTCAGCGGTCATATGGATTGATTCAGCGATTCGGTACCCTGGAAGGTAGCGGCGATTTTCTCGGGTCTGTATCAGCTCGGCGACATGCTCTGCCGACGCGCCCCATACGGTCACCCGGGCACCGTGGCTTTCCAGCAACATCGCGCAAACGGTGGCCATCGATCCGTCGCCAATGATGGTGATCGCTTGGGGCATGGTCACGGGTGCAGCGGCTTAGCGTCACGTGGCATGGAGTATGATTATAATATTGTCCGCATTCTCGATCGACGGTCCTATTGTGGTGTGCCGATCGGCTTTGGGCAAGCTTGTGAAGAATAATGACGTGCTGGATTTGCTATAAGATAGCGGAACGTGGGGCCCAATGATGCGGTCAGGTGTCCGTATGCATTGATACCAAGGTACCAGTGAGGGCAATCTAGGGGTTTTACGAGTATGGCGATAGGAAAGCTGACCGCATGGCGACGTCGAAGAAGTGGGCTGTCTATAGTCGATGGCGTGGCCGCGTCATTGGGGTTGGTGGCGCTGCTCCTGGGGTGTGAGGCAGATTCATTTATGGAACCCTCAGTGGTGGGGCGCTGGGAGAGAACCCCTGTGGTATTGCCCATCTTAGATCGACTAGATGTGATCGATGAACCGGGACCTGAGTTGGAAGGCGCATCACAGGTTCAACCCGAAGACCTGATTCCCGTCGTACACGAGTACGTGATGGGTTCAGGCGATGTCGTTACCCTCACGGTATTCGAGCTGATGCAGACGAATGTCGAATCGGCTCTTGTGCGTCGCATTAATGAGCTGGGTATGATTCGTCTGCCGGTGATCGGCTCGGTAAAAGCCAGTGGCATTACGCCAACTCAGCTCGAAAAACGGATTGCCGAAATCCTACGTTCTCAGGGCGTGCTCAAAGACGCGATTGTCAGCGTGGCTGTACAAGAAGGGCGACAGAACCTGTTTAGCGTGATTGGTGATCCGGGTCGCACCGGTGCTGCGATTGGCACTTACGCTACACCAAAAAGTGACTTTAGGATCCTCGAAGCGTTGGCGATGGCTCGCGGTGTGTCCAACGACGTCAAGACCATTCATGTGATCCGTCAGTTGCCGCTGTCCGAATCAGCGCGCGAGGTGATTCCACTGAACGATGAACCTGAGCAGGCCGCGCCCGCGGAGAGTCCACCCGATCCGGTCGACCTGATCGAAGAGCTGCTTCATAGTGTGGACGACGACTTTCAGGCCCAGCCGTCAGCCGAAAAGGGGGCCCAAGACGTGCCCGAACCCCCTGCCGCGTTGGACCGCGGTATGGACGCGACGATCGAGCAACCGCTCCACTGGGCTCACGTCAATGGCCAGTGGGTTCGCGTCGATCAGCCCGCTGCGACACAAGACGGCGCGGCCCCGGTCGCTGCGACCATGCCGGCGCAGCAGGATGCGACCTACCCCACCGTGACGCAGCGCGTCATCGAAGTGCCGTATGAAAAATTGCTGGAAGGTGACATGCGCTATAATCTTGTCATTCGGCCGGGAGACATCATCCGCATTCCACCGCCAGTGACGGGTAACGTGTATGTCGGTGGGGCGATTTCCCGACCCGGCACCTACGCTCTGCCGGGGACTAAGCAATTGACGCTCAAGCAGCTGATCTTTGCCGCCGGTAACCTGACAGCCGTCGCGATCCCAGAGCGCGTCGACCTGATCCGTCGCTTGGGCAACGATCAGGAGGCGACGGTTCGGTTAAATTTGCGTGCCATCTTCGAGGGCACACAGCCAGATTTTTATCTAAAACCCAATGACACACTAAATATCGGAACTAATTTTGCAGCCGTGCCATTGGCGGTGTTTCGTAACGGATTACGGTTTTCTTATGGCCTTGGATTTGTGCTTGACCGGAACTTTGGCTCAGACGTGTTTGGGCCTGCGGATAATAATTAGTCGCCGTTTGCTTGAACGCTCGGCCAGTCGTGTCGGCCCACAGGGCCGCTCCGCCCGAGACGGGGCGGCAAGGTGGCGGTGACTTACAGCACACAACGTGAGGTCGTTCAACCAACGGTGGGCATCGCCGGCTCGTTTAGGGCGTGACATGACCAGCAGGTGCTCGACAGGGCGGTCTGACGACAGTCCGGGCCAGCGATTGATCTCACCGTGGGGTTGGTGCTGGTTGTTCGGCTTCGGGCTTCTGTTTATCTACTTGTATCGCCACTTCTTGTGGCGGATGATCCGTATCGCCACAGGGGAGTGGGGAGGCGATTGGTCCCATGCGCTGATCGTACCGGTCATTAGCAGCTATTTCATTATCCAAAACCGTGATCGCATCGCCGCGACCGCCCGGTATGTGTATTGGCCGGGGCTGGTGATTCTGTTTCTAGGCTTGTTCTGTTTTGCGTGGTGCATTTATCCCGTCCGGAACGACATGCTGCAGGGGTACAGCATGATTGTCACCTTGTTTGGATTGGTGTTGTTCCTGCTGGGACCACGAATGATGCGGTGGCTTTGGTTTCCGATCATGTACCTGGCACTGGGTGTGAAGATCTCCGAGCGTCTGTGGGAACAGATCGCCTGGCAGCTTCAACTCGTGGCGGCTCAGTCGGCGGCCGTGACAATGCGGTTCTTCGCGGTGGAGGCAACAGTGCAGGGGTCGACCATCGATATCGCATTTCGGCGCGATGGGCAGTGGGTGGTCGAACCGATTAACGTGGCCGAGGCTTGTTCGGGCCTGAGAATGCTCATGGCGTTTGTCGCACTGGGTGCGGCAATGGCTTATTTGACAGATCGGGCGTGGTGGAAGCGACTGGTGATGCTTGGGCTAGCGGTGCCCATTGCGGTCGTGGTCAACATCGGCCGCGTCACGGCGGTTGGTTTGTTATTCACGGTCAACAAGGAGATGGCCACAGGGGATTTTCACGTTTTTGTGGGGATGCTGATGCTGATTCCGGCGGCGGGGCTTTTCATGCTCGTCGGCTGGGTGCTGGACCGTGTGGTCATCGACGAGCCAGACCCACCGCCGTCGCCGGCGAAGCGGTTAATCGCGAGCCCGGTCGGCGAATCGACGGTTCACTGGCAGAACCGCTGGATTGCCGGTGCGCTGGTCGTTTTAGGGGTGGTGACAACTGGCATGGGGTTGTTTGGCATCGCACAGGGCGATCGCATCTATAAGATATTTGTGTCGGTGCCGTTCATGTCGTATCCCGTGGCGATGTTTGGCCTGGCCTTGCTCGCCGCCTGTTTCCGGGTGATTAATGCGGCGGTTTTCGGTGCGTTGTTGACCGTTCTGATCGGGTTTGAATACGCTTTTTTCTTAGCGGCATATCGGCCTGAGGAGTTGTTTGCCGGACGCCTAAGCAGCGAGTTTGCTTTTGCGCTGTTTGGCGGCGGGTTGATGTTAGTCACTGGCGGCCTGTGGTGGGTCCGTCGGGCGACCAAGGGCGGCGGTGCACCGGGCGCCCAGGTGATATCCCTGGGGATCGGTTTGGGCGTGCTATTGGCAGCTGTGCTGGGGCTGGACGGTGTCGTTCGGGCCACCAAAACAGTTCTGGTCAAGCAGCCGTTGCCGATTCGTCGGCCGTTGCATTTGCTTCCCGATCGGGCGGGTACCTGGGTGATGGAATTCGAGGAGCCGCCGTTGAGCGCCGATATCCTCGAAGCGCTAGGTACCAAGCAATACACCTCTCGAATTTATCGCGATACGCAGCAGATGTTCAAGGGGCCCGAAGCACGCGTCCGGCTGCATATGGCATATTACACCGGCACGCCCGACACAGTGCCGCACGTGCCAGATCGGTGCTTTATGGCCGGGGGACGACAACGGATCGCCAAAGGGCGCACGACCATTAAGCTTTCGGGTCCGTGGTACCTGAAAGATGATCCCAGTGGCTGGGTCACGACGAGCAAGCTAGAACCAAAGGGTGTGCGGATTCCGGAGTTAGAGTTTCCTGCCACCATTTTTACCTTTTCCGAACCCGGAGGCTCGGCATCTAATGTGGTCTATTTTTTTGTGGCCAATGGCAAACTCTTACCCACGCCAGAGCGGGTCAGGGCCACGGCCTTCGACCTGAGGGATCGCTATAGCTATTATTGCAAGGTCGAGGTCGGGTTGTTTGATGTGGCTGATGCAAAACTTGCATCGCAGCGCGTGTCGGCATTTTTATCTGTCATGATGCCCGAGATTATGGCCTGCCTGCCCGATTGGGGTGACGTTTCCGAGGAGCGATGATCGAAACCTGTAACAGGGGATACGGCCGTCACCGGCAGTAGCTGACGATACGCTGAACAGGAGATTCCGTAATGGCTGGTCGCGTGAATACCAAGTTTGTGGTCGCTCTGATCGTCGTGCTCACGACAGTGCCGGTGTTGTTGATCAGTTACTACTATTTATTCCTGCGGACCAATCCCGAAAAACTGATCGCGCGCGGCGATGAGTACCTGGCGCAGGGCTTGGCTGACAGGGCTGTTGAGCAGTACGGCAAAGCGTTGATGGAGAAGACCGATGACGTGGGTTTAACGCTCAAGTATGTCCACGCATTGACACAGGTCAAGACCTCCGACCCACGGACCGCCCGACGCTGTGTGGGACAGATGATTGCTTCACTGCACAAGGCCATTACCCAGGAGCCGCGAAATCCCGTTCCATTTGAAAAGCTGATGCAGCTGTATATGAAGCTGGGGCATGACATTGGCGATTTCGAGTCTTGGCACCGGATGTACGAAGATGCCGATGCGAGACTTCGGGCTGGTACCGATCCACACGGGACGACACTGGCCAAGAAATTCCGCGGCATTGCCCGTGTAAACCGCATGGAGCGGCTGGACCTGACCAAAGATGAGCGCGAACAAGCCCGGGCGGATTTGACGGCGGTGCTCGAGCAGTCGCCAGACGATCGGGATGCGAATTATTACCTGGCCGCGTGGCACGTCTTGGCAGCCAGAGCGGCGCAACGAGACGGCGGTGACCAGCCAGGGGAGAAGGATGAGCATTTCAAACAGGCCGACGAGTTGACCGCTGCGTCTCTAAAGGCCCAGCCCGATGATCCGCGACGTCAATTGGACCGTCTTCGCGTGTTGGGTTTGATTGGCAAGAACAACAAGGAATATCAGAAAGAGGTCAGCAAGTTACTGGATCAGGTTGAGCAGCGGTTGAATAGCCGCCCTGTTGCGTTGCGTTTGGTCCTTGAGCTGGTGGAGCTGCTGCCTCAGCTGGATCGCAATGAGGTCAGAGCTCGCGGCGGGGGCTTGGCCCCCACCACGTCGGGGCTGTTGCGTGCCGAGAAGGTGCTCCGAGCCATGATTCAGAACCACCCCACAGAACTGCGGTATGTGGCGACGCTGGGGCGGGTGCTCGAAGCCCAACGACGATATGACAAAGCGATAGAACAGTTTAAGCAAGTGTATGAATTACAGCCTAGCACCGATGCGTTCGAAGGGATCCAGCTCGATGGGCTCAGGTCTGGGGCCATGGTCAAGTTCGTTGACCTGACGCTAAAGCGGCTTACGACGATGTCCCAGATGGAACGGCAAAAGGCGATCGAGGAGGTTGAAGAGCTGATGGGGCATGTCGTGGCCAACTACGGCGAGTCGCCACACGTGACCTTGCTTCAGGGCAAAATTGCGATGGCACGCGGTCAATGGGGCCAAGCATCTTCAAAACTGGACCGCGCTAATTCGCAGTTCAAGGGCGCCGTTCCCGAGGCGTTATGGCTCTCGGCCAAGGCATGGGTACAGATGGGGGAACTGGGCGCTGCGACCGATCGGCTTGAACAGTTGATCCAGGTGCGTCCCGATTACTCCCCTGCCCGATATGAGCTGGTGCGTCTCTATCTTCGACTCAATCAGGTCAGTGAAGCGGGCAATCATTTGGACATGATACTGAAGATAGAACCCGACGCTCCGCAGGCCATGCGGCTCCACGCGGATCTGTTGGCACAGAATGGTCAGACCGAACAGGCCATCGATGCCTATTTGTCGTTGGATCCTGAAAAGAATCCCGAACTGATTCCCGTGTTGGCCGGTCTATATGTGGCCGCCGGTGACTCGGACAGCGCGATCCAGATTTTGGAAGAGCGTTTCAAACAGGATCCGAAGGATCTTGAAGTGTTGCAGATGTTGGTGCGTGTGAGCCGTGACACCGATCAAGCCACCGGCTACGTTCGGACCGCGAGAGAGGCCGGGGCCGACGCGCAGGCTTTGGATATTCTCGAAAGTCAATTTGAAGGCAAATCAAGTTTGGCTCAGGTGGTCGAGGGCCTGATCGATACCGAGGGGGTGCCCTTTCGGCGACACTTGAAGCGATATCGGTTGTTTCGACGGATGGGCCAGACCGAACAGGCCATCGGCGAGCTTGAGCAGGCCGCTAAACTTGAGCCCGACCACCCGATGGTGATTTCAGCGCAGTTCGATCAGATGCTTGCCCAGCGCGACTGGGACCGAGCAGAAACATTGGCCAGCCGTGCGTCGACGTCGAATATCGACATGGCTGAAGGCATGTTTTATTTCGGCAGGCTGGAAGCCACCCGAGGGCGGTATGACCGGGCCATTGCCAGTTACCGCCGCGGGCTATCGCTGCGGAAAATCTATTCGGAAGGTTGGCGCCAGCTTGGCGACGTTCAGCGCCTCACCTCGGACTGGCACGGCGCCGTGGCCTCATACGGTATGGCGCTAGAGCAGCGTCCCAACAATGTGGCGGCTTTGGGTGGGTTGGCGATGGCCTTTCACGCGCTGGATAAACAGAACGACGCGCTGGATAAACTCCGGCTGGCGGTCAAATTTCAGCCCAATAATCGCAAGTTGCGGGAGCAATACCTGTCTTATGAGCAGAGGTATGGTGATGTCAAAGAGGCCCTGTCGTTACGCCAAAACGTGGCGATGACTCAGAAGAAAGACACCGAAAACCGTCGCGCGCTGGCCATCCTGTTCGCCAAGGCGGGCCAGGTAGACCAAGCCAATCGCGTGATCGATGCGCTGATTGAGGAAACAGGCAGAAACCGATCGAACCTGATGGCCGCGGCGGCTGTGCGGAACGCGATCGGTGATTCCGATGGTGCCCAGACACTTTTGCAAGACCATGTCAACGGTCTGGGAAGCCGTGCGACGGACGAAGATTGGATGATGTTAGCGAGGTTTCTGGTGAGTGTGGGCAACGACGATCATGCCGCGGCTGCCTACCGGCAGGCCGTCGAAGTTGAAGACCCCGATTTGCGTAGGGCGACACGTGAATTTGCCGACTTGCTTTTTGAGCGGGGACAGTATTCCGAGGCGGTTCGTCGTTACGAGCAGCTTTGGGAAACCGCTCCAGACGACAAGCGGGTGGGCTACCGTTTTGTCGAAGCGCTGTTGCGCGTCAACGAGCCCGAGCGGGCGCACCAGGTGTTAACCGTGGTGACCAAGAAACATGGCGTCGATGGTGGGACGTTTGTGCTTGAAGCCCTGATCGCTCGGGTCAATGACGATACGGACGCGGCGCTGGCGGCGTTGAATCGAGCGGTCGAACTGGATCCCCGTCGGGCGATGACGTATTACCAACGCGCCGATCTTCAGGTGGCAGATCCGACGGTTGAAAAGAGTGTGATGGAGGATCTGGACAAGGCCCTGGAACTGGATCCAGATCTTGGCGCAGCTCGCCGATTGTTGGCAACGATCCATGTCCGTCGCGGCGAGCCGGTTGATGCGATAAGGGAACTCAGGACATTAATCAGACGTCGTCCTCGGCATGTTGCCGCCCGGCTCCAGTTGGCGGGGCTGTACATGGACGGCGGCCAGCAGGACCTTCGGCGGGCGCTATTGAACGAGTCGGCCAAGCTGTTTCCCAAGTCGGCCATCTGGCCGCAGCTCCAGGCTCAGCAAGCACTGCTGGATAAAAACATGGGGTCGGCGATTGAGCACCTCGAGCAGGCCTACGCGTTGTCGCGTTCGCCACAGACGCTTGGAGAGCTGTCGGCGTTGTTAATCGAGTATGGTAAGGCCCAAGAAGCCCTGTCGCTGCTGCGCGGAGAGGGCGAGGTTGTGCGTCGTGTGCCGCTGCTGCACGCGCTGCGTGGCCGGGCACTGGTGGAGCTAGAGGAGATGGACCTGGCGGGTCGTGCCTTTGCACGAGCCGTGGAACAATCTCGATCATTCAAGGATCTGGTCGGTGTGGCCATGCAGATGTCGCACGGGTTGGGTTGGGACAAGACCATTGCCCAGCTCGAACAACGAGCCCAGGGAACGCAGGCAGGGATGGTTGAGTTGGCCATTGTTCAGATTCAGGTCGAAACCAAGGCTTACGATTTGGCCATGGAACGCTTGGGTCGAATTGACGTGTTAATCCCTGAAAACTCACCTGAACGTGTGCAATATGATCGGCTATTGGCGCTGACGTTATATCAGCAACAGCAGTATGATCAGGCATTTGCCGTATACAAACAGATGCTCCAGCGGCAGCCCAACAATCTGGTGACGCTCAACAACGCGGCCTATTTGCTGGCTGAGGACCTCGGTCGGGCTGACGAAGCGGTTCCATTGGCCCAACGAGCGGCCAAGTTGGCCCCTGATAATTCGCTGGTTCTCGATACACTGGGGTGGACGTTGTTTAAAGCCGGTCAGGTCGACCAAGCACTGCACACGTTGATCCGTAGCGTCCAGATCAAGCCTTCTCCGTTAAACTGTCTGCATCTGGCCGATGTGCTACAAGCCCAGGGCGATATCGATGCAGCGGCCAAGCGGTTGACCCAAGCCAAGAAGCTGGCAGAGCAATCCGATGACCAGCAGAGCCTGTGGCTGGCCAGCAAACGCCTAGATGAAATCAGCGGAAGCGTCGGTCCATGATGAATGCCAACCCCCTTACACCGGCCCAGACCCGGCCCGCCAGCAACACAGGGATTCCCCAAGGCGGTCGGTTCGCGCCCGTCGATCCGATGCGGGTCCTCCGTCAGTATGTCTGGGTGCTGGTGGCCACGACACTGGTGAGCCTGGTGGTTGGTCTTGGTCTATGGTTTGCTCTTCTGCGCTATTCGCCCAAGTATACGTCGATTTCCCAGTTGGCCACGACCAGCGGTATTTCCGATCCCTACCAGACGATTCAGCAAGGGGTCGGATGGCGTCAAACACACATGGATCTGATTGACGCGTTCATCATGAACCAGGTTTTGCGGCTGCGTTCAGAAGAAGTCCTCGATGGCGCTCTGCGACGTGATAATGTGAGGGAGACCGCTTGGTTTGAATCTATTGGCGGCAGCGCTACCGATGCACGTGAAGCATTGTTGGAGATGCTAGAGGCGCAGAAGGTCCGGGGTTCCACGGTGATCGAGGTTTCGTTGACCACCGCCAATGAGGATGATCCGCCGGTGATTCTTGATGCAATCATCGGCGTTTACTTAGATAAGCTGGAGCAGGAAACCGGTCGAGAATCGGACAGTGTGCGTCTGACGTTTGTTCGAGAGCGAGACCGTGCTGAGGAGGAGGTGCAGCAGGTTGATGAACAGATGCAACAGTTCACCGTCCAGAATGACCTGCCCGCGATCGAAACCCGTAATCACGAGGTCACCATTGCGTACAGGCTTCTAAATGAGCAGAAAACTCAGCTGGAGATGGCACTGCAATCGGCACGTGAATCGTACCCACAAATTGTCAATGCCCAACGTGCCGGCGGTGGCAGCTATAGCCCTCAGCAGCTGGTGCAAGCCGACGCGGATCCGACGGTCGCTGCGCGGAATGAACGTTTGCTGAATCTGCAAACACAGCGACAAGTGTTGCTGGATCGGTTTGGCGAAAAGCACCATGTGGTACGGGAGATTGATCATCTGATCTCAGCGACCGAAGGGGAAAAGATGAGGCAGATCGAGCTTTTTATGCGCGAGATGGAAGCGGTGCAGCTCGAACAGGCCAAAAAGGTGATTGATTCCTTAGAGGCCCAGCTTGAGGCATTGCGTCCGAGCATGGAAGAGAATCGAGCTCAGCTGCGTGATCTTGGGCTAAAGCTCGATGAATTTGCTCGGCTGGAAGAGCGGGCCCGAGTTGCAGCGGAAAAACGGCTCCGTGCCGAGGAAGTGCTCTCCTCAATGCGCGTGCAAACCGATCGCCCCGATAGCACGCAGGTGCGCCCGATTTTCAGCGCCACGGAAGCCAAGCTGAGCTTTCCAAAAATAAAAATTGTGGTGCCCGGAGTGATGCTGGGGATGCTGGCGATTGTGACGGGAATCGCGTTTCTAAGGGAATCGCTTGACCAGCGGATCAAGAGCCCCGCCGACACGGTTGGCTTGCGAGACTGCCCGCTGCTGGGTGTGATCCCCGACACAACAGAAGACCCCTCAAGCCCAACCCATATGGAGGGAATCGTCAGGGTCAACCCCACCGGTTTGATGGCCGAATCGTTCCGGCAGACTCGAACGGCGTTGCTGACGCAGATCAGCCGAACCGGCGACAAGACATTGTTGCTGGTGGGTGCTCAGGCTGGTACGGGGACGTCTGTGGTGGCCAACAATTTAGCCATGAGCCTGGCCTACGACGGAAAGCGGGTGCTGCTATTGGACGCGAATTATCGTCGCCCTGCTCAGCACAAGATGTTCGGGATCACGATAGAGCCGGGCCTGATTGAGGTGCTGGCCGGTTCGGTTGGGCTGGGCGAGGCGATTGTTCATATTGAAACGCCCGAAATGGATGTCTTGCCTGTGGGGCACGCGGCCGATGCGTTGCCAGAGATGTTTGAAAGCGCTACATTTCGTGACCTGTTGGGTCGTCTGAAGGACCTCTACGACGTGATTCTGATCGACGTGCCGCCGGCGCTACTGACGTCAGACGGGATGCTCATGGCCAATCACACCGATGCGGTTGCGGTGGTCGTCCGCGCCATGCAAGATCGCCGCGGGATGCTTGACCGGATGCTGCGCCAGCTGGGAGGGCAGCACGCTCGGTTGGCGGGGGTAATTCTCAATGGTGTGCGATCTAGCGCCGGTGGCTATTTCCGCAAGAACTACCAGGCCTTTTATAGCTACCGTCAGCAGGATCTGGCTGCCCGGACAGGCGGCGCCGCTGAGCCCAATGCCGCCGATACCGACGCCGAGCTGATTGCCATTAGCGAAGGATAATTGGCGGCTGGCTGGGCCTTCCGCGTGTGGAGACGTACTTCTCATGACGACGATGCAGAGCATTGCCAGGTCCACTCGGGTCACATCAGGTGGTCACGATGTTAGCACTCGATGAGCCAGCGGCGCCATCGGCCGACAGGGTCGTGGGCAGTTGGATTGGTGTGTTCCTGATCGCCTTTGCCATTACCTTTACCGTTGCGCCGTTGATGCGCTGGCTTGCCATCCGAAACGGGATTGTTGATCGACCGGATCTGACGCGCAAGAGCCAATTGGAGCCGGTGGCCTACTTGGGCGGCGTCGCTTTGTTTTTGGGATGGCTCGGCGGTGTGCTCTGTACGTACGTCATCGGGCCGGAGGCCGGTCCCGGGTGGGACCCTGCGTTGGTGGCGGGCGTTGGGTTTCCTTTGTCGCTGATTTTCGGGGCCACGGTCATTACGTTGACGGGACTGATTGACGACGTGTACGGCATCAGCCCGCGCGTGAAGATTGGCGGTCAGTTCTTGGCGGCCGCGGCGTTGGCGTGGTCTGCGCAAAACCTTGGGGTCAAGCTGGTCAACGATACGCTCGCCGTTGGCGGATTGTCGGTGCCGTTTTTGGTGGCCTATGTCTTGGGCGCGGTGGTGATCGCGGCCTTTGTGGTCGGCGGATGCAACTCAATGAACCTTATGGATGGACTGGACGGCTTGGCCGCGGGTGTGTCGGCAATTGTTTTCGTGGGTTTTTTGTTCATCGCCGTGAATGTGACGATCGGCATGGCCGATCCCAGCCTGGGGCGTGTGCCGGTGGTGATGTGTTTGGCGTCACTGGGCGCTGTGCTAGGGTTTCTGCCTTACAACTACAATCCGGCACATATCTTTATGGGTGACGCTGGTTCGCTATTGATCGGGTACTTGTGCGTCTCTACGCTTTTGTTATTCGCTGACGCTCCTCGGGGTGGTCCGGTGTGGGTTGCCGCTGGCCTGATCGTCTATGCCCTGCCGATTACCGACATGTTCATTACGATTTGGCGACGAGCGCTCCAGGGCCAACCGCTCTTGCAGGCCGATACCGGCCACTTGCATCACCGTGTGTTGTACTTGGCGCAGCGATTTATCCCATCTCCAAATCTCTGCGTGAAGCTGGCTGTGTGGGTGATGTACCTATTGGCGGCGGTCTTCGCGGTCGTGGGCTGTTCTCTGATGTTTGTCCGTTGGCGATATGTGATGACCACCTTTGTGGCGATATTTGGTTTTGTGCTGGTAGGGGCTTACAAGACCGGCCGCCGGCAGGCTATTTTGGAAAAAGGGCGCCGGCAGAAGAGTCGTCATGCCATCTCGGACGCCGCCGCCGCTTCCGTCGGCGACAGCCAGCCAGCGGAAACCACCAGTCCCAGCTCGTGGCGTCAGTGACAGAACGAGTGTCGGCCAAGTTGCAGGGTGATTCAGGGTTGATAAAATGGTTGGTGGTACCTTTGTGGGTGGCTGGCGATGGTGTTTTGCGCGCCGCGCGGGCAGTGAATGGCTTAAGTAGGGTTTTCGGTCTTCAACTGGCTGTCACACACTAGGGGTGGACCGTACAACCCGGGTTGCCGCGTCAACGATCCTTGGCGGGGCCGCCGGTAGCGCCGGCTCGTGTTAAGGAGTTTGGTTATGGCATCGCTGGTTAAAGACCTGGTAGAGGCGGGGATACACTTCGGGCACCGCGCCACCAACTGGAACCCGAAGATGGCCCCGTACATCTTTGGCAAGCGTAATAAGATTCACATTATTGATGTCAAGGCGACCGTAAAAGGGTTGTTGTTGGCCCGTAAGTTTCTTACGCGGGTGGTCGCCCAGGGCGGGGATGTCTTGTTCGTGGGGACCAAGCGGCAGGCACGAGGTTGTATTGAGCGGCACATTCGCGAAACAGGGATGCATTATGTGACCGAGCGGTGGCTCGGCGGCACGTTGACCAATTTTCGTACCATTCGTGAACGACTCAAGAGACTCGAAGAGCTCGAACGGCTCGAGGAGTCGGGCGAGATCAACACGTACTCCAAAAAAATGGAGAGTCAACTGCGGCGTGAGAAGAACAAGATCCTTCGCAACCTTGACGGGATCCGAGGCATGAGCAAACTGCCCGGTGCCATGGTCGTGATCGATGTGACCCGTGAAATGAACGCGGTCAAGGAAGCCAGGAAGTTGGGGATTCCAACGATATGTTTGATCGATACCGACTCGGACCCGGAATACGCGGACTTACCCATTCCCGGTAACGACGATGCCATGCGCGCGATCGACGTCGTCGTTGGTCAGCTCTGTGCCGCGGTGATGGAAGGAAAAAACAACAGGACTTTGGATAAGGAAGGGAAACAGGCCGTCGACGCGGTCGCCGCGGATCGGACCGACCGACCACGTCGCAGCGCCAGGACGCAATTCCGAGCCGATGACGAGATGGTGGCTCAGCCCGCCGAGTCGGCGGATCAGCCGGTGGCCAGCACGGGTGAACAAGCCTGAGATGGCCTGATCCCGCTTGGTGTCACCAAGCATGGCTAATTTCTGTTTTACAACCACTTGATGGAGCTCCAGAGATGGCGATGACGATCAGCGCCAAAGACGTCATGAATCTCCGCAGACAGACGGGTTTGGGCATGATGGAGTGTAAGCAGGCCCTAACCGAAACCGACGGTGATGCCGAGAAGGCCATCGACCTGTTGCGGCAAAAAGGGCTTGCCAAAATGGATGGTCGTACCGATCGACAATCGACGGAAGGCCGCATTGCCATTGCCGTAGCCGATGGGAGGGCCAAGGCCGCGATCGTCGAGGTCAACACGGAAACCGACTTTACCGCAGCCAACGATGCGTTTAAGGCGGTGGTTGAGGCGGTCGCCGCACAGGCGCTCGAACAGCACGCCGGTGAGGTGCAGAAATCCGATGTCATGCAGACGGCCATTGACGAAGTTCGGCTGACGACCAAGGAGAACGTCCGTTTCGCTCGGGGCAAGGTCCTAGGAGGCACCGGTGGGTCTGCGGTCGGTGGCTATCTGCATTTTACTGGGCGTGTCGGGGTCTTGGTCGAAGTGGATGTCACCGGAGACGCCCCGGCTAGTGAGGCGTTGCTGACTGACCTTTGCATGCATATCGCGGCGGCCAGTCCACCCCCGATCGCGGTGAACCAGAGCGATGTACCCAAAGAGATTGTTGAGAAGGAACGGCAGATCGCCAAAGCACAAGCCATCGAACAGGGCAAACCCGAACAGATTGCTGAAAAAATGGTCGAAGGAAAGATCCGCAGGTTTTACGAAGACCATGTGTTGCTGAATCAGGCCTTTATCAAGGATGATAAAAAGCGGATCCAGGACCTTCTGCCCGCGGGGGTGACGATCAAGGGTTTTGTGCGGTACCAGCTGGGCGAAGGCTAGCGGTTCGCACACGTGTGCTCTGGCTCTTGGCCAAGCGGCGTGTGGGCTTGGTTTGTGGTGAGCTCTTGCGGTGACGGGAGCGGTGGAGAGGCGTCCTATAGCCGTCATGAAGATCAGCGTAGCCATGTGCACGTTTAACGGGCAACGCTTTCTCAAGCAGCAACTTCAAAGTCTGTTGGATCAAGAGCGCCAGCCCGACGAGCTGGTTGTTTGTGATGACGATTCTACCGACAAGACGGTCCAGATCTTAGAAGCGTTTAGGCGATGCAGTCCGTTTCCGTTGTCCCTTCATCGTAACAGTCGGCGGCTGGGGTATGCGAAGAACTTTAGCAAGGCGATCTCCTTGTGCACCGGAGATGTGATTTTCCCTTGCGATCAAGACGATGTCTGGCGGGGAGCCAAAATCTCAGCGATGTCGACCGTATTTGAGCGGGATGCGCAGGTGGGGCTGGTTGCGTGCGACAGCGAATTGGTCGGAGATCGTCTCCAGCCATTAGGTCGGACTCACGCTCATAGCCATCGATTCACCACGGCCTTTCGGCACGCGGTAGAACAGGGCCGAGCGTTTGAGACCTTCGTGCGGATCCGAATCATACCCGGCCATGCGATGGCGCTGCGTTCGATTCATCGAGGCGTGGTCCTTCCCGTGCCCGCTGGCTGGATGCATGACCAATGGATGGCGGTGGTCGTCGCGGCGTTGAGCCGTATCGTGCTTTTGCCCAACGCCTGGGTCTGTTATCGCCAGCACGGCGATCAATCATTGGGTGGCCAGCGCCGGGGGCTGCTGCAGTGGTGGCGTTCGGCGCCGACCCTGCCGGCTGAGCATTTCCTGAGCCAAGCCAAACAGTTTGAGGCACTCGAACAACGACTGCGGGCGTTTCAGGACCGTTTGTTAGACGCCGAATCGACGCGGGCATTGCTGACCGCGAAGATCGACTTTCTTCACAGTCGCTCCAGAATGCGACGATCGTTGCTGCTGCGTTGGCCGCTGATCATGTCGCAGCTTCTGCGGGGTCGTTACCATCGTCTTGCTCAGGGATGGTTGACGTTGGCTCGAGATTTGGTGGGCTAGGTCGCTGCTGGCAGTGGCGGTGGTCCGGCGGCTATAATCTGCAGCACTAGACGAGCACTTACCACCGGGAGCGTAGCGGTGCCCAAACGAGTATGGCTTAACGGGGAGCTTGTCCCTTCGGACCAAGCCCGTGTCAGTGTGTTTGACCATGGGTTGCTCTACGGCGATGGTGTGTTCGAGGGGATCCGTTGTTACAACGGCCGTTTGTTTAGGCTTGATACCCACCTTCGGCGGCTTTATGAGTCAGCCCGTTCGATCAGGCTGGTCATTCCCTACCGGCCTGATGAGCTGGCAAAAGCCGTTCGCGGGACCGTCGCGGCAAACCAGCGGGAAAACGCCTATGTGCGGCTGTGTGTGACTCGTGGTGTTGGCACATTGGGTTTGAATCCGATGGCATGCAAGGATGCGAGCGTTTTTGTGATCGTCGATGCGATCTCACTATACGCTGAGGAGCTCTACAAAAAAGGAATGGCGGTGATTACGGCGTCGACGATCCGCAACCACCCGGCGGCGTTGTCGCCACGGATCAAGAGCATGAACTACCTGAACAATATCTTGGCCAAAGTGGAGGCATTGGATGCAGGTGTCATGGAGGCCGTCATGCTCAATCATCAAGGGTACGTGGCTGAGTGTACGGGTGACAACATCTTTTTGGTTCGTCGGGTTGGAGCGGGTGGCGCCCGGCAACAGGACTCTGGTCGGTGGGTCCTATGTACACCGCCTTTGCACGCGGGGGTGCTCGAAGGGGTCACGATGAATGTGGTGGTTGATCTGGCCGAAAGCTTGGGGATTGATGTGGAACGTTGCGATCTGACCAGGCACGACCTCTATACCGCTGATGAAATGTTCCTCACAGGAACGGCCGCTGAGATCATTCCTGTGACCAAGGTGGACGGTCGTGTCATCGGCAACGGGACACCGGGTGGGGTGACACTTAAACTCACCGAAGCCTTTCATGAATTGGTCCGAGAAGACGCACCGGAAGATTGACCCGTTGTTGGGGGCCGCTCACGGGGGATTTCTGTTTGGTTTTAATGAACCTTGACCGTGTCGGATACGGTGTTTGAGCATGAACCAAGAGGTGTCTTATCTCACGTCTGACCTGCCTGGTATCGGTGGTGTGATCAAACAGATTCCCGAAGATTTTTTCGTGGAAGAGCAGCCACTGTACCAGCCGACAGGAACGGGAGAACACCTGTATCTGTTCGTCGAAAAGCGACTCCGCAGCACCAGTGATGTGATCAGACGCTTGGCTGCCGTTTTTCGTGTCAGCAGAGGCGAAGTGGGCTACGCGGGGCTGAAAGACAAGCGCGCGGTGACACGGCAATATTTTAGCATCCGGTTGCCGGACGCCAGTCAAGATCAGGCGATGCTGGACACCGTCAGTGATGCCCACATGAAAGTGCTATCGGCCGCGCGAGGTGAAAACAAGCTGCGGCGCGGTCACCTGGCCGGCAACCGCTTTGTGATTCGGATCCGCCAGGTGAAACCCGACTCGGTGTGGCAGGCGGGACACATTCTCGATCGCTTGGTGCAGGCCGGCGTGCCCAACTTTGTCGGACATCAACGCTTTGGGTACCGATTGGTCAATCACAAGATCGGTCGACTGTTGCTGTTGGGCCACTGGCAGCAAATGCTGGATCTGATGCTGGGGCACCCTCTGGAGTCAGATCACGCACCGACCCGATTGGCTCGCCAAGCATACGAGCAAGGAGATTATCAGACCGCATTGCAGAATTTACCCCACCACTTGCATCAAGATCGGCAGGCCATCGACGCGTTACGCCAGGGCAAGGGTGCTCAAGAAGCGGTGGCCGCTATCGATCGCCAACAGCGGGCGTTCTTCATTAGCGCGATGCAGTCGGCGATTTTCAATCGGGTGCTGAGTCAACGGTTGGGTAATCCGGATTTCCCCGGTATTCATCGGTTGATTGAGGGCGATTTGGCATGGAACCACGCTAACCGGTCGGTGTTTGCGGTCGACCGGGCGACCGCCCAGCGAGAGAACGTCGATGGCGGAAGATTACAGTCGTTGGAGGTGTCCCCGTCGGGCCCGATGTGGGGGTTGGGCATGTTAAGGGCCGGCGGCATTGTGGGTCGGTGTGAGCAGCAGGCGCTGGAAGATGAGCGATTGATCGAAACGGATTTACGCGGTGGGCCGCAAGGAAAAGCCAACGGAGATCGGCGGCCCATGCGGGCGATCATCCGTGGCGCGGACATCTCCAGCGGCGTGGACGACGTGGGTTCGTATATCCGGGTTGCGTTCGCGCTGCCGCGCGGGAGTTTCGCGACCGTGGTTTTGCAGGAGATCATGAAGACGATGCCGCGAGACGATCAAGTCCGAGATGGCCGACCGCAGCGTTCGGTCGTGGGTTAACCGACGGCTTGTGGTTCGGGGTGTGATTGGTCTGGTAGTCAGGTGTGGGTCGGGTGTGCTGATACAGATATCCAAGTGGGTGACGAGGGAACTGCCCAGGTGTTTGTCGAGATCACGATCATGAATCAGCGGTTTGGTCTAGAGTCCCGATGTTTGACCCCCGACAGCAGTCTGGGCGTTGTCAGATTTTTTTTCACACTGATGTGTTTATGGTTCGTATGGGGTTGTGCGGATGGTCGTGGGTCGCTTGGCGAATGGCTCGGTGGGCAGCCCACACAGTCTCCTGGTCAGACAGCGCGCAACGCATTTAACGTTCACGACGCGGATCTTCGGCGCGAGAGCGTAGCGAGCTTGTCTGCTGCGCCCTTTGGCGGACAGACACCCTATCTTCGCATGTACAGGCTACTGATCGATGACCCTGATCCGACCGTTCGTGCTGCCTGCGTCAAAGCGATTGGTATGCATGGTTCTATGGAAGACGTGAAACGCCTGGTGGCCAGGCTTGAGGATCAGGACACATTTGTGCGTTGGGAGGCCGCCAAAGCCTTGCAGATGTTCCACGACCCAGCGGCCGTGGGCCCGCTGGTCAGGGTGTTGGGTGAAGACAGCGACGGCGACGTTCGCATGGCGACGGCCTATGCTCTGGGGCAATACCCTCAGATGCGTGTCTATCACGCTCTTGTTGGGGCGTTGGACGACGAGTGGTTTAGCGTGGTGCAAGCGGCTTGTCGGTCGTTACACACCCTTACGGGATACGACTTTGGCTACGAAGGTAGTCTCTGGATGATGTGGGCGCGAAAGCAAGGCGATCGATTATTTGAACGGGGTCAGCCGTATGTCTGGTACCCTTATCAGCGACCGCAGGGTCTGCTGGATCGAGCCATGTTTTGGATTGAGCGCAGGCCAGCCCAGCCCAGGCCGCCTAAGCGTCTGGAGTTGCCCGGCAAGAACGAATCGGACGCCACATCGTGATTTTATCGGGAAGACCCCTCTGATCGCCGCCGGTATTTTTCGTACGACGTGACAGTGGTGAACCCGATGGATTCGTAGCCGGAGATCGATGCGCATCCCTGGGTACGCTCGAGGATGACCTGCGTCATCAGCGCACGGGCACATGCGTCCAACACGTGCGTGATCATTGTCGTTTCGATCCCCTGATCGCGGTACCCGACATCGGTGTGAGGGGCAATGATCACACCAATCTGGCCTAGCGTGACAACACCAGCGACACAGACCGGTTTGCCACGCAAGCGGCCCAAGCATAATTCCAATCGAGGTTCGTCGAGCCGATCGATCATGGTCTGGGCAAAAGCCGTTGCCAGCTTCGGGTCGGCTTGAAACTGATGACGGGCCATAGATTGATAAAATGTGTGCAACTGCCCGTAAGCCGCCCGTGCGGGGATGACCTGAAGCCTATCTTGGCTTTGACCAGTGGGCGTGTGGCGCTCCAACAAAAAGACCTGTTTGGTCACCGGATAGAACGCGTGTGATTCGATCAAGCGTGCCAATGACTCGGGCCATTGGGCTTCAGCTGCCTCCAACGAGTAGCACCGTACGCCGTGCTGTTTAAAGTGGTCCGTGATTTCGTCTACCACTTGCGATGCTTGGTAGCCGTTGGGTACCCGTACGTCCGTGGCGTAGTTGGCGCAGTGGACACCGGGGCGTTCGGTTTGAGTAAACACGGTAGCGCCGGTCAGGGCCGTCTCCCGTGCGACCGGTCGTGTTAAAATGACGCCAGCTCGCTTGATCGCCCGTACCAACGCCTGGGCGGTCGGTTCGTCGCTTGGTTGAACAATGGGTAATTTCATGATCTCACACGGGCCGTTCACGATCGACTGCCTGTCGCGGCTATGATCACCGCCACGCCGGATCGGTCAAACCCAGTCGTTCGAACGCGGTTTGACGGATGATGCACGCATCACAGCGCCGGCACGGATGGCCTTGAGTGTCCGGATCATAACAGCTATGTGTCAACCCATAGTCGACGTCCAATTCTAGCCCTTTCTGAATAATCTGGGTCTTGGACCAATGGATCAAGGGCGTGTGCACCGTCAACCGGTGGCCTTGGGCCGCGGCTTTGGTCGCCAGGTTTGCAAGGTGTTGGAACGCGCTGATAAATGCGGGTCGGCAATCAGGGTATCCGGAATAGTCAACCGCGTTGACGCCCAAAAACAGATCATGGCTGCCGATCACTTCAGCCATCGCCAGAGCATAGGACAGGAATATCGTATTCCTTGCTGGGACGTATGTGACGGGAACATCGGCGTCATCGCCGTTCAATGAATCAGCCCCAGCTGGGTGGGTGGTCAGCGCTGTTCGATCTTTGGGCACGTCGATGTGGTTGGTCAGCGCCGAGCCGCCAAACGCCCGCAGGTCGATGGTGATCCAGCGGTGATACGTGATCGTCAGGTGCTCGGCCACGCGCTTGGCGGCGTTTAACTCGGCCTTGTGTCGTTGGCCGTAATCGAATGTTAAGGCGTGGACGCGGTATCCTGTGACCTTTGCTATCGCGGCGGTGGTCGCGCTGTCTAAGCCGCCGGATAGCAACACCACTGCTGGTTTGGCGCCTCGCGGATCATCGTTCACCGTGCGGTACTCATCGGGTGGGAATCGTGTTCGTCGGTGTCCTTGCTGGACCGTTGGTGTGGTGGGTCTTGGCGGCTTGACCCGGAGTCATCTGTTGATCGATCAGTCACCACCACCGTGCGCGCCGCCAGATCCCCCAAGCGTTGGCGATACGGGCCCACCAGTGGCATGATCAGCAAGGGCCAAGCGATCAAGTCGAATACCTTCATCGAATTGCGTGCAAGCACCTGCCATACGTTTGGGGGCAAACCGTCGAGTGTGGCCACCCGCATGCCCATGATCGTTTTGCCTACCGTTTTTGAAGTGAACAACTCGGTGGCTGTGGCGTGAATCACGTACAATGCGATGGCCGTCACGCCCGGAAGCATCTGTTGCCACCCACCGCTTTGCCCGGGCCAACGTTCGGCAAGCTGTTGTGGTCGGACTTTGAACAGGATCATGGCTACAACGAGACAGGGCAGCAGGTCGATCACAGCGGCGATGGCCCGCCAGCTCAGATCTGCCAAAGTCATCTCTGCGGGGAGGTCTAGTCGGTTCCACGCCGCTTCGCGACGCCAAAAGACCAGCATGATCAGCAACGAGATCATGACCACCGCAACGAGCATGAGGAGATCTACAGATTCAGCTAAGGGCTCGATCACGTGTTCAGACAGGCTTGTGGGGTCTGTGACCTGACCCTGCAGATTGATCTGCGTCCAAGCCAGTTGACGGTGGTCGTCCAATCCCAGCAACGCGGCGATGGGGCCGTGAGGCGCCATCGCCCAAGCGTGCAATGGGATGCGATCGATCGATAGGGTACCTAAAGGGCTTACGCCAGTCGGGCGCCATACAAACAACTCGACATTGACCTGTTGGGCAAGGTTAGACACCGAGCCAATCACCAGCTGGCCGTCGACGGGCAGCGCGATGGCGGTTCTAGGGTTGAGTTTGTTTTCATCGCCGGGGGGGCCGCCCAGATCGCCACGTGTGCCGCCGGGACGCGTGATCACATGATGTGGCTGCCAGCGGTCGGATTCATAGCGGTAGGTCTGGATCATGTGGCCGTCTTCAAACGACGTCATGGTCACGAGCATAGGATAGAGATCATCATTGTGACGCATGATCAGCCAGCTGCGTGCGTCTTTGGGCCAGTCTTGGGGGAGGTCGACTTTGACCCATTTGGTACGATCTAACCTTAGCAGTCGATCTTCACGTACGGCCTGGGTCTTTGCTGGCTTCGGACTGTGTGGTATTTCAGCGGCGATAGGTTCGGCATCCGGCGTGGATGGGGGTGCGGGTGAAGATTGTTGTGGGTCAGGTTGGTCGGTAGCGTTGGTCTGTGTCTGGGTTGACGGCTCCGACGGAAGTTGTCCGTCGGCGTCGATTTGTTGCAACGACGACAGCTGTTCAACGCGTACCAATGTCCAAGGACCGCGACGATTCGCCGTCATCGAGCGCAGAAACACGCCGTGGGGAAGCCCGGGTTGAAACTGTGGTGCGTCATACCGATGCCCCGCCGGGCGGCCGTGCAGATTCACGGCGATGGATTGGACCGTGAGGCTGGTCTGGGCTGAGGTATGTTCGTAGATCAGCCAAACCCGACCATCTGCACAGGCAATGCCCTCGGGCGCGATTTTTCCTTGGATCGCTTCTACAGGGTACAGCACGTTTGGTTTGTCTAGCGTATTGCGGTGCAGGATCGTAAATCCTGTTCTGTCATCGTCGAGAAGTAACACCCAAAGATCGTTATCGTCACCGGCGGCGCTGATGATCTGAGCCTGCCCCGATGTTGTCACAAGGCATACAGCCCACCAGACAAAGCTGTGTAGCCACCAAGTGCCCCTATCCCGTAAACGTGTGGTGACAAAGGGACATTTTTTTGGATCGTGCATCGATGTCACGTCAGACACGATAATAGATCCCGTTGGGCCGGCCAAACCTACCCGCTTTTGTCCTAAGGCCACCGGCGGCGTTACCATGCCGGATGTGCTCAAAGATCGGTTCATTTCAAGCTCGATCATGATCGCGGTTCTGACGATGGTATTCTATTTTGACCATCGGCTCGACCGTCTGGAGATCTGCGGCACCGTGTGGCAGACACTGTTGTTGGGGCGAACGCACGTGCCCGCGGGGCTCGTGATGTGGCTTTTTTTCACTGTGTTGATCGTCCTATCGGCGGGCGAGCTGGCCGATATTTTCCGGGCAAAAGGGTTCCCGGTGGCTCGCGGGCCGATGACGACCGGTGCGGTCGGTGGTTGTGGTTTGATCTACTTGGTTCCGCCTCAGAGCGACCCGCAGGTCGCGTTGGCCGTCGCCGCGACGGGGCTGGTGGTCCTATTGGTTGCGTCATTGACCAGCCACGGCAGGCGTGGTCATGCCCAAGGTGCTATCGCGGTCGCTAGCGCAGCGGTTTTGGGCGCGATTTACGTCGGTGTTGGACCGGCGTTTTTTCTTGCCATCAGACGGTGGTATAGCCCTTGGGTTGTCGTGGGGGTCATTGCCGTTGTGAAGGCTTGTGATGTCGGAGCGTATTTTGTTGGCCGTGCGGTGGGCCGGCATAAATTGTGTGTCTGGTTGAGCCCCGGAAAAACGTGGGAGGGATTGGCCGGGGGCGTGCTGGCATCTGCACTGACGTGCGTTGCGCTGGTGGCGGTCAGTGAGTATGGCCAGCAGGTCGATTGGTGGGGCGGTGACCACGATGCTGTTGGGTCTCATGGCATATCGTGGTGGTACGCGTTGTGGGCTGGGGCCATCATGGGACTGGTTGGGCAGTTAGGCGACCTGGTCATCAGTTTCTTCAAACGTGACGCCGGGATCAAGGACGCCGGAGGCACGGTGCCTGGGTTTGGTGGGTTGCTTGACGTATTCGATTCGCCCATGATGGTGGCGCCGCTGGCGTACTGGCTGTTGAGGCTTGGTGTTGTCATAATATAGGCCTCAGTGTCGGTTGCATCGGTTGTGGAATTGGCAGTCCAGAGTTACGGTAGGGCGGTGTGATTGAACCTCTGGACAGGCCGTGGAGAGAAATAGGCCCATGAGCACGAGTACCGGCACATTCGCCCCTGGCACCGAAGGGCACCCGCTGACTGACGCTCACCATATCGTGGACAATGCTGATTCGAAACGCACCATGCGACACCGGGTCGTTGAGGTGCTCCATCGTGCCGTTGATCAGCTGTTGACTCAACAGGCACCGGAAGGGCACTGGTGCGCTGAATTGGAGGGCGATTCGATTCTCCAGAGCGAGTATATCTTGCTCAAGTTCATTATCGAGCAAGAGGACGATCCCAGACTGCCGAAGATCGCCAATTACTTGAGGCAACAACAGCGCACCGAGGACGGTGCGTGGGTCCAGTACCCGGGGGCAAAGCCTGACCTAAATGCAACGGTCAAAGCTTATTTTGCGCTAAAACTACAGGGCGATGACATAGACGCGCCTCACATGGCCAAAGCACGACGGTTGGTGCGATCCCTGGGTGGTGCCGAGCGCTGTAACACCTATACCAAGTTCTATCTGGCGGCTCTCGGCCAGATGCATTACGACGCGGTGCCGACGATCCCGCCTGAGATGGTGCTATTGCCAAAATGGTTTCTCTTTCATCTGGACAAAGTATCCGCCTGGTCGCGCACGATGATAATGCCGCTTTCGATTATCTCCAGCTATCGGCCTGTCCGACAGCTGCCAGAGCCGATGGGGATCATGGAGCTGTACACGAATCATGACTACCTGCATCGGCCGTTTGTGGAATTTGATAAGCGGCTTGTGAGCTGGAAGAACCTGTTCCTGGCTGTCGATAAGCTGCTGAAGGTATTGGCCAAGAGCAAGCTGACACCATGGCGACGGTCTGCGTTGCGACGCATCGAGCACTGGATTCTTAAGCACACCCGCCACTCTGATGGGCTGGGGGCTATTTTCCCCCCGATGGTCTATATCATTATTGCCCTGAGGTGTCTGGGGTATGACAAAACCGACAAGCACTTGGTCCGGGCTGAACGTCAGCTTGATGAGCTGATGATCGAAGAGGGCGATCGGATCCGTCTTCAGCCCTGTTTCAGCCCCATATGGGATACCGGGCTTGCCGCGTATGCCTTGACAGAAGCCGGCTACGACGCCCAACACGCTGCGCTGGGTCGAGCGATCGGTTGGTTGGTTAGCAAGGAGTGTCGGGTGGTGGGAGATTGGAAAGCGAACGTCGGCCACGACGTCGAGCCCAGTGGTTGGTATTTCGAATTCAACAACGCCTATTACCCAGACGTAGACGATACCGCGATGGTTGCCATGGCGCTCAAGCAAGCGGGCGGTTCCGAGGCGATTGCGTCGGCCAATCGCGGAGTGAAGTGGATGCTGGCGATGCAAAACGACGATGGCGGATGGGCAGCGTTTGACCGTACGATTCACCGTCCCATTCTCGAACACATCCCTTTTGCTGACCACAACGCCATTCAAGATCCTTCCTGTCCCGATATTACGGGCCGGACGCTCGAGTGCTTAGGTCGTTTGGGGTATACGTCGGCCAATCCTTCTGTGGTCAAAGCACTACAGTTCTTGAAATCCAAACAGGAAGAAGAGGGGTGTTGGTTTGGTCGGTGGGGCGTGAATTACATTTACGGGACATGGCAGGTCGTCTGTGGGCTACATACGATCGGTATTGATATGGCCGAACCCTGGATCCAGAAAGCGGGGCAGTGGCTGCACAGTGTCCAGAACGAAGACGGCAGTTTCGGTGAGTCGGCGGACACTTACGAGGATCCGGAGCTGAAAGGTCAGGGCCCCTCGACCCCCAGCCAGACCGCCTGGGGCGTCATGGGACTGATGGCCGTTTATGGCCCGGACGATTCCGGTGTCGAAAGAGGCATCCGTTGGCTGTGCCAGACCCAACTTCAAACGGGTACGTGGGAAGAGCTGTGGTTCACCGGCACCGGGTTTCCGCGTATGTTCTACTTGCGGTATCACCTCTACCGATTGTATTTTCCGGTCATGTGCCTGGGCCGGTATGTGCGCTTGACACGTGCGATCGATTGATGGGCAGGATCTCATGATCGCTGTTCATCGATGGTCGCTTGAGGCTGTCACCGCGATCCCCATTCATTTCATGCACACCAATGCTGACAAAGGTGCGGCGGTAGGACATGAGGGTGGTAAGACGCGTGAGTGACTCTCGGACGCAACAACGGCAATGACATGTCGCAGACGACGTGCGTGAAGTCTATGCTGTGTGGGTGCGAACAGGGCGTCGCGCTCTGTAGGCGGTGCTGCATCTGGACTGGCGTCAGGTAGAGGTCATCGATTGCTCAGACGGCGTTGCTGAACAGGCGCGTCTTACCCTCAGGGCCGGAGTCTGGTCGATCAGGCCAAGATGATACGCCATCGCGCTGAAGCGGCCGATCGCCTCGAGCTGTCTCGGACCGATGTCGTACCGCATGTACCGTCCCAGATATTCAGTGGCCATGCCGACCGGCCAGCAATGGGCGGGGGCGTAGCGTCGTGCGATATCGCTGATACGACTCATGTTGGCTACCCGAAGATGGTTCAAGGTATCCGGTAGCGTGCCTAGGGATTGGCCTTCTCGGGTCATCCATACGGCGAACACAAACGGTAGCCCTGTGAGCCGGTGCCAGGCATCGCCCAGGTCCATCTGATACGGGTATCGATTGTTGTCGGGGTGATCGGTGACCACCTTGTCGCCGATCAACAGCACGGACTGGACCGATGGCAGGGACCGCCAGTTATTCGATTCCTTGTCGCGTTGGGTCAGGTACGTAGAGATAGGAGGCACCGATTTCTGCGTCTGAGACAAGATCACACGTAGCAAAGCAATACTGGTGTGGCTGTCACTGTCGGCATGGATCTGCGTGATGGACTGGAAAGGGACCTGGCTGTAGAGCCTGACTGTGAGCGTGGGGCCCAAACAGCCAATCCCGCCCACGGGTACAATCTCCAATGGCCGTCGGCTGAGGTAGTAGTCGATGACGGGGCACAAGGCGATATCGACCCGGCCACTTTCCAATAGCTCCAGCTGACCACTGGGCACAGCAAAATGGACCGCGGCGTCCATGCTCCTTTCGAGTCCTTCAATCAGCGGTTTGGCGTTGAGATAGCTCACACAGCCTAACGTTTGGGCTTTTCCCGTTCGTTTCGGTGGCGCCGACGTCTCGAGGTGACTTGTCTTCATTGCCAGTCATTATAAGCTGAGTATTCAGGCGTTGAAATCCATCGGTGGCAATGCGAGGATGCGTTTCTTGACCGAATCGAGCCAGAGGTGGAAGATAAAATGGTGGCAAAACCCCCATCTGGTATAAAAACAACCCATTGCCCAAGACCCAGGCCCTCGGATCGTTTGTCCGGCGGTCAAGGTTTGGACCGCAACTTCATTGATGGATGATTGAGGCGGTGATGACCGGCCAACAAGACACACCCAGCGCACAAATCTTGGTTGTTGACGATGAGGTTGATCACGCCGAAGTCATGGCCGAGGCTCTTCGACGGATGGGGCATGTCTGTACCCTCGTTCACGATTTGGCCGCTGCCGAAGACGAACTTCAACATGGGCAGTTCGATCTGATCGTCACCGACCTGGTGATGAATGCCGAGGACGACGGCTTGAAGGTGTTGGCCGCCGCCCGTCGCAGCCAACCCAATGCCGAAACAATCCTGGTCACTGCCCACGGCGATGTCCCTACCTGCAAGGCGGCGCTGAAGCAGGGGGCATATGACTTCATCGAGAAACCGTTGGACCTGGACGTGTTTCGAACGTTGACCCAACACGCCATCCAGACGGTTATGCTTCGAGATCAAAACAAGCATTTGCGGTTGCGTCTTGACGAATCGTATGGATTTGAGGGGATTATCGGTTCCTCACAGGCGATCCGTCGGGTGATCGCCGCGATGCGTCAGATCGCTCCGAGCAACATCCCTGTGCTGATTACCGGCGAATCGGGTGTAGGCAAGGAGCTGGTTGCTCAGGCGATCCACAACAACTCCCGGCGGGCCAACCGTCATTTCGTGCCGCTGAACTGTGCGGGCCTGAGCGAATCCATTCTCGAAGACGAGCTGTTCGGGCACGTCAGAGGAGCATTTACTGGTGCCGATCGTGATCGGCAGGGTCGGTTTGAGTACGCCGATGGCGGGACACTTTTCTTAGACGAGGTGGGGGACATGCCTGTGGTGATGCAGGCAAAGCTCCTGCGTGTACTCGAGAGTGGTGAGGTCGTGCGCCTGGGTGCCAACGACACACGGCATGTGGATGTACGGCTGATCTCAGCGACCAATCGCCCCTTGGATAAATTGGCCGATGAAAATCAGTTCCGTCAGGACCTTTATTTCCGTATCAAGGGCGCCCAGATCCACTTGCCGTCACTGCGCGAACGGCGTGAAGATATCCCGCTGCTGACCCGTCATTTTGCTCAGCATTATGCCCAGCAGATGGACAAGCCTGTACCCCAACTAAACCAAGATGCACAAACCCTATTGATGCGTTACGATTGGCCGGGCAACGTTCGGCAGCTGATGAACGTGATCCAAAACCTGGTCGTGATTGCCGAAGGCGATCGGCTGGAGACCCGTGACTTGCCCGACGAGATCCGAAGCGCTGTGCCCGCTTCGACCGGCGATATCGGCACCGACACGACCAGTGGCTTGAGCTTGGATCAGATAGAGAAGCAGGCTATCCGAAACGCGCTACGCCTACACAACGGCAACCGCGAGCAGGCGGCCAAGATGTTGGGGATCGGCGAACGCACGCTCTACCGAAAGCTCAAAGAATATGGCATCAAGTGAGGTGGCCGCACCCAGGGCGATAATCCGGCGATCACGTTGAGATACACACATCCGCCATTTCGAGTGGGGCATGGTTTTGACTTGCACCGTTTGGCACCGGGATACGAACTGGTCATTGGGGGTGTGCGCCTCGACGCGGAGTTCGGCTGTGTGGCTCATTCTGACGGCGATGTGGTTTACCACGCGGTCAGCGATGCGCTTTTGGGTGCCTTGGCGTTAGACGATATTGGCCAGCTTTTTCCAGATCATGACGCCAAGTGGCGGGGTGCCGATTCGAGTGTCTTCATTGGGCAGGCCGCCAAGCGGATGCGCACCGCCGGCTACGCGATAGGGAACCTGGACGTGACGGTCATTCTCCAGCGTCCCAAACTCAGCCCTCACAAGCGAGCGATCCGTAAGAACATGGCACACCTGCTGGGCTGTCGGTTCGAGCAAGTCAACGTCAAAGGCAAAACGCACGAACACGTAGACGCGTTGGGACAGGGCGATGCTGTCGCGTGTCACGCAGTGATATTGCTTGTGAAGCGATAAACGGCCCGGGTCTGTCGTCTGCCGACGAAGGATACGGTGACCAGGGGTGCCTGGGAACCCCCTGCTTGTTCAAACGTGTGGCTGTTGGACGGATCGATATTTTTCGCCCGTGGCCAGATCCCAACCGGGGTGATCCGAGCGTATCGGCAAGCGGCGGAACTCACTACGGCACCGGTAACACACCAGGCATCGCTTGGCAAAGGGAAAAATGAACGCGTCGATCAACGCGACACCGCCCAACACCAAAATCGCCCATGTCACCCGACCCAAACCAAACATCACCAAGGCGGTAACGGCCGCGACAACGACGATTGTCAACCCGGTGGCCTGAGGAAAATCCTTCCGGGCGAACAGTTCACGACATTCGCATACCGGACATCTTTGCAGACCGCCCCGATCGTCTAGCGCGTGGTCCCAATGAAGGTGAACCTCGCTACAACCGCCGTCGATGGGCTTGGCTGTGGGTTGACCTGGATCAACGTCCACGCTGAACAGGAATGCTCCTTTTATGTTTCGTAGATCGATACGCACAACGTCACTATTCTCGCCAGGTAGGTGGCCTGAAGGCAAGTGCGTCTTAACTGACTCTTCGACGCCATGAACGCCGGTGGCGATACCCCAATGGCAGACCGCAGACCCCGCACCGAGGTGTCCGGCCAGTCGCCAGGCACCCCCAGGCCTCTTTGAGGTATGCTGCTATTCGATGAGACGGCTATCCCGCGATCAGGTCCGCCAGGTCGACCGTCTGGCCATCGAAAAATTGGGCATTTCGGGCCTGGTGCTGATGGAAAATGCTGGGCGCCAAGCAGCCGACGTGGTGCTAGAGTTGCTCCGGGACATCCGGCGCCTACCACCGTCGCAGGCCCGCGTGGCGGTATTGGTCGGCGGTGGCAACAACGGCGGTGATGGCTACGTTATCGCCCGTCACCTGCACAATCACGGCGTGACCGTCGCTCTGTTCGCCGCCTCCGACCCCGTGACGCTTAAGGGTGACGCGGCGGTGAACCACGGAATCTGTATGAAGATGTCGTTGTCGGTGCGGTCGATCATTTCTCACCGACACCTGGCCGCCGAGTCACCCGCTTGGGCCAACGCTCACCTGATCGTAGACGCGTTATTGGGCACCGGATTTGTAGGCAAGGTTAGGCCGCACATGGCATCGGTGATTCAACGTTGCAACGCTTTGGCTGGTCCGCTTGTGGTTGCCGTGGATGTGCCGTCAGGACTCGATTGTGATACGGGCCAGCCATCAAACGCGACGATCAGGGCCCACTGTACGGTGACTTTTGTCGCTCAAAAACAAGGCTTCGTCGCTCCGGGTGCGTCGGATTACACCGGCCGCGTGATTGTGGCCGATATTGGTGCGCCGCCGACCTTGGTTGAACGCGTGTCAAACAGCGATTGAGGAGGTTGATCCGTTGGTGACCGGCGCGTTGGTCACGTCGATTCAGATGGGGGCAATAGCGTCAGGCGAAATTCGAACGTGTCTAGAGCAGTTAGACCTTCCAACAACGGTGTTTGATTTAAGGACGTCTGCCCGGTCGTCCGCGGTGGCGCGTGGGTCACGATTTGAGAGCGAGCTGTGCGGCGTCTTGCGATCTGTCGCTGCACACTGGTGGTCGCTGTTTGAGCGAGCGGGGCCTTCGTGTTCAATGGGGCAATCGACGAAGCAGATATATCGGCGCCCAGCCGCCGTCGAGTCACCGCGGTGCCGGGTCGATCCAGTCCGGCGGTGTGCGCGCCGTGGCGTTCTTGCGTCGGCCCGGCCAGTGGGGGGGTGTACGCCACCGCGATCGGTGCTGATTGGTTGGCGCCGGTCTGTCCCAGGCGGATGATGCCACCGGGCAGGTCGATCTGAGCTGCCCAGAATAGCTCCGGGATCAACCCTCCTTCCACATTGGCCTGCACCATCAGCGCCCAAGCTGTGCCGATGGTAGAAGGTTTATTGTGGAATTGGAACGGTAGATTCTGATCGGTGTAGCGGATGCCGCCTTGACCGGTCACGTTCATCGCTGGGCCTAGCATCGACATGAGGATTTCATGACCCTTATCGATCTGGCCTGTTCGCACATAGGCCATGGCAACTCCTAGGCTGCCCTCTGACCAGATATAGGAGATATCATCCCATGACTTGTTTGGTTCATCGGGGAACACGTGCTGCTGTAATACATCGCTTTCATAAATCCTATCCACGATGCCCGGCTTGTAGCCCAAGACGTCGTTGGAAACATTACGATACAAATCCGTCGTGTTGAGGGCGGTCATGGCCAAGCCAGGTTCACCTGCGGCCAGCAGGAACAACGAACCCCACGACGCCGTATCCAGCGCACGGTGGACGTCCAGGCCGTTAGGGCTTACTCCGCGATTGAACTGACCGATTGAAGCGTTGTACAAACCGTTCACCAGCGCGGTACGGATCAGATCTGCTGATTGCTGATACGCCATGTTGCCTGTGATGTAAGCCAAGTCCCGAAGAAAAAAATAGGCATCGATATTGTGCTCTGTGCTGACCCAATCACGTTCTCCTGGGTCGAAAACTTCCACCAACTGTCCATCGGCGATCTCGTAGAAAATTGTGGCAACCCCACCGGTGACCAACCCGTGTCGAATGTCATTTACGTCCTTGACTTGTCGAGACATGACGGCCTGGGCAAGGTCCTGGCTAAATGTGAGATAGCCTTGAAGGATGGGATCTTCGTTTAGTGCATTGGGGTTCTGGGCGAGTCTGGCCAGGATATGATAATTCACGGCATAGCCAACCCAGCTATTGGCGCCGGTCCGGACCAGATCCGCGTGGCCAGCGTCATTTACATTGACGGAGAACCATAGGTCACCGTTCAATGGCGCGGTTTGGATCAGGGCGTCGATGATCTGTGCGGCTTGGGCGTTTCGTCCGGCCATCGTCAGCGCAATGATCGATGCCGCATTGTCGTAGACCCACGAGCGAGGGAGAACCAATCCTGATTCGCCGTCCGGTATCACGGAGTTCAAGAGCAACCCCTGACGGCCCGGCCAGACCGAATCGAACACGTTGTTGGGCACCATTTGTTGGATCAAGAAGTTGGCCAACGTCTCAGATGTCGATAAAGGGTCGGTGATGGATAGCGCCTGATGATTACGATGGGCCCAAGCACGAGCCAAGTCGATGCCGCTGACACGCCCGTCTTGACTGATATCCGCGCGAACCTGTGCCGTGTCTGACGGATCGACGGTGTCAGTGCGCTGGGCCCAAATGCGTGCCAGATCCACACCGCTAACCCTTAGGTCACCGGACGTATCGCCGGCCAGGACGGTAAAGATTCGGTCGGTATCACCGGTCAAGGGTTGGCCTTGGGTGTCGGTGACCCCCACAACTCTCACAAGATAACGCGCAACGTCGGGCAGCCGCTGGGACAATGTCACGACGCCGACGGTGTCTTCTGTGTGCGTAGAAGTGACCACGGTCAGTCCGCTCAGATCGAGGGGCAATTCGTCGGTATCCTTACCGGTGATCTGCACGGAAGCGGCCGTGAAGCTATCGGGATCGATGGCACTGTTAAAGTTGACTTCGAGTTTAGTAACTCCACTGCTGCGAGGTTCACTGAACGAGCCGTCGTTGGGGATTACCAGTCGTGCCGGGCCAACACCCGGGCCGTGGTCGGCCAACGAGTACCAGTCGGTGATCGACGCGCTAAGCAAGACACGAGACTCAAGGGATTCCAGGCCCCTCCATAGATCGCCGCTTTCACAGCTCCACCTAGAGAGCCTTGGGAACGAGCGGTGAACACTCGACGTGGTGGATTTTTCATCCCTGACGGCAACCGGCGGCATGGCGCGGATCAATCCTCGACCCGTCACTCGGTGACGCCACTCGCTTAGCCATGTCATGATTATCGTATAAAGCATCATGTTCGCCATACCCAAGGCGCTACGTCTATGAGCAACCTTGATCCTAGCGCCGCGTGTTGATTGTTCCCCCCGAGGACTGGAATTGAGCCAGTGGGTCGTACGTACGGGTGCGGTTCTACCCGGCCAGAGTTGAGGCGTTAGGTGGTCCGATTTCTTCTACGGCCAGCCAACGCGGTCAAACCAAACATCATGATCAGTGCCATGCTTGAGGGCTCGGGCACATGCAATGCCAAGCCGGGCCCCGCGACACTGGTGACCGGTCCGTTATCGCCTTCAACAGCGATGACTGTCACGTCGATGGTGACCAGGTCATGATCGAAACCGTGAGGAACGGTCAGATCCATCGACACCACCGTTCCCGACGTGAAGGGTGTGGTTGTAAAATTATCAAAGTGGATATCCACCGGCGACCCCGGTCCGCCTCGCGTGTCTTCGTCCAGCACAACGGGCAGGAGATTAAGGGCTGGATCGCTGTTGTCGAAACCGCTGGCGGCGTGTGAGCCACCCCAGGCGTAGCTATGAAGTGTCAACCCGGGTTGAGAGAACACCACATCAAATTCCGCCACCGTGTGTTCGTCTGATCCATCAGACGTCATGACCATATCCAGTGTGAACGAGCTCCCGGGGCTGACAGCTAACGTGCCTTGCCCCGCCGATAGTGGTGTCAGGGTGTAATCGGCGTTAGCGTCGTGGCCAAAGACCGAGAGGGCCACGCAAACGATCAGGACCACCAATGGCATCACGTTCCTCCTAGCAGATCAACTCGATATACCCCAAGCAGATTCTTGGGAGCGCCCTTGCCCCGCCGACTAGGGTCGTGGATCATGCACGCGTAGCCACGATGGTGGCCATACCAAAGTCACGCAAGCGCATGTGGGTTGCGAGTGGGATTCATTTGCCCTCACACGACGACCAATTCGGTCTATGAATTTTATCGCTGTGAATCAGACAAGACAAAGTGACGGTATCACCTTTTTTGGACCTCGACCAGCCCCGAGGATGCCGCGACCCGTCGGGGCAACAGTCGCGGCGAAGATTTTCGCGTAAGTCTGTCTATTATAGTTGTTTGGGCCACTTCTCTTCAGGCCGTGATTTGAACCGCACGGGTTGCTCAGGGGGCTTTGTTTCCTGGCGCATTGTGGCGGAGATCGCATTGACGGCCCGGCGCGATCTGTGATAATGGCGGTTTTGGTTTTTTGAGGGCGTGGTCTTGGAAACGTTGTGAAAGTAAAACAGAGGTTTAGCGTATGTTTGATCAGTTGACCCCAGGGACATCGGTCCTTGTGAAGATTGTGAAACGCCCTACCAATCTCGCGGCGCGCAAGACATTGGTGCGGGTGCTTAACAAGGACTTGGCGGTGAGAGCCGAGAATAAGCGCCTGCGTAAAGTCCGGACGTCCAACCATGCACCGAGGATGCGCGGCGGCCGATGGTACGGCGGTCGTATGATTAAACATCATCCGGTAAAGGGTTGCCCCGGAGAGAGTGGAACCATTTGCGCCACACCAGACGTCATCGCGGATCTGCGCAGCGTGCAGCGGTTTGTCCAGGTGACGCCGGTGTAATCTCAGTGGCAGATGGTTTGGCGTGGGATGTTGACCACCGACTTAACCGACCAATGTTAAGATGCACGGACGACGGCCGCTTTCGGTCGAGACGGCCGTCGTGATGGCTGGTGATCAAGGATCGTTACACGACGCATCTATCATAGATGTGTCATTGTGTTGGCGCAGCGCTGCCCAGTGATGCGACTCGACCGAACATACCACGCACGACGGTGGATCGATCTCTGGAACAGGTGTGGTGACAGAGGTGCAAGCCGCCGGCGGAGAACCTTGATCGACGTGTCGATCCTAACGGGCGACGTGGTGGTGTGGCACGTGACTAGGAGCAGATCAACGTTGCTAGGGTTTTTGAGGATGATCCGCCGGTGCCGCGCTGATGAATGCCTTGTGACGTCTCGGGGTGATCGAGATTGAAGCAAACACGGATTCGCAGCCGCGACGACAGAAACGGGTGCCTTTGGAGGGGGCCGGTGTGATCGGGAATGACCGTGCCGGCACCGGTGGTCAGCCGATCGATGTAGGCGACAGAATAGGTTATTGACGCTGAGCCATGGCATCCATGTGAATGGCCATGGGGACGATTCCTGTCCGGTTTTATTCTCTGGCATCACCAGAGAGCGCCGGTGTGTGACGGATAAAAATTGATGTCGTTTTAATCCATCACACGATGCGGCAGGCCGATGAGATCAAAGACGGCCGAACCGTCGTTGACGGCGTAAGCATCCGTTACGTCAATCCCATCCTATAAAACAGTGCAGTGAAGATCAGATCGGTGAAGATGATTGACACGATCGAGTGTACGACTGTATTGGTCGTGGCACGTCCCACACCCGAAGCCCCGCCGGTTACGGACAAGCCGTTGTGGCAGGCGATCAAACCCACGACCAAACCGAAAACACCTGCCTTGAACAGCCCCGTGAAAAAGTCGGCAAGCTGTAACTGTGACGTGGCGTTTTCAATATAGATCCGTGAAGGGATGCCAAGAATTGTCACACTCACCCACCAACCACTGGTCACGGCTGTCAACTGGGCGATGACACACAAAATGATCATGCAGACGATGGCGGCTAGAAGGCGCGGCATAACCAGGAACCGTATCGGATTCAGCGCATGAACCTGCAGTGCTTCAATTTCTTCACCGACCACCATGGTTCCGAGTTCCGCGGCAATCGCCGCGCCGCCGATACCGGTCAGCACGATGGCGCAGATCAGCGGACCCAGCTCTCGGAAAACAGCGACGGCAATAATATTTGCCACCGCTTCAACCTGTCCAAAGTCTTGTAGCGGAGGGGCCATCTGAAGTGCTAGGATGAACCCAATGCAGCAGTTGACCAACATCACCACGCCAATGGCCCGGACGCCTAGGCGCACCATTTGAGCGTACAGGGCCCTTCGACCAAAACGCACCGACGGTCGACGGACCGCCTGCCAGACCCACCCAACGGTCTTGTGTAGCAGGTGACTGGCCGCTCCAACATAAGTCAGTCCACGGATGACCGGGTCGCCCAGTGCCGCCAGGGCGTGTTGGGTCACGGTCGTCGTGCTGTTGTGGTGAGTGGGCTCGTCGGGCGGCGTTCGGTCTTTTGAAGGGGTGTTCACAGGTGTGATTGGACCCATGTAGGAAAAGTTTAGCGGTCACGGACACGGGCGTGCCAATGCCGTGTCATACACGTTTGGCCGTGTCGAGATCTTCGGCGATGGTGAACAGCCTGTCGAGACTAGCGATTTCGAACATGCTATATACCTTCGATTGCAAACTGTGCAGCACCAGTTTGTATCCGCGGTTACGCTGCCGCTGGAGGACCTCGACGAGGGTCGCTACACCTGAGCTATCCATGTAGGGCACGCCAGCCAGGTCGATGATCAATCGCTCAGGACGTTGTTGGTCCAACAGACCGACCAGCTCCGATCGGAGTTGAGGTGAATGTGAAAACTCGATCTCGCCTTGCAAGTAAATCAGCAGGCCGTCCTCGATCGGTGCCTGCTGGCAAATCAGCGATTGGGAATCACTCATCAATGTCACCCATGTCCGGGTGTGGCAAACGCCGCTCACGTACGGCGGTGACCCATGTCTCAATGGCGGCTCTGCGGTCGACCAATGACGCATAAGGATTGTAACCCATTCGGGTCCCTGTGATGCGGCTGAGGGCGACAATTGCCATCATCCGTACGACGGGATCATCGCTGTCAAGTTGCTCAACCAGACCACCGATCATCGAGGGATCACGGCCTTGGCCTGCTCGCCTAATCGCATACAGCTTGGACGCTGGGTCGTCCGAATGGAGGTTCCCTTCACGGGCCGGTGGGGGACCGCAGCCCCAGACGGGTGTGATGACCACAGACAACATCATCACCATTTTGCGTACCATGGCCTTCATGCTAATGACATTCCAACCCGTCCCCAAGTCAGCCGTGTAGCATCAGCCGACCGAGGTGGAGGCATTTGACAGCGCCCAACAACCGACCGTGGAACACGTAGGCGTGTCCCAGATTAACATGAAAGGGCGGGGCGTAGCGGGTGACCGCGCGGATTGCAGATCCGCTGTGTCTGTGGTTTGAGTCATCGCCGCGGCGTGGTAAAGAATGGTGACCCCTCCGGGACCCTTTTTGTCAGTGATTGATTTGTATACACTTCCATGTCAGCGATGATTTCCCTGAGCGATCAGATTATTGATAACCGGCCACGGCAGTACATCCGTCAGCGGAAGCCCGATTGGCTGCGCGCAAAGCTACCAGGGGGCGCCGGTTACCAAAGGCTCAGATCGATTATTGACCAACATGGCTTGCACACGGTCTGTGAATCGGCCAAATGTCCCAATATGGGCGGATGTTGGTCTCGGGGTACTGCGACGATCATGATCTTGGGAGATGTCTGCACCCGTTCTTGTGGATTCTGTCACATTGCCACGGGCAAACCTACTGAGTTGGACACCCAAGAACCCGACCGCGTGGCACAAGCGGTCGCTGTCATGGGATTGGGCCACATCGTGATTACCAGCGTCAACCGAGATGAGCTGCCCGACGGTGGCGCGGCGATTTGGGCCCAAACGGTTCGCTTGATTCGTAAAAGGTCCCAAGAAACCTCGGTGGAAGTGTTGATCCCTGATTTTTGTGGAGACTGGATGGCGTTACAGACCGTGATAGATACCCGGCCTGAGATCCTTAATCACAATATGGAGACCGTTCGCAGGTTGTATCCTGTCGTACGACCGCAAGCCAAGTACAAACGATCAATCGAATTGCTTGGTCGTGCAAAACAGGCTGGGTTGGTCACCAAGACGGGCATCATGGTTGGGATCGGCGAGACCAATGACGAAGTGGTCGAGTTAATGAAGGATGTTTATGAGGGCTCTAAGTGCGATATCTTTACGATTGGACAGTACTTGCAGCCCACAAGGGGCCATTTGCCAGTAGCACGGTGGGTGACGCCTGACCAGTTCACCCGATTTAAACGATCTGGCGAAGCAATCGGATTCAAGCATGTGGAGTCCGGACCCCTGGTTCGGTCGAGTTTTCATGCTGAGGATCAGGTCCGACAGCTAAGCCAAATTGGCATTGGCTGACCCCATGATCGCCAGAACGCACTGGGTTCATATCACAGGGCCGTTGCTTACCAAGACGGATCTGGTTAAAGTACAAGAGACTGGTACGAAGGAGAATCGATTCATGGCCCAGCCGCAAGTTAGCCTGTATGAGGGCTTGTTTCTGCTGAATCAGCACGAGGTTGCCGCTGATCTTAACGCTGCGATTGAGCACCTACAAGGCATCTTCAGCCGTGCTGGGGTGACGGTGGAAGCAATGAAGAAGTGGGGGGAGCGTCGGTTGGCATACCCGATTAAAGGTCAGAAGCGGGGTACTTTTGTGTTGGTTTATTTGAGGGCTCCGCGAGATCGCATTACCCAGATTGAGCGCGACTGCAACCTTTCTGAAATCGTGTTGCGAAACCTAGTGATTCGGGCCGAGCACATCGGTCAGACGGAGTGGGAGTTGATCCAGAAAGAGCCGGATTTGGCGATGGAAGCCCGGTTGCGTAGCGACCTGTCCACGCCGGTCACGGCTACTACGTCCGGCCAAGCAGCCAACGAAACTGTCGGCTCTGATGTTTGAACGCGACGCTCGCTGGGAGATCTCCAATGCCAAACCTTAACCGCGTCATGCTCATGGGCAATCTGACACGTGATCCAGAGTTGCGCTACTTGCCCAGCAATACTCCGGTGGTCAATGTCGGCTTAGCGATCAATCGCAAGTGGAAAAATCAGCAGGGAGAACAGCAAGACGAAACCACATATGTGGACTGTGAGGCGTTTGGACGCAGTGCCGAGGTGATGAATCAATATTTGCGCAAAGGCCGGCCGGTGTTTGTTGAAGGTCGTTTGCGCCTAGACCAGTGGCAGGACCGCGAAGGTCAAAACCGCTCGAAACTAAAGGTGGTTATCGATAATTTTCAGTTTATCGATTCGCGTGGGGGTGGCGATATGCCCAGCGGCGGAACCGCCATGCATTCGGGGCAGGATCAACAGCCATCGCGGACCATGTCCGAGCCGGCGGGTGTGCCCGCGAACAATAATGCGGATGCTCATCAGCCCGTTGGTGAAGACGATATTCCATTTTAGGTACGGACCGGATCGATTATGAAGACCATTCGGCTCTTATTAAACCAGAATATCGACAACCTAGGGATCGTTGGTGACGTGGTTCGGGTCAAGGCTGGGTATGCCCGGAATTTTTTGGTTCCGCGAGGGTTGGCCACGCAGCCAACAGCAGGCAATATCAAGCGATTAGCCCATCGTCGTGCGCAGGTTGAACAGGAGCTCCGTGAGCACCGCACAGCTCAAGAGTCGTTAATCGCGAAGCTGGAAGGATATGAGCTGTCCATTCAGCGCAGCGCCAACGAGCAAGGTGTACTTTTTGGCGGTGTATCGCAGCGAGATATCGCCGATGCGCTTCGGGCTGAGGGGCTAGAAATCGATGACCGCGCGGTCCGGATTGGTCAGCAGATCAAACGGCTAGACGTGTACGAGATCCCGATTGTCTTGGCAAATGATTTAAAAACTCACGTGAAGCTCTGGATCGTTTCCGATAAGCCACCTGAAGATCTTGACGCACAGTCCGATGCCGATGCGCACAGCAGCGTGGACAGCACAACCCGAGAGCCAGTGGTTCAGGACCAGTCGTCAGCCAACTGACAGGTGGTTTTGTCGGTTGGGCGTGAGGGATCGCAGCGCGATCATATTTTCTTGGCGTACTTGGCGTACCGCCGCCTGTCCGGAAGTTATACGGCTTGCATATTGGCGGATCTGGTCCAGGCGGGTTCACAAAAACGATTGGTGATGTTTCAAGATAGGCTACGGCCGGTGATCACAAAGTCCGGGTGCTATAAGTGTATAGTGTATCGACCATGTCATAATAATTTCTCAATGACCATGTCGGCAACGAAGATACCACGCTGGGTTAGGCGGAGGTGCTGGCCTGTCCATTCAAGCAGCCCGCGTTCGATAAAGTCACGGATCGTGGCGTGACGTGGGTCGTGGCGAAGCAGACGTTGATCTAGCCAATATCGGGGAACGCCCTCGCGTAACCGCAGCCGTAACATCAGCTGTTCACCGGTGCTGCGTGAGTCGGAAAGATGCTCGTGTTCTGTCGTCGGGGGTTCGGGACTCTGAGATAAGTAGTGGCCCAGATGGGGTCTGTTTTTCCATCGATATCCGTTGATATGACTGGCTGCCGATGGGCCCATGCCCAGCCAATCACCGTTGTGCCAGTAGATCAAGTTGTGTTCACAGTGGCGGCTTGGAGTTGACCAGCTGCTGATTTCATAGTGTTCAAAACCAGCGGTGTCTAAACGCGCCATGACCCGTTCGTACATCTGCCGTTCAACCTCCTGGTCCACCGGATGAATCTGTCCCATTTGTCGTCGGACTGCCAGAGCCGTCTGCGGTTCGTAGGTGAGGCCGTAGCAGCTGATGTGATCAGGTGCTAACGCCAACGCCGCGTCCAGGTCAGCCTCCAAGACGGGTAGGCTCTGGCCGGGAATCGCAAAGATCAGGTCGACGTTGATGTTTTGGATACCCTCAGCGCGTACGGTCTGGACCGCCTTGGTCACGTTGGCCGGGTCATGCCAGCGTTCCAACGTTTTTAGCAGTGGTGTGTGGAAGGATTGGGCGCCGATGCTAACCCGATTGACACCTCCGGCCGCGAGCACAGTCGCGATGCGGGGTGTGATGGTCTCAGGGTTGGCTTCAACGGTAAACTCCTGAACACCAGCCATATCCACGAAGGCATGCAAGGCTACAAACAAACGCTGCCAAAGCCGGGGTGCCAACAGCGTGGGTGTGCCTCCGCCTATAAAAATCGTACGCGGTCGCAGTTTGATTTGTCCGCTTCGCTGTTGAATCTCTTGGATCAGCCGCGTTGTGAAGCGTGTCTGTCGATTTTCTTCAGTCTCTCCTTTTCCGGTGAGGGAACCCTGTGGGTCGACCACGCTGTAAAAGTCGCAGTAGTGGCACTTGTGAAAGCAGAACGGCACGTGGATGTAAAGGCCGTCGATGTTCACATTGTGACACCGCAGCGGCAGCGGAATGGGGTTCGATGGTTCGAGGTTGCCGCAGCCATGCGCTTGCGCGGTATCGGGCAAGATCATGGGCAGCCGTTGACCCATGCGTGGTATTGTATCAACACCAACCGCAATTTCGTCAGTCCCTGAAACTTAAAAATAGCTGTTGAGCTGCTCTGCCACGGGGGGCCATTCTACATGGCCAGGGCTGTTTGCTGCTCTTGTGATGAGCGCTGGGATCGATGTTTTGATCAGGCGGGAAAGGGCTACTGGCCCACAAGTCATGTCGCTGGTGTCGGGGCATCACCGTCTACCCGGGGTGCTGCGGTCGCCGTAGTGGGGCCTGTGTTATTTTTCAGCGCGGGGATCTTGATACGCATGCCGCATTGACGGCACTGGACCGCCTTGCCGCGTGCAGTCGCAGGGACCGAAAGAATGGTCTTGCACTTCAGATTGGGGCACATCATTCGGATTGCTTCTCCGGCCATCGGTCACCCCTTGTTCACAGCCAATCGGGTAAGAATCGACGCTGTTCTCATTATCGAATTGTCTACAAGGGGACTTAACGCAGTACCACTTTTATACCTACATCCGGCACTTTTGCTGGTCGATCGTCCTGAGCGATCTTGCCAATTCAGGACTTAGCGAGATTCCGGCGTCCTGACCACATACGACGCCCACAGCCGGACACTTGCAATACGCGACCGGCGGCGGTCAGGTGTGGCGTGTAGGGGACGAGCGCAGGGTATCCTTGGCCAGGCGGATCTGGCCGCTGCGATTGGGTGAGGCTTATCGATCATGGACATGGCATGGTTTGGTTATCGGTCACAGACCATGTTCTCTTTGGTTTCGGAGGTGTTGCCGTCTTGGCGTTCACCGAGCTAACTGCAATGCTTCGGTCTGTGTCACCTCAAACAAATTCATGGGTCTCGTGACTCGGGTGATTCGTTCGAGGACCCATCCACGGCCAGGAACATAGGCGGTGTCACTGGTGACAGCCACTTGGGCCATCTGCAGTTCAATGTTTCGACGGGTTCGAACGATCCAGGCGTTGAAGGTCCCGGTGGGTGTCACCACGGCTTTGGATCCTAGCAACTCAGTATGGTAACGGCACCGCCCCTGGTCTTGGATCGCACCGCCTTTCCGCTTCCTCACCGTCATGTGTGTTTCTTGATTGATGGGTTGATTCATCGACAGGTGTACCGGCAGCATCACAATAGGTGGTGTGTATGTCACCGAGACGTCTTCGGCCAGTTCTTCTTCTTCTGTGATCAGCAGCGAGCCGTCGTCAGCCTGTTGGAGGTGCACCACGCGCACGGTTTCGAGAGTCAGCCGCCATTGCTTCTTGCCCGTCGGATCAAGACGGTAGCGGATGGTTGTGGGAGATCGGGTGCCGACGGTTCGATCGATCGAACCGGCCCGACGCGACAGTGGGTACAACTGCGTGGAGGCGATAGGCTCGGTTGCGGGGATCACCATTGGACTGTCACGCGTTGTTAGGAGATACGGTGGTCTGTTCATGGCACATCCCGCTACAGCGCCTGTCACCAGCATGGCCATGGCCAGTGCGGCCGGGGACGCTCCTGATCGATCATCGGTGGTCATGCCGATAACATAACACCTTCCGACGGTGTCGGGGGTGTCGCAGTCGTCTGCCCTTGTGGGTGGCGGCTATAGGTGAGGTGAAGAATTGCTGTTACGGTGAGTTAGCCATGGCATGGGAAGGCTGGGTAACCCTGGTGACAGTTCTGTTGATGTCTTACGCCCTGGTGCGAAATCTGGCGGGTCCGGACGTGGTCTTGTTGGGTGGGCTCACGCTGCTGATGACCTTGGGGCTGGTATCGGACAGATTTCCCACACCCACCCAGGCGGTGGCAGATTTCAGTAACGAAGGTTTGGTGACCATTGCGGTGTTGTTTGTGGTCGCCAAGGGCCTCAGTCTCACGGGTGCGATGACCATTATCACCGGTTCGCTGTTGGGCCGGCCACGCAGCGTCGTTGGTGCGCAGATCCGGTTAATGGTCCCTGTGGCGGGGATGAGTGCTTTTCTAAATAACACGCCGATCGTGGCCATGTTTATTCCTGTGGTCAGCGATTGGTGCAGGAAAATGGGCTTTAGTCCGTCGAAACTATTTATTCCGTTGAGCTACGCGGCAATTTTGGGCGGTAGCTGCACGCTGATCGGGACGGCGACCAACCTTGTGGTTCAGGGTATGGTCTTTGAAGCACAGGCACAGGGTCAGCTGTCTGGTGTCCAGATTGGCATGTTCACCATTTCGCCGGTCGGCGTCCCGGCGACCATCGTGGGGATCTTATACATCTTGTTTGTGTCTCAGAAGCTTCTGCCGGATCGCCGTGGAACGAGCATTAACCTGGCTGAAGCTCGGCGTTACACGGTGGAAATGCTCATTGAACCGGGAAGCGGCATCGATGGCAGGTCCATTGAACAGGCTGGTCTGCGTCACTTACCCGGAGCGTACTTGGTCGAGATCGATCGCGGCGGCGACCGGCTCGTGGCAGTGGGACCCGAGCAAATCCTGCGCGGTGGCGACCGGTTGATCTTTGTGGGCGTGGTCGAGTCAGTTAGGGATCTGCAGCAGATCCGTGGGTTGGTTCCGGCGACCGATCAGGTATTTAAGCTTTCAGCACCGCGACCAGACCGTTGTTTGGTGGAAGCGGTTGTCAGTGATAGTTGTCCGTTGGCGGGGATGAGCATCCGCGCCGGTCGGTTTCGGACGGTCTACAACGCCGCGGTCATCGCGGTATACCGCAGCGGAGAACACCTCGATCAAAAAATTGGTGATATCGTCCTGCGACAAGGTGATACGCTGTTGATAGAGACGCACCCCCGTTTTGTCGAAATTCAACGCAACCGTCGAGATTTCTTCTTGGTCTCGACAGTGGCTGAGTCGCAGCCGGTACGACACGATCGCGCCTGGATAGCGCTATGTGTGTTGGCGGTTATGGTCATTCTCGCGTCGACCAATGCCATGCGTTTGCTCAACGCAGCTTTGTTGGCTGCCGGGACGATGGTGCTGACGCGTTGTTGCTCTGCTCAGGATGCCCGAAACAGTGTTGACTGGCGGGTGCTGTTGGTGATCGGCTCAGCTTTGGGTATAGGGCGGGTATTGGATACGACCGGTGCAGCCAGTTCGGTCGCTCAGACACTAATCAACATGCTCCAGTCTTGGGGGCCAAGAGGCGTCCTGGCAGGCGTTTATGTGGTTGCGATGCTATTTAATTCCCTGATCGGACCGGTGGGTTCGGCGGCATTGGTCTTTCCGATCGCCCGGGCGGCGGCGGAGGTGCTTCACCTTGACTTCACCCCGTTTGCGGTTTCGCTGATGATGGCAGCTTCGGCGAGCTTTGCGACGCCGATCGCTTACCAGACAAATCTGATGGTCTTTGGGGTTGGCGGCTATCGTTTCAGCGACTACATCCGCGTTGGGTTGCCGCTGAACTTCTTGATTATGGCGGTTGTGGTCACATCGGCGCCGGTGATCTGGCCATTGCAGCCGCTGGGATAGTGACGGACGGGCCGATCTGAGTCACCGTCCGATCGCCGTCTGTCCCGCCGACAGCTGCAGTCGCACACGCCTAAGTGCGGGCCCTTTGTGGCGGATGACCAGTTGACGTTCTAGCCCGCTACGGAGTAAACGATCTAGTTGATACAGATGGGCGCTAGAGTCGACTGATACCCGTAGGATCCCATGGGTCATAGACAGGAGCTGTGTGTGTAGAATCAGGTGGGTGGGTACCATTGATCGCCAGAGCTCGGTGATCGACTGCAGTCGTTCATACGGTCGCCGGACTCCCTGATCAAACTGTTTTCTTAGGAAGCCCAGCGTCAGATCTGGGTCGGGACGATTTCGCCACCGGCGCAGTCGATTGAGATAGTCATCCGGCAAGCTTGTGGAGTCCATAGAGGTATCATACAGACCGTCCACGGTGTCGGTAGGCCTTCGAGCTGCAATGCGGCTGCGTGGGATGTCCTAAGGACAATCATTTGTGGTGTTTTAGCGGCGAGTCAGGCCGTCACATCAATCACGATTGGGTTAGAATTCTCGATTCATGAATATCATCCTTATGGGGTATCGAGGTAGCGGTAAGACAACACTGGGCAAGCAGCTAGCGATGCACCGGTGGTTAACGTTTGTGGATGTGGATGAAGAGGTGCGCAAGCGGTTTAACAATGAATCGATTGCCCAGATATGGGCGACCCGCGGCAGTGCCGAGTGGCGCCGTGTCGAGGTCGAAGTGACACAAAGCCTTTGTGGCAGGGACGGGCAGGTCATCGCACTGGGGGGAGGGACGCTGATGGAACCGGCTGCCCGTCGCGCGGTGCAGGAAGCGCCACATGCGATCAGGATTTATCTGAACTGTGAAGCTCAGGAATTACATCGCCGTATCGATCAGGATGCCGGTTCTGCAGAGAGTCGGCCGCACCTCACTGACGCGTCTGGTGGTATCGAAGAGATCGAGCAGGTATTGGCTCAGCGAGATCCGATCTATCGGGCGGTGGCTGACAAGGTATTCGATGTGACTCATTTGCGTCCGGACAATAGTATGCGGTACCTGATCGAACGGTGTTTGTGAGCCGACCAATGCTCAAGTTGGCGGCGACTGCGACAATGTCTGTCGGCGACGATCCAGGCGCCATACAGCAGCCTCACGAGCCTGGACGGCGACGGCTGTGTATCGGTGTCGGATGAATGCCCGCCGCAACCAGGAGCCAACATGGGCGTGATCCTCTACTTGATCATCTGGGTTTTGGGTTTCATTGATGAGTCATCGGATCTGGTCAACATTTGCTTCCTCGTCTCCATTGATTCGGTGGCGGTGATGCTCCTGATTCATCTGCGTATCATGACCCATCGTCGACGGCAAGGGGTATGAGGCATGCGCTGGTACCAGCCGGGAGGCTAGCGATGGCACAACACATTGGTGTGGCCGCTGGTATTGAAGTGAGGTTGACACGCCATCCCTTATCTGGCTGTTCGCCAGTGCGATTGAGCTGTTAGCTGCAGATTCAATGGTGGTTTGCGGTATCGTCAGCCCCCACGGGATGTCTCATAGGCCCAGTGAAGCTGTTGGGGGGTGTGATCGTCGCGGATCGTACTTGATGCGATCGAACGACTCATGTCGCTGGCAGAATCTAGAAAGCGAAAACAGATCGGATGCACGCGTAGCCAGACAAATGTTGATCCCAATATTCTCGCACGCCACGGGAAACGAACACGATGCGTATCACCCGTTCTGTGAAGCCTGCCGTCGGTATGATCTTCGTTTTGACGGTGGCAGTGGTGGTCGTGGTCCTGTTGCGCCGGGAGCGCGTGTATCGTGTCGTTGTTGGGCCGGGTCAGGCGGTGACACTAACGGTTCAGGCCCGGCTCCAGCGTGCGCTTGAGCACAAGAGTTATGCGAAAAGACCAGGGTTACCGGTCACGTGCCGGCTGGTCGGTACCGGTGCCTCTGACGGGGTGGCAACGCGTGTGATTGAAACGGGTCACCGTCTTCATTACATGTGGGCCACGATCAGGATCAGCGCTGCGCCCGACGCGGCGCCGGGTGCGCGCAAGCGAACGGCCGACTTCACCATCGATGGAGAGGGCCAATGGCCAAAAGTCACAGTGGTCATCAAGGTCCGCGACTTGACGTCATCGCAAGAATGATGGCGCATGGTGGATAATCCGATTGAGTCTGTGCCAATGAGTTGTCATATTGGCTCTGGGACGGGTCATGTCGTAACGTGCCTCGCCGCCCGGATCGGATCAAACCAAATCGATTGGGCAGATCGTGTCGAATGACCGAGACTTCACGAGCTAAGGGCTGATTCTACCTTCCGCCAGTTTCTCACGAAAAGCACAGGACATGAACGGAGGTCCAAGGCCCATGCGCCTTAATTCGGAGTGGGATAGATTTGAGTTGGTGACGAGCGTCTCACCTGTTCCTCCGTCTGGTGGACGTCCAAATCTTCTCATGGGGCCAGCTTGTTGTAGACCAGGTCGTGACACGCCACGATGGTAAGCGGACGGCCACATTTCGCCTCTCTACCATATCGGGCAATACAGACCCCACAAGAAATGCTTTTATTGATCTTGAATCGGCTGCAGCCGGTTGGGTGATGTGGGTGTGTTCCCGAGATTTGTGTTTAGGACGTAATTTTCGATCAGTTTAATGGTTAATACTTATGTTATTGTGATGGGCCAGGCGTCTTCGGTGGCGTTGTCAGTATTGGCGAATGCGTTATGAGGGGTATGCAAAGACATTCAGCGTGGGCGAAGGAACTGACGGTTGCCAGCGGCATCGCGAACAACGGCGTGTAGAACACAACACCCCGCCATGGGTTTAGATCCTGCCAGTGATTTGATATAGACGCCACGGCCCGACGCGATTAGGTTAGCCTGCCTCTTTCCCTCGCTTCGGGATAAGGTCAATTCAGCAGCCCTTTCCCGGTACCCTCAGCAGGTTATGGTTGCCACCTGCGGTAATCTCGATTTCCAGCGATATCGGCGCTCCCAGATTTGGGACATAGGACGGGTTGTTCCGAGAGGGTCATTTTCTCTGTATCGTAACATCTCAAAACCCATCAGATCCTGTTGTTTGAATCATGACAGCGCCTTTTGGTCACGATGGATTCTACAGATTTATTTGATCATCTACGCTAGATGACCTTCCTTTGAGCGTATGATGTACTTGTCTGCCAGGGAAAACTTGAACTCGCCAATCATTGGTCTCGCCGCCGTTCAATTTTCTCACATTTCTGCTAGCAGACCACATGTTGCAGATATGCGTCAACGACGTGCTATACGCTCTTATGAAAAGGAGTTTCGCTATGATGTTCAAGGTGAAAGGCTACGCCGAACGACGGGTGCCCGGACAGGTTTTTACTTTTCTACACGCCATAGCGCGATTCGCTAGCACCACAAAATCTCCGAAGATGTTGATGGAATCGTTAGAACAACGCATATTGTTCAGCGGGTCGTTCCACCTCGTGCCATCCAACGAAGTTGCTGCTCCATCTGATATTGTAGAAGCGATTGAAACGACCATTGACGCAGGTGCGTCCGCTATATCCAGCAGCGTAAACATTGAGGTTGTATCGCGGGGGTTTTCTTTTGATCGCAATGGGGGGGGCTCATTTTTTAGAAATGGAGAGCTTGTGTATGAAACGTTTAGCGGCATGCATTGCGATCCTAGTTCCAGCTTCACCTGTGGTCGGGGTTTCAACATCGTTGTATTCGATCCCAGCAGTGGTGGGGTCGAGGCAACAGCAAGCTTTGACACGTTTGGACACGACCGAGCCACCGGTCCTGTCCCGTCAGGGATCACCGATGGAGAAATCGCTGCCCATCAGATGATGGAGTTCCTTGACAGTCTACGTGACGGTGTGATTATCGCTATCGCCGCTGGAGACGACGCTGGGTTAAACAAAGACAATTCGTGCGATCCATGGTCACGACCGCACGTCGGAGCGTTAAGGCAGACACTTGAAAGTCTGGGTAGTCAACATGTCAATCAGATCTGTTATCAAGATCCCTGGGCCATGATTGCGATCAAAGGACAAGGCATGGTGGCAGAATCGATTAACAATACTGAGACACCTCCCGACAACGATGACACAACAACTTCCGTCACCGCGGATGTCGTCGTAAACTCAGTAGCGCAGGTGATCGATAACGGGGACGACGGATTCGCTGTAGAAGGTCAATGGACCGCATTTCTAGGGCAGGGCTTTCTAGACGACTTGCATCACAGCGCCACGGGTCATGGCTCGGATAAGGCCACATGGACTTTTACGGACCTTGCCCCGGGACAGTACCGTATATCGACAACATGGTCGGCGCATCCAAACCGAGCGACGAATGTTCCGTATACGATTTTTGACGGATCCGCCAAGCTGACGACAATCCGGATTAACCAGGAACAGGCGCCATCGGTCCATGTGGTGGTCAACGGGGTCAACTTCCATGACCTGGGGACGTTTGACATCGCCAACAGTGTGATGGCCGTTCAAATAAGCGATGACGCCGACCAGTATGTTATCGCCGATGCGGTGCGCATTGAGCGAGTTGGTAACTTAAACCCGTCCGTACAAGTGATCGATAACGGGGGCAACGGATTCGCTGTAGAAGGTCAATGGACCGCATTTCTAGGGCAGGGCTTTCTAGACGACTTGCATCACAGCGCCACGGGTCATGGCTCGGATAAGGCCACATGGACTTTTACGGACCTTGCCCCGGGACAGTACCGTATATCGACAACATGGTCGGCGCATCCAAACCGAGCGACGAATGTTCCGTATACGATTTTTGACGGATCCGCCAAGCTGACGACAATCCGGATTAACCAGGAACAGGTGCCATCGGTCCATGTGGTGGTCAACGGGGTCAACTTCCATGACCTGGGGACGTTTGACATCGCCAACAGTGTGATGGCCGTTCAGATAAGCGATGATGCTGACCAGTATGTCATCGCCGACGCGATACGGATCGAACGGATCGCTGGTATCACGCAGGTGTCATGATGTGATACCGAATTGGAGTGATTCCCACGCACCCTCTGCCGGTGTGGACACAAGACAAACAAAGGCTTACATCGTTCGCGTTGCGCGCAAGAAATGCGCACTGCGTACGAGTCCTGGTGTGGCATGGTAGCCGGTTTTGACGCTATTTTGCCTCTAGCCAGTTGGCGCCGATTCCCACGTCGACCACTAGAGGAACGCGCAGTGCCATCGCTTCTTGCATCTCCTGGCAAATCATTTTGGACAGTTGGACTGCTTCGTCGGCGGGAGCTTCCAAGACCAGTTCATCGTGAATTTGCAGCAGCAGTTTCAGGGGCAATTGTTCGCGTTTAATCCGACGGTGCAGATTAACCATCGCCAGCTTGATCAGGTCCGCCGCCGAGCCCTGGACGACGGTATTAATGGCCAGTCGTTCGCCGAGGCTACGGATGTTGCCGTTTGCCGATCGGATCTGCGGGATGGGACGGCGCCGACCGAGGACGGTTGTGACGTATCCCCATTGGGTGGCTTGGTCGATGCAGGTTGTTAAAAACGCGTCAATGCCGGAAAAACGAGTGCGATAGTTGGCGATCAGGTCCTTGGCCGCGTGCAAATCAAGATTTTCAACACGCCGGGCCAGACCGAACGCACTGATCCCGTAGATGATGCCGAAGTTGATGGTCTTGGCCTGTCCGCGCTGCTGTGGTGTGACCTGTGACGGGTCTGTGCTAAACACTTCGGCAGCGACGGCCGTGTGGATATCCATGTTTTTTTCAAACGCCGCCACCAGGGCAGGGTCTTGGCTTAAGTGAGCTAGAACCCGAAGCTCGACCTGTGAATAGTCTGCGCTGATCAGGACATGGCCGGGATCAGCGATAAAGGCGCATCGGATCTGCCGGCCGGTGTCTGTCCGGATGGGGATGTTCTGGAGGTTCGGGTGATTGGACGACAGCCGGCCCGTGGCGGCGCCGGTCTGAATGAATGTCGCATGGACGCGGCCGGTCTCGGAGTTGATCGAGTCGCCCAAATTATCCAGATAGGTGTTGACCAGCTTGGTCAGCTGGCGGTACTCCACCACTCGTTGTGGGATTTCCGACTGTGGCGGGACAAGCCCGGGGAGCCTCGCTAGGGTCTCGAGCACTTCGCTGTCGGTGGACGGACCGGTCTTGGTCTTCTTAACCACCGGTAAACCCAGCTGTTGAAACAGAGTGTCGGCCAGCTGTTTGGGTGAATCGACATTAAATGAACGACCGGCCAGTGTCTGAATCTCCTGGCGCAGCTGCACGATCCGATGGGCCAGCACTTGCTTCTGTTGGTCCAACACGTCACCGTCGACGCGAATGCCGTCAAATTCCATATCGGCCAGTACGGCGATCAGAGGGATCTCGATGTCATGAGTCAGACGGCTCATATCCATTTCACCGAGTTTCGGTAACAGCAACTCGTAGAGGCGTAGAGCCATATCAGCGTCCTCAGCAGCGTAGGGTGTGACCTGTTCGAGCGGGACCTGGTCCATGGTCAACTGTGAGACGCTGTTTTTCTTTCCTGTGGTTTTTGATCGCGGCCCAATCAGCTGGCTAATCGGTGTCATTTCGTGGCTGAGAAGCCCCAGCGCCAGATGGTCCAGCGAGTGTGCCGATGTGCCGACCAGGTGGCTGGCGATCAATGAATCGAACACCACACCCCGCATGTCGACCCCAGCGTGTCGCAGCACCAGAATGTCATACTTAAGATTGTGGCCAGTCTTGCGGACCGATGGGTTTTCTAGGATGGGCCGTAACGTGTCCAGCACCGTGGACGGAGCCAGGTGTGTTTTCGGGTTCGGTGAGCGGATTGGCACATACACACCGTGGCCGGACGCCCAGGCAAAGCTTAGTCCGCACAGCGGAGCGCGGTGGCCCAAACCGATGGTCTCCGTGTCCACACTAATGATCTGCTGTTGGCCCAGTGTCGTCGCTAGGTCCGCCAGCTGTTGCGGTGTGGTGATCGCTTGGTAGTCAAAGTCGGCCGCGGTCGTCTGGCCGGTGGTGAGTCGTGAGGTATCCGTGGCCGTGGCCGCGGCGCCGGCGTCAAACAGAGTGGCAGGCATGTCGTCGCTCTGTACACCCGCATCGCCTTGACCGATCAAGCGGTCTAGTTCGGCCGTGTGACGGCGGAAGCCAAGTTGCTTAAACAGCCGTCGCAAACGCACGGCGTCAATGCCACCGGCACGAGCACTGTCTAAGTCAAACGCTAGGTCCAGGTCACGTTTGAGTGTGACAAGCTTGCGGTTCAACGGCAGTTGATCCCTGGCTTTTTCAAGATTCTCCCTGCGTTTGCCTTTGATTTGATCTAGGTTTGCCAAGATGCCATCGATCGAACCGTACGCTTGCATGAGTTTTGCGGCGGTCTTTGGACCAATGCCTTCCACACCTGGAACGTTGTCGACTTTGTCGCCGGTCAACGCTAGAACGTCAATCACCTGATCGGGTGTGATCCCCTTATTGGCTTTGAGCCACGCTGTATCGACGGTGGTCGCGGTTTGAACGTCGAACATGGTGACACGCGGTCCCAGAAGCTGTTCCAGATCTTTATCACGAGAGACAATACGGACGTTGACGTGATCGAGCGTCGGGTTGTCAAGCACGCGCTGAGTGACCGTGGCGATCACATCATCGGCTTCGGCCCCTTGGTGGCCCAACAGCGGAACGCCAAATGATCTGGTGATCTCAAACACCCGATCTATCTGTTCGATGAGCTGTTCTGGTGTCTGTTCACGGTTGGCCTTGTAGTCTTCATAGACTTGGTCGCGGAAAGTCGGGCCAGCGGTGTCGATCGGCATCGCCACGTAATGGGGTTGGCACTGGTCGAAGAGCTTCAGGAGCATTGCCGTGAACGCAAAGATCGCATTGGTCGGTTCACCGGTGACAGGGCTCGTCATGGGGTTCCGAATGGCAAAATAGGCGCGAAAGATTTGATAGTGTCCGTCAATCAGGTAGAGCGTTGGAGCGACGTCGGTTCGCGACTCCTGTTCGTGGGTTTGGCAGCGCCGGCGGGAGTGAACGGGCATAAGCCGATTATATACCTATAGGTACGCAGCGGCTTGGCGGCAGGGCCGGACGCCCCCCAGACGATGTGCGCTCTGTGTCAATATTCAGAATTCAGATGGTGTCCTGGGCTAGGACCAATGCTCCAGGCAAACAGTGGGTCGTACGCATTTTCCATTCGATGATTGAAGGTTTCCGGCCAATCGATTGGACGCCATTGGCGGGGCTTGGTTGTTGCCAGACGGATGTATTGGGTGTGAAGGTGATGTGCGCGGTGGTGATGCCAAGGACCGTCACATCACAGGCGGCCGGTTGGGCCAGGGCGATCTGCTCAGACGCCGATCCAATCCGCGAGAAGGGGTTTTCCGTTAACGATCACGTGCCGTGCGTCGATCTGGTTGGTATGCAGCGCGCGGGCATCACCAGTCCAAGGGGGCTTGCCATGCTTGACGCAGCGTCTCTAGCGGTTCGTCCAACAGGTGATCCTCGTCGGTTCGGCGGACCGTAAGCCGGTCATGATTGGCGAACATGCCGATATCAGCAAATGGCACGCCTGCTGTGTTTAACACTCGCGTGGCTTCTGCGAGGTGGTCAGGTGCGATTTCAAGCAGGTACCTCGAAGGGGTCTCCGCAAAACACGCACTGGTGGTATCCAGTGGCGCTTCGACGGGCAGTCGATCCAGATTTAGATCCAAACCCACATGACCGGCAAAAGCCATTTCGGCGGCCGCCACCAATAGGCCCCCGTCGGAGCAGTCGTGCGCAGAGACCACCAGCCGATTGGCAATCAGTGTCGCCACCGCGGTCGCATGCTGAGGTCCCAGAGCTAAATTGACACGCGGTATGTCGTCGTCGCCCAATCGCTGACCGCCGGCACTGTGATAGTGTGATCCGCCCATACGACCTGTGGTCAGACCTACGATCAACAGGTGATGGTGGGGCGCTTTGGCGTGCATGGTGACGCAGTGTGTGATATCGGTGACCAGACCCATCGCTGTGACAAGCAGTGTCGGGGGGATCGTGATCAATCGGCCAGTCTCGGAGGTGAATTGGTTGTTGAGGCTGTCTTTGCCCGATACAAAAGGTGTGCCGTACGCAAGGGCACCATCGTGGCATGCCTCGGCGGCGCGGACCAGACGACCGAGTTGTTCCGGGTCATCGCAGTTGGGCCAGCAAAAATTGTCCAGGATGGCGATATGTCGGGGATCGGCACCGACACAGACACAATTGCGGACCGCTTCATCAATGGCGGCCAACGCCATCCAATAGGAGTCGCCCGCCCCCGCATTCGGTCCTTCACCCAGACCGGGTTGCAGCCCACAGGCGATCGCGACGCCTCGGCGGCTGTCGAACTTTGGCCGCAGCACAGCTGCATCGCTCGGGCCATCTTGGCCGGGACCAACCAGTGGTTTAATGACCGAGGTCCCTTGGACCTCATGGTCGTATTGACGGATGATCCAGTGTTTTGACGCAATGTTGGGGTGTGCCAACAGATGGCACAGCGACTGGACCAGCGGCTGGTTCGCAGGCTTTTCTGTGGCGATCGCCACCGGTCGGGCAGGCGATTGTTCCTGGCGACCCGTCTGAGGCGGCGAGAATGACCAGTGTGCTTTGCGTGTGGGCATGGGAAGCCCGTCGTGAAGGAAGTGCATTGACAACCGTCCGACCTCGGTATCGTGATAGGTCAGCACCAACAGAGCGTCATCGCCATCGGTGCAACCAAATTGACCGAGATCACAAAATTCGACATTCTCATCGTGGCACAGATCGCGTAAGGTATCGCAATGCGCTGGCGGCACGGCCAGTACCATGCGTTCCTGGGCTTCACTTATCCAGATCTCGGTGTAACTGAGCCCCTGATACTTCAGTGGTGCGGTGTGGAGGGTTACACGGGCACCTAGCTTCTGTCCCATTTCACCGACCGCGCTGGAGAACCCACCGGCGCCACAGTCGGTAATGGCGGTGAACAGTGGTCCATTGGCATGGTCACGCGCTTGGAGAATCACGTCTAACGTTTTCTTTTGAGTGATGGCGTTGCCAATCTGGACGGCGTGTGAAAATCGGTCTGCATGGGTATCGGTCAGCTCAGCGCTAGAAAATGTGGCGCCATGGATACCGTCACGCCCGGTACGTCCACCCAGGACGATAATACGATCGTTGGGGCGGGGTTCGCCAAAGCACTTGTCAAGTGGCAGTATTCCCACACACCCGGCAAAGACCAGAGGATTGCCCAGGTAATCGTCGTGGAACCATACGGCTCCGTTGACGGTAGGGATCCCCATGCGGTTGCCGTAGTCACGTACGCCGGCGACCACCCGGTCCAGGATCCGGCCCGGTTCAATGACACCTCGCGGTACGTGCCGTGGATCAGTCTGTGGCGGTGCCACACAGAAGACGTCGGTATTGGCGATGGGTCTGGCCGAGAGTCCGGTACCCATGACGTCGCGGATACAGCCGCCGATGCCCGTCGCTGCTCCGCCGTACGGTTCGATGGCGCTGGGATGATTGTGAGTCTCCACCTTGATGCACAGGGCATCTTGATCGTCGAACTTTACGATACCGGCGTTATCTTGAAAGACACTGACGCACCATTGTTTGAAATGGTCTTGCTTCATGAGTTTGAACGTCGCCGCTGCAATCGTGTGCTTAAGGAGGTTTTCAATGGTGATCGACCCGTCTGGTTCAAGCCGATGACCCGCCCGGTTGGCCCAATCTTTGGGACCAGGTGTTTGCAAGGGATGCCTGTCATTGTGCGGCTGTGCGTAACAGATTCTGGCCTTGAGTGTCTTATGGACACAGTGTTCACTCCACGTCTGTGCCAGTGTTTCAAGTTCAATATCGGTCGGTTCGCGATCGGCCTGTTGGTAGTAGGCTTGGATCGCGCGCATCTCATCGGCGCTTAGAAACAAGTGACCCTCACGCGAGAGTTGTTTAAGACCTTCGTTGTCAAGCTGGCGGATCGGCACAGAAACAACCCGAAGCTCATAGGCTTGGCCGTGGGGGAAAGCGGTAGGGTGATAGGGCGTATGATGGACCTCATTGATCACGGGATTGGCCAGCACCGATGCGGCGAGTTGCCTGACTTGGTCGGGTGTCAGATGGACGCCATCGGCTGGCACCAAGTCATAGCGCTGTCCGGTGCGGACAGTGATATCCTCGGCGGCCAGCCCCGGGAGCATTTCAGCAATCGCTTGGCGCGTCGACAGCGCGACGGGATCCATGACGCCGGGTCGGTAGTGCACTTCGATTGTCGCCATGCCCTTTGCTGTCGGTGCCGAACCAATGACCGCTTGCTGGGTCACCGAGTCGGTTAACAGTTCGTCTACGACGGTTTGAAGCTGCGTGGATACCAGATGAGCTTCGATCAGGTAGATCCGTGCAGTATGGACCGCCGCCAGCCGTCCCAAGCGATGTCGCACTTGGGCAAGCACCGCATCGGCACCGGGGTCGAATTGACCGCTGCGGGAACGGACCTCGACCCGGTGCACCGGTGGCGTGGATCGAGGGGTCGTAGAAGGTGATGCCGGTGGCCAGGCGTCTGTCATCGTGGTTACCGTATCCATGCCCATTTTTGCATGGAATCACGATAGCCGATCTTGCACACTTTCAAAAGAACGCTAGGCGTTGGGCGGGTGAACACCTGAGGCATCGTCCGCTGCTCCTATGCGGTTTGGTTTTCTCGGTGCGGTGTATTCGAATCGCTGCGTCGACGTTATCCACCCATGCAATAGAAAAATTCTTCTTTCTGGATTTTGTCGTTTTTCACAGTGTATAGCGCGACTTCTTCCATTTGCATGCGTTGGCCTGACGGTTTGTGGGTCACGTCATAGCTAAAGTAACAGGCAAAACGATCATCACCATGTGGAAATGGTCCTTTTAGATCACCTCCGTGGACATCGTGGTTCTCTGTCCACCACTTGTTTTTTTGACGGACCGCGTGGATACCCTCTGCCACCGCCGGCATGGGTGCGATCGCTATCGGCTCGACGGAGGTGACGCTGTCGCTATACAGGGTGTTGACAGCCTCCAGATGTTTACCCCGCCGGCACAGCTCAACAAGCTGTTTGCCAATGTTCAACGCCAGTGATGCTTGATTCATTTAATTTCTCCTGATGCGGTGAAGGGGCCATGGCGATGACAAGCAAGAAAATAATGGGTTTCGGCCAGCCCGTCTCGCCATCCTCGGCGATGGGGCCCGCCACCGCGCTGAATACCCAACTGAGGGTATCGCTATTTAATTTAGCCATTAGATTAAATGTCAGCTTGGTCTGCTGATCTGTCACCTCCGACCTTCGACGCCCTGCTGACGTTGTTGTATCCCCCGGGGAATCTCAACACAAGGGTCTTCCAATCGTGATTGGGTTTTCGGCGATTGGCGATATGCGAATAGTGGTGACCATCAAGACACCTGGTTGCGGATCCAGATCAGACTCGCAACACAGATCGCCCCGACGGTGTTGGCAACCAAGTCCCAGCCAGTATTGTGATATCCCCCAACGTTAGTAGCTGGCAGGACCAGCGTTGCGAAAAACTCAATGACCTCGTTGATCGCCCCAAATCCCATGCCTGCCGCGGCGCACAAGACCATGACGCCGAATGTGGGTTCGAGACGCTGGCCGGCTGCAGCCATTCCACGGTCCAGCAACTGCCAGCACACCCACGTGGTGACCCCAAAGCCGTAGGCATGAATGACGTGATCATATTTGAGCCAGCCGGGGACGAGCCAGAGGCTGTAAAGCACGAGGGTTTGCCCGCCGGTTGGCCAATAGGGCGGCACCGGCACCAGACCACCGGCCATGTGTAGCCCCCCCCACACGGACAGCGCCCAGAGGGCGGCGGTGGTCAGCCCCACACGTCGATCGATGGCGGCAACGATCGCCGTTAGTGCGATCATGACAGCCAGATAGAAGACAAACTCGAGGTTTTTTACCACCAGTGACGTGATGGTCGCGCAGGTCATATACATCAAGGTGAAAGCGATCACCGGCCACCGTTTGGCGACGTTGTGGGCCAAGCGGTTCCCGTTTCGACATGAAGGCATGATGTGACGTCCTCGGTGTGGCCTGATTGCCCTGGGAAGGGGAGCCGTTATGATACCCCGCCATGGGTAAAGGGCGCGAGATCAAGGGTCGGATGAAGGCTGTGGCCAACATCCAACGAATCACCAAGACGATGCAGATGATCGCCACGGCCCGGTTCCAGGCATCACAGCGTCGTGCCACCGCAGCCGGTCCCTATACGCGAAAAATCGCCCAGTTGGTAGGCGAGTTAGCGTCGGCCGGTGGGACCGATGGTCCAATTGACCATCCACTGTTGCGGCCACCTAAGACGCCTACAGGTCGGCAGGTGCTGCTGGTGCTGACGTCCAATCGCGGTCTATGTGGTGGCTACAACGCGAACATCCTGCGAATGGCCGGAACGTTCTTGCGGGATCATGCCCAGCAGCAGGTCGATTTGGAGATTGTGGGCAAACGGGGATTGGCCTACTTCAAATTTGCCGGAACGCGTATCACCTTGTTTCACAGCCAATTGACAGACACCGTCGACGATCAAGAGATCCAGCGGCTTGCCGATCGCTACATGGCCCTGTTCACTGACGGCGCCTATGACGCAGTGCGGGTCGTCTACATGGCTTTCAACTCTGTGGCTCGGCAAAGTCCCAGAACGCTGTCGTTGCTTCCAATGGACAAGCGTTCGGTGGGCGCCGCCGAATCCAATAAGGGGGGGGCTTCGTCATCACCGACCAGCGGTCTCGGTGCGGCGGAGGTCGTGTATGACTTTCTTCCGCCGCCCGACCAGCTATTGGATCAGCTACTGCCGGAGGTGGTTAGAAACCAGCTCCTTCAGTGTTTCCGAGAAGCGATTGTCAGCGAGCACATCGCGCGGATGGTGGCGATGAAATCGGCGACCGATAGTGCCGGTAAGATGCGTAAAGAATTGACGCGTCAATACAACAGAGTCCGGCAAGCAGCCATCACGACCGAATTGTCGGAGATCATCGCCGGCTCCGTGGCACTGCAATAGTCATACGCGTGGTGTGTTTTCATGCGGCACGTGGGGCGGAAGTACCGCAGGTCTGTGGTTGGGCTTTGCCGGCTTTTGGCGGAGCGTGCAGGGAGGATCCGTTCTGGTGTTCGAAGTCACAAGCCAAGGGCAGCTTGACATGCCGCAACGAATAGAAGATCATCATCAAACTGAAGTCCATCTGTATTAGGGCTTGATGGCCCCAAGCAGGAGCGGCGTTCAGGACCAGCGGCGTCAGCCGTGGCTGCCATCCCGGGTAGCCGATTTCGTTTTTTTGTCATCATTGGGCAAGGATAAGGGGGCGTGGTTTCAGTCATGCGCATGCGGCGCAGGTATGGGTGATGATACCAGGGGTACGTGAAGTTTTTACCCATGGCATCGTATGACTGAACCCGGACTAACGATACCAGGACTCAAGTGAATCCTCGGCACAACGACAACATATGGTGTTGGAGCATTGACGTCTATCTTTGGGGGCTAATCGATATGGTGAACACAACAAGATCTTGGACAGCAACGACTATTCTTGTGGTGGCGGTGGGGGTTTTCTGTGGCCGATCTAACGCGCGTCAACCAACGGAGTTCGAGCAGTTCCAACTGGAACTGATCAACCAAGCCCGAGCCAATCCGAATGCGGAGGTGGCTCGGCTGGCTTCCGATCCTCGCTGGGAGGGCGTGCCAAATCTCAATGAGGGATTGGCCTCGGACACGATCTCAAGTGAATCTAAATCGCCTTTGGCATTTAATTTGAGCCTGATTGACGCGGCCAGCGATTACAGTGACACGCTTTTGGCTCAAGATGCATTTGGTCATACGTTTGGTGGCACCACACCTGAGAGTCGGATCATCAGCGCAGGGTATCCGTTGGCGGGTCCATCTGGAACCGGAGAAAACATCGCCGTCTCCGGTAGCACCGCGTCTCACCCTATCAGTCGAGAACGTGTAGAAGACCATCACAATGGTCTGTTCATTGATGACGGCGTCGATGGCCGAGGGCATCGGGTCAATCTTTTGGATGAAGATTGGCGGGAGATCGGCATCGGTATTCGCGAAGGATTTGATTATGATGCGTTGTCCATCCCCAATCTAAACGCCGTTCTCACGACTCAGAACTTCGCATTCACCGGGCAGCCGGGGCACGGTCCCTACCTCACAGGTGTGGCTTATAACGACCTGGATTTCGATTCATTTTATACCCCAGGCATAGGTGAAGCATTGAGTGGGTTGGCTGTTGACGTGTTTCAGGTTGGCACGGATACGCTGGTTGGTTCAACGACAACCTATGGCAGTGGCGGCTACGCCATCTCGGTGGCGGAGGGGGTATACGACGTGCTGTTTTCAGGGATGGGGATCCAGCAGATATTCACCGGTCTCGATCTGACATCTGGACAGAGCGTGAAGCTCGATGCGGTCAACCCTGTGCCGGAACCGAGTGTTCTGATGATGTTGTGCGGGGTCGGCGTTGTTTCGGTACTCGTTGGGCGTCGTCGTGTCGGTTAGTGATGTTCATGTCTTAGAGGGCACATTTGTTGGTCCAACGGACGGGGCACCGATTGGACGGTGTTCTGCCTGAGTTGTACTGGCGAGGACTGCCTTGCTCCGCTTGGTGTAAGCGCCAGGAGACGGCGGCGTGATTGTCGCGTACAATAGGGCCTTCGTGAGGCACTGGACCAGGACAATGGGTTTCGGTTCGGCCGGTGGCTTGGAGTTTGTAAGATCAACAATAGTCGAGAGAAAAAGACACGAAGGGAATCCCAAGAATGGTGACCGCGACGTCAACAAATCAAATCGCCCAGCTGCTGGGTTCAGAGGCAGACGATCTGCTGGGATATACCGCTCGCGGCTTTGCCAAAGAGCACCTGCACCTGCCGGGTCCCGATTTTGTGGATCGGGTGCTGTCAAGCAGTGACCGTCCCGTGAATGTCCTTCGCCACTTCCAATTAATCGTCAACACAGGGCGCCTCGGGGGAACCGGCTACGTTTCTATTTTGCCTGTGGACCAGGGCATCGAGCATTCGGCCGGGTCGAGCTTTGCTCCCAACCCCATTTATTTTGATCCCGAGAATATCGTGAAGCTAGCCATCGAAGGCGGATGCAACGCTGTGGCATCAACGCTTGGCGTGCTCGGAGCGGTGAGTCGCAAGTATGCCCATAAGATTCCCTTCCTTGTTAAGCTCAATCATAACGAGTTGCTGACCTATCCCAGTAAGTTTGATCAGGTGATGTTTGGCCAGGTGGAACAGGCGTTTGAGATGGGGGCGGTTGCCGTGGGTGCAACGATCTATTTCGGTTCGCCTGAATCCGATCGGCAGATCCAAGAAGTCTCCACGGCATTCGCCAGAGCCCATGAGCTGGGCCTGGTGACGGTGCTCTGGTGTTATCTTCGAAACAGTGGATTCAAACAAGGGGGCACCGATTACCACGCCTCAGCGGATCTGACAGGCCAGGCCAATCACCTGGGCACGACCATACAGGCAGACATTATCAAGCAAAAGTTAGCTGAGAATAACGGCGGCTATCTCGCCGTAGAGTTCGGAAAGACCCATAAAAAAGTCTATAGCGAATTGACACCCGGCGATCACCCGATCGAGTTGTGTCGTTATCAAGTGGCCAATTGCTACATGGGTCGGTCTCCGCTGATTAACTCGGGAGGAGCCAGTACTGGTCAAGGTGACTTGGCAGAAGCGGTGAAAACTGCGGTGGTGAATAAGCGAGCCGGCGGCATGGGCCTGATCTCAGGCCGAAAAGCGTTTCAGCGTCCCCTTAGAGACGGCGTTAAACTACTGCATGCCATCCAAGACGTTTACCTCGACGATACCGTCACCATTGCGTAACCGATTCACGGGTCCCGTCACCATATGACAACGCTTCAAACAAAGCTTCAGATGTGATCCCGTAAGAATCAGCCGGCCGATTCTTCATGGGGTTGTGTGTGACGAACAGATTGAAAACTTGTTAGCCCACCTGGCAAACTCTTGCGCCAGTGCTTTGCGATCGTGCTACGCCCTATGCAGCGCGTAGCGGATCTTCGGCGTGCAAAGCCCATCCGCGATCCGTATCAATCATTTATTGGCGACCTCGTGTCCGGGATCCTCGCAAAGAGATCTTCGATCATTGGCCCGACTTGTCGGGTCACAAGTCAGCCTAGGTCTTTTCCAAAGCGATTCATGTGAATGACATGGGAAAGCAAGTGCAGGCGGCAGAATTGGCTGCGGCAAATCTTGACATAAGGCCTTGTCCGGAATAGAATTGAAATGGTTTTTCTTTGTTTACACCTGTGGGGCGAATTATTCATCTTATGCGCAAATTGAAGAAGACATGTGATGTTTCTGGTCGTCAAATCGAAATCGGAGACACCGTTACGACAATCAGCGGTGATGTGACGGGAAAAATCTGTGACATTTGCCAAGAGTCGGATGTCACTTTTGTTCGGGTGCGACCACTGCACCAGTCGTACGGACAAGGGATGTGGCACGCGGCGGATCGAACGATGTGGTTGTCAGCGGCCCGTCAGCGAACCAAGAGCACCACTTCCCCAGCTCGTCACGGTCGAAAGAGTTAACCCCTCCACGAGGGTTGGGGCTGGCCATAGCCGATCCGTCGACCGCCTGTACGCGTCGGCTGAAAGTCTCTACTGTATCTCCATTCGCGTTACCGTGGTCGACGGCGGTTTGCTGTCAGCCGCGGGCGTGTGTGTTTGCCAAGCACCGTTCACGGGCCGTTTATAGTGAGCAGTCCGAGAAATCAGTTTCACCGGCGGTGTGGTGTGCGATTTACGGCACACGTCGTCATTGTTATGGGCCTATCTGTGATGGCCAGCGGTGTGGCTGCCGGTCGACCCGAGGCCGCCGCAGGTCCGCCGGCACTGGTCCGTCTGGGCCCGGTGCAAGATGTGAAACGACAGGCTCACTGGGATGTCATTGGTCGGTTGCAAGCGGTTCGTCGGGCGGTGGTCGCCGCTGAGCAACCTGGTCGTATCGTCCAGATCGAAGTCGACGAGGGCGATCCGGTAACGGGTCAGCAAACGGTGTTAGCCAAAATTGATGACGTGTGGGTTCAATTGGCCGCCGAATCGGCCCAGGCACGGTTTCATCAAGCTCAGGCCAGTGTCGCCGAGGCTCAGGCGCAATTGGAACAGGCCCAGCGGGATCGTCAATACCTTGATGAACTATTAGAGGCGGGTTCGGCCAAGCCCAGAGAAGTCGAAGACGCCCACACCACGGAACAGGCCGCCGAGGCACGGCTTAGCCGTGCGGAAGCAGATCGTTTGGTGGCACAGGCGGACATTGATCGTACGCAGGCACAGTTGATAAGGCTCAATGTCCTTGCACCTTTCGACGGCAAGGTGATCAGGAAGCTCACCGAAGTGGGCCAATGGGTCGATCAGGGTGACGACGTGGTCGAGATGATATCAAGGGGACAGATCGATGCGGTGGTTGACGTCTCCGAGACGATCATCAACGGTGTGACGGCGGGGCAGCAGGTGCAGGTGCAGATTGAACCCCTCGATTTGGTGGTCAGGGGCCATGTGGTTTTGGTCAACCCGCAGGGATCCGACGCCGCTGGCACCTTTCGGGTCAGGATACGGCTAGATGATATGGACGGCCGGCTCAAGCCCGCCATGAGTGTGGTGGTCAATATTCCGTTAGACCGGCAGATGCAGGTGCTCACAGTGCCGTATGACGCGGTGCAACAATCCACTAGCGGCGCCGTGGTTTGGGCCGATGACAATGGCGCAGCCTTGCCTATTCCCGTGGAGGTGTTGTTTGACGACGGTGACCGTTTGGCGATCAAGCAGATTTCAGACGACGATCCCGCCGCGCAGCAGCGATTGGTCGTTGGGATGTCGGTGGTGATCGAAGGCGCCGAGCGGCTGTTTCCCGGTCGCCCTTTAAAAGTGGCCCAACCCACAGACCCTGGCTGAGACCGATGGATCGGGTGGGAGTCAGGTCACCTGTCCTGGTGATTTCCGACATGGACTATATCCGGTTTGCCATTTCGAACCCGGTCAAGGTGGCCGTCGGTGTATTGTTATTGATGCTGTTTGGCACGATCGCGCTGGTCACGATTCCCGTTCAGCTGGTGCCAAACGTAGACCGACCGATCATCACGGTTGAAACAAGCTGGACGGGGCGTAGCCCCGAGGAGATTGAGCGTGAGATTATCGATGAGCAAGAAGACAAGCTGAAGGGGCTGTCGAATCTCAAGAAAATGACATCGACGTCCTCACAGGGCAGTGGCACCATTACTTTAGAGTTCTATATCGGTGCCAATATTGACCGGGCGTTGCAGGAAGTGTCCGACAAACTCCGGGAGGTCCCCAACTACCCCGCTGATGTGGACGAACCGGTGATCACCGCTGCAGACGCGTCCAACGCCAACGCGATCGCGTGGCTGATTCTATACAGCGGGGACAGCAAGTTTGATATACAGGGTTTCTTTGACACCGCAGATCGGCGGATCAAGCCGTATCTTGAGCGTGTCGAGGGTCTCAGTCGAATCAACATTTACGGTGGCCGTGAGCGCCAGGTCCATATCCGCGTTGATCCGCGAAAGCTCGCTCACCGGGGGATCACCTTCAGCCAGCTCAGCGATGCGTTGCGGTTGGAGAATGTCAATGTATCAGCCGGTGAACTGGCACAGGGCAGGCTCGACGTACGCATTCGCACGGTCGGTCAGTACGACAAGCTTGAGGACATTCGCCGAACCATTGTCGCTTACACCAGCGGCGGTCCGGTGCGCGTGCGGGACCTTGGTCAGACCGTGCTGACACTGGAAAAACGCCGCTCGTTCGTGCGGTCGCGTGGGCGGCCGGCTCTGGCGTTTCAAGTGATCCGTGAGACCGGCGCCAACGTGATGGACGTCATGGCCGATTTACGCAATCGGATCGAACATGTCAATCGCGATCTGCTGCCACATCTCGGGAACGACCTGTCCCTTGAGCAGGTTTACGACGAGACGGTTTACATCAACGACGCGATCGATTTGGTTCAGGGCAATGTGGTGATCGGTGGTGGATTGGCCATGCTGGTCCTCCTGCTATTTTTGCGGACCGTGCGGCCCACCCTGATCGTCGCCTTGGCGATCCCGATCTCCATTATCGGCACGTTTGGGGTGTTGGCGACGCTGGGCCGTACGCTGAACGTGGTGAGCCTGGCGGGTTTGGCATTCGCGGTCGGGATGGTTGTGGATAACGCCATTGTGGTCTTGGAGAATATTGATCGTCACCTGGGAATGGGCAAGGCTCCCCGCGACGCGGCCTACGACGCGACGCGAGAGGTCTGGGGCGCTATTCTCGCATCGACGCTGACAACATTAGCGGTGTTTGTTCCGGTGCTGACACTGGAAGAGGAGGCTGGTCAGCTGGTCCGTGATATTGCGTTAGCGATTTGCGCGGCCGTGTCGCTGTCGCTGTTGGTATCGGTGACAGTCATCCCGACCGCCGCGGCACGGTTTCTTAAAGCGACCACGGCGTATCGTGGAAAATGGACTGCGCGGTTCAAGTCTCTATTGGGGCTGGCCGAGCCATTGGGAGCCGCTAGCACGCGTTTGTCTGAGCTGATCTACGTCGCCACCGGCCCGACCCTGCGGGCGAGGCTTGTCCGTATTGCTGTGGTGGGTTTGTTCACGATAACAGCGTTGGGTGCGGCTGTGTGGCTCAAACCTCCAACGACCTATTTGCCAAAGGGCAATCGAAACCTGGTCTTTGGCATCATGTTTACGCCGCCGGGATACAACATCGACCACGCTCAGTCGATCGCTGACCGGGTCAGAACCATGGTCAAACCCTACTGGCACGGGCCGGAGGTACACACGGTCCAGCGACCGGCGGTCTTTGATCCGTTTACAGGCCAACAGATCGAAGGAATCCCATCGATTGATAATTACTTCTTCGTGGCGTCAGGCGGCACGATCTTCATGGGAGCATCTAGTGCGGACAAGCAGATCGTCAAACCGTTAGAATCCCTGTTGGGATCGGCGATGTCTGCGGTCCCTGGGGCTTTTGGTTTTGCTAAGCAGTTTTCGTTATTTGGTCAGAGTCGTGGCGGTACCAACGCGGTCGACGTGGAGATGTCCGCCACCGACATCGATCTGCTGCGCGCCAGCGCAGACGCCATGTACAGGAGGCTCAGTGGCGTTTACGGCTACAGCAGCGTCCGTCCCAACCCGCTGAATTTTAACCTGGCCGGACCCGAGCTGAGACTGACCGTCGATCGTTTCCGAGCCGCCCAGTTGGGGGTGGACGTCGCGGCGTTGGGACTAACGGTGCAGACGCTCGTGGACGGCGCGATCGTGGGGGACTACCGAGACGGTGATCGGTCGATCGACCTGGTGATGGTATCCCACCCCGACTTTAAGCTGACCACCGAGGGCATGGGGACGGTGCCGATCGCCGCCATGGGTCGTGGTGCCGGATCGGGCCAGGTGATCCCGTTGTCAACGGTGGCCCTGCTGGCCCGCGCCGATGCACCGCAGCAGATCAATCACATTGAGCAGCTTCGATCGATCAAGCTGACGGTGGTGGCACCGGAAAGTGTCGCCCTGGAGACGCTGACAAGCAACGTGGTGGAGATTGTCGACCAAATGCGCCACCAGGGTCAGATTGCACCAGAGGTGCAGGTAAATTTGGCGGGCACCGCTGACCAGCTCACGCAGCTACGCCGATCATTGTTGGGTCGCTGGCGTGGGTTTTCCTGGCACAGCCTCACGAGTGTGTTTGGCAGCCGTTTTTTCTTGGCCCTGTTGGTGACTTACCTGCTCATGGCCGCGCTGTTTGAAAGTTTTTTGTATCCCGTCGTCATCATGTTCAGCGTCCCGTTAGCGGTGGCAGGCGGATTCCTGGGGTTGGCGGTGATGCACATGGCCATTCCCAGCCAGCATCTGGATGTGGTGACCATGTTGGGGTTCGTGATTCTTATCGGAATCGTGGTGAACAACGCGATCTTAATTGTTCACCTGGCGTTGAGTTTCATGAAAGGCGTTGATCACAACCACGGGGGTTTACCCGAGCCGATCGGGCCGCGACAGGCCATCAGTCGTGCGGTGCGAGCACGTGTACGGCCGATATTTATGACGACCCTGACCAGTGTGTTTGGGATGTTGCCGCTCGTGTTAGCGCCGGGCTCGGGCAGCGAGCTCTACAAGGGACTTGGAAGCGTGGTTGTGGGGGGGCTTTCGGTGGCGACAGTGTTTACCTTGATCGTGGTCCCGTTGGTGTTTAGCCTGGCGTTGGATGTGACCCGTGGCACTGTTGACAACGGCAATAAGCCGGCCGTGTAATGGGTTTGAGCGGCAAACAGAGCTTAAAAAATAGAAGCTTTGAAATCGTTTTTGCAAATTTCAAACTAGGAGGACAGGCAAGCCGATACAGTACCAGGCAGGATACGGGGGAAGCCTGATACACCGTGACAGCCGCAAACGGCTCGTAATTTCTGGTGTTGATTTTTTGGGGTTGACTTGCTGGCGGACGGCCGAATAATTAGCAAACTCTTATATTGGCTTTGGGGCTGAATGATGTCATCAGAAAACGCTTCGACAATTGTAACGAATGATCCTGGGGTTACCAAGAAGTACTTTACGGTGGCTGAAGCCAACCGGGCACTGCCTTACGTTTCGCGGATCGTCGCAGAGATCACCGAGTGCTACGCACAAGTGGTTGGCCTTCGGCAACAGATCGACGACTGTGCGTGTGAACAACAGCAGGGCACCCACCAGCTTGATTACGAGCGGTCCATGGACCATCTCAGTGATTTGTTAGACGAACTTCATCAGGTGGGTGTCGAGTTAAAGGATTTTGAGAAGGGACTCTTAGATTTCCCCGCCATGCACCAGGGGCGTGAGATCTATCTGTGCTGGCAGCGCGGTGAGCAATGTGTTCAAGCGTGGCACGAGCTGGACGCGGGTTTTGCCGGCCGGCAGGAGGTCTCTTTGTTGGAGGAAGGTTAGCCAGCGGGCGCATGTGGCGGGCAGTCATGTGTGTTGCCACCAGAGCTTGGCGATGGTCATGATGATCTTGCTACCGGCGCGGACGCTGCCTACGAGCGATCCAGAGATTTTGCTAACACCGGCGCGGCGCACGCGGTACGGCACATCCATTTCTAAGACCCGCATCCCACGCGCCGCAGCTTTGTACTGCATCTCCACTGTCCAGCCCCAAGTACGGTCTGACATATGTAACGATTGAAGACTCGACCACCGCACCGCGCGCATCGGGCCCATGTCCGTGTACCTTTGACCGGTCAGAAGTCGAATCATTCCGCAGGCGACATCGTTACCCACCCGCTGCGGACCTGTCAAAGCACCGGGCATCGCCAACCGCCGTCGTGACGCGATGACCAGATCGCTGTGAGCTTGTGCGATCGGTTGGCATAACCGCGGCAAGATCGCAGGGTCGTCGGCCAGGTCGGCGTCGATGAAGGCAACAATGTCTGGGGCAGACCCGCCACCGGCGATCCAATCCAGTCCGGCAAGACAGGCGGATCCGTAACCGCGTCGCGGTTCGTGAACGACCGTTGCACCGCCGAGGCGAGCCAGTTCGGCGGTGCGGTCGGTTGATCCGTTGTCAACGACGATAATATGCCTCAACAGCCCGCTGGGCAGCGCCGCTAAGAGGGCGGGGATGTTATCCTGTTCGTTGACCGCTGGGATGATGAGATCGACCAAAGGCGGTGTGCGTTGATTCATGGTGTACTGGGAGGTTTTGGTGGTCAGGTCGTGGCCGGACCACCGTATGAGCAACAGAGGCTCGGTTTTCCGATAAACCCTTCAGGCGTTCTGGGACGCACGCTGGGGATCAGAGTGACTTATGCATATCCAAGATATCTTCAATCAACATCACACGACCTTTTCTTTCGAGTTCTTCCCACCCAAGACAGACCAGGCCGCTGAAACACTATACGCATCGATCGCAGACCTCCAGCCGTTGCGGCCGTCTTTCGTTTCAGTGACCTACGGCGCCGGGGGCACAACCCGCCAACGCACCCACGATCTGGTGGTGAGAATCAAGCAGTCCACCGACCTGGATCCTATCCCACACCTGACTTGCGTGTGCCACAGCCAGCAGGAGATCCTGCAAATTATCGAGCGATATGCCGCCGAAGGCGTGTCCAACATTCTTGCATTGGGTGGCGATCCACCCCGTGATCTGAAGGGATATGAAAGAGCCACCGATGCGTTTGAGCATGCCAGCGATCTGGTCGCCTTTATCCGCGGATTCAACACCCGTGGTGCCCACCCAGACAGGCGCGGCTTTGGCGTCGGGGTGGCGGGATTTCCCGAAGGGCATCCGGCTACACCCAACCGGCTTTTAGAATTGGAATACTTGAAGGCCAAGGTCGACGCCGGAGCGGACTACATCTGTACCCAATTATTCTTTGACAACCGTGACTTCTATGATTTTCGAGAGCGGTGTGAACTGATAGGCATCCATGTCCCAATCATTGCCGGGATTATGCCGATTACGGCGTTGGCCGGGATGAAACGCATGGCCCAATTGGCCGCCGGCGCCAGGTATCCGGCAGCCTTGTTGCGTGCACTAGACCGTTGTCAAGACGACGCCGACGCGGTCCGCCGTGTGGGTGTCCACTGGGCCACCGAGCAGTGTCGTGACCTATTGGACAATCAGGTTCGGGGAATTCATTTCTATACGCTCAACCGCTCTGACGCCACCCGTCAGATTTACGCGAGTCTCGGTTTGCAACCCGGCCGCGGTGATGCGGTGTGACCCGTGTCCAAGGTGCTTCGGTGGATGGTTGCCAAGAGTTAACCGGGACACCTATGATGTGTGCCGAGCTTGTTGGACTCCGTGTTTGGACCTCGAGGGTGCTGTCGGACCACCCTTGGGACGCAAAAACCAATCGCGTCTGACGACATCAGGTGGCCACAGCGCACACCCCGCCGATACCGTCTGTGGGCGTGTGTGGTTGTCTCTCACGGAGTACCGTCAATGCCTGGTTCCATTACCCCGTTACCGATCATGCTTCAGGACCAGGAGGACCGTGAGCGGTACGCCGCCTTGGAGCCGCCTAAGACCATCGTCTGTCGATACGGTTACATGAAACAGATTGCCGAGCTGTCGTACAACGGCGACGCCAAGCCAGGTTGTGGCAGTAAGTTGGTCATCCGGACCCATCGCGGTATTGAGTTGGCGGAGATGCTGACGACCACTTGCACAAACGCCGGATGTGGTAAGAGCGTCAGTCGTAAGCAGATGCTCCAATACATTGAAGCGTCCGGCGGTAAGAATTACCCGTTCTCGACCCAGGGTCGCGTCTTACGTGTGGCTACCGTGGAGGACATCAACGATCAAGAAAAACTCGATCGCCGAAAGCAAGAGATGATTCGATATACCAAGGACCTGATTCGAGAGATCGATCTTTCGATGAAGCTGGTCGATATCGAATTACTGCTGGGGGGCGAGCGAATCATCTTTCACTACACTTCAAGTCAGTGGGTTGACTTTCGTGACCTGGTGCGTCGGTTGGCTGGTGAATACCAAACACGCATCGAGATGCATCAGGTAAACGCGCGGGATGAGGCCCGTCTGGTCGCGGACTATGAGAAGTGTGGTCAACATTGTTGTTGCAAACAGTTCCTGAAAGTGCTCAAGCCGGTATCGATGCGGTCGGCCAAAGTACAGAAGGCCACATTGGACCCCACGAAGATATCTGGTCGTTGCGGACGATTGATGTGTTGCCTGCGTTACGAGGATCAAACCTATGAAACACTACGCAAACGTTTGCCTCATAGGCTCACCCGTGTCATGACGGAAGAAGACGGTCCGGGTACGGTCACCGATACCCAGGTGCTCACTCAGCTGGTCTTGGTCCGACTGGACAACACGGAATCGGTGGCCGCCTATCCGTTGGAGCACATCCGCAAGCTTAGCAAGGCTCAGGACGCGCAGCTAAGAAACGTCGGTGGATTGCGTGGAGGTTCGACCGGTGGCTCACACCGTGGTCAGATGCCTGAACACACGCAGGCCAAGGCGACAGGGGCCAAGCAAACAGACCAGGGCACGCCGCCGCCGGCCGCCGGGACCGGACAAGAAAAGAAGCGTCGGCGTCGACGCCGACGCCGACAACCCAAATCAGACCCTGGCGATCGGGCGGCAAAGGGAGACGATCAATAGTCGCTAACGGCAACAAGCAAGATCATCTGTATCGGCTTGCCGTAGCGTGACGCGGTCAGCAACATCCGGCCAAGATGGTTTGGTACCTGGCAGGCGGCGTCGGGTGTTTCAGATGAAAGTCGGGTCGAATTCGGATCGGGCGCTTCAGGCACAGAACCCGATGGCGCGGTACTAGCCGGTTCGGTGGGCACCGTGTGGGTGTTTAAACTTGACCGCTGAAGTCCGATGACCAGAACCCCGTCGATGGGTAAGGTGATGGGAATGGAAAGCTTGACGAATAGGTAACCATCCAGTGCTTTTTCCTCGGGTAACCGGGTCTGAACCGTCAAACGCGGCTTGTGGTGATGTGGCACCAATTCAAGTGATGCTTGGTGGCCTGGGCCGTCGATGACCCTCGCCAGCAGTTGACAGCGGCCCGAAATCATTCGCCCGACAGGCTCGAACATGGGTGGCGCGGTCACCTTCAGGCGCGTCGGACGCGACGGTGGCGGTGACACTTGGATTGGCGCGAGCTGTTCTGCCAATATGATTTGTTGGTGCTGTGTATGGCGTACCGCCGGTAGGTCGTCAAGAAATTGATCACGCCGTTGGTGAGGCAACACGCCTATCCGTATTCCGTTTGTCCTCCATGCCTCGACCGCAGACGGTGGCAGGCCCCGGGTATCGACATGATCCCATGCCACTTCGGTCGATTCCTTAAGTGGGAAATCCAGGCGCGTCGCTTGCAACAGCGCACGTGGTGATCCACGGGTGTGATCCCAGACATGGGACGGTGGCAGTCTAGAACGAATCGCTTCCAGCGAGGGTAGCGGATTGGTCAGCTCGCTGGCGGCGTGTTCCTGGTGACAGGAGACTAGACTCAGGCACCCCCAAAGCGGTACAAAGTGGCGGGCTTTCATTCGGATTGAACCGACAAGGATTTCTTGTGGACCGTCGCAACCAAGGGGCCGAGATTTGGCCGTTGCATGATGTTCACCTTACCACGGCCGGCGGGCTCAATAAAGCCTCCTGGGGATGGCGGCCGGGACGGTTTGAGGGTCAAGATGGTGACGATCGCTAGGACACATGTGATTCTCGACGGTTTGCAAGACCCCAGATTAGGCCAGCAATTATCGGCGGACTGGTCTAGGCAGGGGTTAATCAACGCGATCGATGTGGCTGGTCAGACCGCGTGGCTGTCACCGGCCGTTCAGGACAGTGGGGCATTAACCGAGCCAATGGTGCATCAGGCGCGTGTCATTGCGCGTCGCTACGGTTTGGAGATTCGTGACCGGGTGGGAAATCAGTTTCATGCTTGCAACGATCTGACTTTGATGCGTCGCCGGATGGCGTCCGAGTACAGATCACGTTTTGCCACGGCACTGGTGTTCGGCCTACCAGCGTTGGCCCTTCACTACACGGGTGCCATGTTGGCGGGAGGTGCCGAAGGGCCCGGGGGCGCCCGGTGGATGGTGTATCCGTGGCTGTTCGAAATGTTGTTGGTCGGTTGGGCATGCCTGGCGGCGGGCTGGCCGGTGTTGTGGCAGGCGGCGGTGTCGCTGGCGCATCTGCGGGCGACGGGCGACTTGTTGACCGGCGCGTGTGTGGTCGCGGCGTTCGGCCCGTCGGCTGTCGGTTTGGTTTCTTTGGTGTGGGTGGATCGACCATGGTTTGGTACACCCGCCGAAGCGGGAGGGCCGGCGTTTCATGCGGCATGGATCGCGATCACGTTAGCAGTGTTACAGCGTTGGCTTGTGTATCGCTGGGGCGAACACCTAAGCGGTCGGACCGCGATGATGTTGCCTCACTTTGGCCGGTTGATTGCCGCATGGCTGATTGTGGCGGTCTTGATCGGTGCGGTTGGCGGTTGGCGTTGGGGCTTGGCGTTTGGCGGATTGTTGCCTCCGCTGGTTTCGCTGGGCGGGATTAACCCTTGGGCTTGCGGTTGGTCGGCTGTGTTGCCCGTGTTTGCCTTTTCAGGGATGTTTTTACTCGGTCCAACTGCGTTGGAGATGCCGCTGGATGGTGTGGAAATTGAAACCGCCGGTGGGTTTGGTCTCATGATGACCGGATTTTTGGCATACGGTTGGCGCCAGATGAGGGCGTTAAGCGGTAGCGCATGAGAACCGCGGTATCGACCGGACGCACCAGGCCCGTCGCTTAACGGGGCTAAATTCGACACTCAAAAAAGTGGCGTATGACTTTGTGAGGCTGCGACACAGTGATCCACGGAAACGTGTGTCGACGCTGAAGCATCGTTTTGCGACGACGGCCAGGTGCGTACGGTGTATCGCTGTTCAGGCTAAACGTCGTGACAGTGCTTCGAGTGTCAACTAAAAAACCCCGGGCATCCACACGAAGCGTGGGTGTCCGGGGTTCTGTAGGTCATTCAGACACACCCGGCCGCTGGGTCACAGCAGTGACACAGAAATCCCGTCTGGGCGAGCCCTGGTTTTTTCGTTTGGCTGATCTTGCTACTTGACCATTTCTTTCAGGTTCTTTAATGGGCGGATCTTGACGACGTTGCGTGCTGGTTTGGCCTTGATCATGATCTCTTCTTTGGTGAAAGGGTTAATCCCCTTCCGGGCCTTGGTCGCTGGCTTGCGCTGAACAATCATCTTGCACAGCCCGGGGATGCTGATCATGCCTGGGCCTCTCCGTCCCAGATGTTTCTTGATCACGCCGCCCAATGAATCAAACACGGCCGCGACATCCCTCTTGGTCAGGTCGGTTTGCTCGGCGATCGTCGCTAGGATCTCGGTCTTGGTGGCGGGCTTGGAACTTTTGGCGCTTGATTTTGCCATAGTCGAACTCTCCTTGCGGTGAACAAGATTGCGTAACAACCGAATACGTTTGGGCGTGGATGATACCTAAAAATGGCGGCGTTGTAGAGACGGTCGTGCCATTTTTTTTATTTTTTCACCTTTGTTTGTCGGGTAGACACTGTCGCATCGGAGCATCCGTTCTTGCCAAATTGGCAGCTGACTGTCCGGTCAACGTATCCGTGGCAGGCTTGTGGTTCCACATCCCGCGTCTACGCACCGATAGGCCGCTGTTCGACTGGCATCGTCTTTGCGATCAAACATGTAAGACGGGATGGTCGCTGGCAACAGGACCGCGCGGTAGGATCCGTTGTCGGGACATTGTCAGTGAGCCATTGACCGTTGTTTTAGGGTATTGGACACAACCCTGGATCGATCGGGGGGGTGTCCGAGACGGCGTGTATGAGCTCCGGCGTGACGGGGACGGTGGCGAGATCAAGCAAGGTCCACTGAAGAGGTGAAAAATCATGGCTAAGACCATCGGTATTGATTTGGGAACGACGAACTCGGTTGTTGCTGTCATGGAAGCGAATCAACCCAAGGTGTTGATCAACAGTTCCGGGAGTCGGATCACTCCCTCCATTGTCGCGTTTACTGAAAAAGGTGAGCGACTGGTAGGGCAACCGGCGAGGCATCAGCAGATTACCAATCCCATCAACACCATCTTTTCGATTAAGCGGTTTATGGGCCGCCGGCATAACGAGGTCCATTCTGAAGAGAAGATTGTGCCTTATGAGGTGGTCGGTGGCGAGGATGAGTTGGTAAAGGTCAAAGCACGCGATAAGGCTTACACACCCCAGGAAATCAGCGCGATGGTCCTTCAGGACCTAAAGAAGACCGCGGAGGACTATCTGGGTGAAAAGGTGGAAAAGGCGGTGATCACCGTTCCGGCATATTTTAACGATTCGCAGAGACAGGCCACCAAGGAAGCGGGTCAGATTGCCGGCCTACAGGTTGAGCGGATCATTAACGAGCCGACCGCAGCGGCGTTGGCCTATGGTCTGGACAAAAAAGCCAACGAGAAGGTGGCGGTATTTGACCTGGGCGGCGGCACGTTTGACATCTCGATTCTCGATATCGGTGACGGGGTGTTTGAGGTGCTGTCCACCAATGGCGACACCCATCTGGGTGGCGATGATTTCGACCAGCGCGTCATTGACCACCTGGCTGACGAATTCAAGAAGCAGGAAGGGATCGATCTTCGTAAGGACCCGATGGCGTTGCAGCGGCTCAAGGAGGCGGCAGAGAAAGCCAAGTGTGAGCTTTCAACCACCCGAGAAACGACGGTTAACCTGCCGTTTATCACCGCCACCAACGAGGGGCCCAAACACCTTCAGATCACCATGACCCGTGCCAAGTTTGAGCAGATCTGTAGTGACCTGTTCGGGCGGTGTCGCCAGCCGGTGCTTAAGGCATTGGATGACGCCAAACTTTCTCCCAATGACGTGCACGAGGTGGTGCTGGTCGGTGGCTCGACGCGTATCCCCAAGGTACAAGAACTTTGTAAGGAGATATTTGGCAAAGAGCCCAACAGGAGCATCAACCCAGATGAGGTCGTGGCCGTTGGTGCGGCCATTCAGGGCGGTGTGCTCGAAGGGGCGGTTAAGGATGTGTTGCTGTTGGACGTGACCCCCTTGAGCCTGGGGATCGAGACGCTCGGTGGCGTGATGACCAAACTTATTGAACGCAATACGACGATTCCTAGTAGCAAGAAAGAGGTCTTTTCGACCGCGGCCGACAATCAGACTGAGGTCACCATCCATGTGCTACAAGGGGAGCGAGAGTTTTCCAAAGACAATCGCACTTTGGGCCGGTTTAACCTGACCGGAATCGCCTCGGCCCCGCGGGGCATGCCTCAGATTGAAGTGGAGTTCGCGATCGATGCCAATGGGATCCTGAATGTCTCGGCAACCGACAAGGGCACGGGTAAAAGCCAGAACATCGAGATCAAGGGATCGTCCGGGTTGTCGAAGGAAGAGATCGAAAAGATGCAAGCCGACGCCGAAGCCCACGCCGCTGATGACCGCAAGAAGCGAGAGCTGATCGATACCCACAATCTGGCCGAGAATACCGTGTACCAGACCCGTAAGCAGATCGAAGAGCACGGCGACAAGATTTCTGCGGAGGCCCGTGGAAAAATTGAATCAGCGATTAACGAGGTTGAGGCCAAGATGAAAGGGGATGATGCGGAGGCGATCAAGCGGGCCTTGGAGCAACTCAACGCCGCATCGCAGGAGCTGGGCAAAGCTGTCTATGAGAAGATGAGCGCCTCTGGCGACGATGTCGCAGACGATAACAAACCTGACAACACGGGCACAGAGGGTCATGAAGACGTCATCGACGCCGAGTATGAGGTAAAGGAATAGCGACTGCTCGTGGTGAGTTGTTTGACACTGAGCGTGGCATCAATCACCGTCGATGTTGGTCTGTTCCGAGGCGGTACCGTCTATGCGTTTTTCTCCCGACATTGTCGGCGAGAGTTGATCAACCGGGTTGACCGAAATTCAGGGTATGCGGTGGGGCCGGTTTGTACCAAATCAAATAAGAAGGTACGGCTAGGGTCATGCCGGACACGCCAGGACCGACGCTATAAACACGATTGAATTGCAAGCAGACGGTTAGGTCACCGATGCCGTCTTCGCGTTCAAGCGTATAGATAGACGTGATTTGTATCTAGATGCAGTGTTCTTGTGGATCGTGCCTGTATCTGCGATCTGATCAAGCAACTTGTACAACATCTTTAGTTGGCCTGCCGCCTCTTCGACACGGCCGTGCAATACCGCTTCATCGAATTGCCTAATCGCCTGACGATATCGCGTCTTCCGCCATCTATTGACCGCGCGGTGTTTGACATTTTGTCGCAGACGTTTCTTTGCACTAAGTGAGTGAGCCATGTATTGCACCTAACCTGGTTTGTCTATCCGAGTCTGAAGATCAAGCAAGTTTGCGTGTGTATCACGGCCAGATTATGACGCAAACTGCTGTCGGTTTCAAGACATGCCATGGGACGTCCGGTTTCACAAACTTGACAAAACCGTCGTGCGATTTAAAGTTTAATAGGTTTATGGGTGTCATTGCCATATCCGTCGTGGGTGTGCGGCCCTGGACGGATAAATTGTAAGCACGTTTGGAGTCAAGGCTTGAAGGTGAAGCAGTGGTAATGGGAAGCCCGCCCAGCGCCCGCCACGGATGGGGAGGGGTCGCGGTATGGGTGCTTGGTGGCACGGCGTGGGATCTACTAAGGGAGGCAATAGGCATGGCCTAATGCACCCAAGGCAGATCCAGTCGTTGGGTTCGGTCCATCAGTCCGGGAATTAGGACGATGAACCGAATCGTCGGCCCAGGCCACGAGCGCTTTATAAGAGCGGATCGTGGTTTTGTGTTTAAACGGGTCTTTCGAAAGTGATGGGAAACAGACGGAATCGGTTGCTGCATCGATGGATTGGATGGGTGGTCAGTGGGGTTTCGCGGCGTCAGGACGCAGACCGCATTTTAACAGGTTTGAAGATATGAATAACCAGGAAATGTTGAGGTTGATCGATTCGATTTCTCGGGATCGCAACGTAGACAAAGAATCCCTGTACCGAGATATCGAGCAAGCGATGGTGTCTGCCGCTCGTAAACATTTCAATGCGGTGGATACAGAGCAGTTTACGGCCGAGCTGGATCGGATGACAGGGAGGATCAGTCTGAAGCGAGATTCAGAAGAGATTCCGTTAGAGGCCTTGGGCCGTATCCCGGCCCAAACCGCCAAGCAGGTCATGATCCAACGGTTCCGTGAAGATGAGCGTGCAAGCATCTATAACGAATTCGTCGATCGGGTTGGCGAATTGGTCACGGGCATGGCCCAGCGCTATGAGGGCGGGGCGTTGGTGATATCGATCGGTCGGGCTGAGGGATTCATGCCACGCAGCGAACAAATTGCCGGAGAGCAACACCAGCCCGGAGAGCGTGTTCGTTGCATGATCTTGGACGTGCGCGACGTGGGTAACCAGGTCAAGATTGTGCTTAGCCGCGCGCATCCTGATTTCATTCGCCGGCTGTTCGAAGTCGAGGTCCCGGAGGTGGCAGAGCGGATCATCGAAGTCAAAGCGATGGCTCGCGAACCAGGGCACCGCACCAAGATTGCCGTATCGTCGATCGATTCGAAAGTCGACGCAGTGGGTGCCTGTGTGGGGGTGCGGGGCAGCCGCATTAAGAACATTGTTGACGAACTGGGCGGTGAGAAGATTGATATTGTTCGTTGGAATGAATCAAGTCAGATTCTTATTCAAAATGCACTCAAACCCGCTGAAGTCGTGGAAATTAGTCTCTGCTTTGAGCTTGGCCGTGCGACAGTGGTCGTGAACGAAGACCAGCTGTCATTGGCGATCGGTAAGCGGGGTCAGAATGTTCGGCTAGCGGCCCGCTTGACCAACTGGGACGTTGACATCTTAACGCCAGCAGAGTTTACGAAGGGCCTCGATATCATGGAAGAAACCCTCAAGGGCGTTGAGGGGATTTCAGAAGAACAGATTGATCGCCTGGCAGCGTTGGGTGTGATTAGTGTTTTTGATATCGAAGAAGTGGGTGTGGATTATATGGTTGAATCGTTGCAATGTACCGCCGAACAAGCCCAGCAGATGACCGCTGTGGCCGCCGATCGGGCCAAGATTGTTGCGGAGGAACAGGCCCGTGAGAAAGAGCAGGCCCAGCAGCGTAAGAAGGAAGAAGAAGAGGCATTGGCGGCCATGCCAGGTGAAAGACAGGCCGCGGCCGTGCTTGGGGAGATCTTGGGTGACCTGGGGGATCAGACCGATGGCCAGCAGGACACCGATCCGGCCAACGGCGATGCACCACCGGACACGGAGATCAGTGGGGCTTCTGAAGACATCGGTGACGAAGTCGTGGACGCGGCAAACGGTCTTGATACGCCGGTGGTTACCATGCCTGAGAGCTTGACCGATGAATCGTCAGCCAAAGTGACCGACGCATCTGGCGGCGGAGATCCGGACACAGCGGTGGGGCTGGGCAAGCCCATGGATCACGGAGAGTAGGTGCACCGTCGGTCGACGTCGGGGGTGATCGCCCCGCCGAGCCGTGCGACGGCTCGTGGTGAATGGGATAAGGCCAGCCGTGGCTGGCCTCTATACGACTTGAAGGAGACGATTTTGGCAAAGGCCAAACGCGTATTTGAGATCGCCAAGACACTGGGCGTGACCAGCAAGGCGATTGTTGCAAAGTGCCAAGCCGAAGGTGTGCCTGGTATCACCAATCACATGTCGACAGTGAAGATTGGTCTTGTGCAAACCATCACGGAGTGGTTCAGTGAAGAGGACACTCCTGGTGTGGCAGCGGCCCATACCGCTGTCGAAGTGGCTGAGAAGGTTGATCTGACCAAAGCCCGGGCTCGACGGCGTCGGGCGGCTGCTTCAAAAACCGACGACGTATCACTGCCAGAGGTTGCCGTGGCGAAAGAGGCCAAGCCGAAGGTCGACATGGTCGTCCAGGAGGCCCAGGCTGAGGCTCAGACTCAGGTTGTGGCGCCAGAACCAGCGCCGAAGGCTCCGTCAGAATCGGTTACCGTTGAACCTCAAGCCGTCGTTGGGCAGGACGCTCAGGCGGCTCCGGTGCCCCCGGCGGTAGAGCCCCCGGTGGAACCCACAACTGGGTCTGCGTCTGAGCCTCAGGACGCGACGAGTCGAGCCAGAGTCGTTAAGCCTGCCGGAGTACCGTTGACCAAGCCCAAAGAAGCCACGCTAAAGGGCCCAACGGTGGTTCGGATTGAGAAGCCAGACGCCGTTGACGCGCCTAGACCTCGCCGTTTGGGCCCAACGTCGGGCGGTGGCGGTGGTCATGGTCCAACGGTTGCGCCCAGCGGAGAGCCTCCCACGGAGGTCACACGGCCACGAGGCCCGGCGCGTGGACGCGGAGCCGGCGGTGTGGAAGGTGAAGGAACACGCCGTGCCGCGCCCAAGCGACGTTCCTTAAGCACCCGTCGGGGCCGCAGCGCGGATGCGTTGCCCATTGGTCCCAGCAAGTTTAGCGAGCAGGATTTGATCGAATTGGATGCCCGTCTTAATCGGGCGACCGGTTTTCTTAAACAACGCCGTCGGCAACTCAATAAGCCCACGACTGTTGCGACGGCGGTCAGCCCAGTGGTCAGCGGAGGTAAGGTTGAGATCGCCGAACCGGTGACGATCAAAACATTGTCTGCAGCGACTGGAATTAAGAGCGCCGACATTATTAAGTACCTGTTTCAAAAGGGGGTCATGGCGACAATCAACTCTGCGATCGATGCTGAAGCAGCGATCGACGTGGCCATGGAGTACGACATCGAACTGGAGGTCAAAGAACAACAAACCGCCGAGCAATTGGTGCTAGAGGAATTTGAAAAACGCACCGAGGTCGATGTTCGTGCTCGTCCGCCGGTGGTTACCGTGTTGGGTCACGTGGACCATGGCAAGACTAGCCTGCTGGATCGGATCCGGGCCGCTGATGTGGCTGCCCACGAAGCGGGAGGAATCACACAGCACGTCGGGGCCCACCGCGTGACCATTCGTGGTCACGACGAGAAAGAAAAAACGGTGGTTTTTCTTGATACACCGGGTCATGAAGCGTTTACGAGCATGCGTGCGCGAGGCGCGAGGATGACCGATCTGATCGTGCTGGTGGTTGCCGCTGACGATGGTGTGATGCCTCAGACGATCGAATCGATTAACCACGCCAGGGCCGCGGGGGTACCGATCATTGTGGCAATGAACAAGATCGATAAGGCCGAAGCGACCGAAGAGAACATCCGCAAGATTTACGGCCAGTTGGCTGAACACGGACTAAACCCGGTCGAGTGGGGTGGTGGTACCGAGGTCATCAAGGTCAGCGCCATCGACGGTACCGGTATCACTGAATTGTTGGAATTATTGGATTATCAGGCCGAGCTGCTTGAATTGAAAGCCGACTACGGTGGTCCAGCCCGTGGCACGGTCATTGAAGCGCAGATCCAGCCGGGTCGCGGACCGGTAGCGCGTGCCCTGGTCCAGCAGGGCTGCGTGAGGGTGGGGGATTTTGTGGTCATCGGTCGGGCTTTTGGCCGCGTACGCGACATGGCCGATGACCGCGGCCATGCGATCAAGGAGGCCGGGCCTGCGACACCGCTAGAACTATCGGGTATTGACCGTGTGCCCGACGCCGGGAACAAGTTCTACGTGACCGATACCCTGGGGCAGGCTGAAAAAGTGGCAATGCAGTACCGCGAAGCCGAACGCAACAAACAGCTGGCCAGTAAAACAAAGATCACACTGGACAACTTTGCCGATCAATTGGCGGCCGGGGATGTAAAGGATCTTCGGGTGGTGCTCAAGGCCGATGTGCAGGGATCTATCGATGTGCTGCGTAAAACCCTTTGTGAGATTGGTAGTAGCGAAGTCGTGGCCAAGGTGTTGCACAGTGCTGTCGGAGGCATCAATGAGAGTGACGTGCTGTTGGCCGACGCCTCCGATGCGGTCATCATTGGATTTCACGTGGTTGCGTCGCCACGTGCCCGAGACCTCGCCGAACAGCACGGGGTGGACATCCGGCTCTACCGGGTGATTTATGACCTGACTGAAGACCTGACCAAGGCCCTTGAGGGTATGCTCGAGCCGGAAACCAAGGAACAAGAGCTCGGGGTTGCGGAAGTCCGTCAGCTGTTCAAAGTGTCGAAAGTGGGCCTGGTGGCCGGTTGTTTGGCAACGGAGGGAATGATCCAACGCACCGCCAGCGTACGGGTTGTGCGTGACGATGTGGTCGTGGCTCAAGACCGAAAAATCGAGAGCCTCCGACGTGTGAAAGAGGATGTGCGGGAGGTGCGCGCCGGTACGGAATGTGGGATTAAACTTCTGGGCTTCGACGACCTGAAGGTCGATGACAAGCTGGTGTGTTACAACACGGTAACGGTGTCGCGTAAGCTAGGGTAAGCCCAGGCTCGGTGCTGATCCGATGGTTGGCAGAGCTTTGAATAAACCCCTCGCGTGCCTTCGGATGGCCGGTGGGGTTTGGACAGACAAATCAGGCATGGTGGTGGGCATACTGCAAGTGGAATTGGTCATTGAATGGGCGGGATCGCTCAAAGACAAACGTCGCGTTGTTGCGAGCCTCAAGGACCGCTTACACCGCGAACACTGTGTATCAGTAGCGGAAGTGGACGCGCTGGATAACCAGCGCGTCGCAGTCCTGGGGATGACCATGGCATCCAACAGTGTGCCGCACTGCCAGCGCGTGTTGGATCGGATTCTTAAAAAACTTCGTGCGGCGCGGGATTGTGTGTTGTCAGATCAGAACGTGCAGATACTAACCGGGCAATAAGTGGTGTGGGAGATTCAACGGCAAGGAGACCGCGATCCGTTTGAGGGATCGATGTCGATAGGTGGCTACAGCGGTCGATTGATGAGCAAGGGGTCATGAGCTACAGGAGACAACAAGTCGAATCAACATTAATGCGTGTGATTAGCCGCGTCCTGGCTCGACGTCTATCTGACCCTCGAATCATGGGAATGGTCAGTATCACCCACGTGGACGTTTCACCCGATTGGCACTGTGCGCAGGTCTATGTGTCGGTGCTGCCAGATAAGTATCAGCAGAAATCCCTGCACGGTCTTCGCCACGCGGCGGGGCACATCCACAGGTTGGTTTGCAAGGAGATGGCGATGCGAGTTGTGCCGAGGCTGGAGTTTCGTGTGGACGATTCGCTCAAGAAGCAGGCGAGGGTGTTAGATGACATCCGCAAGGGCATCGATCAAGATCGTGTCACCGCCAGCCGGTCATGGGTCAATGGCCGTGGTGTGGAGACGAACCCAGCGCATCAGCCAATGCCGGAGGATCTGTCTACGTGAAGAATGAAAGCCAATTTGCCAAGAAGTTCATTACGCTATTCAAGCGGGTGAAGAAAACGGTCGGTCAAGTGGAGCCGGTAACCCCACTTGATCCTATCGGCCAAGTGGTGCTTGGGCTGCTTCAATGGGAATCGACCACCACCGCTGCGGCCGCGGCGTTTGATCGTTTGATGAACCGGATGGTGGACCAGAACGATCTGCGCGTCAGTCATCCCCAAGAGATCAAGGTGTTGATTGGTCAACGTTATGGCAAAGTCGATGACCGCATCAGTCGCTTGCTGACCATCCTGCAGGAGATCTATATCCGACAGTATGCGGTGTCTCTCAACGAGCTGGCCCGCAAATCAAAGAAAGAAATCCGCACTTATCTCGATAGTCTGCCGGGGATGCCGCCTTACGTTGCCGCTCAGGTGACATTGTTGTGTTTTGGTGGACACGCGGTGCCGGTGGACCAGATGCTCGTCAATCTGCTGGTGAAGGAAGGGGTGATCCACGCCGATGCGTCTGTCCGGGAAGTTGAGTCGTTTCTGGAGAGGCGGATCAGGGCCACTGACGCGGTCGCGGCACACACCGTCCTGCGCGCGTGGGCCGACGCTCATGGCCAGTCCTCGTCCGCATCGTCGAAATCCGTCAGAGGGGCCGGGACGCGGGTGGTTAAGAAAAAAAAATCGGCCTCCGCTACGACCAAAAAAAAGGTCAAAAAGAAAACATCGCGTTCCGCAGCGAATAAGTGATCGCGTTGTGGCGGCCTGGGCGGCGATCGGTAGGATACACCCATGGACCCGACATCAAACAAGGATATCCTACTCCGCATCGGAGTGCCCAAGGGCAGCCTGCAAGAGCCGACGATTGATTTGTTCAAGCGAGCCGGATACCACATCCGAGTGGAGGGGCGGTCCTACTTTCCAACCATCAACGATCCTCAGCTCCAGTTGATCATGTTTCGGGCGCAAGAAATGAGCCGTTACGTCGAGGACGGCGTGATCGATTTGGGGATCACCGGGCGCGATTGGACGGTGGAAAATCGTTCGGATGTCCATGAAGTGTGTGAGCTGTCCTATTCTAAATCAACCAGCCGACCGATCCGGTGGGTCTTGGCGGTGCCAGAAGAATCGCCAGTGGCCAAGCCTGAAGATTTGGCCGGCGGTATCATCGCCACCGAGTTGGTGAACGCCACTTCTGCGTACTTTGCCGAAAGGGGTATCGCCGTCAAGAAGGTCGAATTCAGCTGGGGGGCCACAGAGGTCAAAGCACGGTTGGTCGACGCGATTGTGGACATTACCGAAACAGGGTCAAGCCTGCGCGCTAACAATTTGCGAGTGGTGGACACGATTCTGACCAGCACGACACGATTGATCGTGAATCATCAAGCGTGGCGTGATCCGGCCAAGAAGCACAAGGTAGAAGACTTGGCGCTATTGCTGAATGGCGCCATCGCGGCGAAGACCAAAGTCGGGATGAAAATGAATGCCCCCTTGACCAAGCTCCAGGAAATTCTTTCCCTGTTGCCCGCCGCGAAATCACCTACGGTAAGCCCGTTGGCTGATCAAAGTTGGGCGGCGGTCGAAGTCGTTGTTGAAGACGATATAGAGCGTGAGTTGGTGCCACGGTTGGTGCGCGCCGGGGCGACAGGCATTATTAGCTACAGTCTGAATAAGGTTCTGCACTAATATAGGATGGCGGGACCGCATGCCTTGGGGGGGATCAGGCCCGGAAAGTCTCAAATCATCGTGTTACCAGTGAGCGGCAACGAATGGTCGTGAAGATCATCCAGATCGTGGGGTTGGCGATAGTGGTTGTCGCCGGGTTGGGGTGTCCACTCGGGCCGACTGCCGGTGTGGGGCAGCAGGCCGGCGAAGATCGGCCGGTGATCGGTTTGCCCGTGGACGTGCCTGTGATGGGCGGGTTGGATGCCGATGCCGTGAGCCCGCACCGGGGTGACGCACGAGAACCAGCGCAGCTGTCACTTGACCAGGTTGTTGCGGCATTACCTTGGCCCGCCTACCTGCCAGCGAGGGGGCAGCAGCGGGTTGTCGACGCTGGGGCAACAGAGCCGGTCACGGAAAAACCCGATCCGCCCGTGGCCGCCCAACGCGCCTATTGGGCCGGTCGACAGGCGTGGCGAACCGGACAGAATTTTGAGGCGATCCAATATCTACAAGCGGCGGCACAGTTATCCCCACGTTCGGCGGCGATTCTGCGGTTATTGGGCAAGATATACATGCGTTCGGGCAACAGGATCCGTGGGAAAGTCTATCTTGAAAAGGCCGTATTGCTGGCCCCGGATCATGTTGAAAGCTTATTTCTTCTTGGGCGATTACTCGGTGAGCAGGGGCAGTGGCCTGGTGCTATCGCCACATACGCCTTCGCCAGTGGTCTGGCTGGTCAGGAGACGGACCCGGGTTTGTCGGCGTTGATCCAGTACCACCTAGGGCACGCCCTGGCCCACCAGGGATACGACGCGGCTGCTGTCACGCAGCTGATCGCTTACTTACAGCAGCACCTGGACCTGGATCGGACCACGGGGATGGCCCGCCAACTGCTCGTGTTGGGCCGACAGCGAGCGGCCACCTGGCAGGAGATCGGCGACGCCTACCATCGCCTTGATCGGCCCGCCGATGCGCTGCGGGCTTATCAGCAGGCGATCGGGTTGGACCCGGAAAACTTGTCTGAGGGCGTGGTACGCCGGCTGGTCTGGTCGCACCTGCGTTTGGGGCAGCAAGACCAGGCGTTGACGGCCGTACAGCGGTATATGCAGCGTGCCGGAGCAGACGCCGTGTCGCTGGGCCTGGTGCGATATCTCAATGAGCAACACATGGATCGTCGAGGTCTGATTTCAATGCTGCGACAGATTTATGATGGGGGGCACCACCGGCCCTCTCTGGCGGTAACGATCGCCGAACTATTGGACTTGGATTCGGCTCACGCGTTCCTCGGGGCACACATGCAATCCAATCCAGGTGACAGGTCGGTGTACCAGTATATGGTCAAACGCCAGCTATCGGATCACACCACCACTGAAGATCGAATCGGAGATATGTTACAGACCACGGTCGTCCTTCTGACCCTTCTTCCCAGTGCGGCCGATGAGTACACGGATATCTTCATCCGAGCCACCGGTGGCGGGGCGGCTTTGGTCGACGTGATTCAAGCGATGCCCCCCTCCCAGCGTCGTCAACCTATCGTGCACTTTGTCTTGGGTAAAGCGTTGGCCAGCGCCGGCAGGATTGACGTTGCCATCAAATCGCTGGAACAGTCGATTGTCGCTGACCCCCACTTGGCTGCACCGCGGATTGAGTTGGCCACGCTCCTGATTGACCGGGGTGAATTCGATCAAGCCGGACCGCTCCTGGACGCGCTTGGAGATCGCACTGATCTGAGGGTGGTCAAGCTGCGGCTGCAAGTTTTACTTCACCAGGGTCAGACCAACGACGCGGTGACGCTCTTGGATGGGTTGCTCGCTCAACACCCGGCCAACAGCCTGGATCTGGTGATTGAAAAAGCGAATCTCCAGTTGGCAACCGGTGACGCCTCACAAGCTCATGCCACCCTGCAGGAGGCCTTGGAAACATACCCACGGGCTCCGCAGTTGTACGATCGTTTGATTCGGATCTACCGTTCCAACCAGGTCACCGACGCTGAAAAGCGTTACCAGACATTGGTCAGACAGATGTTCAACACCATTCCGCACGAGCGGGTGGCTCGCATCGAGCGGGCCAAACTATGGGTGGCTGGCGGTGAATATGATCAAGCCGAGCCGTTGCTGCGCACGTTGTTGGATGAGGACCCGGAAGATATACGGCCGCTTGACCCGCTGTTGACGTTGCTGGTGCGCACGGACCGCCTGGCCGAGGCTGAGGCGCTACTGGATATGCGCCTGCCGGGAGAGCAGACTGATCGACATCTTTTAACGGTGGCGCTGCAACATTACCGTCGCATCGCGGATCGACCCAAAATCGTCGAAATGGCGCGCCGGTTGTTAGAGGCCATGTTTAAAGACAAGCCCAGAGACTATTCATCTCTGGATGTGTTGATGGAGATTTTATTCCAGAACGATCAAGAAGAAATCGCTCAAACGATGTTAGACCATGTATTTACCATTGAGCCGGCGGATCGCGGGTTGTTGATGTTGGCCCGACGGCATTACCAGCGGACCGATCACAAGCAGCGGCTGTTTGAAGTGACCGAACAGCTCCTGCTCATGGACGAACCGGGTCCCAATCGGTCTCGGTCGCTGGCAACGGTGTATCTGCACTTCGATCGGCCCGAGAAGGCAGTAGGTGTGCTCACTGACGCGCTGACCCAGCCCGGAGGGGATCATCGTGTGCTGATGAGCCTGCTGGTGCGGGCGCTGACCGCATTGGGGCAAGCCGATCAGATCGACCAGCAGTTTGATCAGGTGATCGCTCGGTTTCCAGAACAGGCGGCGGATCTGACCTTTGATTGGGCGATGCATTGTGAACGTCAGGGTCAGTGGCGGCGGGCCCAAGAGCTGCTTGTGAATCTGCTCCAGACCCGACCCGATCACGCATTAGCGAACAATGCGCTGGGGTACGCCTGGGCAGACCGCGGAGAAAAGCTTGCCCAAGCTCAGGCCATGATCCGGACGGCCTTGGACGCGGATCCGAACAACGCGGCATACCTGGATTCTATGGGGTGGGTGTTGTATAAGCAGGGACAGTTCCAAGAAGCGGTGACATGGCTGCAGCGTGCCAGTACCGCACCGGGCGGTGATTATCCCGTCATCCTCGATCATCTGGGTGATGCCCTCTATAGGGTGGGTCAACACGAGGCGGCGGTGGCCATGTGGAAGCGGGTGCAGGTAGGCCTGAGCAAGCACGACGCGGCAGAGGATCGTGAGCTTCAAGGGATGGGGGATCGGCTGCATGGCAAGCTCGAAGCGGTTAGGGCCGAGGGGCAGCCCTCGTTGCCCGAAGCTCCAGGTGCCAGACCGTCTCAGCCCGATGATCCGATCGATTCAGCAGAGCCAGCCGACCCAGACGCGGCAATCCCTGCCCCGGACGCCGCCGTGGTTCCCAATGCGGGGGTAGGAGAATCACCTTGAATCAGGTGGCTCGGTGGCATCTGTTGCCAAGGCCAGTCGGCTCCCTCGTTCTGCTAAAATGTCAGTGTCTGCTGAGCGGGTAGAGTGGGTCAATAGCGTGAAAACCGCAGGTTACCAACCTCATCCAGCGGGTTGACATGTCGATAGTCCGTGGTGGTCAGCGAAGAATACCACGGCCCAGGAGGACCGCTTGTGAGCTGGTAGTTTTCGACACGCGTTGGTACAATTTTCTGTTCATACGAAGACGTGCGAACAAGCGTTTTTTTACGGACGATTGGGTCTACGGGCTAGCGGCTGGAACCGCGTTTAGCCAGTACCCTGTGGGCAGGCAAGAACCCTATGCAAGAAGCCTCTTCCGCCCCATCTTCCACGACGCGGGACACGCAGGACACCGGCAGTTACACCGAGGAAAATATTAAGGTCCTCGAAGGCCTTGTGGCGGTGCGTAAACGTCCGGGGATGTATATCGGTGACACCACGATCCGCGGGCTACACCATCTGGTGTACGAGATTGTGGACAACGCCGTCGATGAACACATGGCCGGCCGTTGTTCGAACGTGGGCGTCAAGATCAACGCTGACGGTTCCGTGTCGGTGATCGATGACGGATCGGGTATCCCTGTCGGCCCATACAAACACAGCAACCCGCAGCTCGACGGCCGGCCCACCGTCGAGATTGTAATGACGACGCTACACGCAGGTGGCAAGTTTGATCATGATTCCTATAAGGTGTCCGGCGGTCTACATGGCGTGGGGGCGAGCGTGGTGAACGCGCTGAGCCAGTGGTTGGACGTCGAAATTGCCAGGAACGGGAAGCTTCACGCCATGTCGTTTGAACGGGGGGTGGTCACCGAACCGTTGCGCGTGATTGGCGAACGGACGAAAACGGGTACCAAGATTGGCTTTAAGCCCGATCCAGATCTATTCCCCGATACCGATTTTCGTTACGACACACTGGCCGGTCGTTTGCGTGAGCTGGCGTATCTCAATCCCGGTCTGAGCATCGCCGTCGAGGATGAACGTGTGGGTAAGGCCGAAACCTTCTGTTATCCGGAGGGCATCGTGGCGTATGTCCGCTCGATGAACGAAGGAAAGACGGTGCTGGTCGACAAGCCGATTTATTTTCGTGTCGACAATGTGGAAGCGGGTTTGGTGTGCGAGGTTGCTCTCCAGTACAACGATACGTACAACGAAACACTCCTGTCGTTCGCTAACAATATCAGTACCATTGAAGGCGGGACGCACGTGTCGGGCTTCAAGACCGCGCTGACCCGCACGCTCAATGCCTACGCTCGAGCGAACAATATCCTTAAGGGTGACAGCGTACCGACAGGAGACGATCTACGCGAAGGGATTACGGTGGTCCTGGCGGTGAAGGTCCTTGAACCGCAGTTTGAAGGCCAGACCAAAACCAAACTGGGCAACGCCGACGTCGAGTCATTTGTGAACTCGGCCGTGGGTGATCGTGTATCGTCGTGGCTTGAAGAACACCCCGCGGATGCCAAGCGGATCTGTATGAAAGGGATCACGGCGGCGGCGGCCCGAGAGGCGGCCCGTAAAGCCCGGGAGCTGACCCGTCGTAAAGGCGCCTTGGACAGCGGCGGGTTACCTGGAAAGCTTTACGACTGTCTGACCAAAGACGTTGACGGGTCAGAGTTGTATCTGGTCGAGGGAGATTCGGCCGGTGGATCGGCCAAGGCTGGCCGTGACAACCAGACACAGGCTATCCTGCCGTTGAAGGGTAAGATCCTGAATGTTGAAAAAGCCCGCCTTGACAAGATTTTGGGATTTGAAGAGATCCGGACGATTATTCAAGCGCTCAATTGCGGTATTGGGGTCGATGATTTCGACATTAGCAAGCTCCGATATGGCAAGATCATTATCATGACCGACGCCGATGTGGACGGTTCGCACATCCGTACACTTCTGCTGACTTTTTTCTTTCGGCAGATGCCTCAGCTGATCCGTCAGAACCGGGTTTATATTGCTCAGCCGCCCCTGTTTCAGGTCACACGCAACAAAAACACCCAGTATGTCCTAAACGAGAAAAGATTGCGTGCGATGCTCAGGGACGTGGCGTTGGCTGATGCGGCGCTGGTCGTGCGGGACGATCATGGTAGCGAGATTGGCCGGATCGAAGGTCCGTCTTTGCGCCGGATGTTTGATCTGTTAAGCGACTTGGACGATAGGGTGACAATTCTCGCTCGCCGGGGTGTCGGCTTTGATCAATTTTTGGCACGACGACAGCAAGATCCCCAAGGGCGGGGTCGGATGCCGCGCATTCTCTTGCGGGTACCAAACGACGCCGGAACGGTGGCGGGTGACCACTATTTCTGGTCTGAGGAGGACGAATCGCGCTTTTGTCAGCAACACCAGCTCAACGAAACCGATCCTGAATTGGATAAGGTCCTCGGCGAGGAAACCCACTCTGACGGTGAACGATCAGAGGTGAACCAATGGCGCGCGATACGTCGAGAGCTGCATGAGGTCAAGGAGATTGAGCGACTATTCGGACAACTGACAGAGCTTGGACTGTCGATCGACGATTATGTAGCACCGGTTGTCAAAACGCCGGGTGCAGAGACTGGTCCAACCCGTTTTGCATTGATCTCCATCGGCGTCAAGGGCAATGAGCAGGTGACCCCGATCCCTAGCCTTTCCCAAGCCGTATCGCTGATTCTCGAAGTAAGCAAGCAAGGAATGGATATCAAACGGTTTAAAGGATTGGGTGAGATGGATGCCGATCAGCTGTGGGAAACGACCATGAATCCCGAAAATCGTGTCCTGCTTCGTGTGACATGGGACACCGCTGGTCAGGCGGAGAAGCTGTTTAGCCTCTTAATGGGTGAGGTGGTCGAGCCCCGTCGCAAGTACATCGAAGAGCACGCTTTGGAGGTGAAAAACCTGGATGTGTGATCGGGTGATTTTTAAGGATTCGATCAAGCCAATCTTGATAACTTCTTGCGGATCATCTATGAGCACTGGCAGAGGGTAGCTCGCGTTTGATCGCCCTGCAGTGCGTGTTCAGATTGACGAGCGAAGATTCGGTTGTAACCCTCGCTTACGTTCAATTCTGATCCATGTGATAGATATTTTGAGGGGTTTTTTCAGATTCCCCATTGGTCAGATGCAGGCCATGGCCGGTTTATCGATCGATTCGACCTCGTCACAAAGGTCGGCCACACTGTCGACAATGACATCTGGCTTGTAGGCATACTGGGCCAAGTCTTCGCGGCAAGTGCTCCCGGATAGAACCAGCACAGTTCGGTACCCCATCTGAACGCCCCCAAGGATGTCCGTCTCCATCGTGTCTCCCACGACCGTGACTTCGTCAGTACGCAGGTCCATCTGCTTCCGAGCCATTCTCATCATGACCGGGCTGGGTTTACCCACGGAAAACGCTTTTGTGCCAGTGGCTTTTTCTAGCATGGCCACAATCGCCCCGCAGCCAGGACGCAAGCCGTGATCGGTAGGACAGTTGGGGTCCATATTGGTGGCGATGAGTTTGGCGCCAGCTTTGATCATCCTGACCGCCTTTTCCACCATCTCAAAATTGACGGTCCGGCCCTCACCCACCACCACGTAGTCCGGGTCGTGATCGACGATCGCATATTGGTTGGAGTGCAGGGCATTGAGCAGGCCGCCTTCGCCGATGACAAACGCGGTACCTTCTGGATCCCGCCGTGCCAAGAACCGCCCCGTTGCCGTCGCACAGGTAAAGATGTGTTCCTGGTCGGTGTCGATGCCCATGCGTAGCAGTTTTGTGGCGACGTCGCGGCGGGTTCGCTGGCTGTTATTGGTCAAAAACAGGTAGGGGATCTCCCGTTCACGCAGCAGACGGATAAACCGATCGGCGCCGGGGATCAGCCGGTTGCCATGGTAAATCACACCGTCCATATCGATCAGATATCCATCAGTCATTCGGGCACAATCCTCTCCAGCAGACCCAACGGGTCTTGGTGTTCTACGTCGTACGAGCGAATAGGGTTCGATTGGATTTGTGTGGGAGGGCTCAGTTCGCCATGTGGTGACGTCAATCGCCGGATGTTCGTACCGAATCTATGTCCATATGCTCAAAAACAGGACGGTGAACACTTGTGTTAATCCCTAGCAAGGGAGATGACACCTATCGTCATTTTCGCTGTGGCCCTCCACCAAAACGCAATAGGCTCATATCTTCACAGATGGCTTCTAAATATACGATTAGACAGGTTTACCATCAATCGCTCACGCCGTTTTGAGTCGCATAAATCTACAAATTTTCGAACATCACGATGGACATTTTATGGAACTGCGTTCTCGGCTTCACGGGTAAATGCTAAATCGGCGTCTGCGTTGCCTGCCGTCTGGGTATTTGTCCTGTGTCCGACCAGCAACCCTATCCCTGGGCATCATCAAATTCAGGTGATCGCGCCGCATGCCCGATTCGCGTCCACAATCGCTTGTATCGTCAGCGACGCAGTAGAAGAAAGCACTAGGTGAATGCGTACAGAAAGTAAAAAATTTTTATGGCAGCGCGCAAAATTCGGCGTATTTTTGCGAATGGGATAACAGAGGGATTGGACAAAACTCGTGGCTGGTTAGAAAAAAGATTCGTTGATTCTGTGTTTAATGTCCAGATTCCGCGATGTTTTGAGACGCCGAAGCAGATCGATCCATCGTTTAATCGGATTCCTTGTCCGTAACCTACATAGTCCACGCCAGGGTTGTAATGGCGTCAGAAAAGCGATGAGAGCCAACCCTGTCATTGGCATACAAGTGCGTCGGAAATTTGAAACCGTGGGGGCTTGAACGCTTTCTAGAAACCTGTTGGAGTCTTACATAGGTCGTGAAATCATGTGCCAGATCGACCGTCAACGATGTCGTCGTCCGCGGCCCCGACCTCAACCACCGGTGCATCGTCGGGGTTCAAACATTAGATGTATGTTCTATGGCGATGGGGTCAGATCCGCATGACTACGTCGTGTTTGGAGGTTAAGACCTAGTGCTGTATTTCTGTCCACCATGATTTGATTCGTGAAAATTGCCAGCTCGCTGGTGTTTTGCGCCACGTCAGGAAAGTCTAGTCAGGTCGACGAATGGGTAGCGGATCACGATTCGAGGGATGAGGATTTTCTGCTTGGGCATGCAACAAAAAAGGGATGGTCGATAGTGAAGCCGTCTACGTTTCAGGCGAAGCTGATGGTGAATCGCTGAAATGTTGACACTTGAGGGCCGTATCCTACGGTCCTTCTAGCGCCAGGGTTTTCCGCGCCTGCCGCACGGCTTCGATATCGAACCAAGAAGATGCGATTTGTTTGTAGATTCGCGTTTTCGCGTTTGGAGAGGACGCTTTTTCCAGTCGTCGCACCAGCTTGCGGATCTTGCCAAAGGCCGGCGTCTTTTGGTAGAGCCATTGGCGTACGTCGGGATAGGTCTGGCTGGACCACTCGTGTCCTACACCGGGTTGAACAATCAACTGCACATCGCAGCCGGCTTGCTTGAGCGTCGCAAAGACCTCTTTCTGTAGCTCAAACCGAATCCGACCGCTGGGCATCATTTCTAGATCCTGATCACCGCCGACGATCAACATCGGGCGGCGTCCCAGTTCGTTCGGCGGGCATGCCTGGCCGCCAATGATCGCAACAAATGCGCAAAACGCCTGATGGAGCGGCTTGCGGTACTCAGGATAGGTCTTGGCGCACCGTGACCGGAAGCCGGGGTTCATCAGAGCGGTCAGGCTATAGGCACCACTGGATAAACCTGCCAACACGACACTACGCGTGTCGATTTTTGTGATCTTCTGTAGTTTCTTGACGGCCACAATAGCGTTTCGGTATCCGCTGGCCCAGCCGGGGTTCGTGTAGTCCACCGCCAGCAGGATGAAGTTTTTTCTTTCGATGACATCAAGCCACAGATCAACTTGAAGCGTGCCGCCGGGTCCACCCTCCAGATGAACCAATACGGGGTGTGATTGGGCGGGTTTATAGTTGTCAGGGAGAATGAACCGCATCTGGACCGGTTCCAGACCGTTGGAGCTTGTGGATATGCCAAGCTCGGGAAGATTCAAGACCATGCTGGCACCGGGCCGTATCTGGTCCTTGGAGATTTTTTGAGCGTAAACCCCCTGAGGCCATGAAACAACAAGGGCCATGATATGCACCCACCACCACCGGCTCGAACCCCTGGCGTGGCGATAACCACCGGTTGCGATCAAGGCGTTTCTACCGGCCAAGTAAGACGGAACTTTGCTTGTCGCGTTCATGGGTTCGACCCCCGTTGTTGCTCGATGGCGTGGTATCTCGATCGCCTTAGACAGACGATCGGGTGGTCTCGGAAATTCGGAATGTACACATCATGTGATTTAGGTATCCAAACATGGCTACCGATGTGGCGCAGACACGCTGGGCTCGTCCAGATCGATCACCCTGCCCGGTTGAAAGATATTGGTCAACACATCAAGCTTAAATACGTCGTCTCGGATCCGGTTTTCAATACGACCGTCAGACGGGTCTGACAAGAACAAGGTCAGCGTCCCTTCTTCTTGGTCGCCACTGAGTACCATCTCTATGCGTGTGGCGATCCACGGAAACGCACCCGGCGCAACGCCATCCAGAGTCATCGGTGCCCAGCGGGACAGCCGGCAGGTGACACGGTGACGACCGTCGTTGCTGACCAGTTCGATCTGTGTAGGTCGAGCGGTCTGGGGATCGATCCAGATGCGCTGCTGTCGGTCCGGTGTGTTCATCACATAACGGCCGTTGTCCCAGATCACGACCGGCTGTGGCGGGGGTGCGTGCTGTAGCGGCCGGAGTCCTAACAAAGCTGACAGCTGATGGGGTTGGACTGGCAGCGGTAGCCGAGATCGATCGGTGCGGGCATGACGCCCGACAAACAACAATCGTTCTTGATTTGGCCGTAGATCAAACAGCCAAAATCGCTGGCGGTCGCAGCCCGACCACATCACTGTGTGGCCCAGCTTGCCGACTGATAGCGCGACCCGATCGGGTAATACCAACAGGAGGTTACCGTCGCCCTGTTCGTAGTGTGTGCCTTTCGAGTCGCGCCATCTGAGCTCAACGACCGACCGAGCCCACAGTCGATCGATCCGATGGAGGTTGTGGTTATAACGCGAGACCAGCTGGTCATAGGTCGGCAAGTGTGGCGGCCGCGGGGCGATCGCTTGCGACGGCGTCTGGCAGCCAGCCGTCAGCACGACCACGCAAACCGAGAACGCCCATCGGTACCCAGAACCGTGTGTCACCATGTTCATGGTAATCATCTTGCGGAGATGATCGGCGATCCGCTAGATATCAGATTCGAGAATTTGACCAAGTTGAGCAGTGACCTGCTGGATCTGTTCGTCGTTGAGTTGGGGGTTAAGCACGTCAATCGATTCGTCGCCACCCTTAGGGGTCATCCGCCACCACTCTAGCGTGCAGCCGTTCTCGTCAGTGCGCTTTTCACAGGTGTCATAACGTAACAATTTTTTTCGCATCAGCAGCAGTGCCAACACAAAGCGGAACGATAGCCGTTCCGGTTGGTCGCTGCGGTCCAAGCGGTGTATCAGATCCATCAACACGCTGTCGTCGACAAACGTTTTCTTTTTTTCATTGGGCTGTGGCACCGTCGATCGCCAGTGACAGAACAGACGGTCGGGGCGGTGCCCTTGGTCCCAGGCGTGCAGTGAGATGTCGATGCGTCTTAGCCCAATGGCCGGATGACCGTCGGGGGTGTTCGAAGTTTCAGCGGTGACGCCGCCTGCCACGGATTCGTGAGAGCTCTGGTTGTCAGCTTCAATCAACACGGCCATGTACTGTTGACCAGGGTCAAGGGGTTGACCGGTGATGGCACACCGTCCCGTTGGGCGCTGGATATCGTATGTCGGCGTGCCGATCCATTGCATAACGTTTTCTACCCCTTCAACGACAAACCGTGCTGATGTGCCGCGGCGATCGACGTCTGGTCTATGAGCGTGGCGATGGTCATTGGTCCTACACCCCCGGGCACAGGCGTGATCATCGAAGCGTGCTGGGCCGCGGTTTCAAAGTCGACATCACCCACATTGCCTTCGTTGTAGCCAGCGTCGACGACGACCGCACCGGGCTTGATCCATTCACCTTGCACAAACCTGGCCCGACCGACCGCCGCCACCACAATGTCACCCTGGCGAACAATCCCGGCCAAGTTATTGGTCTTGGAGTGACAGATTGTCACCGTCGCGTTGGCCGCCAGCAGAAGCATCGCCATGGGTTTACCTAAAATAGGGCTACGCCCAATCACCACCGCGTGTGCGCCGGCGATAGGTACCCGATAGGCTTCCAGCAGTCGCATGATGCCCACGGGCGTACATGCGCCAAAGCCCGGAAGTCCGAACGCCGTCGTGCCGAAGCTGTGCATAGTGACACCATCGACGTCCTTGGCCGGCCGGATCGCTTCAAAGGCAGCTCGTTCATCGATCTGATTGGGCACGGGGTGCTGCAGCAAGATACCGTTGACCGCGGCGTCTTGGCTTAAGTGGGCGATTTTTTCGACCAACTGTTCAGTGGTGGTCGTCGACGGCAACTCTACTTTCATCGAGAGCATTCCCACCGATTCGCAACGCCGCTGCTTCATCCGTACGTAGGTGACTGACGCGGGGTCATGTCCCACCAGGACCGTTGCTAAACAGGGCGAACTACCCGACCGACATACGATTTTTTGTACACGCTCGGCGCAGCGATCCAGCACCTGTTGAGCGATCGTCTTGCCGTCGAGAAGGGTTGTGGTTGTGTTCATCTTAGAAATTATACGCGTTGGATATTTCTGACGCGCGCCGAAGAGGCCTTAAATAGCCGTGGCGATATCCGCCCGTGTGCCAAAATCTCGTTAAATCCAGTGCCGGAAAGCCTGTGATTGGACGTACATGCTCACACCGTTGCCGCGACCGACTGTTCAACGACGTTGGTTACGCGTGGTCGTTTTCCAAGCGACTGGCCAAACACGACGCGGTGAAGCTGTAGTATTGTCGAACAGTAGCCCCAAAGTATCTCCGGTCTATCCCCGCCACCTCATCTTCACCCAGAACCATTCTTGCACGCCGCATTTCAGGCATTAATGCCTTTTAAATAAAGACTTGTGGCGATTTAATTGCGTCTGAAAAATACGCGACACATGCTATTTTCGGGCGGTTGGCGTACGCGGGTCGTGCTACCGTACGACGATCGTACGGTCTTGCGTCACAATGATATCCACTGGCTGATCGTGTTGGGTGGTGGGGATTTGACCTGCGATCTGACACTCTAAGGCCAAACCGATCGTCACAAGGCTCTGACGATCGTTCAGAAACCGGTCATAGTACCCACGGCCGTATCCCAACCGATGTCCGTCGACGGTGAATGCCAGGCCTGGGGTGATACATATATCTAGCGATCCTTCGTAGCGCCGACCATGCGTTGAGGTCAGGATCCCCCAATCGTCTGGCGCCAGTTCATCCCAGTTGGAGATCCGTACTGGCTCGATCCGCCGGTCATCGACGATTCTGGGCACCGCGACTGTCTTACCGTCATCAAGCAGTTGTTGGATCAGGTCATGCGTTCGAACTTCGTTGTCAATGGAAACATAAACAAACACCTGCTGACAGTGTCGAAACACGTCCAAACCGCTCAGTCGGCAACAGATCTCGCCAGACCATCTAACAACGTCGGCGCGTCTCAAGGCCCGCCGCATGGCTTTCATTTTTTTTCGCAGTTCGTGCTTCGAGTTCATCGGGATTGGGTTACGCCTCATGGGATCGGATGAATTGACGGTACAGATCTGCGTAAAGGCCTTGACGGATCAATAGTTCATGATGTCGACCGTGCTCGGCGATTGTTCCTTGATCGACCACCAGGACTTGGTCTGCGTGACGGATCGTACTCAAACGGTGAGCCACCACGAAGCTCGTTCGACCAACCAGCAGCCTCATCAACGCCCCCTGAATGCGGCTCTCGGTCACCGTATCGACCGCGCTGGTGGCTTCATCTAGGATGAGAATACGAGGATCGGCTAGCATCGCCCGGGCAAAACAGATGATCTGTCTCTGGCCCAGTGACAGCCTTGCGCCCCGCTCACCGACTTGGGTGGCGAACCCATCCGGCAGCCGTTCGATCATGTCCAAACAGCCCAATCGGTCCGCCGCCGCCGCCACCTGCTCGTCGCTTGCAGACGGCCGGCCCAATCGGATATTGTCCGTAACTGTCCCCGTAAAAAGAAAATTTTCTTGTAAAACAATACCCAGCTTCCGGCGCAAGGTTGCTCCGTCGATTTGATGGATCTCGTGCTGGTCGATCAAGATCTGACCGCTGGTGGGCAGGTAAAACTTCGCGACGAGACTGATGATCGTGCTCTTGCCCCCACCGGTATGGCCCACCAACGCTATGGTTTGTCCGGGGTAAGCGGTGAAACTGACACCACGCAACACCGGGGCGCGAGGTTCGTATTCAAAACCCACGTCTCGAAACTCAACGCCACCGTTTATGTCATCCACGGTAACGGCACGATCGGGGCCTGGTTCTTCAAAGTGTGGCCGGGAATCGAGCAACTCGAAGACCCGTTCGGCACCGGCCATGGAAGTTAATGCCTGGTTGTACTGCCGGCCAATCATGGCGATGGGACTAAAAAAGAGGTTGGCTAAGAAAAAATACCGGATCAGATCGCCGACGGATGAACCGGCTTCCAATACCAAATATCCACCTGTGAAGATCAGCGCACCGTAGAACAGCTGCTGCTGCAACTCTAACAGACTCTGAAACAACCCGGCTCGACGATCGGCGGTGACATGGTTGTCAGCGTGATCGCTAACCAACTGTTCGAAGATCTTGGCGTTGACGTTTTGACGTGTAAACCCTTGCGTGACACGAATGCCACCGACCGATTCGGCCAGCGTGGCGGTCAGCCAGCTGAACGATTCCTGCACCGTTCGTCGGGCTGTGCTGAGTGTGACGCGAAAGTGTCGGACCATTGCCACGGTGCCGGGCACCAGCGCTAAGATCAACAGGAACAGCCACGGGTTGGCCCACACCATGAATGCGGCCGCTCCGGCCATCTGGCCCACGCGGACCATGGTGACAAACAGCACGTCCTCAACACCCCTGCGAACCGCTTCGGCGTCAGACGTGATCCTCGCGATAACCCGTCCGACCTTGGTCTTATCAAAGTAACGGACGCTGAGCCTTTGGAGGTGTGCAAAAATGTCGTTACGCAGATCGTGGATCACGGCTTCACCCAGCTGCATGGCCAGGCGCATGCGGAAGTGAAGCACAATGACCATCGACAGGACCAAGGTCATGAAAAGAACGGTCAGTCGCAGCGTTTCTGACCAAGCCCCCTCGGTAATTGGTCCGTCAATGACCGCGCCAAACACCGCTATGATCGCTGGCAGCTGCAGCGAGCGGACCACCACCAGCACCAAAAGGATGTTTCGACGCATGGCGTAAGGTCGGGTGTATCGCCACAGCCGCGTCAACAGCGCCAGATTCAGTGGTCGCTGTGTGGCCTCGCGGTCGTCGCCACCACGCTGGGTGAGTGTCTTCACATCCGACACCGTCATTGTCCACCTCCCATCGGCTCGCGCGAAGGGGCATTTGGATGAGTGATGCCCAATAACCGTTTGCTGTTCGCATCGGTGACCTGGTGTCGCACGACATCGCGATAGTGACCGTCGCTGGCCATCAGTTCGTCATGACGGCCGATTTGGACTACGCGGCCTTGCTCGAGCACGATCACGCGATCAGCTCGACGCAAGGTGCTAAGCCGATGGGCGACAACCAAAGTCGTCCGGCCGGCGGTCACTCGATCCAGGGCTGACAGGATCTGTTGTTCGGTCTGTGCGTCGATCGCAGCGGTTGGATCGTCTAAAAGCAAGATCGAAGGCTCTAGTAGCACCGCCCTGGCGATCGCCAGCCGCTGGCGTTGGCCGCCAGAAAGATCGACTCCGTTTTCACCGATGACGGTCTCGTATCCGTTAGGCAGGTGGGATATAAACTCGTCAGCTCCGGCGGTTTGAGCGGCGTTGACGATTTGTGAAATGTTTGCCTCGGGATGCCCGAAGGCGATATTGGCCGCTATGGTGTTGCTAAAAAGGAATGTCTCTTGAAACACGATGCCGATCTGACGTCGCAAATCGTTCAGGTCCAGATCGCGAACATCGATCCCATCGACAAGGACGCGGCCAGCAGCGGGATCGTAGAAACGAGGGATCAGGCTCAGCAGAGAGCTTTTTCCTGATCCTGTAGCGCCCAAGATCGCCGTGCAAGTGCCTGGGGGCACGTGCAAATTGATGTCTCTAAGGACAGGTACGCGATGCCGGTAGCTAAAATCAACGTGCTGAAAATCGATGGAACCAGTAGCGCGTTCGAGGCGTCTGGCGCTTGGACGGCTGTTGATCTGGATCGGCGTATCGAGCACTTCAAACACCCGTTGGGCGCCGACCAGGCTGCGTTGAATGATCCCGGTAATGCGAGCCACGTCGCTGATCCGTGAAGAGAACTGCTGCAGGAGGCCGGCAAAGACAACCAGTCCCTGATCAACCGCCAGTCGACCCTGACCGACCAGGTAGCCGCCACAGATCAGAAGCACGGCCAAGTTGGCCATCGTCAACAGCTCGATCGCCGGAACAAAACATGTGACCATGTTAATAATGCGGTTTTGCTGGTCCTTGAATCGTCCGTTGGCAGTCCTAAACTTTTCGATCTGCCCCATTTCCCGTGAAAACCCTTTGATTACGCGGACACCCTGTACATATTCGGACAAGATCAGGACGAGCTGATCGACAAGGCGTCGGCTGGCGCTAAACGCCGGTCGAACCGTGCGTGAAAACGCGATCGCCGTGCCAGCCATGATCGGTGTCGTGGCCAGGCAAGCCAAAGTCAGCATCGGGTTGAGACGGAGCATGTAGATAAAATAAAATGCCAGAGACAGCAGCAACACGGTCATCTGAATCATCACGCCGTCGACAAACAAACGCACCGACTGCACGTCGGTGGTCACGCGGTTGATAATGGTTCCGCTTTCATGCGTATCGAAGAACGTAAAGCTTAGCCGTTGGATCTTGTCGTAGACTTGTGCCCGTAGGCCCACAATGATCTGTTGAACCAGCGTTGCTTGTTCAATCGCGGCTTTGTACTGGAGTGCCGCTTGCAATAGCGCGGTTAACACGATCAAACCACCGGTCAGTGAGGCGACCGCCATAGGTGACCAGGAGGCGGGGGGTGACAGCCCCAGCGGCCATTGGGCTGGGCTGGCACTGGGCTGGACTCCTTTTCGGATCACGGCCAGTCCCAGGCCGGTCAGGCCAAGCACGCCGACGGTGGCCGCGACCACCAAGGCCTGGTAAGTCAAGACTCGGAGGCATCCCCACCGGTAACGCCAGGCCAAACCCAATAGCCGACGAATCAATGCGGTATTTGTTGGGCCGGTTGGTTTTTGTTGTCGCGGGGCGTTTGGCACGGCGTGTCCTTGGGGTGTGATCACTTCCTGATATCTAATATAGGAGCAAACCGGCCTGCTGACCCAAACACTTCGAACACCATCCAGATCGGTGACGAAGGGTGCGAGGTCTTCTCCAGTCGGGGGCGCGATTCTAGCGCTCCGTTACAATGGGCGTTCAATGGTAGGATCAGACAGCGGGTTGACCATCCACACATTCGGTTTAGAACCAGCGCAGGTCCGTCAGCGGATTGGGGATTTGGCGGAACAGCCCCACGTTGAAGTTAGGTCCCACGGCGACGTTGTCGCGGTCCATCTTCGAAATACGGATCCTAAACAGGCACGGGTGGAAGGGATGCTGGGCGATCTAGCCGCTCAGATCGAGGACCGGTTAGGACCGTTCGCATACGGACGCGACGCCCAGAGTTTATCTGGGGCGCTGATGGGGTTATTGGCCCAGCACAAACAGACCCTCACGACGGCCGAAAGCTGTACAGGCGGTTTGGTGGGTAAGAAGGTGACAGACGTACCGGGTGCCAGCGAGGTGTATTTGGGGGGGTGGATCGTATATTCCAACGCCATGAAGGTTCAGCAGCTGGGTGTGTCCGAAAGGACACTTCGTCAGCATGGCGCGGTCAGTGAGTCGGTTGTCCGTGCGATGGCCTTAGGTTCGATCCAGCGTAGCGGCGCGGACTTGAGCATGGCCGTGACCGGTGTGGCAGGGCCGACAGGTGGGACGATCGACAAACCGGTTGGCATGGTGTGGATCGGTCTTGGTGTTCGCGCTAGTGATCCGACCCGTGTTGGGAACACCCACGCATTCATGTGTCATTTTCAAGGCGTGCGTGACGTGGTGCGAGAGCGTGCAGCTCGATGTGCCATTGGGCTGTTGCGATTGACGCTGTTGGGCGCACCGACAGATGCTCTAAAAGGATGCTCGAAGAAGTGATCAATGATCCATAGGTCATATCTCATCCCCGATCATGGAACGTTCACCACAAAATGATGTGCCCCCCGATCCGCTCCCACACGGGCGAATTGATATCCATAGCCATTTATTGCCAGCGGTAGACGATGGGTGTATCGATATTGAAGAATCACTGGACTGTGTTCGCAGATTAAAGGCCGCAGGGTTTGTCGGGTCGATCTGCACACCTCACGTGTACCCTCAAGACCCGCGGTGTAACCATATGGATCTCATCCGCGGTCAGGTCGCTGCTCTGGCCGAGAGGCTGCGCGCCGACGGTATGGTGTACCATATCTGGCCGGGGGGTGAACTGCGTATTTATGACGGTGTGATTGATTGGCTGAAAGATCACGAGGTTCCTGTGTTGGCCGGTTCGGGCTGTGTGCTGGTCGATTTTTGGCAGTTGAAATGGCCCAAGTGGGCGACGCGTGTGTTTGAATGGCTATTGGGCCAGGGCTACCGGCCCATTCTTGCTCACCCCGAGCGGCTGGCCTGTACCAAGGTGCTCGATAAGCAGCTCAACCAGATCGCGGACATGGGGGTATGGCTTCAAGGCAACTTGCGCTGCATGACCGGCGAGGATGGTTACGAACCAGATCGGTGGGTTCGGCGTTTGCTAGGCGAAGGACGCTATCAGTTTATGGCCCTGGACATGCACCGCCCAAGCGCCTTGGATAGTCGGCTTGACGGGATGCAGTTGGTGGTCGAAGAGTTCGGTGTTTCTACGTTGAATCGGCTGACCATCGACCAACCACGACGGCTGATCTTGGCACGCCCATAGTGGACGACATCTCGGCGCCGGGTGATCAGAGACACGCGTTGTGGTTTGGTTGATTCTCACACGCCCGAACGGTGGCCTGTTAGACCAACCACACACCCATCGTTTTCGCGCCAGTTTCCAAGTGAATATAACCGTCACGGTCGTCACCGTCATACAGGTGGCCGGAACGGACGTGCGTAGATATCTCCACGCAACGGATGGGTGTATCCCTGTCTGATCCGGACGCGGCGGCGGGTCTGGTTTAACGACGGTGGTTCTGGGAATTCAGTGACCAGTCGTAGTCCAGCCATTGAATTTCTGGTTGCTGTCCGTTCTCGATCGCTTGAGCCAGTGGCCGGTGATAGCGAGCCGCAAAGTTTAGTACCGATCCTGCGATCTGCTCAAAATCGCCGCTGTACCAGCGGTAGAGAGGCGTCAGCTTCACGCGGTTGGCATGCTTGTCATACTGAAACCAACGGGAGCGTTGGTGTACCGCTTGGGTTTGGTCTTCCAGCTGTGCGTCTAACTGATCGGCCCGATAAGCTTCATTTCGCAACGGTGGACAGCCTACCGCGGCACAGACCAGAGCGAAGTGGACACGGGGTTCTTTGAAATGAGGACGGATTTGCTTGTGTTCGATCTGGTTGAGGCTCCACATGTTGGCTCCGATACGCCACCGCACGTGGTCCCATCGTTTTTGAGCTGGAATGTCCTTGATCGATCGGATGGGATTGTGGTCGAGGATTAGCCGGAGGGTGAACGCATTATAAGCGTTGATGAGTAGGGCGAGTTTTTCGTCGCGTCCCAATTGATCGAACGGGCATTGGGCCACCGATGCGATGTACGCATCGAGCGCATGGGCCTCAGTGGCCAGTTTCTGGTAGTCGACTTGACCCTCGAGGCTTACGTACTTTGCCAGTAGCCGGTCAAATGGGGTGTGATCGAACCTCGCCCCGTCGGGTTTTTGGGTGTGGTGTTCGGTGAGGGTCACCGCGGGAGGGCCAAACAGTCCACGGATAACGTCCCGTTTTAGGTAAGCGCACGCGGTGGCCCAAAATACCAGCAAGGTCAAGATGACGGCTGAAAAGGTGTTCATGTGATTTCCCTACAACGGGCTGTAAGGGCGGTGATCGTGCTGCGGATATGCCCGAATCAGCCGAATGATCTTAACGAGTCCCACGGATATCCGTGGAAAAACGTGTTGTCCTTGATAATTATTCCTTTGTTGACTACAGGAGGATGCCGGGTGAGTGCCTGCCCGAGCCAACGCCCGTCTGGTTAGAATGTTCCTATTGGACACGCCAGTCAAATACCAATGAGCGTCTTCGGTTGAGGCTATCGGGAAACAGCCCCATCAGCCATGATGCTTCAATGCAAGATCGAGGATTTCAGATGTCCTATTACGTCGGTCTGGACCTGGGCGGCACGAGCATCAAATCGGGTGTGGTCGATCACCAGGGCCATGTTTTGTTCAAACAGTCTGTGGCGACCCCGGCCGATCAAGGGCCCGATGTGGTGATCGACGAGATGGCCTCACTGGCGTTTTTGGTCGTCAAACAGGCCGGGTTGGAGATGCAACAGATCAACGCGGTGGGCATCGGTTCTCCTGGCCCGATTAACTTTGACGAAGGGCTTTTGGCTGCAGCTCCAAATCTACCGCGGTTTAAAAATGTTCCGATACGTGATCGGCTTGCTGAGGCAACGGGTTGTCCGACGGTTTTGGAGAACGACGCAAACGCGGCGGCGTTCGCCGAGTATTGGATCGGGGCCGCTGGCGACCCTTCGATACGTGATCTGGTCGCGTTGACGCTGGGTACCGGGATTGGTAGCGGACTGATCGTCGACGGACACATTGTCCACGGTGGCTTTGGCCAAGGTGGCGAAGCTGGTCATATGATCGTCGTGCCGGAAGGGCAAAGATGTGGATGTGGTCAGCGGGGTTGTTTGGAGGTGTATACGTCAGCGTCCTACACCGCCCGGCGTGCCACAGATGCGTTAGAACGCGACAGCTCGTCGGTACTCCATGATCTGCTTCGCACACCGGGACGGAGGGTCACCGCCAAGGACGTGTTTGAGGCGGCCAAAGCGGGGGACGGTCTGGCTGGCCGTATCGTAGACGAAACCGCGACGTCCTTAGGGATGGCCTGTGTGAACCTGTGTCGATTATTGGACCCTCAGATGATCGTGTTTGCCGGTGGCATGATCCAGGCGGGGCCGTACCTGTTAGACCGCATCCGCACCGCGTTCTCGGTGCACGACTGGAAAATGTCGCCAAGCAGGGTTCAGATTGTACAGGCCAGGCTGGGGTACGATGCGGGCTTCATTGGCGCTGCTGCAGTAGCCTGGGACGCTTACGAATCAGGTCGTCTTGGCTGATACGCCTGGTTTGGTTGCGGCATGCCGGCCCTTTTTCTTAAGCCTTTCGTTTCTCTTAAGCCCTTCGTTCAAACCGCCGACGATAGCTAAGTCGCTAGACCAGGAGATTGCTGCGCCCGGACATCGTGATGCCGGTGCACTCTAGGAAAGTGCAGGGGAAATGGCTCGTGAATCGTCGGTGAAAGACGGCCTGGAGCTGTATCTACGGCAAATTGACGAGGCCGCGTTGCTCACGTCAGAGCAAGAACGAGAGCTATGCTGGCAGATCATTCACGAAAACTGCCCCGCTGCCCGCGATCAGATGATCAGGGCAAATCTGCGTTTGGTCGTCAGTGTGGCCAAGCGGTTTGGGAATCGCGGTTTGCCGCTGATCGATCTGATCGAAGAGGGAAACCTGGGACTGCTCCGTGCGGTGGAGGCATTCGATCCTGATCAGGGCGCACGATTTAGCACCTACGCATCCTGGTGGATCAAGCAGGCGATCAAACGCGCGTTGATCAACGCTGTTCAACCGATCCACATCCCCGCCTATATGGTGGAGCTCATCGCTAAATGGAAAAAAGCCAGCCAGGAGTTGGAAGAGCAACTGGGGCGATCGCCGTCGATACTCGAGTTGGCCGAGGTCATGCAGCTTCCGCCTAAGAAGGTGCGCATTATCCGTAAAGCCGTCAGTGCCTTTCAACGGCCGGCTCATAGCTCGGCGATCGAAAATGACGGACCCGTGCTGTCTGAGATGTTCAGTGATCAGAAAACCCTTGGGCCTGAGCAGCAGGTGCTTGAGTTAGATGATCTGATGACCATTCGTAAGCTGCTTGACGCGATAGATCAGCGTGAAGCAACGATCTTACGTATGCGGTACGGGCTTGATGGCCATGAACCACTGACACTGAAAGAGATCGGTCACCAGATCGGGTTGACGCGGGAACGCGTTCGACAGATCGAGATCGAAGCTCTCCGCAAGTTACAGCAGCGGTTGTCCAGCGACAAACCACTGTCGAATCTTCCCAAGCCATCCAAGGACGCGAAACGCTCTCGCACAGGTCGTCGTCGGGCGACCGCTCAGCACAGAACATCCACCGAGGATCACGATCAACCCGAAGAGCCACCGCCGCATCAGACGGTGTAAGCCTGACAGCAAGTGGGCTCTCGGGGCACAGATCGCGTATGACTTCTTTGGTCTGCAGCGCACGCTGGCATCCGCTCGTCGCAACCCTGCCCGTGACAGGCGATGGGTGACGGCCAACGTGATCAAACCTGTGTGATACCGCCGGCGCGGTCAAAACGGTGACCATTACGGATAGCACCAAAGACACGTACCAGGTACCTGCCATGAGCCTGATACACATCGGATCCTTATTCCAGAAGCAATTGAGCTAGTCTGTGAGACCGGGGATATTCAAGCCACCCGCCACACGGGACATCTCCTGTTGGACCAGCTGACGTGATTTGGTCAACGCGGCATTGGTCGCGGCAGTGATAAGATCTTCGATCATTTGCCGATCGGCCTCGGTGCCCGGACCTGCCAGTGTCGCTACCAGAGGCGGGTCGATGCGCACACTGACGATCTCAAGCCGGCCGTTGGCAACCACGGTCACCGCACCGGCGCCAGCATCGGCTTGGACCGTCTTTTGGCCGAGCTCCTCTTGGAGCTGTTGCATTTTTTCCTTCATCTCTTTGGCTTGGCCCAATACACTGGCGATATTTTTAATATTGTCAAACATGGCTAATCGTCCGTTACGGCGTTAGATGGATGGTCATCGGGTTCGTTGATAAGCGGTGACCCCTGCTCATGTGGCGGCGAAGCTTGCGATGGTGAGCGATGTACATCCGTGAGTGTAGCGTCAAAAAGTTCAAGAACTTGTTTGATCAAAGGTAGGCCCATCACTTCAGAGCGGATGGTCTGGCCAGACCGCTGCGAGGGGGCGGTTGTGTCGCCGCGTTGATCGCCGGAGCCAGACGGGGTAGGGGACAAAAGCGGGTCAGCCTGTGGGGTCGCGTCCAGCTCTACATGCATCGCTCTGCCGATGACGGGCTCGATCAGTAGAGCCAGCTGTTGGCGTCGGCGGGCGTCGACAAAACCGGTCAGTTCACGATGGCCGGGCCGCGCGGCGATGTAAGCGGTGGTTTGATCCATACCCACCAGCGCTAGGTGGCGGGCCCAAGACATGGCCGGTTTATCGTTAATCGAAGCCAAGAGGGCCGTCCACACCTGCGTCAGATCGTTCTCTGGGCCCCGGGGCTTCGTCGATTCAGCGACCACCCGGCTGGCGGTTTTTTTTTTATGCTCCGGCACGACAGGCGTGCCTTGAGTGCTTGTTCTAGGAGCACTGAATTCCAACAGAGTGGTGATGTCGGCCATCTTCTCAGCCAGCGCCAGGCGGACAATCGCCGCGTCGAGCAAAGCACGTGGGTGGGTGCTGTGCTTACCAGACCGCTGCAGATTCTCACACAACGCGATCATGTAGACCAGGCCTGCGGTGTCAAATGCTTTGCTCCGTTCGGTCGCCGCGGCACGCACATCATCAGAAAGATCGATCAGTTCGGTGTCTGGTCCACACGCGGCGATCAGCATCAGTTGCCGCAGATACTCGATCAATACGTCGATCAGTTGATCCTGGGCGATCCCCCCGTCTAACAACGCCGCCGATTGCTCGAGGGCCTTGGCGATGTTGCCCTGAGCCAGAGCATCGACCAAAGCGCCGATGCGCTCTTGGTCTGGCAGCCCCAAAATCTGTTCGAGCGTGGTGGTGGTCAGCTGACCTTCAGGCGGAGGATCGGTATTCCGGTCGTCGGCGTTGATCGCCGCGGCAATCAAACGATCCAGAAGACTAAGGGCGTCACGCATCGAACCATTGCCCAGCCTGGCGACCTGCCAAACCACCGATTTCTGAGCGTTGATCTTTTCTTCTTCGAGGACCTTGGTGATGTGCCCGGCGATCGCCGCCGTGGGGATATGGCGGAAGTCAAACCGTTGGCACCGGGATTGAATGGTCGCCGGCACCTTGTGTGCTTCAGTGGTGCACAAGATGAACTTGACATGTGGCGGGGGTTCTTCCATGGTCTTGAGCAAGGCGTTAAAAGCCTCACGTGTGAGCATGTGGACTTCGTCGATAATGTAGATCTTAAACCGCGCGTTGCCCGTGGGCGCCAACCCGGCGTTTGCGATCAGTTGCCGTGCCTCTTCGACAGAACGATTGGAGGCGCCGTCGATCTCAATCACGTTCAGATCGTCGCCTCGCATGATGGCATCGGCCATACGCTGCTGAGCGTCGACAGGCGGGTATGGATCATGGCCCGGCAGCTTTGGGCATCCGGGGCTAGAGTCAGGGGCATTCAGGGCGCTAGCGAGGATCCGGGCCATGGAAGTCTTGCCCACACCTCGGGTGCCTGTGAACAAATATGCGTGGGCGACCCGATCGCACGCGATAGCGTTCTTGAGCGTGTGGGCAATAGGTTCCTGACCGACCACTTGGTCGAAGTTCGTCGAACGGTAACGTCTGGCTAAGACGGTGTAGGACATGCTCAATCGTTGATGAATTCAAGCAGCGTGACAGCCAGCCACCTCCGAAGGCCGCGGCCGTGGATCTTGGACGACGTATTGCCTAACTCCATTCCAAAAAACAAGTTGTCCGCATCGCGGACAGACGGCCAGGACACCGACGGCACCGGGCAAACGACACTTAGGGCTGCTCCGGTCAAGGCCTGACCCGGTTCGTGAGTCCACCCGTGCACCGGGCCCGGCCGCCTATCCGCGTGGCGGTGCCAGGACTATAAATCCCCAAGCCCATGGTCGCAAACGGCTTGGCTTACCGGTCTATCCTGCCTATGCTGATACGAGTCGGTTTACATATCTATCACCAACTCTTGTCGCCGGATACGCCAAACCATGGCTCTTCACATTCTACGCGGGGTATTTGTTCTGTTGGCAGCGACAGTGACCGTGCTGTACGTGTTACCGTTTCAAACCTATCACGAGATTGCGTTTGGGCGGGTGCTGCTGATGATCGGGTTTGCCGTTGGTGGCACCGGTGTGATTGTGGCCGCGGATATCTTTTGGCGTCACAAAAAACTGTCGACCATCACCGGCATGTTTCTGGGGTTGATCGTTGGGCTGTTGGGTGCCTACGCGCTGAGTTTCGTCGTGGATCTGATCGGGTTGCTTGTTGTGTCGCGGGATCGGGGTCATGACGAAGCCGTCATGAATCTGTTGGGGGGAGTCAAGATTTTAATTGGCGTGGTGACCTGTTACTTGGGCAGTTCGTTCGTGTTACAAACCAAAGATGATTTTCGGTTTGTGCTTCCCTACGTCGAATTTGCCAAACAGGTTAGAGGCAGCCTACCGACACTGCTGGATACCAGTGTCATGATAGACGGCCGAATTTCCGACATTGCCCGCACCTTTATTCTCCAGGGCCAGCTGGTCGTGCCCCAATTTGTACTCGATGAACTCAACGACGTCGCCGATTCGTCCGATGTGCTGCGTCGGGCCCGCGCACGCCGTGGCTTGGATACGCTGCGTCGGTTACAGACCGGTCCGTATGTCGACGTACAGATTGATCAGACCGACGCGCGCGGCAGTACCGCCGACCAGAAAGTGGTGTCGTTGGCTCAGCAAATCAAGGCCCGGGTCATGACCAACGATGTCAATGTCAACAAGATCGCATCCTTGCGTGGCGTGGAGGTGATCAACTTGAACGACCTGGCTTCGGCGTTACGGCCGGCCCTGCTGCCGGGCGAGAGCGTCACGGTCAAACTGATCAAACCTGGTGAGGGGGCAGATCAAGGTGTCGGCTATTTAGAAGATGGCACCATGGTGGTTGTCGAACACGGACGCCGGCACGTGGGCAGTCAGATCCCTGTCAAGGTCACCAGTACACTACAAACGTCCGCCGGGCGGATGGTCTTCGGCCGTCCCGGTGGCGCGGGCAACGGCAATGATCTTCGGGCTTCGACAGCCCAATGTGCACAACCTGATTGAATTTCTGACGCCGGTGGCGGTCGACGTCTACAGGCCCAATCCCGTAGCCATCGCAGCGCCGAGGTCGGCGGGGCTATCAGCGATGTGACAGCCGGCGCTGCGCAGAGCGGCGATTTTAGATTTGGCGGTCCCTTCACCTCCAGAAATGATCGCGCCGGCATGACCCATGCGGCGTCCAGGTGGCGCGGTCAGGCCCGCGATGAACGCCGCCACGGGCTTTCGGAGATGATCCTTGATGTACTGAGCTGCTTGTTCCTCGTCGCTGCCGCCGATTTCGCCGATCAGCAGCACGCCGCTGGTGGCTTCGTCGGCGTTAAATAGTTCCAAGCAGTCGACGAAGTTCATTCCCCGTACCGGGTCACCTCCGATCCCAACGCAGGTGGTTTGACCGATACCGCGCTGGGAGCACTGCCAGACGGCCTCGTAGGTGAGCGTGCCAGATCGGCTGACAATCCCGACTGCCTTGTGGGCTTCGGACGCCGGTTTGTGGATGTAGCCGGGCATGATCCCAATTTTGCAGCCAGCGCCAGCGGATCCTGGGGTGATCACACCCGGACAATTCGGGCCGATGAGCCTTACCAAGTGGCCACGGTTCGCAGTGTTGCGCGCTGCCAGTGCTTGTCTGGCTTTGGTCATGTCAAGAACGGGGATTCCCTCGGTAATGCAGACAATTAACTCAATCCCTGCGTCCGCTGCCTCAAGAATGGCATCGGCGGCGAACGGGGGTGGGACAAAGATCATCGTCGCCGTGGCACCGGTGGACCGGACGGCTGCCTCACAGGTATTGAAGATCGGTAAATCATTGGCGTCTTTGGTACCGCCTTTGCCGGGAGTGACACCGCCAACCATTTTGGTGCCGTATGTCAAGCACCCTTTGGTGTGAAAAGCACCGGCTGAACCGGTAATGCCCTGACAGACCACTCTGGTATTTCCATCTACGAGGATGCTCATCGTGGCCGTAGGATAACGACCCGATGGCGTGGGGACAAAACGACACGGCGAACCGGCTATTCCAGCCAGGGTGAGTGCCTGGTGGGCTTTCTTTGACCGGTTCGTTGCTGCGGTATCAGGGTCGTGCGCAGAAACACTCGGTGTGGCCATCGTGAGGCCCGGTTTAGGTTATTAGATAGAGGCAGCGGTAACCGACCAAGGCCGTCATAAAAAAGAGATGCGGGTCGCCGGCCAGGTCGAGCGCGGTTTGTTATCGAGTGACTTGGTCCGTGGGTTGAGCAATGTCGCCCACCTCGACGCGGATCTGCGATCGGATACCACCCCTGCCGTGCCAATTGGTGACGACTTCCATCCACCGTGGGAGCATTGCCTGAGCCAAATCATCGGCGATGCGGTTTGTGACTTGTTCGTAGAAGATCCCTTCCTGACGGAAGCTCTGGTAATAGAGCTTGAGGCTCTTTAGTTCCACGCACTTATGTCTGGGTACAAATCGCAAGGTCACACGACCGAAGTCAGGCTGACCGGTCTTTGGGCAAACGCTGGTAAACTCGCTGGCCACGTGCTCAATGACATAATGGCGGCCAGGGTGGGGATTTTCAAAGCATTCTAGCAATGACGCGTTGCCCATCGCTTTCAAATATACCTTTCTGGCCCAAGGGTCATGGGCTCTTCGAACCCACCCCCGACGACACTCCCAAATGCGACACCGCATCTTAACGCAGCGTGTGGGGCCTTGCTATGATGTAGGCCGTCACCAGAAACGGGGGCACCAAGATGGCCGATGCGAAAGAACCTTCACGCCAGGATGTGCAGTTGACAGACAGTCAGGTTCGCCATGTGGCTAAGCTTAGCCGCTTAGCCCTGTCTGACTCACAGGTCCGTCGTTTTTCAGAACAGTTATCGACCGTGTTGGTCCACGTCGCGAAGCTCAGGGAACTGGACGTTCATCACGTCGAGCCGATGGCCCATGCGTTGGACGTGACCAACGTATGGCGTCAAGATCAGCCGCAGTCTGGGATTGCGGTTCAAGCGGTGTTGGCCAATGCGCCAGAGACGCATCCGCCTTTCTTTAAGGTGCCAAAAGTTCTAGATGAAGGTTCGGGAGCGTGAGTGAGACAAAAGCCCGCCGTTGAGCCGATAAGGCAGTCTACGTTTAGTCGTCTCTGATCAAACCGGTCATGAACCCCACACAAGCCACTTTGTTAGAGTTGCGCAACGCCATTGTGGCCAGAACCCTTTCGGCCACCGAAGTCGTGCAGGCATTTTTGGACCGTATCGGCTGCTACAACAGTCACCTGAACGTCTACCGTGAGATCTACGCAGAAGAGGCCCTACAAGCCGCCGCCCGCGTCGATGCAGGCCAGGTGACAGGCGCACTGGCGGGCGTACCGATTTCCATTAAGGACAATCTCTGCACCAACTACGGCCATACCACATGTGGTTCGAAGATTTTGGAACACTACCGTTCCCCTTACACCGCCACGTCCGTCGCCAAGCTCCAAGACGCCGGCGCTATCGTGCTTGGCAAGACCAACTTGGACGAATTTGCAATGGGTTCATCGACGGAGAATTCGGCATTTGGTGCCACGCGAAATCCCTGGGATGCCGGTCGCGTGCCGGGCGGTTCGTCGGGAGGTGCGGCGGCGGCTGTAGCGGCAGACCTGTGCGCCGGTTCGATCGGGTCAGACACCGGCGGGTCTATTCGTCAACCGGCGGCATTGTGCGGTGTCGTTGGCCTAAAGCCAACTTACGGGCGTGTCAGCCGATACGGTCTCGTGGCGTTCGCCAGCAGTCTCGATCAAATTGGTCCGATGGCACACACGGTGTCCGATGTGGCCCTATTGCTGGAGGTGATCAGCGGTCCAGATCCCAAGGATTCGACCTGTGCCGACGTCACTGTGCCCAACTATTTGGAACAGATTAATCAGCAGCCACACGCGCCCGTTCGCATCGGCATTGCTCGCCAGTATTTGTCAAACGACAACCATCCGGCAGTTAATCAAGCGATTGATCAGGCGGCCGACATTTTTCAAGCGGCGGGCGCCCAGCTTATTGACATCGACCTGCCGCATACCGACTACGGTATCTCTACTTATTACATCGTGGCAACGGCTGAGGCATCGAGTAATCTGGCACGTTATGACGGTGTGCGATACGGCAGTCGTGTCGATTCACGCGATCTTTTGGGCTTGTATTGCCAGTCTCGAGCGCAGGGATTTGGCGACGAGGTCAAGCGCAGGATCATGTTAGGCACTTATGCCTTGTCCAGTGGCTATCACGAGGCTATTTACATACGGGCGTTGAAGGTTCGGCGGTTGATCAAGCGAGATTTCGATGTTGCCTTTGAGAAGTGTGACGTCATCCTATGCCCGACCACAACCAGCCCCGCATTTGAGTTCGGCGAAAAGTCCGACAACCCCCTTGCGATGTACCTCAACGATGTCTATACCGTCAACGCCAACCTGGCAGGCGTTCCGGGTATCACGCTACAGGGTGGCTTTACGTCGTCCCAAGCGGGCGATGTCCCATTTCCCAAATTGCCGCTGGGTATTCAGCTGTTGGGGCCGGTTTTTCAGGAAGACAAATTGTTGCGGATTGCCCGCCTCTACGAGGCCGCGACGCAATGGCATAAAGTGAGACCTGATATTTAGTCATCAACCGCTCTTCGCACTTGATGCTCTGGGCAGATGTATCTGTCCAAGAACAGGTGCTGACGCGACCACCGCGTGTAGATCGCAGCTTTGGATGTCAGATAACCACGAACCTACACGGAACGGTGAACGTACGAAGGAAAGACGTTGGGAAAATACGCGCAAGCCCGGTGTTCGGCACGCTGGCATGGCGATATAAGTTTTTTTATACCAAAATGTTGCATTGTGTCACGGCCGCGAATGGCCGGCCAAGACGGAGGCAGAAACAAGCGTTACATTAAAGCCCTGGTGCAGTGATGACTGGGGTGAAAAGGCGAAGGAGTTTAGGGCCATAGAATAGTGGATTTCACCGTTCTTGCTATTTTCATAAAGAATTTATTGTAAATAACTTAAGTTGCAGCATGGTGTCGATATGCAGACGTGGATTGAAACCAGAAATCGCAGATAAATCTATAAAAAGATTAGAGGAAGCAGGTTAAATTAGGTTAAATTTACCGTAAAATGTTAATTTGGGTAGTTTTCCCTATTGAAAAGCACTATAATGCTGCAGTAAAACCTAATGCGGTTTATTCGATGTAGTCGATGTGTGGCTACAGCGAAATTAAACAAGAGAGCTTTCTCCCCTCCGCCCCGTTGTCGCTTCGGCGGCAGCGGGGTTTTTTTGCTGGACGGCGCCATCGGTCTCGATCCACGCGTGGCACTGCGGTCACTTCCGTTTTGCTCTGGTTTGGTCGGCACGGACACGAATGATCACCTTCCGCGCACGAGGTCCATCAAATTCACATAACCAAATGCCCTGCCACCTGCCAAGTAGCAGTAAGCCATTGTGGATCACGACGGTCACGCTAGAACCCATGAGAGATGCCTTGAGATGCGCCGCGCTGTTACCTTCCATGTGGCGGTAGAAGGCCTGCTTGCTGGGTACCATGACATCGAGCTGTTTGAGCATGTCGTGTACGACGTCTGGATCTGCGCATTCGTTGATGGTGATCCCGGCGGTGGTGTGGGGCACATAGACATACACGGTCCCGCGGCTGATACCGGCGTCGGAGACCGCTTGCTGTACCTTTTCAGTCAGGTCGATCATCTCTTGGTGTTGATGGGTGCGGATATTGAAGCTTGGCATGGGGGTATGATAATCATCCGTGGGGTGTGGAGAATCGAATCAGGTGGGCCATAGGTGACACTTTGGCATGTTTCGTGTAGTTTGCCAACCCAGCGGTCCGTATGAAACACCATCATGAAGATAGCTGTACCCAGGCAGACTCAGCAAGGTGAAACACGGGTTCCACTGGTGCCCGGTGTGATCAGGAAACTGAAGGACCTTGGCGCCCAGGTTCTGGTGGAATCGGGGGCGGGGATGGGGGCGCACTTTGGCGACGGAGACTATCATCGGGCCGGCGCGACGATACTGACTGGAGAATCGTCTGCATGGGCGTTGGGTGAGGTGGTGGTCACCATCCATCCACCAGCACCACACCAGGCTGAGAAAATGTCAAATGGCGCTGTCCTTGTGGGGTTGCTGGCGCCCCTGAACCACCGCAAGGTGATCAACACACTGGCCCAGCGCGGCGTGACATCTTTTTCCATGGAATTTATGCCGCGTGTGAGCCGAGCGCAGCCGATGGATGTCTTAAGTTCTCAGGCCAATATTAGCGGTTATATGACCGTTGTCCTGGCCGCCGGCGTCTGCTCGAAGATGTTCCCCATGATGATCACGGCCGCGGGGACCGCGGCACCAGCTAAGGTGTTTGTAATTGGCGCGGGTGTTGCGGGTTTGCAAGCCATTGCGACCGCCAAACGCTTGGGGGCGGTGGTCGAAGCGTATGACGTTAGACCGGTTGTCAAGGAACAGGTGCTCAGTGTCGGCGGCCGGTTTGTGGAGTTGCCATCGACCCCACAGGACGTTCAGACGGCCGATGGGTACGCCAAAGCACAAACCGAAGAGCAGCGTAACCAACAGATTCAACTGATGGCCAAACACGTTATTGCCTCTGACGCGGTGATTACGACCGCCGCTGTATTTGGGAAAGATCCACCTATGTTGATTCCGCAGGAGGTCGCCGACCAGATGAAGCCCGGTTCGGTGATCGTTGACCTCGCAGCAGACCCTGGTGTAGGTCGCGGGAATTGCCAGGCCACCAAACCCGGCGCGTGCTACACGACCAAGAATGGCGTGATCGTTGAAGGAAGCACCAATCTGCCGGCTCGGGTACCGGTACACAGTTCACAGCTGTTTGCCAATAACGTTGTCGCTTTTCTGAAGGAGATCGTGCATCGCGGCGGTCGGCTGGAGCTGAGTATTGAAGATCAGATCCAAAACGCACTGTTGGTGACGCACCGGGGACAGGTCGTGCACACGCTTGTTCTACAGGACCAGCACTCGTAAATCGATCGGAGGTGATACACGATGGAAACCCTGCCCCTGCTCGTGGCTCTGACGGTGTTTGTCCTAGCGATCTTTGTTGGTTTTGAGGTGATCACCAAGGTGCCTTCTACGCTGCACACCCCTCTCATGAGCGGGTCCAACGCCATCAGCGGTGTCACGATCGTTGGGGCGCTGATCTGTTCATACAGTGACCGACTTGGCAGCTTGGGGGTTGGGCTGGGGGTGTTAGCGGTTATTTTCGCGACGATTAATGTGGTCGGTGGCTATGTGGTCACACACCGCATGTTGGCCATGTTTAAGCGCAAACCATCGGATCGGTGACCCGATCCGGATTCGGTGGTGGGTCAGATAGACCGATCCCACCGCTCTAGATCACAAAAGAGGCGAGTCTATTGATCACACCGTGGCTTGCAACTTCGACGCAGACAATCGTCGGTTACGCCTATCTTGTGTCAGCGGTCTTGTTCATCTTGGGTCTCAAGAGGCTTACGAGCGTAAAAACGGCGCTGTCAGGCAATATGCTCTCAGCGCTGGGCATGCTTATCGCTGCGATGGCCACGTTGTTCCTGGTTAATCACGGGACCACAAGCGGTCAGAGCCATCTTGTCAGTTTGGTGTGGATCACCGTGGCGGTGGCGATCGGAGCTGCCGCGGGCTTGACCATGGCGACAAAGGTCGCGATGACCGCCATGCCGCAAATGGTCGCGTTGCTCAACGGGTTTGGCGGTGTCGCTTCGCTGTTGGTCGCCAGCGCCGAATATCTGCGTACGGGTGACCATGCAGTGGTCGAGCGGCATGTGCTTCTGGCAACCGGTCTGACGGTTTTGATCGGCGGCGTGACGTTTACCGGTAGCTTGGTGGCATTTGCAAAACTCCAGGGGCTGGTCACGGGCAACCCGATTCTTTTTGCGATGCAGAAAGTGATTAACGGGTTACTTTTGTTGGCCAGTGTGGTCATGATCGTTCAATTGACGGTGTGGCCTGATCAGGGATCGGTCTTGATGTGTACGGCGGTTTTGTCGTTGATCCTGGGTGTGCTGCTGGTGATCCCCATCGGTGGGGCCGACATGCCCGTCGTGATATCTCTGCTCAACAGCTATTCGGGTTTGGCTGCGGCGATGGCAGGGTTCGTATTGGCCAACATGGCGCTGATTATTACAGGTGCGTTGGTCGGAGCGTCGGGTATTATTCTGACCCAAATCATGTGCAAGGCCATGAACCGCTCGCTGGTGAACGTCCTTTTCGGTGGCGTCGGCGGTGCTTCAGCGGGTACGACAGCGGTCGGCGCGGTCCGGTCCCAAGGCACGGTACGCGAATTTACCATCGAAGACGCCGCGGTTGTCCTCGACGCCGCTCGCCAGGTGGTGATCGTGCCGGGGTACGGCATGGCGGTGGCCCAGGCCCAGCACAGCGTCAAGGATTTGGCCGATGCGCTGGAACAACGAGATATCTCCGTGACGTATGCAATCCACCCGGTCGCCGGTCGCATGCCGGGGCACATGAATGTGCTGTTGGCAGAAGCCAACGTCCCGTACGATCAGCTTTGTGACCTCGAATCGATCAACCCCCAGTTCGATCAGACCGATGTCGCACTGGTCATTGGCGCCAACGATGTGACCAATCCCGCCGCTCGCCGTGACCAGAGCAGCCCCATCTATGGCATGCCGATCCTTGATGTCGACAAGGCCCGTACCGTCTTTGTGGTGAAGCGGAGCTTGAACCCTGGATTCGCCGGCGTCCACAATGAACTTTATTATGCCAAGAACTGCGGAATGCTCTTTGGAGATGCAAAACAGGTCATTAACCGTTTGGCGGCGGAACTAAGAGATAACGGGTGACCCCAAAGCTCCTCTGACACCGGAGGCCCAACCTCCACGCTGCTCGCCCAATCAATCTCCGTTGACCCACTGCTGGAACGGATGTGACTGTGAACGTATCGATCTGTTGAGGGGTCTTGTCAGCGGGGTCAGAAAAGTCCGGTCGGACAGTCTTAACTTGACGGCCAAGCACCAAAACCGTCAAATCAGGCTTGTCACAGAACGCATGACCGTTTGATAGACCAAGTCCCGGGTTTGTCGGTAAAAGGAGTTAGCGGATTCGTCACGCAGGAACCATGTGCCACCGGCCCATCGCGACCGATCCTGAGTCGCGCTCCAAGGCAGGTGGCCGGCGAGCCGAGGCCGCACCAAGACCATGTCAGCATCAAAGCCCTACTATCGCCGAGTGTTACTGAAGATTAGTGGCGAAGCTTTTTGCAAACCTGGGGGGTTTGGGATCGACGGTGAAGAGCTCAAGCTGATTGCCGGTGAAGTGACCGACGCGGCCAATCTTGGCACTCAGCTAGCGGTGGTGGTCGGTGGCGGAAACATTATCCGGGGCGCAAAACTGGCAGCTAAGGGGTACATCCCCCAGGCGACCGCGGACTACATGGGCATGCTTGGCACGGTCATTAACGGCTTGGCACTCAAGGAAAAGCTGGAGAAAAATGGCCAACCGGCCAGAATGCTCAGCGCCATTAATCTCAGCGCGGTCGCTGAATCCTTTATCCGTGGTCGGGCGATCCGCCATCTTGAAAAGGGACGCGTCGTGATCTTCGCGGCGGGAACGGGAAACCCCTTTTTTACGACCGATACCGCCGCCGCGCTACGGGCAACCGAGATCGGTGCTGACGTGCTACTGAAGGCCACGAAGGTGAACGGGGTCTATGACAAGGACCCGATGCAGTACCCCGACGCCAAACGGTTTGATACGTTGGCATTTCGCGAGGTCATCGAGCGTCAGCTAAAGGTGATGGACCTCTCTGCATTTAGCATGTGTATGGAGCACAATATTCCAATTGTCGTGTTCAATATGAAAACGCCTGGTTCGATCTCGGAGGTGATCAGCGGGACACAGCACGGCACTCGGGTCGTGACCGGTTAGTCTGACCGTCGATGGGCCACGTCGACGCGCAGGCTGCTAGAACGTACGGATTAGGTTGCTGGTCTTGGGCAGGCCAACGTCGGGTCTCAAGCGTTTGATTTGTGTGCCCGACCGGCGTGACGATACAGATCGGGCCGGAAGACACCGGCGGCTGTACGATGGGAGTGACGATGGACCTGGATGAAATTCAGTTTGTGGCCGAGGAGGCCATGGAGAAAGCACTGGACTATCTCAAGGGTGAGCTGCGCGGTGTGCGGACCGGTCGAGCGTCGACGGGGCTGGTTGACCACATCAAAGTGGACTACTACGGTTCACTGACCGATCTGCGACAGCTTGCCATGATCAGTGTGCCTGAGTCGACCCAGTTGCTGATCAAGCCATTTGACGCTTCTAGTGTGGGACAAATCGGCAAAGCGATACAATCCGCGGGTCTGGGGCTCAACCCGGTTACCGAAGGCAAACAGATCCGCCTCAAACTCCCGTCTCTGTCGGGAGAGCGGCGCCAGCAGGTGATCGGATCGGTCAAGCAGATGGGTGAACAGTGCAAAGTTGCTCTCCGCAATGCCCGGCGTGACGCCAACAAGCACGTGGATCAGTTGGCGAAAGACAAGACCCAGCCAATCAGTCAAGACCAGGTCGAGCGTGTCAAGCAGGAGATTCAAGACCTATTGAAGAAGCATGAGAGGCGGGTTGACGATTTGATCGATACCAAGATTAAAGAGATTCAAGAGGTATAGCGCGTGATTGTCGCTGCTGACAGTGTGGCCAAGCGTGTGGGTATCGACTCCGTGATCGCAGGCCGATCACGGTTAGCGCCCGAACATGCCATGACGCTTTACCATCAGGCGACGCTACACGACTTGGGACGCTGGTCATCGGCGATGTGCCAGCGAATTCATGGCCAGAGCGTCCGCACGTATGTCATTGACCGCAATATCAACTACACAAACGTCTGTTCGGCGGGCTGTACATTTTGTGCGTTTAAAAGAGACCTTGGCCAGCGTGGTGCCTACACGCTTTCCACAAGGCAGTTGCACGACAAGGTCCGTCAGCTGGTCGCGATCGGTGGCACGCAGGTGCTTTTGCAGGGTGGTATGCATCCCGGTTTGTCCATTGAGTTTTATGAGCAAATGTTGTTAGATCTCAAGGCTCAGTTCCCAGAGATTCATCTCCACGCATTTTCACCACCAGAAATCGTGGAATTTGTTGCTGTGTTCCGGGTTCCAGGATTTCCGACGACACAGCCAGGTCGCGGTCACGAGATGGCACATGACCTCTGGTTGGCCAAACTCCAAGTCATTATGCGGCGTCTGCAGGCAGCCGGACTCGATTCGATCCCCGGCGGCGGTGGCGAGATTTTTGCCCATTCAGTTCGACGCCGTATCGGCGTTGGCAAAGCAACGGCAGATCAATGGTTGTGGGTCATGGAGACCGCGCATCGCTTGGGCATGTTTACCAGTGCGACGATGATGTTTGGCCATATCGAAGGTATCGCCGATCGCATCGATCACATGCACAGGCTCCGTCAGGCCCAAGACCGTGCCATTGCCCAAGGATGGCCGGGCAGGTACCTTTCGTTCATCAGCTGGCCCTTTCAACCGGAAAACACACCGTTGGGTCGGCTCAAGCCGTGGGACTGCGAAGCGGCCGAACCATTTCCAGGTGACGAATTGGCTCAGGGGCGTTCGCATCCGTTGGCGGGCAAACGATTACGCCTTGCCGGTGCGACCGAATATCTGCGTGTCCAAGCGATCAGCCGATTGTTCCTGGACAACATCCACTCCGTGGGCAGTTCATGGGTGACCATGGGACCTAAGATCGGGCAGTTGGCTCTGTTTTATGGTGCGAATGACATGGGTTCGGTGATGATGGAAGAGAATGTCGTCAGCGCAGCGGGAACCACCTTTTGTCTCAACGAACCGGTGATTTGTAGACTGATCCGTGATGCGGGTTTGATTCCGGCACAGCGCGACAACCGTTACCGTATCCTCAAAACCCACGACGACCCAACCGCGCCAGATCTTCAAGTACACGACTGGTCCACCCAGCGTGTCGCCAAATTAGACCGGCAGCGAGCGTCTTGGCAAGCCGATTCGCCGGTGTCGTCTGAAGATCCTGTCTGAGCTGCTCTTGTCGCTTCTGCGACCATGCTCGCTACGGGGGGGGGACGGTCCAAGGAGGTTACGGTACGTGCTTCGACCGGTTGATGTTGGTGAGGCGGATCAACGGTTGACCACCACGACGCAAACCAGCGTAATCGCCGCAGCACCTAAGAGATTAAGGGCGAAGCCTTCTCTGGCCATACACCGTGTCGTGACGCGTCCCGTTCCGAAAACAATCGCATTGGGCGGTGTGGCGATAGGCAGCATAAACGCACAGCTGGCACTAAACGCCGCCGGGAGCATGAGCCTGGCTGGGTCGATCTTCGCCGCCATGCCCGCCGCGGCAAGAATGGGCATCAGCATCGTCGCGGTGGCGGTGTTGGACGTGACCTCGGTCAGGAAAGAAACCGCCAAACAGAGGACTATTGTCATCCCCACCACGGGCCAGGTCGTGATGTCCGCCAGCCATCCACCCAAGGTTTGATCCAGCCCCGAGGCCCCAAATGCTTTGGCGATGGCCAGTCCACCACCGAACAGCAGCAAAATGTTCCACGGGATTTTTCTCGCTGTGTCCCAGTTCATGAGGCGATCGTTGCGGCCATCAGGAATCACGAAAAGCACGACCGCTGCCAATAATGCTACCGTGCTGTCGCCGGCGCCCGGTACCCCGAACCAAGCTTGCCACCCCCCATACGGTGCTGTCCGCGTCACCCAACCCAGGGCGGTCAATCCAAAAACGATCAATGTCCGTATCTCCGCCGGCTGCCATGGCCCCATCTTCGGCAGATCAAACCGGCTACCGGTACGAATTCGCCTTGTCAACACGAGCCAGGCGACGGGGAGCAAGATGACGACAACGGGTAGCCCGACGTGCATCCAATCCAAGAAGCTTAAAGCCTTGCCCACGGTCTCCTGATAGACGCCCATGAACACAAGATTCGGCGGCGATCCGATCGGTGTGCCCAGCCCGCCGATGCTACTGGCATAGGCGACCCCCAGCACCAATGCGATGGTCATCTTCTCATCGTTGATCTTTTCCAAGATCGCCGCCGTAATCGGTAGCAGCATCAGCACAGTCGCCGTGTTCGAGATCCACATGCTTAACAGAGCGCTGGCAAGCATCACACCCAACACCAGCCGTCGACCGCTAGTAGCGCCGGTGCACCGTAAGATCCCGATCGCCAAACGCCGGTGGGTGCCACTTTTTTCCATCGCCGCCGACAGGATAAAACCTCCCAGAAACAACATGATCAGTGTGTGACCATAGGCGCTGGCCACCTGTTTATGATTCAATACGCCCGTAAGAGGGAACGCGACAAGCGGTAGCAGCGCCGTCGCCGGGATGGACACCGATTCGGTCACCCACCAGACGGCGCACCAAACGGTTATGGCTGCAGTCCAAGAGGCCGTGGGCGTCAGCTGCCCCCACCAGGCGATCAATCCGATGACCGTCCCAAGCAACGGACCGGCGATTAGTCCCCATGTTTTCATGCCGCCGATGATATCGTCATCCGACCATCGATACGTCGTGGATCAGACGGCGGTGGTATGCGGGCATCTTCAGAAGATGTGTGGTCCGTGTTGTCGGTCAACGGCATGGTCCAAACCGGTTGACGATAGGATCGATAGCATCGGCGTCAAAGAAGCCGATGAAAAGTCAAATTGGATAGCGACGGCCCGTCACCAGTCACACGATCGCCTTCCGGCCATGTTCCGGGGAGAGCTGGAGGATGGTCCGTCGGATTTGGTCGGGGTTGAGCTGAGCGTATGATACGCCCGCTTCGACGCAGCTACGTGGCATGCCATAGACAGCGCAACTGGCCGCGGATTGCGTGATCACGATCCCGCCCGCGTCATGGACATGGCAGGCGCCTTCGGTACCGTCATTGCCGATGCCGCTCATGACCACCGCAAGTGTTCCTGAGCCGTAGACCTGGGCACACGAACGGAACAGCTCATCAGCAGAAGGTTTAAAAAGCAGCTGTGTGGGCTGTTCGCTGACCTGGATGTGGACGCGTGTTCGTCGGCCCTGGCAAACACGCAGGTGTTTGTGGCCTTGGCCGACGTAGGCCGTGCCCGCAAAGACGGGCATCAAGTTCTGCGCGTGCACCACCGTCAGTGGGCTGGATAGCTGTAATCGAGTGGCATAGGATTCAGTAAAGGTCGGGGGCATATGCTGAGCGATGAAGATCGGTAGAGGTAGATCTGCAGGAAGTCCTGAGACGATCTGTTGGACCAGTCCTGGCGCACCGGTGCTGGATCCGATGGCGACTGCCTGAAACCGACCGATGCTAAAACGTGGGATCTGGCTCATGCCCTGGCTCGGGGTGCAGCTTTGACTGGGCAAGGGGATGTTTGTTATTTTGATCTATCTGTATAAGCGAAAGCGTTTTGGCCGTTTAGCTGTTCGTTAACGGTTATCGGCAATTCGCCGTCGTATCTGTACGGGAATGTAACGATCGTACAATTTGTGTGATCGAACCTGAAGCGGTGGCCCGGCCTATGCATGCCGGTGGCCAAGTCGCGCGTCGATTGGGGCGATCGAAAGCGATACAATAGACGCATCTTGGTTGGGGGCATGAGGTTGTCGCACCTGATAGGGACGGGGAGTCTTCTTGAAGCCGGTCATGGCCACGGTTCAACACCCTGACAACCTGACACAGCCCCAATCGGTAGGGGGAGTCGGTCTGGCCGCCAGCGCGGTATTTGCACTGATGGGCACCGTGGGTTTGGTCATGCTATCAGTATGGACGCCGTTGCTGGATCGTGAACATGGACAGTATTTGCTGAAGGCGTCGGATGATGGCCGGGTATTGACCATGGTGCCTGATTGGTTGGTCGGTGCCGCACTGGTCGCATCGTTGCTTGGGGCTCTGGGGGCACTGGCGGCGTTATGGACAGACCGTCGGGTCTACACGGCCCTGGGATGGTGCCGGCGGTGGATGGCAGCCCACCCGTGGTTCGGTGCGCTGATTGTTATGGTGATGGCCTGTGGCTCTCTAGACATGTACGAATTGCTGTACAACCCATTTGATCGCCGGTGGGGGCTGCAGATCTGGATGCTGCGCGAGGATGTGCAGCTTTGGCTTTCTTTGGCCGCGGCTGTGTTAGGCGGGCTGGTGATCTCGGCGGCATGGCGGAAGTCGGAGCAATGGGGTTGGTTTACACAATGGTTGTGTAACAGTTTGCAGCGCCGGGAGGTGTGGTGGTGGTTCTTGGCGGCTGCGGCGCCACTGACTCTCGGTGCGGCCATGTGTGCCGTTGCTCTGGACGGGATACCGCATTTTAGCGATTCGCTGACCTACCTGATGCAGGGACGTCTTTTATACGACGGGCGGTTGTGGATGCCCACACCCAACCACCCTCAGCTATTCGAACACACGCTATTCTTTCATGAAGCACAGGGCCGGTTCTATGGTAAGTACCCAATTGGCTGGCCCGTGATCGTCGGCGCTTTCGATCGATTGGGCGTGGGGTATGCAGCCAACGCGACGATGGCGGGCCTGGCGGCGGTGTTGACGGGGTTGGTGGCACGAGAGTTTGCGTCGCGTCGGGTCGCGGTGCTGGCGGCGGTCCTTTTTGGACTGTCACCGTGGATCTGGTTTAACGGAGCTAATTTTGCTTCGCACGTTTCGACCACGTGCGCTGTGTTGGCGTTCGTATGGATGTTTCTCCGGACGTTGCGGACAAGCCGGCGGTCAGCGGCGGTCGGGACGGGGGTGGCGTTGGCGGCGGCGGTGCTGATTCGGCCGTTTGATGCTGCCATGTTTGCATTGCCGGTGATGATGGTCGTGCTCTGGCTACAGACGCGCAGGCCCCAGCAGTGGATTGCCCTGGGGACGTTCATGGCCCTGGGACCGCTGGCTGGCGTGGGACTCTACCTGTGGGTGAACACACAGACCACCGGAGCGGCGCTGGTGAGCGCGTACACTCAAAACGAGGCCCAGTGGGATACATTTCAACAGTTTAACGTTAGTCAGGTCATCTCTCGTGTCGCTTTTCAGTGGGCGGAGCTCAATGGTCGGTACCCCGGGTGGGGCATTGGAGGGTTGACCGTGGCGGCGATGGGCGGCATTGCGGCGGGGCAGCGTTGGCAAACCAGTGGCTTGCGATTGTTGACCGCCGGTGCTGTGTTGTATTTTTTTGGATGCGCAGCGTTCGGATTTACAAATGTTTGGTGGGGGCCTCGCTGGCTGGTGCCGGTGACGCCGTTGTTGGCGATCCTGGCCGCGGAGTTGGCGGATCGGATGATCACGCAGTTGCTGCCGCCGCTGACCGGTCAGATCAAGGATCATGGCGCAACCGCTGCGGCACAGCTTGCCACGGGAGTGTTATTGTCGGGTTTGCTCGTGGGGCTGGGCGGCTGCTACGTTGGGCAGTTTTACCAGCACCGATTGGCCCCGCCTCACATGGTTTCGGCAGCGGTTCACCAAGCCGTTTTGGACAAAGCCGACGCCCCGGCGGTTGTGGCCATGGCTCCTTTGGGGCACAGGGCTCCGCTGGACGCGCGGGCAGGGTTTGCTTTCATGCACGTTCCGTTCGAAGCGAACGCCGTGATCTATGTGCGTGCGGTGCCCAACTGGCAGAAGCTTGCTGCACAGAGTTACCCCGATCGGTCTCTTTACCAGGTCCGGCCTGAACCGAAAGATACCAGAGGATTTACCATCGACCTTCTGCACCTACAATGAGTCGGCCCTAAAAGGCCAATAGGTGTTGATGCTCTTGAGCCGATCGATCAACGGGTTGGAGTGGGTTGGCAAAAGGATACGACATGCGATTTGCATTGGTCATCCCAGCGCTAAATGAGGAGCAAGCGATTGCCGACACGCTCCGTCGCGCGTTGGCGTCTAAACAGAAGGTGTTGGCACAAACACCGGTCACGCAGATGACTATCGTTTTTGTGAATGACGGGTCGACCGATCGAACCCAAGAGGAGGTCGACCGGGAGGAGTTCGACAGTGTCGTGAAGGTCCGATTCGCAAGGAACCGCGGCTACGGTGCAGCGATCAAGGCCGGTTGGCAGGCGGTCGATGCCGACCTGGTTGGTTTTATGGATGCCGACGGTACCTGCGATCCTGACTTTTGTGTGCAGCTAATCAGTCGGCTGTGCGATACCGGGGCGGATGCGGTGCTTGCGGGGCGATTGACCCCCGAAAGCCAGATGCCGTTGGTCAGGAAGATAGGTAATATCCTCTTTGCGCGGCTGCTGGGCCTGGTTTCTGGCAAAGACCTGACGGATTCGGCTTCTGGATTTCGTGTGGTTCGTCGGTCGAGTCTTAAGCTGATGTCCCCACTTCCCGATGGGCTGCATTTCACACCGGCAATGAGTTGCATTTGTCTTCTGGACCCACGGCTAAGGATTGAAGAAGTCCCCATGCCCTACAAGGAGCGGATCGGGCGCAGCAAGCTCAGTGTCGTGAAAGACGGTTTTCGTTTTCTGTACATCATTCTCTTTTCGGCATGCTGCTACTCGCCGATCAAGACGATGTTGGGCGCTTCGGTTTTAATGGCCATCGCGTGGTCGCCACTTGTTTGGTTGCCTCTGGTGATGGGGGGGACACCCGGCGTGGCTTGGGTGGTTGCGTTGACGGGCCTGCTGCTGGTCATGCTGCTGGTCGGAAGCGGTGTGATTGTCCATCAGCTTAATTTTCTCTTGATCGGTCCGCGCCGTCGTGTCGGAGCGGCCGAGCGGACACTGCAATATTTACTTGAATACAGGCGGTTGTTGCTCACCGGCGGCGTCATGACGGGCGCGGGTGTGATCGCCATGGCGGGGTATGGTCTGTGGTCGCCCGCTAGCCCTGTGGTCGCATTGTGGATTGTGTTGTGGATCTTGACCGGTGGCTCGTTGGTGATCGGGGGCGTCATCGTCCGGGTCATCTGGAGTGTAGGCGAGAAACAAAACGCTCTGGTGGGTGACGAATACGCTGTGCCGGGCAGCGGTCCGACGACGGGCGGGAAAGTGACCGGTTCGGACTCAACCGACGTAGCATTGACGCCACGCCCGCAGCCGTCAGCGGGCCAGTAGCACAGCGCTTTAAAGGGCAGCCCAGATCCGCTGGCCGATGGGGCTCTGGTGTAGGAACCGAAACATGGAAATGGTTGAGGCACTTGAAGAGGTGCGTCAGAGCCGACTGTTGATTAACCGGCTGGACGCTTGGCTATACGAAGAGATCAAGCCGTATCTGGGGCGGCGGGTCATGGAGATCGGCTGTGGTCTTGGCAATTTCACGGCCCATCTGTTAGACCGGGATTTGGTCATCGCGTCAGACTTCGAACCCACCAGTGTGACGGCGGTACGGAAGCAGTTTGCGTCCCATCGGCACGTACTTCCCCGTGTGTACGATATCTGTAGCCCGGTGGACGATCAGCTTAGACAGCTCAATGTCGATTCAATTTTCTCCATTAACGTTTTAGAACATATCCAAGACGATCAGCTGGCGATGAACAATATGGCCGATATTTTGTGTGACGAGGGCCGGGTGGTCTTGATTGTGCCGGCCCATCAATGGGCTTACGGCACGATGGATAGCTCCATTGGGCACTTCCGGCGGTACACCAAGAAGTCCGTCCGGACCAAGCTCCAGCGGGCGGGTTTTGTCATCGACAAACAGTATTACTTGAACGTACTGGGCTTGCTGGGGTGGTTTGTCGGTAGCCGAATATACAAGCATACTGTGCCCCCCCGCGGACAGCTAAGCGTGTTCAACAAGCTTGTGCCGTTGATTAAGTCGGTCGAACGATGTGTGCGGCCACCTGTGGGTTTATCCGTGGTTTCTATCGCCAGCCGACCGGCGGCAAATGAGCGTCGTGCGTCATGAAGATCCCGCGAGAGACGATTCTGCCGGTGGTGCTTGTACGCGGGCGTGATGGGTTCGTCTCCGATCGACCTGAGTCACATTTAAAAAGAAATACACCGCGCGTATAGGTTTGGAGTAGACATGCATATCCTTGGATTCGATTGCTTCGGACACGACTCGGCGGCGGCGATCGTCCGTGACGGGCAGATGCTGGGTTTGGTCGAAGAAGAGCGATTCCTCCGCAGAAAGCATGTGGCTGACTTTCCCCGTCACGCCATCGAGTGGTGCTGTCAGGTCGCGGGCATCAAACCATCTCAGTTAGACCACATCGTCTATTATTGGGACCCGAGTTTGGCGAGGGTTCAGCGTGCGTTGCACCTGTTGCGGTACTTCCCCAAGAGCTTGGGCTTGATCAAGAGCCGCGGCGATAAGGAGGTCGCCATGCGTCGTCTTCCCAAAACGTTGCGTGATACGTTTGGGTTGACGGCGAAGACAGAAATTCATTTTGCCCCTCACCACCTGTGCCACGCAGCCAGCTCATTCCTGACCAGTCCATTTCATAAGTCAGCGATTTTGACCATTGACGCGGCCGGTGAGTGGGATTGTACCTGGATGGGGGTCGGCAACGGACTGGATATGTCGTGTCTCAAACGCCAGCACTTCCCTAATTCGATTGGGCTGGTCTATGGCGCGGTGACCGAATTTGTCGGGTTCAAGTTTGCGTCGGGAGAGGGCAAGGTCATGGGCATGGCGCCCTATGGCGACCCTCAACGGTTTATCGATGAATTTCGCAAGATCATCAAGACCAAACCCGACGGCGGATACCAAGTCGACTTGTCATACTTTACGTATCATTACCTCGGACGCCCCAATTGGTTTAGCGGTAAATTTTACGACGTTTTCGGCCCCGCGCGTCATCCAGACGATAAGGACCTGACGCAGCACTATATGGACGTCGCGGCGGCCCTTCAGCTGCGAACCGAAGAAGTCGGACTGCACATGGCCAACTGGTTGCGTCAGATAACCGGTATCGACAAGGTGTGTCTGGCCGGTGGCGTGTGCCTTAATTCGGTAATGAACGGTCGGATTCTGTTGGAGCGTGTGTTTGACGATGTGGTGGTCCAGCCGGCGGCCAACGATGCGGGCACCGCGTTGGGGGCCTGTTATTGGCTGTGGAACACGGTGATGCGCAACCCACGCAGTTACGTCTTCGAGCACGCATACTTTGGGCCCTGGATGGAAGAACATGACCACGAAGCTGCGATCCAGCAGTTGATCGGGCCAGAGGACCACGTCGATCATAGAAAAGTCGATCACCCGTCGGCGTTGGCAGCACAGCTGTTGGCCGAGGGGAAGATCATCGGCTGGTTTCAGGACCGTATGGAGATGGGCCCGCGAGCGCTGGGGAACCGGTCGATTCTCGCCGATCCACGATCAGACCAGATGAAGGATTTGCTTAACGCCCGAGTCAAGTTTCGGGAGGGGTTTCGACCCTTTGCCCCAAGTATCTTAGAAGATAAAACCGGCCAGTGGTTTAGCTCAAATTATCCTTCCCCCTACATGATTTTGGTGTATGATGTACTGGAGGAAAAAAGACCGTTGGTCCCAGCGATCACACATGTAGATGGCACGGGACGGGTGCAGAGTGTCAGTAAGAAGCATAACCCTAAGTACTATAGGTTGATACAGGAGTTTGAGAAACTCACCGGCGTACCTATCGTCCTCAATACCAGCTTCAACATACGGGGGGAACCGATCGTTCACCGCCCGGAGCAGGCGATTGAATGTTTCCTAAAAACCGGGATGGATGCCCTGTTTTTGGGTGATCACCTGTTGACCAAGCGAACGGACTCGGCGGCGAAACAGATGACAGAAGCGCAGTTATCGGTCGCTCACGCCAATGCAGCGGAGATGGATAACCAGATGCCATAGCGGCCGTCGTGTGAATGAGGAATCTCCAGAGAGACCGGAAGAAGTCGCCGGCGTGGCCCGCTGGCCTAGCGTGAGGAAGCGTACCCATGTGTGATGTCCTGATTGTCAATCCGCCATCGCCCGACGGGCATATTTATATCCGTGACATGTGTCGTTGGGGCCGAAAGAGTCGCGAAAAGATGATCTGGCCGCAGAGTTCACTGGCCTATCTTGCGGCGATGGTGCCCGAGGACATGACCGTTCGGATTATCGACGCGATCGCCGAAGAGATGAGCCCTGATGCGTTTTTCCGAGAAATCGAAAAGGAATCCCCGCAGTTCTACGTGACGTATATCACCGGGACCACTTTTACGATGGATGCCAAGGGCGTCCAGAGAGCCAAGAAAGTCGGCGCCAAGACGATCGCCGTGGGGACCCATGTGTCCGCTGTGCCGCAGAATACGATCGAGCTTGTGCCAGAACTAGACTTTGTGATCCGTCACGAACCTGAAACGACTTTCCGCGACATCATTGATCATGTACGCGAGGGCAGATCCATCGAGAGTGTCACCGGCATCGCTCACCGAAGCCCCGACGGTAAGAGTGTCCTCACGGCAGACCGGCCGTTGATGAAGAGTCTCGACGAGCTGCCGATTCCCAAGCAGCACTTGTTGCCGTTAGACAAATACAAGATGCCGTTTTTGGGTAAGCGCTATGTGTGGGTGTTGACCAACCGTGGTTGTCCCTACTCGTGTACGTACTGTTTTGAGGGGGTGGTGTGGGGCAAGAGTGTGCGGTACCGCTCGGCCGAATCGATCTACAAAGAGCTGGAGTACTTGGTCCAGCACAACGTCCGCAACGTGCTGTTTTTGGCCGATTTGTTTACCTATGACAAGAAGGGTGTGAATGAGCTGTGTGATCTGATCATTCAGCGCGGCTTAAAGATTCGGTGGACATGCAACAGCCGTGTGGACACGATCGACGAGCAGCAACTGATCAAAATGAAGAAGGCAGGCTGCTGGCTGGTCGCTTTCGGTATCGAGTCGGGATCGCAGCAGGTCTTGGACAACGTCAAAAAAGACGCAAAAGTCGAGCAGGCCGCTCAGACAGTTCGGATGTGCAACAAGCACGGGATCAAGACATGGGGTTACTTTATTATTGGGTTGCCCGGAGAAAATAAGCAGACGGTGCGTCAAACCATTGATTTCGCCAAGAGTATCCCATTGGATATCGCTCTGTTCCACGTGGCGATGCCTTACGCTGGCACAGAGTTTTATTTTCAGTCGGTGGCCAACGGTTGGCTGAACACAACCGATTGGAAACACTTTGACATGAACGACTCGTCGGTCGTTGGGTATGACGATTTTAGCAGCCAGGAGATCCTCAAGGCCACCAAGCAAGCGTTCCGAGAGTTTTATTTTCGGCCAAAGCAGATGTGGCGGATGAGCAAGATGATGCTGGGCAGTGGTGACCTGGGAATGATTTGGGGTGTGTGCAAAAATTTCTTGGGCTGGATCTACTCCAAGAAGGAGGACCGTGTGGTGCCCAAGGATCTGGGTGACGCACCCCAGCTGACCGAGGCGATCAATCCAGACGACGCACGCAATGCACTACACTCATTGCCCGTGGTCATCGAGGCGCCCCGCACAGACGCCTCCACCGCCAAGCCACGGCACAAGAGCGTCAAGGAAGCGACGAAGCGGCAGGCCTCGGGTATCCCTGTGGCTTAAACGGATTGGGCCAAAAAAACCGGTTCATCGTTACGATTCCAGCACCTGTCCAACGGTAACAGCGCTCTGTGGGCGATTATCGGCTTGAACAAGGCAACGATTCTTCTGCGATCGTTTAGTCCTGGTTTGCTCGAGTATCGTCCCCTGTCACGGCGGTTATCATGGTCCCATGACACCCGGTGGCCGACCCCTCGATTGGCAATTCGGACCGCTAGAGGCACTGCGCCGCTGGCCAACCGATCGAGCGCTATTGCTGTTGCACTCGGGTCGGTTTGACCGGCGGTGGGCCAGGTGGTCGATCCTGGCATCGCCGGAGGGTGTATACCGGTTTACCGCCGATGATCCCCGCAAGCCCGCTGGCGCGGCAGCCGCGGGACATAGCCAGTGGCTGGGGCCGTCATGTCCCGTGGATCGATTTACCCACAAACCGTTCGTAGACCTTCGTCAACTGATCAGCTCAAGTGGTGGGATGTGGATCGGTTACCTGGGCTATGATCTGAGCCGCTGGATTGAGCGTTTACCGGTTGGGCCGGCAAGTGGACGTGACGATCGAGCCTGGCCCGTCATCGAGCTGGGCTACTGCCCTGGCTATGTGCGATACGATCAAGTTACCCAACGCTGGTCAGCGCATGGGAGCTGGGGTGGGGCTGCCCCAAAACATGATCACACCTTACCGACGCTGACCGATGTTCGGGCAGGTCATGTCACCGTAACCGCGGGGGGATTGCACAGCGATTTTGATCAGAAATCCTACGAACGGTGCGTGGCCGCCGCGAAGCGGTACATCGCTGCCGGTGACATTTTTCAGGTGAACCTTGCTCAGCGGTTGACCGCCGAACTGCTAGCCGAATCTTTGCCGCTACACGAGCGGCCCCGTATTGGCCGGGCGCTGTTTAGTCAGTTGGCCGGTGTCTCTCCGGCCTGGTACGGGGCGTACATCGAGCTGGCGGACGTCGTTTCGGACCGGTCTGCCCTGTCCCATCGGGCGATCCTATCGACGTCACCGGAGTTGTTCTTGCAGTTAAATGGGCGATCTGTGGTGACGCGGCCCGTGAAGGGCACCCGACCGGCGTCGGTCCATCCAGACCAGCTGCGCGACAGCGAGAAAGATATTGCAGAATTAAACATGATCGTAGATTTGATGCGCAACGATCTCGGCCGGGTCTGTGACTACGGTTCGATCCGCGTGGCCCAGTCGCGGGTGATTGAGTCTCACCCGACGGTCCATCATGGCGTGGCGACGATCCAGGGGCGGTTGCATCGGTCAAAGGGCATCATCGATCTGCTGCGTGCCACGCTCCCGGCGGGCTCGATTACCGGAGCACCCAAGGTGCGGGCGATGCAGATCATCGACGAGTTGGAGCCGGTCCGTCGCGGTCCGTATAGTGGCTGCATTGGATATTTCACCGGTAATCGGGCGTGCCTGAGCGTCGCGATTCGGACGATGCTGGCCGATTGGCGCACTGGCCGCGTTGATTTTTCCGTCGGCGGTGGTGTGGTGGCGGACTCACAGCCGACGGTGGAGTATCAGGAAACGCTCGACAAGGCCGCACCGATGCTCGCGGCGCTTGGGGTGGGTGTGGGGGTCTGTTAACACCGGGTCAACTGGCGCAGATGCGCCACCGCCGGTGTCCACGAAGTGGACAAGATATTTTTGTTAGCAGAGGATCGTAGGTCCAGGATGGGATGTGTTTTCATCTATCGACGAGAGTCCTTACAATGGATTCGATGTTGCCGATATCGTAGCCAATAGGCTATGCATTTGCGGCCGTACGGCCGGGGTCCGGTACGCATCGATGATGTCTGTGGGCAGCATGGATCTTTTCGACCAGATCTTCTCGACGTACTCTGACTCAACCGTCTATTTTCTCATGGGCGCTACGGGGTCACTGCTGTTCCTGATTCGTTTGGGGACGATGCTCATCTTTGGTGGCGATGGCGGTGACATCGACGCCGATGCCAACGGGGTGGAAGCCCACGGCGGTGGATTCACCTTGTTTTCCATGCTATCGATTTTGTCGTTCATGATGGGCGCCGGTTGGTTGGGGTTGGCTTGCCGGATGGAGTGGGAGTTCGGGGCCCTTTCAGCGGCGATCGCCGCCTCAGTGTTTGGTTTCTCGCTTATGCTCCTGTCTTCGGTGGGCATGTACCAAATGAAAAAACTTAACCAAGTGGGCCGGTACGAGGTGCGTCACTGTATCGGCAAGATTGGCAGAGTCTATCAACGTGTCCCGGCCAAAGGGCAAGGCCGTGGCCAGGTTCAGGTGACCGTCGATGGCCGGCGGTTGACACTGCCGGCGGTCAGTACTGGCGAGGAAGTGGCGTCCTTTGCGGCGGTCAAGATCGTCGAGGTACAGGAAGGCGATACACTGGTCGTTGAGAAGCCGTAGGTTCCATCGAGGCTGACCCTCGCCACGCGGGCGTGGTACGCAAGGAAACTGTTATGATCCCATCACCTGTCTTTCTGGCAGCGATGCCGTGGGGACCGATCATTTTTATCGGTATTCCTACGCTGTTGATCACGTTTTTGGGTTTGTTTTTGGTCCAGCGGTATCGCCGGTGCCCGTCGAATCGTGTGTTGGTGGTGTACGGCAAGGTGGGCGGGAATCGCACGGCCAATTGCATTCACGGCGGTGGGGTGATGGTCTGGCCGGTGATCCAGGACTATGTGTACCTGTCGCTGGAACCGATGACCATTGAGATCGATCTGACCAAAGCGCTGTCAAAACAAAACATCCGCGTCAATGTGCCATCGACCTTTACCATCGGTATCTCCACGCGGCCGGACATCATGAACAACGCCGCAGAGCGGCTATTGGGTTTGTCTGAACGGGATATCGCTTCACAGGCTAGCGATATTATTCTGGGTCAGCTTCGATTGGTGATCGCGACATTATCGATCGAGGAGATCAACCAGGACCGTGAGAAGTTCCTGGAATTGATTACCAAGAACGTCGGAACCGAACTGAACAAGATCGGGCTATCGGTGATCAACGTGAACATCCGCGATATCACCGATGAGTCGGGATACATCGAGGCGATCGGCAAGAAGGCGGCCGCTGAGGCCATCAACCAGGCCAGGATTGAAGTTGCTGAGGCGAGCAAGATTGGATCCATCGGTGAAGCCACGGCGGTTCGCGAAAAAGAAGTCGAGGTGGCCAGCCAGTGCGCCCAATCCGAATCGGGAAAAAAACAGGCTGAACGAGACCAGCGCGTGGCGGTGGCCAAATACGAAGCTGAGGGCGTCGCCGGTGAGGCCAACGCCAAGCGTGCCCAAGAGATCGCTGTGGCCGAACAGGACGCCAAGACCGTTGAGGGGACCAAGCAAGCGGTCGCCAGCCAGCGTATCCGCGTCGCTGAGCTTGAAGCCGATGCAGTCAAGGGTGAGAACCTGTCTAGGGCACAGATCGCCGATTATCAGGCCACGCTGTCCCAGCGACAGGCAGACGCCAAACGGCGTGGTGAGGTGGCGATGGCCCAGGCGGCGCGAGATGTTTTGATCGCCGAAAAGGAACGTGAGCAGGCGAAATTAGAGAAAGAGCAGATCGTTCAACAGATGATCGAACGAAAGAAGGTCGAAATCGACGCGGAAGCCGAAGCCGAAAGACGACGCCGCATTGCCAAGGGCGAAGCCGACGCGATTCTTGCACGATACAACGCCGAGGCCGAAGGTGTCCAGGCGGTGCTCGAGGCCAAGGCCAGGGGTTACCAGAATCTGTTGCGGAGCTGCGGCGAACAGAAGCAGTTGGCACCCACTCTGCTCATGGTCGAGAAGATGCCGGAGTTGGTGGCAGAGCAGGTCAAGGCGATTCAGAACCTGAAAATCGACAAGATCACTGTCTGGGATTCAGGTGGTCACGGCCAGATCGATGGATCGACCGCTGGCTTCCTGCGTAGCCTGATCGGGTCGTTGCCGCCGATGCACGAACTGGCTGGACAGGCCGGGGTCGAACTGCCGGGTATCCTTGGATCGGTGTCGGGCAAGGGACCGGCCACGCCCAAGCCACGTCCGGCATCCTCGCCACCTTCTCAAGGATCTCGTCCAGTTCGCGACGATTCAAGTGACGGCAAGCCATAGACCGGACGGCTTGTGTGTTGTAGTGGGTGTCATACGCATCTGCGTACGTCTTCACCGTGTCAAAATCACCTCACTGTTTTCAATACCAGGCTGCGTCCAAGAGGCAGTCGGCCATCATTTTTATGACAGGTACGACCAAACATGTGGGTAGCGGAAACGATGTTGCTGACGTTTGTTTCTGGTCCGTGCCCCGAAAACACCAATAGCGGGCATGATATTTGTTGACGGATGCAGTCGTCTCATTTGCTCTTAGCCCGTGGTGGCGCTAGGGCAATGAGGGTTAGATCTGTTATTGGAGTATTTGCGCCGGTGGCGATGTCCGGAGACCGATGTTCAAAACAGTGGTGACAGTGCTGGAAACTAAGGGGATTTGTCATCCGACTTCTGGTCGATATCCAACAGGTCGTTAAACCCTTTGCCGATCTGTTTGCCCACTTCCTCCAACTGCTCGCCCACTGCCTTCCCGGCTTGATCGATGTGCTGCCCGGTTTCATCGATTTGCTCTCCTAGTTGCTCTACGATTTGTCCGGCACCGTCGCCAAGCTGCCGCAAGCCCTGATCAATACCCGCGGCAATGTCTTCCGGGATCAGGTCGCCCGCGTCGCGGGCCACCGCAGACAAAATGCCCTTGATAACAATACCGGTCAGCTGGGCGATCAATACACCTTGATCGCTATCCGAACCCACATCTTCCAATTCAATGAGATCGATGGTGACAGGCACTCGCGTCAGCTTTCCCCCGATGGGCAGCAGATCTACATTGACTTGGATATCGCGGAGGGTCAGTTTCTCAATGACAAACCTCTTACCCTGTGACTTCTGGGGTTCTGGTGCATCTGTCGTCTGTTCGGTGGGCTGCTGTGGGGTCTGTTCCGATTCAAATTTCTTAAGGTTCTCCAAGATGACCTTGTAATTGGCTTTGTCGGCCTTCTGCTCAAGGTTCATAAGAATGCCGGATAGCGCTAGCTCCGGAGCGACGACTGTGTCTTTGGCCAGCGACCCGACCCGCACGGCCACTTGTCCCCCATCCAAACGAAAAAAGTGGGGGGCCTCAAAATTTTCCGGATTAGCGACGGTCAGCCCCGACACGCTGACCACACCGGATACCAGTCCGATGTGCATACGGTCGAGCGTGGTCTGAACACCCAGGGCGTAGGTCCCTCCTTGCTCTACCGCCAACCGGGCGATCTTATCGATGAATATCACGAATCCTATGCCGATGATCATGGCGATGACCAACACACCCGACACGATGCGAAGAACCCATTTTTTCTTCATGGAGACCCTTTTTCATATGCCTTGCGCCTACACATCAATGACGATGAACGCATGTGGCGTCACTTTGTACGCTTAAAAGTCCATCTCTGGACCACATAGCCTTTTTTACGATGTGCGTGATCGGTGATCAATTCCCAACCGCGCTGACCGACAAGGTTTAAGAATACGGCGTGGTTAAAATCCTTTGGCTGGGCCAACCCTCCCAATTGCTGATACAAGCGATAGCCGTTTGGCCCCGCCAACGATTCGGTTGGGCTTTGCCAGGTACAATGGCCGCTTTCTGCGACATATGTCGCATATTCCCAGGTGACCGGCCGTGGTTGCGACGTGGGTTTTTCGGGTGGGTTTTGAGCCCAGGAGTTCGACAACCATATCGCACCGGCAACCACTGATATGATCACGCCGAGCTGTTTGACCCAATGGCGTCGGCGAAGTTCTTGGTTCATGGTATAAAGCCTCCCACTGCAGTGTGTTTCGATCGTCGCAACAGGTCCAGATCGCGACATGTGTGCCGACGGGCCATCCCTCTCACACGGCAGTGAGTATACCCCCGCTACTGAATCCCCTGTCCCTCCACGACGGTAAGAATCCGTCGGCTTCGGATATTGACGAACTGTTCAACCAGACCTGAAGGCCAGATGATTTTCATCCGGTTGACCCGTCGGCTCTTGTTCAGGCCAAAGGTCAACCATGGGCTGTCTTGGCTTAGGAAGCTGGATCCTGCACGAACTTCTTTGGTCAGGATGCGCCCCGGTAACTCCAGTTGGACGCGGGCACCCACGGCGCTGCGGTTGCTGTCCGTGCCCACCAGTCGAATGGTTAACCAGCTGTTGCGATTGGGACAATTTTTCAGGAGGACAGGGGTCGGGTTCGGGTCTGCCGTGTACGCACCGTTACTGATCACCACGTCGACAAAACCGTCGTTGTTGTAGTCGGCGGTCGCTAGCCCGGTCGAGAATTTGCTGCCCAGGTTGACCGGCAATTCGTCGCGACGGAACGTTTTGTTGCCTTGGTTGATGAATAGATATCCTGGATTTCCCAGCTGTCCGAATGGCGGCTGAGGGATATTGCCTGCAAAAATCAGGTCTTCCCAACCGTCGTTATTGAAATCGGCAAAACTGCCACCCCAACCGAAGTGTTCAGCAAGAGGGTGGATCCCGACCTGGGACTCTACCGAGATGAATGTTCCGTCGGTGTTGCGCTCAAAAAAACCATGCGGCTGATTGGCAAAGAACGGGATCAGGTCGCCGGAAAACAATAAGCCCAAGTTCGTCGCGAACAAGTCCATATCGGTGTCATTGTCATAGTCGCCCAGTGCCACACACATCCAGTATCCGCGCTGGCCCAACTGCGGATCTTGTGGGTTCGGGTTGGGCAAGTCGACCTGTTGGGTGATGTCGGTGAATGTCAGGTTTCCGTTGTTCTTGAGCAACCGCAGCGCGGTGGGACTGCCCACAATGCTTGCGCAATCGGCAATGTACAGGTCAATCAACCCATCTTGGTCATAATGTGAGAACGCCGCAGCACACGCTCCGACCGCCGCCTCCACACCCGAGTCCTCACTGATATCTTGAAATTTAAACCCGCCAAGGTTGCGAAACAGATGGCTGGGCAGCTGCTGCTGGGTTGAGACGCTGCCCGGTCCGGAGACGAACACATCTAGCAATCCGTCGTTGTCGATATCGCCCAGCACGGGCTGCATCGCCGCGCCGGCTACGTTGGGGATGACCACGCCTGATTCGGCGGTGACGTCACTAAACGAGCCGTTGCCGTTGTTTCGAAACACCCGGATCGACCGTTGTGAAGGGACGACAAACAGGACCAGGGCAGCGGGCTCACCGGCGACAATGAGGTCGGTGTGCCCGTCGTTGTTCAAGTCGCCGGCGACCACACCTGAACTGCCGTTGCCATCGCTCATCCCGGACGTGGCGATGACGTTGGTGAACGACCCGTCGCCGTTGTTACGCATCAGGCCGTCGTGATGACCGATCCCGTTGGCCACATAGAAGTCCAATTTCCCGTCGTTGTTATAGTCCAACCAAGCGACACCGGTTCCAGCGTCTCCGCCGTTGCTTGCGTGGGTGAAGCCATGCAATTGATCCGTGCCATCTTCGAATATCACCGGAGGTGCGTTGCCGTGTCGGGGCCGGTTTGATTGGCCACGGTCGCCAGCGTTAACGACCTGGATCTGGCACGGGGTTAGACACAGGCTCAGGGCGAAGAAGGCTGTCGCAAGCCGTTTGGTCCAAACAGTTCGGTCCGTTTCATGTCGGTGGTGGTGTGTGTTCACGCTCAACTTGGCTCCCTCTAATGTTTGATTAAGACAGCAACGGGGGCAGGGGAAATCGTGTAGACACGCCTCTCCTAGAAGATGGGCGTCAGTATCGCCATTTGCTTTGCCTGTCGCAAGCCTTCGGTTGATCGGTGGAGCGGTCGCCAAAACGGTACGCACCACGCCGAGTTCGGACATAAGGTTAACGGACCATTTTGCGTACGGGAAAGAGGGATTTTGATTCATGTGGACAGGCCCCACGTCGCCGTCTAAAAAAACAAGCCCACGGCGGTTGCCATGGGCTTGTCGTTTTATCGCTTGCCGAAAGCAGAGAGCCTATGCCATTCGGCGGCGGCGGGTCCAAGCGGCAAGACAGCTCAGGCCGATCAGGCTCATGCTCGCCGTCACGGGCTCTGGAATCACTTCAACCCTAAACCGGGCGACCTGGAACCCATCACGGGTAAAGTCACCTGCGATTCGGTCAATCAAGATCGTGTTTCCCGGACCGGCCAACCCCCCCAAGATAATAGGGGTACCATTGGGATTATCAGGCAGAGGTGTGCCGTTGGGGTTTAACGACGAGCCATTGAAGCCGGGGTGGAGGATCACGTTGCCATTTTCATCCGGACCCTGGTTGGGGGCCGTTTGATTAATGAAAGCGGCGTTCATTTCCGTGTTCTGTTCGGTTCCTGCATCCAGTACGTCTGCTCCGAGCACGATGAAATCAGCGCCCAGGAAATTTCCGTTGGCATCAAAGATTTCATGAGCCAAAGGGTTACCATTGGCCACAAACGCGTCATTGGAGGGGATGATCATCGATGCATAGCTGAAGTACCGTCCGGCGCTAGGATCGACGTCAAACGTCTGCATGGTCATTTCACCGGGGTCCAACGGACCAGGCACGCCTCCGCCCAATCCGAGCACCGTGCCATCAACACCGCCGCTGGCGCTTTGCTCGGAGGCAAACCGACCGCTAATGGGACCGGTGTTTCCGTCCTCAGCGATCGACTCCAGCCCCGGAAAGTTTGACGCCGGGACGTTGCGGTCATAGACATCAAAGCTACCATCGTGGAACCCCACCCATACGGGTGTGAACAAAACACCCTGATCAGGTACCAAGCTTTCAATGGTCACCTTTAATGTGACCGCGCTTGCCGCTTGCGTTAACGAAAAAACGCCAATCGCTACCGCCATACACCAAATAGGTTTCGTCCTTATCATTTGGACCTCCTGTATTTTCATTCAGATTCTTAACCGGGTCTGGTCACGCCACAGTCCTTTTGTAGCGATCGACACGAACCATAATGTAGGGTGACACAACTACATACCACACCTCCTTGGAAATTGGTCGTCGTGGCGTTGATAAAGGCACCATCGCCCCGTCAAAAATCGGAGAATCGCGGTCGGGTTCGATGTAACAAAAAAAACTTGCGCCTGTCCCCTACGCATCAATCCAGCTCCCACCGTCGGGTTGCCGTGTTTGTTGGTGGTTCTCCGGCCGTCGGCAAGTGTCGATGGCCTTCACGCCACCTGTTTTCTGTGTTAGGTAAACGCCCTGCCTCCTTGCCGGTGTTGGGGCGTTCAATCATACGTCCCCGTAAGACGACAAACAACGACGGGCAGAAAAACTACTGATCGGTATCATACCAGGGTTGCATTGGTTTGTACAGGACGGCGTAAAAAAATAGTAAAAAAACAAGATTTGGCGTGACATTCATTGAATTTGATAGATAATACTTGCGATATAATGTCAAAAAAAGGAACGATCTGTATCTATATAGTGAGAACCGTGGTTGTCTATCTCGTCGATGGACGTTGCCACAAGGCTGCCGATGGGTAAAAGCTCCAAACGAGAACATCTGATCGAGACGGCGTTGAGATTGTTTTACGAAGGCGGTTTCCATGCCGTCGGTATCGACGCAATTATCGCCGCATCGGGTGTCGCCAAGACGACACTCTACAAGTATTTCCCTTCGAAGGAAGACCTGATCATTGCGGTGTTAAGACGCCGCGATGAATGGGGCCGTCAGATGTTCGTTCAGGGGATCAATAAGGTGGGAACCGACGCCCGTTCCAAACTCTTGGCGGCATTCGATGTATTTGAGCAGTGGTTTGCCAGTGATGCCTTCTGCGGTTGCATGTTTGTCAATGCGGCGGCTGAGTTCCCACAGATCTCCGATGCGGCACATGTGATTGCCGCTGAACACAAACGACTGTTCACTAAGATCATCCGGGATCTATGCCAAGAAGCTGGCGCCCGAGCTGCTGATGATATGGCCGAAGAATTGATGCTCCTATTGGACGGCGCGACAGTGTCCGCTCAGGTACGCCGAGATCCGGTCGCCGCTCAGATTGCCCGCCGGACCGCCAACCTAATTATAAAACGGTATTTAGATCATACATCGTCCTCCGGAGAGGCTGATGGGAGGTGTCGCCGCCCATAATATCGCGGAGCGTGACGTGAATGGCGTCTTGTCGCGATTGCGGCGTTTAACGAGGTAGGCAGGCGACAGGTCGTGTGCCATCGTTTTATCGTGCATTAAAGAAGAGACGCCTTGACGCATGGGGTCACGGGTGAGCTGTGCATGTTCCACGGACAGGTCTCTGCGATCAGAGGCGAGACTGGTCGGCGACCGTTGCACACACCCCTGACATCAATGCCGATGCAAACCGCGCGCAAAAACAACCCCGTGCCCATAACAGCGACGGGGTTGAAACGGTCATGATGGGATCGTGGTCATTACCAGCGGTCGCGACGACCGCCGCCGCCGCCGCCGCGTCCACGTCCGCCGCCTCCACCGCCACCGCGGTTTTCTCGTGGTTTGGCCTCATTGACCGTCAGCGCGCGGCCCTCGAACTCGTTACCGTTAAGCGCATCGATGGCAGCGCGGGCACCATCGTCGTCCATGGTCACAAATCCGAATCCACGCGGACGGCCTGATTCCCGGTCCGTAATGACGGCGACTTCTTGAACGGCACCATAGTTGGAAAAAAGTGCTTCCAACGAGGCCTCGGTCGTGTTGAAAGACATATTGCCTACGTAAAGCTTCACAATAAGGGCTCCTCACAAACAGGTGACGGGCGGCTGGCGGTCGATCCGGAGGGTGGTCGGGAAAGACGTAGGCTTTGGTCACTGGATGAAATACATATCGAACGGCCACATCCGCCCGATAAGGAGCTATTATACCAACCTGAGTAGGGGATTGCCAACGCAATTGTCTCGCACGAGCGGCCAGGCCGGGTGATCGCTTTTCTCTGTTGCCATGGCGCTCAAGACCGGTCGGCCGGTGAAAGAACTCGTCGCGCTGGTTGTCCCCAGACGTCTTGATCCAGAGGCAGACGTGACGGCCCACGGCCGCGTGATCTAAGGTGATCCGACGATCGCCGACTCCAGCGTCACGTTGTTCTGTTTGGCATTGTGGCCCTGGCGACGGACCACCTCATAGGCCAGTTCGATTTTCTGACCGGCTTCGACAATCGTTTCAAATTGGACAGTTTGGTAGTCGTGCAGTTTCGGATCCAGCCGGCTCCTGAGTCGGACATGCCCCGGAAAGCTGCGCCGGATTTCTACTTCAATCGGCTTGGTCGTGTAGTTGCGGATGCGTTGGATGTAGACTTCATGGTCGTCCCAACCGGCGACCTTGCTGCGGGCATCGATCTTTAGCTTTCCATTGCCAACGCGCCGGAACAAGTTGGCTCCACCCAGCCGCATCCAGATTTCGTCACGGTAGGATCGTTGCTTGACGAGTTCAAAGACGACTTCAGGGTCCACGCCGAGGTTGAGCTGGATCTTGTCACCGATAGGTACGTACTTGATCTGTTGCGACGCTAGGAAACTCAGTCCATCGTGATCGTTGTCACGGAAGACCCGCACCATGCCGTTGGGCAAAGGCGTGACGCCGAGGTTAGATTTTTGGTCGTTGGTCAGGACGTACATTCGTACCAAACGATGGCCGTATTCACGCGGTCGGTATCGGTAATGGACGTTAAACGGTACAAATGTCCCTTCGAAGCTACGCATACGCTTGGAATAGCCATCGGGAATGGTCTCCGTACCCTCGATTGTGTAAATGAAGTATTCGCTCAGGCCTTCCTTAATAATTTGCTTTTCCTCCAATCGCTCGGCGTCTTCGAAAGCAACCAGGCTCGACTCAGACTTCATCATCATTCTCTTGGCCGCTTGTAACCGAAGGCCCTGTCGCTTTGGTGCATCCATCTTGTCCACTTCCAACATCGACACCCGGGCCAATTGGGCGATCTTTTCGACGAGGTTGATTGTGCCGACCACCAAACGGATCTGGGCATTGTCGTAGGGTTCGCCTGAACGGTTGTAGATGCGTACGAAGCCTTCCAGGTTCAATTCGGTTTCGTCGGCATTGGCAATACATAGATAGTCTGCCGACCAGGTAATCCCACTGGTGAAGTAGGTGATTTCGATGACCGCTTCCCCGTCGAAGTCACTGGCAACGTGCCAGTAGAGCATCTGGGGTTTGTCGTGGGGGTAGGTTGTGTCCAGCACATCGAGCCGGTCAGCGCCGCTAAGAAACCGCAGCTGGACCGACGTGGGGTCGATCAGTGTATTGGCCCAAGAGAACTGTAATGGGTTGATACCCTGTTTGAACGTGACCTTGCGTGTTTCGCGGACCAGCGTCAGGTCTTCGGAGTTGTAGATCGTCAGCTGCACGGAGTCACGTTTTGGCACCGTGGACAGGTCAACGTTTTTCGCCATACCGTCGGTGGCGATGAAGACTGCAGCGCTCAATAGGACGATGAAGCGTTTCATAGATTCCCTTTGCGATCGTTTTGTTGATCCTTCATGGTGATTCGCTGGGCTAGTGGCGAACGGAAGATCCATGGGGTGCCCCCGGGGCCCTTGCCGTGGTTACCATTCGTTTTTGAGAAAGCAATGGAACAGATGTGTTACGGTCTTTGCTTGATTGGGGCCGTGTCGGGCCGGTAGCCGGACATGAAACAGAACCCGATCGTGGGTCGTTTCTTCCTTATCTGCGCCGCCTTCGAAGGTGGTTTGGTCACCGATTTGCCATTGCACATCGCGGTCCGAGTGACCATCGAGTTCATCACGAAGGCTGCGCAGGTTTTCCGACACGTCTAGCGTCACGGGAGAAGTCTTGAAGTTCTGGATTTCATATTTAACGATCGCCTCGCGGTGGTGCAGATTACCGGCGACCGTATGACGAACGTTGCGGTCGACGGTTCGCTTCACAACAATGTCTTGGGCCACACCCACGTACAGTCGCATCTGATCGTCAATAGGGGTAAATTGACCCCAATCCTCCCCGATGAACGCCACGGACCCGCGGCCATCGTCCTGAAACAAACGAACTTTGCCATAGCGCAGTGGTGCTTGGCCCAAATGGTGGGTTTTGTCGTTGGTAAGCACATAGTGCATCGGAACGCGGAGTTTGTTCTGGGCGCGGGCGGTGTAGCCAAACTGATTTGGGTCGCACGTGTAGGTCTTCGTCACAGGCACCCCGGTGTATTTCTGGACCAAGACCTGCTTGGTTTCATTCAGACCGATAGGCTTTAGAAATCGGTTCCCGTAACCGGCCCGCAGATGACTGGCGCCAAACGCTTCGTTGGCCAGGTTCTTCATCCGGATGTACTGCGATAGTGTCAGCGTGGTTTCATCGGCCGAGGCGACCGCCCGGTAGTGAAATCGTTTGGTCAGCCCGCCTAGCAGATAGCTGATCCGTACTCGCGCCGAACCGGAGGCGGTGGCGGCGACCTGCCAGACCAACGCATTTTCGTTGGGTGGGTAACTCACGGACAGCACACGGGCCTGGATCGCTTGATCCTGGGCTGGGGCCAGAACGCGGAAGACAATCGTTTGCGGATCGATTCGTGTATTGGCCCAAGAAAAGTCGACTTGGTTTAGGCCCTTGACCAGTGGCACGATCCGTTCTTCTTCAATCAGCGTCGCGCTGGGGTGATCCAATTGGATTTCCACGCGTTGCCTGGCCGGCAGCGTAATCAACTTAATCCGCGCGATCACTGGCAGCCCAATGCTCAGCGCTGTCAGAATAAAGGTGATCGGTGGCAGATAGCGGTATCGCATGTGTTGCTCCTTAGTGGTCAGGCCATCGCCCGGACCGGCTGGTCCCAGAAGCTCTGTGGCGCCGAGATGACCTGCTGGCATCTGCCTGAAAATCTTGGCGCTCGGCGTCCTTGTCAATCGGATAAACTCCTATGGCGATCTATCTACCATTGGTCCTGACACCGTGCAAGAAAGTGAGCACCACTGGTGATCGGTCAGGTATGATGTCATTGTGGATCGACGTGCCGGACGCAGGATTGGATGTGTCACCCTGTTTACCGCGCAGGTTGGGTCAATCGCTTCTCTAATGATTCTTAGAAAATCTTTCTGAATCTGCGATTAGATCTGATACGCAGGGTGCGCTTTTCATGCGTGTCCGATGCCCCGTATGCTTTGTTCGCTGTGTCCCCATGTTCACACAGACAAGCGGCGCGGATGCAGTTAGGTCAGCATGACATGACGGCATTTGATGGAGGAGGGCACGCCGCATTGGTGCCAGCGCCTGCGTATTCGGTTTTTTCAGACCGGTGACGGAAGACACACCACCCCCACCCGGCGAGGCTTGGTCCGACGGTGTTTGGCTTCTGCTGGTGATCGCGGTGGTCTGGCTACGACGACGGCGGTGACTCGGTCGGCTGATCGGGGATGCGTTTGCCTTGGGGGTCTAGCCGCGGGCGACCGGTGCGGTCTGATAGCTGCTCTTGCATGTTTTTGTCGGTAATATGCTCGAGCCGAGTCGCTGGCGCGTGGACGTGATCGGTCGGAAGGTGCAGGTGCTTGACCAGATAGGTTTCCCAAAGCCGGTGGGCTCGGACCACACCACGTGCCCATTGGCGGCCGGTGTTTGTGAGCCGGTAGGTTCCGTCTGATCGCTGGATTTTCCCGTTTTGGACCAGACGCCACAGCGCTAAGTGCGTCACCACCGACCTGGCCGCTAGCGCCTGGCTGATGGCCGTAGATCGCAGTGCCGGTCTTGTTTGATCACCCCACTCTTCGATTCGATACAACAGGCCCAGGATATCTTCCTGCGCGATCCGCGTCGCCATGGCCGCCTGACGCGCTAGCTTGGTCAATACACCGTGGCGAGGAGCAGCGATCACCGTGAGGGTGAAGAGGATTCCGGCCACCACGGCCATCATTCCCGCGGTGTTGGTGTCCGTGAACCCAAACCATGCTGGCACCACCGCCGCGGCTACGTGTCCCCAAACGGCACACAGCACCGCAACGATGAGGCTTGTGGCGATCATGGTCGGCAACCGGTCTGTCAGCAACCGCGCTGTGGCCCCCGGAACGATCAGCATGGCGATGACCAGGATGCTACCGACGCTCTCAAACGCTGCGACGGCGGTGGCGGCGACCAGGGTCACCAATGCATAGTGCATCACTGTGGCGTTTATCCCCAGCGTGGTCGACAGCTGGGGATCGAAAGAACTCACTTTTAGCTCTTTGTAAAATAAGAGCACGAATCCCAGGTCGATCACCAACACGACAGCCAGTGTGACAATCGCGCGGGGGACCTCCACTTGTTGTGCCACAGCCAACCAGGCCGGCGCTCGGCCGCCAGATGGCCACCACCTCAACGCGTAATCCCATAGGGTGTAGCTTTCCAGCGGGATCAACTCAATCGCACCATACAGCACACAGCCAGGATCAAGGTCGACGCTGTCGGCGCCGCGGACGATCAAGATCAATCCAATCGCGAACAGTACGGTGAACACAACACCCATTGAAGCACTAGGTTCGACTTGTCCCAGGTCAGCTAGCCACTGAGTCAGCGCCGCAGTCATCACCCCCACCACGGCAGCGCCGACCAGCATTGGTAGGCTGTCACGGCTGTCGGTCAGCAGGAACGCCATCGCCAGGCCAGGCAATACGGCGTGACTGATGGCATCTCCCATCATGCTAAGTCCACGAAGCACCAGGAAGTTGCCCAATAACGCACAAGACATCGCGCTTAACGCACCGGCGACCACGATCCACGTATCTAATGCAGTCCATGTCATGCGATATGGCCTTGCGGTGATCGCGTGATGGCGTGTGGGCTTGGCGGTACGGTCAGGTGGGGGTATTCACTTTTGACCACATCCTCCAGCTTGCCGACCATCGTGGCTCCGAGCACATGTTCAATTTGATCGGCGTCTCGATCCACGTGGCTGGGGGCAATATCGGCATGTGTAATGAGGTAAATTTCCCACAATCGGTGATTACGAATGATCCGAGTGGCATCTGTGAGGCCCGCCGCCGTCAGGCGGTAGTGACCGGTCTGCGCCTCGTGGATCAGGCCCTGGTCGCAGGCGGTGGCAAGCTCACGTCGTAGGCGGGTGGCCGACCAAGACCTCGCTGACAGAAGTGCGTTCCAATCCACGGAGGCGTTTACTGTGATCGCGTTGGCCCAGTGGTCATCTGAGGCACCCACAGCTTCGAGGTGTTCGTACATGGCGCGAAGCAGGTGTTGTCGAGCGACTTTGCGTTCGAGCCGACCATGCTCTAGCAGCCGTACCCACACGCCCTTTGACGGGCCCAGAGTCAAGCTTAACAAGAAAAACGCTGCTGCCACCGTCACAATGACCGCGCCGGCTGGCAACCGAGGCACCAGGGCGCTGAGTCCTGCGCCCAACAGGCCGCTAGCGGCACCAATGGCAGCCGATACCGCCACCATGGGCGGCAGGTCGTCGGTCCAGAAGCGTGCGGCCGCTGGTGGAATGATCAGCAATGCGATGATGAGGATCAGTCCGACCGCCTGCAGCCCGATCACCGTGACCGTGACGACCAGGCCCATCATGACCGTGTCTAGTATTGCCACTGGCCACCCTTGGGCCGCAGCGAAATTTGGGTCGAAACACACCAGTTCAAACTCTTTAAATAAAAGTCCGCAAACCACGGTGATCATCAGGGCCGCACCCGCGATGAACTGTGCATCCCTCGATAGCATCGATGCCGTCTTGCCATAGATAAACGATTCGAGGCCCGCGGCGTTGCCCTGGCGCATGGTCTGAACCACGCCTAGCAGTGCGACGCCCAAACCAAAAAAGACACTGAGGACCACCCCCAACGCTACGTCCTCTTTTAAGCGTGTAAAGGTGCGGATGAGCATGATGCAAGCGATGCCCGTCAGGCTTGACAATGTCGCTCCCAAAAGGAGGACAGGCAAAGACTTGCCATCTCCGCCAAGGGATGTCGTCACAATAAAAGCCAATGCGATGCCTGGTAAGGCGGCATGGCTCAGCGCGTCACCGACCAACGCCCGTTTACGCAGGAGCATGAAAGCGCCGATGACGCCTGAGGCCAGCCCTAACAGCATGGTTCCCAGCACCACGACCCGCGTGTTGTAGTCGCGCAGCGTCATGACACGAACCACTTGACTGACATTTGGCAGTCCGAGATCACGCCCATGCCATGAACCACCCCCGGCCACCGCAATGACCCATTGCGCTGCGGACAGAAGCTTGATGGCCAAAAGCATTTTCGCTAACCCTCCCGTGCGATGGCCTCGGCGGCTTCATCCAAGAGTGTTAGCCGTCCACCGTAGGTCTTATCGAGGTTCTGGCGGGTGAATACCTCTCGGGTCGGGCCTGTCGCGACGATACGCATATTCAATAACAAGAGGTAGTCGAAGTATTCGCTAACCGTTTGTAGGTCGTGATGGACCACCAGGACGGTCTTGCCCGACGATCGTAGATCATGCAGCAGCGTGATGATCGCCTTTTCCGTGGTAGCGTCGACCCCGGCGAACGGCTCGTCCATGAAGTACAAGGTGGCATCCTGAGTCAGGGCACGGGCTAAGAATACCCGCTGCTGCTGGCCCCCGGACAGCTGGCTGATTTGGCGGTGCGCCAGGTCGGCCATACCCACACGGTCCAGCGCCTCCATGGCGGCTTGTTTGTGGCGTCGTCCCACAGGGCGGCACCAGCCAATCTTGCCATACCGGCCCATGGCGACCACATCCAACACATTCACAGGAAAATCCCAATCGACGCTTTCGCGCTGGGGTACGTAACCCACAAGGTGTCGTTGTCGGTTGTATGGTTTGCCGTAAATGAGAACGCGACCAGAGGCCATGGGTACAAGTCCCAGAACGGCCTTTATCAGTGTGCTTTTGCCGGCACCATTGGGGCCAACAATCCCAGTGAGTTGGCCGTCCGGAGCGTCGAAATCGATATCCCACAGCACCGGTTTACGGTGGTAGGCTACCGTCATGTCGTGGATCGATAACGGGGCGGAATGTGGATGCTCCTCGCCCGTGGCGACCTGGTGGGTCGCAAAGGGTGTGGCGGGTCGGGTGGTATCCCTGGCGCCGTGGGGAGCGTGACGATCATTCATCGGTGACGGTCCTGACCTAGCAGTTTCCCCTGCATGCCACGGGGCGGGGCTTTGCCGCCCAGGGCGCGTGTAATCGTGGTGACATTGTGGTCAATCATGCCCACATAGGTGCCTTCATAAGACCCCGGTGTCCCCATCGCGTCAGAAAAAAGTTTGCCACCAATAGATACTTGTTTGCCGCGTGATCGGGCTCCTTCAGTCAATGCCCGCACGTTCTTGTCCGGTACGCTAGACTCGACAAATACTGCTGTAATGTCTCGTTGGACGATCACGTCGACCAGTGTATTGATGTCGTCCAAACCGGCTTCAGATTCTGTAGACAGGCCTTGAATGCCTCGAACCTGAATGTCATACGCCCGGCCGAAGTAGTTGAACGCATCGTGGGCGGTGATCATTACCCGTCGGGTTTGGGGAATCGTCGCGATGGATTGGCGGGCGTAGTGGTCGACGGATTCAAGTATTTTCAGGTAAGCTTGCGCGTTAGCCGCATAATCGCCTCTGTGCGGCGGGTCGTATCTGCTTAACGCCTCGGCGACAGCTTCCACAGCTTTCATCCACGCCTGAACATCCATCCACACATGGGGATCGGCATGGCCCTGGTGGGGGTCAGGCTGAATGAGGTATTTCTCGTCGATCAGCTCGGTGACGGCGAATACCGGTCGCTTGCGGGCTAACTTGACGAGCATGTCACCCATTTTTCCTTCTAACAGCAGGCCGCAGTAGAACACCACATCCGCTTCCTGGAGCGACTTGACCGCCTGGGCGGTGGGGCGGTAGAGGTGGGGATCGACGCCTTCACCAATGATGCCACGGACATCCGCGTGGGCGCCTGCGACCTGCCGCACGATGTCGGCCACCATGCCAACTGTCGCCGTGATGCGGTACGGGTAGATCCGATCGGATCGCTCGGTGCGGTGACAGGCGCCCAACACCCATAACAGCAGCATCGCCCCCAGCAAGAAAAGAGGCTGGTGAGGCTGTATCCGGCAGAAGTGGGTCGTTTTGGTGGTGTGACGCCCGTTGATGCTCGCAGGCACAACCTGGTCTTGATGACACGCTTGTTGGGCTTTATCAAGCTGAAGACAACGAATTCTCCGCCAAATCCTCGTAACCCCGCTGATTGGTCGTGATAGATCATTCATATAGCGCATCCGGTAATTTTGACTAGCCAAAATTAATTCTTTGAATCATAATACATGGGAGGTGAGGATTGTCAAGTGTTGTTACAATCCCGTCCACAACTGGTTCTTTCATAAGGATTTTCTCCTTGCCAAGCAGCACCGTAGAGAACTACCTGAAGCATTTGTACTTGGAACAACAACAGGGCGACGGTGGACTGGTCGCTACCGGCAGATTAGCGTCGGCGTTGGCCGTGACACCGGGGACCGCGACATCAATGGTCAAGACACTTGCCGATTCAGGGCTAGTTGATTATGAGCCTAGGGGTGGGGTGGCGCTGACAGACAGCGGGCAGCGTTTGGCGCTGCACGTGCTGCGGCGTCATCGGCTCGTGGAACTATTTCTTGTGCAGATTGTGGGTCTGAATTGGTCGGAAGTGCACGACGAAGCCGAGCAGCTCGAACATGTGATATCCGACAATTTGCTCGAGAAGATCGATGAGTTGCTGAGTTACCCTAGTGTCGACCCTCACGGAGACCCGATCCCAACAGCCAAGGGGAAGCTTGCCCGCACTGAACTTGTGAGTTTGGCTCAGTGTGATCAGGAGCAGCGGGTGCGCGTGGGGCGTGTGCTAGATCAGGATCGAGGATTCTTGCAATTTGTTGAACGGGCAGGTTTAGCGCCAGGGGTCGCCTTGGTCATTGAACACCGTAGCCCCAATGCCGATTCGGTGACCGTTCGGCCTGAGGCGCACCCAACGATCACCATCGGCGGGGCGGCAGCGGCGAAGATTCTCGTCGAGCCGCATGTATCGACATGACCGATAGTTTTTTTTATATTTGATCTTGCGTTACGCACACACGGTAGGTAATCTGTCGATAATATAGTATAACTGTGGCCAATTTGGCGACTCCGACGGGTCGTCCAGTTATCAACAAGGTTGCCAGTGTACGGTCCTTCCTGCCAGCACCCATTAGAGCCGGACGGACGACCAGGCGGGTGTAATAGCTGCTGAACCTTGTGTTCGAGCAATCGCCGACGGACAGTGGACGCCGGCGTCGATAGAGTTTTGTGATCTTCATTTGAGAGGTTTCGGCCATCGCTAGACGTTTTTATCCGCAGCAGCGCGAAGTAGGCAAAAAGCTGCGTATCAATGACCAAATCCGCATCTCGCCCGTCCGTCTGATCGACGACCATAACGAGCAAGTCGGTATCGTAGAGCTTGACGAAGCCAAGCGTCGCGCCCGTGAAACGGGCTTGGACTTGGTTGAGGTGTCTGGCACTTCTAAGCCACCGGTTTGTCGTATCATGGACTATGGCAAATGGAAATACCAGCAGAAAAAAAAGGAACAAAAAGCGCGAAGCCATAGCAAGCACAGTGAACTGAAAGAAGTCCGTTTACGGCCTAAGATTGACGACCACGATCTTTTGATCAAGACGGAGAAGGCAAAGCAGTTTCTAACGGAGGGCCATAAGGTCCAGTTCACGATGCAATTTCGCGGTCGAGAGATGGCCCATCGGGAGTTGGGGCTCAAAACATTACGGCAGATCAGCGATACTTTGGCCCCCTTGAGCAAGATTGAGATTATGCCCCGCATGGCTGCAGGCAGACGTATGACGATGGTCTTGGCGCCGGATCGTAGTGGTAAGACAAGCTCAACGAAACGGACGACGGTTTCCAAGGTGGCCCCGGAAGCATCGGGCGTGGGTGGAGCGGGCCGCAGGGAACTGGGCCGTACGCCTGCGACGGCGGCGACCCCTTCGGCGGCTTCGGCGGAATCAGCCAGTACCATGACCTCCCCTTCCGACTCCCCTTAAGCACTGCTCGTTTGCGATGCCAAGAGGCTTCGACACGTTCGGATTGGGTGCCGGTAGGAAGGTCGGGCCGCGCTACGTGGTTGAAGCGAGGTTGGGTGGCGGTTCCGAAGGCGAGGTCTACCAGATACGAGAGCTGGATACCGGTATCCGCAGAGCCGCCAAGTTTTATTATCCCCACCGCGACGCAAGGCATCACCTGCCGATCATGCACGCTAGAAAGCTCAACGACCTGCGTCGCTGTGCCATTGTGTTGCAGTATCACCATTCAGAAGTTGTGACCATCCGTGGCCAGAAGTTTGTCGCGTTGATCTCAGATTTGTGCGACGGGGAGCCATTGGATATCTGGGTAGACAAACATCGCGGCCATCGGTTGGCTCCTTACATTGCGATGCACGTGCTGTACAACCTCGTCAGAGGCCTCGAATGTGTGCACGCCATGGGACACTATCATGCTGACGTACACAGTCAGAACATCTTGATCAAGCCTGTCGGTGTGGGCTTCGAATTGAAGCTGATCGACTTTTACGATTGGGGCAAACCAACGTCGAACAAATTTAGGCAGGACATTTTGGATACGATCGGTGTATTTTATGAGTGCCTTGGAGGCAGATCGTGGTACGGGAAAATGCCGGTGGATATAAGGCGCATTTGCGCAGCGCAGCGCAGCGACCTCATTTTAAAACGTTTTCCCACCATGTCGGCGCTGCGCAGCCACTTAGAATCGTTTGAATGGTCAGACATGATCTAATTTGGCTGCTGTCATTCTGATCGCTGTTCTGCAAGCGACTTCGCGGTTGCGGCTTTAGCAAACCAATTTCTCTATCGCAAGTAGACGACAGCGACGTTTTGGCGTCTGTGTGCTCGTGCGTCCAGACCAGGACCGCCAACGTGCCGCGCTGGGCGGATCGATCGGGGTTGGCTGTCTATCCATCGACGAGCCGACTTGCCGCGGACTTGCAAACTGATGGTGACCTACGACCGTTTGCCTGGGGTGACGGCAAATCGGATTACCGGTCGGTCTGTAGATGGGAAGTGATGGCTTGGAGGAGTTGGGCGGCGGCATTGTGATCAAGTCTGCCCGCTGGCCAACGGAATCCCAACGCGTCACTCTCCTTGCGAGGGATCAAGTGAAAGTGTACGTGTTTGACTTCCTGACCGGCGTGGATGCCGTTGTTTTGTAGAACATTCCAAGCAGCGACCTTCGTTGCAGCGACCACTGCCCGGCTTAGCCGCGGTAGGACAGCCGCACACGCTCCGACCAGGTCATCGGGCATCTGGTCGATGGTGACGTAGTGGTCCTTGGGAATCACCAAGCAGTGGCCATGCGACAGCGGGCCGACGTCCAAGAAAGACAAGACGCGTTCGTCTTCGTAAAGCTTGTGGCTAGGAATCTGGCCGGCAACAATTTTACAGAAGATACAACCGGTATCTTGGGGGCGTGATCCGAGCTTGTTTAACCGGGTCGCGTCAGCGGGCATTGTCCTGCGGCTCTCCGTAGCGATGGGCGTTGATCTTCAGCCATCGTAGAGCGCGTTTGCGGGCGGGGCAACCACTACGGCGGTGTCGGGACCGCTGATGGTCCCAGGGGAACTGGCCGTGAAGCGGGAGCGGTTGGCTGCCGACTGGAGATGACGTTTGCCAGCGGTGGTGTGCCTGAAAAGATTATTGGGTTGGCCGTTTATCGTTACCGGGCGGAAAGGCGCGATGTGTCTCCTTTCGGCAGAGAGATCAAGCTATACTATCAAAACAACCAGCCAGAAGGCCTTTTCAGGAACCGTATCTATGCGATTATTTAGATGCATTGTGGTCGGTTGGGCGATGATTGGGCCCGCCACGATCCTGGGTGCACCCGACGGTATCGGTGGGCCAAACCCGTCCATGGTCGAACCCTATTTGTTGTCCGGGCAGCTCGAGAGAGCCGAACATGACCTGAGCACTCATTTGACCCTGCATGACCAAGACGACCAGGCTCGGTTCGGTCTGGCGGTGGCGCAGTTTCTAGGAGGTGTCCAGCGATTGGCCCAGTCGTTGCACAAACACGGCTTGCGGTCCGGTATGGGACAGGCGATGGGGATACCCATCCTCCGGTTACCGGTAGAGCCCAACGAAGATCCCAAGCGCATAAGTTACGACGACTTCCGGGCGATGCTTCAGGCTTGGGTGGACGATCTGGTTGGTGCCGAAGCGACGTTGAGCAAGATTACCGCTAAAGACGTGTGTCTGCCGTTGCCCTTCGGCCGTGTGCGATTGGACTTGGATGGAGACGGCGTGGCTGCAGAACACGAAACACTGTGGCGGCTTTATGACCATCTAAACGGCGGTATTGCTCGTCACCAAGACGGCCAGGCCATGGCCCAGCAGGCCCAGGCGTTCATGATTGCGTTTGATCGTGGTGACGTGCATTGGCTGCGCGGGTACTGCCACTTGTTGGCCGCACTGGGTGAGGTGGTGCTGGCACATGACGGCCGAGAGATCTTTGAGCGTACGGCGCACCTGTTTTTTCCCAATGTTCATTCGCCATTCGAGTTCTTAGTTGGCGGTCAGAATGTGTTTGCTATGGGTGATACGGATATAGCTGATGTGATTGCATTGATCCATTTGATCCGGCTACCGGTGATTGAACCTCAACGCATGACCAAGGCGTTACAGCATCTGCGCTTCGTCGCGGATCAAAGCATTGAGTCGTGGCGTCATATTGTCGCTGAAAAAGATGACTACCATGAATGGATCCCCGGTCCTGAGCAGAGCGGTGTGATCCCAAACGTCGCTGTAACGCAGGCCATGATCGATGGCTGGCACGAGTTTTTGAAGGAGTTCGAATCGCTGTTGGCGGGGGAGACGTTGATCCCTTTTTGGCGGGGCGACGGCACCAAGGGTGTCAACCTGCGGCGTGTATTTGTGCAACCGGCGACCTTTGATTTGGTGCTCTGGATTCAGGGCACTGGCGCGGCGCCTTACTTGGAGAAAGGGCGGTTGACCGATCGGGATTTATGGCGTCGTCTTGGTGAGATTTTCGGTGGTCAGTTTATCGGCTTTGCAATCTGGTTTAATTGATGGGGTCGTGCCATAACGCCATTTTCAAAAATAGCTTGTGTGTGATTATGGTTCGAGGTAATATCCCTAATATAACCAGCGTGTATGGACTGGATCAAAGAAAAGGAGAATGAAATGAAAAGGTTTGGTCGCCTTGTGATCGTTGTTTTTGCAACTTCGTTGGCGGTGTTTGGTACATCGGGCAATGCCGAAGAAACCGACACCGAAGCTCCAATGGATCCTGCCTTGATGGAGAAAATGAAGGCACTCACATCACCGGCAGAAGCACATAGGGTGCTCGAGCCTTTGGCCGGAATGTGGACCTATACGGGTTTTTTCTGGATGGCCCCGGACCAGCCGGCTCAAGAAATGAAAGGGACTGCACACAACACCATGGTTTATGGCGGCCGGTTCCTGAAGCAAGAGATTGAAGGGCCGTGGATGGGCGAAACGTTTCATGGTTTGGGTTTTACAGGCTACGACAATATCAAGGGTGAATATGTGTCGACATGGCTCGACAGCATGGCCACAGGGATTATGTCGGTGGCTGGACAATATGATCCATCGACCAGAACGCTGAAGCAGTCGGGAGCCAATTCATGCCCGTTGACCGGAGAGAAGGCTCGATATGGCCGTTCGGAGTGGACTGTGATCGACCACGATCATACCACCTACAAGAGTTATATGGCCGGCCCGGACGGTACGGAGTTCAAGACGATGGAGATCAAATACACGCGTGTGCCGTCACACGATCACGATCTATGATCGCGGGTTGGGTTGCACCTGGCGGCCACACCGGTGTGTGCCGTGTGTGACGCATCGAGCTTGTCAGACCTGCTGCTGATCTGTTGAACTCAGGTTTTGGGGGGGGGGGAGATGTGGTCTGTGTGTGATTGGTCCGGTGGGAGAATCCGGGATGAGAATGATTTGTCGTGAAGCAGATGCGAATTTTTTGCCCATGGCGATGTGCGATCGATAGCGCGTGGTGACGTCAACGGCGTCACTGGCCAAGGTCAGCCGGGCAGAGGGATCAACCACACCAGTTCCCTTTTGAGCGCATTGACTGACCGAAAGGCTTGGAGTCGGCTTGACACGCTGGGTGTTTGGTTTGGGGCGTCCGGCGTATCATAGAGTCTGACGCACGTGTGGTATTGGCCATTTTCGTTCTCATTTCGGCGTTGTGGCTTAGTCCACATCTTCGCGTGGGGGATTTGTGATCTGCCGACATAGACACCGGCGTAGCCTCGCAGGCTTATCGGTTCGGTGTGCGTCATGCCTGGCTGATTCCGTTTGTATGAGCCGGGTGGCTGTGGTGATTTGGCGGAAAGATCTGGCCAGGATGTATCCATATGCCGGTGTTTGGAGATTGAGGTAGTCTAACCGTCTTAGGCGTTTGGAGCACGGGAACGAAGTTCTTTTTATTGCGGAGAAATGACTTGGTAGGCCCGCCGAGATGGAATACGGGCCGGCCGATGCCGGCATTCCGAACCAATGATCGCGTAACATTGATGCGGACGCTCCATGACCTGCATTCTCACCGCCGATGGCCTGGCAAAGACCTATGCTGTCCACACACTGTTTACCGGTGTAACCGTCGGCCTAGCAGCGGGTGACTGTGTCGGCTTGATCGGCCCCAATGGCTCGGGCAAGTCCACGCTTCTCAGAATTCTCGCCGGAATGGAGGCTCCAGATGCTGGCGATATCACCTATCGTCGTGGGCTACGCATATCTTATGTGCCTCAGAGCGATCATTTTGCCGACGATGACACGCCCGTGTCAGCGGTTGCTGGCCGACTGAGCCAGCAAGATATCCGTGACCAGTCCGACACTGAAACCCGCATCGCCATCACGCTATCCAAGCTCGGGTTTGTGGATCTGTACCAGTCGGTTGGGACGCTGTCAGGTGGATGGCGCAAGCGTCTGTCGATCGCCTGTGCGTTGGCCAGCAACCCCGACCTGCTCATGCTCGACGAGCCGACAAATCATCTCGATTTAGAAGGGGTTTTGTGGCTTGAGCAATTCGTAAAGCAGGTGGGCATGGCGGTGGTGGTTGTGACCCACGACCGGACTTTCTTGGAAAGCGTTGCTAGCCGTGTCATCGAGCTTTCCAGGGTTTACCCCGGTGGCACGTTTGAGGTCAAGGGCAACTATTCTCAGTTCGTTCGTCGTAAGAATCAGTTCCTCGACGCACAGGCCGCCCAGCAAGTGGCGCTGGCTGGTAAGGTTCGCCGAGATCAAGCGTGGTTGCGTCAGGGCGTCCAGGGGCGACAGACGCGCAACAAATCACAGGTTCAGGCGGCGGGTGTCCGTCAGACGCACCTCAGGGCTGTCAAGAACCGCAACGCCGCGACCCGACACACCACGGCGATCGACTTTCAAGCCACCGGACGCAAATCTAAAAGACTTTTGGCTGTTCATCGCCTTTCCAAATCCATGGGCGGCAAGTTGTTGTTCGATCGGCTCGACCTGATCCTATCGCCTGGCCTGCGGCTTGGTCTGTTAGGCCCAAACGGTTCGGGGAAGACAACTCTATTGCGTCTGTTGGCCGGTGAGCTGGAGCCAGACCAAGGCACGGTGAAGCCAGCGGCCGAGTTGCGCATCGTCAATTTTACTCAGCATCGCGAGGCACTGGATCCCACGCAGTCGTTACGCGCGGCGTTGTGTCCGATCAGCGATTCGGTTCTTTATCGCGGCAAGTCGATGCACGTGGCCGCCTGGGCCAAGAAGTTTCTTTTTGAACCGAGTCAGTTTAATACGTCCGTGGGCGATTTGTCGGGCGGTGAGCAGGCCCGCATCTTAATCGCCAAGCTCATGCTCAAGCCCGCTGACGTCCTGATCCTCGATGAACCGACGAACGATCTAGATATCTCATCGCTTGAAGTGCTTGACCAAGCCTTGATGGAGTTTGCTGGTGCTGTTGTGCTGGTCACGCATGACCGTTTCATGCTCAGTCGGCTCTGCACCGAGCTGTTGGCGTTAGATGGTTGCGGACGGGCCAAGCGATACGTCAGTTATGACCAGTGGTCACAGACCCGCGGTGGTCACGACGGCGGCAAGACGGTAGCGGCTAGAACAGCCGCCGGACCCGTTGCTGAGAAGCGCAAGTCCAAGCCTGTCACAACAACCAAAAAACTTAGCTACAAACTCCAGCACGAATTCGACCACATGGAGCAAACGATCCTCGTGGCTGAGGCTGACCTTGCGACCATTGAGCGTCAAGCAGCCGATCCGGCAGCGATCGGCGACTCAAGCCGCCACGCCGAGATTTGCCAGGAGCTCGCTGACGCGCAGGCCCGAGTACAACGCCTCTACGATCGTTGGGCTCAGCTCGAGGCCATGCGCCAGGGATGAGGTCTTGGCCTTGGTCGGATCGTATGGTCGACGGCAATCATCGTTGACCGTTACCGGCCCTTGGGTAACACTGGTGGCATGGATGTTCTAAGTGTCCAACGTCTGGCCGAAGAACTGATCGCACGGCATGGCTTGGCCCGCCGTGGTTGGTTGTTCGCTTTGAATCGTCGTAAACGAACGTTGGGGTTGTGCCGTTATGACGTCAAACGGATTGAGCTATCACAATATTTTGTGATCTACAACGATCAAGCGGCCATACGTGATACCCTTTTGCACGAAATCGCTCACGCCATTGCCGGCCACAAGGCGGGCCATGGCGCAAAATGGGTGTCCGTCTGCCACCGCCTGGGTGCGATACCCAATCGCATCTGTACCACGGCGGCCATGCCGCGCGGAGCCTTTCTGGCGAGATGTCAAAGTTGCGGTTATCAGCACAGCCGCCACCGGAGGCCGATCAAGGGCCGAACCTACTACTGTCTGGTTTGCGGCGTCGAGCGGGGAAGATTGCGATTTTCCAGAGAAGGGACGCTACGTATCGCCATAAATTAATCGTTTGATCGATCAATGACTGTGCGGTGACCATTGCTGATCCACTGGCCGGAGCATTCAGCACCGTGTTACCATGTTGCCGTGATCCGCAACGCCACAAGACCGCCAGGCGACGACATGATGCCGGCGTTTGGTCCCGGTCAGGTGGTCAAGCACAAGCGATACGGCTACCGGGGCGTGGTTGTGGCGGTCGATCTGCAGTGCCAGGCAACGGACCAGTGGTATTGGAACAATCAAACGCAACCCAGCCGTGATCAACCTTGGTATCACGTATTCGTCGACGGCTCCAATGGGACGACTTATCCAGCGCAGGAGAACCTGGCCCTTGACCTAACATGTCAGCCGATTGAGCATCCGCTTCTAGCCTTGTTCTTTAGCGGATTTAAGGACGGTCAATACGTCCGCAATGATCAGCCGTGGCCGGCGAGTTAGTGGCTGGCTGTTGCTTTTCATCTCGTTCAGATTAGACAATGTACCAATCGTGTCACTGAACGGATTGCGGGTCCGACTCGCTGATCATTGATCAGGGCGGACCGAACGGGTTGGCGTTTATCTTTCCGACTCTTGTGACCGTTCGTCAGTCGTACGTTGCGGCAACCGGATGTCGATTTGGGTGGTTCTACGGTCATCGGTGCAGTGAATCGATGAAGCGAGCTAAATTTTCTGATAGCGGGTGGACATGCCCGTCGTGGAACGGAAGCGTCCCCTTTTTGACAGCGACGATGGCCGATCGGCGTAGTTGGTTTTGGCTCGTGTCTAGATCACAGTACAATGGTTTGCCACCAGGACTGTTGGAACTGTCGAACAATAAACCAGAGAATAGTGATGAGTGACCACGTCTATAAATTGATTGAGCTGACAGGTTCGTCAACCACCAATCTGGAAGACGCGATCCAAAACGCCGTCACCAAGGCGTCAGAGACGATCCGCCATATGCGGTGGTTTGAAGTCGTCGACACCCGAGGCCATATCGAAAACGGCAAAGTGGCCCACTGGCAAGTTACACTTAAGATTGGCTTTACACTCGAAGATTGACAGGTGTTGCTCGACGATCGTGGCAATGGACTTTCGCCTAGGTCAGATGAGTTAACAGGTCATTGGAACCCATCATGGCCAAACCTGTTACGGCAGGGGTGATGCCCAGGCACAGTTGTATGGTGGTTTTGGCCGTCGCGGTGATAATCGTCGCCGGCTGTGGGCAGCGCCTCGCGGTACCGCAGTTGGGGACGCTCTATTCCCGAGCGGCGCGATACCACGACCCGTACCGCCATCCGGTGATCGTGATACCAGGCATCCTCGGTTCCAAGCTCGTCGATCCGGCAAGCGGCAGGATGGTCTGGGGCGCCTTCGGTGGTGGTGGCATCAATCCGGCAACGTCGATCGGTGCAAGGTTAATGTCACTGCCCATGCGCGAGGGTGTGTCGCTGTCACAGCTTCGCGACGAGGTTCAACCGGCAGGTGCGTTGGATCGGATTCGTATCGATCTGGCCGGTCTGCCGGTCACGCTCAACGCGTATACCAGGATTCTGACCACTTTGGGTGCCGGTGGGTACCGCGATGAACAGCTGGGGCAGTCAGATCAAGTCGATTACGGCGATGAGCACTACACCTGTTTTCAGTTCGATTACGATTGGCGTCGCGACAATGTCGAGAACGCCCATCGACTACACCGCTTTTTGCTCCAGAAGAAAGCCCTGGTGGCCCAAGAGTTGAAGAATCGGTTTGGGTTGGTCGACCATGACGTGAAGTTCGATATCGTGGCGCATTCCATGGGCGGACTATTGACCCGCTATTTCTTGCGATACGGTGACGCTGATCTACCAGCAGACGGGTCGATTCCAGCCGTGACCTGGGCGGGCGCTGAGCATGTACGGCGGGTCATCCTGGTGGGGACACCCAATGGAGGCTCACTGAATGCGATCGAGCAATTGGTCAAGGGTGTTCGGTTCGCACCAGTGTTACCGAAGGTTCAAGCTGCGGTCATCGGCACGATGCCCGCGGTATATCAGCTTCTGCCGCGCAGTCGGTTCGGGCAGGTGATCGACCACAGGGAGGGACAATCGATAGGCGATCTGTTTGACCCTGTGTTGTGGGAGCGCCTGGGCTGGGGGCTGGCCGATTCAGATCAGGACCCCACACTGAAGGCGTTGCTTCCCGATGAACGCGACCCGAAAATACGGCGGCGGATTGCGTTGGACCATCAGTGGAAATGTATCGTACGCGCCCGGCAATTCACCTCGGCGTTGGATCAGCCGGCGGCGACACCGGAGGGTTTGGACCTCTATCTTTTTGCCGGTGACGCTGAACCAACCGATGCGACCATTCGGGTCGATCAGCAAACCGGTCGCATGAAGGTGACGGATGTCGCGCCCGGTGACGGTACGGTGCTGCGGACCAGTGCGGTGCTTGACGAGCGTGTGGGCGGGCACTGGCAGCCACGGCTTAAGACACCCATTACCTGGCGCGGCGTGCAGTTTTTGTTTACCAATCACTTGGGCCTGACGGCCGATCCGGGTTTTAGTGATAACGTGCTGTACCTGCTATTAGAAAGGCCTTAGCGGCCGGCTTTTGCTCACTGATGCGTATCGCCAGGTTGCCGAAGGTCTGGTAGCGGTGGGGGGCATGCCAGTGACCACGATTTAACGGTCAAGGCACGTCGATGAGCAACAACTAGCCGCAATCGATATCGGCGCGTTTTCGTCGTACACCGAGGGTTGAAGTTCTTGGCGACACGTGAATCGGTATGTGAAGCCGGTTCGAACGCGGACATCCAAGCGTGAGGCTGGCGCGTGAGCAAGTTGTCGGAGCCGTGTTCTGGGCTGAGGCTATCGGATCTATGTGGTTGTGCACGACGGTCCATCAAGTACAACCGCGTTGTCCAGTCATGACTGCTGAGGTCAAGACAGGGCCAACGTCGCCACTGTTTCCAGTGACAGACGTCCAGTTTAAACCGCGTAACCTAACAGGTACTTGATATCTCTACGGATGGTTAAGGCCGGCAGGCAGACAGATGTATTAACAACCACATCGCTGGAGGTAACCCATGGCCTCAACGAATCTGTCTATTGACGATCGGCGGTTTGTCCAAACCGCTCAGTCGCACGCAGAACCCAAACCCACCATAACGAAGATCCCTACGGGATAGATCGTAACGATGGGATGACGATAACCACGCCATCATGACCCACGAACGGTATCAGTAACCGCTTATTCTTCTTTCTGCTTATCCGGGCAGGTACACTCGGCCGAGTGTGCGGGGTCCGTGCAGTTTTCGGCATCCTGGCACGCCTTCTCGTGTTCACATCGGACGCAAGCGTCTTTCTTATGGTCGTGTTTGGCCTCGGTGCCACAGATGCCACAATCAGCTAGCGCCAAGTGAGCCGTTCCGGCTAAGGTAAATGCGACCGCAAGAACAACCATCGATCGTTTTATGGTTTCCATATTCATCTCCTTGAGGATTAATTCGGCAAGGCGGGCGGGACAGTCAATACCAAACGAACTCTACTAGGATAGGCGTTTCCCATCGGCGTGTCAAGAGGCTGTTGGGTTTCCTAACTGCCAGTGTTTGATGTCTAGATATAATGCTTCATATTGACCGTTGTCCGCCCTCCTCTTAAACAACCCCCAATAACCGTACCCCTCGGTTTGTCGAACCGTCAGCGACCAACCGATATTTCACGAGAAAGTAGAGAACCTTTAGAGTTTAAGCAGTAGAGCCCGAATGGCATCGTTGCGAAATCGAAAAATGCGACCGAGCTCGTACCTGACCAACGGGTATGCAAGCTGACCCAACGGCCACAGCGGCAGCTCATACTCAACACGGTCGCGGATCAGCGTTGTGCCCCGTTCATCGACGAATTCGTGGGTGTGCACCCAACGGTGGTAGGGGCCCCGCACCTGTTGGTCGACGAATTTCGATGGCGGATCCCACTGGCAGATCACCGAGCTCCACGAGAACGGCAGGCGAAATAAGCTCAGTCGGTAATGAATCCGAGTACCAGCTGCCATGGGGATAGGGGCGGTGGAGAGAATTCGAAAACACAGATGAGGCGGTGTGATGCGCTGGAGATTGAACGCATCGGCAAAGAACGGAAAGACTTCTTCGCGGGGCAGCGGAAGTCGTATCGATGATTTTAGAACATGGGCCATCATCTGAATCCTCGCCGTGTAACCACCAGGTGCGGCTGACGACGGTGATGTGAGCACGTATTTGCGATCATGATCAGTTAGCCGGTCGAGGCAAATATCGCAAGGGCACCGGTGGTCCAAGCTGTCGCGCGGTTGTGGGGCATTCAGGTGGATCTAGGAGAACTTTTGAGTATAATTGCCTCACGTTTAGATGCGTAAGTCTTTGTCAAATAAGGCCCGGGTGGTGGAATTGGCAGACACGCCAGCTTGAGGTGCTGGTGCGGGTTATACCGCTTGCAGGTTCGAATCCTGTCCCGGGCATTTGCTTTGCGAATTGCACATCACCAATCTGGCGGTGATCGAAGACGCCTGCATCGAGCTAGCCGAAGGTCTCAACTGTTTTACAGGTCAGACCGGAGCGGGCAAGAGCCTGGTGATGGGGGCGTTGGAGATCCTACTAGGGCTGCGCAGCACAACCGGGGTGCAAATGTTGCGCCCCGGTGCTTCCGAGGCACGGATTTCGGGTGTGTTTCAGTTACAGGATCCTCAGCTGACCAGCGAAGTGTCGCGACAAGTGGATCAGGCGGTCGAGCCTGGACAGTCATTTCTGATCACGCGGAAGTTGTTGGCTTCAGGTCGGTCCAGTGCCAGTGTCAACGGCCAGCCGGCGACCGCCGCCATGGTGCGCGGCGTCGGTCAGCTGCTGGTCGACGTCCACGGCAGGCACGATCAACAGTACCTGCTTAAATCGTCGAACCAGCTGTTGATCCTCGACGCCTTTGGGCAGTCGTCACTGCTGCGTCAGCGATTTTCTGATCTCTATAGCAAAGTTCGCGTGCTGGAGAAACAACGAGACGAATTGTTAGGATCACAGACGCTTGGACGTCAGCAGCTTGAGCTCTATGAATTTCAGGCCGGTGAGATCGACTCAGCCTCGCCGGTCGCTGGTGAATTTCATGAGCTCAAGGCCAGGTATACGCTGTTGAACAACCTGCAACGGATCAAGCGAGACGCCAGCGCTGCCTATGGCGCATTATATGATTGTGAAGGGGCAATCCTGGAACGGCTGCACATGGTGGTTCGCGTGCTCGACGATCTGGTCCAGCTTGATGACCAGATGGTGGACATTGCCGAACAGATGCGTACCGCGACACTGACACTTCAGGACGGTGCGTTTGAGCTGGGACGATACGCTGACCGGCTTGACGTCGGTGGCGGCGAGTTGGCCGAAGTCGAGCAGCGGCTAAATCTCATTAACCGCCTGTTGGCCAAGTACGGTGATCAGGCACAGGGTCGCGTTAACGTGGGGTCTGTCCGCCGCAATCGTTGCCGATCCAGCGACGAGGACCCCATGATCGGATTGCTGGCTTATCGCCAGGAGATTGGCCAACAGATCCAGCGGCTACAGGGTCGCAACCAGCGTGTCCTTCAGATCGACGATGAGATTGCCGTGCTCAAAAAGGACTTGGTGCAGTTAGGTACCCAGCTGGGGCAAGCCCGCCGACGGGCGGCCGAAAAACTCACACCCCTGGTGGAAGCACAATTACGCCAGCTGGGCATGAACCAAGTTCGGTTTGAGGTAGCGTTCGAAACCGTCGAGGATCAACCTGAACCGGCGGGTCCGGCTGGATTGGACCGGGTGGAGATGCTCGTGAAAACGAATCCCGGCCAGCCGGCGCGGCCGCTGCGGAAAATTGCCAGCAGTGGGGAATTGTCACGAATTATGTTGGGGCTCAAATCCATTCTGGCCCACAGCGATCGGATCAGTGTCTTGGTATTTGATGAGATCGACGCCAATATCGGCGGGCGAATGGGTACGGTGATAGGCACCAAACTACGCCAGTTAGCGCGGCGGTCACCAACAGGCGCCGGGGTCGGCCATCAAGTGTTGTGTGTGACCCATCTGCCGCAGATCGCAGCGTTTGCCGATCGGCACCTGCATATCTCCAAAGCAGTCGTGAATCAGGGCCGTGCCAAGCAGACGCGCACCACGGTGTCAGTGCTTCAGGGGCGTTCGCGTGTGAACGAATTGGCGGAAATGCTCACCGGCAAGCGAGTGACCGACACGACACGACGGCAGGTGCGCGAGATGCTCACTGCCGCGGACGGCTGACGGTGAGGCGTCGTGACGATGGCCAATGAAATTGGGCGCTCAAACTCCGAGAAAAACATGTGGGTATGACGCGATTGCGTCTAGGGCCAATAGGTTATACCCGGAGGTTATAGCCGGTTCCCTTTGATTCGGTTATTAACAGACGCCGTGGCGCTAAACCGGTTGAGGACTGCTGGCCGCGACAGAAGATACCAACACAAAAAGTTTTTGCATATGTGTCTTCGAACGTGGGTTTGCGCTGACAGGACTTATCAAATTCTCGACGCGAAAATAAAATGCGCGAGGTGTCTGAGTCGTTTAATCAACCAGCACACACCGGATCACCCAATCGATTGATCGTCTCAGTTCATCGTGATATATAGATTTTGATCTTAGGCCCCCATCGTCGGAGCACACCGCATGAAAAACGCATGGCCCTTGACCGCAATGGCGCTGGTGATCGGAGCGTTATCACTGATCGCTGCCGACGGCCCGCCGCCGAAATCCAAGTGTACGGGATCTTCCAGATGTCAAGCGTGTGAAAACTGTAAATCGTGCAAGCACTGCAGCAAAGACGGCGGCTCGTGTAGCGTATCACGTGATATGGAACTGCGCAAACAGCAGGAACAAGAGCACCGCAAACGTCACCGCAGACATCGTCGTGATCGCCGTCGCAGATAGACAGATCGACCACAGGACGCTGAGCCGATACGTCATCGTGGACGGCGCGTCTACCACCTGACGTTGAACCGCAGGGATATGCGAACAGACGATATCATCTAATACCCAAACACAAAAAGTTTTTGCGCATATGTCTGGGGTATCGTCAAATCTTGTGGATGAAGACATGATCAGGCGGCGACCTTGGCTTCTCCGTCAACGAACTTTACACCTCGGATAATCTGAGGCAACAGGGCTGAACCGTTCAGCGCCCGCCATTTCTTCGATGCCGATTGAACCAGTTTGAACACCATTGTTAGGCACGCGACTCGACTACCACAACCTTTGGTTTTGTCGGTTCGCAGCCGCACCGTGGCAAAGACGGATTCGATTGGGTTCGTCGTGCGTATGTGTGCCCAGTGTTCTGCTGGGAAGTCGTAGAATGCCAACAATTTCGTACGATCCTTGTCCAAGCACGCCGCGGCCTTGGGATACTTGGCGTTGAACGTCGTCAGAAAGTGATCAAACGCTGCTCCTGCTTCCTTGCGCGTCTTAGCCATCCAAATTTCATGGAGCATCGGCTTGGCTTTGCCGTGTAAGCTCTTGGGCATGTAGTTCAGTACATTCATGGTCTTGTGGCACCAGCACCTCTGATGCCGCGTCGGGGGCCACAATTCATCGATTGCCGCCCAGAAGCCTAAGGCGCCATCGCCAATCGCTAGGCTTGGTGCTTGCTTCAGACCACGATGGATGCAGTCACGCAAAAGCTCAATCCACGACTGTTTGGATTCCCGATAGCCATCGGCAATGGCCAATAGTTCCTTCTTGCCATCGTTCATGGCACCCATCAGAACAAGGATGCATTGACGTTTGTTGGCCGAATCTTCCAGGCGGACATTGAAATACACCCCATCTGCCCAGACATAGACGAAATGCTTGTCTTCTAAGCTTCTGTGAGAGAATTCTTTGTATTCATCCTGCCAGGATTGCTTAAGACGCTCGATCGATTTGGCGCTCAGACCCTTGGCATCGGGCCCGACCAGGGCTTCCAAGGCCTCAGCCATATCACCTGTGCTGATGCCTTTGAGATACAACCAAGGAACCAATTCCTCGATCGTTTTTGACTTACGTAAGTAAGGTGGCAGAATCTTCGAGCTAAAACGCTCTTTGGATCCTTCGGGCCGTCGATCATGCACACGTGGCTGGCGGACATCCATCGCACCAAGGCCTGTCAGGATTTGTCGTTGGGGAAGATGGCCGTTGCGAACGACCTGGCGATGACCCTCCGAATCGACCACATGAGCATGATCTTCAATCCATTCAGCAACCTCGGCTTCAATGGCCTGCGTCAGCATCGTGCGTGCTCCTTCACGAAGGACTTCAGTCAATAGGTCCTTCGATGAAGCAACTGGATAACAAATCGGTTCAGTGGTACCGTCTTGCATGGGTGGCGTCTCCTTGAATGATCTACTCAATCACCAAGGTACGCCGCCTTCTTTATTTAGTCATCCATCCACAACTTTCGACCATACTCCCATATGTCTTCGAGCGTGGGCTTGCGGTGATAGAACTTCGTAAATCCTCGACGTGCAAAGAAGATACGCGATGCGTATCATATCGTCGATTGTTTGTTTTTTATGTTGACCGTAACGGTGGATCGTCGCGCCTCGACAACACCCCGGCAAGCGTGGCTACGCCTGTCCAACTGTTAAGGGTACAGGTTGCCACTGAGGCTTGGGCTGAACCGATATCCCCAGCGGTTGTCGACGCCCTCCCTTGGAGGGCATTCCGTCGCGGTCTACGATTTTTTGGATTGCCATGACGCCCTCGATCAGGGTCTCAGGTCGTGGCGGACAGCCTGGCACGTAGACATCGACCGGCAGGAATTGATCCACCCCTTGGACCACCGCATAGGTATCAAACACCCCCCCGGTCGAGGCGCAAGCCCCCATGGAGATGACCCACTTCGGCTCCGTCATCTGTTGATAGATCCGTTGTAGAACCGGCAGCATTTTGACCGCAACACGCCCGGCGACAATCAGCAGATCGCTTTGACGAGGGCTAAAGCGCATCACCTCGGCGCCAAACCTGGACAGGTCGTACCGGCTGGAGGCGGTGGCCATGAGTTCAATACCGCAGCAAGCGGTCGCGAACGGCATCGGCCAAAGACTAGATCGACGTGAAAAGTTCACCACTTTTTGTAGTTGAGTGGTTAAAAAGTTATCGGTCGGTAGCGCTGTTTCGATTCCCATGGCAGTGCTTGTCTGAAACTGGCGTCACGTCGGTGTAGGGAGCAACACACACTTTTTCTGTAACCATCGGACGATTAAGAAACCATTTTAGCCAGATGGCCGATGGGCGGCCAGTGAGCTTGTTGTTATTCCGCCGAGCCGAAAAATCGGCCACACCGTCGGAACCGGACGTGGCTCAATCCAATTTTTCTGCTGTTTGCTCCCCGTCATCAGGAGGATTGTGGTGTCGACCGATGACGTCTGCGGGACCATGCGTTTGCGATCAACGCCTGTTTTGGCGGTTGTAGCCGTCAAAAGGACGTCAAAACGGGGTGTCAATGTGAAAAAACGCATTATTGGCAATGGCATCGGATCGAATCGCCTTACTTTTCAGTCGCAGATGATTAGAATGTCACCGGCGGTAGGAGATGTCCGATTATCCATCACATTTTCAACTTGGAGTGGGGCAAGGCTAGCCCATAAGATTGGCCGCCAACACGATCACGGCGGGGGGTACAATCCTCCCATCCGACGGCCGATATGTTGAGGGATCCAGGTGGCCAAAGGGAAGCCAAATCCTAACCGTTTTGCCGAACAATGGCCGACGCCGCCGAACGGGCGTGATGTCGTGCTTCACACGCGTGTGGTGACAGATACAGGAGGAGGACCGGACAAAACCGTCCTGTTATCGGCGTCTTACATGGCCCATACGAATTACTGGCTGGCGGCTGCCTACATGCATCCTCCAGATGACACCGGTTTTCAGCAGCTACGCCAACGCGCCGGTGCGATCGACTGTCCGCTGATTAGTGTGCCGGACCGCGGGCCACTGGACCAGAGTGTGCTGCGTCAGTTGCTGAAAATTTGCCGACAGTACAACGTGCGTATCTGGCACGGTCACGATTACAAGTCTAATCTGCTTGGCCTGGCATTGCGGCCATTTTGGCCCATGAAATTGGTGTCGACCCTTCACGGTTGGGTCAAACACACCACGCGCACGCCGCTCTACTATGCGGTGGACCGCTGGTGCCTACCTTACTATCACCATGTGGTTGCGGTATCAAAAGATCTTGTTGACCGTGCCGTCAAACTGGGTGTGCCAAAAGATCGTTGCACGCTGATTCCCAACGCGATCGACGAAAAGGCGTTCTGTAGAAGGTTCCCGTCCGCACAATCGCCGTTGCGACACGGTGTCAAGGGCGCAGAGGGCCGGTTTATCGTTGGGGCCGTAGGGCGGTTGAGTCCGGAAAAGGCATTCAATAACCTGATTCGTGCAACCCACGTGTTGATTAAGGAAGGATTTGATCTTGAGTTGTGGATTGCCGGCGAGGGTGAGAGTCGAGACGAGTTACAGGTCGTGATCGACCATCTGGGGCTGCGCGACCGTGTGAAGCTCCTGGGATTCCGGTCCGATACCATCGACCTATATCATGCGTTGGACCTGTTCGTGCTCAGCAGTATGAGGGAGGGGTTACCCAATGTCGTCCTTGAGGCCATGGCGATGGGGGTCCCGGTGGTTTCCACCCGCGTGGCGGGCGTGCCTCAAGTGATTACCGACGGCGTGACTGGCTTGCTGTGCCCGATAGGCAGCATTGATCATTTAACTGGTGCCATGCGACGGGTCATCACCGATGGTACATTGCGTGACAGCCTGGCCGATCATGCTCGGGCCCTGATTGAGCGCGAGTATAGTTTCAGTGAGCGTATGAAGAAGATGAAAGCGATTTACGACCACGTATTGGGCATTGTCCAAGACAACGGTCAACCCGACGGCTTGTCCGTCCCATCTCGGTCAAAGCGCCAGCCCGCATGAGCTTGATCAAAACGATTGCCCGTGTGGTTGGTACGGTGCTGGCGTTTCCTTACCTGACCGGCTACGCCCTGTGTCGGATGACGCTAGGGTCAGAACGTGCGTTCCTTTACATCAGCGAGCGGATTGCCAAGCTACCAGGCGTGTCGGGCATTTACGTGCGGCAGGCCTGCTACGGCAGGTTGCTTGATCACGTCGGCGACGATGTCCATTTCGGCTATTTGTCGATCATTAGCAAGCCGCATACGGTGATCGGAGAACGTGTTTACATCGGCCGGCTTTGTGTGATCGGATATGCCCAGGTGGGTGACGAAGTCATGGTGGCCGATGGCGTACACATTCTCAGTGGCCGCCATCAACATGGCGTCGAATCGGTCGATGGTCGTTCGTTGCGTGCCAACCCACAGCGATTCGAGAAGGTTATAATTGGAAAAGGCGCTTGGTTGTGTGCCGGCGCGATTGTGATGGCAGATGTCGGAGAGCGTGCGGTTGTTGGCGCAGGGGCGGTGGTCGTCAAGCCAGTGCCGCCTGGCGGGAAAGTTGGCGGCGTTCCGGCTAAGCCTTTGAAATAGCATGACGTATATGTGCCAGTGGTCGGTATGCGCAACGTTCTGCAGTCCGGTTGACCGCGATGATCCAAATGGTTGAGCAGCCCAACGCCGCGGTCTTGTGCCAGGTGAAGGAGTATCTTTTCAACGCCCAGGCTCACTGGGGCGCAAGCCCCGAACACGACCCCCGTTGGCTAAATGTGTTGCGTGACGGATTGGGTCACCGCACGTTCATGTTGATCGCCCGGGCCAACGACCAAGACGCGGCGGTTGGCCCATCCACACCAACGGCGATGAGGTCAACCCATCCGAAAGGGCACGTGTGTGGATACCTTCCTCTGGCCCTTGTAGGGAGCCCGCTTTTTGGTCGGTTTCTTGTCAGTCTGCCCTATCTGAATCGAGCAGGCGTGGTGACCGACGACGGACAGATCGCGTCCAAGCTGGTTGATCGGGCGGTAGAACTTGCCCAGGAGCAGGACGTGCAGTACCTGGAGTTGCGTGACCACGGCCCGGTGGGACGTTGGTTGGACCGACATCCTCGCTTAGGTGCTAGCAAAACAGATAAGATGCGCATGGTTATGTGTTTACCGGATTCTCAGCAGTCGCTATGGCAGGGAATTGGCCCGAAAGTACGCAACCAGGTGCGAAAAGGTGATAAGCATGAGCTTAAGATTCGTTGGGGTGGCGTGGAGCTATTGGATCAATTCTATAAGGTTTTCGCTGTGAACATGCGCGATCTGGGCACGCCGGTCTATCCCAAGAAACTGTTTTTGTCCATTCTTGAACAGTTTTCGGAAGAAGCGGAGTTTGCGGTTGTGGACTATCAGTCGCAAGTCGTGGCTGCCGCCCTGCTGGTGCATGATCACGGATCTACCCAAGTTCCGTCGGCCAGCAGTCTTCGACGCTATAGCCAAACAAATGCCAACATGTGGATGTACCACCAGCTGTTGTTGCGTACGATCGAAAGGGGCGGTGGCGAGTTTGACTTCGGACGATCCAGCGAAGACTCGGGTACATACCGGTTTAAAAAGCAGTGGGGTGCGACGCCGTGTCCAACGGGTTGGCACTACCACGTGCGTCGTGGAGACATCGGTCGAATGAGACCTGACAACCCGCGTAACCGCTGGCGCGTGGCGGCGTGGAAAAAGTTGCCTGTATGGATAACACGTCGTCTCGGACCTGCGATTGTAAGGGGAATCCCTTGAGCGCCCGCCCGCCCGCAGGTGTTCGTGACAACTCGACCCAGACCCGGCATGAAGCCGAGGCCAAAGTTCAGGCGATCGAGTTGGCCAGAGCGCAGGCGCAGTCCGCCGCCATGACGGGACGCATCAAAATGGGATTTCTGGCTGTCGCCGCCCTGCTTGCGGCGGGGTGGCATCGTACGTTCACGGAAATGTGGGTGCGGTGGTTTCCTGCCTGGGGCACGCCACACCTGACACTGGCCGATCGCATCACCGAGGGAGATTCGTACTACACCCATGGCCCATTGGTCGGGCTGACCAGCCTGGCGATCGCGTTTTTTATCTATCGCAGAGTGGGATTGCCGCGCCGTAATAGCCCCGGTGCGACGCTGGTAGGCGCGATTTTACTGACGGTTTGCGTTTTGCTGCACCTTCTGAGTGTCTCGCCTAGTGCTCGTGTGATGTTCGTGTCAGGTTTTGCTTTCATTGGTGTGTTAGGGGCACTGGTGTTGATGTGGGGTGGCTGGCCCATGGCCCGGGCGTACTGGTTACCGATTGTGTTCCTCGTGTTTATGGTGCCTCTGCCGGAAGTCGCCATTGTGGATCTCAACTTTCGGCTCAAGTTCATTGCCGGTCGGACGGCGATGTGGTTGACTCACCACCTGTTCGGTATCCCCGCTTTGTTAGAAGGCAGCTACATCCATCTGCCGCCAGACCATACCGGACAGCCCAAGTCGCTGGTGATCGAGAACGTCTGTAGCGGGTTGCGAAGCCTTATTTCGCTGGTCTGGTTTGCGTCGCTGTTTGCGCTGGTCTGCCGGCTTAAGGGCCCGTGGCGGTTATTTATGTTGGTGATGGCGGTGCCGGTGGCGGTCGCGTGCAACGTCGTTCGAATCACGGCGCTGAACATTGTTGCGCACTATTATTCAGTCCAACTGGCCGGCCCAGGAAGTTGGTTCCACGATCTATCAGGGCTGCTGGTGTTCGCGATCGCTCTGGCGATCCTCTTTGGATTAGAGAAGGTCATCATGACGCTTAGCCGTTGGTTAAAGCGTGAGTGGGTCGATCTACGCCTGCTGGGTTTTTTGGAGAGCGTACCGCGGGTTCACACCGCCGGACGGGGTAGGTCACTGCGGGTGTCGCTGACGGTGTTAGCTGCCACAGCGGCTTTGAGTGTGTATTGGAGTGTGTACGCGTGGGGGGTGGAAACAAACCAACTGAAGACCGGCGCCGTGCCTGAAACCATCACGGTCGACGGGGCGGTGTTTGTCAGTGAAGACCATGACCTAGATGAGAGATCGTTGATTATTCTCGAGTATCCAGACTACCTGTTTCGCACTTACACCGATCCCGGTACCGGTCAGAGTGTTGACCTTCTGATCGTTTTTAGCGCCAACAACCGAAAGGGCACCCATCCACCGGAGGTATGCATCGAGGGCGGCGGTCATATCGTGACAGAAAAAAGTCTGGTCCGCATGGTTTTGCCTGGTACCGGTGATGTGGCTTTGCGAGAGTTGCTGACACAGCGTGCCACTGCGATTGGCTGTTTCCTATACACGTACAAATGTGGATCACGGTACACCCCTAGTTTTGTGGCACAGCAGTTCTGGATTTTCGTCAACGGGCTGACCGCGCAAGATACCTCAGGCGCGCTGATCCGGCTTAGTGTTTCCTCTAACCCGCAGAATGTTGAACCATCGCGGACTCTGGCGCTGCAGGCGGCTAAAGTTCTGTTGCCGCATATCGATCAAGGACTGAGGTAATTCCACCCTTGAACCGCACGAAACGGCAGATGATCGGGCGGGTTTTGATCCTGGCGGGTCTAGCGGCTGTGGCGGTGATAGCCGTGTCATGGACGTTTGTACGGTGGCGTGGTCGCGCAATCGCCAGTCAGGTTAAGCGGTGTGAGCAGCGATTGGACCACGCGGATCCCCGAGTCCGGATCGACTCGGCACGTGGGCTGTTGAGGGTCGATCCGACGCGGCCTCAGGCCGCCCTGGTGCTGGCTAGAACGCTGGTCGAAGTCGGTCAATGGGCAGAGGCTCGCGGTGTTCTGGAGGATTTGAAAGAGGCTGGCCCGGTCTCGATACGGACTGAAGCTTTGTCTGTGTATGCCCAGAGCTATCTGTCGGAGGCCGCAGATTGGATCGCTCGAAATAGCACCGGCAAGTTAGACACGTCGGGCGATCAGGTCCAATCCCTGTTGACCAAGGCCGATCGCATCACCAGCAACCTAGAGCAGATGACTGGGACTGAAGGGGTTGTCACTCGATTGAAAGCCACGGATGCCCACTGTCAGGCGGCGCTGGTACGGCTCATGCTTATGGAAAAGAGGGTCCAGCTTACCAAGGCCCAGGCGACGGATTCGAATGACAGGACAGCGGCGATCGTGGCGGCGATTTCCCAGCTGACACAGCGTCTGGGTGGCTTGGAGCGGCAAGTCGCCCAACTGAGCCGTAAGCTCGTCACACTTCAGCCGGCCGATCCGGTGGGGTGGGAGCTCTTGTTTCAGGGGTACGTCGATGCTCGGGCGTTTGATCATGCGCGTCAGACCGCCAAAGAGGTGACCGAATTGTCCGAGGTGGATGCGGCGTTGGCCGGGAAGATCGCTAACACCCTGCTGAACCTCAACAGCTTGTTCGCCCATCCAACCGTCCCAGAAGATCTGGATATCGCAGGGCGCTTGTTGAGCCATCACCTTGTCAAGGGGACTGATCACATTGATTATCGAACCGCTCAGATCAGTTTGGCGTTACATCAAAGCCAGTATCGGTTGGCTGAGGAATTGGCCAACGGTGTGCTTCAAGACTATCCGGGCCATGGCAGGGCAACCTGTCTGCTAGGTATCGCCCTGATCCAACAGGGCCACGGTAAAAAGGCCATTGCCCAATTGTCGTTTCTCAACGATAGGGTCCGATCGGCCCAGGTGAAGTTCATCCTGGCGGCGGCCATGCTGTCACAGGAGATGACCGACAGCGGGCGCGAGATGTTACGTCAGAGCCTGGATCTGCGTCCGGACAATTTGCCGGCGCTGGTCATGCTTGCCGGTTCTCTAGCCAACGATGGCTATATCTTGGAGGCCGAGCAGGACATCATCGCCGCCGCCGGTCTCAACCCTCTGCATCCTTCGGTGATCAAGTTAAGCATACAGTTACTGGTCGCGCAGATGGATCGTCCGGGGATCTGGCAGATCCTGGACGATCCCGATCACGCCCGATTGTCGCCCGTGCGGTGGCAAGATGTCGCGGTCGCCGTTGCCATGGTGCTGGATGATACCGCTGCGGTGTCACGACTGGTGGCTCAGAGGCTGCGCAGTGATCCCGGTCATGTGCGCATGTGGCTGGCTGATCATTGGTGTCGGGCGCCATCGCAACACCGATTCGATTTAGCGACGCTCCTGGTGCGATATCTGTTAGAACGGTTGGACACAGATCCCCTGGCACAACCCAATCCGCCGCGGGTACCCGTCGTCGTAGATCAGTCGTCGTCTGGCGACTTAAGCAATCCATTAAACCCATTTTATACAACTATTTACGTTCCGTCTGGGTACCAGATGGGTTTGGAGCTGATTGACGCGGCATTGCGGCGGTGGCCAGACAAACCGGCACTGCTGGATCTGGCAGCCCGGCTTAGCCTCTGGGATGGACAGGATCGACGAGCGGCCCATTATCTGGCCAAACTCGGCCGTACAGGGGCCGGGCGATCGGCGACGGCCGTAGCGGTGCAGGCCCATCTGGAAGATGTCGGTAGATCAAGCCAATCGCCATCAAATGTTGAAAGTTCATATAAAACAATAACTTGCGATACGCCAACGTGCCGATTGGTGATGCTGCTGGTAGCGCTGAATCAGGGAAACCGTCAGGTGGCCGAAGCACATCTGACCCGAATGCTCTCTGAGTTGGCGTGGGCCGAACCGCCGCTGATATTTGCGATACGCGATGCGCTTGAGCGGGGTGAGCCTGAACAAGCGTGGGCGTGGCTTGCCATCGCTGAAAAGATCAATCCGGCAGTGGCGACACTGGCACGAGCTCGACTCAACCTGTCGATGGGCCAGCCGATCGAATCGGTGCACGATCTGAAAAGTCTTCTAAGATCAGAAGACGTGAATTCGGAATTGAGTCGCATGGCTGTGGATGTGCTTAGCCGAGCCGGCATTGCAATGGGGCAAGTACAGGTTGGGATCAGCATGATTGAAAACTTGGCGTTGTCGGTTCAGTTTCAAGACCGAGAGCTCCGGTTGGCGGTGGTCGACGTGCTGTTGGCGGCGGGCCAGACCACTGTTGCGATCGCGGCCTTGAAGGTGATGTTCAATGAACAAGCCATCCCCGCACGCTGGTTGGATCGGTTGCTTGTGCGAGCCTACGCGATGATGGGGCCTGTCCGCACGCATCAGTTGGTCGAGGTGTTACTGGAGCGTCAGCCCAAGGAGCCGCTCTTGTTACTCTACAAAGCCCGGTGCACCGCCGAAGCTGGAGATCTTACCGGTGCCGACGCCCAGCTTGACGCGATACGCGAGGTTCGTCCCCACGCGCCGCGTTTGCTTATGACCATGGCCAGGTCTGCCGCGGCGCAGGGACGGTGGGGCGACGCCCGCCGGTTGTGTCATCAGCTGATCCAGCGGGGCGGGGATGGGTCGGAGGCGGCGCAGCGGGAACTAAGCCAGTGGGATGAATCGTCAGAACTCGAGAAAGCCACACGCTAAACAGGAGCGGTATCTCCATGGATGCTTTACGTGCCCAATTAATCGTTTGGCGACAATCCTTTAGGATGGTTCGCCACGGAGCGCTGGGCCGAGCGTTTTTTCATCGAAGGGATCTGAGCTTAATGGGGCGACAACGGTGTGGCGCCATCGGACCATGGCGGGCCGCGGTCGCGTTACTGGGGGTCTGGCTGGGGGCCGACCGTTTGGAGGGTTTTGCAGAACCGGTGGCATCTTTGCACGAGGATCGGTTCGTATCGGTTATCGCCAAGGTTCGGCCCAGTATCGCCGCGATCGGCAGCTACCACTCGAAAGATAAACCCACCGCCCAATACGTCGGTACAGGTTTTGTGGTGCATAATGGTCACACCGTCGTGACGAATGCCCATGTGGTCGATGCCTTGATGAAGCGTCGCCGCCTCAAACAGATGCGGGTTTTTCTCCCCCACGACCAGCCCGTGGCCGGCCGAGCCGCACGGGTCATGGCCCATGACCGATTCCACGACCTGTCGGTGCTTCGCTTTGACGGTCCTGGTGCTGAACCTCTTGAGTTGGATGTGGAACGCCGACCCCATCAGGGTCAGTCGGTGGGGATCATGGGCTACCCGATCGGTATGAAGCTCGGGTTGGTCCCCGCGGTGCACCGCGGGGTCATTGCGGCGGTCGTCCCAGCGGTGCTCCCTTTGCCTCAAGGTGCCAAGCTCACGCGTCCGTTGGCCGAAGCGATTCGACGGCCGTATAACCTTTATCAACTGGACCTGGTGGTGTTTCCAGGCAACAGCGGTAGCCCACTGTTTGACGCAAACACCGGGCGCGTATTTGGCATTATCAATAAGACACTAGCCACCAAGACACGCGAGCACCTGCTCGACCAACCGTCCGGTATTGCGTACGCGGTACCGTCGCGTTGGGTTGAGCAATTGGTGACACGTAGCGATTTGATGTCCGAAGCGGATCGTCGAAGGGAACTAAAACGTTTAGGCCTCTTAGGAGATTAGGTGATGAAGATTCAGACATGGGTCCACCGTTGCGTGCTTGCGGTTGGGCTTACCGTGATGGTCGGTTGTGGGGACAGCCCTGAGCTGCGTATGCAGCAGGCGCAGATCGCGATGGCCAATCGCAATCCTGAACGAGCACTATCGATCATCACGTCGGTGCTGGACGAAACGCCCGGGGATCTAAAGGCCATGCTGCTGAAGGCTCGGGCCCAGATGCTGTTGGCACATCTTGCCGATAGCAGGCGGACGCTAGATCAGCTGATCGAAGCGCAGCCAGACAATCTCGATGTCAGACTGAACCTCGTGGACTGGACGTGGTTCCAGATCCGAAGCGTGCTCAGCCAGTCGGAATTTTCCACAGACAGTCAGCTGCAGGAGCAGTTTGACGACGCGATGTCTGTCGGGCAGGCTCAGGTGGAATGGTTGATTCAGAACGAAGAGAATCTGGCCGACGCATACTATTACCAGGCCCGGTATGCGATCTCAGATGTGGATCGATTGGGCATGATGGTGGCGGCTGAGGAAAAATCGTTGCGGCGTATGAATCTCCTGGACCGCCGGTCAGATCGCCCAGACAGCGTCGTTGAGCGACTCAAAGTCCAGATGGATGCGCGGACGGCGGAAGCCGTTGATTCTCTGCGGCAAGCGATCGAGCTGGATCCGCGACACGACCGAGCGTGCCAGATGTACGCTGGCCTTTTGGTTCAACGTGAGCGTTGGCCTGATCTGTGGGTGTTGGTCGGTCAAATCAGTCAAACCGATGGCCTTTCTGCCAGCACCGCTCAGCGCCTGGTCACAGCGTTGCTAGAGATGCCCGATACTCAGCAGCCTAAAGCCAAACGGCTAAAGACCTGTTGGAAGATCCAGCGGGCGGTCAACAAGGCACACAAAACTCTGCCTTTGTGGAAGCTCGCCAGTGCTCGTTTACACCTGGTGGCCGGCCAACCGGCCAAGGCCAAGCCGCTACTTGAAGCAGCGATAAAAAGACAGCCACGTAACAACGAGGCCCAATACCTCCTGGCGCAGAGTCTTTACGGGTTGAAGAAATTCGATCAGGCCAAGGCCATCCTCGAAAAGCTTAGCACCAAACTGGCTCGCTCGTCGCGGGTTCAGACCCTTTACGGGTTGGTGCTGATGCAAACCGGCGATACGGTGCTGGCCAAGGAAGCGTTGCGGCGTGCGACCGACTTAGATCCCGATGACAGCATGGCACGGGAATCGTTCTTGGCGTTAATGGCTCAAGAAGGCCACATCGGTCAGGCCCAGGCAGATATCGACGAGTATATCAAACGTAATCCGACAGACCCTCGCGCGATCCGGTTCAAGATGCAATATGAGCAATCGCAGGGTCGTCCACAAGTCGTCACGGAATTGTTGGCAAGGGTCGAAACCATTTCGCCGTTATCTGACGAGCACCTGCGCGTCTTGATCGATGGCTACATGATGTTGCAGAAATACCCCAAGGCGCAGCGTTATGCCCGGCGGTTGACCGACAGCCGTCCGGATTCGTTAGACAGTCACCTTAAACTGGCCGAAGCGGTGTTGATGCAGGGTAAAGACGACCAAGTCAAACAGATGCTCGTGGATCTGCGTAAACGATTTCCCCAGGCGGCCAACATTAACCAGATGTTGGGCAGGCTTTACTTGCAGCGTCAGTCGTTTGATCGCGCCGTCGAATTGTTAGAGGTGGCCGTGGAACAAGAGCCGACCAGCATGAGGAGTCGTTTGTTATTGGCACAAGGGCTGGCCAGTTTGTCTTTGGTCGATGAAGCGCTGGATCAAATCGACCAGGCGCTAGAACAAGACCCTCAAAACATTCGCGCTCATGCGATGGGTGCACGGATTAACCAGTTTGCAGGCCGCTCCGACAAAGCCAATGAGCACCTGGCTCAGATCGATGAGACACGTATCAGCGAGACGACCAGTCCGGCGTTGTTGGCCCAGATGAAGATCAAAAAGGGGCTGCACGACGAAGCCGCGGCGATCTGCAATCGTGCGATCGCGTCAGGTCATACCGATCCGGTTCTGCGCATGATCGTGGCAGGTATTTACTTGAAAAAGAACGATCCGGCTCAAGCGGAAATCCACCTTTTGGGTTTGATCCGCAGTCAACCCAATAACCAGCAGGCTTACGGGTTATTAAGTCGATTCTATCTTCAACAGGACACGGTGGATAAAGGATTGGATGAATTTGCCCGCTTGCAGTCGGTGAATGAACCCCTGGCGCGTCTAGCACAAGCGTGGCTGCTTGTGGGTGCCCACCGTGAGCATGAGGCGTTGGAACGGTTAGATGCGATTTACGAGCCCTTGATTCGGGCACGGTCGCCCATGGCGTTTACCATCGGCAGCGCCATTGCGAAGATTTATGCAAGTGGCGGTGACGTCAGATCAGCTCGTAAGGTTTTTGATACGTTGATCGAGGCGGATCTGTACACAGGCCAGGCCAAGCTGCGACAGATTGACCTGGCACTATCGAGTCAAAAACAAGGGGGCGTGCTGAAACGACTCGATGAACTGGCCGCGACGCTCGCACCCGATCAGAAAAAGTTGCAGTATCAGGTGATGGCACGGTACCGGGGGCTGGGCCGGAGTGATCGCGCGCTGGAGTTGTTGGAGAAATGGCTTGTGATGCAACCCGAGCAACCGTCTCTGCTGCGATGGAAGGGCGAGTTATTGGTGGAGCTGGGCAAGCCCGACGAAGCGATCGAAGTCTATCAAAAAGCGATCGCCGCTGCCCCCGAAACGGTGGCTTTGCGTCTGTTGTTGGCCCAGGCGCACACGGCCAAGTTTGATTTTCCTGGCTCTGAAGTGGTGCTGCGGGATGTCGCCAAACTTGACGGTGGGGCGCGGATCGGCGCCCTGGCTTCGCTGGGTCGAATGTACCTGGCGCTGGGTTTAAACCGTAAAGCGGCAGAGGCGTTTGACGAGCTGGAACGGTTTGGTCGTCCGAAGGATCCGCGTGTGATGTATGCGATGGGTCAGGCCTACTCAGCGTTAGGCATGGATGACCTGGCTCGGCAGCGTTTGGAGGAAGTGCCACCCTATGCGCACCACTATGCCAAGGCGGGATTCCTGTTGGCCCGGATTGAGCAGCGGAAGGGGTTGGTGGACCAGGCTAAGAAACGCCTGGAGGCGTTGTGCCGTAATCCCCGTACGGTGGCGGCGGCCACCCAAGAACTATTGGCTTTAGGTTTTCGCAGCCGACAAACCCAGGACCTCATCAAGTGGAGCGATCAGGCGCTCAGCATTGAACAGCTAACGCCGGAACTGAAGCTGGCATGGCTTGGAGTCCGCGTGAAAATCGATGCCGATGCGGGGAAATGGTCACAGGTCAGTGCGTCGCTAGAGAAGATGAGCCAGTTGGATCCTTCGTCAATGCGTTTGGCCGCGGCGCGGATATTGGTGATGGTTCAACGCAAGCAGGTTCAGCACGCACGCCGGCTGTATAGCGCTCTACCTGACCTGCCTAGCAGCCAGTTCGGGCCTTCTTTGGCAGTTTTTCTTGGACAACCCGCTCCGTCAGCTTCGTCGGATCGTTCGAACCTGATGCGCTTCTTTGAACGTCTAGCCGTGGGCGACATCCAAGCCGCTCGGAGCGATGCCCAGGCGATGCCTCCGATGCGAGCGTTTTTTCGATCCGATTTGCTGGCAATCCTTGACCGATCCGATGTGCAATCGCCTCATATGGCCCAGGCTGCCAGAGTGTTGGTGGGAGCGATGGTCGCGATTCAGTGTGGTTTGCCGCAGTTAGGACGGGACCTGGCCCAGTCTGTGGTCAATCAATTGCCTACCTTTACGGTGGGGTATGCCATCCTGGTTCGGGCCTTGCTCGATCTTAACGAGCCGATCACTCCGATCTATGCAGCGATTAAACAGGTGTCCAACAGCTCACTGGCGATCTATTTAAGAGCAACAGAATTATCTGAAAATAAAAAGTTTGTGGAGTCCGCCGAGGCATTAGAAACGCTTTTGGAACGTGATCCGGACAACAGTCACCTCAGATATCAACTCACGCAAATGCTTCAGCGTGCTGGCCGCCTCAATGAGGCGATCACCCTGCTTGAGACGGTCATTGCTGAAGAGGGACCTTACAAAATCGCAGCCGCGAACGACCTTGCGTACCTCTTGGCTGAGAACCACCCCAACCGACTTGACGAAGCCTATCAACTGGCCAGGCAAGCCATCGCTGCCGCACCCAAGAATACGGCCTTATTAGATACGCTGGGGTGGATCGAGCATGCTCGTGGGCATAGTGATGTGGCCCTGGGGCATTTAAGCCAGGCAGCCGTCCGTTTATCTGCTCTCCCCGAAGTGCATTATCATTTGGGAGTTGTCTATAAAGCGGTTGGCAACGCCCAGTGGGCACGTTCTCACTTGGAACAGGCCGCAGCCGGCCCTGAAGATCGACCTGATGTTGCCAAAGCAAAAGAAATTTTGGCTAAATGGGGTAGTTAGAGAAAATGGCTGGTTCTATCCCGCTACTCGCCAGAGTGTTATGAGAAGTTGGGGGGAATATGAAATTTCTCCGACTTCTTCTTGCGTTTTCCGGGGGGTTCAGGTATATTAAGCCGATTGCTGGTATAACCAATTCCAGTAACAATCGAAATAGTGAGCGGGGGGTAATGATTGATGCCGCAGGGGTAGATGTATGAAGTTGATCCACAAGTGGAGAAGGATTCACGTGGAAAAATAGATAATTGAGGTGAGATAGCGCAGAAACTTGACTCTGAAGATGTATATGTTTATAGTGTGACGATTGGACACGAGTGATATTGGGCGAAGTTACAAGATCATAAATAGATAGGTCATCGTGTCGTCCGGAACGGTGATCACTCAAGTATCCGGGCGGGCACTTGGAAAAGGAGACTTCCTGATGAAGGGTGGTAAGCTGATAGTAGGTACCATAGCGGGCGCACTGGCATTTGCCGGTTCAGCTGACGCGAGGATACGATTTGACCCGACGGGGAGTGGGAGCTTTACAGAGCAGTTGACTGCGTTTGACTGGCTGCCAGGAAACACGATCGCAACAGGTGCTGATCCTGGAGCGGTGGATGATCTGTCTACTGTGGGGGGGGTGACCGCGGTTCAGAACTTTGCTACGAATCGGTTTTTTGTGGACAACGGTCTTCCCAGCCCGAACTTACCGACTGAGTTTTACAACTATTATCAAGCTGGGTTAGGGACGTATACCCTGGCTGATTTCCAGGGTGCTCAACAGATGCCTGTTGTTGGGAATCAACGAGCAGAGCTCACTATTGTCGCGGGTTTTAGAGATAGGGTGGTAGACCTACAAGGACAGCAAGGCCAAGTCGGAAGTAGGGCGACATTTGAATATGTGCCGACTGTGGACCAGGTAGGCGAGTTCATTGAGATCTATTACGACACAAGTGCTGCAACTTCAGCGACCTCTGGGGCGCAAGCGGCGGCAAATACTCTCGCCGGCACAGGTTTTAACGATGGTCAACTGATTCTCCGTGCGGACATTACATTTGTTGAGACAACCACGTTTACCCAACTCATACCGGTCCCTGGTCAACCACAGCAAGCGACTTTACTGGATCAGTCGGATACCCTTAATCCTGGGAATCAGTATGGTAACAAGCGAACGGTGGCTGGCAATGGATCAACTTTGGTAAGGGCAGAGATTACCGAAGTCGACACCGACTTTTTTGAGCTTGATCCTCTACGCCCACAGATTCTCGATTTCTTAATTGTGAACGACCTAGGGGTTGATGTGCCTTTTACGACTACAGATCCTAATTCAGGATTCGCTACGATGCCGAACGCTCTAGGAATTGGGTTTGCTGGACCGGCACCAAATCTCGCGATCGGTCCGGATAATAACCCTCTGTTTGATACCGTGGGTGCCATTAACGGCGGCGGCGGTGCATCAGGTGGCCCGGATATTGTTTTCCAGACAGATGCCAATATGGCGTTTTTCGAGATTCCTGAACCACTTAGCGCTTCGTTAGGTCTCATGGGATTGGGGGCGCTAAGTTTAGCGGCACGACGGCGACAGATAAGTTAGATCTAAGAATCGACTTTAGTAGTCGACTTTGAAAATAGTGCCAATAAGAAACGACCCCCTTCGGTAGGGGGTCGTTTTTATTAGGTATCGTTATCGTTGAAAACACGGTTTACGCTAACCGTATTCGTATTAGACAAGCAGGAGGCTTTGGGGGGTAGTGTCCGTCAAATTGCGCACTTTGTTTCAGCAGTTCTCCGAGTGATGGTGGGTCGCCCGTAGCCGCGTAGTGGCGGAGGGCGACCCAGGAATATTGTGGCTACACCGCCACAGTCAGTTGCTGTTCCTGCTCACGTAATCGCGTCATATCCAGATACATGCGTGTTCCCCAACGTGTGCCGGCCACGTGACGCAGCCTTGCGGCGGCGAGTATGAGGGCTGAGTTCCCATCCGGGAAGCAACCCACAACCCGTGTGCGTCGACGGATCTCCCGCATGATCCGTTCCAACGGGTTGTTGGTGCGAATACGTTGCCAGTGCTCTGAGGGATAGCTCATGTAGCTGAGTGTTTCCTGAATGGTTTCTCCTACCAATTCAGCCGCCTTGGGTAGCTCATCGACTCAAGTTTCTGGACGACATCCTCCGCTTTCTTCATCGCCGCAGGCCGCTCTTCCTGGGCGTGAATCGCTTTGAGCATTGCTGACACCTCCTTTACCTTGCCTTTTGGCGTCAGACTGAACACGTTCCTGTACCAGTGAACCACGCAACGTTGCCATGAGGCTTCGGGGAATAGCTCGCCTTGCGCCTCGACCAGGCCCAAGCAGGCATCCGAGATGAACAGCTTCACACCCTTCAGCCCACGGGCCTTGAGATGACGCAGAAAGCCCTGCCAACCCGCCTGGTCTTCCTTGGCCCCCTCGCTGATGCCAAGGACCTCCCGAAAACCGTCTGACGCCACACCGATCGCCACCAGAACCGAAACGTTGCGAACCTCTCCACCCCAGGAACGCTTTAGACAGATCCCATCCAAGTAAACGTAAGGGTGATCGCCTTCAATGGGCTTGTTACGCCAGCGATCGATCTGCTGGTAGACCTTCTTGTTCAGTTCGCTGACCGTGCTGGGACTGACCTTCGTGCCCCACAAGGCCTCTGTGATGTCCTCCACGCGACGGACGCTCACACCCGCTAGGTACATCTCGATCAAAGACTCTTCGACCGAGGATTCACGTCGCTTATACCGTTCGATGATCTGCGTCTCGAACGGCAAACTACGTAACCTTGGCACCTTAAGAGTCAATTCGCCCGCCTTCGTTTGAAGTTTGCGTTGATAATGACCCGCTCGTGTATCGCGACGAACGTCGGTACGTTCATACCGCCTGGCTTGGCACAACGCCTCGGCCTCGGCATTCAGAAGACCGTTCAACGTCTCCTCGACAGACTGCACAACGACCTGATCCACATGACTGCGGACTTTCGCCTCGTCGATCCTGAATGCCTGTTCCATTCCACGGCTTGATCCACTAACATCCCGCATGGTGGTTCTCCTTTGTTGGTGTTCGTTGTGCTAACAAACACAATCGCAATGGAGAACTGCCTTTTCAAATGTGCGCATGATTCAGAACGTTATCCTTTTGAGAACGAACACGGGTGCGGGAGGCAAGGCTTGTGTCGTATGATTACACTTGTCCGATACCTGCTCGACGGATCATGGCCGATAAGAACCTTAAGCCCGGATGATCGTGTTTTCGGTGCCATGAATAGACCGTCGTATCGCGTATTCGCCGATAATACCAATGGTAAAAATGATGCCCCATCGCTTTTTTACGCAGCCTTTGATTTAAAGCGGTTGAGCGACGTGGGCGGTGGGTACCTTGAAACCCGGGCCGGCATGGAGGCCAGTTCGTGCCTGATACACCGGTTAACCGTGATCGTTAATGAGTTGGAAACGTGTTTTCTCATCAGCGTTTTTCGTTCACCGGTGATCTTGTCGTTTTGACCTACGTTGTAAACAGACCTCTGTAGCTGATTGAGATTGGCTATGAATATCACAGAACGCGCTATTGGCCTACCGCGCCTTGTGTTATTGGCTGCGGTAGCTGCGTTGATGCTGGGGGTTGCTGCGGTTTTGACGCTGCCGAAAGAGCGTACGCCCCGGATCGATATCCCGGTGGTCATGGTGGCGATTCCGAGCCCGGGGGCGGCTCCGGCAACCATTGAAAAGCAGATCATCGACAAGATCGAGGAAGAGGTGGAAAACTCACTGGAGCATTTGAAGGACAGTGGTGCGGTCACCTCGCAGGCTGGCAACGGCATGGCGTTGATCCAGTTTGTCTTCGACGACGGTATTGATGCGGTCGAAGCCAAGCGCGATGTCGAAACGCTGATCAACCGTGTGAAAGGTCAGTTTCCCGTCGATGCCCAACAGGATCCGGGGCCAATGATTAATGAAGTGGCGTTTGAAGATCTTCCGATTATCGAGGTCTTCGTTTCCGGTGGCTCCGATGGACAGCAGCGTCGTCGTATTGCCGAAGAGATAGAGGCGAAGATCGAGAAGATCGATGGGGTTGCGGCGGTCGATATTTTCGGCGGTTTGGAGCGTGAGATCCAGATCGAGATCAACCCGCACCTCATGACATTGTACGGGTTTAGCTATCACGACGTCGAGACGGCAGTCCGGCGGGCCAATACAGAAACCCCAAGTGGCTCAATTCAGTCTGCTAGTGGAACCGATCAACACGTACGTAGTCGCAGTAAGCTCGATCACATCGATGCCATTGGCCAGGTGCCCGTCGGACTGCGAGACGGCAAGCCGCTGAATCTGTCCAATGTGGCCGAAATCTACATGGGACATGAGCCGGTCAAGAGCTTGGCCCGTCACCATGGCGACGACGCGGTGGTTCTGGTCGTGCGGGCGAAGGCCGACATCGATGTCATGAAGACAGTTAACAAAATCCAATCACTCGTCGATGGGCTCATGGCGACGCACAATGCCAGTGATGGGATACAGATCGGTACCGTCAGGTCCCAGGCGCGTGAGATTGGCTACATGTTGACCCAGCTATCGACCAGCGCCGCGTATGGTTTTGTCATGGTCATGTTGATCCTGTGGTTAGCAATGGGATGGCGGAACGCAGGGTTGATTAGTTTAGCGGTACCGTTTGCCATTCTTGGTACCGCGGCAATGATGTGGTTTTTCCGTCAAACTGTCACCACAAAGCTTACGATCAACAATATGTCGCTGTTTGCAATGATTTTGATCATTGGGTTGGTGGTCGATGGTAGCATCGTTGTCGGGGAGAACATTCATCGTCACCGGGAGCTTGGGCGATTGCCTTTTGACGCGGCCAAGCGGGGGATCCACGAGGTGGGAGGATCGCTAATCGCCGCCTATCTAACAACGTTCGCGGCGTTTGCACCGATGTTCATGGTCAAGGGTGTGATGGGGGGGTTCCTTGAGCAATTGCCGGTGGTGGTGCTGATCGCCTTGTGCTCTGCCGTGCTGGTCGACCATTTTCTGCTGCCGGTGTTAAGTGTGTATTTGATGCGTACGCCCTCAACGCCGTTGACGGTCGCTAGCGGTGAGGAGCCTGAGCAGGCGACGTTGACCAGCACCGCAGAGACGGAAATCATCAACGCCGAATCGGTGGCCAAAGACGGTTGGGTCAAGCGATCATACGGACAGGTACTGAGGTATGCACTTCGAAATCGATTGCTAGTGCTTGCCTTGTCGATGCTGCTGGTTGCAACGCCCGTTGTGGCATTCATGTCAGGTGCGATCGGATTTGAATATTTTCCCGACAGCGATATCCCGATTATTGAGGTCTACTTTGAGCTGCCCCTCGGGTCGTCGTTGGAGACCCGTACGGCCGAAGTGGCCTCCGCGATTGAGAAAGCTGTGATGGCCACTGTTCGTCCGGAGGAGTGGTATCACAGCCAGGCCGGTGATCCGGCCAGGCCGGTGACGACGATCGGGGAGCCGGGGGCGCTGAATGCTCGGTTCGACCACACAGAGCAAGGCACGGGCCCAGAGTTTGGATTGGTGTATATCGAACTTGCGTTAGCCGAAGACCGCCAACGCAGTTCGACCCAGATCCGAGATGCCATCACCAATGCCCTACCGTCATTGCCAGGGGTGACCATGCGTGTGAAGTCTCCCACAGAGGGACCGCCGGCGGGCGTGCCGGTCGTACTTCGAGTCATGAGTCGGCCTGAGTCGCAGGTTACGATCGAACAGCTGGCAGATCGGGCTCAAGAGGTTTTTGGTTTATTGAGGAACATACGTGGAACCCGAAATGTTTCGATAGATTATCGTTTGAGACCGGAGCTGGAGGTGATTCCGAATCGAACCGTGGCGAGCCTATTCGATATCGACGCAGCGCAGATCGCTACCAGCGTCAATTATGCCCTGGAGGGTGTACAGATCGGTGAAGTCGACTTTGGGGGTACTGAAGAGCTCGAGATGCGGCTACGAAACCAACCCAGTGATCGCGATCAAGTAGCGGACCTCGCCAATCTGCCGCTACGCAGTCAATCGGGCAAGATCGTCACGCTTGACCAAGTAGCGCAGATTCAGCGGGTGTGGAATGCGAACATGATTCGGCACTACGATCGACAGCGAGTGATCAACGTTAGGTGTGAATTGGATGAAGGGGTGTTGATTGATGATGTGAAAGCAGCATTGGTGGCCGCGATGCGGCCCGACCTCCAACCGCGAAAACGGCACGCTTCGGAGGCGGATACGTCCAACCGTGTCATTTGGTCGGACCATCAGATGCAGGTCGAGTTCGGTGGCGAGAATCAGTACCGCGATGAGGCGTTTGCGGACCTTCATATCGCCCTCATCGCGGCTGTTGCCGCAATGCTGTTTATTCTCACAGTTAAATTTAATAGTTTTATCCAGCCGTTGATTATTCTGTTCAGTTTGCCGCTGAGTTTGGTGGGTGTGGTGATTGGATTGATGTTATGCGGCTACTATTTTTCTGTAGCGGCTATGATCGGTGTCGTGGCTTTGTCGGGTATCGTCGTTAACGATGCAATTGTCATGGTCGACTTTATTAACCAGATGCGCAATACCGGTATCCCTATGGAACGAGCCGTTGTGTACGCGGGCCAAATTCGTCTTCGGCCAATCTTTTTAACCACGGTGACAACCATTGGGGGACTGTTGCCGCTGGGGTTGAATCTTGCCGGCGGCGGTGAGTTTTTCCAGCCGCTGACGGTAACAATGATGTTTGGCTTGGGCTTTGCAACGCTGTTACAGTTGTTCGTTATTCCCCTGTTGTGCTACACGTTTCATCGTGGTGGCGGGCTGCTGGATCCAGATGCTCGGGACACCGGATCGCATGCTGTGGCTCTGCCCATGGGCTAAATATTCTCCGGCGTCTTTTCCGATGTGATTTTCAGACTCCTGTTCAGCTCCTCAAACCCTTGGCGCAGTTTCGTGTTGAGAAAACGTTTCCAAACAAATGGCACGAGTATCCCAGTAAAATACTCCTTGTGAATCAATCGAACCTGATTGTTTGAGATTTTTTGAAGCTCAAAGATATGCTCGCCGTTGAGGATCCCCCGAAAAAACATCCTGCCTAACCATCGGAATTCTTTTTCTCGTTCTAAACGGAGTGTTCTTAGGGTGTAGCCCATCTCTTTGGCGCCAGGGGGTTTGATCCGCACTTTAATCTTGCCGCCGGGCCGAAGATCGCCCTGAGCCCAAACGATGAATGGGTTCCAATTGATGTAGTTTTCGAGGTCGGTGATCAAACTCCACACCCGTTCAACTGGAGCGTGAATGTCGATTTCCGTATAGAGCTCTTTCATGATCGTTTCCATAGGACGTGGGCCTCCCCACGGTCAAGCTGACCCTGGGGAGGCCGGCGTGGGCTTGTGGTTACCGTCGACAATACAATCGGCCACCCGAAGCGCGTTGGCCGCAATGGTCAGTGCGGGGTTGGTCCCGGCGCTGGACGGGAAGAAGGAGCCGTCTACGATGTACAAGTTGGCTAGGTCATGAGCCTGGTTGTTGGCGTTCAATACACTTGTTTTTGGGTCATTTCCGAATCGACAGGTGCCGCAGGCATGGGCAATTCTTTCATTGTTTTCGGCCTGTTTGAGCATCATGAATCGGTAGGGTGTCAACGCTGAGCTAACCTTTTGTCTCATCAGTCGGATCCTGGATTTGTCGTGCGGTTTAAGGCGATACTCCAATACAGTGCCTTGGCAGTTCGACGACGGTCGGACACGGTTGTCGTGATAAGGCAGGTCTTCGACGATTGACGCTAAGATCAATGAACGAGACAGACGGCTGGCGAGGAACCGCCTCAATAAGGGCTTGGCCAGCTTGTAACCTGGTATAAGCCATGAAAGCCGGCCTGCACGTATCTCTTCTTCCATGCTCGCGACCAAGACCGGTGCAGGTGGAAGTGCCCCGAATGACTGGACCGTACCCAGAGCATGAGGTGTTTCCGTTTCCGGCTGTTTACAGTAAAAATCATTGAAGGCAATCTCCTTAAAGGGACTGCCCAGGCCGTCTGAGGTCTTGAGGAAGACCGCATAGAGATCGATAAAGTGGCGCATCAAGTTGCGCCCGACCAGGCCTGAGCGGTTTGCCAGGCCGGTGGGCCAATCAGTCGATCGGGATCGCAGCAGGATGCACGGTGTTTGCAAAGCGCCCGCGGCAAGGACGATCAGGTCTCCACGAAGGGTAAACGTATCTCCGTCTCGTCGGCAGGTAACACCGGTGATCTTTTCCTTAGCGGCTTCGAGACGGATCACTTGGCACCGATCCAACAAAGCCGCGCCGTGTTTTTCTATCGCCGGTGCCAGGCATACGCTAGCAGCGTCTTGCTTACAAGCCTTAGGACATAGGAAACTTTGACAGCCCAAACATCCAGGCAAACGACGACAGGCCGTCGGTAGCTGGTACGGATGTAGGCCTTTATTCGTTAAGAATCTATAGAGTTCGGCAGACGCGCCTGTCATTGCAGGTGGGGCAGGCAGTGGATCAAGCTCAGAGGTTCGAAGTGGGTCTAACGTGCCACGGACATGAAACAGAGTTTCGGCGGCTTGGTAATAAGGGCTAAACTCTCGATAGCTGACCGGCCAGCGATCCGGAAGGTTAGCGTCTATCGGGTGGGTTTGTTGTCGGCCTGGACTGAAGTCTTCAGGGTAGAATCGTTCCAGCACCATGCCGTACAGGGCGCTAGACCCACCGGTTCCGCATCCGATGAAGGGGATATAACGACGTGGGCGTGGGCCAGATCGATCTTCAACGGGTTCGGTGAACCGTCCCGCCCGGGCCAGGACGGCGGCGTGTTTCTCTGCAGGGGCCTCGTGTCGATCGAAGAACATTTCACCGAAATTGCCGCGCAGTGCCTGGCTGTCGGTCAGGTGTGATCGTCCCCGTTCACAAAATAGGACTCTCTTGCCGGCCCGCGCCAGCGCGTAGCCGAGTGTGGCTCCACCCATACCCGTCCCGACGATGACCACATCCCATTTCTTGGCTTTGTATTGGTCAGGCATGATGACGGATTGAAACTAATCTATGAACTGGATTCATGTCTCAGTACCTGGCCCATCAAATCGCGAAACCGGGTCAACGCGTCATATTTCAATAAACATCGGCCAATCCGATCGCTCGCTTGGCAGTAATGGGACGACGATAGCAAGTCTTGTACCACACGGCCCACGGATCGGGCTGTGAGTGAACCGCTGCGTAACAGGCGACCCACCCCGGCCCGCAGGATACCGTCCATATTTAGGTATTGGTCGAGATTGCTGGGGATCCCGAGTACGGGCGTGCCCGCCACCAGTGCCTGGTGTGTGGTCGGGCTGCCACCATTGCATATCACGAGATTGGCACGCTCGGCAGCTTCGTTACCGGGCAAATAATCGGCGACAAACGCGTTCTTAGGGCACTTGTGAATGTTGATTCGACCAGCGGTGGCTGCGACGACGGATACAGGTAAGTCAGACAGCCCATCGAGGATTGTGGGAAGCACATCTTTTTTTCCGGAGCTACCTAGGGTCACGTAGATGATAGGTTTGTCGTCTGGCAGCTCGTGCCACCAACGGGGCCGCTCGATCTGAGGTGACCAGAGCACTGGGCCAATATAGTGGTGTTGGCCAGGTGCATTGGTCACAGGGATCAATTCGGGGATGTCTGTGTAAAGGACATGGTCGGCAACCGTATATACCTTTCGCAAATCGAAACCAAGCGGCGGCAAGCCATACTTTCGCCTCACTCTGTTTATGGGTAACGTGTGGCAAGCAAAGACCGTTGGCCGAATCACGTTAAACAAACATTGGGCGACCGATGCCCCGACGAGGCTGACGATGGGGTGGTCGGGGAGGCGATACCGGACTCTCGCATAAGGGCTCCAATAGGCGTTTGTGATGGTGACGTACGGTGTCTTGGCCAGTCGGGCACTGATGGCCAGTGACAGCCGAAAGTCGCCAACGACCAGATCGGGTTGAATGTCGTTGATCAGGCGAAGGTCGTCCTGAACATACTTGTTCAGGGTTTTAGCACTGTAGATCGGCGATCCCCTGGCCAGGGCCGTAAGGAATTGCTGGCTGGGGATCGAATAGATATCCGTTGTACGTCGTGGCAGGTTCGAAAACAGATGATTGTAGCGAGGGTCAGCGGCCAAGTGGATATCGTAGATAGAAGGATCTAGCGCGCCGGCTAACACAACAGGCCTAGCCATATGAGCCAAGGTGACAGCTTCAGCGAAGAACAAAACACACGGTTTGATCGTATTCGACTTGTCGGTCAGGTGGGTGCGGGTCATTTGTTCACGTCGAGTGGTTGGAGTCGCCGTACCGGAGGCAAGCCGTTGTCCATATTGGGGCCTAAGTCGCCGACGGGGAGTGCTCAATGGGCTTTGTGGATTAGCCGGTCTAGAGACAGCCGAGTTGAACGAGAACGGGGTGCCTGGCCGGCGCCGATTCTTCCCATGAACACAATCTTGTCTTTGCGATCACCGCCGACGAACCGGTCGAGCTGCTCGGATAACGCGACGGCGCGTTGCCAAGCACGTGCCGAGCTCGTGAAACGGCGTTGTTGACGCACGTAGAGTGAAAAAATCATCGGAGTCATTTCTGGCTGTAAGAGTAGTCCGAGACTTGTGACGGTCAGCCAGAATTTCTGCAACGCTCGGCCCGCGGCAACAAAGTCGTCAACCGATTGTGGGATTTGGTCGGCTACAATTAGAAAATGACTGCCACAAAAGAACGCGGGTAGAAGATCCAGTTGCACGCGGGGTAGCATCGTGCCTGCTAAAAACATGTTCATGAACCGGATACGTTTCCAACTGTGCATGACCCACTGCATGAGCCGTGTGGACACAGGGTCTAGACCGATGGCCTGATCGGGGATACGGTCGTCGCTGAATCGAGCTCGCCATTCAATAATGTCACGATGTACCGCGTAGGCTTCGGGGATCGTCAGTCGGATATGTGCGTTTCGAAACAGCATCCGTGCCATCCGCAGTTTTTCGGTGGTGTGGCCGATCCAGATGACCGTGAAAGATTTGCCCACCGACGATTCTAGAGCTACCCGTTCCTGACCGGTGATCGGGCGGCGGCTCATGGGTCTGCGTTGTGTCACACGGCTACGAATGAAACGGCTTAGAGGGTCGGGTGCAACTTGTGGCGTGTGAACGAGCCTAACGTCATAGGTTGGCTGCCTGTCGGTCATTCCCGCACGTCTGCTGAGGTCGCATCCCAGACCGTGTATGCTAGCGGCGATCCTGATGGTTTCGAGCAGCGCACCAATGGCGATCTGACTGCCTATGCCATCGATGTCGTAAACACAATGCTCTTGTGTGTCATGTCCGTGTACGACAAAGCGATCGCTGTCTAGAATCTCGAATCGCCATGGCTGCGTGTTATCGCCGCTTGGTGCCCACCGCGCCAATTCAAGGATCTGTTCCACACAGGACAATGACACGTCGGGCGTCGACTCCGGGCTGCTCCTACTACCGTCAGTGTGCACCAACCTTATCCCCCTTGCGCCCTCCCAAGCGGTTTAAGTGGGTCCTGGCTGTCCCAAGGCTGCCAGCAAGTCTTGGTTAGCTCATTACGGTAAGCATCGAATTGAAGGCCGTATGGGGCTGCGAGAACCTCTCCCCTATTCAAGAGGATTTTCAGTGCGTGGACACCCGCTACACCGGCGCATAGTTCGCAGGACATCGCTGTGGATGGGCCACGGCGATTGGCCAAATCAACCGCCGATGGTACGACCAGATAGTCTTGCTGAAGCCGACCGGGGGCGACGCCCGTAAACCAACGCACGAATTGCTCGATTTCCGGCTGACCTTCTAGACGGAAATACTCTTCGAACGTCATCTGGCCGGGCATAAACACCAAAAGGGCGACACCCATGCCCAAAGGGCCGGCTGTCATTGCTGGGATCCCCATGTCGTAGCAAGCGGCAAACAGTTTACGCCTCACATCAAGGACAAACGCGTCCAATCCGTCGACATAGAGGTCGACGCCTGCGAGAAATTCCGGTATATGGCCGGGCTGAATACCGTCGGGAAACTGCCGGAGGTCGAGTTCGGGATTGATGTCGATCGCCATTTCAGCCAACACGTCAACCTTGGCACGATCGACGGAGCTAATCCGTGCGCCGGCTTGGCGATTGAAGTTCTCTTGTTCAAAAGAGTCAAAATCCGCAATATGAAACGCTCCGATTCCCAATCGAGCTAGGGTCATCAGGTGACTTCCGCCTACACCGCCCATCCCAGCGATGGCAATGCGCTTGGTGCGTAGGACGGCCTGTTCCTGCTCTGTCACCCAACCGATATTCCGAGAATATGCTTTTTCGTAATTGAATAGGTTTGGATTCATGTTCGGGCAGAAGGCAAATGAAGCTGAGCTTGAAGGGGCTCTATTTCGTGCCAATCACGACGCCATGGTCCCGAATCAATGTTAGTCTTTGTACGGCGCTGAACCCAGCGCTCTTCATCCAGGAAATATACTCCTTCCAAGTATAGAGCATGCCTTCTCCTGTGGCTAACGTCAAGAAATAAGGAGATCCCATCGCCGCACTGAGAGGGCCGTCTTCTCGGTCAGACTGCATCATGTTAAAAACAATGACTGAGCCGCCAGGAGGTAAGGTTTTGTAGCATTTTTCTAATAGTTCGCAGTTCTTTTGCGCCGACCAGATCGTAAAGAAGTGACAAAAGAGGATGCAGTCGGCATCCTTTGGAAACGGATCGTTGAAACAGTTTCCCTCTATCGCGTCCAGCCGCTGATCCAATCCAGCGTTCTTAATATTTTGACGGGCGATCTTACACACCGACGCCGAGTCGAACACGGTAGCGCGTAGATGGGGATATTGATTGGCTAGGGTGATGATGTTGGTCGCGTTTCCACCGCCGACATCGACAAGATGCTTATATCCAGACAGGTCGACATATCGAGCAAGCATCGAATTGGCCTGAACGGAAATTGCTTGCATCGCGTCTTGAAAGATTAGCTCCAGTTCAGGCGTATGAGTGAGCCTGCCGTAGAGGTATGGCTCGTCTCCGGTGAACTCTTTGAGGCCCACGTTCGTGTTGGTCTCGATCGCCTGGCCGAACGCGTGCATCGCTTTGTAGTTGATGTGATGTTGCCACCGGATCACCGCCAGGAGATTTCCCGGCTTGTCACTTCTGAGGACAGCTTGGGCCATGCGGCTGTTGAAGTATGCGCTGCCCTTTTTATGAAGCAACCCCAGTGACGTGCAGCCTAGCAGAAGGATGCGCACCGGCTTTTCTTGCAGCTTTAGCCGATCGGCGATCTGTCCGCAGGTCATGCCGGGGTGTTGCGCCAATAACGTAAATAGGTCAAGCTCAACAGCGGCGCTTAACGTTTGAAAGAAAATATGTCCCCCGGCGATCAAATAGAGATGATCGGAGTGTCTCTTCAACAGGATGCGTTCTATCAATCGATGGCGCAAGAGAGTCAACCGACTGCCGATTCTTTTGAGAGAAGTCAGGACACCAGACAAGGTTGTTTCCTTTCAGGCTCGGATCGCTAACCAATTCCGTCCGGTGCTGCACGCACACCGGACTCACAGTGGTTTGTTACGCCACCCAATGACAAGGGATAAATTGGCTTCTCCCCCCCCCTCGGGAACATTATCGACCATCTGGCGACTATTACATTAGCGTATCTTGTGTTAAGATATTATGTTATCATCCTTCAGATTTTATTGGCCCTGCCGCGTTTTGGCGAGGGAAAAACGAAGGAACAAAGATCCTTGGTCATCCTGATGGATGGTCATGTAGGGAGATATTCATGAAAGGCGTAATATTGGCCGGCGGGTTGGGCACCCGATTGCGTCCACTGACTTTGGTCACCAACAAGCACCTTCTGCCGGTGTACGACCGGCCGATGATCTACTACCCGATCCAGTGTCTGATCAATGCAGGGATCGAAGATATCCTGATCGTCACGGGTGGAGAGCACGCCGGTGACTTTCTGAAGCTGCTCAAGAACGGCAAACAGTTAGGGGTGGGACACCTGGAATATGCCTACCAGGAAGGCGAGGGTGGTATTGCCGATGCCTTGAAGCTGGCCGAAGAGTTTGCCGACGGTGGGAAAATCTGTGTGATTCTGGGCGATAACATCATTGAAGGCCACATCCGCAAGGCTGCTGGAGATTTTTTCACCCAGCCTAGCGGCGCCAAGCTCCTATTAAAAGAGGTAGACGACCCCACTCGATTCGGTGTGCCGCGGTTCGATGACCAACACTGCATCGCTGAGATTGTCGAGAAGCCTGAGGCGCCTCCAAGTCCTTACGCCGTGATCGGGATCTATTTTTACGATGCAGACGTATTCGAGATTTGCAAAACCCTTAAGCCAAGTGGTCGCGGTGAGTTGGAGATCACTGATGTGAACAACGTCTATCTTCAGCGTGGCGATCTGACCCATGAAGTGCTTCAGGGTTGGTGGACTGATGCGGGTACCTTCGAAAGCCTGTACCATGCCGCACGGCTGGTCGCCGACGCCGGGGCCAACCATGCTGACCCCGACGCGGCGGCACGACACAAGAAAAAACCCCTGACGGGGGCTGTTCAGGAGAAAGCTTCTCCGTGAAACCAGACCGACCCCGGGTGTTTGAGGGCCCTGTGACTGGGGCATATCAGGCGGCGACCAGCGGCAGCGAGCCGATATTTGTGTCCGTCCGTCTCTATGCCGATGACCGTGGCTGGTCCATGATGAACCAGCTCCACGGCGTCATGTCGCCTCAGGGGCAGGTGAATTTTTCCGTCCAATATCCAGCCGTGATCAAAGCCTGGCACCGCCATCAGAAACAGACCGATTTCTGGGTCTGCCTGCGGGGGCATATCAAGGCCGGCGTTTACGACCAGAAACGGGACCGCGCCTGGCAGGTGGTCATCGGCGAAAAGAATCCAGGCGTTCTGATCATTCCACCTTCGCTGTGGCACGGTGCGGCGACAGTGGGGTCGCAGCCAGCGGGGCTGCTCTACTATGTGACGTGTGCGTATAATCTCGATCACCCCGACGAAGAGCGGCGGCCTTACGATAGTGTTCCTGGGTTCCCCTGGCAGGTGCAGCACGGATGAGAAATGCTTTTAGATCCACTTGGTCGGAGAAGTATCAATGAAGCTTCTGGTCACCGGTGGCTGTGGCTTTATCGGGTCGAATTTTGTGCGTTTTGTGTTGGATCAATGTCCTGATTTTTCACTTGTAAACCTTGATTGCCTTTCGTATTCGGGCAACGCGGAGAATCTGGCGGATCTGGCAGACGCCGAACGGTATACCTTCGTCCACGGGGATATCACAGACCGTCCGCTGGTGGATCGTCTGGTGGCCGACTGTGATGCAGTGGTCCATTTTGCTGCAGAGAGTCATGTAGACCGTTCGATCCTCGACAGTGGCCCATTTATTCGTTCTAACGTGTGGGGCACACAATGTCTTTTAGACGCGGTGCGGCACCACGGATCGACGAAGCGCTTTGTGCACATCAGTACCGATGAGGTCTACGGCCAATTGCCACTGGACCGACCTGATCTGAAGTTCACCGAACAGACACCGTTGTGCGCCAATAGTCCCTACAGCGCTAGCAAAGCGGGATCCGATTTGCTGGTGGGTGCTTATCACCACACCTTTGGTGTCAACGCGGTCATTACAAGGTGTTCGAATAACTTCGGCCCGTTCCAGTTTCCTGAAAAAGTGATCCCCCTTTTTGTCACCCGTCTGTTGGAAGGACAAAAGGTGCCACTATACGGCGACGGGAAGAATGTCCGAGATTGGATCCACGTATTGGATCACTGCCAGGCGGTGCTAACCGTGCTGCAACGAGGTACCGCCGGTGAGGTTTACAATATTGGTGGTGACAATGAGCGATCCAACCTTGAACTAACCCACACCATTTTGCAGATCATGGGTAAGGATACTCAGATGATCCACCCGGTTGCCGATCGGCTGGGCCACGACCGTCGCTATGCGATTGACAATGCAAAAATAAGACGGGAACTGGGCTGGCAGCCGACACGGTCGGCTTGGCCCGAAGCGCTGGAACAGACCGTGCGGTGGTACGTCGACCATCAAGATTGGTGGCAGCGGGTTAAGAGCGGGGCATATCGAGAGTATTATCAGAAACAATACGAAAACCGGTAAACGATGTATCTCGGCGCACGAAATTCTTATGCCCGCCCGTTTCATTTCTGTCCACCGTTCACCAATACGGCGTTAACGACAAGCCAACACTCATGGCGCTTTAGGGATCCATGAAAAATGAGCTATGCGTATGACACACGTGCTTCTGATTGCACCGCTTGGGTTTTTGGCAAATCCTCGGTGTGCGCTGGAAATACCCTATCGCTACATGGATTAGGCTGCCGAGCCAGGATTCTCGCTCGTGGTAGCGGACCATGAAAGATATTGGCCGATCGGCGATTTAGCGATTACGTGAGGATCGAAGTCAAAACGATGGTCAAGGGCATCTGGAGGAATCGGGTGTTTGGCAAAGTGGCGCAGGCCACGCGGCAAAGGATTGGCAGCGTAACTAATGTCATGGTCGTATTTTAATAAAATGACTGGGCGGTCATTGACCGTTGCGTAAGAGCGTTCTGAGCCGTACACCTGAAAGCCAAAGGCGTTGGTATAAAATCGCGCATGGCGAGGATGAACGCCGATGACGATATCGGCACGGTCGTGGAGAAGTGAATCATTGTGGACATATTGCATCATGGTAAATAGGCTGGCTGTGATTCGTACCAATTGTGCCCGGCGATCCGCGAACAGTCCGACTTCGATGATCTTTCGACCGCGGTGCCGCAGCGCATCAAGCTCTTGCTGGTACTCCAGATCCAGCGGAAGTCCGGCGTCACCATCGTGAATGCAAGTCATTGTTGAAGCCGTCACCCCATTGATGCAGCCGACGATCACCGCGTTTTGGCGTCTGACCGCCGCGTGCGATGTGTGGATACCGTAAGGATTGGCATCGACGAATCCGCTACGCCGATATGCCGAATAGACCAACCGCCATGCGCCCACGACCTGGTCGAGACTCGTCGCGACTTCGAAATTTAGGCCGGAATTGACCTCATTGGATTGCGGCGGTATTTGCCCAGAAGCGTCAGCTTCCCCAACGACCGTATTCTGGTCTATCTGGCTCATGACACATTACCGATTTCGGCCATCACCTTACCGATTGACCTCATACACCAACCGGTTTTGATGCATATGCAGAATCGATTGTGACGTTTCCGATGCAGCCGTCGTGGTCGTGTGACCCACAGCGGCCCACGAATCCATTTGCCATTGACCCTTCGCTAGCCAAGCCGGATACTGAACCACCCGGAGGTGACAACTCTTCCCCGTCCAGATCTAGCATCATGCGAAGTCTGTAAAATTGAAGAATAATGTCAATAATGATTTACAGTGCTTTCGCTACGCATCAATAACACGCAACGGGTATCACGCCAAAGATATCTTCGTCCAGGGACAGCCTGGCACGCAGTTCTTCAGTATCGGCGACAGAAAAACGGATCAGACCATGTCGGTTGTAACAATTATGACACCAAAAGCCGTGAACAGAGCTGATTCGTGGCGGGGATACCGAGCGAATGGTGGTGTGGTAAGGAAGCCAAGGCCGGCGATATCGCATGTCGAAGGCAGCGGTTAGACCATCTTTTACGGGCTCTAAGAAAATGCCAGTCAACTGGTTACGAGGAGATCGCTTGGTTCACCGCTGCTCTAATAACATCAGGGCTGAACCCCCGTCGGGCCAGTCGCTGCCACAGGCGTCGCTTTAGTGATCGCGGATCGCAGGATCGGTCTTGCATCGCGTCAATAACCCTGTGGGCTAGCTCGGCGGCCTGGGCAATGGCGTCCTCCCGTGACGGCGCGAACTGATCGATCAGCTGTTCGACGAGTTCTGGTTTCAAGCCCCGTTGAAGGAGCTTGGCCTTTAGAAGACGAGGGCCAGCTGCTTCGCGGGCGACCGCTGCGCTAATCAACGACTCTCCCAGCTGGCGATCGTTTAAAAGGCCTAGGTCGGTAAGCCGACTGATCACACGGAGGATCGTCGGATGACCATATCCTTTGTCGAGAAGCCGCCGGGTCAGTTGTTGGGCGCTCATCGCACGCCGATTCAGTAGCTTCAACGCGGCCTCCATCGCCAGGGCATCTGGGGTAGGGGTTGATCGGGATGTGCGGGGGGGGCTGCCAGGCATATGCGGTCCAACCGTGGATTGATGATCACATGTATTGCCGGACACTCATACCCATGATGGGGATGGCCAAGCGTGGGTTGTCGTTGCCATCATGAGATACGGGGTGTGTATTGTCGGCACACCAGACCGATGATACAATAACCCCATTCGCTAGGGGTGTCCCTCATGTTTGGTGGGGCTGAGATTAAACCCTGGAACCTGAACCGGTTCAGGCCGGCGTAGGAAAGCGGATGTGTCTTGAGACACCCGTCACTGGCATGATCACACATCATCGCGGCAGCATGGACGACCCAGCCTCCAATCACTCGGACGGTCGCTTCCATTTACCGCCACTGGGCAATAATCCGTCGTCGACTGCCCAAGGCACCAATCCAGGCAGCTTTGCGAATCAACCCACCATTGCTCCCGGGGTTGAAGGGGCAACGACCTTTAGCTCGCCGGATACACCAGGCATGCCGACACCGTCGGGCAAAACAGCTTGGGATTTTATGCCGGTCCAATGGCGCCACGTGAAGGGACAATGGGTCGCTCCGACAGATTGCAAACCTGTCACGCAACTGGAGTACGCACGATTGGGTAGGGTGACCCCCCAGATGCAACGGGTCGCTCAGCGCGAGCTGCATCTTTCGGCAGAACAAGTCCGTGAACAGGTTGCCGCGGGCCGGATGGTCATCCCCGCAAACCGGGTACATCTGGGTTACCGTCTAGATCCGATGTGCATTGGCCGGGCGAGCAAGACGAAAATCAATGCGAATATGGGGGCGTCACCGGTATCCAGCAGCACCGCACAAGAGGTCGAAAAACTGTTGTGGGCACAGCGCTGGGGTGCAGATACGGTCATGGACTTGTCCACAGGGGGCGACCTAGACGCTTGTCGTGACGCGATTCTCCGACACAGCAGCGTTCCTATCGGTACGGTGCCGATCTATTCGATGATCATCGGTCGGAAAATCGAGGATCTGACCGAACAAGTCATTTTGGAGATGATTGAGCACCAGGCTCAGCAAGGCGTCGATTATTTTACGATTCACGCCGGTGTGAAACGAGAACATTTGCCGCATGTCAGAAAACGCCTGATCGGCATCGTCAGCCGTGGCGGTTCGTTGCTGGCCAAATGGATGTTAGCAAACGGCAAACAGAACCCAATGTACGAACTGTGGGATGAAATTTGCAAGATCATGCGTCGGTACGATGTGACCTTTAGTATCGGCGATGGTTTGCGACCCGGCGGGCTGGCCGACGCGACCGACGTCGCTCAGCTAGCGGAACTTCAGACATTGGGCGAGTTGACCGAACGTGCTTGGCGGCACGGGGTGCAGGTGATGGTCGAGGGGCCGGGGCATGTCCCGTTTGACCAGATTGAATACAACATGAAACTTCAACGCCGTCTTTGCCATGGCGCTCCATTTTACGTGCTCGGTCCCCTGGTGACCGATATTTTTCCCGGGTATGACCACGTGACGTCGTGTATCGGCGCGACGGCGGCCGCGTATCACGGAGCGAGTATGCTCTGCTACGTGACACCGAAAGAGCATCTGGGATTGCCCAAGTCTGATGATGTAAAACAGGGATGTGTCGCCTACAAAATCGCGGCACATGCGGCCGATGTCGCGCTGGGTTTGCCGGGAGCTCGCGACCGTGACGACGAGCTGACAAAGGCGCGTGCGGCGCTGAATTGGGAGAAGCACTTCGAATTGTCGTATGACCCTGACACTGCCAGGGCATATCACGATGAGGATTTGGACGTGGACACCGATTTTTGTGCCATGTGTGGCCACGATTGGTGCAGTGTGCGGATAAGCAAGGAGATCGGCGAATTCTTCTCAGGTGCCGACGAGAAATACGCTTGGAATAAACCGAAAGTTGCCGCGGCTTTGACTGATTCGCAACAGCAGATTCTTATCAAACGAGGTGTCTTAAGTCCTGACCAAATTCACCGTTTGGCCAGCAAGACGAAAGAATCTATGGCCGCGAACCCTGGCCGAAAGGCGACCTGTCACAGTGATCATGCTGATGACCAGGAGGCAAAGAAACTGCAGGAGCGGGCGATCGTTCAGGCGGAAGGGGATAACACATCGGCATCGGGTACGTCAGACGCCCGGGGCATAACACGAAAATGATGTCTTGGTTGCCCAAAACGTGCAAAGCTGACTACGGACGGAAAACAGAATTGGCAAGAATAGGCAGTATTCCTGACGCGAAGTGATCTGGCAATGATCACCAGCGGCCACGTCCACCTCGTGCTGCCCCTCCTTTATCACGACTACCACTGATCGTCTTAGGCCGTGCTTCATTGACTTTGAGGGTGCGCCCGTCGACTTCGGTTCCGTTGAGTGCTTCGATCGCAGTGCGCGCTTCGTTATCGTCTGACATGGTAACAAACGCAAAACCCCGAGACCTGCCCGTATCACGATCGGTGATAACCGCGACTTCATCGACATTTTCGTGTTGGCCAAACAGGTCGCCTAATGAGTTCTGGGTGCTCTGATAACTAAGGTTGCCAACGTAGATTTTCATCTAAACGCATTCCAGGTAAACACAAGCAATAAGCCATCGGCTTGCGTAGGCGCCACGCACCACAGATGTGGCAACGACGATCGCCGACCTATACATTGGACGAGATTCAGTCAAAGAGATCGGAGGCTTACCTAGATCATTATTCACGTCGGCGACAGGGTGTTGCAGCAGCAAGCACAAGAGCAATGTAGATCTCATCCTCAGTACGCGTCGTATCGCCAGGCGTTTAGCTGTTGCGGAGAAAGGGTTACGTATTGTCCCTTATGGTTAACAGTCAGTGTTTGCACATCCATACTATGAGTGCCGATTAAAACGGCATCAAATCGTATCGCAGAGGCTTTTTTTAACAATTTTCGCAATGCGTTGATCTGTGGAGCCGAAAACGTCTGACCTGTGACCAACAGCAGCTGCGCCGGTTTAGTTGACAAGGCGCTTCGCATCGCCTTGATTGGATTAGTCTGCCCAGAAGCCAGATGGCTGTTGAGGTATTGGCGTATATCGTTGCGTGAAAGATGAACCAGTGATGTTGGCGCGTCCGGAAAGACCGAGTGTTGTTCTGGGTTGGCGAAGATCAGCTGAACCGACACCGCTTGGGTATCAAAGTCGGTACCGGCCATCAGGGCTTCCTTAACCAGGCCCAACCAAAGGCTGCTGGATGCAGGTGCATCGATCACGACCGCTGTACGTCGACTCAGCGGAAGCCCCAGAAAATTGGGGTTGTCCAATTGGTAAGGATTGGCGCCTGGATCATAAGCAAAATCAACCAGAAGATCTGGGGGTTCGTTTTGTCGAGCCGATAAGGAGGTTTGGTAATGATAGAGTATGCTCACAGCGCCCAAGATGATGCCGGACAGTAACACAAATATGGATACCACCGCGGCGTAGATCGCCCATCGCTTGCCAAGGTATCGTCCCGTGCCAAGTGACGCGGTGACGTCGATTTGGGAGGAGGATGCGGCGGTAGATGCCACTGCCATTGATGACAGGGAGGAATCTGGCGATGGTGTCCGGTCCAAAGCGGGACTGGTGGCGTTTGGGGCTGCTTGATCACGTGTGCTAGGTAATGCGGGTCGTGTCGTTTTCTTTGGGCGCTCTGTTGAGGGTAATTGCCCAGGTACGGTCATGAGTGTTCCGCACCGGGAGCATCGGCAGACACCGCCAGCAAACCCTGCGTCCAGTTCCAGGATCTGTTCACAGCTGGGGCAGGTGAGTTCTAGCGGATCCATGACGTGTTTGTTGACCCTGTATCGCAACCTAAACGATGCGCCTTACGTACTCTTCTCTTATGGCCTGGCCATAATCAAAATCGTTGTGGCGTTTGTTCTGGGCATGACCACAGAGCCTTGGCGAACAACGCTATGGGGTCTGGAGTTGCCAGAGATAGTAGAATTCCGGCCGTGGTTGCGCCCACGTGCCCGGCAAGTTAAACTGCGCAATGTTAATCTGGGTATTCGAACCCACCCCTGGTGCCCCGGGGAGATGGCGCATCGGTGTTCGAGCATAGGGGGATCCTACATAATCCAATGGCCTGTGATAGAGCACCAAGTCGGCGTGTGGCATGTTGGATAGTTGTTTGGCCAGGTCAAAGGCGTCATAGAGGTCGCCGGTTTGGTCTACCAGGCCCAGGCGGGCTGCTTCCTGCCCTGTTACGACTCGGCCGTCGGTGACCTGGGCAAAAAGGTCATCAGGGATACCCGGCCGGGCTTGTCGTACCACCTCCAAGAAACGATTGTAAAAGTCGTCGATCAGGCGTCGCAGGACAGCTCGATGTTGGTCGGTCATCAGACTCAGCGGTGAACCGGCGTCCTTGTTCGGACCGGTGGTCATTGCCTCTGTCTGAACACCGATACGGTTCAAAGCCGGTTTTACACTGATCGTTTGCACGATGACACCGATGCTACCAGTGACTGTCGTGGGATAGGCCAGGATCCTGTCCGAAGCGCAGGCAAGGTAATAGCCGCCGCTGGCCGCGACGTCCATCATCAGGGCAACCACCGGCTTGTTGGATTCGTCTTTGAACCGTTTGACGATACGGTACATCGCGTCGCTGGCCGTGACCGTGCCGCCTGGCGTGTTGAGACGTAGGATGACCGCCTTGACTCTCGGGTCTTTTTTTGCCTTGTCCAGGTTTTCGTGCAGAACGCTGACCGGGTTTTCGCCTCGACCGAGCAGGTGGGGCTTGCCAGTCGAATGGATCGTACCCGACACGTCGACGATCGCTACGCGGGGGCTAAACCAATGTTCGGTCGGCTCCACGACGGTTTCGACCAGTTTCTGATCACCGGGAGATAGCCCGACCACCAGCGTCATCGGTCCACAGCCCGTCACGGCCAGACAGTGCACCAATACAGAAAGCACACGGAATCGGGCGGTGATCATTGATCGTTCCGTCTTTCTGTCCCGAGGCCACACATGACGTCCCTCAGCCATCATCACCCATACACGTGCAAAGGCTACGTTGACAAGTTCGATTGTCGACGATCCGACCATGACTCAAACACCATATTCCGACGAAATTATACCACCTCTCGGCAGACTCGGTGATCGTTTTGCAACCTCCCATTCAAGCAGTAAACTGGCACGCATGCACAGGCATGCCTAGAGAATTATTAAGACACACCCACGGATAAGAAAAGACGCGATGGCAGGAAAAAAACCTAAGCCGCCGGTGGTTGAACAGGTACGGGTGAAGAAAAATCGTTCCGTATCTGACTTGCTTACAGCGATGGGCAAGACCGGCTTTCAAGGCAAAGCGTTGGCCCGGTGCGCTGATACACTCCAGGAGATGTTCCGAGACAAAAGGACGTCGGTCTTGTTGGGATACGCCGGGTCACTTTCCACAACCGGCCAGTACGAGATCATTAACTGGCTGATCGAGAATGGTTATGTGGACATCTTGGTGGGGACGGGTGCGAATCTAAGTGAAGATATTGTGGATGCAATGGGCTGCCCTTATATCCAAGGTTCGCCTCAAGCCGATGATCGCGCCCTTTTTGACCGTGGGTACAACCGGTATTACGACGTGTATGGCAACGAGGCGGATTACCTAGGGATGACCGAACTTATCGGTGAATTTATCGTTGAGTTGAAATCGGGGCAAGCGTATTCTTCGCGGCAATTCTTGTACGAATTTGGCCTGTGGTTAGCCAATAAGAAAATCCGGTCGATCGTGAGTGTTGCAGCTCAACACAAGGTTCCCGTCTTTTGTCCGGCGATCATCGACAGCCCCTACGGCGACGCGGCGCTAATCGCCAAGAGTAAAGGTTTTTCTCTCGTGCTCGATGGGGTGAAGGATTACGTCGAGTTCATGTCGCTTTCTGAGCAGGTCCGAGACACAGGGGTCATTTATCTTGGGGGGGGTGTTCCGAAGGACTTTATCCAGCTTTTTGCTGTGACCGCGGATCTGTTATACGAGGATCGTAGCGTACCCGGACGTGGCAAGGGGCGGCAGCGTCGGGGCATCAATGAGACTTACTATCCGCATAAGTACGCGGTCCAGATTACGACCGATTCGCCGCAGTGGGGAGGACTGTCGGGCTGCACATTTGAAGAAGCGGTTTCTTGGGGTAAAGAAAACCCAGCAGGTGGTTATGTACAGTGCTACTGCGACGCAACGATCGCCATGCCCATTCTTGCACAGGCATTGTCTGAACGCCTCAAGTCACCACGCAAACGCCGGGCTTGGAAACGATTGTTCTAACACCACGAGCCGGCGCGGTGGTCGTCCAGCGAGATTTCAAGACCAAACAACACAACGGCTGGGTTACCCACACCGCCAATATCTAGGGAAATATCGAATTAAAATCGGTGCCCGACACCAAATTTCTTTGGATTCTGAAGCAATCCCGGGAAGTTTAACTCTTCTTCTTCACTTTGAATAATAATCGTGGGTTTGATCAGAATCAATAACGTGCGCTCATCTTTGATGGTCGAGGTGCTTGTAAACAGCCGATTGAGCACCGGTATTTTGGACAGCACCGGAACACCGGCTTCTACTTCGATATCCGCGACGATTCGCTGGCCGCCGATTAGCAATGTGCCTCGGTCCGGCACACTCACGCTTGTCTTCACAGACGTCAGCTCGACCTCTGGCGCCTCAATAAAAGCGTTTAGCGGGACAAGAATTGTGGTCTGGTTTCCGTCGTCGTCTTCGCCGGTCACCGTCACATCTGCCAAGACCGTCTGATCAATTCTGCGGGTATCAATGAGCGTCGACAGGCTGGGTCGGACGGTCATCGTCACATAGCGTCGATCCGCACTGACGGTGGCTTCGACGTCCAGGATCACGCCTGACTGAGTGACACTGAGCGTGGGATCAAAACCTGCAGAATCCGGTACGGGTTCAAGGTCACTGATAAAACTGGTTTGTCGGGCAACGACCACGAAGGCTCGCTGTCCATTAAAGAGTGTGACACGTGGGGCGGTCAATGAGATCGCCCTGCGAGAGGCCTGTGTGGCCGAGATCATGAGATTGACTTGGAGGTCGTCAAGATAGCTAATCCCAAAGTCAAAGGAACGTCCGCTAGGGGTAAACCCTCCGCCAGACGTCGTGCCTGCCCCTAGACGGGGATCGGTCGGAGAGCCCCCAAATCCGGACATCGCTGATCCGATGCCACCGGTTGTCTCTACTCGTCCAAAGCTTCCAGGCACACCGGTACCCGCACGTGGCACGAGTCCGCTGGTGTCTTGTCCGATCAATACCGGGCCCCATTTGCTGCTACCGGTTCCCAGCTGAATATCCAGGTCCACGCCGATTTCGTCTAGGAAATTCTGATCCACGATCAAAAAACGCCCTTCAATGGCGATTTGGATGGCCCGGGTCTCTCTTAACTGCGCCATCAGCTGGGCGATTTGACGGTGATTTTTGGGTGTGGTTTTGACAATCAGATTCCCATTGAGCTCTCGGATACTTCCTACGCCGCCTTGGACTTCCCAGTCGTCTTGTACACCTACGGTGTCCTGAATCAGCCCGATGATCTGTTCAATCAGCTGTTCGCGTGTGGGCTCTTCCTCCTCGGTTTCGGCATCGCCAAACAGACCACCCCCGCCTCCTCCCCCACCCGATCCGCCACCGGTGGGGTTGCTGCCCCCGCTGTTGGTGTTGGCTAGGGCGGCGTTGAGGTCAAACTCTGGTGCATCGGTGAAGTTGGGGACCTGGACCAGCAGGTCACGAATGTCGTAGGGCCGGATATCGGTGGTCTTGGCCAGGTCTCTGTCGGTTGAGATTGTGACAACCCCCTCGATGATGCTAAAGCCCACCGGGTCTTGATCGTTCGTCGCTGACGCTTGTTGCAGGACCAGGCGTAGCGCTTGATCGACGGGAACGTTGGTCAGCTGCAGCGTAACCGGCAAGTCCTTGTCAATGCCGATGGTCTCAAGCACCGGCCAGTTCACGAAGAAATTAACACCGGTGGTATTGCGCAGGTACTCAATAATATTGACGAGTTTGTTGGCTTCAAAATCGATCGGTACCGAATCCCGTAATTTGAGCGCCACACGTCGATTGATCTCTGATTCTGCTGTGCTGGGATCGATCCCTGAGAGTCTTGAAGCGGTCAGTTGAGGCCAGTCAGGGGGATAGGTCATCAGATCGGCGAATGGCGTCGAGGCATCAATATTCGCGCTGCTCTGACGGGCCACCAACAGGTTGCGTTGGCGCATCTGGTTGCGGGCATTTACAAACAACTGGCTGTCTTCGATCATTTCCTTCATTGCCTGAGCAGCCACGTTGTTGGGATCCAGAAACAGAGCCTGATTCAGCAGCTCCATCGCCTGTTGGTATTTTTGCTCCCGCCGTAGGTCTGCTGCCCGGCGCAACAAGCGCTGAGTTTCTTGCTGCTGAGCCAAAAGTGCTACGGCACGACGTTTTTCTGCCTCGGTTCTGCGGGCGACTTCCAACTCACGCTTCTGCGCTTCTTGAATAGTGCGCTCGGCGTCAGCGATTCGTGCCGCCAGGTTCACCGCGTTGTCTCGCAAGCTTCGGTAGCGGGTGGTTGGTAAGAATCGCTGGTTGAGGTCAAGTGTAATTTTGGCTTGCTGGACGGAGTCGTGAGCGGCGGCAAAGGCTTCATCTTCCAGCAGGTTCACCGCGCGGCTCATGAGTTCCTGAAATTCAGCGATCGCGGCGTTGGCTCGGATGGTCCGGGCTTGCATTTCCGCTTCAAGCACGCCGCGAGGGCTCATACCCGATCCCAGTTGTGTCTGCACCAATGCCAGGGCGTCTTTTGCGCCCTGGTTATCAGGGTCCAGCTCAAGGACTTCCTGGTAAAGTTTGGCCGCAAGGTGGTGATGATTGGCTTGTTGGGCGTTTCGCGCCCGAATCATCTTTTCCTGAGCGTGAAGTAAGCGGGCTTGACTAAGGATGTCTATTGGCGGTTCTTGAACAGGTTCGACGTGCTGGACGGGCCGGGCTGGTGCCTGGGGCGGTGCTTGTTGAGTTGGTGGTTGGGGTGACGGGTCTGTTTGTCGGTTCGGTTGTTCTTGTTCTTGGCGGGCTCGGGCCAGTAGGCGTTGTGCTTCCACCCGATGCGCTTCTTCCTTTTCGGCCAGTTGTCTCTCGCGAGCGGCCAGCTGTTGCTGGCGTTGAGCCAATTCTCTTGCCCGCTCGGCTCGCTGTTGGGCCAGCTGCTTCTCTTGCTGAGCTTTTAGGCGTCGTTCTTCCTGTAGTTCCTGTTGACGCTGGGCCTGGAGTTGCTGTTTTTGCAAGCGTTGTGCCTCTTCTAGCTGAGCCAAACGCTGTTCTCGTTGGGCCAGCTGTCGTTCACGTTCGGCCAGCTGATCGTCCCAGGCGGGGGTCTGTGGTGGTGATGGGGCCTTTGGGTCCTGACCCGGATGAACAATCAGCTCTTCGAGTAGCGCTTGTTCCTGGTTGTCGGAATCGGCGATGGGCGAGACGGGTCTCTCAACGGGTGATACTGGTGGTTGCTGTTGCGCCGTTCCCGAGGTCCGTTCGGCGATAATGATCAGTTGGCGATCGACGCGCTCGTTTTCGAACCACCCCAGATCCAGGCCCGATTCTTTCACGGCTCTGAGTTTTCGTTCAGCGGCTTCGTATCGCCCCTGGCGGATGTCTGCCGCTGCCTTGTCGATGCTCTGGCGGGCACGGGTCAGTTCGGCGTTGATCCGGCGTTTCACGTCGGCCAGCCGGGCGGATGCTTTCTCTTTCTGAGCCTCGGTGGCTCTGGGGTGCTGGGTGACAGTCTGGTACAAATTCATGGCTTCCGGTAGCTTTCCGCGACGTTGTGCGCCGATTGCCTGTTCAAGTACTTTCGCGGGGTCTGTATCCTGCCGAAGTTGACGATCAATGTTCTGAATCGTCTCGTACATAATCAGCCGCTGTTCTTTGTTGAGCTGCAATGGATCTAGGCGACGGAAGGTCTTCTGGGCTGCGGCCAAGTCGCCGTCGGCGTACTGCTGCATGCCTTGATCAAAAAGCTCGGGGGCTGTGGGGTGTTCTTGAGCTCTCAGGGGTGCCGGTTTGGTCAGGACGATACACAGACCAAAGCACAACACCATGATGATGTAGAAAGAAACGTAACGTTGAAACAAAGCAAACCTCCCTTGGGCAGGGTCGCGTGTCGGCGCCGCGGGGTTTGTGTGCCCTAGGCGGGCTCAACGAGAAGGCCCAAATCGGCGATCGCCGTCGGCAGCCAGAGCCACCCCTAACAATTGGGTAGAAGTCTAAAGTGTAGTCCCTTGGTCTGCAACCAGTTGTACCTGTCGATCGAGCTGCTAGCGGTGCTTTGTGGTTTGCCCTGGGCATCGTTAGCCGTTCGTCCCATTTTTGTAGGAAGCGATGGGACCACAGGGATTAACGATGATATTGCTGGGCCATCACTTGAACCATCTGCCACGCTTGATCCATGGCAGCGAGTTGGGCTTCCTTCGGGTGGCGGTTTGGGCTTCTTCCCGAAAGCCGCCACAGCTTGAAAAAAGCTTCATCAAACCGCTGGATACTTAGATAAAGGTCACGACTCTGTTGGGCGATGTCGAAGTCGGGCGGTTTGAGAGAAGCAGCCAGGGCTTGGCGGATGCGTCCCATTTGTCGCGGCGGAAGCGGGCACCATCCCGCCTGGTCAAGTTGCTCAGCGGTTACGCCTATCCCCTTGAGGATGATGCTGGCAATGATGATGTGGCCGGCTTCTGTGGGCAGACGGCCGTCGTGCGTCAATGGGTGGCCGGTGTGAGCTGCGGCGATGTAAACCTGTTCCATGTGATCGAACAGCGCGATAAAGGGGACACCCCGCTCGTGAGCGGCCTGCTTGGCGGATTCAGATAGGTGGCGCAGTGTCCGATTATCGCTAGAGGCACCAATGGGTTCGGTCGACTGACGTGCAACCGGTGGCGGCCCAACGAGCACGGTTTGACGGACGGTCGAGTGTTCTGTGAGCTCGGTTATCAGTTCCAGCAGATTTTTCTTGAATGCATCAGGGTTGGCGTCTTGTTTGCCGTCGTTCAGCCCGAAGCATATGAAGACCACAGTGGGGTGACACAGCGTCAGAAGCTCATCAGCGGTTTGAGCCGCTCCTTGGGCGGTCTGCCCGTCGCGTCCGCCATTGAAAAACCTCAGCTCGGCGTCAGGTCTGATTGCCAGCAAAGCGGCGGAAACCGCTCGGGTGTAGAACATCTGTTGCGTCAGTTCATCTCCGATAAACAGGACACGATCATCCTTCTGCAGATCTTTGGCCAAGTCCGCCCGTTGGGCCGCATTGTTGGCGCTGGGACCCTGTCCCGGCAGATCGGTGGGTTGAGCCCCCACCACGGTGCCCAGTGTCATCAACCAAAACCAGCAGGGAAGCAGCATCCACAGGCCTTCAATTAGGAGGGGTGCGTTGGCGTCACAAGACGCTTCATCTGAGCGACGGCCGCTCTGATCCCTACGAAGATGGCCCGGCTGACGATGGCGTGGCCGATGTGCAGCTCACATACCTCCGGTAGCGCGGCGATCGGTCTCACATTGGCATAGTTCAGCGCGTGTCCGGCATTGAATCGCATCTGTGCGTTGGTGATTCGACGACCGGCTTGACGAACCAGTTGAAGCTCGTCGCGTAGGCGCGGGTGCTTCTGGTTACCGCCAGCGGCGTGGTACGCGCTGGCGTATGGGCCAGTGTGGATTTCGCAAACATGGAATCCCGCCAAGGCTGCGGCGTCGACTTGAGCCAAATCGGGGTCGATAAAGCAGCTTGTTACCATGCCGGCTTCTCCCAATCTTGCCACAATCGCCTTTAGACGCTGTAGCTGACCAACCACATCTAAGCCACCTTCCGTGGTAATCTCCTGACGGCCTTCAGGCACGAGCATGGCCTGTTGAGGCTTGACGCGGCAGGCGATCTCCACCATCTCGTCAGTTGCGGCCATTTCCAAGTTGAGCTTAACCTGACAGACGCCTTTGATCCTTTCCAGGTCATGGTCTTGGATGTGGCGGCGGTCTTCGCGCAAGTGGATCGTAATGCTGTCGGCTCCACCGAGCTGTGCTTCAACCGCCCCCCAAACAGGGTCAGGTTCGTCGCCTAGCCGAGCCTGACGAACGGTTGCCACATGATCGATATTCACTCCTAGCTCAACCATAACCTCCAAGCGTATCACGCCAGGCATCGGGTGACGAGCCGTAGCACGTTGGCTACGGCCGCGAACGGTTGGTTGCCCAACCGGGTGCTCCGCTGCTACAATATCCTACCTAATTTTGTAGCCCAATTCGTGATATCGTGAGGTGACCAGTGGCACACAAAAAGGGACAGGGCAGCACCAAAAACGGCCGAGACTCCAATCCTCAGTATCGTGGGGTTAAGCTTTACGGAGGACAGTTGGCCAAGGCCGGTCATATTATTATCCGCCAGTGTGGTACGCCGTTTAAGCCAGGTTATCAGGTAGGAATCGGTAAGGACCACACACTATATGCGTTGGCAAATGGCGTGGTCGAGTTTCAAGGCCGGCGTGTTCATGTCAGGCCTGCAGCGGTCGCCGGTTCATAGCCTTATGGCCAGTGGGCTTCACAAGATATGCAGCGCGTTTGCATTTAGCGCAGGGGGGGCGATCATCCGATGATGGTGTGGGCCTACACCTGGCTCTGAGCATCACCTGAGATCGGCACGAAAACGTTCACACTGACGGGCGGCCTCGTGGGCGCCCGTTTTCGTTGTCGCCGAAATCGCTGGCCGTTGGGTGGACTTGGGCGTCGAACGGGCCAACGAAGCTCGATGGATTCGGACGGAATATGCTTGTTGATCGTGCGGTCATCGTGGTGCGTAGTGGCAAGGGGGGCGATGGAGCGGTGAGCTTTCGTCGCGCCAAGTACGTGCCCAAGGGTGGCCCTGACGGGGGTGATGGTGGTGACGGTGGGAGCGTTTATCTGACCACAACGCCTGGGGTTGATACGCTGCTGGATCTTGCGGGGCGACATCACTGGATCGCCGGGGCTGGACAGCCAGGCGGGGCAAAGCAATGCAGTGGTGCCAAGGGGCGAGAGCTGGACGTGCCGGTGCCACCGGGGACGCTGGTCTACGATGATCAGACAGGTCGGCTGATCGCCGATCTTCACCTGTTGGGGATGCGGGTACCTGTTGCCCGTGGGGGCCGAGGTGGATTTGGAAACGAACATTTTAAATGCGCCACCAACCAGACGCCTCGTCAGCGGACACTGGGCAAACCCGGTCAGGAACTAACGCTGCGTTTGGAGTTAAAGCTCATCGCCGACATTGGCCTGGTGGGGATGCCCAATGCTGGAAAATCGACACTTCTGAGTCGGGTCACGCAAGCCAAGCCCAAGATTGGCGATTATCCATTTACAACGATCGAACCCAACCTGGGGATTGTCCAGCTCAGTGGTTACCGAAGAATGGTGATCGCTGACGTTCCTGGGCTGATCCGTGGTGCGGCTCAGGGACACGGGCTAGGCACCGCTTTCTTACGCCACATCGAACGCACGAGGTTGCTTGTGCACGTGCTGGAGGTGGACCCGTGGATGTCTGACCAAACCATCGAGAACCTGCTGGCCAAGTATCGTCTGGTGCGGAAAGAGTTGGCTACTTATAGCGATCAGCTGATCAAAAAGCAGGAGATCGTCGCAGTCAACAAGACCGACTTGCTGAGCCCTGATGAACAGAACTTGCCAGCCGTTGAGGCGCTTCAGGGCGAAATCGGTCACCCGGTGATTTGGCTTAGTGCGGTCACCGGAACGGGCTTGAACCGTTTACTGGAAGGGTGTTGGCGGTGTTTGGCAGATATCAAACAGCGTGAACTTCAGCTTGCCGTGCGAGCTTCTGGACATGGTGATGATGGCACTGACGTCGTCGCAGGTCCTGATGGTCAAGGATGGGGCACCGCTCAGGGCAATCAATATGGAATGGTGAAGCCTGAATGAATACGAATCTCTTGACGATCAACATCGGTAACACACACACACAGATGGGCCTGTTTGTCGACGATCAGCTTAAGGCCAAGCATGTGATCCCTACCCGTTGCGATGACCAGTGGGGCTCGTTGCTTCAGCGGCTGTGTGCATCGATAGGCGAAAAGTCTGACGTGAGTGTTTTGTTGGCGTCGGTTGCTCCAGCGGCACAGCTTCGGATGGGGCAACTGATCAAGGCACAACTGGGGGCACCGATCTACCAGATCGAAGGGGATCTGAACGTGCCCATTGGCCGACAGCTGGACCATGAAGCAATTGTCGGCGTTGATCGTCTTCTAAACGCTGCGGCGGCATATGACGTGCTTAAGCAAGCGTGTGTTGTTGTGGATGCGGGTACCGCGATCACCATCGATTTTATCGATGGTGCCGGGACGTTTCATGGGGGAGCGATTGCGCCTGGCGGGCAGATGATGCTTGATAGCCTCCGCCATGGCACCGCCGCGCTGCCGCAGGTGCAGCTGGCTAAGCCGGACGAACCCATCGGTCATAATACGACACAGGCGATGTTGACTGCCGTCTTTTATGGCGTGCGGGGAATGGTTAGAGAGCTTGTGGAACAATATGCACACGTGGCCGGGGTCTATCCGGTCGTGGTCGCGACGGGTGGGGACGCCCAGATGTTATTTGATGACGACGAATTGGTCGAACGCATTGTCGTGGACCTGACATTGATGGGAATGGTGGTGACGTTTCACGCCGCGACGCGCGCGGATCCGTGAACCCGCCTCGATCGCCAGTGCCGTGGTCGTCGATGACTGGACGCAAAGATTTTTGATGCGATTGGGTCCTTCGTGGTCATGTGTCCTGTGGCCAAGTTATCCGGTGTTGCATTGCACAACCTTCGTCAAACCGATAGCCACGACAGATCCGATGCATTAAGGATCAGCAGATTCGTCTGGGCCGGCGTGTTGCTATCGCAAGTGATCGGTGTTCTGACAGCGTGTGTGATTCTGGCTCAGGCTCGGTCATCCCCGAGCCCGAGCCAGGGTTGGCTTGCGTTCCATATGGGCTTGTTTGTCGCGGTGGTGTCTGCGGGGTATTTTGTACGCGGTCAGATCTACAAACGTCATTGGCGGGGTCATCTGATAACACCCCGCGGCTATTTGGGTGGTAACGTCATGCTGTGGGTCTGCTGCGAAGGATTGGTTGCGGCGGGAATTGTCCATATTTTCGTGAGTGGTTCGTTCTGGCCGGCCGGTGGGCCTACCACAATGGCGATAGTCGTGCAGCTGATCAACTATCCTAACGGCCAGGCGATGGAACCGGCTGTCTCAGGGTAGGGCGAGTCCTGATACCGATGGTCCAGCCCCCTCAAGTCGGTCAAGTGCAATCACGCGTTTCGCTATTGACGGCTGCCGCCCCCGGCGCTGTGGGCATCTTGCAGGTTGTTGGTGGCAATGTGGAGCAGCTGCTCCTGCGACTGACGGGTATCGGCGATTGGCCTCAGTGGCAGCTGAAGCTGGTCGATCTGGCAGGCATCGACCACGGTCTGGTTGTGCGAATTGAGAAAGATCAGGCGCAGATTATGCCACATGGTGGCGAGAGGGTGATTGGCGTGCTGATCAATTGCCTGGTCGGATTTGGGGCGGTTTACGAGGCACAACCACCTTCAAGTGTCGTCTACCCCGAGGCTGCCAGCGCCCTGGAAGCGGATATGCTTGCGTGTTTGGCCAGATCCACCAGCCCGGGGGCCATTGATCTACTGTTGGCCCAGCCGCGGCTCTGGCGGCGATGGCTAGACGATTGGCGTGACGCCGCCAGTGAGAAACAGATCGCTGCGCGGTGCGATCGTGGGTTAGAAATTTTCGAGCGCAGCCGGGTGCTAGACCAACTGGTCAGCCCGCCCACCGTCGCTGTGGTCGGACGGCCTAACGTCGGCAAAAGCACATTAACCAATCGCTTGCTAGGTCGGTCAGCAAGTATTGTGGCGGATCTGCCGGGTACGACACGAGATTGGGTTGCGGGTTTGGCTCAGCTTGGGCCGGTCGCGGTGCGATGGGTCGACACGCCGGGGTTTCGTGTTGGCGCTGATCAGGTCGAACAGCGCGCTATCGCGCTGGCCGCCACAGTGATCAGACAGGCCCGGTTATTAATCGCCATGTGTGATCCTGACACGCCCTGGCCGGATCAGCAAACCATGGGCCGGCAACCCGATCTGTGGATTGTTAACAAGAGCGATGGCACGACTGCCCCTCGGTCAGATCTTGGCTCATGTTCTCAGCGCCCATTGGCGATCAGCGCGATGACGGGGTGGGGGATCGATCGGCTACAGGCCCTGGTCCTTGATCGCCTGGGCCTGGCGGATCTGAATCCAGAAGAACAGTGGGCGTTTTCTGCACCGCTACGCATGGCGATCACTTCAGGGCGATGCAACGAGCTTAGCTCTTACGTTGGTGTAAACTAGCTCTCCATACATCGTCTTACGTTGAGCACGCGTCACGCCCTTGCCAAGAAAGCGGTACTGGTTCTAGGTTTACACCGGTTCAGGGCCGGTACCGTGACGTGAAGGTCCCTCTCCAGCAATAGACGATCGCATGTCGGTGTCAGATTGGATGTTCTTCATCCGGTAATAGTCCATGATTCCCATGTTTCCGCTGCGCAGCGCTTCAGCCATCGCCTTGGGGACCTCGGCCTCGGCCAGTACCACCAGCGCCTTATTTTTCTGGACATCCGCCTTGAATTCTTGTTCTTGAGCAATGGCCATGGCGCGTCGTTTCTCGGCTTCGGCTTGAAAACGGCGTTTGTCCGCCTCAGCTTGATCGGCCTGAAGCTTGGCGCCGATGTTTTCACCCACATCGATGTCGGCGATGTCGATGGACAGGATCTCGAATGCCGTGCCCGAATCTAGGCCCTTGTCAAGGACCGTTTTGGATATGTTGTCCGGGTTTTCCAGGACGGCTTTGTGTGATTTGGCTGATCCAATCGTCGTGACGATGCCTTCGCCCACACGGGCAATGATGGTTTCCTCGGTTGCTCCCCCGATCAGGCGATCAATATTGGCACGAACGGTGACCCGAGCCTTGGCCTTGAGTTGGATCCCGTCTTGGGCAACCGCGTCAATCGTGGGCCGGCCGGCGCTGGGGTTGGGGCAATCGATCACCTTTGGATTGACCGAGGTTTGGACCGCTTCCAAGATATCACGACCGGCCAGGTCAATCGCGCACGCGGTGTCCCACGGCAGCTCAATTTTCGCCCGGTTGGCGGCGATCAATGCGGTGATGACGGTGGGTACGCGACCCCCAGACAGGTAGTGTTTTTCCATCTCGCCTGTGGAGATGTCCAGTCCGGCCTTGACCGCGCGGATTCTGGACAACACGATACTCCTTGGATTGATCTTGCGTAACCACATGCCAATTAGTTCGGTGTAACCCACGGCGGCTCCGCTGATCAGCGCCTGCAACCACAGATTGAAAAATTGGAGCGTTAACGCGAAGAACAGCAAGACAAGAACCGCAACGATAATGAGAATGACCCATAGCACAGTAGCGGGCATAACGGCTCCTTGAAAAAATGAGTGGCGTCAATTGTGGCCCCATGTCGTTCGTACTCATGCAGCCACGACAACTATCATGCACGCTTGAGCGATCGGGCACAAGCAGCCTATCACCGCAGTGTACCGACAGCAGCGCCGTGGGGCGGTGGCCGCCGGCCCGGGGCCTGGTGCCCAGCAGCGCTCCGGCCGGTCGCTTCACGGCCGACGTGGGCGGTCAGGTGAGGATGGTCAGACTTCCGGGCCCCGTTGATTCGGAGATGCGGCGAGGTCCGTGTGGCGTGGTATAACTGGACTGAGTCCCAGCGGCGACAGTTGAAAGGTGTCAATTGTGCGTGTGATTTTCACCGGACAGGTCGGAATGGACAAAAAGACGTACCTCCAGCGTGTGGAGCGATTGGCTGGTCAGTGTGGTGAGTCGGTGAGGCTGTATCACGTGGGAGATATGATGTATCACGAAGCGCCGGATGTGATGCAGGGGCGCATCTTGGATCTTCCACTGAGTCGATTACAGGCGGTCAGGAGAGCGGTGTTCAAGGACATCATTGCTGACTCAGCGGACCAGGCACACGTGATGGTGAACACACACGCGACATTCCGTTGGCGGCACGGTCTATTCGGGGCGTTTGATTTTGATCAGGTACGGCTGCTCAAACCGGACATGTTGGTGTGCCTGGTCGACAATATTGAGGTCGTGCACGACCGGTTGCACCGTGACCATACGGTCGACGCGACACTTAAGGATCTGATGGTATGGCGAGAGGAAGAGATCATGGCCACAGAGCTGCTCGCACAGGCGTTGGGGTGCGGTCACCGGTTTTACGTCTTGTCACGAGGCCGGGACGCCGACACGATTGAGACAGCATTCAGGTTGGTCTGCAGGCAGGACATGCGCAAGGTGTACCCTTCTTTTCCAATGAGTCATGTGGTGGGGATGCCACATGTCCTCGAAGAGATCAATGACTTCCGGGCGCAGTTGGCCAAACACTTTATCACCTTTGACCCTGGCGAAGTGGACGAAAAACTACTCCTCGACCAGGCGATCGACGCTGCCAAGCGGGGAGAAGATTTTGTTCGGGCACGTTCGATCGGCAGCGACCGACAAACACGTGAATTTGATGTGTCGGTTAAACAGGTGTTGGATATCGCCGGCGACATCGATGGTCAGATCTATGCTCGCGATTTCAAGCTGATCGATCAGTCGGACATGATTGTATCGTTGATCCCGGAACTCCCTGCGGTTGCCGGTGAGACAGGAATCCCTGGTCTTTCCAGTGGAGTTGAGCGTGAACTTCAACACGCATTCGAGCACGGTAAAGAGGTGTATGTCGTGTGGAAACCAACCAAGAACCCGAGCCCGTTCATTACCGAAACCGCCACCAAAGTCTTCGGTTCGGTCGAAGAAGCGCTGGCGTACTTCGAGCACGTGGGGATGTGTCATCAGGTGAGTTTATTCGGGCACTGATCGTTTCGGATGGATATGATTGCCTCAATGGATACGGCTTGGTTGTCCAGGCGTAAAGGCATTGGATGGCTACGACGGTAGGGCGCATGACATGGCACCCCGGTGCAGACGGTAACGATCACGAATGAACGACGACGACCATGTGTGCTTATGCTTTAAGGTTTCCAAGCGGAAGGTTGTAAACTTTTGCAAGCGGCAACGCCCTTGCCGGGCCAGCCAGATCAGTCAATGTCTTTCGGCTGGCACCGGATGTGGTTGGTGTGTGCCTTTTCTTAGGCAATTGCATGAACAGGTATTAAGTGGGGAAGATGAGCCCGATCTGCCCGTGTCGCCAGACGAATACGCCGCCCAGCGCGTCAGGTATCGCCAGTCATGTCGACGCCGATCATCTGGCCCGTGACAATGGCGGTCGTGATCGGTTGGCCGCGGAGGAGAGATAGATCACCCTCTGGCGATGGCTGTGTCCCCAATGCATCGGCGTTTGCGGTCGTCTCGCGGCCAAGGATCAGCTAAAACGTAGGGGACCATCCATGCCCACGGCATGTGTTAGTTGGCTTGGTGATCAAGACAGGTCATGATTACATACGTCATGGCGTCACGGGCAGGCGCTGGTTGATCGAGCCAAACCGGATTGCTCAAGTTATGATGATCTAACACGTGAAACCTGTCGCATTAATCATCCGAACTGCTGGGACCAACTGTGACCGTGAGCTGGCGCACGCTTTTGAATTGGCTGGCGCATCGGCGACCGTGGTGCACGTGAACAGATTGATAGGCCAGCCGTCTGCGCTCGAGCATGCCAATCTGATCGGTATTCCGGGTGGGTTTAGCTATGGCGATGACATCGCCGCGGGTCGGATTTTTGCCAATCGGCTTCGGTATCGTCTCCTAGATCCGCTGCGGGCAGCCATTGGACGGGGCGTGCCTCTAATCGGTATCTGCAACGGGTTTCAGGTGCTGGTTAAGCTAGGGCTTCTGCCCGATCCTCATGGAGAAAGGCCCGGTCGTCGGCAAGAAGTCACTTTGTGTGATAATGCCAGTGGACGATTTGTGGCGGGTTGGGTTGGGCTGACTGTTCCTAAAGAGACGATGTGCATCTGGACCCGGGGGCTAGAGCGGTTTGAGTTGCCAATCGCCCACGGTGAAGGGCGGTTTGTTCCTGCTTCAGACACGGTCTTGCGTCGGTTACGGGATGGACGCCAGATCGCCATTGGCTACGCTCCGACACAAGCGGGCATGGCCTGTACGGGGATCGCAGGGGGCAATCCAAATGGTTCGGTGGGTGACGTGGCCGGTATCTGTGATCCCTCTGGGTTGGTGCTCGGGTTGATGCCGCATCCTGAGCGGTATACGCAGGCCACCCAGCACCCCATGTGGACCAGTGGGGCGGGTATCGAGCAGGTTCCGCCAGGTCTTCGCTTGTTTCAGAACGCGGTCCGGCACGTGTGTCGGCGACAGCCAGTAGCGCCCTGAGACCGGGCCTGCCCGAACACGCCAGATGGTTCCGATGCCATGCGTAAGCTTGTCTAATGTCTCGCTAGGTCTTTGTTGGCCCTTTCTTCTCTCTTCGCTTTTGCGCAATGTGACCGTCTGGATGATTGTCATACGCATCGTGTCGTTTGTGCACGCCATCGAATCGCCATAAGTTCTTGTATGTACTATGTCCGCGTCCGCAATTGACCCACCTGAATCGGTCCAGATGGGAATTGGGGGGCAATTAGGAACGCCGGTACGGGTGGCAGCCTCAAGTGGCGATGGAAATTCCGCATCGCCTGTCTGGAGGGGCTGGATATTTTCCGCCCAAGCTCAGGAAACAAGGCCGCAAGCAAATTTGCCCATGGTATAATACGCGGTTTATGGTATCGGCCCCGGCGTGCCAAAGTCGCACACGGGTGGTTGATGTACAGGAGTCAGGTAAGGGATCTATCTCATTATGGTTGACAGAAATCTGATCGCAGAACTGGATATTCCAGACAACGAAGCCGAGTTGATGGTCGCCGCGGAATTGGGTGAATCGGTGGCCAATGGAAACATGGAAGGCTTGTTGTCAGAACAGATTGGCGATTTTAAACCCGGCACCATTCTCAATGGCAAGGTCATTGGTAAGGCAGGCGATGGTTTCCTAGTCGAGGTTGGATTTAAGAGCGAAGGCATATTGGCCCGCCATGAATTTGACGTCCCTGATGAGGTGGAAATCGGCGATACGGTTGAAGTGATGCTAGAGGACATGGAGTCAGACGGTGGAACCATTGTGCTGTCCAAGCGCAAAGCGGATCGCGCCCGGGGCTGGCAGCGGATCATAGACAACAATGCTGAGGGGGATACGGTGACCGGCCGGGTCATGCGGAAAATCAAGGGTGGTTTGCTGGTTGACATCGGCGTGCCGGTATTCCTACCTGCTTCGCAAGTGGACATCCGGCGGCCCAGTGATATCGGTGCTTTCATTGGTAAAGAGATGCGCGCGGTGATTCTGAAGATCGATCAGGCACGGCGTAATATTGTGATTAGCCGACGAAAACTCATCGAGGAAGAACGATTTGAGGCTCGAAAGAGACTGTTGTCGACCCTGAAAGAGGGAGATTTGATCAAGGGCGCTGTCAAGAATATCGCTGATTTTGGGGCGTTTATTGATCTTGGGGGCGTCGATGGCTTGTTGCACATCACCGATATGAGCTGGGGTCGCGTCAACCACCCCTCAGACATTGTCAAGATCGATCAGCAGATAGAGGTCAAAGTCTTGACCATTGATCACGAAAAGGAAAAAATCGCGCTAGGATTGAAACAGAAAGAAGAGAGCCCGTGGCAGAAAATCGAAACGAAGTACGCTCCCGGGACACGGGTGAAAGGGACAGTAACCAACATCATGAGCTACGGAGCGTTTGTCAAACTTGAAGAGGGTGTGGAGGGCTTGGTCCACATTTCCGAGATGAGTTGGACCCGACGAATTAACCATCCCAGCGAGCTTGTCGCGGTCGGCGACGAGATTGAAGTTGTGGTGATGGATATCAACAAGGACAAACAGGAGATCAGCCTCGGCATGAAGCAGACCGAGGTCAACCCATGGGAGTTGGTGGCAGAGAAATACCCGCCCGGTACGGTGGTCGAAGGCAGGATACGGAACTTGGCTAACTATGGCGCATTTGTCGAGATCGAACCGGGGATCGACGGCTTGCTACACGTGTCCGACCTGTCATGGACAAAAAAACTCACACATCCCAATGAGCTGTTACGGAAGAACGACACGATCAAGTGCATTGTTCTGGAGGTGGACCAGGCCAAGCAGCGGATCTCGTTGGGCATGAAGCAGATGTATGAAGATCCATGGAGTGAGCAAATTCCCACGCATTACCAGCCGGGCATGATTGTGAAGGGGAAGGTGACCAAGATTACAAACTTTGGTGTGTTTGTTGAGCTGGAGGAAGATCTTGAGGGCCTATTGCATATCTCGGAGCTGGCAGACCACAAGATTGAAGACCCTCACGAAATTGTCAAAGAGAGTCAAGAACTCGAAGTGAAAATTCTTCGCGTAGACCTTGAAGACCGAAAAATTGGTTTATCGCTCAAACGCGCCCAATGGACCAATGACGGGGGGGATCAAGGAACCGAGGTCGACGACGCGGGTGAGAGCAAGAAGCCTGCGGCGGGCGGGACGCTCCTGGGCGGTATGGGTGATCAGCAGCATGGGGCCATGGGCACAGACAAGATTACCTTTGGTCCTGAAGGGACAAAACCAGCGTCGTAAAGTCAAGACTGTTAGCGCCACGTCATTTCTATAATTGGGCATAAGCTGTGTTGCCCGCCAAGCTTGTCGTTGTAAGGCCATTAGGCGTTTGTTGACCTTATGATCAGACTGGGTTTGAGATAAGGGAATCGGATTTAACTGGTACGCCGTGTGTATTTGAGAGACCGAAGTGTCATAAGTCTTTGTCTACTCTCTACCCGCGTTCGCAGATGGTGTGTGGGACCGAATGTGGATTTTATAAAGATTTATTTCTTAAGCCTTTATGAATTGGTGGGAGCCATGCTGCCACAGGAAGGGATAAGCACAAACGATTTTAAGCATAAAGGCCTAAAAGGGGCTTGCGATTACTCACGTTTCGAATATACTAAAGGCCAGCTGACGTCGCTTTAGTCATCTACTACGGAGTGAGGAGATTAGGCGACGGGAGAAAAATGGAGTGGGGGGATGGCTCTCAAACCCTTGTCCTCATGATATGAGGGCAAGGGTTTAATTTATTGAGAAACGACCATCACGATCTGGAAGGCTTGCAATGGAAGGGTTTACCCTTCGATCATCGAATGCGCGGTGTGATTGATCGACGGTAGCACACTTCGGTATGCCTTAGCCATGGGACGGGTCGCGGCACGTCCTGGAAACCACTTATGCGGCGCGAATCGGGCACGGCTTTGTGCCGAAATCGATTGTCGCATTCACATGTAGGGCATTGTTGGTGTTACGGCTAGATGACTTTTGCGACGAGTATGGTTCTGTCATCGTTTGGCTCGCGGCCAGCAGCGAATTGGTCCAAAGCGCGGAGGACCGTATCAATAAGACCTGACGCGTCGATCATGCAATTTTGTATCGCATCGTCGAGACGTTCTAAGCCAAAGATCTCTTGTTCTGGGTTGAAGGTTTCCGTGACGCCGTCGGTATAGAAGATGATTTGGTCACCGATATCCAGAGTCTGTGTAGCTTGATCATACGTTTGATGATGAATGATCCCAAGTGGGGGGTTGCTTACGCCGTCGAGAGAGAAGAGCGATCCATCTCTGCACCGCTTTAAGCGGGGTGGGTTGTGTCCTGCACAAGCGTAGTTGAGCATACGCGAGTCCGGGTCGTACACCCCAAAGAACGCCGTGACAAACCGGCCCGTGTCATGGGTATACCTTCGGGTCAGATGATCGTTGACATACTCGAGCATCCCAGCGGGCAGAACAGCGTCGTTGGCGATGGTGTGGGCCAGGGCATGTGTGACGGCCATAAGCACCGCCGCTGGGCTACCATGGCCACTGACATCGGCAATCATGATCCCCCACGCTCCGTTGGCCAGGGGAAAAAAGTCGTAGTAGTCCCCGCCGGCCCTTGTCGCCGGCTGATAATGTACGGCTAGGTTCATTGTTGGAATGTTAGGAAGGCGCTTGGGCAGCAGCGACTTCTGCAGATCGCCGATGAGCTTCATTTCGTGGTCGACCGTTTGATAGGCTTTCTGAAGCTGTGCCGATAGCACCAGGCTCTGGGTGGCTCGGCCAAATAGGTTGCTGGTCCACACTTGGTCGGCAAAACGATTCCTATCAAACGTGTGCGGTTGCCGACGCATCAACACGACCATGTTCAGCGCGACGCCTTGATCGTATACGGGGATTGCCATCACCGATCGCATATCGATAAGAAGCTCGGCTGCCGGATCGTCTTGGGGCAACTTCAAGTCATCAATGATCTTTGGCTGGTCACCGTAAAGCAGCTGGCCTAAAAGCCCACCTTCAAAGACAGGCAGCGCATCAGGTTGCTGCCAAGGGTTTCGGTCCAAGCCCCAAACGGTGCTGCGTGTGACGCGGTATTTGGGCGGTTCTAGGTGACGTCGGCTGATGGCCACCAGTCGGTCTACCGGAAGAATCTGCTGTACTCGCTGAGCGTAGGCCAATACCATCTGTTGCGGATCGGTGTGGTTGCTCATCTCTCGCATCATCTCGACCACGTAGGCCAGCTTTTGCTGCCAGGTGTACGATGATGGTTCTGCTGGGGTGGGCATCGATGGTTTCCCCGCCGGAAGATTGTAGGTGCCGGTCATCGCTTTGGTTCGGGCCCAGAGGCTTCTGGTTTGGTGTGATCAAGCTTCTTCATTGGGCGAAGCTGGGAACGCTGTTGTGCTCGTTCGGATTGGTCTTCGTTTGATGGTCGCTGAGGCTGCCCGGTTCCATGATCACGCCGGGTGGACCGGTCAGCTTCTGGATCAGTGGGCGTTGGTCCATCTCGGTTTAGCGCCAGATGGATCTGGTGGTCGACTTGATCTTGGATCAGCTGGATTTTCCTTTGGCGAACAAGTTCCAGCGTGGCCAGGAACAGGCCGATCTTTTCACTGCGGGTCGATCGACCCACAAATATGTCCTGCAGACTCATGGCACCTTCACGTTGAAGTCGGTCGACGATATCTTCAGCATGCAGCGCGATTGGCGTATCGTCATAGACCACTTCGTGGAGAGCAGCACGCGGTGGTCCGACCGATTCAATGACTCGGGCATATGCTGTGCATAGGTCCATCACGTTGGCGTCTTGCAAATCGATTTCGATCTGTTGGGCGGTGCCATCGGGTTGGTGAGCGCATGGGTCTTCGTGGGCCGAGTCTGCGGGCTGAACCGGATACCGCATTTCCCAATCTTTCCGGCGACGTTCCAACGCTGTAGCGGCGTCCTTGAATTGTTTGTACGCCAGCAGCTGTCGGACAAGCGCGTAGCGAGGATCGAGCTGCTGCTCCGTATCTGTGGCGTTCTGATTTCCGGAGTCAGACGCGGTTGGGGGCAGGAGCATGGCGCTTTTTATTTCCAGCAACGTAGCGGCCATGACGAGGAACTCGCTGGCCAACTCGACATCGATCTGTTGAATCATCCGGAGATGTTCAAGATATTGTTCGGTGAGCTTGGCGATGGGAATATTGTGCAGGTCAATCTCATGGCGACGGACCAGGTACAGCAGTAGGTCCAATGGTCCACTGTAGGCATCCAATTCAACGCGGTAATCTTGCATCACAGAAGGTTCTATGGGCCTGTGGCGGTCGCCGTGGTACACCGGCTACAATAATGGCTTAAGCTTAACCGTCTATCAACGATGAACCAAGCTCACGACCAAGCCCAACCCGCCGCAGTTCCGCCTGCTCCCAGTGGTCTGCACCGACCGCCGTCGGCTGAACACCCACCCGACGTGCCATCCGGTGCCGTCGAAGAGGCCCGTTTTGCCAGATCCGTTCTGGAGGCGGAGGCGGCAGCGATTGAGCGTATTCAGATCACCGACGCTTTCCATCAGGCGGTGCAGCTGATTCTGGACATCGCCCATGGGCCAGGCGGAGGTGGTCATGGCCAGGCAGAAGGCGGCTCTGTTGTGGTCAGCGGCTTGGGCAAGAGCGGGTTGGTGGGGCAGAAGATTTCTGCGACGTTGGCCTCCACTGGGACACCCAGCCATTTTCTGCACCCCGCTGAGGCCATGCATGGCGATCTGGGCCGCGTTCGTCGCGGCGACGTTGTCCTCATGCTGTCATTTGGGGGTAGCACTGACGAGGTTGTGTCTCTGGCCGCCGTGCTTCGGCAGGATCAGGTGCCGGTGATTTCGGTGGTTGGCAAACCCACGTGCGATCTGGCCAGGCTATCTACCGTGGCGTTGAGTGTGGGCGATGTGGCCGAGGCTTGTCCCTTGAACCTAGCTCCCACGGCAAGCACCACGGCGATGTTGGCGTTGGGCGACGCTTTGGCCTTGGCGGTCAGTCGGCGTCGTCGATTCGGTGTCGATGATTTTCGCCGTTTCCATCCCGGCGGTGTTTTGGGGCGCAAGCTGATGCCGGTGGTGGAAGCAATGCGGTTTCGTGTCAATCAGGGTTTACCGCTGGTGGACCAAGAGGTCATCGTGGCAAAGGCCATCCGCACCGATGCGCCGTTGCCAGGGGCACGGCGGGCCGGCGCGGTTTTGGTTGTGGATCGCGAGGGTCAGCTTGCGGGTATTTTTACCGATGGTGACCTGCGCCGGCTGTTGATCCAACTTGGGCCTAGAGCGCTTGATCAGCCGATCAAGGACGTCATGACGGCCAATCCACGTCGTTTAACCCAGTTCAGCCTCGTTCGAGATGCCGTGCAGATGGTAAGAGAATTTCGCATTGATGAGGTGCCAGTCGTCGATTCAAAGGGCCAGCCTTTGGGCATGATTGACGTCCAGGACCTGGTGGCGTTGAAAGTGATCGAGGGATCCATTCCGTGATGATCACACCCTCTTCGATTAAACTTCTGGTCTTTGACGTCGATGGGGTGCTGACCGACGGATCAATTGTCGTTGACGATCATGGAGTGGAATCGAAACGTTTCCACGTAAGGGATGGTTTTGCGATCAGGGCTGCAATGTCGTTGGGTCTGAAGGTGGGCGTGCTCACAGGTCGTAGCGCCAGGGCCGTGACGCTGCGGGTGGCTGAGTTGGGGATTGATCTCTTCATTCAGCAGGTGCGTGAGAAGGCAAACGGTTTTAAAACGCTTTGCCAGCTAGCCGGTGTCGCTCTAGAGGACACTGCGTATCTGGGTGATGACCTGGTCGATCTTCCGGCGATGCTGCTTAGCGGGTATCCCATGGCTGTGGCTGACGCGGTGACGGAGGTCCGTCTTGAGGCACAATTTGTAACCAATGCACCCGGCGGCCACGCGGCCGCCCGTGAAGCGATTGAGCACATTCTAAAAGCCCAGGGTCGGTGGGACCAGGTGACAGACCGGTACACGGTGTCTTCTGCGTCACGTCTTTCTCAACCCCCACCCAATTGATCGGGCAAGTCAAGGTTGGACCAATCGGCTTAACCGCCGAGTAGGGGCCAAGTGCTCAGCACGATACTTGATACGAAGAATCAGGTATCGTGCGTTGATGTCGCCGAGACATTGGCTATGATTGGTTGGATGAGGCTACGGCTGCGGGTCATGTTGGCCGGCCGGGCCTCACATGAAGCGGAGTACTACACGTGGCGGTTAAGCTTAGGCTCAAGAGGTTTGGTCGACGTCATCGGCCGTTTTACAGGATCAGTGCAATGGACGTGCGTTCTGCACGAGATAGCAGGGCCATTGAGGAGTTGGGTTATTATGATCCCCTCCAATCACAACAGGAAAAGAGCCTGTGTATTAAGGAAGACCGAGTGAGGTATTGGCTAGGTGTGGGGGCTCAACCCAGTGATACCGTTAGGAGCCTGCTGAAAAAGGTGGGCATCGATTTCACATGAGGTCGACAAGGAGAATTGTTAGGTCCGCTTTGATGACGGGGCGGTCACGCTGTTTTATCTTGTCGGGTTGGTGGGGACAAAGGGTTGTCATACGCATTGTGTAGGGTGTTCACGTCAAAGGTTCGTATACACCCTGTCACCGCAATCCCGTACGGGGCGATCCATGTGCAGGACTTTGTCATGGGTTTAGACCGTGCGTATTGACATTTTGACGCTGTTTCCGGGGATGTTCAACGGCGTGCTCGGGTCGAGCATTCTTCAACGCGCCAGCCAGCAAGTGATCGATCCCGTCCAGGGGACTCCAGTGCGGCCGGCCGCGGCAAGTTATCATGTTACCGATATCCGTTCTTACACAACAGACAAACATCAGAAAGTTGATCAGAGACCTTTTGGTGGAGGACCGGGTATGGTCCTGCAATGTCAGCCGATCTGGGATGCGGTTCAGGCGGTCGAAAAGCAAGACCCTCGACCCGCCACGCGCATTCTGATGACGCCTCAGGGACGCGCGCTGGACCAGGAGCAGGTGCAGGCGTTGGCGTTGTGTCCGCGGATCTTGTTAATTGCAGGCCACTACGAGGGGATCGATCAGCGCGTCATCCAAAAACTTGCCCCGATGATGGAGATAAGTATCGGTGATTATGTTCTCACAGGAGGTGAGTTGCCCGCGATGGTGTTGGTCGACGCAGTTGTACGACTGCTACCGGGTGTTCTGGGGCATCATCAGTCTAGTGACCACGAAAGTTTTTCGGCCGGCACCGACGGGTTGTTAGATTGTCCGCACTATACACGCCCCCAGGTGTGGCAAGGCGTTGGTGTACCAGATGTGTTGTTAAGCGGGGATCACGCAAAGATCCAAGCGTGGCGGCGCGATCAGTCGCGGCAGCGCACCGCACAACGTCGCCCGGATCTGCTTCAACGGGGCGCGAAAAATGCGTCGAACAGCAAAGAGGGAACGGGGACGGAATCGTTAGCGGGGTGACAGTAAAAAGAAACCTCCGCCACAGGGCTCCGATTCCTGTGTGCGGAGGCGCGCCACGGCTAACTATCGATTCAGAGTCTGGCCAGATGCTCAGACGACCGTGATCCAACAGCCTTAGATCGTATCGGTAGTTTTCTGGTGGTGTCAATGAGAGTTTCCGCCTCTTTTGAAATTAATGTAAGATATTATTTTAAATAAACTAACGGTGTTTTCCGCGGGTTTGAAAGCATGCTTGGATGCGTAACTTGTCGTAGCAATGGAGCTTGCAGACAATTTTCTGTAAAGTATTGAAATTAATTGGTTTAAAAATAATTCGAGAAAATTCATCTTTCCGGAGAGAGTCGGATGGCACCGGAACGTTTGGTCGATGTCGCAGTTGGGGTGTTGACCCGTGGAATGGGCCAGGCGTGTCAGGTACTGATCGCTAGACGGTGCCCAAAGGCGGTGTTAGGTGGATATTGGGAATTCCCGGGCGGTAAGATCGAAAGGGGAGAAACCGCTAGACAGTGCGTTGCACGTGAGTTTGTTGAAGAACTGGATATGGTGGTGTTTGTGGGACAGTCGCTACCGGCCATCACACATCGCTACGGTCATGGTGATGTACGGATTCAGCCGTTTTATTGCTTGCCTCGATCTAACCACCCTCGGAATCTTCAAGTTGCTGAGCACAGATGGGTTCCGCCAAGCCGACTGTGCGATTTCTGCTTCCCGCCAGCTAACCAATCGCTGGTCCGGCAGTTGATCAAAGAGTTGAACCGCACACACGCCCGAGACGAGCCGAGATCGTGCCAACGGGTTGAGTAAATGCACACTACGCATCACCGGTGTTTGATGAGGGTGCCGGGCAGAAAAAGCCAAATCTCACCTATCACCACCAATCCAGAAAGCCGATGATCATGTCGTTTTGTTATCGGCCGTTGGGGGTGATCTGTCGTGACGAAGATCCCTAAGAGACCGATATGGAATTAGTTTACGCTGTTCACGAAACAAAAAGAAGAGCAAATTCAGCGATGCCCCCAACGGCAACCGCTCGCTCCATGATTCCGGGTCCGCCCTTGGATCCGGTCTACGGATTTCTCGGGAATCACGCGCATTTCCTACGCGACCCGGTGAGTTATCTCACCCGCGTGTACCGCGACTACGGTCGGATTGCGGCGCTGGCCCGTGGAGCGCCGAGCATTCTTTTTGCTTTCGGTCCTGACTATAACCGGCTGCTCTTGACCCATACCGATGTTTTTCATTCCACCGGGCTGACCGTTCCAGGACCGTTTAGCACGGCACAACGTCGTGTGGGATACGGCATTTTTAGCATGAACGCGGCTGGCCATCGCCGGCGACGTCGCTTAATAATGCCGCCGCTACATAAGAAGGCGGTTGAGTCTTACGGCCGGCGGATGATCGACATTGTCGGTCGATTCCTTGATCGGTGGGACGGACAGCATCAGGTGGACATGCTCGAGCAAATGAGGCGACTGTCGCTGACGCTTTCAAGCATCATTTTGTTCGGGTTGGACATTGAGCCGCATCGATCGCCGATCGGCGACACCATCGAACGGTGGTTGCGAATGAATAGTTCTGTCGCCGTCCGGCTGTCGCCAAAGGAGCGGCCCAGTGCCGCCTACCGTCGCATGATCCGTTTTGCCCAGCGGGTTGAAGACCAGATTCTTCAATTGATTCAACAGAAGCGAGCGACCGCGAACCCGGGCAATGATGTGCTCTCGCTGTTGGTTCAGGCCAGCGACGAGGGGCGCGATGGCATGAGTCATCCCGAGCTGCTTGGTCAGGTGAGCCTGCTACTGGCCGCTTCATACGAGACCACCGCGGCATCACTTAACTGGGTCTTGTTTCTCTTGGCCCAACACCCCGGCGTGGCGGTTGATCTGATTGACGAGCTACAAGGTGTATTGCGTGGCGGGACACCTGACCCCGAGTACCTGCACAAACTGCCGCTTCTGGATCGCGTGGTCAAAGAAAGCATGCGACTGTTGCCCACCGTGGCGTATAACTCACGGACCAACATTACTCCGATACAGATGGGACCTCACCTGTTGCCCAAGGGCACGACCGTGATCTTTAGTCACTACATCACGCACCGCATGCGTGACCTGTATTCCTCGCCCTATCGGTTCAAGCCAGAACGATGGGAGAGTGCTCGGCCGTCGCCTTACGCCTATTTGCCCTTTGGGGCCGGTCCTCGGATGTGTATTGGTGCGATGTTCGCCATGCAGGCGATCAAAATCACACTGTCGATGATTTTGCAACGTTACCGTTTTAATGTGGTCCCTGGCTCACGGATCGATCGCTTCGTTCGAATCACACTCACGTGCCGCTGCGGGATGCCCATGCAGATTGTGCCGCAAGACCGCGGTTTCCATCGGACTGCTTTTCGCGGCAATCTCCATGAGATGATTGAATGGGATTAAGCGGCTCTTGCCAATGGTTGTTCGCCGCGGAGTACCCGGAGCAGGTTTTCCGTCGCCATCACTGCTTGACGCTCAACACTCTCGTATGTGCGGGCGGCAATGTGCGGTGTCAACAGAATGTTGCCGATCTCTTGAAACGGGTGTGGGGTTTGAATCGGTTCGTGTTCGAGCGCATCGGCCGCGTACCCGGCGAGCTGACCGTCGACGCAGGCACCGGCGATATCGGCCTCGTCGACCAGTCCGCCACGGGCGCAGTTGATCAATAGCGCCCCACGCTTCATCAAATCAAGGTACCGCTTGTTTAAGAAGTGCCGATTGCCTTCCGTCAGGTGTACGTGAAGAGAAAGGATGTCTGCTTGACGGAACACGTCCTCGACGCAGCTGGCTTTAACAACCCCGTGCTTGGCTACAAATGGTTCGTCCCAGAAAATATCGTACGCGATAATATTCATCTCGAAGGCCGCGGCGCGTTGAGCGACCGCTTTGCCGGTCCCGCCCAGTCCAAGGATGCCCAGCGTCTTACCAGCTAGCTCAAAGCCCGTGATACGCTGCCATCGGCCGGCCTTGGTCGACTGAATGTGAGTTGTCAGGTCCTTGGACATCGTGATCATCAAGCCGAATACGTGTTCGGCCATACTTGTGTGGTTCACACCGGGGGTGTTTAACACGGGGATGTTGTGTTCCTTGGCGGCGATGACGTCGACCTTGTCAAGACCCACACCGTATTTGCTGAGGCACTTGAGACGCGGTATGCCATTCTCAATGACGCGACGGGTGATCTGGTCGTTCCCGTGGAGGATGCCATCTACGCCATGTTTTCCTTCAAGGTTACAGGTGACCAGATGCATTATTTGTTCTTCTGACAGGGGACCGCGTACCTTGACAATTTCATGACCCGAGTCATCGAGCAGTTTATGGTGTTTTCCGGGCGTGTCTTGATAGCTTGTGGTGGTCAACAGGATACGCATGTCTCGAGTCCTGCGGGTAGATCGGCCCCACGGTATGCTTTCAGATCCCCGTTCCGGTACGCGTTGCCGCGCCCCCCTTGGGGACCCGCCATCGTATTCATCGGCGATCAGCGGACAGAACCTAACCATCGATGAACGTTTCAGAGGGAGGCTTTGGGCCGTCGATTCGGCATGCGAGGGATCATCAATTTTTTAAGTCCTGTGCTCACAAGCCCGTGTGCCGCGATCGATGACCCCGTGACCTACGGCCAAGTGGATCGGCCGCCCCTCCAGCGACTCTACGGCATCGGCGGCCCAATGCGTTGTGGTGGTGCCCACCGGGGTTTGCTTTGCATACGCATGGCGTATGCCTCGTACGTCATCGAGGTGATGAAAGTCTTTCTTATCGTGTATTGGCGTTCGCAGACGTTGCTCGAAAATGGATCTAAATGGGTGTCAATGGCAATATTCGATTGGCAGAAGGCAGTTAGTGCGGTTCGGCCAGCCAATGTTTGAGCAAGTCAAGGGCGGGTTTGCCACGGACACCGTAGCCAGTGTCTTGCTCGCCGCCATGGTGGTAGGGGTCCCACGCGTAGAAGAAGACGCCCCGCAGTTGCGTTGGATCGTGCTGATGTCTAAGCAGATCATCCCACGCTGTCAAAAATGATGCGTATCCCATCGCCTGCGCCCGATGGTCGGCGTTGACCTGGCCGTTGCGGATGTAATTCCATGGGTCTTTAATTGCCCATGGTAGGCTGGGGTAGCCAATTTCAGTAAACAAGATGGGTCGCCGGTGGGCGGCGGCGAAACTCAACACCTTCCGGCGGATGTTTTGCCATCGGTGTGTCAGTTGGTCTAGGGTCGGCGATCCTTGACCGGTTCCGACGGACAGGTCCCAATACCCACTGATACCAATCATGTCCAGATCCCGCCAGATCGTCGGGATGTGGTAGTGGTCCCAGTTGGTTGAGTAGGTCAATTGGCCGCCAAACCGTCGCCGCGTGTGTTGGATCAGCCTGGTCCAACGATGTGCCTGACGTTCTGTGCTTAGCAGTTCCGATCCCACACAAAAGATATCCACAGACGCTTCGTTGGCCACGTCCAAGAAATAATCAATGACCCGTTGATAATGTTTCCACCACGGGTCCCACTGTGCCGGATGGATCTTGCCACGCCACTCATTACCTCGTGGGGCGGTAAATAGAATTTGTGGCATCAAAGCGGTCGTCAGGCGACGCTGGCTCGCGTGGTGCAGCAATGCCACCAGTTGCCATCGCTCAGGTCCGCCGCCTGGTCCGGTCTTAATGTGGATCTCTTGAGCCTGTCCGTTGGTTTGAAATACCGGCGTGGTTACTTCAAGACAGTTGAAGCCCAGTTCCACCATTTCATCGATCGCTTGTAGGTACAAATGAAGGTGTTCTGTGTGGTGCAAACTAATTGCAAATCCACGCAATGGCGGTTCAGACAACGTGTGGCCTGCCCGACGCATTGGGACGGGTCGCGAATCGCCGTCGGTTTGGGTAGGAGCCATCACTGCGCCCAAAATCGATAGGCCATACGCACCCAGCGCAGCATACCCTATACGGCTAAGCATATCGATCACATTTTAGCCAATGGTCTGGGGTTGAGCGTGGCGTGCGGCGGCCATGAAGTCTGGGGTTGATAGACCCTAGGATCAGCGTGGCGCCGGTGGTGGACCTTGCCTGCCAGTACCCTCCGAATCAGGCTCATCAACGTGGGGACCCGGGGCGCCAGGCCTCATGGTGGCCATGGTCTGGTCGACGGCGTTCTTGCAGAACCGGATCACCGTCGTGGGTACATACAGTCGATTGGCGATCCCATGATCCTCGACACTTGTTGCAGCCGCGATGGGCGGCAGATCTTCGGGGACGTGGATCGGGGGCAGGCCCATCATGCCCATGAATCCGTTGATGCCCTGGACGAGATTGCCAACGCCTAGGTATGTTTCGAACACTGTGTGAGAGGGCAGGGCGACTCGACGGACCCGATCGATTGAACCACCGGCGCCAAATCCCGTGGTTTGTTTGATCGCGGCCAACGCCTGCTTGATCAGTTGCACATCGCGTGTGGTGGTCATGACGACGAAGCGGTCGTGAGCCGCGACGTAACCGCTCTGGCCGGTGCTACCACCCAGCAACATCATCACAGGCGCCACACGCCCCAATTCGCCAGCGATCTCTGGAGGCAACTGGTATTGAATCTGGTATTCGTCGACGTGTACCCCATCAACTTGCAGCGCGTTAGACGTGTACTTCACCGCAACATTCAGTGAAGCCTTCCGTGGATGGGCCTGGTGTTCCCCTTCGGGCTGATCGGCGGTAGATGTGTCGTTGATGACCTCCATGAAGTTCTGTAATTTTTCGAAGTACTCCTTGATCGATTGGGTATAAGCCAATCCATCACCCGTTTCATAGACCGTGACACCACTTAGGAAACGGCCCCCCATCATGCCGCCCGGTTGATCAGGCAACCTGTAGGCCGTGGCGACACCCGCGGTTTGCTGTAGCAGCGCCGTGGCGTGTTTAAACATGTCGACCGCCGGGGCCACGGTCGGGTCCCCCTGGCCATCGGGGATTCGAGCCAGCAGGTCCTTTGCCATTGTCTGTACGGCGATGCCACGAAAATTCATCGCGCTGGCTAGCCAATAGTCGTCATTCGGTAGCCTGGCCAACTGATCTTTGGTGCCCCGTCCGGTGGTGAACATTTGTGCCAGGTAACTGCCCGGCTCAAACTGGCAGGTCCACGTCAGTCCAACGCCATGCGAGGTGATGTCTAGTCCCGCCACGACCGCCGACGTGTCCCGAAGAAGAGCCGTTGCGGTGTCGCCGTAGATGGTCGCCATCGCCTTGACGAGATTGACCATCGGTGCGGGTGCCGAGTCAGTTTTAAGCACATCAGTCTTTATCTGAACCAGTGCCGTTTGAAGCATTGGCTGGAGCGTTGGTTCCATCGCCTGGATATTGACAATGACGGTCAAGTCACTGGTTCGCAAGCATCGCTGGCCGGTACGGCCCATTCGCTTGGTCCACAAACCGGTCGCGTGGCCAGGGTGGAATCGGTCCACCTGGTCACGGGTAGGACCGATCACCGCGTAGTCACCCAGGTGCTTGGCAAATCCGGGTGAATCACCAGCAAGGACCAGCTGGGTGACCGCCTCACCCTCTCCCGGATTCCCGCCAAAATTGCCCACCAGCGCCGCGTAGTCCGATACCGGAACAAGAATGACCACCGGTGGTTGGTCAGGGCGATGGTGTCCCATCAAGCCGTCAGCGTCGGTCACGACAACGACCAGAGAACCACTGTCGTCTAACCCCTCCGTGATACCTGACATGGCTCTTAGCGCGCCGAGCATATCGCCCATATAAGGCACCGTTGCACCCAGCGAGTCTTCGTTTAGCACTGCTACTTTGTCACTGAGTCCCGACAAGCTCGGCACAACGACCGCCACGGGTGCGTCGGCGGGCACCAATTCCAAACCGGGCAGTGGATCCTCACTGGTTTTCGCCCATGAGGGTCCGGTAAACGTGACAGCGTACAAACAGAGTAACAGCCAGGTCCGTATTCCCTTGTTCGGTCGAGTGTTAAGCATTCTAGATTCCATGAGCGAAAGTCTATCATCCAATCGACTGCTCAATTCGTAACCTTTAATCTTAGCCTACGGTTACGAGAAAGAATTGGCAACATGCCTGGTCTGGTTTCACATCACATGTGCGGCCGGTACGACCTCCACGTACCACCTGATGTATGATAGTGAGCCATGCGAGCCGCTGAAGGAAAAAAAGTACTCGTCGCGATGAGCGGCGGCGTCGACAGCTCGGTCACTGCCGCCTTGCTTAAACAAGACGGATACGACGTGGTGGGTTGCTTTATGCGGCTAGGCAGTGACGATGAGATGGATACCGGCGCAGAAGCCGCCTGTGATACCGCACCCAGCAAGCCGGGGCATCAGGGTTGTTGTTCAGTGAACGATGCTGCTGATGCCCGCCTCGTGGCAGCGATGCTAGAGATTCCACTTTATGTGTTGAATTTTAAGAAAGATTTTAATCGGATCGTCAATCATTTCGTAGACCAGTACAACGCTGGTCTCACACCCAATCCGTGCGTTCGCTGTAACGACTGGTTAAAGTTTGACAAGCTCGCCGCGTATGCCCGATCGATTGACGCCGATTTTTTGGCCACGGGCCACTATGCGCGGGTGGACCGGCCAGCGATGTCCGGCGGAACGACTCGTCTGTTGCGGGGGCGTGACAGTCGCAAGGATCAGAGTTATTTTCTGTTCGGTATCGACCGTCAGTGTTTGGATCGCTTGATTCTTCCCGTCGGGAATATGGAAAAATCACAGGTGCGCCGATTAGCCGGTCAGCTGCGGCTGTCTGTTAGCGAAAAACCTGATAGCCAAGAAATCTGTTTTGTGCCTAACAATGATTATACGGCGTTGATCAGGACCAGGACGCCTGATCGTGTGCGACCTGGGGACATCATTGATCGTGGTGGTCGTGTCATTGGGCGACACCAAGGTCAGCAACATTTTACGATCGGTCAGCGCCGGGGTGTGGCCGTGTCGCTTGGTTATCCCGTTTACGTGATCGACAAGAATCCTGATACGAACACGATCACCGTAGATACCCAGGAGCACCTGATGGCCTGTGGGTTATTGGCGCATCAAGCGAATTGGTTGGCTGACAGGCCGTCGGATCGGCAGGCGATTTCGTGTGAAGTGAAGATTCGTCATAACGCAGAAGCGGTGTCTGCTCAGGTCTGTGTCACCGACGCCGATACGTTCGAGGTTCGGTTCGATCGACCCCAGCGTGCCGTGACCCCGGGACAGGCGGTGGTTTGTTACCGTGGCCAAGAGCTCCTTGGGGGAGGGTGGATATCCAAGTCGCTATCGAGCGACCTGTGATTGACCCTCGGGTGTATACACGATGACAATCACAACCAGCCAGCGAAGCGTCATTGATGGTTTACATGTCCGGTTTGAACGTGACGTGTCGTTAGCACCCTTGACATGGTACGGCGTGGGCGGACTGGCGCCATGGCTGGTACGCCCCGCAAGTGTACAGCAGCTTTCGACGTTGGCGGCCAAATGCCGTGAATCGGATATGCCGGTTTATGTGCTTGGCCGAGGGGCCAATCTGCTTGTGGCAGATCAGGGGGTCAACGGTGTGGTGGTTCAACTCGACGATCCATTTTTTAAGCGACTTAAGGTAGAAGACAATATTGTTACGGTTGGAGCCGGATTCGATTTGGCCAAGTTGGTGTTGTCTACGGCCAAAGCAGGTCTGGGTGGGATCGAGTGCTTGGCGGGCATCCCGGCAAGCGTGGGTGGTGCGGTACGGATGAACGCGGGGGGAGCGTACGGTGAGATAGGGCGTGTGGTGCGTCGTGTGATGGTCTGCGACGCAACCGGTCAGGTGTACTACCGTAATCGTGATGATTTGGTTTTTGGTTATCGTAAGACCAATATCGTCGCCCGCTATATTCTTGAGGTTGAGCTTGAACTGGTGCCTACAGATCCCCATCAATTGGTCAGACAAGTCAAAGACATCTTTTCGCTCAAAAAAGCCCGTCAGCCGCTGGGAGCGCATTCTGCGGGTTGCGCTTTCAAAAATCCTCAGCCGCGCCCGGATCAATTTTCCGAGCCGCTTTCCGCGGGCCGACTGATCGAAGAAGCCGGGCTGAAAGGATACCAGGTCGGTGGTGCAGAAGTGTCATCGCATCACGCGAATTTCATTGTGACCAAACCGGGGTGTTCCGCCGACGATGTGCTGGCCTTGATGGGACACGTTCAGCAGACGGTGTCAAGACGGTTTGGTGTCTGGCTAGAACGAGAGGTGGTGGTTTGGTCGTGACTCGGGTTGGCTAGGGCAGGTTGTTGCCTGTCTCCCGCATACCCGGTTTGACCAATGAGGTGTGCCCGGATTCACCGGCTAGGTCTCTTAGCGGGATGAACACAAACTTTTCAACGACCAATATGGCTTCATGATCATCCGTTGGCGGTTCTCCCTTGTATAGCCATAGATTGATGTGGACCTTCTCCGTGCTTGGTCGAGGATTGTTCGGCCCCACGTAGTCCCAGGACTTATGAGGTGGCTTGTTCTCGATGTCGTGACCGACATAACTTCTAAAGGACACACCCGTCGGCGCCCAGTGAAACAAGTGCGATGACAGAGGTGTCCGGTCGCGGTAATCGGATCGTTTTATATTTGTATCATCGATCCTCGGCTGGAGCACAAACTGATGATAAGTGTACTTCCGAGGCTCACTCCATTTTGAGAATTCTATATCAATCTCATTCATATCGTCAGAGTGAACAAACATACCAACGACGACGTTGGCATCTAGATTGTCCACGCGGCTATCTAAGTAGAAGATGTACTTGCCGTATCCCAGTGACCGCACACTGTATACTTCTGCACAATGCCAACGTTCTCCTATTTTCCTAAGTTTTAGATTCAACCGTCCCTCACCATCGACCCAGACAGATTCCTGTGAGTCGGACCAAAGATTCGGGCCCGGGCCAAAGGGTTCCTTGGATGATTTGACCACCCACTCGTAACCGGACCACTGAACCGTTTCGCCCCAGACGTCATTGGACAGCACAGACAGAGCCAGACATGCCAACGCTGTGATCTTTCTCAATGTCCTTCCCTTTCACGCAGAAGTTTTACCGGCCAAACAACATTTTCCAAGCGGTAACAGTTTAGTATATCATACACTTGACCATCCGAACTGTCGTGCAATTATATGCATGTCTCAGACCCCCATGGGCCTATTTTGGTGTCCGGTGCGACCGGGTTTGTCGGTGAACACCTGGCCAGACGCCTGGCGGCGACAAATGCGACCGTTGTCGGGATGGGGTTCCAACGATCGTTGGAGGTACCCGGGGTTCAGATGGTCCGGTTGGACATGCGGCAATCGCGCGATGTCCGGCGGTGTCTGCGTGATCTGCGTCCTGGGATCGTTTTCCACTGTGCGGCGGAAACGGACGTTGCCGTCTGCCAGAGAGATCCCGCCATCGCTCAGGGTCATATCATCGATACGACATGTCATCTAACTCGGGCGGCGAACGAGTTTGTCCCAGAAGCGGTTTTGATAGCGCTGTCAACCGATCTTGTATTCGACGGTGAGCATCCGCCGTACTGTGAGCAGGATCGGGCGTTGCCGGTTAACGTCTACGGCCGGTTAAAGTTGGAGTCTGAGCGTCATGTGTTGTCGTTGCGGCGGGGGATGGTGATGCGTACGAGTTTGGTGTACGGGCCGCGTACGACCCACAAAAGCAGCTTTTTGTCGTGGATGGTCGACGCTTTGTCTCAGCGTCAACCGTTACGTCTATTCGAAGACGAAGTGCGTACACCTATCTTTGTGCAGGATTTGTGCGATGCCATGATCGCTATGGCTGTCGCAGGCCAGGCTGGACTCTGGCACGCTGGTGGCCCCGAGCGGTTAAATCGCGTGATGATAGGGCAGGCACTGGGTTCGGCTCTGGGCATCGCCGATCGTGGCTTGATTGAACCCCAGCGGCTGTCAGATTCAACCTATCCAGCACCCAGGCCCCGCGATGTTTCACTGACATCGAATCGACTGTGGGCATTGTTGGGAAAAAAACCACAGGCTTTCACCGACGTCATAAAACAGGTTACTGGCTGGGATCATTGATGACCGAAGATCCCGCCAGCCGGTTTGACTGTGGCGTCAATCCCGCCGCGGTATGGTGTGGCCGATGTTGAGCTGGCTAAGGTTCTGTTTCACCGTCACTGCTTGGCTGACCTTTTCCAGATCTACCGACGACGATCAGCGTGTTGTCCGGAAAAAAAAGCTCAGCCAGTCGTTAGACGACTTTACGCTGTGACCAGGCGATCGTACGCTGTTCCCAGTCGGGGTACTTATTGCGTATGTAAGGGTAGATTGGGCCGGAGGCACTGGCGATTTCACGCGGCTCAAATCTGCAGCGTTCGCAAAATGTATCCAGTGGAATGGGGTTATTCAGACAGAACTCCAACGCGTAGGGTTGCTCGGCTTTCCTAAGAATATCACTATGAGCCATGCGCATCAGCACAACAGGTCGATTGTTAACGGTGGGGTGAGTGTGTTCCGGACCGATTTGCTGAAAACCCCATCCTCGTTCATAGAACCGTGCGTGTTTAGGATGGATACCAATCACAAAGTCGGTGCAGTCCATTGCAAGACCAAAAAAGAAAGTACGGCACATCAGATGAATCAGCGATGTGCGCACACGGGCGGCATGCAGTCGCGACGGCACTGCACTGTTCATTTCGATGTATTCGGCCGCCTGAGATCCTGCGATCTGCGCTGCATGGGCTAACAGACTCAATTCGTTAAGTCGGCGACCCTTGCGACGCAGCACATCAAGCTCACGTTTGTAAACGACGTCCAGTGGCAAACCCCCTGCACCATCGAATATCGTCGTTACGGTCGATTCGACAAAAGGGCCAGTAAGGCTATAAAAGACCGCGGTGCGCCGATTCATCGCTTGAGGCACCGTGTGGACACCGTAAGGGTTCTGGGGGATAAGTCCACTGCGTGTATAGACCTTATAGACCAATCGCCACGCATCAACGACTTCGGCCAGGTTACGAGCAACATGAAAACGGTCTGGTGACGGGGGTTCGATCATCTGAGCACGCCGTTGTAAGCCGTTGTCAGACAAGGGTGCTTGTGGGCTTAAGGTTCCGTGCGGCATTGCTATCCTGTGGCGGCTGCTTGAACGCTCGTGACCATCCAAACTTTCATGGATCACGGTATCGTTTTTTAGCTGCGAAAATGACCCCTGGTTTTCTGATTCAATACAAGACACCTTCGACTCCACGTAACATGGGATGAATGAAGCAGATCGATAGCGTGTCAAATCTACGACGACGGCTTCATCTTGGTAGGAAGGCTGCGGTACTCAATTTCGATCAATCACTCCCAACACCGTTTTGCAAACCCAGGTAAGGCGCTGCGTCTATACCGGCAACGCACGGGTAGGATAAAACACTTTGGTCCTCTTCTCCCGTCGGCTTCCTGCCGGAGCTCTCTCTGCAATCAGTCACAACACCACTACTGCAGAGATTTCATAGCCTCTGTTAAAGACTCAAGTATAACGAAGTTGGCCCGTCGCTGTCAATCATCAATCAACTTTGGACAGCGTTCAGGCGGTCCTTTAAGAACGTATTTTTTTGTCTACAAATAGGTTGTGTGTGGGTCAATCTGGGGTATTTGCGGGCCAAGAATTTACTATTCTACTTAAGTCGCCTTGTTTCCCCAGCCATGCCTGTGTGCCGACGATTGATTTGGTTGATGCAGGTTATCGCTGCAGCGAGCAAGCGCTATGGTATGGTGGTTGGAGGTGCCCGATTGCAATGCAGAGCATGACAGACGGTCCATCCAAGTGTGTGCGGTCCAGGGGCGGTGCCGGGCAGCAGCCAGTCGTGGACACCTCCCACGCACAATTACGTGGACTTGGCTTTGCGGCCTTGGCGGTAGTTGTCCTCACGTACTGGATGCTGGTCTACCCGTTTGACTTTCAGGCTCATGCCGTCAATCAATGGCTGGGCAATAATCGGATCGGCAAGCTCAACACACTAGCCAATATCGCTCTGTTTGTGCCTTACGGTGTTGTGACAGCGTGGTGGTGGGTCAAACGTCAGCGGTGTGGTTGCAGGGTTGTTGTCACGGGGGTGTTTCTGGGAGCGATCGTACTCAGTTTGCTTGCGGAGACGTCGCAGGTCTGGCTGCCGGTGCGGGCCAGTTCGATTGTGGATATCGTCGCCAACGCGTTGGGAGGACTATTGGGGGCGTTTGTTGGTTGTCACTGGGCACCTGCGCTTACAACCATAGGGCAGAGGCTTTGGAGTTGGCAGACCGACCGGCCCGCCCTGCGACGATCGTGGGTGCTGCTGGCGTTGGCGGTCGCGGTTCGTGTCGCGCCTTTCGACGTTTCGCCGGAAACGCTATATCTACGTTTGTCGCTTCAGGATAGCTGGCGGGCGGGTTGGCCGATGTCTGCGGTGATCGCATGGCATCGAGACACCACCGGCAATAGCCAGCTTTGGGAAGCAGCACGGGTCGAGCTGCTTCGTATGGGCGCCAATTTCGGGCTGTTTATGGTGATGACAGCGGCGGTAAGCAGCGCTGTGCAAGAGCAGGTGCGGCGGGTGGGTGATCGGTACCATCCTACCGGTTCAATCATCGTTTTGGCTGCGGTGGTGGTGGTCATCACGGAGCTGTTACAATGGCCGGTTCGCAGTAGGCTAATGGATGCGTCAGATGCCGCAGCGGGGATGGCCGGCGTCTGTTTTGCAGCACTGTGGCAACGGGCATGGTCGAATTTGCGCAAAGACCGGTGAACGTTACCGCTGACAGTCCGGCATATGGTGACGCAGCGCAACCGCCCAGCCCAATAGCAGGTAAGCCAACACCATGTCTTGACGGCTGACAAAACACCCGATCGTGAGGTACACACAGATCGATGCAAACATCAGGCGAGCGGCGGGGCCGGGCCAGTGGGGGCCGGCGATCCGTGATGTCTGCCATAGTGTGATCAATCCGGCCACAAAGAGAAGGGTGTACAACAATAAGCCCGGTGCCCCCGATTCGGCGAGCATCTGCACAAAGTTGTTGTGCCCCGCCAATGGTTCATCGAACCGTGGGTTGTAGCGCTGAATCATGTTATGAAACTGACCGGCACCTACGCCGACAATGGGGTGGTCAACAAACATGTCCCACCCTGTCTGCCAGATGCGCAATCGGGACAGGACGCTATTGCGATCTGGCGTACCTTCCCAAATTCCGGTGAATCGCTGCCAATAGAACGATGACGTGAACAACGTACCGGCAATGACGAGAACGGGTATTGAAACGACCAGCACTCGCCATTTGTAGCGCGACAGCGTCCACAACACCACCAACAGCACCACAAACCCAACCGCCGCCGCTCGGTTGTAGGTTAGACTTAACAGCGCGATCAGCGCGGCCAAAAGCACCAGAAAACCAACACGCAATCCTTTCTGCGGTGTGGCAGTCATGCCCAGTAGTGCCAGCGGCATGGCCATCACCGAAAGCGACGAAATATCGCCTTCAAGGTATACCCCTTGGCGCCCCGCGATCAGGCCCCGGCCGCATAACGCCAGACAGATTGCCAGCGCGCCGTTGGCCGCCTGGTCTGGTCCTGCCATGACGCGACAGGCTATGAAGAACATAACCAATGCTTGCAGGTATTGTTGCGGGTGATGCCTCGGGTGCGGTTGCCACGGTTGTCCTCGTATCGTGGCTGCAGCGATCGTCACCGATAACCAGCCCACGAGCATCAGCATCAGCCACGCCACCGGCCCACCGACCCATACTCGACGCCGTTGGCTGATGGCCCAGGTGATCACACCAGACAACGCGACGGCGCACACCCAGTTCGGTATGCCTAACTGAACCATCTTCACAAACGCGCTGTGATACCTGGGAGTGCCGTACGTCAGCGCAATGAACACATATACGCCCAAGGCCGGAAACCGTGCTGCGGCGACCAGTGTCATCAGGCCTGCGCACCAGAACATCACAAACCCGACGGGGATGTCTAAACCTGTGGCGCCATGCCCAACCCAGATCGTTACGCTCAAGGCGGCAAAGGCGTGGACCTTTTCCAGTGAGGTCAGTTTGCCAGGAGGATGATCAGAAAAGGTACCGCCCATGGCGTATCAACACGCCGTTGGCCAAGCCCATGTCGGCATGAGTGATTGGGCTTGGGGTCATCGGCAAAAGACAGCATCGACCGCGTCCACGACACGGGGTGTACCGCGATGATTTGCGTCCCCCGTCAAAGTGTAACACAGAACGACCGGCCACGTCTGGCCAATCCACACGTGTCTGAGGGATAGGCGATGGCTGTCTGTCGTCTTAGGCACGCCGCCGTCGCCGGCTGCTCGCCATGAGACACGCGGCACCCAGGAGTAGCCCCAGCGTGCTCGGTTCAGGATTGACGATTGTGAACCCTGCGACACGTCGATTAGGAGTCTCACCGGCCGATTCATAAGACAGCCACATAAAGTCGGTTTCACCGCCAGGGCCGTCACCGTCGAGAGCGATTCCGTACAAAGCGACATCGGTGCTTTCAGCAGCACCGGCGTCCAATAGGGCTTGACCCAGATCAAAATCGGTGCGATCGCCAACGGTGGTTGGGTCGGTCAATTCAAAGACGCTGATGGTTCCACCTGTGCCCACCACAAACAGCTCGTCTTGGTGGACCACGGCGCCAAAACCTTGATATGGTTCGCCTAAAAAGCTGAGGTTGGTACCCGTGCCATCGTCCTTGGGGTCGATATAGTCCGTGACTTTCGTGGCGGTGCCATCGGTCACGTCAAACGCCCAGACACTTCCGGCCCCTCCGTTGCCGGTGTCAATTCCATAAACAAATCCGTTGCCGCCATAGGCCAGGCCCCGGAAGCGGGGATCCGTGTTGTCTGAAGCGCTAGAGATATCTGAAGACCAGAATTCATCCAGCTCGAACCCCGATCCAATGTTGTTCACTTGGTACGCATGGACGGCACCACGACTGTCCGCGGAGCTGCTTTCGTTCACAAAAAGCAACGGTGGAGTTCCATCTTGACCGGGTTGACGCGGTGATGCGGTGACCGACTCGACTGAGAAACCCAAATCAGTAGCAGTTTCCAACGGTGTGAGCGAGGCGGTACCCCATTCGTCTGGACCCTGGAGGTCGAAGCGTGCGATGCCGCCGTGGTTGTTTGCCCCAATGAATACATGGTTGCCGAACTCCACAGCGGACTTTGCCCCGATCGGTGGCGTACCGAGATTTGCTGGGTTGTTATTCAGGCTCAGGGTTTGGTTGGTCCGCATGGTATTGACCATGTTGCCTGCTCTGTCGATCTCCCACGCACCCCACCCAATCTGACCTGCTAGCAGATTTCCGGCTTCGTTAACGCTGTCGTTGAGATAAAAAAAACTGCCCTGGCGATTCGGGTTGTTCGGGTCGTCAGGTTGGATGTTAAACGCCGAGCTAAATACAAATTTCATATCGACCGTGTCAACTTGACCCAACGACGATGCGGTAGTGACCCCGATCAGAGCGACAGAAAATAACAGCGATTTCATTTTGAGGTTCTCCACAAGTTGTCTAACCACATCACTTCACAGCCCGTGAGCTGTTTAGCCGCCTGGCGATCATCGCTTTTTCTTGGAATCTGTGTTTCAACCCCCCCCGCCACGGTTTCCTGTGGGTGGCCACAGACCAAGCCTATACACGTTATTCTAGCAGATTAAGTTGTTTGAGCAATGATTTTCTTTGAGGGCTCTTGATGGCGTATCAAATTTGACTTCGCTGCCAACGTTTTCGCTATCCAACGGTCAGCCAGACTGCGAAAACAGACCACGACCAAGATCGCTCTATGTTTTCTATTTTGACAGCAACAAGCTCGTTCAATGAGGGGGACACGCTAACAAGTCCCCTTTGGGCCGCGGACGGTTTAGCCTGTGTGCTGTACCATGCCCTTGGGTGTCGAGGCGGTCGGCTGCCGGTGATAGTTGCGTCTAAAATGTTAAGCCGTTTAATTTGGCTTGCTCCCAGAACGCTGAACAGACAGCTGTGTTTGCCAGCGAGATATCGGATGCGTCAACTCTGGGTTTAGCGGTGGTCAGTGATTCGCGGTCCGATACAGACCGTCGGGACGCCGGTTGCGACAGTTGCCACGCCCACCAGCGCGAAAGTTGTGACTTCGATGGCGGCGATACCACCCAACGAGTTGAAAGCCTCCATCGACGGAAGCGGTGTTTTCCCGCGACGCGCCCACTATATGTGGGCGGCGATCCTGTTTATGTTGTTATTTGTCTATGGTTCGTTCGTACCGCTTGAGTATCGGGCGTTGGGTTTGTCTGAGGCCATTGAGAAGTTTCGTAGAGTGCGTTACCTTCACCTGGGCTTGTATTCGCGGGCCGATTTCGTCGCCAATCTGTTGTTGTGGGTACCGATCGGATACTTGTGGCTAGCCGCGCTGGACACCGATCGTCGCCGACGGATATCGCTGATCATTGGACTGCCGTGTATCACCGCGATGCTGGCGGCGGTGATTGTAGGTGTAGAATTTGCACAGCTGTGGTTTCCACGACGCACCGTATCGCAGAACGATATGCTTGCCGAATCCGTGGGCGCGGTACTGGGTGTGGCCGGTTGGTTTCTGGTAGGACGCCGAATGACAGGATGGTTTCGGCGTTTCTTTAGTCAGAAAACAGACGCGACGGATTGGCGCGTGAGTCTGCTTCACCTCTACATGGTGGGGCTGTTGATTTATATGATACTGCCGTTAGATGTTGTGATCACACCGGAAGAACTGCGACGCAAAATCGAAGGTGGGAGGGTATCACTGGTGCCGTTTGCCGTCCGTTACCGCAACGGTTTCGAGATGCTTTGGCAGATGGCCATGGATGTGATCTTGTACACGCCGGTGGGCATGGGGATGCGGTGGGGTTGGGTGCGGCAGAACCAGATGCGTTCGTTGGCCACTGGTGTGCTGATGACCATTGGATTCGCGGCGGTTATCGAAACGGTGCAGCTGTTTATCTTTAGTCGATCGGTAGACGCCACGGACGTGGTCACCGGTGGCGCGGGTGGATTGATCGGTGCGTGGTTGGTCAGCCAGCTGTGGCGACAGTCGTGCTCTCCGATCAGCCGTCGGGGCGCTGCGTGGCGGTGGGGTTGGGGGGCGGTATTGGGGGGGCTCTACACGGTGGGTCTGTTGGCGTCTTTTTGGTATCCGTTCGACTGGATCCAGGAGCCGGACTTAATTCATAGAAAGTTAAAGGGGTTTATGGATTACCCCTTTAAGCGCTACTATTGGGGCCAGGAATTTGTAACTTTTGTGAACCTGGCGCGAGGCCTGATGCTCTTCGTGCCTGTGGGGGCGATATTACGTTGGATCTCCGGTAGCCAGGCGGGCTGGCGAGGCAGGGGTTGGCTTGTGGTGATGGTGGTTGCCACGATGTTGGGTTTGGCAATCGAGTGGGGGCAAGCCATGACGTATACGGGGGTCAGCGACGTGACGGATGTGGGTGTCTACGTCGTCGGCGCCGGTGCGGGGTGGGCCACCGCCGGAAAATGGCTTAAACGCCATGTTTGCGTCGGCACAAACTGATCATGACGCCTGGCGATTTGGGCGGCTGGCCAGTAGAAGGGGACGTTCCAGGAATCGGTACGATACGGTGGCTACAGCAATCGACACCGCCAGACTGGCGAGGCCGAAGATCATCCAATGATGGTTTGCCTCCATTCCAAGAAAGCGCATCGTTCTGCCCGTGACATTCTGGCACGGCAGATGAAACAAATAGAAACCGTAGGAAATCGTCCCCAGCGCAGAAAGGGGACGGGCTTCTAAGATTCTGCGGGCTTGTTTGGCCAGGGGTGCGGTGACGATGACGGCGGCGATCAGCACAGGGACGATGGGGAAATGGTACCGGCCGTATGGCAGCTGGAGCCTGTCATCCAACGGCGTACCAAGGATCGTGAAAATAGCTGCGCCAGCGGTCCAAAACACGACTTCACAGGTCACCGCAACCGTCTTGGCCAAACGTTTGCTATCTGAACCCAATAGAAGAAACACACGCCCTGAAAGCACGCCGATCAAAAAGTGGGGCAGGTGTGCCAACACCGAGTGGCTCAACACCGCGCCACCCGGAGAGATCAGCCGCGGATCGATGGGCCATCGCGGCGTATTGGCTGCTTGGGTCATGATCCACTGGTGAAGCGCAAAGCAACCGATGCACAGTGTTAACACACTTGCAAACGCTACATTGACCCGTGTGCCCAGCGGCCGCAGAAGCGTCAGGAGAAGCGGAAGGAACAGGTAAAAGTGCGCCTGAACAGCGATGGTCCAAAAGGGTTCACTGATGCCATAAAAGGAAAATTCGGCCAGGTTGTGTATCAAGAGATAGTGGAAGACCGTATTAGCGAATTGCTTCGGTGTCGACCAGTGGCCATGGGTCAGCACCAAGACAGTTAGGCATAAAAAGTAGGCCGGCAAGATTCTGGTGACTCGCCTTATCGCGTACGTGGCCAGTTTCGGGGGCGTCCCTGGATTGTGCGCGCCGCTCCAATAGGGCAGCCCCAGCAGAAACCCACTTAGGACAAAAAACAGAGCGACGCCTGTGTTGCCATTTTCCAGCAGTCGTGCGGTATCGAAATCGCCGAGACGGCCACTGATTTCGGTATGCTGATGGAAATGTACACCGAAGACCGCCAAACAGGCCGCCGCACGCAGCCCGTTTAACCCTGGCAGGTGGTGCGGTGTCATATTTTCAGCGCTGGCGGCTCGTCTCATGGATCTCGCTTCGCCTGAGTCCCGCTGCCCGTGGGTACCGTGACAAGACCCATGTTGCTGCATCAATGAGCATCATTCACGCTGCGGGGACGTGGCGCCGGATTGATCGTAGCCGGCGGTGGGTGGTTCGACAACGTCTGGCATCAGTGGCACGCTCTTGGATTCCAGCGAGATCGGGATCAATAGGCTGAACGTGGCACCTCTTCCAGCACGGCTGTGCAACTCGATTTGACCCTGTAGCAATGCAGCCAGTTCGCGGCTGATGGCCAGACCCAGACCCGTGCCGCCGTGTTCGCGTGTGACAGTCGAATCAAGTTGTGTGAATTTCTCAAAAATGTGATCCTGCTGATCCAAGGGAATACCCGGTCCGGTGTCGCTGACGCTCACACACAACAGCGTCGGTTTGCTAGTCGGATCGTTGGTGGCTGGGACGCCGCGCAGCTGCGCGGCGAGTGTGACGATCCCTCCTGCCGGTGTAAATTTGATGGCGTTCGACAGAAAATTAAATAAAATCTGCTGAAATTTTCCTGCATCGGTGTGGATCAGTGGGAGATCCCGTTCTAACTGTAGCCGCAATTCGATACCATGTTTTTCGGCTTGTGGACGGATCAGGTTAATCAGGCCCTCTGCCGAATCAGTAATGCTTAGTGGTGAGACGCGCAACTCCATCCGGCCGGCTTCAATCTTTGCCAGATCCAACAGGTCGTTGATCAGCTCGAGAAGCTGTCGGCTTGAAGTGATGATGTTGGTGATATATCGCTTGTGTTTTTCTTTCGTCGTCGAAGCCCCGTCTTGAACCGATTCGCCCAAGACCTCGGCAAACCCAATGATGGAATTGAGCGGTGTACGCAATTCATGGGAAACGTTGGCTAGAAATTTGCCTTTGACCAGATTCGCTTCGTAGAGAGACACGTTGTGCTGGGTGAGCTCGTCGAGTTTGAGATCCAAGCTCTTATTGATCGTGCGGAGTTGGTCCTGATTGCTTTTGAGGTTTTCGAGCATGGTGTTAAACATGTCTGACATCTGCTCGAACTCATCACCTGTATTGATATCAGAGCGGATATTTAGGTCCCCTTGAGAAACTTTCGCCGCCGTGTCGCGCAGCACGCGCACCGGCGAAAGGATAATCCGGGTGGTGATAAACCAAAACGCGCCAATCGCTAGTAACCCTGCCAAAAGGCCCGCCGCAACGATGTATATTCGGTTGAGCATCAGCTGTCGCTGTGACAGTTCTGAGGGGAACTGCACGAGCATGATCGTCTTCAATGGATCGGCTGCCGGTCCGGCATTTTCAAGGGGGCGAATCGGGGCGGTGGCGGCCGGTTGCGGGAGACTGGGCGATCGAATCGCCCTGGCATAGCGGTAGCGTTGATGGCCGAACCGATCGCGGCCAGACCAGAACATCTCATGATGATCGGAATGGGCTTGGAAGTACTCAATGGTTTGCGCCAAGAAAGGATCTTCCTTGGCCGCTGTTGCGAAATTCACCTGTTCAATGATCGTTACTGCCGCCGCTTCGGTTTGAACATAGCCGGAGATCTTACGGGGTTTCGGGTATTTCTGATCCGGCGGCCACGTGTGGGTCAGCCACGTGTTGGCAAGCTGTCGCGCAGTTTCTTCATGGCCTTCGTGGACCAGTGTCTGCATCCGTACGCCTAGTACCGTCAGCGCCGCCCCAAGGATCATCACCACCGCTGTTCCGAACAACAGTTGACACTTGTTGGCCAAGCTGATCCGGACACTTTTCGCCATAACGTGGATTTGCGTCCCATCGGCGGCTGTACAGCCGACCACAAACGGGCTTGTCTACGACACCGGTACGGCTTGGTCAATGACGCTGCTATATCGCAGCTGCTTGACTGGGCGGTTGTGTGGATCGACCAGGACAATCCGAGCCTCATGAGCGTCCAGATCTTGAGTCTCTAGCTGGCCGAAACAAACAATAATGACCTTATGGCCCGGCTGGACCAGTTTGGCCGCTGCACCGTTAACGCCAATGACGCCTGAACCCGGTTCTCCGCGGATCACGTAGGTCTCAAACCGTGCCGCGTTATCAATGTCCAATACCAAAACAGCCTCATTGGGCCGGATGTCGGCAACCCGAAGCAGGTCCGCATCAACTGTAATCGAACCGATGTAGTCCGGATCACATTCCGTAATGGTAGCGCGGTGGATTTTGCTCCGCAGCATCTTTCGCAACATCGACAGCCCTCTTCGTGAAGCGCTATTCTGGCCAATTCCCCCTGTATTATACTGGTTCAATGGTTTGAGGGCGATCGTGACACGGCCTAGCGTTAGCGGGTCAGGCCGTCGGCGTCACCGTTGCGGTGGATCCTCTGGAGCATTGGCAGCAGGCCGTCTTCGATCACCTGATCCCATCCCATCCGCTTGACCAGGGCCTGCCCCGACTTGATCGTGGCTTTTCTCTGAGGCTGGGTACGCGGTAGGCGATCCATCAGTTTGCGGGCAATCTTGGCCGCCACCGTCTGTTCCACGTGGTCGCGCTGAGACCGACTCATCGTCTTAAGTTGATCAATCGACATCGTTTGGTCAAGGTCAGTAAAGTTGGCCACAATGACGTTTTCCGCCCCTTTGGCCTGGGTCACCTGATCGATGAAGCCGCAACAGCCGCACACGTTGGAGATCACACACAACGCACCGGAGCCAAGAGGCTCTAACGGACTGATCCCGAACGGTTCATATGTCGCCATGCCGAACTCAACATCAGCGGCATGTCGAAAGGCAGCGATATCCATTGTTTTGGGTAGGCGGTGTCCAATGCGTGCGGCAGACCAACCAAACTGGTTGACCAGAATCACCTGAACCGATCGGTGGCATGCGTTAAAAACTTCGATATCACGATAGATGTCGACTTCCGGTCCGACAAGGTCTGGATAGTCGTAGCGGTGATGTCGAGGCCAACCGTACTGTTGTTCCATGCTGGCCACGTCTTGGGGGCGTCGCACGCCACCGGCGCTGGTCAGAATATACAACACACCTGTCTTGTTTTCTTGTGCCAACAGCGGATCGAGCTCATGACACACCTTAAGATCGCGCCACAGGCCCTTGCTAATGACCGGCCGTGTGACATGGGTCATCAGGACATCAGGTCTATGACCCAGGAGCGTGGCGGAGTAGTCTACAAGCATCTCTCGGCTATGCTGCTTCCGATCAATGTTCACGCTCATCGCCGGTAAACCGTTGTAGACCAGATCGATGGGTTGATGATCAAAATGGCTATTCAGAAAGTAGAGTTCATCGCGTGTGTGGTTACCCACTGCGATGACGCCGTCACACAGATGAGCTCGGCTGATCAACGCGTGACGCAAGCAGTGATCCATATCGCCGAAGACGTCCTGAACATACCGGCCTTGCTTTCGCGCTTCGTTCAAGACGTTATAGAACATCACGTCGTGGCCAGGATGACCCTCGACGATCCGCCTGGCGGTAGCGCATTCGTGGGCGTGGAAGACAGTGCGGAACTGAGCCTGGCCCTCTAAGATGGCCTGCAACGCCGTGGGCATCCCCATAAATTCGTGGCTAAATAGCACACAGGGAAGGTCTTCATGGTGTAACAACGAAAGCAAGGCGTAGTAGGCCGGCTCAGCCAGTCGGGTATATTCTTCGTAATCCCAGGTACTTTCGTACCGACTTGAGTCAATCCCAAAGGCCTTCCAGAGCTTGTGTTTGAAGACATTGAGACGGTCTCGATTGACACGAAAGACGTCCAGCAAAAGGACCTCGGCTTGCCCGGTACGCATGTCGCCAGGCGTGGTGTAGCTTCGTTTGCCGTACACTATTGCGACGTTAAATGCCCACTCGACCGGTCGAAACCGACCGGACAGGTCAGCTCGATCGATCCCGTCGATAGAGCTGTACAGCACCTGGCCGTGACCGCCGAGACGCTGTTCAGGGTCCACGCTCATGTGGGTCGCCGTCGGGCCAATGAGGATCGAGCGCCGGACATGCTGTTGATAAACCTTTGATGTCATCAGACCTTCCAGCACCGTGCCAATCCCTCCGACGTGCTCGACCGCCTCATGTGTGACGTGGGCCAATGTCATGGGATTGTCGTGGGCCATGAGCATCCTATCGGCTACTGGCTTGGGCCATGATCAATTGGAGGAATCCGCTCCGCCGGTGCGGTCCGGTGGCTCAACGCTACCGCAGATCCGTGGAGCGATAAGGCATCCTTCAGGCTTGGCGTTTGGCGCTTCTAGCTAGAAATCTATCCCGGTGGAAGATCGGGAAGGTCTTCGTTTACATCGTGTGGATGATCCTGATCGACGGTCTTCACAGGACCAGACCCGGACAGTGCACCGCTTGATCGGCCCCAGCTATGTCCCCGAGCCATCGCGATGATGCCTGTACGAGCCAGTTCGACCACCCCATACGGTTGGATCATTTGGATGAACGCCTCCAGCTTGTCTTCTGTGCCGGACAATTCGATCATCAGGTGGTCATGGCTGACGTCAACGACCTTGGCACGGAACAAGTTGGCCAGCTCGATGAGTTGGCTTCGTTTGCCGCCGACATTTGCATCTGGAGCATTTGATGCGGTGTCTGCCTGGCCTGCCGCTAGACCAGCAGTGGTCGAAACTTGAACCAGCATGAGGTCGCGTTCCACATACGCAACGTCCTTGTAGTCCACCACCTTTACGACCGGGACCAGCTTCTGAAGCTGTTTTCGGACTTGCTCTAATACCGCGTCATTTCCGTTGACCACAATGGTCATCCGAGACAGCTCTGGGGTTTCAGTTCGGCCAACCACAAGACTGTCGATATTAAATCCTCGGGCAGCAAACATCCCGGCCACCTGAGCCAAGACGCCCGGTTCATTGGTGACCAGGGCCGCGATAACATGACGCATACCGGGGTGGTTTGATGGATTCACGAATCGGGTGATAACTTGGTTGATCCCATCGGTCAAGCGACGGTTAAAAAAACAACCCCCCGGCTGATTGCCGAGGGATTGCGGGAAAGGAAGAGCTCGTGGTGTTTCGTCGGGCCGGGTTTGCCGTCCCGGCGTCGTGATCTGGCGGATTCTTGGCGGGCCAAGCTGTCGTTTGCGGGTTGGTTAGTCGTCTTCGTCTTGTGTGTATTCTCGCTTGATCGGGCAGCCGACGTTCTGGGTTTCGTTCACATGTGGAGCGGTACCATCGAGCAATGCTTGTAGCACCGGTTCGAGATATTGTTCCCTACTTTCTCCGCAATGAGGAGGGCTAAGGGGCGCTTGTTCAATGCCACCTTTGTAGACCAGCGTCTGTTCTTCGTCGTTGTGAATGACGAAGACATGTGGCGTGGTCGTTGCTCCGTAGATGTCAGCGACGCTTCGGCCGTTGTCCTTGAGGATGGGATAGGGGGTTCCTGTTTGGGAGATGTACCGCCTGATTTGATCGGTGTTCTCCGACCAGTTGACGTTAATGGCCAAGAACTTGACGCGTCTGCTGCCATCGGTGTTGGTTTGTCGGAATTGTTTTGCTAGAGCGCTGAGGATGGGCTGATAGGCTGCATCCCATGGACAAATGCAGCTCTGGAAGTGTAGGACCAGAATCGTACCCTTGTAGTCGGACAACTGGCGCAGCGTTCCATCACTGTCTCTTAGTTCGAACGATGGGGCTGGTTCACCGACTCGGGCTTGACCAGCCAGACCCATTTGGGTCAGTGCCATTGTTGTGACAACCGCCACTATCGAAAGACGAAAACGCATATACCTCGTGACTCCACTAACCAACCTAAAACCGCGTGCGGCTCGATCGAAGATTTCTCCACAATCAGGATTGATTGTCGTTTTCTTTGTGAGATCCTCTCTCTCAATCACTCAGTGCTGCCACAATCCCCGATCCTGTATCCGTCAATCCAAAGTCAGAACGGAACAGGATCAGCTGTCGACGCGCGGTGGCAAGTGATTGTCCATCTCCATTTTTTGGTCGGTTCTTGACCGTTCTTATGCAGCAGACCCAGGCAAGACGCTGTTCATTTACACAACGCACGGGTCAATGGCGAGTAACACCGCTTTCAGTTCCTCTCCGGCGAATAGAGTTTCCCAAGGTAGGACGCATTCTGCGAGGGAAACCCAACTGGTCTACCGTTTATGATATCAAGCCGCTACAAATTTGCAAGGGAGTCGCAATTTTTTTTTCCAACCGTTGACGACCCGAAGAGAATCTAACGAAACGACCTCTCGTTCGTCGCGTGTCTAATCAGTGAGTGTATCTGGCCGATAGACCATCATGGCTCGTGTGTCATCATGGGCGCGGCTGGATTCGAACCAGCGTAGGCATAAGCCAGCAGATTTACAGTCTGCCCCGTTTGGCCACTTCGGTACACGCCCCGCATGGGAGGAAAGATTAATACGGTCATTCTTGTAATTCAAACGGACGATCGATCTGTTTTGATCTGCCGATCGTCCGTATGACCGATCAGGTACCCGTCGTCCACGGCGTTGACACGTCGCTGGTGCTTGTTTTCAAGGTCTTCTTTGCAAGCTGTTTATCGACTCGCTAGCATTGGTGACGACGAAAGATCTGTGCATTTGAGGTAGAAAATGACGATCAATGGTCAAACCACAGCGCTCAATGCGCACGTTTTGGTTCTCAATAAGATGTGGATGGCGATCCGTGTGACTGATGCTCGGCGGGCTTTTTCACTGGTGGTCCGAAACCTTGCCGAAGTCATCCGCGTCGATGACGGTTCCTACACCGGCCACGACTTTGATAGCTGGGCGGCATTGGGCGACGCCCGCGATCATTTTGGGGCTCAACAGGGCGGGATCCTTGTCCAGCAATATGAATGGATCTGTACGGTACGGATGCCAATCGCGGTGCCCAAAATTATCCGTTTGTTGGGATACGATCGTTTGCCGCAGCAAGACGTTAAACTAAACCGTCGAAACATTTTTGCCAGGGACCGCAACCGTTGTCAGTATTGTGGCCGCCGGTTCCCCATGTCGGAGCTGAGCCTGGATCACGTTAGGCCACGCAGCCAAGGCGGCCAAAGCTCATGGGAGAATCTGGTGTGCTGTTGTGTCCGGTGTAACGCTCGCAAGGGCGGGCGTACGCCAGAACAGGCAAAAATGGGACTGGTTCGTCGGCCGGTCAGACCGCGTCGGAATCCGGTTATCAGTTTACGATTGGGTTCCGATAAGTATGCCAGCTGGCGAGCGTTTCTTGATCACGCGTATTGGTCGGTTGAGCTGAAATAATGCAGTGTCATCATGCGATCAAAATCGGTGGGTCCTATAGGTTTGACGTGGCAGCATGAATCAGCATATTGTGCCGGCGGGGGTGGATTCGTTTGGCATTGCGCCCCTAAGATCAAACGTTAAACGGTTCATCACGCCTATCCTTGAATCGTCGGGGTGCTGGTGTTCGGAGCAATCAAGTCTTCCCGCTCGTCGACCGATGGAAAATTAGACAAGATAGGGGAGGTGCATGGATGATCCGGGGTACCGACAAGAAATGGGACTCCTATCATTGATCGTACTCGAGTTGACTGGGAATCATGTCATCTGACGACTCTTCCAATTTGAGCTCAAAGCAGGTCTTTACCACTGGAGAAGCAGCGGAGATCTGCAAGCTTTCCCAGCAGACAATTATCCGATGCTTCGATAGCGGTCGGCTGCACGGGTTTCGTGTGCCCGGCAGCCGGTTCCGGCGGATTCCTCGTGACGGGTTGATCCGCTTTATGCGAGAGAACAACATTCCCATCGATCGGCTCGATAGCGGTAAACGCCGGGTTGTGATCGTGGATGACGATCCACAGATGGTGGACCTGTTTGTCGACGTGTTAGGCAGCGACGACCGGCTTGAGATTAAATCGGCGACCACCGGGTATGACGCGGGGATCGTAACCCAGCAGTTTAAGCCTCATCTGATGGTCCTTGACTACATGCTGCCGGATATCAATGGTAACGTGGTGTGCAAGACGGTCCGCGAGCAGCCGGAACTGTCGGGGATGAAGATCATTATCGTCTCGGGCGTCGTGAATCAAGACCAGATTGCAGACTTATTGAAAGCCGGCGCCGATGAATTTGTCAAGAAACCGTTCAACATCGAGAAACTCTTAGAGCGTATCTACGCTTTGCTTGAGTTGTAACGGCAGCCATGTGTGAAGGGATGGGGGGACGGAATCACCAGCGTCTTCAATGGCCTTGTTCCTGGGTTTGCGTGTGGCCCTGGCTGACGATGTCTGCTTTCGATGATCACCGCAACAGATTCATCCCAGTCACGCCGTGTTGAGCTGATTCTACGTCAGGTCGACTCTCTGCCGACGCTCCCGACGATTGCAACCCGTTTATTGACGCTGACCTCAAGTGACGAGACAAATGCGAGGGAAGTGATCCAACTGGTGAGCTCTGATCAGACGCTCACGGCAAAAATATTGTCCATTTGCCGGAAGGCCGATCGGGGTCTGCGTGATCAAGCGATGACCATCGATAAGGCTGTCGTGCTATTGGGATTTAACGCGATCCGGAACGCCGTGTTGTCGATCAAGGTGTTTGAGATATTCGACAAACCGGACACCGATTCCGGGCTTGCTAGCACAACCAAGCAGGGTGACGATGGCCAAGCGGGCCCCGCTTATCACTTCGAGCGTGAGAATTTTTGGCGGCACAGTCTGGCGGTGGGCATTGCCGCGGAGCTGATCGCCGCGGCTCACCCCGGGTGTTCGGATTTGCCGGTGTCCGAAGCCTTTGTCTGTGGGTTGATGCACGACGTCGGAAAGCTGGCGTTGGATTACGTGTTGCCTAAGAGCTACGCTCGAGTTGTCGAGCTGGCAGAGCTCAACCAAAGTAACATCGCTGATTTCGAGCGCCGGATCATGGGCGTCGATCACCACACGGCGGGCAAACGTCTTAGCGAACAGTGGTTATTGCCCTACTGGATTCAGGATTGTATATGGCTTCACGGGTCGGATTTTGAAACCTTGCCCAAGCTGGGGCATCGTCGGATGATTGGGTTGGTCAACCTAGCGGACCTGATTGTCCGGCGTAGCCACATCGGATACAGCGGAAACTTTCTGATCGATCAAGACCCGGGACAGCTCGCTGAACAGATGGGTCTCAAGCCGAAACTGATCGAGTCGATTTCTCATCGGGTGCATGAGGAGTTGCAACGTCGCTCAGAGGCATTGGGGCTCAACGAGCAGCCTTCTCGTGAGCTGTTCCTGCAGTCGATCCAACAGGCCAACCAGGTGTTGGGTAGGTTAAACAATGCTCTCGAACGCCGAACGAACACTGCTGCGCGCCAGGCACAGATTCTCGAAGCCATCACCGAGTTTCATGGTCAGGCTTCACCAGGTCGCGCAACGCAGGATGTGTTTGATGCCGTGGTCATCAGTGCCACCAACGTGTTGGGCCCCGGATATTACGCCATGTTGTATCAACCGCGGGATATCACCGATGAGCAACGTCGGATGGTATGGTTGATCTGCCAGTACAACAGCCGGGGCGAACCGGTGCGATCGGAGTTTGTCGAGCCACCAAAGTATTCGCCTGACCTGTCGAGTCTGGCACCTAGCGAATTGGCGTCGACGACCCTAAGGGGTGCACTTCCCTGGATTGCAGATCAGGTGTTGATATCAGATGAATCGGACGACCAACGGGCCCTACAGCTCTTGCCGCTAGACGGTGGATGGGGCACAGTTGCGGTCATGGTGCACGACCGTCCGTCGTTGCCCCCACCGGCGCAGATGACGGCATTGTCGGCCAGTTGGGGCGCCGCGATCGCCGGAGCCATTCAGCACGAAGGGGCACGCCGTTTGAGTGAGGATCTGGCCGAAGCCAATCGCGCGCTGGCCGGTGCCAATCGTGAGCTGGCGGAGACTCAGGACCGACTGCTTCAGACCCAATCGCTGGCACGGCTCGGCGAAATGGCCGCCGGCGCGGCACACGAGATGAATACGCCACTGGCCGTTATTTCCGGTCGGAGCCAGCTGTTGGCCAAGAGCCTGTCGCCCGGATCTAAAGAACAAGTCGCCGCGGAGATCATCGTTGACCAAAGCCACCGATTGAGTGACTTGATCTCATCAATGCGAATGTTTGCAGACCCACCCAAGGCCGTATTACGGTCGACCGACGTCACCATGCTGCTCGATTCGGTGGTCAAGGCCGTGAAGGGTGACTTGCGGAACGCGGAAAACAAGAAACCCATCTCCCTTCAGTTCAGATCGGCCTTGTCCCCCGTGCGATTGGATCCAGATCAAATTGCTCAGGTGGTGACGGACCTATTGCTCAATGCCGTTCAGTCGTTGCCCAAGACGGCGGTTCACGTGACAGCACATATTGATCAGGCGATGGCCAGCTTGGTGATCAAGGTGACCGACGACGGTAAGGGGATGGATGCGCACACATTGGCGCACGCCATGGACCCATTTTTTAGTGCCAAGGCGGCCGGGCGACAGGTGGGAATGGGCCTAACCCGTGCTCAGATCTACGTCAAGGCTCATCAGGGCAAGCTCGAGCTGCGGGCGGCGCCCAATGCCGGAACGGTCGCGACGATTTCGATCCCACTCGACTTGGCAAGCTAATTGGTCGATACATGCCGGGGAGGCCGAGTGCAGGGTTGGTCAGGACGCCTGTGACGGTTTATCGCTGGGATGATCAGGGCGGTTTCGTGTTGCAGACCGTAGGAGAAAGCTGTGCCGAATCGTACGCCAGTCACCTCAGCCAATTCCGGAAGCACCCCAGACAAAAATCGGCCAATGCGTTTGCTGGTGGTCGATGACGATACCCAAATTGGTCAGCAGATGTCGGGGTGTTTCGACGCCGACCGCTTCCATGTGGTCCAGGTCGGAACGATGGCAGAGGCGTTGAAGCTGATCAACAGCCAAACCATGGACTTGGTGATGATTGAGGCCGATCTGCCTGACGGATCGGGACTGGCACTGGCACGGCGGATGCGGCGTACCGACGGGAAGATACACACGATCGTGATGACCGCTCAGCCCAGTGTTCAAAGGGCCATCGACGTGATTCGGCTCGGGGCTGCGGATCTTCTTCTCAAACCTCTTGACCTGGATGAGGTGAGGCAGCGTGTCGATCGGGCGGTGGGCCGCCTGCGCGCCGATCGAAAGCAGCGCCGTCGCGTCAAACGGCTTAGACGGATGTGCAAACAACTTAATCAGGCACGAGATGAAATCGCTCATCAGGTGGATATCCTTTGCAACGACCTGGTCATCGCATATCAGGATTTGGCCCAACAAGTCCAATTGCTAGCCCAGACCAGCGAGTACGGTGCGTTGATACGACAGGAGCTGGATCTGGAAACACTGTTGCGCCGCACACTGGAGTATTTGCTGCAGAAAGCCGGACCTACCAATGGAGCGATATTCCTGCCCGCAAGCACCGATCCAGACGAGTACTCGTTGGGCGGTTACGTAAACTATGAATGCACGTCTGAGTCCGCCGAGATCCTACTGCAGCATCTGGCAGACGTGCTTGCACCCAAGATGGTCGAACATCAATGGCCTGTCCATATCACTGATCACACCACACTCACGCAGTGGCTCGGAGACGATTTTTCCTATCTGGCCGATAGTCACGTCTTGGCGTTTCCCTGTCGCCATGAAGACGACACGCTGGCGGTGGTGGTGTTGTTTCGTCACAACAGTCAGGAATTCAACGGTTCCCTCATTCAAGCCTGTACGTCCATTGCGCCAATACTGGCTCAATCCCTAGCGCGGGTGGTGAGCATCCATCACCGGATTGTATCGGACGGCGACGAAGACCAAGGGCCGTCTCTAGGCTTGGGCTAGCCCTACCTGCGGCCGGTGGTAGACGGTGTTCCTCAAAACCATCATCCGAGATCTGGCCGTTGGCATGGCTGACCGGAAGCGCTTCGGGCCGCGGTGTGCGGTAGACTGTCTACCATGAGCAGCGTGGGTGATAACCAAGCCAGCGACAAACCAGCCGGGAGGCCCAAGCCGTGGGAGCACGCCAAGCAAGGGCAGGGGTCCTCCGCTGATCCTCTGGCTACGCGATTTGTGGCTTCTCTGAGCGATGATCACCGGTTATACAAGCAAGATATTACCGGTTCGATCATGCACGCGAGGATGCTTCGGCACGCAGGGTTGATCAGCCAGGCGGAGCTGTCAAAGATCGAACGGGGTTTGAACCAGATCAAGGACGAAATTGAAGCCGCTCAGGCCAGCGGTGGGTCTTCGGCGGGGTGGCCGGGATGGAAACCGGAATTTGAAGACGTTCATATGTGCATCGAAGCGGCGTTGGTCGAGAAGACCGGCGACGCGGGTCGAAAGCTTCACACCGGCCGCAGCCGCAATGACCAAGTGGCGCTGGACCTAAAATTGTGGATTCACGACGCCATCGAACAGCTTCAGGGGTCGTTTGTGGCCCTGTTCCGCTCTTTCGTCTCGCTGGCCCATCGGGATGGCCGTGTCGTGATGCCGTCATACACACACCTGCAGCGTGCTCAGCCCATCGTGGTTGGAGGCGAATTGGTCGCGTGGTTGACCGCGTTTGATCGCGCCCAGCGTCGATTTGTCGCTTTGCGAGCCGTCAACGATGACAACCCACTGGGGGCGGGTGCTGTCGCCGGTAGCAGCCTGCCACTGGATCGTCATGACTCTGCAGCGGCATTGCCCCTGGGTGACCCGACGCCCAGCAGTATTGACGCGACGGCTTCTCGGGACGCGGCAATCGATTTCATATACGCGTTGGCGGTCACGAGCATGACGCTATCTCGCTGGGCCGATCAATGGATCACCTACGCTTCGACTGAGTTTGGGTTTATTACACTTGCCGGTCAGTACACCACCGGGTCATCGATGATGCCCCAGAAATCGAACCCTGACATGCTCGAGTTGATACGGGGTCGGTGCGGGACGGTCTATGGGCACCTGATGGCGATCTTGACGCTCTGCAAGGGTTTGGGTATAGGGTATTTTCGTGACCTTCAAGAAGATAAGCGTCATGTCTTTGGTGCGTTTGACAGCGTTTCACGATGCCTGGAAATGGCGGCAAAAATTGTAGCGACAACCCGATTCAATGAGCATACAATCAAGAGAAGTTTGGACGGGGGGTTCCTTGATGCAACGAGCCTCGCTGAGTATCTGGTGACCAAGGGCGTGCCGTTTCGTACGGCTCACCAGGTGGTGGGTCGTTTGGTAGGTAAGTGTCAGGCGGATGGTTTTGAGCGTCTATCGGATTTGTCGGTTCCCGATGTGAACGGAGTTTGTGACGCCGCTGGCGTCACCGGCAATCCCTGTGGCCCTGACATGTACGATTGGCTGGGCCCCGAGCGAGTCGTGAAAGGTTACCGTAGTTTTGGCAACGCCGGTGTGGGTGGGTTTTGCCAACAGCTGGCTGTATGGCAACAACGGCTCGATGCGGTGAAGGACCACGGGTAGGAGTATAAGCCGTGTTGGTCTTGACAGTATTGAAAGGCCCCGATAAAGGCCGTCGATTTGAGCTGCCCGATGATGAACCGCAATTGATTGGTCGTTCCAGTGAGGCTTTGCCGTTGATGGATCAGACCATCTCCCGGCGGCATGCCGAGCTCACGCCTGACGAGGGGCAGTGGTACCTCAATGATCTGAAAAGCGCCAACGGTACATTTATCAATGGCCGGCGGGTCACTCAGAGACGTCGGCTGACACCGGGAGATCAGATCCGCACGGGTTCGTCGGTGTTCCTGTTTGGACAGGAGCCCAAGAGCTGGCAGCACGGTGTGCGTGTGGCCAAGCGGGGTGAAATCGATGCCCACGTTAGCGCCGCGGTGGTCAGCAACGAAGATTCAATGATTATGGCGGTGCCTGAGCCGAATCAGGCGGCCGTGTTGCAACTGAAAGTCATTTACGAACTGACGCAGCTGATCGGTTCGATCGTAGAGCAGGAAGTCCTGCTCAGTCGTGTCATGGACTTGATTTTCGAGTACTTCCAGGCCGATCGCGGTTTTATCATGTTGCACGACACCAAGCGCAACCGGTTTGAGCCGTCTGTTGTACGTCATCGATTAGCGTCCAAGGACGCCGAGGCTGCAGGCATTACCGTCAGCCAGACCATCGTTCAGCACGTGATACGGCGCGGCGAGGGTGTGCTGTCCAGTAACGCCATGAGTGACAGACGCTTTGCCGGTGGGGACAGCGTGCAGCATTACGGTATTCGCTCGGCGATGTGCGTCCCGATCAAATTCAAAGATCGTATGTTTGGCGTCATCCACATTGATAGCCAGATTGCCAACTATACCTATACCGAGGACCAGCTGCGGTTGCTTACGGCCATCGGAGTGCAGACCGGTCTTGCGCTGGCCAACGCGCAACATTACGCTGTGCGGCTGCACCGTGAACGGTTGGCTGCGATCGGTCAAACGGTGGCGTCGCTTTCCCATTCGATCAAGAATATCTTGCAGGGGCTGCGTGGTGGGGCGGATGTGGTTGAGTTGGGCCTACGCAAAGACAACATGAAGGTCGTCCGCGGCGGCTGGGAGATTGTCGCTCGGAATCTTGATCGGATCTACGGGTTGACCATGAACATGCTCACATACTCGAAGCAGCGGCAACCCGAACTGGAAATGACACAGATCCCGATGTTGCTGGACGAAATCATCTCGCTGGTCCAAGGACAGTTCGACGCCAAGAACGTCGCGTTGCTCACGGATTTCGACCAGCACATGGCACCGGTGCCGGTGGATCCCGATGGGATTCACCAAGCGGTGCTTAATCTGATGAACAACGCACTGGATGCCGTCGAGCCCGGTGTGGGCGTCGTCAGTATGCGGTGTGAGTATGATCCCAAAGCGCAATGCGCCAAGATTATTGTCAGTGACAATGGCAGTGGGATCGCTCCCGAATCGAGCCAGCATCTGTTTCAGCCGTTTTATTCGACCAAAGGTCTTCGGGGGACGGGGTTGGGTTTGGTGGTGTCCAAAAAAGTGGCAGAGGAGCACGGCGGTAAGATCACCATCGACAGCGCCCCGCAACACGGCACTTCTTTTATCCTGTCCTTGCCAGGATCGACCGATTCGATTCCCACCTCGGCCGACACCCACGGTCCTTCTCACAAGCACAAGAAAGATCGGCCGGTACCATTTGGTAGCGACAAAGCCTGAAAGCACAAGCCAGCTGTGTCGTGTTGTGGCCGGAAAGGGCGAGAGAGAGCACGGATGACCCATTGTATCTATAACGCTATCACCGCCGTCGTTAATGGACGGTGGTTGACTGCTCGGGCGTCATGCCGACTCGTGGGGATGGCAGCGTTCGTTTTTGCGGTCGGGCACTGACGGCGCAGTGTGATAGCGAGATTCCGTCTTTCTTCTGGCGCGCTGATGGATCGCCTCGTCAAATAGGTTCATGTACCGTTTGGCTTGAACCTTCCCGTCATATTCGTTTTGACAGACTTCACGGCAGCGTAACCGCATCTGTTGTCGTAAATCCGTGGCCTTGACCGCTTGAGTGATCTTTTCAGCCAGATCGTCTGCGTCCTGGGCCCGGGCGAGCCAACCCGTTTGTCCAGTCCGAACAAGCTCGCTGACACCACCCACGTCGAACGATACAACTGGTGTTCCGCACGCAAGGGCCTCTAGGATGACCAGCGGGAAGTTATCTGCGCGCGTTGGAAAAATCAGTGTGTCTGTGGCCGAAAAAGCGGTCGCCTTGTCTTCATCCGATTCAAGATAACCAAGATCAATCGTCTTCATGTCGAGCCCAGCGGACATATGTTTGCCGTTGTGTCCCACCATCAGCAGCACACACTGTCTTTTCACCGCGCCGGATAATTTGCTCATGGCCGTTTGTAATAGGTCGATGCCCTTACGCGGGTCGGTCAAGGTCTCTGCCATGGCCATCAGCACGACGCGGTCCAGTGGAATGTCCCACCGCCGTCGTGCCTGAACCGGATCGTGGGGTCGCAACACATCCAAGTCCAGGCCGTACGGGACTCGATGTATCGGAAACCGGCTAAGGATCGATCGCTTTGCGAGCTGGGCCATCCAGCGGCTCGGTGCGACGACGGTCATCGCTGTATTTCTCAGTACACGACGTTTGAGGCGCCACTCTAACCCTGGGCTGTGGCTGCCCATGGGATTGTCCATAAACTTTGGATCAAATGGGTTTCCGTCGGTGAACAGCCACATGTCGTGCAGCGTTACCACCGCTGGCTTGTCACGCAACAGATGGGTTAACGCCAAGTAATTGAAGTACCGCCCGTGCAGATTGTGCAAAGACAATACGTCCGCCTTTTTGTACCACGGCAGCGTCCGGATCTTTCGTGTGCTGGCAATCGTTGTGTATTGTAGCCCGATGGCCGTACTAAACTTTTCCAGCCAACGGTTCAGCGGGCCGGGGTAAGGAGCGCGCGCTACGTTAGAGTCGTTTCCTCCTACGTAGCCGACCAGCATATGGGACGTGCACCCCTGTCGACGCAGCTGATCGTGCAGTCGGTAACTGGCGATCGCAGCCCCTCCGTAGAGATCGGACATACTGATGGTCAGAATGTTCATGCGTCGATGGGTCGCCGGGCCACGACGCGAATTTGGTACCAGCTGCGTTCCCACCGTGCGTATAATCTGCAAACAAAGTGAAACAACCGACCGCTAAGTTTGGCTACCTCTCGGTAGCGATGTCGGGGCCACTTGTGCAGAAACGGCTTGCTGGACTCGACCTGGAATCCCGCTTCGGTGAACAGGTTTCCGATACTCATCGGGCTCCAGCAGTAAAGGTGTCGGTTGACGTCTCCCGGTGCCCACGACCAGCTGATCGATTCATTCGGCACTACGAATACCGCACGACCGCCTGGTTTGAGCTTTGCCCGCAGTGCCGTTAGTTCATCCAAGGGACGAAGCGTGTGCTCCAGGGCATTGTTGGAGATGATAATGTCGGCCCAGTTGTCCTGGGCGTCGGCTGTTTTGGCCACTGTTCGGATGCCTTGTTTGGCTGCTTCCTGTCGTGCCGAGGGGTTAATCTCGATTCCGAGCCGCTTCGCCGCATCTAGTTGCTTCAGCAGATAACCGCCGCCACAGCCGTAATCGATGACCGCGTCGGTTGGCTTGATATAACGATCAAACTTGATGCGGTTGGCCCATCCACCAAACTCACCTAAAGGCGCATACCAGCGGAAGTATCTCTCGTCATAGTAACCTTTGCCCTCGTCTGGGGCTGGTCGCTTGGCGACCGATTCACCGCTATTGGGTATCGCTTCGCTCATGAGGGCCTGAACCGTCAATCTTGTGCCATTTTATCGTTTATCACCCACGGAATGCGTACACGTTTATCTGTAAGTCCATGCCGCAGATAAGTGGACGGGCGACGAAAGGTTGCCACGCATGATTCTCTGGTGTCACGTGCAGCCGGTAGCCCGCATTGCTGAGGATGCTCAGTAACTCCGCCAGCGTCTGGCTACGGTCTGGGAAAGAATGGTACTCCACAAAAATACGTCGGACAGCACCGAGCACGTCGCGGCAATCGCGTAGCACCACGGTTTCTGCGCCTTCGACGTCGAGTTTGAGTAAATCGACGCCGCCAACCGCCGTTTCGATGACATCGCGGAGGCGTTCTGTGGGCACCTTGCAACTGGACAGATCTGTTGCGTCGACAATTCTCCCGCCGTCGGCGCCTTCGGCCCTAAACTCTAGCTCACCCACACCGGACCACAATGCCGCCTCGCGTAGGTCTACGCCTTTAATCCCCATCGCCCGCAGATTCCGGCGGCAGTAGGCAGCGATGTTTGGATCTGGTTCGTACGCAATCACTCTGGCCTTGGGATACCGCTGCTTGAAATAGATCACGCTCAAGCCAATGTTCGCACCGCCGTCAATGACCGTCGGCGTATCCGTTTGGGCTTCGAAGGCGTAGACCTGTTGCTGGAAGATCGCCCGGTAAGCGGAATACAGCGAAGGCCCATCAGGTGTGTGGATCGTTGGTCCCAGCAGCCGCGTCTTCGTCGGCTTATAACGCGGGGCGCGCTTGAGTCGTTCTAACTCGGCCGCTTGCGACCAGTGCCGAGGCGATCCAACCTTATACGCTATCTGTGATAAGCGGCTCATGGTGATGCCTATTTACGGTGACGATACGTATGGGTTCTGTGGCAATTCATGAACGCGAAACCCCGCGGTAATCAGGGCCTGGCGCTGCGCGTTACTTGGCGGTTGCTTAAGGAAGAGGAACGTCAATAGTGGTGCGACGTCTCGGCCGTTCTTTTGATCAAAATCGCGCATCCAATCCTCTTTTTTCTTCTTCAGACGCGCCAACGCTTTGCCCCGGATCTGGTCAAAGCCCTCTTCATAGACGTGGTGGGCGGAAATATACGCCACGTGGCCAATGCCCATTGCCATGGCGGTCTGCATCAGTTCGTACGCACTAAACTGATAAACGAAATTACCCGCCTCTTCGTATGTACCGGGGGGCACCGGATGCTCTGTGGCCGCCGGCGGAGTCAGTCGTTTCAAGCCCAAGAGCCTCGACGCCAGATAGCCCATACACGCCTTGATCCCCAGATCGATCGGAGCGCGAGGCAGAGCGTACCGCGGCTCGATCAATATCGCCCCATGGCATGCCACCCGGAGCATCTCGTAGATCGCTTTGTATGGCTGTGGAAAGTGGTGTAGCGACTCTTTCACAAGCGCAAAGTCGAAGCTGTCATCGGCGAATGACAGGGCCAGCGCATCTTCTTGCGAAAAGCCACGGATCAATCCCTTCGCTTTCGCCTCGGCCAGCACGTCAATACACAGATCGGTGGGCAGCGCGTCGTGCCCACACCCGTCAATAAACCGTGCCTCTTTCCCACCTTTTCCGTCGGCGATGGTGACAAAAGAACACCGTGGCGTCGCTTGGAGAAAGCCACGCAGGTCTTCCAGGCACACCGTGTTGGCCCACGAGTCTGCGTTGTCCAGATCGAGCCACGTCTGAACCGTACCGTCCTTGATCCGTCGGCGGTAGTGCCTGTCGTGGTGCTTTTTTTGAAGCTCAACCAACGCTTGGCGCAATGCTGGACCTTTCGATGAATCGTCATTATAGTCGATCTTCATCGGGATAGCCGGGACCCCAATGATCCGTTCTGACCCTGGACAGAAGTCGCATGTGTAAGTGTCGTGTCCTGATTCCCGCGATTCTGGCCGTATTGATAGCGGCTTTGACGGTGGCCTCTGGCCTTCGACACACCGACAGCCGTCCTGCCGAACAGTTGTCAATCATTGAAGTGAATTCCCCCTTCGTCAAAGAGGGCTCGGCTTATCTGATTGCCGCACCTCACGACACCCCCGGCCACTTGCGTTGGCGGGCCGGTGACCTGACGCCCGGGCATGTCTACAGCATGAGCTTTTTCTACGCTCGAGCCGGTGTCGACTACCTGAATCCCACGGCAGAGGACCTGGCCGACCATTCGCTGTACCTGATCATTTACGAAGACAACCAGATCGTCTATCAAAATGCATTGATGCCGGCCGCCGAGCCGCAGTTTCTTGTGATCCCACTGGTTATTCAGAAATCGGCAGCGACGGTTACCTTGACCATCCCGCCCGGCCAACGGATTGTCATAGGCCACTTTGGCCAGTCCATCGAGAGCGGGAACTTGAAGCGTGCTAACCCGTACAACGATGGCGGTCGCAATTGGTTGAGAAGCCCTGACGACGTCCTACCGAGGGTGTATCGCGGGCTGCGTGATTTTGAGGTCATCGTCCGTGCCAAGCGTCCTGCGCTGTCGTCGTCCATTGTTCCTGAGGTGCAGCGAATTTTGCTGTGGGCGGAGATGGCCGCCACGACCGCGCTGCTCCCACGGACCCTTCCGGGACACAACACATTTTTGCTGCGGGCTGCATCTGCCGGTCCAGGTGCATCTGTCACAGCCGTCGCCGAACCGGTTGCTGGACCGTGGGCGACGTTGTCGATGTCCGTCGATCCCGTTGCGCCGGCCGACGGTGTCACGTTCGCACGGGCGAAGATCACCGCATTGGATGACGACGGGCAACGCCTGCCCGGCCTGTTCTTTCGGCTTCGATCACCGCCACCACTGACGGTGATTCCTTTCGATGTTGCCGTCAACGACGCCCCTCAAGACAACTTGGTTCGTGAGTTTCACGTGACCAGCAGGACACCGGGACGATTTGTCATCCCGATCGATATCTGGTCAGGGCACGATTGGCGTCCGACAGGTCAGCACCTGCAGATTACTTTCGAGCCGACCGATCAGCATACGGTTGGCTCGCCGTGGAGCGCTCAGGCCAACGCTTGGTACGAGCCGGAAGCGATTCACAGCCCATCTGTTTCGGCCGGGCCCGTCGAAGCATCCTGGCACGGCGACGGACTGGAAACCGAATTAACTGTCGATATTGTTTCGGTTGCGATGCCCCGTGTCGAATGGTCTGTGACGGGCCCGGTCCGTGATTTACGCGTCTTCAATCTTGCCTTCCAGCCAGATCCCGCGACCCTCTGGTCCTTGGGTCAATCTTTAGGTGAACGATCGACCGGTGCGGGCACCGAGGCGGACCGGCAGTTGGCACTGGATCTGCTCAGTTACGTCTCGTTATCTCGCAGGGCAAATCTTCAAACAAACTACAACGGCCTACAGACTTATTTTCCCGCCCGCGTGCTTCGCAAAGGCCGTGGCTGGTGTGGCCCACACGCTAAGGCCCTGTTTGGGGTAGCGGTGGCGGCCGGCCTTCGCGCTCGTATTTCTGGGACGTTGATACACACGGTCACAGACATCGCCAGTGATCAATTGGAACCCACCATGTTCGACGCCAATCTTGAAGTTTTTGTTTGCCAGCCTAATGGTCACCTTGGCTCTTTGAGTCTACTGGACGCGCCGGGCGTTCGCTTTTTAGGTTTCGGTGTCGACGGGAAGACGCGGCGTGGCGACGACCGGCAAGTGGTTCTGGATAGTTATTTCAATAGACAGCGCCAAACCAATCCACACTGGTACGATAAGGCGCGCCAGGACACTCCCTTTCGTATCATGTTCCAAGACGATCGATTGTTGGCGTTTGACCTTAAACCGTGGGAACGCCTGCGTTGGACAGGCGGTTGGATTGACCGCACAAGGGTTAGATCCATCGACAAGCGATATCAACAGACGCTGTTGGTCAAAGAAGCGACGCTGCGGCCCGGAGCGCACACCGATTCGGAATTGGCCTGCACGGGCTTCACCGCTGTTGGCGGCAGCATCCAACTGGCGTCGGATGCTCTGGCAGGAGAGTTACGGTTTCCCTTCCGAACACCGATCGAGGTGGACCGGATCACAGTCGCTCTAGAGGGTTTGACCGGTCAAGACAGCTGGCTGGCGATCACCGTTCGTCCCGCGTTGCCGCCACCGATTCTGACCGGTCCACCCGACAATTTGCCGCTTAAATAGTTTGCCGGATCAACTGATCAATCCGCTCAGCTCGATCAGCGAATCTGTGCTGGCCCAACACGCGTTTCTGGGCGGCCCTGGCCATTGAACGGCGGGTTTCATCGTGCTCTAACAGGTATGTGGCCTTCTCAGCCGCTTCCGAGGCGCTTCGATACGTGGCGACTTCGGTGTCAGGTTCAAATAGATCAGCCAGGTCCGTTTGGTGTTCGGTCAACAGGCACGTGCCCATCCCGGTCGCTTCAAACAGACGCATGTTCGAAGCGTTGTTCAGCGCCACATCGATGTGTGTATTGAGCGTGACCAACGAGTCATGCAGTGTTTGGAACATCGCTCGGCCGAATACCGAGGGCGACGCTCGGTCTGCCAGCAGAGGGGCAATCTCCAGGTCGCTGGGCTCGGGGATTGGCCCGTTCGCGAGGTGGGCAACCCGTGGTACCAAACCCATCAGTCTGGCCCCACCAGGTACACGTTGCGCCGCGCTTAGGGCGCGGTGACCCCATCGTCGCCGTCGCGTGATGGGATGATGCAACACCGGCAGATCAGCATAGATCTGTAGCCTCGTGTTTTGTAATAAGTGCAGCAGTAGCTGCTCCCGGCGGTTATGAAATCCCGGGGCTTTGACCACCGACCCGCAGAATGAAAAAGCGATCCGGCGATCTGACTCTCGGTTAATCTGCTCCAGCCACCAGGGATCGAAGCTGTGCCGAATGAGCTGGTAAGGGATTCCCGCGGCTCGGAACGCTTCGGCGTGACAACGCAGATTGGTAAGCATCAGATCGTGTCCGCGGAATACATCCATTGACTTGTATGGTCCACCGCACCAACCCATGATCAGGCGGATCGATGGACAGCGCTGACGCACCATTGCGAAGAAGGCTTCTGTGAACGTTCCGTAATCGTTGCTCATGACCACGTCAGGGCGGAACGCCTCAATCTGCGCCGCAGTAATTTGATGAACCCAGTTGTCTGCGGCGTAGCTTAGACCGTATTCCGTCGCCCACCGTTTCTGCATAGGCTCGGCGTTGCAGACCAACTCCAGCACTTTGTAGCCCAGTGGTGTGAACCGCAGGGACCAAAGATTGTTCCATCCGTATGGTTCACCAAGCAATGCTTTATGTTGCTCGGCGAATGGCTGATCGCACAGAGCCGGTCGGTCTGCATAAAATTTCTTAAGAAATGTTGGGTACGCCGTGGATAGGCGAATCAATCGCATAGACTATGCTCGTAACGGTCGTATCTATTTGGTCAATTCGACATAGAGATTCAGATCGCGTTGGTGTTCGCGTGTATCCAACCCACACAAGGGCTGACACTGTGACTGGCCGTGTTCGAAGAACGTCACCGAAGAATACCCGATGTGTTCGGCAATCAGACGTATCTCATCACGGCAAAAGAAATGCAAGTGTCCCCACATGCGGTAAGCTTCATGCTGTCCCATGGCCGCGGCGCCAAAGTCTGAACCACGATAGTGCCGTTGGAGTACGCCTTCCAGCGACGGTGTTGACAACCGCAGAATGCCACCCGGTGAGAACGTGCGGTACGCCTCACAGAGAAAGAGAATCGCCTCGTCCTGTTCAAGATGCTCCAAAAAATCTTCACTGTACCCTAACTCGAAGGTGTTGTCGCAGAATGGGTGCGGTTGGGTCAAGTTGACCTTGCGGTACAAGGCGTCAACTTTTGCTACGCTGCGCACAACGGCCTCGTCGGCCAGGTCCACATTGAGCCAGCCCGGCAGCAACTTCTCAGCCGAGGCGTATTGGATGCGTGTCAACCCGGCCGTGTCGACAAACTGAGCTTTTCGGCGGGAAGTGTCAGCCGGCGCGACCTTATCGCAAACACAACGCACTCGGGATGTGATCCGTTGCAGCAGATGCATGGAAATAGGTATCAACCCGGGTTCTCCAGTAGGATCACCGAGTCGCGCAAGAAACTGCCCAGGTCCGGCTGGACCACCGTCCAACCCGCTGCGGTGCACAAGGCCGCCATCGTTTCTTTATCGTTTCGCGGCCACCAGACGTTGTCATCAGACAGATCTTTAAACTGCGATGGGATATTGTGTCGTGGCGCCCAGTCCAATCCATTGAGCTTTTGCCAATCTGCATAATGCTGGATGGCGATACCGCCTGGTTTGACCTTTCGACGGGCGCGGGTCATGATCTGTCGTAAGTGTTCGGCATTGTTGTGGCACAAGACGCCTACGGAAAAGAACAAGTCAAAATACCCGTCCTCAACAGAGTCAAAGCTGTTGTCACTGACCTGGTGACAGATCAGCCGCCCGGCATACCGTTGGGGCTTAAGCCATCGCTCGACGTCTTGAAAATCACACACGTGCAGTTCGCCTTGAGGGATGCAACGGAGCAGCGCCCGGCTCCACGAGCCACGGCCAGGGCCTAACTCAATCACCTTGTCGGCCGGTCTGAGCCGGGGCTGGACCTGCTGCTTGAAAAAAAGGCGATACGAACCACCGATTTGCTTCTCTTCATGCCGACGGCGCAGATTGGGCATCCGGCTTGTGACGGCCCCGCTTGAGTAGCCGTAAGAGAACTCTTGTTTAAGCCAATCCATGGTGGGCATTGCGGTGTTGCTCCCATTGGTTGTGTGGCATCATAGCAGATGGGCGTGAATCGACGCGTGCTCGACCATCGCACGACACCATGTTTCCAATACCAATGCCTTGAAAACCAGTGGCATGATTTCGAACCCACAGATGCCTTCGTCGACCAGCGCTTCCGCGGCGTCGGGACGCAGTACACCGGTTTCGACAAGGTAGCCATTGCGTAACTGACTGCCGTAACGCTGTATCAGTGCGTTAACCCAATCGTGCGTAGGCGGTGAGAAACCTCGTTTCGGGCGATCGAGCACCCAATCTGGAACCATGCCGCGAATCGCCTCGGCCAGTCGGTATTTAGCGGGCCGTTCGTGGTCAGGTTCTTTTTTGCGTAGACCCACCACTGTCTCGACAAGTCGATGGTCTACCAAAGGGAGTCGCAACTCAACGGAGCTGGCCATACTGAGTCGATCTCCTTGGGCAATGCCGTTTTCGCGCAGGTAAATATCGATAAGCAGACGTGTGACGCGGAGATCGGCCCGTGGCCAAGGTTTGGGGAAGGTAAACAACGTGTGCGGTGTGTGTCCATTGAGCCGCTGGCGGAACTCAGCGGAATAAATGGTTGAAATCGTGTGACTGACACGATCAAAATCGGGCGTGATGTCGTAGAAGATCATCTGATCCGCTGGGCTGGAAAGATCGCGCCGCAACTGGGCGGGAATATCTCCAACGCCGGCAAGACTGCGTAGCCACGTCAGTCGACCGCCGGTCTGATTCAGTGTTTTGCCACGGGCGTAGGCCAGTCGACCGAGCCACGGGCGATCGAGCAGTTGCCGCTTGCGTTGAGTGTCGTGGACTGCCTGAACCGACCACGGATAGCCCCAGAACAACTCATCGCCACCGTGACCCTGAAGCAGTACAGGCACGCCCGCTTCACGTGCCGCTCGGCAGACGGAATAGTAGCCCTGGCCGGCGATGTCAGCGATGGGGTCGTCGCGTGCGTCGACCAACACAGGGAAGTCGTCGAGCATCTGGTCGATGTCGATTTCCACGCTATGAAAGCGGATGCCCAGATGATCGGCCAATTGGCGCGCTGCTTGACGTTCATCGCACTTGTGCTGGCCGCGATAGCCGACGCTGAAAGCGTGCAGATGGTCGTCGTAGTGGCGAGCAGCAAGAGCAGCAACCAGGCTAGAATCAAGACCCCCGCTCAGGGCAACCCCCACGGGTACGTCTGCGCGGATGATCAAGCGGCTGATGGTCTCGAGCTCGGAGCGGATCCGTTCGGACGGATCGTCGTCGATTGGGGCAATATCATCGAATCGCCACCAACACACCTGATCGATCCGCCAAGGGTCCAGGTCGACGACCAACCGGTGTCCCGCTGGGAGCTTGCGCACTCCCGTGACCATGCACAGGGGATCGGGAGGATAGGCGTAGTGAAAGTAGTGGTTTACCGCGTCGGGATTGAGCTCGAAGGGTACGCATCCTGAGGCAAGTAAACTGCGCAGCTCGGAACTGAATATCAAACCGTCGGTGGTCTCGAAAAGATACAACGGCTTCTCGCCAAGACGATCTCGGACCAGCAGTAGACGACCTGCTTGGCTATCCCAAAGCGCAAACGCGAACATGCCTCTCAGGTGGTTTACACAGTCATCGCCGTGTTCTTCGTATAGATGAAGGATGACTTCGCAGTCACTGCCTGTAGCAAACCGGTGACCGGTCTTGAGCAGGTCACGGCGGAGTTCGATGTAGTTGTATATTTCACCGTTGGCGATCAGCACCAGCGATCGATCTTCGTTGTATAACGGTTGCTGACCGCCAGACAAGTCGATGACGCTTAAGCGCACCATCCCCATGGCCAGATGACCGTCATCAAACCGACCTTCGCCGTCAGGACCCCTGTGACGCATCCGCTGGAGCATCGCCGGGACCGCAGCTCTCTCCGGTGTCGCCAGTGGGCGACTGCTGATCACACCCGCAATGCCACACATCGAACCGCGTCCTATTTGATCCCAGACACCCGCTGGGGCGGTCACCTTGGTTTGATCGCATCGACGATCAATGAAGTATAAAACACTTCGCGGTCGGCCAATACGCGATGAAATTCGGCTTGGTGATCGAAGCGCACCGACCGACGTACCGGCCCATGCTCCAAATCCATCGGTTGGGCGTGGAATACCCCCATGGCATCAAACCATTCGACCAGACGCACTTCGAATCCCGTTGCGGCCAGCAATGCCGATATGGTATCGGCATTAAAGAACACCGTGTGTCCGTCGGCGGGGGGAGCGTTGGCTTGGCGATAAACGTCATCGTTGCGGTGGCCGTCCGGAACGGCGATGCGCAGCCGCCCGCCTGGTTTGAGATATTCCAAGCACAGCGCAAGCGAAGGTCGCTGTGCATCCTGGGGTAAGTGTTCAAACACATGCTCGGCCAGAAGCGCCTCGGCACGCCTCACTCCAAACAGTCGTTCCCACGCCGCCGGGTCCGTGATATCCAGTACGTCCTTATCCGTATCCAACCATCCGTGATACCGTATCCCACTAGCACCTAGAATGACCCGGAGTGGTTCGGGTGCCAATCGAACCCGTCGTTTGGCCACATCTAGGTCGCTGACCGACCGGTGCAGATCACAGGCGTACCACTGACGCAGATATTCTGGATCACAGAAGATCGCCGTTGAGTAAGTACGGGCGATCAGATGGTATCCGTGATTAGCCAGCACCACCGCGGTGGGTGAGTTCAGTGCATCGTTGACCGTCAGGCAATCGGTAATCTCAATCGCAACGATCCCGGGACGGTGTCGTGACCAGTCGATCGACCGAAGCACGTGTACCTCGGATCCTTCGACGTCAACGTTAAGTACATCGATGATCTCACCCGGGGTAAGGTATTTATCCAGGATATCGCTTAGCCGCCGTGGTGTCATCGTGACCGGTTCACCGACCACGACATTGCCTTCTTCGGTGTATCGTTTGGACCACGACCTATCGGTGGTATTCAGAGCTGCCTGTTCAAACCGGTAAAACGGCTGTGGTTCTGTTACGTCCGACACCATGGCGTGTACGTTTATATCGCCAGGTCGCATTTTTTCGAACATCTCTATCCCTGCAACTTCGGCGTCGATGTTGATCCCTCGCCAGCCACGCTCGTGCAGCAAAAATGTGTTGGAGAACCGGATTGGATGGTGGGCTCCTACATCCACATAGAGACCACACTTTTGCCGTGCCGAGAAGCATGCCAGCAACAAATCTTCTCCCTCCACGCTAAGAGACCGTTTCAGATGCCCCGCTTCAGGCGGTGGGGGGGGAGGTGGGGCAGGAGCAGGTACTGGCGCCAACCGGTCTGCCAGCCGTCTGGCGTTACACCCGATTCTGTGTTTTACCGAATCCATGAGCGTAGTCTAATCGTCTTCGCACTCGTTCGCCTGTGCTCCAATGACCACCGGCGGATGGCACCTGTCCTTTGGCCGCGGCTTAAAGTCGGTCGTTAGAAACAGTGATGTCGTCCATTTAAAGTCAACCACCGGTCCGAAACCGTGGAAGTCCACTTCAATCAGCCCAGCCTCACGTAGCAGTTTTGCGGTATTCGGGTACCACTCGGCGTTGTCGAGGATGATCATTCCCGTATCGCTTAGTTTCGGAAGAGCTATTTCAGCACACCGGCGCCGCAGCTTGCCGTCGATCACGATGATCTGGAAGCGCCCGGGTGCTTCGGATACGGCCCGTAAATAAACCTCGTCTGAATCGCCCATTACGATCGTTGCGTTGTCCGGCAACGCTGATTTTACCTGTTGGCCCCATACCGGATCGTGCTCAACGACCATCACCTGCGCCACCCGTCTAGCCCAATAGAGTGTTCCTTGCCCAGCCCCGGTCTCCAGCAGCCGACACCCCGATAGGTCCAGGTGATCAAGGTACTCTATGGCGGGGTACGTCAACCAAGGCAGGGGATGGCCCGCTGCGTCGACCGCTTTTTGCACCGTCCGGCTGCGTTGATGGCCTTGTTGGGATTCCAAGACATCCAGCAACATCACGAGACGGTCGACTCCGCTGCGTTGGACATGGTCAAGCAGACGTCGGTATAGCTGAGAGGCTTCGGGTGTCGCTTGCACATGGGACGCTAGCCGCTCGATCAGGTCTTCAGCGTGGTTGACCGATTCACGCATCGGTGGAAGATTCGATCGCAGTCCTCGAATCAATCGTCGCATGGACAATGCTATTCCTTTACCAGTTCCCATTGTCCGTCGCACACGGTCGTGGCGTGGGCGGTCATGGGTAATTCACCTGTTCCGTAATAATCTCCGCCCGTCACGGCGAACTGTAAGGCGTGGTTGATGCAATCGTAATACCTTCCCCCTCTGCCCCAATCTGGCATCAGTGCGTAAGAAAGCACGTATTCGTCCGGCACCAGCGGCAAGCTCTCCATCCGAAAAACAATTCGTCCCCGACGTGGAAGCCGGCCCAGGTCCGTCCGCGTTAATCGGTTGTTGTGATGCAGAACCGGTGCGTCGAGTGTCGTGCGGATGTTGAAGCCCACCAGTAGATCTTCGATCGCCGCCCCGTCTTGGATCTCGTACAAGAAATGAAACTCAGCAGGCTTACCCACTCGCAGACGTCGCGTTGGGCCTTCCGAATCACCGTGCAGCTCGATCGCTGCGAGTCGGATAGGGCCCTCCCCGATCCGGTCACGCCGTTGGTCGAACGGCAGCTCACGCTCTTCCGGTTCAACCCCCAAGCACAGATACCGCCGGACCGCTTCTTCCATCGTCCCGTGATAGGTCACCAGTCCCTCTTCGATCAGCATGGCCTGCGTGCACAGGCCCGCAATGGCGCTCATAGAGTGGCTAACGAATAGTACCGTCCGACCATCCCGGCGAACGTCTCGCATCAGCTTTGTGCATTTACGCTGAAACGCTACGTCACCCACCGCAAGCACCTCGTCCACAATCAGAATCTCGGTGTCCAAGTGCGCCGCGACCGCAAACGCCAGGCGCATATACATCCCGGTTGAATAACGTTTCACGGGCGTATCGATAAAGGTTTCTATCTCTGCGAAGTGAACAATTTCGTCGAACCGTTTTCGCACCTCGCCACGAGTCAGCCCCAGCACCGCGCCGTTGAGATACACGTTTTCCCGCCCCGACAGGTCTGGGTGGAAGCCCACCCCCACTTCCAGCAACGAGCCCACTCGCCCAGTCAGCTCCACCCACCCTGTGGTAGGAGCTGTTACCCGTGACAAGATCTTCAACAATGTGCTTTTCCCCGCGCCGTTGCGACCCACGATGCCCAGTACCTCACCAAACGGTAGCTCAAAATTCACATCGCGCAGCGCCCAAAATTCCTGTTGATCGCGGTCACAGTTTGTCGACGTGCCTTCACCATTCCGGCGACATACCCACGACCACCAACCCTGGCCCACCGTCCGATGCAGATCGCCTATGGTGTAACGTTTGCCGACGTTTTCGACCCGGATCGCCAATTCGCTCATCAATGCGATTCCCTCGCCGGGCCGACCGACCTTGTCAGAGGCTATCGGCGAATAGATGCTCAACGCGCCTAAAATAAAACACGCCGGTCCACGTCAGCGTCACAGCCGTCACCACGGACACCCACGTGGCAAGCGGGTCTAACGGGAAAGCCTCTGCCCCCAACAACGACCAGCGGAAGCCATCGATCACACCTACCAATGGATTAAGTGCATAACAGGTCTGCGCCCATGCCGGGACGATTGACCGTGGGTACCCGACCGGTGAAAGATAGATCGCCAGTTGCAGCAAGAACGGCACGATGTGTAGGATGTCTCGGTACCGAACCGCGACTGCCGCGAACCATAAACCGGCGCCGAAAGCCATCAGCAGGCTGATCACGCAGAAGACCGGTAGCAGTATGACTCTCCAGGTCGGCACAACTCTAAAACATGCCATCAGCACGAACATAACCAGTAAGGCCACCGCAAAGTCGACCAATGCCGACAACACCGTGCCGATAGGCACCAGCAACCGTGGGAAATAGATCTTGGCAATCAGGTTCCCATTGCCAATCACGCTCATGCTCGTGGCGCTTAGTACCGCACTGATCAGTTGATAGCAGATCAGTCCCGACAATACCATGATCGCATAAGGCACCGTCTCGATGCGGATCCGCGCAAACAGTGAAAACACAAGTGTGAAAATGAGCATCGTGGACAATGGCCGAATTATCGCCCACAGCATGCCCAGCACGGTTTGCTTATACCGAACCGCAATGTCTCGCCACGCCAGGTTGTAAGCCAGGTAACGATATGACCAAATATCATGCCAATATTGTGTGCTGTTTGGCTCGGCGCCGAACACAACCTTACGGTGTGAACGGGTCAATCGCTCTTGTATGGGGTACGTCGTCATTCAAAATCACACGCGCCAATGCCCTTGCCAGCATACCTTAGCGGGGGACAGACCCGCTTGCCAGATCGCATTGCCTCATAGCCCGCGAGACCTGGCATACATCCATTTGGGGCGCCCGCCGGCGCGTCTCGGTTGTCTGGTTACACACCGCTTGATCGGACCGAGTACATAGTATCTCGCTAGCCAGATACCGAACATGAGCATATGGTAAAGTAGGCGCCTGGCTGCTCCCATCGTCCATCGCAGCCGGCGATGGGAGTTTAGATGCCACTGTCGGTATCGCGATTGCGGATACCATCGCTGAAACCGTGAACGCAGGTACCTGATTGCCACCGCTGGGCGTACTCTGCCACGAATCAGTTGGTGCGACGCGTCATTGATCGTGAAGTAGTGGTAGGGTGAAACGATCTGACTCCGATTGTGATCCGCTTCCGGGCCTTCCCACGCATGGCCGGAAGCCTGGGGGACATGGCCATAACCGTGGTTTTGATGAACCGCTAGGACATCGGTTGTCGCGTCGACCACCCTCACATGGTGTCGGATGGCATTGTAGATAAACCAGTTGTCCCACCCGGGTCGGCCGACAATAAACGGCGGCAGATTGTCTAACCAGCAGCCGGGTGTAAAGCAGAAGTAGTCGATCGCATTGGCATACGACAACGTACCGCGCTGTGCCGCGAGACGGCGTAATCGATACTCGGCGTCTGCAGCATCAAAGTTGATTGAGTCTTTGACGTCGGTGTCGGTACGCTGCCCGACGATCAGCGTGGGGCGATCGGACTTGAGCCGGCCAACAGCGCTGGCCAGATCACTGGTCAGCATGATGTCTGCGTTGAGGTAGCAGACCCAAGGGGTGACTGCATGGGCCAGTACTTTTTCGAACGCGTCGGACACCAGCGGTGTACCGTGCTCGCTAAGTTTGATGTCCGTTAGATGCCGTGCGCTGATTCGCCCCGCGATCTCCCTGACACCCGCATCGCGGCCGCAAAGAAAGACTTCGACCGGTTGCATCAGGCGCAACCAGCTCATGATCGCATTGGTTTGGATCACGGCCGTGTGGCCGGTAAATCGCTTAGGAATGGTGAACAGTGTCACCGGTGACGTACGACTGTTCTCCCCAGCGATCGGTCTCCCCGTCGTGTGACCCGTTTGTGTCATACCCGTCATGGACACTGCTCCCTAGCAGCTCATCATAGAGTGCTACATGTCGACGCACCACGTCACCGATTTCGAATGAACGGCAGATCTTCTTTCTCGCACACTCGCCAATTGTACGGCGTCGATCTGTGTCTCTGAGCAACCACGCTACGCCATCGGCAAGTGCGTCCGCGTCCCCGCATGTGGTGAGCACGCCTGTGACCTTGTGCTCAATCAGATCCGGTAACCCGCCGGTGTCGAAGGCCGCCACCGGGACGCCACACGCCGCCGCTTCCATGACCATATTGGGCAGGTTTTCTTGTACCGATGGACAGACGAACACATCCGCCGCGCCGTACACGCGTCGCAGCTGTTCGTGATGGCCCAAGCGTCCAAGATGAATCACCCGGCACGGGATCGAACCTGGCTTGGGCGCCTGTTCTGATCCGAACACCACGACGGCCAAAGAGGTCTTGGCGACGCGTTGCACCAATTTGGTCATAGCACAACAGAAGAGGTCCCAACCCTTGCGTCGTTCGGTCGTCAATCCGAGGGCGCCGGCAGCGACCATGGTCACATCTCGTGGAAGCCCCAGCCCCACGCGGCATGCTGTTTTGTCCATTGGCCGCCACAGGTCCGTGTCGATGCCGTTGGGAATCACTTCCACCCGGCAGCTGCGTAGCACCTGGCTCGACGACGCTTCCCGGCCGATCCAACGACTCGGTGCGATCAGTGTCGGTTTCAGCGCCGCGATCACCCTGTGCTTCCTGGCGAGATGACGCCGGTAGACCCCTCGCTCGACAGCCGCCGCATTGGCGTAGTGGTGTCCGCACGACATCAGCCACTGGTCGTGTAGCGTCCACACGATCGGTCTGCGCAACCGCAGCATCGATTCGAGCCGCATGCTCCCATGTCCCAAGAAATGAAAGTGGATCAGGTCCGCACGCAGACGCAGCAAGGAGCGAGCTGCGCCGCCAGGTAGCGACAGCCGCGTTAACCCGTAGCGCTCCTCCCGGGGTAGCAGACGGGTGGGCAATCGATCGACCTGTTGGCGCACCCGCCACCACCACGCCCGTCTCGATCCGAGCACCTGTGCGTCTTCAATAGTCTCCCTCATGGCTGCGGGTACGGCGAACTGGACGGACGGATCGACCAGGCGCAGTCCTTGGTATAGTCGCGTCGCAGCGCGTCCTGCGCCGCCGGTGACGTCGCCCAGGTGGACTAGCGTGATTGTTCGGTCTGATCGGACCATCAATTTGCCCCTGTCAGCGTCCCTCGAGAACTTATTTTTGATACATGTCCGCATTCGAGGCAGATCATCGGTAAACTAATCCTCGTGACGCAGTCCCATTTCACGCTACGACGGATCAGGCGCTACCTGACCCCACTGGGTGTTCGATTGGGGGAATTCACCCAGTACGCTCCGCAACAATACACCGTCACCTCTCACAGTCCGTGTGTACTACCCTACAAGCCAGTACCGTCGCAAGCAGGTAGCCACCTTCCTGGCATTGCCATGGTGACACCCTCGTACCAACAGGGGGCGTTTCTGGACAATACGATCCGCAGCGTCCTAAGCCAACGGTATCCCCGTCTACAGTATGTTGTACAGGACGGCGGCTCAACCGACGATTCTGTTGCGATCATCAAGCGCTACGCCAAGCAGCTCCACGCTTGGTCCTGTTCGTCTGACGACGGTCAGGCTCAGGCCATTGTTCGTGGATTCACCCGGACCGATGCGCCAGTCATGGGTTGGCTTAATTCTGACGACATGCTATTGCCCGGTGCCCTGAAAACTGTTGGCGAATTTTTCAGGGATCACCGTGACGTCGATGTGGTTTACGGCCACCGTATCGTCGTGGATGCCCAGGGGAGGCAGGTGGGACGATGGGTGTTGCCCCGGCATCACTGGTCAGGAATCACCTGGCGCGACTTTGTGCCACAGGAAACGCTGTTCTGGCGTCGATCGATCTGGGACCGTGTGGGAGGGATCGACACCAGCTTCCGCTTTGCACTGGATTGGGATTTGATCATTCGTTTTCATCAGGCGGGTGCAAAGTTTGTCCGTATACCTCGTTTTCTCGGTGCGTTCACCACGCACCCTGCTCAGAAAAGCCTGGCCGCCCGCGACACCACCGGCAAACACGAGTTCGAGCGCATCCGCAAGCACATCGCGCCGTCATTGATCGCAAGCTGGCCCCATCGATGGGCGAGCCTAACCTATTTGGGCGTATCGGCTCTGTATGATTGGGGGTATCGCCTGGGGTTGTTGCGGTACGAAACCGGGGCGGTTCCGGCAGCGCACGGCCAGATCACCGGGCGGTTAATAAGCGCCTCGAGCACGCAGCACAGTCGAGGCCGTTCGGGAGAGATAGTAAATATCTAGCCAAATGGACCAGTTCCGCACGTAATACGTGTCCAGGTGGATGCGTTGGGCAATGGTTAAGTCATTGCGACCAGAAACCTGCCAAGCGCCGGTAATGCCCGGCCGGACACGCATGTACAGGGTCCACCCATTCCGGTAGCCTTCTTGCTGTTCGTAGAGGATGGGGCGAGGACCGACAAGACTCATATCGCCTCGGATGACATTCCATAATTGCGGAAGCTCATCGAGACTGGTTCTTCGGAGGAACCGTCCCACAAGCGTCACGCGTGGATCGTGCCGCAGCTTGCCTGTTCGAGTCCATTCCTTTCGATGTTCGGGGGTTTCATCGAGACACGACTTCAAGGCATCGTGAGCGCCGTTGACCATCGTGCGGAACTTGACGATTTGAAACTCCTTTCCTCCCAATCCCGGACGTCGCTGGCTAAAAAAGGCTGGTCCCTTTGAGTCCAGCTTGATCGCCACCGCGATCGCGACCATGCATGGCAACCACAGAGGTGCGCCAATGATGATCAGTGTCAGATCCAAGATGCGTTTGATCGTTTGACGGCCTGGATCCAGCAGGCGATACCTCGACTCCAAGCCGAGAAGCCCACCCAGATCCACCGGCGAAATCCATAGCGACGAAAAGTGCGTAATCGGTGGGATGATCATCACGTGCTTAAACAGCCGGCTGAACCGGCGGATGATCATGGCGGTTCGGCGGTCACGCATCTCTGACATCGGGATGATTGCGTAGGGGATGCGGTATTGTCGGGCGTACTGGCGAACCCTATAGAGTCGACCGATGATAGGTACGCCTAAGATGCTCGATGGTTGTCCATGGCTGTCACCGATGACCGCAACGGGCTTGAGACCGATTTTCGGGTGCCTCACCAATGTGCGAACAATCGACTCGGTGACCGAGCCGCCGCCAAGAAGCACCGCGGGACAGCCCCACCAAGGGCGGGATGACCAGATCTGGCGCACGACCGCGCGAAGTAGTGGCACCATGACCAGAGACAATCCCCAGCTCAGACTCAAGAAAATCCAGGGGGCCGGGTGGGTAGCCGTCGCAGCCAGTGACAAGGCGACCACTGCACTGACGTAGACAGTTGTCGTGATCAGGGTCAGTCGACGCAGCTCATCCGGTGGTGATAGCGGGATGGCCGGGTACAGTCCTGCACTGGCGTAAATCATCAAAAACAGCAGCGGCAGCAGGGAAAAGCGCAGCAGCCATGACGGATCGGCCTGGCCCGCGATCAGCAGCTGTAACCAACCGGCCAATGCCACGGCCCCAAGCAGGGCCGCCAGGTCCGATGCAACGAGCACCGCAGCGGTTCGCCAGGGTCGAGCCCGGACTTCGATACGCGTGCCAGCGGTGGCTTGTGTCTGCAAAAACCTGACCAGCGCAGGAGGTCGCACGACAACCGGGGTGTCCCTCGGCGGGCACGCCGTGTCGGCTGGCTGCGTCGTGTCCTTAAGTATTGCCTGTGTCATGTGTTTCCGGTCGTCGAAAACCGTGACCATGCCCGATCAATCAGTGATCCGATCTCTTGTTTGAACCGTGGTTCTGAAAATCGTTCGGCCTGACGTCGCACCTCCTCGGGTTGTATTCTGGACAAGTGTGCTTCTAAGGACTTAACGGCTTGGCATAGACCCTCAACATGATTTCCAGCAAAGAGTACGCCGGTTTTGCCATTGATCACCGTCTCACGCGCGCCACCTTGATCAAACGCCACCACCGGAGCGCCAGCGGCTTGTGCTTCGACTGCAGCTATACCAAAGTCTTCATCAGCCGCCATGACGTAGGCTCGACACCTTTCCATGTGATCCGTCACGGTCTGGTCATCGGCATCTGCAAGAAATCGTACCGTGGGACTTGCAAGACGGCGTAGCTCTCGTTCTTCAGGCCCTGTTCCGATCACCACCAGCGGCTTGCCCAGCCGACGAAAAGCTTCGACGATCATGTTGACCCGCTTGTACCGTACCAGCCGAGAAACCACAAGATAGAAGTCATCACGCTGGCGGTCGGGCCGGAAACGGTCGACATTGACCGGTGGGTAGATCACCCGGGCTCGCCGGCGATAAACTTTCCGGATCCGACGGGCGACGTACCGCGAGTTGGCGACCAAGATATCAGCACGGTCTACCGACATCCGGTCCCAAAGGCGCAAGTAGTGTAATGCCAATCGGGCCGCCCAACCAGCTAGACCTCGTCCGCGCCCACCCTGCCCTTCGTAGCCCAAGTACATATCCCACGCATAGCGCATGGGTGTATGGATATAACTGATGTGCAATTGGTCAGATCGTGTTAGGACACCCTTGGCGACCGCGTGGCTCGACGACACCACCACATCGTGTGCCGACAGATCGTGTTGTTCCACCGCGTAGGGCATCAGCGGCAGGTAAAGGTGATGCTTCGTGCGGGCCAAGGGCAGACGCTGGAGAAACGAAGTATGCAGCGGATGGCGTTCCAGCGGTGTCCCGCGGGTGTAACGCTCATCATGAATGGTGAGGTAGATCGGTGAGTCGGGATAGAGCGCCGCCGCGGCGGCGAGCACCTTTTCTGATCCGGCATACGAGGTGATCCACTCATGAACGAAGGCGATATTCATATCGTGTGGTCACCGACCGGATCGGCAATGTCACTGATGAATCGGCACAGGCCGGTCACAGCGGCAGCTTACTTGGCCGGTGTTGACTCGGGGTGCCCTCCTGGCCCAAAACGCCGCTGGACATGTATGGTCATTATCCTACCCGGTTTTTTCGGACCCACAAACCCTCCGATACCGACGTAAAAGTGTTTGTTTTATTGAAGCGTTTTATGCAAGTGGTTGTCGGGGTGGCGATCGATCGCAGCGACCGCGACCAGGCGGCGGGTATCGACCGATCGTCACAGATCGCCGCAAGCGAGGTCAGCGATATTTTACCCCCATACGACGACAACGAAGAACACCCGCATGGGGCCTACGACGATCGTTGGTATGCCACGCCCGCGTGAAAAATAGGCCGTGCCGATGGCGGCCAGACCGGTCGTGCTAATCCAGTTGGGGCCCTACGGCGTGACGGACCGGGGCTAGCCACAGGTCGTCTGGCCCCGACGGACTGATGGGTATCTTCTTCTGTCGCTCAACGTGCCATCCTTTCAGTTCTAGCGACGCCAATTCGGTGTCACCGCAAGACAGCACGGCGAAGACGGGATGCTGGTGGGCGCCAGCTCGTGTGGGGTCGTCAACGGAAAGCCGGTCTGTCAGGTATGTCAGTGGCGCTGTCCACTTTCGCTTTGTCACGACCAGGCTATGGCCGGGCGTGTGTTGTCGGACCAACTCGCATGCCTGGACGAATCCCTGATAGCGGTGTCGGCCGTAGTGGTCTAGAAAAGGCTGGGCCCGCTGTTCCAGCGTAAAACCAGCGATTTTGATCAGGTTTGCCGTGACCCAAAACCAAAACACACCCGTCACGAGCCCGTCGCATCGACGGCGCTGTGACGCCCGAGCAGCCGGCCAACGATCGATCGTGCACAACAGGTTCCACAACGCATACACCAGCAGTGGTGTCACGGGCAGCAAATACCGTCGACTGTTAAAAAACAACAGTGTTTGTGCCATGAAGCCCATGGTGGTGACCGCCCAAATGACATTGATCCTTACGAGTCGCCACAGTGCCGCCAGCAGCAGGACCGATAGAGCGAAGTTCGGCCAAGGCCCCAAGTCCACGCCAAAAGACGCTCTCGGGAACGCCCGGCCGAAAAACGCCCACCAGCCGTGGCTAGCGACCCGGCCAAGCGTTTCTGGCAGACGTTCGATCAGTGATTGGGACATGAGTAGCACGTCACCGTGCATCCAGTCGAAAACAGACCACGGAATCAAGAGGGAAAACACAGCCGTTGTGACAGTCAAGACGGCGGCCATCCAGGCAAACCGGGTGAACTGCCGCTGTTGGATCCAGTCAACCGATAGCCCAATCAGGGTTGCCAGCGGAAGGACAAAAAATACGCTGCGTAAACAGGCCATGACCGTCAGGCCAACGAGGATCAGCAGGCCCCATACCCTCCAGCGTTCGACACGGTTTTCCAGGTAGCCCACACCAACGAGGTACAACAAGACCCCAGTAACAAAAGGCCAGTCGGCAAGGAGATAGAACGAGTGACTGAAAAAAAGATGTGTTATTGCCGTCAGCGATGTGACCACCACCGCCGTCGCTTGATCGTCGTACAACCTGATAAGCCAATAGACCAGTGCCAAATTGACCGGGACCAATACCATCAATGCTAGGTCAAAGGCCCAGAACGCCTCTGGCCCGAAGAGACGGATCAGGTACCCCATCATGAGAGGAAAACCGGGACCGACATAATCTTCTACGTTTAACGGGTGGCCCAGCCGGCCCTCTTGGGCGAAAGTTTTGGCGGCGATCAGATAGTTGGCGCTGTCGGGTGTGATGCGCCACTGACCGTTGTACGACAGCAGATAGAGGCCACAGAGGGCTACACAGACCCATTTACGCCGCTGCAGGAGGGTCGAAGCGATCTGCTTTGTTTGTAGAGGCTTGTTCCCATCGCCTCGATTGATGATCTGCCCAGCCACCGGTTGCTCCCTCGATCGGCCATTTTGCGTTGGTTGGCCGATCGCCACAGCTTAACACGCCGATCATCCCTGGGTAGACCATGGCTTTTGGATTGGACCGGTGGCGACATTTGCGGTGCGCTGGCCTTCTTATGGACGAATAGGAAACGACTTAAAGAGCGGGGGCCGACGGTGGTCAAAACATCCGATACAATACGCCGCCGACGGTTATGAACATCCGCAACTTTTGCATCATCGCTCACATCGACCACGGGAAGAGCACCCTCGCCGATCGCATGCTCCAGCGAACGGGCGCGATCAACCATCGCGACATGCGTGATCAACTGCTCGACGGCATGGACCTGGAGCGCGAGCGTGGTATTACCATCAAAGCTTCAGCTGTGAGTTTGGTTTATCGGCAAAGGTCCGGCGGTGCCGATCCGGACGATCCTTCGATGCAGCGACAGGTGCATCAGAGATCTGAAAAGGAGTTTCTGCTCAACCTGATCGACACTCCGGGACACGTCGATTTTCACTATGAGGTGAGTCGCGCACTGGCCGCGTGCGAGGGTGCGGTGCTGGTGGTGGACGCCACCCAGGGCGTTCAGGCCCAAACGGTCGCCAACGCGTACCTGGCTGCCGATGCGGGCTTGGAGATGATCCCCGTGATCAACAAGGTGGACCTACCCTCGGCTCGGCCAGAAGAAGTGGCGATGGAAATCGAGCAGGTCCTGGGGTTGGCCGCTGAAGATTGCCTTTATTGTTCGGCCAAGTCAGGCAAGGGGGTCGACCAGCTACTTGAGGCAATCTGTGTTCGCTTACCGGCCCCTGAAGGTGATCGGCAGCAGCAATCTCAGTCACTGATCTTTGACAGTGTATATGACGACTACCGAGGCGTGATCGTCTACGTTCGGGTGTTCAATGGTAGCCTGGCAGTCGGCCAGAAGATCCGCATGATGGGGACTGGCCGAGCTTATGTCATCACGGAGCTGGGAAAGTTTACGCCCAAGATGACGCCCATGAAACGGCCATTGACCGCCGGGGAAGTTGGGTACTTGGTCGCGTCGATCAAAACCCTTGACGATGTGAATATCGGTGACACGATCACACTCGATCAGGATCCTGCGGCACAACCGCTGTCGGGTTATCGCCCACCCCAACAAATGGTGTTTTGCGACTTCTATCCCGCTGGTGACACCCAGTTTGACCAGTTGAGGGATGCAATGGATCGGTTGCACCTGAATGACGCGAGTTTTACGTATGCCGCTCGGTCCAGCGATGCGTTGGGATTCGGATTCCGATGCGGCTTTTTGGGCATGTTGCATATGGACATTGTCCAGGAGCGACTGGAACGCGAGGGCAAGGTGCAGGTCATTCAGACCGCGCCCACGGTGACGTACGAGATCGCGATGACCAGCGGCACGGTGACCAAGATCACCAATCCATCGGACTTGCCTGACCCCTCGCAGATCGATCAGATCCGCGAGCCCATTGTGCAAGTGGAGATCATCACACCCAACACCTCGATCGGCGAACTGATGAAGCTGTGCGAAGCCCGTCGGGGCGTCTACAAGAAGCAGCAATATTTGGGTGAAGGGCGACAGATTCTTGTGTATGAACTGCCATTGGCGGAGATCATTTTCGACTTTTATGACAAGCTAAAGTCTGTCAGCCGCGGCTACGGTACGATGGACTACAGCCTGCAGGGCTTCAGGGCCGATCGTCTGGTCAGGATGGATATTCTGGTCAACGGTCAGAAGGTCGACGCCCTATCGGTCATTGTGCACAAGAACAGGGCCGAACAGCGTGGCCGGTCACTGCTGATTCGCTTGAAAAAAGAAATCGAGCGCCACCTGTTTGAAATCCCGCTGCAAGCGGCAGTGGGTGGCAAAGTGATCGCCCGTGAAACCATCAAGAGTATGGGCAAAAACGTCACTGCCAAATGCTATGGCGGGGATGTGACGCGGAAGCGTAAGCTTCTGGAGAAGCAGAAAGAGGGCAAGAAGCGCATGAAACGCGTCGGGACGGTTGATATTCCCCAAGAGGCGTTCATGGCGGTGCTGGCCCCCGACGAATGAGCCACCTGTTTGGCCATCGTTTGCCGCCGCCGCGACAAAGGACCACTTTCCCTTCGATGCGGCTGGTGACGCCTGTAGGGCCTGGGTAAATCAACCCTTTCCATTTTTGGTCTCAGAACAGCGGCGTGTGTTGCCCACGGACGCCTTATATCGTTTGACTGTTTCATAAGGCCGAAATCACGGGCTGATCTGAAAGACTGATGGTCGATACGGGCGACACGATTAAGTCTTCCGACCATGTGGACGATTGAAAAACCGTAGTGACCGGACGGGCGCCGCCCGTTGGGCAGTGTTGGCAGAATAGTGTGCCGGGTTCGTGTGGATCCGCGTTCGAAAAGGGTTGGGTCGTATCTATTTGGGAGAATTATAATGATGTCACGTAAACGCTCAGACCACGGGTTTACGCTCGTCGAAATTTTGATTGTGGTGGTGATCTTAGGCATTCTGGCCGCCATCGTGATCCCTCAGTTCACCAGCGCTAGTGAAACCGCCAAAGGCAGCAGCCTGGTTACGCAGCTACAGTCAATTCGCAGTCAGCTTGAGCTCTACCAGTTGCAGCACAATGGCGAATACCCGACTGCTGCAAATATGGCAGGATTTGGTGCCCTCATTACACCAACTCTGGTGGACGGTACGTTGACGCCCGGTGGCGGTGCTAACACCTTTGGTCCTTATATGCAGAAAGCGCCGGTGAACCCCTTTACCGCAGGCGGCAACGGCAACCTTTTGGCGGCAAATGACGACGATCCGCCTGTACTACCGAATGCGGCGGCCGGGGTTGGCTGGGTTTACAACTCGACGTCTGGTGAGATCCGTGCGTCGCTGCAAGTAGACAAGGCGACCGAGGTCGACATTAATACAGATGCCGTAGACGGCGATGCGTCGACCTATAACTGATTTTCTTTCCTGATCAATTTCGCTCACCCCGGCCGTAGGGTCGGGGTGAGCTTTTTCCGTTGGTCGATCGCTTCTTGTGGCCCCATTGGCTGGGATGGCATCTGGTCCAGGGATGCTGAACATGAAATCAGAAGATCAAAGATTGGGTGACGGGTTTTTCACCGGCGGTATGCGGGCGGCCTCGTCTAGGGGTTTCTCCATCGCCGAGATTACCGTCGTCGTGATCATCTTGGGCCTGTTGATGTTGCTTGTGGTACCGCGGTTAACCAAGGCGGCTCAGGCGGATCAGGAACAAACTTTACGAGACCATCTTGGCATGCTGCGGACGCAGATCTTGATTTACCAGGCTCAGCACGGTGGTGTGGCGCCCGGATATCCCGGTGGCAACACCGCCATGATGCCCACGCACCAGGCGTTTGTTGCTCAGATGACTCGGTTTACCAACCAGGCTGGTGATACATCGAACGCGCCCAGTGAAGAATTTAGGTTTGGTCCCTATTTGTCCGGTGTGCCCAAGAACCCGCTAACAAAAAAGAAGCACATCCGCTTTATGAAACCGACGGAACAGATTCCCACAGCCACCGGCGATCAGGGATGGGTGTATCAACCGGCAACCGGCACCATTGCGGCGAACACGTCTGGGACCGATATCCGGGGTGCCAAATACACCGATTATTAATGTCACCCGCGGCCGTGGAATGGAAAGGAGATGTGCGATGGGATCACTGAGGTACCTCAATGCCGTATTGACCGTGCTGGTCGTCTTGTGTGCGCTGACGCTATGGACGCTATGGAGCGGCGGATCGGCAGGGCCGTTGGCCAAGCCCGCTTATGCCGTCGGGATTCCCAACGCCGGTCAGCAGCGCCAGCAGATTGTTGACCAACTCAAGCAACTTTCACAGAAGATCGAAGCGTTGCACAACCTGTTTAGGTCAGGGCAAGCCCGGGTCAAACTAGAGGCTGCGCCAGAAAACAACCATTAACGGTCGACCGAGGGGAGCACATCCGATGCCGCTATCAGCCGATCGTAGGACACGGCGAGCCTTTACACTGGTTGAGGTGTTGGTGGTGGTGGTCATCCTGGGGATCGCTGGGGCGATCGTCGCGCCCGCAATCATTCGGCCGGGCACACTGGGAGTCCAGGCCGCTGCTCGCATGGTCATTGCGGACATTCTCATCGCCCAAAATGATGCCATTGCAAGCCAAACAACCCGACGTGTGGTTTTTGAACCTGCGTTCAACCGCTACCGATTGACTGATAATGGTGGGACAACGTTGAACATCGGTTTGCGAGCGGGAGGGACGGGCACGGCCAATTACGTCATCGATTTTGCCGGTGACAATCGCTTTGCAGGGGTCACGCTGCAGAACATCAATATTGGCGGTACACAGATATTGGAATTTGATCCACTGGGAGCGCCCACGAACGGAGGTTCACTTGACCTGGTCGCCGGCGGCACCACGTACAGGATTGTCATATCGCCGTTTACCGGTCGAGTCACCGTGAGTCCCGTGACGCCTCCGTGAAATCCAAAGAGCTATTTCACATTTGCTCAACGCCAAAGGCCCTTCACATTTCCCGGGACCATCGACCTTACCCGTGATGCCGCCGACTGCCGTTTGACCATTAATTCAAGTCGATCATGTCTGGTTTATCGGAACCGTAGCCCTCATATTGGCTGGTTATCACTGCGCATGGCGTGTCTGTGATCTGTGACAAGGTCCGATTGTCTATTGTTGTTGCGGAGATCGTGCAACGATCCAGGGGTATTAATGATCTGCGAAAAGTCAAGTGAAAAATAAACCGATAATGCCGAAGGTACAGAAAAATCAGGGTGTATCTGTACCTATCCCGAGGTGTGATCCGCCGCAGAGTTCAATCTTCAGCGGCATAAGGGTGCATCCCGGACCAGTAGGAGGCTCAGGATGGCAGAGCATCAGCTCAAGGCGCAATCCACCAGGTCACTGGTGTGGTGTGTGGCGATGGTTTGGATCTGTGCCGCTGGGGTCGTCAGGGCAGAAGGATTGGATCTGGTGCCCGAACAAGCGGGTCTGTTTGATGACCAGACAGCTGATCACGACGACCCATCTGATCAGGAGATCAAGGTTGGGTCTTTCGGTCAGGTGGATCTTCATGTCAAAGACCTAGAGATTGCCCAGGTGCTCCAGCTGTTGAGCCTGCAATCACAGCGCAACATTATCGCCAGCCGCAATGTGGCCGGTTCCATTTCAGCAGATCTTTATGGGGTCGATTTTTACGAGGCGCTAGACGCGATCTTACATACCAATGGTTTTGGCTACCAGGAAAAAGGCAACCTGATCTTTGTGTATACCGCGACCGAGCTGCAGTCGATCGAAGAAGCTCAGCGCAAGATCACCCACCGCATCGTTCGTCTAAACTACATCCCAGCGGCAGACGCGTCCGCCTTTGTCACACCGCTGTTATCACCGGCCGGTTCGGTGTCGGTCAGTGGCGATGTTTCGGCGGGGTTCCAACCGAGTATCGGCGACGGTGGGGCCAACAGTTTTGCTCACACAGATACGCTGATCATCTACGATTACGCAGAAAACGTAGATGAGATTGTCAACGTCCTTCAAGAGCTGGACAAGCGACCACAACAGGTATTGGTCGAGGCGACGATTTTGCAGGCTCGCCTCTCCGAGGACACATCGTTCGGTGTGGACCTGTCGGTGCTCACGGACTTTGCAATTAACAAGTTCCTCGATCCCATCGGGATTATCGAGGATGTGTTTACCAACGGTCCCAATCCACAAGTATCGTCAGCTCGGGGTCAATACAAAGCCTTTGAAACCACAGTGGGTAATACCCGTGCCGGGGATTCGGGAGTCCGAATCGGCGTGGTCACCGACACGGTGGCCGCCTTTATCCGAGCGCTGGACTCCGTGACAGATACGACGGTGATCGCCAATCCCAAGCTTTTGGTGCTCAATCGCCAGAAGGCCGATCTGTTGGTCGGCGAGAAGCTCGGATACCTCAGCAGCACCGCGACCGATACGTCCACCACCCAGACCGTGGAGTTTCTAGAGATCGGCACCCAGCTGACACTGCGGCCGTTTGTCAGCGATGACGGTTTTATCCGCCTTGAGCTTCGACCATCGGTGTCTGACGGGAACACCAATCGAACCGTGGGCAGCTTTGTTGTGCCGGAAACAACCAATCAAGAGGTAACCACCAATGTGGTGGTCCACAACGGCCAGACGGTGGTGTTGGGCGGGTTGTTCAAGGAAGACACCGAAGTGTCGCGGCGGCAGGTGCCGGGGCTTGGTGATATTCCGGTTCTCGGTGTGATGTTCAAAGGTCAAGACGACAAGGTTGCACGAAACGAGGTCATTTTTCTGATCACCCCAACCATTATGAAGGATAAAGCGTTGGGCGATATGGGCGACCGTGTTGCAGGCGGCATTGAATCGGCTCGGCTGGGTGGTCGTGAGGGCCTGCTGCCGTGGTCTCGTACGAAGCTGATTACAGCGCATATCCGTGACGCGCAACAGTTGTACGATCAGGGCGAGTTTGAAAAGGCTTTGTGGACAGTCAACATGGCCTTGGCACTGAACCCGCAGGCGATAGAGGGGATTCGGTTAAAGGAAAAACTTACCGGTCAACAAGCCTACGTGTCGACCAACCTCAGTATCCTCAACGAAGCCGTGGACCAGGTCATTCACGGCGCGATTGGCCCTGCGTTGCCGGAGGACACCGGGTCGGTCACGCCCCCGGATGATTCGGCACCGTCTGACTTAGAACCGTCGGGTCAGATCTTATCGCCTGATGAATCTGCCGACCAGAGCGCTTTGTCGTCTCAAGACGACTCCTCCACTGAAAGTGAAAATGATCAGAGCGATGTGACCACTGATACGCATGACACCGTATGGAACGGTTCACAGGCGGGTTCAGAACCCCCGTACGACGCGGGGATCACCGCTCCGGCCCAGTCAGAGGCACGGCCTTGGCTGGAGAACTTCTTTGATGTCAAAAAACTGCCCCAAGATCCACGTGGCGGTGTCCGACCCGTCCAGGCGGTCACCGTCCGGCAACCGGACAGTGAACCGGACGTCGCCGCCGACGCAGGATCGCTGCCCAGCTTCACGCCCGCCGATCAGGATACGCAAGTCGACAACGGTGTCGAACGTGACACGGATGAGTTTGGATTTGAAGACGATGACGGATTCACGGATATGATTGACGAAGATATCGATTCGCAAGATAAGTGGTTCGACGTGGTCGAATCCGATGAGTCCGATCCGCAGGGCGACCAAATCACGCCACAGATCAATGGCAGTGACGCTCGCTCGCCCGCGGCAGATACCATTGATCTCGAAGACCAATCTGCCGACGCCATTCCCGCCATCGACAACGCCTTAGAAGACGACGTTGAATTCGATATGGACGACCATGTGTTTGACGACGATCCGGATTTCATCACAACAATGGACGACTTGTCATCTCGGCGCGACGAGGTCGTCACTCCGGAAATAGATGACGAGTTTTCTGATGATCTGGGCTTTGGCTTGGACGAACACGGCTTAGAGGATGATCCAGCCTGGGAAGACGAATCATCTTGGTCCGAACCAGACTTTGAAGAGGGACAGTTGGATATCGAGCATGACCTGAATGGCGACACCGCAGAAGAAAATGAGCGGTTCCGGTTCCCATCGGATCGGGTCCCGTCGACAGACCCATTCAATGCGGTGGTGGAATGGCTGCCGTCGTCAGAGCGCCGTGAACAGAATGGGGGGGAATAACTCCACAAGCGTTTTGTGTGGACGAAAGGTCACTGTTGTGGACCGTCCGAGGGAGACGAACATATGTACGCAAACACCCAGTCTGTCACGAAGTGGATGGTCACATGTGTCTTGGTGGCCGGGACCGTCGGCTGCGGTATGTCGAATCATGAAAAGCACATGAACGCGGCCAACAATCGCTGGCGGGCAATGCGGTCGACCCTCATCCTGCAAATGGCCCAGCAGCAGTTTGAAGCCGGCGATCTGGAGCAGGCCGAAAAGTCACTCGCCGAGGCGATCAAGGTCGATGCTGCGAACGCGCAACTTTACACGTTGGCCGGTCGCGTCGCGGTCGAACGCGGGCAGCTCGAACGTGGTTACCACCGTTTTAAGATGGCCATTGAGTTGGACGAGCAGCACGCACAGGCGCACTATTTCCAAGGCATCGTGATGCAACGATGGGCCCAGCACGACGCGGCTCTGATTTTTTACCGTCGGGCCTATGAAATAGAACCAGACAACGCCGGTTACCTGCTGGCGATGAGTGAGATGCTGGTGGTATTGGATCGCGTTGACGAGGCGATGAGTTTGCTGACGGAAAAAATGGCCTATTTTGATATGAACGCTGGCGTGCGCGTGGCGATTGGCGAGCTTTACCTTATGCGCAAGCAGTACGGAAGGGCGGTGAAGTACTTCCAACAGGCTGTTTTGATCAGACCGGACGATCGCCAGATTCAAGAGCAGCTGGCGTTGACACTGCTGAAAGCCGGCAAGGTCCGTCAGGCGGTGAGGCGTCTGGAACAGTTGTCTCAAGATTCAGGTGTCGTTGATCGTAAGAGCCTATCCAGGGCGTTGGCGGAAGCTTATGTCGAGGCGGGTCGGCCTGACGACGGCAAGGCGATCTATATCAAGCTTACCCGTGCCAATCCCATGGACGCCGAGGCTTGGCTGAAGCTCGGCGAGTTGGCGTTGTCCGAGCACGATACCGCCGGCGCGATGCTGGCGGCCAACCGTGTGAAGAAACTGGCACCGGAGCGCCACGATGCGTATGTGTTGGCGGCATTGGTGTTCTCCAAGCAGGGTCAGATCGAACACGCGTTGGAGAATCTCGATCATGCCGCTGAGCTGGCGTCCGATGATCCTGTGCCGGTGCTGCTTCGGGGCATTGCACTTGAGCATGACGGGCGGCTGGCCGACGCGGCCGAAGCATATAGCGAGGCGCTGCGGCGCCAGCCCGACGACGAGCGAGCTCAGCAACTATTGATTAGGGTGTCGGCGGCGGTGGAACAGAAGATGCTGACGAGCGATTGATACCCATCGTGCATTTTTCATCCGAGACCTCGGTACCATAAGGCCACATTCATTCCTTAATTGTGCCCGCCAGGCGATGTCCGGCCATGGTGCGGACGATCTAAAGGTCGAGTTCTTCGGTCTGGCCGGCACGCTCGGTGATGAATCGCAGCCTCGCCGAGGCGTCTTTTCCCATCAGCTGACTGATCACACGGTCTGTCCGATGGGGATCGATGATCTCCACACGAAGCTGACGTCTGGTCTTTGGGTTGAGTGTCGTCTGCCACAATGCCGACGGCATCATCTCGCCCAAACCCTTAAACCGTGTGATCTGCGGCTTGGCTCGTCCGCCGCTTTGTTCTTTTAGGATCTGTTGACGGTCGTTGTCGTCCGCGGCCCAGTGCGTTTCTTTGCCGATGTCAATGCGGTAAAGCGGCGGCTGTGCGAGAAAAACCTTGCCAGAGGCGATCAGCTCCGGTAAGTGCCGATACAAGAAAGTCAACAGCAAGGTCGTAATGTGATGACCGTCTGAGTCGGCGTCGGCCAGGAGGATCACCCGCTGATAGCGAAGCTTAGACAGATCAAAATTTTTGCCTATCCCGCAGCCCAAGGCGGTCACCAGATCAGATAGCTCTTTATTCTCCAGCACCCGTGAGAGAGTGGCTTGTTCGGTATTGAGCACTTTCCCACGCAGCGGCAAGACCGCCTGGTGTGTTCGGTCGCGCCCTTGTTTAGCCGACCCGCCCGCTGAATCGCCCTCCACAATAAACAGCTCGCTGTCAGCCCGACCGGGGGTGGTGCAATCGCTAAGCTTGCCCGGCAGATTGATGCGTTGTGAAGTAGCGCTCTTGCGAGCCACCTGAAGCTGGGCGGTACGAGACGCTTCTCGTGCACGGGCCGCCAGGGTCACCCGTTCGACAATGGCTTCGGCGGCGGTCGGGTGCTGATTTAACCAGTGTTCTAGCGCTTGCCGGCACAGCGAATCGATCTGCGTTTGTACCTCGGGGTTGTTCAACCGATCCTTGGTTTGGCCTTGAAACTGGGGATCGGTAACGAAGACAGACAGCACCCCAACCAATCCCTCGCGAAAATCGTCGGCTGTAAGCGTGACACCTTTCGGGGTCAGCTTGTGGGTGTCGATGTAATTTCGGATGGCCTTCCCCACACCCGCACGCAATCCGTTTTCATGTGTGCCGCCAGAACTTGTGGTGATGCCGTTAACGTAGCTACGCAGGTGCTCGTGAGTCGATTCGGTCCACTGCATCGCCAGTTCAACCCGGGGGCTGGGGCGGGTGCCCGTGTCCTTGTGAAGCGTGAACGGTGTCGGGTGTACCGGTTTGCCGCCGTGAGGTGATCCGACCGCGGTATTTTCGGTGATCAGTTTTTCCAGGAAATCGACGATCCCCCGATCGTGTTTAAACGTATTTTTCTGCTTGTTGACCTGGTCCTCAAACGCGACCCGCACACCTTTGTGGATGTAGCTGATCATCTCTAGCCGCTCTTGCAGGATGGTCGGGCTGAATTCGGTCTTCGGGAAGATCGTGGGGTCTGGGTGAAAGTAGATGGCCGTGCCGGTGCCCCGGGTCTGGCCCGTCTTCCGGAGTTTCGTGGCCGGCCGGCCACACTTAAATTGTTGTTGCCAGACCGACCCATCTCGCTTGACGGTTGCGATCAGCTGCTTTGACAGCGCGTTGACGACACTGGCTCCGACACCGTGTAGGCCACCGGAGGTCTTGTAGCCGCTGCCGTCGGGCTCGAATTTTCCACCGGCGTGAAGTGTCGTGAGGATGATTTCAAGTGCATTTTTTTTGTGCTTTGGGTGCTTGTCTACGGGGATTCCGCGACCGTTGTCGACGACGGTGATCGACGTGCCGTCGGCATGAAGCGTCACGCTGATCTCCGATGCATAGCCGTTCATGACCTCGTCGACCGCGTTGTCTAGGATTTCCCACACGAGATGGTGTAGCCCCGCCGATCCGACACTGCCAATGTACATGCCCGGTCGTTTGCGGACTGGGTCGAGTCCCTCTAAGACCGTGATGTTCTTTGCGGTGTAAGCAGGGGGCATATGTGATCGACAACCGATAGGCTACAGAAACATCTGTTAGAACGAGACGACCGCAGGCTTACGATGCGCTGCTTGACCGCGACGACTTGGTGCCAACGGCCTCTACACAATCTTGCTGCGACTACATACACCCACATACGCCGCGATCGCGGTATGCTCACTTAAGAACATCATCATAATAGCCAGTAGCCGTCATCGTTGTCCGTCCGTCGGCGATCCGGCCCCCTGGTCCGCTTTGGGCACCGGCAAGGCGGTGGTCGCACGACCTGTGAGCAGTTTAGCCAAATCCGAATGGCCTTTGCGGGCGGCGATTTGGATGGGGGTCTTGCGGTGACGGTCTTGGACGTTCACGTCTGCACCATGGTCCAAGAGAACAGCCGCCACTGCCTGGTGACCCTCGTGGGCTGCGATGTGTAGAGGGGTCGCCAGGTTCCTGTTTTTCGCGTTTACCGACGCATTTCTGGCCAGCAGCAATGCGGCAAGCACCGCACGGTCTTGGCTGGCCGCCACATGCAACGCGGTCATCCCCGCCCCGTCGGTCGCACGGATATCGGCTCCCCGGTCCAGCAGCAGCTTCGCTGTGTCTCGGTGGCCCCGCAGCGCCGCGTATTGTAGAGGCGGGACGCCTTGTTTATCTCGTGCGTCGATATCTGCGTTCCGATCCAACATCAACCGCACCGCGTCGATATGGCCTAGCATCGACGCGGTGTGGAGTGGTGTGGCGCCGTCGTTCTTTTTGGCATCGAGTGTCGCGCCCCGATCCAGCAGTGCCGCGGCCACATCTGTGTGACCTCTCAGCGCCGCGTAGTGCAGCGGCGTGGCGTTGACCGTGCTGACCGCATCTAAGTTCGCACCGTTGTCTAACAGGGCATGGACCAGCTCGATCTGCCCCTCCTGGGCGGCGATGTGCAACGGCATCGCACCTGCGTTGTCCTTGGTTTGAACGTTTGCACCGTGGGTCACCAAGAGCAGGGCCACCTCTTGGTAACCCTTGCTGGCGACCACATGCAACGCGGTCCAACCGTTGCTGATTTTGGCATCCACTTCCGCGTCATACGTCAACAGCAGCTTCGTCAGCGCAATGTCGTCATTGCGGGCAGCGAAAAAGAGTGTCGTATACCCGTTGACGGTAGCGTTGACATCAGCCCCGTGGTCCAGCAACAATCGTGCCATTTCCACGTCCCCTTCAATCGCCACCGCGTGCAGCGGGGTGACTCCTTCGTTTTGTCGTGCGTTGACATTGGCGCCGTGATCTAGCAACACACGGGCGACTTCCGGTTTGCTCTTGAGAGCTGCTACGTGCAGTGGCGTGACTCGTTCATGCTCTAGCGCATTGACATCAGCACCGCGGGCTAGCAGGAGGCGTGCCATTTCCACGTGACCGCAATCCACGGCTCGAAACAACGGCGTGATGCCTGTATGGTTTGCGATATTGACGCCGGCGTCTTGGTCTAGAAGCAAACCAGCCATGTCCAGTCGGTTGGTCTCGGAGGCCCAATGCAGCGGTGTATGACCCTGGTGATCGGTCGCGTTGATCGCGGCGCCTTCGGCGACGAGCAGGTTTGCGATCTCCAATTGGCCACCGTGGACCGCCCAATGCAAGGGCGTGGCGCCGCTTTCGGTTTCCGCCATGATCTGGGCATTCTTGGCCAGAAGGAACCGTGTGAGTTCGAGGTTAGCGTGTCGGACCGCCCAATGCAGAGCAGTGAATCCGTACTGACCGGTTCTGTTCACCGCCGCACCTTGATCGATCAGCGTCTTGACCCGCGCTGCGTCATTGCGTTGTGCCGCGTCATTGAGGTCTGGCTCTTGGGCATAGGACGAAACGGCGACGACAAAGGCGGCACCGATTGACGTTAACCTCATCAAATTTTTTGCAACGAAACCCGTCAATGTTCTGCGGTCTTTCAGTCCTGCTGAGCGATCCGGTGGCCATTGGTCACGCTGAGACGGTGGATTGTAGGGCACGACGGTCATCCTATTCAATCGTCGAGCATGACCGGCACGGTTGGCTCGGGCATTCGTACACCGACAAGCGTGCCTCGTTTTAGGATTTGCCGACCTTTACCGCCACGGCCAGTGGTTTCGTACTTGACCGCGCTAAGGGTCAGCGTGCCGCCACGATTGGTCTTTACGGTCATCATGTCGTGCTTTCCCGTACAAGCGATGGATCCCAATACTCTATCATCTTTGCCCAGTTTCACCAGTATCACACCCCTGCCCGGCCCGGAAAGGAAATTGATCTCCTTGGCTTTGCACAGCACCACCCGTGCATGTTGGGTCGCCGCTAGCACGGTCTCCGTTCCGTGGACCGTTTGGACCATCACCATATGGGCCTTCGGCGAAGGCTTGGCGTAACGCCGACCGTTGCGGGTGCTGGGATCGACAAAAGGGGCCAGGCTAAACCGCATGCTGTATCCATCGCTCGACACCGCCATCGCATGGGTCGGTGGGGCGACGGCGTCTTTTTCGGCGTCGATATCGGTGGTGACGCGTTGGTCGAGACTCACCGCTGCGATAACTTTCTCACCGTCTTTGAGCTTAAACAACTTCTGGATCGGATCGCCGTAACCTGTTGTTGCGGTGATATTGGCGATCCGGCATGTATAGGCGACACCGAAGTTGGTGAAGCACACGAGCGTGGCCTGTGTGCTGCCGGCCTGAGCGGTCAGAACCGAGTCGCCTTCGCGCAACCGTGTGCTGGACAGATCGCGGACCTCTTTTTGTCGCTTGATCCACCCGTCGCGCGTCACGATGACAACGTGGTCTTCAGCGACAATGAAGTCTTTGGCTTCGTACTGCGGCTCATCTTTGACGGTCACGAACTGAGTTCGGCGGTGATCGCTTTTTCCGTACCCTTTTTGGATCTGTAGGATCTCTTGGCGGATCAGGTCCCACCGGCCCTTTTCGCTGCGTAGCAGCTTGCCGATCTGTCCAGCGCGTTGGCGCTTTTCGGTTAACTCTTGCTGGATCACCAGGATCTCTAACCGGGCCAGACGGTAGAGCTTTAGCTCGAGAATGGCGTCGGTCTGTTCGGCGTCGAGTCTAAATTTGGCTTGAATCTTCTCGGCGGCATCGGCCTTGCCCTCGGAACGGCGGATGATTTTGATGATCTGGTCGAGCGCCTCGAACACAGCCTCGAAGCCCTCGAGGATGTGTATTCGTTTCTTAAGTGTTCCGAGTTCGTGATCGAGCCGGCGGGTCACCACTTGCATCCGAAACAACAGGAAGTTCCATAGGATCTCTCTGAGATCTGATCGCTCGGGGCGTCCCACCATCGGGTTTTCGGTGGGGACAAGACACGTGAGATTAACGTGGAAACTGATCTGCAGTGGGGTGTGCTTGAAGAGGTACGCCAACACCTTCTGATGGTCGGCGTCCTTCTTGATTTCCAGGACAATCCGCACGTCCGTGGTAGACAGGTCCTTCACATCCAGCAGTGGCGGAAGTTTGCGGCTGATCACCACTTCGGCGATGCGTTCGACCAGCGTCGATTTGTTGACGGTATACGGGACGCTGGTCACGATCCAAGTTTGCGCACCCCGCTTTTCAGGTCCGGGTTCGATCGTCGCGCGAACCTGTACCGCGCCAGTACCCTCTTTGTAGAGGATCCGGAGGTCTTCGGAGGAGTTGAGGATTTGGCCGCCGGTTGGAAAGTCAGGGCCTTTGATGTACCTGCAGAGATGATGGGTCTTTAGCTCGGGGTTATCTAGCAGTTTGACCAGTGCTTGGCACACCTCCACGAGGTTGTGCGGCGGGATGTTGGTGGCCAGTCCGACGGCGATTCCCGTAGCGCCGTTGACCAGGATGTTTGGCACTCGGGAGGGGAGGACCACCGGTTCATACTTGGTGCCGTCATAGTTGGGGCGATAGTGAACGGTGTCTTGATTGATTTCAGCCAAGACTTCGTCAGCGATGCGCGCCATGCGGCATTCGGTGTACCGCATCGCCGCAGCGGCATCGCCGTCCAGCGAGCCAAAGTTGCCGCTGCCGTCAATCATCGGCAGTCGCATCGAGAACGGCTGGGCCATGCGGACCAACGCGTCGTAGATGGCTGTGTCGCCGTGAGGGTGATAGTTTCCCATCACGTCGCCGACAACCTTGGCGCATTTGCGGTGCTTGGCGTCAAACGTAAGGTGCTGGGTCCACATGGTGTACAGGATGCGTCGCTGTACTGGCTTGAGCCCGTCGCGCACATCAGGCAGCGCGCGGCTGGTGATCACCGACATGGCGTAGTTGAGATAACGCTGCTGTGCTGCTTCGTCCAGCGCTACGGTTTGCCCGTTCGCGTGTTGGGAAAGCGCCGTGTTCGACTCGTCGAACAAGAGCCGTTCGTTCTTGCCGGTGCGTCGCTTGACCAACGGAACAGGATCTCCTACACAGTCGCTCTTTCTACGGGCGAAGGGTATTGATTCGTCGGGACACGTGGTGGACACAACGGCGATGTTCGTCACCACCGATATGATGCACACCGACCACGTGCATAATCAGACCATTGATACCGCTTCATCTCACGATAAGCCAGGACCCGTCCCGGCACAAGACCGGTCCCAATGGGGCATCCGTGCGACGCATTGGATTGGCCCGGTGGTTCACGTGGCCTTAACCTATGGCCCATGCAGCGGGTGTTAGGGATTGATCCTGGGTTGCGCCTAACCGGGTACGGTGTGGTGGCATTTGCGCGCGGAGATCTCGAGCCACGGCTGGTCGAGGCTGGCGTCATCCGGTTAGACGCTCAACAGTCGATCGAGAACCGTTTGGTCCAGCTGCATCAAGATTTAACGCAAGTGATTGCCGAGTTGGCCCCGAATCATCTGGCGGTTGAGAAGCTGTTTGCGCACTATCGACACCCGCGGACGGCGATCCTGATGGCACACGCTCGTGGGGTCATTCTGCTTGCCGCCCAGCAGCAGGGCCTTTCAATACACGATCTGCCATCCACCGAGGTCAAGCGGGCCGTGACGGGTTACGGACACGCATCCAAGCAGCAGATGCAGCTTTCGGTCCAGAGTCAGTGCGATCTTGTGGAACCGCCTAGCCCACCTGATGTGGCCGACGCGATCGGGATGGCCTTGACCCTGGCACGGCGGATGGCCGTTGCGCGGTGATTTAAGCGCAGTCTATGTTTCAATGCACATCTATCGGTGATATCCGTTTTCGACACCGCGGTTAGCGCTATTGAGAGTCACACATGCCCGGTGTTCTGGCGGGTCGATGGTCGTCTATGGGGCAGCGCTATGCCGTGGGGTGTGCGGCTATTTCCGCAGGATAACCCCTGGTCGTGTGGAGGCGATCGAACCGTCTGGAAGGTCCTGCATGACCACCGTGCCAGGACCGATCATGCAACGCTGGCCGATGTGCACACCGTCCAGAACGATCGCTCCGTAAGCAAAAACACACCGTCCATCAATCCGGACTGGACCCTTGGTATGTCGCGTCCACGGTGGGTCCGATGTGTCTTCACTGGGCTTGAGTTCAAACAGACCTCCGCTCACCTTGCAGCCGCCAGCGAAACCGACCCACTGACCGATGCAGACCCCGCCCTGCGATACGATGGTTGTGCCGGCCCCGATGAGGCAGTTTGCGCCGATATGCAGCGGGCCAACCTTAGACTGAACCGTGCAGTTGCGGTTTAGGATCACGTTGTCGCCGATGACCAGTTTGCCCTTTTCGGCGCCGCGACCATCCAGGAAGCAACCGTCATCGATCACCACTTGGTTGCCCAACACAATATGGCTCGGGCATCGAATCGTCACGTTGCGCCCGAAAACAACGCCCTTGCCGATTTCTTTAAACAAAGTGCGGTAGAAAATTTTTCTCAGGTACAGGCCCACGGCACCGGGGATGGATCCAAACAGCACAGTGACCAGCTCGTACCAGATCAGAAAAAGCAAAGATCGATTGCCGATGACCAGGACGCGGTATCTGGTCAGGGCCGACATGTTTGTGGCGAATAGCTTCTGGCGTATGAAGCTATCTTCGTGAAGGCTATCGACAGTATCGTTTTTCATGGTTCTGTCTGTCTACGGCGGTTAGAGCGACTCAATCGGTGGTCGTATCGTTTGCATAGTTGCTGGCGGTTCTCTTTTTCTTGTAACGATTCCCGTAAAGAGGCTGCCGGGAGATCTCCACCTTCTGTGGAATCTTAAACGGCGGCAGTCTGTCGCTGCAGAACCGTGCCATGCGTGTACGAAACGCGTTTCGGGCTTCGTCGGTGGACAACACGACGGTGGCTTTCACCAGGCGACCTGTGATGGGATGGGGTTCTGAGCCGACGACCGCATCGTCGACACCATCCATCTGCAGTAACACATTTTCGACCTCTGCTGGTTGGAATTTTTCGCCGCCTATGTTGATGGTCTCAGATTTTCTACCCAGGAATTTGATGTATTGGCCGTCCACTTCAACCGCGTCGCCGGTGATCAACCAGCCGTCTTCAGTGAACGGCGTCGGTGCGTTCAAATAACCGAGCATCGCCGACTCGGCCTTGATCTGCAGGATGCCATCAATCACTCTCACGTCGAATCCTTCACCGCCGACTTTGACCCAGCAGGAGTCAGACGCCCGAGACTTGGATCTCAGTGCGCCGATCTCCGACATGCCGTACTTCTGCAGTGTCCTGACCGCAGGGAACACCTGACAAAACCGTTGAAGTGTGCTCTGGGGCATCACCTCGGTGCCGTAGCTGACGACCTCTAAGCTTGACAGGTCGTACTTCTCATACGCTTGACTGATAAGGATCAGATTCATGAAGGTAGGCGAGACGGGTAGCACCTGGACGCGGTGCCGCTCGATGGATCGACAGACGGTCTCCGGTGAACGGTCGTCGACGAAGATCGTACACCCACCGTTGGAGAGCGTATAAAACAGCGTATCGACGCCGGCGATGTGGTCAAACAAAAAAAACGCGATGGTACGCAACGCGTGTCGACGGACGGTAAATTTTTTTAGCAGCGCCACCCAATCGTGGACGACCGCTTTGCTCGCCCCGGTCGACCCAGACGAGAACAAGACCAGGCCGGGATGGTCTCGTGTCCGCAGCTGTGTGTACAGCGCGTGTTCGGCTCGCCGGCGTGTATCCGTGAACACCGGTGGGTGGTTGTTGCGTACACCGATCACGGTTTCAACCTGTGCGACGTGACGGCATCGATCTGTTTGAGGTCCAACCGTCTCGGTTAGGGGCACGATGACACAACGGCGTTCCACAAGTGCCAACATGACCGCAACCGCTTGTGGGCAGGCGTCGGCTTCCAGTGAAACCACCGAACCCGCACCGACGCCGTTGGATGTCAAGAGGTGTCGGGATCGGTCGATGGTATCCAGGAGCCATGCGTATGGGTAGCGATGATCTCGCCAGACGATCGCGTCGTCGTCCCGGTGGGATTGGAACACATCCAAGAGAAAATCGATGACCATCAGACGCCACCAAGGTACAGATTCTGGCCTGTAACGAAATCGCTTTCTCGGCGCAGGTAAAAGTCGATCACGTTGGCGATGTCTTGGAAAGTACCGAATCGTGGGATGGCCTGTCTTGCGATGAGAGTGTCCATCTTGTCTTTAGGAACAGACCGGACCAGATCGGTTTCAACCGGGGTTGGACCCACGGCGTTGACCGTGATTCCCAGCGGTGCCAGCTCACGAGCCAGGATCTGGGTCAATGATAAGATCGCTGCCTTGGACGCGGCGTAGACGGCCTCGCCCTCAAGTTTTAGCGGCGTGGCCACAGTCGAAAAGTTCACGATACGACCGTAGCCCCGCTGTTGCATCACCTTCGCGGCTTCACGGATGAACAAGAAGGTGCCCGTTACGTTCGTTTCCAGCACACTCCTGACTGTGGTCAACGGTGTCAACAGACAGTGATTCATCGACGCGATACCCGCGTTGTTGATCAGGTGGTCAAGCCGTCCATAGCGTCGTCGTGCGGCTGAAAAAATCCGTTTTGCGGCGTGCTCGTCGCTCACGTCGGCTTCGTAGTGGTCATAACCATCCAGGGTCCAATCGATTCCTGACCGGCTGCAGCCCATGACCTGGTGGCCCTGTTGGATGTAATGCTCGGCCAAATATCTGCCAATGCCTTTTCGGGTTCCCGTAATGAGGGTGACCGGTTTGTCATGCATTGGGCTGGCCTTCTAGCAGCTCTTGGACGTATTCGGACAAGGCTCCAACCGTCCGGAACGGGCTTTGACGTCGTGACATGGCCTTTTCACTGGCCAGCGTCAGCCTCACCTCAGTGAGGTCTTCGATTCGATCTTCGACCGACACGATAAATGTGACCAGGCCCATCGAATCGAGCACCGCTTCCGATCCGTAAAGGACGGTTTGCGGCGACTTTTCTAGCTGTTGGTCCGGTGGCCTAAGCGGGTTCATTTCGTCAATGACCGGGTATAAGACCTGTTCAAGTACATTCATAGCATGATCTCTTCCGCCATTGGGCAGCCAATAATAATGTGGTGAGATTCCCGTCCAAGAGTGATTCTCCAGGTGAAAGTGGGATCTTAGGGCATGATCCGGCGGGAGGAAAGCAGTTCAGGTCGGTGGCGTGGATTGTCCAGCCGGTTCTGACGGCGGGTACACCGTCCCCCCGCGGCTGGCCACGTAAGCCAGCCACCACGGCAACCAGGCTACGATCTGTAACACGCGGCAGACAACGGCGATGGCCAGAGACTGGTGGGGGGGCACATCCGCAGAGGTTAGGATCAGCACGAACACGCCTTCAAACACACCCAGGCCGCCAGCCGAGAGGGGTATTCGAGCAACGAGCAGTGCCACCGGAACCGCCGCCGCCATATAGAGCAGACTCACTTGAACGTGCAAGCTCCAGGCGACCAGCCAGAAAACGATGACGGTGGCAAGCTGCTCCAGGAGTGTCAATAAAAAAAACAGAGCCAGCTCGCCGCGTGCGTCCCGGTAGGATCGATAGTGGCGGTGAAACTCACGGATCAGCTGAACGGGTTTGCGTTGATCAAAGGATGACAGCAGTTTGGCGTCGAAGAAGTCAAACAGTGTTCGACTCAGCGACGCCCACATAAAAACGGATGCGGCTAGCAGCAGGCCTGCTCCGAGCCACGAAGCGGGGATCAAGCGAGGATCAAGCCCCCCCAGACACAACAGCAGTAGCATGCTCCCGAGGGCGAACAGCGGGGTCGCGATGAACCCCAACGCCCGCTCAATGACGATTGACGCGACGGCGATGTGTGGATGGGCACCGGCCCGTTTCGTGCAGATCGCTCGGATGGCATCGGCGCCCAACGTCGCGGGTAATAGCAGGCCCCAGACCATCGATGCGCAATAGATCTGGGTCGCTTTGATCAGCGGCAGCGACGATCGGCGGGCCTGTAAGAGACGGACCCATTTGTAGGCCATGAGCATTCGGTCTAGGGTCACGGCCAATACGACCACCCCCATCGCCGACCAGCTGGCATTGGCGATAAGGGCCAGGCAATCGTGGACACCGCTTATCCATAGGATGATGACGAGGCAGGTGATGGCAAAGATTAGACGTAACGCTCTTTTCATAGCGGTCATGCCGTGAACCGGTGAATGCCAAAATCGGCTCTCAGACCAGTCGCACTCTATATTCGCAGGGTAAACCCCCGCAAGGTGTCGCGTACGCCAGGTCGCCGGTGACTTGGTTACCCGTGCCAGGGCCGTCAGGTCCCGGGGACCGATACCTCGCCGCCGGAAGTGGCTAAAATACCGGCGAGGAGCGACTCCGGTTGGACAAATGGTGGGTCGAGTGAAGTTCGTCCGATCGGTCGGTGCGTTACAGGTATAGGCATTCATGTCTATGATGGATTTATCTGTGGTCATCCCGATATTCAACGAGGCGGAGAATATCCGTGGACTTTATAAAGGTATTCTTGACGCTCTGGAGCCCACCTCTGAGCAGTTTGAAGTCTTGTTTGTCGACGACGGGAGCACAGATCAGACGTTGACGGTCCTTCGTCGTCTGGTCGCCGATGACCCTCGGGTAACGGCGATCCGCCTGCGCAGGAATTTTGGCCAGACACCCGCCATGCGAGCCGGGATTGATCACTGTCGAGGAGAGATCGTTGTGACCATGGATGGCGACCTGCAAAACGACCCGCTAGATATCCCCATCCTTGTGGATAAGATCCGAGAGGGCTTCGACTTGGTAACCGGTTGGCGCCAGAACCGGAAAGATGTGTGGGTGTCCCGAAAGCTGCCGTCAAAGATTGCCAACTGGCTGATCGCCGCCGTCACCGACGTACCCATCCACGACACGGGCTGTTCACTGAAGGCTTATCGCGGCGGACTGATCCGGCAGTTGCCGTTGTACTCGGACATGCACCGGTTTGTCCCAGCCATCAGCACAATGGCCACGGTCCGGTTTGCCGAAGTGAAAGTTCGTCATCACCCCCGCCGTCACGGCGAATCCAAGTACGGTTTGTCGAGGGTGTGGCGGGTGTTACTGGACGTCCTGACGGTGAAGATGCTCGTGTCATCATCGCGAAGGCCCCTTCACTGGTTCGGCCTAGGGGCGGTTCTACCGGCCGTTTTGGCGATAGGTGCTGCCGCGGTGTGGGGCCAAGTGTTGTGGGGCCCGGACCGACCTGCGACCATTGTGCCTCCGGTTGTGAGCTTGCTGATGGCGTACCTGGCCGTGCACATGCTATTGGTGGGTTTGTTTGGGGAGCTGGTCGTTCACACTGAGCCGGCACGGCGCGTTGAACCGCTGGCGGCCTGCAGTTCTATCAATTCTGCTGACGCACTATTGGATGGACGGGAATGAACCATCAGCGTCAATTGTCAGCCATTTTGGTTTGTTCATTGAACGATCCGGATATATCTCAGGTGGTGGATCGTTACTTGAAGACGCTCAGCGCGCTACCGGTGTGTTGTGACTTGACGGTGGTCGACAACGGCACCTATGGCCATGTGGCCGACCGCATCCAGCCTTTGCTAGAGGCCAGCGATATCCCCAGCAGGATTGTCTGTCTGCATCGGGGTTGTGGAGAGTCGGTGGCCATCCGTGCGGCCCTGCGTGTATCCGAGGGGCAGTTGATCGGGTTGCTTCCGCCATACGTGCAAACGGAGCCATCCGATCTGGAAAAGATGTTGGGCCAGATCGAACAGGGGGCTGATTACGTGGCGTCTTGGCGCCGATTCCGCGTGGACTCCAGATGGAATCGGTTCAAGTCGACCGTATTCAATCGCGTGACGCGGTTGTTAACTGGCATCATGCTCCATGACATTAATTCGGGGCTGCGGGTCATGACTCGAAAGCTGGCCAATGATGTGCCGATTTACGGTGACCTCCACCGGTTTTGGCCAATCCTTGCGGCCAAGCAGGGGTACCGTGTGACGGAGATTGCAACCAAACACCTCGAAGAGCGTGTGAAGAAAGGCGACTATCGGTTCGGGATCTACCTTCGTCGTGTGCTTGACCTGTTCACGCTTTTTTTCTTGATCAAGTTTACGCAGAAACCCCTTCGTTTCTTTGGGCTCGTCGGTAGTGCGATATTCGCTGTTGGTGCGTCTATTACGGTGGTCCTATGTCTCCAGCGGCTGCTGGGGTCAACGCCGCTGGCTGATCGTCCGGCGTTGATCTTCGGCGTCTTGTTGATCGTTTTGGGAATCCAGCTCTTCTCACTGGGACTGTTAGGGGAGCTTATCATTTTTACACACGGGAAAGCGCTGCAGCATTATCATGTGGAGAGGATTTACAACGCAAGATCGGAACCGTAGGTACCGGATTGGGGCTCTGGCCGTACTGGGCTTGGCGTTGTCTGTTCGCCTTTGGGGTATTCAGTACGGGCTGCCATATTCCTATTACCCCGATGAGGCCCATTTTCTCAATCGGTCGCTATCGTTCGGGACCGGTGATTTGAATCCACACTGGTTCCACAAGCCGGCGTTTTACATGTATCTGTTATTCTGCGAGTACGGCGTGTTCTACGGCCTGGGCAGGCTTGCTGGTGTGTGGTCGTCCGTTACAGATTTTGCCGTATCGTATATTCGAGATCCCGGCGCGTTTTATCTGATCGGTCGGCTGACGACGATGGCATTCGGGCTAGGCTGTATCTGGGGTGCATATCGCATCGGTGCTCGATATTTTAGTCGACCTGCTGGACTTATCGCCGCGTTGCTGTTGACGCTGACTCAGGGGCATGTGGCGACCAGTCAGGTGATCAAGGCCGACATGCCCACGGCGTGTTTCGGTATCTGGTCGATGTACTTCTTGCTTGCCTATCTGCAGGAAAAGTCTCGCCGGAGCTTGATCTTCTCGTGTGTATTAGCGGGTGTTGGTGCGGCAACCAAGTATTACACGATTCTTCTGCTTGTGCCGGTTTGCGTAGCGATCGTGTCTGTCCGGCACGAAGTCAAACAAGCCGCAGGGCAACGTTGGGCTCAGCGAGCGATTTGTCTGTTGGTGGCCTTGACCGCTTTCTGGGGGTCCTATTTTGTCGGCTCACCGTACAATTTTCTCGACGCACGTGGACGGCACGCCACTTTCAAACCTGTGCGTGTCGTTGTGGACCGTGGTCGAGAGTGGATGACGGGCAATCAAAAGGAAAGACCCATTGATTTTATCGCCAGGAGGCGGGGCGTGGGCGGTGGGGCATCGGATTACGCGGCCGTGCTTTTCTCGGATCGTGGGATGGGCGTGGTCATCGCGACGTTGGGTCTGATCGGATCGGGCGTGATGTTGATCAGATGGAGTGCGACCAACGCCACGTTCCTCATATTTCCAATGCTTTTTGCCGCCGGTTCGGTGGTCAGCTATCCGGGTTATCCAGAGGCGCGACACCAGATCCCGCTCTACCCGTTCCTGGCCGTCGCCGGCGGGTTAGCAGTGACGGTGCTGGCTCGGCGGTTGGGTCGTTGGGGCGGGATGGCTTATGGCGCTTTGATGTTGGCTTTGTGTTGGCCGGGTTGGGTGGTTATTTCTCGCGGCTCTGAGCTGTCGGTTCCAGAAACCCGCAACACCGCCAAGGCGTGGATCGAAGCGAACATCCCGGCGGGAACCAAACTGCTGGTCGATGAAAACGGGCCACCGTTGCTGATGTGCCCGGCTCAGCTTGATACGCTGATCCAGAAGACGCAGGAACGCCGGAAGCCAGATGGTCAATTCACCGCGCACTACGCCACCTTTCTGGAATACCAAAAATTAGCCGCCCGGCAGAGCGTGACCTACGAATTGCTTGAGATCCGCCTGCCTTGGTGGCGGGACAAGTTCTTGCAGGAAGGCCACCATGCTCTGGATTCCGATTACGACAGCGACATGGCCAATCCGATTAAACCGGTGGGGGTTCATACCTATGACGACTACGCCGAAATGGGGTTCCAATACGTGATCGTCCACGGCGAGGCTTATGAAAAGTTTTTTCTCACGAACAGGACCCGGGAAAAATTCCCGTTGTACCACCGTTTCTACCACGAGCTGTTTGATAGGGGAACATTGGTCAAGCGTTTTTCGCCGGGGGATGACGGCCTTAGGGGACCCGAAGTAAGGATTTATCAGATGGTCAACGAATCCCGTAGCCGCGTGGTTCCTGAGGAGAAGTCTGGACAACGTTCTTGACCCGGACGGTGGCCTTGCGGATCGATAGTGCGTCTCGGCCTGAAAACAATAGGTAGAGCGTATTGCCGTCGTCGCTGATCCACTTGGTGGGGAAGCTGGCGGTCTCGCCGGGTCCCACGTCCCACCGCTGGGTAAAAAACACGGTTGTCCAGGGCCCCCACGGGTGAGGTGCATCGTACACACCAAAACCACCGCCAAAACGGGTGTCGGGATTCGCGGGGCCGTGGGGCAGTTGCTGCCACCATAGATATCGTTTGATGGCCGGGTTGTACGTCATGCCTGATCGCAAGCATCGGGCCGGGTGTGTAAAAACCGATTGCCGCTGCCGGATATCTTTGGTCCACCGGGCCCGTCCGTGGTCGTCGAGGTCTTTGAAGAATTCGTAACGGCCGCGAGAAGTGATCTGGTCGCGAGGGACTCGCATCATGACGAAACGGTCGGCGCTGTGGTACGCGCTGGGGTGGTCGTGCGATACGGTATACACATAGCGATCTCGTGCCCCGGCATAGTTCCGACCGAATTGAATGAAGGTTGGATATCCGAATTGCTCCCACCTCCACCGACACCATTTCCAGGTTTTTCCTCGGTCTGCCGACCAGGCCAGCTGAGATTGGGTGCCATCATGTTTAATGTTGCGGACCCACATGTACAGCACACCTTCCACCATGAGAATGCCGCTGGCCTTCTTGCCCAATGGGCCATAACCGTCCTGGCGGGCAATCGACGATCGGATATTGGTGCCCGAAAGTCTGCCGGGCCGACCGATCAGGCGAGCCAGCCCCATGCTGAGCTTGGGTCCGCCGGGATCGAAGCCTTTCCCGTCAGCGTACGCGGTGTAGAGGTGTCCATCATCAGCCCACGTGACCGGCCAGCCGTCGCTTCCGATCGCCTTATGCACAATCGAAGACGGTGCCGCCCAATCCATTCGTGTGATGACCTCGCTGGGAGGATAGGGCGGCGTGTCACCACAAACACGGTGTGTATAGCCGGCCGTCATGCATAGACAGACGCCGCAAATGATCAGGCCGCTAGCAGAACATCGTTTGGGAGTACACATAGGGTGGCCTGTTAGTTATATCCCATACGGGTCGAGATTGTTCGCAATCAATAGGGTTGTGCCAGCCGAAGTTGGGTCGGAACCCGGCCCCTCTCGCCTGACCGCTGGCGGAAATATCGACCGTTTGCGGTGCTGTGCAGGCCAGGACGTTTAAAGAATACGGCCACTGATTGATGGCATACGCGTAAGAGCAGGCAGCAGATTGTCCTGCTCAGATCTGTCTTTAGATCAAAAAACGTTGACTTCTCTGAGATCTGGTGTAAAGTTAAGTCGATCAATTCTCGCCGCTAACGCCACCAATCGCTAAGCCGTCGTGGGAGGATTGTCGTGAAGTTGGGGGGGGGAGGGCACACACGTGAGTCGCATCGAGGGGAGAGCCGGCGGCGTCATGCTGCTGGTGGCTACGCCGCCGGGGACCGAGCATATCCTTTCCCAAGAATCTGTAGGATTTGTCGCCGATCTGGCTCGACGGTTTAACGACGGTGTGGATCAGATTCTAGAGGGTCGTACACAAGCGCAGGCCCGCCACGACGCGGGCGACTGGCCCAATTTTCTCGAAGCGACGAAGCCAATTCGTCAGTCAGATTGGTCTGTTGGGCCAATCCCAGACGATCTTCAGGATCGACGGGTAGAAATCACCGGGCCGGTCGATCGCAAGATGATTATCAATGCGCTGAACAGCGGCGCGAACGTTTTTATGGCCGACTTCGAGGACGCCACCAGTCCGACCTGGGAGAACATCCTGGTCGGTCAGGTGAACCTGAGAGACGCTGTTAACGGGACGATCCGGTACGTTCATCCACAAACAAACAAGGTGTATGCACTGGGAGAACGGTCTGCAACACTGATGGTGCGCCCGCGGGGGTGGCACTTGCAGGAAAAACATGTCTGTGTTGATGGCAGACCTGTTCCCGCAGCGTTGTTCGACTTTGGAACGTTCTTTTTTCACAACGCCCGGGCTCTGGTTGCCAAGGGCAGCGGCCCGTACTTCTACTTGCCGAAACTGCAGAGTCATCTCGAGGCGAGGCTATGGAATGACGTTTTCCTCTACGCCCAGCGGGCATTGGGGATCGCTGCGGGAACGATAAAGGCAACTGTGTTGATTGAGACACTTCCGGCTGCTTTTGAGATGGACGAAATCCTTTACGAGCTCCGCCGACATTGTGTTGGTCTTAACTGTGGTCGCTGGGACTACATTTTTAGTTATATCAAGACCTTTCAAAACTCTGCCGATCATGTGTTGCCCGATCGCGGACAGGTGACGATGCAACAGCCCTTCATGCGCGCCTACACCCAGCTGGCGATCCGCACATGTCACCGTCGTGGCGCATTTGCCATGGGTGGGATGGCGGCTCAGATCCCGATTAAGACCGACCCCAAGGCCCACCGCATCGCTATGGAGAAAGTCAGGAAGGACAAGCTCCAGGAAGTGACAGACGGACATGATGGCACCTGGGTGGCCCATCCGGATCTGGTGCCGATCGTCAAAGAGGTATTTGACGCCCATATGCCCACAGCCAACCAGATCCACCGGTTAAGAGAAGACGTGAACGTTTCGCAACGTGACTTGCTAGAACGTCCCAAGGGTACGCGTACCGCCGACGGCCTGTATCACAACGTCGACGTTGGTGTGCGGTATTTGGAGGCCTGGCTCCGGGGCCAGGGTTGTGTACCACTTGGCCACTTGATGGAGGATACGGCCACCGCAGAGATATGCCGCGGGCAGGTGTGGCAATGGACCCATTACCGTGCGGTGTTGGAAGACGGGACCACGGTGACGGCCCAGCGTGTCAGAGAGGTTATCGCCAAACAAGCAGAGCGTATTCGTCACGACGTCGGCGAAAGCCGGTGGTTTTCGGGCTGCTTCGAATTGGCCACACGGCTGTTTGCCCAGTGGGTCACCAGCGGGCACCTGACGCCTTTCCTGACCCTACCGGCTTACGATCAACTAACGGGTATCCATACCCAAAAAGAGGAACAGGGAGAACCCCATGATGTCAGATCCACCCACCGTATCTAATAAACAGACGCACACTCAAACCGCGCATCGGCAGCCCGGGCGGTGGGATGGGATCAGTCGACCCTATCTCGACTCAGATGTTCAGGCGTTACGCGGCTCAGTTCAGGTCGAATACACGTTGGCGAGTATGGGCGCCCGTCGGTTGTGGAAACTGCTTCATAGCGAAGATTACGTCGCGGCCTTGGGTGCACTGACAGGCAACCAGGCGGTGCAGCAGGCCCGGGCGGGACTCCGTGCGATCTACGTCAGTGGGTGGCAGGTTGCCGCCGATGCGAATGTGTCAGGACACATGTACCCCGATCAGAGCCTGTATCCCGTCAACAGCGTGCCTGAATTGGTCCGACGGATCAATCGTGCACTCCAACGGTGTGATCAGATCGCCCACGCCGAAAACAACAATGTCGATGACTGGTTCTTACCGATTATCGCCGATGCCGAAGCCGGTTTCGGCGGTCCCCTTAACGCGTTTGAGCTGATGAAGGCGATGATCGAAGCGGGCGCTGCAGGGGTTCACTTTGAAGATCAGCTGGCTGCCGAGAAGAAGTGTGGGCACATGGGTGGCAAGGTGCTCGTGCCGACCAGTCAGTTTATCCGCACACTGATTGCCGCTAGGCTGGGCGCCGACGTCATGGGCGTTCCGACGATTTTGGTCGCGCGCACCGACGCACACAGCGCGGGATTACTGACTGCCGATATCGATCCACGAGATCGGCCGTTTCTCACCGGCGAACGTACCGCCGAAGGTTTTTTCCAGATCCATCGTGGTTTGGATTCGGCCATTGCGCGGGGACTGGCCTACGCGCCGTACGCCGACATGCTTTGGTGCGAGACCTCGACGCCGGATCTGGATGAGGCACGCCGGTTTGCACAGGCGATCCATGACCGATTCCCCGGGAAGCTATTGGCGTACAACTGTTCGCCATCGTTCAATTGGCGAAAAAACTTGGACAGTGACACCATTGCCAGATTCCAGCGTGAACTGGGGGCGATGGGCTACAAGTTTCAGTTCGTGACCCTGGCGGGCTTTCACTCATTAAACATGAGTATGTTCCATTTGGCCAAAGGGTACCGCCAGCACGGGATGGCTGCCTATTCTCAGCTTCAGGAGACCGAATTTGAGGCTCAGGCCGCAGGCTACAACGCGGTTCGACACCAACATGAGGTGGGCACGGGATACTTTGACAAAGTGGCTCAGGTGATTTCCGGTGGCGCTGCGTCGACCCTGGCGATGACCGAATCGACCGAAGTGCAGCAGTTTTGAGTAGGTCGGCGGTTGGAAGCTCAAAATGAGTTTCGGTTGGTGTCGACGTACACCGCGAGCGTGGGAATGGCGAAGTATCGATGGGAAATCAAGCAGGGTCCTTCCCCATAGGACTGACAGGTCAGTGGTGAGAAACAGTGTCGTTTGATTCTAAGCCTGATCTCCACGATCCTCTCACGTATCGCCAATACGCCCAACCTTCACAAACCGAAAGGGACGAAACTGAGCACGCCGAAACCGTTATCGATTCCTGAACGGATCTTGTTGGGCCCGGGGCCTTCGGATGTCGCTCCCAGCGTGCTCCTGGCCCTGGCATCGCCCACAATCGGTCACCTGGACCCGGTGTTCCTTGACGTGATGGACCAAATTCGACGGATGCTCCGCCACGTGATGGGCACACGTAACCGATTGACCATGCCAATGTCAGGCACTGGATCGGCGGGGATGGAAACCTGCTTGGTCAACCTTGTCCAGCCCGGTGATCGCGTGCTTGTTGGGGTTAACGGTGTCTTTGGTACGCGGATCGCTGAAGTCGCTGGCCGCTGTGGCGCACAGGTTACGACGGTCGAAGCCCCCTGGGGTATGCCCATTGCCTTGGATGCCTTCCGAACCGCTGCCGGGAACCAATCCTACAAGCTTGTGTGCGTCGTGCATGCCGAGACATCGACTGGTGTGCTACAGGACCTGACCGGACTGAGCGCGTTGGCAAAGTCGTTGGGAGCGCTGTTGCTAGTCGACGCGGTGACCTCGTTGGGAGGATTGGCCGTGGAGGCCGATCGTTGGGGCATCGACGCGATCTACTCCGGGACGCAGAAGTGCTTGTCATGTCCACCTGGATTATCACCGGTGAGTTTTTCGCCAGCGGCGGTGAAGGTGTTAGAACGTCGCCGGACACCGGTGGCCAGTTGGTACTTGGACCTGTCACTGATCCGCCAGTATTGGTCCAACCAGCGACTTTACCATCATACCGCACCGATCAACATGATTTTTGCATTGCATGAAGCGCTGCGATTGGTGCTCGAGGAAGGGTTGCCCAATCGGATTGAGCGCCATCGGGTTCACGCGATGGCACTGTGGGCAGGCTTGGAGGCGATGGGGCTTTCGTTGCCTGTGCCTGAACACAGCCGGCTGTATCCGCTGACCGTGGTCCGAGTGCCCGATGGTGTTAAGGAAGCGGTCGTCCGGGGACACCTGTTGGCCGAATACGGATTGGAGATTGGTGCCGGTTTGGGACCGATGAAGGGCAAGGTGTGGCGTATCGGCCTCATGGGACACGGCTGCTGTCGAAAGAATGTGACCCTTTGTTTGTCGTCGCTAGCCAATGCGCTGCGTGCTCAGGGACACCAGCCGCTGGCCGATCCACTTCCCGCTGCCGAAAATGTCTACATCCAGTCTGGATCGACCCTGGGACAATGACGCGGTTGTGCACCTTGTCCCCTTGCGGCCACCCGAGGCGTTGGATGGCTCGATTATCAGACGTACTCTGTGGGGCGAGCCAAGCCGTTGGCCGTCGGTAGACGATTGATCATACACACCGATCCCTGGCTTGTGATATCGGGCCCAGCTATGTTTGGGCCGTGATTCGACTGGGCAAAGCAAACCGGATGCATTCCAATTGGGCCTTAACAGCGGTGTTTTGTGGTGTGTTGACCGTTTGCGTCACGGTGCTTTGGTCTGTGGGTCAGCGTCGGAGGTTTGCCAAGCAAGGTACGCGGCGGGGGCTGCTAAGTGACCTGTGCATCGTCGGTCTCTTGAAGCGGCAGCGGCCACGGTGGGCGGACGCTGCGACCGAACACTCAACCCTCTCGACGAGCCGACGCTACGCGGGCTCCGGTTGCCCGGATCGGTGGATCGTCCCGCAGATCAACCACATCATCGAGCGCGTCACCGACGCGTTTGTGGCACTGGATGCAAACGGGTGCTACCGTTTCGTTAACGAAAAAGCTGCCAAGATCTTGGGCCGCCCTTGCCGAGAGTTGATCGGCGAGCATATATGGAATTCATTTCCTCAGGGCATCGATCGAGTGCTCTATCACGCTTATGACAAAGCTGTCTCCCACCAGACGGCCATTGAGATCGAAGCTTATTTTCCGCAATGGGACCGTTGGTTTGTCAACCGTGTCTATCCGTCTCGAGACGGTGTGTCCATCTTTTTCCACGACGTCACCGACAGGCGGAAGGCCGATCAGGTGTTGCAGCAGAAGAACGACCGACTGGAATTGTTGCGCATGCTTTCAACATCCATCAGCAACAATGGATCGGATGATCATTTGGCCCGGCGGACGGTTGAGCGGCTATACCAATGTTTTCCAGGTCTAGGGGTGTCTTACGGTGTGATCGACAAGCACGGTGTGTTTACGGTCACCGAAGCGTATCGGCCAACGGGGATGCCATCAGAACGTGGGTTGACGATCGATTTGACCCGGGCGCCGGCGTACTTAGAGTCGATTCGTAAGCAGGAAGCGATCATCGCCTGCGATATCCAGGAAGACTGTCGTTTTGCCCCGATTGGGCAAATCATGGCCGATCGTGGCACCGGGGCTGTATTGGATGTCCCGCTGCATTTGTCGGCCCAGCGGGTCGCGCTGCTGAGTCTGACCGCGCCGGGCCCACACCGGTGGACGGAACACGAAATCTGTACGCTCAAGGACGTGGCCGATCTGTTGACCTTCGCGTTGAAGCAAGCCCATACGCGCCTGCTGAGGTGGCGGGCCGAGCAGGCGCTGCGGGATAGCGAAGGGCTGTTCCGGGCCATTTCAGAACAGATGCCCGATGCGATGTTCCTGTTGGACCCTGATGACCCAGCGGTCCCCGCAAAAATTATTCAGGCCAACGCGGTGGCAGCAAGGATGCATGGGTATACCACCGATGAGCTGATCGGGATGTCGATGGCTCAGCTGGATGACGAATCGACCGCCGCGAAGATGGTCGATCGTATCCGGCGGTTGTTGAGTGGAGAGATCATCGTGTTTGAAGGCGCCCACCGGCGTAAAGATGGTCGTGTTTTTTCCATCGAGTCTAGTGCCCGAATGATTCAGATTCACGGGCGGCGCCACATTCTCACCCTGACCCGCGACACCACGTCGCGGAAGCATGTCCAGGAACAGGCCGCCAAACATCAGGCAGAGTTGGCGCACGCGTTACGGCTGAGCACCGTGGGAGGGCTGGCTTCTGGCTTGGCCCACGAACTTAACCAGCCTCTCACCGCGATCTCCAATTACACTCAGGTGTGTGTGCAGGAGCTTCAATCTGAATACTGGGATAAGCAGGAGCTGATCGATACGATGTCCAAGGCGTCGTTACAGGCATGTCGCGCCGCGACCATTGTCCGTCGGTTACGAGATTTCGTCTGCAAGCGCGAGCCCCAGTATTCAGTGGTCGACGTCAACGAGGTGATCAACGAAGCGATGGAGGTGATCGGCGCCGATGTGCGGTCAAGTGGCGCGATCATTTCGCTTAAGTTACAGGACGGCCTGCCCAAGGTGACCATCGACAAGATCCTCGTTGAACAGGTCATCCTAAACCTGGTCAAAAACAGTTTGGACGCTATGTCAGAAGACCACGCGCCTCGTCAATTGACCATTCAAAGCTCAGGTATGGCCGATGACACCGTGGCGGTGAGGGTGCAAGATACTGGCCACGGCATTCCCGCCGGTGTCGTGGGGAAGATCTTCGACGAGTTTGTAACCACCAAACCTCACGGGATGGGGATGGGACTATCGATTAGTCGTTCGATTATCGATGCTCACGGAGGCCAGCTCAAAGCGCTGGCCGGTCAGGACCGTGGTTGCTCGTTTGAGTTCACGTTGCCGGCTGCGGCCTAGAGGATACCTTTAGGGCCCCATCTCGGTGCCATAAATACAAATCACCTAAGAAATTGAATCTAAGGATATCGTCCAGGCGAGTGAAACCACCGGTGTCGTTAGCGATTGTCACATGCGGTCCGCTAGGCGCGGTGACATGCACGCGGCAACCATCCCTTTCGTGAATGACGATCCCGTCTGCACTCATTTGGCACACGTCCATAGACGGTCAGGAAACAACGGGCCGCCACATGACAACTGCGCTGAAAAATCAATGGCGAGTTATCATCCTGGCCAACAGATGACTTTGGCCGATCATTGTGGAGCGAACCACTGAAAGCGTCGTCACGTGAAGAGGCAAGAGGCTTGCCAGTTTAAATAACCTAGATAGGTTATTTACTTTTTGAGGATGACGGTTTAAGGTACCTGCCTTAGGTTTAGCTAGCAGTTGTTGACCTGTGAAGGGCGAGGAATTCCCGAGCGATTGGGAGATGTTCCTCGCCTATTTTATTTTGATTGATTCAATACAATCGGAGGCTCCCTACCATGACGCGGTTACAAGGTCACGGGTTCGGTGGTGGTGTCGGTCGTTTCTGGATGGTGATGGTCGTCGGCAGTCTGTGCCAACTGACTGCGCCTCACTTGACTATGGGTGTCCTTACGCAGATCACCGAATCAGACTTTGACTCGCCACAGTTCGTGACATTTGATGGCGTCACGCATCTTCCTTTTCAGGGTGACTACATCGAAAACGGTGTAACTTTCGGCGCCGGTGTCGCGGTCATTGGTGGCGTGCTCAGATGGGCGAATCCGAACGATCCATTGAACATTTCTGTGGATACACCGATCAATCGATTTGGTTTTTTTCATTTTTCTGAAGACCTGAATCAGGTGGCGGTGGCACTTGAGATCGATTCAATCACGACGTTTGTCAACGATGATTTTACTGGGACATCTCAGACCTTCGACTTTACAAACGGGGGCAACCAGGCGGGGCTAATTGTGCCCCATGGAACGTTCTGGGGTGCTCAGATCGATCAGAGTTTTCAGTCTTGGCAGATGAATTTCGACAATTTCTTTACGAGCTTTATGACGCCCACTGCGGTGCTAGATGATTTCCGTTACGGGCTCGGTTCCACGGGCGGTGGCGGCGGTGGTGGCGGAAGCGTCATTCCTGAGCCGTCGACCGCGACGCTGTCGCTTCTGGCAGCAGTGGGTGTGGGACTGGTTGTATCGGCACGTGTTCGAAAGCAGACGCTCCAACGTGGTTAACGTCCCTGACGCAAGGGGCGAGAAACACCGTGAGTCGTACCCTTTCGATCGTCTTTCTTGGAACGATCTGCTTTATTGCGGGTGTTGGTAACGAGTTTATTGGCGACGATCGTGCGATTCTCGATCATCGCATAGGCGTCCCGACCTGGCACGACTTTCCTGAATTTTTTCTGGAGCCCTACTGGGGCGACCTATACCCCACCGGACTGTATCGGCCGGTAGGGTTGTCGATATTGGCGTTGCAGCGGTATGCGTTTGGCGATTGGACGGTGGGGTACCATCTGGTCAGCCTCTTTGCGCACGTCGTATGTTCACTGGGCGTCTTACGGTTGCTATTGAAACTCGTGGGGCCGACGACAGCTTGGATTTCTGGGGCGCTGTTCGCTTGTCATCCGGTCCACGCCGAAGCGGCGCTTCCGGTGTACGGCCAGCTAGATCTGTTTAGCACGGCACTGGCCCTGCTGTTATTAAATATATACATCGTTCAATCCCGGTCGGGCTGGCGTGTTTGGGCGCTTGCCACACTGGGTGTCTTGTACGTTTTAGCGCTGGGCTGCAAAGAATCGGTGATCGTGTTACCTGCGATCGCGATCTTGATTCGAGGTCTTTATTTGTGTCGGCCGCAGGTGGGCCTACACCGGTGGATCGGGCGACCTGATTTGGTTCTCTTTGCGACGTTGGCGGTATTCTTGTGTGTGCGATGGTGGGTCATTGGCAGTGTTACCCTGTTGCCACATGCGGAGGTGTCAGAAGGATATCCTCTTACGTGGAGACTAAAACTGGTGCTTGTCGGTTTGGCCCATGCGTTGCGATTGTCAATATTGCCTTGGGGCCAGACGATTCATTACGGTCACCTGCGAGAAGTGGTATTCGGGTATCCGGTGAACGAGGCGTTGTGGGTCTTAGCGGCATTGGTGGTGTTGGTCTGGACGTGGAAGCTGTCCGATCGTCGTCTATGGCTCATGAGTGTGGGGTGGTTCTTGGTCGGGTTGTTCCCTGTCTTAAATATTGTTCCGATTGGCGCGGTGGTCGCCGAGCGATTTTTGTACCTGCCCAGTGTGGGTGTGGCGCTGCTTTTAGGACACCTCTTGACCCGGACCATGCGATGGCGAACACTTGACCTGTCGTTGGTCGGTCTCCACACCAAACAGCCGGCAACCACGATCGTAGAGCACACCGAACGTGCCCATCGCCGCCGTGGCGGGCATGGACCGGCATTTTTTGTGGCCACCGCAGCGGTGGTTGTGGCGGTTGGGACCGGGGTCGTCCTGTGTGTGCGTGTGTGCGACCGGTGGCAGACCCGGGAATCGTTGTGGCGATCGACGGTCACCGACCATCCACGGTCTCCGCAAGCGCACGCGGCGCTGGGGATGGTCCTCTTGGACCGATACCAACAACAACCGATTCACGCAGAAACGTTGCGAGAAGCCCAAACCGCGTTTCGTACATGTTTGGCGTTGAACCCGAGGTCGCCCCGTGCCTTGCACGGACTAGGTCTTGTGGAGATCGTTCAAGGCAACTACGCAAGCGCCGCGAGTTATCTACGTCAGGCGGTTGATCTGCGTCCCGACGATCCGGCGATCGGTCGCCAGCTGGAGCGTTGTATTCTGGCGGCCTCGCGTGGCCGCTTGCCCTGACGCCACGGGCGCGCGGGTCACGGTTGCGGTGGATCGGGATCAACGCCCCGGGCGTCGTTGACCGATAAATATGGTGTCAGCCAGGGGCGCGGTTGCACGTGATCTAAACCAATGCGGGTTGGATCGGCCCTTCCGGCGTGTACCCCGTTGGCCGGGCTATCATTGGGTGGTGATCACAAATAGGGTTCCATGACTCAAGCCAAAGCGAAGATAACCAACACCAATCAGGAAGCGATGTTGCTGATCCACGCTTACGTGGGGCGATTGGCGTCGACGGTCAAAGAGGCGCGCCGTGGCAGAGTCGATCAGCGATATAGTATCGGCGCCGCTGTCCTGATCGGTCTACAAGGTGATGACGGTCAATTCGAGCCCGCATACGAGGTTTGGGGTGATACGATTTCCAATACGGGGATCGGCCTGCTCACCACTCGATCGTTTGAGAAGGGCCAGCAATTCTACGTCATGATGCGGCCGTCGTCCGGCACCAAACTGTTTGTGATTGTGCGTGTGCGCAGATGTCAACGGCTAACGGAAGGCATCTATAAAGTGGGCGGCACGTTTGTGTACGACGATAATCGTGAGAGATATAAATGGTTCCGCTAACACCCCAGCAAGTCGGTCGCCACCACCGACGAACAGTCATAGACTTGCTACACTTCTCTCATGATCGCTGATCAACTCAACGGTTTTGGTGAAAAACTTATCAAAGGGATCGAGGGTTTTGGTCGATTTAGCAGTTTCGCTTTTTCGGCATGGCGATGGTTGTTTCGTGGGGTGGGCACCTGGGCCAGATTCAGCCTATTGGTCCCACAGCTGTTTCAGATCGGAACCCGCAGCATCCCGGTCATGATGGTGGTAGGGGCCTTCGTTGGAATGGTCCTGGCGGTCGAGACGTACCAGGAATTCGCCGCCATTGGTCAAGAGTTGAGACTTGGCGGGGTCATTAATATCTCGGTGGTGAAGCAGATCGGGCCCGTCCTTGCGGCGGTGATGTTGGCCGGTCGGATTGGGGGCTCGGTCAGCGCCGAGCTTGGAACGATGCGCGTGACCGAGCAGCTCGACGCGCTTCGAGTGATGGGCACCGACCCCGTGGCATATCTGGTCGTACCACGTATTGTCGCTTGTGTGGTCATGATTCCGATCCTCACCGTCTTTAGTGACCTGTTAGGTATCTTTGGTGGCTATTTGGTCACGGTGCGCGGGTTCGGAGTCAATGCTCAAGGGTATTGGGAATTTTCAGCAAGGTTTGTGGCCGTGTATGACGTGCTGACAGGTTTGATTAAGAGTGTCTTTTTTGGTCTGGCGATCGGCCTGATCAGTTGCTACAAGGGGTATTATTGTCGCAGCGGCGCCGCGGGGGTTGGCAGGGCGGCGACCGACGCGTTTGTGACCAGCTTTCTGGCCATTATTGTGTCCAATTTTTTCTTGGCAAAGCTGTTGAAAGACTTGTATCACGTGCTGTTCGGTTACGGGACGATCTCGGCTTTTAGTGGCTAGCGATACGCCGTGATCATCAGTCTGCCCGTCGGGTGGGGCACTATCCTGCGGCGGATTGGACCATATCCGGTACAGCGGCTCTCAGTGCGGCCACAATGGTCTCTCGGGTGGCATGCTGCCAGCTATGACCTTCGATATCCGGATGTTGACCCTTGGTACGCAGCCGGTCAAAAGTGGTGATCAACTGATTCATCTGATGGGGATCTGGGGCGTGGGTCCGCCAGATGCGCACCGATTTGTGCTGCGTGGGGATCATGTCTTCGCTGCCGTATGCCAGCTCTTCAAATAGTTTTTCGCCAGGCCGAGGACCCGTGATTCGAATGGGAATATCGATATCTGGTTCCAGACCCTGACCGCGGACGAACCGGTGCGCCAGGTCAAGGATGCGGATCGGTTCGCCCATATCCAGCAGGAACACCTCACCGCCGCCGTGTGTCCCGCCCGACAGCGCTGCCGATTGCAGCACCAACCCTGCCGCTTCGGGGATGGTCATAAAATATCGGTACATCTGCGAGTGTGTGACCGTGAGGGGTTCACCCCTGGCCAGCTGTTGGCGCCAGATGGGGATGACACTACAGGCCGAGCCCAGGACATTGCCAAAACGTACCATCGAGAACACACAGGGGCTCGTGGCGTTGAGGTGCTGGATGTAGAGCTCAGCCAGACGCTTCGTGGCCCCCATGATGGAGCTGGGATGCACCGCCTTGTCCGTGGAAATCATGACGAATCGGCCCACACCGGCCTTGTCAGCGGCGTCGGCGATCGAACGCGTGCCGAAAAAATTGTTTTCCACCGCCTGTGCTGGGTGATCTTCCATCATCGGTACGTGTTTGTGGGCCGCGGCGTGAAAAATGACATCCGGTGCCACGTTCCCAACGATGTCCATTGTGCGTGGCGCGTCGGTCACGTCGTGCAGCAGCGTGGTCTTGGGCAGGTTGGGAAATCCCCTGGCCACTTCACGGTCTATCTCAAACAGTGCGTTTTCAGATCGATCCACGAGCCACAAATGCGACGGGCCAAATCGACCAACGAGGCGGGCCAGCTCCGAACCGATTGAGCCACCGGCACCCGTAATCAATACACAACGCCCCGCCAGCGTTTGGCGGATGGCACTTTCGTCCAGCGGTCTGGGCCGCCGGCCGATCAGGTCGCTGGCATCGATAGGGATGGGAACGCTGGCGACGGGTCGTAGGCGTCCTGCAAGTTGATCTGCCAGGGTCGGCATCCACCGCCACACGATGCCCATGTGCTCGAGTTGACGGGCCAGCTGCAGAGTCTGGTCCCGCATTGTCACGGGCAAACTGATCAGCACCTGTTCGATCTGCAGCCGGGCGACGATCTGGTCCAGATCGATCAGCTGGCCCAGCACGGGAACCGTGCCGCACGTCTTGCCTGCCCGCGCGTGCGATTGGACCAGGCACCCGACGACCGCGGGTCGGGAAGTGGCCTGCTCTAACACCTGATCCAGCTGTTTGACGCTTAACCAGGTGCCCACCAGCAGTGTACGGCTGGCTTGCGTGGCCTTAGCGGGATCGGTGGGTATGGCCGTCACGTTTTCGCTCTATGGTTTGCGGGATGATAATGCAGGCACATGGTCCGTTATCGGCCTGAATCCACAGTGGGCTTCAATGGTGTGTGGCTGTCGATGCGCGAGACGACATTTTTGCCGTGGTAAACCCTGCCGTACGGTCGGACGATATCCATTAAAGCAGCAGATTTAAGTGCTCCAACCCATCCGGGAGAAGCTCAATGCAGCGGCGGTCGGAACCTGAATCCGAACAACGGCATCACCCACGCCTGAAGCTTCCGCCGATGTACACACTGATCCGCGTCCGACCTCACGGCGATTCCAAGTTTTGTTGGACGGGCCACATCTACGACATCAGTGAGTCGGGTTTGCGGTTCGAGTTAGACGCCGGTGTCCAGCCGGGCACGAGTATCGACATCCGTGCCACACTGCCCGGTGCTCACAGCACCACGGTGAACATGACCGGTCGCGTGGTACGCTACCATGATGAACCCGACGACCTCGGTCCGCAGCGTATGGGGGTGAGGATTGATTCTTTTTTGTGTCAGAGTGACCGTCATCGTCTCGCCGCGTACCTGCGTCACAACGGGATGACCCGGGCGGCGTGAACCCGGCGTCGGTCCACAGTCAATCACCCCAAGCCAGCACTACGCACCGGCGAACCGTTCGGCGGTGGTCCTGACCGCTTCAATCAGGCAGCCGGAAAAACCGTTTGGCGTTTTGGTCGACCGCTTGGACAAAAGCGGTTTCGTCATCGCCGCGTTGCCTGGCGATGAACTTCGCCACGAGAGGCACAAAAGAGGGCTCATTGGGACGGATCTTGCGGTGTGGCTCCGGTGTGAGATAGGGAGAATCTGTCTCGATCATTAACTGATCCAGAGGCACTCGGGCGGTGCACGCCGCCAGTGATGCGGCGTTTTTGAAGGTTACGATACCGGTAAAACTAACCATGGCACCCGTACTGAGGATCGCCTCCAGCTCCGCGGCGTCGCCGGTGAAGCAGTGAAAGACAAACCGCTTGCCAGGGATGTCCGAATCGCCAATCATCGCCAAGACCTCATCGGTGGCCTGGCGGTTATGGATGATGATGGGTTTGTCATGGTCTTTGACAGCTCTTAATTGCCACGCAAAAACACGTCGCTGATCCTGGATTGGCGGTTCCGGATAGTGCTTGTCCAGGCCCATCTCGCCGACGGCCACGACCTTGGGGTTCGTCGCCATATGACGCAGCGTGGCGATCACTTCCGCTTCGTCGCGGCAGACGTGCGCGTTGTGAGGGTGAACGCCGACGGTGGCGTAGACATGATCAAACCGCTGGGCCAACCCGAGCACTTGGGGTGTATCCGACGGGCTTGTGCCGACCGTGATCATGCGGTCTACGCCGGCCCGCTGGGCACGGTCCAACACCGCGTCGATCTGATCCAACAACGGCTTAAACGTGAGGTGGCAGTGTGTGTCGATCATGATTGGCTTATCGGACCCCTGCCAGGGGCACTGGAATGTCGATGTCGACCGGTTCGAGGCAACTGCGATCGGTGCAGGCTTGATATCGCAGAACCAAGCTGGGCCGTTGTGGGACAGGTGTGGTCGGGACCTGAGCGGTGGCTCGAATCGTCGCCACAAGCACCACCCGCCCTTCATAGACATGTAACACTTCAGGTGCCAAGGGGTACCGTTTGGGGGTTCCAGGAGGATACTCAACGTGCATCTGGTATCCTTCGGTTTCAGTCAGTTCGAGCGTCGTGGGAACCAGCCCTTCGATCTTGCAATCGGGCGCGTTTAGGTGGTATCCCGGACCGATTTCCACAGTGACCTGCAGCTGGGCCGGGCCTGATGAAAGATCCACCGAATCAGGTGCTACCGCGACCGACACCACGGTGCGATCGGGTTGCGTTGCCGGTGCGGGTCCGGCGATCGGCTGCGCGGTGGCGGCGAATTGTCCGGGCGCCACGCCCAGCGCTCGCAGCAGTGCATGGTGCATGTGGACCATGGCCGCGCCACGTTTGGTCAGCGTGCCTGAAAATGCCTTTAGATCTAGGCAGGCCTGATCGATATACACTTTCCGGCCCGTCAGCTGGTATAGATCGATCAGGTTGTGGACCATTTGGCTATTGCCGCTAGGGATCGCTCCGTCATAGGTCGACACGATGCGAACAAACAGATCCGATTGGTCGGCCAACGTGTCGTAGTACCCACCACCAAACCGATCGGTGGCGCTAAATCGCTGCCGAGCGACCCCCGTCAGCTCCTGTGCTGCATCGAGCCAGTTAGACTGTTTGGTCGCGCGGTACAGCTGGACCAGCCCGTGTACCAAGAAGGCGTAGTCGTCCAGGAACCCGGAGATTTTGACTTGTTCGTGACGCATTGTTCGGTACAGACCCCTGCCGGCTGGCCCGTCGCCAGGGGGGGCGGGGGCTGATTCTCTCATGTGCTTAAGAATGTAATCTGCAGCTTTGGCGGCCGCGGTGGTGTAACGCGGTTGGTCCAGCTCGGCGCCAGCGGCGGCTAGCGCGGCGATCATCATACCGTTCCACGATACAAGGACCTTGTCGTCGGTACCTGGTTGCTTACGACGATTGCGTGCGGCTAGCATCCTCTCGTTGATCTGTATCCTGGCGTCGTACAACGCTTGCAGGGTCATGTCTTGTTGGTCGGCAAGCGTGTCTAATCGCAGAGGTAGATACAGGACATTGGTCGGCGGCAAATCCTGATGGTGCGGGTCCTGAAAATTGGTCCCCTTGTCCAAACCGTACAATTTGACCGCCAATTGCCCCAGACGCGAGTGATCGATCGCTTCACGGACTTGTCGCGGTGTCCATAGGTAGTTGCCGCCTTCGCGGGCATCGACCTCCGCGTCCTGTGCCGACCAAAACGCTCCCGAGGCATCGGTCATTTCTCGCAAGACGTAATCGCACGTTTCTTGGATCACGCGTCGATACAACCGTTTTTCGTTCGGACCGGGTTCCTCCAGCGAATGAGCGTTGAGGTATGCCTCGACGAGCTGTCCGTTGTCGTAGAGCATCTTCTCAAAATGGGGCACGAGCCATTGCTGGTCCGTGGCGTACCGGTGGAACCCACCGCCGATCTGGTCGTACATACCGCCGCGTGCCATGCGTTCGAGCGTGTATCTCAATGACGTGGATAGCTCTTTGCTGGGGCGGTGCCGATAGAACGCAAAGAGAAACTGTAGATTGGTGGGCTGCGGAAACTTGGGCGCTTGACCAAACCCGCCGTGCATAGGGTCGTACATGCGCACCAATTGATCGGCGGCGCGATCGACGATTTCAAAGTCCAACGGAGTCGGTGGGTCCTTTTGACGAAGGTGTTCACTCACAGCGTCGGCCACCTGTCGGCCTTGCTGGATCAATGCCTGTCGTCGATTGCTCCAGGCGTCGGCAATCGCGTCGATCAGCTGAGCAAATCCCGGCATCCCGTACTGCGGCTGCGGCGGGATATAGGTGCCGGCCCAAAAAGGCGTCAGGCCGGGGTCGTTGTCCTGCGCAGCACCAGGCGGTGTCAGGAACACACTCATTGGCCATCCGCCGTGGCCTGTCATGAGTTGTACCGCGGTCATATAGATCTGGTCTATGTCGGGCCGTTCCTCACGATCTACCTTGATGTTAATACAATGTTTGTTCATCAACGCCGCCAGTTGCGGGTTTTCAAACACCTGTCGTTCCATCACATGGCACCAGTAGCATGTGGAATATCCGATGCTCAGGAAAATCGGCTTCCCGGAGCGTCGGGCCGCCTCGAACGCTTCGGGGCCCCAGGGATACCAATCCACTGGGTTATGGGCGTGTTGAAGCAGGTACGGACTGGTCTGATTGACCAGGGCATTGGTGTACATCCACGAGCCGTCGGGATGTTTTAACCGGTGGGGATGGGCTGTCTCTTGAGCGGCCGATCGGCGATGGATCACAAATACGCCTCCGATCAGGCTGGCGATACAAAAAGTCACAAGAACAAATGTGACCGGTGTGCGGGTGCCGGTGTGTATTGGGCGCATCATGCTCGACAGCACAAGGCATCGTAGGCCCCGATACCGGTTCTGCCAAATCATCCGAGCCGGTGATTGTTTTGTGCGTTGAAAGTGGGCCCGCTTTTGCTGTGGTGGCCAGCCGTGAGCGAAAACGTTGTGATGGCGTTCATGGAACGGGTATGGAACAACCCACCGGCAATGCCGGTGGGTTGCGAATGTTTCGATCAAGCTCGCCAAAGGACAAAACCGGTTGCGATCTCCCCTAGCCGCCCCGTTTTAGGCCCAACGCCATCGCCAGCTTGACCCGGCTTTAGAATCCCATACCACAGTCCGTTTGAGAGACCCCTCTCCCCCTGGGGGGAGTATTCCATCGGCGGTACGCTTTCGCAGAACGCGAAAATTTCCCACAGCTGGGCTCCGGAGAGGGGCCGTTGAATCTTGCATGGACGGACCCTATTTCAGTCCGACCATGATTGTGCTTGTGACCGCCGGCTCGGAAACGGATCGGCGAAATAACGCACTGTTTGGTGGTCCATACGTCCGGTGCGATTGAAAACACTCTCAGCGGTTCTGGCTTGGGCTTGTGTCAGAGCCTGGCGATAACGTGCTTGTGATCTGGGCGTGTCGTGAGCCAGGCACATTGCAGCAAACGCAAACCACATCACCACCATGACGCCGCACGTAAATAACCTGGCTTTGACGTCGCTCATTTCTTTTGCTCCAGACGATTTGGTGCGGCACGACAACCGGAGTTGGTTTTCGTGCAATCGCAGCTACAAATGAATACCATCAGCGATAGATCAAGCCAGCGAAATCGAAAAAAATTGGCCGAGAAATAAAGGGTTGTGCGTGGGGGTGAAGATGGGTAGGCCATCGTGTCCAGCAGAGTGTCGATTGGCGTGTCAAGCTGCAGAATATGGTCAAATCAGGTCAACGTGTCTGGTGGCTGCCGAACGATACGATCGCGGCACCGGTTGATCCACGAGAGCCGTCCAGTGGGTTTGCAACGTCTGTCACGCGGTCCTTCTCAAGGATCGGGTTGGCCGACAAACCGAAGACGCCGGTCAATTTGGGTGTGGACCCGTTTCAAGCTGATATTTTGCGATTTGATTTTTCGCATCGCCGATGCGACGGTGGTTGGGGTAGAGCGTGACAAAACTTTGGTACATGCTCAGCGCTTGATCGTGTACTTCAACGATTTGCAGCGATCTTGCGATGCGGTACGTGGCTTCGCCGGCTTGGGGATGATGGATGTCTTCGAGCAACGCTTGACCGTAGGCGTCGATAGCAGACTGATAGGAGCCGATGGCGTAGAAAAAATCGCCTTTGGTCCAAGGGCTGATCTTGTCGTTGCCAGGACCCCAGAGAAAAAACCACAACAACCCGACCAGTAAGAGAACCGTGATCATGAGGATGCGTCGCGCGTTGGGTTTCACCGGTTTTTGGTCCTTTCTGATTTAACGTGCATCGGTCTGATACGATTATTCCAATGACAAAATTTCATCCGGCTTGGCCTCCGGGCCTTTTTCACGACAGCGGTTCATGTTACGATCAGTCGACATGAAACGCCCACGAGACCGGTTTGGGAATATTGGCTGCGTCACCTTATTGCTGATAGGCGTACTGGCAGCAGGTTGTGTTCAGCGTACCATCCGGATCACGTCAGACCCTGCCGGTGCGCTTGTCTACCTCAACGACGAAGAGGTCGGACGGACGCCGGTGACGGTCCCGTTCCTTTTTTATGGAACGTACGATGTCCGTCTCGAACACGAGGGTTACAAGCCGCTGTGGACCGCCAAGAAAACCGATGCCCCGTGGTGGGAGGTGCCCGGACCCGATCTGATTGCTGAAGCAATCCCCCACGTCAAGACCCAACAACAGTGGCACTTTGTACTGGAGTTAATGCCCTATCTTGATGACGAGGCACTGGTCGATCGCGCCAAGCAGCTGCAAGCAAGCTTGGCCGATACCGGTACGCCCGGTCATTCGTCGGTTGACCCGTGAACCACCGATCACACTCAAGCCCCGCTTCCGATCTGCCGTTGCGTCCAAAACATTTGGACCTCAAGAAAGATCAGGGTCTAACCGTACAGTGGCAAGACGGGACGGACAGTTTCTACCCCATCGCCTACTTGAGAAAAATGTCGCCGTCGGCCGATGCCCGCTTGTTACGAGAAGAAATGGCACGGAACCCGCTGACGGTGTTGCCATCGTCGGCGGGCACAGATCGCTCGTCGCTGTTGGCGACGGGGGCACACTTGGTGGGCAATTACGCGATCAAGATCATCTTTTCAGACGGTCACGATACAGGGATCTACAGCTGGGAGTACTTGAAGCAGATCGATCCAGGCGTCCGGGATTGCCCGCCATCGCACTGACGGCCAGTCAAGGAAAGTCTTACTGAGCGGTTACCTGAAAGATTGGGGCAACATTGGCCAACGCGTTTGGCTGTTGATGGTTGGGGTGTCAGAAAACGAACGGCATCGATTGGGCGCAAACAAATTGTATCTGGACCATTTGGCCGTGACGGTCACAGACGGTCAAGGCATGTGTTTGATCACCGCTGGCCGCTCGACACGGCCAGTTGTGGTCAGCTATAGGGTTGACGGTACAAAAGCAGGACAGCAGTTCTATCAGAAGAACCAACCATCATCGGGCGGTGTCCACACTGTGCGCAGCAGATGCTGAATCGGGCATCGGACCGATCTGTCACGCTCGGTGGCTGGAGCGACGGTAGTTGCTGGACCGACGGTAAAAAACACCCGCTACCGGACTTGCCAGATCGACCGTGTCTGGTCAAATGCCCGCAGTGCACACGCTTGTGCTGGCTAGACGAAGCCAAGTGGATTGCCAAATTGGAGAGGATTTTTGAGAAAACCGACGTGTTCGTCCACGCCCAAGAGTACGAGATCTCTCAGGAGATAGAATATCTGTGCTATCTGGAGCACACCGACCTCACGCCAGAAAAAGAGCGCTACGTACGGATCAGGGCGTGGTGGTGTGCCAACGATCGCCGTCGTCATCGAGACCGAAGTGATGCGACCGATACTTCGTTCTCACGGGATCAACATAAGAACGTATCAGTTCTCTATGGTCTGATAAACGAAGAAGAACCCGGTCAGTGACCAATGAAGGCTGAATTGACGGGGGACATAAGATAGTTCGAGTCACCGTGTTTGATCCACGACGCTGTCTGCGTATACGACACCAGCAGAGACGTTGTTTGAGGTCCGTCAATCATTTGGGTTAGGATCAATCGCAGATGTCCGCATCCAGCTTTCAGATCGTCAGTGACTTCCAGCCTCTGGGCGATCAGCCCACGGCGATCGCCACGTTGACGGATGGGGTTACTGGCGGCCAGAAATACCAAACGCTTATGGGGGTCACCGGTTCGGGTAAGACGTTCACCATGGCTCATACCATTGCGCAGGTCGGCAAACCAGCGCTGGTGATCAGCCATAACAAGACATTGGCCGCTCAGCTTTACGAAGAGTTCAAGGAGCTGCTTCCGGACAATGCGGTTTGCTATTTTGTCAGCTATTACGATTACTACCAGCCCGAGGCCTACATCCCTCAGCGCGATATCTACATTGAAAAGGATTGCTCTCGAAATGACGATCTGGATCGGTTGAGGCTTGCCGCGACCAGCAACCTTGTCAGCCGCCGGGACGTGGTGATTGTCGCAAGTGTGTCGTGTATCTTTGGTCTGGGCTCACCCCAAGAGTACAAAGAATCGGTCATCAGCCTGAGCGTTGGGCAGGTGATGCCCCGAAGAGATCTGATGGCCGCCTTAAGTGATCTGCAGTACACCCGCAGCACGTTTGAGTTTGAGCGAGGTGGTTTCAGGGTCCGCGGTGACGTCATTGAGCTCTACCCAGCCACTGAGGAGCACGGATACCGTGTCGAGCTGTTTGGTGATCAGATCGAAACGTTGCAGGTGATCCACCCAACGTCGGGCCAAGTGATCGCTGATCGGGATCACCTGTTTATCTACCCGGCCGTCCACTACGTGATTCCACAGTCCCGGCTCGAACAAGCGGTGGCGTCGATCGACGACGAGCTGGATCGCTGCGTTGATCAGTTGCGTCGTGAAGGCAAGCTTCTAGAGGCCCAACGGCTAACAGCCCGTACCAAATATGACCTGGAAATGATCCAGGAGATCGGTTATTGCTCGGGTATCGAGAACTACAGCCGTCACCTGGATGGCCGCTCGCCCGGTTCCAGTCCTTACACGCTACTGGACTATTTTCCCGACAACGATTGGTTGCTTTTCATTGACGAAAGTCACGTGACACTGCCCCAACTGCGAGCGATGTACCACAGCGATCAACATCGCAAGCAGATCCTGGTCGACCATGGCTTCCGATTGCCCAGCGCTCTGGACAACAGGCCACTGCGATTTGAAGAGATCCAGGCGTCCTGGCCGCAGGTGGTGTTTGTCAGCGCGACACCCGGTCCGTACGAGCTGGAACAGTCTGGTGGTGCGGTGGTCGAGCAGATCATCCGTCCAACCGGTTTGGTCGATCCGCAGGTACAGGTCCGCCCTGCAGCCAATCAGGTCCAGGATTTGTTAGACCAGATTCGTCGACGTACCGAAGCGGGCGAGCGCACGCTCGTGACCACGCTGACCAAACGGCTCGCCGAGGACCTAGCGACCTACCTCGCCCAGCATGGGGTCCGCTGCCGTTACCTGCACAGTGAGATCCAGACGCTGGATCGTGTGACCGTTCTGCGTCAGCTGCGCGAGGGTGAGTACAATGTGTTGGTCGGTGTAAACCTGCTTCGGGAAGGGCTTGACCTGCCGGAGGTGTCACTTGTGGCGATTATGGACGCGGACAAGACTGGATTCTTGCGCAGCACGACCAGTCTGATCCAGCAGATCGGCCGCGCCGCGCGACACGAGCACGCGGCGGTTGTGCTCTACGCCGATGCAGTGACGCCCGCCATGCAACAGGCGATCGATGAAACCCGCCGCCGTCGTCGCAAGCAGCTGGCATACAACAAGCGGTACGGGATCACCCCCCAGACTGTTCGCAAGGCGATCCGGACCGGTATCGAACGCCAGCTGCGTGCCTACCAGGCCGAGCGTCAGGCGGTCGGGGCCGAAGCAGAAGAGGAATACGATCGTATTGAGCTGATGGCTGAATTGGAAAAACAGATGCTCCAGGCGGCCAAATCGCTAGAGTTTGAGAAGGCCGCCGGGTTGCGGGATCAGATCAAAGCACTTAATGAGGCCGTCGATTTAAAAGAGGTGGGGCAGACCTACACACCGCCACTGAAGCCCGATCCGGGCACACCCGGATCGCGTCCGGCGAAGGCCAAGAGGAAGCCGAACCGCGTTCGTTAACGCACTTGCACCTTTTTGGACGACTGGTTGTCACTGTCCGTCTGTCTATCGGGCCGTTTCGCCATAGCGGGGATCACAACATCACGATCTGTCTGATCCGATTTCGCGTCGACGCAGGATCGCCAGCAGCCACGTCAGGCCCATCAGGCTCAGCACCGCGGTCGCTGGCTCGGGCTGCGAAGCTTCAAACAGCTGACGAAAATCCTGGAAGTCGACCCCGATCGAATGGCCTGAGGGGTTGTTTGGCAGACCGTCGTAGTGTTCTTCAATTTGTACTGCCATGTCCTCCAGCGCCGGAAAGTCGGGCCACGTTCCGCTTGGGCCTACGTTTGCTTCTAACCCGATTCGGACATCGGCGCCAAAGTTATTGATTTCCCAGTCGACGTTGGCTTCGATCACTGAGAAAAAACTGGTTCCAAACGCCATCAGTGTCAGCCCGTCTAAACTACCGGCGATATCGGTAAACCACTGGTCGCGTTCCTGCTCCGGTGTCAACGCCGTGCCGTCTCCCCAACCGATCGTCGCCCCTGTCACGTCAAACCACGGTGGGATGTCGGCGTAAATAGGTGTCCCGGCCTCGCCGTTGGCGTCAAGGTGTGCACGGATCGACGCATAGGTGTTTTCAAGGTCAAGCAGCAGATCTCGTCTGTCGGTGGGCGTACCGGAACTCCAGGCGGCGGACGCATGTGGCTCCAGATCCAGTTTGACACCCGTGTAGCGCTCGTTGGCCGGGCGCCCGTTGTTGAAGTTGATCAGCTGATCGGTGAAGAAGTTCAGGTCGGCGGTGGCGGTGGCGTCACTGAGCAATAAAAACGGAGCGATCCCGTCGGCGTCTAATCGTGCGTGCCAAGCGGCGATATCGGCTGCCGCGGGGGGCGGGACGGGCGCGACGAAAGATTCATAGACGCGCGCGATATTAAACTGCTGGAAGTGAGTAATTGTGAGCATTTCACGGGTGACATTGCCAACGACGTTGGACGACCCTATCGGATCGTTCACGTCGAAAAACCATGTCCCCCGATCCGTGCTGACTGCCTGTGCCTGCCCCGACAGCGCCAGCGCATGGGCGATAACCACCATCGTGGTCCTAATCCTGGTCCGCTGGCTGGCCGTGCCGATAGACCGTCCGATAGGCTTGCCCGCTCGGCGAGAAATACGCTTCTTGCCCGGTGGGAAGAAGGCAGTGATCTGGCGGTGGGGATACACTGGATCTGCCCGGCCCGCTGGTGTCAGGCCAGAACCCCTCCTTCCATCGATGGTGCCCAACCATCCGGTCAACGGATCGGTCGGGTCTTTCTCCTAACGGTCAACGGATATCCTGTGACCTTTCTGCTTAACCTGCCGATTGCACGTATTGCAAGGATTACCCTTTGATACGGGTTATATCGGCTCGGTGCGCACAAGACTTTTCTATGGTTTGAAATAAAACCACCGCCGGCGGTCTCTGGTCACTTGTAAGCTTACGGGTGGGTCGAATGGAATTGGGTCCAGTGTGATGAGGGCCGGTTGCCGGTGCGGTCAGGAGGTGACACTGTTGCAACGTCCACGGGGCGAGGGGGAACAGTGGGCCGGCCGGCTGACCTGGTCGACGATGGATTGATCGACCTGGTGGCGACGAATCGGAACTCTAACGACGTGTCGGTGCTGTTCGCACTTCCTGCGACTTCGGGCTGGGCGTCGTGTACAGCGAGGGTTTGCGGCGTCGATTCGATGTGGGTTTCTGAACACGGCCGGTCGTCATGAAGCGGATCGTTAGATCGACAGGTGCCCCAACTGCATTGCCAAAAACAGGTGGCCACGTCTGTGGGCCACCTGTCGTTGTGTATGTTGGACCGACATGCGTTCGGAGTTAACCGGTCGTATTGGGTGGCGCGTTGCGCGACGAAAGTCTCATTATTGGCGCTTCATGCCCACGATCGCGGACGTCACGCGAAGGAAGGTAAGCACTGACTTTATTCGGGGACGAACAACGCGGTTAAGGTTCCGTTTCCCAGATCCGCTTGGAAACTATCGTCGGCATTGATTCGATCAGTCAGAAGGTAAATTGTCTTGTTTGACGGTCCATTGACGCTATAAATTTGCTGAACATGCATCGGGAACGACCGGTCCAGAGAGTCCGTGCCATTGGAAAGACCGGACACGGTCCTTTGATCATATGTGGTCGTGGAATCGCCGATACCTAAAGCCAAACGTGTGTCCGCCCCAAAACAATGCCCGATGCCGCTTCCGTGAACCACGATACTCCCCGGCCCTGGGATAAATATGGACAGAGAGCCCACCACCTGGATTGGGTCGTTGGGGACGTTTGTGACACTGACAAATTCTCTACCCTCCTGTGACCCTTTCGCGGGATAGTAGTACCCCAGTACGTCGATGATGATGTGTGCGGTGGCCGATGTAAAAACGGTAATGTCGGGCACAGCCGAAGTAGAAAATCGTGTCCTGATGGTCGCGGCGTTGGCGATGTTGGTCCCCAGCTTGAAGTTCACCAAGCTGGCGTTGGGCTGTGGTGAAGCGTCGGGATAAACTTTGACAAAGCCGTTGCCGCCGACGGGTACGACGGTGACATTGATATGCGCCGCTCTCGGTTCACCGTTGGGCGCCGAACAGGCGGTGGAACCGCCTTGATTTTGTATCTCGATCAAGGTGCCATACACCTTAAAATCTCGGGTCGTCCCGGCGGCGATGGGGACACCGCCACCTGCGGCGAACCGTGTATCGACCACACGGCAAGGGTTCACCGGTGTATAGACGTAATCTCCGCTCAAACTGCCCAAGACCAACGGGGTTGCCGGAAGATTGTTCGGTGAATCACCCAACAGAATCGCGTCCACCGCTTCCAGATTCGTGGCGTCTTGGATCGCCAGCAACTTATCGCTGTTGAGACGGCGAAATGTTTCGTACAGGTGATCGGCGGAGTCGCTGGATGGTGACGCCCACTGTTCGACCAAGCCTTGTACAAAGGCCTCTCGATCCGCGTCCAGTATGGCCAGACGCTGTCGATAATACTGTGTGGCGGTATCCGGTTCTGAACCTTCTAGTTCGGCTTGGCCGATGACCACCGATGGGGTCACAAACGCAAGACTGATCGTCGCTATCAGTACAATTCCCACCCTCTGATAGATGCTTCTGAACCATTGTCTACATGACATCATGGCTTGCTTCTCCAGTACATTTTTTACTCTTCTTCAATCCACGCTCACCGAACACAACGAACATCGACATACATACTGGAAATGCGGAAAATCATCAACCATATTTTCTGACTTATTTTCAGTTAATTGCGACCATGGCCGGACGTCGACGGTTTGCTACCTCCAGTTGCGGTAAGCCTACGCTGGAAGCCAAATTCTACGTGGGTATAATTATGACATTGGTGTCCCAGCACCTATTCTTACCAGAGGAGACTGCTATGTGGTGTAGAAATGCTCCCAAGATGTGTCGGATTGTAAGTATCGCATTAGCGACGGCGATGAGTCTTGCGACCCATTCCGTAGTAAACGGTCAAGAAGACGACGGATCAGAGCCCGATGCAGCACAGCTATACCGGATGGAGCGCCTGGCGGCGTTGGACGCGGATCGAGAGGCTTTTGTGAAAGGCTTGGCCGAACAGTGGGCATCACCGGCCAACGAATCGGCGGAGAATCTGTACGAAATATTTCGCCGTCTCAACAGCGATAAATTGCTGGCGATCCAAGACGCCACAAGTTTTGACAATGTCAGGCTGATCATGATGGGTCAGGAGCCGGGGGACACGGCATTTCTGGAGGCGCTGGCGTCGGAGCCGGTGGAGCCCCTGGTGCTTGGGGCTCTGGATCGGGACTTTGTCTACACGCCCGTCGACCCGTGCCGTATCGTGGATACCCGCCCAAGTGCTGGGGGCGCGGGTACGATCCCAGCCGGTGGCACGCGGAACTATGTCGTCCACGGCGCTGTAGCGGGTCAGGGCGGTAATCCCGCTGGCTGCCCATCGCCCCGGGGCGAGCCACGCGCCGCGCACCTCAACGTCACCGTGGTACCCGTTGGCACAGGCAACGGCTTCGTTCAGGTCTGGCCCTTTGGCAGTCCCGCACCAACCGCCAGCCTCGTGAACTTCAGGGGAGGGTCATTTCAGCAAAACATTGCCAACGCGGGCACCATCAAAACCGGTTTCCTGCTCGGTCCAGACATCACGGTCAGGGTCAACGGCGCCGCGGCGCATGTCATCATTGACGTGCTGGGCTACTACCACGAGGCGGAAGGGTCACAGGAGGATAGAGTTTTTTCAGGCGTCAACAGCGTCCCGAATAGTCCTGTCACTGTTGTCGGTTCCCTCTCCATATTCGTACCAGGACCGGGGAAAGTCATGGTTCACGCAAGCGGCTATGGGGCCTATAGTGGGGCCGATACGCGCCTGCGATTTGGCATCGGCGACAACACCACAGCCTATGATCGATCGGTGCGATCCGGTCTCTCCAATGGGACGGACAGCTTGGATCGATCGTTCCCTATGCATGCTCAGCATGTCTATACCGTTAACGGACCGTCAAACAAAACGATCTACCTGTTAACCGATCGAGAGGATGCGGATGACAGCTTTAACGCTAATCTGGCCATCCCGACCTTGACGGCGCTTTATGTCCCCGAATAACCCATGGTCGAATCCGACCGCCGAGGATCGATCAGTCTGACGATTGTTCACAACAAACACAAAGGCTGGTGACACACCCGTGGCCACCAGCCTTTTTTGTTTGTGTGATGCATACCCAGTCAGTTCACGCCCATCCGAGCCGGTCGTATCCTCTCCGCAAATTGACTCACCGGCACGAGTGCAGCAGCAACACCGCTCGATCGGTGGGCCAGCGGCGCAGTGCCTCCAGCGGATCGAATTGCCAATCGACAGGTCGGCCGCCGAGCGTCGTGGGATCATGATAACCGCCATGGCAGGAGATGATACTCAAACGAACCAAGTCCAAACGATGGAAGAAAAATCGGCGCCGTTTTCACGCCGCTTTATCAATCTTCTTTCAATCAAAAAGCATTGACTGATGCGGTCTGATCTTGTGCCTCTATCCGCCGCAGGATGTCCAACAATGGCGACGTCGGCACAAAATTTTGGAAATGTTTGGTGAAACCGGTGTTTCCCGCAGGGACAAGGCTTCGGGACTCTTCACACGCAATGAAATGTGCCGTGGTGCACGAGTAGGAAAGAATAACCTAGGGTAACCCTGCAGGGGTATCGTGGTGTGGCGTTAGGGTTAGCCATACGAACCAAACGGTGATCAGGAAGATTGTGATGCGCTGCGCAGTCCCGCTGCTCTGCGGAGTATATTGATTTCTCTACCCGCCAGCGGCCGCCAATGACCCACAGCAAGGCCCTTGAGCTTGATCGGGCCGATCGCCACACGTTCGAGTCGCCGGACCTTGTGACCCAGGCGTGCGAGCATCCGCCGGATCTCACGGTTTTGCCCTTCACGCAGGGTGATCTGTAACTGGGTGCGATCACCACGGGCCTTGTCTCGAGATAGCCCCAAGATTTTGACTTGCGCTACGGAGGCACGCTTGACTTGCAGCGCCTTGCCCTGGGGCAGTGCCTTGAGGTGGGCCAAATAAATGCCGGTCCGCAGCTCCCGAAGCTCTGCTTGACTGACATGCCCGCGTACCGACACGCGGTACTGCTTGGGCACCTCGTAACGAGGATGGGCCAGGCGGTTGGCCAGTGTGCCGTCGTTGGTCAATAGCATCAAGCCTGAAGAGTCGGCGTCGAGCCGGCCCACCGGAAACAGCCGGACGGGTAGGTTCACCAGGTCGGTGACACACTGGCGCCCTTCAGGATCGCGACTCGTGGACACCACGCTGGTCGGTTTGTGGACAGCGACGTAAACGTTCTTGTTTCGCTGACGGCCCGGACCGGCGACGGCATGACCGTCTAGCTCAATGCGATCCTTGGTTGGGTCGACCCAGGCCGGTAACGCGGTGACCAGTTGGCCGTTGACGGTCACGTGACCCGAGGCGATCATCGCTTCACAATCGCGGCGCGATGCCACACCCGCCTCTGCCAAGACCCTCTGTAGTCGTTTGCCCTGTAGAGCATTCGTGAATGCCGACGGGACGACCCCTCCGGCCTTCTTGTTTGCCGATCGTGTCGCGCCGGGTCGGCGGGGTTTGGGTTGAGGTTTTCGGACTGGTGTATGACGCATGGTCTTGTCGCGATCAGGGGTCGAACTCATCGCCTCGGAATGTCGATCCGAGATAGAGCTTGCGCACCTGGTCGTTATTGATAATCTGACGGGGCGAACCCTCGGCAAAGACCTTGCCCTCAAAGATCACGTAGGCACGGTCGACAATTTCAAGTGTACGCTGCACGTTGTGGTCGGTCACCAGCATGGCAATATGGTGTAGTTGGCGCAGGCGACGGATTTCGACTTGCAGTTCCTCGACCGCGACCGGGTCGACACCCGAGAACGGTTCGTCTAACAAGATCAGTGACGGTTCGGTGATCAGCGCACGGGCGATCTCAAGCTTACGGCGTTCACCGCCGGACAGTGTTCTGGCGTGCTGACGCCTGAGTTTGGTCAGATCGAATTGATCCATCAGTTCCTGGGCCCGTTGTTTGCGTTGAACCCGGGTCATCGGCCGGGTTTCGAGGATCGCCAAGAGATTGTCCTGGACGCTTAGCCGTCCGAAAATACTTGGTTCTTGTGAAAGGTAGCCCATGCCGCGTTTGGCTCGCTGGTACATCGGTAGGCGGGTCACGTCTTGACCGTTAAACACGACCTGTCCGTGATCGGGTGTGATCATCCCGATGGTCATTCGGAAGCTGGTTGTTTTACCGGCACCGTTTCGGCCAAGCAGGCCTACGATTTCACCTTCCGAGACGTCGAACGACGCGTGATCGACAACGGTGCGCCCGCTGTATCGCTTGACAAGATCGTTGGCTTTGAGAATGAACATAGGGGCATCATAATAGTATAGGGTGATGACCGCATTTGTCCGATGGTTCTGGCTTCTCCTTCCGGCCAACCCCGTATTGGTCAGGATCGTCTATGGCGCCGGGCGCCGGCGGCGTCACCTGTGGGTGAGGATGGGGTACCTGGGTTCGTTGATCGGCATGGTTTTGGTCGGGCTGCTGGCCGGCGGTGGCATGGGCGATGACATTAATCTGACCCAATTGGCCAAAGCCGGCACGCTGGTGTTCATGGTCATCAGCTATGGGCAGGTGATTCTGACCTGCCTGCTGGCACCGCTTTTCATGTCGGGGGCGATTGTTCAGGAACAGGCTGGCAGGACGTATGACATTCTCCTGTCAACACCGTTGTCGAACCTGCAAATTGTGTTGGGGACGCTGGTGGGGCGGCTGTTTTTTGTGTTGGCGTTACTGGCCAGCGGCATCCCACTGTTTGCCGTGTTACCGATTTTTGGTGGCGTGCCGGTTCGGGCGGTGTTTGTCAGCTTTGCGGTGGCGGGTTTATCTGCGTTGGTGATGGGCGCTGTGGCTGTGACGCTGTCGGTGTGGCGGGCCGCTGGCCGCGGGGTGGTGTTCGTATTCATGGTCGCTGTTGGTGCGTACCTGGTGGCGGTTTACTTTTTGGATCTGTTTCTATTACGCCCGATGGCCCTGACACCCGGGTCGGTCAGCGGTGGCACGACATGGTTGACGCCGTTGCACCCGCTGCTTGTGTTGGAAGCATCGTTGAAGACCGCCACCTATCACGGCCCTGACCCAGGTGTATTGGGCGGTTATCCGCGATGGGTGGTCGTGTATCTCACCCAACCCTTCTTGGTGTTTTCGGTTTGCTCTGTGCTGGTGACCACCATTTTGATCGTGGCCAGCACAATCATGGTCCGCCGGGTCGACCCACATCCCAACGCTCCTTGGCCTAGGCTCCGGTGGTGGCGTCGTTACGATACCACTGCGTCGGTAGGCGAAGCGTCGCTCATACAGCGTCGGCCGTGTCGGGTGTGGTCAAATCCCGTGGCTTGGCGAGAATCGCGAGCTCGAGGCCGTGGCCTGGGATGGATCGTGGGCCGGGTTGGTTTTGTACTCGGGGGCCTGGCCGCCGGTGTTGTGGTGTTGGTGTTGCATCACCGGGGTGGTTTACCGACCATTCCTGACCCGACCGGTGGAGGCACGCTGCCGGCTGATGAGGTGTGTAGGACCGCATTGCGATGGCTGTTACAGGTAGAACTGGCGGCCATTGTACTGGTCGCGTTATATCTCAGCGCAGGTTGTGTCAGTCGTGAGCGGGAAGACGGAACGTTTGATTTGATCCTCACCACACCGATGACCCCGCGGCAGTACATCTGGGGCAAGCTGCGAGGCCTGGTCGCCTTTCTCACACTGCTGTTGGTGGTGCCGGTCGTCACGTTGCTCATGGCCAGCCTTTACGCGGTGCTGGGGCCGCTTGTGCCATGGGCGTCGACGGCCGTATCTGATATGTCCACAGGGGTATCCGGTGGTATGGCCACGTCACCGCCATATTTGGTTATCCCCGAATCCCCGTTGTTGTTGATGTTGACGATCGTTCCGTTTGTGGCGTTGTGTGTGGCGGTGGGAATGTCTTGGAGCCTTAGGGCTCACGGCGTGCTTGGCGCGGTTGCCCCGGCGGTCGGGATTGTGGGTTGCTTGGCGATGGTCACTGGTTTCTGTGGCTCCAATGCCGCGGCGCATGTGCCGGTGGTGGGACCGGTGTTGAACGCGTTTAGCCCAGTGACAGGGGTGATGATGTTCATCAACCCCTGGCGGTCCATCGGTGGGTTTGAGCAGGATCTGCAGTTCGGGCGGCTGAACCTGGTGTTTGCGGCGTTGATCGCCGGTGGAGGATACAGTCTCGTCGTTTATTTGATGTTAACGACAATGGTCCAAACGTTCGATCGGACGGTGCGGCGGCTTAGTGGTGGCGTTTAGGGGGGTGCGATGCACATGGCGTATTTTTTACAGCGGACGCGCCGTGGGGCAGTGCTGATCCTTATGACGCGTTTGCAAAACTTATCCATCCGTACTTCGGCGTTCTTCCAACAACTGAAGCGCGGTTTTTACTTCATCGCCTTTGTAGCAAGGTCAGAAGGGCAGTTGAACATAAGCCCCGATTAGCGGACGTTGGAGTGAAAAAACGTAGTTCAACTTATGTCTAGCCTAACTACGAAGATTACCTGGCGTGCTGTCCAAAGAAATTGACTCACAAGAATACGGAAACCAAGACAAAAACGCCAAAAATCTGAACTATCTACGGGCGCCGTTTGCATTGCAATCAGCGTCTTCGCTTCTTACGGGATTTGCGTTGTTCTGGGTCGTCCCAATGTTTCGAAGGAATATTTCGTGCATGCGCCCACGGCTTTTCAAAGTGCGATTGGATATATTGATCGAAAATATCACCCTCCTCTGACGTATTCCGTGCTACTATGGAAAAACAACTAAATGCACGCGCTTCGTATGGATACGGATTGAGTAGCATCGTATCCGTTGTTGTAATAGCGAATACGGTAGGTGTGCCAGGATAGTATTTAACCTGTTCGCGTCGAATACCTTCGCGTCTTAGTCTAGCGAGGCTTCCCATAACTTCACCCTCGATCTCATCCTTGGTTCTTCCTTCCTGACTAGCCCGCATCGCTGCGGCGTCTGGGTCAGTCATTAAAATTCGAATATCGCATTCAGATCTCACGGCCTGACTCAATAATTCAGTCCCTTCGTGAAAACCTTTCCCCGCAGCAATCATCAGGCCATGTAGAGATGAGCCAACTACCCAAAACCTTCCCGGATTTTGTGGACTTGCGGCCTTCAACTCGTGAGTGAGAAATCTCGTGAAATGCTCGAGCCCTGCAGCACGGGTTGGATATACCGCTTCTAGCCCGAGAAACGAAGTTCCTGAACGTAACGACGAAGTGTCAAGACTTGGTGGAGGAAGGAGCTGCAGATCTTCGTCTAGATCAGGCCACCACCTATCGAAAGTTCTCGTCAATTGATCTTCTGAAATCGCGATCTCTTTACATGTCTCGTTTATGCTGCGCAACATACGTAAGGTACCTGAGCGCGTAGCATCAACAGCCTGAAACTGACCAAGTGGACCAGGCAGATCAGTTGATAGAATTTCGTGCAAATACGGACACACAACGGATGTTCCAATAGTCTTCGAGAGAGCACCAGCTTCGAAAAGAAGCCATGGGGCTTGGATATTCTCCGGAGTAACACAAATAACACCGAATTTGGTTGTCTCGAGCTCAGAGCCAACTTTGATAGACCAACGTGAACCGGCAGCAATATCATCTGTTGAAACCCATGGATCGACTGCTTGCAACACCATTGGAATCCATCGGCGAAGTGCTTCGGCAATAGCTTTGCTGCGTCTTCCAGACCAGCTGATGAATAATTTTTGCCTGCAAGAATTGTAGGGCGTATCTATTACATCATCATGCATTGTCTAGGTACTCGTTGCGTGGCCATTATATAGATCGACATTTCTAATTTGACTTGGTTCCGCCAGCGCCGCCAGGTTCGTCGGCAACCATTCTCTTACGTTCTAGGCTCAGATTCCGAGGATCTCACGCTCGATCCGTATTGCGCAGCATTCATTTGCAGACACAAGCCAACCTCGATCATTGCCAGGATTACATATCGTGATCCCAGTTGGCCGTAGGGCGGTACCGGGAATAGCCGCTCTGCCGCCTTTTCTTATTGTATCACCCGTGTTCATCAAGTATTCGACTGTCACACAAATCATTGAACGTTTAAGATATATAGATTAAAATACGGGTTAAGTGACACAATCGGGACTGTTTTTATGCGGTTTGGTGTTGTCCCACAAACGGTCGTTTAAGTGACAACCCATCCAAGGCAGGGAGGCCATATGCTCATCGGTTACGCCCGCGTTTCCAAATCCGACGGATCTCAGTCCCTCGATCTACAACTGGACGCTTTGAAAGAAGCGGGGGTTGCGAGGAAGCACATCTACCACGACATGGCATCGGGCAAGAAGGATGACCGTCCAGGTCTGGATGCATGCCTCAAGGCCTTGCGTAAATGTGATGTGTTGGTGGTCTGGAAGCTTGACCGGCTGGGTCGCTCTCTTCGACATCTGGTCAACACGGTTCATGACCTTGATGAGCGTGGGATTGGGTTTAAGGTGCTTACCGGGCAGGGGGCCAACATCGACACCACGACGATGAGCGGGAAGATGGTGTTTGGTATCTTCGCGGCACTAACCGAGTTTGAGCGGGAGCTAATCCGCGAACGCACGATGGCCGGTCTTGCGTCAGCCAGGGCCAGGGGCCGAAAGGGTGGAAGGAGGCACTCTTTGAGCAAGGCCCAGGTGCGTATGGCGGCGGCGGCAATGGGCCAGCCTGAAACAAAGGTCACGGACCTTTGCGATGAGTTGAACATCACCCGCAACACGCTCTACCGATATGTGGCACCGAATGGCGAGCTACGACAATTCGGCAAGCAGATTCTTGCAACATAGAAGTGCATGTTATAACGTGTCATATGGTCATGTTTACTCTACGTTCCTCGACTGGGGGGCCGCAGCATCAGGGCAGAAAATTCAAATAGTAGCCTACGATTGCTCAAGGACCTTCATAAGGACACAGTAGCGGATAGGAAGTGGTGTCAATCCGTGTCGTAGGGCTTGTCCGGGGTGATTTCACATCATTCCATACAAAAACACGGATGATGAATTGGTGACAACGATCAGTCATCATACACGTCATATGTAGTGTATGGACTATATAAGTGTGGAACAATCATATGAGAGAAGTACAGGTGTAATCCTCCCTGTTGTCTGAGCGCTTAAAAGTAGAGACTTTAGGTTTCCATTTGTCTGATGACATTTCGCTGACTGTAGGTATTCTTCCGCCGCAAGACTCATTCACAGGCACCGGTGAGGCTGGCGGCGGAAGAATACCGGCCGCAACCTCTTGTGGTTGGTCTTTGGATGCCAGATGGGCTCGAAGATAACCCCAAGGCGTTTGCCGACCCAAAGCGGTGTGTGGGCGATCACTGTTGTAGCTGTATTGCCAACGGGTTGATTCGTCACGCACTTCGTCCAGATTGCTGAAGGCGTACACATCCAAGACCTCCTGGCGGTACGTGCGGTTGAAGCGTTCAACATAGGCGTTCTGCGTGGGCTTGCCCGGTTGAATCGGGGTTTGTTGAACACCGTGGCGCGCCGCCCATCGCTCCAATGTGGCAGCGATCAGTTCTGGGCCATTATCCGATCGCAACTTCTTGGGATAGCCTCGATCCTCGGCGACTTGATCGAGCACCCTGACCACACGTTCGCTAGGCAGCGAATGATCAATCTCGATCGCCAAAGACTCGCGATTGAAATCATCGATCACATTCAGCGTACGGTACGGCCGACCATTGGCCAGACTATCGCTCATGAAGTCCAACGACCAGCAGTCGTTGGGCTTTTGGGCCTGGTCCAGAGGGACCGGGTCACGTGACGGCAGACGTTTCTTGGGTTTGATCCGAAGGTTCAACGCAAGCTCCTTATACACACGGTACACGCGTTTGTGGTTCCAGACATATTCGTGCATCCGGATCCAGTCGAACATCAACCCGAAGCCCCAACGTGGTCGCGACTCAGCGAGCCGGGTCAACACCTCGACCACCTCATCGTCGCCTTTACGTCTGGATTCGTACCAGAAACAGCCCAGGCTGATCGAGAGCAAATTGCACGCCCGGCGTTTGGACACGGGATGCTCGGCAACAGCCCACCGAGCGACCTCGCGACGCTGGCCGGGCTTCACCAGTTTTTTGCCAACGCCTCTTTGAGGATCCGCTGGTCCATCTGTGACTCGGCGTACATCTTCTTGAGTCGGGCGTTCTCGGCCTCCAATTCCTTGACACGCTTGAGCATCGACGCGTCCATACCGCCATATTTGGATCGCCATTTGTAAAACGTCGCCTGGCTGATCCCGTGGGTACGGCAGATCTCCGCCACCTTTACGCCCGCCTCTTGTTCATTGAGGATCGCCACGATTTGCGTTTCAGTGAACTTGCTGGTCTTCATCAAAGGCTCCTTTGGAGTAAGGGATTGTAAACAGGAGCCTCTACTTTTGAATGATTCAGTTTTTAGGGGGGATTACAGATATGGGCTTCTATATCATCTATTTTTGATGGCATAATTATTGATCCTTAGGAACTCCCAACGAACATTTACACAGCATCTACCATAAAGCCCTACGATCAAGTTGGGTAAACGTTACAAGATAGTAGGATTGGGTAAAGATCGTGGCCTACGTCCGCTAAGGGCGGGATAAGTATAACTCGCGGTGGATTTCTAGACCCGTGGCATCTTACCCATCGTATTAATAGTGGAAGCCAGAAGACCGCAAGCCAGAGCGTCAAGGCCACAGGCATGGGGAGTTACGAGAGCGGTCTGAGGCTCCGGGGGAACGCCCAGCCGTGTAGGGCCGAGTGGTTTGGATGACCCAACCGACCGTGTGCGGCTGGTTTTGGCGTACCTAAAAGCCATATCTATACGTAAATCTTTATGAAATATAAGGTTCAATATGCTGCCGCATGGGATTCCCGTGTCAGTAGAGCACAAAAAACACTTGCCAAACTGTCTTATATATACTACACTTGTATATGAATGGAGCCGATCTATGACATTGAGGAGTACGTAGCACCTGATGGAAAATCGCCCTTTAGCGAGTGGTTGCTTGATCTGAAGGACAAGCGAGCACAAGCCAAGATCAGGGCACGGATCAGAAGGGCTTCATTCGGAAACCTTGGTGACTGGAAGCAGATCGCAGGAGCCAAGGGTGTATGCGAGATGCGGGAGCATTACGGGCCAGGCTACCGCGTTTTCTACAGCGTTGTAGGTAACACGGTTTTGCTTTTGCTGGCCGGATCGGACAAGAAAGGTCAGAAGAAAACCATCGCGAAGGCCAAAGAATATTTGGATGACTACGAGCAAAGGAGGAAATGAAAATGACTGTTAGACCCAGTAGATCGTTTGACGAAACGAGCAAAGAAGTGCTCAGCGACCCTGAGACAGCCGCCATGTACCTCGAAGAAATTCTTGAGGACGGTGATATAGAGCTATTCAAAGCTGCTCTGAAGGACGTGGCCGCAGCCAGAGTTGGGAGCATGGCGGAACTGGCTCGCGAAACCAAGATATCCAGAACGTCTTTGTACCAATCCCTATCCAAGAGGGGCAATCCCGGATTGAATACGCTGCACAAGGTTCTACACGCTGCCGGGCTACGCATGTCGATCGCACCGGACCCCGCTGCATGAGCATCCCTGATGAGAAGGAAGTTCAGTGAATTAGAAGCGAAGATGAGCCCGGAAAGCCGGGCACGTGTTGAGGCCAGAACCAAGGAGATGATGGCCACGATGCAGCGATCCCTGATCGAAGGTGAGCAAAGCGGCAAGGCCGATTACTCGCTCGATCAACTCATTGAAGAATTGGATGATGAGAACCAGTGATGGCCGTTATGGCCATTTCGATTTAAGCCCCACTTTACTCCACTTCGCAACGCATTACGTCAATCGGGCGGTCGTCCGCTGGGACCGCACTCCACTTTGCCCCATCTGAAATCGAACGTTGTATAATGGCTATAACGCCATGAACAAGGGGTGAGTGTATGTCTGAGCAAATGAACAAGGCAAGCGGGCATTGCCGCGGAAATCAAGGGTCCCGGTGTCTAGCACATCCAGGTCCATGTGCACCGTGGATTTGTCGGCGACCCCGTTCGGGGTACTGACGATCAGGTCCCCGCCAATCGTCAGCGATTCGGAACCATGGATGTCGCCGCCGTCGTCGAGGTGGATTCGTCCGCGTGGTCCGCCCTGGCTGGATAGGTCCGCCAGGGTCCAGCTCTCGTTGAAGGTAATGCTGCTGGCTTCGCGGACCCACATCATGCCGGCGAAATCACTGACCGGAGCGTTGATCACCAGGTCCCCGCTCAAGGCCCCGCCTCGGCCGGCTTCGACCCTGCCTGTGTTGGCTGGTCCGTCCAGATCGATCTCGTCATTAGCGTTGATGGTCAGCGTCCCGTCATACGCTTCGATGCGGCCGTTGTTTTTCACGGTATCCGCGTTGACCGTGCCGTAGAGATTCAAGCTTCCCGTGTGCCCGATCTTGACCACGTCCGCATCGACCTGGCCGCCGGTGAGGGTGACCTGCTCGGTGCTGCGCAAGACGCCGGAACTGCCCACGATCAGCTTGTCGGTCGAAAGCACGCCCAGTTCGTGGACCCAGATGGATCCGGAGTCGAGAACGGTGGTATCGCCCACGACGGTCAGCGTCGAAGCCGCCACCTCGCCGATCTCGACGTCGGCGTTTTGTTCGATGATCAACTCGCCGACGGCGACGCTGGATTGCTTAAGCTGGGCGTCTTGGCCGTCGCGTACGTAGGCAGTGTCCGACCTGCCAGGGACCTGGTTGCCGATCCAGTGCGAGGCGTTATTGAACGTGTCGGTGCCGGCGATGAAGTCCTGGCGCTGTAGGTCAATGTCCGACCAACTCGACGCGGCAGCCAAGGCCATCACGTCAATCGCGCTGGGTAGCTTGCGGGTGCCGGGGCCGAGGCCGGGCGCCAGCAGCGCGTTGGCTTGCAGCAGATGCTCAATGTCGCCGGCGGCGGCGTGTTGGATCGCCATGGTCGTGCCGTTGTACAAGTCGGCGGGGGTGTCGTAATCGCCGTCGGAGGTTTCCGCCATCGTCAACACACTGCCCGCAGACATGCCCAGCGCGTGGCCGATCTCACGCAGAGCTACGGTCAACAGGTCGAGGTTCGTCGTGACGCCGCCGGTGCCGGTGAAACCCCGCTCAACGACCCCGCCGACCGGGGGATAGTGGAGCGCCTGACTCATGGTAAATTCCGAGTTGTCGCTGGGCGTGGGGTCGATGAACCAGGTTTGGCCTGTGTCGAACTGGATCAAACCACTGGTCTGGCGGAGGCTGAGTGGGTCGTAACCCGTGAACGTGTGCAACGCGATGTCGGGTGCCGCCACGGGAGCCCAGCCGTAGGTGATGTCCAGCGTGTGGGTGTCCTCGATGATGTCCTCCCATTGCCTGGCCGCCTCGTTCATGATGCTGGTCAACCCCGAAGCCGCCGGGTCGAACAAGGGGGACGATGAGGCGGGGTCGAGGATCAGGTTGATGCTCAACTGTCCGTAGGCCGACAGGCCAAGCCCGCCGACGACGGCCAGCGCCGCGGCCGCCACAGCCGCATGCTTCTTGTGACGGGGGGTAAAACGCTTCATGGGGCTACACCTTTCCGATCTCCTGAGAGGCCGACGATCTTCTACGTCGGCGGGTTATGGGGTGGCGTGGCTGAACGACTCAGTTTCCCTACAGGACTTAATACCCCCACCGGCACAAACCTTTCAGGCGTGACCACGAAATCACATTGAAAAAAAACCCTCCCGCCGAGGGTGATGGGTAGAGCAAGGCGACCGATCGATCGCCAGGGTCCAATCATCTCAGGGATGCTCCGCCCGCGTTCTTAACGAGACCGGCGTGACCGCAGCAGCAGGCCGCCGACGGTCATCAGCGCCAAACTACCCGGTTCGGGCACAGCGGTAAGGTTTGACACGCCGACTGTGAATAGGCCCACGTCCAGCCACAGCCCGTCGGATTCATAACTAGGGAAGATGTTCAAAGGTAGTCCCAGCGGCGAGATAAATAACGAACTCAGCACGGTGTCAAATGGTGCGGTACGCGTCGTGCAAGAGTGTGACGGGGTGCACGACTTGCACTGGTGCGCCCAGCCGGCGTGCTTCGCTTTCGATTTGTAGTGCGCAACCGGCGTTGCCGGTCACGCAGACGCGGGCGCCAGTGCTTTGGATATGTTGTACCTTTCGCTGACCGAGTTTGACGGCCATTTGCGGTTGGGTCAGGCAATATGATCCAGCAGCACCGCAGCACATGTCCGATTCAGGCAGAGGGATCACTTCCAGATCACTGATCTGACTTAAGACACGCCGCGGGGCGTCGGTCACACGCTGTGCGTGGGCCAGATGGCAGGGGTCGTGGTACGTGACCGTGTGGTGGGGTTGGCCCAAGCCCGAAGGGGGTGGCGGTGGTTTTAGCTCGAGCCACCATTCGGTGATATCTCGGGTACAGTCGGAGAAGATCGCAGCACGATCGGCGTAGAGGGGATCGTCGCGAAGCAAGTCGTGGTATTGCTTGAGCATTGCACCGCAGCCGGCGACAAGATTGACCCCACGGTCTATTGGGCCGATGTCGTCGTGGGATTGGAATGCGTCGATATTCACGCGTGCCAAGGCGCGTGCTTGGTCCACTTGGCCATTGTGATGGAAGATTGCTCCGCAGCACCCCTGCTTCGGGGGGACGACCACGTCACAGCCCGCGTGTTGCAGAAGCCAGATCGCTTGACGGTTGACCCTTTCGAACAACACACTGCCCACACAGCCGGTAAACAGGGCAACGGTGGCTTTGCGTTGACCGTGGGCGCGGTAAAACCGTTTGAACCGCGGACGCCATGACATCCCCTGCCAAGGCAGCAATCGCATCATTTTCAGCAGCGGTTGGGGCAGCAGATGATCAAGTGGCAGTCCGACCAGCGATGGCCATAGCCCCAAACGTTGTAACGCGATCGCCGGCCACACGGCGATGGTCAATCGCTGGGGGTAGGGCAAGACATGATCGGTGAAGAGACGCACGATTCGGCTGTGTCGGGATCGCGTAGGGAGGGTGTGGACGTCGTCGCCGCGGATTAGTTGCGCTCGGGTTTCTTCTAGTAGCCGATGATAAGCCACCCCGGAAGGGCAGGCCGTTTCGCATGCGTGGCAGTCCAGGCACAGATCCAGGTGACCGACGACCGCGGCGGTTGGATCAATCCGTCCGTCGGCCAGTCCTTTGATTAGGCGGATTCGACCTCGGGGTGAGTCGGTTTCCTGTCCCGTGGTGACGTAAGTCGGGCAGGTCGGAAGACAGAGACCGCATTGAATGCAGCTCTGCGTGTGTGCGTAGGTGCGTCGGTCCAACTGGACCACCGGTAACCTTAACGGGGAAGAGGGTATGGCCGCCCCAATCCCGGAGACAACACGTGTTGTGACGTTTGGGTTGGTCATGGTCACCGATGATCTGATTCGGGCGGTGGCCACGGTAGAAATCGCCCGGGGTTAAACAGACCCAGAGGGTCCAGCGCCTGTTTGACCCGCCCAAGCAGCGCCCAGTCAGGCCCCGTGGGCGCGAATGGTGCAATGGCCGGCGTTAGCCCCGGCCGGGCGTACCAAACCCGCATGCCACCGACAGCGTCAGCGACTTGACGAACCTGTTCGTCGAGCCGTTGGCACGCTTGCGCATCTAGAGGACCGCCTATAAACAGGCAACCGTGGACCGGTAGGCAATCGATGGTCAGCGGTCGGTGGTCGGTCGATGCCCAGTCCGAACACGCCTGGCACGATACGCCGGATTGCGCCGGGGGTACGATCAATTTGACCAGACCGCTCGCCTGCCGTCGCCATCGCCGGCGGTCCGTTCTTTGTTGGGTGTCCTGGTCTAGAGAACATACCTGTGTCTCGGTCAGCTGCACGCCGGCAATGCGGTCAATCCACGATTGGAGGCCACGCAACTGAACTGGATAGCCTTCGGGGTGGCCGAAGAAACCCAGGTGCAGTATGTGAGTACCTCGCTGACTTTGAAGTGACATGTGGGTCGGCCAGGCGTCGCCGGTCAGCAGGTCGGTTACGCAGTGATCCAGTTTGTTCGGGTCTTCCACATGGACCTGGACGGACAACACTGATTCTGGAATCACACTGGTACGCAGCGTCGCTTCGTACACGCACCCCAACTCGCCGAGGCTGCCAACCAAAAAATGAGTGACGTCATAACCAGCGACATTCTTGACGGTTCGACCACCGACGTGGACGTCCCGTCCCAAGCCGTCGACATAACGCAAACCCAATAATAAATCGCTCACCGATCCATACGCCACGCGTAGAGGGCCGTAGACATTGTGGAGGATCACCTCCCCGACTGTTAGGTCATGGTCTGCATCAACTGGAAAAAACTGGTTTGCTTGGCGCAACACCGATTGAAGGTCACCCATCGTCGTTCCCGCTGCCGTGCGCACCACCAGGTCGCGATCGTCATAGTCAATGACCGTGCCAGTCTGGATCAAGCGGGTGTGCACGGGTGGGGGGGGGTGTCCCAACCCGCTATGAGCGATCCCATAGTCAACGATGGGAGGGCCGTTTGTCTGTCGGGTATCGGTGACCAGTTCTGTCAGCTGGCATGGGTCACCGATGACCGTCGTCGGGTGATCAGTCTTGGCATTGGGCATCGCTGGTCGTTTGGACAGGGACAATCCCGTTTTTGGTTTAAACTTGTGCCAGCTTGCAAACGCGGAAGCAGAATGATCCGCCTTTTCGGGGATCTTGCGACGCGCACAAGACACACGTCATCATGGGTCATCCTTAGGATACACTGCATGGCCATGGACCGCCCCATTGACCTCACCAGCAGCGATAACCCGCGTGTTAAGGGGGTGTTGCGGCTTCACAAACAGCGTACTCGTCGCCGTCTTGGTCTACTGATCGCTGAGGGCGTTCGACAGATCGACCGTGCGCTGGGGGCAGGTCTAACCATGCGGGAATTCTATTGGTGTCCGTCGCTGATCGGTCAACCATTGGCGTGGTTCGATCAGGTGACCAAGCAGGCGGGGGCCAAGCCGGGATACTTTACAGTGACACCGTCGCTGATCACCGCGATGGCCTACCGCCAGAATCCAGAAGGTGTGTTGGCGGTCTTTGAGCAGCCGCGGTGGTCGTTAGAGGCATTGGCGGTCGATAGTCAAATGGTCCGTCCGTGGCCAGACGATTTGTGGTTGGTGGCGGTAGGTACCCAGAAGCCGGGAAACCTCGGGTCTATGGCCCGAAGCGCCGATGCGGCTGGTGGCAACGGTGTGCTGGTGGCCGATGGTGTGGTCGATGCGTTTAATCCCAATGCGATCCACGCCAGTACCGGAGCGGTGTTGGGCTTACCGGTGGTTGCCGCGTCAACCGAGGCGATTTTCACATTTATTAGGAGCAGAGGCTTACGAATTGTCGCGGCGGTTCCAGAAGCCAAGACGGTGTACAGTGAAGTTGACCTGACCGGCCCTGTGGCGTTGGTCGTTGGGGCTGAGGACGTCGGCTTGGGACCGGTCTGGCTGTCGGTCGCCGCCGACGGACCGCCAGACGGTCTGGCCGGACCGGTGAACGTTGGATCGTCCGGTTCGCGGCGCCAGGGCGGTGGGTGTCAGGTCTCCATTCCGATGAGGGGACGGGTCACCGACTCGCTCAACGCGTCGGCCGCGGCTGCGGTGTTATTGTTTGAGGCGGTACGACAGCGGTGTCAGTTGTGTCGATAATCTGCTGTTCCCATCGCCTTAGAGTTATTTTCGCGATGGCTTCAGAACAGGTACGATGAGCGGGTTCTGAAGTTGTGCGGAACAGCAGGAGGGTGCAACGTCTTTGCGTTTGGGGCGGTCATATGCGTGTCTTTATGTTGGGTTGGGAGTTCCCGCCGTACATTGCTGGTGGTCTGGGCACCGCGTGTTACGGGTTGACCCAAGCGCTAAGCCGGCACGGTGTTGAGATTACGTTTGTATTACCCAAGGGAGTGGGCACGGATTACACATCGCACGTACGGTTGTTGTCACCCCAGGCACGTCAGGCAGCGGCCGGCGACAGATCGCCGTCAAGCGTTGCTAGCACCTATAAGATCGCCGATACAGCGACAGCCGCCGACTTTTCCCACGTGACATTCAAAGCTGTGCCCTCAAGGACGATGTTCAGCCCTTATCAGTCGGCAGGCGGGCAACTGCATACCGGCGGTGTTGATCAGGCGGCAACCGTCCATCGGCCGCACCATCAGCCTCAGCGGTCCCCGGAGGGCCACGAATCGGCCTATCACGGTGATGTGATTGGTGAATCGCGACGTTACGCCCAGTTGTGTGTTGATTTGGCGCAGGGCGAGCACTTTGACGTCGTTCATGCCCACGACTGGATGACGTTTCCCGCAGGTCTGGCTTTATCAGCAGCCACAGGTACACCGCTGGTGGTCCATGTGCATTCGACAGAGTTCGATCGGGCCGGCGAAAAGATTCATCAGGGGGTATACGATATCGAACGCCGTGGCATGCACGGCGCGATACGCGTGCTGGCGGTCAGCTACATGACCAAATCAATGATCCAACACCGTTACGGTGTCGATCCGGCGAAGATCGATGTCGTCTACAACGGCATCAACAGTGAGAACCGAAGCGGATCGGCGCCCACAACCCCTGCGGCGATTAGCAAAGCCGATAAGATCGTGTTGTTCATGGGTCGGATTACCATGCAGAAAGGACCCGAGTACTTTATCGAGGCGGCCAAAAAGGTCCTGGAAAAGTATGACAGAGTGAAGTTTGTGGTGGCGGGTTCGGGCGATAAAGTGCCTGAGGTGATTGAGTTGGCGGCGGCACACGGGATCGGTCACAAGGTATTGTTTACGGGTTTTTTGCGCGGTCGTGATGTAGAGCGTGTGTTTAAGATGGCCGACGTTTACGTGATGCCCAGTGTCAGTGAACCGTTTGGTATCGCACCCCTTGAAGCGATCAGTCATGACGTACCGGTGATCATCTCCAAGACGTCAGGTGTTGCCGAAGTTCTAAAGCATGTTCTTAAAGTGGATTTTTGGGACACGCACGAAATGGCCAATAAGATCGTCGCCGTACTCAAACATCCACCACTAAGCACAACGCTGCGTCAGCACGCAGACCTGGAGGTGCGTCGGTTGACCTGGGACGACGCTGCCTTGAAATGCAAAGCCGTGTACGAGTCTGCCATCGCTGCGACGGCGTTTTAGAGAAGGGGGGTTCGATTGTCCGTGACCCGACGCCAGTTTGCGATGGCCGTGACATCAGCGGTGGCGTTGTCTGCGGTGAGCTGTGATTCGCGATCAGATCACACTGATTTACCGACCACGGGCGACAGCGGTGGGGGGACCAGTGAAAGTGACGGGACGGAACACGCGGTCAAGCTTGCCAAGCAGCCGTTTTTCATCGGGTCGCCGGGTCGCTATGGACGACCCGGTGTCTATCGAGAACACGAGGACAAAGGTGTGTGGTTGGTCAGTACCGGACACACATTGATTGCAATCAGTCGTATGTGTACCCATCTGGCTTGTACGACCGAGTTTGATCAAGACGGTCAGTGTTTCATATGTCCCTGTCACAAAAGTCAGTTTGATTTAGAAGGCGTCCAGATGGCCGGCTCAAGGGCCAAACGGCCGTTAGAGCGTTGCGCGTTGCGGCTGGTTCACGGCCGGATCGAAGTGGATCCGACCCGCCGATTTCGCAGGGCGTCAGGCCAGTGGTCAGACCCGGCGGCATCGCTTCATATCAGTTAAGGTCAAGGCCCGATAATCAGATCCTCGATGGGTGTGACCGCCACCACGGATAGGGTATAAGCCGTGACCGGGTCATGTCTTGGAACAATGATTGATGTTTGGTTTCGTTTAGGTTAACATTATACGAACAAAATGGCTGGCAAAGTTTCAAGCAGTGTCATGATAATGGTCGAATCACAAGCGGGCGGTTGGCATTCAATCACTAGATATGGTGGTTGGATTTGCCGGTTGACCCCATGGAGGCAAAGCGACCATGACCATTCCACTGGTGATGTTGGGACCCGGGGGCGATTACGTCACCCGGTTGGACGTGAAGGGACAAAAGCTCGTACGGCGTGTCGGCAGCCCTCAAGATCCGCGTTCGGACACCGAATCGGGTGGGGGATTTTCTGGCCACGGTGGTCAGTCGCATCATGGCCAGCCAAGTCAGAATCGACACGGGTTCTCGGACCGTCCTGCGCCATCGGGCAGGACCAGGCTCGATGTCCCCGTCGTGCGTCGCGCCGATGTGTTCGAGCACACCAAACCGCAGGTGATTCCCGGCGTCTATCAGACTCGGGACCAACACGCGTCGGTTTCGCTTCAGCGGCAAGTTACAGCGGCGGTCGCCGCTGCCGCCGGCAGCTGGTTGGCGACGCAGCAGGCGCAGCTGGTGCGTTTATGGGCCCAGCGCCTCACGCTTGTGCCGGCATCTACTGTGACAAATATTCACGAGACCCAAGTCGTTCAAAAGCCGACTCTGACGGAGGTCGATCATGAACCTGACCCCCAAACAGCTACACATCCTCACGAGGATCCGCGACCTGCGCGCGGCTTCTGGCTATTCACCGACCATGCAAGAGTTGGCAAACGAACTGGGCGTCAGCAAGGTGACCATTTTCGAGCACGTCGAAGCCCTGATCAAAAAAGGCGCTCTGTTGCGGCAAGCCAACAAGGCACGCTCTTTGAAGGTTAATCCCACGATCAGCTTGCCCGACGAAGGCCGCGGTAGCCGATTACCTTTGGTGGGCACCATTGCCGCGGGTTGTCCCATCGAAGCGGTCGAAGACCGTCAGCACCTGGATTTGGAAGACTTGTTTTCGCCATCTGCCAGAAAGCAACCACGCTTTGTTTTGCGGGTGCGTGGCGATTCGATGATTGACGAACACATCAGCGACGGCGATTACGTGGTCGTCAAGCCGTCGGGGAGTGTGCGAAACGGTCAGACTGTCGTAGCGCTTCTGGACAACGGTGAAGCGACACTCAAGAAATTTTATCGCCAGCGCGACGGGATTCGCCTTGAACCTGCCAACCCCAAATATGAGCCGATCCATGTCCGCGATTGCAAAGTTCAAGGGGTGGTGATCGGGGTGATCCGCACATACAACGACAGATGAGGTGGATCAGGTGGTTGTTTCGCTTACGCCGCCTTGTGCCTGCCATTGGCGGTAAAGCGAGCGGTCGATTGCCTGACGGCTTTGTGGGATGACAGATTATCCACGACAACGATAGCACCAGCCTGCAACGACGGGCCAAACATTGCTGGATATTAGGCCACGAACGTCGCGGCATCCATCGGGTCATCGAGTACCACCGTCGCGTCTTGGATCACACCGTCGAGCTGAATCGCGCTGAGCATCGTCATGGATTTCCAACGACCGTACGGGGTACGATCGACACAACGTTGACCGATCGGTGACCGGCCGGTGACCGGCCGTACAGGTGAGTCATGTCCATCCTGGTCCCGGATTCGTCAAGAAAGACAAACGATCTCGATGACACGAATCGCCGTGTGATCGTGAAGTGGCGTTGACGCTCTGTCACCTCGGGGCGACGCAATCAACGACTTCTCTTGAGCGATAGTCCCAGACGCTTCAACGCCCAACGCGCCGTCGACGCAACGGCGTCGAGCATCGCCATCAATTGTTTCGCTGTAGTCCCGGGTTGCGCTGCAACCGTGTGGCGCATCGACTGTTCGTCGGCTGCGGTAAGCTTCACCCGACCCTTTGGGACCACCCGATGTGCCCAGGGGGCAACACACCATGGCGGTGTCGATCAAGCCAATCACGCACCGTTGATGGTTCCGGCGACTCGAAACTGCCTCGCCGCCGACGCCAGCGTGTCACCCGACTGAGCTGCCTCAACGACTCGCTCACGAAGATCCCTTGGCCAGGCCATGACCAGAAGGCCTCTTTGCCTCAAATCATTCATATCGCCTCGCGGCGATTAATCTTGCCAGAGGCTCTAATTTTACGGATTCGCGCATGGTGGTCATGATATTCTGATCAGGCCGGATGAATCACTTGTCTTTTGATGAATTAATTGGACAGCTTGATCACATTGATCTTGTGTGCGGCAATGCGATAGTCGACTTCATCGGTATAGCAGCCAAAAGTACTGCCCTTTCTAGCACAAAAGCCAAACTGGTAAGTGCCGGCCGGGACATCGGTCAATAGGGAGCTGACATAAACCGATCGTTGGTCTGGTAGTCCTGTCGACGTAAAACAGAAGTCGGTTTCTGAATTGAAGCCTGAGGCTATTGTAACAACGTTGGTTGTGGTGTTTTTGTAGCAAATCTTAAACGTACCTTCAATATTGTTCGGAGTTGCTGCGTCGCTCTTAAAGACTTGCGCGGCACACGTCACCAATACGTCTTCGTCACCGTCGACGGTGAGCGTGGTATTGCCACTTTGCCCTCTCTGAAAATGATTGGTGAAGGTTGTCGAGTTGACGATCGAGTCGACACCGACAGGGGGTACGTCGTCAACCGTTTGTCGGTAATCATATCCGCCCTGCTTCGCTTCAATCGCAACCAGATCGTTTGCGTCCACCTCGTGGTAATAACCCAGCACGTCAATGATGACATGCGCTGCGGCGCCATTGACCTTGACGGAGATTTCCGGACCCAGCAGGAACCCTGTTTTGACGGTACCGGCATTGGCGATGTTTTGATCCCCTGTCCTGAAGTTCACAAGGCTGGCGTTTGCCACGGCACCCCCAAAGGGCCAGACTTGAACGAAACCGTTACCACCGCCGCCGAAGGGCACGATGGTGACGTTGATGTGCACGGCTCGTGGCTCGCCCCGGGGCGATGGGCAGCCAGCGGGATTACCGCCCTGGCCCGCTACAGCGCCATAGACGTTGTAGTTCCGCGTGAAACCGGGTGTGAACGGGCCGACGGCGTTACGTGTGTCCACGACGCGGCACGGGTTCACCGGGGTATAGACAAAGTCTTTGTCGGTGTCGCCAAGGGCCAGGGGTTCCACGGCCGTGGCTTCAAGTGTCTTCAGAAAGGCACTGTCGTCAGGATCCTGACCTAGCACGATAAGCCTGACCTGGTCGAACTGCTTGGCGTTCTGGATCGCTAGCAACTGTTCGTTCCCTTGGGCACCAAAAGTCTGTTCCAAGACGTCAACGGATTCGCCGGACGCCCCGGCCCACTGTTGGGCAAGGGTTTTGATGACACCCTCGCGATTCGCAGCAATCGTCGTCACCTCCTGGTTGTGCTGTTGGTTGGTCTCCGCCTCGATCTCTTCCTGGGCGCGATCCCAATCCTCCTGAGCATGGGCTGCTTGTGCGCCCAGCAACATCCCTACGATTACGCCCAACGCTACCTGTGTCGTCTTCTTCGTCATGGGAGTGTTTCCCTTTTTGGAATAGATTTGAACGACTCGACCTTTAAGCTGCTTCTAGAATTTATCTAGACGCGATGATTTGTCAACACAAAAAGATCTTGTGTCGGCATTTCCCAGATGGCCTCCGCCAACACCAATAGAGTTACACTTACTTTCCATAATACTGTCAGCAGCGGGCATCACCAAGATTTTTTTCCTTGAATTCTCAACTATTCTTGTACGTCCGGTCCTCACACGGCGGCCAAGATTGCCTATATGCGCTCCGTCTAACACCCTGCCCCGTGGCATTCCAGCTTCGATTGACCTGTTCGAGTTGGGCCAGTCGCTTTTCCAAGTCGGCTTGTTTTTTGGCGATGCGCTGCAAATTTTTGGCCAGCTGGTCCAGCGATGCGGACAATTGGGCGGTTTTTTCTAGGACCAATTGTCGATGGGTTTTGTTGTCTACGGTCTGGTGAGAGTGGCTTGTTTTGAGTTTTTCAACGTCCGCCTTAATCGCGGCCATTTGAGCCTTCAGTGGAGCGATCTCGTTTCCAGCGATGGGCATTCGTTCTGGATCGTCATATTCCGGTGTCAATTCGAACAAGGCGGGACGCGGTGTCAATGGTTCGGGCCAGAGATCCGAAGTGTCACTGTCCTCCTCGTCATGCGAGGGGGACGAGGATAACACCCCGTCAGCCCCATGGCGATCCAACGACCTCGTGTTCGCGACCGTCCCAGTCCCGCTGAGGCGGAGCAATTCTCGTCCAAGATTTGGGGACCACCTCTACACGCTACAAACGGTATAGAAATGCTCTAGTCGACACCGCCTTGTGCCTGCCGTTGGCGGTAAAGCGATCGGTCTATGACACTGATAGCCGCTTCAATATCGAGCCGACCACCCAGAAAATCATTGATGCGACAGGCTTGTAACGAAGGATGGCTGATCGCCTTGTGGTGATGGACATCAAGCACCTGAATGTGTCGCTGATTGGCCAACCAACCGCTGATTTTGTCTAGCTGTTGATTGAATACTTCTTTGAGACGTTTTGTCGTTAGGGCTGCTCCCTGTTTACCGGATCGCGACAGCATGATCGCCTGCGAGGCAAGCACTTCTTCGAGATTTCTGTTCATGAAGATCACTCGATAGGTATGGCCCGGCGGCAAATCATACAATAACAGATGCACCATCTTTACGGCACTGCCTGGGGCCGAATCGACCCACGATGGATCCGAAGACGTTTTCTTGACCGGTTCGAATTCGTAGTAGCCCTTGGGGTTGTCGTTGTCAGGCTGCCGGACATGGTCGACCAGTACCGGAATACCACCGGCGGCGAGCATCTGCATCATCATCGACGTGCCCGATCGCGGAAGGCCAGAGACGATGATGATGTCGGTGCCGGTCGAGGAATGAAGCGTTGTCATATTGTGTATGCTTGACGATGTCACCAAGGATCCAGTTGACGGCCTTCACACCCGTTGGGCTTGGGATTGTCGAATAAATTCGATTTTGCTGAGGTGCTCAGCGGCTCGATCGGCTTTGTCTAGGCGATTCTTGTATAGCATGGCCACCCTACGGCGTGGGGCGATGGCCTTTGGGGCAATCTTAATACAGGTCTCAAACGCATCGACGGCGCGTTGGTAGTCTTTCATCCGCGTCAACGCGACACCGAGCCGGAAGTGTGCTTCGGGAAAGTGACGTAGCAGGCCCACCGCGATTAACGCGTGTTCGGTGGCCTGGAGCGGGCGATGAAGCCGCAACAGTGCTGCGGCCATGCCGTCGTAGGCGACAGCGCTATCCCCGTCGATGGCCAGCGCTTTTTTGAACGCCCGCATCGCGTCCTCGGGACGATTCATTCGGAGGTACACCTTTCCAAGCTGATTGTGGAGTCCGGGCAGACGCGGCTCGGCCTGTTCAGCACGTTTAAGGTGCTCTAACGATTTCACCGTGTTCTTGTCATAATATTCCAGTACGCCAAGCAATAACAACGACCGTGGCATGATCCGCATGTCCAGGCTTCGCAAGCGACGTTGAATCGCGGTGATCCGCTGAACGGTCCGTTCGAGCATTTCCGACGTCATCCGCCGGATCAGCGGTTTCTGATGATTAACGCCCAATGTTTGATCAGTCTGGGCAGCATCGTCAGACGCCACCTTAGATCTATCGCCGTCACCACGATGGTTGGATACCTCATCGTCGGCATAGCGGAACAGCTGCGACCGCTCGGCACGGCCTTCTTGGATCGCCTTGTCTTCTTCAGCCTGCCACTTAGCGTGTTTTTGGATCAGTTCCTGTTGCTTCTCTAGTTGTTCGACGGTCGCTTCGGTCTGCTTCTGGGCACGGTCGAGCACGTCTTCGATAACCTTTCGGGCCTCATCGTGATCCTTTACGCTCATATAACACTGCGCCAGATTGAGCCCAAATCGCAGTTGGTCCGGCTGTTCATGAGTTAAGCCCTTCAGTCGTTCGATCGCCTCGTTGGCCATCCCACCGTCCATGTATGCCAGTGCGAGGTTGTAATCCGCTTCACGCTTGGCTTGTCGGGCGGCGTACTGCTGGTTCTCGTCCGGTTTGTCGATGTACCCAAGTTCGACCAACTGTTGGACTGCTTCGCGCGCTTCAAACGGATTTTCGCGTTTCTCAGCCGCGTGCATTCCAGCGGGGCCGTGGATGTCTTCCCAGCTGTCGATTCGGTTTGGCCATATTTGCTGGTCAAACGCCTGAATTTCTGGTTTGCCGTCCATGTCACTGCCACTGGGCAGCCCCAGCAAAGCCAACACCGTGGGCGTGATGTCCAGCACACTAGCGCCGTATACCCGTTGGCCTTTCTTGATCCCAGGCCCGCTCATGCACAGGATCCCGTACTGGCGATGCCACACCGCAGGCCCCGTCGGTAGGTGCGGCGTTGCGGTTGGCCGCAGGTGGTCGCTGTGGAACCCGTGGTCCGAGCAGATAATCACCGTGGCTTCTTCGCCGGCCAGCTGGAGCATTCTTCCCAGCATCAGATCGTGAAACCGGTAACAGCCGGTGATCACCTCTTTATAGATTTCAAAGTCTTGTTCAGGAACATGGTGCATCTTTGGCGGGTGATACTGCATAAACCCGTGGCAGAAGTGGTCGATCGCAGGGTTGTATGTTGCCACGACGTCCCACTGGCGATTCTCCATGATCCACGTGGTCGCTGTGTGCAAGTTGATCATTTCGCACAGGAGTTTGGCAAGCATCGTTAGTCGCGTGTCGTTCTCTTGATCGATTTTCGCTGCTTGGGGCAGGAAGGGCAGGATGTGCGATTTGTCCAGTTCAGTTGGGTGCAATCGCAGGTCACCGAGCGTCTGGGCCAGGTCTGCCGGATGCACGCAATCGTCGAGTAGCGTCCATGCTTTAGGATTAAACGTGTTGATCAGCCCGTACATGTCTGTGACACTCACGCCATTAATCGGTTCGGCGGGGTGGGAGCAGAACCACCCGATCTGGTGAGTCTTGTATCCTTGCTGGGTGAGGATATTCCATAGCGCCTTGCACGTGCGTGTGGTGCTCGACGACGGACGCACACCTTTGCCGTCAGGCATCGGTTCGATAAATCCGTGGATCCCGTGCTTATTAGGACGCTTGCCCGTTGCGATGGAGGTCCACAGCATGGGGCTGAGGATGGGATTAAGCGTGGCGATATTGCCCCAAACACCCTCGTTCATCAGGCGTTGGAGGTTCGGCATCCACCCCTTATCCAGAAGCGGTTGTATGTGTTTCCAGTCAGCGGCATCCCAGCCGATCAGGAGCACTTTCTTTGTCAAAGGATTTCTGGCGATGATCTTCTCAACCATCCGTTTACGCTACAACTTCACCTGGTACGCGTGCCTCAAAAGGCACACGACAACTACATTCTTATAGACGTCAATACGAGATCTTGCGGTATCGACGTTTAGACAGACGTCCGCCACCTTAGGTGGCCGAGTTACGTTACTAAAGCATGACGACGTTTCAAAGCGCTTACGCCCACCGCGCCCAACGCCAACAGGCTTAGGCCAAACGTCGCCGGCTCCGGTACAATTGCCGCACTTGACTCAGTGGGGTCAATGTGAATTGGCGTGTTCACGCTGGTTTCAAGCCCCGCGGCCAAAACGGTGATGGGCCCACCTCTTTGTGGATCCACTTGTAACTGAATCCAACCATACTGGAAATGACCTCCCCCCACATCTAGCCGGAATCCAACAAAGCCTGTGTCGCCGGGGCTCCAAGGTTGTACGGCATGGTTCTCCACGTTCGCAGGATCGTACGACGTCTCGACGGACGCAAACAGCAACCCATTGCCACCGAACCCACGCAATGGACCGACGGATTGACTGGAAGATAGCCGATATGCCCAACGGCTGTTTGCAGCAGTTTGATTCGACGCGTTGACCAGCGACATTCCACCATGTCCAGTGACACGCGGGTCCCAAATAAAGGTTCCCGAACCAGCATTGGTGGGATTAGCGACCTCGAATTCGGCATCGTTGGGGATGGCGCCTGTGCTGGGAATCGTGGTTGCCATCATGCCGTCGATATCCACAACAACATTCAAGCCAATGCCAGACGACGTCGCGGCAGCGTTGATGTCTTTGAACACGGTGACCACACCTTGGCTGGATGGCGTTACTCCGACCACACCGGTGGCCATGGCCGAGTAGGCAGCAAGTTTTTTGTTCAACACCTGCCGCGCTTTTGAATTTTTTGTTGACCGTTTCTTCCCACCAAGATCTGATGCTTTCGTCCCTTTCATCTGTATCCCCTTTCACCTATAGGTCAAGTCGTACAGAAAATTGTCAAACAAAATTTTATTCTAATGAAGTATCTTTGAATAACACAATACCCACGTCGGGGGTATTTATGGTTATCCCGGATAGCGGTTGATCTGGTCGACAATGAGGATGCTCGTCGCTTAACGCGTTGTTGTGAAGTACGTACTGATGCTTCGTTGACGTATTAAATTGTGATGTTACCAGATGTCACGTTCGGCTTTGGATATTTTTACTGCATGTGATGCATACAAATTCTCGTTTGCACCCGACCAATCGTTGATTCTAAACGACTTTGATGCACCTGCGGGTATGACTAAATCTAATAGGGTGTCAGATACAACATCTATTAGGCTGCCGTTCTCATCATAGAACTCAGCGTCAAAGACAATATCCGTCAGTGGGTCTTCACCACTGTTAGTAATTGTCCCGATAACAGACAGTTTTTTGCCGCACGAATTACCATAGAACGTAAGTTTTGTGTTGCTCAGCGATAGAAGTAATCCAGGATCATAGATTGCGTTATTTGATAGCCGAGTATTAAAAAACCAGCTAAGGAATAGTAAAGCTATCGATACGCTAACTAAAGTACCTGTGACCGGATGTCTTATGATTCGTATATATAGTTGTTGGTCTGTCTGGCATCTTGGACACCGCTTTGCATCTAGGTTGATCTCCTCACAACAAGATGGACATCTCTTCGTTTCCATTTGAGCTTCTTTTGTCATTTAACGGCCAGCATTGCCGGGTCGCCGCGTGTGGCGCTGCATTTACATCCGACCGGATCGGGGGCTCCGACTGGATACGATTATTAGGTTGTCATTCTCTTCATTATCGAGGGATATAACAGAAAGTTGTGTATGAAGGATCGAAAAAATAGCGACGTGCCCTGGGTATTATCACAGCACCTTTAACCGCCCAGACGGGCAGGGAATACTCCGGCCGCGGTCAAGCAAACCCGATACGACTGGTCGTATGTGTTGGCGGCGGTCTGTCCACAATCTGGCAAAAGTGTGGGGTTGCTGCGCCGGCATCTGAATACCGACGCCGTCAACGTCTTCCCGGAACAGTTCAGCCGGGAAATCGGCGATGACACCCATGCCGTGATGATCTGGGATCAGGCAGGCTACCGTACCTCGGCCCAACTCAACGTACCGGCTAATATCACGTTGATCGCATTGCCGGCCCAGTCACCTGGACTCAACCTCGTTGAGAACCTTTGGCACTACCTTTGAAGTCACGACTGGGCAAACCGAACGTACCGTGACTACGATGACCATACTCCAAAATCATGTCATCCATGCTTTTGATAGCTCGGTGGGAAAGGTGATGAATTTAGGGCCTGGCTTGACTGTTCCGGTTAGCGAAGGACGTGTTCGAGTTGGGCCAGTCGCTTTTCCAAGTCGGCTTGTTTTTTAGCGATGCGCTGCAAATTTTTGGCCAGCTGGTCCAGCGATGCGGACAATTGGGCGGTTTTTTCTAGGACCAGTTGTCGATGGGTTTTGTTGTCTACGGTCTGGTGAGAGTGGCTTGTTTTGAGTTTTTCAACGTCCGCCTTAATCGTAGCCAATTGAGCCTTCAGTGGAGCGATCTCGTTTCCAGCGATGGGCATTCGTTCTGGATCGTCATATTCCGGTGTCAATTCGAACAAGGCGGGACGCGGTGTCGATGGTTCGGGCCAGAGATCCGAAGTGTCACTGTCCTCCTCGTCATGCGAGGGGGGCGAGGATAACAACGGGCTTGCTAGCGCCAACGTGACAGCGGCGCACCAGGCATAAACCATGACACCTTTCATTTGATCACTCCTACCATGTCTTGTTTTGGATGTCGGCTGAAACAGATACCCAATGCGGAATAACTTTTTGTACATGTGTTTTACAAGCACGGACTTGCCACAATTGGGGCCAGCGGTTCCTCGGATGCGCAAAGACAACACGCCAACACAGTATAGCAGACACATTCTGAATGCTGCACCAGGACGGTCAGAGCGGTTTAATGGGCCGTTCCAGAAACTTTTTCACCTTGCGGGGAAGGTCCACGGCCCGGATCCCCACTTTGTGGTGTACTTCGACCAAGCCGTCGGGAAACGAAATATCCTTAAGCTCATCTCGGATCGACGCCATGCCCCTGTTGCTTAGCACCAGGATCTTGATATTACGCTTGATCAGTCTCTCACGGACCTGAGTCAGAAACCAGATGCCAGTGGATAAGCCGTCGCAGGTTGCCCCCGCGTCGACATCCAGCGGCGTAGGCATCATGATGTCCAGAATGATCAGTGCGATCTCTTCGGTTGCCGCCACCGCATTTAACCCCATGGTCACGCGTTCGTAAGTTTCTATAGTGAATGGAGGTTCAAGCTCTTCGATCAGACACTCTTTATACAACTGGGTATAAAAATTGTCGTCGTCTATGAATAGAATCTTCATCAGTCGTCTCTTGGATTGTCTTTCTGACGCGTCTTTAGCGGATCAGTGATTTAGGGAAGTACATCTGAAAAATGGTTGGGTCTTTGGCCCGCACGAGCTGCAGGCGTCCGCCATGCTGTCTCATGATTTTTCTGCTGATCGCAAGGCCAAGGCCCGCCCCCACTTCTTCGCTCTTGGCTTTGTTCGAACGGTAGTACGGCTCAAAGATAAGGCTCTTTTCGTTGTCTTCGACGCCAAAACCATAGTTGCTGACCTCCACGTATACCCCCGATGCAAGCTGATCCTGGCCGGCACTGATGAAGGGCGATACAACAATTCTGGAGCCACGATCGCCGTACTTGATGGCGTTGATGATCAGATTACACAGTGCCCTTTCGACCAGATCACGATCGATCCACAACGGGGGAATGCTCTTGTCTGGCTCGTCCTTCCGTCGAAAGTCTTCAAATTCAATCGTCATCTTTTTTTTCTGGTCGGCGTAGTAGCTTAGCATCGCCTTGACCCGGGCAACAATGTCGCCCTCCAAGTAGGTTTTGCTTCTGTTGAGATCGCTCGGGGCGTGTGGATCCACATCCAACTGAGGCACCAGGTTGGCTGCAAACAGGCTAGATGTTCTTATGTTCAGCAGATCGTACCGGCGGATGGGGTCGCCTTTTTCTAAGCACCTGTGCGCTCGTTCACTGGTATCAGAAATCATTTTCAGCGGTGAATCAAGCTCGTGCTTAATCACGCTGACAGAGTGCTCTCGCCGGATTTGAAAGTCGAACGTTTCTAAGACCGGTGCGGCTTGATCGGCGATGAACTCCAACGACTTGGCGTCAATGGGATCAAAGTTTCTGTCGTGACCGTCGAAGTGATTGGCCGTATGTCCTGATAGGCGGATCACGCCCATGGTCCTTCGGGTCTCGCCGCTACCGTCGTGACCAGAACGGATCGGCATCATCAGAAATGCCAGATTCGGATCGGTGGATCTGCCGGGGATCTCAATGTATTTTGGGTGATGTTCAAACGGCGATCCGGATCGTTTCTGATCCATTTTCCCACTGGCATAACACTTACCGGTCAGCCCCTCGTTGGCGCTGTACTTGGCGGTAAACAGCTCTTTATCCTTGACTTTCGTCCAATGACCGTCACCTGTTTTGCGATACAACCCGGTGGTGGAAATGCAGTCAATGGTTTGCGTGAACGGCCGCTCGTAAAATATGGATACTGTCTTTACGTTGATAAACTTCTGAATGAGTTTAATCAGCGCATCCAAATACTCAGAGCGGATATCTCGGGGGGTACCGAACTTGGTCAGGTAGCACGCGGCGAGGTTGTTCATTTCGACCAGGATGGACAGATATTTGTATTGGAAAGCCTCTTTAAGCGCACGGGCGGTCATCCGGCCCATCAGCAAAAGCTGGTCGTCGTTTTGTCGTGGACGCTCAGGGGCATGGCGGTAGTGTAGGCAGATCGACGCACACAGTTCACGTTCGAGCTTGGTTGCGTCCTTGGTCGTGCCAGTGTCGTGGGCTTGAGCAAGGACGGGGATCACCTCCAGGTGTTTGCACTCCCGACTCAACAGTGCTTTCTGAGCACCACAGCGGTATGTGCACCCGTTGTGGACGAACCTATCGTTTCTGAAGTCGGCGGTACGCACGACCCTCTGGGTTAGGTTGCTGTACTCCGAGAAGCAGTTCCAATCCATGGTCAGTCCATCAGGTAGCGTTGAACGTTGATCTTCCGAATCGTCATAGCACAGCGCCCACTGCTCGTTGATCGAGTCAATGAGAGTGTTTTTCATCCACAGCCATACACAAGACGCGCCGCTAAGTCGTCGCCAGGTAGCCGTGATGACGGGGATAACCGCGTCGGGTTCTGGAGGCGAGACATCTAGCAGCGAACCAAAAAAATCGGTCACGGCATCGTTACTGATCTGGTCGGGGGTGGGTGCTCGTGCAGGGTCACGGGTTCGGTCCATGCCACGTCTCCTAGCCTGCGTGTGTCGGTTCATCTGCCAGCGCAGAACGTGGGGTTTTTTTTGCGTTTAGAACCATTCTAGACCCGCTAGGCCCAGGACAGAAAAAGCAGGTCAGCCACAAAGCGCCATCTTGGCAGACTTTAGATGATCCGAAAGCTGCAGATGGATCTTCTCCTGCCGCCGAGAGGACGTACAAGGCTTACAACCCGATGGGTTTCAGGGGCCGTGGCCCTCTGTGCGCTGTACCGAAAGGGCTTAAGCTGACATCACGACGCGGCTTGAGTGGAGGCTGCCGGGTGCCCGTCGTGTGACTGATCCTGTTTTTCACTGGGATATTTTACCCTGCCGTGGTGGATCGCGCAGAGCGTTTTGACCAGCGATTGTTCGATTTTGTGCAGCTCTTGCAGCGTAATACTGCATCCATCAAATTGGCCGTCCATTAGCCGTTTGTTGGCAATCGTGTGCACGAGTTGCTCTATACGCCCGGCGGTGGGATCGTCGAGCGTGCGGGCTGCACTTTCGACGCTGTCGCACAACATGAGGATCGCTGCTTCCTTCGTTTGCGGTTTGGGGCCCGGGTAGCGAAATTCAAATTCATCTGGTGCCGGTTCGTCTTCAGCTTCACGTTTCTGGACCGCGGCGTGATAGAAATATTCGACCAGCGTCGTACCGTGGTGTGATTCGATAAAATGTCGTAAGTTCCGCGGCAAACCGTATTCTCTTGCCATCTCCATGCCGTCTTTGACATGTCCGACAATGATCAAAAGGCTCATCGCCGGCGATAATTTGTCGTGTCGGTTGGGACCGCCGCCCTGATTTTCAACGAAGTATGTCGGTTTGTTGATTTTGCCGATGTCGTGGTACATCGCCCCGACCTTGCACAGGAGGCCGTTGGCACTAATCGCATCAGCGGCAGTGCCTGCCATCTCACCAATCTGCAAGCTGTGCTGATACGTCCCTGGCGCTTCTTGAGCCAAGCGCCGCAGCAGCGGGTGTGACGCGTCGTTGAGTTCGCGCAATGTCATCGACGTCGTCACGTTAAATAACTTTTCGATTGCCGGTAGGATGCCCTGAACCACCAATCCCGTTGCAAATCCGGTTCCCAGGGCCAGGCACGCGTCAAATCCGATGCGACGAAGCTCGTCCGGCAGGTGCAGTGGTCGTCCGGCAAAACCGACCAAGAGTGTGGCGACGGCCATGGCGAAACCGCTCCACAGGCCCACCTGGACGAGCGTCGATCGGTTTCGAACGTCATCTAAACGATTGCCCGATACGGCAAGGCCCGCCAGCATCACCAGTCCGAATCCCAAGGGCAGATCCAAGGTGACCAGAACAATCAGTGTATGAATCGCTCCCACCGCTAAGGCGAACCTTCTGTCGTACGCGATCGCCAAGACAATGACCGCCAACAGGGTCGGAAAAGTGCCCGTGGCGTAAACGAACTTGGGTCCCAACCCCGACCCTATGGCCGCCAGCGCTTGGCATAGCAACAGCAGGGCGGTAATGGCTACGCCCCGCACGGCGTTTCCGGCGATCCTGGGGTTGGAGGCCAATATGTAGATCCACAACCCCATCCCCAGCAGGACAATCAGCCCAACCGAGCCGGTCAACCATAGCCCGCGACCCACCGGGCCAAGCCCGGCCATATAGGCGTCGCGTTCGTCACGCAACACTTGCAGGTCAAGCGGCTGGACAATCGCTCCCGCCGGCACCAGCACATCGCCAGGTCGATAAGTCATCTCCTCAGCGCCCTCGCGATTCGACGCCAGCTGCCGCCGGCGCCGCGTTTCTTCCTCATCCAGCCGGTAGATCGGCTCGGGGTTCTTCATGACCTCTGCGATCACCACCTGCCGAAGATCTTTCGGGAATTTGTTCGCCAGCGTTGTGACACTCTCCTCCAATGCTTTCTGGTCCTGCTCCACACTGATCAACACATTGGGGTAGCGATCTAGCGATCCCAGGCTGGGGTGCTGAATGACAATCTTGGAAGATCGTTGACGCGGATCACGTTCGACCTGGGCACGCTGAGGGTCCAGTACAGCAATGCCCGCAAAGCCCTCCATGAACTGATCGGTGAGCTGTTGCCAGTTCCCAATCGACCCAGCCGGGGTGGCGGCCAGGCGGCGTAGTTCCGCAAGGCTGTGTGGGGTCAAACCCTGTCGCTCTTTTTCCGGGATTTGTTCGATCGACTCTTTAAGTCCAAGCTCAATCAATCCCCGCAAACGTTCGTGGACTTTGTTTAGATAGAGTTCGTTAGGTGCGTAGACAGCTGGCTCACGGTCACGCGCATCGGCCTTTTTCTCACGCGTCTTGTCTTGGTCGACCGCCAGGAACTGTACCCGAGCGATGATCGCCTCAGGCATGACCTGGCCCACATGAGCGGTGGGGCGGCTTTTGGTGCTGACAGCGATCAGGCTGCCAAGCGCCACAAACGCCAGCATGAAGACACCGGTCCACACGACCTCGTGACTACACAGCCACTGCGTCCATTTCTGGGACGTACGGGGTATGCTGCGGCGTACGTCACGCCGCCGTGCCAAACTGGTCTTGGTGGTGGCCATCGTGATCGATCAAGTGTCGGATATTCTAAAAATAGCTCCGAAAACCTATTAGGGGTCCATTCATAGACTTATCGGTTGTTTTCTAGCGGTTCTTATCTCAAGTCACGTGGCGGGCTTACAAGGGAGGCGTTCGACAGTCTATTAGTATGAACACCCAAACCCAAATCGTCAAGGGGAAGTCGTCCCAGCGGGATCTGTTCGTCCCGAGGCGGCCGGTGATCGATCTTGATCGTAGGCCTGTACGACCCGTTGAACCAGGCCATGGCGGACGATGTCGGTGTGTCCTAGTGTGACCATGGCCACTCCCGTGACCCGTCGCAGTCGCCTTAGTGCGTCGATCAGGCCCGATTCACCGGGAATGTCTAGATCGGTCTGAGACGTGTCGCCGGTGACGATCATTTTTCCGTAACGGCCCAACCGGGTCAGGAACATGAGCATCTGGCTGCGTGTTGTGTTCTGGGCCTCGTCAAGGATGATCACCGCATCGTTGAGTGTGCGGCCGCGCATGAACGCTAATGGTACGATCTCGATCACGTCGTTGGCCATAAAGTGTTGAATCTGGTCATAGTCCATCATGTCATGCAGAGCGTCCAGAAGTGGTCGCAGGTACGGATTGACCTTGTCACGCATGCTTCCGGGCAAGTAGCCCAATCGCTCACCGGCCTCCACGGCTGGCCGAACCAGGGCCAATCGCCGTACGCGCCTCTGTCTGAGCATGCTCACTGCCACTGCCACTGCCAAGTAAGTCTTGCCGGTGCCTGCCGGACCCGTGCAAAACGTCAGATCATGTTCCTGTATCGCATTCAGGTAGGCCTGCTGCCTAGAGGTTAGTGGTCGAATCGTCCGGGTTCCCAGGTAAACCCCCACGCCCGGGGTTGAGGTCCGACAATCGGTGTCGGCCACGGGGTCGCCTTCTGTCTGAGCCGCATGCGGCAGTGCCCGGTGAATCGATGCGATCGTGTCAAGCAGTTCCTGACGGCTTAGCGGGCGCTGTTTCTTGGCTGCCTGCGACAGACGTTCGAGCACACAAGCCGCCTTCCCTACCGCTTGGCCATCGCCACTGATTGTCAGTGTGCCGTTACGTGCGGCCAACCACACGCCCAAGCTTTCGCGGATAATCTTCAAGTTCCGTTCGGCCACGCCGGTCATGGCCAACCGCTGGTCACCCTGCGGCAGGCGGATCGTCAACTCCAATTGGGTTACACTCCTGATTGCTGTGTGGCCCTGAATACTGTAGACAGGCCCATCACAAGTCACGTTGCTGGTGGCCCCCGCTCACTGCGGGAGAAAACGGACCAGCCGGGGCCAGTGCACAATGAATACGCGATGAATCTACAGTTCTATTCTAGCCCGATCAGATCGCTGGGAAAGGCCTGACACCCGTGAATTCTGCGACCCTCGCCACCATCGAGAAATCGACGGATCGTGCCTGGAAGATCGGCGATCGATGGCGCAATGGAACGGTTGGGGTTGTGGTGGGTATGGCGCTTGCAGTCTGTGGCGTGGGGTGTGAGGCGGTGCCTATACGGGCAACGAACCAGCTGAATATTGGCCCGACCCACCTGGTGTTTATCGGTGCTAGCGTCGCGAAGTGGCCGGCCGATTTTGATCGTCTGATCTATGACATCCCCCGTACGGTCCGTCGGGTGAATTGGGGACTACTCAATGTCAAGTCGCTGCCAGTCAACGGGAACGCACGATCACGGTCACAGCCTCCGATCATCAGGGCCAGCGCCCTATTACCTGACGGTCGGACCGCAACCGTCATCGCTTGGCCGGCCAGTGATCGAGCCATTGGGGTCGCATTGAGGGTCGGGCATTTCGGGGACCGTCGCCAAGAAGGCCGTTTTATCCGACACCTGGCCCAGGTCTTGCGGGGTAAACCCAGCCGAAAGCACCGGCAGGCGTTCGAGTTGCCACCAGTCATGCAAGCCAACGGGTCGAGCCCACCGTCGTCGCCATGACGCGGCCGTTCCTCGCACGGACGCCCTTGATGATCCAGGCGAGTCCACCTGACCATTTCAATGCATTTCTTGCGTGACATCTGCGAAATCGGGCAGAGGATGAACCAAGATTTAAGATGCTTCGATGGCGTATCAAAACTGGGCGATGCGGATCGCCCGACGCCGGTCATCCCGGACTGAACGACTTGAGTTTCCACTTTCTTCGTAACTGGCCGATGGTCGTCGGGACCAACACACGACCACCCGGTAGGATACGTTTTTGAAGCTCGCCGTTGGCCGCATAGGATGAGATCTGTTCGTCCTGGTCGGGGCTAGGTCGGGTGTAGACGACGTAGGAGCCGTCTTTGACTGACTGGGCCCGTGTCGTTCGATAGACGATCTTCTGCGTACCGGGATGATAGGCATAAAACCCCATCTCTTTGGCATCTTGATGACCAATCAGCTGATCTAACATGTGCAGTCGAGCTTGCGAAAGGTATCCCAGAGGCGGCTTTTGCCAGCGGTGTTCCTTCACACCGCTAGGGGTTTCCCGGCTGACGGTAATCTTGTCTTTACTGCGGATACCTGTCTCAGACCATGATTGGGTATGCACGCGGTCCATCGTTTTCGATGTCGATGGATCATTTCGCTGCCGCCTGACGGTTGTGCGGATCGACCAGAATTCGCGATCGTTGTTGTCAGAGACAAAGAATTGGCTGATCGAATCGTAAGACTCGCTTCCGAGCACCATTCTGGATCGGATGTTCACCCGTACACCCTCTTGTCCCATCTGGGCATCGGTTCGTTGTTGAACGCGCATGTAGCCCGTGTCCACGCCGTGATCGATGATGCGTAGCCATCGATCGGGCTCAATGGCTTGGCGAAGGTGTTCTGGATCCATGTTCTTGAGCCATGTTTGTCCTTGTGCGATTTGCAACTGACGGTGTTTGTCCAGCTGTTGCGGGTTCTGTACTTCGATACTGTCAACGATCGCTTCGAATAGCTCCCTGACCGCTTCAAACTGTGCCAGATCGACTTCCACCTGAAGCATGGCAAAGATACGATTTGATAGCTGTACGTATCCCTGTCCCATCACCCACGGTCCACGTTTTTGGTCGGGGATTCGAAAATAGATGACCGCACCGGACATCCCTGAAGGTGCTCGTTGCTTCTGCTGCAGGATTGTCGCAGAAGGATAAACACCGCCCAGCTGATGGATGGCCGTTGACAGCAGGTTTTCAATTGCCAGGTCAATGGTGCTCTTTTTAATGTAGAGCCGGATGGTGTAACCGCTGTCTCCGTAGAATCGGACCAACGCATCGTCAGCGGTCTGTGACACCATTCGTGACCCCAGCGGAGGTCGCAGCGACAGACCGTATGAACGATCGTGCCACCGTTGAGTACTCAGGAGCGTGTCGTTGCCAAACGCGCCGGTCACCGGGACGGTGCAGACCCAAACGATCCACAAGGCCCGCATCGCCCCGGTTGGCAGCTGAGCATTCACAGAATGGCGCGACGGGATTACCATGATTGGATCTCGGATTCGATAGTGGGAAAAGTTTCTATTGCTTCACGTCGGTCGACTCGTCGGGCAGTGATCGCCGCACCGCGACCCCATCCGGACAACCGTTTTGAATGGTAGGTTAGCGCCAGACCGTCGGCGTCATAGGTCAGGCGGTCGGCGTCGAGGCTCATTGCCGGTCGCAGCAGAAGGTATCGCGGTGCTGTGTCGTCTACGGGTCGACTGCTTTCTGTTTGGTCGTGGTCGCCGGTTCCGCCACTGACCCAATAAGGCCGCGGTTGATGGCGTGATCGCGTCATCCAGATTAGCGCTTCGTCGATTGAATCGAGATCGCCAGGCCACGCCTCCTCAGCCATAGGTGGTACGAACGCTTCGGGCGTTTGGACCGACCACTGTACGACGTCCCGACCATGAGGCCCCAGCCGTTCAAGAATAAGCGATCCGTTCTGCAGCCGCATCCGCTCCACATTCAGCGTCTGTTTTTTCTGATCGGGTTTTTCGACCACCCACTGTGTGGTCATGCGAAACTGCAATCCGTCTTCGTTGGCGTGCCATCGCTGACGAACCTGGATCTGCTGCTCATTTAGCGTTCTTATGACCATGGCCTGGCCTTGAAGGGGCGGTGGTTCGTCGTCACGCCAGATGTGCTCAACTTGGCCACCAATCACCCGTCCATCCTCTTCTACGAGGTAACAGGTTTTTTTTTGCTGAGCGTGTCGATCTACCGCCGCCCATTGGCGCTGAGCGATCAATCGGCCTCGCCTGGTCGCCGATGACAGTGGTCCGTCTTCGGGTGTGACGTTACCATGACCGCCCAGAGCGGTTTTGATCGCTACCAGCAGGGGGCTGATCCATTGGACGGTGTTCTTTAACGCTTTGGGTTCGCTTAGCACTTCCAGTAACACACCCCGACCGCCGCCAAGCCGCGCATAGCACAGGTGGCGCCTCAGTGTGCCCATTGGCATGACGAGGCACCACACCTGTGTGTCTGCGACCTGGCCGCGCCAAATCTCTCGATCTGTTGGTGACCTGCCCACCATATCGGTGAACTGTTGGGACAGCAGCCGTTCCGGCCACAAGGGGTGCGACGGGCTGTCACCCCCAGCGTCGATCACGCCGCGGATACGGATGACACGGACGGAGGCCGCGGCGTCGTGGGGGACCAGTAGAATGGGTTCTTGGCCCGGGTGATCAAGGGCAATCCGGGCCATCAATGGTTCGGGTAGCCAGCTTTGGGGATCGGGCGGCGCCGCGTCTGGATCTGAAAGCCCCAACCCCACCGCGGCAAAATCTTCGGCCCGGGCATCACGCGTGTGATGATTGATGCTGCTTGCGACAATCCGCTCCATCAGTCGGCGATCAATGGCAAGCGCTTTGGGTACCAAACTCGGTTGCTCGATCACATGATGCAGATGGACGACCCAGTAGCGTCGACCGTCCTCTGTCAGCACTGTGACCAAGTGCAGCTCATTGCCGGCGATGCTGCGGACCAAGCCCAGGTGAGTCGCACCGGCCAAGCCACGGATTCGGAAAAAATTGACCACCGGTGTTCGGTTACGAAGACTTCGACCGGCTTGTTCGGACAATAGCGCATCGGCCATATGGCCCAGCACGTTCAACGGTGTGCGAGGCCGCAACGTCCTGACCTCTCCGATTCGCAAGCGGCGCTCGGGAGTGGCTGGGTCTGAGAAGATAGCCTCGTGATCTAGGGCTTCGATGGTCCCAGGATCGTTGTTCAACTCGAGTGATTCAGGGACGGCCAGGGACAGGTCGCCTACCCGCACCTGCTTTGTCTTTATGTCAGTGTCTTTGCGGACAAGCCACGGTTCTCGTCGTACCGACGTCAACGCGTAGGCCGCGACCAGCGACGCGATCAATGTGCCAACCATCGCGGTGGCGATCGCAAACGATCGAGTCGATTCGGATTGGACTTGGCCAGAAGATGTCATAAAAAATTCTGTTGCTCCCGAATTACCATGCCTACTTGTCGTGTGCGTTTTCCGCAACGAGCAAGGGCACAGATGCCCTCAGCCGGTTCAGTCGCAGCCGTGGCGACAGGTTGCATTGCCGCGGTGATGACATACTGGTCACAATGGATATCATACCCACGGTGCGATCGCTCGTGCTGGTCACTGAAGGCACATGCCGTATAGTTCTTGTCCCGTACCCAGACAGATGTCGTAGATGCCGCATGAAGCCAGCGGTCCGTCGATCTGCGTGGTGGTTCGATAAAGAGCCGGCAATGATGCGCTAAGCGGCTCGATGAACGGGTCTGACCGTTTGGCCAGGGTCGGCCAAAGCCTGCACCAGCTGCCAGCCGGACTGTTCGATCGTCGCGTATCTTTGAATCCACGAGCGGGCCTGCTGCGACAGGCGTAACCGTGCACTGGCCGAACGCAGTAGGTCAACACACTGCTCGGTCCAGTCTTTATCCTGTCCGCTAAGCAACAAATGCTTGCCGTGCTGCAACCCCGGGTTCATATGTTCAAGAGCGTTATCTGAAGCAATGACCGCACGCTGAGTGGCCATGGCCTGCAGCACCGGCATCGGAGCGATACCCGGTTGGTTGTTCGGACACACGATCAACGAAGCATCCCGCATGGTCGCAAAGGGCTCGGATACCCCCGGCAGTGTGTTCCACAACTGAGCGTCCGGAACGGCTTGTCTAACTGAAGGCCAAATACGACGGCGGAACCAAGAGAATCTTGAATGGGGATCGCGATCAGACCATTGAGCGTGAACGACGACACAAAGACCAGGTTGGGTGTAGCGTCGTGTAAGCTGGCTTGCGCGCACCTGTGTGAAGTACACGGGATCGACCCTTACCGGTAGCACGATCGTGGGGCAGACATGGTTTGCCAATCGATTCCGATCGACGTCTTGGTGAAGCGTTAACAGATCTGCTTCTGTCGCGATCCGGTGCGTCTCAGAGCACAGGTGGGGCTGTGGATGGCCGTCTGTCACTCCGGAATAGAAATTTAGATCGCAGATTCGCAGCCTCGCCGGTATCTTTCGAACCGCCGGCCACAGTGCTGGGTGGGTGCAAAGCACGGCGTCAAACCGTCGATGGGTTGACCAACGCGCCAACGGTTCGGCCAGCGGTACATGCTTTGAGCTTCGCCGGTTGCCGTTGGTCGGCCATGGCCACCACCAATTCTGAAACCCAAAGGCTTGGGGTGCCTCGATCACGACCTGCTGAACATGGTGATGAACCGACCGCCACTGCACCAGATTAACCGGCCCGTCCGACACACAGGCCAGGTATACCCGGTGCGTTTGACAGGTCAGTTTGAGTAGCTGCCACGCGCGGACGCGGTCGACCCCACCCACTGCGTCGGGTACGCAGTGACTGGCCAATAATAGGGTCGGCTTATCTGTCATCGATGGATGATCCATGTGGATGAATCCCTCTCGCCTGTCACCCGGACCGGACGTCGTTTTCCCCTACCGCCCCGCTGTCGTTAGGGTGGTTCTCTGGATCACCGCAGTATCCTGTGGGATGCCGTTCATGTGACTTCCTTTTTTATAGAACCTGATACAGATGCTCTAGGCTGCCTTTTGAGAAGTGTACGCCGGATTGTCATCGTAACTGTAACCATACTTGTAGCCGTATTTGTAGTACTGACGCCGATCACGAGGTTGATCGGTCGCGACCAGACCGCCAATAAATACGTTATAGCTGGTGAGTGTGCGGATGGCCTGATCGACCAACGGTCGTGGCGTGCGATTCATCCGGGCAATCAGCAGTACCTCGTCGCTGATGGTGCCGAGAATACCGGCGTCCGCCAGCTCGATGACCGGTGGGGTATCGATAATGACATGATCGTAACTCTGACGCAGTGTCTGGACCAAAGCGGCCATTGCCGAGCCAGACAACATCTGCACGGCTCGCATGTTGTCTATCTTCCTGCCGGCAGTGATCACGTGCAGGCGATCGTTCATCAGTCGATGGACGGCTCCTGACAGATCGGTTTGTCCTTCCAGCAGGCCGACCAGACCAGGTTGCGGAGGCAGTGACATCATCTTTTCGAACTGTGGCAGACGAAGATCAGCCTCGAGCACCGCGGTGCGGCGGTTACGGAGCTCAGAAAAGGCGACGCCCAAATTGAGCGTTGTGATCGTTTTGCCCTCTCGCGGTGTAGCGCTGGTGATGGTATGGACCAGGTGACGCTTTTGATCCCACTTCGCCAGGATGCCCGTACGCAGCGAGCGGTACTCTTCTGCCATGACGCTGCTGGGCTCTGTGATAGCCACCATGCGGTCATCGATTGACAGCTTGTCCACATCGATTGTTTTCGCGTGTTCCCCAAACTTGAGCGGTTCAGGTGCCGGGTCGTCGTTCTGGTCTGGTCCGGGCAAACCACCCGGGGTCGCGGGTGTGTCCGAGCGAGCGGTTGGCCGTGGATCGGCATCACAGTCGTCTGGTGTTTGATCCGAATCCGCCGATGCTGGCGGGGGAACAAAGCGGTTGGCGGCATTGTGATCGTTGTCACCGTCGCCTTTCCAATATTGGTTTAATGCGTCAAAGATGTAACCCATTAGAAATTCCCCGCTAGGCTAAGGGTAGAAGGTTGACCGTCGCTTGACCCCGCGGTGTCGTCGAACCGTGGGACCATATCTTGGATCACTTGGTGAACCATCGCCGGGGTGATCTGCTTGGTTTGGCGCACGGATCCAAGAAGCAGACAGTTGTCGCAGGTGATATTGATTAAACGGGGGACACCCTCCGTAACCCGGTGAATTTCTCTGATCGCCCCGCTGCTAAACTGGGCCTGTACGTCTTGAGGGTCGATGCTCGCCGTGGCCAGCCGGTGGGCGATGTAGCTGGCGGTTTCTTCGGCGCTAAATGGCTTCAATTGTTTGGCCAGCACGATCCGTTGTCGTAGCGCGTCATACTGTGGGCGACGGATCCGTTGGCGAAGTTCAGGATGACCCACCAAGACGACCTGGATCAGCTTTTGATCTGGCGTGTTGAGATTGCTTAGCACCCGCAGCTCTTCCAACGCGTCGTCACAGAGGCTTTGGGCTTCGTCGACAAACAAGACAACAGGTTTGTGTTGCCGCATTTGATCTGCCAGGTACGCCTGAAGGCGTTCGATCAATATCGGATAACCTTCGTCTGGTTCGGCGGATATTTGGACATTTCTTAAGACCTGTCGTAGCAAATCAACGCCGCTACAATGTCTGGGAACGATCTGAATGATCGATCCCTGGTCGCCACAGTTTTTACACATCATGCACCCAACCGTGGTCTTGCCTGATCCTATCTCGCCGGTAATCAGGACCACGCCCTTACGCAGCCTGATGGTGTACTCGATCGCGGCTAGGGCTTCCCGGTGTTGTTCGCTTGCGTAGTAAAAGCGAGGGTCGGGTGTTGCCTCGAAAGGCAGCCAGTTGAAGCGGTAGAACTCTTTGTACATCGGGTGTTACTCCTGGCCGTCCGTCGTTGCGGGCAGGGGCTGGCTGCCGATGGATTGACGGATGACAGAGGCGGGATTGTTTTTGAGCTGTTCGTACAAGTGTGGCTTTTCCAAATTGATGTAGAGCAACCCCACGACAATGGTCAGCGCAGCAGCCATGGCTGAAGCGTTCAGCGGATAAAGGACCAGGTTTCGTACCCTTCGCTCGATCCGTGTCCGTCTGGAAATGATCTCACTGACCGCACCGATCATCGGTACGTTAAAGGCCTCGGCCAGATGTTCGCCGTTACGGAACGAGTCGTCGGTGCGATAGGCCAGCAGGACGTTGATGCAGCCGGTAGCCAATCCCAGCACGACCGCCGCCATGAGCACCTGCACCAGGTCGGGCGACACGGGCTTGTCAAGTGTGGTACAGGGTTTGACAAAGTCAAGCGTGACACCACGGTTTCCGGTTTCGGCCGTTAGCGCCATCCTGACGCGTCGAAGGTTCTCTTCCCAGAACGTCTGTTGTCGCTGGGCTTGTTCGATTCTCCGCGAGATCTTGCGGTAGTCGCTGCGAATCGGGAAAAGTTGGGTGGAGTGGAGGCTTAAGCGCGCAATCAGCTCTTTCACGGATTCGGCTTGGTTCTCCGCGGTCTCCATCGCGGTGACAGCATGAGACAGTTGCACTTCTAAATCGTCTCGCTTTCGATTTGCCGCCAGGCGTTTTTGGGTGACAATCTCTTCAGCGGTCATGTCGATCTCTTGCTCAATCGATGCGATTTGCTCCTTGAGCGCGATCATGTCGGGGTGCCGTTGGGTCATCCTGTAGACATCGGTGTACTCTTCGAATTGCGTTTTGAGCTGATGCCGCTGTTTTTCGAGCTGTTCCAGTTGCGGGTTACGCGAGGTAATGACTTGTGGCACCATGGCCGGTGTCGATTCGATCATTTTTCGCAGGGCATCAACACTCGACGCGGCGGCAGTCCGCTGTTTGTTTAGGTGTGCCAGTTCTTGCTGTGCCTCGGTGAGCCTCAGCTGGACACTGCCTGGGAATTCTGGCAGCAACTCGGCGTGTTCGATTTCGAACGTGAGCTTATCATTTTCGAGATTCTCAATCAGTCGGCGGTCCTGGTCGACCTCCGACTGGAAAAATCTGGCGGTCTGCTGGAGCCTGCCGTCGATCAGACGCCGGGTCCGCTGAATGTAGTTCTCCACCAGCGTGTTCACGACGGCGTTGGCCAGCTGTCGGTCATCATGGATGAAACCGACCCGGATCCGATCGAATTCTTTGGTGCCGATATCGAAGTGGACCGTTACGCGTTTGGCCAGCTCTGCCCGAAGATTCTGCAGCTCAAACGGATCCTTGGATCTGATCAGAGAAGCGTATTTCTCAGACGTCTTGAGCGATTCGACCATCTGCTCAATAGCCATTTGGCCGGCAATTTCTTGGACCAGTGAAACCCGCTGCGAGTCGAGAAACGAGTTAGACGCACCGTGATTGACAATCTCGGTCAGGACCATATCAGTGCGGCGTTCGAATATGGCCTCCGCCTTGTACTTGCGGGGCAACAGAAAGCTACCAACCACCACGCCCGTCATCACGCCGAATGTCGCCAGGATAAACCGCCAGCGATAACGCCGTAAGGCGTCCCAGGCTTCAAGCAAGGTTTTGGTTTGGTCGGTATTTCGGTTCATGGCATCACCTGCTCTCTTGTTAGCCGGTCGTCGTCCGGTGCTGGCGGGGGATCAGCTTAATTGTTGATTCGGTTTCCCCCGTAAGTTGTGCTTCTGGCGGTCGTGTCGATGTCCACGGGGTTTTGGACGAGTGTGACCGCTGGCGAGAACGGTAACAGCACCTGTTGCAACGCTAGACCGATGGCGGCCAGGGCATTGGGTGGGACGTAAAGGATGTCACCTTCTTCTAGCACAGCATCCAGTTCGGTGTTACCTTCCTTGACCATCTTGTCGAGGTTGATGGTCATCCGACGGATCAGCTGCTTGTTCTTGTTGGGACGAAGCACCTGGACACGACTCGGGTCGGAAAGGCGGGTAGGCTGTGCCGATGCCAGCGTCTCCAGGACCGTGTTCGCACCGTCATACGTGTAAGGACCGGGTACACCCACCTCGCCGAACACGTAGATTTTTTTACTGCGAAACCCAACGACCCGCATGGTCACGTCTGCGTCTTCGTAGTAATCCTTAGCCATCTGCTCTACCTCAGCGGCGATGTCATCGACGGTTCGGCCCGCAACGAACACGCTACCCAACAGCGGCAGGTTGATTTTGCCGTCGGGGCTGATGGTTTCGCGATGTCCGTCCAGCTCGCGTACACGCTTAGAAGCGACCATAAGCTCGTCCGGTGGCGCGACGCGATACTCTTGCAAGCTGACCAATGGCCGAGGCTCAGAAATGAACGCGCTGTAGTCGGTGTAGTGTTGACAGCCCGTCGACAGCAGGAGGCCGACCCAGAGGGTCAGAGCCGTTGCCTTTTTGTGGATCGCATTCATAGCATGCTCCTTGTTGCGAATAACGCTGGTCGTTACATCGCCCCCTGGTCCCAGACCTTGGGGATGGTGGCCAGCAGGAGCCGGAACTCACGCCACACGCTGCGGTGACGCAGATACCGCAGATCGTGTGCAAGCTTTCTCCGGGCACCCTTGGTATCGTTGGTATAGCCGTTGCAGACCTGTGCCAAGCCAGTCAAGCCAGGCTTGACCGCCAGCCGTCGTTCGATCTTGGGCATCGACCTGCGTAGCCCCTCGATAATCTCCGGCCGTTCGGGTCTTGGGCCCACGAGACTCATCTGCCCCTTTAAGATGTTCCAGAACTGGGGCAGCTCATCGACGTGACTTTTTCGCATCCACGCACAGCCCGGCAGGATACGAGGGTCACGCCCGCGGGCGAACCGTGCTCGGCCGTCACCTTCGGCGTCTGTGGTCATGGTGCGCAGCTTGTACAGTCGAAACAGCCAGCCGTCATAGCCGACACGCCACTGACTGTAGAACACCGGGCGTCCGTCGACCAGTCGGATCCAGATCGCCGCCATCGCCAGCACCGGCACCGAAATCACCAGTCCGATCATGGCTGCCAAGATGTCTGTTAAACGTTTGAGACGCTCAAACCCTCGGCCAGAACGGGCCCAAGCCGAACATGTCCAGTCTGAATGGGTCTGGCTTGTGGGTTGTCGCGAGGCGGTTTTCATGACCAATCGTCCGATCTTCGGGTTTCTGATGGACCGGGGTAAACCGGTCTCGACAGACTTATCGTCGTGATGATTGGACCACTTAAGCCGATGATGGGGGTCAGAGGGGCTGTACCGATGGTAGGGATTGAAACGGCTGAAGCAGTTTTACGCTCTTGGGGCCGATAGATTGGTGGATTTCGGACCCGTTGGCCGATGATCCAAAGACAAGACTGTGTCGGGAGGCCTCTTATGTCTACACGCGTGTTGGTGACTGGCGCTGGCGGGTTTATCGGACATCACCTGGTCAGCTTCCTTAAGAAGCGTCGGTGCTGGGTCCGTGGGGTGGACTTGAAGTGGCCTGAGTTTGCTACCACCGAAGCGGACGAGTTTCGCATCGCGGATCTGCGGGATGCCGCTGCAAGCCTCGATGTGACCAAGGACATCGATGAGGTCTATGCGTTGGCGGCCGATATGGGTGGAATGGGTTTTATTTGTCAAAACCATGCAAGGATTCTTCAGCACAATGCCCTGATCAATCTCCACACCATTGACGCGGCTCGCCGTCAGGGTGTCAGGCGTTACTTCTTCGCTTCCACAGCGTGCGTGTACCCCGAGTACCGCCAGACCGACGCCGGTGTCACGCCGCTTCGAGAACAGGACGCTTACCCAGCGGCTCCGCAGGACGCCTACGGATGGGAAAAGCTGATGGCCGAACGCCTTTGCATGCACTACATGAACGATTTTGGGCTGCAGACCCGCGTGGCGAGGTTCCACAACGTTTTTGGCCCGTTAGGCACGTGGGAGGGGGGCCGTGAGAAAGCTCCGGCGGCGATGTGCCGGAAAGTCGCATTCGCGAAGCTGATCGGCGATCATCAGATTGAAGTATGGGGTGACGGCCTACAGACCCGATCGTTCTGCTATATCGACGATTGTGTCGAGGGTATCTACCGATTGATGCAATCAGATCATGGCCATCCGCTCAATCTGGGGTCAGACCGGCTGGTGAGTATCAACGAATTGGTGGACCTGGTCGCCCAGGCCAGTGGGATCAAAGTGACCAAAACATATGTGGACGGGCCGCAGGGGGTGCGGGGCCGTAACTCTGACAACACCCGCCTCAGGCAGGTGCTCGCATGGGAGCCTCAGGTCTCGCTTGAGCAAGGGTTGGCCCGGACCTATCAGTGGATCGAACAACAGGTCCGCCGGAAGCTTGATTCATCCGGCGAGCCACCGGTGATCAACACTTTGTTACCCCGTTCGTCTGCGGGATTGCGGCGAGCGGTCTGATGGATCGTGGACATGCTCGTCGAATCCGGCGGCCGAGCGTTGGCCGGGCCACGGGTCGGTGTGGATGGGACCATGATCGAAAATTGCCAGATCCATGCCATCGTTTGTGATTTAGGACGCCATCGGTCACGCACAAATAGCGCCACAAGTCCATACGTTGGACACCACCGCAACACCGTCAGGAAACGACGTCTTTGATCCACGCCGCGTTTCGGGTTACTTCAGACGCTACTGGGCGACGACGGTTTTTTCCGGTAGCTACGAATCGATCCTTGGGCTTTGAACCCCAGTTGCTGGTATAACGCTTCGCCGGCGGCAGAGGCTTGTAGCGTAGCGTGTTCGCAGCCGAGCTCTTGGGCCTGCCAGAGAAGGCCACACATGATTCGCCGGGCGTATCCCTTACGCCGCTGGTCCGGCAGAACACCCACCATGTGTAGGCCGGCGGCACAGTTTGTTTGCAACAGCAATCCTGTGCCAACGACGGTATGATCAACATAGGCCAGAAGAAGGTGGATGTCCGGTGCGCCGACGAGTCCAGCGATCACCGGGTCGTGGATGTCGTAACCGAAGGACCCGCTGGCGACGGCGGTCCACCGGCCAGTCGACTCTATATTGGTTATCCGACGCAGTTGCAGTGTGTTGTCCTGGCGGGCCTCTATGGTGTCAAGCGAAGCCACCATCGCTTGCTGCGTTAAGCTGACTTTGAAGCCCGCTTGGCTGAGAACCTCACCCATGATTTGATCTGTCTCATGCCATTGAGGAATCATCACGGGCCCGTCGGACATCTCTGCGATGTTCGACAGGTGCTCGAGGGCTTGGCGGCTGGGGTGGTCGTTGTAGTCCAACCACATGCGCCAGGGCCAGTTTACCGAGCGATGCAAGATATGGTTGTCTTGTAACGCGTGGTCCTTGATCCCGCAGGCCGTCCACAAGGCGATGAGGTTCTCGATATTCACCTGAATGAGTTCTTCTGGGCGCACGACGATCCTCGATCGATCAGCAGATGCCGTCTTGGGTCATCCGACTCGGCCTGTGTTCTAGAGCCGATCCAGCCGGAGAAAAGACCAATGATACGCCCTTCGTATTTGGTTTACCCGTTAGGATCTTGTTGACTTGTGTCGATAAGAGATCGTATTTGCGAATACCGACACAAGAATTTCTGGTTGGTATCAGATACCGGATAAATCTGGTTTTGTTAGACCGTTTTGAGGCCGGGCGCATCGCGTGGCTTGCACGAAACATCCATGGTCGTCACGGTTCGGAGAGACCGGATAGGCACCGTGCCTGATGAGGAACCACCACCGCCGGCCCCACACCCCCGGCCACATAGCGCACGGCATTGCCAAACGATTGACCGGCCAGGATGCGCCAAGGGTCGATCACTGTCCGACGCCGATCATCGCGGCAGAACGACCGATCAGTGAGTGTGTGATAGGGTGGCCACGGGGTCATAATGATCACGACATCGGAGGCATCGATACAGTCCTGAACAGCGTCGGCCACATGGATCGTATCGCTGGACCGTCCACCAGCACCCAAAGTGGCGACTGGGTCGTGAGCCACCACGGTCCAGCCCTCCTCGGTCAGTCTCCGCGCCAGCATGAGGCCCTGTGACTGCTCGGTGACATCACTGCAAGGTTTGTAGGCCAGGCCCAACACGCCCGCCACACCGTCTGAGGGCAGATGGGCTTTGATCAGAGTCGCTAACCGTTCGACTTGCTGACGATTGGCGCGGTCGACAGCCTCAACCAACTCTGCCGATGCTCTGGTTTGATGGGCCACCCGGGCCAGTGCGCGGTTGTCTCGGGGAAAACACGGCCCGCCGTACCCCACACCGCCTTTGAGGTATTTCTTGCCGATCCGACTGTCCAATCCCAGGGCCGTTGTGACTTGGTCCACGTCGGCCCCGGGCAGCTGTTGACAGATGCCCGCGAGTGTGTTGGCGAAGGTGATCTTGGTGGTGACGAACGAATTGACCGCGATCTTGGCCAGTTCGGCGTTTGTGAAATTCATTCTCATGCTCGGAGGCGGTGTTCGGCACACGCGGTCGTAGATCGATGCCAAGAGTTGACCACTTTGCGCCTCTGACTGGCCGATGAGGATGAAGTCTGGGTTTAGGTAGTCCCGGATCACACTTCCCAACGCCACAAACTCCGGGCTGTAGCAGAGTCCGAAGTCTTGGCCGCAGTGCTTGCCACTGGAGGCTTCCAGGGCTTGGCACACCGGCCCACCAGTAGCGCCGGGCATCACTGTGCTGACAACGACGACCAGGTGAAATCCCTGTTTTTGCGATAGCCCGCGTCCGATCGGCCCGCATGCCGAAAGCACATGTGCCAGCGAGAAACCGCCGTCCGATTCGCTGGGTGTGGGCACGAGGATGAACGTGATATCGGTGTCACGCACCGCCGAAATGGTATCTGTGGTGGCCCGTAGTCGAGGCCGGGCTAGCGTGAGCATCTGGTCCAACCCGGTCTCATAGACGGGAGGATGTCCGGCATTGATCTGCTGGACCAGCTGGGGATTGGTGTCCACGCCGATCACCTCGAAGCCCTTCGCCGCCAGGCAAGCGGCGATGGGCGCTCCCAACCGACCCAATCCGATGATGGAAATTTTTTCGTCGTGCGTCTTGGTCATCGCGACTGGCTCCCGATCTGGTTCTTTCGCTTCAGTGCCTCATGGTCCCGCTTTTCTACGCTTGGCCAGGAGTGGGGCACGCCATCGACGCGGCGAGCGCAAACCCGATCGGCGTTCTAGCTCTACGCTCCCAACCGTACGGATCGTCGGTAGCTCCAAATACCGCCGCCCAGGCCTGTCTGACGACGGCGGTGCAAACCGTCAGGGGTCAACACGTGTGTGCTGTCCCAGATGGTAAAACAGCTGGTCTGGCCACCGGCAAGCGCTCGGTTGAGCCTGGCTTCGGGGCCACGCCAAATCCAGTTGTAACCGGTCCCGGCGTGTGAATAGTCATGGTTCTGATGCACGGCCATGACAGACTCAGTGGCGTCGATGACCGGCACGCGCAGCTGACACGCCCGATGGATCAACCAGTTGTCAAACGCCGTGCGGCCAATGGCGAACGGTGGTACTTTCCCCCAGAGCCCGCTGGTAAACAAAAAATAGTCAATCGCTGTGGGGTCTCTCAGGACGCCGTGGGATCGTGTCCGGTCGCGAAGACGTGTCTGCCAAAGGTCGTCAAATTGAATCGGTCGATCCTGATCGAGATCCCACCGTTGACCCACCATCAGAAACCGTCGCTTACGCCGGACCACACGCTGGACCGAACAGAAAAAATCGTTCATGAGAAGAATGTCTGCGTTGATGTAACAGAGATAGCGGTCACCGGTGAGCCGATGGGCTTGATCGAACAGATCATTGAGTAGCGGTGTGCCGTACTTGTTGCGCTGCACCGTTGGTACATGAGCGACACCCAACGACCCAGCCACCGAGGCCGTGCCGTGTTCGTTACCGAACAGGATCACCCGACAGGCGTCACCCAGCGCAACCCAGCTGCGGACGGCGTTTTCTTGGATCACCGCGGTGTGGCCGTTGAAGGGTTTCGGGATGGCAAAGAGTGTGAGCATGCAGGTCGGGACAATTCACGAAACGCTTAAGCCTGCGCCGTTATGCACAGGTGCCACCCAAAGTGCCTTTCGAGGTATCGGAACAGGGGCCTGGGCATGACGCGAAAGTACCACTGCTTCACGTACCGGTACTGTTTGTAGTCTGATACGCGGTAGGGAAAGATGTGGTCGATGAATGATTCGGTGACGCGGTAGCCGTGTGATTGCAGCAGTTGTCTGGCGGTCTTTGGTGAATAGCTGTACGTGATGGGGCAACCGGTTTGGGCTTCGGAGTAGCACGCAATCAATCGGTCCAAGTTCCAAAGACGACCCCTGCCGTAAGTCAACAGAATCGACAGGACTTTCCAAGCGTAACGATGGTAGACCATGATTTTCAGTGTGCTGCCCGGCGGTGTGTAGCGTCGCAGCTCTTCCAGCACGCGATTTGGATTGGGCGTGTGGTGGATGACACCAAAGCTGTACACCAGGTCGTAAGGTGCTTCGGGCACCACGTCGGCCAACGATTCGGCGTTGGCGTGATAGAGCTGGATGTGGTCTTGAAGGCCATATACCTTGGCGCGTTGTTCGGTCAAGGCCAGCGAGGTCTCAGAGAGGTCAACCGCCGTCACCTGTGCGCCGGCCGATGCGAAGCTAAGGGTGTCAGTGCCGATTCCGCAGCCGATTTCCAGCACCCGTTTGCCACGCCATTTCCGGAACTGAGCAAAGCGAGGGATGTGCGGTTCAACCAGGTACTTCCGGTGCCTGACTTGGTCGTAGTAGGCCCGTGTACCGACCTGGAGAGGTGAGTGTCGAATGTTACAAGGCCGGCGGTTCCAGTACTCCTGGACTTCCTGTACAGGGATCTGATTGAATGCGGTTGTCGTCATCGCGGCTTTTCTCAGTAAAACTTTTTCAGATTCATCCTTCGGTGAGATCTGCAAACGAAGGCTTCGGGTGAGCAAGACCGATGCCACTTTCGTCACGCAAAAAATACGCGATACGTTTTACGTCCGGTAGAGGGTGAAGCAACCTAGAGCGTAGATGTTATTCCGCCAATCCCAGTGGCCCGCTTGGGCTTCGAACGCCAACGCGGTGCTCCGCGGGCACCGCACCCACCGGTTCTGGGCGTCCTTGATCCAGTACACTTGGGCGTGTGTTTCATATCCTTCTAACAGACGCGGTAGGCGCGTCGGTCCGTATACCCGGCACAGCGGTGCAAACACCGCATCACGGCCGACAGGGATCGTCAGGATCATCCGTGCACCGGGTTTCATCAGCCGACCCAGCTTTGTCATGACCTGCAGATCGCCGTCGGTATTGGCCTGGGTGACACCGTAACGGCCGGCCAACCCCGCGTGTTCGACCGCTGAGCAGTTAATGACAAGATCGAACGACGCGTCGGGAAGATCGGTGTCCAGAAGATCTCCCTGGATGAAACGCAGGTTCGGTTCGACGTAGGGTCGGGGCGCTTGTTCCAGATCAATCGCGGTGACGTGGAACCCACGTTGGACCGCCACCAGCGCCAGCCAACTCTCGCCTGGCCCAAACTCCAGCGCTTGACCCGGGCCAGCGGGTATTTGGGCAGCGACCCAAGACCATTCGACGTGACGGTCCCCGAACAAATTGACCGTCGTGCCTGTTTCAGACGTGGGTTTAACGGTGAGATCGACAGTCATCCTTGACGGCCCCTTTGAGTCGTGGCGGAAAATACACAACTCCCCTCGATCCCAAACTACCGATCATATCGGCCGTTTGGGCTGTCGGACGCCATTCTCGGCTTATCCGACCCAGTCGCCGAACGACTTGCCGGAGATTGGTCGGGTCGGCGATCACGGCTCGGAGCAGGTAGAAGCAGTACAGCCGCCAGAACTTTCCGCCGTGGTAGGCGTAGTCGGCGCCGCGAAGGTAGGCGTTGCTCACGGCACGATTCTTGACCTGGCGGAGTTCAGCAGGCACGTCCGACCGACGATAGAACCGACGTGTGATATCAACAATGGCCGGCGCGACACGTTTGCCATCTTGGCTGATGCCCGGCGTGTTCCTCGCGTAGGCCAGCCGTTGCGGTGTGTACGCAATTTTCCCCCGTAAGCCGATACGAAGCCACAGTTCTCGATCTTTGGTAAAGACCTGTTCATCAAGCATCCCCACATGCTCAAGCGCCGCGCGGCGAATGAATGCGGCGGGCTGAGGGATGCAGTGGTCGGCGAATTCGACGGCGTGTTTGAGGTCCCACCGATGCAGGTAGGCTTGTCCAACAATGCGGCCACATTCGTCGATCAGGTCACAGTCGCCATATACCACATCCACGTCCGGGCGTGCCTGCAGGTACGCTACAGCCTTGCCGGCCGCTTGTGGTGTGTCCCAACAGTCGTCGGCGTTGAGCCAGGCGAAAATCTGGCCGTTGCAGTGTTGCCATCCCTTATTGATCGCGTGGGCGTGACCATCGTCTGGCTGGCTGATCCACCTGATTTGGTTGCCGTAGGTTCGTAAAATATCGAGCGTACCGTCGGTCGAACCGCCGTCGATGACCATGCACTCGATATGGGGATAATCTTGCATGAGGACGCTGTTGATCGCGTCCTGTATGAATCGATCGCTGTTGAGGCAAGGTATCACCACAGAGAGCAACGGCGGGCCGCTTCGTGGATGGCATGGTTGCATCAAAGGTTCTCTAGGCCCGGTTATCACGAACCCCCATTTGGTGTTCTGCCTCCAGCGCTACGCGGTGGCTGATCCGTTTGCACATTCGGGCTCGATGTCATGCTTTGATTCCGACCAACAGCCAGCTTGGCTTGATCCAGAACAGATCGATCAGCTCAGTGCTCAGCTGGTCGATCAGGTCGCCGATCGCCGCGGCAACACCCTGGGTCGAGGTACACCGGCGTAACACCTGCTCGTCTGGGCAGTAATCATGCCACATGATCAGCCCACCACGACGCACCAGGGACAGCGATTTGCGTGTGTCGCTAGTGACAATGTCTCGGCTATGACCGCCGTCGATCAACACCGTATCAAAGAACCCCAATGGGTAGGGGCTGGTGTCCCACTGTTGGCTATCACACAGGATCTGGCAAACACGATGGCCAAACCCTTTTTTGAGATAGTACAGCCCGATCAAGCCCAAGGAGTCCGAGGGATATTTTCCCAGGCGTTTTCCCGACGGGCTATCGCGCAGCCAGCTGGGGATATCTTCTTTGGCCAATACGCTAGCGGGATAAGCTGCACCCCCGGCGGCGTGCGCTTCACCTCCTGGCAGGTTGATCGTCCACACCGTTGCGGCGGACGCCTCGAGACAATATGTGGCGCCAGTGCCCAGCCAGGTGCCGAACTCGAGATGACGCTGGGGTTGGACGTGCCGGTAGAGGTAGCGAAAGATCGGTGCGTCGTCGATCTCCATGGTCCAATCGGTCAATGGTTTGGCCAGAGACGATTCAGGATAATCCAGCGGCGTCGTCCACCCAAGCCTCTGGTGAAGTGACGCAACGGGCACTGTGTCGATCTGGAGCTTAGACACGCCGGATAAGGTCGAACCAGTTATAGTCATCTTGGTGGTAGTTAAATGCTAGGATCACGTCGAACTCTGCCGGTGCGAGCACCGATCGCAGCTTGTCAAGATCGTACCATTCCATATACGGTGTGGTCGGACCATCGGTGATCTGGCCCCATTTTTCGAAGGGGGGTGAGCCGTCACGTATCCATCGCTCTCGAGGGTAAGCCAATTCGATCCATCGACCGCCGATTTTCAGGTGTTGGACCAGTTCTTGGACTTCCGCTTGAATCACGGATCGCGGCGCGTTGATCAGTGATCCTTGACACCAGATGACGTCATAATCGGTCGGAAGCTGCGCCAGTGACGCGGTGTCGGGCATGTAATGGATCTGCCAACGGTCGGCTCCGACCAGGCCACACACGCGCTGAAGCAGTTGAAGATTCGACTCGACGATGTCGACAAAGGTCACCTGGGCGCCGGACAGCGCAAACGTAATGCCGTCCAGCCCAAGGCCTGACCCCACATCCATCACCTTTTTCCCTCTGAACACATCTTGATAGAGCGTGTGATACCAACCACGGGTAGCGAACCCGTCGGTGCCTTGGCTGGCGTCGACAAGTGCCTGACGCCAGAACGTCAGTAGCTGGGTGTCATTCATTTGAAGCAGGTCGGCGGTATCACACCGTCGATGCAACCCGCTGGGGACTTGCCCCCATTTTTTTCTGAGGGTGTCAAACGGGTGGTGCCGCCACGCCGGTTTTTGACTGTCGTCGGGATATCCGGGTTTGACGGTAGCGGTCTGCGTCATCCGTGCGGTCTCCATGGCGTGGCGATCTGTCGTCAGGCTGATTTCTTAGCGCCGCCGGTCCGACCGTAGGTCGCTCGAGCGCGCGCGGCGGCGACAGATGGCGGTGATTGGTCGTCGGTGTCCTTTTGGCAATGAGGTGGGGCGATACACCCCCATGCGCCCCGTGTGGTTCGACGGATCTCTTTGTAGGCTAGCGTTTCGGCTTCGGCAAACAGCACGCGGAAGCGATCTTCGGGCACATCGGCGTATACACGACACCGGTTGACCTCGCCGATCCGGCGCCACTCTTCCGGATCATCGGTATTGATCACACCTTCGGCCTTGAGCTTGTCATAGTCGGGTGAACCAGGCAGGGGTACGTACCAATTGATCCCGATACTTGGAGGCTTGGTCTTACGCAAAAACTCAAGCGTTTGCTTAATGTCCTGTTCGGTCTCGCCGGGATAACCCAGCAGCATGCTGGCGTTGTACGGAAACCGCAGTTTGTTGTGTAAGTACGCGGCTTTATAGTTCGCTTCAAGGCTGATGCTCTTGGCCATCTTGTCCAGCACGCGTTGGCTGCCAGACTCGAATCCGTAAAACAAGTATCGGCACCCCGCTTGCCACATGAGCCGTAGCACCTGTTCATTTACTTGATTTGGACGGATGTTGGCAAACCATTCGACCTTTTCGTGAAGCCGGTGTCGGATCATCTGTTCGCAAAAAGCCGTGACGACGCGTCGATTGTTGCCTATGGTGCTGTCGGTAAAGTAGATTCCGCTGACGTCAAAACGCTCGTGCATGTACCGCACCTGTTCGACCAGATAGTCAGGCGTGTAGTACCGAAATGCCGACAACGCGTTGTAGGCACAGAACGCACATTTATAAACGCAGCCACGACTCATGATCATGTCGAGACTGCTGGTTGCCCGCAGCTGCATGCGCGCATAGGTCGGGTGGGCGTAGAATTTGTAATCGCAAAGCGACCAGTCTGGGAACGGCAGCTGGTCTAAGTCTTTGACCTCCTGTCCAGACCCCGGCGTCACCGTGTCGCTGCCGATCACACCGGGGATCGCCGTTGGGTCTTTGCCGTCTGCCAAGTCGACAATGCCCAAGTCGGCTTCGCCCCGAAACGCGTAGTCAAAGCCCAGTTCCTGTCGTGTTTTTTGCGGTTCGGTTGATGCGTGAATCCCGCCTGCGATGAACAAGGGTTCAAGACCGATGCTTGTACAGGCCCGGCGGGCGACCTGGACGGCCTTCTTGACCTCGAAGTAGTGGATTGAGAAGAATCCGAACCCGATGATGTCGGGCTTGAATTGCTGTATAGACTGATCGAACTTGGCCAGGCAGGCAGCCAAGTCACCGCGGCACAAGACCAGATCACGGATCATGTCCACGAGCACGACTTTGTGGTGGTGCTTTTTCAGCAGTGTCGCCAGCAGCACCAGGGAGTACGGGCCGTTTCGCCACTGCGTCGATAGATCGTGCTCGGCCACGCCTTCGTCGTGGTAATTCCACGGCTGGACGAGCATGACATTCGCCATTTTCTGATACCCGTCGTCAATAGATTCAGCTATCGAAGCCCCGGCGGGCATGGACGCTGAACGACATATTGATCCTCACCAGGCGAAGAATTCGCCATCCGTACGCTGCCAACTCCCTTGATCAGCGGCCTATTGTCAGACCGGCGTTTCGAACGGTCTGCCGTTCCACGTGGCGGTCCACCAGAGTCGATCGAACCGGTCCGGCCGCTGACAACGCCGGTGGCGGCACCGCTTAAGGGATTGAGGTGATATCGGCCAAGTCAATGGATTTCGTTCACTGGATCATGCCTGACTGGGCCAAGACGAACGCTTGGTGTAGACGGTGCATTTTTTATACGCGGCCGGGTTGTCATAAGTCTTTGTTTGTCCTGCACCCGCGAGCGCAGACGGTGAGTCAGGACAGATCCAGATGAAGATCGATCAGGACTTGAGTCGGTTCGATATTGCAGCGTCTGTGATCATCCGATGATGCATGTCAGATCGACAACTCAGCCCGATGCTTGGCGGACCGGGTCGCTGGCGGGCTCAGAAGCGATCAGTTCCCTGACGCGATTAATCGTTCGTCGCATGCCCGCTTGATAGGTCAATTTGGATTCGATTTCGGCCCGTTGCGCGGTGGAAATTTTTTGTCTAAGTGCGGCGTGATGGATAAATTGCTCCACTCTTTCTTGTAGCTGGCGCTGGTTGTCGAACGAAATGTCAGCCAAGTAGGGTAACGGTTGTCCGTATAAGGCCAGTGCACCTTCGGCTTGACTGATCCGAACACCCTGGACAGGATCAAAATCTTCCGCGTCGTACAGCTTCATGCAGCGGTCGGTGAGCGTTGCAAACTTGACACGGTATTCCGGGGCAATCGCGGCGGTGGCTTCTTCTAAGTTCTGTATCGTTGGATCGAGGTGTTCATGCATGAAGTTTGCTAACGTTTGAAGCTCGACCTCGGCGTGATTGAGTCGGTGAAGGAAGAAACCGCCAGCCACCAGTCCATCGGTCATTCGCTGGTGAGACAGCGACGTGTACGGCTCGAGTCGGAGATTGATTTTTGTTTGACGCGTTAGCTGTTCCAGCGCTGGTCCGTAGGTGACACAGCCCCGACTGTAAGCAGCAAACTGCCGTCGGGCTTCCCAGCCGCGGCCATAGATCGCCAGTGTGAGCCCCAGCTGTTCGACGACGCCGATGGCCCACTTCAGACCCTGCTGACGATACAGCGCATCGTTGAAAGGGTGTGCAAGACGGGCCACAAGCCGATGGCGAGTGGTCTTGTCGGTCAGCAACAGCCCTTGGTCTTGTTCGACCGACCTGACGATCTGTAAAATATGGTAATCCGAGTCAATACAACCGCCTTGGTGATAGATCTGAAGGATCTTGTCGCAGCAGATTCGAACCAGCTGCTGGGACTTTGGTCCCGATAAGGTCTGTCGTACCATGATATCGGCCATCTCCTGGCCGTCGTGCGATGCATTAGAAACGTAGGTCAGATCGTCGCCTTCGCTGGTCCATCGGGTGGGTCGTGGCGGTACGCGGGTGAGTTTACCCATATCGATACATTGGCGGGAGGGGTAGCCGTAAAGTCGACAATAGGTTGGACGATTGGCGGTGAGTACAAAATCTCTGATCCCAATCGAGCCGCCGGCTTGACGATCGGTGAGGTTTGGCAGGTTGTCCTGGATCCAGCAGATATAGGGCAGGTTTTCGGGATAGAGGTCTTTGGTTTCATACCGAAGGTGATCGATGCAAAACACGACATCGGGTTTAAACTCGATCATGGCATGACGCAACCCGGCGTAGGTGATGCGGTGGTGCGCCGACGGTTCGATCATCAGTCTGCTGTGCCATCCAAGTTGTTCGAACGCTGCGGAGACATCACTCGCTGAGTATTGCAACACAGTTGTGAACCGACACGTGACGACCAAGATCCGCGGACGTCGGGGTGGTGTTGGGCCTAGCAGTTCGAGCAACGATTGACGTTTCAGTGTGACGTAGTGCGCATCGACACGGCGGGCCAGCTGCGCGCCTGCGGCCTGGCGATCGCCGAGGATGCTCTTTATCCGTGCCATCACCTCCTGGCCCCGGAGGCTTAGGCAGATCGTCGCGCTGGGGTCAGGCAAGAACAAGTCAGCGAGCATGGCCTGACGAAACTGCTGCTCCCACTGGGACCCGATATACCAGCGAAAGTTGGCGCACCGGATCGGCCCAAATGCGCCGGTATAGTCGTGAATCATCATCGCGTGTACGGCGACTTCTGGATCAGGTTCGATCACATAGACGGTCGGAAGAAAGTCGCCACCGATCTGAGCAAAGTCAGCGGATAAGGCCCGGAGGATGTACCCGTCTCCCACACCCACGATCAGCAGTGCGTGTCGCGAGCGGATCACATCTGCCGCCGAAGATAACAGCTGCTGGGCATGCTGATCGGGCGGATCGCCCCGGCTCAGGGATACCGCGCTACGGTCGGCGATCGCTTGCGTGACAGTCAGCTGGCCCGACGCGAAATGGGAGATTTGGCAATGGCTTTGAGGTGCCGTATCGACGATGGGTTGGTAGACCCCGGGCCGGATCTGTTGGAGTGTGGCCAAATTGGTCGCCAGTTGTTTTTGAAGCTTTTGGCCGGTGTCCAATTGACTGATCCGTTCAAAGGTCGCCGTGGCCTGATCCCAGTGGGATTGACGCATATAGAAGCCGGCCACCGCTGCCAGCAGACGGCGATCGGCCTGGTCACCCAGCTTGTTTAGCAACGTTTCGATACGCGGGAGATCGCCCGCTTGGACCGCGTCGGCAACCTGCTTGGCCACCCGGGACTCTGGTATGGATGACGCCCGATGCATCTGGCCTTTCATTTCATTGACGTCGTGTCGGACCCGCGTGTGTTGCCACAACGGGATCGACCTGTTCGGGTGGGGTTTCTGGTGAAGGTGCGGGCCAAAATCGAAGGATCGGTCCTGCGAATTGCCGGCCCAGCTGCGCAAAGCGTCCGTCGATATGGGCGGGGTTCACGTTGGATAATACCACACCGTCGCCTTGGCGCAGGGCGTCGGTGTCTCTTCTGACCGGTATTCCCCTGTACCGTAACCCGCTAAACGCCCGGTGGGGGTCGACGACCGCACAGATCTCCAGACCCGATTGGCAGCATGCGCGATAGCTGGCATAGATGTTCTTGCTGACATCGGCGATGCACACACGCCGTACGCGATGGCTGTCGGACCATTGACGAACGAGGCGGGTTTGGTGTTCCAGTTGGAACACCGTTTCTATCGTCGCTGGGTGGGCAGGACGTCTGGCCACCGAGTCATCGTCGGTCGCCCAACGGTCTGCTTCAGCCCTACCGCGCTTGGCCGCGTCGTGGTGGCCGTCGGCGCGAGCCAGCGCTTCGTACCGTTGGATCCAGTCTTCGCGATAGACCCGCCGTAGTGGATCGGGTACGTATCTGTCCAAAACGACCAGGTTGTTGCGGAGATCTAGACGGTGTACCAGACCGTTCGAACGCGTTCCGGTTTGTTTTTCATGGCCATAGACCGCGTTGTCGGAACGATGTAGGCGATAACCCAGAGCCAGGATTCTGAAAGCCAGATCATACTCCTCGGCTTGACGGATAAAACCGCGGCACGGGTGGAGCCCACCGGCCCGTTCCAGCTCTGCCCGGCGTATACACAGCCCACCCATTGCCGGTATCGCAGGTAACGCTGAGGCCTCACAAGTTCCGTCGGCCAGCACGACCCGTCCCGTCACCGCGGCGGTGCGGCGGTGGTCGTCGAGATAGCCAAGTGACCACGCCAATGCGTTGGGTGTGGGGTAGCTGTCGTCGTCGACAAAGCACACATACTGCCCTGATGCTTGGTCGATAGCATACTGCCGCGCCCATACGCCTTCGTTGCTGGCGCACCGTATCATTCTGACAGTGGGGAAACCACTGGACACAGCTTGATGGGTTTGATCGGTCGACCCATTGTCCACGACCCACACTTCACCATTTCGGCCCAACCAAGCGGTTTGTTGTTCGACCCGTTCGAGCGTACGCAGCAGGGTATCGCGTCGGTTGTGAGTCAGAATGATGACACTGAGTTTCACAGCGGCATGTTCACCGGATTGGAGACCCGCACGGCATCGGCGCAGGACGAGCGTTGTCGATAGGCGGTAGACTGTCAGATGTATCGGTGTCCGCCGCGGGATATCATGAAACATCGCACTGCGTATGGTTGGATGGGGCGTCCAACGACCCCACGACGGCGATCGCTTCTGATTGACGGCCAAGCCGACGACCCGATCGATCTGAAGGCTAGCCAGGCGCGCTGCAATTGACCTGTTTAGCCATGGCTTTTACATTCACGCTTGTGGTTGGAAAAGTCGTGCTAGAACGCGCCCGTAGCTCAATTGGATAGAGCATCTGACTTCGGATCAGAGGGTTGGGGGTTCGAGTCCTCCCGGGCGTATTGTAAGTGCCTTTAGAAAAAGGTTTTTCGCAATGGCCATGCCGCTGGTCAACAATCACTGGTGTGGGGCGTTAAGGCGTCGGGAACCTGTTTGACCGCGTCGCATGGTTTGGCCCTATGACCAAACGGTCATGTGGGTCGGGCGTACCGCTCCAAGTGTACAAAAACCGCCCAAGGCTTTGACACCAGGAGCGGTCGCCAATCGGTTGTTGGCATGTGTTGGTACCCATCACATCGGTCGACGCCGAGGCTGTCGTGAGTTGTTGAAAAAAGAAAATTGATATTGTATTTCCAGGTTGGCGATCTCTGGCGGTTCCGTTGGCGTGTGGGGCGAGGAGACGATCGGGGACATGTGTCCGGTATCGGGCCAAGTTTGTCCACAGGTGCGGGGTTGCTATCCCCATGGTGGCCAGGTGTCATGCCGGATCAGTAGTTTCGCAGAGAGGTGATGTGCATCCAGGCCATGTGCGTCAAGCATCAACCGGTACGGCTTGACCCAGGTCCACCCAATAGCCCTTGTCGGCCACAGGGCCGTCAACACGGCGACGGCGTAGCGCGTCGATGAGGCGGATCATCGTCTGATGAACTGGAGCGGTAAATGTCACCAGTTGTTGTGTGTGTGGATGGGTGAATCGAAGCAACGCCGCGTGCAACGCCGGGTGGCCCATCACCAGATCATCGCGGGCTTCGGAGATGGCACTCAACCGCTGACCCTCAGATCTGCGACGGGCGAACGTCAGATACCGGCGAGAGCCCGCAGCCAGAGGCGGACGATCCAGTTCAGACTCACCGATTGGCTCGCCGCCGTAAAGAATGTCGCCAACGATGGGGTGACCCACGTAAGACATGTGCACACGAATCTGATGGGTGCGCCCTGTCTTCAGTTCCAACTCGACTAGGCTATAGCCCGCGTATCGCTCGCGCACACGATAGAGTGTGACCGAAGGTTTTCCTGCACTGTCGTGACGGATGGCCTGTGCCTGTCGGATGGTGGGGTGTTTACCGATAGGTTGATCAATCACGCCACCGACGCCGTCAAGATCGCCGTGCACGACGGCCAGGTAGGCCTTAACGGTTGAGCGAGACGCAAACTGTTTGGCGATGGCCCAGTGACCCTCGTCCGTCTTGGCCACCACGAGCACACCTGTGGTGTCCTTGTCGAGACGGTGGACGATGCCGGGCCGAAATTCGGTGGCGCCAACCCGGCTTAGACCGGTCACACACCCGGTCACCGACGCGGGACGATCGTACAGGCTAAAGCCTCTGGTCGTTCGATGGAGGCTTGGCTGGCCTGCGTGATCTTGCTGTTGTTGGAACCGGTAGGCCAGGCCATTGAGCAGGGTGCCCGACAGATGGCTGCGCGCTGGGTGGACAATCAGATTACGCTGTTTGTTAATCACGATAATCCAATCATCTTCGTAGATCACTTCCAGCGGGATCGGCTCGGGTTCGATGGTTCGGATGGCACGGGGTGGCAACAGGATCTCAACACAGTCGCCGCGGCGAACGGTCGTGCTGGCCTTGGGTGCCAGACCATTGACGGTCACGCCACCCATGTCGATGAGCTTCTGAATGCGGCTGCGACTTATCCCCTTGAGTCGTTGCTGAAGATAAACGTCCAGACGCCGATCCAAATCGCGGCGGATGATCAACCGACGACGCAGCGAATCATCGGTGTGATCCAGGACGCCGATGGGGGCCTGGGGTTTTCTTGGCTCGTTCTGATGTGGGATGGCACCGGCCAGGAGATCGGTTTTGTCGGAAAGATCAGTTCGGTTTGACTCAGCTCCGCGGCGCATTGAAAACCATCATAGCCACCTTCGGCTATGGACGGTTATCTGTATTCCCCGCCGCGTCATCTTGCGGCAATGGTGTCGCCGGGGCACTGGAATCCGGTGTGGCCGGTTGAGTGGCGGGCGGTGGTTCAGGTCCAAAAACGATCGGTTTCGCAATCCGATCCAACATCGTCAGACGAGCCTGAACACGCTCGGTGATGACGGGGTAGTCAGAACCTGCCTGATCGATCGTCAATTTGTATCGCTGTCGGGCCTTGTCCCACTGACCCTGACCTTCAGCGACCGCGGCAAGTCCAAGGTGAGCGTTTAACTTAAGTGCCCGGTGGACACGGTCATCGTTTAGGACCTCTTGGTACATCAGCATTGCACCCTGAAGTTGTTGTTGGGTGCTCTGGCCATGATCGGTTGTCGACGGTGCGGTGGGATCTGCCTGATTGCCATTGGACGGCTCGCTGAGCCCAACCGATGCGTTGGCCAGTAACAGGTCCGCACCGCGCAGATAGGCTAGCCCACGGACCGCGGGGTCTTGATAAGACAGGGCCACAGACCTGTAGCCGTCGGGACTGGTCGTCTGGGAGAGATCGCGCCACGCGCTTTCCTTTTGGTTTCGAGTGCGAGTGTCAGACCAGCGTATGGCGGTAAATATTCCCAGTCCCAGTAGAAGCGCAATCAGCAGTTTGTTGCCGTGCTTGGTCCACCACTGACCAAAATTGCCGAGAAATTCAGCTAAGTCGTTTTCTTTAAGTTCGTGTCGATGCTGGGCATCCATGAAGCCAAAGACTCCAACTTCCGTAGCGGGGTGATCGGGTCAAAAACCGGGCTAGAAATCTATTCTGGTCCGCTTCTGACCTCACTGATTCGATGGAGTGACAGGTCGTCATCACGAGAGCCTGTGTACCCCTTTCTACGGTGTGCCCCACGATCCGTCGCCTGAAAGGACACCGCACACCCAGGAGTCTAGTGCCCTGGGGCGGCGATCGCAAACGTTCTGTTTGGCGGTCAGAGTTACTCCCGCTGGCTTTGTCTAGACCGATTTGGGCCCAAGTCCGCCAGGGTCGCAATCGTTATACGTGTGGCATATTTTCTACTACCCGAGCAGCTGCACCACTTGTCTTCGTTAGCCCTCTGCCCTACACAAGCAGGCGGCGCCATATCGAGATCGGTCTCCACAAGTTGGTGTACGCATTTTCTGCCGCAGAGGGCATGAAAACGAGATATCAACGCTTAGCGTATCTTACGGGCGCAACCGAACCGAGGCGTCATAAGTCGTTGTTCGTTATGGATCCACGTTCGCAAGGCGGTTTACAGGGCTCAGGTCAGGTGGGCATGGGTGAATTCTCGATAGGCAAGAAAACACACAATGCGCATCGAGTGGTCACCGGGCTGTCGCGGTGGGTTCGGGCTTCTCGGTGCCTTTGAGGATCCACTGGTCTACGATTTCAACCAGTTTGCCGAGCTGAGGTTTAGCCAGCTGGTCGTCCGCACCAACCTGTTCGCCTTTTTTCCGATTGTCGTCAGTGATTAGTGAGCTGAACAGCAATACGGGCAGGTGCTGCAATTGGGAATGCGACTTGATGTTACGGGTCAACGCCAGACCATCCATTTGGGGCATCTCGATATCGGTGATCACCAAATCGAATGCGCCGTCAGCTTCGGTGATCGAGGCGTTTAAGGCCTGCCAGGCGTCTGCACCGTTGGTATAGGCCTGGATTTGTGTGTATCCGCTGCGGACCAATGTGTCGACCATACGTCTACGAATGAACGGACTGTCTTCAGCGATCATGATGCGGCAGCCACTCCGGTCGACCTCCAATGTGTTTTCTACGCTATCGATATGCAGCTGTTGTTGTGCACTGATGTGATTGTAGACCGATTCGAAATCGATCATTAGCACCAGCCGGTCATTGATTTCGGTGATCCCTGTGACGGCGATTTCGTCACGGCTTTCCATATCCGGCAACGGCCGTATTTGGGTCCAGCTGATCCGGTAAATCTGTTCGACCGAGCCGACCTGAAACGCGGCTTGCACGCCGTTGAATTCGGTGACGATGATTTTTCGGTTTTTTGACGTATTGTCGGCTGGGTCGATACTGAGAAAGTGGTGCAGATCGACAAGGGGCATGACACGATTACGGAGGTTGAACATGCCCAAGACCGAATCGGGTTGGTCGGGGCTGGCGGTGACCTCGACAGGCAAAATGACCTCACGGACTTTAGCGACGTTGACGCCGTAAGCCCCGTCACCCAAACTAAAAACAAGCACTTCCAGCTCATTTGTACCCGATTCCAATAATATCTTGGCCTTATCCTTGTCCTTGTCGGTGGTGGTCGTTGAGCGGTTGTTATGCACGGCGTGTGTCTCCTAAGGTCGCCAGTCCACTTCGTATGCGCATAGGCAGGGCTGTACAGCAGAGATCGACTGGTTTGACCAGTTGCTTGATTGGCGGTCGAAGTCGCCAGATCGTCTTCAATACTCTTAAGCCGTTAACACATCGTGTCATAGGAAACGGTCCCGCGGCGGGCTTTCCACGCGGGACGTGGGGGGAGGTCAGCAGGGTAGGGTCCGATAGCCTCGGCATGTGAGCTTGCGGATCGAAAGTTGGAGATGCCATACGCTTGGCCTGGCAAGCCTGTGTTCGAGGGCTAGCTAGGGACACCACCATTGATCGCTGCTTTAGCAATGGCGGTTGTCGAATCAGCCGAGAATCGTTTGACAGGGCCGACGACCGCTTCTAACCTTCGCGCTATTGCAACTTTTGTATTAGCGTATGGTGAGCGTAGCTCAGTTGGTTAGAGCACCGCGTTGTGGTCGCGGGGGTCGGGGGTTCGAATCCCCTCGCTCACCCTTTCTTCACTGCCATGTCGAAAAAGAGGATTCGAGGCCACCGGCCATTCATGAACCGGTTTCTCGACAGTCCAGCACCGCATGAGGACGCCGGTCGGTCGGTTCTGAGATCCCCGCAAGATCGGTGAGCATGCGATCTAGGTATATCTTGATGACAGGCGTGTAGATATAGACCACCTGCTCTTCATGACAAAACATCGCATCCAGGGGTTGGTCGCCTTCGCGAAGATCATCGACAGGTCGAATCTGATATGCTGAAGGTAGAGGCAGGTCATTTGGCCAGTTCATGGTCGTTCTCCCTTTCTTCGTTGCCACAGAGCCAGCGGATACTTCAGCTTATCACGGATGTTTGGGCATTCTACGTATTTTGGTGAATTGCCTATAGAAGAGGGTTAAAATATGAGGGTTGTAATACTGCCCTGGATTTTTTGTGATGCTGGACGTCCTTAGCCGATAGATTGATTTGCTGCCCCACGACAAACCAGGAGGTCCTGCTTTGATCCCCACTGCTTTAGTCGCCGCGCTTTGCCCCTAAGTGAAGGCAATCGTTTTTACGTCAAAGGTCCGCAAAAAACCCCCCACACCGGGTTGGAGCGGAGGGTTACGTTTGTGCCGGCACGTGACCGGCCACACCCGCGTCGTCAAGGGACAGCAGCGACGCGGGTTTTTTATCGGTTTGATCGCTTACGATACATAAGTTTATATAAAGGAGAGGCATACCTGCCATGTCGACCAGAAACCCTAGCACGACTGAATCGCTCAAGTCACAGATGACCAGCAGGGGAACAACAGCCCGTTATCGCCACCTTCTGCTGGTCACGCTTATGGCTTGGTCTGCATGGTCTGGGATGACCTTCGCAGATGTCCAGACAGATGAAAAATCCGATGTTCCCGTGCAGATACGCTTGGGCACCTCCATGGGTGACATTGTGGTTGAATTGAATGTCCAGAAAGCACCACAAACATGTAAAAACTTCTTAAGCTATGTTGAAAAAGGATTTTACGACGACACTCTTTTTCACAGAGTGATTGCCGACTTCATGATCCAAGGCGGCGGTTTTAACCGCCAGATGAAGAAGAAACAGACCGGGGCACCGATCCGCAACGAATGGCGAAACGGATTGAAGAACAAGCGCGGTACGATTGCCATGGCTAGATTGGGTGGTCAGCCCGATTCTGCCACTTGTCAGTTTTTCATCAATCTTCAAGATAATCCTGGCCTTGATCAGCCGCGTGATGGCGCTGGGTATGCCGTCTTTGGTCATGTCGTCCAAGGGCTGGCGGTGGTTGATCAGATCGGCGCTGCGACCACCACCCAGCGTGGCCGGTACCGCGACGTACCGACAGAACCGATTATCTTGGAGAAAGTGACACGGATCGACAGCGCCGAGCAAGAGTCGTCCTCTGACGAGCACCGGTCATCAGCAAGGTGAGATTCCGCCGTTATTTGCCTGCGCCTTCCAGGATCGCTTTGGCAATGTTATCTGGTACAGGTCGGTAGGCCAGTGGCTCCATGACGTAGGTGGCACGGCCTTGGCTCATCCCACGCAAAGACGTCGAATAGCCAAACATTTCGCTAAGTGGAGCTTCAGCCGTGACCACTCGGATCAGACCCCGTTCGTCTGTGCCCACAATCATCCCGCGGCGACGATTCAGGTCACCTGTGACCGAGCCGAGGTATTCGTCGGGCGTGGTCACAGTGACCTTCATCACAGGTTCGAGAAGCTGAATTTTTGCTCGGCGCGTGGCCTCTTTGAACGCCAGCATGCCGGCCTGTTCAAACGCGACCTGTGAAGAGTCGACGTCATGGTATGAACCGTCGATCAAGGTTACCTTGATGTCAAGCATGGGATAACCGGCCAAGACACCACTTTTAGCGGCCTGGCGGCACCCATATTCCACGCTGGGGATGTATTCTTTCGGGATCACCCCGCCAAAGATTTTGTTTTCAAAAGCGACGCCATCGGCGAAATCCAGGCCCATCTCCGTGGCCTGTTCTTTGGTACAAGGTTCGACGGTAATCACGCAATCGCCAAACTGACCACGGCCCCCGGTCTGTTTCTTGTGCAGGCCACGGGCTTCGGCCTGACCTGAGATCGCTTCCTTGTAAGCGACGCGGGGTTTACCGACATTCACCCCCACTTTCATGTCCCGGGTGAGTTTGTGCTTGATGATCTCCAGGTGGAGTTCACCCATGCCAGCAATAATCGTTTGGCCGGTTTCGTCGTCGTAGTGGCTACGAAAGGACGGGTCTTCCCGTCGGATGGTCACCAACGCGTTCGCCAGCTTTTCCTTGTCAGCCTGCGTGGCGGGCTCGATGCTCATGGAAATAACCGGTTCCGGGAAGTCCATGCGTTCAAGCACAATGGGGTTATCCGGGTCGCAAAGGGTGTCACCCGTGACCGAATTCTTTAAGCCGATCAGCGCAACGATCGAACCCGCACAGACCTCGTCACGGGGGATACGCTCCTTGGCATGCATTTCGTAAATGCGGCTGATGATCTCACGCTTGCCGTTGTTGGCGTTCAGCGCACGAGATCCTTTTGACAGCGTGCCGGAGTAGACGCGGGTGTAGGTCAAATCGCCGTGACTATCTGATACGACCTTGAACACCAGCGCCGAGAACGGTGCATCGGGGTCATGGGGTCGGCTGATCTTCTTGGTCTTATCGCCCAAAGCGGTTCCCTGAATCTCAGGAACCTCGGTAGGATTGGGCAGGTAGTCAATAATCGCGTCCAGCAGCCTTTGGACGCCGATGTACTTGAGGGCGGATCCACACAACGTGGGATACACCTTTTGTGCCAGCGTGCCTTTGCGCAACGCGGCACGGATCTCTTCGGGGGAAATCGGTTCGTCAAGGATAAACTTCTCAGTCAGCTGGTCATCCAGTTCCGCTGCCTTCTCGACGAGGTTGTGCCGCCATTTTTGCGCTTCGTCCTGTAGCTCGTCGGGAATGGGACGCTCTTCAACCTTTGCTCCCAGCTCTTCGGCGGAGAAGTAGTAGGCCCTCATTGTCAGCAGGTCGACGATACCCTGAAAGTCATTGCCCGACCCGATTGGGATCTGTACGGCGACGGCGTTGGCGCCGAGCCGTTCACCAATGGACCGGAAGCTAAAGGAGAAATCGGCTCCGAGCTTATCCATCTTGTTAATGAAGCACATCCGCGGTACGCCGTACCGCTCGGCCTGTCGCCAAACCGTTTCGGACTGGGCCTCAACCCCTTCTTTGCCGTCAAAGACGGCGACCGCACCGTCAAGAACGCGCAAGGAACGTTCGACTTCGATCGTAAAGTCAACGTGTCCGGGTGTATCAATGAGATTGAGCGTGTAGTCCACGCCGCTGTGAGTCCATGGACAGGTCGTGGCGGCGGACTGAATGGTAATGCCGCGCTCTTGTTCCTCTTTGAGAAAGTCCATCGTGGCTGTGCCGTCATGCACTTCCCCCATCTTGTAGGTTTTTCCGGTGTAGTAGAGGATGCGTTCGGTGACGGTCGTCTTGCCGGCATCGATATGGGCACAGATGCCGAAGTTGCGCAGTCGTTGCATCGCCGTGGTTTGGTGCTTGGCCTGTGGGTTGGTGGTGGCGGTCGTCATGAAATCATCCTTTTGCCTGTTCTCGAGACACCACTGTCGGCCTAACAGTGGCCGGTTAGCTTCTAATCGTACGGCCCGGGGCCCCAATGAGTGTCTTGATGATCCAAATTATTTATCGGATGTCTTGGGAAAGGCCTTCCGCACACGGCCGAACTTGCGCGGCATGAGGCAGGGTTCATTTTCCTCCCGTGACAGGGGCGAACCCAACAAAGTACGCCGAAGACAGATCGGAGTCAAACTGATGTAGGGATTGTGGCACCAGCGGGCGGTCTGGCGATCGCCCGGCCCGGCCCCACGTGCCCGGTGAGGCGATCGTGTGTGCGTTGCGCTTCTTGGGTGGTCCGGTGGTGATCAAGGCCAGTGACCAGAGCTGTTTATGGGTGTGTCGATCGTCATCGGCGTTGCGGCGGATGTCACAGTTATCACGCCCGTGTCCGCCCGTTCGGATCAGTGTTCACCACGGCAGTGGCCGGGCGAACAGGGGACACAGCACGATCGGGACACACCAGTCCATGGGCCTGATAAACAGAAAGTGATCGTCGTCATATCGGAACCGGGTAGGAACCTACCCTAAATTTTTAATCCGGAAGGTGATTACACCTTAGCATAAATATGTATTTGGTCGAAGGAGAACTGTGTAAGCGGTTTAGCGTCACCGGCGGTAGGAGAAAGACAGGAGTGCACAAACGATGGGAAACATCCGCAAACTTTCGATCAAATACAAGCTCATTTTGTTGTCGCTGTCGATCGGGATCGGTTCGCTAGGGGCGATCGGCTGGTTGAGTGTTCACCGCAGCAGCGACGCGTTGCTGGCCAGTCAGCGGAGATCTCTCGACGCAATCCGCAGTGCCCGGCAGAGCCAGATCCAAGATTACTTTGGGTTCATCCGTGAGCAAATGTTCAATTTTTCTCAGAACCGGATGGTGACGGAAGCCACCGTTCGTTTCTCCGAAGCTTTTGAGAAAGTCGCTGATCAAGTGACCGGCTCTTCCGAATCCGGTAGCGACGTACACCGTGCTCTGGCCGGCTACTTCGACGGCGAATTTGGACCACGGCTCAAGGACGCCGGGCAGTCTTATCGTGGCAGCGAAGCGTACATGCCGCAGGGCCGTTCAGCCCGGCTGTTGCTAGCGATGTACCTGGCGAACAATCCTAACCCGGTCGGGAGTAAACATCTGCTGGACGCTGCCGACGCTTCGTGCGACTACAACCAGCTCCACGCCATATATCACCCCAGGGTTCGTGATTTTCTGGAATCGTTTGGGTATTACGACATTTTTCTGTTCGACCTCAAGGGTAACCTGGTCTATTCGGTCTTTAAAGAGACCGACTACGCCACCAATTTTTTAGAGGGACCGTACGCCGAGACAAACTTTGGCGACGTCTACCGCAAGGCGCTTAAAGCTGACCGGCCAGGTCAGGTGATTATCGAAGACTTTAGAGCCTACGAGCCCAGCTACGGTGCGGCCGCTAGTTTTACCGGAGCGCCCGTGTTCCACGACGGAGAAAAAGTGGGCGTGGCGGTGTTTCAGATGCCGCTGAGCAAGATCAACGAGATTATGAATAGCCGGGACGGCATGGGTGAAACCGGTGAGACTTATCTGGTGGGTTGTGAAGACCGGTTAATGCGATCAGACAGCCGGTTTAGCGAAGAATCGACCATCTTCAAACAGGAAGTCGACACCGAGGCTCTGACGGAGGTGGCCGAAGGACGATCGGGAACCCGCGTGATTGACGATTACCGTGGCGTGCCTGTGGTTTCATCTTACAGCCCCCTGAAGTTGGAAGGGCTGAATTGGGCGATCTTGGCCGAAATCGATCTTGAGGAAGCCACGGCGCTCTCCATGGCCCTGCGCAATCAGATCGTGATTGCTGCGTTGGTCACGGCGGTCATCGTGGGCGCGATAGGGATGTTCTTTTCGCTGAGCGTGGTTCGGCCAATCTACCCGATCGTTAATCGTGCTCAGGCGATTGCCAACGGCGACCTGACCGGCGACGAGCTGGCCGTTCGCAACCAGGATGAATTGGGCAAGCTAACGCAGTCGGTCAATCAGATGTCTACAGCGCTACGCTCGTTGGTCTCTGAGGTGGTTGAATCTGCAGACGAGGTCGCCGCAGCGGCCACCGAGATTGCAGCGTCCAGCCAGGAAATGGCCGGCGGGATGAGCGAGCAAACCAGCCAGATCAGTCAGGTCTCAGTGGCGATCGAAGAGATGTCAGCGTCGGTCGTGGAAGTGGCTCGCAAGAGCGCCGATGCGGCCAACAACGCCACAGACTCGGGCAAGATGGCTCAAGATGGTGGAAAGGTGGTCGATCAGACCATCGACGGTATGAAAGCGATCAGCACCGCGGTTCAGGCCGGCGCAGCAAGTGTCACGGAGCTGGGTAAGCGGGGCGAGCAAATCGGTCAGATCATCGAGGTGATTAACGACATCGCCGATCAGACCAATCTTTTGGCACTCAATGCGGCGATCGAGGCCGCTCGTGCCGGTGAGCATGGACGCGGCTTCGCCGTCGTGGCTGACGAAGTGCGCAAACTCGCCGATCGAACAACCAAAGCCACTGACGAGATCGCTGTATCGATTACGGCGATCCAGACCGAAACAGGTGAGGCGGTTCGGCGGATGAACGCCGGGACGCAGCAGGTCCAGTCAGGGGTGGACAACGCCACACAAGCTGGTCAAAGTCTGCAACAGATCGTCGATAGTTCCGGGGAGGTGGCGAGCATGATCCAATCGATTGCTGCGGCTGCCGAGGAGCAATCTGCCGCCAGTGAGGAAGTCTCGCGTTCGATTGCTCAGATCAATGAAATATCCAGACGTGCCGAAGAAAGCACCAAGCAAGCAAACGATGCTGTGTCGGGGCTGGCCCGGCGGGCATCACAGCTGCAGGATACCGTCGGTCAGTTCAAGCTCAGCGCCAAAAGCGACACGTCTGCCGGATAGATAGCCCGACGTGGCGCCACCGCAGCCCACGGTGTGGATACGGCTGGTTGGGACCGGGCCGGGATCGAAGTGCCTGCCCGGTGTCGGCCAACGTTGGCCGTATCACGTGCGTTTGAACTGTTTTTCCATGTCGCGCAAGGTCAGGCGGATCGTGGTCGGGCGTCCGTGTGGACAAGCGCTGGCCCGTTCGACCTGCTCCCTTTTGGCCAACAGCATGACCATCTCTTCGGCGCTCATCTGTTGACCGGCTTTGATCGCGGCTTTGCAAGCCATCATGTCCAAGACCTTGTGCAAGACGGCTTCTTCAACAATATCATTTGCTTGATCGGCGTGATTCGTGGCACCCCCGCCGTGGAATAGCCCCTCTTCTGCATGGTCCAAGAGTTCTTCGAAGAATTGTCCCGGGTCCACGTTTCGGTCGAACAAAAAGGAAGGAAAGGCATGGATCGCGACCGCGTCTGGGCCGATGGGCTCTGCTTCGATCCCGATCCGTTGGTGTAACGGCTTGAGCTGGTCTAGCAAGGCCATTCGTCTGGGTGACACTTTGACCACCACGGGAATCAAAAGCCGTTGGCTCTCTAGGTTTTTTGGCCGGCCATCGTCCTGACGATGCAGCAATCGGTCCCACAGCTCCTCAAACATCACCCTTTCGTGCAACGCATGTTGATCGACAATAATCAGACCCTGCTCATCTTGTGTCACAAGATAAGTGTCGTGAACCTGAAGCACACTGTTTCGCGTGGCGGGTATGCGCGTCGGTGAGCGATCGGGCTCATCAGCCTGCTGAGGCGATCCTGTGCGCGCGGCAGAAGGGGCCATGCGTGTTTCCAATTCGCGAGTCGCTACACGGTCTTCGGTTAATAACGATTGTTTGACCTGACGAATATCCAGACCCTTTGCGACGGTTGGGCCACGATCGACACCACCGCCGGACAGGGCCGAGACGTCCGCTTGCGGTGCCGACGTTCGAAGCGAGGGCGGTGGGGCGCTGGGCCGATGGCTTCTGGCCGACGACGGCGGTGTCGAGTCGGACAAGGTGGCCCGAGGGGTCAGGTCACTGTCCAGCAGGCGCTGGCGGATTGCCGACATCACTAGACCGTGGATTCGAGCTGGATCGCGAAAACGCACCTCGGTTTTCGCTGGGTGGACGTTGACGTCAACGGCAAGGGGATCGGCACAAATCGCGACCACCACCAGAGGCTGTTTGTCCTGTGGGATCAGGCCACGATACGCCTCCTTCACGGCGTGGCTGATGTTGCGGTCACGAACCGGTCGGCCGTTGACGGAAAGGTATTGAAATTTGCCAGTTGACCTGGCAATGGCCGGCATCCCCGCCAGGCCCCATGCCGTCACACCGGAGGTCTTAGCGTGGTCGGCTGGTTCGGGAGGACGAGTTTCGGCAACGTCAAATTCCAGTAGCGCTTCTGCAAGCTCTGGACCCAAGAGCTGGACACAGCGTTGGCGGTGCGATCGGGTTTGGGTCACGTCGATGACGGTACGCGTGCCGTGTCTGAGCCGAATGGTTATTTCTGGGTGTGCCATGGCGATACGCGTGATGATGTCGGCAATGTGGCCGAACTCGGTCGACGCGGTTCGCATAAACTTGCGGCGAGCGGGTGTATGAAAGAACAGGTCGCGGACCTCGACGGTCGTGCCCGGGGCGCAGCCCAAAGGTCGTGACGGCGATACGCTTTCACCGGAGGCCTCGATCACCGCACCGGCCTCGGCAATCTGGCCTTTGACGGTCGCTCGGCTGGTCAGGCGTAGGCGGCTTACGCTGGCGATCGAGGCCATGGCTTCGCCGCGGAACCCAAGCGTATTGATCAGCGCCAACGATTGAGAATCGCTAAGTTTGCTCGTGGCGTGTGGAGCGACCGCCAGCGGCAACTGATCGGCGGAGATGCCTTGACCGTTATCGGCCACACGGATCAGCTCTCGCCCACCGCTTTCAATGGCGATATCAATGCGCGTTGCCCCTGCGTCGAGACTGTTTTCAACCAGTTCTTTGACAACACTGGCCGGGCGCTCAATCACTTCACCGGCGGCGATCTGGCTGACCAACAGTGGGGGTAAAGCTCGGATCATGATATCGATCGGTCTGCGTCAATGAGCCGACCATAGGGGCGTCAGGACCCATGTTATCAAGCCGATGAGATGGCTTGGCACACCGCCTCCTGTATCAGACAGCCATACACGCCTATGGTAACACAGATGGCACAAACCTTGTCAGACATCAGAGCCGCGTTGGCGGCATTTGACCTGCGGCCCAAAGCTAAGCTGGGTCAGAATTTTCTACACGACGGTAATCAAATGGCGCGTGTCGTACGGACCGCCCAACTGCGGCCCAACGACCTGGTGCTGGAGGTCGGTGCGGGCACCGGAGCGTTGTCCGAGCGGTTGCTTGATAGCGGAGCGCGACTGGTGGCCGTGGAGATCGATCGTGAGCTCGAGCCGATCCTTCAGCAGCGTCTAGGCCGCTACGGTCGGCGTGTGACCGTGGTGATGGCCGATGTGTTGGCCCGAAAGCACGCGATCAGCCCGCAGGTTGATACGGCGATGACACGGGCGGCCGATCAATCCGGTCGTGGTCAGACACCGATCAGCCAGCGGACGTTTAAGCTGATTGCGAACCTGCCCTACGCCGTGGCGTGCCCACTATTGGTCAATCTGTTGACCGGCGGGGTCGGGCAGCTAACGTTGACCGACGCGGTGGTCATGGTTCAGCGGGAGGTGGCCGACCGCTTGTGTGCACCGCCTGGGTGCAAGGCCTATGGCCCGTTGGGGGTGCTGATACAGGCCATGGCCAAGGTCCAGCGGGTCTGGACGGTCAGCCCAGGTTGTTTTTGGCCTGCCCCCAAGGTCGACTCGGCGATCGTCCGGCTGCAAAGATCCTCGTCACCCCTGACCGATCAGCCTCAGGTGTTAGCAAGAACGTTGCATCGGTTGTTTGGCCAGCGTCGAAAGCAACTGGGCACGATTTTAGGCCGGCGGTTTGCGTTGCCAGAAGGGATTGACCCTCGCGGTCGCCCCGAACAGCTGACTGTCCAGCAGTGGGTGGCGTTAAGTCAGTGGCTGGCAGCCAGAAGCATCGACCAGACGGCGTGATACGGATGCCCAAAGCGGCGCTGCCCGGTCGAGCGTGTGGTCATCCGACGCGGCCGTGGCGATGGTCAGGGCCGTGCAAGGGCCCGAAAAGAGGTTTTCTATCGGTATTGTTGATGATATTGGCTTCCGTACGTACGATCATACGCATGGTGCACGATCGGTAGGCGCGTCGAATGTTTGCGATCTTTGTGGCAAGCCGGCATGCGATCAGCCGAGCGCAAGAACGGCCGGAGGCGAGGGGTGGGTAGCGTGTTTGTGGACCAATGGAAGGAGACGCTATGAAGACCCTGGTCGCGATTCCTGTTTATAACGAGCAGGCATACGTCGGCTCTGTATTGAACGAGGTGCGTCGGTATGCCCAGCAGATCCTGGTCATAGACGACGGCTCGACCGACGATACGCCGCTGTTGCTGGCTCGCCAACCGGTGGAGGTGATCCGCCACGCTCGCAACCGCGGGTATGGGCGGTGCATTCGGGATGCGTTTCGGTGGGCCGCTTGTTATGGATATGACTGGCTGATCACGATGGACTGTGACCTGCAGCACGAGCCGGCCAGTCTGCCGGTTTTTCACGGCGCGATTGAGATCGATAGCACCGATGTGGTCAGTGGCAGCCGCTACTTGGATACTGAATACGGAGAGGACTTGCCGCCGGAAGACCGCCGGGCGATCAACTCGGCGATGACCACGGTGATTAACCAGAGGCTTGACCTAGGGATCACGGATGCGTTTTGTGGATTCAAAGCGTATCGGGTCGAGGCGGTGGCGAAGCTCTCTTTTGACGAATCGGGGTACGCTTTTCCGCTGCAGTTTTGGGTCCAAGCCGCGGCGCACGGTTTGCGCGTGGTGGAGGTACCGATTCGATTGATTTACCACGATCCCAACCGTAGCTTCGGCGGACCGCTGGACAACGCGCAGCACCGTCTAGCCCACTACCAGCGTGTGTTTGCTCGTGAGTTGGCCAAGTTCCCTGATCGGTTTGCCAGCACAGACAGCTGCGCCCATCACAGGTCGACGGTTGGCGTACCAGACGCAGATGAAAGCGCGATGGCTGGCCAAGGCCGCTAGAGAAGCATCTCTCGCCAGAGACGTGTGCCCTTTGCGATGCACCTTTTTGTTCAACCACCGTTGGATCAGTGGCAGTTTAGGTCGTTTGGCGACGGCGAAAACGACCTAAACCCGACACGCACAACTCTCGCAGAATGTCTGGCTATCAATGCCCAGCGTCTTGGTACGGGACAACCCGTTGCTGGCCACACGACGATCGCCACGGGACACCAAGCGTCGCTGTGGCATCCGGGGATCTTGGCCAAGGGCTTTGCGATGTCTGCAGCGGCCGGGCGGATGGCTGCGGGGATGTTCCACGTTGTCGTCGACCAGGATGTGCACCCGGCACTGCGGCTTGAGTTGCCGGTGATCGGTAGTCAGCGATTGTCTGTGCAGGTGATCGAGCTTGGGCCGTATGACAACGCTGTACCCACAGGCTTTCAGCCGCCCGTCGAACCAGGATTGATTCGACGAAATCTGATCGAAGCAGCTCGCCGGCTGGGCGACGCGCTGCCCATTGACGTTCAGCCGGTGGTGGAGGCGTTTGGCGATCCGCCCGAGGGCCAGACGTTGGCCCAGCAGGTCACCGTGGCGCTGGAGCGGTTGCGGGCGCCGCTGGCCGGTGGTCCCAGCCCGGTACTGTTTGTCAGTCAGATGATCCGGTGGCCCATCTATGGTCAGCTGCTTAAGACCATCCTCGGCGACGCTCGGCGCTGCGTGACCAGTTACAACCAAGCAGTGGGGGCCTACCCGGATGCCGGGGTGGCCCGCTTACAGGTTGAACCGGATCGTGTCGAGTTGCCGTTGTGGGCGGTGGCGTGGAGTCAACCCCGTTTGCGTGTGTTTGCCGATCTGGCCGGTCCACGACCGATGTTCACCTTGGACAACGGCGAGCCGATGACCCTGGGCCATGGAAAAACCGATCAGCCCGATCCCAAGACGGGTCGGTACCAGTTGGCTCCCAGGGCGTTGCTGATGACCGCTTTTTTGCGGCGGTGGTGTTGCAACCTGTTCATTCATGGGACCGGCGGTGGCCGATACGATCGTGTGACCGCTCGTTGGTGGGGTGACTGGCGCGGCGAAGATCTGGCTCCGATCACGATCGTCAGCGCTGATCTGCCCATGCGTTTTTCGGTTCCGATCAGTGACGCGACGCAGCTACAGAAAGCTGTCTGGTGGGCGCGTCATGTTCGCTACAATGTGGACCGTGTGATGCCCGCGGAGTTGTTGGATGCCAAGGATGTGGCAAGGAAACATTGCTTGCTCGACCACATGGACGATGACCGTGACCGATCGCGACGAGCGGCGGCGTTTGCAGAACTCCACCAGATTAACCGTCGCTTGGCGGACGCCGCTGGGCGGTTGTTGACCGATGCCCAGGCCCAGCTGGACCACACAAAAACCGGGTTGGCCAACCATGCCGCGGCGATGAAACGCGATTGGTTTTTTGGTTTATATGAACCGGATCAGTTGCGGGCATTGGCCACAGCGTTTGGGGATTGGCCTAATCGTCATAAGTCATGATCGATCGCTTTTCTTACGCGGTCTTGTACGTCAAGCGGTGAAGATATGATCGCGTCGGCCCGTGACGCTACCCAGGGCGTTTCGCGTATCGACAATCAGTGTGGCATGATCAGCGATCATCTGCCAGTCATAGGCGCTGTGGTCGGTGGCCACAAGCACACAGTCGTAGCGGGTCACGGTGTCGGCGGTGAGTGCGACGCTGGCCATGTTCAAATCGTAACGGCGCATTTTGTGTGTGGTCGATACGTGGGGATCGTTGTAATCCACAGACGCGCCCATGGCTTTTAGCTGCTGGATCAGTTCGAAGCTCGGGCTTTCGCGCACGTCATCGACATCAGGTTTGTACGCCAGCCCCAGTACCAGCACGCTGGAGCCACGCACCGGTTTACCGTGATCATTTAATGCCGCGGCGGTCTGTTGGACCACGTAACTGGGCATGGCGTGGTTCACTTCGCCGGCCAGTTCGATAAATCGCGTGGACATACCCACTTCACGGGCTTTCCAGGTCAGGTAGAAGGGATCGATGGGGATGCAGTGGCCGCCTAAGCCCGGGCCGGGAGAAAACGCCTGAAACCCAAACGGCTTGGTGGACGCTGCTTGAATCACTTCCCATATGCTAATCCCCATCGCCGACAGCACTGTTTTCATCTCGTTAACCAGAGCGATATTGACAGCCCGATAGATGTTTTCCAACAGTTTGGCTGCTTCGGCGACCTCCGCACTGGATACGGGGATGACCACTTGAACGGCTTTACGATACGCCGCAACGGCCATTTGGCCCGAGGCAGCGTCGATGCCACCGACGAGCTTGGGGATTGTTCCGGTGGTGTGATCTTTTCGCCCCGGGTCTTCACGCTCCGGTGAATAGGCAAGGTAAAAATCTTTTCCACAGGATAGACCGCGGCTCTCTAGCCGCGGAAGCATGATCTGGCGCGTCGTGTAGGGGAACGTCGTGGACTCTAACACGATCAGCTGTTGGGGGCGTAAGTGATCGGCGATGACGTCGGTGGTCTGCCTGACGTAGCTCAGGTCCGGTTCACGGTGTTGACCCAGCGGTGTGGGTACACACACCAAGACCACGTCGGCGTCTCCCAGGCGGGCGAAGTCGGTTGTGGCTTCAAACCGATCCGATCGGGCCATGTCGCTGACAAATCGATCTCCCAGATGCTTCAGATAGTTTTGCCCTTTGTGAAGCATGTCGATCTTTGTCGGGTCGACGTCGAAACCAATCACGCCAAACCCACCCTCTTTGGCCTGCCAGAACGCTCGAAGCAGCGGCAGCCCAACATACCCCAGGCCGATGACGCCGATCACAGCGGTGTGGTCCTCGATTTTCGCTTGCAAACTCATACGCCCATGACTCCTCGGGGCGATCGGTTTCGGGGGCAAAATCATACAGGATTTGGGCACCGACGGTTGATGGGCTGTACCCCAGCGTCTAGAATCGCCATCAACGTTTGCAGAGACAGCAGCAGTAGAGACAGACAGTGAACTGCGACAGGAGTTTAGCACATGGCCAGTGGAGCCGTTAGCGAGTTTACCGATAGCAACTTTGAAGATCAGGTGGTCAAGTCTGACTTGCCTGTCCTGGTGGATTTCTGGGCTGAGTGGTGTATGCCATGCCGTATGCTTGCGGGGACGATCCAGGAATTGGCACAGCAATACGATGGCAAGGTTCTTGTGGGCAAGATGGATACGGACGCCAACAAGGAAATCCCCACTCAATTCAAGATCACCGCGATCCCCACGGTGATTCTGTTTCAAAAAGGTCAGGTGGTGCGTAAGTTCGTCGGCGTGACACCCAAACAGGAGTTTGAGGCCGAACTGAATAAACTCGCCGACTAAGACGCTTTTGATCGATGCTTTACGTTGGGGCTGGCTTGGCCAGAGCAGGTGGGACGCGGTGTGGATGCGGCCACCGGTCTGTGTCGGAGTAGCACGATGGCGGTACAGTTCAAGCAGCATCAATTTGACAACGGACTGACAGTGGTCGCCGAGTGCAACGGCGACGCGCACACCGCGGCGGTGGGTTATTTTGTCAAGACCGGTGCTCGCGACGAAGACGCCCAACTGATGGGGGTCAGCCATTTCCTAGAACATATGATGTTTAAGGGGACGGCCACCCGCAGCGCTGATGATGTGAACCGTCAGTTTGACGAGATCGGCGCTAACTACAACGCGTTTACGAGCCACGAAAACACGGTTTATTACGCGCAGGTGCTGCCTGAGTATCTGACGCTGGCGGTCGACTTGCTGGGTGATATGTTGCGTCCGGCGCTACGGCGTGACGACTTCGACATGGAGAAGAATGTCATTCTCGAAGAAATTGGCATGTACGACGATCGCCCGCAGTGGCGTCTGCACGATACCCTGCTGGAGAAGCACTTCGACGGATCGCCGCTGGGCTTTCGGGTGTTGGGCACCACGCAATCGATCAAGAGCCTGACGGTAGACGACATGCGCGCCTATTTTGAGAAGCGTTACAGCCCGGATAATATTACCGTCGCGGCGGCAGGGCAGATCGATTTTGAACGGTTGGTCCGGGACATTGAAAAGATCGCCGCTCACTGGCAACCCAACGGTGCGGCACGTTCATATCATCTGCCCGATGTCACGGATAGGCTCTTGACGCTTCACGACAAAGCGCTTAATCGTCACTATATCGCGGTCATTTGCCCCGCGCCTTCCAGCCAAGACCCACGGCGGTACACCGCGAAAGTGATGGCGGACGTGCTCGGTGACACCGAGGGTTCGAGACTCTATTGGGCCCTGGTTGATCCGGGCTTGGCCGACGAGGCCGACTTGTCCTATGCTCCCCAAGACCGTGTGGGCAGTTACGTGGGTTTCTGTTCTTGTGACCCCCAGCGAGCGGGACAGGTCGAACCCGTGTTGCTGCGGACGATCGATGATTTTGTCGCCGATATCGATGCCGGTGAGATTGAACGGGCCAAGAACAAACTCGCAACACAGGCCACACTCCAAGATGAGAACCCCGGAGGGCGGATGCGTAGCCTGGGCATGCAGTGGACTTATCTGGGGCAATACATTCCGCTGGAGACCGAGCTAGAGCAGTTGATGGCGGTGTCGGTTGACGACGTGCAGGCACTGGTCACCGAGATGCCGTTTCGGCCACGCACGATTGTGCGTTTGGGACCGTGACACCTTCCGGGCGATCGGCGAACACACCCTTCAACAATGATGGACCCCATTCCCGATATCCTCGACGATCTGCGTAAGGGCCAGATGATCGTCTTGGTCGACGACGAGAAACGGGAGAACGAGGGCGACTTGGTCTGTGCCGCGTCGTCTGTCACTGCGGCGATCGTCAACTTTATGGTCCAGAAAGGCCGCGGCATTCTGTGCCTGGCGATGAGCGGGCAGATGTGTGACCGACTGGAGTTAAGCCCCCAGAGTCTGGTCAACACGGCCCTGCACGGTACCGCGTTCACGGTGAGTGTTGATGCAGATGCGCGATTTGGTGTGACCACCGGCGTCAGCGCGTCGGATCGTGCGACGACGATTCGTGTAGCGATCGATGACCAGACACGCCCAACCGATCTGAAAAGACCCGGTCATGTCAACCCGTTGCGTGCTCGGGATGGGGGTGTGCTTGTCCGGGCCGGTCAAACCGAGGGGTCGGTCGACCTATGCAGGCTCGCGGGCCTGAAACCGGCTGCGGTGATCATCGAGATCATGAATGAAGACGGCTCGATGGCCCGTGTGGACGACCTGCGGTCGCTGTGTGCAGGCCATGGGCTGAAGATGTGCTCCGTGGCCGATGTCATCCATTACCGCTTAGAACGGGAGCATCTTGTCGAGCGGATCGATTCGGTGCCGTTCGATAGCGAATTTGGCCGGTTCACGCTCGTTGCGTATCGAAGCGCCGTAGACCCTCTGCCGCACGTGGCATTGGTGTGTGGTCCGGTGGGCCAGCTGGATCCGTCTGGCGCGCCGATTCAGATCGCCGAACCCGTGTTGGTGAGGATGCACAGCCAGAACCTGCTCGGTGACGTCTTTCATGATCTCAAGCAGCCATCGGGTCGTACATTGTGTTCGGCGATGCGTTTGATCAGGGACGCCGGGCACGGGGCACTGGTGTATCTGCGGCACGAGGGGATGGGTTCTGGTCTGCTAAAACGGTTGCAGACGCTACACCTGCCACACGATGGATCGGATACCGCCGGTGGTGATCGCCCGTCATCGTTCGACCACGAAGATCATGACCTCGTGACTGGACACGGTGTGCCCTCGCCAATGAAACAGCCCGTCGCCAAGCGTGATTATGGCATCGGTTCACAGATCCTTCGCGACCTGGGTATCCGCAAGTTGCGCTTATTGACCAATCACCCGATTCACCCCACGGGTCTAGAAGGCTTCGGCTTAGAGATCAGCGAGTTTGTGCAGGTGGACTAGTGCAAGGTTGTCGGTTGGGAAGCTGTGTTGGGTAGGGGTGACCCCTGTGGTTGTTGGTACTGGCGATTTTAGATCTACCGCTGGCGGCGACGCCGTGCAAAGATCGGTTTTTTTCAGGTGTTGTTCAGACAGCTTTCGACGGCAGGTTGGATCAATCCTTGGCGTAACAAAAAGGATGCCGAGACACATGATGCGCGCTACAGAGCGTTGGATCTATCCATGACCGATCATGGGTTGACAGTCCCTACCCGGGTCATGAACATGATCCGCTACCTGGAGAGACATTTGTCCCAACGATTGCCCGTCCAGTTGCGGTTGTTTGAAGAACACTTTCGGCCGTCGATGCGTCCATCGGTGACGACGTTGTTCGGAGATCTGAGTCGGTCCGCATCACTTCAGGTGTGTGTATTAGGCAGCGGCTCGTCGGGGAATTCAACGGTGCTGCGCCTGGGCGATCGGACAACAATGATCGATGCCGGGTTCGGTCCGCGGACCACCGCACGGCGAATGGCCAGTTTGGGTGTCAGGGTTGATGACATCGACGCATTGTGTTTGACTCACTTGGACCGTGACCATTTCAATCCCAATTGGATCGCGACGCTGTTGGACAAAAATATCTGTGTATATATCCATAGTCGCCACATACAAACACTGTACCGGTTGGACGGGGCAAGACAGCTTTGTCGTGCCGGTCTGTTGAACGTGATCAGTGGTCAACCATTCCAGCCGATGGCCGGTCTTGACGTCCGGACGATCCAGCTGCCCCATGACCGGAAAGGGACCACGGGTTTCCTGTTGGAATCGCAGTCGGGTCGGATTGGATATGCCACCGACTTGGGACGTGTTCCTGATGACATGATCCGGATGTTCGCGGGTGTCGATCTGTTAGCGATCGAGTCCAACTATGACCCTGTCATGCAGCAATCAAGCGATCGACCGCTCTCGCTTAAGCGACGGATTATGGGCGGATACGGGCATCTTTCTAATGCGCAGGCGTGTCAAGCGGTCAGTCGGATCTTTGATCACAGCCCCGGCGGCGGGCCCGTGCATGTGTTGCTGTTACACCGTAGCCGCCGGTGCAACTGTCCGAGGCAGGTACGCCGGTGTTTTGCGCAGGACCGGCGTCTGGCGTCGTCGTTGATCCTCACAGAACAATCCCAGCCCACCGGCTGGCTCACTGTTCAGGGTCAAACCGCAAGCATTGATCGTCATGGCACGCCGGCCGGTTGCAGCTGAGATTGGGCCAGCGTTCGGTAGTCGCCGCAGCGATCCAGCAGCTGGGAGTGCGAACCCTGATCTACGATCTGACCGTTAAGCATCACGACGATCTGGTCAGCGTCGATGACGGTGCTGAGCCGATGTGCGATGACAACGGTGGTGCGACCATGGCGGAACGCCTTCAGGGCTCGGTTAATCTTCGCTTCTGAATCGGCGTCGATCTGACTGGTCGCCTCGTCAAGAATCAGAATCGCCGGGTTACGCAAGATGGCCCGGGCGATGCATAACCGCTGCTTCTGACCACCTGAGAGGCCCTCGCCGTCTTCGCCAAGCATGGTGTCGTAACCGTTGGGTAGACCAATGATGAACTCGTGGGCAAAGGCCGCCTTGGCCGCGGCGACGACGTGTTCTTGCGGTTCACCGGGCTGACCGTAGGCGATGTTGGCACCGATGGTGCCCTCGAACAAGATCGTCTGCTGAGTAACCATAGCGATCTGTCTACGGAGGCTGCGCAGGCTGCCCGTCGCGATGTCCACGCCATCGATCAGCACCCGTCCGGCGGTGGGTTCCAGTAGCCGCGGCAGCAGGCTCACGAGTGTGGTTTTACCCGAACCGTTTGCACCCACCATCGCGATCGTCTGACCGTGTTCGATCTGTAAGCAGACATCGTTCAACGCCAACGCGGTTTGGCCGGCATATTGATAGCAAACATGATCAAACACCACGTTCTTGTGATGCCTGGCCAGGTGCCGGTTCGGCGTGGCGCCGGCGCGGGTTGATCGCTCCACGGGGATCGTCAGGATCTGAAGCATCCGTCCCGCGGCGGCGCTAGACTCTTTTAATCTGTTGTTGAGATTGGATAATGGTTTGAGCGTCGCGCTGGCAGCGCCCAACGCAATTAATACCGTCATGAAGCGTTCAGGCGCGACGTTTTGTCGAAAAATGTACCACGCTGCGATACTGGCCACACCCATCACGCCGAACAACCCTAGTGTTTCGATGATAGGCGAAGACATCGCCCGGACCTGTCGCATTCGCATCTCTTCATGAAACAAGCAGCGATTGATCCGGCCAAACCGGCGGCGTTCGTAACCCTCAGCGTGGCAGACCTTGACCACGCGGATGCCACCAAGCGACTCGTTGAGCACGGCAATCATGCGGCCACGTTGTTCCAGAAGGCGCTTGGAGGCCCGTCGGATGGTCTTGCCGAAACGACGAAGTAGTACCGCTATCACCGGCGCTGCGATCATCGCGATGAGTGTGAGTCGCCAGTCCAGCCACAAAGCCAAAACGAACGCTGCGACGCCGTTGAGGACCTTTGCCACGGCGTTGCCTAGGATCGCCTGAAGCCCATTGCCTAGAACAGCGCTGTCCACGGTCACCCGGCTGATGTGATCACTGTTGCCCCTGACCAGGACATGATCCATCCGGGCGTGGATCAACCGATGAAACAGTCGCTGTCGCCACAAGGTCATGGCTCTGGCCACGACCGACAGCGTGAGCAGTTCATGGGTGTACCGTCCGACGCTTCCCAAGACGGTGAACATCGCGACAGTGGCCATGACCACGAGGAACGCGTGAAACGGTTCGGAAGGCACCTGTCCGGCCAGCCATGCCGCGAGATGTTGGACCAAAATCGGTCGGTCTGGCCCTCCCAAATATTCTTGGATCAACTCGTTGAGCGGACGCTGTTGCCCCAACAGCAGGTGCAGCGTCGGTAAGACCATTCCCAGTCCGCCACCGAAGCAACCCGCGGTGACCAACGCTGCGGCCAGCGCCATGGCGATCTGGCGCTTGTATCCCAGCAGAACCGCAGCGGATTTCCAGAATGGGTCTTGGATCGTCACGGATGTACTTACTCCGATTTGCCCAGCCCGGACAGATACTGAAAAAAATCAGGAAAGGTTTTATCCACGCAACCTGGGTCACGAATGACCACACCGGGGATCTTCAGCCCGGCAAGGGCAAAGCTCATGGCCATGCGGTGATCGTCGTAGGTGTCGATGGTCGCGCCGCGGCAGACGGCCACGCCACTGTTCGCAGATGGATGGATGATCAGGTCGTCGCCATCGATCGTGACTTGGGCGCCCAATTTTGTGAGCTCTCGGCATAACGCGTCCATCCTATCGGTCTCTTTGATGCGAAGGTTACCGATGTTGCGAATCGTTGTCGTACCCTCGGCAAAAATTGCCACCACTGCCAGTGTTTGCGCCATATCGGGCATGGCGTTCAAGTCAATGTCGATACCCCGAAGCGGCTCAGGCGGGGCGATGACGGTGATAAAGTCATCTCCGAACAACAACCCCGCTCCCATTTGGTGGAGCACGTCGGCGAACCCCACGTCCCCTTGGAGACTATGTTTGCCTAGTCCTTCAATCGTACACTGGCTTCCGGGAATCATCGCAGCTGCGGCCAAAAAATAACTGGCGCTGGATGCGTCGGGTTCGACCTGGTAATGAACAGAGCCGTATCGACCCGGTGGGATATGGATCTGTTTGAACTCGGGTTCGACCTGTGGTTTGCTACCAAATACTGTCATCAATTCAAGTGTCATCCGAACGTATGGCTGACTGGTGATCGGACCTGTAAACCGGATCGTGATACCGTGTTTGCAGTAAGGTGCCACCTGAAGCAGGGCGCTGATGTATTGACTAGAAAGCGTCGGTGGCATCTCCAACGATCCGCCCTGGAGACCGGTGCCGAAAACCTGTAGTGGGGGGAAACCCTGTCGGCCGATGTAGTTGATCTGCGCACCGAGTTGCCGCAAGGCGTCCACCAGCTGGCCGATCGGTCGGTGGTGCATCCGTTCGATGCCATCAAGCCGGTAACCACTTTCTTTTGCTTGTTTGGCGCTCGTATCGCCTAAACAACACGCGGCGGTGAGAAACCGATATGCAGTGCCGGCATTACCCAGGTGCAGGCTGACGTTGTCGGTGTCGGTCGGCGGGATCAGGCCACCAAGACCGGTGATATGGGCACGTCGATGTGTTTCGTCCAGCAGAATCTGGAAGCCAAGAGCCCGTAGCGCAGCGATCATTTGCCGTGTATCGTCGGCGATCAAGATTCGGTCTAAAACCGATTCTCCGTGGGCCAAGGCCCCCAGCAGTAGGGCGCGATTGGTCAGGCTTTTAGAGCCGGGTGGTCGTAGCTTGGTCCGGAACGGCCCGATTGGCGTGATGGAGACGGAATCAGTCAAGCGGCGTGGTCCCCTCCATACGGCCACCCTCGGCAGTCCGTGCAGCAGGGATAAGGTCGTGATCGGTTCGCTCTTGGGCAGGTCCTATGACGCAGTTTTCCGTAGTACCGCGACCACATTTTCGACCGGTACGACGTATAACCGGTTGTCACCCTCAAAATCGACGGGTATGGCATCCTTGGGGTTGAACAGAACGCGGTCGTACTGCTCAATGGGATAATTGGAGTCAGCGGCCACCTCTGCGGAGATGGAGACCACCCTTCCCGTGAGTGTGGGAATCTCCATTTTGTCAGGCAGGTGAATACCCGACTTGGTCGTTTTCTTGTCCTCGTCTTTACGAATCAATACCCGTTTGCCAATAGGTTCGACCGTTTCGAGAACAGGCTTGCGTTTTGTAGATCCACTCATGGTGCACATTGTAGGTGACGACCTGGTGTTTGATCAAAGCCCGACGCTCCAACCAGATCAACCAGCGGTTGACAGACCCATAGAGCCGTGAACATAAACGACGCGTTTGTATCGCCGGACACTGCGGATCTGGAAAAAGCGATGGCCACGCATATGCCTTCAGCTGGATCTGTCGCTGAAAGTTCACCAAAAAGCGACCCATTGCGGACAGTCAGAAACAGCGTTGTGAGACAGTCCACATCGTTGGGCACCTGCGCCTACGCCTTGTCGTTTAAACGGCGGTTGGGCGCCCAGAAGCAGGAGACGGCGTCAAGCGGCGTCAAACCTGGAAACACGCTAACTCAATACCATCGTGGTCTTTTGGTGACGGTGGCAACGGGCCATGTGGCCAACGCGGATCTACCTCACCGGTACGTTTACCTGTCACGCACTAGCGCGGACAGCGGGATTCATCATTCTGGGTATTTTTCATGGCCATACTAAGGCGCAGAGAAAAAAAGACCGAAATCACTTAATACGGCGTGGCCCGGTTTATAGGGGTGTGCCCGCGGTGTTTGTGATATCGCTTTAACCCAATCGCGACAAGGAAACTCTCATGACAAGTGACGTGACCGCAGTCCAACAAAGCTATGGCCGTTCTCAGATCAAGAGCGGCCTGATGGACCGATTTTACGACATTTTCTTGGCCAGTCATCCGGACATTGGGCCCCGCTTCGAAGGTACCAACATGGCTCAACAGAAGGGTTTGCTCCGTCAAGGCTTGAACTTGGCGATCATGTTCGCCAGTGACAATCCTGTCGGCCAGGGTGGCATCGCGCGCATCAGGGCCAGTCATAGCAAGACCAAACTAAACATTCCACCGACCCTGTACCGGTATTGGTTGGATAGTTTCGTAAAGGCGGTTTCGGAGTTCGACCCGCAGTTTACCGCTGAGCTGGAGAGGCAGTGGCGGGCGGTGTTACAGAAATCCATTGATTTTATCTCCGAAGGCTATGACAAAGACGACGGATCTGATAGACAGGTGGCCTAAATAGGTATGGCCTCTTTTGCACACACGGCGGAAGTCTTTATTCTTTCTCTACCCGTGTTTGCAGATGACGCGACAGGACAGATCCCCTCGGGTATCGCCTTGGCTTGTTCCAACTTCCGGATGACACGTGATCTTGGTGGCGTTCGGTGTGGCGCACCTCGAATTCGATCACTTGTCCCATGGACCTTTTGTGTTGTACACCAACCGGCATTTGTGGGGGTTCTTACCGTGTTCGTCGAATAGAAGCAGCTCGTTGGTCGCTCCGGTGATCAACCACGGTTCGGGCAAGTAGTAGCGTGTCTGTGGCCCGACGGGTTGTCCGGTAGGGGTGGTCACAAAATAGCGACCCGCGTTGTGGCCGTTAATGTACAGCTGCCCTTTGGTCATACCGATCGGTTCAAACCACAGAGGAACGTCGACCCGCGTGACGCGGAATCGGCAGCGGTACCAACAGGGCTGCGCCGCCGACTGCTTTGAGATGGCGACAAAGTCGGTACGTTCGGGTGGCGTCCAGGGGGCAAACGCCCAAGAGGCCCTATCCGTGAGGTTGGCGGTGGCCTGATACACGCGAAGGTGTTTCGATACTGCCAAGCCATTCAATTCTCGTTGCGTGTGTTGGCCCAGGGCCACCAGCTTCAGCTGGTTGGGTTTGCGATTAAGCGTATGGCCCACGTGGAGGGTGAAGCGCACAAAGCCACCATTTTGCTGTGGGTCATACGCTCCGACGGGTTGATCGTTGACCAGCAGCATCGCCCGCCACGGGAGTTGATCGATATCGACAACCAAGGGGTGCTTATCCTTTGGTTTGACTTGCCAGACCAGCGCGTCGGAAACTGGCGGGGGGGTGTTGTGAGCAAACGGAAAAAAGCCGTTCAGCGCAAACAGGTCGGGCGACTTTTCTTTGACGATTTGAGCGCGACCCAGCGTCGCCCGTTTGACGGCGTACAGGTGACCAAAAAGACCTTTAGATTCGCCCATGGCCCAACCGTCGGACAACCGGCCCAGGTTGTCAGACAACGCGACCATTGTGCCAGTGACCTTAAGCTTCATCGGGTCGCCGTGTGCGGCAGGGCCGTGTCCGAGGATGGCCGCCAGCTTGCCCTTCTGGTAAAGATGCAGACGGTCGGCGGATTCAGGTGCCAACACGTGGCCGCTACTGCTTTGAGACTTAACGGACAGCCTGTACCATCCGTAGCCATAGTCGCACCCCAACTTTTCAAGGCTGCTGGGGCCATCGATGGCTTTAAACATTGGGCTTTCGCCACTGATCATCTGATCGACGGTGGCCTGTTCCCATGCTTGCAGAGGTGGGGCTTCTATCCGCGTGACCTTCACGGTCTTGTGCCGGCCTGTCTTGCCGTCACTGGTCACCGTTGTGACGTTGGGCCATCCGGTCAACGCGATCGGTTGGTCGTCGCCATCAATGCCATCAGCTCCGACCATAAGGCCGTTTGGGCCGAGATAGGCCGCATCGACCTGTGCCAGATTCAGTACCGCGACGACCAAGTCTTCGTGATGTTCAATCGCCGGCGTCCGGCCCGTGGGTACTTTCACCCTCAGCTGGGCACCGTTGATACACACCAAGCCTTGTGTCCCTGCCGGGCCGAACAGCACCAATAGCTGCCGATCAAGGAACGCCCACGGCCGAAGATTGGTGTAATTCAACGTCGCGATGCCTCCCAGATCCGTCTCCAGCGCTAGCCAGGCGACAGGTTCGGGACCGATGGATACCGGCAGGATGAGCCCATTGGGTAGCATGATCTGTGTCTCGGTGGTCTTGTCTTTTTTGTTCTTAAACAGGAAGACGACTTGACCCTGAGACCCGCTTTGGTGGATGACACTGATACCGTGTGGGTTCTGGTTGATCGCGATGGCGGCGTGCTGGTTGCTGGGATGAAGGTGGGCAAACAGCTGGCTAAACTGGCTGGCGAAGGTGCAGATGCGTTTTGTCGCTAGATACTTTGGCCCTCGCCACCCCCCTTCGGCCAGAGGTGATTCGCAGTCATGGGTTGTGGTGGTGAAGCCGTTTGGGACTGCGGCCGCTCGGCCCGCGAAAAATCCATGGTTGGTGCCACCGTGAAACATCGAAACGTTGTACTGGGCGCCGACCGCCAAGATACTGGCCATCCTCGACAGGTGTGTCGCTGCGTCGACGAGCTGAACGTGGGGGCTGCCCCAATGGTTGGATGACTCGGATTCGTACTCGACGATCAACCGTGGGGCATGAGGCTGTACTTGGCGCAGCTGGCGAAGATCGGCCGCAAGGTGATCATCGCCACTCCAACAAGCGATGGCGCCTTCAACGGTCGACCAAAGGTTGTTGCAATCGATGATCGGCACCGTGCAGCCGTTCTCACGCAAGTAACGACAGATTTCTAGCAGGTATGATTGGGCCTGAACCGGATTGTCGCAGAACCAACGGTTTTCAGCGCCCATGAGAATAATGGGACCGTCGACGCTGGAATTGGTGACTTGTAGATCTTTGACCTGATCCAGAACAGCGCCCAGATAGCGAGCAGATGCCTCCAGAAACAAGCCATTGGACTGTCGCAGCTTGATCCCTGGGAGCCTGTGAAGCCAGGCGGGCAACCCTCCGAAATCCCAACCAGATCCGACGTAGGGCCCCGGCCTTAGGATACAATATAACCCCTCAGCGGCGACCGTCTGAATGAACTGTCGCAGATCCAGGTCGCCCTCAAAACAGAATTTGCCGGGTTTGATCTCGTGCAGGTTCCAGAACACGTAGGTATCGATGCAGTTGATCCCTGCCTGTTTGGCGGCCCGAATCCGGTCACGCCATAGCTGATGTGGAACACGTGCGTAATGGATCGCCCCGCCGACAATCCATACCTTCCGTCCACCGATGATGAAACTTTGCCCGTCGTAACTGATTACGGCCATGGCGGCTCCCGTGCTTTTGCCTATCGGGGTTTTATGAACGGCCCCACACTGCGGTGATCGATGACACTGGTTCGAAGAAACGCCCGACCTGGCCGGAGTCGACCCGGTTAGGGTTGGAGGGTTTCCTCGGAGCCTGGGCCGCCGGTTGCGGGCGCACGCTGCTTGGCCTTATCGGCATCGCTCTTACCCGGCTTGACGATATGACGAAAAGGAAATGTCGCCAGGTCCACGCTCATCTTGACCGGTTGGACAACCAGATGCGCGCTGTTGGGTTGGCTCCAATTCTGAGCCCTGGTGCCCTTGATCGCGTTGATCAAGCCCTCTTCAATTGTCACCGCATTCTTGTGAACGCGAGAAAAGTCTTCCGCCGGCAGTGTCATCACATCGAGGTCTAGTTTTACCTCAGGTTGTGGTGAATCCGTGGTGCTTCGGCCTTCAATCGAGACGTCTTTGAACATCAGCCAGCCATGCGCCACCGAGCCGTCGACGGGCTTGACCACGGTCGTCGATGACCAATGGCTTCGATCCAAACCGCGCAATGACGGTTCGGTCTCAGATATCAATGTTTCTAGCGGTGGGGTGTCGGTTTGCGCCGACCGTGTTGCCTCGGAGGTGACTTCTTCGCCAATGGTATCTTGCTCGGATTGAGAAAAGTCGACAAAACCGTTTGGATGATCGAGCTGTCCGGTCGCGCAGCCAAACGCGCCGCCGAGCCAATACATCATCGTCATCCAAAATGAAATCCAGACTGCCTTATGTCTCAATGGAGGTCTACTCCAAACGTCCTAGTTGATAAGGCCGAATTATACCATGATCCAAAGGCACCGTACGGCTAGGCCCGAGATGAGACCATCGTGACCACACCGGTTGGCTGCGTCGTCGTCGAGCCGGTAGAAGGATCTGCTGTCTTCGGGCCCAACAGTGTTGCCAGCCAGCTGGCGAGCATGAGAAATGCGGTAATGGCCACGACGTTCAGCAGGGCGTCACGCACGCTCGCCACACGGCCCGGCACAATCAGTTGGTGCCATTCTTCACCAACCGCCAGGATGTTGCTGATCAACCATGCCCACACAAACCGCCGCCCCAGGGCTTGGGCCAACATGACCGCCAGCGTGCCGTATACCACGATGTGGCCGGCGATATGCACTGTTTCTCGATCGACGTCGGCAAACAGATATTCGATTCCGTCGTTACCGAAAAGGCTGCCCGCTAGGTATAGGAAGGCGAACCCCGCCAGTGAGAGCGATCCGAGAATCGCACGTCGGTGGTATAAGCGCCGCGGTTGTAGGTGATCCATCGCTGGTCTCTCTTTCATCGATAGTGCCCGGCCGTGCCCGGCGGATGACCAGATCCTAGCAACGGAAGTGCCGTTGGATCGCCGACACGGTATAAAATTTATAAACTATTTCAAACAAGGTATTTGTGTAGTGAGTAAAAGGGTGGGGTCTCAAACAGATGTCGTGTCCAGGCAACACGAGGTATGGTGATCAGTCAGCACCGGTATCGGGCCAGGTGTCGGTGAATCGATCGGATCGCGGTGCGCAGCGTGACCGGCGTGGTGTGATCAATCCGTGGAAGACGGTCGGCGGGGTTAGGCTGGAACAAGAACTCTTTGCACGGTCTGATAGAGCGGGCTACACTTAAAAATTTTCTTCTAATCAGACGACCGAGAAAGGCACCAGGTTTGGAAGAGGCGATCCACAAGGCGGCTGCGCTGGTAGAAGCGCATGAGTACGTCCGCCGGTTTGACGGCAAGGCGGTCGTGGTCAAAGTGGGGGGGTCGGTGATGAACGAGCCGACGGCACTGTTCAGTTTGATCGAAGATATCTGCTTTATGGATGCCGTGGGCATGCGGCCGGTGATCGTACACGGTGGAGGCAGCAACGTGACCCAAGCGATGCAGGAAGCCGGCTTGGAAGCACAATTTGTGCAGGGACGACGATACACCGATGAGAGAACGCTGTCGATCGCAGAACAGGTGTTGGTCAATCAGGTCAACCAATCCATCGTCGACCAAATCAACAAGCGGGGGCCCCACGCCATGGGGCTTCACAGCCTGGCCAGTTGTGTCGTCTTTGCCCACCGTGTCTTTCTTGAATTGCCGCCGACATCCGGTGGTCAGGGGCAGGGTCGAAAGGTCGATCTTGGTTTTGTCGGCGAAGTCGATTGGATCAACGCGGATGTATTGAGCGCGTTGTTGGATGCGGGCTGTCTGCCAGTGATTGCCCCGATCGGGCGCGACGCCGCCGGCGGTAAGCTCAACATTAACGCCGATTTGGTCGCTGGGCATGTGGCCGCGGCGCTGCGGGCTGAGAAGCTGGTCTTGGTTTCCGATACTCACGGTATCCGGACCTCTCAGGACCCCGACAGCCTTGCCAGTCACCTGACCAAGCAGCAGATCCAGCAGCTGGTCGACAAGGGTGTGGTCGTCGCTGGGATGCTGCCTAAAGTTGAAGCAAGCTTTATTGCTTTGGAGGCGGGCGTGCCTAAGGTGCATATCATCGACGGACGGATCCGTCACTCGTTAATGCTTGAGATCTACACTCAGAAAGGGATCGGTACGGAAATCGTGCTGTCGTGATGAAGATGAAGCACTTTCTATCCATGACCGAAATCACCCGTCCGCAGCTCGAACATGTGTTTGAGGTCGCGTTTAGGTTGCGACAAGAACGGCAGGCGGGTCAGTCCAACCAGCCCATCTTGAACTCCAAGACGCTGGCCATGATATTTGAGAAACCCAGCTTACGGACTCGTGTGAGCTTCGAACAGGCCATGCTCGAACTGGGAGGGCACGCAATACGCTTGGGTTGGGAAGAGGTCGGTTTGGGCACACGTGAAGATCCAGCTGATGTGGCCCGGGTGCTCAGCGGGTTGGTCCACGGCATTATGGCTCGTGTGTTCGAGCACCAGAAACTGTTGGATCTGGCCGCGGTCAGTTGCGTACCGGTGATCAATGCGCTGAGCGATGAATCGCACCCGTGTCAGGCACTGGCAGATGTCATGACTCTGATGGACGAGTTTGGTCGCGACCTGACCGGACGCACCCTTGTGTTTGTCGGCGACGGAAACAACGTGGCCCACAGCTTGGCCATGATCTGCGGAAAGCTGGCGATGAATTTTATCTTGGCCAGCCCGCCGGGCTACGAGTTGCGACAAGATCAGGTTGATCGGATCCGCTCGCACCTGCCGGACATCCACTTCCAGGTGATCCACGATCCCGTTCAGGCCGTACGCGGGGCCGATTGTGTGTATGCCGATACATGGGTTTCGATGGGCCAGGAAGATCAGGCCGCCGAACGACGGGTTACTTTCGCTAGCTATCAGATCAACGAGCAACTGATGGCCCACGCCCCAGATCAGGCGATCGTGTTGCACTGCCTGCCCGCTTACCGCAATGTCGAAATCACCGATGCCGTGATTGACGGCCCGCGAAGCCGCGTTTTTTCACAGGCCCACAATCGTTTGCACGCCCAAAAAGGTTTGTTAGCGGTTCTGATGGGGCAGGCGTAGGTTCGATGACTGTCAGTGCCTTGCCGTTTAAATCAGCGAGGGATGGGTTCGTGGCCAACGACCACAGCAAACCTTTAGGCCCATGGGATCAAGACGCGGATCTGCCACGGGGCGTGGCCCAGTGAGGGAGCCATGAAACGGTTGGTTATCTTCGGTTGTTTGGTGGTTTTGCAAGCGGGTTGTCCGACCGAGGACGCAGCGGACCGCTCACCTGAGAGCACTCGGCGGTGTCCCCGATGCTGGCCCGGTGGCTCCAGACGCTGAAAGCTCAAGACGTGGACGCCAGGCGGAAGGCAGCCAAGGCCATTGGCGAATTGGGATCGGGCGGGCGAGAGGGCTTAGTGGCACTGGAACGGGCGATGGATAACCCCGATGAGGATCCGATCGTTCGTTTTATCGCGGCGATGAGTGTCTTGCAGATCACCGGTGAACCAGCGCGTGTCGTCCCAGCGTTGTCGTTGATGTTAGACAGCGATGACCTGGAACTGCGTTACAGGGGGGTGTTGGGACTGGAGCTGGTCGGGCCGCCCGCGTCGTCTTCAGTGCCCAAGTTGCAGGCGATTGTGGATCAGTATGACAAACTGCCGGCGTCCGATCGCAGTTTCGATCAGCACCTGATATTAGAAACCGCCAAAGAAGCACCGGGAAAGATCCAGCGTCGGCAAGATGGTCCGTAACAAGCTGGGTGGATTGAACGTTCAATCCACCGCATGGACGCCAAGCAGATCTCGCCAAGGTCGGCGGGGATTATGGGATGTACTGGGCGGTTATGCCCAGCCGGTTGTGGTTCACCGTCTCGCTCAAATGTGGGACATTTGGATCCACATTGAGGTAATATGTGTACGTTCCCGCGGTATTGATCGGAAAGTGTTTTTCGTCGTAAGCCGAATGGGAGATAATACCGCTGGCCAGGAGATTGTCCCCAACTAAGACCGAGCTGGTCAGTGTGTTGTTGGTCGTCCCAATGCCAAAACGGGTGAAGGAGATTGGCCGGAACGACCCGTAAACACGCACCACGATGGTACCCGGACCTGGCGCGACGATGGAGACCGATTTTAAGTTCACAAAACCGTCGGCTGGGAAGGTGCCGAGGCTTTCATCGCGCTGTTCGACCGGTAGGTTAGCGGGAAAGTAGAAACCTAACAGATCGATAATGACGTGGGTCGAGGCGTTGCGTACCTTGACAGTGATATCTTGATTGCAATTAAAACACGTCTTGATTGTGGCGGCGTTGGCAATGTTGGTGCCCTTTTTGAAGTTCACCAGACTGGCATTGGGTTCAGGTGATCCTTTGGGATAGACCTTGACAAAGCCGTTTCCGCTCACGGGCACAATGGTCACGTTCAGGTGCACGGCTCTGGGATCGCCGCCGGTCGGTGACGGACAGCCAGCGGGGTTGCCGCCTTGGCTGGTGACGGTTCCGTGGACCCAGTAGTTGCGTGACCCGCCAGCAGGGATCACGCCACCGCCGCCGAAGCGCGTGTCAACGATCCGGCATGGCGTGACAGGGGTGTAGACCAGGTCTTCATTGAGATCGCCCAGGTCCAGTGGTGAGACCGTTTCGCCTTCAGGCTGATCCAAGATAATCGCGCGTACTTGTTCAAACGTGGTGGCGTCTTGGATGGCCAGCAGGTCTTGGGCTGTGGTGTGGTAAAGGATCGACGCGGCCAAGCTTTCAACATTTTCACCCGACACCGACGACCACTGCTGGGCCAACGCCTGTACTGCGCCCTCACGATCGGCATCGATCGCCGCTAATCGTTGGCGTTGGTACTGTTGGGCAATTGTTTCCTGGTCAGACGTCTCTTGTGCCTTGGCCAGGTTTCCACCTAAGCACATCGCACCGATCGCCGTTACACCAAGCCAATGGAATGTCTTGTCCATCAATGTCCACATCATCTCTCGTCTCCTATTGAAAACAGTGGATCGATCGTCGTCACGGCAATGTTCTGGGGTCTTGTTGGCTAAGCCTCCGTGGCCCCAAACATACATCACCACACGATAGCAAAAAATCGTGTATCATCGTAAAGTGCGATGTGTACTTGACCTGAGGTGGTACTATGTTATCCAAACCCAAGCTGATCACAGTAGCGGTCTTGACCCTCCTGGCCATCATCATCTTGTTACAAAACACGGCGGCGGTGCAGACCCGGATCCTTTTCTTTACGGTGACCATGCCCCGGGCGTTTCTTCTGCTGATCACCGCTGCGTTGGGCTTTGCCGCCGGTGTCATCGCGGCTTGGACGTTCGCTAAGAAAAGATCATGATGAGGGCTGGTTAAGCTTGGTTGACCGTGGGGAGCTGTCGCGATGTTCACGGGTATTGTCCAGGCGTGTGGTCGTGTGGCTCGGGTCAAACAGACACCTTACGGTATTCGTCTGGTGATCGATCCCGGCCAGTGGCCGGCCGACGGTGTTCGAGAAGGTGATTCGATTTGTGTGAGCGGTGTATGTTTGACTGTCGCAGCCGGTGATGGCCAGGCGATGGGCTTCGACGTGGTAGCTGAAACGCTCAGCAAGACCACGCTCCAGACGATCAAGCAGGGAGACCCGGTCAATCTCGAAGCGGCCGTTACGCCCAGCACCCCCATGGGTGGCCACTTTGTTCAAGGGCATATCGATGGTATGGGCAGCGTGACACGTGTCGATCGTTCGGCAAGCGGATGTCGGATCACCGTGCGTCCTCTGGCGGGGCGGTTAACCCCAGACACGACCGATCTCATGGAGGCGATCGTCCCGAAGGGATCGGTCGCGGTCGATGGCATAAGCTTAACGGTGGCGGCGGTCGGACCGTCTGGCTTCGAAATGGCGTTGATTCCCACCACACTCGAACGCACGACACTGGGTCACGTCCGAGAAACAGACCTTGTCAATCTAGAAACCGATATTGTCAGCAGAACCATTGTCCACTGGCTGCGCGATCGGTATGGCGACAGGTCAGGTTTGACCACCGACGCGCTTCAGCGCGCCGGGTTTACCCGTCGTTAATGTCCGCGCTGTCTCGGCTCAATGGCCACCAGTGACTTTATTCGTTTTGCCTTGAGGCGGCGTAAGCGATCGCTTGCGTCATTAGCTTAATCGCGTGCTGGATTTGTGTCAGGTTCTCGTAGGCGTATGAGATTCGTAGCTGGCGCTGTGCCAAATCGACCAACTCCCCTTGGCGATACACGCAATACTCACCGGGTAGGTAGATGACTCGCGGCGGTACCGTACCGGATGGTCTGTCGATGGATGCATCGCCGGTCGTGCGTGTCAGGAATTGGAAGAACGTCGAACGCTCGTGTGTGGCCGTGAGTTTGAACGTGAGGTAAAAATAGAATCCTGCCTGACCGCCGCGAACGTCGACCAAGTGGCTTGCCAAGTCGCGGTCGAGCCAGGCGCGCACCTGTTTGGCTTTACCGGTATAGGTCGTGTGAGCGTCAGACCTGCGGCTGTTCAACAAGTCGGCGGCGACGTACTGATTCAACGGCGGTGGCCCAAGTGTGGTGTCTGAAGCGTTCTGCACCATCGCGGCCATAAACGGGCCTTCCTGGCCGATCAGGTACCCCACGCGCAACGCCGGGGCGATGATTTTGGAAACGCTGCCGATTTCGTACACCAGGCCCAATGGGTCTTGAGCGAGACCAGATTCCAGCCGTCCCACAGACTGATCGTGAATCAGCGACTCATAGGCGGTGTCCAGTAGCAGTGGCACTCGACGACCCAACCGTTCAGATAGACGGGTCACCAGTTTCACCAGATCTCGCCGGCGGGTGTTGGACAGGACCGTACACGTGGGGTTGGTCACGGTGACCAGATAAAAAAAACTGATCTCTGCGACGCGTGGGCCCAGATCTTCAAGTTTTTTTTCAATGTCGTTGGTGTTGATGCCCTCTTGGTCTTCAGGGATCGCTAACAACTCAAATCCCAATCGCTTCAACAGATCGGTATAGATGTAATAGACAGGGTCGGAGGTGATCACAATGCCGGGTCGTAAGATGCGACCCGCTGCTTCCAGCAGGCTGGTGGCACCGCTGGCGCCAATGATAATGCGCTTTTGCGCTAGGATGTTGGCGTCCAAACGCTGGGCGTAGCGGTGACGGATCGTGTCGATCAGGCAAAGCAGACCCGCTGGAGGTCCGTAGTTCAACGCGCCCGCGTACCTTTGAGGTTCAGACAGGACCCGCTGGTACGCCTGGCTGATCCGCTGGCGTGGGATCGCTTCTTCACTGACATACCCCACACCCAGATTGATATCCACCCCCGGTCGGAAGTCGGAGGCGAATGTGGCCATCATCCGGTTGACCGGCGATGGGCGGGCCGATGAGCGGCCGTAGGGTGATAGCCGGATCTGATCCATCAGGTGAATCGTAACTGGCCTGACACGGGCGGCGAAATGTCCACGAAGAGGCTGATTGTCCAGCGTTGCCAGTGGCTGCAGCTGCACATGCTCGCAGCCTGATTTGGAGGAAGACAAGGTTGTCGATCGATCTAGCCGTTGTACGCTGGTCGGATGAGAACAAGATAACGTCAGAGGTGATCGGTTTGCGGTTTTCGTGTCGGGATCTCGCTCGGGGCATGGCTGGAGCATTAGTTGCGCCGCCGGATCAGCAGTGTGGCGCGAAGAAACAGTTTGTAACTTGCGGAAGCGAATGGCGTAAAAATACCGGCGAACCCACGGCAGATCACCAAACGTCGGTTAAAGAAAACGGATACGGCCGTCGCTGGCATGTCGAATTCGTTGTGAGCGGACTCAAACGAGCCATGGGATCAACCTTGCTGGGCCGCAATGCGCGTAACTTGTTCACCAACGCTTCCATAAACGTTTTAGCTTACGTTATCAGTGGGTAACGGTTGTTGTCGTATGCCTTCGGCAAGATAAGACGATAAGAACTCAATCACGCGAAAACACAAAGTTTTTCAGACACAACTGTTTACACCGGCCATAGGTCATAACAGATCGTTGCTGAACGCTGCCCGCGCTGAACGGAGAAAAAATTTATGCTTATATTGCGGATTCCGAGAGCGAGAGGTTATACTGACTACCCCATTTGATTGGGTTGCGTCCATAAGGAGGAACTCAATAGGGAAATGTCGATCACGTCAAGGAGAGGGGAGAGAATGATATTTGTCTTCCCCGACATCCGTCGATTAGCTAACGTGCGGGTCATTCGACGCGGCATGGCGCCAGGCTACGCACTGCAATTGTGTGATCGAAGAAGACGTCATAAGCACCATGCTCAACGACGGTAGTCACAACCGACGAAAATGACAGGACTCGCCCCTTTGATAAAGCTCAATTGATTATACGGCTCTACATTTTTAGGAGATTTGATTATGGGATTAGGTGAGTTGATCCATCGTTCTTTCAAGAATCGTCACGCTCGCCGCCGCGCTCAGGCCCTGGCACGCTCGCGGGCCAAGCGATTTTCGCGGCGTGGCGCCCAAGTGTTGGTTGCCGACAGCGCCATTCAGCTTGAATCTTTGGAACCCAGAGTACTGCTATCAGGCAACGCGTTGGGCGACACGCTTGACGATGCGTCGAGTGATACTGCGGTCGTAACGAGCGCAGCAGTTGAGGCCACTGAGGCCGCCTCATCGCCGTTCACCATCACGGTACATGAGGGCGTATTCACCATCCACGACGAAACTACCGGGTTGCAGAATAACCCGCCCAATCTCGATGTTACAATCGATGATAACGGCAACGATGTTGCCCTTGACCTTGATGGTACAGATCCTAATGTGCCTGATTTTCCTTTAGCATTGTCCAGCCGGTTGACGGCTCTCGGGGCAGATCCTTCGGGGGCGATCGGTTCGGCGCTGAGCGGGTACGACGGCAGCCCCACCAGTGAAGGTGAGAATGCACTCACGATCGACGGGGGTGGCTTTACCATAGCGAATCTTGCATTGTCAGACGCCAACGGCGATCCACTGAACGGGTTGGATAGCGGTGTCACGACCACAGATGACGGCAACAACGTCTTCCTCTATACCGACACTGAAGATGACAATATTGTCCTGGGCCGAGAGGGCATAGGAAGCACGGCCGACCCCAACGGCAATATTGTGTTGGCGATCTATCTACAGGAAATACCACAAGACGTCGATCTCATAGATGTCAAGTTATGGACCGTCCAATATGAGGCTGTATTCCATACCACGTCCGGTGACGGAACAACACCTCAAGGATCCCACGATGAGGTTGAGCCCGTCGACCTTACGGGCAATATCTTCGCCACTGCCTTCCGAGATCTGGAATTTGATCTAACCAACGCCCCGCCTGGCCAGAACCTCTTCATTATGTTTGGGGATGGGGATATTCCTGACCCGCAGGATCTCACGGAAATAGGGGTCGTGGCGACGGGCAGAGACCCGTTGGATGAATCTGCGAATCCCGGGACCGCGATTTCCGCCGGCGATACCGTGAACACCAGTCAGGCGGGCAGTAATCCCACCGTCTTCGGTGTCAACAACCAGATGATCACCGCTGCGGCGGGCGGCGAGGGTGAGGGTATCTATTTCACGTTTGTAACGGGACCAAACGCAGACTTTACCGTTCCCAACCTGGATCAGAATGAGGCAGATGAGGAAATCAATATAGATTTTCTTGATGTGCTAGATGCGACGGCCGCTGAATTTGAAGTGGTCCAGTTGCAGGGCGGCAAGACGGCGGTGGTAAAGGTCAGCGCCTTTTCGACGACTCCCAACCCCGGTGTGGATTTTATCGACGGAAATGGGCTGACAGGCAATACTCCGGCTGACATCGCAAGCGTCCAGGTCATTGACTTCGACGGTGGCGGTGAAGCCAACATTACCGATAACGGTGACGGCACGTTCACCATCTCCGGTGTCGAAGCAGGTGACATTATTAAGTACGACACTGTCGACGATCACAACCGTGTCCTGATCGAAAACGTTGGGGATGGCTCGGGTCAAGACAGCGCTAACTTCGATATTGGTGGCTTAAAGCTGATTCAAGCCGATTCCGCGACGGCTGACGTGGGCGTCACCTTGTACTTTGAGGACGACGGCCCGGCGATCGATGTACAGATCATAGCGGCGGCCGATCCGCTGTCGGTCGATGAGACGGATCTGGGTATCGACGCCAGTGCGGACTTCTCTGACAACTTTGGAGTGACCTCCGACGGCGGCGCCGACGGCACGGCCGGTATTGTGACCAGCTACGTGTTGAGCGTGGGCACTGGTGGTCCGACGACGAACCTGGTGGATGTGGCGACGGGCGAGTCGGTTGAGCTGTCGGTCAATGGCAGCGGCGCGATCGAAGGCCGCACGGAAACCAGTGGTGATCTGGTGTTTGTGGTTAGCGTGGACGCCGGCGGTACGGTGACGCTGGACCAGCAGCGAGCGTTGGAGCATCCGGACACGAGCGATCCTGACGACACGGTGACACTTGCGGCGGATCTGATTCTACTCACGCGTACGGACACCATCACCGACGGTGACGGTGATCAGGCCAGTGACAGTGAGAGCCTAGATATTGGCGAGGTGATGAGCTTCGACGACGACGGCCCGGCGATCGATGTACAGATCATAGCGGCGGCCGATCCGCTGTCGGTCGATGAGACGGATCTGGGTATCGACGCCAGTGCGGACTTCTCTGACAACTTTGGAGTGACCTCCGACGGCGGCGCCGACGGCACGGCCGGTATTGTGACCAGCTACGTGTTGAGCGTGGGCACTGGTGGTCCGACGACGAACCTGGTGGATGTGGCGACGGGCGAGTCGGTTGAGCTGTCGGTCAATGGCAGCGGCGCGATCGAAGGCCGCACGGAAACCGGTGGTGATCTGGTGTTTGTGGTTAGCGTGGACGCCGGCGGTACGGTGACGCTGGACCAGCAGCGAGCGTTGGAGCATCCGGACACGAGCGATCCTGACGACACGGTGACACTTGCGGCGGATCTGATTCTACTCACGCGTACGGACACCATCACCGATGGTGACGGCGATCAGGCCAGTGACAGTGAGAGCCTAGATATTGGCGAGGTGATGAGCTTCGACGACGACGGCCCGGCGATCGATGTACAGATCATAGCGGCGGCCGATCCGCTGTCGGTCGATGAGACGGATCTGGGTATCGACGCCAGTGCGGACTTCTCTGACAACTTTGGAGTGACCTCCGACGGCGGCGCCGACGGCGCGGCCGGTATTGTGACCAGCTACGTGTTGAGCGTGGGCACTGGTGGTCCGACGACGAACCTGGTGGATGTGGCGACGGGCGAGTCGGTTGAGCTGTCGGTCAATGGCAGCGGCGCGATCGAAGGCCGCACGGAAACCAGTGGTGATCTGGTGTTTGTGGTTAGCGTGGACGCCGGCGGTACGGTGACGCTGGACCAGCAGCGAGCGTTGGAGCATCCGGACACGAGCGATCCTGACGACACGGTGACACTTGCGGCGGATCTGATTCTACTCACGCGTACGGACACCATCACCGATGGTGACGGCGATCAGGCCAGTGACAGTGAGAGCCTAGATATTGGCGAGGTGATGAGCTTCGACGACGACGGCCCGGCGATCGATGTACAGATCATAGCGGCGGCCGATCCGCTGTCGGTCGATGAGACGGATCTGGGTATCGACGCCAGTGCGGACTTCTCTGACAACTTTGGAGTGACCTCCGACGGCGGCGCCGACGGCGCGGCCGGTATTGTGACCAGCTACGTGTTGAGCGTGGGCATTGGTGGTCCGACGACGAACCTGGTGGATGTGGCGACGGGCGAGTCGGTTGAGCTGTCGGTCAATGGCAGCGGCGCGATCGAAGGCCGCACGGAAACCAGTGGTGATCTGGTGTTTGTGGTTAGCGTGGACGCCGGCGGTACGGTGACGCTGGACCAGCAGCGAGCGTTGGAGCATCCGAACACGAGCGATCCTGACGACACGGTGACACTTGCGGCGGATCTGATTCTACTCACGCGTACGGACACCATCACCGATGGTGACGGCGATCAGGCCAGTGACAGTGAGAGCCTAGATATTGGCGAGGTGATGAGCTTCGACGACGACGGCCCGGCGATCGATGTACAGATCATAGCGGCGGCCGATCCGCTGTCGGTCGATGAGACGGATCTGGGTATCGACGCCAGTGCGGACTTCTCTGACAACTTTGGAGTGACCTCCGACGGCGGCGCCGACGGCGCGGCCGGTATTGTGACCAGCTACGTGTTGAGCGTGGGCACTGGTGGTCCGACGACGAACCTGGTGGATGTGGCGACGGGCGAGTCGGTTGAGCTGTCGGTCAATGGCAGCGGCGCGATCGAAGGCCGCACGGAAACCAGTGGTGATCTGGTGTTTGTGGTTAGCGTGGACGCCGGCGGTACGGTGACGCTGGACCAGCAGCGAGCGTTGGAGCATCCGAACACGAGCGATCCTGACGACACGGTGACACTTGCGGCGGATCTGATTCTACTCACGCGTACGGACACCATCACCGATGGTGACGGCGATCAGGCCAGTGACAGTGAGAGCCTAGATATTGGCGAGGTGATGAGCTTCGACGACGACGGCCCGGCGATCGATGTACAGATCATAGCGGCGGCCGATCCGCTGTCGGTCGATGAGACGGATCTGGGTATCGACGCCAGTGCGGACTTCTCTGACAACTTTGGAGTGACCTCCGACGGCGGCGCCGACGGCGCGGCCGGTATTGTGACCAGCTACGTGTTGAGCGTGGGCACTGGTGGTCCGACGACGAACCTGGTGGATGTGGCGACGGGCGAGTCGGTTGAGCTGTCGGTCAATGGCAGCGGCGCGATCGAAGGCCGCACGGAAACCAGTGGTGATCTGGTGTTTGTGGTTAGCGTGGACGCCGGCGGTACGGTGACGCTGGACCAGCAGCGAGCGTTGGAGCATCCGAACACGAGCGATCCTGACGACACGGTGACACTTGCGGCGGATCTGATTCTACTCACGCGTACGGACACCATCACCGATGGTGACGGCGATCAGGCCAGTGACAGTGAGAGCCTAGATATTGGCGAGGTGATGAGCTTCGACGACGACGGCCCGGCGATCGATGTACAGATCATAGCGGCGGCCGATCCGCTGTCGGTCGATGAGACGGATCTGGGTATCGACGCCAGTGCGGACTTCTCTGACAACTTTGGAGTGACCTCCGACGGCGGCGCCGACGGCGCGGCCGGTATTGTGACCAGCTACGTGTTGAGCGTGGGCACTGGTGGTCCGACGACGAACCTGGTGGATGTGGCGACGGGCGAGTCGGTTGAGCTGTCGGTCAATGGCAGCGGCGCGATCGAAGGCCGCACGGAAACCAGTGGTGATCTGGTGTTTGTGGTTAGCGTGGACGCCGGCGGTACGGTGACGCTGGACCAGCAGCGAGCGTTGGAGCATCCGAACACGAGCGATCCTGACGACACGGTGACACTTGCGGCGGATCTGATTCTACTCACGCGTACGGACACCATCACCGACGGTGACGGTGATCAGGCCAGTGACAGTGAGAGCCTAGATATTGGCGAGGTGATGAGCTTCGACGACGACGGCCCGGCGATCGATGTACAGATCATAGCGGCGGCCGATCCGCTGTCGGTCGATGAGACGGATCTGGGTATCGACGCCAGTGCGGACTTCTCTGACAACTTTGGAGTGACCTCCGACGGCGGCGCCGACGGCGCGGCCGGTATTGTGACCAGCTACGTGTTGAGCGTGGGCACTGGTGGTCCGACGACGAACCTGGTGGATGTGGCGACGGGCGAGTCGGTTGAGCTGTCGGTCAATGGCAGCGGCGCGATCGAAGGCCGCACGGAAACCAGTGGTGATCTGGTGTTTGTGGTTAGCGTGGACGCCGGCGGTACGGTGACGCTGGACCAGCAGCGAGCGTTGGAGCATCCGAACACGAGCGATCCTGACGACACGGTGACACTTGCGGCGGATCTGATTCTACTCACGCGTACGGACACCATCACCGACGGTGACGGTGATCAGGCCAGTGACAGTGAGAGCCTAGATATTGGCGAGGTGATGAGCTTCGACGACGACGGCCCGGCCCTTGAGTTCGGTAACCTGGTTGGGACGATCACCACAACTCCACAGGTTGGTTTCTGGGAGGGCCTTGCTGGGGCCGACCAGCCCGGGACCCTTTCTATCGTAGCGGTCGATACCGATCCCACCGCTGCTGGGATCCAGTTCGACATGGTCACCGCTGCCGGCGTCGTCACGACGGGAACCATTGAGTTCGATGACACGACCGGTACGGGAACCCTAACGGCAGACTTTGATAACGACCCTGAAAACGGAGATGAAACGATCGGCTTTAGTCTGACCGTGAATCTCGACGGCACCTATGTCTTTACGCTGAATGAAGTCATTGTGGAAACGATCACGCTCAGTACAGATCAGGGCCAGCTCCCAGCAGGGGGCCCCGACCCGGTGCAGACGCTGAGCTTCGGCGAAGGCCCGGATACGACCGATTTCGTCTTCTTTGCCGTCGACGCCGACACGGCGAATAACCCATCGGATATCGGGACGCCGATTCCACTGCCGGTTCCACCGGCCTCTCAGAGTCCTGAGTCTGCGATCGGACTTGGCGCGTTCGACCTCACTGAAGAAGAACTTCAAGATCTGTCTGCGATGTTGGATCGAGATCCGAGCAGTAATGCGGATAACTTGCCAGGAACAGGTGACTTCGACTTCATTAGGGATGAGATAGAGATGAACGTCAGCAACACCGGTATTGGCGTCAACAACAACGTCTTGCAGGGGTATGATCCTAATGGCGGTACCGATGGTTCAATTGATGCATTTGACCCAGACGATTTACCAGAACTTGACGAGAGCTTTGTGATTAATCCAGAGCCCTTGGCGTCTGAAGTTAAAGTCTTCATTAGCAAGACGGCCGGGGGGTTCCTGCCTCCGAATCCAGACGGATCTCTCCAGGGCAGCCCCAGCAAGACGGACTACCTTTACTGGAACCTTTACGATGAGGAAGGCAATTTCACCGAGGCTGTCCTCGTGACCAGTGACGTGGTGTTGGACGAAGCCGACGTGGCGGCTGGCGGCACGGGCGAGAACTTATGGTCGTTCACTCTCGATCTAGAAACTTTAAAGGATAGTGGCGTCATCAGTAATGATTTTGGTGACTTCATCGATGCCGCCCAATTCACCATGGGATTTGGTGACATCAAGATCCCGAAGATCGAGGTCGTGGTCAGAGGAGACAATCCGCCGAATGACATTTTCCTGGACTTTAGCGCTACACTTACCGATGCCGACGGCGACACGGCGACCAGTGATTTTGCCATCGACCTGTTTGGCCATGACGTCGACCAAGCGTTTGATTACGTTCTAAGAGATGCCGGGGCAGGAGACGACGCATTCAATGTCGATCTGTCTGCATTTCAGACTGCGTATTTTGTTCAGGGTTTCGATACGGCCAGTGGGGACAAACTGGTGCTTCTCAGTGATTTAGATGCAGGCATCGCAATCGATAACAGCGGTGTTGACAGCGTCGTGACGGTGGCTGAATCTGGCAGTGAAATAACCACGATTGTCGTCGCGGGCGTCGACCTTGAGCTCGAGGATATTATTGAGCTGGATACCATTTAGTGCGTAGCACGTGCTTGTGATAGCTGTTGGCGCTGAAGTGCCGTTTTGGATGAAGTGATGACGCGTTGATCTTTCGAGCCCCGCCAACCACTGGGGTTGGCGGGGCCTTTAAATTGGATTTGTGAGCTAGCGAGATTGTGGTTGATGATGGCGGTTTGAAGGTGGTGCGTTCTTCTATACAACCGATCCCTAAGTGGATTTTACGGTTGAAGGTGGTCGCAAGGTCGCTTCGTCGCCAGCACTGATACACAGAACCGTCAGATCGTCACGCTGGTTCAACGAGCCAATTTGTTGATCGAGCTTGTGTTCCAACCGCGCCATGGCCTGATCTAACGGCCCAACGGCAAGATCTTTGAACTCTTCTGTGTATTGCATATTGGCCGGGCAGCGATCGCGGCTGTGTTGGTGATCTGGTTGCGGGAATGCCATTTCAAACCCATCGCTATAGAGCAACAGCCGGTCACCGGGTTGTAACCGACAATGCCACAGTTCGTAGGCGTTATCCGGAAATACCCCCAGCAGCATACCGTCAGGTTCGAGGGTTGTGACGGTGCCGTCGGTATGGAGCCACAATGGAAACGGATGGCCTGCTCGAGCCAGCGAGATTTCCATGGTCTGGCAATTCACCACCCCGTAACACGCCGTAACAAACCTGACTCGACCCGTCTGTTGCCGGAGCATGTCATTGTTTAGGCGTGCCATGGCTTCGTCGGGGGGTACGACCCGGGTTCCGGTCGGTGATGTAACGTCAGTCTCTATGCTGTGCAGCGCCCGCTTGATGTACATGGTCATCAACGCGGCGGGTACGCCATGGCCCGCAGCGTCTGCAATAAAAATGCCGACGTGATCATCGTCGAGGCGGATCAGATCATAAATATCTCCACTGACATAACCGGCGGGTCGATACAGCACCTTAAACTGCGCATGACCACAGTCCGGTAGCGATATGGGCAGAAATTCCTGTTGAAGCTTCGCCGCCAGCCTCAGCTCTTCGTCGATTTTGCCGATTTGGTCGCACAGCCCACCGTGATGCGCCTGAAGCATACGGACTTCGCTCTCTAGCGATCGAATCACAGCGGCTTGGTTCCACAGTGTGCCGAGCATGGCGCAGAGCGGTTCCTTACCGGCGTTCAGCGGCGCGGCCACGACACCCTCTTGAAAAAGCGTCCCGACGGCTTGGCACTGATCTGGATGGGTAAGCATGGCCGGTATGTGTCGGTCCTGAAGCTGGCCGATCAGCTCGAACAGCTCGGGGGTACCGACTTGGTCCAATAGCAGCCAAACGACACCGCTGCGCTTGAGGATCGAGTCGTCGCCTAGAACTTGTGCGGGTGTGGTTGTGACGATCGATGGCCGGTCGTTCTCGGGCCAACGGTCTAGCACGGCGGTGACCAGGGTATCCTTGAATACTGCCGGGTTTGAGCCGATCAGTGTCAAGGATAGGGTATGCATGGCCAGTGGCGCTGCCGGTTCAGGTGGAGTGCGGTGCCAATCGCTAAATCGGTCTTGCGTACGAAGGACCGAACGCAGGTTGGTGAAGACAGAGAGCCTCTTCGACGCACTGGCGTCACACGTCATGTGCGTCATCCTACGTATCGGGTTAGCGGGCTCGTCGCTTAAGGGCATCCAGGGGCAGGTCGATCTTGGCACCCGGCTCTAGTCGAAGACGAGCGGTTGTACCGCCTTTGAGCTCAATGGCAAACTGAGCGGGATAACCGCTGGTATATCTGCGTAGCCGTTCCTCTGGTGTGTCAAACGGCTGGACCGACATGGCGTGTGTGCCCACAATCCGTCCTCCAGGATCTAGGAAGATCAGATCGATGGGGACCAGGCATCGACGCATCACGAATTCAAGCCGACGTGGTTGCGGAAATACAAACAACATGCCCCCGTCCGCGGAGATTTTGGGGCGGTCCGATAACCCTTTAAACCGCGCTTTGCGGTCCAGGGCCAGCTCCAGTTCGAATGTTTGATCCCCGAGTACCACCCGCTGGGTATCCGCAGTGGTCTTATGATCGGCGCATGCTGTCAGGATTACGGCGATCTGCACGAGCATGGCCATGGCCTTGGATGGCGTTGAGGTGGCGGTACGCCATTTCGATAAAACGCTCAGGCAAGCAATGGCCCAGGACATCGACCTACGGCATGTGGCCCGGCTTTTTCGTGGGCGCAGACACCATCGGCATGAGTCGTTTGGGCGTACTTGCCTTAGTTGCCAATAAGCCATGCATGGTCCTCCTGAGTCAGCCTGACTGGGCCCAGCGGTAGCTGTGACAATGAAAAGCGGCCCAGGAACTCGTCGGTGGTTAACGGCGCGTTCTGGCTCAGCAGCCCGCACCACCGGGCAATCAGCCCCACGATCCGTTCGGGTGTCGTTCCGCGTCGGCGGTACCACGCCACGCGGCTATCCCCATGGCGTTTGGCCAGGCGGCGATCGTCAGGCCCAAGAACCAGTGGCAGGTGCAGGTAATGCGGCGGCGTACCTAGACCAAGCAGCCGGTAAAGCCACAGCTGACGGCCGGTCGACCTGATCAGATCATCGCCACGCACGACGTGAGTGATTCCCTGGCGTGCATCGTCGACCACGACGGCAAGCTGATAGGCGGGCAGACCCGCCTTGGTGGATACGACAAAGTCGCCGACCTGCTGCTGAACATTGACGGTTTGTCGACCCTGCAACTGATCGTCGAACATGATCGGTTGATCTGGAACGACCAACCGCCACGCCTGGTCGTCGTGATCGCTGGGACTGGGCTCGGCCAGAGCCGGTGGGGCGTTGGTACCGGGTCGACAGGTGCCAGGGTATCTCAGTTCATGTTCGTCGCCATGGGGTGCTCGCTGAGCGGATCGGATCTGACCACGGGTGCAAACGCAAGGATAGATCAGCTTCTGACGCTCAAGACACTCCAGCGCCTGGTGATACGCCGAAAGATCTTGTCGCTGGTAGTGTGGACCTTCATCCCAATCGATCCCCAGCCAGGAAAGGTCTTCGATTGCCTGCTGGTCGGCGCCGGGCTTTAAACGCGGGCCGTCAAGGTCCTCAATGCGTAACACGATCCGTTGGCCGTCGCGGCGGGCAATCGCCCAGTTAACCAAAAACGTACGCGCGTTACCTAGATGTAGGGCACCTGTGGGCGAAGGCGCTAGTCGTGTGGTGGGCGTGCACATGGTTCGACCGATTCATCGGGCAGGGGTCACAACCCCAACCAGGTATCCTAAGAGAGCGGTGATGTTCTTCCACGGCCGGAGGCCCCGTTCGTCGCGACAAGCGTGATTGATATATCCTACCCGTCATGACCGAATTTTCGCCAAGCTCACCTCCTATCCGTTTGGCGGTGCTGCTTAGTGGAAGCGGGACCACACTGCAGAACCTGGTCCAACAGATCAGCGCCGGAGCACTTAGCGCGTCGATCGAGGTGGTGATCGGTTCAAAACCCGATGCCTATGGATTGGTGCGCGCCGCCGACTTGAAATTACCGTCTCTTGTGGTGGCACGAAGGGATTTTGCCACCGTCCAGGAGGCGTCGGCACAGGTGTTTGAACGGATTCGCCAGCACGAGGTCGACTTGGTGTGCCTGGCGGGGTACCTGAGTTTGCTCGCGATCCCCGACGATTTTGTTCACCGTGTGATCAACATTCACCCGGCGCTGTTGCCGGCTTTTGGTGGCAAGGGGATGTATGGCCAGCGTGTGCATGAAGCGGTGTTGAGCGCAGGTAGTAAAGTGACTGGCTGCACCGTGCACTACTGTGACCAGTCTTACGACACAGGCCCGATCATTGTCCAACGCACCTGTCCGGTTCGCGAAGATGACACCCCGTACACCTTGGCCAGACGCGTGTTCGAGCAGGAGTGTCTGGCATATCCGGAGGCGATTGGCCTGATCGGATCCGGTCGTGTCACGGTTGAAGGCCGCCGCACACGGATTTTGCCGGCGGCGGATACCATCCAGGATTGATTTTCGTGTTCCCATCTGCGAACGCGGGTCTAAGAGCCTCTAAAGCGACTCTCGTATGCACAAGGCGATTTTTCGCGTTGTCGGTGACGTGAGTTGTTGTCGTTGATGTCGTTGTGTCGGAGAGTGATACGCATCGCGTGTGTTCTTTGAGTAATGAGGATTTGCCAAGTCCTGTCACCGCAAGCCCACGCTGGAAGACCCATTCGTACGAACTTTTGGTGTTTGGCATGACGCGTGTGTTCTGGTCACAATTGGCAAGATCGCCAACCCGTTGCAAAAAAAGTACGCCGGACGTATGCCAATAGCGGTTAGGCGACCCCGCGTACCAGAAGGCGATGGCTTCGAACGGTCCTGTGGCATGTCTTTCAAACACCGCGAATTCCGAACACGGATACCGCGCAGTACGCGTTGCCGATCCGGTCTGTGATGGGAAACCCGCGTACTGCCGGTGCGGCGACGGGGTGACCGCGCTCTAGGCAACGGCGGTGCCACGCGATCAGATCGTGGTCAGCTGTTTCTGGTTGGGCGGTAAACAAGATCAGCAGCAACCCGGCAAAACAGATAAACCCATCGGTCCATAGTTTTTTAATGTCGCCAGTGACCGGTGAAAAGAGCTCGGCGCTGTAACGTCGAAAAGGACCGGTCGTTTCAAACTGCGCGACACTCTTGATCTCCAGCCAGTATGCTTGTTCGGCGTCCACAGCGCGGGGGGTATCAAACAGCGTATGTTTCACGGCCGGGTCGCGTAGGGGTTGGTCTGGGGCACCGGTGATTACCACGTCACAGCGTTTTCCCTCACTGCGACGGGGTCGACACCAATCTGCGGGGTATTGCTGCTCAGGCCAAACCCCGTACCCGGCGTTGCGCAGAGCGGCCTGGACCAACGGGTGCAGACCCAACTCGTCCAAATGATCAAAGCCGTAAACGGCTTGTTCCAGATCGTCGGCGCGAGCGCGGGCTTGCAGGCCGTCGGCAATGGCATCTGCAAGTTCGCTGGTAGACCAAGCCATCACAAGATAAGCATATTGACTTGCAGCCTTTTTATCGATCCGAGCGGAGAATGCGCTGCGTATGTTTCATGCGCGACAGATACGCCGTAATTGGCTGTCCGTTTTGTGCCCGCGATCACAAAGGAAACGCTGGATCAATCCAGACGGGTATGAGCCGTTTGCCAACCCGGTGACACGGCAGTCGACGCTCCCGAGGCCGCGGTTTTTGTGAAGCTAGAGCCCTTGTGGGCTGGCGGTTACCAACTGGCCAGTTCCCCGATAATCGGCTCAACCAGGTCCTTCACCGTGACAATGCCAACCGGGTTGCCTTGGCGTGTAACCATGGCCATTGCGGTGCGTTGGCTTTGTAGTGTGGTCAGGGCGGCGCGTAACGGGGCTTCGGCGTCGAGTTCGAGTGGGGCGGTCATCAGGTCCGTCAGTGGTGGGCAGGACTTCCGGTCGTGCACAAGGGCATCGTTTACCCGAATCACACCTCGAACGGCTCCCGTGTCGTCGATCACCGGAAAGCGGGCGTAGCTGGTTCGATCGGCCAGATCCCACATGATCGTCGCAGGGTCCTGCATTCTCACCGTGCTGACCTGTTCCCAGGGGACCATTTCGTCGGCGATGGTCAGTGAATCTAACTCCAAGACACGCTCGACAATGGCAGACTGTTCGTCGCTAAGCAACCCTCGTCCGACGCCTTCCTTGACCATCAGCTCCACCTGCCGTCGCGGGTGAAACGGTAACCTGCGATCACTGATTCCCAACAGTCGGCAGGTCAGATTACTAAACGCTTCGGTCAGCGGGAGCAGGCCGCTACACCAGAAAAGCTTTTGCGACCAATCTAGAAACCTCGCAAACGGATAGGTTAGCTGATCGCTATGCGCTGAAAAAAGATCCTTAGGCAAAACCTCGCCCAAGACCAGCAACGCGGGTGTGACCAGCAAGACGTTGACGACGATCACCTGCCAATCTGCCAAACCTCGATGCTCTAAGATCATCGCCAGTGACGCGGTGCCGATATAGTTGGTGATGTTGTTGCCGATCAACAGTGTACTTAACAGCGCCATCGGTCGGTGGACCAGTCGGTGCAGGATGCGCGCCGGCGGATTGTTCTCATGGTGTCGGATCTGTAGCCGCACGCGATTGAGACGATAGATTCCGGTTTCAAGGCCGGAATATAGCGCGCTACCGATCAAGCTGATCGTCGCCATGACCCACCAAAAATCGGCTGACCATTGGTTCATGGTTGCTTGGGGTGTATGGATTGATCGTGTCTGTGCACCGACGCATTCTGGAGGCGGATGGTCAACCATTCGATCCGTCGACCTCGCATCTTGTCCACTTCAATGACCACGTTGCCGATGACTGTCTGGTCTGTCTCTGACGGTAGCCGGCCAAGGCGTGCCATCACCAGTCCGCCCAGCGTGCTGACGGTTGTGCCACCCACGGCATCGATACCAGGCATCGTGGCCAAGGCAGGGTATTGCCCAAACGCGTCGACCCATTCATGGATCGGTAGATTTGCGTTGACCCGCCATTGCCCGGGTTTGATCTGTTGGACGTGTGGTTGTTGTGGCGGCTGGCCAGGCCCAGAGATCTGCCCCACCATATGTTCAACCACGTCTTCTAGCGTGACCAGACCCGCGGTTCCACCGTACTCGTCAACGGCGATCGCGAACGTCGTACCTGTTTTCCTAAAATGAACCAGCAGCCGGTCGGCACGTTGCAGCTCGGGCACAAAGATCACCTGACGAATCAGGCGCCGAAGTTGATCTGCCGTGCACGGCGGTGCCAGCAGCAGCTGTCGGGTCAGGACGATTCCTTCGATATGGTCGAGGTCTTTTCGGTAGACAGGGATCCGGCTGTACCGACTTCCGCTTGCCAGACCCACCAGCGAGTTGGGCGCTGCAGAAAGATCAAATGATTTGATATCCACGCGCGGGGTCATCAGATCGCGGACCTTGAGTTGGCTTAGTTCCAGCACTTGTTGAAGCAGCTGTTCCTCATCTTGATTGATCACACCACGCTGATGGCTCTGTTCGAGAATGGTTTCAAGTTCCTTGGCCGACAGTTCCGGTGGCTTGATGGGGGGAGCAATCAAACGAGCCAGGGGCGTGATAATCAACGCGCTAAACACCACGCGAAGTGGTGTGAGTACCCGGTGCATGACCATGAGCGGGACCGCGGCCAGGCCCGACCACTTTGTGCATAGCCTCGCCGCCAATAGCTTCGGAAGCACCTCTCCTAACAGAATCAACACGACCAGTGGCAGCACACTTAACATCGCGACCGCGATGGGATTGAACTGGTGAAGATCCTTCAGCCGCAGCAGCAGAACGGTACTGATGACGAAGTAGGTCACGTTGACAGCGGTGTTGGTCACCAGCAGCGTGATGAGAATGGCTCTTGGATCGCCGAGCATGGCGGTGATGGTGACACCGGCCAGCGACGATGAGCGGCTGAGCATCAACCGCTGGTGAGGGCTGAGGCTGAACAGCGCCGTTTCGCTGCCACTGATAAACGCGCTGGCCACCAGTAGCATGGGCAGCGTGGACAGCATCAGGATTTCAGGCACTGGCAGCACAGCAGTCATATTCAGAGGCAACCGATTCGGACTGGGAAAGGCACTTGGTTACACCCTCGCCACGGTAATCCCCTCCCACCGATGACTGCCGATGGCCTGCACGACACGTTCGGCGGCGTCGACCGCGGCGTAGCCGGCGGTGGCGTCGACGGCGGGGCTGTGTCCCTGCCGGACGGCGGCGACAAAGCTGGCCAGCTGGGCGGTCAGCGGATCACTGGCCGCGGCATCATCTTGGGCATGATCCATCTTCAGCTGCTCCACATGCACCAATTTGGAGTAGTCCACACTGGCCATATCGACGCCTGTGGCAAGCTGCTGCCTCAGATCCTGTAAAACTTTGGTGTGATCGGATTTTCGAATCACCACACCCTGGCGGCTTGAATGGTCAAGACTGACGTAGGTATCTTCACTAAAGACACGCATTTTTCGGTGATTTTTGAGCGCCAGACGGCTGGCGGTCAGGTTGGCCACGCACCCGGAGGCGAAGACCAGTCGGGCGTTGGCCACGTCTTCGTGGGCGCTGAGCACCGATACGCCTGTGGCGTCGACGCGTTCCAGTGGCGAGTTGGCCAGCAACAGCACAATGTCCAGGTCATGAATCATCATGTCCATCACCACACCGACGTCCAGTGACCGGAAGGTCATCGGGCTGATGCGGTCTACCTCGATAAATCGAGGATGAAGCCCCATGCCAGAAAGGGTTTGGATCACTGGGTTGAATCGCTCGGTGTGTCCTACTTGAAGAACGACGCCACGCGTGGCGGCCAGATCGGCCAAATGCTTGGCTTGGGTGACAGTCGGTGCTAACGGTTTTTCGATCAGGCAGGCGATCCCACGTTCCAGAAGCGGTTCGGCGGCGTCGCTGTGGTGTACGGTCGGAACGGCAATACTCACGGCACCGATGCCAGGGTGTTGATCGATGAGCTGCTGGGTGTCGGTACAGTCGTCGCACGCCAATTCGTCGGCCACTGCAGCGGCCCGATCGGCGTCACGGTCGACCACGGCCACCAGGCGGGTACCGGCCATCTGCTGGTAGATCCGTGCATGATTTTTGCCCATTCGGCCGACCCCAACCACGGCGACATCCAGAGGGGGGTGTGCTTGCGTCATGTTCATGGTCCCCATCACGAGCCAAACCGTGGCCAAACGTTTGGCCGTCGAAGAACGCTGTCCCGTTGGTTCGGATCCCAAAACAGGAAATTCATTGCCGATGGTTCTATTTTACCGCAAGAATCATCGGCCACGATGTTGCTACGATGAGGATATGTCAGATATCCGTGACGATCCAGATCGTTTGCCGCGTCGCCCGGTGATAGGGATCACCATGGGCGAACCCGCGGGGATTGGGCCCGAGGTCGTGGTTAAGGCGCTGGCCGATCCGGACGTGCGTAAGTTGGGGCGATATGTGGTGTATGGGATGAACGAACTGCTCAGCTATGCGGCGGATCTGGCGGAGATCGATCCCTATTGGTGGCGGCTCCAACACGATTCGCACCGGGCGGGGTACGACCTTGTGCACGACGTGGTGGTATTGGACTACGATGAGTACTCGATGTTGGGTCAATCGGTCCACCGGCCCACCAAACAGGGCGGTCAGGCGTCTTTGCGGTTTGTTGAAGATGCCGTTACGGCGTCGATGAAGGGTGCCGATGAACCGGGGGCCATCGATGCCATGGTGACCGGGCCGATCTGCAAGGCGTCTTGGCATTTGGCCGGGTACCGATACCCCGGCCACACCGAGTTTTTAGCCCGGCGTACAGGCGCCAAGCGTGTGGTGATGATGTTTGCATCGCCCAAACTCAACGTTGCGCTGGCCACCGTGCATATTCCGCTGATGGAGATCCGCAACAAGCTGACCATCGGTAGCGTGTTTGAACCGATTGATCTGGGGCATAAAGCGTGTTTGGCGATGGGGTGCGCTCGACCGCGCGTGGCGGTGTGTGGGTTGAATCCCCATGCGTCGGAAAGCGGTCAATTTGGCGACGAAGAACGACGGGTGATTACGCCGGCGATCGAGATGGCGCAGCACGCTGGCATCGACGCCCGTGGTCCATTTCCCGCTGACACGGTCTTCAGAGATGCGGTCGCCGGCAGGTATGACTTGGTTGTGGCCATGTATCATGATCAGGGATTAATTCCCGTGAAGATGATCGCGTTCGACGAGGCAGTGAACGTCACGCTGGGGTTACCCATCATACGGACCAGCGCCGATCACGGCACAGCGTTTGACATCGTTGGGAAAAATAAAGCCAATGCCGGCAGCATGAAAGCCGCGATCCGACTAGCCGTTCGGCTTGTGTCGGGCCCTAGGGTGCTTGGTGCTTAGAGCGGATCGACAGACCGACCGGCGGCTCTGAGAATCGATCACACGCTTCCGTTAGACCTCGTCCATGTCACTTTCAAGCGTGTTTTTCCACTCCTCGAGGTGCTCCAGATAGATCGCTGTCCCCCGGGCGACGCAGGTCAGCGGGTCTTCGGCCAGCCGGCAGTCAAGCCCGGTAGCGCTTGAGATCACCTGATCGATGCCCCGAAGCAGCGCTCCGCCACCGGCCAGGACGATGCCATTGTCGACCAGATCCGCCGCCAATTCTGGTTCTGCCCGTTCAAGGGTGCGGGTGATGGTCTCAATGATGGCACCGAGTGGTTCTTGCAAGGCTTGGTTGATTTCATCCGACGTGATGACGGTCTTCCGCGGTAGACCCGAGATCATGTCGCGGCCCCGCACCTCCATCGATCGTTCTTGATCGTCGGCCGCTGCCGAGCCAATTTCGATCTTCACACGTTCGGCCGTCTGTTCGCCGATCATGAGGTTATAGGCTTTTTTCATGTGATTGATAATGGCTTCGTCCATGTCGTCGCCGGCCACACGGACCGACTCGCACTGGGCGATATCCGCCAGGCTCATGATCGCCACCTCCGTGGTGCCGCCGCCAATGTCCACAATCATCGAAGCCGTGGCTTCGACAATCGGCAAGTTCGCACCGATCCCGGCCGCCATTGGCTCCTCCACGAGATAGACCCGTCGACTACCAGCCCGTTCAGCCGAGTCCAACACCGCTCGTTTCTCTACCGCGGTGATCCCGCTGGGGACAGCGATCACCACACGTGGTTTGACGAAGGGACGTCGGCCATTGACCTTGCGAATGAAGTAGCCCAGCATCGCTTCTGTGATCTCAAAGTCACTGATCACACCGTCTTTCAGTGGCCTGATGGCCGTGATCGATCCGGGCGTTTTGCCCAGCATCTCCTTGGCAACCCAGCCCACGGCGTTGCCGTTTTGAAGCACCTGGTTGGTGCCTTTTTTGACGGCCACCACGCTTGGTTCGTTAAGGACAATGCCCTCACCGCGTACGCATACCAGCGTGTTGCAGGTGCCCAAATCAATGCCCATGTCCACGCTGAACCAACTTAGGAGATTGTCAATAATCAACTGTGTGTTGCCCTTCTGGCGTTGTCAGATGCGGGTCTTGGATCGTGTGTCTGGGCGTCTACCGTTACGCATCCGGTGGCTTTCCGATCCAGGTGAATTGAAAGACGTTGTCAGCGGTAGATCCACACGTGCTGTAGATAGTGGGCACAGGACCCTAACCAAACGTGCCGCGCATCGCTGGCGACGGAGTCTTTGCGTCGATTGGGCCAACGCCATCGTAACCGATTCGTTTGCTTTGCACCGGCGCATCACCGGGCGATTGACGACTCTCATTCACTAAAGGCGAGGTGGACCTAGCCAACCCCACACGGCGCGGTCGACAACTTCGAACGGGTTTGAAGTTCCAATCAGCGTGGCACTGCGGTACCACACGTATCCGATCCCTATGGCCAACGCCAGCAGCGCAATCACCATCAAGACCGTGTAAATATCGCTGCGGCCGGGCGGTAAGGTGTGTCTGATCCGGTTTTGATTGTCTTGAGTCATGACGCCCAATCTTATCCGTCATCGCTTCGGGGTTTTTACCGCACCCGTTCGTTGCCCGAGCCAGGGGGTCGACAATCGACCTGTATGTGGCGGGGCTCTATTGGTATCCACCCGTCAAGACCAGGTCACCTTCAACCACTTTACCCTGTAGCAGCTGCATTTGACCGGCCGAGTGTTGCGCGTCAACATTCGTGATCACAAGCGTGCCTAGGAATTGGCTGCCACGATGGACCAGGAACTTCATGTTCTGAGCGACGCCATCATTGGTACCAACGTTAACTTCAACAAACGTTTCGTTGTCCAGCGACTGGATCCGTGTGATCTGGCCCTGGATGGGGATTTCGGGCACAAACGGAGCCGCGGCGGTTTCCTCTGACAAGATGGTCGCCTGCCACTGAGGCGGCAGCTGAGCCAGCTTTCGTTCCAGGTCAGCGTTTTGTTCCTGAAGGTGGGTTAGATTTTCGTGTACGCGGCGGACCTGTCGAGTCAGAGCGCCAAGTTGGCTCTCCAACTCGTTGTTGCGGTCGGCCAGCTGAATGTTTCTTGTTTGTTGATCCACCAGCTGCTCTCGGCGCTCTTTAAGCTCGGCCTGGAGCTCCTTGGTGATCTGTGCGTATTGTTGATTGGCCGCAGAGAGCCGGCTCCAATCCGCTTCAAACTTTTTGAGTTGGGTCCGTTCGCTCTGGGTTTGCGCTTCGCTATCGGCGAGCCGCTGGGTCATCTGGCTGATCTGAGTGGTGAGGTTATTGATCGTGTTGTGCAGCCTTGTGACCAGCTCACTTTCTTTGTTCTGAGCTCGTCCAAGCTCGATTTGTCGCTCAAAGGCGGTCTTCTCAGCCACAGCGGCGGCCTGCAGGGCCTCATCTAACTGTTGCTTATAATTTTCCGTGTTCGCCACGAAGGGGACAATCAAGGCCACCAACAGCACCGACAACAGGGTCACCAACACGACAAACACTTTTAGCAGGACACCCAAAGTGACCTCCTCTCATCGTTGGGTGGCGTCGGCGGGTTCGTGGATAGCATATATAAAACAAGCTCCGGCTTTTGATTAACGCACAATCTAATCGTGACCGCTCAAACTTGTCAAACCTCCCGGTCCCTACTGGACCGACCTGCCTGAAACCGTTTGTAATATAGCAGCTGCGGCCGACAATCGCACCTGCTCCTGGTGATCGTCAAGCAGCTGCCAGAGCATCTGCGTGGCCTGCTCACTGTCAAATCGGGCCAACGCCATCGCCGCTTGGGCCCTGGCGGTATGGATGTCTGATCGACACGCGTCGATCACCACTGGCTGGCCGTCAAACCGTCCCAGGTGTGCCAGTGACTCTGCCGCTGCGATCTGCAGCTCTATCGGGGGGGCAAGGAGCATATGGGCAAAGGCTTTGGCCATGCGGCGATCATTGAACCTGCCCAGCATGGAGACGGCCAGGACACGCACCTCGTCAAATTGTGAGTATGCACCGGCGCGCAGGGCATTCAGCGCTGATTCATCCCCGAGTTGGACGATCGCTTCTGCGATCTGGATCCGTACAATGGCTTCTTGAACCGCGCTGGCACGGGGCATTGGAGAGCTGGCCAGATCCTTCAGCAGGGCGGCGGCGGTCACATCGTTGGATTGTCCCAATAGCATTGCCACGTTGCTGCGGGTGGTTGGATCTGAGCTGGTGAGCATGACCGCCAGCGGTGTGATGTCGACCGATCGGTCACACAGATACAACGCCCACAATGCCGCAGCCCGAACCGATTCGGAGGGGTCGGTCATCAGCGGCTGGACCGCTGGGACCATCTCCTGCAGCCGAAGCTTGCCGATCGTCACCGCTGCGGCGAACCGAACTGCCGGGTGCCGGTCTTTAAGCCCGAGCTGGACCAGCGGCACCACGCGTCGGGGCAGGGCATGAGCCGCTTCGATCGCATTGGCACGCAGAAACCCAGATCGGCTGCGTGACGACTCGATGACTTGGTGGACCGCTCGCTGATGGCCATGGGTTGGGACTTGCTGTTTAGGATCCGCGCCAGCCAACACGCTGGCCACCAGGCCCCACCACACGGCCAAAGCCGTCGGCCACGGCGGGAACCGGCGTGTACCATCCACGGGCAACCCGGCCTTATCAGCTCGTATCGGCCCGTCAGGACAATCCGTAGAAGCGTGTGGCAAATTCATGCGCCAGTAGGGCAGTGGGGGGATCTCATCTCTGACACCGATGATTTTATCACGATCGGGCAAGTCACGTCATCCTGTGATCGTCGTTTTATGGCGACGCATCGTTCCAATCAGCCCAATCGATGACGCAGCGATCAGTCCTGCCAGCGTGGCTTGGCCCCAGCGGCCGAACAAGGTGTGCCGGGGATCGAGTTTCACGGTGTGGACAGCGAACCCCTCGACGTTCTGGGTACGGCCCTGGACCGTCACCAGAGGTCCGACTCGTCCTGTGGAGTCGATAAAACCGCTGACGCCAGTATTGACGCTACGGGCCATGGGGACACGGTTCTCGATGCATCGGAACACGGCAATTTGTACGTGCTGAGGGCCTTGGTGGGTCCCGGCGTACCAACCGTCGTTGGTGAGATTGACCAGCAGGTCGGACCGTTTTCTGTAGTGGTGTCCGAAAACCATGGCACGGGTGACCCGAGCAACGGCGTCTTCGAAGCAGATCGGTGTTGATATGCGCATGTGACCCGTTTGGGCTGCCGGTCCGTTGGGCGTATTGACCGGCTGTTGGATCGCTGGCTTTTTGTTGTGGTCAAGGCGAAAGACCGCAAGCGATCGGCCGGCGGTGACCGTATAGTCCACCTCATACGGGCTTAGGTATTTGATGAACTGCTTCTTGAGCCAGGGAACACGCTCCACCCAAGGAATGTATTCGCCGAACGGGACCCGGTGAATTTTGTCGTAGCGCTCGGTGGCCTGTGAACCGTCGGGAAGATAGAGGTAAACAGCGTTGTATCGCTGGTTGGGATGCTGAAATTCAGACCGACCATCCGCCGATCGGACCGTCGTCCAATCTTCAAGGGCGTGGGCGCCCACGAGCAGGTAAACATGCAGTTGGCCGGCCAGGCTCGCGATTTGTTCGTGAAACAGATGTCGACCGGAATCGGTGGCCTGATAATAGGTTCGGGCTGCATTGTTCAGACCCGCCGGCACCATGGTTTCAGGCCAGACGACCAGTTGCGGTGCACGGTGGTGGGAAGCGGCGGTTCGGGTCAAGTCCAACAGTCGCCGCCAATCGGCCATCATCTGCGTGGGTGTTGGATGATTCTTATTGTCCTGTGCGACGTTGGTCTGGATGACCGCCACCGTCAGTTGCGCCGCAGGATCGACTGCTTGGACTTGTCCGATGCGGTGAGCGCCGTAGAACCACGCGCCCGCACACGCCAACAGCCAGGCCGTTGCCAAAAACGCAAGGGGTCGTTTGAGATCTTGCCTGTGCGAAGTCTGGACCGGCCATCGGCAGGAGCACAGATCAGCAATCAGGCCGTTGGTCATGGCGACCAGAAAGCTCACGCCGTGCTCCCCGAACAGATCGGCGATTTGAATCAGGTGGCCAACTCGATGGGATGGGGCATAAGGGCCTTGGCTATGGCCCAGCGAGAACCAGGCGAACCCACCGGCCGGTACGGTCGCGCGCACCCATTCCAGTGTGACCCAAACAATCGGTAACATCAGGGTCATCACCCCACCGTTGCGGCGGTGAACCAATCGTATGACGACCAATGCCGCAGGCAGGTAGATCGCCAGATAAAGCGATAATGTGACGTGTCCGCCGACCGTGACGGGCCCCAGCCATGCCAGTCGTCCAAGCCACCAAACGAACGATACCGTGTAAGCAGTCCATGCCAGTCGCCATCCGTGGTCCGATCGGACAGCCAGGAACACCGCCGGGACCAGCGCGATGTGGGCAAGCGGCGCCCAACCAGGCAGAGGGAACGCCAGGGCAAGCATCACCGCCGAAGCACCCAATAGTCCCCAGTGTCCGGCGACGGACTGGACTGCTGAACCCGTCGACCTGGCCTTGTCAGACGCTTCTGTCGTTGTGGCCATCACGCACACCATAGCAAACGCGATAAATGGTGTGCTGACTTCATGTCCTTCCCAGGTCGATCCCGCCATCGGATCTGCGATGACTCAGATGGAGCGTCGGCAAATGATGAATGAGCTGTTCGGGTCCATCATCACGCGTTGTTTGCAAACGCTGTTAAAGCGCGCACAAAAATTGTTGGTGCGGCGACCACTTATGACAGAGGCGTCATACGGATAGGGGACTGCCACGACGCATCAATAAACGTAGCGTGTGACAGCGTAGTGGGTCTATCCAGCCCGCGGATGGGCCTGATCGTAGCTGGCACGCAATCGCATCGACGACAGGTGAGTGTAGATTTGGGTGGTGCTTAGAGACTGGTGTCCCAGCAGCTCCTGAACACTTCGCAGGTCCGCACCGTTGTCCAACAGATGCGTCGCGAAGCTGTGTCGCAGTGTGTGCGGACTGATCGATGGATCTAGCCCAGCTGCCGCCAGGTATTTGTCCAGCTTGCGGCGTACCGAACGGCTCGATAGCCGTCCACCATTTTTGTTTACAAATAGCGGGATGTGCGGGTCTGTCAGCGACTGCTGACGCAACGACGCGAACCGCGGATCGGGCTCCAGGAGGGTTAGATAGTTGCGGATCGCTGCAAGCGCATGTGATCCGAGAGGAACGATTCTCTCTTTTTTCCCTTTGCCACGCACCCGCAGGGTCTGGTCCATCTGATCCAAATCACCTCGGTTTAGATCCACCAATTCACTAACGCGTACCCCCGTGGAATAGAGCGTTTCCAGAATGGCCCGGTCTCGTGCCCCTAGCGTGTCGCGATTGTCGGGCATGCTCAAGAGCTTATCGACCTGCTCGACACTAATCGCTTTGGGCAGACGTTTGGTCTGTTTGGGTGTACGAATCAGTTGCATTGGGTTGGATTGGACTAAGCCTTGTGTGTGCAGCCACTTGTACAGGCTGCGCAACGTGGCAATCTTACGGGCAACGGTCGCAGAGCTGTAACCAAGGCCGTCGAGGTAGGTCAAGAAGCCCCGGATCACCACCGTATCGGCGCTGGCAATGCGTTGATCGATGCCTGGCGTCGCGGCAGCGGTCTGGTCAGATGGGACGTCGGCTTGCTCAGTGGTACCGGTGCCTGGTGTGCCGGCGGTGTTTAGGTAAGTCGTGTACTGACGCAGATCCGCGCCATAGCACCTGGCGGTGTAGGGGCTAAAATGACGCTCAAACCGCAGGTAGCTTGCAAATTGATCGATGTGGGAGCTTTGATCAGCCATTTCAAATCGCTTCCTTTTTTCGTTTTAGATCGACATGGATTTCACCGTCGACTGTTTAGCTATGAAGAATCTGCTGAACCTGCTGACTAAGGCCCCTGCCGACCTGATGGCTCAGCACAGCCACATCAAACATCCCCAATGAACAGTTGGGATCACGAGCCATGGCCGCCAGCCGCTCTAACAGCTGGGTTTCCTGTCCCGGTGCGTAGTCAAAAATGTATCGATGGCCCCGTTTGACCAGCGCCAGCTGTCGGTGGCCGGTCTGTGTCGAGCCGGTCGATTTATCAGAACCGCCGTTGTCCTGGAAGGGATCGTCTGGCCAGGGCTGGGCCGGTGGGTCGGTGTGGTACATGCTTGACGCTCCTGATCGCCCGCTTGCGATCGGCGTCAGGCCGACCTACGACGGGGGGGGTTGTTGTGCGGCCGGCGCGATCCGTTGGGTTTCTACCCCGAGCAAGCGCCAGCTCATCACATAGCTCACAAACTCACTGTACAGGTCCATGCTCAATCGGTAGCGGTGCCAGGCGTCCTGGGTTTCTGTTTGTCCGCGACGGGTCGCATACCGCTTGAGTTTGCGACGGATCTCGGGACTGGCCGCGTCAAACATCGCACTGACAGTGCTGGTGGGCTGCTGTCGGGCTGCTGGGTAAGGCAGCGGCCCAACGGCGGTGGCGGCCCGTGACAGTCTGCGTACGTTGATCGAGTCGAAGTGTTCGACGTGTTCATCAACATAGAGCTCGATCGCCAGCCCGAGTTTGGGCGGATCGTACGGGTCGTATGCAGTCATGGTGCCGACGACCAATCCGTCGACCCTGAGGCTACGCAGGACTTGAGTGGCTTCGGCGGGGCTGCTGACTTCTGCCAGCTCCAGCGCTTCCATTGCCGCCAGCACGCGGTTCACCGGTAGCACATCCAGGTTCGTCGCGTTTTCCAGTTGCCTGGCCAGGTGGTCGGCCATGACCAATCCGTCTGCGTGTGTGCTGCCACTTTCGTTTCGTAGCGGAACGACCGCCCAGACCCGACGCGTCGGGTAAGGGCTGTGCAGTGGATCGGCACCGCCGCGACCAAACAGCGCACAGCCGCTGGTCAATAGCACCGTTGCGACCAAGAATGGGACCTGTTCACTTGTCATGGCGTCCTGCCGTTGTTTTTACCAAGATGAGCCTCCTGCCCATCAGCGTATGACCCATGGACGACTATCGTGTGGGTACCATCGCGTCAGGATCTTGTACCGCCGGTTTGCGCCTGCCCGGACGTTGAACCGAAGGCAAGCTCATGGCTGTCGGTTGGTCGGGCACAGTCACCGGTTCGAAAACGCGTAACGCGCGATCGGGACGAATCGCCCAGATGTTCTCTACGCCGTTTTTGGCCCGATTGGATACAAAGAAAATAGAACCATCCTTAGACCAGGCGGGATGGAGGTTCGTAAACTGGCTATTCGACAGATTGGCCCGGCCTGAGCCGTCCGCGTTCAGCACCCATATATCTGCTTGTACAGGCCTGATTTGCTGCTCGCTGTCGGGATCAATCACCGTGCTAAAAGCCACATGCTTGGCGTCGGGGCTCCAGGTTGGGGAGATCGCTGCAGCGTTGGAGCTGGCGGCGATTTCCGTCGGGCGTACGCCTTCCCCGTTGACCATTTCCACCGTCCAAACACTAAACCATCTTGTGCCACGTTCACGGGCTCGTTGGAATACGATCCGGTCGTCGCGAGGCGACCATTCTGGGAACAGGCCATAGCCAATGAACCGTTTGGTGGCGGGATTCTCGACATTGATCACGACCAGTTCCCACTGACCCGATTGACTGCCGTGGGTGCAGTAGACCATCTGTCGTCCGTCGGGTGAAAAACTTGGGCTAAGGTCGTGGGTCAAGTCATTGGTCAGCTGCACGGCCTGACCACCGGCGATGTCCATGATGTAGATGTCCCAATTGCCCGCGCGGTCAGAAGCAAATGCGACCCGTTTCCCATCGGGACTAAACGCGGGCATGACATCATTGCTCGGATCGTTGGTCAGCTGTTGTAGCGCAGACCCATCGATCCGCTTGAGGTACAGATCGGCGGTGGCACGGTGCTGCGTCGAGGCGTATACCAAGAGCGTGCCGGTTGGATCGATGTCGGGATCGAAGTCAGCGCCTTCGGTGGCGAATGTGATTTGACGAAGATTGTCGGGGCTATCCAGTGGGCTGGACCGTCTGGAGGCCACCTGAGGCAGATGCCCATAGAGACCCAGCGGTCCGACCTGAAGGCCTCTTGTATTAGAGGCATATTGGGCAGCGGCGGGTTTCGGTTGGGTCACCGAATCGGCTGCCACGTCAGGTGTCGCAAAGCGAACGGGTTGTCGGCGTTGTGTCCTTCGCTCTGGACGACGACGCGGTTGCTGAACCGTTGTGTAGTCCGCGCCAGGCTGATCGATCAATTGATCTTGACGAAGGTGAGCGCGGGAGTCTGGATCTCCTTGATGTCGAAACCGTTCATATGCCATCCGGCTCTGACGGTCCATGGGCAGTCCCATGGCACCGTTGTACAACATTTTACAGCCACTGGTCAGAGCGCACTGGCCTATGATTAGGCTTGTTAGCAGTATGCCTCGCAGGCTCATGAATTGCCCCCTGAACACAGGTCAATCGGCCAACCATCATTATCCACTTGGTCGTTATCGGTTGAATGACCGGCTCCATTCAACCCGTTGTGGACTGTCCGTTTATCGGACGAGTCGGGGAGAGGGCTTTAGATGATCCTGTCGGGGTAGCCCGTAGACTGGCATTATCTGTGGTTTTACGGGAGTATATGGTTTGGCCATTGATCGTTAGATGGTTGTTGTGGATGGTCGTTGATCGGGCTGGAGGGACGTTTCAAGCCACGATCGCCGCTGGCGGTCTTTCGCTGTGATGAAAGAATCGTGCAATTAAATTGGATGTGGGCGTGGTTATTGTATGAGCGGCGAGTGCGTCAATAGATGAATATCGAAGCTGATGCATCATGGCTGACGAATCCGGCGATCCGGTGGTCGCTCACAGCTGTGTATATGACAGTGCTGTTGCTGATCTCCGCCTACGGTCTGCATCGGTACTGGCTTGTTTGGCTTTACTACCGTAGCCGCCGGCATCTACCGCGGCCGAAACGGCGGTTTGAGCAGCTGCCATTGGTCACGGTTCAGCTGCCAATGTTTAATGAAGCCAATGTCGCCAAACGGGTGATCGACGCCGCTTGCGCTCTGGATTACCCGCTGGATCGGCTTCAAATCCAGGTCTTGGACGACTCGACCGATAGCTCAGAGGGGATTGCCCGTCAGCGCGTCGACCGGTGGGCCAAGCGTGGCGTCGACATCCAGCTGCTGCACCGGTCAAATCGTGCCGGATTCAAAGCGGGTGCTCTGGCCGCAGCGTTGCCGCATGCCAAGGGGCAGTTCATTGCGATCTTCGATGCCGATTTTGTCCCCTCGCCAGATTTTCTCAAGCGGTGCATCCATTACTTTACCGATCCAACCGTGGGCATGGTTCAAACCAGGTGGGACCACCTCAACCGTGGCGATTCTCTGCTGACTCGAAGCCAAGCGATCTTTTTAGATGGCCACTTTGTTGTCGAACACACGGCCCGCAACCGCTCAGATCGTTGGATCAACTTCAACGGCACCGCCGGGGTTTGGCGACATGACGCCATTGTGGCGGCGGGCGGTTGGCAGCACGACACCCTGACCGAAGACGTGGACCTGAGCTACCGCGCCCAACTAGCGGGTTGGCATTTTGTCTTTCTCCCACGTGTGTGTTGCCCCGGCGAGCTGCCGCCGGAAATCAACGCGTTTAAGGCCCAGCAACATCGTTGGACCAAGGGCTCGATCCAGACCGCCAAGAAGCTGTTGCCGAAGGTGCTCAAGTCCCAGGCTTCATTGGGCGTCAAGATCGAGGCGTTTTTCCATCTGACCAGCCCAATGGTGTATCTATACATCTCGTTGATGGCGCTGCTGCTCTACCCGGCATTTTTTGTCAACATGCAGCCGTTTCAAAACGGCTCATTGGGTGGTTTTGTGCTGTGTATGAGCCTGTTCGCTCTGGGGACCGCTTCGGCCGGTGTGTTTTATACCGTCAGTCAGCGGGCCCAACACCGCGGCACACTCAAGACCGTCGTGCAGCTGCCGGTGTTGATGAGCATTGGCATTGGCATTGCATTGAATAATGCCCGAGGCTGTGTCGAAGCACTCGTGGGCCATCGTTCGGCGTTTGTCCGGACACCCAAGTACAACGTCGCCGCAACGATGGATCACACGCACCGAGGCTCGGGCCAGGTGATTCCGACACCTTCAATTAAGGTGTGGATGTCGCTATTGGAAGTGGGTATGGGATTGTATACGCTCGAATGTGCCAGATTGGCACTATCGGCTCACCGCACCATGATCAGCATGCCGTTCTTATTGTTATTTGCCAGCGGGTATCTGTATGTGGGCCTGACGGGACTAAGCAGTCAGTGGCTATCGAATCGCGCTGCCCGCGCACTGGTCCCTCAACCGTCTTAGGCCCTTCTCAAGGTCCCTCTACCTCGGCCGGACGGATTCGGACCTTGACCTTGGTGCCCAACTCTGGGATCAGCTGTGTATGGGGTTGAAGCATCCCTTGATCGTTGTGATTGGTTTGGTCGCCGGGTCGGGTGAGCACTTCGTCGCCAAAATTGACCAGAGAAAGAACCGAGCCTTCCACGTCGGCACGATAGGTCGGTGGTGTCTGTGAACGATCAAACGCCGAACCGGTAAAGATCCAGATGGGGTCGGGCAGCGTCTGGCCTGTTTGTTTGTTGACGATCCATTGATTGGCCGGGACTTCGACGGACCGGTCGCCTCGATCGACCACCACGTGAACGGTCACTTTTGGCCCGTGCGCCGGGTGGGCTTGGTACTGGTCGCCGATCTTCTGCCAACGCATCGGCGCACCGGGCTTCAGGCCCACCAGCTGCAGCGCCAGGTGAATGTGGCTGGGTTTGGCGTGGACCACCAGGATTGATTCGTGGGTGCGGGTTTGTGGCGTACAAGCCAACAGCTCAAGCCAGCCTCCCTGGCGAAGCACGACCGTTGCATCAACGTCTACATGGCTGTTTTGGCGATCAATGGCCACGTGGGGCAGGACGTCGACCTGGTCCCTAGGCGGATCCACCGCCGTGTCCGTGGGCTGGGTGGTCGGGTCGGCCTGCGGATAGGCGTGGGTGGCGATCGCCGCGGTCAACGCGATGCACGCCATCAATTGGCGCCACGGTCCGTTGGGCGTCATAAACGGTAAGATGTTTTTAATAATGATCTTAAGGGGCATTTAAAGACGTCCTTTTTTATCGGGTCCGCTCCGGTGGCCAGCTGGCCATCCTGACGGTGTTGGGGCGAGCGCGGGACATCTTGATCCCGCCGGCGCATGATACCAAATTCGTACACTGGCTATGCCTTTCACGATCAATCAATCGCACGTCATGAATCGTTGGCACCGCACAATTGGCGCTCAGGTCTGTCTCCTGGTTTCCATGGCAGGTAATTTGAATAAATTAAGCAAATTAATCATCTTAACAACCACTTAAGCTACAAAAAAGATCGCTTAAGAGTCCAAAAAATCCTTGTATGGGTGCCCAGTTGCCTTACAATGGCAATCAGGTATTGATGCGTGAGATGAGAAGTGGGCCTGGATTGCTGTAGGGCTAGGTGGAACTGTGGCAATAAGGACGACTCACATCTTGTCGCGATCGAAAGGGATTGGGAAGCGTTTTCTGTAGACGCATGTCTTTAGGTTACAGGCAAATTTGATTTTGGTGGGGGGCGCTGTGTTGGCGCTCCTGATGAGATTTGGCTCTGTTTTTGAAGGGATGGTGAGCGATGCACACGCAACAGAAAAGGTGGAGTTGGCTCGGTGGGCTGACGTTCGGGGTGGCCACGGTGGTGGGCCTTCAAGGACCGGTCGTCGGTCAAACGATGCCGGGTGAGGAAACGGACGCGGCGGCGTTGGCGGCCCAACAGTACGAACAGGAGCGGTTGGCGGCGATTGACGCGGATCGTCAGGGCGTGGTCCAGCAACTGGCCGAGAAGTGGGCGTCGGCGTCGGGTGAAAGCGCCGAGGACCTGGCCCAGGTCATTCTTTATAACACCAGCGGGCACGATCTACTGGCGTTGCAAGGGGCAACCAGTTTTGATCAGGTCAAGGGTATTCTTGCCGGTGAATCGTCAGACGGTTCCGTGGCAGCGCTCACGTTAGGCGATCTGAACGAGGACCTGGTATTCACACCAGTGACACCTTGTCGTGTGGTTGATACGCGGTTCGCCGCAGGTGGCGCGATTCCCGCCAACGGTTTCCGCAACTTCAACGTTCACGGTAGTGGTGTGACCATCGGCGGGCAGGGCGGTAACCCGGCCGGCTGTACCGCGCCTCAAGGCGAGCCGCGGGGCGTGCACTTGAATGTGACCGTGGTCCCGGTCAGCGGCAATGGATTTGTGAAAGTCTATCCCTACCTCACCGCAGAGCCGAACGCCAGTCTGGTGAACTTTAAGCAAGGGACCAATATCGCCAATGCCTCTAGCCTCAAGACTTGCTATTTGTGTGGTCCGGAAATTCGGGTTAAGTCATCCAAGCTCGCTCACGTGATTATCGATGTCTTGGGTTACTACTACCCGGCCAAGTTGGTGGCTGAGCGACGGGAGTTGGCAACTGAAGTAGTGACGGGAACCGCGTTTCAAAACATCGGTTCGATCACCATCGCCCACCCCGGGCCGGGCACCATCGTGGTGCGAGCCAGTGGCTACATTGTCAGCTTGGCCTCAGACTCGGTGAGTCAGTTTGGGATCGGTACCAACACAAGCTCGATTCTCCGAGGTGTATGGGGCGGTTTAGACGGCGCTGGGATTGGTTCCAGTGACCTTTACACGCCGGCCTATGACGAACAGCATTTTTCGGTCAGCGGGTCTGGATCAAAGACGTATTACCTGAACACGCGATTATGGACTTTCGCACAAGCCGCCAATTCTAACATCCGGCTGCCGATCTTAACGGCACAGTACATTCCGGAGTAAGCCGACTGAAACCGGGCGACGCAATCGGTCGGCCTTTGTTTGCGTGGCGCCAAGTCAAGCCCACGCAGGCGACTGGGTTGCCGGTCACGCCGCCGTCGTACAGGGTGGATGATCTGTAAGACATCCCGTGCGATTGCCAACAATCTTGATACGCAATGCGGTCACTCGCATTGCGTATCTTTTTTTATTTCGAAACAGGGGCAATGACGTTTGGTGGTGTGGCTGAGGTGGGCTAGGAGCGTGCCGGGCCTAGCGAGCGCAGGTCTTGGCGAGAGGGCACGGCCTGCAAAAGAAGACCTCCTTCGCCAGCCCGGGCCATACAGAAGTCACATGGCGTAATTCACATGCCCAGCGGAAGCGTGACAACCCTCTTTGTTCGTTCTTTGTCCACGTTCGCAGATGGCGTCGGGATGAATCGGGAAGATGGGCATGACATCTATGATTTGATCGCTTGGTATATTGAACACTGCCAGGAGACAGTCACGATGAACAAACGGCATGTCTTGGTCTTTGTGGCCGACGCCTATGAAGACCTTGAGCTGTGGTACCCCAAGCTTCGTTTAGTGGAGGCCGGTGTTGGCGTCACTGTTGCCGGGCCTGAAGCCGGTGCGACCTACCATGGCAAGCACGGTTATCCATGTGTCAGTGACGCTGCGATCGATCAGATGGACGTCGAGAATTTTGACGGTCTGATCCTTCCGGGAGGGTGGATGCCGGACAAGCTTCGTCGCGATCCCAATGTGCTTGCACTGGTCCGCGGGTTCGATCAAGCGGGCAAGCTTATTGCAGCGATCTGTCATGGAGGATGGATTGCCATTTCCGCCGGTGTTTATCGAGGCGTGCGTGTGACCGGCTCGCCAGGGATTAAAGACGATCTGGTCAACGCCGGGGCGTTGTGGTGCGATGAACCGCTGGTCGTGGATCGTCATTTTGCTTCTAGCCGCAGGCCGGACGATTTGCCCGCATTCTGTGGCGGGGTTCTGGAGGTACTGGCGGTAGCACGCCCTCCAGATCGCGAAGGTATCCGTTAAGTGAAAGGAAAAAAACAGCCAAGCCGGTGGGACGTCCCTTTGCGATTGACCTTCGATCACGCTCAGCAAACACGCAGAAACCATCTGGCGTTATCGCGTGTGAGGCGACCCCTACGTCTTCCCAGACGATGCGGTCTTCCTGGGCTCGGTCACAGGCGGCATCACGTCGCGTGGACCGGTTAAAAAGAGTGATTCCAGCTCTCTTTCCCGCTGTTGTAACTCTTTTTGCCATTGCATGAGCTGGTCGCGTTTGGTGCGCAATTTTTGGACCGTTTCTTTATAGGCGCTGCGGCACTCATCGAGTTTTTGTTGCATATCCGCCTCGCGGTGAGCCAGCTGGCCTTGTTGGTCCTTAAGCGACTCTTTGGCTTGACTGATCGTTGCTCTGTCTTGTTGCAGTGCAGCTTGCGTCTGCTGGACTTTGTGGCGGGCGTTGTCGATTTCCCTACGCCTGCTTGCAAGCTTCTGTTCCTGACTAAGGAACTGGTTTCGTAGGTTCTCCAGCTCATTGCGTTGAGCTTCGGCTTGGGCTTGCTGGGCATTAAACGCCTTGACCCGTTGGGCCAGTGAGGTTTTTTCTTTTTCTAAACTTTCGTGGGTCTGCTTCACAGTCTGGCGGGCTTGGGCCAGTTCTTGCCGTTGGGTTTCGATCACTCGGGTTTGTTCGTCTAGCTGCTTTCGCAGGCTGACGGCTTCGCCCCGGTCTTGCGTGGCCTGGTTGGCCAGCTGCTTCAGTTCCTGGTGGCGAGCGTCCAACGCGGATCGCTCTTTTTCCAGTTCGTTTTGTCGCTGCTTCATCCCGAGTGCGTATTCTTGCAACTGGCGTTTTTGGTCTGCGATCTGGGTTTGTTGACGGGAAAGGACCTCTCGTTGGGTATCAATCTCCTTCTCCTGTCTGTCGATCTGTTCTTTTCGTCGCGTGGTGTCTTGTTGATCACGGATCACCTGACGCACCAACTCGGATAGTTCCTGGTGTTTCGTCTCCAACTGCGAACGTCCGCTTGCTAACTCGTCACGCAGCTTGTTTAGCTCTTGGGCGCGATCTTGTAATTCCTGCTTCTGGACGGAGAGTTCTCCTTGCTGGTTGGAAAGCATTTCACGGCGGCCGGCCAACTCTTTTTGCTGTCGTTCCACGGTTTTTTGGCGGCGAGTGACTTCTTCCTTGTCTAGGGTCACCTGACGCACCAGCCCTGCCAAGTCTTCGCTTTTGGCTTCCAGTTGCGATTTATCGGCTTCCGTTTCCTGGCGCAGCTGCTTGAGCTGTTCGGTACGGTCACGCAGTTCTTGGGCTTGAACCGTCAGCTGGCCGTGCCGGCGATCCAGTAATTTTTGTTGCTTGTCCAGTTCCTGCTGTTGTTGGGATAGGGTTTGTCGCTCTACGACCAGCTGCTTTTGCTGCTCGTGTAGTGCCTGGCGGTGTTGTTGGGCCTGGTGCGCCGCATCTGTAAGCTTTTGCCGTTGGGCCTGCAGCTGCGCCTGCCCACTTTCCAATTCGTCGCGAGCCTGTTGAAGCTGACGGGTGCGTTCCTGCAGCTGCTGGTTTTGTTCGGCCATTTCCTGCTGCTGTTGGGATAGGACCTGCCGTTCTTCTTCGATCTGTTTTTGCTGCTGGTGTAACGACTGACGGTGTTGTTGGGCCTGGTGTGCCGCATCCGCCAGTTTTTGCTGTTGGAGCTGCAGCTGCGACTGTCCATTTTCCAATTCGTCGCGATCCTGTTGGAGCCGGCCGGTCCGCTCCTGAAGATGCTGTTTTTGTTCTGCCAGTTCCTGCTGCTTTTGGGATAGCGTCTGCCGTTCTTCGGTCAGCTGGTCTTGCTGCTGGTGCAACGACTGCCGGTATTGTTGGGCCTGGTGCGCCGCATCCGCCAATTCCCGACGTGTGCCTTCCAACTGTGATCGTTCGCTTTCCAGTTCGTCGCGCAAATCCTGGAGCTGCTCGGTGCGCTGTTGCAGCTGTAGATCTTGATCGGTCAATTTCTCTTGCTGCAATGATAGTGATTCACGCTGGTCGCTTAGCGCTTGGTCTAGGGCGTCCGATCGACGCCGCTGTTCGTCGAGCTGCTTGCGCTGGAAGGTCAATGCTCGCTGTTGTTGATCTTGCTCACCACGCTGTTGTTCAACTTGGGCCAGTTTGGTCTGGACCGTTTGCTGATCACGGGCCAGGTGGGCTTGTAAGTCGTCTAAGGCGGTCGATCGTTGGTCCAGCTGTTGCTGACGCTGTTCGATCCGCCGATCTTGTACCGCCAGCTGATCGCAACAGCGTTGGACGGCGACCCACTGGCTTTCAAACGTTGCACGCAATCGTTCGACTTCTGTTTCTGCAGATCGCGGAGCCTCACTTGGCTGTGTCGGGTGCTCTTGGGATGCGGTCGACTCAGACCGCTCGTGGTTCGTATCGATGGTGGTGGCCGATGTGAGCGCGTCGTTCGAATCAGATGGATCGTGCCCGTTGGTGTCGGGGCCGACGACACCGAGCAGCGTTTGACTAATCTGTTCTAGTGCAAGCTTGTCAGCCCAATCATCGTCAACACAGACCGTCGAGCTCTGGCTGTGGTCGACCGGAGCGGTCGGTTCTTGTTCAGACGCAGGCGACCGATCGACCACCTGTCCAATGGACGATTTATCGTCCGACTCGGGACCAGCGTCTTGCGCATGAAGGCTCGGGTTGTCTTTTGAGTGGTCGACTTTGTCAGTTTCCGTCTCGGTGACGTTGTCTAGAGGGTCGTGCGGATCGGGGAGGTGTCGGTTCAGAGGTGCGTCGACCTGATCGGCGGCGTTGGGCGCCTGCTGCGACGAAATCTGACAAGTGGCAGGTGTTCCCGACTCACCTGACGAACGGACTGGCCCCTGTTCCGACGCCTGACGATCGTCGCACATCCGATCCGGTATTTCCTTTGGTGTGTCCATACCCGTTCGGTGCTCCTACATGTGTCATTATCATAACGCAGAAAACTTCACTGTGAAGGCTGTGGCGTGAGATTTATTAGTAGAGCAAAAAGTTTCCATCGAGCTCCATGTTGACTTCTCGACAACGAGACACCAACGTCCGAAGCAAATTTTTGTAAATCACGTTTTCAGCCAGCGGAAAATCGCGCGTCATCCGACCGAAGGCCGATGTCGACAGGTGTGCCAAGCGAATCGGTGTGAGGGCTTGGACTGTCGCGGAGACCGGTTGCTGGTCCACCAGAGAGTATTCTCCGAAGCACGCCCCGCGTGACAGTGTTGAAAGACTGATCTTGACCGTCGGCTTGCTGGATCGGTCATCTGTTGGTTTTGGCATCGGTAAGAAGACCTTGGCCTGTCCTTTCAGGATGACGTAAATGCCATCGCCGACATCCCCGGAGGACATAATGACGTGGTTCGGCTGGAATGTTCGGATCTCAAACGCCAACAGCAAGGCGTCCATTTCTTCGGCGGGCAGATTCTTAAAAATAGAAGACGTCGCGAAGGCCGCTTTGTCCGACGGGGAAATCATTGCGTCTTTATCCATCGATGTACGTCCGGTCTGATACGTTGTCCGGCCCCACGCCCGTAGTATAGCCAAGGTGACGATGGAGGTAAGCAGCGGGGTTTATACAATCGTCTATAATGGGTCGTCACGAAGTGAATCGTCTAAACGGGTGCGGTGCTTGCGTCGACAGCTATCGACGTATCAAGGCGTAGAGGGTAGGATCGGCAAGTGAAATACCGCACCAAAGTCATGGTTCTGGTGATTGCCCTGGCCGTCGTCACAGGCACGGGATTCACACTTCTGTCGTATTTATTTTCTCGTCATCTTCTGATCGGCCAGATCCAGAGTCAGGTCCTATCGATCGCCGCTACAGCGGCTACACTTGTCGATGGCGACCTTCATCAACAGATTCAAACAAGCGCAGACGAAGGAGATAGGCCATACCACGCTCTGGAGCAGCAGCTGCGCAAGGTACGCGATGCCAATCGTCGTAACGACGTTCACATCGGATACGTGTACACGATGGTCGAATCAGATCAAGCCGACAGCGGGATCGCGTTCGTTGTGGACGCCGAAGAGACTCATACGGGAAACAAGTCTCATGTCGGAGACCCCTATGAACCCCAGTCGGACGATATGGAGCCGCTGGACATGGGCAGCTACCAGATCGACCCGGTGGTTCGAGATGAATTTGGCACGTGGGTCAGCGCCAATGCACCCGTCCATGATTCACGTGGTCAGACCGTGGCGGCACTGGGCGTAGATTTATCCGTCGAACAGGTGCTCAACAAGACCCATGCCTTTCTGGTCAGAAGCGTGCAGGCGACACTCGTCGCACTCGTGTTTGCGATTGTCATTGCAGTTTATCTGTCTCGGCGTGTGGCTCATCCGGTCGAGGTGCTCAGTCGGGCGGTGGAGCAGATTGGTCAAGGTCATCTGGACACACGCGTCCAGCTCAAGAGCCGTGACGAATTTGGCCAGCTTGGACACGCGGTCAACCGAATGGCTGTGGCGCTGGGAGAAAGCAAGACGCTTCGTGGCGCACTGGCCCGCTACCTGTCCTACCAGGTAGCGGAAGATGTCCTTCGCAGCGGAACGATTCCCACCCTCCGTGGCCAGCGCCGGAAGGTGAGTGTCTTGTTCCTTGATATCCGCGGTTTTCTCGATATGACCATTGCGTTGGACCCCGAAACGGTCGTGGGTCTGCTCAATGAATTTTTTGATCGCATGGTTGAGATTGTGTTTCGGCAAAAGGGAACGCTCGACAAATTTATTGGCGATGGATTGATGGTCCTGTTCGGTGCCCCTCTTGACGATCCCGATCAAGAAGAGCACGCGATCACCGCGGCGTTGGAGATGCATCGAGAGTCACAGAAATTGAGCCGTCAATGGCGGGCCCGCGGACTTGGTGGTTTGAGAATCGGAATCGGTATTAACACAGGGATTTCGGTGGTGGGCAATATCGGATCGATGCAGCGAATGGACTATACCGCGATCGGAGGCACGGTGGGTGTTGCGTCGCGGCTCGAAGCAGCCACCAAGACGCTGGGGTACGACGTGCTGGTCTCTGAGACGACTTATTTGTCGGTCAAGGATAAGGTTTCTGCGGTCCGTGTGGGTGAGGTGGTCGGCGGCGCCGATCAGTCTCACGTCGGTGTGTATGGCCTCGAGCAGACGGCTTGCGATGACACTGCTTCGACAACGATGAACTTACAAGTGGTCTCCACGCGGGGGCAGGGCCCCAACAGCTCAAAGAAAGGTTAGCTTTGTCACCGCGGTCGTGGTGGGCCCGCCGTGGCCGCCTGCCAGGCCTACCGGATACAGTCCGGTGACCGGTCCCGCCGACCCTCGAGTCACCGTGCGGGGATCGCCTCGGTCCTATAGCTTTGGTTCCCATAACAGCAGAAATTCGTTGTTGCAGGCGGTGCGGCGGGTCGGTCGCCGATGCTGCTCTTTGAGCACCGCGAGGTGCCAGTGGGGACACCCCCGCGATGCGACCCAGACAACGGGAGATCGACGCTATGAGATCCGTTCGTCGAATGTTAGATCGGCTCTATTGGCGAATGGCCAACTGGATCGTTCCAGGTCTGGTCAATGCCCAACGGCCGTACCTTTCGGCGTTGGCTGATCAACTGCGACCTGGCATTGCCTGGCTGGACTTGGGTTGTGGCAGGCGGTTCGTACCGAGCTGGCTTCCCGAATCCGACCGCCAGCAGTCGCAGTGGGTCGCGCAGGTCGGCACGGCGGTGGGGGTGGACCTGGACGCCGCCTCGTTGGCCCAAAATGCTGCGATGCCGTGCAAGGTGTTGGCTCGGAGTGGTCAGCTGCCCTTTGCCGACAGGCGATTTGACTTGATCACCGCCAATATGTTTGTAGAACACCTAGATGACCCGATTGAGACCTTGAAAGAAGTGTACCGGGTGCTCAAGCCGGGGGGTGTGTTTCTGTTTCATACACCCAATATTCTCAATCCCATTACACTCATGGCGATCCCCTTGCCGCAGAGACTGCGGACCGCGGCTGTTTGGCTGTTGGAAAATCGATCCGAAGAAGATGTGTTTCCTGCGTTTTACAGACTCAATCGATCTGGAACCATTCACCGTTTGGCCAACAGCGCTGGGCTGCGGGTCGAGCAATGTCATCTGATCGAATCGTCGCCTGAAACGGTGATGCTCGGGCCATTGGTCATTTTGGAGATGCTATTGATTCGGATGACACGATGGCCGGCGTTAGGCATGCTAAGAAGTAACATCGTCACCGTTTTGCGCAAACCCGAATTGGCGTTAACCCATCCGACCCCAGAGGCGTGTGGAGATTTCAGTCAGACGGGTGGCACTGTCGGCCGTGCGGCATGAGATTGGCTGGTGGCCGTCAAGAAAGGATCCATTGTTTACACACGGATGTGGGTGAACAGACCCTGAGCCGATGGGCTTTTTTGTAACGCCGTTTGGCTTGCCAGCCCCCCCGATCGATGAAACAACCATCGGCGATTGGGATCATCTGATGTATCCCTGTGCGACACCTGCGACCACGCGATAGAACGAACAAAAACCTTTCGCTTCGGCGAAGCACGCCCTATGCATCCAAGCGCTCAAACGCCATCCGTCGATGGCGATCACATGTGTTCAGCGCTAATCTGCGTGCCCATGCGGTGCGCCTGGCCTGGTGCCAGGGTCATCACATCATCCAGCGCATTGGCGGTCTCTACGCAGACCATTTTATGGTACTCATCATCACCAAAATCGGTCATCCTTGCGGCCTTATCTGACCAAGGGTTCCAGATCACTGTCGAACGGCTATTCGTTTTGGCGATGTGGATACGGCGACCCATCTGTGGATCCTCGATCACACATTGACCAGGGGTATCGACGTAGATCCGATCGGTTTCGTCTGTGATCGTGACCGGTCCTTGCTGGATCTTTCGTTTGGACGAATCGATTTTGTCGATATAACTTCGGCCCTCGAGTCCCTGGATCGTGATGTGACCAACGGATTGAACGGCAAAGTAGCAATGCAGCGCGCCGCCGAAGACCGCGCTGTGGTCCCCGCCGTGAACACCGACCACTTCAACACCAAGTCGGCGACCCATCGTCACCGCGACCGTCACTTGAAAAGGGTGAGGCCAGATCGTACGGGTTTGTATGGAGTCGGTCATCGTCAGCCGGATCTGAACTTGATCGCCATCGAGCGTACCGGTGTCATGTACCTGCCACATCTCTCCACGCACCACGCCGTGCGCCGGTTTTTCAGGATCAGTTGGGTGGTCGGCAAACCAGGGCCAACAGATCGGGATCCCCCCGCGGATCGCTTTGCCCGGCTGGTGTTTGGCCAGACGGCTGATCCACAAAACTTCCTTATGGCCAGCGGGCTGATATGACGTGACATGCCCTCCGTGTAGGGAGACAGTCGCCGACCCGTCTGAATGGCTTAAGGTGGCTACGGGTGTGTTGCCGGGACCGATATCGAATTTCACTCGACCGGGAATCGCAAACCGCTCGTTGAGTCGCTGGGGTTGTGAATGGGACATACGTAAGGGCACAATGGACTAAATGTTCCGGACCGCAGACAACCTTGCGCGGGACCGGCGCGTTGGGCGATGAATCTTCGATCGATCCGCGAAACGACAACTGTCGTATCTGAGGGCTTGATCTCCGGAATGTCAAACCCCGGTTCACGGTTCGTAAGTTAGCGGTGGGGTAGCTCCGGTGGGCTGGTGAACGAGCGATGAACAAACATTTCGCGACATCTTGATGACGGGTTTTGTGACCGTTCTCCCCGTGGCGATCAATCCCAGGCCCGCGAGGAGCGGCTAGATCGTCGGTAAGAGGGCGTGCTCATGCTGATCGTGTTACGGGCCGTGGCACTGGTCAGAATGGGCGGTTTGCTTATCCCCGGCTCATGGCATGATCGGCAGTCCAAATGCCCGAAGGGTTGCGTTGGGCGGGCATGGTGTTTCGTGTGATCGCGGGCTTATGGTTGACGGTGGACGTTTCGAGCCCTCGGTCGGAACCTCACCGATACCGTGGTCGCCCGGCAAGAGCACTCGCTGGTGACCCACGGCCCTTACCGCTGGATCCGGCATCCGTCCCGACGTGGAGTTCGCCACGGCTGTGGTGGCCGATTCGCTTGTCACCGCCAACGCGTTGCTAGGGCTGGCGGGTGGTGTGTGTCTGTCTGTTGCTGCTGGTCATACGCTCGCGAACCGAAGAAGAAAAGCTTATCGAACAGATTGGCCAAGATGATCGTTGTTATATGGCGTGCACGGGTCGATTTGTTCCCCCGTTTGTGTGGTTGATCACCGTAAGATCCGGTCGGCCCAGCAAGCCTGTTCCGACGCCAGCAGGCGCTCAGCCCGACGACGGCGCGTGGCCAAACCCAGCGCCACCAACCCTAGCGAGCCCAATGTGGTGGTCAACGGTTCGGGAACAACGGTTGCCCGAACGATGCCACTGAACACACTGCCGTCGGTGTCAATAAATTGACCGCTAAAAACAAAATCGCCACGATCGTTGAGATCAAAGCCATCGATTCTGTTGAGTGTGGACCCTTGAATGCGGTCCCCGGTGGCCAAGAGCGTTTGGTCAAAAGTCAGTAGCTCGGCCCGGCCCCCGTTGGCGTCCTGCAGTCCCGCCAGGAAGAGAACCTGTCCCTGGTTGTTGATGGTTGTAGACGACTCGAAGAAGAAAAATAAGGGCAACACGATATCTTCGAAGACGTCTTCAATGGCAATCAGTTGTTCGTTGAGCGAAAAAATCCGAGGAGACCCCGCGCTTGAGAACCCGTCATTGAACGAGATGTCAGAGGCGTAGACGATATCGCCACCGTTATTGATGGACGATGCACCGGGAAAGATGATCGATTCGCCTTGAACAAAGGAGTCTGTTCGATCCACCAGGACTTGCGCCGATGTACCGTCGATATTAACCTTACTGATCCCGAGTGTAGGAAATGGGAATTTGGGATTGAGATTGGTCTTGGTGACAAACACGATTTCGCCATTGTCATTGACGAAAGAAGACGATTCAAATCCGCGGATCTCGGTGATCAGGCCGGTCTGCCCGTTCTTTTGGATTGGATCGAGTTCTGAAATGATCAGTCGGTCGTCGTTGAGGTCAAAAACCCCTTTTAACGTGTCAAATACACCACGTGTATCTTCAAAAGAGGAGATCACGACAACCTTTCCCTTGTTGTTGATTGATCCCGTCCCACGGGAAATCAGTTTTCTCCCTCCGACGATGTCACCAGACTTGGCAAGCAGCTTGTTCGGAGTGAAGATGCCAAAAGGCACGATACGATCGACGGCAAAGTCAAAAGGAATCTCAGCATCAAAGATGACTTCCCCTCGATTGTTGATCGATGGTCGCGATTGACTGATATCCACAACTTGGATTCCACCGATCGTATCGCCATCGGTGGCGACGAATTCATACGCATAGTTTACCGCCCAAGCCCAATGGGGCATCGCCGATAGTGTCACGGCGCCAATCCATCCGGCGAAAAGATGTAGCCTAGGTGTTCGTAGGTTCAAGAATCGATGCCGCATCGTTTCCAAAGTTTTCCCTTCTTTGTCGCGAGGAGATCAATTAAGGTTACCTCTAACAATCCCCTTTGACGCTGGTGATAAGATTTGGACTTGTTCTTGTTCATGATCACCGGCTTGAAAGGGATACGGATGTCACAAGCGGGTTTCTTCGATTTCGAAGCCAGGTTGGATCAGCTCAACGCACATGGGAATCCACTGAGGCTGCTGGAAGAGGTGATCGATTTTGAGGCGTTTGGGCCGACACTCGCGCAGGTACAGGACAAGCCCCGCAAGTCCAACGCGGGGCGCAAGCCCTACGACGTGGTCCTGATGTTCAAGATGCTGGTGCTTCAGTCGTTGTACAACCTGGCGGACGGGCATTTGGAGTATCAGGTCCGTGATCGCCTTTCGTTCATGGCGTTCCTGGGCTTGCGACCGGGTGATGAGGTGCCCGATGTAAAGACCGTGTGGCTGTTCCGTGAAAACCTGACGCGGCGGGGATTGATCGAATCGTTGTTCGAGCGGTTCGATGCGGACCTGACGGCAGCGGGGTTCGCGGCCAGCAAGGGCAGCATCGTTGACGCCAGCATCGTCGAGGTCCCTTGGCAGCGTAATACGCGGCAGGACAACGCTTAGATCAAGGCGGGTCAACGCCCGGCGTCATTCGACGAAAACCCTTCAAAAGGCAGCCAGAAAGACACCGACGCGCGGTGGGTGACCAAGCATCGTCGCCAACGTTTCGGTTACAAGAACCAAATCAACGTGGATGTAAAGCACAAGCTGATCCACAAGTACACCGTGACCGATGCCGCCACGCACGATAGCCGGGTGATCGATGAACTGCTTGACGAACGCAACACCCGCAAAGACGTGTACGACGACAGCGCCTACCGCAGCGCCGCGATCAGCGAGCGCTTACGGGAACAAGGCTACCGCGATCGGATCCATCGAAAGGGTTACCAAGGACGCCCGCTCGACGGACACGCCCGGGCGGCGAACAAGAGCAAATCAAGGATACGTGCACGCGTCGAACACGTGTTCGGCCGACAGGCCCAGTCGTTAGGCGGCACCCTGCTGCGTTGCATCGGGATGACTCGGGCCAAAGCACTGGTCGGTCTGCGGACCCTGGTCTACAACTTCGACCTCTACGCTCGCCTGGTCGCTGCGACTTGACCCACACGTGATCTGAATGGTCTAGGCAGACTATCCCGACACGATCGGTCACACCACAACATACAACGACCAAGCAATTCCCTCGAAGAAATCACCATCCGTGGATAGAACGGATATTTAGAGGTGCCCTTAAGATATGCCCAGCGGGCCGATGTGACGTTGTACGCATCGTGGCAATCATCAAGGCGGTTCTGAATAAACAAGACGCAAAAGTATAGACTCTTCGTCGGTATTTTTCTATCCATCGCCGTACGTCATCTGGCGCTGAGTCAAGAGCAACAAAGATCTAAGAAAGGTAGCCACCCAAGATTACTTCCGCGTCTTGTTGGCGATTCCCGGTCCGTTCGGAACCTCGGTTCGCCTGCTCGAGCTTATCCAGTTTGACACCCGCCTTGATATGCCTGACACGTGACCATAGGCGTCAAGGTCCAAGACGGCGAGTGATGCAAGGAGCCCTGAACTAAAACTCGACTTTCGGCGCGCTCTCCTGAGCGGCCGATTCAGCTTCAAAGTAAGCGAATTGGCTGGTGTCCACACCGGCGGCACTGCAGAACAACCGTCCGAAAAACTCACGTCCAAATGTCTTGATGGCCTGCACCGCTGTGTTGTACCGTTTGCGTTCAACGGCTACACGGTTTTCGGTGCCGGCCAATTCGTCCTGCAATCGCAAAAAATTCTCGTTGGCCTTGAGATCTGGGTAACGTTCCTGCAGCAACAGAAGACGCGACAGCGCCCCCTCCATCACGTTGGCGGCGTTGATTTTGGCTCCCGTGCCCTTGGCCTGAAAGTACTGGGTACGGTACGACGCGATCTGGTCGAACAGTTCGCGTTCGTGTTGGGCATAGCCTTTGACACTGTTGACCAAGTTCGGAATCAGGTCATAGCGTCGCTGCAGCTGGTTCTCCACCTGCGCCCACGCCGCCTCCACCGCTTCGGCTTTGCGGACGGCATTGTTGTAACCGCTCTTGAACCAGCCAAAGAGCATCAACCCCAAGATCAGCAAAACCGCCAGGGTGACGACCAGCCAACGCAGGATCGAGCCGCCATGTCGTACCGTCATCGAGCCATTCATCGGATCAACCTCTCATTGAGAACACATGGTCTTACCAACTCCCACTGGCACCCCCACCGCCAAACGAGCCGCCGCCGCCGCCGAAACTTCCGAAACCGCCACCTGACCAGCCGCCACCGCCGTATCCACGGTGACGGTGTCCGGTACCGGTGCCCAGCCAACCCAGTAGCAGAAGCCACCACAGACTCCCTCGTGGCATGCGCCGGCCAAATACCGGCAGGACAAACAGCCCAAGGAATAGCAGCAGTGGCCAGCTTCGACCGCGCCGACTCGGCGAAGAGCTTCTGTGCCGCGGTTGAGGCACACCCGTGAGCCGCACTCTTTTTTCCGTGGCGATTCGCCTGGCGATGGCCAGGACGCACTGTTCGATACCGGTCGAGTAACGGCCCGCTTTAAAGTACGGCACAAGGTATTGACGTCCCAGTCCGCCGGCGACACCGTCGGGCAGAATGCCCTCAAGGCCATAGCCGATCTCGATGCGGTACTGACGATCCTTGACTGCGACAAGCAATACGGCGGCTTCGTCGCGGCCTTTAACGCCCAGCCCGCTTGCCTCGGCCAGTTGCAGACTGTAATCCTCGATCGACGCGCCATTGAGTGACTGGACTGTCGCCACCGCCAATTCGACGCCGGTCTTTTGCTTTAGCTCCCATAGATATGCTTCCAGACGTTGCCGCATGCCGGCATCGATAATATCCGCCCAGTCTTCGATCGGCCGGCGGATCACGTGTGGATCGGCCGCCCAAACGGTAGGCTGATTGCTTGTCCAGGCAAGAAAGCAAGCCGCTATCACGACAAGTGATACCGGCCACTTCCGCCGTGGCGTGTCGATGTGCGTGGTTATCGTTGTCGATCGTTTGGGTTTAGCCGGCTTCATCAATCCACTTCGTCAGCGTTTCCAAGACCGTGTAACAGCCATGCAATACCGGTGCGTACTGATCACGTTTCAAGGCCCGCTGACCACTGGCGTCGCTGAGATCTTGCTCGAACGGCGCGACGTCCACGCCAATCGTCCGGCCGAACGCTTCGAACAGTGTGGCACGGGTTTGCGGACGCTGCACACCTTTGTAATACAACACGGCTCCGAACAACGGAATGACCGCCTCTAACAACTCGGCCAAGATGTCGTGCAGCAATGTCGCACCGCGATCGCTGCGCATCACGCCCTGACGGATGTGTAACATGTAACGTTTGGCTTCGCGTTCGCACTGGCTTCGGACGTGTGTTTTGTCGATACACAGAGCTTCGAACGGATCTGTCCCCGTCAGCGTGTGGTGCCACAGCTGCATGTGCAGCAACTCGACGGGGAACACGTCGCGGGATCGGTCAATGTACGCACCGGTCACCAAGAGAGGCGGTCCGACTCGGCTTTTTTGTAGCGCATCGGACACGCCGGCGATGCGTTGAGCGAGGTGGAAAAGATCCGCATCGTTGCCGGCCACAACCAGAGACTGGAGCATTTGGCCTTTGCTCAACCCTTCCGTCACGGCGTGTCCGATCACCGTGTAAGACGTGAGATCGGGCCCGAGTACTTCGGTTAGCACCGCCTGGGCTTGCCGGACAATCTCGGTGACAGACGGATGCAGTGCCGGCGCTATGGCCGTGGGTACAGCAGAGTCATTTGGCAGCATACCCAGAACCTTTCGACGATTAAAGAACCAACGCTTCTCGTAGTATACCCGTCCGACGAACCCGTGTGTTATTCACCAGAGCCGTGAAGATCCGGAATATGCTCCCAAGCCGGCCAAGAGATTCCGTCGCATCGATGACTGTGATGACCATGCCCAAGCAACTGTCTTATGCCTCAACGGCAAGGGATTCCTCCGATTCCCAAACTCAAACAACACCGGGGCTTCATTGTTTGTCCCACCTTACGCTGCCGGGACAGTAACATTGCCGAGTGTGCCCGGGCTTAGATGAGATTGTTCCTTCAGCGGAGATCAACGTCCACCACTTGATCTATCGCGAAGTGACGATCGTCCAGAGTTTAGGCAGCAATCGATCGCATCAATAACTCAACCGTCGCTTCCCGACCCGGACAGTATCCATCGGCTCGCGATGGGTTTTCGGGATCAAAACCACCCATGAAGTCTGCGGTATTCGAGTCTGACCCATGGCGGTATCGAAGCGCCATAGAATAGAATGTACGATTGAAGCCAACTCTGATGGCAAAATCATGTGGTGGTGATTTGGTCAATGGCATGATCTTTTGCAATGGTATGATATCGCATCATCTCAAACTTTGATCGTCAGGTATCTGCCGCGAGTATCACATGGATTTGTCTGTTCTCGGAGCGACTGTTGGCGTGCTTGCTGGTTTGGCCGGTGGTGTATGCGGAACCTATTTCTCCATCAAGAACACCACGAGCCGACGAGAGAGGTTGTTGATGCTACAAATGGCCGCTGTCACTTGGGCTTTTGTTTTGTCATTCGTAGCGTTGTTGTTTGTCGTGGACGCCAAATACAAGATCCGCATGTGGAGTTTCTATGTCCCCGCCTTGGTTCTCCTGATCTTTTTGGCCGACAGAAGACAGCGTCGCATTCGACAAGAAGACCGTCGCACCGGTGTCTAACGGACCAATGCGGTGAATGCCGAAAATGCGGCATCGGGTGGGCTTGGCGTGGTCGAACAATCTCGATTGTGACACGAAACGTCATGGTCAAATCATATGATCGGTCAAGACAACCATGAAGGACCTGGTCATGATGAATGGCCCGTGTGCCTTCATTGCGTCCAGCGCGTTGATCCATTGGCCAAGGTCTGTCCACATTGTGGCGAAGCGGTAGGCCAGCTGACACCTTACTTGCCGTTTGAAAGTATTCGTTGGCAAGCGGGCATTTGGGGTAGAATGTGGCATCAGGTCTGGCGTCGAGACATATCGCTTGGTGGACGAGTGCTCCGCTTTTGTGTGATCGTGTGGTTTGTCCCGATCTTGCTGTTGGCCCTGTTCCCGATCGTCTGGCAGAAGCGGCGTAAGACAAGATAAGATGTCACTTTCTACGCTCGAACAACACTCAACGATCCAGTAAAGAATCAATCATACGTCTGTAAAAGATGGTATGGTCAAACCGCTGGTGGCGCCGCATGTTGGCCATCGCCAGATGCCACCCCACCAGTTCCAGGTGATCCGCGGGGACGGTCCCGAGAAACTCTCCCCATCTGGCCGAAGAGACGGGCACCTGGCTGTCATTGTCGCCGGCCTGTTTATCAAGCATGCGGGTCCAGGGCCTAAATGGAAGCGGCATGGCTTTCACAGTCCGGTGGCCCGCATAGGATTGATAACACACATCTGGCCTGTTCGGAATGTCCTGGTTGAATTGTGCACAAGCTGAGGGCGTCAGATCTCGCAGACCCGGTAAGGTCCAGCGCCGGCCCAGGGCCTGAACGACACCACGGCCGTGGAGGAACCACACCGCCAAGGGTGTGCCGCTATGAGGGGTGGCGACGGTGATCAGATGGCAAACCCGCTTCTCGTGATCGTGGTGATGGATGGCATAGCGGCAGTCCAGACCACCCATGCTATGGGCGATCAGATAAAGGCGTCTGTGAGGCAGGCTGGATAGATAGCCGGCGAGAACCTGTGCCCGTTGATGGATGGTGCCGACCGAGGGCAGTGCGGGGAAATAGATCGGCGTCGTGTAGTCTGTCAGGTGTTTCCTGAGGGCACGAAAATAGTAAATTCGCGTTTGGAGGATCCTGATCGATTCAAACCCCAAGAGGCCATGCACGAAGACAATGGCGCTGTCGTCATGATCAGATAACATCGCATCGAGGCCTTGTTGCTTTGTGGATAGAAATCCCAACCGTATCCGGGTTGCGTGTCCATCGTGTGTCGACGGTGCGGCTCGGCCATCATAGTCGCCAAGCCATTCGAAATGGATATGCTTTTTGTATTTTTTTTTCACGGTGGAGCAGCCATAGGCCTTAATACTTACGTTTTTAAGAATGGGACGCAGGGTTTCGCCTGGATTGGTTGTCCATCATTGCGCGTTGACGGATCGGTCATGGGCTCGGCGGTGCCACGCAGGGCCAACGTGCCGTCACAGCGCCAACAGACGACGCCAGAGGGACAGGACCTATCGGCAACAGACGATCGAGCAACGCGGTGGAGCAGCGTGCGCGAATTGGCAAATGACGCAGGGCCGGCACTGTCCGTGGACCCTGGACTGGGTACGCCGCTTTCGCAGTGTCGCACGCAGGCCCGCACCGGGGTGACCGAAGATCGACATCAGACGTTTTCGGTCTTACAAAGCGATCGCGTTGGCTGGCGACTGTCGGGGTTTGACAATGGCCTTGTGCCGCAGGTTATCATCTGAATCCTCCTGTCCGATTGGTCGCGGTTATTTTGTCTTGAATGTGAGGGTAAGACAGGCGTATGTGGAATCCGTATTGTGAAGAGCTGGCTAACGGCCATGGGTTGCGGTTTGTCATTGATCTTGACGCATCACCGGCATCATACGCGCAGATCCTACAACGCTGGCAACATGACTCAGGATTTCGTGCGCTGTTTATTGATTTGTTGGCTGGCGCTCCTTTCGCTTCGTATCGATGGGAGACACCCCCGGTGACCGTCGCTACCCAAGACCGAGCCTTTGAATTCGTTCTCTGGGATAGCCCAGAATTGGCCGTAAAGTCCGATCCGCGGACATTTGATTGCCAGTTTGGAAGCGATACGAATCAGAGATCGGTGGTCACGTTTCCCAACCTTGGAAACGACGCGATATTGGTCGTTCCTTGTCCAATCGGTTCGCTGTCGGCGTATGCGCACCTGGCGGCGTTCGTCCGGCAGGCACCCGAACCGCAAAAACACGCGTTGTGGGAACGGGTTGGCCGGGTAATGGCAGGGCGGTTGAGCGCGGCGCCTGTTTGGCTGAGCACCGCGGGGGCAGGCGTGTCGTGGCTGCATGTGCGGCTGGACGATCAGCCCAAGTATTACAGGCACAGATCCTATCGCGACCTTGTGTAGTCTTGGCAGAAGATGTTGCCGCGGTCTTGAACCGGCGATGCCAACATGACAAAAAGGCTAGCGTCCACGGTTTGGGGTCACAAGTGACCACATCCTGTCATCGTGCCATCATTGTGATGAGCCAGAGCACTTTTCGGTTTGTCATCGTCCGTCTCTGGAATACCGATCGATACCAGGAGGTGTCCGGACCCCGTTGGGCAATGGGATTTCAGATTTGCTCACGCTTGGGTTATTGAAATGCCTGACCTAGCGGTCTCGGTACAGTCCAAAGACAACCACCGATGCGAAACGACGAAGTGGCGGGACCTTGAGCAAAAAGAAGTCTAGCCAGTGAAGGGTCACCGCAAGCGGCCAGTTGTTAGGCACCAGCGGCCAGAGACGGCTGACGCATTGGAACTCTCGTCGGACGATCCGATCGAATGGCTTGGCAAATCGGGCAATGTCTTGATCATTCAGAGGCATTTCGTCTTTGGTGGGGGTGGCGTATCGGAAGGGAAGACAACGGCGCAGTCGGTCGAGCATCACGGAGTTAACCACCGGTTCGGCAAAGACCGCCACGCCACCGGGTTTGAGCCGGTCGTAGATCCTTTCGGCCAAGTTTTCCATTGGAATGTGGTGTAGCGCTGCGTAACCGATCACATGATCGAACGTCTGGCCGGGAAAGGCCAGGTCAAAATCGCCGCAGGCCTGAAGATGGACCCGCTGGGACACGCCGTTGATATGCGCCCGTTGTCGGGTCATGCGAATCGACTGGTTGGCGATATCGTAGGCATGGTGGTTGGCACCGTTGTAAGCGCAGATACTGGCGTCGATGCCATTTCCACAGGCGATCTCGAGGACGTCTTTGCCTTGCAGCGGGGCGAGCAGGTGGAAGTAGAATTCGCGTGGGAATACCGTCTGGGCTGGCGGACAGGTGTATCGCCGCTTATCGAACGTGCTGAGCGGGTAAATTCCCCGGGCGGCTTCGTGGGAATAGTGTTGCTCGAAATGGGCGAATTCACGTGCCAGGCGTTTGTTCATCGACGCGGCGTTGGCCATGCCCCGGGCCCCTTATACAGGATGCCGGTTGTATCGGTTTTAACAATGGCGATGTTTAGCCAGACCATGACGGTACGGGACCAGGCCGGTGGTCCTGTCCGCCGTCGTATCCATCACGTGTTTTTTTGACGCCACGGAAGTTCCGTAAGTGTTGGTTGGATATGTTTTTTCGTATCGGGGTAGCGATGCGCTTAAACGGACGGGCTACCGGGTCCGAAAAGCACCTCCTCGAGTCGGGCGGCCTTGGCATCCCACGACTCGTCTCTGAGGCGGTTGCGGGCGATGTGTTGAACGTCCGGCGTGCCCGAACCGACACGGTGAATGACCGCATCTACAAATTGTTGAGGTGTTTCTACAACGTCAGCCGCTTGGGACCAGGCCACCGTGGCGGGCAGTTTTCGGACGACCGCGGGCTTACCGGTTGCGAGGTACTCTTTTAGTTTCAGCGGTTGCATCGCACGGGTCACTGGTAAGTCAGCGTAGGGCATCACCAGGACGTCGGCGGCGGCGGCCAGGGAAGGCAGGTCGGCTAGCGAGACCGGACCGGGCAATCGGATCCCGGGGGCCGCCGTCATCCGTGGGTCGGGCGATTGCTCAGGCCCGACCAGCACCAGTGTTCCGCAGTGCTGGGCCAGCGCCAGACAACACGAGGTATCCAGTCGCCGATCGACAACACCCCAAAACAGAAGGATCGGCCGCTTTGCCGTCGGCCACCAGTCGGGCAGCGATTGGGTGCGGTGCGGTGTCGTTGTCGATGTCCGGTTCTGTGTGGGGGCGGGCCGATCGAATCGCCAGTGGTCTAGATCTACACCATGAGAAAGCAAGACCGATTGACGGCCCATGGTTTCCAAGCGACTTTGAAGATTCTCAGAGACCGCGACGATGCGATCCACCTTACCGACCAGCCGCCGTTCCATCGCGTCGATGACTTTTCCGTCTAGACCTGGCCAGACGGAAAAGTCATCGACGCAATAGTACACCCATCGGTCGACGTCGATCCGGCCAACCATGTCGGCCACGATCGGGAGGGTGGTCATGGCAACACGCGGTTCGGTTTGGTGTCTGCAACCAAGCGATCGGTTGACCGAGCGGCTGACCAGCCATGCGTTAAGTGTTTGCTGCCAACGCCGACGGAACCCCGGGTACATCAACGGGTTCAGGATTTTCAATTGATCCGGTTGAGACGGCTTGGCGATCGGTCTGGCCGCCCACTGCTTGACTTTGACGGTGATCTTGCCGAAGTCCTCGAGCGTCATCCTTGGCGATCGCGTGCCAATGGTGTTAACCCACAGCGTCGGGTGTTGGATTACCAATCGACCGGTAAGATGCTGACAACTGGAAGGGTGTCGGCCCCAGTCATCGGAAAAGACCACCAGTCGGCTGTGGGTGGGGTTGTCGTGACAGGTCAACATCGTTGGGGCACCCGTAGGAGAAAAAGCCGATGATCTGCGTTGTAGGTCCGCATTGAGGGTGATCTTTACACGCCGGTAATCTCTTGTTTTACCGTGACAGATCCACGTCCAGGATCGCCGCCTAGACACGTATCATAAATCTCATTGTCTGCGGTTGTCGCTAGGGCGATTGTTGGACGTCAAGAGAGATTGCCCCGTGACGTGGATTATGCGGCTTTCCTGGGTGTGGTCGGGTTCAGGACGCGCACAGATGGTGTGGCAGGGTTCGGCTGCTTTCCGTGTCGAGCCAGGCGGCCAAGGTCGGGTACTTCGCCGGGGAAGAGGTTGTAACGAAGGATGCAACGGAGTGCCGAAAACCCATCTCTCCAAGTAATTTTTTTGCCCTCCTGATATGTGCGGCCAGCGTAGCTGATGGGCACTTCGTAGATGCGCACATTCATACGGGCAATCTTGGCGGTGATCTCGGGCTCAAATCCGAATCGATTTTCGCTGATGAGCACACGGGTGATGACTTCTTTGCGGAAGGCTTTGTAGCAACATTCCATATCGGTCAGGTTCAAATTGCTAAACATGTTGCTTAGCATCGTCAGGAATCGGTTGCCCAAGCAATGCCAAAAATACAACACCCGATGGGTGTGACCGATGAATCTTGATCCGTATACCACGTCGGCCCGATTGTCCAATAGAGGTTCTAACAGCTGCGGGTAGTCGCGTGGGTCGTATTCCAAATCAGCGTCTTGGACCAAGATGATATCACCCGTCGCGCGGGCAAATCCGGTGCGTAGGGCAGCGCCCTTGCCACGATTGGTGTCGTGGAAATGAACGATCCAATCCGGTCGGTTGCGAGACAGATGGTGAAGTAACTCGGTCGTCCCGTCGGTTGAACAGTCGTCGACGATGACGATCTGCCGAACCAGCCCCGTGGGCAGGCGGACAGATTCGACCCGGTTCACGACGTCCAGTAGAAGGGACCGCTCGTTATAGACTGGAATGACAATGCTGAGGGTCTTTGTCACGTTTGGCCTCGGTGGCAAACAGCGCTTCAATCCCTGTCACGGATCACGGTAAAACGCCAGCGTTGAGGTCGTGCATGCATGGACGAATGATTTTGTTACCTATTTTACCAAAGAATCAAGGCTTCGTCTCAGATCGACCTGTCCGTACAATCGTTATAACCGCTATTATCGTCATCATTTTTCAGCAACTTTAGACGCTGGTCGGTCTATCTTCCTTATCCAGACGCCATGCCGGGGACTTGGCCGTTCATCCTATCGCCACGTGATGCCGTCGAACCGGTGCCGATCAAGTCCGCTGCCGGCAAAGCCGACACAATCGGTATAAACCGCAGTCGCGTTACAGGACCAGCCATGACACGACCTGACACTATCCGGCCGCCTCGAGGGCGGCAGCCCGTCCCGCTCGCGGCTCTTGATCAGTCCGATCCGGTCGGCACTGATGTGATTGATCAGTCGCTAGACACAATTTCATCGTTGTACGAGTATAACCACTGGATTTACAGCCTGATTCGACCTTACACGCGGGGGCGGGTACTGGAAGTCGGCTGCGGGAAGGGCAACATCACCCAATTTTTGTCCATGAATGCCACCGAGGTGGTGGGTGTGGACCCTGTACACCGTTTTGTTTGGGATTGCCGCAAGCGGTTCCGTCACATGTCACACGTGTCTGCGAAAGTGGGATACCTTCACGATTTGTCACTGCCTGTCCAAGCGGCCCAGCTGTTCGACACCGTGGTCAGTTGCAATGTGTTGGAGCATATTCAAGATGACGTTGAGGCCGTGGCAATGATGGCCCGCCAGCTACGCGTCGGTGGTCGGGTGGTGATCTTTGTGCCCGCTGGGCCTTGGGCTTTCGGCCGGCTTGATCGCCAGCTGGGGCACTATCGCAGATACACCGTCAGTTCGTTGAGACGGGTATTTCTCCAGGCGGGCCTACAGTGGGTGAAGGGGACATACAGCAACTCAGTGGGTCTGCTGGGGTGGTGGCTGAATAGTGTGGTGTTGCGTCGTCGCCAAGTGCCAGAGCAACAAGCCGCGTGGTTCAACCGGTTCGTTCCCTTGCTTAGCGCCCTGGAGCGTATCACGCCGCTACCGCTGGGGCAGAGTGTAATGGGCGTGGCCATGAAGGTGCCGTCGCAAGCCCGAGCCGCGACACCCGTGGTTGCTGAGTGTTCTTCGGCGAGGGCGGCGTGAGGTGAGACGGCGTCTTTTGGTGCGAGGTTTTTCGTGATAGCGTCTTCGAAGCGTGACGGACTATCCCTGTGCCCGGCGGTCGGCATGGCCGTCGTGTCGGTGGCGTTAATCGCCGCCACCGTTTGGCTGCATCGCGGTGCGATGCACGGGGTGATCATGTGGGACGAGGCCGATTATACCTTTGCCGCAGAGCACGGCGTCATTGCAAACGCGTTGAATCAGGCCGACATCAACTTCGCCTATCGTCACGGTCACGCACCGCTTTCTGTCTACGCGATAGGCTGGAGCACGGCGATGTTGGGGTTTAACACGTGGTCCATTCGATTGCCCGGCATCGTGGTCAGTGCGCTGTCGTCGTGTCTGGCGTTGTGGATCGGATATGATCTGGCACGCGGGTCGCGTCGCGGGCGTTTCCTGGTGGGGTTGACAAGCGCTTGCTTGCTGGCGACGGCGCCGGCGGCAGTGCTGATGACCACGACCGCGAGGCCGCACCCGTTTGTGGTCTTTTTCTTGTTGCTGAACATCTGGTCGCTGTGTCGTTACCTTACCCGGCCCACGCCGAAGTGGGCGGCAGTTTTTGGCCTGACGTTGGCCGGACAATTTGTGGCTATGGAATACGGACCCATCGTCGTTGTCCTGAGTTTGGTCGCGATCGGTCTGGTTCGGCCGCGTCGGCTAGGGTTACGCAGGTCGTGGCCTTATGTCAGGTGCCGATGGCTGTTTCCGTTCTTGGCGGTGCATCGGCACGTGTGGTTAACTCTGGGGTCTTGTCTGGCGGGCATCGCGCTGATGTGGCCGGCAGGGTTGTACAAGCTCGGCGTATTGTTGAACTTTACTTTTCTGGTGCGGTATGGGCAGGGAGGACACCGTGCGTTGTTTCGGGATCAGATCTATCAACACGTCCCGAAATACGCCTATGGGTGGTGGTACGGAACGCAATACCCCCTGTTGCTGTTGGGGATGATCGTGGGGTTGTGTCTGATGGTTGTATGGGCTTGGCGAGATCGTCGACCGTCGGCGATCGTGATCACCGTGTTTGCCATTGGGCTGGCGGGTACTGTCCACGCATCGCACATCATGGAACTGAGCTACAGCCTATTCATGATCCCGCCATTGGCGTTGGGGGGACCTCTGGCCGGTGGTTGGCTGGTTCGCTCTTATACGGCGAACGGCAATAGCGATTCGGCGGTGAGCCACCGGCTTTGGATTTCGCCTGCGCGTGTGGTCGCGGCGGCGTTCATAACGATCGGCATCGTGTCGGTGCTCGGTGGCCAAATCCGGCCGGTTGAGCCGAATGACAACGCCAACGCAAAGCTCGTGGCGATCAGCGGCCAGCTGGCACGCTTGGCTGAACCGGGAGATCAGGTGTTGGCTCAGGCATGGCCGGTTGTCAGATACGCCCTGCGACGGCTGGGGCGATCGGACATGACGGTTCATCCATACGATCCTGCCAACTACCAGAGTGATCAGCTACAGCAGCGGTTCGACGCGGGGCGTTTCGATTGGGTGATCACCGCCGGTTCGACGACGGCGGCAGCCCCCGACTGCCCGCTGCTGGGTGAACTTCGTCGGCGTTGGGCAGTGGTTGCTCAGCAGGCTATGGGCCTGCGGGAGTATTGTCTCTTTGGTCCTGCGGTGAAGCGACGGGCGGTCACGCCCGCGAACCTTCCACACGAGCTAGCACCGTCGTTGGTCAGCGGCGCGGAGGTCATGGATGTGCCGTCGTTGGGACGGCGGCTTCTTGCATGGTGAACCGGTCTGTCGTGCGGTCGGTGGTAAAAGCCAGTAAGCACTTCCCCTTTTGGTCCCGGTGGTTGTAAGCACCGACAGGCGGTGGGGCACCAAAACGTCCCGTGTGACGGGTACGCGTGGATCACGCCGCTGGACCGATCGAACCATTTTGCTGGTTCCGTGACCTATGGCCTGGTTGTCAACCCACCACGGCGGTGCGCCGGGAACTGATTTGAGCCAACGCGTCACCCACGTAGAGCACATCTTGCACCGTCAAGAAAGGGCCAAAAGAGAACCGTGTCATACCGCCCAGATTATGGGTGGCGAATGTCTTGTGTGCCAGCGGTGCACAGTGAATACCCGACCGTGTGAGGATCCCATAATCTCTTTCGAGCACCTGGCTAAGCGCTTCTGAATGATCGAAACCATCGAGTCGAACTGAAAAAACGCCGCATCGATCTTTGACACCCTTTGGGCCGTAGTATGTCAAGCCAGGCATGGTGTCGTTGTTTCCTAGCGACTCCAGCATCGTGGACATTAAGCCCTGCTCATGACACCAAAGTCGCTGGACCGTTTGGTCCAGTATCCATCGCACGCCTTCAGACAGGCCGATGATGCCGATGGCGTTGTGGCTGCCTGGTTCAAAGCGGTCGGGCATGAAGTCGGGTTGCGTGTCACTTTCACTTGACGATCCGGTCCCGCCTTCGCGGCAAGTTCGCATGCGCCGCTCAACGCTTGGCCGGATGTATAACCCCCCGGTACCCAGCGGTCCCAGCAGCCCCTTATGGCCGGGGAATGCCAACAGGTCAATCCAATCGGCCTGCACATCGATAGGGACGTGACCCATCGTCTGTGCGGCATCGACCAGGAACGGGATGTCTTTTTCCCGCGCAATCCGTCCAATATCGGCAATCGGTTGCAAGGTTCCGGTGACGTTGGAGCCGTGGACCACCGAGATGAGCTTGGTGTTGGGCCGGATCGCACGTCGAATATCGTCCGGGTCAACCAGCCCGCTTTCCGGGTCACAACGCACCTGAGTCTGATCTATACCCAGCTGGTCGACCAACGCGTTGTAGGGTCTTAGAACCGAGTTGTGATCCATCCACGTGGTCAAAGCATGATCGCCGTGGCCGATCAGTCCCCGGATGGCCATATTCAATGCGTCAGTGGTGTTGAGTGTAAAAACGATGTGATTGGGATCCTCGCCGTGGATCAGTGTGTTGATCCGTTGGCGGCACAATTGAACGAGGTGGCTGGCTTCACGTGCCTCAGCATACGCCCCGCGGCCAGGGCTGGCGCCCAATGCGGTGGCAAACCGTGTCATGGCTTCATTCACGGCCGGTGGCTTGGGAAAGCTGGTTGCGGCGTTATCCATATACAACCGCTTGATTGAGGGATGCTGATGATCTTTCATCACGGTGTTATTTTAACACGCTCATATGTGGGTTGGCGACGCATTGATTGACATTGCTGTCGGCCGCTCGTAGCGTGGGCTTATGGTTCGGTCGGTGATGCTCTTGGGCTTGGCGCTGCCATTGCTGTCCGGCTGCCGCACCCCCAGCGGTCAGGGCCAGGCCGCATCGTGGCCCGACAGATTGGACCCGAACACACCGTCACAGGCAGTCGGGGGTTCGGGTCACATCGTCGCGTATGTCCATGGGCGGCCCATTCATAGGACGGATCTGCTGCCCGGTTTGATCGAAGCGGCGGGGGGAACTGTTCTGGCCGAACAGGTCTTAGACCAGATGATTCATCAAAGACTCACAGGGTTGGGTCAGGTTGTTGAACCAGAGCATATTGACCAGGAGCGAGCGCTGCTGGCACATACATTGGATTCTGACGATCCGAATAGGGCCCAGCGACTGCTGCGGCAACTGCGTCAACGCCGAGGGCTTGGCGAACATCGATTCCAACGGTTGCTAGTACGAAACGCAGGGCTTCGGTTGCTCGTGCAGGACCAGGTAGAAATCTCCGATGCAGCGGTCCAACAGGCGTATCGGCTTGAGCACGGGGATCGACACGAGGTGCGCCTGATTGTGACGGATTCACTGGTCCAGGCGACAGGACTGATCCGCCGGATTCATGCGGGTGAATCGTTTATCGATTTGGCGATCGCCCACAGCACCGATGCCAGCCGGGCCCAGGGGGGGCTGCTTGGGTTGATCAGCCTTGCCGATCCGACGTTTCCCAAAGCTGTGCGCACGACGGTTGCCGGTCTCCAAACGGGGCAAGTTGGCGGCCCTGTTGCCCTAGACGACGGATTTGCGGTGTTAAAGTTAGAACGTATCGAAGCGGGGAACCAGATCGCATTCGATCAGGTTCGCAGCGCCCTTCGGATTCGAGTCAGGCGCCAGGTCGAGCGGATGCTGATGCAGCGGCAAGTTCGCGCTATGCTAAACGATGCCGATGTCATCGTGTTAGACCCGCTTCTTGAGACAAGCTGGCGGGCACACCACCGGCAGATGTTAAAGAACCCTCAACGGTAGGTCAGTTCCAACAGGTGTTCTATGCATATCGATGTAGCCAACCGGATCAAGCGATTGCCACCTTACGTCTTGGGCACACTCAAGCATATGATTTATGAGCGTCGTCGAGCCGGTGCCGATGTCATTGACATGAACATGGGCAATCCGTCCGATCCACCGCCAGATCCCGTTGTGGACAAACTGCGCGAGTCGGTGCTTGATCCGCGTAACAGTCGTTACTCCGTGTCGGCGGGCGTATACAATCTGCGACGAGACCTGGCGTTAAAATACGAACGGAAATGGGGGGTGCGGCTTGATCCTGCCACAGAAGTGATCGCCACCATTGGCTCTAAAGAGGGGTTTAGTCACCTGTGTCTGGCGTTGTTGGAGCCGGGTGATACGGCGGTTGTGGGCAATCCAGCGTTTCAAATTCATACCTACGCAGTGATTCTGGCTGGGGCCAGCACGACCGCGGTACCTTTGGGCAACGACGATGCCTTTCTCGAGCGTATCGAAGAGAAGCTAGAGCATATGACACCCAAGCCCAAAGCGATCATTCTTAACTATCCGCACAATCCGACGGCGATGACCGTTGAACCGAGTTTTTTTGAGAAGGTGGTGGCTGTCGCGGACAAACATCAGGTGATCGTGATCCACGACTTTGCATATGGCGAGACATGTTTCGAAGGCTACAAGGCCCCCAGCTTTCTCCAAGTCGACGGCGCAAAGCAGATTGGTGTCGAGTTCACCACGCTTAGCAAGCCCTATAACATGGCTGGGTGGCGGATCGGGTTTTGCGCTGGGCACCCTGAGATGATCGATGCACTGGCCACCATCAAGGGTTACTATGACTACGGCATTTTTCAGGCGGTGCAGATCGCTGCAATCATCGCCATGCGTGAAGGTGACAAGCACATCGAGAGACAGGCGAGAATATATGAGCGTCGCCGTGACCTGCTGATCAGTGGGATCCGGCGGTTGGGCTGGCAGGTGCAGCCGCCCAGGGCGTCGATGTTCGTCTGGGCCAAAGTCAAACCAGAGCACTTAGCGGCGTATCACGGCCGGACGACCGATTTTTGCCTGGCGATGGTGGATCAGGCGGAGGTGGCCATGACACCGGGGTCGGCATTTGGCGATCGCGGTGAGGGGTATGTCCGAATGGCACTGGTCGAAAATCAACAGCGGATTCGCCAGGCCCTGCGCCAGCTGGGACGGGTGCTTAACAAATCAGCGCCGACAGTGGCCTAATCCACCATACACCTGCGGTGGGGACCAGCGGCCGTCTTCTGACCCAACCCTGTTCATCTGGATGTTAGCCGCATACCGGCTGTGAACATCGGTAGACGAAGCGGTGACGCTTCGGTGACGTAAACCAGATACACCCTGCGTCGCAGCGATTGGTTAATGGGCGTCGGCAGACGATCGTGGCCGATCATCCCGCAGCTGTTGTAAAGCCTTGCTATAGATCAGGTCGGCGGCGTCACCCTCTGCGGCTTGTTTGGGCGCGGCTTGCGAAGTCTGAGGTTGATTGTCGGCAACAGGCGTGGTGTCATGACAGGTTGGCGTGTTCTCATCTGTGCGGTCCTGTGATGGTTCGGCGGCGGACTGAAGGGAACATTGGTGTTGGTTTAGCAGCCCTTCGAATCGGCGCAAGATGGTCGCGATTCGGTGTTCGGTGGCGGTCCACTTGGTTTGTATGGCGTCGATTCTTGATTCCAGCTTTGTTAACTTTGCGGTAAACGTTTGATCGAATTTGGCCATCCATTGATCGTAGGTTTGAAGGCTGCGAGCAATGTCGTTTTGCATTTCTTCCCGAAGGCGTTGTTGCTGACTTTTCAGCTGGTTAAACATGGCTTGCTGTCGGGTGGTGTGAGCTTGGGCTGCGTGAAGCAGTTGCATCCCCAGCTCGACACGCTGATCGGCTTGGGTCTGGAGGCGTTGCGAAGATTCATGATCCTGCGCCTCATCTGGCAACGGTTCGTCCTGGGTCGCTGGTGCCGTTTGAGGCTTGGTCAGCGTCAAGTTTGGTATCGTTTGACCCATGGCAGAACACCCCAAGACATAGATCGGCAAGGCCCACGCCGTGGCTGTACAATCAATCCAATCGAAATTTGACCAACCGATGGGGCGCCTAGGTTTTCTGTTAGACCAAAAAAGAAATCGAGGTATGATCGCGCTGCTAGTGGGGTATTTTCCTACCCGCTAGGTATGCGGTAAGCTTGGGTTGTGAAGTTACAAACGATCATTGACATACTCAACGATCTGGCGCCGCATCACCTGTCTGAGCCCTGGGACCGAACGGGTTTGCAGGTGGGCGACCCGGCGTGGCATATTCGCAGGGGCCTGCTGTGTATCGACCTGACGCCGCAGGTGCTACAGGAAGCGATCACAGCGGCCACTTCATTGATCGTGGCTTACCACCCGCCGATTTTTTCGCCGCTGCCCGCTGTGACCTCACGAGATGCCAAACAGCGCATCATCTTAGAAGCTGCCAGGCACAAGATTGCCGTATACAGCCCTCACACCGCTCTAGACGCCGCGGCAGGGGGCGTTAACGACTGGTTGTGTGACGGCTTGGGGTCTGGAAAACGTCGACCGATACGATCGGCGGAGTCGGCCGGCCGTGTCAGTTACAAGTTAGTCACGTTTGTGCCCGATCAACACGCCGATCGGCTGCGAGCGGCGCTGTCGGCAGCGGGTGCCGGTGTGATCGGTGATTACACCCATTGTTCATTTAATATGACTGGTGAAGGCACATTCTACGGCGGGGCGTCGACCCAACCGGTGATCGGTCAGGCAGGCCGACTTGAACGTGTCGCAGAATTGCGGATCGAGATGGTCTGTTCGGCGGCTGTGGTCAAGCAGGTGATCGCGGCGTTGCGTCAGGCTCACCCTTACCAAGAACCAGCGTTTGATCTGTATCGTGTCGAGACGCTTGCCGTAGCGGACGATGAGGTGGGTCAGGGGCGTGTGATGACTTTAGACCAGCCCATTACGTTAGCGACCCTGATTCAGAGGGTAAAGAACCACTTGCGCGTGAGTCACTTGGAGGTCGCGATGCCCCGAGGCCGAAGCCGGATCCAGCGGATCGGCCTGTGCGCTGGCGCAGGTGGTTCACTTTTGACGGAGGCCGGCGAGATCGATGCTTTCTTGACCGGTGAAATGCGGCACCATGATGTCCTGGCCGCACGTACCGCCGGGTTGGCTGTACTTTTGGCCGGGCATACACAGACCGAACGGCCTTACCTAAAGGTTTTTCGTCGTCGGATCACTGCAGCGACCGGTAAGCGTGTGGATTGGCGGATCAGCAAGGCTGACCGACCACCGTCACAATTATGTTAATGAATGGCTTGTTTCTACCCAAGGCGTTTCGTTGTTGGGCGACAAAGCCATAAACCCTTTTCCCCATTGAATGCTCGCGTTCGCAGATGTTGTGCAAGGGTGAATCCGGCTTACTTGGTCTGCACCGCTTGGATCTTGGTAATCACCTCAGGGTCTACCCTGATGGCCTTGAGCTGTTGACGGGTCATATTGGAAAACGTCTCAGATACCACGCGCCGGGAAGCCGAATCGAGTCGGTCGAGTGTTTTCGCAGACATTGTCGTACGCGTTGGAGAGTCACTGATTGCCTTGGGCTGAATCGCCGCCAAAACGGTCGTCAAAGCGGCCTCACGCTCTTCGATACGCTGCTGTGCGGCGATAAGCGACTGTCGTCCGGTGCCAGAGGGCGCTTGGGCAATCGCTTGATTTAGCTTGAGTTTCGGGTCAATGTCTTTGGGAGCGTTGTCCATGACAGCGGCAAGCACCATTGGCTGATATTCCGGTGGAACCGATCCATCAGCCACCTGTGCTAACAGTTCGTCATAGGCTTTCGGATCCTGAGAGTTGAACGCCGCGAGCATGGTTTGTATCCATCGCCCATGCTCGTTCATGAAGCTGGGGCCATAGATCCCCGTGCCAGCACAAGCGAAGCCTCCCACGAACAATAGGATCAGTGTCGTCTTAGCCGCTTCTGTTTGTAAGGCAGCTTTTGCAAAACATCCAAGAAGCACGATACCTATGATCAATAACAGCCACGGGCCAACCTGTTCCACGGTCATGGCGACCTGCCTTTTGTGAGGTATGGACTTGTGAACGAAACCACCTAAACAATGACGCAATTGTATATCAAATTTGTGATTGATATCCGTTTACGGTCCTTGTGGAACAGGGTATCGGGCGACGGTCATGGCGCGATGTTCAAACAACCAGATCAGTTATTGAATGAACGACAATGTTTTGGGGCGTGGCCCAGTAGAGGGCCAGTCGCTTGCACACGGGCGATCCAGCACCGCCAAACACAACCAAGCCGGCACCGTTTACGATGGACGATTCGACCGTAACCTTCTAACCCCTCGTTTCCGCTACTGATCTACAATACCGACCTACGATGTGTCCGCGATAGCATGATTTTGAGCGTCGTATTCATTGATTCGATTAATCAATAACCGTAGCAAGCCATAGTCCCGTCGGTTGAATGCCAACCGCAGGCGCGGCAAACTCAGATGCGTCTGTTCGGTCTCTAACGGGCCGCTGGGCCGGATCTGGCTCTCGGTGATCAGTGGCGAGAAATCCGTATTCAGTTGTTGGATCTGAATATCCGTTAGTGGCCGGTGCAAGCGTAACACCAGCTCGTCGCGCACGTATCGTTGTGAGTGGTAATTTCGGTAGAAGTTCAGGATATGGGAAACCGCTTGATCGACGCTGTTTGTGATCTGGAACAAGTTCAGGTCATCGGCGCTGATCATCCCATCGGCCAGGAGGTTGTCTCGTACGTAGCGATCCCAGTTCTTCCAAAAGGAACGGCCCGGCGGATCGATCATGAGGATCGGCACGAGCGGCGCCTTGCCTGTCTGAATCAACGTAGCGATCTCAAAGCACTCGTCCATCGTGCCGAATCCACCAGGGAACAGCACCAGGGCGTGGGCTTGAGAAGCGAACATCAGTTTGCGGGTAAAGAAATATCGGAATACGGCAAGTTTGGAATCACCGGCGATGTATTGATTTGTGACGATCTCGAAGGGCAACCGGATGGCAACGCCAAACGACGCCTGTCGACCCGCGCCACTTTGGCCAGCCTGCATGATCCCTCCCCCGGCCCCCGTGATCGCCATCCAGCCGCATTGTGCCATCCGCCGGCTGAATTCGGCGGCGGTATGATAGTCAACGTGATCTTCGGGTGTGCGTGCGGATCCAAAGATGGATACCTTTCGTACACCGCGGTAAGGTCGAAATATCTTGAGGGCATACCTTAGTTCCTTAAGGCTGCGGCTGATCAGTTTTAGCTCGCCCGTGTCGGCACCGTCGCCTGACAGTTTCATGGCGGTGTGGATCATCTCGCGCACGAGCTTTCCAGAAAGATCGTTGGTGTCTCCGCCGGCGGTGCGAACAAGGTCGTCAAGCTGTCGGGTCAGATGCGGATTGGCGTTCTGGGAGTAACGTTTCATCGACCGTCAATCGCCTTCATTGGATTACACCTCAGGATCAATAAAACGGGGCTTCTGCTGTTCGTTCAGGATCGGCATCCTACGGCAGTGAACACAATCGAAAATCATTTTGACCTTTTTCGGTCACTTTCGATCTGAAACGAGTCGGGCGTCGGGTACTTTCGATTTGTGTAGCAAGCGTATCGACTCGCGTGGGTTTCCAGCGTATGTCAGCGTAAGCGTGTTACGGTTGTGCGGACACGTTTCGCAGGCTCGGGGCTGTCGTTTCTGAGCCGCGGCCCAGGCCGACGCCATGGTGTGCAATCGCATAGGCCCAGGAGAACAACGAACGCCAGGTTCATCCCCAGATACGCCGGGTCTCTTTGTGATCTGTGCCCGTTGTCCAATGGCGACCGATCGGCTATCGCTGGCGCATGGCATGTCGGCTTCAGCCACCCAGTGGTCTAAATCTACCAGGATCGATAAACAGTGCTGTATGGTTTTTATGCTCCAAAAAAGCTTGCTGTAGGGCTTGGCTGCCCTTTAAGTCATCATCTACCAAATCAGTGTTGAGCGTTTTGACCTCCAGATCACCGTCGATCAACCGATAGGCCACCACGTGGAACCGGTCCCCTGCGTTTTGAAAAACTGGTCCATCGCCAGTTCCGATCACCTGAAGCTGAACACACGCCACATCTCCAACTCTCACAGGATACCCGCGCCAATAGATGCCATTTTTGCCCACGGGATAGTGAATCACGTATTCCGTATCCGAATACTTTAGAATCATCATTTGTTCATCCGGGTCTGGTTCTTGTCCTTCATCAGGGCGCAGCTCCCACCAACCAAGCACGGCCGAATCAATTGGGATGTTGTGTTTTGTGGTCAATGGGTCATCGTATTCACAACCCGTAACCAACAGAATAGTCACACTCAAGACGATTGCGGCGCGCTTCATATCAATCTCCATTTTTTATAGAAGCGAACGGTTCGTGCTTGCAGACCACCCATACACCGATACAAGCCCACACGACATATTTTACCATTTCGGTTCCACTGAGGACTTGAATCCCGCCAGGTCCGTCGCTGATGCGACGCTGTTTGGGACCAGATGTGCTGTGACGGACGATTGGATGATCGATTTGTGATGCCAGCAGGATGAACAAGAGTGTTGGTGTGCCGCCTGGGTGCAGTGTTTGGTTTTTCAGTCAATGTCGGTCACAATTGCGTGGCCTGCCGATCGCAGAGATCATCTCTCGTTTGACGTTCGTTCCCATGAGGGTCAGCAGCGGTGTGGGCGTCGTCCGACAACAGCTGGGAGGGGTGAACCGTGCGCATCGGCTATAACCACCAGCGGTGGATTAGCGAATTTGGCTTGTCCGTACGGTTTGGCTATGATTTGGGGTTTGCCGGGTTTCCGTCGTCCCGACCGGTTGGCGTCGGGGATCATTACCCGTGGCGGAGTAATTCTTTATGGCAGAGTTTAGTCAATTTGGTACGTCACCGTCGACAAAACTAAAAATCGCAAGAAGGAGCAGCACCGGAGAGGTCTACGTGGACTATCGCAACGTGGACGTGCTCCAGCGGTTGCTCACACCCAACGGAAAAATCCAGGGACGAAAGCGCACCGGCCTATCGGCCCGTGAGCAGCGATTGGCCGCCCAGGCCGTCAAGCGTGCACGCTATATGGCTCTGTTACCCTACACGTCTGCAACGCTGTGAATGCTGTGGCGGGTTAGCCGCAGGTGGGTGACCGACAGCAGCGATTGGGCACGTATGACGGCCGATTGTTCCAGGCTTGTATCCATCACGAATAATATTGCGATTCATCCTCCGGTGGCGTGATCGAAAGCCGTTCGGTGTATGGGGTATGGCTCGACGTCGCGTTTGGGGCGATACCCAACACAGGAAGTTCTTGGGTGTGTGTTTCCAAAAATGGGCTTGCGATGACAGGTTTAACAGACCGTTGACACGCAAAGAAAATACGCAGTGCGTATTTATCCTATGGCCAGCAAGACCATATCTATCCGAGGGGCTCGAGAGCACAATCTAAAGAATGTTGATATTGATATCCCGCGTGACCGTTTGGTCGTCGTGACGGGGTTATCTGGCAGCGGTAAGAGCACCTTGGTTTTTGATACGGTCTACGCTGAGGGGCAGCGAAAGTATGTCGAGAGCCTTTCGGCCTACGCTCGCCAGTTTCTTGATCAGCTACAGAAACCGGAAATCGACGCCATTGAAGGGTTGCCCCCGACCATTGCGATCGAGCAGCGGTCAGCTTCTAGCAATCCGCGTTCGACCGTTGCGACGACAACCGAAGTCTACGACTATCTTCGCCTCCTGTTTGCCCGGGCGGGCACACCGCGATGTTGGCATCGTGACACTCACGGCCGCCGGTGTGCTCGACCGATCACCGGCCAATCGGCCACCCAAATGGTCGATCAGGTCTGGAAGTTGCCCGAAGGTATCCGGCTCATGGTGTTGGCCCCCTTGGTGCGGGGGAAAAAGGGCCATCACCGTGAGGTCTTTGACGCCATGATTCGGCAGGGTTTCGTCCGTAGCCGCGTCGATGGGCAAGTCGTGGACCTGCGTCAGTCCCGGTCGTTGGAACTTGATCGCTACAAGGCCCACATGATCGAAACAGTGATCGATCGGATTGTGATGGCGCACGACGACGAGGTGGGTGTGCGTTCTCGGCTGGCCGATGCGATTGAGCTGGCACTCAAACTCGCTGGTGGCTTGGTGGTGATCGCCGTGGCCGACCCGGAAAAGCCCGATGCCTGGTCAGACACACTTTTTAGCGAGAACTACGCCTGTCCCATCCATCCCGAATGCAGCCTGGAGGAGCTTGAGCCCAGGTTGTTTAGTTTTAATAGCCCTTATGGCGCGTGTGCTGGGTGCGGTGGGCTGGGCACAGTCGTCGAGTTCGACCCCGACCTGATTGTGCCCGACTCAACGGTGAGCTTGTCTCAGGGCGCCGTAGATGCGTGGCGGCACAGTGGAAAGCGGATGAACATCTACTACAACCGTCTGATCCGGCGATTCTGTCGCAAAGCCGGCGTCAGCGCTCAAACGCCGTACTCTGCGCTGCCCAAATCAGTGCGTCGCGTGCTGATGGGCGGGACGACCGACCGAGACGTTCAACGGTTGGGGTTTCAGTTTGAGGGCGTTGTTCCCAATCTTCAACGCCGTTGGAACAACACCGACAGCCAATATGTTCGAGCTCGTCTGCACCACTACATGTCCGAAGCGCCATGCGAAACCTGTCACGGTGCACGGCTTCGTCACGAAGCGTTGAGCGTCTACCTTGAGCCGGCGGACGATGATCCGGTCTGCATCGCCGATCTGACGGCCATGACCATTGAGCAGGCGACCGCATTCTTCAAGCGTCTGCGGCTGACGGGTGAAAGAACCCAAATCGCCACGCCGATTATTAAGGAAATTGTGGCAAGACTGGGGTTCATGCATAGTGTGGGATTGGGTTACCTGTCCCTAGACCGGGCTACAGCGACCCTGTCTGGCGGCGAGGGACAACGGATCCGGTTAGCGACGCAGGTTGGATCTGGCTTGGTGGGGTGCTGCTATGTCTTGGACGAACCGACCATCGGTCTTCACAAACGCGACAACGATCGGCTGATCGCAACACTTAGGCACCTGACCGATATCGGAAATTCCGTGCTTGTGGTCGAGCACGATGAAGACACGATCCACGCCGCCGATTGGCTAGTGGATATTGGCCCCGGCCCCGGCCGTCACGGTGGTCGGGTGGTGGCGCAGGGCCCGATCGGTCGGGTTAAACGAGTTGGCCATTCGATCACCGCTCAATACCTCACCGGAAAGCGGGTGATCGCTATTCCACCGTGTCGCAGGACGTTGGATCACAAGAAACCGCTGTTGGTCAAAGGTGCTCGTGAAAACAACCTAAAGTCCGTGGATGTTGTGTTTCCGTTGGGTGGGATTGTGTGTGTGACTGGGGTATCGGGGTCTGGAAAGAGCACACTTGTCAATCAGATTCTCCTGCGGGCAGCAAAGCGTCATTTGTACGGAAGCCGAGAAAAACCGGGGGCGCACCAGCGGGTCTTGGGCTTGGCGGCGATTGACCGGGTGATTGAGGTCGATCAGTCACCGATCGGTCGCACGCCCCGTTCGAACCCGGCGACGTACACCGGGGCGTTCGATGTGATCCGCGGTCTCTATGCTCAGACGAAGGAAGCCAAGATCCGGGGGTACAAGCCGGGCCGATTCAGCTTTAATGTCAAAGGGGGTCGGTGCGAAGCCTGTCAAGGACAGGGGACCAAGAAGATCGAGATGCATTTCCTACCCGATGTGTACGTGCAGTGTGATCAGTGTCAAGGCGATCGTTACAACCGAGAGACATTGGAGGTCCGCTACAAGGGAAAATCGATTGCCGATGTGTTGGCGATGACGATCGAGGAGGCGACGAATTTTTTTGATCCCTTTCCGGCGATCAAGCGGTTGTTAGATGCGATGGATGACGTGGGTCTAAGCTACGTGCAACTGGGTCAGAGCTCGACAACGCTCTCGGGTGGCGAGGCTCAGCGGGTCAAACTGGCCACCGAGCTGGGAAAGCGATCTACCGGACACACGATGTATATATTGGATGAGCCTACCACCGGTCTTCACTTTGCCGATATCGATAAGCTGCTAACGGTCCTGGGCCGACTGGCCGATGGCGGTCAGACATTGGTGGTGATCGAGCACAACATGGACGTGATTAAATGCGCTGATTGGGTGATCGATCTTGGACCTGAGGGTGGCGACCGCGGTGGCACGCTCATCGCTGAAGGGACTCCGGAACAGGTCGCAGCCAAGACACGCTCATATACGGGTCGATACCTGCGACAGCATTTGGGCGCCGCATCCACCGCCGCGGCGTGCAAAAGTTGATGAATTATACTGCGTATGTGGTTTGTAGGTTAAACGGTCGTTGCTTGAAGCACCCATCGTGTACGCGGGTGATCAGGCGTTAGGGTCGTCGTGCGATGGTTTTGGGCACTCGGTTGCGCGTCGATAAACTTTTGTTGGAAGGACACGGATGCCTAACAACTCAGAATCGCTAGCGTCATTGCGGGTTCTTCTCGTGGACGATTCTGAGGCCATCCAGCGGTTGATGAGTCACCAGCTCAAGAGCATCGGTATGGAGGTGACGATCGCGATGGATGGCCGCCAGGGCGCCGCAGCGGCGCTTCGCGCCGTGAGAAACGATCGCAGCTTTGACATTGTTTTTATGGACATCGACATGCCCAGAATGGACGGTCGACACGCCACACGGTTACTTCGAGATCGTGGCTATAAGGGGCCGATCATCGCCTTGACCGCCAGCACCATGCCCGGTGAGCAACAGCAATGCATCGACGCAGGCTGTAACGACTACGTGGCCAAGCCGATCAACAAGCCGCATCTGTTGGCGGTGATGAGGCGCTTCGCTCGATCACCGGTCAATACTGACGACTGACGACTTGTGGCCGCGTCGGTGGTCCCCACGAAGGTTCCGAAGCGAACGCCGCTGGATCTGGTGAGGTCCTCGCTTCACCTTGTGATGATTATAAACGGTGTGTTTGTTTTGGCTTATACACATCGTGTTTTTATACACAGCCAAATCGTCATAAGTCATTGTTTGTTCTATCTCCGCGTTCGCAAATGGGGTACGACGGTTAAGCTAGATTGGTATGATAGCCCCGACAACATAGGATCGTCGTCCCCCCCATCGGAGTAGATGGGAACGGGTGATCAACGGCGGCGTGGCGATATGGGCCTGTTGACAGCGTGACCGCGGGCCATAAGATCTGCTTGCTTTTCTCTTTCCAATAAGGAGCGCCCCGACGTGGCTCGAAGCTTTCAATGCACGCTTGTGACGCCCCAAAGCTTGTTGCTTGACGCGCAGTTGACCTATGCGTCGATCCCGGCGGCGGATGGCCAACTGGGCATCATGCCCGGCCGAGCACCACTGTTAATGACGCTCGGTGACGGGCCACTTCGGCTGGACATCGTCCGGTCGGGATCGGCAGACAGCGGTACGTCTCTGGCCGAAGGCACCGGCCAGACGCGTTGGTTTTTTGTCGGCGGGGGGTTTGTGCAGATGAAGGACGATGCGTTGTCGCTGGTGGCCAGTGAGGCGGTGCCATTAGAGCAGATGACCAGAGACGCCGCCGAAGCTCAGCTCAAAGAAGCTCTTGGTCGCATGACGCCGTCCGACGAGCAGTTCGTTTCCAACCAACGCCAGCAGATCCGAGCTCGAACGATGCTCCAGCTTCTGCAGCGCTAACCGAATCGTCAATCGTCATCCCCGCCATGGCAGACCGAAGCGAAGCGACGAAGGGTCTCAAACCCCGGATCCTGACCGGCGATACGCCCACGGGGAGATTACATCTCGGGCACTACGTCGGGTCGATTGAGAACCGTTTGGCCCTTCAAGACAGCCACGACTGCTTTGTGATCATTGCCAACACCCACGCTCTGACAACCCGAGCTGAGGATTCAGCGGCGGTGCGTCAAGATGTTTTGGAAATAGCCCTAGACTACCTGTCAGCGGGGATCGATCCAGAAAAATCCACAATATTTGTTCAAAGCGAGGTGCCGGCGATTGCGGAGCTCTCGTGGTATTTCGCCATGTTGCTGGGTTACGGGCGGCTGATGCGCAACCCCACCGTCAAGGACGAGATCGTCATGAAGGAGCTGGGCGACAACTACTCGTTTGGTTTCTTGATGTACCCGGTGGGACAGGTGGCCGATATCCTGGCATTTCGACCACAGGCGGTACCCGTGGGGCAGGATCAGGTGCCGCACGTCGAGATGACCCGTGAGATTGCTCGGCGGTTCAATATTGTTTATTGCGGGATCGATCCGCAAGCCCAAGACACGGCGCATGGCCAAAAGGGTGTTTTCCCCGTCCCCAAAGCGATGGTCGGGCGCGTGGCACGCTTGTCTGGCATCGACGGCAAAAACAAGATGAGCAAGTCGCTAGGTAACGCGGTGTTTTTAAGTGACAGTCCCAAACAGGTCCAGAAAAAATGCAACCGGATTTACACCGGCCGAATGAACGCCGATGACCCGGGTGTGATCGAAGGTAACCCGTTGTGGGAGTATCACGACGTGTTTAACCCGGATAAGGATCAGGTCTGCGATCTCAAGGAACGATATCGTCAAGGCAAGGTGGGCGACGGCGAGTGCAAGCGCCGATTGGCTGAGGTGATCAATGCGTTTTTGGATCCGATACGACAGCGCCGCCACGAACTCGAAGCAGACCCTGACCGGGTCATGCAGGTTCTTTTTGACGGTACCTGCCGGGCCAACGCCGTGGCCGAACAGACGCTATGGCGGGCCAAACAGGCCATGAAATTTGATTTCTTCCGCAGGCAGATAAACCTACAGTAGACAGTTAGTCTAAGGCCTTGATGTCTGCCCGCTTCGCTGCCCGTAGGCTACGTATGGTACCGGGCGGTGACATTTTCCATCTGCTGAATCGTGCCAACTTCCGGTCGATGACATTGCCAAAAGGGGCGGACGACACCACTTTCGAGGGTGCGATGGCAGCGACGTAGAAGCCAATACGAATGCTCGTCTTGGCCACGATGTGATGTCCTACCATCGACATCTGGTGCGCTGGTCACATTGAGACGCGGAAGCCGATAAGCAGATGCCGTAGATCAGGTGTGCCGTAGATGCGGCACGTTGACCGGCAGAGGGCCGCATCACGGCTCCATGATCCGCCACGTAACACACGAGATTTGCCGTCTGTCGGGCCTTTCGGGTCGGTGGTCTGGTCCGTGGGATACTTGTCGTACCAATCGTTGCACCATTCCCAGACGTTACCGGCCATGTCCACGATGCCGTCCGGCGTAGCCCCCTGTGGGTAAATACCCACAGGGGTCGGTTGACGCACGTTCATGTTGTAGTTGAGTAATTTGTCGTTGGGTGCGTCGTCACCCCAAGGGTACTTTCGATCGTCAGCTCCCTTTGCTGCCCGTTCCCATTCGGCTTCGGTGAGAAGACGACACCCCGCCCAGGCAGCGTATGCCGAGGCTTCAAACCAACTGACGCCCACGACGGGCCGGGTGGGGTGTCGTTTCTGTTCATCCCAATCCTTGGGCATCTGCTGTTGACCGAAACCACCCATCTGCCAGAAACGATCGTCGTGATAGCACCCGGAATCGATGAACCGTTGGTATTGGTAGACGGTCACCGGGTAACGACCGATTGTGTACGCACCCAACGTCACTCTGTACACCGGCGATTCGTCCGAGTGAGCTTCGGTGTCAAAGTTGGGTTGAGTATGGGTACCTTTCTGAGCGCCCATGAAGAACGAACCGGCTTCGATGGCCACCCAATGGCTGCCCTGATTGGATTCGGCGAACCGCGGATCGCCCGATTGGCCCAGCGCTTCGGCGGCCGTGATGGCCTGATCGACAGGTACAGTTGCCGATTTTTTTGTGTCGAAGATATCCATAACCGCTTCAAGGGTTTGCTGATAGCGGCGATCCACTGGCTGGTAGCCGATCGCTGCCAGGTCCTGTATTGCCGAACCCAGCAAACCGACACATTGGGCTTGGTCGGCCAAGCGAGCATCGCTGGCCAGCTGGTCGAGTATGGCCGAAAACATACTATCGACACGCTCGATGTCTTGGTTGGCAAGCACACCGGCGAGCAACAAGATGACCTGGCGCCATTCAGGCTTGTAGATATCGGTACTGGCCAATAGCTGCTTACGCGGGTTCTCACGGGCGGCCAAAGCCCGTGCGGCGAGGTACTCTTGAAACGTCAGGTGCCAGAAGCGGATGTGGTCGCCACGGGCGACGACGATGCCGCTGTCCATCTCGTCGGCTTGGAGGAACGCGTCTGCGGCTGCGACCTGTTCATCGTGATCTTCGATCTGTCGCCAGACAGGTGAGTGAGGCGCGATTTCTTTTGCCGCCCAATACCTCGGCACCTGCACCTGACGTCCCCGAGGGTGGACTTGCATCGCCAGAGCCAGGTTCCCGTGTAATGCAACACATTGTTCAGGGCTTGGCCGGTCAGGTCTCTGCTCTCTGGACCGTGCCAGCCAAGTCATAATCGATTCGTAAAGATCCGTCCGTTGCTCGGGCAGACGCTTTTCGTTCCAGTGAACGACCGCTAACGCTGTGAGCATGACCGGAATTCGGGCCAATCGCCGGATGTCTGACCGGCTCTGCAGTGCACTGAGCAGTGCCGTCAGGTGACGCTGCGCTTCGGTGTGACGATTGGGGAATAACGCCCTGCACCAGTGATCCAGGAACGTCTCGATCGAAGCGTCTTCTAACGGACTGATCTGAACCTGCTGGAAATCTGAAAGGACGGTCCGTCCGCAGTACGCCGCGGGCCGACTCGTGACGATGAAACGGCAATCCTTATATGCCATCGCCGCGTCGTTGACGATTGCGGCGACCGTTTGGCGATCTTGCCGAGTGGGCGCTTCGTCTAAACCGTCGATAAGGATCGTCGCGGTTCCTTGGCACAGCTGGTTCTGAAAAAATGATTCGTCGAGGCTCAGACCACGTTCCTTACATTCCGCGGCGACGAAGTGAACCAGCCAGGCAGGCGTCTGGTGGGTGGTGGGGGCGTCGTTGTGGCTTTTTGCCACGCGGATGTGTTCGGCCAGTGACGCCACCCGGATCAGGACGGGCAGCGATTCTTTTGGTCCCGGCAGCAGGTTGTCACAATCGGCTGAGTTTTCAAGCCAATGGCGACAGAGCGAAAGCGCAATATGATGCAGGAACGTGGTCTTACCGGTGCCAGGGTCACCGACAATCACGAGGCGTCGATGCTCCAGAGCCCGATTCAATTCAATTCGATCCGGAGGGTTTTCCTGCCGGGACGATTGTTCGTTGGGTGTTGGTGTTCGTTGGGCGTCCGTGGTGGTCAGTGGAATGTACAACTGGTCGATCGGGAAGCTCTGGGCCTTGCCGCTGCCGACCTGCAAACCGCGGATGTCAATGTGGCTGACTCGGTCTTTGAGATGCTGCAGGTACCGGGCTGGATTGGCTTGTCGGTCCGGGACCTCGATGCCGGCACCTGTGACTGACCCGGTCAACGAAAAAGTTGCCGCGGCGTCGGGTGCGGCCTGATAGGCGTTGCGATCAGGGATCCATTGGCCTTTATCCCAGACACGGTAGTGAACCCGCACCGCTTGGGTGTGCGGGTTCAGCTCGATCAACTGGAAGGCGTTGGAATATCTGGACCCGTCGTAGGCGCTGCCTGCGGCCAGCTCTAAACAAGCGTTGTCGGGGTCGTGTAGGACGCGAGATTGCTGGCGATGCAGATGTCCGCGTAGGAGGATATCGCATTTTTGGTGAATCGTCTGTTCAATTTCACTGGCGTCAAATTCCGCTAAGAACGACCATGGGTGGTGGACTAGCACCACGCGGGCGTCGGCCGTGGTGGTGCCGTTCAGGACAGCGTTTGTTTGCCAACGACCGATCAACAGCTTGCCATGGTCTTGATCACCATGGGACATCCACGACGAGCATAGGCCAACGAAATGGACACGGAATCCTCGTATGTCAAGCGTCTCGGACCACCAGGGGACGGTTAACGGGGATTCGGTATCCCTGTTCGCGTTGACGAATCGCAGATAGGCTTCATGTCGTTTGAGCAATACGGCACGTTCGTCGGGATCGGTCATGACCTCCGCGATTGCTGCCTGTGAAGTCGCTCGCAGCAAGAAGGCCTGCATCGAACCAGCGGCCGTTTTAATGGCATGACGGTCCACGTCGTGATTGCCTGGGACCATCAGAATGTGGCTGTTTGGGAATTGCGGTGGCAGAGCAGGGCGAAGTCCATGGTGTAGCCAGCGGTGGACTTCCTGATAATCGCTTTCTTGACCCTTGTCAGCCAGGTCGCCGGTCATGGCGACCACGTCGGGAGCTTGTCCGTGGTGGACCAGTTGGCTGATGGTGTGGGCCAGGCCGTTCATGACCGGATCCGAATCCCATCTGTGCTTTTGGCTCATATGGAAATCGGATAGGTGCAAAATGCGGATCGGTGTTCGTGACATGGCATTAGAAAATAGCTGACAGATCTTTTGAGCCTAGCGATCGTGCCGAGGGTGGGTCCCATTTTCACGGACACAAACATCGGGCCGGACCCCACCACTTAAGGATTGTTATCTATCTGAGCGCGGCTACGCAACTCTTGTTAGGTGGGCCAGTCGTCACGTTCTCGAATCACCCACTTGGGCTACCCCTGTTTGGGAGATCGGGTTTACGGTCAAAAGACTCATGGCGAACCTTGACAAGAAACGGGCTTTCACAGAAGGCGAGAAAGTCGCCGCAGCTTTGGGCGACCGGCCGTCGAGGTCCCCGGGGTGTTCCAGGACCGATCACGAAATAGTGGGCTTTTCCGGTTCGGTGTCCCCGTGCGGTAAGGTCGGTTCTTCCACCGGTAGGGTGACAGTAAACTCCGTACCGCGACCAAGCTCAGAGTGCACGGTCACAGTCCCGCCGTGTTCTTCAATAATCCGGCGGGTCGTGGGTAAACCTAAACCCGTACCGCCTCTCTGGGACGAATAATAGGGGCGAAATATTTTTTCGAGCTTATCTGATTCGATACCCGGACCGGTGTCGGTGACGTAAATACGGATCTCTTCTTCACCGTGTACACGGCCACGCTCTGTGCGAATGATCAATTCGTCGCTACCGCCACTTGGCTGGTTCTGTTCTCGGGCTCGGGCCATAGCTTGGGTGGCATTAATGACCAGATTGAGCAGGGCCTGTTTGAGAAGGCTCGTATCGGCCCAGAGCATCGGTGGCTGAGCTTTTAGCTGCGTCCGCAGGTGAACGCGGCTGGCCTGGGCCTGGGGCGCGAAAAAATCAACCAGCTCATTGATCATCGCGTTGATGTCGGTCTGAAGGCGGTCGAGCTGGAGCCGGCCGGCGAATCGGAGAAAGTCTTCGAGGATGTCCCGGACGCGGTGAGTCTCTCGTGCCAGAGACTCAAAGCGGCGCTGGATCCTGCCAATTTGTTCCCGAACCGGACCCGTGCCAGCGACCTGTGACGCGACGGCACTCAAGTCTTCTTGGAGCAGTTGGATGTTCAGGCCGACCGTCGAGAGGGGGTTCTTGATCTCATGGGCCAAGCCACCGGTGAGCATGCCCAGCTCGGCCAACCGGTCGGTAGCTCGGGCCCGTCGCTCCAGTCGCCGGGCCCGCCGGATCGCACGCCCTACGACCAGAGTCGCCAAGAGTGCCGTCAGCACCATGCCAACGGCAAATCCAATCCAAAACCACGCCATCGTTGAGCGCCGAACCTCCGCCAGTCGCGGGCCTCTAATCTTCGACCGCAACGGGGGCTTTACTTTCTTCGCGCAACACTGCCTTTCGAGACAGCTTCACTCGTCCCTGATCGTCGATCAACAGGACCTTCACACGGATCGAGTCACCCACTTTGACCACGTCGCTAACCTTGTCCACGTAGCCATCGGACAACTCCGAAATGTGACACAGGCCATCCTGGCCTGGGATGATCTCAATAAACGCTCCAAAATCCTTGACCGAAGAGACTTTTCCGGTGTAGGTCTGACCCACCTTGACCTCAGCGCACAGTTTCTCAACTTCTTCCAAAGCGCGTTCGGCCTTGCCAGCACCGACGGCCGAGAGGTAGACCGTACCGTCCTCTTCGATATCGATTTTGGCGCCGGTGGTTTCTTCGAGCATGCGAATGGTCTTGCCGCCCGGCCCAATCAGACGCCCAATTTTGTCCGGATGGATGGAAATGGACAGCAACCGCGGGGCATGCTTGCTGATCTCGTTGCGGGCCGCCGGGATCTGCGATTCGATCATGTCAATGATCTGCAAACGGTTTGTTTTAGCCAGTTCGAAAGTCTGACGGATCTGCGACATGTTCAAACTTCGGATCTTAAGGTCAAGCTGGATGGCGGTGATGCCATCGCGTGTACCGGCGACCTTGAAATCCATATCTCCAAAATGGTCTTCTTCACCCTGGATATCTGTCAGGTACACGTCCTGGCCGTCTCCGTCGTTGCCGCTGATGATTCCGATGCTAATGCCAGCGACCGCGGCTTTAATCGGTACACCTGCATCCATCAGAGCCAGTGTCCCGCCGCAGGTCGAGGCCATACTCGACGAGCCATTGGACTCAAGGATGTCGCTAACCACTCGGACGGTGTACGGAAACTTTTCCACTGGCGGGAGCACCGGCTGTAGCGCCCGCTGAGCAAGCATGCCATGGCCGATGTCCCGGCGGCTGGGGCCGGTGATCCGTTTGGCTTCGCCGACGGAAAAGGGTGGGAAGTTGTAGTGGAGATAAAACTTTTCTGAGTATTCCTCGCCCAACCCGTCGACGATCTGTTCATCCCGGCCTGTACCCAGGGTCACCGTGACCAATGCCTGGGTTTCACCACGCGTAAACAAACCTGAGCCATGGACGCGCGGCAGAATGTCAACATCGCAGGAGATCGGTCGCAGTTGGTCAAACGCCCGGCCGTCGGTACGGGCACCTCCTCTGATAATCTCGCGAGTGAGTTGCTCTTCAAGGTCATGGATCGCCAGTTTGGCGTCTTTGATCTGTTGCTGCCAGTGGCGGTGCTGGGCGAGTGTGGCGTTTTCGCCAGGTTCAGGGAACTGCTGATCCAGAAACTGTTTGATCGCGCCATTGACTGCCTCTTGGCGATCCAGTTTGGAGCCGGGCGAGGTCTTGGCAGATTTCAGTGGTCCGGAGAGTTTGTCCTGCACCGCTTGAGCTACGTCAGCCGCTGGAAGGATAAGATCGGACACTTTTTCTTTGCCAGCTTGTGTGGCCAACTCTTGGATTTTGGTGGTGATTTGTTTGACGAAATCGTGACCAAATTCAAGGGCACCGGCCACGATGTCTTCCGGCAGTTCGTGGGCGCCAACTTCGATCATGTTTAGACCGTCATGATGGCCACACAAGAGCATGTCCAGGTCGCTATAAGCGCTCTGCGCGACCGTTGGCATGATGACGTACTGTTCGTCGACCCGTCCAACACGCACGTTGCCCACAGGGCCCTGAAAAGGGATCGAGCTGACCGCCAACGCCGCCGAGGCTGCGATACCTGCCAGCACGTCCGGCTCATTCTGACCATCGGCCGCCAGGACCCAACATTGGATCTGGACTTCGTCATAGAATCCCTTTGGAAACAACGGCCGAATGGGGCGGTCGATGTTTCGCATGGTAAGAATTTCTTTCTGATTGGGAGCGCCTTCTCGTTTCCTGAAGCCACCGGGAAACTTGCCGGCGGCGTTAAGTTTTTCGCGATAATCGACTGTTAGTGGAAAGAAATCGATCCCTTCGCGTGGCGCGGAACGAACGGCCGTGCCAAGCACGACGGTTTCGCCAAACTGAACCACCACCGCTCCGTCGGACTGCTTAGCCAGCCTGCCGGTTTCAATACTAAGTGTGCGTCCGCCGATCTCTAATTCGACTCTGCTGATGGTCATGCTGCTTTCCTCTTGGGACAAAATTGTAAACAAGAACCTGGCGATTGACCGCCGCTAGGGCAATCCTTCACCCCATTTACCCTCCGACCCTCCGAGGAAGCAGAAGACAGAAGGCTTAGCGCACAAACACAAACGATGCGGTGCGCAGAGCCCACTGCCGTCTGCCCCTATCCCGAACGATCGGGAGGCTCGGCGAAGGGACTTGACTATTACTTCCGCAGGCCCAACCGTCCGATAAGCGCCTGGTAAGACGCTCGGTTTTTGCCAGATAGGTACCGAAGCAAACGGTTGCGCTTGCTGACCATCATCAACAAACCCCGCCGGGAGGCGTAGTCATGCTTGTGCGTCCGCAAGTGATCGGTCAGTCGGGTGATCCGCTCGGTCAGTAAGGCAACCTGTACCTCAGGTGACCCGGTGTCGGCGTCACCACGACGGTAGTCACTGATGAGTTGGGTCTTCTTTTCCGCTGTGATTGTCATGGAACGCTTAGGTCCAGTCTTTTTTCGTCTTTGCTTAGCCCGATTCGGATCAAACTCCGTCTCGACAACGGTGAGATTGTAGCGATTTGCTAAGGGGCTGGCAATGGGAGACCCCGAACGTGCTACACTACCGGGTCCATGAATGCGGTCAAGATCCCCACAGATCGTTATCAACAGTCCCGTCAGTCATTTGAGCGGGCACGACGCCTGATGCCTGGAGGTGTCAACTCGCCGGTGCGCGCCTATCGAGCGGTGGGACGGGACCCGGTGGTGATCCGCGAAGGAAAAGGGGCGTGGGTGACTGACGTCGACGGCAATGAATTCATTGATTACGTAGGGAGTTACGGACCGTCGATCCTTGGGCACGCTCCTGACGTCGTTCTGGCGGCGCTGAACAAGGCTGCGTTGCGATCGGTCAGTTTCGGTATGCCGACCGAGGCCGAGACAACGTTAGCACAGCTGATTGTCGACGCGGTGGACTCGATCGAACGAATCCGATTTGTCAACAGCGGCACAGAAGCGACCATGTCGGCCATTCGGCTGGCCCGCGCGGTGACCGGTCGAGACAAGATCGTTAAATTCACCGGGTGTTATCACGGCCACAGCGATGGACTGCTGGTTCAGGCCGGCAGCGGGGCGACCACGCTGGGGGTCCCCAGTTCGCCTGGCGTGCCCAGATCAGTGACACAAGACACTCTGTTGTCAACATTTAATGATATTGAAACGGTCGATCGTTGGTTTGCCATCCACGACGGCGCCGTGGCGGGGGTGATCGTCGAGCCGATCGCCGGAAATATGGGCTGTGTACCGCCCCGAGAAGGGTTTCTCGAAAGCCTTCGTCAGCGTTGTGACCGGCACGGCGCGCTGTTGATCTTTGACGAAGTGATGACGGGATTCCGCGTCGCCTATGGTGGCGCCCAATCACTCTACGGGGTCAAGCCAGACTTGACGTGTCTGGGCAAGATCATCGGTGGGGGATTGCCGTGCGCCGCTTACGGTGGCCGGGCCGATTTGATGGCCCACATGGCCCCAGATGGACCGGTCTATCAGGCTGGGACACTAAGCGGAAACCCGTTGGCCATGGCGGCAGGGATCACGACGCTGGAGGCGTTGGGTAAGCCAGGGGTGTACGATCAGCTCAACGCTGCTGCGGCGACGCTGATACAAGGTCTAGCCAGAAAGGCAGCAGAAGTCGGTATCGACGTGGCTTGTTCGCAGGTGGGGTCGATGGTGTGCTGCTTCTTTTCGGATCAGCCGGTTGAAAATTATCAGCAGGCGCTGTCCTGTGATCGAGACGCATTTGCCGCCTTCTTTTGTTACTTGTTAGATCACGGTGTAATGCTGCCACCGAGCCCATTCGAGACGTGGTTTATCAGTACCGAGCATGACCAAGCTTGTATCGATCAGACCATCGAGGTGGCCGGCGATGCGTTTCGTGCTTTGGTGAAGTAAGGATCACCCGTTGGGGATGAAAATGTAGCGCGGTCATCGGGATTGGAGTGCCGGTTGTTACCAATGATTGATCGTGCGATTGTCAAAGGCGTTGTATGTCCGACAAATTTAAGATACTTGCTGCTGATAAGCTGGCACAGGAGGGCTTGGACTTCGTCCGATCCCAACCTGATGCCGAGTTGGTAAATCAGCCGGGACTATCCGAAGATCAGCTCGCGGGCATGGTGGGTCAACATGACGGCTTGATTGTGCGAAGTGGCGTGAAAGTAACCGCGAAGGTGCTTGCAAACCCTGGTCGGCTCAGAGCCGTTGCGCGAGCGGGTGTTGGCGTGGATAACATCGATCTCGAGGCGGCAACCGCCGCCGGTATCCTGGTCATGAATTCGGCCGAAGCCAGCACCATCACCACTGCTGAGCACGCGTTTGCATTGATGATGTCGCTGGTGCGCCATATTGGTCAAGCTTACAAGACGATGTCAGAGGGCGGTTGGGATCGCCAGAAGTTTCAGGGCAGGCAGCTGTCGGGCAAGACGCTGGGTGTCATCGGGTTCGGTCGGATTGGTCAGGCTGTGGCCCAGCGGGCGATGGCTTTTGACATGCAGGTGATCGCCCATGACCCCTTTATAAACGCACCGTCTGCAATGGATGGCCGCGTTAAGATGTTTGGCCAATTCGATCAGCTGCTGCCTCAAGTCGACATCCTGACGTTTCACGTGCCGCTGAATGATCAGACCCGCGGGATGTTGTCCCAGCAGACGTTTGGGCTGTGTCGCCGGGGTGTGCTGGTGGTCAACGCGTCCCGCGGGGGGATCGTTGACGAGTCGGCTCTCGTCGACGCTGTCGCGTCAGGACAGTGCGGCGGTGCGGCATTGGATGTGTTCGCGACGGAGCCTCTGTCTTCCGACAGTCCGTTACGCGGGCATGATCGTATTCTCGTCACACCTCACTTGGGGGCCAGTACGGTCGAAGCGCAGACCGCCGTAAGTGTCGACGCGGCGGCTTCGCTTTTGGCGTATCTGCGCGGGGATGGTATTCGTGGCGCGGTCAACGCTGGCGGCTTACGCATGGATCTGACGCCGATCCAAGAGCGTTTTGTTCACCTTGCTCAGTGCATGTCCTGCCTCATCAGTCCCGTCGTGACCGGTGGTATCGCCCAAGTGACTTTCGAGTTTTCTGGTCAAGCTCTGACCGCCGCAGCGAGCATGATTGAGCGAATGGCCCTCGTTGGACTGTTGCGGTGTCACATGGATATCCCATTGAATATCGTAAACGTCCGCCACGTGGCCGAACAACGCGGCATCGCGCTACGAACCGTGACCAGTGAAGAAGGAAAGCTTGAGGGACCACAGCTGGCCATCCAGTTGGACGGTGGAGGGCAGTCGCACCGGATCGTCGGGCGGGTGTACCACGATATGCAGCCGCGCGTCGTGGAGATCGATGGATACCGGATGGATATTGTACCTTCGGGTGTCATGATGCTGATTTTCAATCAGGACATGCCGGGTATGGTCGGACTGGTGGGCAACGAGTTGGGGCAAGCTCAGGTGAACATCGCCGACATGGCCATCAGCCGCCGCGACAGCACCGCGTTGATGGTGATCAAAATCGACGCCGACGCGCCTGCTTCCCTTTTGAACCGGCTGCGCCACCGTCCAGGCATCCTCATGGTCGCCACCGTGAAGCTTCCGAAGGTCGGCTTGTCCAAGGAAAGCGCCGGAGGAGGTTGAGCGGATATCGTTTCATTGGACGTGCAATGACCAAATAAATTTGTCCCCATGATCGGCTTGTAAATAAACGTTAATTAATAGTTTATTGATCAAGGCAATGGCGCTTGCAGATTTGATTTAGGCATTTGTGCTGAATCTTGTTGCATGAGAAGCAATAATTACCTAAATTAACATAAGATGTGCCGATAAAAAAACCCGCGTCGCTGCTGTCCCATGACGACGCGGGCTATGGACCGGACCACCCGACCCATTGCTTGAAGGCCTCAAGACGTGTCAGACGCCTTGGGGTCATTTTTTGTCCTCTTCTGAAGGCTCAATAGTCTAAAGGACGATTCACCGTGCCCGTGACCAACGGGCTTGAAGGTATGACACAATCTGTTTCCACCTCCGCGTTGGCTTTCTCAGTTCCATTACGTCCGTGTCGTCACCTCTTCCTTGAAATTCGTCGCTAATCTTGTATTCCACGATACCCCCTCATTTCTCCCTCTATTGAAACAATTAGTGTGTCAGAGCAGTACCACTTTGTCAAGTGTCTGTGGTCCATGAAATGACGCTGCTTTTGTGTTCACAGACGGCTGATGTCGTTGTGGCCATGGTGTCCCATGATGGGGCGAAACGGGTCTAGCCCAGCCGTTAAATATCTGAGTCATACCCAGTCAGATTCATCTATAGCGCGTTGAGAAATCTGCGAATTGTCAGAACAGTCTCGACAGAGACGCATCAAGCCCTCTTTTGGAACCAGCTTCTGTCATCGTCCGGCTGAATCATGACGTCGGTCTGCATCGAGGCGGCATTCCGCGATATCGTCTGCGCCGGTCTCCAGACCACGAATTCATCCTGTTTAGGGGCTCTATCGTGCATCTCCGACGCACACGCAAATGGACGTCGCTCATCATTGGCATTTGTTTGCCAGCGGTTTGGACTTGCTGACCAATGCCGGCAACGGAGCGCCCATCAATTCAAGCTTGCATTTGAGCGTTTGGCTCATCGTTGCCAGTGTGGTTTTTTGCAGGAAATGCCTTAGCTGAATACGGATATCTTTCCAATATTCGTGTTGGGGGCAGGGCTGCTTGTCGTCGCAGAGGGCCAAGCCAACCACGCAGTGATCAAGCTGCTCAATACCGTCGATCACTGCTACGATATCGTAGAGTGTGATTTTATCGGGCGTCCTTGCCAGCGCGAACCCGCCGCCACGCCCCTTGGCGCTGCTGAGAATACCCTTTCGGACGAGATCCTGAAAAATTTTCGCGACAAAATGGCGAGGCAGATCGGTACCCTCGCACAACTCGTCTAACAGAACGTAACCATCTGGACGAAGCATGGCCAGTCGAGATATCGCCCGGATTGCGTAAGCGCAGGCATTGGAGTAGATCATGGCGCGTGTTCCTTATAACCGGCGGCGTGTGTGAACCGCTTAACGATGTGGTGGTGTGTGCAGAGACCATTTTCTTCATTATTTTATCGATATTCCTGCCGCCGACTACTGCAGTGGGTGGGGATGAGCAATAGTTAAGATAGGAGCAATAGCCTCATGACAAAGAAAATCAGCCGCGTTGGTGTACTGACCGGCGGAGGAGACTGTCCGGGTCTCAACGCGGTGATCCGTGCGGTAACCAAGACGGCCATATTCCGATACGGGCTGGAAGTTTACGGAATCGAAGACGGCTTTCAGGGCTTGATCGAGAATCGGATGCAGATCCTGACTGCCGGTGCTGTGAGCAATATCCTGACGCTGGGCGGCACCATTCTGGGTACAAACAACAGGTGTGATCCGACCCGTTATCCCATCTCCGTGGGCGGGAAAACCGAGATTCGCGACGTATCTGATCGTGTCATCGAGCACATTCAAATCCGTAAATTAGATGCGCTGATTGTGATCGGGGGAGATGGGACGATGGCTGTCGCGTCCCATTTTGTTCGTCGGGGCATTAATTGTATTGGCGTGCCCAAGACCATCGACAACGATCTGGAAGGTTCAGACATCACTTTTGGATTTCCAACGGCACGTTACGTCGCCACCATGGCGCTGGACCGAATTCACACCACGGCGGCCAGCCATCATCGGGCGATGTTGGTGGAAGTGATGGGACGAAACGCCGGTTGGATCGCCTTGCACAGCGGTGTCGCATCGGGGGCTGATATTATTCTTTTGCCGGAAATTCCGTTTGATATCGATGTTGTGTGTCGCAAGGTTGTCGATCGATCCGAGCACGGAAAGCGCTTTAGCATCATCTGCGTATCGGAAGGCGCCAAGCCGATTGAGGGCGAACAGGTGGTTGACCGGCATGATCCTCTCAGCCCAGATCCCATACGTCTGGGTGGCATCAGCAGAGTGATCGCAGACCAGATTGAGCAGAAGACGGGCATTGAGTCGCGAACCACAGTTCTGGGCCACATTCAACGAGGTGGCACGCCCGTGCCTGAAGACCGACTATTGGCCACCGAATTCGGCCACGCGGCGATTACCGCTTTGATGGCCGGTCAACAGAACCGTATGGTGGTGATGAGCGGTCGAACGGTGACCCATATTGACCTATTAAACGTGGCACACAAACAGCGATTGGTGCCTCTTTCGCATCCGTTTATCCAGGCTGCGAAGGATATGGATACATCTTTCGGGGCTTAGGGGACGGCCCGGGGGCCTCGGACGGCTTCAGGCCCTGTCGAGCGTGGGATCATGCCGTCTATCGCTGTGGTAAAATTAATCGCTCGAACCGTTGGCCGGCAGACGGGTGGCAGCATGGATGGGAATGGCCTGGTTCTGCGGTGTGTGGGCCAGTTAATATGACACAACATTCAGAAGTTCAACCGACGACAGGCCGTGCGCCGCACGGTCGGTTTGATTTAGGCACAAGCCACTGCGCGGTGGTCGGCCTTCAGTGGGGTGACGAAGGCAAAGGCAAGGTCGTTGACCTGATCGCTGCAGAATTTGACCTGGTGGTGCGGTACAACGGGGGCGCCAACGCCGGTCACTCTGTTCAGGTCGGTCCCGACCGCTATGCGCTGCACCTAATTCCTTCGGGCATTCTTTACCGCGACAAGCTCAACGTGATCGGTAACGGCGTGGTGATCGACCCCGCGGTCGTGGTGGGAGAAATTGAAGGGCTGCGGCAGCGAGGCGTCGTGGTCGCAGACCACCTTCGCATCAGCAGCGCCGCTCACGTGGTGTTTCCATATCACCACCTCCAAGACCGTTTGTACGAGCGTGCGTTGACCACGGCCCGCGGCGACGACGCGAAGATCGGCACAACCGGTCGCGGGATCGGCCCTTGTTATGCGGATAAAGCGTTGCGGTCCACCGCGGTACGCGTCGGCGAGCTTCTGGACGGTGAAAGGCTCAGTCAGAAGTTGCGCCACATTGTGGCGATTAAGAATTTACTGCTGGGCTGTTTGGCCGAACAATGCGGGCAAGCCTTTGAGGCGTTTGATGCTCAGGAGATGATTGATCAATATCAGCAATATGGTCAGTTGTTACGGTCACACATCTGTGACACGACACGGCTTTTGCATGACGCTATGGACGCGGGTCAACGGGTCCTTTTTGAGGGAGCCAACGCCACACTGCTCGATATCGATCATGGGACCTATCCGTTTGTGACCAGCAGCAACTGCTCTTCGCTGGGCATTTACGCGGGCACGGGTGTGCCTGGTCGCCATCTCACGACGCTGTTGGGGGTGGTCAAAGCTTACAGCACCCGTGTGGGAGGCGGGCCGATGCCCACGGAACTGCACGATGCGGTCGGGCAGCGAATCCGCCAGACGGGGCGCGAGTACGGTACGACCACTGGCCGGCCGAGGCGTTGTGGTTGGTTGGACCTGGTGGCCTTAAAGTACGCCGTGCGGCTGAACGGTGTGACAGGGATTTGTTTGACACTGTTGGATGTCCTGGCGGGTTTGGATCAACTTAAACTCTGCAGCGGTTACACTGACGCAACAGGGAGGACGTTTGACGTGTTTCCGGCTCAAGGAGGCAGCAATCTTCACGAGGTCCAGCCGGTGTATGAGCAACTGCCAGGGTTTGAGCAACAGATCCATGATTGCCGTCGATTTGATCAACTGCCCCGGCCGGCACGGGCCTATGTACAACGAATCGAAGAGCACGTTGGTGTACCAGTGCGTATGATTAGCGTCGGTCCGAAACGCGATCAGGTGATTGTCAGGTAAGGCGATGGTGGGTTGTGACAACCGACTTTCGCGTCGCAGCAGGTGAGTATGGTCAGTCGTTCGACTCAATCGGTTTCTCAGGCTACGGGGGCCGCATCTAGCCGTCAGACCTCGGGCGCCGCCGTTGTGGCCGGCTCCATCGCGGAAAGCCGCGCACAGCAGACCGCCCAGTCGTTGGCCAGGCTGGGGCTGCCGTGTCAGGTGCTGCCGCGTCACATTGCGATCATTATGGACGGCAATGGCCGGTGGGCACGGCAACGTGACCAGCCCCGCATGTTCGGGCACCAGGAAGGCGCTAAGGCTGTCCGTGCCATTGTCACTGAATGCGCCCGACTCGATCTGGACGTGTTGACGCTCTATAGCTTCTCGATAGAAAACTGGAAGCGACCCGCCGATGAGATTGAATTTCTCATGGGGCTATACGTGAAGTACCTCATCGCCGAGCGTCAGGAGATGATGGATAATAACGTTCGTTTCGTCCAAGTCGGCCGTCGGCAGGGTCTGCCCTCGCGGGTGTTAGATGAGCTGGATCTCACCATCGAAACGACAAAAAGAAACACCGGCCTCACGTTGGCCTTGGCGATCAACTATGGTTCCCGCACGGAGATTACTGATGCGGTTCGTTCGATCGCCCGAGACGTCAAGGCTGGGAAGCTCGCTCCCGACCAGATTAGCCAACAGACAGTGTCTGACCATCTGTACACCACCGGACTGCCCGATCCGGACTTAATGATCCGTACGGCTGGGGAAATGCGCGTGAGCAACTATCTTCTCTGGCAGATTAGCTACGCCGAGTTGTATGTCAGTGATGTGTGTTGGCCTGACTTCACCGTCCAGCGGCTCCACGAAGCGATCCGAGCATATGCCCGTCGCCGTCGCAAGTACGGCGCGGTGGTGGATGACTGAGCATTTGATCAGGTGCCAGATCATGCAAGCCGGTAACGGACGTTGACCTGCTCAGGTACCCGGCAAGATCCGAGAAGTAGGGTATGTCCAGCGGTTGTATGGGCGCGTTCGCACCCGAAGCCCTCCTGCCCGGCGATCGATTCGGTATCGCGTGGGTCGAATTCCAAAGTTATCCGCGTATCAGACCGATAAGAATGCCTGTAAGGGGCGTTGAGCCATCGGCGCTAGAGGTACGCAATGGATCTGGGAACCGTTTTTGGGCTTATAGGGACGTGGGCGCTGATTCTGTGGGCGATGATGGCCGGCGGTGGGCTGGGCATTTTTATCGATGTGCCCAGTCTCATCATGGTTGTGGGCGGTTCGATGACCGTCATATTTCTCTGCTTTCCGCCGGCGTACGTCAAGAACATGACCAAGACACTCAAGAAAGGCTTTGTTCACAAAGCGGATCCCGTCCAAAAACTGATTCAGGACATGGTGTCTTACGCCGAAATCGCCCGTCGTGACGGTATTCTGAGCCTGGAGAACGTGACGAAAGACCTCGATGATGAATTCATTGTCAACGGCATTCAAATGGCCGTTGACGGTACCGACCCTGAGCTGATCGAACAGATCATGAACAACGATCTGGAGAACCTGATTGAGCGGCATGGTGTCAGCAAGGCGGTATTGGACGCGGTGGGGAAGTATGCCCCCGCGTTTGGCATGATTGGAACCTTGGTGGGGCTGGTGATCATGCTCCAAAACATGGACGATCCTTCAAAGATTGGTCCCGGTATGGCTGTAGCATTGCTCACGACCATGTACGGAGCCATCATCGCAAATGCTTTTGCGCTGCCGCTGGCCGATCGTCTCAGTCGCCGATCTGGTGAAGAAGTATTGCTAAAAACAATTATAATTAAAGGGGTTATGGCTATACAAAGCGGTGACAATCCGAGAATCGTTGAGCAGAAACTCAAGACATTTTTGCCACCGTCAGACCGCGCGTCAGATGAGAATCAGCAGGCGGCTTAAAGGTCGGTGGGATCGGACCGTCAGCCGGCGATTCGGGGGTCTGCCGTGTCATCGGCACACAGCCAAGCGTTTTTGCGTGGGAGCCAGCGACGATGTCAAAGAAATGTAAGTGTCCGCCGGAGGGTGCCCCCGATTGGGTGATGACCTACGGGGACATGATGTCGTTGCTGCTGTGTTTCTTCATTATCCTGGTGGCCCTTAGTGAGATTAAAAAAGAAGACGAGTACCGGGCGATCGTCGCGGAGGTCAAGAAAGCCTTTGGAATGAAAGGCGGTGGAGGGAAAGTAGCCTCCCCTGACGATCCTAAATTAAGTTTAATGAAGCGCTTGGAAGAACTCCAGCTTCGTATGACACCCAAAAAACAGCCGTCCAATACAGATGACCCGGGTATAGAGGGCAAAGATCCTCAGGTCACTCGTGTCCGTGAAGGCATGCTGTTCACACAGGGTGGTCGGGTGACCTTTGAGCCAGGATCGGCCGATTTAAGTGACAGGGCCAAGAGAAACATCAAGGTCGTATCGGACCTGATTCGCGGCTACAACAACAAAATCGAGGTTCGTGGCCACGCCGCTACGATGGAATTGAATGTGAGGTCGGCTTTTCCCGATCTGTGGACGTTAAGTTATGCCCGGGCCAAAGCGGTGATGGATTTCTTGACCAGCAGTCACGTGGGTATTCGAAGTGATCGTATCCGCTTGGTTGCCAACGCCGACGCCGAGCCCCTGATCAAACGTATCTATACCGCCAGCGGCCAGCAGCCCAATCGGCGGGCAGAGATTGTGGTCATGGAAGCGTTGGTCAAGGACTTTACGCAGCCCGAAACCGGCACAGCAAATTAGCACGGAACCAGGAGCGAAGCGCATGGCTCAAGAGAATGAAGAAGTGTCAGAAAAGGGCAAAGGAAAGCTGTCTCTCAAGACGCTGTTGATTCTGGCGGCCGTTTTAGTTATTGAGGGGGGGGTGATCGCGGGTGTGTTCCTGATGGCGGGCAAGCCGGCAGATGTGAAAGCAGACGGGGCTGCTCAAGACGAAGCGGCGCTGGCTGAAGAAGCGGTTGAAGAGCTGGTGGTAGCCGATAAGTTCCCCAATACCAAACGGGGACGAACATTTATTTACGACACGGAGGTCTATATTGTTGTTCGACGCAAGCATCAGATGGAAGTTCAAGCCAAGCTCGAGTCCATGGCGGCTCAAATCAGTGCGGACGTTCGTACCATTATTAGCCGCGCTGAGCCCAATCACCTACTCGAACCTACGCTGGCCACCATCAAGCGTCAGATCAAAGCGGCGTTAGATGAGCGGTTGGGCAGAGACGAGAACAGCCAGTCGCGTGTGGAGCACGTGGTCATCACCAAGTTCACTCAATTCAGAGCTGACCTGTAGGGTTCCCCGCGGATCCTGATCGCGGACGCTCGATAGAGCAGGCGTGTCTTAATCATTAGTGCACTCGCACCCGGGTTACGATGACTGAAGATTACCCCCCAGGCACCGACGTACAGAATCTGGTAGATCAAGCCATGGCCGAAGCCATGGGGGCATCCGAAGACGATTCGGGGGTCGCTGAGGCCCAGCCCGCCGCGGTTGACATGCCGGACATGGGCGGCGACGATCAGGACACGTCGTCGGCCACTGCGATTGAGCTACTGAGCGATGTGGATCTGGATGTCAAGATCGAGTTGGGGCGGACGCACATGCTTGTCGAAGACGTTCTGCGATTGGGTGAAGGATCGGTCGTCGAATTAGACAAGCTGGCCGGGGATCCTGTTGACGTCTATGTGAACGAAAGACTGGTGGCGCGAGGTGAGGTTTTGGTACTCAATGACAATTTTTGTATCCGCATCAGTGAAATCATTGATACACTGGCTGAAAGACAGGCCGAAATCATGGCTGCGGCAGGAGATGCTGAAAGCCACAGTGCTTGAATAGCCTTGTGGTATTATAATAGGGGTTGCAGGATGCCCCCGATGCCCTGTTGAGCATGGCCTCACAGAGCGGTTGGCCAAGGATGGCCCATGTTTGAGCGACAGCTCTATCGACGTTCCTTGTTCTGTGCGATTTGGCTGTGTGTGGCCACGGCGGCGGTGGCACAGTCCAATCAACCGATCGAAATCATATCGGCTACCGCACTACCCCTAGACACTCGCCCAGCTGTCTCCTCTCTATCAAAAGCACACCCGTCATCGTCCAAAGAAACGGCTGTTGCCGAACGTCCCGTGGCTTGGGACCAGACGCTCAAAACGGTTGGTCATGGCCCAGAGACAACGACCGAACCGGTCCGGCCGCGGTCAACCGGTTCACACCCGCTGGGGCGCACAACCGGTCCTGAAACGGATCAGGCGGTGGTGTCCCCCGTTGAACGGTGGCCTTTGGGCAGGTCCAGCGGCCAGCCGTCGTCGACCCAGGCTGACACCGGCGCGGACACAGTGGTCGGATCAGGAGGGTGGCTGTGGAACACATTGATCGCCTTGGGTGTCGTAATCATTTGCATTGGGCTGCTGCGTGTGGTGCTGAGCCGTTGGTCGGGGCAGACCGTCATGTCGGCCAATAACCCTGTGCTGGAAGTGCTCGCGCGAGTCAGCGTCGCTCCACGTAAGCATGTTCTTCTGATCCGTCTGGGCAAGCGAATCGTGGTGGTGGGCGACTGTGGCAGCGAGCTGCGGACACTGGCCAATATCGACAACACCGAAGAGGTGGCGGGTCTTTTAACAGATGTCGCGGCGACAAGGGCGCGTGTCAGTGGTGGGTTTACGCAGCTGCTACGCCGCATGAACAGTGACTACCGGCACGAACAGCGTCGGATTGATGAAGGGGGCGATACATCGGAATGCGATGTGGATCGTGCCCGTGACCAGGTTTCAAACTTGCTGGCACGCGTGCGTCATCTGAATCTTCCCAGGCGGGGAGGTGCGGCATGAGGCGTGCACCGAGGTTCGGTGAAAACAGGTTGGTGGTGTGCTTGTGGACCGTGCTGACCGTGCTGATCGTGACGCCGGTGGCTTGGGGACAGAACGCTCGGCCATCGCATACAGCGGTGGTCAGTGAAAGTCAGTCGGCGTCTGTGGATTTGACCAACCCGATTTCCATTTTGGAGAACGCGGGTCGTTCGCTGCCGCTGAACACAGAAGCGCCGGTGACCGATCAGCCTTCGATCGGACTCAGTGGGACGTTGTCGATCCTGCTGTTGTTGACGGTGTTGTCTGTGGCCCCGGCGTTGCTGGTCATGACCACCAGCTTCACACGGATTGTGATCGTGCTGTCGCTGTTGCGACAAGCGATTGGTACCCAGTCGTTGCCGCCGGGCCAGGTGATCGTCGGGTTAGCGATGTTTATGACCTTTCTGGTGATGGCTCCGACGTTCGATCGTATCAATCGTGAGGCGTTGGTGCCGCTTCAGCAGCATGAGATCGATCAGCTGACCGCTTGGTCTCGTGCGCGTCAGCCGCTCAGGGACTTTATGTTCGACCAGATTGACTACGCCCAGAACTGGGCGGATGTGTATATGGTTTTGGGATACCGCGGTACGGATACGTCGAAGCCGGACACACTGACCCGTGCCGATGTGGACATGTTGACACTGATCCCAGCGTATATTCTCAGCGAACTTAAGGTGGCGTTTCTGATGGGGTTTCGGCTCTACCTGCCGTTCTTGATCATCGACATGGTGGTGGCCAGTGTTTTGATCAGCATGGGCATGCTGATGCTACCGCCGGTCTTGATTAGCCTGCCGTTCAAGCTGCTGATGTTTGTGTTGGTGGACGGTTGGCGGTTGGTGGCGGGCAACTTATTGAATAGTTTTTCGGTCCCGGGAGTGACCACGTAAAAGTCAACGATCTCGAGAGACCGCGTGGTGAGTCGAAAGGAGTTGATATGACCATTGATCAGGCAGTCGACGTGGTGCGTGAATCACTGACGGTCATGTTGCTGCTTAGCTCGCCGATCTTGATTGCGGCACTGGTGATTGGTCTGGTCATCAGTGTGTTTCAAGCCGTGACGCAGATCCAAGAACAGACGCTCAGCTTCGTGCCCAAGATTATCGGTATGGGTGTGGTCGCCATCCTGGTGACACCTTGGGTGGCGACACTAATCGCCGAATTTTCTAAGCGCATGTTTAGTGGTCACGGTTGACCGGAAAAAACTTGTGGGGTCGCTGACCGTCGTGTCTCATCGCGCTACGGAGAAGATCATTGCCCATCAGCCTTCAGCCACTTACGGCTCATTTGCCTGCATGGACACTTGTGCTGTTCAGGTTGACGGGGATCTTTTTCTTTGCACCGGTGTTCGGTAGCGTGGCCCTATTTGCGCGAGTCAAGGTCTTCTTGGCGTTGGGTTTGAGTTTTTGCGTTTACCCGCTCCTGCTGGCACCCGGTGCCCGTTCGGCGGGGTTGATGCTGCCTGTCATCGAATCAGGGCTGGGGTTGTGGTCGTTGGCGGGCATGGTGGGGGTGGAACTGTTAATCGGCATTGTGATTGGTTACGGGGCAAGCCTACCGTTGGTGGGCGTTCAGATCGGTGGGCGTGTGATCGATCAACAGATGGGCTTGGGGTTGGCCGGTGTGTTAAACCCCGAGTTCAATGAGCAAACCGGCGTGGTCAGTCAGTTTTATTTCATGATGGGACTTGTGGTGTTTGTCATCTTGGGCGGCCATCGCGTGATGCTGGCGACGCTGGTGGGCAGTTTCGGGTGGGTGCCGCTGGGTGGTCTGGCGGTCGATGGTCACTTGTTGGATTTGATTGTGGGGCTCTTGGCGTCGGTGTTTGAACTGGCCCTGAGGGTGACGGGCCCGCTGTTGTGCCTGATTTTTCTTCAAACGGTCGCGATGGGTTTCATCGCCAGAACGGTCCCTCAGATGAATATCCTGAGCATCGGCTTTGTGCTGCGGATCGTCGTCGGAGTGTCCATGATCATTGGAACGATCAAAATCGAGAACAGCGTGTATACGGGTGTACTTCGTCGGACGCTGGCCGACATTCAGATGTTCTTTACCAACTAACGCGTTTGGTCTATGGCTGAAAGCAACTTTGAAAAGACTGAAGCCCCCACGCCGCGGCGGCGACAGGAGGCAAGGGCCTCTGGCAACGTCGCCCGCAGCGCTGACTTGACCGCGGCGTGCATCTTGCTGGCCAGCATTGTGCTGCTGTACGTGTTCGGCTTCAAAATCCTTACCGGCATGAAGGTGGTCGTCCGTGGAATGCTCGATGCATCGAGGGTGGCCAACCCCACGCGATCCGATGACATCGCCGTATTGGCCGCTTTTGCCGGTCGTGTGGTGTTAGACGCGGTGGCGCCTTTGTGTTTGGGGATTACCGCGGTAGCGCTGCTAGCCAGTGTGGCGCAAGTTGGATTTATTTTTACCACAAAGCCGCTAGAGCCAAGCCTCTCGAAGATCTCGGTGCTGGAGGGGGTCAAAAAAATGATGGACGCCCGTGCGGGGATGCGGTTGCTGATGAGTTTAGGCAAGATCTTGCTGATCGCTGCGGTGGCCATCGCAATGATTGTTCAGGACCTACCGCGCATGGTGCTTTTGGCTCAGATGGAGGTGCTGCCGATGTTCGCCAACGCCTGTGAGCTGGTGTACCTCATGGCGTTGAAGCTGGCCATGGTGCTGCTGGTGTTAGCGTTACTGGATTACGCGTTTCAGCGATGGAAGCACAATAGGGATTTACGGATGACCAAGCAAGAGGTCAAGGAGGAGATGAAAAGGATGGACGGAGATCCATTGGTCAAGCAGCGCAGGGCCCGTGTGGCCCGTCAGCTGGCGCTGCAGCGGATCGGTCAAGCAGTCCCCAACGCCGATGTGGTCGTGACCAACCCGACCCACTTCTCTGTGGCTCTGCGCTATGACGCCACGTCGATGATCGCTCCAAAGGTCGTGGCGAAAGGCGCCGATTTCTTGGCAATGCGGATCCGCCAGCTGGCCGTGGCCAATGGTGTACCGATCGTAGAAAAAAAGGAATTGGCCAGAACGCTATACCACGGTGTGGAAGTCGGCAGGGAGGTTCCCCCACAGTTTTACGGGGCCGTGGCGGAAATTTTGGCGTACGTATACCGGATTAGTGGTCGTCGGACTGCCTGACGTGGCAGTGTTGCCAGTTCCAGCGGCGGTTTGACAACGAGTCAGTGATGGCACAGATGATTCCGAAACTCGCTTTGCCCCCTTGGGTCGTGCGATTGAGCAGGTACCGTTCGTTGGTCGTGCCGGTGGCGATCATTGGCTTGCTGGCGGTGATTGTGGTGCCGATGTCGCCGCTGATGATGGACATGTTAATTTCGGCCAACCTGGCTTTGGCGGCCATCATTTTGCTGACCACCATTTACGTCGAGAGCCCGCTGGACTTTTCTGTGTTCCCGTCGATGCTTCTGGGCACTACGCTCATGCGGCTTGTGCTCAATATCGCCACAACGCGAATGATTCTGTTGGCCCAGGCGGACAATCCTGCCGAGGCGACCGCCGTGGCGGGCAGAGTGATCGAAGCGTTCGCCTCGTTTGTGGCAGGGAACTCGCTTGTGGTGGGGTTGGTGCTGTTCATCATTTTGATCATTGTTCAGTTCGTGGTGATTACCAAAGGCGCCACCCGGATCAGTGAGGTGGCCGCCAGATTCACCCTCGACGGTATGCCCGGTAAACAGATGGCCATCGACGCGGATCTCAACGCGGGCATGATCGACGAAAAGGAAGCTCGACGTCGTCGTGAACGGATCGGACAGGAAGCCGATTTCTACGGTGCGATGGACGGTGCAGCCAAGTTTGTACGCGGCGACGCGGTCGCCGGAATCATTATTACACTTGTCAATATTGTTGGTGGGTTTGCGGTCGGTGCGTTTGAGAAAGGTTGGTCGGTCCAAGAGACCATTGAAGTGTTTAGCAAGCTGACCATCGGTGATGGATTGGTCAGTCAGCTACCGGCGTTTGTGATCTCCGTGGCTGCGGGTTTGATTGTGACGCGATCCAGCAGCCGGCAGGATCTGGGCAGCGAGCTGACCACTCAACTGACCAGCAGGTCGGTCGCGTTGGGCATCACGTCCGCGTTTATGGGGTTGATGGCCTTCACGGGACTGCCCATGCTGCCCATGTTGCTGGCGTCAGCGGTCATCGGATCGATGGCTTTCACAGGGGTGTATCGGGCCAAACAACGCCAGACACTTGCCGACGATGAGGTCGCCAAGAAACGACAGGCCACGCCGCCGCCGGTGGAGGAAATGTTGCACGTCGACACGCTGGAGCTAGAGGTTGGCTATGCGTTGGTACGCATGGTAGACGCTGCCCAGGGCGGTGATCTGCTCAATCGGATTAGCATGATTCGTCGACAGTTGGCCGGAGATTTGGGATTGGTCATGCCACCCGTGCGGATTCGTGACAACATGCAGCTCCAGCCACACGAATATCACATCAAGATCAGGGGTAACAGTGTTGCCCAAGGGTCCGTGTTTCCGGGCCAGTTCCTGGCGATGGATAGCGGGTTGGCGGATCGAGACAAAGCACCATTGCACGGATCGAAGACACGTGAACCGGCCTTCGGTCTCGAGGCTACCTGGATCGATACCGGGCAGAAGCAGCGGGCTGAAGCGCTCAATTATACAGTGGTGGATTCGACCAGTGTCCTGGCGACTCATCTGACGGAAGTCGTCAAAAGTTACGCCGCCGAGCTATTGACGCGCGAGGAGACCAACAACTTGGTCACTCAACTCAAACAGAAAGCGCCCAAGCTTCATGACGAGGTTTTGGGGGGCGAATCTCCGGCGCTGAAGCCAGGTGATCTGCAAAAAGTGCTACAGAATCTCCTGCGGGAGCGGGTGCCGGTCCGTGATTTAGAGTCTATCGTCGAAACACTGGGCGATTGGGTTGTGCGCACCAAGGACATTGAAGTGCTCACAGAGTATGTTCGTAACGCCCTGCGGCGGACGATCTGTAACCAATACGTCGAAATGGTGTCATCCCAAGACCCGGTTGCCGGCCAAGATAGCTCGTCCCCGAAATTGTTCTGCGTGAGCTTGGATCCGGTTTTGGAAGATCAGATTGCCGGATTCATAGACCGGGGTGTTGAGGGAACAACGATGACGATGCCGCCGGCGGTCGCAAACCGAATGACGACCGCGATGGTCCGTGAGCTGCAACGGTTGGTCCAAGCGGGGCACGCACCGGTGGTGTTGGCGTCGCCGCAGGTCAGGGCGCAGGTACGTCGTCTGCTTGAACCCCATCTTCCCAACGCGGCGGTGTTGGGGTACAACGAGGTATCCAAAGGTGTGGAAGTCGAGTCGATCGCACTGGTCCAGATTGAGGCCGAAAGGCCGGCCGATGAACTACAAGGGGCAACCATTTGAGGCTCAAAACGTTTACTGCCATGACGATGGCCGCAGCGCTGACACTGGTGAAGCGCGAACTTGGGGACCAGGCCGTCATTTTGCATACACGGACTTACAAACGCGGTGGGATTTTTGGGCTTGGCGCCAAAGCCGTGGTCGAGATCACCGCGGCCGACGATGCTCCGGTGGGTCGGCGGCCTGACAAATCACCGGCGGTTGGCCGATTGTCACAGACGGCACGCCGCCCGGCTCAGGAGCCAGCCGCCGGCGACCTGATCCGACGCACATACGCCGTCGCTCAAGACGAGTTGAACAAGAAAATGGCGATCACGCGTCCACCACAGCGCAGTGCGCCTCCCGATTCGCCCGCACATAGACTCGCCAGTGTCTCGGCGTCCAATGGTGGTCAGCAGTTGGTTGACGAGATGCGCGCGGTCAAGCGGATGGTCCAGCAGATGGTCAAGCATCAACGCCGTCGGACATGGTCCGGTCCAGATGGCATCGCACAGGACGGCAAGCCCGATATTCCTGACAAGCTGTTCCAGCAGTATCTGTTTCTGCTCGAGCAACAGGTTACCGAAGAGCTGGCCGAGGAAGTCATCGGCCAGGTTCGAGAGCAGTTAGAGCCTGGCCAGTACGAGGACGAAGGTACTGTGCGGCAGGCTGTGCTTGAGGTGATCGCTAGACAGATTCCCATCGACGCGGCCCAAGGTCGTCTGGAGCGGTCGTCAGATGGGCGCCCGCGCACGGTCGCGTTGGTTGGGCCCACCGGTGTCGGAAAAACCACGACCATCGCCAAGCTGGCGGCGACGTTCAAGCTCAAGCAAAAGAAGAATGTGGGTTTGATTACGTTGGACACGTACCGCATCGCCGCGGTGGACCAGCTGCGTACCTATGCGAACATTATTGGGATTCCGCTGCACGTCGTGACCAGTTGTGACGAGCTGGCTGCGGCGGTTCGAAAGTGCGCCGGATGTGACGGGGTGCTGATCGACACGGCGGGCCGCAGCCAACGGGACGATCCCCGGTTAGAGCAGCTACGATCATTGATCGACGTCGCCAACCCTCACGAGGTTCATTTGGTATTATCTTCTACGTGTTCGCAGTCGGTCTTGATGCAAGTGGTAGAGCGGTTTTCGGCGGTCCGTGCCGACCGGATCATCTTTACGAAGCTGGATGAAGCGGTTAGTTTTGGGGTATTGTTGAATGTCGCGCGTACGGTGAACAAGCGCTTAAGCTATGTCACGACAGGGCAGGAAGTCCCACACCAGATCGAACCCAGCTGTCCCGCGAGGCTGGCGGCGTTGGTACTAGGAAGCGGAGCATCATGCTGACAGACCAAGCGCAGGCGTTGAGAAACTTGGTGACCCAGTCGGGCAATCGGCGAGCAAAGATTGTCGCGATTACCAGCGGGAAAGGGGGTGTCGGCAAAAGCAATATCGCGGTGAACCTGGCGATCCGTCTGTCAAAGATGGGCCGAAAAGTGGTGTTGCTGGATGCGGACTTGGGCACCGCCAACGCCGATGTGCTGTGTAATTTGTCTCCCGGTGGTGACTTGGCACATGTGGTGGCCGGTCGGCAGACGCTTGCTCAGGCCATGATTGAAGCGCCGGGCGGGTTTCGACTGATCCCCGGTGCTTCGGGGTTGGCACAGATGGCTGCACTGGGTGAGTTTGAGCGTGTTCGCCTGGTGCATCAGGTTCGCCAGCTCGAAGAGGATCACGACTTGGTACTGATCGACACCGGTGCTGGGGTAAGCCCCAATGTCTTGAGTTTTGCCTTGGGGGCAGATCAACTTCTCGTGGTGACAACCCCTGAGCCGACGGCGGTCACCGATGCCTACGCGGTGATCAAGATCGTCGCACGCCAGCGGTCTGACACAGATGTGCGGTTGCTGGTGAACATGGTTAGAGACACCGAAGAGGGGCGTGGCGTTTTTAAACGGATTAACGCGGTGTGCAGGCAGTTCTTGAGCCTGTCGGCACAGTATGCGGGCCATGTGGTTCATGACCCGCGGGTGTCATTGGCGGTTCGTCGACGACGACCGTTTATTCTCGACAGTCCCAACTGTGATGCCAGCGGGTGTATCAATCAGTTGGCCCACCGGATGGATCGGCACGCCATTGAGCCGCAAGGCGACGGCCTGCTTAGACGGATGGCGATGTGGCTGGCCGGTTGAAGCCGTACGGGACACGAGGTCCCAAATAAATTTTTATTTTTTGGCCCACCGGGCTTCCATATTTGGGTGAGAGTTGTTTACAATAGCGGCTCATATATATTCTATTTAACGGATTGCCCCTATCCTGTGAGCAAAGGAGTGCTCAGCGATCCCTGGAAGAATTGTCGCAGCATGTTTCTCGATTGTTTGTTTTGTCGCTGCGCTGGCGATAGGGCTGGTGGCGGGTAACCCGGCCGGCACCGTCATCTTTCGAGCGATTTTGGTGATGGTGGTCAGCTGGCTGGTGGGCCAAGCCGTTGGCGCTGTGGCACAGCGCATCATTGACATGCAAATCGACGATTACAAAAAAAAGCACCCACTACCTCGCCTGTCACAATTTGACGTGGCAGGCGGTGATGAAGCGGAAGGGAGTGAGGAATCGCAGCCACTTGAGGTTGACGTTGACGACGCTGTTGTCCAACCCAGTCCGAAAGCATGATAGAAAAAGTAGATCGAAAGACACCGCCGCCCGCTATCGAAACCGTCCGGCGGCCCTAGCTGGTCAAGGAGCAGACGATGGCCAAAGTGAAAGCGATCGAAACCCCCGCCCCGCCAGACGATCGTCCGATTGAAGAGATATGGGCCGAATACAAGCGCACCGGCACCGAGGAACTACGAAACCGGTTGATGGAGCACTATCTGCCTCTGGTGAAGTACAACGCGGAGCGCATCCACGCGAAACTCCCTGACGAGGTCGATATCGAGGACCTAATGAGTGCCGGTATCTTTGGGTTAATGGATACCATCGACGCGTTTGATATCGAACGCGGGATCAAGTTTGAAACCTACTGCGCCCCGCGGATTCGGGGAGCGATCCTCGACGAATTGAGATCGATGGACTGGGTGCCGCGATTGGTGCGGTCGCGTACCAGCCAGGTGGAGGGCGCCAAAAAGAGCCTTGAGATGGAGCTCGGCCGGACACCGACCGACGACGAGTTATCTAAGAAGTTAAAATTATCCAAAGACGAGTTTGCCAAGATTCGAAAGGACGCCGGTGCGGTGGGCGTGGTGAGCCTGAGCCGAAAATGGTTTGAGACCGACTCCAATAAGGATGTGCGAGAAATTGATGTGCTGGAGGATCCCAAGCAGGTGAACCCTATATCAGCGGTTCAGCGTCGTGACTTGAAAGAGCTGATCACCAAGGGACTGTCCCGTGCCGAACGTCTGATTGTGGTCCTCTACTATTATGAAGAGATGACCATGAAGGAGATTGGCGTAACACTGGATCTGTCCGAGTCACGGGTCAGTCAGATGCACAGCTCCATTCTTGCGCGTCTTAAGGCCCAGCTGCAGCACCGTACCAAGGAACTGCGGGAGGAAGAGGGCTAACGCGTGTGGGTGAGCGCCCATCGTCCGACATCCAACAGACCCTAACCAAATGCCTGCGATCTGCGATTGCGCGGGCAATAGGGGATCAGTACGCATCGCTAGATCCGCAAGTCCGTCCGTCCCATCAGCCCAAGTTTGGTGATTACCAGGCAAACCTGGCGATGAGCCTAGCGAAAAAACTGGGCAAAAACCCACGCGATATCGCTCAAGGCATTGTCGACCAACTCGAGACGGCCGGTGTTTGCCATCGCGTCGAAATCGCGGGTCCCGGTTTTATCAATCTCTACCTGAGTGCTTCTTTCTTGGACGGCGCTTTGACGCAGCGGGTCCGCGGCGACGATCGATTGGGCACCGCGCCGGTTGATCGGTCGGCGACGGTGGTGGTTGATTACTCCGGTCCAAATGTGGCCAAGGAGATGCATGTGGGGCATCTTCGTTCGACGGTGATCGGGGACTGCATCGCACGCGTGCTTGAGTTTCAAGGCCACCGTGTGATCCGACAGAATCATCTAGGTGACTGGGGAACCCAGTTCGGTATGCTCATCGAGGTGCTTCAAGACCAGCGCGGTCAGCCAGGTGACCTACCGCTTGATTGCTTATATCAAAACGCCAAAAAGAGATTTGATGCAGACGCCCAATTTGCCGACAGGGCCCGCGAGCGGGTGGTGCTGCTGCAGCAAGGTGATCTTCGGTCCCTGGCCTATTGGGAGGCACTGGTCAAGCTGAGCAAACAACACTTTCAGTACATTTACGACAGACTGAAAGTACGGCTTGTCGACACGGACTACCAGGGCGAGAGTCGATACAACACCAAACTTCCGGAGGTCGTCAAGGGGTTAGAAGAGGCGGGCCTGCTTCAGACAAGCAGGGACGCCAAGGTTGTTTTTCCCGACGGGTTTCACGACCGAGATGGAAATCCTCAAGCGATGATTGTCCAGAAACGTGACGGTGGCTATCTCTATGCGACAACCGATTTAGCCGCGGCACGGTATCGGATCGATGACCTTGGAGCCGATCGGATCGTGTACGTGACCGATGCGCGACAGAGTCAACATTTTTCGATGCTTTTCGCCGTCTTGAGACAGGCACGGTGGGCCACCGACCAGATTCAACTGGACCATGTGATTTTCGGTACCGTCCTGGGCAAAGATCACAAGCCGTTTAAGACGCGCCAAGGGGGGACCGTCAAGCTGATCGATCTGCTAAACGAAGCGCAGGATCGTGCGCGACGTGTCGTCGAGCAAAAGAACCCACAGCTGCCCGCCGATCAACAGACCCAGATTGCTCAAGTCATCGGCATCGGCGCATTGAAGTACGCCGATCTGTCTAGTGACCGAGTCAAGGATTATGTCTTCGATTGGGACCGCATGCTGTCCTTCGAAGGGAACACGGCTCCTTACCTTCAAAATGCCTACGTCCGGATCCGCTCGATCTTTCGCAAGGGTGGGTTTGTGGCCGAAGATCTTGGCCAGAATTCGGTGTCGGTTGGCCACCCGGCGGAGCGGGTTTTGGCGGTGAAAATCCTACAATTTCCAGAGGTGATCGAAGCGGTGGCCAATAGTTTGGAGCCACACCGTCTGTGCACATATCTTTATGAACTCGGATCGGCGTTCCATCAGTTTTATGAAAAATGCCCGGTGTTAAACGCCACAGATCAAGAGACACGCGACAGCCGGCTGGCCTTATGCGCGTTGGTGGGACGGACACTCAAGACGGGCCTGGACCTTCTTGGGATCGGTGTGGTCGAGCAGATGTGATGGTTCCTCAGATCACCCGGTCGTTGCCACCGTCGATGGGGACCTGGGCTCCCGTGGTCTTGGCGAACAGCGAACCGGCCATGGCGCAGGCCAGTGAAGCAACGTCCTTAGAAGTCACTTCAACGCCCAAGAGATTTCCCTTTCTGTATTGTTCGATGGTCCGACCGTAGCTCTTGGCGCGAGAGGCGATGGTCTGGTCGGTCCATAGCCCTGTGTCGAATACCGCGTGGGGGTGGATGACATTCACACGGATGCCCGCAGCAGCCACTTCGAGCGCCGCGACACGTGCCAGCTGGGTCAGTCCCGCCTTGGCAACCGAGTAGGCGGCCACACCAGGACCGGGCGCCGCGACGTTTTTGGAAGCGATGACCACGATCGCCGGGTCGATCCCCAGCTCTAGGTAGGCGATGCAAGCCCGCATCAGAAGTTGATGGCCTGATAGATTCACCGCCAGGCTCTGATCCCACGAGGTCGGGTTCATTTGCTTAATCGTCTGTCCGGTCGGAAAAATGCCGGCGTTGCTGATCAGAATGTCCAGGCCACCGAACTGGCGGACCGCTGCTTGGACAGCGCCGCTGACCTGGACCGGGTCGGTCACGTCGCACGCCAGGCCGAGGACCTCGGGTCCTGCAAACATGTCGACGATATTCGACTGGCGATCCAGAGCCACGACCGCGGCATGCCGAGCCCGTAACGCCTCGACACAGGCGCGGCCGATCCCGCTGGCGGCACCGGTGACCAGCGCAATTTTACCTTGCAACTCTTCGGTAACGGCCTTACGGAGCTTGGCCTGTTCTAGTTCCCAGTACTCCACGTCGAATCCGTCTTTCTCACTTAACGCTTGCCAACGGCCCAATGCTTGGACCCACTGGATGGCACGTGTGGTGTGTGTGGCGATGTCGGACGTGATCGACGCTTCCCGAATCGTTGTCCCAAAAGCAATGGTCCCGTGTCCGGGCCACACCGCCCATCGAGGCGCCGGGTCAAGGCAGGTCTGTTGGCCGTTGGCGTGACGGTTGAAATAGTCGCGGTAACGGCTGACAAAACGATCGATATCGTCTTCGGGATCGTTGCCGATCACCACAGGAGCAGATTTGGTTCGGATCACGTGGTCGGGGGTTAACGGGCCGCAGGCGGTCACCGATACGGCGTCGGGTAGATTGGAAAAACCGACGGCTTCGGGATCGTCGTTCAGCAAAGCGGGCATCGCCGACCCTCTGGCTATCGACACGGATCGACGTATTCTCGCCAGTGTGTGCAGATCAGGCGCCGTCGCGGGTGTGCCGGTGGCGGTGCGCACGGCACCCTGCTGAGCAAGATAGCTTTCCGCGGCCGAAACGATGGCGATCATGCGTTCGTAACTGGCCTTGGCGGTATCGGCGAAAGTAAACACGCCGTGATGCATCAGGATCATCCCGTCCAGCTGGGACCAGTCGGTATGAATCGTTAGGTCGTAGACATGTTTGGCCAGAGCGAATCCCGGCATGACGTACGGGACGATGAGCACGCGGTGGTCGTAGATCTGGTGGATGCGTTGCTCTGCATTGTCCAGGTGGGTGATCGCAACGACGGCGTCAGCGTGCGTGTGATCGACGTAAGCAAAAGGGATGATCGCGTGCAAAATGGCCTCGACCGATGGCGTGGGAGCACCGGCATCGGCCATAGCGGCTCGCTGGGCACCAACCATTTGGGTATCACTCAGCTGATCGAGTTGGGCCAGTCGCTTGAGCGTATGCAACCTGACGGGTGCGAATCCCGCCGCTTGAATGGTGGCCAGGTCCCAGCCGCTGCCCTTGACGTAGAGGATGTCCTCGGTATCACCGAGAAGATTGGTCACCTGAGCCTTGACGGAAGTGTTCCCACCGCCGTGCAGGACAAGGTCAGGGGCTTGGCCCAACAACCGCGAGGTGTAGACCCGCAATTGCAGAGGGTCGTGTTCATATGTTTTGGCTTCGTCGTCATCCCACAAGCTTTTCATGATCTGTTGTGTTGTCGCCGTTCGGTTTGACCGCTCGACGTCGCCCAGTTGGTCTCACGGTGCCGCGAACAAAGCTTGAACGTCGGTCGGAGTATTGGCGGGGAGCAATTCCAGAGGTTTCTTTCCTTTTTTGTTGGTCGTGCTGGGATCGGCGCCTGCCTCGAGCAAGGTCCTAATGACCGAGGCATCGCCTTTCTTTGCAGCCAGGTGCAAAGGCGTTTGCTGTCGCATATTCCTGGCGTTGATATCGCCATTGGCCCTGATCAGCACACCCACCACCGACGCGCTACCTGACTCGACAGCAACGTGCATGGGTGTGTTCTGACCCACATCCAGGGCACTGGCGTTGGCCGCTTTGTCGATCAGCGCCTGGGCCGCACGGTGTCGATCATGCTTGGCGGCGACGTGTAACGGTGTTTGGTCCAATCCGTCCTTGCTTAACACGTTGACGTCGATTTGCGCTTCGATGAGCATAGGAATAATTGAAACAGCGCCGACTTCCGCAGCCATGTGCAATGCGGTGTAACCGGTCCTGGGATCCAAACCGTTCACGTTGACTTCAGGATGGTCCAGAATCAGCCGTACGGTATCCGGATTGTCCTTCATGGTGTAGAAGATCAACGCGGGGATTTGGTCAACCAAACCGTTGGGGTCGCCGTTGTATGTAGGCGGGACCACCAGCAGCCCTTTTTTTTCGCCCGTGGCGGTTTGAACGCCGTTGTCCGATCCCAAGCCACGGTCAGAATCGGTCGTGCCGATCCCCGTTTGGTCGCTGGTCTTGTTCCACATCAGTGATTGGATTGGCCCAGAAACCCGCGGCATGGCGCCGGCACCAAGACCGACGATCGCAACGACGGCTAAAGCAATCACGGTAGCTGTGCCGCTGCCGGCGGGCTGAGTTACGGGTTGGTTGGCTCTGCCGGCGGTCGACGGGTTTTCCAACGCCCCGTTCGTATGTTTGTGCGAAGCCGTCGGTGCCATAGGGCCATCATTCATAAGCTGTACCAGTTTAGCGGCGCTGGCCGGTCGATCGGTTTCGTTTTTTGCCAGGCCAGCCAAAATGGCACTGTTGACGGCGTCGGGTACACCGGGGATGGGCTTGGCGGCGACACGCAAGATCTGCTCTTGGATATCTGCGCCAGAGAACGGTGGACGCCCACAAAGAGCTTCGTAAAGCATGGCCGAAAAGGAGTAGATGTCGTTGGCCGCCGAGTCTTTGTTATGAAGCGCTTGCGGGCTCATGTAGGCTGGCGTGCCGATAGAGGTGCCAGGGTTGCGGATCGCAAGCGTTTGATCCATCTGCTTGGAGATCCCGAAGTCCATCAATAGTGGCGTGTCAGTGGACTGGTCGATCATCACATTCGATGGCTTTAGATCGCGGTGAAGCACACCGTTGCTATGGGCGTAGTCCAGCGCCGAGGCGAGCTTTTCTGCCCACGCCATCACCCGGTCAACCGGCAGGCCTTGCGGCGAGTCCGCCAGCGCTTCTTTCATGGTCTGGCCGTTAATGTACTTGAGCACCAGGTAGGTTAAGTTTTTCTTGTCGTCACGAATGAAGCTAAAAAGACGGACAATTTGAGCGTGCGTCAGCTTCATAGAGCTCTTGGCTTCGCTTTTGAATGTGGCCAAGAATTGACTGTCACCAGTGTATTCAGGCCGCAACAGCTTGACCGCAACTGGCAGTTCGTCCAGCTCTTGGTCCAGCGCCAACCAAACCGTCCCCATGCCGCCTTGGCCCAGGTGCCGTTCGAGCACGTAACGGTCCGACAGCACATCACCGGATTTAAGTTGTTCGTAATCTTCCATCGTGTTTTGACCCTGCCTATCTCACCACGGTCGGTCGGTGCCCGTATGCGTATGATACCAGGGAACAGGTTTACCGCGTAAACGGTATAGCCAACAGGCCGACAGGCGTTCGGAGGACAAACTCTAAATTCCGCTGACGACGGCGCCCTTCAATCGCGGGACCTGGCGGTCGTTCGACATTCAGATGAACGGTGTCGTCGGTGGAAGTCCAGCTGCCTGAAGCGGCGGTGCTCTGGAGTAGCCCCGGCAAGCTACCGTGCCAGGAACCGTCGGTTTGGAGCGTGAAGACGACTTGATGGATCCCCAGCGACCGGGAATACAACCGAGGCGGTGAACCGCTGGGCACGATAGCGGGTAGGCCTGACGCTGTGAGCTGCTGATTAACCCTGTCGGCCAGGCGGGCGTGATCGACCGTCCACGTGCCCACCCAGGGACCGGGATTGGATAACGTCACGTAGAGCAGCAGCACCGCGACGGCGATGGCTCCGGCGATCCATAACGTGCGTGGGGCGATGGACACAACAGGGGATCTTGCGTTCATGTCCGTTACCATTTCCGCACCCGCTCACGGCAAAGGCAAGGGGTTTTTTAGAAGCCGGTCGTCTGCTAAACTAGTGATCATTGATCGTCGGGGAGTTCCCCTTCAAATAAGGCTGTCACACCGCATCATACACGTTTTTAATTGTTTCATGGTCGTGTTACTTTAGCCAGGGGCATCAGTCATGTTCGATCGTATGGCCGTCGGCGTTGTTTTGGGAGGTGTTTGTGGCGTGGGCATGACCGTGCTCGGGGCGTTAGCGCTAGGGACCCGAACTCAACCGGCAACCACGCCCACGCTACACAACGTTGTCGAAACCCAAACCGATGGGGGCATGACCGATGGCCAGCCCGAGGCTGACAAGAATTCGTCGTTGGTCTCCAGTTCATCGTCCATCAGCGGGCGATTGGCCGGCGACAAAAAAATCGGATCGTCGTTGTCTGGCGTTCCATCCCCGTGGCAGTGGCGCCGTTGGGCGCACTTACGTCCCGGCATAACTCGGGCGGAAGTGGAAGCGATCTTAGATGCCCCGACGAGTCAAGGGCACCACAAGTCGTATTGGTATTACAGAAAGCCTCCAACGGCAAAGACCAGTCAAAAGTGGTATGTCGTATCCTTTTACTACGATAAGCTTTCGAAGTGGAGTGTGCCTCATTTGCCCACAGGTCAGCACGATCTGAAGCGCTACGGCGACCTGGCCATGTGGGATCGTCTCATTCCGCTGTCCTCTTCACTAGATGATGTGCTTGCGGTATTGGGTGAACCGACCTGGTTCCAGGGCAACCAGGATAGGTTCATCTTCGCTTATCAGATGCCGTCAGGTACCGTGGGCAAGGCCGTGTTTACGATCAAGAAGACGGGAGAATGTGAGTTGAGTACGATTGAAAAGCCATATTGAGCTAGGCACGCGGCGTTTGAGAACACGTTTATGGCATTGAGTCCTTCCAATCCCTCACCCCGTTCGGCTGCGCCGCAGGTCAACCTACCGCCATCGGGCGCCGGGCCGCGGCCCACGCCGTCGCACCGCCTAGAACGACAACCATCGGCGGTTGTTTCTGGCCAGACCAAAGAGCCAAGGGTCCTGCCCGCCGTCTTGGGCCGATGGGCGACGCGCATCGGCGCTGCGCTGTTGGTCGTGGCCGCGGGCGTCGCCCTCGTCGGCGGCCCCTCCGGCGGAGAAGAAGCCGCTTACCCCAATTACAGCGCGCACGTCCAGCCGGTGACCCAGCACGTGAATGCCGCGGGTCGGAATGCCGTCCGGAAAGTTGGTTCCACCGGACGGTCTGTCTTCCAGCAGGCGGTCGAGGTGGGAAACCCCCTCAAGGAGAAAACTCAATCGATAAGAAGTTTGATCAACCAAAGCGGCTCCGGACTCGCGGGCACAGACGTATCTGCGGCGGATACCGCTTTTAAGAAATTGCAACAGATTCCAAGTTCCAATGACCCGACCCTTAATGTCAAGCAACCCTCGCTCACGGGGGGGATGGCGGCCAGTCTTGCCAACGGCTCGTCTGATCTCTATCAGTTGTACGTGTACGACAGTTGTATGGAAGACGGCGATATCGTGGATTTGATCATCAACGGCCAGCATTTTGCAACCGTACCCATCACCCACGCCGGTGCGACGCTGACGATCCCCGTCCAGAAGGGGCAAACCCAAACGGTCGTGTTGCGGGGCGTGCGCGACGGGGGCGGGGGGATCACCGTGGCGTTTCGTTCTAGTGAAGGCGATTTTTTTGCCCGGTCGATGGCGGTCGGCCAGTCGCAGCAGGTGGCACTTGTGGCACGTTGAGGTCAAGGGAGCCTTGCCGTGGGGCAGATCGTCAAGAACTTCAAAGCGTTGTGGTCCCAAAGTTCAGCTTTTCAGCTTTGTGTGTTGATCGCCGGGCTGGGGATCTTGGTCTTGTTGGTCGCCGGCGGACACTAAGGTTTAGGCGCTGTTGTTTTGAATACCCAGAATCCAGTTATTCGGCTCGTCTTGATCGGAATGGGCGTCGGATTCCTGATGTTCTTTCTGGCGCGGACGCCGATCGGTTGGTGGCTGATCGTGTTGACGACCGGCATGTGTTTGGCGTGTGCGGCAGGACTGTACCTGCTTCGGTTCGAGCCAGGCGTATCGAAGAAACTTTACGAGAATCCAGCGGGCAAGGTCGTCATCGATGCCATCTGTGCTATGACCGGCGCCCAGTCCCCTCAAGGGGTGGCCCAGGCGGCGGCCAGGAGCGCATCGGTAACAGCGGAGGAAGCGACCGACGAAGTGGCGACATATTCCGTGCTCAAGACGGCAAGTGATTTTCAGTTTGCCGCCCACCGCATCAAGCAGTGGGTGCTTGGGCACGACGCGGTGGTCGACACCGTGATGGAGGACCTCAAGCGCGCGGTCATGGTGCGGGTCAAGCGCCCCGACAGCGGGGGAGCGGCCCTGGCGGCCTACCTCTTGGCAGGGCCGCCGGGCATAGGTAAACGGTTGTTGAGCACACACGTCGGGCGCCAACTCTATCCCGAGGGCGGGTTGACGGTGCTCGACGGCCGCGAATACACCGACGTATCGGCGGGCATCGTGGATCTTTTCGGTTCGGCCAACAGCGAAGGGCGGCTGGTCGCGTCGGTTCGACGTCAAGCCTTGCACACCATTGTGATCGAGAGTTTTGAATCGGCCCATCCCAGCGTCCTGGAGCATTTGGCGTCGGTTCTTCAAGGAGGTGTGTATCACGATTCGGTCAGCGGGGTTCCTGTGAGCTTTGAACACTGTGTCGTATTCCTTCTGAGCACGAAGATCGCGCGGTTTCTCGATCCTGACCAAGGGACACGGTTGGGTTCGGCGCAGTGGCAAACCGAAGCGAACGAACTCATTTTGGCCCAGACCAGGGTGCCCGCGCCGCTTTTGGAAAGTGTTCACCAGGTCGTGCCGATGTGTGCGCTTGACCGGGAGACCTCGGCGTTGGTCATCGCCCAGTTGATGGCCGAACAGTGTCAGCGCCACCGAGTGGAGCTGGCGTGGATCGATCCAGAGGTCCTTGTTGAAGAGGTGGCGATGATCACGCCGGCGCGTGGTTTTGACGGTGTGCAGTCGCGGGTCAAGGCCAGGTTGCGCGAAGACCTGGCCCGAGCGGTTGAAATCAGCATGCCCAGGCTATCGATCCGGGCACGAAAACATGCGGTCAGTGAGGTCGCAAGTCATACCAAACCCGATTAATCTTTACGCGAAATCGACCAACGCGGAGCATCAGATCAGCACACTGACGGAACTTCGGCCGCCGATAAAATTCGTGATGTGCAAGTCAATTGAGGAGCAAGTCGGTGGGTAACCTATTGGATCGATTAACGGATCGCGACAAACTTAACAGTCTGTTGGCCAACAAGTCGGTGGATGGCGTGCGCGATATCGATGAGGCCGAGATGATCGAAGCGCTGACCGGTCGTGTAAAAGGACAAGAGCATGTGGTCAGCGATCTGGCGCGTTTGATACGGTTGCAATGGGCCAAACAGACGCGTAAGCGACCGATCGCCAATCTGCTGTTGCTTGGCCCAACCGGAACCGGTAAAACCGAGCTTTGCAAGGCCCTGGCCGAATACCTTTACAAAGACGAAAAGAACATGTTGCTTTTCGATTGCAGTGAGTTTTCGGGCCCTGAGGGCAAGACCCGTTTGATCGGGACGCCCACGGGCTACGTTGGTGCTGAATCGGGCGGACAGCTGACGCGTCCGGTTTTAAACAATCCCAAGAGGATCGTCGTTTTCGATGAGATTGAAAAGGCGTGGTCGGGTGTGTTCGACTTGTTCCTCCAGTTGATGGGCGATGGTCGGCTCACCGAGCAGGGTTCTGGTCGCCAGGCTGATTTTACCCAGGCAATCATCGCACTGACCAGCAACGCCGAACACGATGCGATCGGTAAAATCCAAGCGGAAGTGGACGATCCGCAGGAGCAGGTCGACGCGGTGAAGAAGCACTTGCGTGATTCGAAGGTCTTTCGGCCCGAGATCCTTGGCCGTTTTGATCGCGTCTACGTTTTCAAGAAGCTGCCTCGCGACGTCATGGCAGAGATTGTAATTTTGAAAATGGTCAAGTCGACACAGGCATACGGTTTGGAGTTGGACTACGTTGCGCCAGAGCTGGTGGTCGAGGCTTTGGACAAAAGTGAGAAGGTTAGCGATTTCGGGGTGCGGGAGTTGGAGCGTATCGTCGATGAAATGCTCGCTGACGGCCTATTGGCCGCGCGACAGGCCGGTGCACGGCGGGTTCGGCTGAAAGTCATGGCCGATGGTGCGATGACGATCGAACCGGTCGCAGATCCGCCCGACGCCGGTTAGGAGACGCTATTGTGCGTACGGTCGGACCGGCGGTTGTCGAGAGGTGTGCCAGACTGGAATGGTCAAGCGACGCTGGTGACGGGAACGACAAATGGCCGATACCGCAGCGCAGGTCATCAAGCTTCGGCAGGAGTTCCGTAAGGGTCTATACATCTCTTGTGGCATCGCCGGGGCCATCTGGTTCTTGCCCATCAAACCGGTGGTGCCCAACAGTTCTTTTCGACTGTTGTTGACCATCGCGTTTTTCGCCTCGGCGATCTACGCATTATCACGTCTGCTTCACCCGCGTGAGCGGTACGCGTTGAGGGCGATGAAATGGCGCTATGCTCAGGCACCACCGCAGGTGGAGCTGATCGCAAAAAAAGTGGTGCTGCGTGAACAGACAGTGTTTCGATCATTGGGTTTTCTTGGCATTGGTTGCTTGGGTTGCGGCGCGGTGGGTGTCCTTTCGAGCTGGCCCCAGTTCAACTTCTTCATGCCGCTGCGCGGTGTGGCTACGATGGGGTTCGTCGGTGGTGTCGCGGCACTGGCCTACACGATCTGTTCGGGCCGAACCGGTTGGGGCGCTTACCAAGACGCCAAAGACGCGCTAAAGGAAATCCAGACCACTGCCGATTTTACACCGCGCGATTTCAACGACGCCCAGTCCGATTCCGCTGGGTCTGCCCAGCCGGTCAGCGCGACCGCCAACGGGTTCCGTGCCGGTGGCTTCGATTGGCGGTGGGACGATTTTCACAAGAACGCGGTGGTGTTCGGTCAACCGGGCACCGGCAAAACGGTTTGTGTTCTCAACGCGTTATTGGACGGCCTGCTCCAAGCCGAACGTCACGCCGAGCAGCCACCCGGCGGTTTGATTCTGGATCCCAAGGGTGATTTCCGCGATAAGATCCGCGGCCTGCTAGACCGGCTGGGGCGTGGCGGTGACCTGGTGGTGATCGACCCGGCGAACTTGAACGAAACTGCCTACTGGAATCCGTTCGATTCCGACGACGACGAGCTTGAGCTGGCCGCTCGTTTTGCTTCCGTGCTCGAGGTCTTGGGCACCAAGAACACGCAAGATACTTTTTGGATCGATTCGGCCAAAAAGTTTTTGCGCCATGCTCTTGCGTTGATACGGGCCACGAATCCACCTGACCAGCCGCCGACGTTTGGTCAGGTCGCCAAACTCGCCGGTAGTCCCGGCGCCATCCACGAACGGCTCGAGCGCCTACCGGTCGACGATCCCGATTTGGACATCGATCCCACGCTCGATTTTTTTGAGGAATGGGCCGGCCTTGGTGAGAAAACCCGTAGCAGTGTGCAATCCCAGCTGACCAACATGATTGATCCCTTTTTGATGCAGCCCTACCGAACAGTTTTTGGCGGCCGGTCGACGGAGTGTATCGGCCAAATGATCGATCGCGGCCGGTTGCTCTACGTCTACATGCCCATCGCCGATAAAGAGGCGATGTCCAGGACGATCTGCACACTGATCAAGCTTGAATACTTCAGAGAGGTGCTTAAACGCGTGGACAAACCACGCCAGAGTGTCTTTCTTTGCGACGAGTTTCACGTGTACATGACCGCCGGTGGCGGTAAAGGTGACTCGGACTTTTTCGAGCGTTCACGCCAGAGCCGTCACGCCAATATCATTGCCTGCCAGAACATGCCTTCTCTATTGAAGCAAACCGATCAGGAGAAATCGGTGTCGAATCTGCTAAGCAACTGTGCGGTGAAGATTTTTCTTCGTAACACCGATCAAGAGACCAATGAATTTGGTTCCAACATGTTTGGTCAACGCTTGATGGAATCCGCCTCTGGATCAATCTCATCAGGCCGCGGTGTTAGAAAACGCGGCGAGAGCCAAAGCGTGACCATGAGTGCCGAGTACGATCACGTGGTCCGGCCAGAGGCTTTTACCAAGCTGGCGATTCCTGTGCGTGGAGATCGTGATTCTTGCCAGTCGATCGTCCATCTCGGGTCGCGGGCCCAGGTCGAGCTCAAGCAGCTGACATGGAAGGTCCACCCGATTTAACACAGCCGAGACGTTAGGGGGTGTCCTATACTGACACGGATCGTTTTGATTTTGATCGTGGCGTTTTTGATCTTCACGTTTGTGCTGCCGTTGATTTTCAACGGGTTCAATGCGCTCAAATCGTTGGTTTGGTGGATGTTTCCGTGAGGTAGGTTAGTGAAAGAGAAACACCGGCAGGGGACGGACTAGAACCACCCAGTGAGCTGGAGTATGAAGATATGACAATGTTCAAGATTCGTCCTTTGAAATTCCTACGATTTTTCCAAGGAGAACTTCTATATGTCTGACGAATACGCCAAGCAAATATATCATCATAAGCTGAACCAAGGAGGTTTAGATGACATTGTAAAAAATCGTCGTCTGCTCTCAACGCAAGCCAGGATGAACGTCGGTGGCGCAGAGAGCGTACGTGCGTACGTCGGACCCGTCGAACAAGAGGGGATCGCAACAGGTCATACCACAATCGAGTTTACGACAGACGAAAAGCCCCGTAAGAGACCTTCCATGGGTGGTGACATGGCTGAATGGCGCATCCCTGACGGCGAGCACTTGCCGATTCGCGTTGAGCGAGTCCATATGCCCGACGGGAAGATTATCGATTATGCAGCCGCCCGGGACAACGCGAAAGCCGAATCCAAACTACTAGCCGAAGCACGCGAAGGTCGTGACGCCGCGATGGAGAGGGGTGCTCTTACAGGTGATTCAAAAGAGCAGACGCCTGTTAGCCTTGCGAAGTCTAAGGAACGTGAGCGAGGCGAGTGACGATGCAGACGCGCTCAAGGCCGTCGGCTTGTTTGGCCCCGAAACGATAGGTTTTGTGGGTGCGGTATTGATCCGGTAAGTTCCTTGGATTCGTTACAATAGGACCGACAGTTGGGGTGGTGGTCGCTGATGGGGTCTTTGCAGCCCGGTTAGATGCCCGTCAGATGTTTGCTGTGGAAAGGTGCACCGATGTCTGAAGTCTCACAAGAACCCGCGATGGACGAGTGGCAATCCATGCCATCCGTGGTCGTGGCGGTGCAATCAGTTCAAGCCGTGCTCGCAGACCCAGCAATAAACCAGCAGGTGTGGCGCCTGAGCCGCGAACGGCTCGACGCGTATGACGATGTGCGAGCCAGTGACGAGGCACGCTCCCAGGCCGACCGGTCGGGTGATCGTGAAGCACGGACCCGTATGACTGATCACATGGCGAACTTGGCTCGGGCGTTGCGAGTTGTCGGTGAACCTGCGCCAACTCAGGGAGGTGAATGATGAGTTCTAGTGATCTTGACGCGTTGAAAGCTCGACGGGCCCAGCTGATCGCTGAGCAGAGTGGCTTAGAGCAAGCTCGCGAACAAAACGCCCAGGAGATTCAGCGTCTGCGCAGCCGGGCCGATGGTCTCGGTGGCAAGAAACTAGACGCCGAATTGACCAGTCGCATGGGCCGTCAGAGCCAGCTTGATCAGCAGGTCATGGCCAATCGGGGGCGGTTGGCGCAGAACCAACAACAGCTCAACGACGTGGCCGTGCGCGATGCGCTGGATCGTACGGGGGTCGAGTCTCCACCCAAAGAGTCCGAGCTGACCTACGCCAAAGGCAGTCCGCACAAGGATTGGGAGGAATTCAAGAAGATCAAAGAAGCCCAGCTCCAGCAAGAGCGCACCAGGAGCGCCCAAACTGCCGAAGGTGCGTTGGATGGGGTCGATCAAACCCTAAAAGCCAAAGACCGTTCACCGGCGGTCGATCCGAAGATGGATCAGCACTTTTATGCCAAGCACGGTGGTCACGCCTATACTGACACCCAACCCCGTGCCGGATCTGCATACGATCCCAAAAACCAGCAACGCAGCCGCGATCGTGGCGCCGGCGAAACGTCCAAACAGAAACCGGAGTCGGAGCCGGAGCGGTGACGCGGGCCGCTGACGCTAATCGGATCAAGCTTCGCAGGCTCGTTCGCCAGGCGTTTTGGCCGCGTGGCCTTGCGGCGGCCCAAGCGCCGGCCACGGCCGTTGTGTTGGGGGATATCCCGAGTGCGGTTTCTGCCGTTGCCGAACAGCTCTGTCGTGAGTTGCGTGGCCAGACCGGAGTGGTATTGATCGATCTCAATGCGTGGCGCCGCCTTGCCGAAGGTCTAACCGACAGCGATCTGCAAGCGGTTGCCACTGAGGTTTTGGAGTGGTGTGTCGACGAGAACGCTCACGCGGTGTTGGTCTTAGACACCAAGTGCGCTTCGTTGGCACACTGCGCCCGGACAATGAGTTTGCTGACCGATCGGGATTGGGCGCTTCTGACCGTGCAGGGGCAGGGGGGCGATTCAACGAGTATAAACCAGTTGGTTGATGACTTGGCCGCTGACGCGACCGTGATTGCTCGTTTCGATGAGCAGGGGCAGCCGGTGCCGTCGGCGACCGTGCAGGACACAGAGGTGGACCATCAGGAAACGGGTCCGTCGCTGATGGCCGAGCCGACGACCTCGGTGGCTCCTGAACCCAATCAATCGCCTGAGACGACTGGCACTGAGTCACCGGTACCCGTTGAATCGCCATCACCCGATGAGCCGCAGTACATCGAAATCCAAAGTGGGGGTCGGACCATCCGTGTACTCAAACCGGTGGTGCCCCCACGTCGTGCGGCATCGGCGTCGCCGCCGGCTGTCGAGCCACCGGCGACAGCAACTATCAAGTCGTCAAAGCCATTGGTGATACCCCCATCGGTCAGCGAGCCTGATTCCTCCTCGAATTCCGCGCCAGCGGCGTCGGTTGCGCCAAAGGCGTCTGACCCTCATCTGGCTCGTCAACGCCGTGAGCAGATCGAGCGAATTAAGAAAATGGGATCGCAATGAGCGCGCCTGGCACACTACAACTTCAGTACCAGTCCGCAAAAGGTCAGGCATCCCACGCATTGCCCAGTCACTCAGAATGGTCTGTCCGGATCGGCTCGGCGTTTACAGCAGACGTCCGGCTCGATGACGGTGACGCCGAGCACTGCCAGCTCTGGTGCCACGAGGGTAAGGTCTTCCTTGAAGATCTCGGTTCTTCAGATGGCACGTTCGTGGGCGACCAGCGGATCGATTTCCCCGTTCGGCTCCAGCCGGGTCAGGGTTTTCGGATCGGTGACGTATCATTTGTGTTGTGTGAGGCGTCGGACCCGGAACGATGTTCGAAGGACAATAAAAATTTGCCCAAAGCCCCGCCGGAGGCGGTTGATCAAACCGTTGTCTTTCGTACACCTCAAGGCCCGGCGGTCGCTCAAAGTCAAGCGACTGGTGAGGGCCGTTCCGGACGTGGTCGTGCCAAGCGCGTGGCGCTAACCGGAGATCGTTTGGTCTTGGGCCGTGATGTTCAGGGCGCCGGCAGGATCGAGCATGTAGCGATTTCCCGCCGGCACGCCCAGCTGATCGGTGGTCCTGACGCGTGGGCGGTGGCCGACCTTGGCTCGACCAATGGCACGTTTGTCAACGGCCAGCGTGTGACCGGCACGCAGCGGCTCGAACCTGGCGACGTAATTGCTCTGGGCCCGGTGCTGTTGCAGTTCACCGGTCGGTCGCTCAAACCGCTGGACGACGACGGCGTCCGAGTCGATGTGTTAGGGTTGACCAAAACGGTACGTCACCGCGATACGGGCCAGCCGTTGAACCTGATCGACGACGTGGATATGAGTATCCACTCGGGTGAATTTGTGGCGATGCTGGGATCATCGGGTTGCGGCAAGTCCACATTCATGGACGCGGTCAACGGTCGGCGCCGGGCGACCCATGGCAGAGTTTTATTTAATGGCCGCGACCTCTATGAAGAGTTTCCGTCGCTCAAACGGCGGATCGGATATGTCCCTCAACAAGTGATCTTACACGGTCAGCTAAGCGTCGAGGCGGCACTGAAGCATGCCAGTCGGCTGCGTTTGCCCACTGACCTGACGGGCGCCGAAATCGACCGCAATATCGACAAGGTCCTCAAAAGTGTGGGTTTGTCAGATCGTAAGAAGACCACGATCGCATCGCTTTCGGGCGGGCAGCAGAAACGCGTTGCGATTGCGATGGAGCTGTTGAGTCGACCGTCAGTGCTTTTTCTAGACGAGGTCACCAGCGGCTTGGACATGAAAACCGAAAAGCAAATGATGACGCTGTTCCGCAGCCTTGCCGACGAAGGCATTACCATCCTGTGCATCACGCACTACCTTGACAGTCTCGAATATTGCCATCATGTAGCCTATTTTTTTGGTGGTCAGTTGGCGTTCTATGGACCGCCACCGGCGTTCCAAGAGCACTTTGGTATTTCCACCCACTCGGCAATTTATCAGCTTGAGGCCGAGGCGACACCCGACGATTGGGCCAAACGCTACGATCAATCCAGAACAGCCCAAACCTTTCTTCATGACCGACTCCACCAAGCTCAATTGGATCCTGGGTCCGAACACTCTGCCGCCGCGGTTTCGTCGGAAGCCGGCGCGGACAGATCCCGTCTTTCGGCCGAGCGAACCGGCTTGCAATTGGCCACATTAACCCGTCGGTATGTGCGGTTGCTGCTTGCCGATCGGGCGACTTTGGCGGTGACGCTGGCGCTAGCGCCGGTCACGGCGATATTGATCGCATTTGCAGCGAGCGATTGGAAGACCGACGGTGGATTCCAAGCGTTAACCGTGGCGTTTATGGCCGTCGTGACCGCTTTTTTTCTAGGGCTATTCAGCTCGGCTCGCGAAATCGTCAAGGAATTAACGATTTACTTGCACGAACGCATGGTCGGGTTAGAAATAGCACCGTATCTGTTGAGTAAGATCGGCCCCCTGGCCTTGATTAACACCATCCAAGTAGGCTGCTTACTCTTGATATTGCGATGGACAACGGCTTTTAAGGACGTGGGGCAAGCGTGGCAGGCGTTTGTGCTTTTACTGGTGGTCGCGTTGGCTGGTACGCTCACCGGGCTGATGATTTCCTCGATCGTGGGACGGGCCGAAGCGGCTATGAGCTTAATGATTTTTGCGATTGTGCCGCAATTATTGTTTGCCGGAAACTTTGCCGAGCTCCAAGGTCCTCAGCGTTTTGTGGCCGCGTCGGCCGTCACCAGCTACTGGGCTTATCATGCGATGGCCGAGTTGACACCAATCGTGATGCCGCCGAAACGACACGGTGGACCAAAGACGATCACCGGTGGCGATGGCGCCTGGGTGATCCAGGTGCTGGTCATTTGCAGTCAATGTATGATGTTAACGGGTGCGGCTGGTTTGTTACTGTTGCGAAAGGATGGCCCCGGAGCGATCCGACGGTTCTTCTCTGGGGCGGGTAGGATCATTCAGTCTCAAGGAGACGATCGGGCGCCCCGGGTCAAGGCGTGGTTCGCTGGCGCCAGGGCGGGGATTATGCGAGGATAGCCGCTGGCCACCACCCTCGATCGATCGGCACATTGCGTTTGCTTTTTTTGACTGGTATACCACTAGTCGTCAAGGAGGTATCAATGGCGCTGCAACCCAAGCCAGACGAGCCGGCGGGCCCGATACCGACGACGCCGGTACCGGGGGGGCCCGGTCCGGCCAGCAAGTCGTCAGGTCTCCAACCGCCGCGCGTTTCTGCTCCTGTAGCCAAAACCGGTACGCTCAAATGGATCTTTGGAGCCGCGGTTGCCGTGGTGTTAGGCATGGCCTTTCTCTGGGGAGATAACCAAGACTTATCCCAGATCGAAGTGCTATCTAAGACTCAAGCGATTGCCGCGATCCAGGATATGCCAGTGTCCGCCGGTCGTAAACGATCGCTTGCCGCGGCCGTTGAAAAGGAAACGATGGAAGTTTGGCGGTTTTCGATCGCTTCGGGCAAGGCCGGGCAAGGCGAGTCTTACACCGTAGGTACCTCCGGGGGCACACGCCGATATACGATTACTGCCGAGCCCCAAAGATTCGATCTGGCGGTCCGTTCCGGTACGCCGTCATTCTCCTTCTTGGCCAACCAGGACAACGCCAAGCCCGGGATGAAAGCCGACTGGCGCACACCCGCGGGTCGGTACCGGTACGAAATGACCACAGGCCATCGTGTGGAGGTCCCGGCGCGGTGATACATCGAGACTAAATCGACCCGATCGCGGAGCACCCTTGGGGTGGAGGCGACATCGAATCCAAGATGCCAATGATACCCATTCAAATTCATCCTTTGATCTCGTCTTCCGACGCGGAGATAAGACGAACAAAGATTGATGATGCGTTCGAGGCGTATGGAAAATACTCGATGTGTGTGGTTCCCATCTCGTTTCGTCTTTTTGCGAATGCTACGAATATCCGCGTAAAGTCAACGAAAACCGACGACGCTTCCGTCGACAGTGGCAGGTATACGATGTCCACGACGCCAAAGAACAGATCTGGTGCTCGGCCAGCGCGCTTGGTCGGGAACTTAACGATCGGATTCGTTGTCGCATCACTTCTTCTGGCGAGCGTTGGGTGCCAGACCGTTGTTCATCGTCCCGGCGTCGCGGCCACCGAAGAAGGGATGTTTCAGCGGTACGTCGCTGCCAGCCCGGCAGCCGTCATTGACGTGGCGTTGCCTGTTTATCGAGAATGGGGTCTGCTGGTGCAATCGCAAAACGCCGCGGGTATTACCGGGCGGACCCAGACCGGTTCGATCGTGACGTTGACTGTACGGCGTCGAGGGTCGTTAACGCGTGTCTGGGTTCAAGTGACACCCGACAACGATGAAACGCTTAGCACCGCGTTGCTCGACGAGGTCGCTAACCGTTTGGAGCGTTAGCCTGTCGGTTAGGAACTTTGCGGTACCCGAAGGTGAGATCATTTGGCGGAAAGGGTAGAACAACATGATCCCGTCTGCCGGTGTGAAAAACCTGCCGATCAACCTCACGTTTGGGGCATACCGACCGTCACAAGCAGCGATGTGTCTCCTCTTGTATATGGCTATGTACCGAAGAAGAGTTAGGTGATCACAACACGGTCAAAACATACGATAAATGCGTACAAAATCTTGCTTGTGACCTATTATCGCTGTTGTTACACTTAGCGATATCTCATTCAAGGAGAAGTTCATATGATGGGGCCTACACGGCATGTTCTGGTTCTATTAGCGACCGTTTTGAGTATCGCGGTGATCAGTGGATGCGGTGTCGCCGAGGGAATAACCGCTGGTATGAAGTTGACCAATTCACTGATCCAAGAAACAGGTACTATTGGTCGGACAATTTTCGGTAGCAGAAAAGAGGCCTTCGACAACGACATGGCCAAAGGTGTTCCTCGCGATCAATTGGAAGACGCGATCGATGCAGCCAGGATATGGGCGTTCGAAGAGGTCCAGACGATCCCTAAGGTTCGCGACGCGTCGTACAAGCTGATTCTCGTGTTGGCCAAACCCGAGGGGTCACTGGCAGCGGTTGGGATTGCTGACCAAGACCTGGTGGACTACGCGAAAAATGTGTTTAACAAGTTGTCAGGATCGGCATTGTCCAAAAGACTCACATTTATCGATGCCACATCCGTTGATTCGATCGAGCAGGCCACCGCCGGTGTGACGTCTAGCGTCGACGGCGACGATCCGCTCAGCGCCGGTACGTCGGATTCGGGCTACGATAAGGACGATACCCTCGTGTTTACCATGCGATTTAGTGCCACGGCGGATATGCATAAGAAAAATCAAGGTAAAATCGCCTTTACGGTCACACCGGGTTATAAGTGGGCCAAGGATATGAGAAATCTCAAAGCCCAGACGATTACGCGGTACCTCAATTGGAAATACGATTTGATCCAAGGCGGGGGCGTGTTCTTTGAGCCTGACAGTGCGGGATAGATTGCACCGGATTCAGACGGAAGCCCGCCTTATGACAGTAGCGTGGCCGACAAGGCTGATGTGCGTTGTGTCGATCGCGTTGATCGGGTGTACCAAAGACGTGGGCGACGCGATGAACGCACCCGGGCGTGCGGCTGCGGACCCGTTGCCGGTCCAAGCGTATCCCAATCCTGCCTTTATTGACGGTGCGGAAAAGTTTATTGTTCATCGGGGCCAGCCAACCCTATCGCGCCAATCCAGCGGTGTGACGCGTGTCCATGTGCCGCTGCGGTCAACCGCAGGTTTAGCCAAAACACTCCGTTACAAAATCACTTTTTTGGACCGGCGTGGTTTGGCGTTTGAGCAATCACCTCGGTGGCGGCAAATCCGGGTCGAAGGCGGCGCTGCTTTTGAGCTGATCGGCCAAACCATGGACCCAAGGGCTGCTGACTTCAGGTGTGTGGTTGGTCAGAAGGGATTGTTCTAGACAAGTCAGGCCGGGGGTGGGTCGGTGCAGATCCTGGTGGGGTCGAAAGCATTTCACCAGCGGATTGCCAACGAAAACGTCTTCTAGAAAAAGAAAGTTGCTAAAGATGACTAGACCCGCTGGGCGTTGGAGATCGATGGCGATGGCGATTTTGATACTCATTATCGCACCCCTAGCGGTGGCAGGCGAGGAGCTGCCCGACGCGCCGACCAAAATTCAGAAATCAAAACAAAAAGCCCAAGCGCGTATCGAATCTGGAACCGATACGTGGCGAACAACCATCGAAAGTCTTGATTTTCCGTCGCTGATTTTTGTGTTTGGCAAAGAATCGAGTGATCCGGCCCAGGCTGTGGGGATGTCGCTATCGCCTGATCATGCGGGGTTTACCGAAGATTTGGCCAATTCGATCGTTCGTCTGATGCAACGAGCCGAACCGGATACGGATGTCATTTCGCCCAAAGGGATCCGGCAGGTCGACGCCGGTGTCCAGGCAACGATCCGGGGCAACGTGGATAGTCCCGAAGCGGCTTTGGAGTTGTTGCAGCAAGCGTTTGACGCCGACTACACGGTCTGGGCCAAATTTATCCCGCAAGGGCAGAGTATTTTTCGTGTCGTTTGTGAGGTGCTCGATACGCGCGGGCGGACGTATGCGGTATCGGAGGGTTGGACGGTGCGAGATGGCGATATCCGTTCAGTGGCCTCTGCCATTTTTGTCGAGTTGGCCAACACGTTTGACCGTATTACCAACCGAACCGCCGTGCGTTACACCTTCCATCTTTTTGGTATCAAAGATTCGCGGCAGCTGACCAAGATCAGCCGGCAGCTAAAACACGTTGACGGCGTGCGATCAGCCAAGCCCAAAGGATTTAAGCGGAGCCGCGAGGGCGGGTCGTACGGCGTTTTGCAGTTGCTCTATGGCGGTGAATACTTCGACATCGCGTTCGAGGTGCAGGAGTTGGTTGAGCAGGAGTTTGGTTACACCATCGGCGAGTTACAATCCACGCCCGGCGCTGTGGTGCTCAAGCTAACCGACGCCCGGGAGGCGCCGGCTTGGCATGTCTTGACCGATCCGGAGGCTGCCGATCCCCACTTGCGCCGTGACGCGTTCCGAGCGGCCTACACGCAGCGCGGGGGTTTGAAAGTTGGCGTAATGATCAAGGAACAGCGATGGGTCAAGGCCGTTGAAGACGATTGGCGGAGCGGTCAGGAAGAAGGCGAGCGGGATACCGCATCGGCGTTCTTGATTGTGGATGCGATGCCTTCGACAACGGTGCAGACGCTTGAAGATGCTCTGGCCGGCGCTTTCAGCGACGCGGGTGTGGACGTGACTGATGGCCACGCGGTGCGTGAACAGCTAACAGCACAGTTGGAGGTTCAGTACAAGCCGCGTGGTGGTCTGGCGTCGATCGACGCCGATCCGATTGCACCGGGTATCCAGATGACCGACACGATACTCGGCGATGCGCTAACGAAAATATCGCCAGCATATGACGTTCTTGTGGTTGGACAAGTTGTCAACAACCAATCCGAACCGGGCGAATCCGCGCGGCTACGCTACACATTTCGCGCCACGGATATAAAAAACCATCGTGTCTTGGGCACCCAAGCGTGGCCCGACCCGCGTAGCCAGACCGGTGAGTTTAAGGTTGATAAGGCAAGCGACCGCGACGTGGCCCGGTTTATCGCGGGCAACATATTAGACCAGCTGTACCGCAACCATCTGCAAGACGGCACTTATATCGACGTGCGGATCGACAATGCGGCCAGCGTTCGCCAGATCCAACAGTTGGCCGAGCTGTTCCGTAGAACGATCCCGGGTGTCCTCTCGGTGGCCGACCCTCGTTTTGACACACACAAGGCCCAAGGTCGGTTCCGAGTCCGTTTCGAAGGGACGTACGAAGATCTGCTTAGCCGGATCGTCACAAACGCTGGGAAGATGGCCATGGACATTGAGACGGCCGAATCCTCACCGAGTCTCATTGTGCTGCAGGTCCAATCCTATACTGGGTAGTGCGGACAAACCCAAGATTGACCACACGTATGGTCAGCGAACAGACGGTGTTCGTATCGAGGGTGACAGGCTTTCCAAGAATCATTTCATTGAACGCTTGATCGAATGTCGTTGGCCACGATGATGGCACGTCGCCAACCGCCATTTTCGCAAATGACGATGGCACTGTGTCAATTTGCGCAAGATCAGAGAAAAACACTGTATCTACATAATATAGACAACCAAAGCAGACAAGCGATCACACGTCACCGCCAACGGAGGTTTGTCTGGGCATCCATTGACTGACCGAGAATCTGCGCCGCAGAATTACCCTAGGTCATTTAGCTGGGAGATCAAGTGATGAATCTGTATTTGGTGCCCAAACAGCGAGGTCTATTTGCGAGGTTTGAACGGTTCTTACGGGTAGAAATACCAATATTCGTGCGAAGACACCGAACGGTTTGCTTGGCCCTGATCAAACATGGCATGCTCACAAAACTCATCGATTCTATTCCGGATTTCCACAATCAAGGGGTCTTGCCGGACACTTTCGCAAAGCGCAGAGCGATCTTGGACAAAGCCCTGCGGTGGGGAACACCGCCCAAAGTGATTGTTGGCGGCCGAAACATGTTTATTGGCGGAAACAGCGGCGGCGGCTGGTGGGGGGCTTATAACCCCGTCACTGATATGATTACCCTCTACAAGCCGTTGGTTGAACAGTGGCAAATGAATCCGCGGGACAAGATCCTGTACCGAGCGATGGTCGCAGTGGTCCTGCATGAACTTGTGCATTTTTTCAACGATCAGGTGCTCCCGGGTTCGAAGGTCAACGCGGAACCCGGGCATCTAAAGACATTTCATAAGGAGGCGTTCGAAAAACCGCCTCTTGGCTGGGAGCGAGCTCATCATACGCCGATTACCGAGATTCTTCGGAACAAAGGTGTACACTAATACCCATCTGGCTTCATCTTTACACACAATCTGTGAACGCGGGTCGAGGGCGAGCAAATTTGATGAAGCTGTGGTTGCGCATGATAAATACGTCATGAGTATCACCTTTGTTTGAGGGCAACGCCAAGCTCACCGCCGCAGCGGCGATCGTCCGTACCGTAGGAACAGTGCTAAATACAGAAAATTGGTATGTCTGGCTTCAAACGCGCTTGTCTCCATGATCCAAGTGGGCCAATCCCCGGCGCGTAACGAACGACGACGTTCTGATATGACAGGGCACATACCGAGACGTTACGGAAAAAGATCTTGACACCCGATCGGATGCGTCTGGCGGGTTCCCTTTCGAGCCAGTGGCGTATGACCACGACAGGAATCATCAGCGGCTGCGGTGCTCCGGGTAGAGGTCCAGCAGCGCGTCTTCCTGGGCCGTGCACACACCGCGTTCGGTAATGATCCCCGTGACCAGGCGTGCGGGCGTGACGTCGAACCCATAATTGGCTGCCGGTGTGTTTTCAGGTGTGAGGCGGATCCGTTGGACCTTGCGATCGGCAAGCCCCTGTATGTAACGCACCTCGTCCTGATCGCGTTGTTCGATAGGGATGTTCGCAAGACCATCGGTCATTGACCAGTCGATGGTCGATGACGGCATCGCGGCGTAGAAAGGGATGCCATTATCGCTGGCGGCCAGTGCTTTGAGGTAGGTTCCGATCTTGTTGGCGACGTCTCCATTGCGCGTTGTACGGTCAGAGCCGACAAGGACAGCGTCGACGCGGCCGTGTTGCATCAGATGGCCACCGGCGTTGTCGACAATGACCGTGTGGGGCACACCGTGCTGACCCAGTTCCCACGCGGTCAGCGAGGTGCCCTGATTGCGTGGCCGGGTCTCGTCGACCCAGACATGAACGGCCAAGCCGGCGTCGTGGGCCGCGTAGATGGGCGCAGTGGCCGAGCCATGATCGACGAATGCCAACCAACCGGCATTGCAGTGTGTGAGGATGTGAACGGGCTGGCCGCCCTTACCGCGACTGATCTCTTGGATCAGACGAAACCCATGTTGACCGATCTGCTGACAGGCCCGGGCGTCTTCGTCGGCGATCGCGCGAGCGGTCGACAACGCAGTGGTACGCTTCATGTCCAGGGTCGATTCACCGGCCATTGCCTTCAGCTGCCGATCGACAGCATGGCGCAGGTTAACTGCCGTGGGTCGCGTGGCCATCAGGCTCTGGGCGGCCTGTTTCAGGTGGTTGTTGAACCCGGCTTCCGGCGCATCTAATGCTGCAAGGTACATCCCGTAGCCGGCGGCCGCTCCGATGAGTCCGGCGCCGCGGACGTGCATATCGACGATCCCACGAGCGATCTCTTGAACACTGACCAAATCTTCGATCAGAAACTCGTGGGGAAGGTATCGCTGATCGATGATCTGAATGACGCGAGGGTTTTTTTCCCAGATCGTTCGGAAGTGTTGGCCGTTGACGTTCACCGTCGGTGTATTTCCTAAACCGGTAAGAAACCCATCATAACATGTCGGCGAGAATCGCCGGCGCTGGACACGCGACGGCACCCACGTGACGCAGGCCCCAACACTGTCGTGTCGGCGCACTCTGCCACCGGTGTGCGGTCATGCCCGGCGCCGGCAGTGCGACCGGCGACAACGTGTCAGTGCAGAATCATCACGTAACCAATGACAAAGATCGGGATATCGGTGATCGCATGGCTGACATAACAGGGCCAGATCGACCCGAAACGGACGTATAACCACGACCAGCTGGCTCCGCCGACAAACACGCCGGCCGAGGCTAGCATCGTCGTCGCCCAGTCGAACTGAGCACGCAAGGCAATCACATGGTGTGCGGTAAAGAAAGCCGCAGAACAGACGACGGCCGCGTGAGTTGTCATGAGATCTCGACACTTCTGTACGACAAACCATCTCCAGACATACTCTTCTAACAGAGAATTCACCGTGATCCAATAGACCGCCATCGCGAGGTACACATGGCGTGTGTCCACCCCGCTGTGTCTGGCGATCTGGCGCACGCGTTGGGCGTCGACCCACCGTTGGCCGATAGTCCAGTACGCGACGACAATAACAACGGCCATGACCACGCCGAGTATCGTCGCCGTACCAAATCCACCACGCATGGGCTTGGAGAGACTCGGCTTACCCTTCTCGAGCACTGTGTGCCAAATCGCAGGCAACAGGAACAGCCACACCTTGGCGAGAAGAAATATGACCTGGCCCTTGGGGCCTGGCGTCAGGATCATGGCCGCCGCGGTGCCAATCGTTGGCGCAGGAACCAACAGGACCAGCGCCGCTGTCGATCGGTAGACCGTCCACGGATTACCGTTCATGACAGTGATCACTCGACATGGAGATGTTTACGACTTGTATCGGTGGGCGTTGTTCAACAAAGATGATGACCGCCGGCGGAGGTGTCTCCGGTCCACCTGCCAGAGGGCTGCTAGAAACTTATCATATTCCGTGGCAATGTCTGTTCGGGCCAATCGGTCCAATCTCGACAACGCCGCGTTGTGTTCTTGGATGTATTCTCTTCGCTTTCGGGCGTTGACAGGAATTTTTAACATCACTTCGACCTCCGTGTGGAGCATCAGGTCGCCTTGGCTCTCCACCCCGGATCCAACCCAGTCACAAGTGATGATGTCGGTCCTTTGTTAACTTTAGACATGCACGAGGCAGTGCGTCGACAATCCTTGGAAGGGTATTTGCAAGGTATGAGATTGTTGATTTGGAGAGCACCCATTTATGGTCCCAATGCTACCATGAAAAGGGGCATATTTGTTAGCTATTTGTTAGGGTATTTGCTGGGCTTAGTCGTGAAGTTGCTGATGTCGTAAGACTTTAGATCAGAAATTTTTTTTGGCTCGGGTTTGTGGCGTGGCGGATTCCGAGATTAGCGATTTCTGTAGCCTCAGCCAATCCGATGGTGTGTAGGTTACGCGCCGATTGGGCATTTACGGGTTGACCACCCGGTGACGTACAGCCAAATCGCGGTGTTCTACAACACGAATTTGCTCAGATCTTCGTCTTGCACGATCGACGCCACCTGTTCTAAGACGAAGGATTGGGTAATGGTGATGTCGGTGTTGCCCTGATGCGCCATTTCGGGGGCGTCAAAGTTAATCTGTTCGAATACTTTTTCGACGATGGTCATCAACCGTCGGGCGCCAATATTTTCTAGCATGGTGTTCGCTCGAGCCGCCAGGTCAGCGATCGCATCGATCGCGGTCGGCTCAAAGACGACTGTCAGCTTTTCGACGGCCAATAGAGCCTGCTGTTGTTTGGTCAGCGCATTGCCGGGTTCGGTGAGGATGCGTACGAACTCGGCTCGACCTAGAGGCGATAGCTCGACGCGGATCGGGAATCGGCCCTGTAGCTCGGGCATGAGGTCGCTGACCGCCACATTGTGAAATGCACCGGCAGCAATAAACAGAATATGATCCGTATGAACAACACCGTGCCGCGTCGTGACAGCTGAACCTTCCACGATGGGCAGCAGATCTCGTTGAACGCCCTGCCGGGACACATCGGGCGAGCTTCCGCCGCCGATTCCCGCACCACCCGCGTTTCCCGCTGCCGGCGATGCAATTTTGTCGATCTCGTCGAGGAAGACAATCCCATTTTCTTCGGTGCGGGTGATGGCCTGACTTGTCATCTTTTCACGATCAATCAGTTTCTCTGTTTCCTGTTCAATGAGGATCTGTCTGGCCTGGGCAACCGTGACCTTACGCTGTTTGGTTTGTTCGGGGATAAGCCGTTCAAACATGCTGGCCATGTCGGGATCCATCTGCTCTAAACCCATATTGGCAAACATGACGGATGTGACGGGCTTATGGCTGGTGGTCAACTCCACCTCCCGTTGGTCCAAGGTACCGGCTTCGATCTGCTCACGGAGACGCTGGCGGGTATGCTGTCTACGTTCGTCTGAATCCTCGGTATCGACGTATCCGTGGGGTTTCTGTTTGGCCGATAGGCCCGTAGGAAGCAACAGATCAACCAGGCGTTCATTTGCGCTGACGCTGGCCTGATCACGGACCAATTTGGCCTGCTCGCTGCGGACCATGGAAATCGCTTGATCTAGAAGGTCTCGAATCATCGACTCCACATCTCTGCCGTGGTAGCCGACTTCTGTAAATCTGCTGGCTTCGACTTTTACGAAGGGTGCCCCCGTGAGGTTGGCCAATCTTCTGGCCACCTCGGTCTTGCCCACACCGGTCGGCCCAATCATGATGATGTTTTTGGGATAGATTTCCTGGGCCATTTTTGGATCGAGCTGCTGACGTCGCCACCGGTTACGAATAGCAACAGCCACGGCCCGTTTGGCCTGATCTTGGCCAATAATATAACGGTCCAGTTCTTTGACGATCTGTTTTGGGGTCAAATGCTCCATGGTCCATATAGTAGCGGTTGAATTGGGGGTCGGTCGTATCGCCGCCGAGGTGACCTGTTGCCCCGTCGGTGCAAGCAATCTCGACCGGTATCCTTGCATAGTGGGGTAGCAACCCGTTACAATACAGAACCGCAAGACCGATAATCTCGATGTGTAGGAGAATGGGTTTGGCGGATTGAAACGGTAATAACCCCAACCTCGGGTTGCTCATCATTGATGAAGCAACCTGAGAACTCGCCCCAGGCAGACCTCCCCCCCGATGCTGCCTGGGGTTTTTTACGCGCTCGAGGAGTCCCGTGTTGGTCCGGAAACATTGCAAATACCTTCTCAACGGCAGTTTCCTATCGCGGCGGCCCGCGTGTGGCTGGCCTAAACCACGGATCAGATCGGGTCGATGGTTGTCTATACGGTTTGTGGATATGCGCGGGCTGGATCAATCCGGATGCCAGACCGTGTGTGGGCCTGCATCGGTGGGTGGTTGGCCTTTGGAGGGTGGTTTATGGCTTGGGGCTGGTCCAAGACGCGCTATTCCCCGATCGCAGTCGACTTCGGGGCCGACAGCCTAAAGCTCTTACAGATCATACCTAGCGATCCCCCTCAGATGGTCGCTGCCGCTTCGGTCGACCTACCCGAGCATGTACGACTTGACCCTGAATCTAGGCACGCTTTTTTTTCGCAGGCGTTAAAAGACTTGGTCGCCAGTCATTCCTTTAAAGGACGCCGAGTGATCTGTTCGGTACCCGCGTATCAGACCTTGGTTCAACATTTACAAGTTACCCGCGCCGATGATCAAGCCGGCGTGGATGCTCAGGTTCACCAGCACCTGCGTCAGCGCCTAAATGTTGATCCGTCGCGTATGGTCGTGAGGCACTTTCAGGTCGGCCAAGTCATCCGCGACGGGGCAACAAAACGAGAGGTGATCTGTCTGGCCGTGAGCCACGACGTGGCCATGAAATACATTCAGATTGCCCAGCGTGCCCGGCTCAATGTCGTGGGGATGCACAGTGAACCTTTGGCGATCTTGCAAGCCTTTTCCCACTTACATCTGTCTGACGGTGACGCCGGGCATGTGGTCTGTTTCATCGACCTGGGCAGCGCCACGACCAAAGTGGTGATGACCCACGGCGTCGACATCGGGTTTGCCAAGACCATTCACGTTGCCGGCGATCACTTTACTCGTCATGTGGCAAAGGCCACAGGCGTGACGTTTTCGGAGGCCCGGCAGGCGAGAATCCAGCAAGCCGCTACCAAGGTGGGTGTCGAGGCAACTGAGCCCGAGACTTCTGCGTCGGAGCCGGTTGGTGTCGTTGGTTCGATTCAGGCCGCAGACGGTCCTCATCTGGATGCGGCAGTGACCGAGGTGTCAGCCAAGAGCGCGGTGGATCTATCCCCAACGTCAGTCGGCGTACCGGCGGCGGCCGGGCATCACGATCTGGGGGAGACCCTGGATTGTCTGCTCGACGAGCTCTTACTTTGCATCAGGTACCACCAGAGCACGTTCCCAGACCGGCAGATCGACAAACTGATCTTTCTTGGTGGTGAATCTCGTCATGTATGGATGTGCCAAAAGATCGCTCGCACGCTGCGAATTGGTGCACAATTGGGGGATCCGATGGCTCGGCTGGTCCGGGTCAGTCAGAACAAAGGATCGGTCGGCGTGGATATGCGTCACCGGCAACCGGGTTGGACGGTACCGGTGGGGCTTTGCCTAAGTGAGGCGAACCTTTGACCGGCCGTCACGGAATGTTCGCGATGCGGGTGCCGTGGCCAGGATCTCGGGAGCCAGAGTCTTTCGGCGATCAGGATGGCGGCGGCCTCGGTCGCAGCGGCTTCGAACGCCTGCACACAGCGTTGCCGGGGGTGATCCATGGCTAAAACCAGTTTCTTACCCGAAGACTACGTCGAAAGGAAAGCTCAGCGGCGGACCAACATCATTAGCCTGACGCTGTTTGTCGTGGTGATGACAAGCATCATCAGCGCATTTCTGGTAACAGACCAACAGCGTGCCGAAATGTACGCACTCCAGGATCAGGTGAACAGCCACTTTGAAGAGGCCGCCAAGCGCCTCGAACAGCTCGATGATCTTCAAAAACGCAAGGAGGAAATGTTACGCAAAGCCCGGGTCACCGCCGTGCTCATTGAACGGGTTCCCCGGAGTCTTATTCTCGCTGAGCTGATCAATCAGATGCCGTCTACACTCAGCTTGCTAGAGTTGGAGCTGGCGACCAAAGTGATCAGGGATAACCCCCTAGCCGCTACGGCGTTGCAACGGGCCAAGCAGGACCGCCGAAAGATCAAAAAGAAGAAAAAAGGGGAACCTCCGGAGCCACAGATTCAAAAGACCAGGGTAAACATGCGTCTGGTGGGTGTGGCTCCGACCGACGTGCAGGTGGCGCAGTTCATGACGTCGCTTAGCCGATCACCGATGTTTGCCGATGTCAATTTGGCCTTCAGTGAGGAGGTGAACCTGATGAAGGATCATCTGATGCGAAAGTTCCGCATCGACATGAAACTCAACCAGGACATCGACATCCAGCAGCTCCAGCCCGCGCGTGTTCCAAGACAGCTCAACAAGAATCCGATGGCCAACACGATTCAAATTGATGCCGGTGGTCGCCTGGTGGTCCCGACAGAGAAGGGGGTGATCGTGCCGGCGACCGAACGAGGTCCAGGACCGCAGACAAAGGATTAAACGAGCATGCGATTTGGGGTTCGAGAGTTCATTTTCGTGACGCTGCTGCTGGCTATGCCCATTGCGGCTTATTTTTTCGTGTTCAGGCCTAGGAATATCCAGATTGCCGAGGCTCGCGCGGAGATTAGTGACAAGCAAGCCAAGCTCGAGCGGCTCCGTGCGGCCACCAAGAATATTGCCGATTTGGGTCAAGAGATCGACAAATTAGCTGAGACCATTGAACTGTTTGAGCAAAAACTGCCCGCTGAGCGAGAGGTTGAAGTGATCCTGAAGCAGGTGTGGGAGTTGGCGGCGGCACACCGTCTGACGCCTAAGAGTGTTAGGACCGACAAGCCGGTCACCGCCGCCCATTTCGCTGAGCTGCCGATCATGATGACGATTAACGGAAACTTCGACGGTTTCTATAGCTTTATGCTCGATCTGGAGAAGCTGCGTCGGATCACGCGCATGCCTCAGATGAAGATCGAAAAGGTGACGAAAGATCAAGAAGGTCAGATGGAAGCCAGAGTGGTGTTGAGTATCTATTTCGATCCACAGAGCAAGGCCGTCGATGGCGCGGGTTAACCACTAGGTGCAGACAACGATGGAACAGATAACAGACTCGTCGATGAACGGTGTTGATTTGGTGGGCAGCGCCGATGAGAGTACCAAAACACTGTCGTTGATGGCCGGGGTTGTGGGCCCCGAGGGTCTGCCGGAGGCACAGCAGACCGGGATCGACGGTGGCAAGTTGGCTCGTGGCAAACTATTTACGCAGGGAACGATGTTGATCATCATCGTGTGTCTGATTGCCGCGGGCGCATTGGTCGGGATGCGACTGTCTCAGCGTGACGTGGGGCCCAGCACACGGACCAAGAACGTAGAGGCGAAAATCGATCAAGCACTGGCCCAGCTGGCCCTCGCCAAAGCCCAAACCAAGCCAGGCATGACCAAGCCAGGTCAGCCCCGGGACGTCGTTGAAACCACCGAAGATATCGTATCGGTTTTTTCTACCGACATGACCGAGCGACAGGTGCCTGCTCGGTTCGTCAAGAAGAATCCTTTTGTGTTTCCTGTCTTTGAACCCGTCACCGCGGGCGACGTTGGTGCGGTGGAGAACGAAGATCGGACCAAAAAGGACCGACTGAGGGTGCTCCAGCGGGAGATCGATCAGCTTCAATTACAGAGCATCATGCAAGGGTCAAGACCGGTGGCGATTATCAGCGGGCAGCTGGTCCAACCCGGTCAGTCGGTCGGTTCCTTCACCGTGAAATCGGTGGGTCATCTCTCGGTGGATCTTGAAATCGATGGAAAGATTTTCACGCTGCGAATGGATCAACCCGGAGATCCTAGAGGCGGCGGTTCGTCTGGCAGCTTTCGACGCTAGTTTTTTTCGATCTGTGTGATGGCGCTTGTGATCCCAAATGCGTAAACCCAAAGTCAACTCTCCCGCACACCCGGATCAGGGCACGCCTGTCGGTTTCACACCGCCACCCGACGGTGGGATGGAATCGCTAAGCGACCTCTGGACTCCGGAGGATGAAAACGCTTCGGGGTCCGTGGCAGATCGTTTGAGTCAGGCCTTGTTGACCAGCGGTTCGATATCCCCTGCTCAGCTGGATACCGCACGCAGCATTGCCAGAAAAACCCCCGGCAAGTCAATGCCGGATATCTTCTTCGATATGGGCGTTGAGGAGGCGGCGATTCAGGCTTGCGTGGCCTCGGTAAACGGCTTGTCGTTTCAGAAGTTTCAGCCCAATGACGTCGAGGTGACATTTCTTAATCAGCTGACACACGACTTCTGCAAGGACAATGGCATCGTTCCGCTCAACAGGATCGGTAATCGGCTGGTGCTGGGCATGGTTCGTCCTGACAACCTGATCGTAATCGAGGAGGTCAGACACAAGCTCGGTGTGGCGATCAAGCCCGTGGTGATCTGCAGACGGGATATTGACACCGCGATCGGGGCGCTAAGGGCCGAAGAAGACAGTGACATTGAGGTGGACGACATTATTGCCGGTGTCCAAGAGGATGATGTCGAGGTTGTCCAAGCCAAAGAGGAGGAACTGGATCTAGAGAAAATGGCCGGCGAATCTCCGGTGATTCGCCTGGTCAATTACCTGATTTTTAGCGCCGTGAAAGAAGGTGCCAGCGATATCCATATTGAGCCGCAGGAGAAACGTCTACGGGTGCGCTATCGGATCGATGGGATTCTCTTCGAGATGATGAATCCGCCACACCACATGCACGCCGCGATCATCTCGCGATTGAAGATCATGGCAAATCTGGATATCTCCGAACGCCGTCTCCCACAGGATGGTCGTATCCGGGCGATGGTTCACGGGCGGAAACTTGATCTTCGTCTTTCCACACTCCCCACGGCTGCCGGGGAGAAGGCGGTCATGCGTATCCTGGACACCCAATCGATCCAGGTGAGCCTAGACGACTTGGGAATGGGGCCCGATGCCCTGTTGATCTGGAAGCATCAGATTGATCAGCCACACGGGATCATCCTTGTCACCGGACCCACCGGTAGTGGAAAGACCACCACGCTCTACTCTTCCCTGCGGCAGATGGACAAAGACAGGCTCAATATCTCAACGGTCGAAGACCCTGTCGAGTATCACTTGGGTGGGATTACGCAGGTCCAGACACATGAAAAAATTGGTATGACCTTTTCGGCGGCGTTGCGCAGCCTGCTGCGGCAGGACCCCGACGTTGTCATGGTAGGCGAGATTCGAGATGCGGAGACCGCTCGCATCGCGATCCAAGCGTCACTGACCGGTCACCTCGTGCTGTCGACGCTACACACCAATGATGCCCCGAGTTCAATCACACGCCTGATCAACATCGGTGTCGAGCCGTTCCTCATCGGTGCGTCGGTCAACGCCACGCTGGCTCAGCGCCTTGTCCGTCGAATCTGCGAGCACTGTAAGGTCCAGAAACCACCGCCTGAGGAGATATGCGAACACTTGGCCATGCATGGTGTGGCGATGGATCAGGTCTGGGTGGGCCAGGGGTGCGATCGGTGTCGGAACACCGGCTATGCCGGCCGGTTGGGGTTGTACGAACTGCTGGTTCTCGACGACGTGTTGCGCGACAGAATCGCATCTAATCCCAGCGTGACCGAGTTTCGCCGGATGTGCGTGGAACGCGGGATGACCACACTTCGTGGTGACGGTTTTCACAAAGTTTCGCTGGGCAAGACCACCGTAGAAGAAGTGCTACGAGTGACCGAATCGACGATCTAGCGCCGCGTATCGATTTAAACCTAAGTCAGTAGGTATTGCAGATCTTCATGGGTCATTGACCTGAGAAGATTTTCTTGACCGCCGACAATCGCATCGGCCAGCCGTCGTTTCTTCTCCTGCAGCTGAGCGATACGTTGTTCGACGCTGTCTTGGCATATCAAGCGATAAGCGAATACAGGGTTGGTTTGCCCGATCCGGTGAGCACGATCGATGGCTTGCGCCTCGACGGCAGGATTCCACCACGGGTCGAGGATGAAGACATACTCTGCGGCGGTTAGGTTTAACCCCAGACCTCCGGCCTTGAGACTAATCAGAAACAGCGGGCAGTGGGGGTCTGTTTGAAAACGCTCAACGGCTTGGCCTCGGTTACGGCTCTTGCCGTCAAGATATTCGTAGATCAATCCCCGCGTGTCTAACTGTTTACGGACCAGTGTCAGCATAGAGGTGAATTGGCTAAAGACCAGAGCTTTGTGTTTTTCCTCGATCAGATCCTGAATACGGTCCAACAACACATCCAGTTTTGCGCTAGACTCGTCCGCCAGATCAGGGTTAATCAATCCCGGGTGACAGGCCGCCTGTCGAAGCCTTAACAACGCTTCCAAGACGATCATGGTCTTTTCCGAAGTAAGTGAGCTGGCACCGGGTTTCTTGGCACGGTGACCCAACAGCACACCACGGTAGTGACGCAACAATTGGTCGTAGATTTTCCGCTGATGGGGCTCCATCTGGCAGAGAAGGGTCTGCTCTGTTTTCTCTGGCAGGTCGTTAAGGACCTGTTGCTTTGTACGGCGGAGGATAAATGGTTTGAGTGCTCCGGCGATCTGTGTGGCATGTCGTGTTTTGGAGCTTGCGGTTCGCCGATCGGTCGCCCGTTCGCCGTCACCGGTCACGGCGGACGTTCGGCCGCGTCCCGGTTTCCCCGCTGAGCGGATCAGCTGAGCGAAGCGGGTGTTTGAGCCGAGCATGCCGGGGTTAAGAAATTCGAAGATCGACCATAGATCACCGAGGTGATTTTCGACAGGAGTGCCGGTTAGTGCCAGGTGGTGTCGCCCGTTCAACAAGCGTGCGGCTTTGGCCGATTGTGATGTCGGATTTTTGATCGCCTGGGCTTCGTCTAGAACAACATATTCAAAGTGATGGTTGGTCAGCTCGGCGATGTCACGACGCATCATGCCGTACGAGGTGATGATCACATCCTGATCGGCAAACGTGTGACGCAGGGCTTGGCGATCGGTTCCCGTGTAGGCCTGCACCCGTAGCTCCGGCGCGAATCGGTTCGCCTCGTTCATCCAGTTGAACACGATCGAACGGGGTACCACGATCAGCGAGGGCAGGCGTCCGTGCCTATCTTCGCAGTGTACCCGGTGTACCGGGCGGTCACTGTCTTGATCGTCGGGAAGATGGTATACGCGATGGAGCATGGCCAAGACCTGGACAGTCTTGCCCAGTCCCATGTCGTCCGCCAGGATGCCACCGATGGTTAGCCAACGCAGGTATCTCAACCAACCTAGGCCTTGGCGTTGGTAGGGCCTGAGCTGTCCCTGGAAGCTGGCCGCTGGATCGGCGGGCACGACTTGGCGATACTGCCGAAGGCGGTTTCGGATCATCTCAAATTGGTGATCGACGTTGACACGGGTCTGCCGATTTAACAGTGAGTCAAGGATGACCACTTGTGTGGACTTAAAGCGCAGGTGATCTTTGTCCAGCTTGCCGATGGTGGTTAGCAGTCCACTATGTTCAATCCATCGGTCGGGGAGCATCCCCCGTGAGCCATCGCGGAGGGTGAGCATGGTCTTGCCCGCCCTTGCGGCGGCGAGAACCTCTGGCAACGGAATTTCTTGCCGGCCGTCAGTCGTCTGATAGCTAAAGCTACCCCGCAACTCGAACCAATCAATGCCGCTGGTGACAGACAACTCCGGTGCTTGGGGTGCATGGACCTGACGCTGGTCTGCGATCACGGTCCATCGACGCTCTATCAGTGCATTGACCGTGTCCGGCATCAGTCTGCGCGGTAGCCAAATAGAGGTGGGTTCGGCGGTAGAGCGACGAAAACCAAGTGGCCACAGCGACGTGATCGCCTGTGTTTCAAAGCTCAGATCGCGGCGAATCAACGGCGCGGTTTGTCCGTCCTCACCGTTTTCTTGCGGGTCGGACGCCACCTGCTTCTCCGGCGGGCCGGCGACCGAAATAAACTGACCGGGTTGGCCTGGCGTGACCCGTTGTTGGCCGTACGTGAACCAGACGTGCGCCGCGAGCTGATTGCGTTGCGCGTTGGGCGTATCTGAAGATGTCTGTGCGTCAATCTGACGAAGCTCGATATGGGGTGTGGGTTGGACGTGGATCTGACGCGGTCCGATCTGTTTGGGCAGGTCGATCCGTGGTAATTGCGGTAGACGGTAGAGTCGATCCAGAAACCGGGGAATGTCCTCGGTCGCCACCGTGATCGATGGGCTCTCGTGGTCTGGCCATGTGCGCTGCCCGTGGAACTGGCTTACCCAACGATCGGCACCGTGGTCGTCGAATGGCGCCGCTTGATCTTCATAGATGACCACCCCCGAGGTACCGGCCAGCAACAGATCTGGCTCGTCAACGGAGACACGGTCGTCGCCGCGGCGCAACTCGATGTCGATCTGGAGATTTTGGTTGTCGTATTGTCCCGTGATCCACAACACCCAAGGCGAATCACCGCTCCAGGATAGAGTCGAATCCTGTTGCCCGTCCAGATCATCGCCTCGGGCAAAGCACCGTCCGGTTTGGATCATCCGGATCAACAGATCCCGCTGGGCCCATTTCGGTAGAACAAACAGGGACGTGGGTGATTCGTGGTTCCAGCCGTCGTGATCGTCGTCCACACCGAGTGCTGGATCGGCACCCAACAGTGTTGCGCACAACTGACGATCAGTCAGATCAGGGATCTGGTCGATGTTTTTTTGGCTGATTTTTAATCGTGTGGGACGGCTGTACCCACCCAGCGTTGTTTGCCGGTGTCGCAATTCCACGACCAAACGTCCGTAACGTGCTGATAGCTCGGGGCGAATGACGTAGCAGACTTCGTAATGAGCCGGTATTGCCGGCGCCGACTGATCCAATTCCAGGCCGGTGGGGCGCAATAGATCTAGCTTTGTGCTCCACAACGGTTCGGTGGTACGTGTAGATTTTTGCGTGGCGCGCCGCCGGCGGGCCTTGGTGGGGCGCGGATTGGTTAGGTCGGACGCTTGTGCGTCCTGGGCAAACAGCTGTCCGTTATGTTGAATGGCTGCGAGCGTGGCCCATATGTGCCGGCAGAACGAACCGCCCGTTTCCTGCAAACAGCTGCAGCTTGCGCTGGTGCCAGGGCCGTCTGCACGAAAAGTCACTGTGTGCATGTGGCCATCACAGTCGACCGTGGCACGTATCAACTCCCCTTTGTGGGGTGCGATCCGTTTCACACACCCGTCGTGATAGCATTTCCTTCCGTGCTGCCGAGCGCGACTCTGAAAATAGGGCGCCCAGGTTTTCAGCAGTGGCATCTGACGCACTCCAAGGAATGTCAGGGGCAGCGTTCCCCGCACGATCGATCACAACGCCGTGGGTGCTAGCAGCACGTGGCGAATCACCCAGCTTAGCAGGCTCTGGCTGTCCTGCAATGGCGTGAACGCTCTGTCGTGCCTGCGGCTTGTGGTGACCGAGCATTTGGGACATGCTGTCGCGGATGAACGGGCTTGAGTTCCTGTGGCGTGGTGACGTGATTCTGCCCGTGGCCGGATTCACTGCCGCGGTGTTGTTGTGGTGGACGGGGTGTCTTGGGCGCTCCGCATTAGACGGTGCGCCCAGGCGTGATTTGGGGTGGGGTGTGGCGGATCTCGTGATGGCCCTCGTATTGATGGTCATCGGGATGGTGTTCGCTCAAGAGTTGTTAGCGGTGATGAAAGCCTGGACCCCAGAGGGGGTGGGCACGTCCAGTCGGTCTGTCGATCGGCGGGAGGGATCGGTGCCCACCGCTGGTTGGATTTTCTTGCAGCAAGCACTGACCGGTCAGATTCTGGTTCACGGACCGGTGGTGGGGTATGTGTTGTGGCGTTGCCTGGCTCGATCCGGCGGTATCGGTGCGCTGGGGATCTGGCCGCGACGTCCGGTGCGTGACGTTATGATCGCGTCATTGGCGCTCGCCGCCGTGTTGCCGATGGCTCTTGGGCTAGGGATCATTGTGACGGTGACCGCGGAGAGATTTTTTGATCTACCGTCACCTCATGTGGGCCACGAGATGCTTGACGTTCTGGCTCGACCGCAACTGTGGTGGGTCACCGTCGGGTTGCTCGGGTCGGCGTTGGTGCTTGCTCCCATCTTAGAAGAACTGGTCTTTCGGGGTTTGGCCCAGACAGCGCTATTGGGTTCGTTTGGATCGTCAGCACATTGGTCGGTCACATTGGTTGCCGCGGCCGTGTTTGCGCTGATGCACATCGGTCAGCCGTGGCAGGTGTTGCCCAGTCTGTTTCTACTGGGCGTGGCGTTGGGCTGGCTGTATGAGCGAACGGGAAGTCTGTTGCCAAGTATCTTCGTGCACGCGGGATTTAACGCCGTTAACGTGATGATCGCGATGTGGTCAAGTCGTCCAAACGATCTGGCTTTCGATGCGGTTGCCAACATCGCGATTCCCTTCTGATATTGTGCAGCTGTCCCAAGTTCCCTACTTCTTGAACGCTACGGCGAAATAAGGTGATTTTTTTCGATTTTATCGAAAAGAGTAGTTCTTCTGGCTTGACTGGTCCCAGAACAGGGGTAGGCTTTTTGTGACTGAAAAATTTGTAGTTTGAGTTGGGTACATCTCTGTTCACTTTCGCCAGTTTAAGGAGGGGAAGAATGATTGTGAAATCTGTAGGGAAATTGGTTTGCGCTTGTAGTGTGTTGGCGTTGTCCACCATGGCTATGCCTTCGCAGACGCAAGCAGCGCCTCAACAAGTCACCTGGAACATCGTGATGGGAACCGGCCCGTCTTTTACTCATAGCTGGATCCACACCGCCCTGACACACACCCATACATTTGCCCCGACGGGGACTGGCGACGGCCAATATTACGCCGGTGGCAACAGGACATTTGCGGTGACCGGTGACCTGATTGCCATCTGGAACCCGGCGGCCGGCGATGGCAAGTTCACTTTCCAACCAAGCACGTTGAACCTTACGCTGAACAGCACCTTCAACGCACCCGGCTGGGTGACCAATGATGGTTCGATTTACACCATGGACATCACCGGAGGGATGATGACGGATACCAATGACACGCCCCCCGGTACCGGCGCGGTCGCCAACGGCGCCGATGGGTTTATTTCTTATCAGCTTAAGAAGAATGGTGTGGCAGAAGAAAGTGGCAGTTGGGTTTTCAAAGACCTGCCTTTCAGTGGCACGCCCAACAACATCAATCCCATCGAGATCTTGTCTCTCTGGGGTAACAACTGGGACGCTGACGACACCACCAAGTCCGCCTTTGTGAAGTCCGGAGGGACAGCGTGGGGGATTGATCTGGGGGGTAACGTTGGTTCGACGCAGGTCGTTCCGGTGCCCATGGCCGTGTGGGGAGGATTGATCATGCTCGGCTCGATGGGTGGTCTGCGGCTTCGCCGTCGGCATGCCCAATGACACGTCTGATCGAACGAACGATCAGATCGCAGAAGTAGGACCATGAAAAACTCCCCCCGTGCATACCGTGCGGGGGGTTTTACCATCATACCTCGGTCAAAGCATACCCATGGAGGACGGACCCGATGGCACGCTTGCCCCAAAAAAATGCGATAGGAATTGCAGTTCTTTTGACCGGTTGTCTGTTAGGTTTCGCCCCGTCGGCTACGGCAGAGCTTATGTTCAATCTCAACTTTGTCTCCGCTGGCAACAGTTTTCCCAATGTGGGCTTCGACGCCGAGCAAGCCCCGGCGACGGCGGTCGGAGGAGGCACGCTGCAGTCGGTGATGCAAGCGGCGGCTGACCTGTGGAAGTCGGCGATTCACGACGACTTTACCACCACGATTGACTATGGCTGGGATAATGAGTTTGTGGTCAGTGGTACGACCGCTCAAACCAACAACACCACGTCCAATGTTCACAGCACCATTCGATTCAACAACGCAATGAATTGGTTTGTGGATTCAACCCCGCAGGACCATTCCGAATGGAGCCAGTTCAGTGAAGTCTTTGCCGATCTCGGTGGGGGGCGGATTAACGTTGGTCGGTTTCTAACCGGTGCTGCCGGTGATGCAGCGGGCCGCTTGGATCTGTTTAGTACCGCAGTTCACGAGATCGGTCACGCCTTGGGATTCTCCGGAGCGGTCTTGTCGTTTCTATCTGAAACGGTTGACGATGACGTGGATATCACCGCGCCGCGGCCGTTTTCTGGAACCACCATTGCCACCATGGATGATCACACCGCCGGGCTGATCAACTCAGCGATGAGATCAAACGCCACTTTTGGCCAACGGACACTGTTGTCAGGCGCCGATATTCTCGGTATTGCCCAGGTCGCTCAATTGACGGATCTGGACGAGGCGTTGATTGCACCGGAGCCTACGTCAGCGATCTTGTGGATCGGAACTGTCGCGTTGGTCTCGGGTCGCTGGTGCCGCCGCTGGCGACCGCGGTAGCCGGGATGGTTTGTTGGCCACCGTGCGCCAAGAACGCCTGCGCCACTTGCCAAACATCGCCTGCTCCCATTGTTACCACCAGGTCTCCGTCTCGGACCAGGACCTCGAGCTGTTCTGTGATCGCAGCGAACGGATAGACGTGCGCCGCTTGTTTGCCTCTCTGACGCAGCCGGTCAACCAAGTCCCGGGCACTGACGATGTGGCGTTCTTGTTCGCTGTCTCGGACAAAATAGATGTGCGGTACGATAACCATATCTGCTTGGCCGAAACTGGCAGCAAACTGCTCCATCAGGAAACGTGTCCGGCTGTGCTGGTGGGGCTGAAAGACACAGACCAACCGACGGGGCTGATAATGGCGGCGTAAGGCACGCAATGTCGTATCAATTTCGGTGGGATGATGACCGTAGTCGTCCACCACGGTGACACCTGCGTGATGCCCCCGAGCACCCGGCTTGCCGCTGTACCCTGCCGCGCGATGGCCCAGTTGCTGCATTCTGCGGTCCAGTCCCTGGAACCGGGTCAGCGCCGCGGTGATCGATTCCCATGATACACCCAGCCGATGGGCGGTGACTGCGGCGGCGGCGGCGTTGTACGCCATGTGCTCGCCCGGCATGACCATCTCCCACCGGGCCACCGAATGGCCGTCTTCGTGTAGAACCACGCTTGTTGTGCGTCGGCGAGGGTCCAGGTGTGAGTCCGTGTCATGGTCGGACACATGACGAACCGTGTCGGGCCTGTTGAGCACTTCAAGATGCCAGTTGGCCTGGGGTGCGAAGCCAAGCGTCTGGACCTGGCAATCCAGCCCTGCGGTGATGGTCAGCCGGTGTGCCATCTCGTGGTGGATCAACAGCGTCCCATGGTGAGGCAGTCGCCGAGCAAACACCGCAAACGCTTCAACCACCGCGTCGATGGTTGGGTACACATCCATATGGTCTTCTTCGACATTGAGGATCACCCCATGGACGGGATGCAGGTGATGGAACGATCGATCGAATTCGCACGCTTCAGCCACCAGAACGCCCTCGCCGTCGGCACCGCTGCGGCAGCCACCGCCAATCTGGCGACAGGTCGCCCCAATGATGAATGACGGGTCCCGCCCGCAGCTGAGCAGAATATGGGCAAGCATCGACGAAGTTGTCGATTTGCCGTGTGTGCCGGCGATGGCGATGCCGGTTCGGCCGACCATCAGCTGTCCAAGCATCTGAGCGTACTTGAGGACGCGAAGTCCGCGGCGCTTGGCTTCGGCGACCTCCGGATGATCCGGTCCGATCGCCGCAGAGATGATCACCGCGTGACAGTCCACGGGCACTGCCTGGGCCGACTGTTCCAGTGATATCTCAAAGCCATCGTGGCGAAGGGCTTCAATGACGCTGCTAGGGGCCATGTCGCTGCCTGAGCACCGGGCACCGGTTTGTCTGGCCAGCCTCGCCAGTCCCGACATGCCACAGCCACCGATGCCCACAAAGTGCAGGCGCTTGCCCGCCCAACCGGTGGGGGTGAGCGAATCGTCAGGCTGGGCCGGTTTGGTCGCAGTCAAAGTGCGTGTCCGGTTCATCTGATCAGCCGGTACGTGGTACGCTGTGGCTGGATGGCATGCTTCAATCGTACCACGGTTTGCATCGTTGTCACGTGATCACCATGCCGGTGGAGACGAATCTGATTACCATTGCAGAACTATGAGCGACACAGTGGGAAGCTTCAATCTCGTCCTGCATGGTCATTTGCCCTACGTGCTGCATCACGGCACTTGGCCTCACGGTGAAGATTGGTTGTATGAGGCGGCTGCCGAGACATACCTGCCCATCTTGGCGATGATTGATGAGTGCGTGTTTCTTAACGGTAACCCCCGTTTGGCGATTGGGCTGACACCGGTTCTCCTGGAGCAACTGTCCCACGAGTACTTCAAACGCGGGTTTGAGCGGTATTTGGCTGATCGCGTCGATCAGGCGCAGACCGATCGTGCTGAACTTCAGCGGGCTGGCCACGGGCACTTGGCATACCTGGCCCAGCGATGGGAGCGGTGGTACGGCGGGCTGATTGAGCAGTTTCATGCGCATGACCGAGACATCCCCAAGGCGTACGCGGATCGAGCCCGTGACGGATTGATCCAGATCCTGACCTCTTGTGCCACCCACGCGTACCTGCCGCTGCTCTTGGAAGACGCTTCGATCCGTGCTCAGATCCGAGCCGGTGTCGCCAGTAGTCAGCGCATCCTGGGCACGGCGCCCCGTGGCATGTGGCTCCCCGAGTGCGCCTACCGACCCTCAGGGGCTTGGCAACCCCCGATCAACTGGGCCGGTAAGGAACGCCGTGTCGGCGTTGAACATCTCGTTGCCGACGAGGGCGTGACGCATTTTTTTGTGGAGCATCACCTGATTGAAAACTGTCGTAGCGAGCAGGTATTCAATCACGGGCAGTGGTGGAAGGTCGGTTGGGACGAGGCCGGTGGCTACCCAGGCCGGGGTTGGCGTAGTGTCCTGGAGCCGCACGGGGTCAACAGTGACGGCACCGGATTGGCCAGGGTGTGTGCGTTCGCTCGCGACGCGCAGGCTTGCCAACAAGTCTGGTCAGGCTCGATCGGGTACCCGGCCGCCGGTGAGTATCTCGAGTTTCATAAGAAATGGAGCCCCCGTCGTGGACTGCGGTATTGGAAGGTCACGGGCAAGGACGTCGATCTGGGAGCAAAACATTTGTACTATCCGGACGATGTCCCCGCCAAAATCCATCAGCACGCTCGTCATTTCTGCGACTACGTCAAACATCGATTGCACGAGTACCGTCGCGACACCGGGCGACACGGCTTGGTAACCGCCTGTTTCGACGCCGAACTGTTTGGGCACTGGTGGTTTGAAGGCCCTGGTTTTCTCAGGGATGTGTTGTTGACCCTGAATGCCGATCCAGAGATCGATTTGTGTACACCCGAAGAGTTTTTAGAGCGGCATCCGACAGACAAGGTGGCGGCGCTACCCGAAGGCTCCTGGGGTGAAGGGGGGGACCACCGGGTTTGGGCCAATGATCAGGTCAACTGGATGTGGGAGATTGAATACCGTTGTGAGTCCGTTTTTGGCAAGCACACGTTCCAGTTACCGTGGCAGCACGACCGGGAGATCCGCGGATTGCTGGAGAAGGCGGGGCGGGAGCTGCTTCTCATGCAGGCGAGCGATTGGCCGTTTGTCATCCGACGCGGGCAGGCGATCGACTACGGGATCAAACGATTCATTCAGCACGTGTCTCGGTTCGAGAATCTGGTCCATATCGCCGAAAAAGTGGCGGCCGATTCAAAGTATCTTGGTCAGTTGACAGAGGTTGAAAAGTTTGAAATTCAGGATGCGGACATCCACGATGTGATTTTCCCAACGATCGACCTGAATTGGTGGAACATGCCAGGATGAAGATTCTTTTTGCGACTTCCAATCCTCATAAACAAGACGAACTGTTGGCCATTTGGTCGACCCAGTGCGCGCACCTAGGGCAACGATCGGTTGAGTTGGTGACGTTGGCCGGTGTCGATCCTGATCATCAGATCCTCGAACCGGTAGAAGATCAACCCACTTTCGAATCCAACGCCACGCTCAAGGCCTGTCATTATGCGCAAGCCACGGGATTGTGGGTTCTCGCCGACGATAGTGGGCTTGAGGTGGACGCGTTGGGTGGTCGGCCCGGGGTCCGTAGTGCCCGGTATGCGGGCGTGACGGGGCCACGCCCCTTGGTTGACCAGGCCAATAATCAAAAGCTGTTGCACGAGCTTGGGCCGCGACCGGCCCAAGAACGCACGGCACGGTTTGTGTGCGCGATGGCCTTGTGTGCTTCGCCGGGGGCAAGTCGCCGTGACAACCACGGCCATGCGTCCGGTGGCGACGGATCGACAGGCCCGCGCGTGTTGGCGTTGGTTCGTGGCACGGTTGAGGGCCAGATCATCGGTCCGGCCGATTTGCCCCGTGGCCGGCATGGCTTCGGTTACGACCCGCTTTTTTTGATCCCCAAGCTTGGTAAGACCACAGCACAACTGGCTGCTTCACAGAAAAATACCATCAGTCACCGCGGGGTCGCCGCCCGCATGATGTGGCAGAAAATTCAAGAGCTCGGTGACGATCCGGCGACTTGATAAGATGAGGTGTCGGCATTGGGCGCCCAAAGGTACCGGTATTCGTTTGAAGCGCTAGGGAGTATGGCGATGTGGAATTGTTTTTGGGTAGGGGTCTTATCGTGTTCGTTATTTGCGTGTACCTATTATCGTGTCAGCGATCCAGCGTCGGGACGTGTTTACTACACCAACCAAGTCAAGCGATACGACCAAAGTGGTTCGATCGGGTTTGAGGACAAACGGACGGGTCAGCACGTGACCCTTAGCTCATCGGAATACGAAACGATTACAGAAAACGAATACAAGCGAGCGATCAAAAACCTCGATCTACCTTAGATCATCGCTTCTAGTATTCTGCTATCTGATCGACGAACTCGATCCCGTTGCGTTCTAACAGGGTCCCCATGGCTCTAAAAAATGTGGCGATCGCTGTGTTGTAGTCGCTCAGCGACTGCACCTCTTGGATTTCGGCGTTTGCCAGACGCTGTTGGGTCGATAGTTTCAGGTCAAGAAGAAACTCCGGTGTCAGCGCCACACCCGCTTCCTCTTGCTCCTCGATGGCCCGGAGATTGTCTGAGGCCGCCCGCCGCGCCGCTCGCGCTGCGTCGATCAGCTGGTAGGTCGTTAACAGGTTCCGCAGTGCTTCTTTGACTTCCAACACCACCTGTTCGGCGTTGCGTTGATAGTTTGCCACCGCCTGTCGCAGGGCCAGCTGCTGTTGACGATAAACCGCCTCGGGGCCACGATTACCGATCGGAACCTCGAACTGGGCGGTGAGGATGTAGTCGACGAAATCGCCATCTGTCAGTGTGTCGTAGGCGTCTCCGATCCGCTCGCCGCGGCGGGCTTTCGTCGAGCCGTTGTAGCGGACGGTCGCGGCAAGGTCCAGCAATGGCAGCCGCTGGTTATCCGCCACGCGTTGTCGGATTGATGCATCGTTGATCAGATGGAGCGCTCGTTCGAGCTGTGGACGGTGTCGCAGCGCGGTCGATACGGCATCGAGCAGACTAAACCGTAGGGGCAGATCTGCAGGGCGGTCCAATGGCAAGATCAACGTTTCGCCGGCAATCGGCAGCTGCTTCGAGTAGACAAGGCGTTTTAACCGGTCTGAGGCGATGCGGACTTGCTGACGGGCTCTGATCACATCGGCGCGTCGGAGTTCCACAAAACTGTTGGCTTCGGTGAGGCGCACCGGGCTGGCGTCAAAGTTTTTGCGTTGTGCCAACTGGTCGCGGTCGTCAGTGGTTCGTTTAAGCAGCCTCTCTTGAATCAATAACTGGTCGCGTGCGAAGGCCAGATCCCAGTACGCCGTCTCGGTATCCAGGATGGTATCGAGAAGCTGCCGGCGCAGGTCCTGGATGGCCTCTCGCCTGGCGTTGGCCGCGAGCATGATCTGGGCTCGATTAACGTCGGCCCCAAAGTTTCGCAGCAGAGGTTGGTTGAGTGTCAGCGACACATTGGTGGTGTACCAGGTCTTAATCGGCAGCAGGCCGAAAGGGGGTTCGGAGAAGAATGAGGGATTGCGAAATTCGCGGGCAAACTGGGTGCTGAGGGTCATCTGACCGCCGCTGACGAAGTTTTTGCGAATGCCGGTGTCCAGTGAACGCATGTCTTGTCGAACGCGGCCAAACGCCGATAGGGCCGACCCGGTAGGTGGCTGCGGGGTGTCCAGCTTCTGGAAACTAAAATTGGAGAAGAACACCGCATCGAAGTTCGCTTCTGCCTGAGCGATCTGCGTTTGATTGATTCCCGGTTGAATGCGCGCAACTTCGATGTCCAAGTTGTGACCGGCGGCCGTGTGGATCGCTTTGCGCAGCGTCATCGCGACCACCTCGAGTTCTTGGCGGCCCAACAGGTCCGAACCCAGTTCAATCGGATCGTTTCGGTATGCGGCGGGCCCGCTCATCTTGTCCAGTTCGGCCCGACGCTGGTTGGTCAGTTCAAGCTCAACATCACTGGGTGGCCGGGTCAATTCCATGACCGGACCGGCGGCCGAGGCTTGCAGGTACGCGCGATTGGACAAAATCAACCGCTGACGCAGCTGTTGTTCGGTGTCACGCTGCATCGGGTCCACACACCCAATCAACGCTACGATCACCGCCGTGGTCGCCCCGGCCAGCGGAACAAGACGGGCCATTTTTCTCATGATCAAGGGAATATAGGTGGCGTTGTAAAATCCGTCAAAGGCGATCCTCGTGGCCAACGCCACGGTGTGCGTGGCCCGGGGCCACATTGGTCGCTAGAATCCCCTACCTATAGCGGGGCCGTCGGGCCCGGCGGCGTCGCAATCGTTCCAGACAAGCCCCCTTTGCGCAACCAGGAGTTCTCGACCATGGCCAGGCCGATGACCATGACAGAAAAAATTCTTGCCGCACACGCCCGTTGTGATCAGGTTGAGCCTGGTCAGAACATTTGGGTGGACGTCGATGTCTTGATGACCCATGACGTGTGCGGTCCCGGTACGATAGGTATCTTCAAGAAGCAGTTTGGTGACCACGCCAAGGTCTGGGATCGTCAGCGTGTGGTGATTGTTCCCGATCATTTTATCTTTACCGCCGACGAGAAGTGCCATCGAAACGTTCAAATTCTGCGGGATTTTGTTCGTCAGCAGGGTCTAAAATACTACTACGATCCCGAGTTCGTCACCTCTGAGCCGGGGATGCCCAATCCCTACAAGGATCCGGCCAAGACCAACTATAAAGGGGTATGCCACAAAGCTCTGCCCGAAGAGGGCCACGTCCGGCCCGGTGAGGTTTTGTTGGGTACGGACAGCCACACGTGTACAGCCGGTGCGTTTGGCCAGTTTGCCACGGGCGTGGGTAACACCGACGCCGCTTTTGTCCTTGGTTGCGGCAAGACATGGCTCAAGGTCCCACCGACCATGAAATTCGTTTTTCACGGTCAGATCCCGCCCTACCTGACAGCCAAAGATTTGATTTTGGCGGTGATCGGTCAGATTTCCGTTTCGGGTGCAACGTATAAGACCATGTACTTTACCGGTGATGGCGTTCAATCACTGACACTTGAGGATCGCATGACACTGACCAATATGGTGATCGAAGCCGGTGGCAAGAACGGTGTCTGTGACGTGGATGAGAAAACATTGCAGTACGTGCGCGCCCGCTCAAATGTAGACCACTGGACCGTGTACGAAGACGATCCGGGTTGCCAGTATGCGTATCACCATGAGTGGGATCTGGCCACGCTCGAGCCACTGGTCGCCAAGCCTTTCTCACCTGACAACAAGGATACCGCTTACAACTGTCGGCATGTGAAAATCGACCACGCTTACATCGGCTCGTGTACCGGTGGCAAAATCACTGACATGATTTTTGCCGCGTCACTGCTGGCGGGTCATCAGGTCAAGATACCAACGTTCGTTGTGCCTGGTTCCACGGAGGTTCACGCGGACATGAAGTCGTTAAACCTTAACGGTCAGCCAATGCAAGGTGACGAGAAGAGCATTGAGCAGATCCTCCTAGACGCCGGATGCCAGGTGGCGCCGTCCAGCTGTGCCGCGTGCCTGGGAGGTCCGGCCGATACGTTTGGCCGGCTCAATGATCCGGTGACGTGCATTTCCACCACAAACCGTAACTTTCCCGGTCGAATGGGACACAAAGAGGCCGGTGTCTATCTGGCATCACCGTTGACGGTGGCCGCCAGCGCACTGACCGGGCATGTGACCGACCCCCGTCAGTTTGTCAGCCAAACCATTGTCACCGGTTCGGCGGGCGTAATCTAATCCGCGTCTGCTCCGTGAAACCGGCCCGGTTAAGCCGTGTTGGCCTGGTGGCCCCGATTGATTGGAACAGAGCTCTGGTTTGTCGGGTATGACCGAGATCGTGAGATCAGCCGCCGGTTGTGTCTTTTCTACACCGCGGCGTAATAGACCCCGAGTGGCATGTCGGGAAGGAGCTGACGAAAACGACAGGCCAAACGATCCAGGTGTTGATCGGTCAATGGGGTGACGTATGCTTCGGCCGTCCGTCGTGCCGTCGTGTAAAGCTGTACTTCCTTGATCTGGCAGCCATGGGTCCGGAGGTCCTGTAAGCGGTGCAGGTACGCGTCAAATTCGGAGTCTGGGACCGGTTCGCCGTTTACTTGCATGAACAGCGATTGGACCACAATGGGTCTGGTCCGACCACAAGTCAGGATGTGCTCTAACACTTTTTTCATCGGAAACCTGGTCCTATCGATCAGGTGGTAGTAGGGTTCTGTCCCCGCGTCGAGTTTGGCCCAGATTTCACCCTGATTTTCATCGAGCAACCGGAAAGCACGGCGGACCGATGACCGGTTGAACATGGTCGCGTTGGTGATGACGACAATCTTAACATCAGCCAATCCGCACTGTCTCTTGAGCTGCACAGCGATCTGGCAAGCCTGGTCAAAATGGGGGTAGGCGGTCGGTTCGCCATCGCCGGAAAAAGCAATGTCGTTGACTCGGCGGTAAGCGGGGGCCACCTCGGTAAACGGAGACTCCCGCCAGAGTTTACCGGTGGTCACAAGTTCGAGCATTCTTTCCAGTTCGGTGTGGACCTGTTTCAGATCCACGTCCAAACGGACCGGTTCGACTGAACGATCGACGCAACAGTACACACAATCAAAATTGCATGCTTTATCAATATTGAGGTTGATACCAATCGACAACCCGCCGCTACGCCGACTGACCACCGGATAGACATAATGAAAATCTTGCCACCGGCGGTCATGGTTGGCGAACACTTTTCTCATGGTGTGTTTAGTCGACACAGTTGTCATCGCACAGAAATCGGGCCCCTTCTCACCCATCAGCGTCGAGCCATTATAGGTCGACACCGGGGCAAACCAGTGGGGATTGTTCACACGTCCTTCAGGTCGCGACGCAGGATTTTCCCTGTGGGACTACGCGGCAGGTGATCAATAACACGGATTTCTCGAGGCACCTTGTAGCCGGCCAAGTGTTGGCGACACCATGCCCTTAGCGTGGCTTGGTCAAACGAGGCATTTTCTTCCGAGGCATTTTCTTCGATTTCCACATAGGCCAGGGGAATCTGACCGCGGAGGCCGTCAGATTTTCCAATGACAGCGGAATCCCGGATGATCGGGTGCCGGTTTAAGACCTCTTCAATTTCACGGGGGAATACATTTTCGCCCGCGATGATGAGCATTTCCTTTTTTCTGCCGGTGATGAAAAGGAAACCTTCTCGATCGACACGACCGATATCGCCGGTACGAAAAAATGTCTGTGCGGCGGGGTTCGTGTGAGCCGTAGAATCGGCCGTTCCCGCCACGGCGGGCGTGGGGTTGAGTTTGACAAAGACCTGTTGAGATTGCTCGGGTAGCTTGTAGTACCCGCTCATCACGTTTGGGCCGGCGATCAGAATCTCGCCTTCTTCATCCGGCGGCAGTGGGCGATCGTGCTGATCCACCGTGATCACGGTGACGCCCGGTAGGGCAGTGCCCACCGAGTGTGTCTTATGGCGGTGGGGCGTACACCAGTTTGTCATGGGCGCGGTTTCGGTGAGGCCATAACCTTCAAGAAGCCGCAAGTCCAGGCGGTCCATGTACTGGTCGAACGTGGCTTGTGGCAGCGGCTCGCCACCGGAGACGGCCAGCCGGATCGAATCGAAGTCACTGGGGCTGATATCCTTGACCGTTAACAAGGCGCCGTACATAGAAGGGACAGCCACAAAAACGTCGGGCCGATGACGCCGAATGAGACCGACGATCTTCTTGGGCACAAATCGGGCAGAGTAAACGGTGGTGGCCCCAAGCCGAAGGGGCAGCAGTGTCAGCGCCGTAATCCCGAAGCTATGAAATTGAGGCAGCACGCCTAGAAATCGGTCCGCTTCGGTCAGATCAGCGTGCCTGATCGCAGCGTCCACATTGCTGTGGAGGTTGCCGTGTGTAAGCATGACACCTTTTGGGCGGCCACTGGTACCAGACGTGTAGAGGATCACCGCCAGCTCGTGGTCGGCGTATATCGGTGGCCATCGCAACGGCGGTACGCCGGAAAAATCTAGCTGCTCCATTTGAATCACACGGATCCCCGGCGGAATGCAGTGGGTCTGGGCGCGGTCGCGACCTGCCTGCCGGTGACTATCGGCCAGAAAGTCGAGCATTGGTCCGGCGGTGAGAATCGTGTCAATGTCGCTGTCACGAATCACATAAGTCAACTCGTCGGGCGACAGCAGGTAGTTCAGCGGTACGGCCGCACGCCGGGCTAGCCAAGCGCCCAGCAGCGCCATGGGAAACGCGCCGCCGGTTGGCAGCAGAATGCCCACCTGAGATGCAGCAGTGGCTGCGTCAATCGTGTCGGCCAGATACATCGCTCCGCCGGCGAGTTGCCCATAAGTATACCGACGCTGATCATCGATCAGTGCGACCCGCCCGGGTGCCTGAACGGCGCGCTTTAGGATGGGCCAGAGCACACTCATTGGCGATGAATGTTGGCAGATTGACGCCCTCTGGTCATCAGGGGCGCAACACACAGGTAAGAAAACGACCAGTCCATTGATCGGTTGCCTATCATACCAATTTTGCCGTCACATTCTCCCGATTGATCCCAAGAAGACATCGACGGTGATGGATCGGGCGATGCCAACCTGCGGGCAAAGACGTTTGTCGCCATGTCAGATCAACCCAGTCGGGCATGGCCGCAGGACGTGGCGATCGTCAGTCACCGGTCGACTGGGGTGGCCGGAATGTTGCGGCGTGCGTTAAGCTATCGATTCGACGACGGGCTGCTGTGGCAAAGTGGATCTGAATGAGAACATGATGCAACGTTATACGGCGTCTTTTTTGAGTGTGGCGGTGTGTACCGCATCGATCGGGTGTGCCGCTTATGGGCCGCCACAGATCGACGCCATACGCGTCGCCTACGGCCGCGGCGACTACGCAGAGGCGTCCCGTCAGGCTCAGCAGATGATGCGGGTGGGGCCGGTGGCCTACAAAGATGAAGCGGCCTACATGGCCGGGATGAGCGCTTACCGGTTGAAGGCTACCGCGACGGCAGAGCGGCACCTACAGGCCGCCGCCAAGAGCAGCGATGTCGCGCTATCGGCAGATGCCCTGATCGTCCTGGGGTTGATTTACGCCCAACAGGGCAAGCACGCCGCGGCGGTCCGGTCGTTGTTGGATGCCGTCCCGCGTTTGCCTACGGGACAGGATCGCGCCAACGCCTATTTTCACGCGGCCAAGGCCCAACAGAAACTCGGTCAGTGGGGACAGGCCCGTACGAGTCTAAGATTAGCCCGTGGAAGCAGTACAGATCCTGCATTCCGCAAGCGGGCTATTCAAGAACTGTCTGTGACAGGTTTTACGATTCAGGTCGGTGCGTTTGCCAACCAAGCAAATGCACTGCGTACTGCAAGAAAGTTGGCACGAAAAGTCGCTGCGAAGAAGCTTGGCCTGTTCAGGCTTGTACCTGCAGTGGATCAGAACGGCCAGGCCATGTTTCTGGTTCAAGCGGGGAAATATTCTAGCCACGACTCGGCCAACTCGGCTCGCGATCGGCTCGGACTCACCTCAGCAATCATTGTTCCGCTTGCGGTGGCAGGTAGGGTACACCATTGAGATTCGCTCATCATTTCGCCGCTGCGGTTTGCACGTCGGCGCCATCGTGATGCCCCGTGTAGGCAACTTCTGATCCCACGGGCATCACGTCGGGAAAGAAGGTTTGACGTGGATGTTTATCACGGTTTAAAAATGCCCAGAGAGGGATACCCACCAACACGGCCGCTAGGATCAGGCCCGCCAAGGTCATCACACCTTGGGTGACCATCTGGGGCCAAGTTTCGGCGCTGGTCAGGTGACCCAGTCGCACAATCAACTGGCCGTCTGCACCCATACCCGCGGCTGGTTGTGGCACGCTCCACACCCACACGGCGGTGCCCAGGAAAACGACTAGCGTTAACGGCAATAACACCTTGACGCACGCGTACATCACCTGATCAATCCTGATCCGTGGCAGGGTCCAACGCAGCCATATTTGGATAAAAATGAGCGTGAAGACCTTGAGAACAAACCACAGAACCCCGTAAAGGTTGAGAACCGCTAGACCCGCGGTGGTCAAGCCCATGGCCTGAGCCATCTGAGCCCAGCTACCCGTGACGGTACCGTCAAAATAGGCCTGACCCGACGCGACCGCGTTGTAGCCAATGGCTTGGTAAACCGGGTCGAATCCGCCTAGCGGACTGTTCCAACCGCCCAAGAACAGAGCGGTTTGAATGCCGCCAACCACAAACATCGACGCGTACTCGGCGAAAAAGAAGAAGCTGAATCGCAGTCCGCTGTATTCGGTGTGAAATCCTGCCACCAACTCGCTCTCTGATTCGGGAAGATCGAACGGCGCTCGCTTATTCTCTGCCAGACTGGCGACGAAGTAGAGGAAGAACGCGGCAAAGACAAACGGGTTATGAAAAATAAACCAGTCCCAAATACCCCGGCCTTGCAGGTAACCCAACTCGACAAGATTAAGGGTTCCGGCGACGATCACACCACACAGGATGGATATGCCCAGTGGGATTTCGTAACTGACCATCTGACACGCTTCGCGCATCGCGCCATAGACAGACCATTTGCTGCCTGAGCCCCAACCGGCCAAAATGACACCCATCACCTCCACACTCAACACCGCCAGGATATACAGCACGCCGATATTCAGGCCGGCTTCAAACACAAACTGCGGCCCGAACGGTAGCGCCAGAAACGCCGCAAAAACAGGGGCAAAAGCCAGGTAGGGTGCCAATCGAAACAAGAACGCGTCGGCGTCCGATGGAATGAGATCCTCCTTGAGGATCAGCTTGATCCCGTCAGCGATCGACTGAGACCACCCGTGCCAACCTCCGGTGTGCATCGGCCCGACACGACACTGGATGTGACCGGCGACTTTCCGTTCCCACCATATGCTGAACATCGCAATAAGGCTGATCGCTGGCAAGAAAACCGTCCCCACGATTGCGACCTTGATGCCGATGATCAACCAAATATTGTCGCCGGTGAGTTCTCGGATCATGACAACCTCATAGGTGAGCACGTGAAATGCCAGGGCCCTCGTGCTGCTAGCCCACGATTGAGAATCGCAGGATTGTAGCATTTGACCCGTGTCAGCAACAGTCGGCGCTCCAAGTGGGAGAGACGGTCGATGGATGGTGATTGATTCTTGTTCAGACGGCCGGGGCGCCGCTGACACAGCAAGCGAAGTGTGTTTATGAACATGACGGCTGGTGGGGAAGGATCACTGACCGGGCAGTGGTGCTAAACGCGCGTCTGCGGGTCGGTGGAACATGTCGGGGCTCGGGTCGACAAATTGCACTTGGCTCAAATTGGCCCGGCCCAAGGGCTGGCCGTGGATCCCTTGATTCGCGTCCCAAAGCCAGAACTTCCACCGCGTCGAGATCAACACGCCGTCGACAGTCTGGTAGCCTTCATAAGTGATCGCGTGGGGTTCCTTTTCAGCTTCTTGGACGTCTTTTCCCCCATACGTCACGATGTAGGCCATTGCCGCCAGTCGATGGCTGTGCGCGTCTCGGTATAGCACGTACCAGTCGTCTGGGCTGTCACCGACCCCTTTGTCAAAGCTGAGCTTGGCGGCGAGGGTGGGGCGGCCCTGTAACGGTAACGGCCCGAGTTCGAGCAGCTGGGTGCCAGGGTCGCGTAGTTTCATTGGCGCCGCCAGGAAGTACGGCCATGTCAGCAGATCGAACCGGGCTGACTCCACCGCCGCGTCGGCGGGAGACACCCAAGCCTCTTTTCCGTCAAAGATCAGCAGCGTCCCATCGGTCAGTTCCAACCGAGCCTTTCCCACAGGTGTATCAAATAGCATGGTGCATTGCAGGTAGATTTTATCGCCGAACTGGACGGTCAGATGGGCCTGTAGCGCCTTGCGGGTCTGCCAAGCGGTCAATCCATGAGCGGTCCCGATGGGCTGGGCAAAGGATTGGGCAAAAGACTGCGACGATTCGTGGTTCGGCGGTGATCCCCAAACCGACCTCTGGGGCACACCCCACCCCAGCGCAGTGGCCAGTACGACCACGCCGATACACGTTAAGAACGGTGTCGCCGGTTCATTTGTGGCCACGGTGTCTCTCCGTTGTTGCAATGTTGATTATGATAGCCATGATGCCGGTGGAGGATCACATACACATTTCGTAGGCCGACGGGCTTTTCCTGCCAACGGGCGGGTGTTGGATCTTGGTGACACCGCGATCGTCACCAGCACCACATGACACACCGACCCCTCGGCCCTAACGGTCGTGTTTCTTGGCATAAGCCTAAGAGCTTAGCGCCTGAGGGCCACAAATACCGATCTGTTCAGTAAGTGTTTGAAGGTCAGGGCAGGGATCAAACGAGACACCCACGCCCGGTAGTTGACCGGGGCGATCCCACGGACGAATCCACTTAATCACGCCCTCAATTTTCAGAGGATGATCGGTCAAATCGTATAGCTCCAACTCAAGGGGTGTCTCCTTCTCATGGTCGTGGTAATTGACGATGAATGTGCCTTGCACACTGATGTCCAGCGTATTGCCCCGCTCCCAGGGCTGACCCGGCTTGCGGAGCCGGCTACGAAGACACAGCGACAGGCGTAGGAACTGTCTAAACTTGCCGGTGGCGATCCAGCTTTCATCACCAGCGGCGATCCCCGCCAGTGCGTCGGTGAATTCTTCGGTCCTGTGAGGTTCCAAACACATCACGGTCGCAGAACCGTCGGCGTGAACATTGCACCGCATCACAGGCCACACTGTCTTGAGATTGAAGATCTTCTTGATTGATTGAGGTCCGACCGATATTTGAGATCGCATATCCACAATGATGGCCAGTGGAGGCGATTTTAGACATTGAGCCAGCAATGGCTCGACGCTAGAAAAAAACAGTAACCGATAAGGGCGTTCACCGACGAGGGATCGATATTGGTCTTGTCGATCTTCGGTGCACAATACGACGAAGTGGGGCGTCGCTGACATAGAGGCTTTCCTGTATGATCGTCTAGCGTGCACGGCTCGAAGAGCCGTGCCATTGTCTAACGAGCACGGGATCTTACGTTATTGTGACCACTACGGCTATGACTGACCACGGGCTACGAAATGTGGCCATTATCGCCCATGTCGACCACGGCAAAACGACGCTCGTGGACCAAATGTTATATCAGTCTGGCATGTTTCGTGACCAGGAACTTGACAAGCTGGCAGGGGGCCAGCACGGGCTGATCATGGACAGCAACGACCTGGAGCGCGAACGGGGGATCACGATCCTCTCCAAGAACTGTGCGGTCGAATATCAAGACCGCGACGGGCAGGGGTACAAGATCAATATTATTGACACCCCGGGCCACGCCGATTTTGGCGGCGAGGTAGAGCGTGTGTTGATGATGGCCGACGGCGTGTTGTTGCTGGTCGACGCGTTTGAAGGGCCGATGCCCCAGACACGCTTCGTGTTACAGAAGGCGCTTCAGCACGGCTTGAGCCCGATTGTGGTGGTCAACAAGATCGACCGACTCGATGCCCGGCCCGACGATGTGATCAACGAGGTGTTTGATCTTTTGGTTGAGTTAAACGCGGATGACGAGGCATTAGATTTTCCGGTCATTTACGCGTCGGCCAAGGAGGGTTGGGCTAGCTTGGAGCCCGGTGAGAAGACCGACCATCTCAGGGCCATCTTCGATGCGATTATTCAACACGTGCCCCCGGCTCAGCGAAGCGTCGACACACCGCTGCAGATGCGGGTGACGTCGGTGGAGTACTCGGATTACACCGGCCGTGTGGCGATTGGGCGCGTCTCGTCGGGGAGAGTCAACGAAGGTCAGCCGGTCGTGGTGTTCGCCCATGACGGGTCGTCCAGCAAGCAGCGCGTGTTACACCTGTACCGTTTTGAAGGGTTGGGACGCCAGCGTACGCCGTGCGTGGGGTCGGGTGACATTTGTGCGGTTGTGGGTTTGGATCCGATTGAAATCGGTGACACGATCGCTTGTCCGGAGCGTGGTAGCGCCCTGCCGCGGGTGTCTGTAGACGAACCGACACTGCATATGACCCTGCGTGTCAATGATTCGCCCTTTGCCGGCAAGGAGGGCCAGTTTGTCACCAGCCGCCAGCTTAAGGAAAGGTTGGAGAAGGAGCTGCGATCCAACGTGGCGCTGCGTGTTCGACCCGGCGCGTCGCCAGACGAATTTTGTGTGTCCGGCCGTGGGTTGATGCACCTGGGTATCCTCATGGAGAACATGCGACGTGAGGGATTCGAATTCTCCGCCGGGAAACCAAAGGTGATTCTCCAAGAGATCGACGGCGTGACCTGCGAACCCATAGAGCGGCTCGTATGCGACTGCCCCGCCGAGTGCCAGAGCGCTGTGATGGCCCTATTGGGAGATAGACGGGCCGAAATCGTTTCAATGGACGCCAAGACCGGTGCCGGCGGCTACGTTCACATGGTGTTCACGGTCCCCGCTCGAGGCTTGGTGGGGTTGCGCAGCCGTATGCTCAACGCCACGCAAGGCCGCGCGGTGATGCACCACACGTTTGAGCGGTACGAGCCAAAGCGGGGCGATATCCCGCCTCGCCCGGCCGGGGTGATGATCGCGACAGATACGGGCCAGGTCACCGCCTACGCGCTCGATGCGTTGTACGATCGTGGGTCATTTTTTGTGAAGCCTGGCGATCAAGTTTACGAAGGTCAGGTGGTCGGTGAGCACTGCAAGGACAAAGATATTCCCGTCAACGTGGTCAAGACCAAGAAGCTGACCAACGTCCGTTCAACCAGCAAGGATGATGCGGCACAGGTCCGTCCCATGCGTCAGATGTCGCTCGAGGCGTGTTTGGAGTATATCCAGGACGATGAGTTGGTCGAGGTCACTCCGCTGTCAGTGCGGGTACGCAAACAGTGGCTCAAGGAAGGCGACCGCAGGCGACGATCGCGTCAGACGTCACTGTAACGCGTTGCGTCCGTTAAAGAGTGTCGGCGATATCCGCGTAAAGCAAGCATGCCCACGCCGTGGCCAACGAGTTTGAATTGATGACGATGCCCGGCCGATTCGGCAACCTAGAGTGCCTGGCTTTATAATTTAGACCGAACCGTATCAGGATCAATCCGTGGTGGCCAGACCGTTGGTCTTGGTGTCTTGGCTGCGGTGGTCTTTTTAGCGTTCAGTTCCGATCAAGGTCTTACATAGCGAAAAGAGGGTTCACAGGCCCGTGTCTAAGAAGCGTCCGTTGATCAGTCAGGTGATCCCGAGCATGTTCCATCGCCGGCTGATGTTGTTGGCCGCTGTCGCGGCAAGTTTGGTGGCGGTGTTGGCGATCCAGCTGGCTTGGCTGACCGTTGTCGAAGGATCCGTATGGCGACAAAAGGCCGGCGCGACCTTGGTTCAGCGGCGGCTGATCCCCACAGCCCGCGGAAAAATTTTGGACCGGCAGATGCGGGTCTTGGCCGTGGACAAGCCCAGCTACGATGTCTGTGTGAGGTATCCCGTGCTGACCGGGGAATGGGCTTACCGTCAGGCGCGGCGAGATGCCTACCGGGCGAACAGGCATCAATGGTCACAACTCGATCAATTGGACCGGGATCGACTCACCGCGGAATGTCAACGCCCGTATGAGGTTCAGGTCCAGCGGCTATGGCAGACGCTTTGTGCTTTGGGCCAAATCGATCGGACCGAACTAGAAAAACGAAAAGGGACCGTCATCCGCCGTGTTAAACAAGTGGCCAGTGCCGTGTGGGATAGACGGTTGCGGCTTCGCTTGGAGGAACAGGCCCAAGATGGTTCGGTGACGTTGGGCGATGTGGCCCAGCCGATTTGGGAGCAGACGGCAGCTCACGCACTATTGATCAATGTTACGGGTTCGGCGTTGATCCGAGCGCAGAGTCTGATCGCGCAAGCGGCTCAGGAAGGGACCGTAGCGGTGTGGCGGCAGGTGACCGTGGAAGCTTCTCGGCACCGACGGTATCCGTTTGAAACCATGACCGTCATGCTTGACCGCAGCACATTACCGACTCCGCTAAGACAATCAGTGCCGCTGGAGGCGACCGTCCAAGGGGTCGGGCTGCATATCGTCGGGGCGCTGCGTGATGTATGGCAAGAAGACGTGCAGCGTCGGCCTTATCGCACCCGAGATGGTGAAGGCCGCCCGCGGATCGACAGGGGTGGGTATCTCCCCGGCGATCACACAGGCTACTGGGGGATCGAAAAGTCACAGGAAAACCGGTTACGCGGTGTGCGCGGTCAGGTGGTGACGCGGTTGGACACCCAGCGGCAGGCCCGTCACGAACCGAAGCCGGGAGGTGACGTGGTATTGACAGTGGATGTCCAATTGCAAGCGCGCATCCAGGCGATGATGAGTCCGGGGGTCGGGCTCATGAAGGTCCAGCCCTGGCACGCCGGCGATCCGCCAAGTGATCCACTCCAACCTCAGCCGGGGCAACCACTCAATGGTGCTGTGGTCGTGTTGGATGTGGCCCAAAGTCACGTGTTGGCGGCTGTAAGTGTCCCGACCTTCAGCCGTTCGCAGCTGGCTGACCGGCCGGATTCAATCTGGCGAAACAAAGTCGATCAGCCCTTTCTCAATCGCCCGATTGCCAGGGCGTATCAGCCCGGTTCGATCGTCAAGCCACTTGTCTTGGCCGCCGCCGTCACGGATGGCAAAATCGGCGACGGGCAAACCGTTGCGTGCACGGGTCATCTCGATCCCCATTTCAAAGATCGTTATCGTTGTTGGATATATAAACACTACCAAGCAACGCACGGTTTGCTAAACGGGCCCGATGCGATTGCCCACAGCTGCAACATCTTTTTTTACACCATGGGCCGCCGTTTCGGCGCTGCCGGGCTGGTGTCATGGTATCAACAGATGGGGCTTGGCGCGGCATCGGGGTGTGGACTGGGTGAAGAGATCAACGGCGATCTTCCTGACCTGGACCGGGCCGGCGATTCCAGTGCGGTCGGGTTTAGCGTCGCTGACGCCATGTTCATGGCGATCGGTCAGGGGCCGGTGCGATGGACCCCACTTCAAGCGGCCAATGCTTACGCCGCCTTGGCCCGTGGCGGGTACGTCATCAGTCCGACCGTGGTGATGGTGGGGCAATCCGACGCGCAGGCGACCGTTGATCTTGGTCTAAACGCTCATGGTGTCGAGATGGCGATGCGGGGCCTTGAGGACGCTGTGAGTCAGCGATACGGGACGGTTCGTAGCTTGGCATTGCTCGACCATGAACTGATATTTAACGTGCCCGGGGTTCACATCTACGGAAAGAGCGGAACGGCCCAAGGTGTTCCTCTATGGGTCGACGAAAACCAAGACGGCCGTTTTACCAAGGGGATCGACCGTCTGGCCAGAAGGGGGGATCACGCGTGGGTTGTGTGCCTGTTGAAGCGGCAAGGATCGACGCGTCCAGATTTTGTGGTTGCGGTGGTCGTCGAGTATGGCGGTAGCGGTGGCGTGGTCGCCGGTCCGATCGCCAACCAGGTCATTCACGCCATGCGAGATGAGGGATACCTGTGATCGATTGGACCGGACAATTCCGCCAATTGTGTCGCCCGCAGCCCGTCTGGTGCGCATTGGCGGCGGCGGTGGCGCTATCGGTTATGGGTCTGGCGGCGATCAGTACGGCCCAGCCCGCCTACTGGCCGATCCAACTGCGTTGGCTGGCGATTTCGCTGATCGTCGCGACGGTGTGTGTGTTGCCCCACCCACGACTGATCGCCGCGGCGGTGCCGTGGCTGGTGGTGGTGACGATCGGTTTGTTGGTGGTGGTGATTGTGCCGTTCATGCCACGGTCCATTGTCCCAGTGCGCAATGGTGCGACCTGTTGGGTCAATCTGTACCTGATGATGTTCCAGCCGTCGGAACTGGCTAAGATCGTGTTTGTGCTTTCATTGGCACTGTACTTGCGGTACCGCAGCAGCTACCGAACCCTGCGTGGTTTGCTGGTGCCCTTTGTGCTGATGTTTGTCCCGGTGGTTTTGATTCTCAAGGAGCCTGATCTGGGCACGGCGTTGATCTTTGCGCCAGCATTGTTTGTGATGCTGGTGGCGGCCGGGGCTCGGCTGTCGCACCTGAGTGCCTTGGTCGGGCTGGCTCTTTTAGCGGTTGTGCTGAATGTGGTGGCAATCTATACGTTGCCGGATTCGTTGCAGATACTTAAGGCTCATCAGAGGCAACGCATTATTGCGATGATCAGTCGTAGCCAGGGGGATCAACGTTACGTCAAAGATATCGGATATCAACAAGACAAGGCGATGACGCTAGCAGGTTCGGGTGGTGTGTCGGGCTACGGCGCCGACGGTGCCCGTACCATCGTTCGTTTTAATCGTTTGCCTGAGAGTCACAACGACATGATTTTTGCGGTGATGGTCAACCGCTGGGGTCTGCTGGGCGGGATGGTGGTGTTGGGAACGTACCTGGTCTTAACCGTTTCATTGCTGTTGGTGGCCGCCGGCACCAAAGATCCTTTCGCACGACTGGCGGTCGTGGGGTTTGGCGGGCTATTGTTTAGCCAGGCCGTGATCAACATCGGGATGACCGTGGGGCTGGTTCCTGTGACCGGGATCACACTCCCGTTCGTGTCGTATGGCGGTTCGAGTCTGGCCACCACGTACGCGATGATCGGGTTGGTGATCAATTTCGCCTCCCGCCGCCCCATCGTGGTCAGCAGACCCGCTTTTGAGTTTGATCGGTTTGACCAGGCGGTTGGATCCACACGGGGAACGACATTACGGTCATACCTATCGTGATGCGCAGGGCCAACAGCCAAACCGATGTCATCCCCACCGACATACACAGGCAGCTGATCGGGTTGGGTCTTGCATTGTCTGATGTTCAGCGGGTCCAGTTGGCGCGGTACTTAGACGTGCTGTTGGATGCGAACAAGCGGTTTAATCTGACAGCGATCAGGGATCGCCAGCAGGCATGGCATGGGCTGGTGCTCGATAGCCTCACATTGCGTATTGGTCTAGAGGGGTTGCCCCCCGCGGTGAAGATGATCGACGTGGGTTCCGGTGGCGGAGTTCCGGGGATTCCCATGGCGATAGTGGACCCGAAGCTACAGGTGACCTTATTGGAGGCCACCGGGAAGAAAGCGCGGTTCCTGGAACAGTGTGTCACCCATTTGTCTTTGCCGTCGGTGCACGTTGTTCAGGGCCGGGCTGAAAATGTGGGGCACGATCCGGTGCACCGTCAGCAGCATGATGTGGCGGTTTGTCGCGCTGTGGGGCCAATGAACAGGGTGCTGGAATATATGTTACCGTTGGTTCGTGTTGGAGGGCGAGTGCTGGCGATGAAAGGTCCCAAAGTGCTACACGAGTTGGATGAGGCGGGCGATGCGCTTCTGATCCTTGGAGCGGGGCGGTTACAGGTCCTGGAGGCATACCCAGAAGGATCGAATCAGGATCGGGTGATTGTCAGTGTGTTTAAAGAGCGGCCTACACCCAAAACCTACCCGCGACAGCCAGGCGTGCCCAAGCGGTCACCGCTATAGAACGGAGAACGACCCGGTGGCACCACCGCTTCACTATAAAAGATTTTGTCTGGGCCAATGGGCAACCAATTGTTATGTGGTGTGGGTGGATTCCCAGCGATGCTGGATTGTGGACGCTGGTTTTGAACCTGATCCGATGGTCCGGTATATCCAGTCGCATCAATTGGAGCCGCAGCAGATCATACTGACCCACGCGCACGTGGATCACATTGCAGGGTTGGATGCGATCCGGTCGTTGTGGCCGCGGTTACCGATTTTGATCCACGCCGCCGAACAGGATTTTCTGACCGAGCCGATGCTGAACCTGTCGGCAGCGCTAGACGTTCCGGTCGTGGCACCAGCGGCGACGGCATCGCTTGACCATGGTCATCGGCTTGAATTGGACGGGGTCTCGTTTGAGGTCCGGCACACGCCTGGTCACAGCCCGGGCGGGATCACATTATACCAAGCAGATGTCAGCCTGGCGTTGGTCGGTGATGCGCTGTTTGCCGGTGGTATCGGCCGAACCGATTTCCCCACGTCCGATCACGCGACGCTGATCCAGAGCATCCAATCACAGCTCTATTCACTGCCAGACGACACGCGTGTGCTAACCGGTCACGGGCCTCAGACGTCCATTGGGCGTGAGCGGACGACCAACCCTTTTGTGCGGGGCGCGTGACGGTGGTGTGAAGACGATCCTGGTCATAAGCCAGACATAGACCCAACGGACCACTACGCTGTGGCCTGTCATCGAATATCCATGGAGCGGAACGCCCACGCTCCATCGACAAACGCGGGTAGAGGCTGACCATGAGGTGATGGCGCTTCAATGGCGCATGGGAATGACGGTGTGCCTATCGTAGGCTTGACGTTTGCCCTATTTGCGCCGAAATAGTAGTGCAGGGCAGAGATCGTTGTTTCGTCGTTTGCCAAGACAGGACCGAAGCGACCATAAAACCGCCGATCGGTAAAGCGATGTGGGTTATCGTCGATTCGACAAGTCGCTTGTATCGAAGGTGACCACCACCGGTGCGTGGTCTGAACCGGTTAACATTGCCGCTTCTGTCAGCACACGGGCAGAACGAAGCACCACACGCTTGGCCAACGACGGGCTGGCGAAGATATAGTCGATCGTGCTGCGGTGGGGGCGGTGCAGGTAAGTCACACGGCGTCGGTCTGGCAAGCCGGCATGGACATCGATCCACATCGGCTGACCGTTGGGCCATGGTTGTAACAGGCACGTAAGTGTGGGGCTGCCGGGTACGGCGTTGAGATCGCCAAGCAATAGCGCCCACACGTTGCCCGGTTGATCGGCCATCGCGACCTTGGTGATCTGGTGGGCCGCCGTGGCTTCAGCCAGGCGCCAACGCGACGACCGGGGGTCACGCCGGGAATCGTGACGGCTCTTGAAGTGTGCCACGAACACATCCAAAGTCTTATGGTCAGTGGCCTGGATTCGCACCCGCAGCAGATCGCGAGCAAAACGACGCGATTGTCGCTGATCGGGTAAGGGTAGATCCCACATCCGATGGCTGGCGATACTCAAAACCGGCCTGCGGCTCATTAGGCCCAGGTTCAAACCGTAGCGTGAATTGGTGGGCTGAACGACGACGTATCGATAGCCCATGTCGTTGAGGAAGTTGTTGGCCACCTGGCGCAGCAGGCCTTCGTTCTCGATCTCTTGCAGCGCGATGACATCGGCATCGATCCGGCGAAGCACACGTGCGATCTGTTGAATCTTCGCACGCGGTTTGGGGCCCAGTTCTTCGTCTAAGAGGTAGGGATCGTCAAACGCATCGAGCATATTTTGGACGTTGTAGGTAGCGACGGTGAGTCGGTCGTGTGTGGGGGGCGAATTTTCAGTGGCGTATGCCGCGGTGCAAGACGCCACGGATAGCAGCAGTCGGACCATCGAACAACGTCGACTAACCCACCATCGGTACATGACGGGAATATAACGCAATTTCTGGGCTGGGTCGTCCGTATGAGCGATCGTGCTGATCGAGGTCGTTCGAGTCGAAATGGCCGGCGCTGAAATCTGACCGGTACGGCCGCAATGCGTTTGACCGGCTGTTTGCGCGACAATGGGTTTGATCCGGGTGGCCCCGTGGATCTAGTCCTGGTTCACGATCGGCGTTGCGGTGTTAAAGAAGTAATCGATCGAACCCGTGTGAGCAGGGATCTTCGATGCGGGGTTGCCACGGTTCGCTGCGTAGAATCCGATCTGGTTGACGGTCATTGTGTTCGTGAATGTTGTGGCCGTGGTCCAAGTGTGACCGTCTGGCGAGTACCTAAAGGTCCAGTGATGACCCACGCGGCCAAGACGAAGATAGATGGGGCTTTGGATCGAGACGGCCTTTTTGAACAGGTTTTTTGCCGCTCCGGCCGTGATTCGAGCGGCGAGCACACGCACGGAGGTACCATCGGAAAAGACTTCGGCACGAAGAAGGTTCAAACCATCTGCCTGTGCGATGATCCCTTGCATCTGGTATCGGCTCGTCACTGGGGAATCGAACTTGATCTCGACCTCGAAGTCATCGTTGTTGATATCCTGCAACAGTCGTGGGGCGAATAGACGATTTGTCCACAGATCGTGACTCGTGCCACCGGGTACAAACAGCTCGGCGTTGGTGCCGGTAAAGCTTAGAGACGTGTCGGCTTTCGGATCAATGAACGTCCATATGTTTGTATTGAGTTGACCTGTTGAAAAATCATCAGAGACCGGTGCGCCAGCTGGGGCCACAACCACCGTGATCGTCACCGTGGCTGCATTAGATACGCCAGTGCTATCGTCTTCGACGGTGTACATAAAAGTATCAACGCCCACAAAACCCGAGGACGGTGTATACGTCACCACGCCGGTGACCGGATCCACGCTCGTCGTGCCGTCTCTCGGGTCGCTGGTCACCAGCACGGTCGAAGGCACCAACACGCCGTCAGTGTCAACATCATTGGCCAACACATCGATCGCCACCGAAACGTCCTGATCCGTCGAGGCCGAATCATCGTTCGCCGTCGGGGGTTGGTTGCCTGCGCCTGAAACCGTGACGGTGACAGTGGCCAGATTCGACACATCTGCGCTGTCGTCTTCCACGGTGTATGTGAAAGTATCGGTCCCCACAAAGCCCAGCGACGGTGTGTAGGTCACCACACCGCTGACCGGATCCACGCTCGTCGTGCCGTTGCTGGGGCCACTGGCCACCAGCACGGTCGAAGGCACCAACACGCCGTCAATGTCGACGTCATTGGCCAACACATCGATGGCGACCGCCGTATCGATGCCCGTCGACGCCGAATCGTCGTTCGCCGTCGGGGGCTGGTTTACGGCCAAGACCGTCACCGTCACGGTCGCGGCGTTGGACACGTTGGCGCTGTCGTCTTCGACGGTGTAAGTAAACATATCCGTCCCCACAAACCCAGACGACGGTGTATACGTCACCACACCCGTGACCGGATCCACGTTTGTCGTGCCGTTGCTGGGGCCACTGGCCACCAGCACGGTCGAAGGCACCAATACACCGTCGCTGTCGGTGTCGTTGGCCAAGACATCAATCGCCACTGCCACGTCGGTGTTGGTGGTTGTCGAATCGTCGTTCGCCGTCGGGGGCTGGTTTACGGCCAAGACCGTCACCGTCACCGTCGCGGCGTTGGACACGTTCGTACTGTTATCTTCCACCGTGTACGTCAAAGTGTCTGTGCCCACGAACCCACTCGACGGTGTGTAGGTCACCACACCGCTGACCGGATCCACGCTCGTCGTGCCGTTGCTGGGGCCACTGGCCACCAGCACGGTCGAAGGCACCAACACGCCATCAATGTCGACGTCATTGGCCAACACATCGATGGCGACCGCCGTATCGATGCCCGTCGACGCCGAATCGTCGTTCGCCGTCGGGGGCTGGTTTACGGCCAAGACCGTCACCGTCACGGTCGCGGCGTTGGACACGTTGGCGCTGTCGTCTTCGACGGTGTAAGTAAACATATCCGTCCCCACGAACCCACTCGACGGTGTATAGGTCACCACACCCGTGACCGGGTCGACGCTCGTCGTGCCGTTGCTGGGGCCACTGGCCACCAGCACGGTCGAGGGCACCAATACACCGTCGCTGTCGGTGTCGTTGGCCAAGACATCAATCGCCACCGCCACGTCGGTGTTGGTGGTTGTCGAATCGTCGTTCGCCGTCGGGGGCTGGTTTACGGCCAAGACCGTCACCGTCACCGTCGCGGCGTTGGACACGTTCGTACTGTTATCTTCCACCGTGTACGTCAAAGTGTCTGTGCCCACGAACCCACTCGACGGTGTGTAGGTCACCACACCCGTGACCGGATCCACGTTCGTCGTGCCGTTGCTGGGGCCACTGGTCACCAGCACGGTCGAAGGCACCAACACGCCATCGCTGTCCACATCGTTTGCCAGCACGTCAATCGCCACCGATACGTCTTGATCCGTCGACGCCGAATCATCGTTCGCCGTCGGAGGTTGATTGCCAACCGTCACACTGACCGTCGCGGCGTTGGACACATGAGCGTCGTTGTCTTGGACCGTGTATGTAAACGTATCGATCGCACCAAAGAATCCCAGGTCGGGTGTGTACGTGACGATCCCGGTGGTGGGATTGACGCTCGTGGTCCCGTTGCTGGGGCCACTGGTCACCAAGACGGTCGACGGTACCAGAAAGCCATCGCTGTCCGAATCGTTGATCAGCACATCGATGTCCACCGATACGTCGATATCGGTGAACGCCGAGTCGTCGACCGCAACCGGGGTACCGACATCCTCCGGATCAATCGGCGAGAGGGTATTGAAAAAATAATCGATTGACCCCATGTGGGACGGTGACGTCGACGCCGGGTTGCCATGATTGCCAACGTAGATCCCGACCTGATTCACCGTCATAATATGATTGAACGCCCGGACCGTCGTCCAGTTCTGTCCGTCCTGTGAATACTTGAAGGTCCAGCTGTTGGCCACACGCTTCAGACGCAGATAGACCGGCGCCGTCCCAGAAATCGTGGCACTATCGATAAACTCCCCGTTGCCTGATTTGATCTTGCCGGCAAAGGCATTGGCCTGGGTCCCGTTGTGTTGCACGTCAACCCGGACGAGATTCTGCTCGTCCTGTTGAGCGACCAGGCCCTGGTACTGGAACCGGCTGGTCACCGGTGAGTCAAACTTGACCTCGACTTCGAAGTCATCATCACTGATATTCTGAAGAAGCCGCGGGGCAAACAGCCGATTCGTCCAGAGGTCGTGGCTGCTACCGCCGGGGACCGATAGCTGGACGTTTGTGTTGGTAAAGCTCAGCGACGCGTCCGATTGCGGGTCCAGCAACGTCCACAGCGACGTATCCAGCACCCCCAATGAAAAGTCATCTGAAACCGGAGCGCCCGGCACAGGTGTCACTGCCACGACAACCGTCGCTTCATTGGATACCTGCCCAACGTCGTCTTGGACGGTATACATGAAGGTATCCACACCCGAATAGCCCAGATCCGGTGTGTACGTGACCAGGCCCGTCACCGCGTCCACGGTGGTCGCGCCGTTGGCGGGCGTTCGGGTCACCAGCAACGACGATGGCACCAACACACCGTCGCTGTCCACATCGTTGGCCAACACGTCGATCACCACAGGCGTATCGGTCGACGTTGGACCAATGTCGTCCAACGCGGCGGGGATGTTCTGGACCGGCCGAATCGTCACGGGGCCAAAGGTCGCTTTGGTGCTATACGCCACCAGCAGAACCGAGCCCGCCGGTAACGCATCAGGCGTTTGATCGACCGCCTGCAGGTTCACACCTGAGTGCTCGGACTGGCCGTCCTCCCAGGCCTTCAGGGTGTACAGCACGCCACTGGGCACCGTCTGCACACGGGAGCGGAACCAATAGGTATTGCCCGCTTGAATAAAGCCCTCACCGCTGAGGGCCTTGACCACCTCAAAACCGTCGGAGATCTCCAGCCGAGGGGCCGGATAACTGGTCCGGTCACGAAACCAAGCCAACGCTCCGATGGGACGGAAACCCAAACGCGGAATCATGCCCGGCACATGCGGCGGCGTCTCATTGTGGCCAAGCCACCGGTGTAAAAAACCTACCCCCAAGCCAAGGTTCTGGAACGTGACCCGAGCTTCAATCTCATAGTCTTCCCATGTCATGTCCCCGATCGCGATCAACCGGTCGTAACCGTCGTCGATGATACGGACACCGTCGCCGTCCAGGGTCCATCGTCCGTCCACGACCTGCGCGACGTCGGAGATGGCTGTCGCGCCGGTCCAATCGATCGAATAGGGCAACGGCCACACGTTTCCAGAAACGTAGTTCACCGTAACCGTCGTCTGAGACTGTTCACTGTTATCGTCAACCGCACGGATGACCACCGTGTTGACACCGGCGGTCAGATCATCGGCATCGATCTCAACGTTGAAGTCTCCGTCCCGGACCAGACGGAGGTTCCCGTTCTTCCCGATCGAGATTGCCACTTCCGGCAATCCGTTCAGAGAATAGGTCAGTGACGTTAACGCATCACCATCGGGATCCGATACGTTCCCAACAATGTTGATCCACTTTTGAGGCCGGCCAAGATGACCGAAAAACTGGCTTGGCCCCTCAAAAACTTCGATGTCAGGACCGGCTGCTTCGACCGACGACACACACGATAAAGTGCCGACGAAAACAACCATCGCCCACAAGGTGCCGGTAAGCGTAGGTACCGCGCGTCTGCTGTGCATAACCATATACCTCCTGCCTCCCCAGACCGAGGTGACTGTGGTCGCGGATCGTGACCGACGTTCAGCCGGACGTCCGTTACGCGATATTTACGTCGAACCTAATAGACCAATCGACATGCCGACATGTGTGTACAACGCCACAACGGGGCCGATGCGCCAAGGCACATTTCTCCACTGTCAGCGTTTGAATATCGAACCCTTACATGACCAACCACGTCATAGAGATGACCTCATCAAAATACTAGAGCCGTTGGTCTGTGTCAATAGAATCACTCAACGAGATGATGCGTTGTCAAGCGTTGCCTCAACGCGTATATTTCAACGATGTTTTTGTTCTTCTGGATGGCGATGAGCAGTATCAGTAAACGGGGCTTAAACGCGATGGATCAAGGGCTCCACACCACGGGTGCGCAGATCAGGGCCACGAGGCCCTGGGCTGTGGCGCTGTGCATGGTGGCAGCCACATGGGCCTTAGGGGGCTGCCACGATGGCCAGGAGTTGATCGAGTCAGAGCAAACGTCCTCACTGGGAATTGATCCACATGCCAAGCCCATATTGCGGTTAACGTTCGAAGTCACTGATATTGGTTACCGGTTGGTCGGCACACGGCAGACCATGGGTCGGGCAGATGTCCCGGCCACGGTTGACCACGACGTGTTGGTGACGACATTGGACGCTCAGGGCGACCAGGTGGCCACCGCGGGATTAGACAACCCCCGACGAGACGATACATCAGCCGCTGGGCCATCGGTGCTGGCCAACGCCACCGTTGCCGTCAATTTTGACGAACCCTATAGGATTCATTCGGTGCGTGTACGCGTCGTGCGTGGCCCCAATGCCCGGCTCGACAGGACTTTTCTGGTGCCTGCACCTGATCGCGATTAAACGGTCGATCGGATCAAGCACACAACGTTCTTGCGTATGTGTTTCCGAACGCAGCCGTTCCATCACGGCAATGAGCAACTCCCCAACGCGCAGAGAAAATACACGAATACATACCACGACCGGAATGACCTCGGCCAGGTCGTCTGTCTCGGTTGATCTGTCTGGCAATCTTTCCAACCGAAGCGGGATTTGAACCGAATCCCAAAGACGTGGTGTGTGGTTACGGTTGGCCTACGCCCACCGGTGTTTTGGTTGGAAGCACCGGGCGCATGTGAAGTTCTTGCAACTGTTTGTTGTCGACCGGCGACGGGGCTTGGGTCATCAGGTCACTGCCGTGTTGGGTCTTGGGGAACGCGATGACATCGCGGATGTGAGTGGTTCCGACCAAATGCATGACCAAGCGGTCGAGTCCTAGGGCGATACCCCCGTGGGGCGGTGTGCCGTGTTGTAGCGCTTCCAACAGAAACCCGAACTTTTGGCGCGCCTGCGATTCGTCGATACCGAGCATCTTGAACACGCGCATCTGAATGTCAGATTGGTGAATGCGGATCGAGCCACCGCCCAATTCGGATCCGTTCAGGACCAGGTCGTATGCCTGAGAGATCACTGCCGCCGGGTCGGTTTCTAGTTTCTCCATATCGCGTTCTAACGGCGCGGTGAACGGGTGGTGAAGGCTGTCCCATCGGTTTTCGTCTTCGTTCCACTGGACGGTGGGGAAGTCGACGATCCACAACCACTTCCACTGGCCGTCTTGAATCATCTGTCGTTCTCGGGCCATCTTGACCCGCAACTCGCCCAGCACACGGTGGACAATTTTGGACCGGTCGGCTGCGAAGCAGAGCAGATCACCCTCTGATGCACCCATGCGCTGGATCAAAGGGCCAGCAATAGGCGCCAGGAATTTGGCGATCCCCGTTTCTAGTTTTTCGGCCGCGGCAACCTTGGTGACCGCCAGCCCTTTAGCGCCAAAACCTTGGGCCCACAGCGCCAAACCATCGGTCTCTTTTCTTGTCATGGTCCCACCGCCCGGCACGCAGATCGCCTTAATCACGCCATCGGCCGTCGGTTGGTTAAGGACATCTGTAAACACACCGAACTGGGTTTTGGCCGCCAGATCGCCGATATCCACCAGCTCCATTCCGAAGCGCAGGTCGGGTCGGTCCGTGCCGAACCGGGATATTGCCTCGCCATAAGACATCCTGGGAATCGGTGGGATCTGAGTATCGAGCACCTGCGACCAGACGCGACGGACCAATCCTTCGACGATCGTCATGACATCGTCTGGTTCCACAAAGCTCATTTCCACATCGAGCTGTGTGAACTCCGCCTGCCGGTCAGCGCGTGGGTCTTCGTCTCTGAAGCATCGAACAATCTGAACATACCGTTCGAACCCCGCGGTCATGAGAATCTGTTTAAACAGTTGAGGGCTTTGCGGCAGCGCGTAGAAGGCTCCCGGCTGTAACCGGCTGGGGACCAGAAAGTCACGCGCCCCCTCGGGGGTCGATTTGCACAAGATCGGGGTTTCAATTTCATAAAAGCCGTGTTCGTCAAAATAGTCACGGATCAACTTTGTGACGCGATGACGGGTCTTGATGATCTGATGCATCCGGGGACGGCGCAGATCGATGTAGCGGTATCGCAGGCGCGTCTCTTCACCGACCCGTTCGGCTTCGTCAGGTGTGAATGGTGGTGTCTGGGCTTTGTTCAACACCGTTAACTCGTTTGCCTGCACCTCGATCTGCCCTGTCCCGAGCTTGGGGTTGGCCATGCCCGCTTCGCGAGCCACGCAGGTGCCTTGGACCCACACAACATCTTCGTGACGAAGTTTGTCCGCCAACGCGTGGGCCTGAGCATGGTCCGGATGGAAGACGATCTGTGTGATTCCGTGACGGTCACGCAGGTCAATAAAGATCACGCCGCCATGATCACGGTAGCTATTGACCCATCCGGACAAGCTGACGGTCTGATCACAGTGCTCGATCCGAAGGATACCGCAATCGTGTGTGGTCAAAGGCATGGTTGTCATCCGGCGGGTTGGGACGGCCGCTTAAAGACGGGCAATCATACCACCATTGACGTCGTCGCTCCAAGCGACGGATCCGGGACGCAACGTACCTGATCTGGAAGGAAGTAGGTATACTGCAGACCGGCCCGGTCGCCGAATGTGGGTTTGCCGCGGTCTGCCACCGCGGATCTTAACACCGCAGTGTCTTGGGCTGGGGGCATCCATTTGGCGCGCATGTGTTGACGGTTATGGAAATCACACTGACCACACCAGCTCTCTTGTTCCCGACAATTTCACTGTTGCTGTTGGCTTATACCAACCGTTTCTTAGCGCTGGCGGCGCTGATTCGCAAACTCCACTCCACCTATAATACCAGTGCCGATCAGATGCTACTCGGGCAGATTGGCAATCTTAAGAGGCGGGTGGTGCTCATTCGAAATATGGAAGCATTGGGGGTATTAAGCCTATTCTTGTGTGTGTTATGCATGTTCATGCTCTTCGCCGGCTTTACGGTCATCGGGAAATGGATCTTTGGTTTGAGTTTGGTGTTGCTGATGGTGTCGCTGGGTCTTTCTGTCCGTGAGATCCATATCTCCATCGGGGCGCTGTATCTTCAGCTGGGTGACTTGGAAAGCACCAAGAAGAATCAAGTTTGATAGGCTGGTTATAGTCAGATTGATATGAAAACGGCCCGGCAAGACACAGGTCACTCGGTGCGGCGCACAATAGCAACGCCTCGTCCGACCTGGCGCACGCGTTTGGCGAACTGGGCGTTTGGACTTAAACCCGCCGACACGATTCTTGAGCATCGCGCGGCCGATCTGGTTGAGAGGCTTCACCTGGCTCGCTACCTGCAACCGCGTGGCGTGTACGTGGACATTGGCAGCGGGACCGGACACAACAGTGTCCGTATGGCGCGGGTCGCCCGTGGTTTTCAGGCCCGTTTTGTCTGTGTCGAACCGGTGGGAAAGCCGACACGGCGCGTTCTAAAACGCATGAAGAAACGGACAGACGGACGGGTTCAGTTCGTCCGGGCATTGGGAAATTGTCTGCCGCTGCCGGACAACCACGCCGACGGCGTATCGGTGTTTTTTGTGTTACATCATATCCCTTATCCCGTTCAGCTAGATGTGCTGGCGGAGATCCAGAGGGTGCTCAAACCCGGGGGTTTGCTGTTCGTTTGGGAAGACACGCCGAATAACCGAGCGGAGTATGCCTCCAATGAGATCTGGGATCGCCGATTGAATTTTGAGCCACGTCACGAAGCCCACTACTATCGAAGCGGCGACCAGTGGTTGTCGTTGTTTTCCGATCAGGGCCTAAAAGTCATTCAGACCGCCTACTACGAAGATCATTCACGTCGAGCCAAAGAAGGCTTGATCCGGCATACGGGCTTTGTCCTGCGGTATGACGGCGGAACTTGAGCGGTGGCTGGACCCTTGCCCGGTGTGGTACGACGTGTTGGGGGTGACTACGCGGCGGCGGTTGCTTGTCGCCTTTTTTGTGACGAGGGATCGCACCGTAACGGCATACAGGGTTACGACGGGCTGGGCGACTTTTTATCGGGTTAAGCGTTGTGTCGGAGTCTGTGCGCCGAAGAATTGATCTGTACGGCGATAACCGGGTTGCCTTCGGTGATCCTGACACAGGGATTTATTATTGCAATGAACGGTTTGCTTCTGGGCAATGGAAGAGCTTCTGGCCAGATGTATTCGTGGCGATGAGCAGGCGTGGTGTCGGTTTGTCGATCGTTATGCGCCGGTGATCTACGCGGCGGTACGACGGGTCTTAGCACCACGCGGGGCCCAAGGGTCGACATCAGACGTGGTCCAAGATGTTTTTGTTCGATTGGTCCGTGACAACTTTCGCCTCCTGCGAAATTTTGATACCACACGAGCGTCGCTGGTGACCTACCTGACCGTGATCGCTGTCAGCACGGCGTGTGACTCACAACGCCGCAAAAAGCTCGATACGTTTTCTCTTCAGGACCAGCACGATCTGGCTGCGCCCGATCAACATGAGGTGTTGAGGTTGGACGTTCCGTCGGACCTGTTGTCTCCGCGTCAACAGCTGGTCCTGACACTTCTGTATGACCGGCAGATGGCCGTGTCGGAAACGGCCAAGGTTTTGGGGATTACCCAACAATCTGTTCGCAGCGTTAAACACAAGGCAATAAGTAAGTTAAGAACATATTTTCGCCACCGGCCATAGCGGAAGTGCCAGTGGCACACGATCAGTCACCAAATTTTTTGGCCCTAGCGGGGATGCGGCAGCCACCGCACCCGTATGACCTTTTGGAGACACAATGACTTTGCACGATCAACAACCCGCCGACGAAGACCAGGCACTGTGGCAGCAGTTTGTCCAAGCGCGAAGCGGTGACGGAGCTACTGCGTCCATCCCGGCGCATACCTTGTCTGCCTATTTGGAAGGTCGCACCGACGCTGCCGAGACCGCAATCGTTGAGCACGCGCTGGCCAACGACCAGGAGCTATTGGATGTGGTGACAGCCTGTCGTGACATTCAGTCGGCGATCGATAGCCGCCAAGACGTGCCCGCGTCGGTCGCGGCGGCGGCCAAGTCGGTGATCGTCGACCAGGGTGTTGGGGCCCGGCACGACACTACGACTTCCGGTGTCATATGGCGATGGTCTGACGTTTGGCAGTGGTCGGCGGCGGCGATCATTTTGGTGGCGGTGGGTGTGGCGGGCTACATCGCTGGGCAGGGCGCGTCTGGTTATCAGGTTTCGACCGATTTGGCGGTCACGGCAGCGGGCGGCACGTTCGGCGATCTGAACGAAGACGAGCCGGCGTTCGTTTCCCTGTTGGGGTTAACTTCAGGAGCGTTGCAATGAGAGGTAAATGGCTACCGCTGCTTTTGGCCGTTTCGGTGACCTTCAACGTGCTGTTTGCCATCGGGTATGTTCGATCCCGGTCCACGGTGCCCCAGCGCCCGTCGTTCGAAGCCAGGATGAAGCTGTTGGTAAAACCTTTAGACATGGATGACCAGCAGGCACAGCGATTCGATCAGATTCTCACCCAAACCGCAGAAGAGCGCCGTCGCCTCCGGCAGCAGATCCAGCCGCATCGAGAAGCACTGCTGGCAGAATTGATCAAAGACAAACCGGACGATCAGGTGTTGGAGCGGTATACCCAATCCGACTGGCGCAAGGCCAAACGCCGGTTAATGGTCGAACACATGAAAGAGTTTATGGCCGTGCTTACGCCCGATCAGCGTCGGGCATTTGCGAACGCTGTCCGTTCCCGATGGAACCGGCATTGAACCATCCCAACCTCGCCTTACGGCCGTGGCGATGCCAGGGGTAAGAAAGGAGACGCATCATGTCCACTTCTCGCAAAATGATGATTCGGGGGATCGTTGCGGGTATTTGTCTATGGACGGTCGGCGTTTGGACACCGACCGCCGTGGCGGGTGGTCGTGATCACGACCGTCACGGTCGATCGCATCACAAGTCGGTCCATCATGAAGATGACCACCACGATCGCCATCACAAGGCGCGCCATGACCGATCGGACCACCGTCACGGTCGCCACGGTTGGTCGTTTGGATTTCGTGTTGGCCACGACCAGCACGGCCGCCACGGCAACGTCACTGTCAAAGCGCATCGCGGTCATCACCACAAACTCCGCCGGCACCGCAGCCGTGAGACCAGAGCGTTCCGTGTGTGGGTGCCTGGCTACTATACCCACAGCGTTCGATGGGAGTGTGTGTCGCCAGGTTACTCGGTAAAACGTTTTGTCCGTGTATGGGTGCCCGGCCGATGGGAACACCGCCGGCGTTCCTGCGCCGTGCCGCACCGTTCGGTCTTCCATGCGCGTGCGGGTTTTGATTTCTGAATGCTCGGGCGACGGGCCGACCCTGTGTGATTTGTCCATGATCACTCTAGCCCCCGTCTGATCAGACGGGGGCTTTCCAGTGCTTGCGTCAGGCATGGCGCGACAGCGTCATGACCTGACGCTGTCAACCGGTAAGCGAAAGCGACCCGGGAATTGACTCGCCGGGTGAAAGTCCCGGTGGAGGACCCGATGACAGGAACTCCTAGCCGAACCGCAAGGGCGTCCATCGCGAGGTGGGGTCTGAAGGAAGCGGCAGGCAAACTCCCGGCCCGAGGAACACGAATCGTATATGAGGCGTCGGCTTGGTGGGCGAGAGGGCTCATAGACTCGAAGCCCGATGTCATCCGGACCGAGCCGACGTATATGCGGCGGGTTGATGGGAGGAAAGTCACGCGTCTTACCCTGAGAGATCTGACGTTCTGCCTTCGGGCTAGGTCCGTTGTAAAGCGGGCTGATGGGACGTCAGAAGTCAGCCGAGGCCATATTAGCGGCGTGCGTTGCGTCGTGAAGGGCCGAACAGTTTAGACCGAACCGATGCAGAGCATTCGATGCCTGAACAAGACGCAGACAAGAAGGCTGAGACGCCGGAGCGACTGCCCAGAGTAGGCGGCGGAACCGCCGAGGGTAAGCAGGGCGTGCGTCAAGCAGGCTCGGCATGCGATGATCCCGTCGGGGACCAGAGTACGTTGATGATGGAGGAGGTTCTATGCCGTGAGAACATGCTGGCGGCTTACCAACGGGTCGTAAGCAACCAAGGGGCGCCGGGTGTGGACGGGATGACCGTCGACGAACTGATGCCCATGCTTCACGAACGATGGCAAGTCATCCGGGAAGAATTGCTCAGCGGCAGGTACAAACCGTCACCGGTTCGGGAGGTGCACATCCCCAAGGCCGGTGGCAAAGGCCTGCGTATGCTGGGTATCCCGACGGTTCTGGATCGACTGATTCAACAGGCCCTTTTGCAAGTGGTTCAACCCGTGTTCGACCCCACGTTTTCGGATTCAAGCTTCGGCTTCCGTCCCAAACGCAGTGCCCACCAGGCACTGGAGCGAGCACGTGCCCACATCGCAGCCGGCCACCGCTGGGTGGTCGACATGGACCTCGAGAAATTCTTTGACCGCGTGAACCACGACGTGCTGATGTCACGTTTGGCTCGACGGATCGAGGATAAACGTATCCTATGGCTGATCCGCGGATATCTGCAGGCGGGGATGCTCAAGGGAGGATTGGTGTCGCCACGGACCCAGGGAACCCCCCAGGGGGGTCCGTTGTCACCGTTGCTCAGTAATGTCTTACTCGACGAGTTGGACAAAGAACTGGAGCGACGCGGTCATCGCTTCGTTCGCTATGCGGATGACTGTAACGTGTACGTCCAGTCGTATCGTGCGGGCAAGCGTGTGCTCACCTCCATCGAACGCTTCTTGGCGAAGCGTTTGCGTTTGGCGGTCAATCCAGATAAGAGTGCAGTGGATCGTCCCTGGAATCGCAAGTTTCTGGGTTACACATTCACCATGCATTATCAGCCGAAGTTGAAGGTGGCGACTGAATCGATCAAGCGATTCAAGGGCCGCCTACGGGAACAGTTTCGCCGCGGACGTGGCCGTAGCCTTCGGCGCGTCTTGGAGGAGCTGCGTCCGGTCTTGATCGGCTGGGTGTCGTATTACCGGAAATCGCAGGTACGGATCACCTTTGAACGGATCGACCAATGGATCCGGCGGAAGCTGCGTGCCATCCTATGGCGTCAGTGGAAGCGGCCCTGGACCCGAGCCAAGCAACTGATCCGGCGAGGTCTAGCCCATGAACGGGCCTGGATCTCAGCGACGAATGGCCGAGGTCCCTGGTGGAATGCTGGCGCCAGCCACATGAACCAGGCGGTCCCAACTCGTTACCTCAGCCAGCTTGGACTCATCAGCCTCGTCCAGCAGTCACGACGACTGGAGCGTCTCAATTGAACCGCCGTGTACGGAACCGTACGCACGGTGGTGTGGGAGGACGGCGGGGGCAACCCCGCCTCCTACCCGGTGCAGTTCAGATAGTTATGTCATGACGAAGGCGTACAGGCGTGGAGATACACCTATCGTCGACGGCCGGTTACACACACCAACCCCAAGCCGATCACCCACATGGTGAGAGGCTCTGGCACAAGTGTGGGTGTAAAACGCAGTGTGAATGGATAGCCGTCTTCGGTCGCCAAGTTGGGAAGATCTAGACCGAATATGGCGCTCGGATTATTGCCGCTCAAGACATTCAAGCCAGTCCAAACCAGCATTGTGTCTGTGTGTTCGTCGGGTGGAAAACTATTAAACGTGACTTGGGTGTTGGGCGGTCCGTCTGGCGGCGTATCGAGGTCAAGTCCGGGTATCGAGAAGGGTGGAACCAGGTCGATCTGCAGACCGGACCAAGCCGTTCCCGTTTGATTGTTTAAGTTGACAATGAACCCGTATTCTGTCACTGGGCCATCAGGCGGTGGCGTATGGCTCGCCTGCAGCACGACCTGGGCGGGCTGGCCACGGTCAAACTCAAGATCAACCACGGCCAGATTACTCAGCAGATCACTGCCATCGTTACCGGGCGCTTGTGTGATCAGCGTATCCAATGCATCTGCTTGGCTAGGGTCGATCACTGCCGCAGTGGCAACACCTCTCCAAGCAAATAATGCCAAAATTGTCACGGCATAAGCCGTCCACGGCGTACAGTGGTCACATCGTTTCATTGTTGTTGCCTCCTGATAGGTGTTGGTCAGCACTTCACGATCTTTGCCTAAGACGGATCGGGGGTCACGGCTCCATGTAGAACTCGTCTATCGATCCCTCTCGTGTGAATACCAAACGTCAACAGCCGCTTCGGTACACGACCGTTTCTACCGCCAACAATCAATGGTCACGGAGGGAATGGCTATCGCTGATTTCATCTCCCCTACAGTGAACGACGGTTACGTCAGGATTATTGCGAAGAATATTCACAACGTCTTAGATAAGCATAGCTGGTTGAGACAGGTGACATCAACCAGCTTCGGTACGGAACATCTAAAGTTCATGTATGCCGCAGCCAATTTGAACGCTTAGCAGTTGGTTCACCCCCGCGAACCAGACATACCGACGTTGGTGGGACATCACGCGTCGCTGAAACTCCGGACGATGGCCGGCCCAGCCGTTTTGGCGGAGGTATCCAGTAGCCGCATGTCGTGGGTTGAGTTACGGCGTGACAGCCGAGTTCGGTCAGGATTCTAGAGGTGGCGATACCGAACGGACCAAGAAAAACGAGTACCCATCAAATCGGGGTGACGAGATTCGAATTCGCGACCTCTTGATCTCCAGTCAACCGCGATATAAACGATATGCGCAGATGTAATAGATAGTTACGGCATTCATCAAGTGGACTTGCTTGCGAGATTTCGATTTATGCGCCGGCCTAGCAGTCGGCGCAACTGATGTCGACAACGGTTTCTGACCTGATGTGTCAACAATTGTTGGCACTCGTGGGTATAGTTTTGTTAGTCAGAGCGAGGGATAAGATCGGCTTTGATCTCTGGCGCATGGTTTGTTCTATCCGTTCAACACTACGATATCGCTGTTGAACAGATCCGTTCAATCGATTGTTAGACGAAAAAACGTAACGGTTGAGTGGATGAACGTTGAGGACGCTGTGCAGCCATGAACAGGAAAACCGCCGCCCGGATCGGTCAACGAAGCGTCTCTCCCATTGCTAATAGCGATCGCCGTCTCAGTGACGATCAACTGCTCAGCTTTTTCTGGGACAAATGGAAGATCGGGAACGAGCTTGCGTACAAGCAGTGGTCATCGTTTTGGGCAACGACTGGTGTCGCGATCGGCGGGGCAGTAGCACTCCTTTCGGGGGATCTGAATTTTCGGACGCTCGCCCTGTGTTCAGGTCTTCTTGTTTCCGGCGGTGTCCTTGGGCTCTATTGGAGGCGCGTAGTCGATATCCATGTTCGAGTGCGAAACACCCACAACCCCGAGATTGTCGATCTTCTGCATCGCTCCAAATTACTAGAGCACATTGATATTAGCCAGCCGCATGACCCAGACGATCACCGCCAAGCTGTCAATCAATGGCACGCAAGGCCGAGGGACTTCATACCCGGTGGGCCCCTGGACTTTCGCGGGACAGGGATTCTCGCTGGTATGATGAGAACCCTCGCAATCCTCCAAATTGTGATTGGTCTAGCTGTTTTTGTAGCCGGCATTTGGATTCTAAAGTGAAGATTAGTGAATTAACGCCAGTGTTGCCGAGGTGCGTCGGAGTGGCGTCTAACAAGGCACCGCAGGTCGACGGCCTACGCCCGGCTCAAGAAGATGTACACCGAGTCACAGATGGTTCAACAGATCCTCAAAGAGGCGTTGGCAAAACTGGTGAAGCCCGGCCAGCGGCGCGAGGTCGCTCGGTAGGCGGTGGCCGAGTATCCCGTGTCCAAACGTCGGGCGTGCAATTTGCTTTCGATCAGCTTGGGCTGTTTCTGGTACGCGTCCAGACGCAAAGGCGACGATGAGGTGGTCGAGGTGTTGACTCGGCTCGCGGAGTCTCGGCCACGCTGGGGCTTCGGGTTGATGTTCGACTCGATCCGGATGCACGAATACGTCTGGAACCACAAACGCGTGTACCGTGTGTATAAGGAACTTGCGTTGAACCTTCGGATCAAACCCAAGAAGCGTCTGCCATCACGTGACCCGGTCCCTCCGGACCAGGCCCAAAAGCCCAACGACTGTTGGTCGCTGGACTTCATGAGCGATAGTCTGGCCGATGGTCGACCGTACCGTACGCTGAATGTGATCGATGATTTCAATCGCGAGTCTTTGGCGATCGAGATTGATCATTCGCTGCCTAGCGAACGTGTGGTCAGGGTGCTCGATCAAGTCGCCGAGGATCGAGGCTATCCCAAGAAGTTGCGATCGGATAATGGTCCAGAACTGATCACTGCCACATTGGAGCGATAGGCGGAGCGCCACGGTGTTCAACAGACCCCGATTCAACCGGGCAAGCCCACGCAGAACGCCTATGTTGAACGCTTCAACCGCACGTACCGCCAGGAGGTCTTGGATGTGTACGCCTTCAGCAATCTGGACGAAGTGCGTAACGAATCAACCCGTTGGCAATACAGCTACAACAGTGATCGCCCACACACCGCTTTGGACCGGCAAACGCCTTGGGGTTATCTTCGAGCCCATCTAGCATCCAAAGACCAACCACAAGAGGTTGCGGCCGGCATTCTTCCGCCGCCAGCCTCGCCGGTGCCTGTGAATGAGTCTTGCGGCGGAAGAATACCTACAGTCAGCGAAATGTGATCAGACAAATGGAAACCTAAAGTCTCTACTTTTAAGCGCTCAGACAACAGGGAGGATTACACTTCTCGGTCGACGCCTCCCCCCTCTAGAGAAAAAACGCTAAGCCAACCATACTTTCTGCCAGCAAAGGTAAGTTTGCGGGGATTCTTGGCAAATAGTGCGTTTTCATATCCAGTAGAAAAGGGTAACCATGCCACGCTTTCTCCAGTCTCCGCCGACTCAATCTTGAGTTCAGGCGCCTTATTAGTCCACCGAATTCTCCACGGATTGTCGTATCTTGCGTCAAAATACCTCCGACCTCGAAAGCAATAGACACACCAACCCAGAATTGCCAAAGAAGAGGCCGTCAATAATGAGATTGCGGCATGCCAGAGTGCCTCTCTGTAAGACCAATACGTGATACCGAACAGTAAAAGATGTGCCGCAAAGACCCACACTGTCCATCCGTTGACTACTGCGCATATAGGAATTTCAAGCCAACGCCTGCGTTTTGCGCTAACAACATCCCATATTATCAAGTCCCTTGGGCGCTTCTCTCTTCCACCCTCGAGTTCTTCATCTGTCAGACTGCTAACATCGCATGCAATATATCGTCCATTGGTCGAGAAGCAGGGGGTCGCGTAGGATCCATCATGGCATCCTTCACATAGAATTGGATTGTACTGAGCAGGCTCGGCGTAGTCCTGAGAACTCCATATTCGAATACTAGAGTCACAACCACTCGTGGCAATTTTTTCGGAGTTGGGAGAAACTGCAAGGCCTTTCCACACGTGTGGCCATGCCGTCCCGAGCCGCATTACCTCTACTCCATTAGAGTTCCAAATCCTGACACAGGATCCATATCCTTGGGTAATTAGCTTCTCTCCATCAGCACTAAAGGCAACTACACTGTCGACAGAATGCCCGCTGCAGTCTAAGCGTTGGAGTTCGACGCCACTGTAAGTATCGCAGATTCTAGCCAGGTCGCTGGAGAGAATGGCAATGCGTTTACTATCTGGCGAGAACGCCATGGAGTGTGGTTTCCGCAAGTAAGAAACCTCATCAGTAGCAATGTCTACTAGCTTGCGGCCATCACTTGCATTGTATATATGAATTGACCCGCTATTTCGATCAGCACAAACAAAGCGTTCTCCTTGCCGGTCGAACGCCACGTTCGCACAGAACTTTCCCACAATCCGAATGACTTCTGAAGCGTCTTCCACGTTCCAAATGCAGAGTTCATCCTGAGATCTCGATATAACGCGTTGTCCGTCTGGTGAGAAAGATGCGGATTCGACAATTCTAGAATGTTCGCCGAAACGTAGGCGTTCAATACCACGATTGGCATCCCAGATTTGAACAATACCACCGTTGGTTCCTGAGAGAATAGTGTAGCCATTTGGAGAAAATGAAACGCTGTTGACTACTTTATCGTATTTTTTTGCGTCAGGGTCGACGTCGATACACAGCCGTTCTGAACCAGTATTCACATCCCAGACTCTGATCGTGCCGTCATCGGATCCTGAGACGATGCGATTCCCCTCAGGCGAAAAGGCCATGCTTTGAATGTAGTCTAAATGCCCACTCAAGACGCGAGAGCTAGTGGTGCCTAGGTACTCGACATCCGGTACCAAGAGACGGACCCAGTAGAAGTCGTTTTCCTTACTTTTAAGCCACTTTTCGACAATCTTATAAAGCTTGGGCCCTGATATTTTCCAAGGAGCAAGTTTTTTGGGCCATCCTCCGGCCGGTGGTCTATAGAAGCGGGCAGCGCGAGGAGAATCGTACCACCAGCAACTGTTCCAGAGACATTGAAACAGACCTTGAGGATAATCCTTGGCGTGACGCGCAATAAAGTGTATATCGCGACTCAGTGCTCTTCCTAACAGCTGGATAATGACGCGTCGGTCGTCGGACGCCTCCAAATTTTCCATTGCGGCAGAATAATCATGAAGCAGATCAAATGTCAGACCTGCCGCATTCTTTGCCTCAAGCCATTCTAGCTGTGTTAGGAGATCGGCTAGCTCTTGGCCCCGTCCCGATCCGACGAAATGGAATCTAAGGTGTTCTAGAAAATAGCCGTCGTTCGGTCCGGTGGACCAACCGTCAGTGCACTTGGCTTCGTAGGCATTCAAGACACATGAGTGGATCGCCTGTATCCTACCTACGCTGTTGTCAGCTAAACGGCTTGAGAAGTCATGTAGAAGGTCATGTAGACGGATCCGCGTCTGAGATAAATCAGCGGTAGTGATCGGTCGATCAATCTGGATGAGTGATCGGTCGTGAAATTCCTGCAAGAGAAAGGAAGCGGATAGTGCATCGAGCTGACCAGTATGTTCCCACAGGGTTACCACCGCTCGCTCGGGGATACTTTCATTCCCTACAAACACGCTGAGTTCTGCAAACCGACGCTGGTGCTCAGGCGGTAACAATTGGACACTCACCTCCATTGCACGCCAGATGCTTCGGTGATGTTCCTCAAACTTGTGGTCCTCTGTAATAAACTCCAGACGTGCTTCTTGTAGGGCGCGCAGGATGAGGTTCCACGAGAGTCCCTTCTTTGCCATGCTACCGCAAAGAGACAGAGCCAGGGGAAGGCGCCCACATTCCGAAACGATCTCCTCGGCTTGCGCTGAGAGGGAGTTTATCGAGACGCCAGTAGCCGCTGCAAGAAGAGCGAGCGCCTCGGCCGTCGTAGGAAGCTTGAGATCGTAGCCGGTGCCTGCGCACGAAGTGACTAGACCAGTGTCTCGGGTAGTGATCAGGAGTTTGCATCGGATCCCAGCAACGTCAAAGTGTTCGACATCAATACCACGCCATACATTGTCCAAGATCAAAAGCGCAGTTCGCTCTGCGAATAGGTTACGAAGACATTCACGGCCGTGGTACGCATCGTCGAACATCGTATCACCGCCGAGTGTACTTACTAGACGGCGCTGCGTATCGACGATATCTGGTTTCTGGCCCATTGGGATCCAAAAGATGCCGTCCGGAAAGGCTCGACGAACCTCCAGGTCACGTGCCAGAGCGTTGGCGAGGACACTTTTTCCGATCCCTCCCATGCCCTGCACTCCCACGCGTGTAGATGCCCCGGTAACGACGATTGGTTTCTGGACGTTGACGAGGAGAAGTTTTCGGACCTCCCGCAGATGCTCGCGAGGGGAACGGAAGTACATCGGCAAAGTCGGCACCGAGATGGGTTCGCCGAGCCTTGGAGGAGGCTCGCTAAGCTGCCGGATCAAGTTTTTTATGTGCTCGTTGTAACGAGTATCGTCGCGGAAATCCTCAGCGTGAAAAAGGGCGAGTTCCTCGGGAATAAGGGAATAACCGTCCATCTCGCTGGAGAAGCTGTCAAGCCGAACGATGGGATTCACACACTTGTCGGCTTCGAGCGCAAAGCGCCATTCTTGTTCGACAGTATTAGATTCGACCGCATTGGGGCCGACGACTAGGATCAGCCTATCTCCCTCTTCGATGGCGTCTCGAATCTCTTGGTAAAACGTAAGCTGCCTTGAAGGCATGGAGACGCGATCGAACCATACATCGAACCCTGCTGCGATCAGATCTTTGTACAAGCGCCACACGAAAGGTTCGTCGTCGTTCCGGGCGTAGGAAAGGAATAGCTTTGCCATATGGTTAACAAATTAAGATCGCTATATATTGCCGGTTTCTGAAAATGTCGATCGACTCAGATTACTCAACTCGCTTTCATTTCTCCGCATACTTAATCTCTGTTTCACATAATAACTGTTATCACTTTATTGTTCGGTTGTCGGGACGAGTGGACATTTGCAGTCCATACAAATGATATCTTGCATGGCCTCTGGTGAGAGATACTCTGTGGTCTCTTCAGCGCAAGTAGTGCACCGTAAAATAGTTGGTGCATGGCCGACTATGTGACTTAAGCTGCTCCGTAGAAAACCTCCTATTGACAGTCGTGAGTTGTAATTGATTGGAATCACGGTTTCTACATGAAGGAGTATGAGCACAACCAGCAAGTCGCCACGGAAGGTGTTGTTGGTCGCGTACTATGCGCGGAACGCAGACGTTACGAGACTACACACACCGATACAACCCGAAGAAGTTCACGCAGGCACAATTATTCGCCTACTTGATGTTAAAGGAATTTCTCCGTTTGGATTATCGAAAGCTTGAAGCCTTGTTGAACGACACACCCAATCTTTGCTCGACAATCGGCTTGCAAGTCGTGCCGCACTTTACGACGTTTCAAAAGGCGGCCAAAAGACTATTAGAGAACCGATTCGCCAAACGGTTGATGGCTGAAACGGTTTCCTTAGGTATCGCTGGGAAGCGAGATAAAACAAGTCCGCGAATACTTGCTGTCGACGGCACTGGGTTCGAGTCACGTCATGTCAGTAGCTACTTTATGAAACGCGTGCAAACCGCCAATAGCCCGGAATACACAGCACGAAAACGCTGTAGCGGTCATCCAAAGGCCGGTGTCTTATGCGATAGCTCTACCCACTTGATTCTTTCGGTCGTACCTGCACGCGGCCCGTCATCCGATATCAAATACCTTCGACGACTGTTGGTCAACATGCCAGAGTCGATCCGTATTGGCACGCTCTTGGCTGACGCTGGGTATGATGGCGAATGGGTGCATGAATTTGTGCGATCAGAATTAGGGGGTCGAACCATCATTCCGCCGAAGATCGGACGTCCAACGACCAAGCCGCCAAGTGGACACTGGCGGCGTGTGATGAAGCAACGATTTGGATTGATGAAGAAGAAGTATGGTAAACGTTGGCAAGTCGAAACCGTGAACAGCATGATTAAACGCTTACTAGGATCGGCCATGCGTGCCAGATACTACTGGTCACAATGTCGAGAAATTATCCTTCGTGCCATTACACTCAATGTGATGATTCTCAGACAGACTTAGATAGGTTTTCTACAGAGCAGGACAGGTCCAATTATAACGGAGGGGACAGTTTGCTTTAGGGGTATCGTCAAATTTTGTGGATGAAGACATGATCAGGCGGCAACCTTGGCTTCTCCATCAACGAATTTAACACCGCGAATGATCTCAGGCAGTAAGGCTGAACCGTTCAGTGCTCGCCATTTCTTTGAAGCTGATTGAACTAATTTGAACACCAGGGTTAGACAGGCGATTCGACTGCCACAACCTTTGGTTTTATCGGTTCGTAACCGAACAGTGGCGAATACAGATTCAATTGGATTCGTCGTCCGCACGTGTGCCCAGTGTTCGGCCGGGTAGTCATAGAATGCCAGCAACTTCGTGCGATCCTTGTCCAGGCACGCGGTGGCTTTGGGATACTTGGCCTCAAACGTAGCCAAGAAGTGATCAAATGCTGCTTCCGCATCCTTGCGTGTCTTGGCCATCCAAATCTCGTGGAGCATCGACTTGGCTTTGCCGTGTAAGCTTTTAGGCATGTAATTGAGTACATTCATGGTCTTGTGGCACCAGCACCTCTGATGTCGTGTCGTCGGCCAAAACTCCTCAATCGCCGCCCAGAAACCCAATGCGCCATCGCCGACGGCTAGGCTTGCAGCCGTCTTCAGGCCACGGTGCTGGCAGTCAAGCAGAAGCTCAAGCCAAGACTGCTTTGATTCGCGGTAGCCGTCGGTAATGGCCAACAGTTCCTTCTTGCCATCGTTCGTGGCGCCCATCAAAACCAAGATGCATTGTCGTTTGTTGGCCGAGTCTTCCAAACGGACATTAAAGTACACCCCATCGGCCCAGACATAAACAAAGTGTTTGTCTTCCAGGCTCCTGTGAGAGAATTCTTTGTATTCATCCTCCCATACTTGTTTAAGACGTTCGATTGATTTGGCACTGAGCCCTTTGGCATCGGGACCGACCAGTGTTTCCAAGGCCTCGGCCATGTCACCTGTACTGATGCCTTTGAGATACAGCCACGGGATCAATTCTTCGATCGTCTTGGTTTTACGAAGATACGGTGGCAAGATCTTCGAGCTAAAACGCTCCCTCGATCCTTCGGGCCTCCTGTCATGGATACGTGGCTGGCGAACTCCAATGGCTCCAAGCCCTGTCAAAATTTGCCTTTCAGGAAGATGCCCGTTGCGGACGACTTGGCGACGCCCATCCGAATCGACCAGATGGGTACGGTCTTCAATCCAATCTGCAACCTCTGCTTCAATGGCTTGGACCAGCATCTTGCGGGCTCCATCGCGAAGGACTTCCGTCAATACATCCCTCGAAGAATCGACTGGAAAACTCAACGGCTTGGTGGTACGGTCTTGCATGGGTGGCGTCTCCTTGAGTGATCTTCAGCAATCACCAAGGTACGCCGCCTTCTTCATTTAGTCTTTCATCCACAACTTTCGACCATATCCCTTTGCTTTATAGAAAAACCGCATTAGTTCGAACCTAGCGGGTCGGATGGCGATATATTGGCCTGTGCGATCAGCAAGCGAACAATATCAGCCAGTCAAAAGCATTTGGTCGTGCTTTCAGGAACGACGGATACAGAATTTGTTATTTGCATTCAGCATGGCAATAATCTTGCTTGGCAGAGCTGTTCGATCAATGGTTCGGCCAGAAACGTTGATATGAAATCAGTTAGAAATATCGCCGTACACGCAAGAGAGTTATTTGATGCTCAGCAAATTGATACCGCCAGATTGGCGTCGCTATATCAGAAGTATCATTTTCTTGAAGATATCACAAAGTTTGTTGCTAAGGGCATGAAAAGTTTTCCTCATCTGTGTTGCGGTCTTGCTTCAGTATATCTCAGAGAGGAGATCGGTTTTGGGCAGGTCGTGTATGGTAAATATCATTCTCGCCGGCATTCATTTTTGTTGATAGACGGACGATTAGTCATAGACATAACGGCCGATCAATTCGGTGGTCCCAGAGTTTACGTCGATGCGTTAAGACTGCCCTGGTCGCTCGGAGCCGGAGAAGGTGTCGGCCAAGAAAAGGTATCAGGAACGCTGCTGTGAAAACGTTTCCTATGCGGCCGATGATTGCATCCCCCTCCAGATTTGCACAAACGATAAGGTATACCTGCCTGGCACGGGTCGCAGCGTCGTGGTGGCCTGTTCGTATCAGACGGCTTGGCTTGTTCCGGGTCGGTGTAAGTCACACCACCGGACAAAGATGGCCGCAAGCAAAAATCGGGGTGGCGAGATTCGAACTCGCGACCTCTTGACCCCCAGTCAAGCGCGCTAACCAAGCTGCGCTACACCCCGCGATTTCCCCTTATACCAAACACAGAAGGTTTTTGCGCATATGTCTCCGAGCGTGGGTTTGCGGTGACAAGATTTCGCAGATCCTCGACGCACAGAGAAAATACACAATTGCCACTTAGCCTATACTCCCATGGACCACAATGCCATGCTGGGCAACCGGTCTTGTGGGCCAGAAGATGGCGACGCTGTGGGGTGCCTAGCTGATCATCTTCCAGCACTCAATCTGGATGGGCCGGGCGAACAGCCGGTCGGCCTGTGCTCTGAGGGCCTTGAGATAAGGTTTGTTCAGGTGTTGGTCCAGATCCTCCTGACACGTCCAATTCTCGTAGAACAGGAAAAGTGTTTTGTTCTGAGGGTCTTGGTGAAGGTCATAATTGATACATCCGGGTTCCGCACGGGTCAGCGGGACAAGATCCAGCAGTGCCTGTTTGGCTTGCTCGGTTTGATCTGGTTTGGCTTGGAAGCGAGCGACCACAGTGACTCTATCATTTGACAATTGAAATGCTCCTGTTCATCTGAGAACGGTTGACGGAACAACGTTCGAGGATTGATGGATGACAAGCCAATGGCCTGGGTTGGCGATACCGTGTTCAAATCCGTGCTAAGATTTCCCGCCCGGCTTTGACACGGGCCAACCGCATTCTAGCAGCAAGTGAATTCGGTAGCCTGTTTCAATCGTCGCCAACGTCAAGACCTGTCCAGGTCCCGTCTTGGCTGTCGTCGGGCCCGGACATCGGTGATGTCATGCTGTTCGACCGAGTGTTCCAGCGAAACCAGTGAAAAAGCTTGTCCTTGGACAGGGATCACCTGCTGTCGGGCATCACGATGGCGCCGGTTTGACGCAGAGGTTTCGGAAAGGGGCACTCGTTGTTCGGCCGATGAGGAAATCTGAAATTCTCTTGCCATTGCGATGGGCTGGATCGCGTCTTCATCGTTGATCGGTTCAACCGATAACAGCGCTGCCGGTTCGGTCGTTGGCAGGGCGGTGGATTTGCGGTTCCTGACAAGAACGACATCGTTGCCCAAGATAGCACCACTGCCGTTGACGTCTAGGAAGATGTCGTAATCGGCGTCACCGGCGACCAGGAACTGAGCTTTGCGAACCAGCTTGGTGTCGTTTGGCCGAACGTCAGGTGTGACCTTGCCTAAGTCGGTATTGCCCGGAAGGACATCAAAACGAAACTGAAAGTCGCCGCCGGCAAGACCGTCGCCGGAAGGGTATACGCTTCCGTTGAGGTCCGTCACGTCCGCAGGGTTGACCCAGTCACCGTCGAGGGCCTTACCGGCAGCGTCATGCACGGTATCGGCCAAGTCGATTCTTAATTTGTCTGCGCCGATGCCCCTAAAGCCCTCTGGTTGGGTGGTCAGATCTAATAACCAGCTGGCCTGCTGTGCAGCCGCGTCGTAATCAAACTGGACGAACTTATAGTTGGTGACGTTGACACCCGGAAGTGACAAGTCGGTGGCGTCGATCGTGACGTCTTCGCTAAAGCGGATGTGCAGCTGATCGATATTGACCCAGGGCAACGGCTGAAGCTGTATACCGCCGCCGACCGGGATGGCATAGCCAGGCCCGTTGTTTGGGTTGGCCTGGTCAAGAAAGGCTTCGTTCCATGCCGACCCACCTGCCAGGACGTCGATCACCGTTGGCGGTGGGTCAATGACGCTGATGGTCCCCGGTTCAATTTTGACGGGAACAATGGGGCTGGCCAAGCCGTCAAAAAGCAAGACCTGGGTGACGTCCACATCCGTCTGGAAGTCACCGACAAAGCCAGGCTGGACTTCGAAGTGGACCCGAAACAACGGATCGCCGTCGACGATGGGGTTTTGAGCATTTGCCGCTGGCAAGTTGTCTGCCACACGGATCACTTGGCCCGGATCGGGTGACGGGAGTATTTGTGGCGTCTGGTCACCAAACACCGCATCGGGTGGCGCGGTGACATCGGTAAAGGCCAAATTCGGATTTTGAGGGTTCAGTGTCAGCTGGACGTTATAAGCGGCCAGCATGGGATTGAGCTCGTCGGGCACGTCGAACGAAAGATCAAAAAATCCACTGACGACTTCAGACGCACTGCCGGTGACCTGAACGTCCTCCACGACCAACCGAAGAGGTTTCTCTATATCGATGTCCAAAACGTACTCGCCCGAGCCCGACTCTGCCAGGACCTGCACGGTGTAGACACCTGCATCGGGCGCTACGAAGCGGAGGTCGGCGTTTTTGCCATCGGTCGACGAGTCACTGTCGTTCGCCACGACCATGCCCGACGGATCGACGATGACGATCCGTGGATCCAGATCGTTTTGCGAAACGGTTGAAAGGTTGTCGAACGGCGTACGGGTGGAGACCACAAGCGTGTCAAGTGCTTCTACGCTAATTTGATAGAGGTCGCCACCGGCCACCACGCCCGACACAATCTCGAACACATGCACGTGATCAGCACCACCGCCGGGTCCGGTCGTGCTGTTCAAAGGATTGCCGTCGAGATCTTCAATCGAGGCATCACCTTCGATGGTCAACCGGTATACGCCTGGGACCAGCGGTGTGTCGGCAGGGTCAATCGTGAGTGTAACGTTTTGGAGGCCGTCGAAGACAGGGGTAATGCTTAGCAGCTGATCGTCACCCGATCCGGTTTCAAACACACCGTTGGCACCGGCAAACCGTAATTCGTAGTTATTCGCATCGGTTGCGGAAGAGGATAGGATCGGTTCAGAAAATGTGATGTGGATATCGGTCACCTCGGTTTGATTGACCTGACCGGCCGGAGGGTCAACGGCCGTGACCGTCGGGCCGATGAGTCCCGAACCGGAGAGAATGTTGTCGATCCAATCGGCGAATATCGAGACGCGTGTGTCACCCGCAAATTCGCCAAAGCTGGCGTTGGTACCCGCAAGGACGTCAGGTGGCACACCAGGGCTAAAACCGTAGGAGGTGACACCTGCGATCAGCCCGTCGATAAAGACCGGGCCGCCCGAATCACCTGGGGCCGGAAGGACTTCATCGAGTCCTTGCCCCAGATCATCGATGTCAAACACGACACCAAACGCATCGTGTGCCGACGAGCCGTCGTCAAAGTCAAGCCCGAGTTGGGTACCCGGCGTGACACCGGTAAAGAAATGCCCGTTCCAAATATCCGCCAGAGCATCGTAACGGTTTTCACCGCCACGCTTGACACCTGAAAACCCGCCTTGGCCGAAATCCCCGGTGCCGGTTAGGCCGTACCCCACCCGCAGGCCAATCTGGCCGACCTCATCTGAATCACGGTAAATGTCATACGGGTCGGCCTCTTCTGGCGCAAAATCATCCAGCTGTAGGATCGCAATATCCGACCCGTGTAATAGACTACCGTCGTAGTCGGGGTGAACAAAGATGTCTTGCACGTTCAGTGTGACCGGACCGGTTTCCAAATCAAACCGCGCTGTGGTACTCAGGGCATTTAGGTTGCCTGAACTGTCGGTCACACAATGGGCTGCTGTCAGCACATGATTGCCCGATTCAAGCAGCGCTCCTGTGCATGCAAAATTCCCCGCGGTGGTGCTGATCGACAGGTCGGTCACGCCGTCAAATCCTGTTCCAGGAGCGATTTCATGAAGAGACGGGTCGTCCACGACGACGATACGAGGCTCGGGTTCAATGGCGTCTAACGTGCGAGACCACGGCAGTGGGCCGGTGATGCTCACACCGGGATACGTGCTGGCCAACGATTGCGGCAAGGCGATGGGCGTGGACGATCCGGTGTTTTTCTCGACAAACCCCAGTGCGCGGTTCGTATCATTTAAGCTGCGAAGCGCCTGGCCGGGAAGATCGTTGGGTTCGCGGTCGAAGGTCAGTGCGTCGGTCAGTAAAACGGTATAACGGCCGGGCAGCTCAGATGTCATGCGCAGCGTATACCGGCCGTCGGCAGGGATCAGGTAGTCGAATATGCCCAGGTCGTAGTTGGCCGGTGAGCTCGTGACCGGAGCGGGGGCTGCCGTGGCCACGACGGTGACGCCGTCGGTATCGAGAAGTTCAAGCGATGCCGTTGAAAAGTCGGCCCCTTCCAGACCAGCCAAGAGGATATCGATGTGATGGCCGGATTTTCCTGTGAGGTCGACGGTGTACCGATCGGTGTCGGGCAAGGTATTGGGACCGGCCTGTTCGACAAGCAGACTGATATCGTCCAACTCCAAGTGTGCCGGTCCTTTAAAGCTTTCGGGGATCAGGGCCCGGAAGTGAATCCGCACGGTTTGGCCGGCAAACTCTGAGACATCGAACGACTGTGTGACCCATCCCAGGTCCGTGAACGGAGCATTGTTGAGCGTAACGGACTCGGTATAGAGCTTCTCTAGCAGCGCGTGATTCGTGTCACGGATTGAGATTTCAAACATGCGGTCTAACGAGCTTGATATACCGAGGCTGTCAAAAACTATCCGATGATTGGTGGTCAACTTGGCTTGCGTGTCTGACGGGATGGAAACGTCTTGATAAAGTTCATACTCAAATCCGGCTAGGCCGTCGAACCCGTTAAAGGCGTCAAATTCGCCTGAAAGCGGTGACGTGTCGCTGAAAAACCCACCGCCAGCCGGTCCGACGTTCCAAGACGTCAGAACGCCCGGTGTATCGCTTGTGGTCGCGGTCCACCCAGTGAAATCGCCTGTCTCAAAACCGCCATTGAGGATCAGGTCTGCTTGGGTGTTGGTCAGAACGTCATTGGCCTCTGTGTCCGGATCGGGCTGAACGCTGATGGTGATCCCATAGGCGCCTTGGTACTCTGAGGAAGAGCCACTGCCGACGACCGATGGATCGTAGTCGAGATTAGACGCGCCGCTAACGCCGACATAGTACGCACCAGCAACAGATGCGGTGAAATCGACGGTGGTCGCCGCGGATGAGGCCGCTTCCGGGACCAACGGTGTACCGGCCGCGTCAAACACGCGCAGCGCCGCGTCGTTGACAAAAGGTGTTTCAACGTACGCCGTGACATGGCTTCCTGCGTCCAGATCTAACCGGACCATATCGACGTCTAATCCAGGGTTTGCCACGAGGCTCGGATCCAGGTGATCGCCGATCCGTCCAAGCTGAGAGAACGTGCCGCCGCCAGGGCCAATCCCACTCTGTAGGGCCTGGCCAATGGTGTCGTTGGGTTCATCCCGCAACGTCATCTCAATCGGGTCACTCTGACCGACCGCGCTGTATCGGCCCGAGCCGAGGGAGACAAAAGAGCTATCAATCTCCAGATCTTGAGAATCCGAATCGCTGCTTCGAATGTCCTCGGGTATCGCGTTGAGAATGACCTGCATGTCATATGTGCCGCTGGTCTCTAACGCGCCGCCTATCGTCAAGGTGTATTGACCGTCGGTCGTCGCGATAACGGGCGAAAGCGCCGCTCGCTGGCCCGCCACCGTCGCAGAAGCGGTACCGATCACTTGTTGATTGGGCCCGCGCAGTTCAATCGTGGGGATCAACGAAGCATTGGGTTTAACAACAGTCGAAATGGTTTGACCGGCTTCAATCTTGAACGTGAAGCGCTCGGTGTGGCCCGGCGTATCGATCGACCCTGTGTTACGGTCACTTGCGTAAGTCAAGCTCCCGTTTGGTGCCAGCCGTTCAAAAGGGTGTAGTGCTAGGGCCGCGAGGGGTGACGGGCTTTCTGCGGTCGACGTGTCCTTCACGCCGTCGATTGATTCAATGGCACTACCCGGTTCGGTGTCGAGCAGTTCAATGGGTGTGGCGCTGAGCAACACGCGAGATTCGAGGCCCTCAAGCTCCCATACCCAGTGAGAGGGTAGCGGGGTCAAACCGTCCGTCCGCGTGGACCCGCGTGAGCGGCGATATTTTCGATAGGCCAAAGCAAGGGATCGGAAGTGCGCTACAACACCGTCAGTGGCCGGCATAAATCGTCCTCCCTATTTCTAACCAAGCCCCGTTGGGTTGACCCTAACTTTAAACCGTCCGTTAGATTAACATTTTGACACACGTCTCAAACCCAGCGCATCGAATATCGTCCGCCGGTTTTCGGTTTAAAGTGGATCCGGAAATTCTACGGCCGAAATCTTCCCCATTAACCCACCGGCCTAGTAGTATAGGATCAGATCAGCCAATCGGGAAGAAAACTTTTTTCGCCAGGATTTTGGGGAGGGGGTGTTGCCGGCGAGCGTTTTCCAAGTCAATCGGCCCGCTGCCCATCCGAACGATCCTGTTGTCGCAGGGCGATTGGCGGGAGCAAGACCGGCCAGGTTCAAGACGTCACCACAACGATTCTTAAGAGAGAAGAAAACCCTTCACAGAGGGGTGTCAGTGGTCGCCGCTGAATCCTGAAGCTGACCAAGATGATCACGGTCGTGCGATATCGCCGGGTCAGGGCCCGCGTGTGTCTGGTGCGACAACTTTGCACACCCGACGCTTGCCAACCCTCAAGATCTCTTCGCCATCTCCGATGGCGACAAGTGCTTTGGGATCGCCGATCCGGCTGTTAGCAAAATGGACGCCGCCTTGCTCGACAAGGCGACGGGCTTCGGAGTTGCTAGACGCAAAACCCACATGTCGGATCAGTGTGACAATGTCGATCGGAGAACAGGGTGCGGTCTTGGTCTGGATCTCTGACGGCAGTCGATGTTCGGTAAATCGCCTGCTGAATTCCCCACTGGCTGTGTTGGCCGCGTCTCCACCGTAGAAGGACTCAACCACAATTCGGGCCAGTATGTCCTTGCATTGTCGGGGGTGGGTACGGTCGGGATCCAGTAGGCTCGTCAGGCGGTCTTCGGGCAGATCGGTCAGCAACTGAAAGTAGTTTTCCATCAACGTGTCGGGAATGCTCATGACCTTGCCGTACATGTCGTTCGGGGGATCGGTCACCGCAATGGTATTGCCTTTGGATTTGCTCATCTTTTCATGACCATCTAGCCCAGCCAGAATGGGCATCACCATGACCACCTGTTTCTCCATACCATGTTTGGCCATCAGCTCCCGTCCGATCAGATTATTGAATGTCTGATCCGTACCACCCAGTTCGACATCGGCGCGGACCGCTACGGAGTCATAGCCTTGCATCAAAGGGTACAACAGTTCGCTGGTCTGGATCTCGGTGCCGCTGCGCATCCGTAGTTTGAAATTTTCTCGGTGGAGCATCTGTTGGACCGTGACCAGGCCCGTCAGTTGGAGCACATCGGCCAGAGTCAGTGGGTTTAACCATTGAGAGTTGTAACACAGCTCAAACTTGTCAGGCGATGTATCGACGATCTTCTTGGCCTGGTCGAGGTAGGTTTTTGCGTTTTGATCGATGGTCTTTTCGTCCAGGACCGGTCGTGTACGGTCGCGCCCACTAGGGTCACCGATACGGGCGGTGTAGTCGCCAATGATCAGCACCGCCTTATGGCCCAGGTCTTGAAATTGGCGCATCTTCCGTAGCACAACGCAGTGGCCGACGTGAATGTCCGGGGCGGTGGGGTCCATGCCCAACTTGACACGCAGCGGCCGACCGGAAGCCAGCTTGTGGCGTAAATCCTGTTCGCTGTAAAGCCCCTCAACGCGACGGATCAGCGCATCAATTGTGGTGTCAACCTGTGATCGGTCCATGCCCGGACATGATATACCCATTGGTTACGAAAATATCGCTATGGCGGTCCAAAATTTTTGGTTATTTTTCGCTGTCAGGTTCGGATCGCGATCATGTGACGGTGGGGTCAGAATCGATCTGTCAAACTGTCTGGGTCGAGTAGGGGCCTTTGAGTCTGGGGCGTAACGCCGTCATGACGACCACCGGCGGCCGTGGTGGTGACTGGCGCCGGGACCGGCGTGGGGGTTGAAACCCCATAGCCATTTCAGTCGGGTCAGCACGTACGCGATCGGCACGGTGATCACACCGGTGTAAAGCAGTTCGAGAAAGCGAGCGACCAGCTGGTCCGCGGCGTTCCACCCAGGGATCGGCTCGGCGACAGGCCACGGCAGGGCACGCATCGTCAAAATGGCGACGACGACCAGATGCACAAACGCGCCGGCGATAAACACCAACACCGCCGTCGCCAGTGCCGAATCGCGAAACACCATGCCACGGAGTTGGACAGTGACGTACGATCCGGCCACGTAACCCAAGCACGCTGGTCCAATCAGCGACACGTCACCCGCTTGGTGGGCAACCTGAACGGGCGTCGTTAGATCGACCAGTAGACCCAAGGTCAGGGCCGCCCAAACCGCGATGGTGGTTGGTGCCCACAAGCTGATATACACCAGCAAGATTAGCATGAGGCTCGGGCTGGTATAGCCGATGGCCAGCAGTGTACGAAGACCACTTTCAAGCAGCAGGAACGAAAAAGCGAAGATCGCAAAAACAGGCCACACCATCGTGTCATCGTCGGTGACTCTGGGCTATCGGTCAATCTTCACCGCGAGGCTCCTGTATATGGACCTGGCCGGTGGGAACGATCACCGTGATGTGATCCAAGTGTGCCAATGATCGTATCGGGGTGACCACCATTCGACGGCGAAGGATCGGGTCATCGGGGTGATTATCGATGCGGGTGACTTTACCGATCACAAACCCACGGGCTGCTGTGGGCCACGCGTCGTCGTAGAGTTGGGCCAGATCGCCTACGCGAACTGGGTCGTCTGCGTTGGTGCTGGCCCAAAACTCGTCGCGACCCTTGATCGCCTGCAATTGGAGCATCATTTCTCGCGGCTGGCTGTCTTCGGTCGGTGGCTTGATCAAGGCCACCAGATGTGACAGCGGGGCGGTGATCAACCCCACCGTGGAGGTGACCGGGCCCACGTCCGCGACACGCCCGATCAGATTAAACCCCCGCACCACGACCAAGCCAGAACGCAGACCGTGTCGGCTGCCACGATTGACGGTCAGTGTGGGGTGAAGCGGGTCGCCGCTCCACGCAGTGACGGTGGCCGGTATTAAGCCGACGCCGACCAATCTCAACTTGTGACGGATCTGGCTCAACAGTGCAATCTGCCTGTTGGCTTGGGCCAGTCGGTACTGCAGCTCTACAATTTGTTGTTTGGCTCGTTCATATTCTTCCCTGTTGCCAAGGTCAATGGGTAGATCCGGCGGTCGGCGTACGGCATCGGCCCACGGTTTCAGGAAATGATCCACAGGTGCCATCGCTGCGCCCAGCAAGTACCGCGGCTGACGCGACAGCGTTGCCGCCCAACGCGATGGCAAAAAGCTACAGACCAACAGGAACACGACAACGCCAATCTGAACCCGACGGGAATTGAGAATGGGTTTTCTCATACGCGAGGTGGTGTCGTCGAGATTACCTACGGTTAATCCAAGCCATACCCGGTGCAACGCGCACCACGTTGCTGCGTCCCTGTCAGTCCACGACGCCCTCAAACGTCTTATACCTGTTGGCGCGAACGCAGGTCAACCGCTGTCCCTGACGGCCAGGTGAGCTGCCGTCGATTGTGGCCATCGGTGGCTATTCTGCTGAACCTGGCGATATGTCTTCACACGGCGGTCGTGAACCGGGTCGCCGTTTCTCCCAGATGGGATTCTGGCGGTTCGCATACCGTCGGTTTGCAGAACCAACCCGTTCTGACCCGTCGGCCATGAATCAAATGTGGGTCAATGCCATCGCTCTGCTCGAACACTTCTGGTTGGTCATGCCGGAGGTGCAAGTTTGAGCCTGGATCTCAAAACGCACAGGTTGCCACGACAGAGTGTGGAGCATCCTCGACGCACAAAGAAGAGGAATAACACGTGTCTCGTCATCGAACGGATGACCTGTAACGGCGTGCCGTCTCAGACACAGTGCGGTAGGGGCCATCGGGGTGAGGAACGAAATGGTTCTCGGACCTTTCTTGAGTGCGGCCGGGGTCATCGTTGCTGTCGGAACTGTGATCACATGCGCCACAACGACTTATCCTTTCCTGTGGATGGGGCGCGTCCTCGTGACTGTGAAAATTAGGTCGTCGATCTTTATGCTTGCCAACGTCCTAAGTGGGCAACAAGTGACTGTCCACTTTCTCGGGATGGGCATGCATTGGGCACGAGACTGACTTATCCCTCCGGGCTAACCGATAAAAGGAGAATCGAGGGCACGTCGATCTCTACTAACAGGGTCGCGGTAACGATTGAGTTGCCATCGTGATGGCCAGAAACACTGATTGCGGTACCGGTGGTGTGTCTCTTAGACGACGTGGAGCCAACCTGAGCATGACGCCATTGCAACAGTCGAGAGTTTACCTTGACCAAGACATGACCAAGGCCAAGCTGGATCGGCTGGCCGGGGGCATTGCGAGCGTATACACGTCACGCTGTATCGGTAAGCAGACACCCAACGAAGACGCCGCGGCGTTGATCCCTATGGACGATCAATCCGGTGTCGTCGTTGTCGCCGACGGCGTCGGTGGGCTACGCGCCGGCGATCTGGCGTCTCACACGGCGATTCGATCCCTCCAACACCATTTAGAAGATGCCCGTCGTACGGGCATTCAGATACGCACAGCGATCCTCAACGGAATCGAGCACGCCAACCAAGCCATCCGAGATCTGGGTGTGGGGGCGGCAACGACATTGGCCGTTGCAGAGATCCAACAGGACACGGTCCGACCCTATCATGTTGGCGATTCGGCGATCCTGGTGGTGGGACAACGAGGAAAGATCAAGCTTCAGAGTGTTTCCCATTCACCCATGGGATTCGCTGTTGAATCTGGACTGATTGACGAAACCGAAGCGATGGGGCACGAAGATCGCCACATTGTGTCCAACGTGATCGGCACACCTGAGATGCGGATCGAGATGGGGCCGACCATTCAACTGGCGCCCAGGGATACGTTGTTGCTAGCCAGTGACGGACTCGTCGATAACCTTCACACCGATGAACTGGTGGACCGTGTGCGAAAGGGATCGATTGAGCGGGTCGCAAAACGGTTGGTCGACGATGCGCAACACCGCATGTTTGGCGATTGCGACGGCAGTCCTTCGAAGCCGGACGACATGACGTTTATCATGTTCCGTCGTCTTTAGGTGACGGGTGTCGTGGTACCCATTTGACCACCTGGCCACAAGTCGCCGCCGGCCGGTTTTGGCGGCGGTGTTCACAATTGCAACCAAGACACAATTCTTCTGTGGTTGGCCTTTCATGATGTTTGCAGCCTTGCTTCACATCGAGGCGCGTTCATGGTGTATAAGTATGCCATAAAGATCGGACAAAGTAGTATTTTTTGATTGGCCGCAACGATGTCGTTTCTCTTCGCAGAGTTTTCGCGATCGGTCCTGGCATGCCTTGCGGTGACTACATCACGGCGTTAGGCTCATTGGTCTATGGTGGTTTTTACTTGCATCTAATATCTCAACGAAAGAGGCCGTGCTTATGATCACAGTGGGTATGAATTACATGATCTTGCCGGGTAAAGAGAAGGCCTTTGAGGACGTGTTCAACGCGGTGCTCGGGGCGATGAACCAGATGGATGGCCACAAGGTATCACGGCTGTTTCGTGATGTGAACGAATCGCAGCGGTATCTAATTATCTCGGACTGGAGTGACCGTCATGCGTTTGACAGTTTTATCGCCTCAGAGCAGTTCCGAAAAGTGGCCAACTGGGGTAAGGAACAAATCCTCGCCGGGCGTCCTACACACGACTACTACGAAAAATAAATCCATCTTTGCTGGGATCGCGTTGTTTGAGCCGGTCCCTTGTAGGATATTGCCTATTTTTAATCCTACCGATTCGATTTTATATGGATTGGACGGGGTGTTGTGCATATAATAAATAAGTTATCTTGGTCGTTTGACCCACACGGCGAATAGAGGAGGATCAATACATGAAGGACAATCCACCGGACAGATCATGAAGAGGTGCGTCCCCTCAGTATAGGACGCGTTTCTACCCTCTATACGAGTCGCAAACGACTCTACCAACTTTACGAGAACCCCTAGCCGTTGAGGCTAGGGGTTTTGCTTTTCATACTCCGACCAGACCATATGTCTAGCGCATGAACTCCTACACGTGTCGCGAAAGGGTGAACCTAGGCCGGTGTCAGACCATAACGAACCGCTGTCAAGTGACCGATAAGTCGGTGTAGCTCGTGTCATGGCAGTGCAACGCAATCATCTCCGCACCGGAATAAATAAACGTGCTTCTTTGATGAACGACCGATCCCCGGTACCGAATTGGGCAGTCACGCGAATTTTCTTTGCGCGTCGACGATTTGCCAAGTCTTGTCGCGACAAGTCCACGCTCGAAGATCCATCATGCTCTCGTTGCCCAAGCCAAATCCGTCATCCGTATTAGATCCGTTCGATCATAACGGCGTCGGCGGTAACGGTCTGGTCTGCGTCGTTGGACAGTTGGACCTGTAGCAGTCCTGCGGACACGGTGATGACGCCCAGATCGTTCCAATCTGATCCGTCGACGGTCCTGTCACTTGGAGAGAGTGTCTGGTTGACGTCGACGGTGACCATTGGGTTGGCTCCGTCGTAGAGTGTAAACGGGGCATCGGTTGCACGGTGTGCGGTGGGGAACCAAGTGGTCGAGACGCGGTACTGACCGTTGGCAATGCCACCAAAGGCCCATGTGGCGGTGGTGGAGCCGTCGCCTGGGTTTGCGATTCGGTAGTTGTCATTTCGGCCTAGCCCGGTCTGACTCCACGAGCCCCATGTTCCGACGGTGGAAAATCCGGACTGGCCATTGTCAATGACTTGCATGGCGTTGACAGTGCCACTGACGGTAAAGTCGTAGGTGGTCTCGTCTGCGTCGTTGTTGGTAAAGGAGAGAGTTCCGCTGTGCAGACCTGGCGTAGTGGCGTCGAGCTGGACGGTGAAGGAAGTTGATTGTCCCAGTGCCAACGAGGTTGTGGCGAACCCGGTGTGAAGACTGAACCCGGTCGGTAGGCTAAACGAACCGTTGTCGAGTGTCAGTGTGGTGCTACCGTCATTGGTGACGGAGAAGGTGTGCGTCACAGGTGTGTTCAGGTCAGTGGTGCCCAGGTCGACACTGCCGGTTCCGTCGGCGATTTCGAGGGTACTGGCGTTTCTTACACTGATTTCCGGGCCAGCGGGTAGGTTGCCGACCCGTTCGATCATAACGGCGTCGGCGGTAACGGTCTGGTCTGCGTCGTTGGACAGTTGGACCTGTAGCAGTCCTGCGGACACGGTGATGATGCCCAGATCGTTCCAATCTGATCCGTCGACGGTCCTGTCACTTGGAGAGAGTGTCTGGTTGACGTCGACGGTGACCATTGGGTTGGCTCCGTCGTAGAGTGTAAACGGGGCATCGGTTGCACGGTGTGCGGTGGGGAACCAAGTGGATGAGACGCGGTACTGACCGTTGGCAATGCCACCAAAGGCCCATGTGGCGGTGGTGGAGCCGTTGCCGGTGGCGGCGAGTTGATAGTTGTCGTTTCGGCCCAGACCGGCGGTGCTCCACGTGCTCCAAGTGCCTGCAGTGGAAAATCCGGACTGGCCATTGTCAATGACTTGCATGGCGTTGACAGTGCCACTGACGGTAAAGTCGTAGGTGGTCTCGTCTGCGTCGTTGTTGGTAAAGGAGAGAGTTCCGCTGTGCAGACCTGGCGTAGTGGCGTCGAGCTGGACGGTGAAGGAAGTTGATTGTCCCAGTGCCAACGAGGTTGTGGCGAACCCGGTGTGAAGACTGAACCCGGTCGGTAGGCTAAACGAACCGTTGTCGAGTGTCAGTGTGGTGCTACCGTCATTGGTGACGGAGAAGGTGTGCGTCACAGGTGTGTTCAGGTCAGTGGTGCCCAGGTCGACACTGCCGGTTCCGTCGGCGATTTCGAGGGTACTGGCGTTTCTTACACTGATTTCCGGGCCAGCGGGTAGGTTGCCGACCCGTTCGATCATAACGGCGTCGGCGGTAACGGTCTGGTCTGCGTCGTTGGACAGTTGGACCTGTAGCAGTCCTGCGGACACGGTGATGATGCCCAGATCGTTCCAATCTGATCCGTCGACGGTCCTGTCACTTGGAGAGAGTGTCTGGTTGACGTCGACGGTGACCATTGGGTTGGCTCCGTCGTAGAGTGTAAACGGGGCATCGGTTGCACGGTGTGCGGTGGGGAACCAAGTGGATGAGACGCGGTACTGACCGTTGGCAATGCCACCAAAGGCCCATGTGGCGGTGGTGGAGCCGTCGCCTGGGTTTGCGATTCGGTAGTTGTCATTTCGGCCTAGCCCGGTCTGACTCCACGAGCCCCATGTTCCGACGGTGGAAAATCCGGACTGGCCATTGTCAATGATTTGCATGGCGTTGACAGTGCCACTGACGGTAAAGTCGTAGGTGGTCTCGTCTGCGTCGTTGTTGGTAAAGGAGAGAGTTCCGCTGTGCAGACCTGGCGTAGTGGCGTCGAGCTGGACGGTGAAGGAAGTTGATTGTCCCAGTGCCAACGAGGTTGTGGCGAACCCGGTGTGAAGACTGAACCCGGTCGGTAGGCTAAACGAACCGTTGTCGAGTGTCAGTGTGGTGCTACCGTCATTGGTGACGGAGAAGGTGTGCGTCACAGGTGTGTTCAGGTCAGTGGTGCCCAGGTCGACACTGCCGGTTCCGTCGGCGATTTCGAGGGTACTGGCGTTTCTTACACTGATTTCCGGGCCAGCGGGTAGATTGCCGACCCGTTCGATCATAACGGCGTCGGCGGTAACGGTCTGGTCTGCGTCGTTGGACAGTTGGACCTGTAGCAGTCCTGCGGACACGGTGATGATGCCCAGATCGTTCCAATCTGATCCGTCGACGGTCCTGTCACTTGGAGAGAGTGTCTGGTTGACGTCGACGGTGACCATTGGGTTGGCTCCGTCGTAGAGTGTAAACGGGGCATCGGTTGCACGGTGTGCGGTGGGGAACCAAGTGGATGAGACGCGGTACTGACCGTTGGCAATGCCACCAAAGGCCCATGTGGCGGTGGTGGAGCCGTTGCCGGTGGCGGCGAGTTGATAGTTGTCGTTTCGGCCCAGACCGGCGGTGCTCCACGTGCTCCAAGTGCCTGCAGTGGAAAATCCGGACTGGCCATTGTCGATGATAGATACGTCTAAAACGGTGCCACTGACAGTAAAGTCGTAGGTGGTCTCGTCTGCATCGTTGTTGGTAAAGGAGAGAGTTCCGCTGTGCAGACCTGGCGTAGCGGCGTCGAGCTGGACGGTGAAGGTTGCCGACTCATCTTCGGCCAGCGTTGTTGATGAGAAGCTAGTGACCAAGCTAAAGCCGGCTGGGACGTTCAGCGATGCGTTGCTGAGCGTCAGTGTTCCATTGCCCTGATTGGTGATCGTAAACGTTTTGGTCAGGACGGACCCAGGAACCGTTGTGCCAAAATCGACGCTCCCGCTGTCGTCGGGCACGTCCGACCCGTTGTCGGTGACGGCAATTTCTGGTGTGGCTGCGGGGGGAGCCATGTCTAGAACGCCTTGAGCCAAAGCCAGCACATCGAGCCGCTTGAAATTTAACCCCGTGTTTGTGACGTTATCGTTTTCGTCATCGCCGTCGTGGATGGTCACACCGGTATCCGTCAACAATGAACGAAATTCACTGACTGTCAGGCGTCGGCCCAATGTCTGCACCGCCAGTTGCTGGGCAAGCACCGCGGCGCCGGCGACATGCGGGGCGGCTTGGCTGGTGCCGTGTTGCGTGGTCAGCGCAGTACCCGCGCCGGCACCGGTAATTGGTGCACCCGGAGCGAATACGTCGACCAATGAGGCGTGCCGTTGTGAGAACGGTGTGATACGGTCAGCATCGGTCGTAAAGGCCTTTGCACCACTGCCATAACTCCACGTACCGCCGACGTTCGCATCATAGACAGCGCCCACGGTGATGGTGTTGGGGTCGGCTGCGGGGTAACTGACACCGGGAACACTGCCATGGACAAAGAAATCGTTACCGGCGGCCGCGACCACCATGACGTCAATCGCAGCCAGTGCCGCAAATTCGTCCGCTACGCCGTAGAGCTGCATATTGGAGTCAAAATTGCCCGAGTCGCCCAGAGAAAGGTTGACGCTGGCGATATTGTAGGTGTCTGCATTGGCGACCACCCACTGCAGTCCGCTTTCTAGCCATCCAAAGCTACCGCTGCCACTATCACCAATCACCTTGAGATGGATAATATCCGCACCTGGCGCCATGCCGGTGTAGGTCGAATCGGACGACGCGACAATGCTCGAAACATTCGAGCCGTGACCCCGCGCGTCGCCGGCACTGCCGCTACCCGTGAAGTCTTGTGTATAGACGATTCGGTCCGAGATCCCGTCACTGTTTGTATCGGGGCCAAAGAAGGGGTCATCAAGATCGATACCGGTATCCATAATCACAGCAGCAAAACCGCGGCCATCAATGTCGCTGAAACGGACATCACTGCGAAAATCGTCAATGCGGATAAGCGGTCCGGAGGTGTTACTCAGCGGGGTTAGGCTCGGGCTGTTCGATTCGATCACCGGATCAACTGGGATATAGATCGGCGCGTCTGAATGGGTGGTGGTCATCGGCTGAACCTGCCAAACGGCGAGGTCCAGATCGGCCATCCCGTTACCACTGAGCATGGTGCGCGGCTCGAGTGTCTCCAGGCAAGCGATTGAAAACGATGCGCGGTTTGGCGGTGCACCACCGAGCGGCAGGCGGCCTTGGTAGAACCGTCTCAACCCAAGCCACTTGAGCCATTGAATCATTGCCCCCGAACTCCATTCCCGCGCCCGGCCGCCGGTTAAGGGGGCAGGAGAGATCGGCATCAAACAACAGTAAGTAAACGCTGGTTGCCCCCGGACGACAATAGACGTTGTCGGTTGGTTGGCATTGTGGCTGGCGAGTTATGTGGGAGTATTGCCTTGTTAGTGCTACCCGAGACAGTACAACCGCACTTGGCTGCAAAAACCCTAAAGTTTGTAGTGTACGACCGATATCAACACATCTCCCTTGGCCATGTTTGCCGATCGAATGATTGACCACGCGTTCTTGAACCAGAGGGTCTGTGTCGACGAGGTGGCCGCCCAACCGTGGCGACCGGCACCGACTGGTGATTGATCAATCGTCACGGCAGTTGGCTGATCACACGGCCTTCGGGATCAAAGATGGCGATGCCTGGGACGTCATGTGAGGTGTTTAGTTTCATGCTGGGCGAGTCGGTGGCGGGAGACAGCTGAACGCGACGGTTACCCTCTCGGTTTCTAAGCAAGAGGTGTGACCTGTCCTTGCTGGCTTCGAGCTGGATGTGTGAACCGGCCTGACGATCACCCATGGAGATGACACTTAATCCGTTCTCTCGCGAGTCAAAGCTCAGAAGTAGCCGGTCGCCCGGCTCCGGCGAGCTGCCTGATGCGTCTGCGTCAGCGGTGGTTCGGCTAACCCCTAAGGCCAATCGGCTCACGGTTCGGCCTTGTGAAAATCGTGTCTGTTCGCGTCCACTCTTGTCATAAAAACTCAAACCCACTTCCTGTTCATCGAGATAGAGACGAGCGCGTTCCTTGTTGTTCTTGCCATAAAGCACCAGGCCATTTTGTCCCTTCTTGACATACAACGCCGCACTGCGCTTGCCGACCTGATCATAGAGATAGAGGCCCACGCGACCCTCGTCGTCGTCGTCGGCGCCCAAAAACATGCGTAAATTTCCTTTGCCGTCGATTAGCACAAACCGACGACCACTAACAGTCTGATTCTTGGGATCGTTCACTGCGCCTAGTGACCACGGTAAAACCACCGCGGTAACGATAACCACAGCAAACCATTTTGTGCGTCGGCTCTGTTTTTCTAGTTTTTTGACCCGCTGGATTAGCATATGCTCGTTCAAGTGGACACTCCTTCTGATGGTCCATTGACCACGTCACGATTGCGCTAACCGTCAAAGGGTCAGCACGCTGAGCGTGTGGCGGTTCATCTTAAAGACATATGTCCTCGCTGTCACCAACCTGACACAGTGGTCCGACCCAGTGGTCACATGGCCAGAGATCTGTACCGGATCAAGTGGAACGATGACATACCCGATAAGGGGATGGTGTAGGGGAGGGACGTGGCTCTGGCGGAAACCGTGAAAATGGCGAGGTCAGGTGGCGGTTTGGCATGCCACTGTCGCCTTTCTGATGATCGATTCCTACTGAGTCGACGGCGAAGATGCTTAACACACGTTCTGTAGGTGGAGTCGAGCGGGTTGCCCGGGCAGCAAGCAGAATTCACGATTGGCGACGGTTCTGACCTTCTTGAAGAAGCAGCGATCGCCGATCAGCTGGTAGAGCTGCATTATCAGAGCCCCGACTACGAATTTATCGCCGCCAGAGCGCGGATACGTTGTATCAGCGGGCAGCAGATTTATCTTGACACGCCTCAAGGAATTCATCACCAAGTTGAATTCGCCCCGGGCTGGCAGATCGACGTGTATGTGTCGATTCATCGCCGACTCTATACGTTCCGTTCGCAGGTGGTCCAAACCCGTTGTCAGGTGACGCTGAGAGACGGATTGATCGTTCAGTGTATCCAGATCACGAAGCCGTCTAGCGTGCAGCCAGGCCAGAGGCGTCAGGACTTTCGTGTGTCACTGGTGTCCATCGATCCCATCTTTGCGCACATTCACGAAGTGGCGGGTTTCAACCCCGATGCCGCACCTGTTGGTGCTTGGCGGATGCGTGCGCAGCTAGTGAATTTGTCTACCGGTGGCAGTGGGCTGATCACCAATGCGCCGCAGCAAAATTGTCTCCAGCCCGGCTCCAAGTTGTTTGTTGGTTTTGAGCTTCCGGTTCAGACCACGGCTTTTATTTTCCAGGCACAATTGGCACAGGTCCATTCGGTGCTCGATGGTGACGGCACACGCCTTGGTCTGCGTTTTCTAAAATGGCCTAACCAGACTCAATACGGGCGGATGATGAGACCGCTGGAGCGTTTTATCGCTCAAATGCAGCGCACATCTGCCCGGAGAACCCATCGTCAGCACGACTAGGCTGAAACCATCAATGATCTGATACACATCGCGTATCTTTTTGCACGTCGACGAGTTGCTCATTTCTGTGACGAACAGGCAGTGTGCGAACACGCAGACGTAAGATCGTTTGTCATCGCGTGCTCGCTTGTGACGGTCAAGCCGAGAGTCTTTGCTTCACCAACACAGCCACACCGATCGCGTTGCAGGCAGGTATCCGGCCGTCGGGCGGGCTGCCGTTTTATGACGGCGCCAGATGCTCTAAGAGAACTTGTACGGTAGTGATTGCGGCACACGTACGATCGTCAGACGCGCCGTACTACGCGGTGACCGTCCCGTCGGATCGAACATCGGCGTCATACGGAAACACGACGGGTCCAAAAAACCGCCGGTCTCGTAGGATGTCTCCGGCTCCATCAGCGGCCGGTTGGAGCGGACCAAGACACCGATCGGGTCGTGGGTGCCGATCAGCGCTGCGTCGACACAGTAGCGGTGTCGATGATCCGCACCGTGATAGATGAGCATCCAATGAAGGGCACACAGCTTGCCCTCGCTATCCCACTGGCACTGTCGCGGTCCGAGCACCGACCGGTGAGCGCCCCAGTCAACAAGATTGGCGCTGGTTGCCAGACAGATCGCCAGCGGTCTTATGTGTCGTTCCACCGGTCGCGTCAACACCGGATACCGGCCGTTAAAGTTGTCGGGGAACAAGACCCCAGCCAGATTCTCGGGACCAAACAATGCCGTGACCGCTGACCGCTTTGCAGATAACCCAAAGGGTCTTGCCGAAGCGTATGATTGGTCTTTACCGCAAAGCCGCCCGTGGAGGACCGTGGCGATTAACGCTTGGCAGCTGTCGTCGACGCAGTTCACCGTGGTGGCGGTTTTGTGCACCGAAGGAGGTGTCTAGGCACATTCCCGTATCATCGGTCAGTGATGGTGAATGGTGCAGGTCGATATCAGGCAAGCGGTGCAAGTCTATCGTGACCTGTGGTGCCATACCGATTCCCCGCCAGACAAGAAATTGCCTTAACGAATCAACACGCCGGCGTACCCAACGACGCTTGTATCGTCACCGGTGACCGCGGCGCTGTTACGATAATCGACCAACTCCAGTTGCAACGGTTGTGATTTTGCTAGCGTTTGCATCACCGTGACAGCCGGCAACAGGCCGCACATGCTGATTTGATTGTCGGCGCAGGTGTCATACAACCGACGCGGCTGACCGGTCAACATCGCCTCCAGTGCCAGATGATCTAATCTGCGGTTTTCCGGTTCGGTGGCGAAGTGGTTCATGTCGCTTGAGATGACCAAGAGCGGAGTGGTTTCCATCTCATCAATCAGTTTTGCCAAGCCGTCGGCCATCGCGACAGCGGTATCGTACGACGTCTGTCCCATGACGATCGGTACGGCACGTAGCCGGGGTTGAACCCGCATCAGGAATGGCAGCAAGACCTCGCTGCCATGCTCAAGACGGTGGGCTTCTGGCTCGCAGTCCAGCTGTCGAATCCATCTGGTCAGACGCCGGACCAGGTCTGTGGCGATCGGGACGGTTGCGCCAGGGATTTCCCAACACTGGTCGGAGGAGACACTCCAGATAGGGCCCAAAGGCGTATGCTTCGGGCCGATGAGAATGACGGTCTCGGGCACATTCACCCGGGACAGCGTCAGACCAATCGTGTCACCACAGTATTGCCAGCCGGCGTGGGGGAGCATCACCGCGCGACAGTTGGCTTTTGCCCGTCCCGGAGATCCGGTTGCCAGGTGAGTGTCGATTTGGCGATTCATCGTATCCGGTTCGGCGGGATAAAACTGGCCATGGCGTGCCGGCTTGCGGGTCGGGCGGTGGTTGGACAGGTCGCTAGCGCGGATGTGGGTGACCGCGAAGGCTGTGAGTTGCGCAGCGTCAAGGGGCGATTGGAGCTGCCAGTCCCGACCAGTCATCTGCATCGATGTTAGCGCTAGATCGACCGTGTGAGAACGGCGACCAGGGTCAGGAAGAATAAGTTGCCATCGCCCCCCGTGGCGGATTCGTACAGCGCTTTGGGCCAACAGGCCATGACGGTGTGGATAGTCCGCCGGCTCGAGACGAATCGGTTGCCACAAAAGCGTCAGGCATGAGATGGGCTCTGGTGGTTGTTCCTTCGGGCGGCTGACTCGGAGCTCTTTCATCGATCGCACAGCGGCTTCGGTCAGGGTCCATAGGCTGTGGCCGGTGCCGAAAGATGTCGCTGTGGCGCCAAGTGGTGTTTGTAGGTGAATTCCCGCGTGATGCTCGTGTCGTTCGGAAAGCGGGCCGTCGGTTGGAGCAGGTAATCGCTGACCCTGGAGTATCTGATTGACCAAGGCTAACCATTGCTGGGCCTGATCGGTGGGCCACTGTTGAATATCGATCTCACTTCTGGGCGCGTCGCTGGTCAGTCGCCGGGCACGGAAGGTCATTAATCGCGCTTCAGGGTCCTGGCGCCAGGTATCAACGGGCAATCCGGCCTTAAGCGCCAGGTGGTCAAGAAATGTCTTGGCATCCCAACCGGCTTCGGTGGCGACCTGTGGCAATAACAGTCCCCGTCCGCGTGGGTGATCGATCACAATACCGTGAGTGCCCACCTCTACGGCGGTGATGCGTTGATTGCCCGTAGCACAGACTTGAATCGGGTCGTACATCAGCGACACGTCGATCGCTAAGAACGGTAACTCTTCCGTGACGATCGACGGGAATCGCGGATCCAGTGTGGCTGTGTCGCCGGTCACCTGATTCAAAAGTTCGCCCAAGGTCTTGGTCGTATCTCCCCATCGACCACGGCACGCTCTTAAAAGTGTCGGCCGGCGGAGGGTCACAAACAGACCAAACGACGTCGCGTTATCCAGTTCCTGCGGTAACGCCAAGGGCGAATCTGTGCCTCGGACAGAGGCTTCAACTCGGCCGCGGACGTGGTTCAAAATAGTTTGGATCTGCTGATCCGTAAAATCGATCTTTGGACAAGATGTGCCGGCCGATGCGACGTGGACCGGTTTGCGTTTCGCCCGTGCTTGGGTGGGAGATCGGTCGTGGTCATTGGATCTATGGTCTGAGTTGGTCATGTCAGAGTCGTTTTTGTTTGGCGCCGACGCGGCAGATGGTGACGCGACGGCTCTTTTTAGATCATGACCGGTTGACGCTTGCGCCCCCAACGGCCTGGAGATCTCTCAAACAGACCTGGAATCACGCACCCACAACCCCCGCACTGATTATCATTGAGTAGGTAAACCCCCAACTCGTACCAGTTTCGCTCGATCAGCACCATTCCACAACTCGGGCAATAGGTGTTCTGACGCTGCGGGTCATTGACGTTGCCGACATACGCGAACTTGATCCCCGTGTCGAGCGCTTGTTGTCGAGCGCTGATCAGCGTCTCGTGCGGCGTGTGGGGGTGTTGATTCATCTTGAAATCGGGGTGGAACGCTGTGAAGTGGATGGGTACATCATCTCCGAGGTGATCTAAAACCCAATGACACAGCTGCCTGATTTCATTCGGGCGGTCATTTTCACCAGGGATCACGAGGTTGGTGATCTCCAGCCAAACCTGGGTTTCATGTTTGAGGTATTTGAGTGTATCTAACACGGGCTGGAGGTGTGTCTGAGTCAGCTTGCGATAGAACGTCTCTGTAAACGCCTTGAGATCGACGTTGGCCGCGTCAATCCAACGAAAAAACTCTTTACGGGCTTCGGGTTGAATGTAACCGGCGGTGACTGCGACGGTCTTGATATTCTCTTTTCTCGCCACTACGGCGACGTCGATTGCGTACTCGGCCCAGATCACCGGGTCGTTGTACGTAAATGCAACGCTGCGACAGCCGGTTTGTTTGGCGGCTTGGACGACCGCTTCGGCGGTGGCTTCTTGAGCAACGCGGTCCATGTGCCGACTCTTGGAGATGTCCCAATTTTGGCAGAACTTACACCCGAGGTTACACCCGGCGGTTCCGAAACTCAACACGGGTGTACCGGGCAGAAAATGGTTAAGCGGTTTTTTCTCAATTGGGTCGACACAGAATCCAGAGCTTCGGCCGTACGTGGTCAGCGTTAGGCCGTCGTTCACATTAGCGCGCACGAAACAAAACCCGCGCTGCCCGTTGGGAATATGGCATTGGCGCGGGCATAAAGTACACACGACTTTATCGCCTTCCCGGTGCCACCATCGCGTTTGGATTGGCATGGGGCCAAGCCCTCAGGTCATGGATCGACGCGGATGTTGCGTTTGATCACTTCTTCGATCTTAAGTGTTTTGCTCTGGCCGTCGGGGAACAAGAAATTCGCCGCCGTGTTGCCATATTGTCGCCACCGGATATTGCCCGCATTGGTCGCGGTGTCGTCGTTTGGGCCCGGATCGATGAGATCGTTGTTGTCCGTTGCGGCCGGGTCATAAAACAAGTACGCGGGGAAACGGTCTGTGGCGCTGGGGGCCAAGGTTTGATTGTCAATGAGCTTGGTCGTTGCCAAAGAGGTATGCGGGACGACGTTTGATGGATGTTGTGTGGCGTCCATGATAAGCACCACCTCCGACGGCCGGCGGATCCGCGCCAGCTTATAGGTGGTCCACGCCACCTCTTGATCCGCGATGTGATCGTAATCGGGCATTAAGACGGGATGAGCGGAGTAGTGAAGAAAACCGCTATCTGGGAAGGTCGCGTTAGGGTCACGAAAAATAGGCAATGTCTGAGGGATACCGTTGGTGTCCAACACCTGGCTATAGGTGTCACCGGTGCCGGTCATATAGCTGTTGAGCAAAATCGACCAGTCGGTTTCTGGGTGTATGTCTCTGGAACCGATCGGCAGTGTGCTTTGATGATCAATCGTGTAGGCGTAGAGGGCTTGACCAATTTCGTACAGGTTTGTCCTGCCTTGGCTGGTTCTTACATGGCTTCGTAGGTGCTTGACCGACGGCACAAGCAAAGCGGTCACAATCCCGATCACCGCGATAGCAACGACGACTTCAGTGATCGTAAACCCAAGGCCACTTCTGGAGCGATGCACATCAATCATGGACCAGACCCGAAGTACAACAGACGAAAATTTACACCTTCTCACACGACGACTTCATCGAAACCACAAGCACATCGGATAAACAACTTCCTTGCCATGTGTGTGGAGGTCGCTGGCAATGGCTGGTCATTTTCATCGCCAAGAAAGGACGCTAATGACTACGGATCTGCTCGGATGTGGCGTTTTTTTACTTCAGACTGCTGCAATGTTTCACAGTGGCCATCGGCAAACACAAAATTCGCAGCACTGTTGTTCCTTTGACGCCATCGTATGTCGGCAAGGTTTTTAGCACCCGCGGCCCGAGGATCTGGGTCGTCGCTGTTCACCCCGGGTGCGATTGGTGCATGATTGTCCGAGTCGCCTGCGTGATAGAACGGCGTCCGGTTCGGCGCCAGTGACCGTTGGTCGACACCAAATCCCGTAGCAAACGAGGTACGAGGAATGCGTCCTGTGGGTCTCTGGATCGCATCGGCAACAAGGAAAACTTCGTGTGGGCGTCGGAAGCGAGTGATCGCATACTCTTCGGACCACTCGTTGGAGTCAGGCATGAGCACGGGATGAGCTGTGTAGTGGTACATGCCCTGACTGGCGTACACCGCGTTTGGGTCTCGGAAAATCGGCAGGATCGTGTTGTACGACGGCGGCCCCGCCACAGCGGCGTAGGTCGCCCCGCCGCCAGCGAGAAAATCGTTGAGCAAAATGGTCCAATCCGTTTCACGACCGCCCGGGTGAGCGCGAGGCGGGGCGTCACGGTGGTAGCCGTAAGGCAATCGATTGCTGTTTTCGACTGCGAACACATAGATCGTTTGACCGATCTGTTGGAGATTGGCCAAACCCCGAGCCGTTCGTTCTTCTTGCCGGGCTAGGTTCATGCTCGGCAGAATCATGGCAACGGCAACGGCAGAGATAGAGGTCAAGACCATCATCTCTGTCATCGTAAAGCCGCGCAGGATTTTTTGCTCCCCTATGCCCTTCATAGATTTTCCTTACTGCACAGATTGTCTGCGCATGATAAGCATGTATTGATCATGCCAGTCCAATCATTCGAACGGCTGCTAGCGTTACCGAGTCGGTCGATACAGAGATGAATGCTATCCACATGGTCTCCTTTTTGTGAAAGCCCACGTGCCGCAACTTAATTTCCTAGGGCGAATGTCATAAGGTTGATAACCAAACCCATACCATACCATACCCTACGGCCAACGATCATACCATGATTGTAGTCAGCGTACACCCCACGCGAGGCATTTTTAACAAATTTGTCAATGTTTCTGGCCCAAGGATGGGTTGTCGGTCCGTTGTCCTATACAACGAAGATTTTTCTCGTAAAAATGGTAATAACAATAAGATAAATGAAAATGATTCGGGGGTGCGTTGGGCCAGACTGGTGATTGATCGACAGCCCCGACGGTCGGCGATCTCTACAAAGGTAAAGGGCAGGAACAGGGCCGCTGCCAATCCTCCACGTTTTTAAAGTCGAATAGATTGCTATGGCCATTTGGACGATCCAAAACGGCTCTGGACCAAACAAAAGCCATCAGGTGGCGTTTCGAAGTCACAATGCCTGGTGACGGACCAGGGCTTGACGTGACACTTGCTTGATACGTTTGTCGCGACAGATTACCATGTGCGACTTTGTTTATTCTGGAGGTGCACTGCCTGCAGTTTTGGACACATGGGGTGCATTGCGCGCATTTTGGACGTACATGGAGTGCTACAGTGGCCAAGAAGAAGTCCATACGAGGCAAGGTCGCCGTGAAGAAGGCCAAGCGGTCAACCCAAACACAGACAAAGGCCAAGAAGGTCAAGAAAGTACAGGCCAAGAAGGTTAAGAAAAAGGCCAAGACGGTAAAGACCAAGACCAAACGGACCACCTCGTCCAGCGCCACCGCGGTGCCGGCGCGGAAGGGAACATTGGTCGTCAAGGCGGTGGGCAAGAGAAACACCACCGCCGGTTCTGTGGCCACACGCAGCTCCATTTTGAAGGTGGTTAAACGAACCGAATCGAAGAAGCCTCGTCCGATTGAGCCGGTGATCAGCCAGCCGTACACGGTTCAGCAGCTTAGAAAGGTCAAGACCGGTTTAACCAAACGGGACATCCAACGATTCCGCGAGCAGTTGTTAACCAGGCGGACTGAAATTTTGGGCGACGTTCAGTCAATGCAGACCGACGCCCGGGCCAAGAACGCCGGTGGTAACTTGTCGCACATGCCGGTTCATATGGCAGACGTCGGTTCAGATAACTATGAACAGGAGTTTACGCTTGGTCTGGTCGAATCTGAACGTCGACTGATAGGAGAGATCGACCAGGCGTTGGAGCGGATGGTTGACGGCATTTATGGTGTGTGCCTTGAGCGGGGTGTGCCCATTAGCCGGGCGCGACTTGAGGCCAAGCCATGGGCAAAATACTGTATCGAAGTGGCTCGAGAGCGAGAACGACGGGGGGGGAGGGCTTAGGCGCGGGTCGGTGGCCGTCGATGACTGTGAGATTTTGCTCAATCGCCTGGTTGGCGGTGCCAGAGTTGTTTTTGTAGAAAGCGGTGTCATTTGAAGCGTAGGGTCACGGCCTTCTCGACCCACGGCTTGTCGGCGCCTGACCAGGCAGTTGCCCGGTCTACCGCCAGGAGCGCCGGTTGGCATCCGCCGTCGGTGATTCTATTTCTGCTGATCGTGACCGTGACCCTGGTAGCCGATCTTTGGTCAAAACACCTGGCGTTTGAGCGGGTCGCAGGTCGGCCTGTGCAGCTGTTAAAAACGAGAGCGGGCGATCCGACACTGATCCCTGTCCACGATCCAATCGTGTTGATTCCCCAAGTACTCAGCCTCCGGTTGACAACCAATACAGGGGCGGTGTTTGGTGCAGGTAAAGGCAGGCAACGACTGTTTGTGGTCGTTAGCGTGCTGGCGGTGGCAGTGATTGGACACGTGTTCTGGCGTAGCCCGGTGGGGGCGTGGGGGCTGCACCTGTCATTGGGACTGATTCTCGCCGGGGCATTGGGGAATCTGTACGATCGATTGCGCTTCAATGCGGTGCGTGATTTCTTGTCGCTGTTTCCAGATACGGGGTTGTGGCCATGGATTTTCAATATCGCCGATTCTGCGTTGTCGGTGGGCGTGGCGATCATGGTGGTTGTGATGTGGTGTGACGACAGGCCCAAACCAACCGATCGAACAAACCCTGGTTGAGATGGCTGTTGCCCCCGCGTTCGGGGTGCCACTGGACGCCGACATAAAACGGTCGGTGCGGGTCGTCTATGGCCTCCACCACACCGTCGGGACTGTAAGCCACGATCCGCATCGCACCGGCGGTCTCTGAAGTGTCGAAGAGTGGTGGGTGAGGGCTTCGGTCTGCCGCGACAGCTTGGCGATGTCGGGACACGACCACGGCGTGTTCAGTGGATGGCTGATTGGCGGCTAAGACGGTATCCCGCGTGGTGATGATGATCGGGTGTCGGTTGTCATTTTGATGTCGCTTGCCGCGATCGAGTGTGTCCGGTAGGTATTGATGCAGGTGTGCACCGGCGTGAAGGGCCATCAACTGCATACCCAGGCAGATTCCCAGAACCGGCTTGTGCGGTTGTCGGTCGCAAGCATCCAACAACGCCAGCTCGAATCGTTGACGCTGGGGGTCCATCGGCTGTGCTTTGACGTGTGTGGGTTGGCCGAACGGTTCGGTTCGCGGGTCGACGCCGCCGGTGAGCACCAATCCGTCGCATCGGTGAACGTATTGTGACGCCAGCTGAATTTCGTGCGGCAGCAGCACCGCCAAACCACCGGCCGCGGTGACACAACGGCAGTACGCTGACGACAGCTCATACGTCCCAGACGACGCCGTGTTGTGGCGATTGTCGACGGTGATCCCGATGATCGGTTCAGCCATACGCTTCCCTGTTACAATGGTACCTCCCGCGTGAGGGACAGGTGCCGCAACATGGACTGGGCTTATCAACGATGTATCAATCCTGACTGTCATGCTACGTTCGGCGTAGATGAGGTGCACGTTTCCTGCCCGCAGTGTGCCGAGACTGGCCGTCAGTCTCTGCTGGACGTCTGCTACGATTGGCGGCGGGCAGTGGTGCCTAAGTCGCCTAGTGCGTTTGAGCACCGCTGGATGACCAAGGGTGAACACGGAGCCGGGGCGCTGGATTTCTCCGGCGTGTGGCGGTTTCGAGAACTCTTGGCATTTTATCGGAGCGAATCTGATATCGTGACGATCGGAGAAGGGCGGACGAATCTCCAAGATGCACGGCTGTTGGCGGGCCAGGTGGGGCTTAAGCCCGGTAATCTGTTTCTTCAGTATGAGGGGCTTAACCCTTCCGGGTCGTTCAAAGACAACGGCATGGCCGCGGCGTTTACCCATGCCAAGATGGTTGGTGCACAGCGTGTCGCGTGTGCGTCGACAGGCAATACATCAGCTAGCCTGGCGATGTTCGCGTCATTGGCGGTCGACGTACAAACTGAAAAACGTGGCATGACGGGGATTGTGTTTATCGGCTCGGGAAAAATCGCCTATGGCAAGCTCAGTCAGGCGTTGGACTATGGGGCACGAACACTTCAGATCCAGGGTGACTTTGACGCCTGTCTACGAAGGGTTCGCCAAGTGGTGGTGGATCAGCCGCAGCTGGGGATTTACCTCATGAACAGTGTGAATCCATTCCGGCTCGAGGGGCAAAAGACCATCATGTACCGCGTGCTCGAAGCGCTCGACTGGCAGGTGCCGGATTGGATTGTCGTGCCGGGGGGCAATCTCGGAAACTGTTCGGCGTTCGGCAAGGCCTTCGGAGAGCTCAAAGAGTTAGGGCTGATTGACCGAATCCCTCGCCTGGCCGTGGTCAACGCGACCGGTGCAAACACGTTATTCCAATTGTACCAAGAGCAAGGATTGCGGTGGTGCGACGGTCGTTATGATGCGGACACGATTGAGAGCTTTTACCGTCGAATGGATCACGATGACATCCGTGCCCAGACTGTTGCTAGCGCCATAGAGATCGGTCGTCCTGTCAATCTGCCCAAGGCATTGCGTGCATTGGCGATCATGAACGGAGTGGTTTGCCAGGTGGACGACGAGACGATTCTCGAGCACAAAGCGATGGTGGGTGTGTACGGATTTGGATGCGAGCCGGCCAGTGCCGCCAGTGTCGCTGGCGCCCATCAGTTGGTCCGGCGGGGTGTCATCAACGCCGACGAGCGCGTTGTGTGTGTGCTGACCGGTCACATGCTCAAGGACCCAGACGCCACCGTGAAGTATCACACTGGCATTGATATAAAAGCCGTTCAGGCGCAAGCGCCCCGTCACTGGCCCAAGGGCAAACGTTCAAACCAACCGATTCCGGTGCCAGACGATCTCGCGGCGATCTTGACGGCCATCGGTCCCGGCCCCGAATCCGTGGAGTCGGCGGCGATCCCCCCGACCGATTCGGGTGGCCGACAACCTGATGATCGTCACGACCCGCTGCGACACCTGCCCGTCAGTGAGTACTAAGCTGTTGTCTGATGTCCGGTCTGGCCTGCTGGTGACCGGGCGGACGATGTTGGTGTTACAAAGTCGATTTCGTCGCACCCGGGGACCAAGCCGGCGTCAGCGGCTTCCTGTAATAGCAGCCGCACCGCCTGTCGTCCTTTGTCGCCATAGTCCAGTGTCCATGGATTGACGTACATGCCGACAAACTGGTCGGCCAGCGCCGCGCCCATGTCGCGGGCATAATGCAGGGCGTAGCGCACCGCTTCGTCACGATGATCAAGTGCGTACTCGATCGACTGAAGCAGAATCTGACAAATCGGCCCCATGGCATCGCCCAAGTCGCGGCGGATCGCGTTGCCGCCCAGTGGCAGCGGCAGTTGCCTGGACTGGGTCCACCACTGCCCCAAATCCACCACGCAGTGGAGACCGGCGTTCTGGTACGTCAATTGTCCTTCATGAATAATCAGTCCAGCGTCAAACCGTCCGCCGGCCAACGCGGGGATGATCTGGTCGAAACCGATCACTTCGACGTCAAACGACCCACGGCCCAACAACAGCGAAAGCGCCAAGAAAGCCGTCGTACGCTCGCCGGGTATGGCGATCTTGGCGCCGCGTAGGTCGTCGATTGTTTGTCTGTCACGAGATACCACCATGGGACCGTAACCGTCTCCCATGGATGAGCCGCAGCTGGTCAGAGCGTAATGCTTGGCGACGAATGGGTACTGGTGGATGGAGATCGCGGTGATTTCGAGTTCGGCCCGTTCGGCCCGTTCGTTCAGTGATTGGATGTCTTCTAGGACGTGTACAAAGTCGTACGGTCCGGTGTCGATCTTCGGCCGGTAGCCCAGGCCACCGGGCCCAGCGCCGTCGGTGAAGTTGGCCAACGGGTACCACATGAACGCGTCGTCTGGGTCGGGAGAATGACCAATGTGTAGCGTTTTTCGTTCAGCCGGCGTGTTCATGGCTCGGTCGGTTCCAAGAGAAGAGATTTCCGAATAATATTGGCCAAAAGGTGCTGTTCTAACAATGTATCGCGTCCGACGGGACGCCAGTAAGATCCCTCAATGCCACGGGCGAGCCATTCTTCGGGAGTGGACAAAAGTGTGCCGTAAACTCTGTGGCCGTTAGTCGATCCGGTCAGGTAACGGTTGGGGTGCTGACGACGTTCTATCAAGACTTCCACCCGCAGGCGGTAACGGGAATCATGGGCCTGAGAGCTTGTGGTCTGCGGGTTGGCGTCGGTGACAACGGGGCCGGGTTCCAGTGACACGATCGCGCACCGTCGCTGCTGATTCAAAGTGTTTTCCCAGGCCTGTTGGCTTGTCGTGTCGGCGGTGTGCCACGGCTCAAAAATGGCTGGGCAGGGGAGATACTTGGTCGAGATCAGCCCGAACCGGTGGCTCTGACGATCGATACGAAAGCCATACTCACGCAAGACGTGAACGGCCGCGTGATACATTCGGCTGAATTCGGTGCGGTCAATCGGCGTGGGGTTGGGCGTGCGAACCATCTCGTGGGTACACCCGACCGCCAGGGCCACCACGATGGCGACCCCGCCACCACCACCCCATGGCGTGTACCGCGTCCATAGTCGCATCATCGCTTGGCCAACCATCACCGCAGTGTAGTCTCGTCGAGCCGTGGCCCGCAAGGTCGGTTCTTAACGAGCCGTATGCGGTGGCCAAGCGATGGTCGCATCGGTCTTGAGGGTTTGGGGTGCCGGTTAAGGCTGTGACCAATCCGGTCGATTCAATAGCTAGGTTTGGACGCAGGGAAAAGCGGGATGGAGCATTACCGAGGGCAATCCATTCCTCGATCTGCCATGGGCGTGCCGCCCGGCCAACCACGCCATTCGATGCAACGAAAACTGGTGTGGTGGACGGTGGCCATCGTGGCGATATCGACTTTTGTTTGTGCGGCGTGGCTGACAAGGATTGCCCGGCGGGCGATGGCCGATAGTCACAGCCGGAATGTGGTGGTCTTGAATCAGACGCTTGCCGCGGCGTTGGCCGGCCGTTTGGTTTATGGTTGGAACCCGGCGGCCCATCGTGTGCTAAGTGTGTTGGCGCTGGACCAGCGATTGGCGTTTGTGGTGATCACCGACAGCCAAGATCAACCAATGTATCGGCGTGTGATCGATCCTGACGCTTGGTCGGACTATCTTGGGCGTACCGATCGGGGCCAACCGCACGGCGCGATCGAGGTGGGGCGGGCGATTGTGTTGGGTCAACGCGGTGATCTGATGGTCCACAAGACGCCGATCTGGAACCCACCCAATCCCTCGGTGGTATCGGGTCGGGCCCCAGGCGATCGGCGCAAAACGCTGGAGGGATTTGTGGTCTTGGCGGTGCGTGAGCCGGGACTGCCTCAGACGCTCGCCGAGCTCCGCGCGATGCAGCTGATCGCGGTTTGTGTGGTCTGTCTGCTGAGCGTGCCGGTGGTGATATGGATGGTGCGACGGTGGACGGCACCAATTCGATCGTTGCTAGAAGCCACCGCAAGCCTGAGTGTGGGAGATCGTCCATTGCCCGTCTCGATCAAAACCCAGGACGAAATGGGACTTCTGGCCGCTTCATTTAATGGCATGGCCGGGAATCTTTCTGACGCACGCACGCAGCTCCAAAAGGTCAATCTCCAGCTGGAAAAGAAAGTTCAAGAACGAACGGCTCAGCTTGAGCAAGCGGTTTTCAAGCTTAAGGAGATGGCCGCGACCGATCCCCTGACTGGATTGAGTAACCGGCGAAGTTTCGGACAGGCGTTGGCCCAGCGGTTTGCAGAAGCCCAGCGGCACGGCTACGACCTGGCATGCGTGATGATCGATGTGGATCATTTCAAGCTGATTAACGATTCTATGGGTCATCAAGCAGGTGACGATCTGCTGCGACACACGGCACGGGTTCTGGTGGCTCAGTGCCGTCAAAGCGACGTCGTCGCCCGTTTTGGCGGTGACGAATTTGTCATCTTGTTGCCCCAGACCAACCCTTCCACCGCTTTGCAGGTTGCCCAGCGTGTTAGCGACGGGTTTGCAAACGGCGTACGCAGCTTGTTTGCTGGATGGAACATGGTTGATCAGATCAGCTTGAGTGTGGGCGTGGCCACGTTAAGCGGTTCTGGATCAACTCGTTGTGAACAATTGATCGCGCACGCCGATCTGGCGCTCTATCGGGCCAAACGTGCCGGTAAGGCCAGGTTAATGGTTGATCCCGACGACCATTCGGCTCCCACCGATTCTGTGGTCCGACGGGGGTGATTGCCGTGATCTATCGTGACCCCTGACGCGTCGAACCGTTACAGAACAATTTACACGGTAGAAATCGTGATTGATTGTTTGGATGTTTTTGTGATACGTGGCGGTTAGCCCACGGGTGACGGTTGAACCACGGGGTCGGTCAATCCGGCACCACCGAACGCCTCTTGACGGCGGCGACAGCCGTTACAGACTCGACACGGTTTTTCGCCTGGGGCCAGACACGACCAGACAAGCTCCCAAGGTAGGTTCAACTGTAATGCCAAATCAATCAGCTGTCTGTCCGATAACTCCAACAGGGGTGTTTCGATACTCGGCGGGTTGTCGTGTTCTAGCAGGGCCAGATGTTTGGCCAAGACCGTTTGCTCGGTGATCCGCACCGCGGCGTCAAAATCACCGTTGGCCTGAGCAGGCCAGATCAGACGGCTGGCGCCCAGCGCGATGGCTCGGGTCAGGCCGGTGATCAACATTCGTGTCCTAGGAAGCACCTGTCGGACGCCGGGACCTTGGTCACCGGTTCCGGCGGCGGTCTTGCAACTTCGCAGCTGGGTCTCGAGGACCTTAACGATGCCCAGGTGCTTGGCTTGGCGGTGTACGTATTGTGACCTTGTTTTTGCGTTTGGGCGGCCATCGAGCAGATGTAGAAGGGTGACGTTGGGTCCTCGTCCGGTTGCGGCCGCGATGAAACTGCGTAGACCACCGCTGGTGAGGATGACGGTGGACGACGTGGTCGAAGGATGGGGCTGTTTTTGTGATGACACGTGCACGGGGCATTGGCCTCATGAGATGGGCATGGCGTCGGTCTGTAACCGGCCAACGCGTTGGATCCGATTGGGGGTATATCGTCAGTCCATCTTGTTTCACTGCAATTGAGCTCTAGACTCCTATCAGATCAGAATGTCTCTATCTTCGATTGGCGGTTGGGTGGTCTTGTCGGTCTACATCGACGATGCACTGCAGCATCGCCTGCTTCGACCTGCTTGTCCCCAACCTTTCGCTCGATCTCTCAGATGACCATTGATTCTGTGAGGAGCTCTTAGGCGTTTGGTCGGGTTTGATTGACAGCCTGTTGTTTAGGGGGCAGACTTTTCATATCCATGGTTTGGGAGCGACCGAGATGAGTATCGTTGTGTTCGAACACCACCCGACGGAAGGGCCGGCTGCCTTGGGTTCTTCCCTCCGAGCCCGAGGACATCGAATGTGCCATGTGAAGTTGTATGATGGCCACACGGTGCCAGTCGATCTGGACGAGGTCGACGGGATTATCAGTATGGGCGGGCCGATGAATGTGGATCAGGAGGCCCTCTATCCTTGGCTTGAACAGGAGATGCAATACCTCAAAACGGCTCACGTCGCTGGGTTGCCGATCGTCGGCGTGTGCCTTGGTGCTCAGTTGATCGCATCGGCGCTGGGTGGACACGTCCGACAGATGCCACAGCCCGAGATCGGTTGGCACTCCATGGCACTTGGCTTTGCTGGCACACAGGACCCGGTTTATGCCGGTATGGGGTGGCAGAGCATCCCTTTCCACATTCATGGTCAGGAGGTGGCACGCTTGCCAGCTGGTGCGACGCCGCTGGCCGGCTCCGCTCTGTGTGCTCATCAGGCCTTCAAGGTCGGTTTGACCACGTACGGCTTTCAATATCACTTTGAGTGGAGCATGCGAGATCTAGAAGTGGTCGTCACGGACCCTTTTATCGCTCAAGCGGGTTTGTCGGGCCAGAAGATCCTCAATGAGGCGAAACATTACTACGGCCAGTATCGACGTTTGGGTGACCGTTTGTGCCAAACGATTGCAGCAAACCTGTTTCCCGTTGACAACCGGTAAAGGCGAATGGCCAGTCCCGGGCGATCAATGATCACCGTCAGAGTTCCCAACGGTTTTGACCTGTCACGAGCGGTGTGTTGTTACGGTTATTTTCTGCTGGCGCCCAACCGGTGGGATCCTTCGACGCAACGGCTGTTCCGGCCACTTCGCGGTGATGGGGATCGACTGATCCTGACCATCATCAGCCAGCGGTACCGCGATCGTATCTGTATCGAGTGTGCTGAGCGTGTGAGCCGAGTTGAAGCGCGTTTGCTTCGCCATCAGGTGGCAAGGATGCTTCGTCTGGGAGAAGACTTTCGGCCGTGGCACCGGTTACATCGACCGGCGCGTCGGGCCAAGTTCGATCGTCTTTTTCGGTCACCGACCCTATTCGAGGATATCGTGAAAACCATGACCGGGTGTAACGTGACCTGGTCAGGTACCATGCGCATGAATGCACTGATGTGTCAACATGTGGGGAAGGGCGGATTCCCAACACCGTGTGAACTTGCGGCGGTGCGAGCAGACACGCTAAAGCGGCGATGCAAGGTGGGCTATCGATCACAACGCATCGTGTGGTTGGCCAGGCGAGTGGTCCGCGGCGATCTGGACCTGGCGTCTTTGGAGACCCCACACCAATCCACCGCCATGGTTTTCGATCGTTTGACCAAAATTCATGGTATCGGCAAATATGCAGCGGCCAACCTTTGCCAGCTGTTGGGACGGTACGACTGCGTGGCCATCGATTCAGAGACGTTGCGCCATTTTCGACAGTATCATGGCGTGACAAAAACCGCGGATCCTCGTGCGTTCTATCGTAGAATCGAAGCGCACTACGCCAGGTACGCACCTTATCAGTTTCTTGCATATTGGTTCGAATTGTGGAGTGCCTACGAGTCACGACTGGGCGATGCGCGAACTTGGGATGCCCACCAAGCAGGCGGCTCCTTGGCCGCCTTTCCGTCTGCGGGAGGCGCCGGTCGTTAGTACAGGACCACGTTGTGCGAGGTCTGTAGACGTGGGTGTAGGTCGGACCGACAGCGCAGATGACGCTTCCATCTGCCGATCAGACGCACGTCGTGTGCGTAAATCGTGGCGATTGTTCGACCGCGACCTTATCACCCGGCGGCGATCGGTGGCGTGGGTCCGATATGCCTAGGTTGCCTTCCAAGCAGATCAGCGGCCATCGGCCGTGTGGTTGATCATGGCGATGGGCATGCGTCGACCGAAGCCGAATGCTCGGCCAGTGATTTTGAGGCCCGGGGCTGCTTGTTTGCGTTTGTACTCGTTTAGATCGATCAGGCGCACAACTTGTCGAACCCGTTGAGGTTCAATTCGGTCTTTTAGTTCGGCGATAATCTGCGCCGTGGACTGTTCGTTTTGTACGTACCGATGGATAATCTGGTCTAACACATCGTAAGGTGGTAACGCGTCTTGATCGGTCTGGTCTGGACGCAGCTCAGCGCTGGGTGGTTTGGTGATCGTTGCCTCAGGGATCACCGGTCCGCCACGTTGTTGGCGCAGCGGGGAGTTTGGCGACTGATTGATCCAGTGTGCCAATTGCATGACGACCGTTTTCGGAACATCGCTCAAGACCGCTAACCCACCGGCCATATCGCCGTAGAGTGTGCAGTAACCCACCGCCAGTTCGCTCTTGTTACCGGTCGTGACCAGCAGCGATCCAAATTTGTTGCTCATCGCCATCAAGATCACGCCGCGGATCCGTGCCTGAATATTTTCTTCGGTTGCATCGGGCGGATGCCGGTCAAAATGGGGGCCTAACATTTGTTCGAACGTGTCGTGGGCCGGGGCGATGGGGATGACGTCCAGTCGGATGTGTAGCCGGTGGGCCAGTGCCTTGGCATCGGAGACAGAGCCCGGCGAGCTGTATCGGGAGGGCATGGCCACGCCGCGAACGTTGTCCGAACCTAACGCCGCGACCGACACGGCCGCGGCGACTGCAGAATCGATCCCGCCTGATAACCCTAAAACCACCGACGCAAACCCACACTTGCGGCAATAGTCACGCAGGCCCAAGACCAGTGCACGGTACGCCGATTCAATCCCGCTTGCGGGGTCGTGGATCCGATTGTCGTGGGTATGGCCACCGTCGCCGATCGGGACCTCTGCGATCAACAGGTCGGCCTGAAAATCTTTGGCGTGCGCGATCAGGTGTCCTGCGGCATCAATGACGCAGCTGTTGCCGTCGAATACCAGTTCGTCATTGCCGCCGACCTGGTTGCAGAACACGATAGGCAGACCGTGACGCCTGGCCGCAGCGGTTAACAATTGCATCCGAAACGGGTGCTTGTCGATGACAAAGGGGGACGCCGAGCAGTTGATCATCACTTCGGCTCCGCCGGCGGCGAGGTGTCTGATCGGGTCGCGATGGTAGAGCTGTCGGGGCACCAGCCCACCGTCATTCCAGAGATCTTCACAAATGCTCACCCCCAGTTTTACACCTTGGAAGCAGCCCACCAAAGCGTCCGATCCAGGCTCAAAATATCGGTGCTCATCGAACACGTCGTATGTCGGCAGGAGGTTTTTGACGTACCGGTGTGCCACCTGGCCGCCGGTGCAAAGTGCAGCAGCGTTGTAAAGCCATTGACCCTTTGGATGGTCGGTGGGGCAGGGGTAGCCAATAATCGCCGCGATGTCGGTACACATCTCCGCCAGTTGATTGATCGCCTGCACGCACCGGTCAATCACCGGTGGTTTGAGCAGCAGGTCCTTTGGCGGATATCCGATGACCGCCAATTCAGGAAAAACCACCAGCTGCGCACCGTGGTCCCGCGCTTGAGCAATCGCTTGTGCGATCTGGCTGGCGTTGCCGTCGATATCGCCGATGAGGGGATTTAGTTGGGCCAATGCCATTTTCATGGTGGGGTTCCAAACCAGGATTGTAATGTCACAGGCGTTGCATATGTTTCTAAGGCGACATGAGTTGGATAAGTCTTTGTGGCGTCGATACCCAGATCCAAAACCGGTTGTCAGGTCCAACGCTGGTCAGAGCGTGGATCCCAATCGGTTGATGGTCGGCGTTGACCAACCGAACTGGCGAACGTATCGTTGTTCGACATGTCGCACAACATCAAGAGGGATACGGTTTTGTGTTGGATTAAAGGGTATGGCTGGTTGGGGGTGTTTCTGCTGGCGTTCTGGGGCTGCACCCGGCCAGTGGGGCCCCAAGTCGATTCAGAGACGGCCAATGAGTTGATGCTCCAGGGTCAAGCCTATCTAGATCAAGGGTTAACCGATTCGGCGCTGGCAGCGTTTGGGATGGCACTGGAAGCCGATCCAGGTCTGGTCGACGCCCACATGAACATGGGGGCAATTTACCAGCAACACGGCCAGCTAGAACTTGCTGGGCGGTGTTATGAACGAGCCGTGACGGCGGACCCGAACCACTTTGACGCACGCTACTTCTACGGTTGGATGCAACATCTCCAGGGCCACATTCAAAAAGCGATTGATAGCTACCTGCGCGCACTGGCGATTCAACCAGATAGTTTTGACGCCAATCTCAATATATCAGGTGCGTATTTGCAAGCCGGCAAAGTGGCCGAAGCGATGCCTTATGCTTCCCTTGCAACCCAGCTGAAGCCCGACAGTCAGACGGCTTGGGCCAATCTGGCCACGGCACACAGTTTGTTGAACCAGTTTGAAGATGCCGTCAGGGCCTATCATCAGGCGATGGAGCTAGGGGATATGGCCCCGCCGATTCTCATGGGACTGGCCAACGCGCACGTGCAGCTGGGCCATTTTGAGCAAGCCATTGTCGTTTTGAAGATCCTGACCACCGATCGCAGCGCAGATGCGAAGGTCTATCAGCGGCTGGGCTACGCGCAGTTCAAGATGCGTCGATTTGAAGATGCCCTCGACAGTTTTCGGGCTTCGATCGAGATCGACGATCAGGATCCGGCGGCGCTCAACGGTATCGGCGTGTGCCTGATGGCGATGTACCTTCAAGAAGGTCGGGGCGTCTCAGACCACAGAGACCAGGCCTTAGACGCCTGGCGTCGTAGCCTGCAGCTACGCCCAAATCAGCCGCATATCGTGGATTTGTTAAGCCGCTATCAACGACTGTAGAGACGCTGATACACGTTGCCCTCTCGAAGCTGGCCAGGTCAAGTGGTTTGCTTCGCGTCTAAAACAACCGACACGGGGATCCATTGGACGCGCAGGACGTGTGTGGTGACGGGTATCGGTCAATCGAGATTCATCGTCATTAAGAACTCGGCATTGGTCTTGACTTTCTGCAGGCGACTCTTTAGGAGCTCCATCGCTTCGACCACATTCATGTCTGCCAGCACTTTTCGGAGCCGGTAAACCAGCTCCAGTTCACGTTTGTCCAACAGAAGCTCTTCACGGCGCGTGCCGGACGCCGCGATATCGATTGATGGATAAACCCGCTTCTCAACCAACCGGCGATCCAGGTGCAGCTCGCTGTTACCCGTCCCCTTGAACTCTTCGAAAATAATATCATCCATTTTCGAGCCGGTATCGACCAAGGCGGTGGCCAGAATGGTCAAGCTCCCGCCGTTTTCAATTGCCCGGGCCGATCCGAAGAATTTCTTTGGCCGCTGAAGGGCGTTGGAATCCAGTCCGCCGGTCAGGATTTTGCCAGAGTGAGGCATTTCGGTGTTGTACGCTCTAGCCATGCGGGTAATGGAATCCAAAAGGATCACCACGTGTTCGCCAAATTCAACCATGCGCCGGGCTTTTTCGATCACGACGTCACAAACTTGCACATGGCGGGACGTCTGCTCGTCGAAAGTGCTGGCGACGACCTCAACGTCTTTCGGGGTGTTGTTGCGGAAATCGGTGACCTCTTCGGGCCGTTCATCAATCAACAGCACAATCACCTTCACGTCGGGAAAATTGGTGATGATGGAGTTGGCCATCTTCTGAAGAAGGACGGTTTTGCCGGTACGCGGTGGCGCGACAATCAAACCGCGTTGACCCCGTCCGATCGGTGTGACCAAGTCGACGATTCGCATTTCAATGACGTCGGGCGTGGTCTCTAAGATCAGGCGATCTTTCGGGTGCAACGGCGTGAGGTCTTCGAAGTTGGACAGGTCATTGAGCGCGTCGGTGGGGTGGCCGTTGACCGCGTCGACGCGAAGCAGCGCAAAGTATCGTTCGCTCTCCTTGGGGGGCCGGATCGTTCCTTGGACAATGTGTCCCACTTTGAGCCCAAAGCGCCGGATTTGGCTGGGGCTGACGTAGATGTCATCAGGGCAAGCCAGGTACGAGTACTCCGGGCTTCTTAGAAAACCAAACCCGTCAGGCAAGACCTCCAACACGCCTTCGCCATACATCAGGCCCTGTTTGGCGATACGCGCTTTGAGGATCTGAAAGTTGAGATCTTGCCGTTTTAGGCCGGTGTAGTTTTCGACGCCCTCATTTTTGGCCAGTTCGTGTAGCTGGTCGATCGACATCTTCTGCAGATCACATATCGATAAATCGGACTTCTTCGCCTGTTCGTAGCGCTGTTGGGTTTCGGCTTCGAGCTGTTCATCGGAGGTGCGCCGATCAGACGTCGAATCAGTCGTCGTGGCTCTGCTACCGGTTCTCGTGTCAGCGTGTTTCTTCTTGAGACGTGGCGTTTGAGTTTTGGCCATCGGGTGGCTCTCCTAAAGATAGATGCGGCGGGTTAAATCGGGGAGGGAGTGGGGTGTGTATTTCACTTTGTTTTGGTTTCAATCGCAAGTACGGCGACGCATGCCGGACAAATGAGACGATGCCAACATTTTGCCCTGGGTGTGGCGTGGAACAGCAAATCTCTCAAAATTCTGTCCAAGAAACAATTTAGGCTATAGAACGCCTCAGGGGCGACCCACAAACGACCAGCAGCATAAATTGTTTCAGGATAATTCGTTGAGTATCTGGGAAAGAACGTCGCGAACGTGCTTCAGACAGTCATCTTCACCGACGTTGTTATCAATAGTATAATCGGCCCGTTTCGCCTTGATGTCAAGTCCGATCTGATTTTTCTCTCGTCGCACCAGATCCTCCCGGCTCCAACCGCGGCTGGCCGCCAGGCGCCGCAAGCGGGTTTCTTCGCTTGCTTGAACAAAGACAACGGCGTCACATTGAGCGTCGAGGCCTTTCTCTAGCAGCAGTGGACAGTCTTCGACGATGGCAATGGTGTGCGAAGCGTGGGCAAACTGTTGCCTCAGGCGAAGGCGTGTTTGGTGAACACGTGGGTGGACAAGCTGCTCGAGCTGTTGCAACTGTGACGGGTTGCCGAACACGATTGCAGCCACCGCGGATCGGTCGACGCGTCCGTCGGGACCAACGACGTCGGGACCCCACCAAGCGATCAATTGTCGGATGACCTCTGGCTGGTCGAGGACGCTTTGGGCGATCTGGTCGGCATCGATCACCGCACAACCCAATGACTGAAGCTGCCGAGCCACAACGGATTTTCCCGAGCCAATACCTCCAACCAGACCGATCACCGGGACGGTTCTGGTGGCAGCCGGATCGCCAAGTTGCCCGTCTTGTATCATTGTCGCGTGGCTGTAGACATCCCTTGACGTGTCTTTGTAAAACCAAGGTGCATCGAAGGCACTGAGGGGTAGGTCGCGTCTCATACCCGTCATTCAGTGCTGGGCTAGAGAAATCTGTCTCCACCAGAAAGTTTTTATAGCCGTACGATCCTGCCATGGCAAATCCATCGGTGATTGGCGGTCAACCCACTGCTACGGGTGTGATTCGTTAATGATGCGATCATGCCGATAGAATAGCCCACGATGAAACACGTCGTGATTATTCCTGATGGAGCGGCAGATCATGCACTGTCGGAATTAGGGGACAAAACCCCCTTGGAGGCTGCGAAGAAACCACACACCGATCGACTTAGCATCGATGGCCGGCAAGGGACTGTTGCCACAACGCCCGAAGGTATGGGGTGCGGTTCTGACGTGTGCACAATGAGTCTTTTGGGTTATGACCCGAGCCGTTATCACACGGGCCGGGCGCCGTTGGAGGCAGCGGCCTTGGGAATCGACCTGGGTATCCAAGATTGGGTCTTTCGTGTGAACCTGGTCACCGTGATCGAGGGGCGCATGCAGGATCATTCGGCCGGCCACATCACGTCCCAGGAAGGACAGCAGCTGTTAGGTGAGTTTGCCAAGAGCGTCGATTTGCCAGGGCTCACATTGTATCCAGGTGTCAGCTACCGCAATATCATGGTCGATACTTCAATGGGCGATACTTCCGGCGCAGGCCGGGATTGGTTTAAGCTTGTCACCACGCCACCTCACGACATCCTGGGCCAAGCGATCCACAGGTACCTGCCCACAGGCGGACCGCACGCGGGATTGTTGCGCCAGATGATTGATCAGAGTCAGGTGCTGTTTCGTGACCATGAGGTGAACCAAACACGTGTTGAGCTGAATGAAGTTCCGGCGACTCACATTTGGCCGTGGGGACAGGGGCGCCAGCCTAAGATCCCCAGCTTTCAAGCACGGTTTGGTCTGTCTGGTGCGATGATCACGGCGGTGGATCTCTTAGCGGGCTTGGCGCGGTTTATTGGATGGGATCGTCTTGATGTGCCCGGTCAGACAAGTTATCACAACACCGATTATGCCCTGGCCGGTCAGCATGCGATTGCGGCTTTGGATCACTACGATATTGTGTGTGTTCATATCGAATCACCGGACGAGGCTTCACACGCCGCCGACGCGGTGACCAAGGTCAGGGCCATTGAAGCGATTGATCGACACATCGTGGGCCCCGTCCACAAGGCTCTGAAAAAGAATGGCGTGGATTACCGCATCCTATATCTGCCAGATCACTACACTTGCGTTTCAACACGACTGCATGATCCCACACCCGTTCCTTTTGCGATCTGCGGTAAGCACGTTCACAGTGTGCTCCAACGGCCGTTCACAGAATCGAACGCCAACCATTCCGATTTGCGGATCCCGTTGGGTCACGAACTCATGGAATATTTTCTGTTCGGTGGGTTGCCTTAAGTCACGCCGCACGCTTGAACCAACTGTTGGACGATGTGGTCCAGCACCGTCAGATCATGAGTGGTCTTGGCGGTCTGCCGCAAGTGTTTGGCGTATTCGGCGACTCGAGTCAGTCCCTCGTCGACGGCGTCTGATTCCAGCTGGCGCACCAGGTGTTCAAGAGAGTTGATGTCATTGGCAGCCAGACTCTTTTGGATTGCCAGCACGCTATCGGATAGACGCTGGATATGGGCGGGTATCGATGGCGGTGTGGTCTTGGCGTCAGACGGGTTTGCGTTGACTTCTGGAGGTGCGTGTGTTTGTCGGGTCATGAGACGCGCCAGGGTGCCCAGCAAGTGGGGACGGTTTATTGGTTTGGTTGCGTAATCGTCACAGCCAGCGTTGAGACACTTGTCGCGATCACTGGCCATGGCGTGAGCGGTCAGGGCAACGATGGGGCCCGTATACCCCGCTTCCCGAAGCCGCCCGGTGGCGCCATAGCCGTCCAGCTCTGGCATCTGCATGTCCATCAGAATCATGTCAAACGGGGTGCCGGCCTTCCAAGCCTCCAGCGCCTTGTCAAGGGCAATTTGCCCGTTGGCAGCGATAACAACCTGGGCGCCGGCTTTGGTCAGGATCATGGTGATCAATCTTTGGTTGTCGGGGCCGTCCTCTGCAAGGAGGATCGTGCCAGATAGCCTGACCGCCGCTGATTCTCGCACGCTGGCCTGAGCCTCTTGAGACTTGCGGGTCTCATTGGCATTTTCGACCATTTTGACGCCATCCAACGGGCCGGTCTCGATGGTGAAGCAGAAGGATGTGCCTTCACCGGCCTTGCTGGACATGGCGATATTGCCGCCGAGCATTTCCGACAGTCGTTTGGAGATAATCAGCCCCAGTCCGGTTCCCCCAAATTGGCGGGTGGTCGACGTGTCGGCCTGGGAAAAAGCTTGGAAGAGTTTTGCTTGCTGTTCGGGGGTCATGCCCACGCCGGTGTCGACCACCTCAAATCGGAGGTGCCTTGTGCTGGTGTCGGGCGAATCGGCCATCTTGACGATCAAGCGGACGCCCCCGTGCTGTGTAAACTTGATGGCGTTGCCGATCAGATTGAGCAAGATTTGTCGCAGACGTGTCGGGTCACTGGTGATGGTTTCAGGGACTGCTCCGATGTACTCAACGTCCAGAAAGAGTTGTTTGTCTTGAGCACGATGCCGCATAAGCGAAATCACGTCGGCGACCACCGCTCCAGGTGAACAGGTGATCTGTTCGATGACCAATTTACCGGCCTCGATTTTGGACAGATCCAAGATGTCGTTGATGATCGCCAGCAGGTGCTGACCGTTTCTCTGAATGGTTTGGATCGCTTCGACTCGGGGCGTCGGCGCTTTGCTGAGGTCTCCTTGCTCCAAAAGCATATCCGTATACCCCAGAATGGCCGTCATGGGGGTACGGATTTCATGGCTCATGTTGGCAAGGAATTCACTTTTGGATTTGGTGGCCTGTTCCGCCTCGTGCCGCGCTTGTTCGAGCTGTTGGGATTTGGCCGCTAGCTCGATGGTTTGGGTTTCTAAGTCGTCACGGATCACGATCAGATCATCGGTCTGTTTCGACAGCATTTCTTCGGCAAGCTTGCGATCGTGGATGTCCTGTATCGATCCGGACATACGCACTTTCTGGCCAGAATGGCTTCTGGTCGTCTTGCCGCGGATACGGAACCACCGGTAAGATCCATCTTTGAGCTGTATCAGGAATTCTGAATCCAGCGGGGCGATGTCATCTGGGTCGGCGATTTGTGTCTGGTATTGAAAATCGCGCCGCATCCGGTTGAGGTGGTCCCGGTGAATCAGGTTGGTGAAGCTGGTGTTGCCAGGTTCCAACGCGTTGGGGTTGTGGCCTAGAAGTTCATAGAAACGAGGTGACCACCATTGGGCATCGCGGCGCACATCGGGCCAGTCCCATAGGCCATCTTGTGAACCACTGGCCGCTAGGTCAAGCCGTTTTTGGGCCTTCCGCAGTGCGTCCTCGGCACTCTGGCGCTGAGCTACTTCCTCTTGCAGTTCATCGTTTGCCTGGCACAGCTGCGCTGTCTTCTGAATGACGAGTTTGCGCACTTGATTGGCCTGTTGGCTGATCTGCCGCAAGAACCCCGCCAGCAGTATGCTGTACAGGCTACCTGCGAAAAACACGCCCCACACATGCCAGCTGGACGTCTTGATTTTGGTCGACACGATCCGCAGCTGCCACTGGCGTTCAGCGACCCAAAGCGGAAGGCTCAACTCCGTTTGCCGGTTGTCCTGAAGCCAGTGGGTGGACATTGGCTTCTGACGGTTCGCCGATTCTTCCTGGTCCACGATTGAGACGGTCTGCGGCGTAATATCTTTAACCTCCACGTTGAGGTCAGGATATTCGGTATCTCGCAGGGCAAGATCAGCCAATGTTTGGATTTCCACCACAGACGACACGTAACCGATAAGGTGGTCACGTCGCTGTTGGATGGTTTGGACTGGCAAACCGTTCTGATAGATTGCCAAATACACCAGCACGCCGGTGTGAGATTGTTCGTCTTCCCGGATACGGAACAGTGTCAGGGGTTGGCACGCGACGGGCCGGCCTGTGTCCCGTGCTTGCTTCAAGGCCGATAGACGTCGTTCATCGGATCCGTGATCAAACCCTAGAGCAATTTTGTTGGTAGCCATAGGCTCGACGTATTGGACCGGGAAATACTCACTGCGGCTACGAGACTGTTTTATCCGTCCGTTTTGGTCAAGCTCTTTGATGTGTATCGATTGGTTAGCGAAGTTCGTCAGTTCTTGTGTTAGCTGTGCCCGCTGCCGATGCGGCGTTTTGGGAATCCATTCCAGTGCTAGGATACTTGGGTGCCGCTCCAGATGATTCTTGGTAAACAGACGAAACTCTTGGCGGTCGACCGCCGAGGACCCTTCGTAAAAACCGCGTAATGCGTACAAACTCTCGAGGGCGTGACGAAATCGTCGTTCGAATGCGGTACCCAACAATACGGCTTGCCGTTCGAAACGTTCATGTGCCATGTTTGACTGGTTTTTTCGAACCAGTTGGGTCGTGGTCGTGGTGATAACAAGTCCCGCGATCAACGCGATCCACGTCGCCCAACGGTAAGGTGACGAGTGAGGAGTCTGGTCGGGGGAATGATGATCCATAGAGCGATAAGCGTAGCCAAGACAGGTCATAAGCAATGGCATGGCACAACGCGCGGAGCACCTATTTCATCGGCAACCGGCTTCACTGGATTGACGTGCGAAGGCAAGGTCCGTCTCTGTTTCTCATCGCCTTGGGCATGTGGAAAACGTGTTCATTACGTCGGAGGGCCAGACCAAAGTCTCACGTGATCGGTATTTGTGTGTAGGGTCCGATATGACCAGCAAACGGTTGGGCGGTGTCAGAAAAGAGTTTAAGTTGATTTAAATCACGACTTTGCATAGCATCGTCGTCAATAGGGACCTGCAGTTATCAGCCTAAGTTGTTGGGGAGACGTGCACGCCGTCGATGCGCCGGCGTCAATGTCAACGGAATGTGGATAAAACGTCCACGTCCGAGGCGCTCATCTTCATCTTACTTTGCGAGCCAACCCACGTTGAATCTGACGTTGGCTTTCGCGATCCTTGATGGTTTGACGCTTATCATACATTTTTTTTCCGCGGGCGACCCCAATTTCTAACTTGGCCATGCCGCGAGCAAAGTACATCGCCAATGGAACGATGGTGGTTCCTTTAGCGGTCGTGTGCTCGGTGAGTTTGATGATCTGGCGTTTATGCGCCAATAACTTACGCCGCCGCCGCCGGTCTGGGGCGCTGGCGACGTCGCCATGACCGTAGGGGGCGATATCGACGTGATACAAGAACAGTTCCATCGACGGCAGTTCAACCCTGATAAAGCCTTCGGCCAGTGAGATCTGCCCCTGACGCACACTCTTGACCTCGCTACCTGCCAGAGCGATACCGACCTCAAGCGTTTCGAGAATGTGGTAGTCGTGGCGCGCCTTACGGTTGACGATTCGTGGGTTGGCGTCGGCGTGTTTTTTCTTCTGGGCCATCGTGATCAAAGGATACGCGAACTGGTACTTGCCGTCATGACACGGGATTGGCCAACGACCACGTACACGTTCATCTGACCACCCATTGACGCGTCGTGTATTCTGTACACCGCAGAGCGCCGGTTATAAGCGCCTCAGGCGTTTTTGCGCTGATGGCTGGCAAGACCGTGTCGACGCAAGCCCGCTTTCGAACGTACAGATGCCTAAACTGCCTGTATTGGGGTCAGGTTATCTCGGTCTCTTGGCCGCATTGGCAGATGTCGCCCAAGGCTCACAATCGAGTCACCAAACACCGGTGTCCGAGGACTACTTGCCGATACAGAAAGTTGCGAACACGCGGCCCAAAACGTCTTCAGGCGTCATGCGGCCACCCAAGCTGGCCAGCTGATCGAGTGCCGATCGCAATGTCGACGCCACCAACTCCACCTGCTCGACGGTGTGGCCCTGGCGGTGCTGGATCAGCAGTTGACACGTCGTGTTCAAATGGTTCGCCGCTTGACGCAGCGCTGCTTCATGCCGCGGCTGAAGGGTGAGCATGCCCGCCGAAATGCTCACCGATCGGTCGGCCAATCGTTGAGCGATCATGGCACGCAATGGGTCTAGCCCCTGGCCGGATTGAGCGCTGACGGTGACGTCAAATCGGCCGCGGTCGCCTTGTGAGATCGTGGATGGATCGAGCAGATCTGCCTTGGATCGTACACGGATGATCGACCGGTCCGGCGCCACATCGGGGTTCGCGGGCCGGTCATCGATCAGGTGAACGATCAGATCTGACTGATCGATCGCTTGTTGCGCTGCCGTTTGAGTTTGATGGTCCAGTTCGCATTGCGGCGGGGCCAAACCGGCGATATCGACCAACATGACTTCGAAAAGTCGGCCGTTGGCGTCCGCCACAGTCCACGGTTCGGTTAACACGTCCCTCGTCGTACCGTCGGTTGGGGCGATGACCGCGCGCTGCCGGTCCAACAGGGCGTTGAAGAGCGTGCTCTTTCCGCTGCTGGGCGCCCCGACAAGGACCACTCGCGGTAGCGCCTCAATGACGCCCCATGGTCGGCTGCGGGCAAGAAGGTCGTCGATACGTTGAGTCAGGTGATCCAGATTGGTTCGTAGGACCTGCGCCGTAATCGGTACGACATCTTCTTGGTCGACAAAATCGATACCTGCTTCCACCATCGCCAGCTGGTCGGCAAGATCTGTGGTCAGTTGGCGAGCGAATTGGCCCAACAGGCCCCGACGCAAAATGGTGGCAGCTTGAAGCTGGCTATCACTGGTGGCACTAATCGTTGCGGCAATGCCTTCGGCTTGGGTCAGATCAAGTTTGCCGGCAAGAAAAGCTCGAAACGTAAACTCTCCGGCCAGGGCCAATCTCGCCCCAAGTTCAACCACGTGATGGATTAGCCGGTCCAGCAAGGCCGGGTTTCCGGGGCACTGAAGCTCGACCATATCCTGGCCACTATAGCTACGGGGAGCAAGAAAAAGGGTGACGATCGCCGGAACCGTCAACGATACATGGCCACGGGTTTGGGTGGTCGTGTCACCAGGGAGACGCAGTCGACACCGGACAAGCCGTCGCGGTGACGGCCAGTTCTGCAGCTGGTCGATACCGTGGCCGGGCGGTTGTAACAACTTCCCCAAAATCGACAGGACCGCAGGGCCGCTGATCCTCAGCAATCCCCGCGGGGCGCGCCCCGGTGGCGAACTAACCGCCACAATGGTGTCATCGCACCGCGTCACGAGCGTCTACGACGCTTGGAAGTTCGACCGGTGGCCTGGCGTGTTTGCCGGTCGGACATTTCACGCTGCTTGGCTTCAATCGCTGCCTGCATCCGGCCCATCCATCCACCAGATTTCGATGGTGATTTGGTAAAGAGCGTACCACTTTCTTCCTGTTTATTGACGTGTTGACGGACCACGTAGCTGTCAATGATGCCAGCGAAGGTGGACGCCAGAATGTACAGCGTCAGACCACTGGGCGCTGAATAGAGCATGATCGGAAACAGCAACACCATGAACTTCATCATCTTTTGCTGCTGGGCGGCTTGTTCGTTGGCCGGCGGGGGTGTGGTGAGTTTTTGTTGAAAATAAAAAACGACCGCCATCAAAATTGGCAGCAGGTGGATCCCCGCGAAGGTGGGGTGGATGAAAAAGAGATTCAGTGTGTAACCTTGGCCGGCGAACTGAATAAAATTATCAGGGCTCGATAGATCCGCCAAGAAATGCCACCGGTCGCCGCTGATCTTCTGGAAGATGCCATAAAACGCTGGCTGATGCCGTAGCTCGATGGCCAAATAGAGCATCGCATACAGGGCGACCCAAATAGGTGTCTGCAAAAACATCGGGAGGCACCCGAGCATGTTCACCGGGTTGATCCCTTTCTCACGCCACAATTTCAGCTGCTCTTGCTGAAACTTTTGTTGATCGTCCTTGTATTTTTTCTTGAGTTTTTCGATTTCAGGCTGCATCGCCTGCATCTGTTTGCTCATCTTAAACATATTGACTTGGGCACGCTTGGTGATCGGGTGCAACACCAGACGCACGCACAACACCAAGAAAATAATAGCCACACCCCAGTCCCCAACCACGTAGTGGATCCCCTTCAGAAACGACAAGAGCCCCTTGGCCAGCGGCTGAAACGTGCACATCGCGCAGCCCAGCTCGTACACGATCAGCTTGGAAAATCCGAGGCTCTGGTAAGGTTCGTTGGCGAACACATCGCTATCGCGCGGCCCGGCGTATAACGAAAGATCCAAGGCTGTCTGTTTGCCCGCGGGAATATCGATTGGCTGGCTGGTCAGTGTAAACGCCATGGCCCGACGATCATCTTTGTCATGACCGGTGTTGCCGATGACCTGCAACCCTAGCGTTGGGAACATCTCGTCCAATGGCCGGATCACGTCCGTGACACCTGCCGACCCAGCGGCCACCGGGTGAACGGCAGCGGCAAAATAGCGGTTCACCGCGGCAACCCAGACCAGCTGGCTTTGGTGTGGCAGGTCGCTGTTTCCGTGCCACAGCGGCTGGCCGTCTAGCACGCTGGCGCGGGTAAGATAAGCGTTTTCGGTGTATACGAACTGACGATTGGGGTTGTAGTCGAGGTTGTAATAACCGGCGACAAACGTCCGGCGGTCACCAAGATAAGCCGCGTCGTCGTTGACGACATCACCTTGAGCGTATTGACTCCAAATCACTCGCAAGGGCTGATCAGACAGATTGAGGATCGACTGATCGCAACGTAGATCGTATGGAGCGTAGTCCTTCTGAACACGGTAGTGTCGGGTGATCCTTACCACCGGGTGATCCTGGCCATCAGCCAGTTCAATCCAGTACACCCCGGGTTCTGCCAACGACCATCGTTTATCTTCTAGGTAAATGGGTGTGCCGTTGACCGTAATCGTTTTGGAGGCAAATGGATAGAGCCTTATGGTTTGGCCGTTCACATCCTGAGCTTCGATCGGACTTTGGACTTCAAAGGGGCTGTCGCCAAGAGGTGTCTTGGTATAGCGCACGAGACGGATATATCGCACCGCAGCGCCCCAGCCAGTCAGTTGGGCTTCCAGAACGTATCCCTGGTCGGGTTTGAGCGCCCCGACGGTGCTGATCTGGGCTTGGGCGGCGGGCTTGGCATGAAGGCCGTCGATCGGCAGTGGCCCTGCTTCGACGGCGGCCTGAGGTGGATCGGTGCTCTCTTGCGGTTTCGTGGCGCTGGGTTGGGTGTCTGGTGATACGGCAGTGGTCGCAACTAGCGCGGGTATGTCGCTTTGTTGGGCATCGTCGGTGACGTTTTGGGCATTGGGGCTGTGGCTTTGAGGTGACGGCCCGCCGGTTTGAAAAACGGCCCACGCAAACGCCAACCCAATGGCGATAACCAGGACCGTGACGACTGTTCTCACTTGGCTTGCCTTTTCGTTTTCATCCTTGCGTGACACCTGCGAAGAGGGGCATGGGACTTGCAAAGACTTATGGTGTTTTGTCGCGCATCAGAATACGCATTGGGTATAAATCGAATTCAGATCAGGGCGACCAGTATAGAAAGCCGTTAGGGACGGAGCGAATCAGCTTGGGACAAACCCCCTGTGTGCTCATGTGAACCGGCAGCACCTGTCGGCCATCTGGGGGGATGGTTGTGGGCTGGTCCCCATGGATCTCTGCGGCAAAACCAGGTAAGCTTAGTGTCAACAAGCCGTTGGTCGGCTATACCAGTGGAGATGATGCGCAATGTTAGACCAGAAGATCGAAGCGGCTTTGAACAAGCAGATCAATCATGAGATCAGTGCCGGTCACAGTTACCTGGCCATGGCGGCCTATTTCGAAACGTTGAGCCTGGCAGGATTCGCCAGATGGATGCAAACCCAACAGCACGAAGAGATGGACCACGCGATGCGACTGTTCCGCTATGTGGCAGACCGAGGCGGGCGGGTTGTATTAGACGCGTTGGCCAAACCTCATAGTGATTTTAGCTCGGTGCTTCAGGTTTTTGAACGCGCATTGGCACTCGAGCAGCTTAACACCAAGGCGATTCACGATCTGTTTGCGTTGGCTGTACAGGCCAAAGACTATCCGACACAGAGTCACTTGAAGTGGTTTATCGATGAGCAGGTCGAAGAAGAAAAGATCATGCAAGATGTGATCTCACGGCTGTCGATCGCCGGCGAAGACAAGGCGGCACTGTTAATCCTCGACCAAGAGATGGCCCAGCGAGCGACCCCCACCGCAGCGTGATGGTTACCCTCGGTGAAGCCGATTACGTCCCTTGCAGCTTTTGCTTGACGATCTGACCAATGAGTTTCGGATTGGCCCGCCCCTGGCTGAGCTTCATCACCTGGCCGGTCAAGGCGCCGATGGCTTTGTCTTTGCCGGCGGTGATGTCGTCAATGATCTTGTTATTCTTGGGGTCGGCCAAGACTTCATCGACAAACGACTCGAGAACGGCTCCGTCGCTGACTTGAATCAAACGACGAGATTGGGCGATCTGTTCGGCGGATTCGTCTGATTCGCAACAATATCCAAACAGCCTGTCGGCGGCGGACGATCCAATCCTGTCGCTGGCCACGAGGTCGACAATCCCTTTGATCTGCAGCGGACTGACCCCCAGTTCCCAGATCGCGCATCCCCGCTCGTTGGCATGTTTGGCCGCGTAGTTCAGTATCATCGTCGCGGCGGGCTTGGCCTGAACCCCGGCGGCTAAAATGTCTTCGAAAAAGCCGCACAGCTTTGGTTCATCGATCAGGGCCTGGGTGTCTTTGGGGGACAGGCCCAGCTCATGGACATACCGGTTGTACCGCTGAGTCGGCAGCTCCGGTAAGTCGCGGCGGACCCGTTCGATCCAAGTGTTGTCGATGACGATGGTCACGAGGTCTGGATCGGGGAAGTAGCGGTAATCGTGGGCTTCTTCTTTTTCGCGTTGAAGGACGGTCACCTGGTTTGCGTCGTCCCACCCGCGCGTGCTTTTGGTCCCGGGCTGTAGGACGGTGCCGCTATCCCGCCACTGTTCGACTTGCCGGCGATATTCATACTCGACAGCACCGTAGAGGGCCTTGAAACTGTTGAGGTTCTTGATTTCCACAATGGGCGTTTTATAGACGCGATTGTTCTGTTCAATCACCACGTTGATATTGGGTTCGAACCGCATTTGCCCCCTTTGCATAATGGCTTCCGATACCCCCAGGTAACGGCAGATGTTGCGTAAAGTCTGCGCGAAATCAACGACCTGCCGGGGGCAATCCATATCCGGCTCAGTAACGATTTCCAACAGGGGGGTTCCGGCACGGTTCAGATCCACAATCGAGTGACCGATCTTGACGCCGCCGGGGGCTTCATGAAGCAGTTTGCCGGCGTCTTCTTCTAGGTGGGCTCGGAGAATACGGACCGTTTTGGCTGTGGCAGATCGTTCGTGGGCGGCACCTAGGTCGATCTGGCCGTCGTAGCACAACGGCTGATCATACTGGCTGATTTGGTAGTTCTTCGGGAGATCAGGGTAGTAGTAGCTCTTGCGATCCCACTTCGTCTGGCCAGCGATTTGACACCCCAACGCCAGGCCAACCCGCATGGCCATCTCGATCGCTTGTTGGTTAATCACCGGAAGCACGCCGGGCAACCCCAGAACCACGGGATCACAGAGCGTGTTGGGTGCGGCATCGTAATTCTCGGGGTGTGCTAGATTCGGTGCGCTGGAGAATAATTTGGTCCGAGTGGCCAGCTGGACATGGATCTCCATCCCGACCACGAGGCGGGTTTTCGTGCCCGCATCGAGTACCGGGCCAGATCCATTGGCGGCGGGATGTCCGGGTGCCGTGGTGGCGGCCATAGGTCGGTCCTTCGATCAGAGTGCAGGTGTAAGGCAGGCCATTGTAGTCAGTGAAAGAGGATTGCGGCGCGGATCAGCTTGATCCGCATCGAGAATCCACTACTATCTGTTAAAGCCGTATCACGCTGAAGTACCGGTTGGTACGATCGAATTGCTTGAAGGGATGTTGTTGTAAATGGCGGTGCCTGTTTCCCAGATGTGGACCGTCGCGTCCTACGTGCTCAAACAAAAGCTGCGTGGTCGTGGGCGTTACCCACTGGTGCTGATGCTCGAACCGCTTTTCCGTTGCAACCTCGCTTGCGCAGGCTGCGGCAAGATCCAGTATCCGGCCCACATTCTCAAGCAGCAGCTGACCCCCGAACAATGTTTCAGAGCGGCTGAAGAGTGCGATGCGCCCATGGTCAGCATCCCTGGTGGTGAGCCGCTGATGCATGATCAGATCGACCAGATCGTCAGTGGTTTGGTTCGGCGCCGCAAGTATGTTTATTTGTGTACCAACGCCCTGTTGCTCAAGCAAAAGTTGGATCTGTTCACACCCAGCAAATACCTGACCCTCAGCGTCCATATGGACGGTACAGAAGACCACCATGATTTTGCCGTGTGTCGTGAGGGGACCTACCGTGTGGCCGTAGAAGCAATCCGTCAAGCGGTGCGTCGGGGTTTCCGAGTGACGACCAACACCACCTTGTTCGATGGCGCCGATCCCCTGGAAGTTCGTCGGTTCTTCGATGAAATGACAAGTCTGGGCGTCGAGGGCATGATGGTCAGCCCCGGCTACAGCTATGAAAAGGCGCCAGACCAGGAGCATTTCCTGCGGCGTAAGCAGACGAACGGGCTATTTGAACTGATTTTGAGCAACCGCAAGAAAGCATGGAATTTCAATCAGTCGCCGTTGTTCTTGGAGTTCCTGATGGGGCGACGTACGTATGAATGCACCCCCTGGGGCAACCCCACTTACAACGTGTTCGGTTGGCAAAAGCCGTGCTACCTCCTTCAGGACGGCTACGTGGACACATTTGACCAGCTGATGCAAGATACGCAATGGGCCAACTACGGTCGGGCGTCGGGCAATCCGAAGTGTCAGGATTGCATGGTGCATTGCGGCTACGAACCCACGGCCGTGAACCACACGTTTTCTAGTTTTGGCGGGATGTGGGGCACGCTCAAAGCAATGATTTTTAACATATATGCCAATCCGGAGGCCGCCGAAAAGCTCAAAAAGCTTGAGTCGGAATCGCACAGCCGGACAGATCAGGCACTGCCGGTCGTCAGCGGTAGCGCTGCGTAATAAATAGGTGTGTATGATCGGGCGCATCGATTAAACGCATATTCGCCGGGTCAATCTCCCGTGCCGCGGTGTGATCGTATGAACCCGAGAGTATCGTGGTGATTACTGTGAATCCAGTGGTATCGTCGTAAGACGTGTGTGACCGATCTGGTCCTTGGCGATCTGACTGGGGCCAGTGGGCGAAAGCCTAAGGCGTGCGCGACCGATGAACCCAAGCCCTTCTTTCACGTGACCGGTCGTACACATGGCAGGGGGGAGTGGCAATCGGCGGCTGACCGCCAAGCCCCAACGGGTTTACGGGCAAGGATGGCCGTTGGTTGGTATAAAAGCCGGAAGAAGGAGTCGTCATGGCGATCAAACTGGCGTTTAGTACGGTGGCGTGCCCCGATTGGACCCTTGAAAAGGTTGTCCAGCAGGCCGTGGAGATGGGATATGCGGGCGTGGAGCTTAGGACTTTGGGACCCGGCAGTGCCTCCCTGGCCAGTGACCCGGCGTTAAGTGACCCGGTCAAGATCCGACGGCTCTTCCAGGCCAGCGGCGTTGAGCCGGTTTGTCTAAGCACGTCTTGGGCATTGTGCCACCGGAATCCGTCGGTCACGCGGGACGCCCACTGGCAGGTCAAGCGCAGTTTGGAACTGGCTTCGCAGATTGGTTGCTCATTCGTACGGGTGTTTGGGTACGAAACAGGACCGGGCCTCAACCGTAATCGCGTGATCGAGCAGATCGCCGACCAGGTGACCGGTCTCGTGGAGACGGCGTCTGATGTAGGCGTCCAGTTGCTGTTGGAGAATTTGGGTGGGATGGCCCAGGCAAAGCCGTGGTGGTGGCTACTGAATGTGGTTGATCATCCGATGGTGGGGATGTGTTGGAATGTGGCCAATGCCGCGGCAGCAGGCGAGCTATCGAACGTATCCGTGCCCATGCTCAATAGCCGGATCCGGTTGGCCAAAGTCAAAGACGCGTGTGTTGGCGAAGGTAGTGGCTTCGTGCCGTTGGGCGAGGGCACGGTTGGCATCGAGTCGTTCGTCCAACGTTTATTGGGTGTTGGTTTCGAAGGCTACGTGACGGTCGAGTGGGATCGATTATGGTTGCCGTCATTGGCCGATGCCCAGGTGTACCTTCCCGACGCCCAACAGCGGTTGGCAGGTTGGTTAGATGCGATCGCTCAGGCCCAAGAGAAGGGACGCGCGGCCGCGGCAAAGGCCGCGGCGAAAAACGCCCCCAAGCCCAGGGCCAAAGCGGGTTGAGCCTGTGTTTTCTTTGAACCAACCCGCCCGGATCATACCGGTGCGGATGAGTACCAGTTAATGATGCGGCACCGTTTGACAAGCTTTTCCGTGCGTAAACGTCGTGCGATGTGCCTGCCCGTGCGTTGGATGATGTTGGTGGGTTTGTTGGGGATCGGCTGTGAAAGTCAGACCGCTACAAGACAACCCGCCCAGGAGACGCGGGTGGTTTACCATGTGGTGGTACGTAAAATTCTAGCGGCGCCCTCTGCGAAGGTGATCTCGGCGGTCAAGCGGGCCGTAGACGCGACCAAATTGGAAATGGTTTCAAAATCGACAACCAATATCGACGCTTTGTTCCACGTCCAATCGGCGCTCCGAAAAGAGTTCAAAATCGAGATTGAAGCGGTGACTCATCATCAAACGCGTGTTGAGATCTCTGCTTTGGATAGAGCCGACGCGGGATTGGCGCAGATTTTCTTCGATCGTATTACCTCAAGCCTATAGGTAGAGCACCACCCGGATAGATATAATAATCTATGCACAGCGGGGTGGCAGTCATATGGTTGTGACGCCCGGAGAAAGGGTACCAACAAATGATAAAGTGGATGATCACGACGGTGGCGGTGTTGACAATGGCTTGCGTTGTAGGCTGTGACAGAGAAGATCTTTCCAGCAGGACAGTGCCGCTTCATGATGACGCGGCGGTCGCCGTGGGGCTGGACGGTGAATCAGCCGGCGGGAATGCGGAACCACACGGTGTGGTGGATCAATCGGTTCGTCAGTTCGTTGACGACGCGGACAAGCGGTTGAAAGATCATGTCATCCAGATCGCGGGTTTGCGGTTCTTGGGCGACGCCTATTTCGATCCTCAGCTGGTCGTGAACTTGGAAGACAAGTTGGCCGAGGGACAGAAAAAATTGCGGCAGTTACGGTCCGCCGACGCAAGCCACGCTCAGGTTATCAAAGAACAGCTCATCGCATTGTTGGATGAGATGGATAAGCTGTACCAGTTGGCCATGGCGGAGACGGCCGACCGGCAACAAGACGTCGATGATCCGGACGCCACTGAAGAAAACATCGACGGCGTTGACCATCAAGACGACTTCGGGTTGGACGACGAGACCGACGATGCATTCGATGACCTCGGCGGACAGGGTCTAGACGATGGCGTTGAAGATGGCGAGGGTCTGTGGTCCGAAGATGATGAAAGTCAGTTCGATGATCGCCTGGATGAAGGGCGCTAGTTGTGGCATGCCGTAGAGATTTGTCGCCTCCGATCGTAGCGGGCGTGTCGCGCCGTCACGAGTGATAGCCACAAACGGACACCGCCCGTCACAAACGATTATCGTTTTCCACATTGTCATGTTGCGGTGTCTGTGGTGCGGGGATCGTACCGGTCAAGATTGGTCTTCGTGTTTCAGCCGCGAACACGATATTCGGAGAAAGCAGCAGAGATTCGGTCACGCATGAAAAATACGTCATGCCGATGACTTGTGATTTGAAGCACCGGTCTAGCGCAGCGCGGCGGCGCCCACGATTTGTTGGCTGATATATTCAGCAAGAATCTCATGAGCCAGAGCATTGGGGTGTCCATCGTGCTGTGCGGCGGCGTATTTGGATAGATAGTTTGGGAAATCCGGTAAGATCTCACTGATCAGGTGAACCTGCATGCCTCTGCCGATGAGCGCTTCGGTGACCGATAGCCACCGACGGTCGGTGACGTGATCCCAGAACAAAACGTGGAACTCAATGCCCGGATAGCGAGATTCCAGAAGCCGTTTGGATTTGTCAATCACCTCCAGGAACAACCTGACATTGGCCGGATTGAAATGGTAGTCTTCGCCCAAGACTCTGTGAAGAACCAGAGATTTTCGCAGCTGCGCGGACATCATTTGTTTTAGCGTCTCTCCAGATTGGTCGACTTGGTCACCAAAGCGGCCGTTACGAATTGCTTTGCCGTTTTCGTCTAGGACATATCTGGGGCCATGCTGGTCCCAATTAACCATGCCGGCGCAACGCATCACGTGGCCGGGTACGCACTGGTAGATCGCGTAATTGGGAACGCCCTGCACGACGCTCTGAACCATCCCCTGCTCAATGGCTGAAAGCATCTGATGAGGGCCGTAGCCGCGGTACGCGAAGTTGTAGACCCGATACATTCCATGGGTCTTCATCCCCGTAAGAAACGGCGCGGTCTCGTGGTCTTGTACGCCTGAGCCAAAAGTGAACGAACCGCCGAAGAACAAAATCGTCCCTAGGCTATGCGCCGTATCACTGGGAGGTGATGCCCGTAGCCGATTCGAGTCAAAGGTATAAACGACGTCCCACAACAGTTGATCATTGAAGTATCGGGCATGGGATATTGCGACATCGGGCCGTGGCGAGTATCCAAGAATGTCGTGCTTGTGATCGACACATCTTTTGGTTACGACATTTCGCACCAATCCCTGATTCGTCCATAGGTAGGCTTCAAACACACCAAGCGTCAGCATCACCACTGCGATGTTAAACCATACCGGTTTGGCTGACGGTCTGGTGGTTGAAAAAGTTGCGTACAACAGCACGAAGAACCAGGTTAGGAAAATCCACACGTAGGGCATCACCAACTGCAGAGACAGCACGGATACCGCAATGGCCGTCATGACAATGAGGGCGTGTTTCATGTCGATAGCTTCTGGATCAGGTTTGTCTAGCCATGCTCTTTTTGTCTGCGAAAATCGAACGCCCCCGAAGCGGATTGGCCGTCATGGTCCCAACCATCTGGATCGTAGATGATCGCCTTAAATCGTTGCAGGGTTTCCAATGACCTATCGGCATGATCCGCGTGTATAGAAAATCGATGCCACGGGGAATTTGTCATCTGTCCATGGATCACCTTTGGGCATGGTAAACGCCTTTTTGTTCGGATCGTGCCGGATGTGCGGTCTCTGGTCGACAGGACCCGTTGACTGATATGGCCCATCGTCAAGCTGCCTTAGCACATCGCCGAACCGTTAGGCATGGTTCGGCTGAGGGTGAGCATGGTTGCCGGCACCGGGTTCATCCCCACGCGATCAACCGCTCGGTACGCCGTTGACGCTCGTGGTGGGGGAGTGTGGTTGGCGGGTATTGCGTTCATATTGTGTCTGCTGGCCGGGTGTCGCGCGTCTGGGGGCAGCGGTCAAATCGCTGCGTATCAGCCGCTGTGGGTACGAGACCATGGTGGCCTATCGCAGGACGGACCTTCGCAGCATCGGTTAGATACGGTGATCCAGCGATGGCACATCGAAAGAAAGATTCCTATACGATGCAATGTCTTGAACAGCGATGCAGTGGCGGCATACGCCTGGCCCGACGGGTCGGTGTACCTCACCCGAGGGCTGATGAGCATTTTGACTGACGAGCAGTTGGCCGCGGTGTTGGCTCACGAAGCCGGCCACCTGCTAGATCACGGATATATCGCTTCGGCTCGGTCATTGCAAGGGCACACCGATCGTGTTGATCGCGAAGTTCGTGCTGACAGGATCGGGTGTCAGCTGCTTCAATCACTGGGTCTATCGCGTGGTGCCATGATTGACATGTTAGATACGGTTGATCGGTACGGAGAATTATCCGTTCAGGAACGGGACATGATGGCCTATCGCCTTGCCATCCTACGGCAATCGGCCGGCCGTTCGGATCGTGATGCTCGTTGCGTTCAGTGACCCTGGCACGTCAACCTCGCCGACCATGCTTGGTTTCACGACTGGCCCTGATACCCCCACATAATAAAAAACACACTTCACCAAGCACCCAACGGGTGGATTGGCGTTGATTTGGTGTGGCCCCTTTGGCGATCAGATGATTTACGTAATCCTATGCCCTACAATTATTGGGTCAAATCGGATTCCTGGCCAAGCCAGAATATCTTGTGATATAATTATGTCGATTGCTTGGTGTGCTTGGCGGGGAAAACCAACCTGGCCGGCCAGGCGGGTGACCGGACGGATCAAGAACACACCAACCAGCAGAGTCAATTGATGAACATTCTGGGTCTATCCGCATTTTACCACGACAGCGCCGCTTGTTTGGTCTGCGACGGGGACATTGTCGCAGCAGCACAGGAAGAACGCTTTACACGCAAGAAACATGACCATCGCTTTCCACAAAATGCGATTAATTTTTGTCTGGATCAGGGCGGGATTGAGTCGTCGGATCTTGACTATGTGGCGTTCTATGACAAGCCGCTGGTCAAATTTGAGCGCCTGTTAGAGACATACCTTTCTTACGCGCCGATCGGAATAAAATCTTTCTGGGCAGGGATGCCGCTTTGGCTACAACAGAAACTGTACCTGCCTCGCGACATGGACCGCGGCCTCAACCATCAGTACAAAGGCCGTTATGTGTTCACCGACCATCACGAGTCCCATGCGGCCAGTGCCTTTTTCCCGTCGCCTTTTGACGAAGCAGCGATATTGACGTTAGACGGTGTGGGTGAATGGGCCACGGCGACCTATGGCGTGGGACGGGGTAACAAGATTGAGTTGACCCACGAGCTGCGTTTCCCTCATTCTCTTGGTTTGCTCTATTCGGCGTTCACCTACTTCACCGGATTTAAGGTCAATTCTGGTGAATACAAGCTTATGGGTTTGGCCCCGTACGGGAACCCCAAGTACAAAGATCTCATCCTGGACAAGCTGCTAGATCTTAAACCTGACGGCTCATTTCGGATGGATATGTCGTACTTTAATTACTGCCAAGGGTTAACCATGACAGGGCCGAAAATGGACAAGCTGTTTGGTTGTCCACCGCGTAGCCCTGAGTCTAGGATCACCCAACGCGAGATGGATATTGCTGCGTCCATCCAAGCAGTGACCGAAGAGGTCATGCTCCGTACAGCCCGCCACGTGCGCCAAGAAACGGGTATGCGCAACCTGGTCATGGCCGGCGGTGTGGCTCTAAACTGTGTGGGAAATGGGAAGATCTTAAGCGCCGGGATTTTTGACCAGCTTTGGATCCAGCCCGCCGCTGGTGATGCCGGCGGCGCTCTGGGGGCGGCGTTGTTTGTCTGGTACCAGCTCTTGAACAAGCCTCGTCAGGCAGACAATATTCACGACTTCCAGAAAGGATCATTGCTGGGCCCGCGTTTTGGCGTGGATCAGATCAAACAGGCATTGGAGCAGGTCGGAGCGACCTATCACTACTATGAAGATGAGGATGCCCTGCTGGACGTGGTCGCCCAGCAGATCGCTTCAGAAAAAGTGGTCGGGCACATGTCTGGCCCGATGGAGTTTGGTCCCCGTGCCCTGGGCGCACGCTCGATTATTGGTGACGCGCGATCGCCGAAGATGCAGTCAGTGATGAACCTGAAGATTAAGTTTCGCGAATCGTTTCGGCCATTCGCGCCGTGCGTATTGCGAGAGGACAGCAGCCAATGGTTCCAGATGGAGCCTGATGTGGAGAGCCCTTACATGCTGCTGGTCGCTCCGGTTCAACAGGACAAACGGTTGCCATCAAATGGAAAAGGAGAAGGTCTGGAGGGGATTGATTTGCTGAAAGTTCCCCGCTCAGTTGTTCCCGCGATCACACATGTGGACTATTCGGCCAGGGTCCAGACGGTCGATGAGCAGCGCAATCAACGTTTGTACAGGTTGATGAAGCGGTTTAAAGAGAAAACGGGTACCCCGGTCATCATCAATACGAGTTTCAATATCCGAGGTGAACCGATTGTGTGCACACCCGGCCATGCGTATCGGTGTTTGATGGCGACCAATATGGACGTGTTGGTCATCGAGAACTACGTGATCTACAAACAGGAACAGCCGGCCGCCGAGCAGCACGAGATTGATCAATACATGGCCCAGTTTGAATTGGATTGATCGGTCGCCGTTGCCGGTGGCCATCGTCAGATACGCTTGCTGAAAATGGCATGACAGTTGGAAAGAAAGACACGAGACTTTGACCTGATCGCGTGTACGCGGCGGTCATATACGAGGATTTTTGATGGCGATGATGGCGATTAACCTGGACCCGACACAGCGGCAACTTAAACAGTTTGGCTGGATGTTGCTCGCGTTTTTCGGCGCGTTGGGAGGCTTGCTGTGGTGGCGGCCCGAAGCACTGGTGGTTGCCGCGGGTATTTTGACGCTCGCGGTGCTGGTGAGTGTCATCTTTAACCGGGACATGCCTTGGCCCACACAGCTATGGGGGCTTTTGATGCCGGCGATTTTTGGGCTGGTCGGGCAGTTGGTGGTGTCGGGTGTTCGGCCCAGTCAGGTGGCCGGAGGTCTGTGGATCGTCGGGGGTGTTCTGAGTGGGGTGGTGATTGTATCGCCGCGGATTTGTCGCAAGTTGTATATCGGTTGGATCTCGGCCGCACAACCAATCGGCTGGACGATTTCGCATCTGGTGTTGGCGGTGGTGTTTTACCTAGTGATCACGCCGCTTGGATTGGCCATGCGGTGTCTGGGGCGAGATCCCATGCAACGCAAACTGGATCGTCAGGCGGCGACATATTGGCAACCACGCAAGCCTGTCGCAGACGTCAAGCGGTATTACCGTCAGTTCTAATTGTCGATTGATTTGCTCGTTATCCCTAAAAAGGAACCGTCGATGACAGATTCATCGAAACAGACAAGTGAGTTTGAGGCCGCGTCCCGGGCCGGCAGGACCAACATCGTAACTGAGTTTTGGGACTTTCTTAAACACAACAAGAAATGGTGGCTGACCCCCATTATCTTGGTCATGCTGTTGGTTGGGGCTTTGGTCGTACTCGGTGGTACAGCGGCGGCTCCGTTTATCTATACGCTGTTCTAGCCGTGGAGCATGCCTTTTTCGTCTAGAAAAGCAAGCACTGCTTCGACCGAATCGGAGACGCTAAATTTGTGTGTCGGCAGGTGCAGTTCAGGATTTTTTGGTGCTTCATAAGGATCATCGATCCCAGTAAATCCTTTGATTTCTCCGGCACGAGCCTTTTTATACAAGCCCTTGGGGTCGCGCTTTTCTGCTTCTTCTAATGGGCAATCGACGTAGACCTCAAAAAATGGCAACTCTGACGCCTCATGCAGCTGGCGGACGTTGTCTCGGTCCGAGGCGTAGGGGCTGATAAAGCTGGTAATGGTCAGCAGGCCTGAGTCCGCAAACAGCTTCGCCACTTCGCCGATACGCCGAATGTTCTCGGCACGATCCTCGGCACTAAAGCCCAGATTCTTGTTCAGACCGTGGCGGACGTTGTCCCCATCAAGCCGGTAGGCGTGTTTGCCCCGCTGCAATAGCACCTGCTCTAATGCGACCGCAACGGTGCTTTTGCCGCTGCCTGATAAGCCGGTCATCCAGATGGTCGCGCCTTTCTGGCCAAGGTTTTTGTGTCGTTCTTGAGCGGTGACGGCTCCATCGTGCCAAGTAATATTGGTCGCCTTTTGTTGGGTCATTGATGCTAACTTTCCTTTGGTTGTCTTATTCTTGAAGTCTGATATCCCACCAGACAGTAGTCGAGAATATTAGCCGAATCAACGCCTGTGAGGAAGCCCACTTAAAGCAAGCCAGGGTCATTTTCCGCGTGTCTTTTGTAAATAACTGTTATTGACTAACTTAAAACATCTGCCGGAATGTGGATTTAGTGCCATCCTCCGTTGCCAGCGTCGTTGGGGGGGGCGTCGATTGGCGGCTGCCATCTCTTGATCGCCATCCTAGCGGTCTTGGGCCAGCTGCAGCATGACGACAATCACATCGTATACCGCGTGAGTGCCCGCTACCACACCGAAGCCGCGAAGGACGTAGACCGCGGCAAAATACACCCCAGCGCCGGTATAGAACAGGCATTTGCTTAGCGTAAACGGGTTAGATTCGGAAAAATGATAGACGGCGAAAGCCAACGCGGATAGTCCGATGGCCCCCGCGGTGCCAACATGCTTTGGCAGAGCCAGCACGTCGACGAGGATCAGATGCAACAATGTGATCCCAATTAGGCGGAACAGCAATTCTTCGTAGATGCCCGCACCGATGCTAAAGACCAACTGAGCCTGCCAGCTGTCATCGGTATCGAGTATGCCGCTGCACATGGGTGCATTTCCAAACCCGGTGACGCCATCAACGCTCAGCGCATGGATCGCTGTTTGAGCGATCGGCTCTCTAAACAATACCAGTGCATAGGCGAACAGTGGCATAGCTAACACCAGCGATTCGATCCACATCAAAAGGTACAGCCGGGGTTCAAGTCGCCACGGATCACGTTTTGCCAAGTGCCACACGACCAGCACCACCAAAACGATAAGCCCCGGCAGGTAGTAGCCGGGCGCCCCTAGCAGTTCGAAGAAATCGCTGAGCAGCGAACGGGCGTAGATGTACCGTGTGACGCCGTTGTCTTGGTCGGTGGCGTAAATCAACGTCCCCAGTTCATACAACACGATCATGGGAAGCAAAAAGAACAAGCCCTGAAGAGGGCGTTGGGATCGGACCCAGTAAGAAGGATCCAGATCGGTATAGGGCGATGGGTTTGCCGTGGACATTACACTGGACCGTACCCGGATGGGGCCGATGGCCGTTTAGGCCGTGATCGCCGCATGCATGTGATCATAAGACTTGATTTTCTTACGACCCGACAACGCGGTCAGCTCAATAAGCACACTGACCCCCACAATGCTTCCTCCGAGCTTCTCGATGAGATCACAGCAAGCTTTCATGGTACCGCCGGTGGCCAGCAAGTCGTCGACCATCAGCACACGTTGGCCCGCAGCCACCGCGTCGGTGTGGACTTCTAACGTGTCGGTTCCATACTCAAGTCCATACTGGATGGCGTGGGTATCATGAGGCAGCTTGTTGGGTTTACGGATGGGAACAAACCCCGCGGACAAAGCCCCCGCGACGGCGGTGCCGAAGATAAAGCCTCGGCTTTCGGCTCCAGCGACCAGATCAATTTGCTTGTCGCGGAATGGGTTGGCCATCTTTTCCACCGCCATGGCTAGGCCGCTTGGGTCTCTCAGCAACGGGGTAATGTCCTTGAACAGGATACCAGGCTTGGGCCAGTCGGGGATGTTTCGGATTAGCGATTCCAATGTCGTCATGTTTGCTGCTCACACCAGGGTGCTTGAATGTGATCTAAGAGTGTAGAGATTGATGCCACTTTTGTCTTTTGGCGTCGGCCTGGACGGCGGTTGTACACAAGACGGCACCCCTCACGTGTTCGCCCCACACAGGCCGCAGGTGGCAACGAAACTTGCTCTGGACGGTTGGATCTGCGACAAAGACGGTCTGTGGATACCTTCGTCATTCATGGCGGGCGGCGGCTGCGTGGACGGATCAGAATCAACGGTTCAAAAAACGCCTGCTTATCGGAAATGGCAGCGTCGTTGTTGACCGACGAGCCTGTGACGTTAATTGACGTGCCCGATCTGCGTGACACCCGGAATATGGCCCAGTTGTTACTTGGATTGGGCTGCGATGTTAGTCCCTTAGAAGAAAACACCCATGGTCTGGTCTTGCGGGTGACAGATCCTTCGCTCTGTTTGGCCCACTACGATATTGTGCGCACGATGCGTGCGAGCATCTGCGTGCTTGGACCGCTGTTGGCCAAACGCGGTGTGGCGCGGGTCTCCATGCCCGGTGGTTGCAACATCGGTGACCGGCCGGTGGATTTACACCTGCGTGGATTGCGAGCATTGGGAGCGCGGATCAGACTCGAACAGGGATACATTATGGCTGAAACCGCCCACGGACGGCGGTTAAAAGGGGCGAGAGTATTCTTGGGCGGGTCATTTGGGTCGACGGTACTGGGCACGTGCAACCTGATGAGCGCCGCGACCTTGGCAGAAGGGAAGACCGTGATCGAATCTGCGGCGTGTGAGCCGGAGGTCGTTGATTTGGCCGTATTGCTCAATGCCATGGGCGCTCAAATTTCCGGGGCGGGCACGCCACGTGTCATTATCGAGGGCGTCGATCGTCTCGGTGGTGTTCGGCACCGAATTGTTCCCGACCGGATAGAGGCCGGGACATATATGATGGCGGGGGCTGTGACCAACGGAGATATCATTTTGGATAACTGTCCGAATGATGCTCTGATGGCCGTCCTAGATCGGTTGTCCCAGATCGGTGTAGAAGTCGATGTCATGGATCGGCCATCTGAGGATGACCTCAACGATAGCCTTCCGGACACGCATACGACAGTACGCGTCGGCAGCTGTCGTCGGCTCAATCCGGTTCAGGTGGTCACACAACCCCATCCAGGATTCCCAACGGATCTGCAGGCCCAGATCATGGCGCTGTTGTGTTTGGCTGATGGTAACTCCATCATTACAGAGAAGATATTTCCCGATCGATTTCTTCACGTGCCTGAGTTGTCTCGAATGGGCGCCAGCGTGATCCGAAACGGTCCGTCCGTCTTGGTCAGCGGTGTACGCCAGCTGGTCGGCGCACCGGTGATGGCCAGCGATCTTCGGGCGTCGGCGGGGCTCATCCTGGCGGGGTTGGCCGCTAGCGGCACCACCACGGTCAATCGCGTGTACCATTTGGATCGCGGTTACGAGCGCATGGAGCGGACACTACAGAAATTGGGTGCCGATATCGAACGGGTGAGCGTCACCGATTAACGGACCCCGTCGAGCAATGGCTTATCAGACAACTGATCATTAGAACAAGGATGGACGATGGCCCACGCAGATCCCAATCCGGCTACCGGAAATGCACTTGATCATGAGCTTCTGCAGATCTTGGTCTGTCCGTTGACACGCAGCCCGCTGAGACAGGAAGGCGACGAGCTGGTCGGCACCGTCGGGGGGCTGCGATATCCTATCCGAGAAGGGATTCCTATCCTGCTGACCGATGAAGCAAGGCTACCGGCGGGCATCGCCAGTCTGGATGAATTTAGGCGAAAGTTTGCAGATCAGATCCCCAATTAAGGCGCGACGAGCATGCCGCGGGTGTGTGTCTGGGTTGACGGCCTGGCATGGCCCACCAACATGGACTGCTCCCAGGTTGCGGCGCCTTGGACAAGCGTAAGGTGGTTTTCAGTGCTACAGCATACCCTCATTCGTGAAATGCAAGCCAGTCGGTTTGTGGAAGGTGTCTATGCCATCCAGAACTGTCAGCTGGCGCAAACCAAAAATGGCAAGCCTTATCTGAAATGTTTGCTAGCAGACCGCTCTGGCCGGACCCCCGGGCGGATGTGGAATGCGTCCGAAGATGTGTTTAACAGCCTCCCCACCGATGGGTTTGTGTGGATCGAGGGACAGACTCAACCGTATCAGGGACAGATGCAAATCATCATTCAGCAGATCCGGGCCGTTGAACCCAGTGATGCTGAACTGCGCGAGCTCTTGCCGAGCAGCGCGTACGATATTGACCAAATGTTTGATGAGTTGGTCGGGATCCTGGATACGCTCGTCGATCCATCTTTGAAGGCACTGGTTGGCATATATCTCGCTGACGAGCACCTCATGGCCCAATTCAAGCAAGCACCGGCCGCGACGACATTGCATCACGCTTTTATCGGTGGCCTGCTCGAGCACACACTGAGCCTACTGAGATTGGGCAACGCTTTTTGTCCGCTCTACCCATTGCTAAACCGCGATCTGGTGCTGGTGGGCTTGTTCATTCACGATCTGGGCAAGTGTTCAGAGCTGGCCTGGCAAGAGGGGTTTAGTTACAGCGATGACGGTCAGCTTGTCGGTCATATTGCTCGGGGTGTGGTGTGGTTACAGCGTAAAGCAGAAGACTGCGCAGCGTTGGGCAATCCGGTGCCTGAAGCGGTCGTTGGCGTATTGCAGCATATCATCCTATCACACCATGGTCGGCCGGAACACGGTGCGCTAAAGGTCCCCGCCACGCCCGAAGCGATTGCGGTCAGCCTGCTGGACAATATGGACGCGAAGCTGAATATGGCGCTCGAAGCGACGCGGTCCGATTCGGCCAAGGTCGGCGAAGGGGGTGGGAATTTTACGGAAAGGATTTGGGCGCTGGACACGCGCATGTACTGGCCCGATCCGACAAAAGCGAACCCGTCCCCTGGACCATAACGCTTCGTTGGCAACAGGACATGCATTCTACGCCGCTTGCTTTAATGGTGGTTCGACCAATTCCGTTGGAAGCAGCGATGTGCCTAACACGCGTTGGTACACACCCAAAACCCGGTGCATTCGCTGGTCAAAGGTGTAGTGGTCTTCGATTCGGGTTCGTGCCAAACGAGTGATCGTCGTTCGACGTTCGTCGCTGGCCAACAGGTACGACAGACGGCTGGGCCATGTTTGTGGGTCTTGGCTGAGGATCACGCCGCACCGTCCGTGATCCAGCAGGTCGCCTACCCCGCCGACGTCCGTGGCCGCGACGGGGATACCCATCGCCATGGCTTCCAGAACGACATTGGGTAAGCCCTCCGTGTGGCTGGGTACCAGCAACACGTCCATGGCCCGGTACAGCGTTTTTACATGATTTTGCCAACCCCAAAATCGCACCGCGTCACGCACGCCAAGTTTGCTAGCCAGCTGTCCCAACTGGCCGCGCTGGGGGCCATCACCGACCAGATGCAACTGTGCGTTGGGCCAGTTTCGCCGGAGCCGTGCCAACACACCGATTGCCCGGTCGACACCTTTTTCAACGCTAAGCCGACTGACGATGCCAATGACCAACCGGTCTTGACCGATACCCATGCGGCGTCTTGCGGCGATTGTGTTTCCGGCCGGTTCATACCCCTTAAGTTCAATGGCGTTGGGGATATGACTTAGACGGTCTGGCCGGACACCCTGTGCGCGACAGTGTTGGGCCAATGCGGCGTTGACGGCAATGACATGGTCATAGTGGCGTAGGCACCGGTTATCGATGTGGTAGTAGAACCGGGTGCGCGTGGTATGCCAAGTCCAACCGTGCACGGTGGTCACAAGCTTCATTGGCCACCACCGTCGAAGCAGCAGGCCGTACAGGTTCGATTTGTAGTCGTGCCCGTGCCAGACCGAAACACCCAAGTACCGGCACAGTTGCAGCAGCGTCCGAAGGGGTCTGGGATCAGCTGCGCCCGATTCTCCGATCGCCCACAGTGGGCAGCCTTCCCGCCTAGCATTCTTTTGCAGCGTTGCCATGCCCGGGTCATGGTGGGGATAAATATAGGCCGATGCGATTCGCACCCGCCGTCGGTCGGCGTACTGGGCCGAGCGTCGGATGGTCTTGTCTGGTCCACCGCCGCTTCCGGTGACGACACGCGTGTGGAGAATCAGCGGCACGGGGCTGGGGCGGGCAGAGCGTTTGGTCACATGAAAACCTTTTCGTACGGGACGTGATGGGCCATGTTGAGATTGAATCGTTGGACACTCATTGACCTGGGCACGTTCCTGCGGTGCTGGCCATGTTGTTACACCATAAAGCCTGGACAAGACGCGCACGGATTGTCGCGGGCCTGTTCAGGCGTCAGTTTCCGTTTGAAGCTGCGACGAGCCATGCGGTATTGGGTGCCGTTCCATATTTTTCCAAACGGTTGTTCAAACACATTGCCCATATCCTGTTTAGGATCGAATGAACCGCAACAGGTTACGACCTGACCGTCCCAGTTGATGACACTTTCTCGCCACGGCCACGAGCAGTCCATAAGTTTTCTCCCGTTGAAAGCGTCTTTGCTGTAGGTGCCGCTGAGCATCTGCCGGTACGGGGCCAGCACGTGCTGCGGATCAGTGGGGAGCCATTGTTTTAGGTGGCGGTGGGTTTTCTTTTCCAGTTCGTCCGGTGTCATGTCCAGACGATGTAACCGATCGTCGAGCCCGAGGAACCGTGTATTGAGTGCCGGATCGGAGAAGACTGCCTTGCATCCGAGTTGTTCGGACAGGGTTTGGAAAGCGGTTTTTTCATGTTCGTTGTGGCGGGTCACCACAAAGTTGAGCTGGATGTCAGGTGTGGCGCTATTCATTTGGTTGCGTGTGTCAACAATGTGGCGGACCTTAGCGATCGTTTCTTGAAAATTTTTGCCGGGTTGGTAGATCCCAAATGTTTCCTGGGAGGCACCGTGAAGCGAGCAGGTGAGCATGTCAAGACCGCTGTTGACAAGTGCTTGGGCTTGCCCTTTACCGGTCTTAAAAGCATGTAAATTGGAGCTGACATAGGTCCAGATCCGTCGGCGGTGGGCGTAGCGGATCATGTCGTAGATCTCCGGCACAATCAGAGGGTCGCCCCACATCGACAGATCTAGTGCGACCAGGGTGTGCCGAAGTTGATCGACCAATCGCTTGTATTGAGTCAATGACATCTTGCCCTTAGGCCTTCCTTGTAGACCAATCCCGGTTGGGCACAGTTGGCATTTGGTGTTGCATATGTTTGTCGACTCAATCTTCATCTTGTATGGCCGACCCAAAAGCCGCTCGGACTTTAGTTTGAATTGAATGTTGACAATCGCCATGTTGATCAATTTGACCACGGACAGGTATCGTCGGTTCCGCCAAACGTGAAAAATACCTCTTGCGACCAGGTCTAGACCTGCGACCGTTCGGGCGATCATGTATGGTTGGGTATGCAGTCGTTTGAGTTGGGTTGTCACCTGGACGGTACGGGCCAGGTGACGGTTGAGGGATGTGGCAACGCCGTTCATGATCAGTTCCCTTCCTGACTAGGTGTTCGGCGCGGGCATCGGCCGGCGGGGCAGCCCCGGTGTGTGACGGGTATGTGGCTGGTGTGCCGGACCATGCTCAGGAGATTTATTCTCGCCGTGGACCAACCCGTGAAGATGACGCTCCAGTGCCATCGGGAGCACGCCCGCCATGGCCATGATCAGCCAAGGCAACTCGATCGCTTCCAACGAAAGAAAGACGCCCCCCGTCATAAACATGATGAGACTGCCCTGACACCCCAGGGCGATCCGGTCGATTTGCTCAATGAGTTCTCGCTGATCATCCGTAGGCTTGGGTACACGACGATGATCGCAGTCTTGCAGATAGTCCTCGCAGCGCCTACGGCTTCGTTGGAGAAACACCAAGGCGGTCACCAGCATCGCGCCATACACGCCCGCAGCGGGAAAACCCGAATCGGCGGCAATCTGTAAAAATTGGTTATGGATCGTTCTGCCGCGCTTGTCTGCCCCGTAACGGAAAATAAACTCACTGGAGTTTCGAACCCCCTGGCCGATTAGCGGGCGGTCCCAAGCCAGGTCCCAACCCGCGGCCCAGCTTGTGAGCCGTGATCGGGCGCTGTAGTCCATGTTGGTCCGGAATGTAGATAGGAATCGGCTTCGGATCTCCTGCCCGGCCATCACCGAGATGGCCACGAGCAGAACGGCGGCGATCATTGCCGCATGGATTCTTGGGCGGTGATTCAACACCAGCCAAACCGCACCCACCACTGCGGCTAACATCGCCCCTCGTGAGTAGCTCATCATCATCGCGTGGATCATCAGGATCCCTAAGAATCCGGCCAGGCCACGTTGCCATAGCCGGCGGGCTGATACGGCAAAGCTATAGGCAATCCCGGTTCCTGTCCCCAGCAGCAACGCGGCGCCGTTGTTGTCCAGGTTGCCATAACCGTGGTGGAAGATATCCAGACGCCCGTCGAACAAATACAGCGAATTAATATGCCAAGCGATATAGCCCAGTGTGAGCACCACCATCAGTGACACAATTCGCACCTGCCACAGATGTTTAATCGACTGCGATACCAGCAGCGCCATCAAAATGACTTTTCCGGATTCGATCCCCCAACTCTGGGCCAACACTGGGTTATAGGCTGTCACGACACTCAGGGCTGTGAGCAGACCGTAGACCAGCATGAGCATCATGATGGGGTTGACCCTGATCCGATCGATGGTCTTTCCGAAATTCAAGACCATGCTGGCGATCGCAACCAACGCCGCGAACAGGGACCAGCGGATCTCCACTGGTAACGCCCAGGCCCACAAATACTGCGGTCGAAGCATCGCGAACGTGTAGTAAAGCAACATGCCCCAATACGGTTCTGTTAGCGCCGCGACGGTGCCGAATGCGGACAGGACGGTCATGAAAATCAGCTGCTTCATAGCGTTCCGATCAATCGGCCCGTTGTACGCTTCGCGAAGACATCGTCGTCGGCCGTTATCCCGCCATGCGGGTTGGTGTCACCGGAAGCACCCGGCCGCCGCTCCGAGCGACTGTCACCATTCGTTCAATCGCGTTGGTGGCTTCCCGCGCGTCGATTTCGTGTACACAGATGTCGTCTTGGTCACACACACGTTTGTAACACGGCGCGCACCGCGGATCGGCGATCAGTTTTTGGCCTTTGCCAAACAGGTCAATTTCCTGTTGGCAGGTCGCCCCAAAAAATGCCACGATATATTTGCCCAGCGCGATAGCGACATGCATGGCCATCGTGTCTCCGGTAAACACCACGTCACAAGCGTTGACCAACGCCACAAACATCGCCTCGCTGTGATCCGTGCCGCCGTCGATCACCTGTCGCAGCGCGTTTTGTGTTTTCAAGCGGGCGGTGATCGCGTTGATAATCGATCGCTCGTCAGGACCACCCAGTAGCACCACTTGCACCGCCGGTAGCCTTTTTTGGACCTGCCGTATGACTTCCACAATGCGCGGTGCCGGCCACATCTTGTTGGCGAAAGCACCTCCAGCACCCACATTGATTCCCAGTGTCACTTTGTTTGGACGCCAGCCTCTGGCCGCCAGATAGAAGCTGATCCTCGCACGGGCTGTGTCATCGACCGGTAGCTGATACCGCTGATCGTGGTAGGTCCAACCCATCGCCTCATAGATCAAGCGCGGGTAGCTCTTGGTGTTCTGTTGAAACTTTAGTTGATCACTGAGCCCCAGATGGAAATAGGGGCGTGCTTCAGGGTTCAGTGGAATGGGGGTGCCGTGGGCGCTGAGTCCGATCCCAAGTTTTGTCGTCGCTCGTAACGACATCGCCAGCGCTGACGGGTGGGGTTCTTTGTCAAGATTGATCACGACATCAAACGCTTCTTGGTCCAGGATCAGCGATGTTGTTGCATCGAGCGGCATCAGTCGATCGATCGAAGCGTGTCCGGCGAGCATCCGACACCCGTTGGCTTTGCTGATCCACGTGACGTGTCCAGCAGGGAATCGCCGACGCAGTTCTGGCAGTAGGCAAAGCGTCCGTACGACATCGCCTAGCGCACCGATCTTAATGATGCAGATGCGGTGCGAGTAAGGCTCGAAGTGAGGGCATCCCCGGCACAGCCGGTTGTGCACGCAAGGCCGATCACCAAGGTAGTGTCGACATCGCGGCGCGATGTCTTCGGTGGGGGTGTCCGCCATGGGGGCGTGGTGGGCCGGGGCCTGGCGAACGGGCGGGGCAGCTGCCGGTCGGCTCATGGTGGTTTGTCCTTCGTGCCGATGGTGCCTATGGCCTGCAAGATCCATACAATCGCTACCATCGGCACAATCGTCATGGACCTTAAGGGACGGCGGGTCGGTTCACTGGGACGTCAGTTAGGGGACCTGCGCAAGCAGGTATTGGTTGGAAGTCGATTGACCCAGCGTTACCCGGAGCAAGTCCACTGCCGTGAACGCGCCGACCACCGCGGGGTTAGCGAAGTGCAATATTTCGAAGATCGATCGACCGCGTCGAGCACTCGATAACCCCAGCCAATTGCGGAGGCTAATGATCCAGAACCCGGGCGACGGGAGGTTTCCTTGGTCGATGACATGGTAACCGCACTGGCGTAGCGTGGCAGCTAATGATCGGCGCGAAAACAGGTGCAGGTGCCGTGGAATGTGATAGCCGCCCCAGTAGCGTTTATTGAAGAGTCGATAGTCCATCCCCCCGCCCAGTTGTGGCGTTTCGATCAAAAGCTGTGCACCGGATACCAGTTTGGCACGCAGCCGAAGCAACGCGTCTTTGGGCCGACGAAGGTGTTCAATCAGTTGGCTCATGATCACAAACTCGTAACGCCGATCTTCAAGGGCTTTCAAGTCGCTTTCAATATTCCCTTGAATCAGATGAACGCCCGCCTGGTCAGCGCGGTCTCGAATACGATCTTCAAACATCAGATCCATTCCCACCAGGTCGATAGTTTGTAGGCCTCTCTTGGCCAGTTCGATTAGGCGGGCGGCGTCACCACAGCCGATATCCAGTACCGACTGCGGTGGTCGTGGGGTGAGCATGGTCATCAACCGGTCGACGTCACGCCGGATCTTGGCACGATAGACAAAGCCGTGTAGGTACAGCGGCGAGTCTGGGTTGATGGTGTAATAAGTCGGTGGGTACAAGCCGAGCATGTCCCGTGCGGCCGGCATGGGTTGGGCGTAGACGTGGTCACAGCTGGAGCAGCGAACGAGATTGAACTGCCCGGGTTTGCAGGCGTATTCGAAGTCAGGTGCGCGAACCACCAAGTGAGCTTCTTTGTGGCCGCAAAGATGGCACGCCATGCTTTCGACGGCGATCGAATCACCCGTGTCCGCTGTTTGCGGACCGGTTAGAGCTGAAATTGCAGCTTGTGGCAAGGCTTACCCCGCAAAATATTTGCCAGAAGACTCAGGTAGGAAGCACGGATTCGACGGGAGTGCTGTGGTTGAGTTTGGTGATCCAACAGCATGCTGAGTTGTTCGTTGTTGTAATGAGGGATAGTCTGAATCTTGTGGTGTGCATGGTGATAGTTGAAACTAAAGGGAGCAAGAATGAAACGTTCCAGCGGATTGGTTAATACGTCGATCGTCATCTGATGCAGGTCGCCAACGCGACCAGAATCTAGCTGGCAGCAGGCATAAGGCCAGCCGTGTTCGATGATGACTCTGGTGCGGTTCAAGAAGATTGCCACGGTAAACAGAGGCAGCAGCCACAATACCGGATATGCCCACCAGCCGATGGCCAATCCCAGGCCCGTCAGTAGGCCCAGATGCGCGATCACAATAGAAACCGAGTGCCACCGTGCGGTCCGTCGAACAGAGGCTGTCTCTCGTACCGCCAAGCCTTTTTGACGAAACTTTTCAACGTACTCGAAAAGGGTTCCCGCCAGCCACACCGCGGCGCGACGCCATCCGGGCTTTGTTCGCAGGACCGGATTGTAAATGTATGCGTCGGGATCTTCCCGCAAATGGTCGGCGCGGTGATGGCCGTTGTGTTGACGGCGGTAACGGATGTAGTTGATGCCGACCATCGCACAATGCAGTAACCCGACCGTTTCGTTCAAACGCACAGGAAACAATAACGTCCGATGCACCGCTTCATGACACGACATCACCAAGCGGTATTGCATCACGCCAATCACCAGCACCGCAATCGGGATGCTGATCCAGCCGGGCGCCAGCCCAGCCCATGCAACCGCGGTCAGCCAAGCGGCGTGTGTTAGGACGAGGCCCGGCGCAGCGACATTTCGTTGGTCGCGATGCAGACTCAGGAGCTGTTGCTTGAGAGGTTCGGGCATCGCGGTCATGACATTTCTTCCTGTGTGTCCTTGGACATCAGCCACCAGGTATTGCGGTGATAACGGTTGTATCGGTTGAAACGACGGTATGAGTTAACGGCAACTTCTGGCCCGTCAAGGTCGGGGCGTAAGGTGCTTTCTTGTCAGGTCTGTCTTTACTATTAAGCAAGTAAGGGATTATGACGATCGTATCGATTGTGACGCGTGTGGAGCAGGCCATGGACCATTCAAAGGCGTCCGATATGTCAACCACGGGTCGGGCGGATAGCGATTGCATGACACCGCTGGCGGTTGGGGTGGTTGCCTTTGTGTTGTTGGGCCACTTGGTCGGTCGGGCAATGACCCATGCGACCCAGGATTTTCAGATGGATTATTTTGGTCTGTGGGATGGCTTTCGGATCTTCTTGGCCGGAGCCAGCCCCTACTTTAACACACCGGCCCATTACAGCCGTCTGTTTTCCGATTCTCTGAATTCGTTGAACCGATATCCACCCGCTGCATTTGCGCTGGCCTGGTTGGGCCTGTTGTCTTACGCCAAGGCGAAACTGGTGTGGACGGGCCTCTTGTTTGCGGGTTTGGTGGTGCAGCTGGTGGTCGTCTGGCGCTATATGGGCAAACCGGCGGTGTTGCTGCTGCTCTGTTTAATGATGGGGTTTCCAATTGAGTTTGCCATGCAAAGAGGCCAGATTGACTTGTTGATTGCAACGCTGACGACCGTTTATGTCATGGCTTATCTGCACGGCCATCGACGCGTCGGGTTGAGCGCTTTGGCTGTCGCGGCGTCCATGAAAATTGTTCCCGGCATGCTTTTGGTCTTGCCCATCGTTCAGCGAGACTGGCGCAGCGTGCGTTATTTTGCGGGGATCATGCTGGCGATCAACCTGGTTGCTGCGGCGGTCACAAGCCTGATCTACCCGGGGATGTTACCGGACTTCGCCCGTTCGATCTCCATCGGCGATCAGGTGATTGCCTCACCGCAGCCAATGCCGGGCATACAGCAGCAGGTTCAAGACAACCGGTTACTGTTCGAAACGGACATGTATCGTTTTAGCTTAAACTATTATGGTTCGTATGGCTCGGTGGCGCTGCATTATATGGTCAACAAACTGACCCGATGGGCGTGGGACATTCAGCTGCATGCGTACGCTGTGTCTCTTCTGGGAGTGCTTACGGTCATGTGGATCAATTGGCGGTCGCACGCATTCCTGTGCGCCGCCCGTTTGTTGATGGCGTATTGCATTCTCAATCCGCTGGCATGGGGCACAGGCCTGGCGGTGCTCCTGACAGGCGCGGTGATCGTGTTTCAGCTACAGCGAACGGCATCAGGACAGGTCACTTGGCCATGGCGCGTACCAGTGATCGTCATATTTTGGCTTCTGGTCGCCTTCTTGATGGCGCCGCGGATGGTGCCTTGGTACCGACACGAGGCCAGCGAAATGGCCAGATGTGGGGCAGTGGTGATCCTTGTGGTGGTGGCAGACCCCGATGTTCTGTTCAAAATGATTCGTTGGGGACGATCGGTTTTGACAGCGCGCACGCCGTTGCTGGCCCGGCCAACCGACTAGCTGATCGGACACCGCTAACCCGACCGACACGCGTTGGTCTGTCACGCTGATTGATAGGTATTTTTGTTGGCGCAGGACCCAACCGTTCTTCGCTGACCGCTGGGAAGCGCAGGCGAGTCTGGTGGAAGGGCTCTTCTGGGGGCTATCGCTTGGAGAACTGGAACCGTCGCCGTGCGCCGCGCTGACCGTATTTCTTACGTTCGACTTCTCTGGCGTCGCGTGTCAAGAATTCGTTTTCTCGGAGCACCGGTTCCAAAGTCGGATCGTAGGCTTTGAGCGCTCGGCTCAGCCCCAGTAACACCGCGCCAGCCTGGCCCATGAAACCGCCGCCTCTGACATTGACATGAACGTCGAGATTGCCTTCCGTTTTGGTCACTTTCAGTGGCGCCAGCACATTGGCCCGATCTCGTTCTTCCGTAAAGTATTTGGCAGCTTCGTGGCGGTTAATCGTAAACTTGCCCTTGCCCGGTTTGATCCTGACCCGCGCCACAGCGGTCTTGCGCCGTCCGGTGCCCCAATAAAATCCGCCTTTGTCAGGTTTGGCCTGGGGGGTGGGCTGAACCAGTGACTGAACCGGTGGGCCATCCGCCGGGACCGCAACTGTGCCGTCAGTGACAATGGGCTGTTGCGGTTCAGACGGGTTGCCGGTGGGTGTCTGGGTCATTGGTTTTCTCTAAAGACGAAGATCGGCCTCATCATTTATAGCGCCAACGGCGTCGGCTGCTGGGCCTGATGTGGGTGTTCGGCCCCACGATACACTTTCAGCTTCTTGAGCATCTGCCTGGCGATCCTGTTTTTGGGTAGCATCCGGCGGACCGCGTTCAAGATTAGCAGTTCAGGTTTGTTCTGGATCATCCAACGGTAGCTGTAGTTCTTTTGCCCACCCGGGTGTCGGCTATAGGTCTGGTAGAACTTCTGATCAAGCTTCGAGCCTGTCAGCTTGATCTTTTCTGCGTTGATCACCACTACAAAGTCGCCCACATCGTGGTGAGGGGTGTATTGGGGTTTGTTCTTGCCCATCAGAACGGTGGCAATCCTAGTGGCCATCCGTCCCAAGATTTGGTCGGTCGCGTCCACCTGCTGCCAGCAGCGTGGCACCTGGTGGTTCTTTGCTTGGAACGTTTGACGATTCATAGGGGTCACACCACACAAACCGGGGCCAAAGCCTCGAGTCACGTAATGTACCTGCCACACCACGGCTGTCAAACGACCTTTAAGACGCGGGGCGGTGGACGGTCAACGCCGCGGAAACCGCCGAATTCCGGAGAGATCGACGGGCTGGCCGTTGGTGTGGCGGGGGACCTTCGTGTCACACGGTCCATGACGCCGGTGTCGGCGGTCATTCGTCGGTCACGCACCCTTCCGAAGCGCTCAGGACGCTCTTGATGTACTTATACAGTGTGCCGCGGGTCGCCTTGTAAGGTGGGGCCATCCAGGCCGCCCGCCTGGCGGCCATTTCTTGGTCCGTGACGTTGACCAGGATCAGGTTCTTTTGGGCATCAATGGTGATCGTGTCACCGTCTCGGACCAACGCAATGGGGCCTCCTTCTTGGGCTTCGGGGGTGACGTGGCCGACGATAAATCCGTGTGAGCCGCCTGAAAATCGGCCGTCGGTCAACAGCGCGACGTGTTCACCTAAACCTGAACCCATGATCGCCGAAGTGGGTGTGAGCATCTCCGGCATACCTGGGCCACCTTTGGGCCCTTCATAACGGATGATGACCACATCGCCTCTGTGGATTTGTTTTTGTTCTAGCGCGCGGAGCATCAGCTCCTCCGAATCGTAGCACTTGGCCGGACCGGTAAAGACCAAGCCTTCTTTGCCCGTGATTTTGGCCACGGCGCCTTGGGGGGCGAGGTTGCCCTTAAGGATTTGGATGTGGCCTGTCGCCTTGATGGGGTGGTCGAAGCAACGGATGACCTTCTGGCCGTCCGTTAGGCCGGGCAATCCGCGAAGATTCTCAGCGACCGTTTGCCCGGTGACCGTCAGGCAGCGGCCATCGACCAAGCCGCGGTCTAGCAGCATTTTCATGACCGCCGGCGTGCCGCCGACCCTGTGCAGATCCTCTTGTACATACCGCCCGCTGGGTTTGAGATCGGCAAGCACGGGGACACGATCACTGACCGACTGAAAGTCATCGATGGTCAACGAGACGCCCGTCGCCTTTGCCATGGCCACCAAGTGGAGAACCGCGTTGGTCGAGCCGCCCAAGGTCATGACAACCACCATCGCGTTTTCGAACGCGGCGCGCGTCATGATGTCACACGGTTTTATGTCGCGTTCAAGCAGAGTACGGATCGCAGCGCCGGCCTGGAAACATTCTTCGAGTTTTTGGGGATCTTCGGCGGGGATGGACGAGCTATACGGTAGAGTCATCCCCATCGCCTCGATCGCACTGGCCATGGTATTGGCGGTGTACATGCCCCCGCAGGCCCCAGCGCCGGGGCAGCTTGTACGCACGATGGCGTGTCGCGTTTGATCGTCGATTTTGCCACTGATAAATTCGCCATAGGACTGAAACGCCGAAACGATATCGACCACGTCGTCGGCGTCTGTCGACCCATCGCGTCTTAGCTCGGGGCAGTGGCCCGCGCGGATGGTGCCGCCGTAGACCATTAACGCGGGGCGGTTAAGGCGCCCCATGGCGATCAGGCAGCCAGGCATATTCTTATCGCACCCGGGGATGGACACGTTGGCGTCGTACCACTGTGCGCTCATGACCGTTTCAATCGAGTCGGCGATGATGTCTCGCGACTGCAACGAGTAACTCATGCCCTCGGTGCCCATGGACATGCCGTCGCTGACGCCGATGGTGTTAAACCTCATCCCCACGAGCCCCGCAGCGGTGATACCCGCTTTGACCTTGCTGGCCAGGTCATTGAGATGCATGTTGCAGGTGTTGCCTTCATACCACATCGACGCGATGCCCACCTGCGGCTTGTGCATGTCTTGGTCGGTCAGTCCCGTCCCGTAAAGCATTGCCTGTGACGCCCCTTGGGACTTGACTTGGGTGATCCGGCTACTGAATTTGTTAAGTTTCTCTGTCATAAAAAGACCTCGTTCACCAAATGACTCATTCTAGCAACGGGTCGTCAGCCTGCTATTGATCGGTGGCTGGACCGGGCCTCCCTGCCACCGGGTGGGCAACAAGGGTAGAAAACGTCAGCGAGGCAGTGCGGGTTGCACATTCAAACCAAATCCTCAAACTACCGTGGGGTGTCGAAAGAGAACAGGAACGGTGCGTTTTGGCCACAGATCAAGGGTCGATGACCCGACGAGAGAAGATACCTACCCAAGTCTTTAAAGGCGATGTTCAGGCGAACACCTCGGTTGCCCAGGAAATTAGCACACTGATCCGCCAGCGGGCTGAGCAGGGCCGAGCTTGCGTGTTGGGTCTGGCCACGGGATCAACGCCGGTCGGGGTCTATGACGAACTGGTCCGTATGCACAAGGCCGAGGGATTGTCATTTAAGAATGTCGTGACATTCAATCTCGATGAGTATTTTCCGATGCAACCCTGTGCGCTGCAAAGCTACCACAGGTTTATGCGCGAGCACCTGTTTGACCACGTGGATATTGATCCGATGAATATTCACCTGCCCGACGGTACCTTGCCCGTGGAAGAGGTTGCTGACAGCTGTCGAGCGTATGAACAGGCCATCGGGCGGGCCGGTGGGATTGATCTGCAGATCCTGGGCATTGGCCGCACCGGTCACATTGGCTTTAATGAACCAGGCTCGAGTCGAGACAGCCGAACGCGGATGATTACCCTCGATCGTGTGACACGCATTGATGCGGCCAGTGACTTTTTTGGTGAAGAAAACGTGCCACGCCGAGCGATCACCATGGGGGTCGGTACGATCCTTGAAGCTCGCCGCATTGTGCTGTTGGCGTTTGGCGAGGCCAAAGCCTCCGTCGTCGCCCAAGCGGTCGAGGGGCCGATCAGCACCTCGGTGGCGGCCAGCTATCTCCAGAAGCATCCGGACGCTCAAGTGTTGTTGGGTGAGGCCGCGGCCGCCGAACTGACGCGGTACAAGACGCCTTGGGTGCTCGGGCCAGTCCGCTGGGACGCCCAAATGATTCGTAAGGCGGTGATCTGGCTGGCCCGGCATTTGGACAAGCCAATCCTGAAACTTGCCGAGGAAGATTACAACGAAGCAGGGCTGCAGGATCTCCTAGCCGAGCATGGTTCGGCCTACGACATCAACGCGGTGGTGTTCCGAGCGTTGTCCAGCACCATTACCGGCTGGCCCGGTGGAAAGCAGACGTCCGGCCAGCGGCCCGGTGATCATCAGCAGGGCGACAAAAACAATGTGTTTCCCAAACGTGTGTTGATCTTTTCGCCACATCCGGATGATGATGTCATCTCGATGGGCGGGACGTTGATCCGTCTGGTTGACCAGGGCCACGACGTGCACATTGCCTACCAGGTATCGGGCAATATCGCGGTTTTCGACGAATATGCGCTGGTTTTTACCGAGTTCGCCGACGAATTCAACCAGATGTTTGACATTGACCCGACGATGTCTGCAAAGGTCCAGCGGGGAATCAAGACCTTTCTCCAGAACAAGCAGCCGGGGCAGGTGGATTCGGACTCGGTGCAGAAGATTAAGGCATCCATCCGCCGGGGTGAGGCCAGATCTGCTGGCCGGTACTGCGGTGTGCCGACGGAGAACTTGTATTTCCTAGATATGCCGTTTTATGAGACAGGGGTCATACGCAAGAAGCCCTTGGACCAACAAGATATCCAACTGATCGCCCGTTTACTCGAACAGATCCAACCCCACCAGGTGTACGCTGCCGGGGACTTGTCTGACCCGCACGGTACGCACCGGGTCTGTTTGGCGGCGATCGTCCAGGCCTTCGAGCAGGTCAAGCATCAGCCTTGGTATAAACAATGCGAAGTGTGGCTGTATCGAGGTGCGTGGCAGGAATGGGGCGTCGAAGCAATCGAAATGGCCGTACCGCTAGCGCCCGGCGAGCTGGTCCGAAAGCGCAACGCCATATTCAAGCACGAGTCACAGAAGGATAGAGCGCTGTTCCCCGGACCGGACAAACGGGAGTTCTGGCAGCGGGCCGAACATCGCAACCTGCAGACTGCTCGCCTTTACGATAAACTGGGTTTGGCTGAATATGAAGCCATTGAGGGATTCGTGCGATGGCACGAATAAAAGGGAAAGGTTGTTTTTGTTAAATACATTTAAGAAAGGGGTTTGCGACTGTGGAAGTGATCATTAAGTCGAAGTATGACCAGATGAGCAGAGCGGCCGCGCAAGTGGTGGCCGATGTTCTGAACGCCAAGCCCAACGCCGTGTTGGGTATGGCGACGGGCTCTACGCCGTTGGGTCTGTACAAAGAGTTGGTGCGCATGCATAGAGACGAAGGACTGGATTTTTCCCAGGTGACAACGTTCAACCTTGACGAGTATGTGGGATTACCCGTGGATCACGACCAGAGTTACCACTACTTTATGCACGAGAATTTCTTTCAGCACGTCAATGTGCCTAAACAGAACATCTACATTCCCTCTGGCACGACCAACAACTATCACGCCTTCTGTCAGTGGTATGAGCATCGCATTCAGCAATGTGGTGGCATTGACATTCAGATCTTAGGTATCGGGTCCGACGGCCACATTGCGTTTAATGAACCGACCAGTTCACTTAGCTCACGGACACGGCTCAAGACGCTGGCCAAGCCCACCATTGACGACAATTCTCGATTCTTTGACAAGCGAGAAGATGTGCCGATTTATGCGATCACGATGGGCGTAGGCACGATTCTGGAGGCCCGTCAGCTATTGCTGGTGGCCAACGGCAAGGGCAAGGCCAATGCCATCGCCCAAATGATCGAAGGCCCGGTGACCAGTATGATTACTGCAAGTGCCTTGCAGCTACATTCTTCCGTTCATGTTTTCATCGACGAAGATGCCGCTGGTGAACTAAAGATGCGCGAGTACTACGATTGGATTCAGAAAAAGAAACCCGGCGCACCGCAGGTGTAGATCCGGCAGTGTCAAACCCGGCACCACCCCACTTGGGCGTCACATGGGGCGAGATCACACGGCTCGGTACGTGGTGTTGTCCAGGTGGGGTGTTGGGTCCACAGGCGAACCGGGCTACGTTTGTGTAAGCCTATATTTAAAAATGCTTTGGGGTCTAGTCCAGCCGTCGGAGCGACCACGGTGAAATGGCAGCCAGTGTTGGTGAATTTGACTCGCCACGCTGGGCTTATGTATGATATTTGGCCCGCACAGGGAGGAGATGTTGGTTATATATTACCTAACATCTTGTGGAAAATAGAATTAGGATTGATTGGAACAGCCCCGGCGAGCTGACTTGATCGTTTCATATTCGCCAGGTGAAGAGCATTTATTGCTCTAAATTTGTAATCGAAAATCGAAGATCTCAACCAACTATTTTCAGGAGATGTTGTCATGGCAACCGTAGCAGAGCGTGTGATCGCAGTGACCGGTAGGACTCTCAAGATTGATCCGGCCCAGATTAAGCAAGCAGATCAATTTGGCGCGGATTTGGGTGCCGAAAGTGTCCAGTCGGTTGAATTGGTTGCCGCGTTTGAAGAAGAATTCGGTATCGACATGGACGAAGACGCAGCGTTGGCGGTCGACAATGTTGGCGCGGCGATCCAGTTCATCACAAAGGTTTGCAACGAGCAAGGCGTGCAGGTGTAGTATTCCTGCTGACCATATTCCTAGGAGAAGACAGATGCCAACCCCGACAAAGTCCCACCCGCTAGTGGATACCACCGAGCCGAACCTGCTAGACGATACGTTTGACTACGATCTGCCGCCTCTGATCAAGTTTGAAGACCATCCCGTGACCGAATACATCGACGGGGAGCCGGTGGAGTTTGACTTCAACTCAGTCAAGTCCCGTGACGTTGTCGTGACCGATACCACCTTTCGTGATGGGCAACAGGCGCGACCGCCCTACGAAATCGACCAGATGGTCAAGATCTACGATATGCTCGCACGTTTGGGTGGCCCCAACGGTGTGATACGTCAGACCGAGTTCTTTCTATACACGAAGAACGATCGTGAAACCCTTGACCGATGTCGGGCCCTGGGCCATCAGTACCCCGAGTGCACGGGCTGGATCCGTGCGGTCAAGGCTGACTTCCGTTTGGTCAAAGAAGCTGGGCTCAAAGAGACGGGGATGCTCACCAGCAGTTCCGACTACCATATTTTCCAGAAGCTTAAGTTTAAGAGCCGCCAAGAGTGCATGGACAGTTACTGCGAGGTGGTCGACGCCGCTTTTGAGGCCGGTGTGCGGCCTCGTTGTCACCTAGAAGACCTGACCCGTGCAGATATCGATGGGTTTGTATTGCCGTTCGTGGAGCGGCTGATGGAAATGAGCAGCCAAGTGCCCGAGGAACAATCGGTGAAGATCCGTCTTTGCGACACGATGGGGTTTGGTGTCAGTTACCCCAATGTCCAGCTGCCGCGGAGTATTCCCAAACTTATTTACAAGCTCAATAAAGAGGTCGGCGTGCCAAGCGAGCGTCTCGAATGGCATGGACACAACGATTTCCACAAGGTCCATACCAATGGCGCCACCGCCTGGTTGTATGGGTGCGATTCTGTCAACGCGACTTTGTTTGGCTTCGGCGAACGTACCGGCAATCCGCCGCTTGAGGGTGCCATCATGGAATACATCGCACTCAAGGGTGGGCTGTGCGGTATCGATACGACGGTCATCAGTGAATTGGCTGATTACATGAGATCAATCGGCCTGCCGATTCCTGACAACTATCCGTTTGTCGGTAAGCATTTTAATACGACCCGTGCGGGCATCCACGCTGGTGGACTGCGACAGAACGAGCGTATCTACAACATTTTCGATACGGACAAGCTGTTGGGTCGGCCACCACGGGTGGCGCTGACTGACAAGACTGGCGCAGACGGTGTGGCGCTATGGGTCAACGAATGTTTTGGCCTCAAGGGCGACGACAGAATTAGCAAGATCAAAGTTCACAAGCTGGCCCGTTGGGTGATGGATCAGTACGAGGTAGGGGGCCGGTTGACCGCCATTAGCGACGAAGAGTTGGAGGCGAAGACGCGAGAACTGATGCCCGATTTGTGGGAGAAGTACAAGGGGGGTGTCGGTGCGTCGGCTTAGTTGCGTCGTCGACGGTAGCGTTTGAGTGAAACGAACCCCCCGCGCTTCAGGGCGGGGGGTTTTTTTGCCAGTGACCAACGAGATTTTGAAGGCTTGTAGGGGCATTTCTTCGCCCGATCGATCTCTGCTAATATGATCGATCAAAATAATAGAGACGATCGATCACAAGGAGACGATTACGGTGGCACAAGCAAACCAGTACAAACCCCTCACAGACGATCAGGCCCGGGCATTGAGTCAGCAGGGTTGTACCGCCGACAACTGGGCCAACGTAAAGGTGACCCAGCCATTTGACGCATCACGGGTACGTCACGTGCACTTTTCAGGCACGGTCCGGATCGGTTCGTTGACCGGTAACGTCGTCGCCGGTGACGCGGGTCTGGAGAAGCCATCCGGTGTGTACAACGCGTACATTGTCAACTGTACGATTGGTCACGGCGTGCGGATCGCTAACGTAGGCGTGCACGTGGCTCATTACGACATCGCAGATGGCGCGTGTATCGAGGGCGTCGGAACGATGCAGACCCGCCCGGGAGCGACCTTTGGAAACGGCGTTGAGATCGAGGTGCTCAACGAAGGTGGTGGTCGAGAGGTGATCCTTTTTGACCAGCTGTCGTCGCAGTTTGCCCATCTGATCTGTCTACATCGGTACCGCCCGAAGCTGATCGAGAAGCTCACGCAGATCGCTCGGACCGCAGCGGCCGCGGCTAAAGCGGATCGCGGTCATGTGGGAGCCGGGGCACGGATCACCTCAGTGCAACAGATCACCGATGTCCGTATCGGCGATCACGCTGTCGTGAACGGTGCGGCGGAATTGGTCGATGGCACCATTCTCAGCAGCCAGGAAGCCCCAACCCTCGTTGGCGCGGGTGTCCAGGCTGAGCATTTTATCATCGCCGAAGGATCTCAGGTAACTGGCGGCGCGGTCGTCAGCAAGACTTACGTCGGGCAAGGGTGTCAGATCGGCAAACAGTTTTCCGCTGAAGGTTCTGTGTTTTTTGCCAATTGCGAAGGCTTCCATGGAGAAGCATGCAGCGTATTCGGTGGTCCGTATACGGTGACGCACCACAAGTCGACACTATTGATCGCAGGGCTGTTCAGTTTCTACAACGCCGGCAGCGGAACCAATCAATCAAACCACATGTACAAGCTGGGCCCGGTGCACGAAGGCAAGCTCGAGCGTGGTTCGAAGACCGGCTCATTTGCTTACATGATGTGGCCCTGCAGGGTGGGTCCGTTCTCGGTGGTTTTGGGTAAGCACACGGGGACATTTGACACATGCGACTTCCCATTTAGCCTCATCGAGGCCACACCCAAAGGTCGCTGTACGCTCATCCCGGGCCTGACGCTGTCGACCGTGGGAACGGTTAGGGACGGTGCCAAATGGCCCACGCGCGACCGGCGTCAAGGGACGGTTCGGCGTGATCGTATCTCGTTTGACGTGTTTAGCCCGCTGACCGTCGGGCGCATGCTCAACGGGTCAAGCACGCTTAAGCATCTCCAGGAAACCACCGACCGGTCGGTCGATACAGTGACCGTTAACGGTGCAGAAGTCAAGCGTGTATTGCTGCGAACCGGTCAGAAGTTCTATCAGTCGGGGATTCACATGTACCTGCTCGAGAAAGTTGTTTCGCGCCTCGAGCAGGCTCACCAGAGCGGTTCCGGATCGGTGAGCGATCTGATGGCCTCATCACCTGATGGTGTGTTCAGTCAGCAGTGGGTGGATATCGGCGGCCAGCTTATGCCCCGCAAGCGGCTTGACGATTTGTGTCGGGACGTGGAGAGCGGACGCATTGCTGACCTGACAGCGTTAGAAGCTCAGATGGATAAGATTCATCAAGCATACGCCGCCGACGAATGGGTGTGGGTGAAACATGCCTATGAACAGGTGTTCAACGTTGCTGTAGACCAACTCAAATCCGATGACGTTGGCCAGATCGCTCAGTCTCTGCTGAGTACCAAGGGCAAGTTCCTTAAGCAGATTCTGGCCGATGCGTCCAAGGAATTCCACGAGCTGACCCGTACGGGATTCGGCCAAGACGGCTGTCCCGAGGATGCCGTGGCAGATTTCCAAGCTGTCCGCGGTGTGTACGATGCGAACAAATTCGTCAAGCAAATGCAAGGAGAGATCGCGTCGCTTGAGCGTCGCGTTGATCAGCTCAAGGGCGCTGCGGCCGGCGCTTCTTAATCATGTGACACGGCGTGCCTGATCGGGCCGGTTGCTGTGTGACTTTTTTTCACACCTACGGTTTGTCGAAAGCCGCGATTCTGCGCCGGGCCTGTGTTTGTGTGGGGCATTGCTCGTGAGGTGGACAATCGATGCCACGGCCAGGCGTCTATGGTTTCGACGTCAACGATTTGAGCTCGGCCAGTTCCTTTAGCAGTATCGCGTGTGTACGGCAGCCCAAAGCGAAGTTGTCAAGATCGAATTTTTCGTTGGGCGCGTGAACGCGGTCATCGGGTAGACCGAATCCGATCAATAGGCTGTCGATGCCTAGAATTTGCTTGAAATCGGCCACGACCGGGATGGTGGCGCCTTCGCGGACCAGGACGGGCGGCGTGCCAAAGCTTTGTCGGATCGCTCGGCTGGCAGCAGCGATATAAGGTGAATCAGCGGCAACAATCACGGGGTCGGCCTGGCCCAGTTCTGTGATGCGCCATTGACAGCCGTGAATATCGTGTGACGTAAGCCAGCGTCTAAACGCCTCGGCGATGGCCTTGGCGTTTTGATTGGGCGCTAGTCGAAAACTGACCTTAGCACCGGCGAAGCTGGGAATGATGGTCTTGGCCCCGGCGCCGCCGTAACCTCCGTACAGACCATTGATATCGCAAGACGGACGGGCCCACTTGCGTTCCAGCGTGGTGTAGCCGGCTTCACCGTGGGCTTGCGTTGCGCCGACCTGATCAAGCAGCGTCCGTTCGTCAAAATCGAGGTCGGCCCATTGTTGGCGCTCCTGTTTTTCGACTTCCAACACATGATCGTAAAAGCCGGGAACGGTGACCCGGTGGCGATGGTCGAGCAGCCCACTGAGCACCTTGGTGATCACCGTCGCCGGGTTTGCCAGGATTCCACCGTACATACCGCTGTGAAGGTCGCGGTGGGTATGGTGAAGCTGGACATCAAAGTAGAGTAGGCCGCGCAATCCATAGGTGATGGCCATGGTCTGCCGATCCCACATGGTCGTGTCGCTGATGATCGCGATATCAGCGCTGAGTTGATCTCGGTGTGTTTCGATAAACGGACGCAGACTCACGCTACCGCATTCTTCTTCACCTTCGATAAGCACCGTGACCCGCAGCGGTAGACTCCCGTGTGTGTGTTTCCAGGCGCGCAGGGCTTCAAAGAAGCAGCAAATCTGTCCTTTGTCGTCGCTGGCACCCCGGGCGATCAAAGCACCGTCGCGAACAGCCGGTTGAAACGGTGGGGTCGTCCATTGGTCGATGGGGTCGGGTGGTTGGACATCGTAATGGCCGTAGAACAGCACGTGCGGTGAATCTGGCGGAAGATCGTCGTGATCGTTCTGTGCCAGGACAATCGGGTGGCCGTCGCTGGGATAGATCTTGGCGCATAAGCCCAGCCCCGTCAGCGTGTCGACGACCCACTGTGCTGCTCGGGCTGTGTCGGATTGGAAGGCCGGGTCGGTGCTGACACTCGGAATGGACAGGAACTGTTTAAGTCCTTCAACAGCCCGTCGCTGATGGTCTGTGACGGATTTGAGTAGGGCATCGAGCATGGGTAGGGCCTAGCCTTCACCGACGCAGATCTCAACCCGATCCGCTTCGGTCACGCGAACCGGATAGGTCTCTAACAACGGACCCTGGTCAGGCTGATCGACATTTTTGCCGGTGGTTACGTCGTAGGCATAGTTGTGGTAAATACATGTGAGCACTTGCCCCTGAAGATCGCCGTCAATCAGGGGAAGACGGGCGTGGGGGCAGATGTTCGAGACTGCCACCAACTGTCCATCAACATTGCACACCACAAGCAGTTCATCACCGGCATCGACACAGTTCTTTGAACCTATTGGAAACTGCTCTTTGTCGCCGACGTCGATCCATTTGGCCATGACCACATCAATCCTTAGGATGCCAGGTCAGTGAATACAGCATTTCAACAGTATAGTGAGATCTTGTCATCGTTGGCCAGGTCAGCGCTGGCGGGGCCTGGCCCAGATCACGACTCGACTCTGGGGTTGGTCGACCGGCACACGCAGGCGGTCGACGATCGATCCGTTCCAGAGCCCGACGCCGATGTGCGATGGGGTGTGCCCGTGGCACTTTTGTTGTTGGAGGACGCGCCCGAGCGATATCCCGCGCTTGTGGCGGGGATCAAGCGGCTGGCGCAATGGGCAGAGGCGCGGGGCGATCGGTCCGGCGACACGTGGCCTAAAGTGGCCGATGCGGCGGGGCATTGTCGTGACGTCTACGGCCTGTTAATTCTGCACTTGCACTTGGTGGCCTTTGCCCTGCGGTACGAGTCACTTCCGGCGGGGTTGTGGGGGCAGTGTCAGGAAGCGCTTCCCGCAGCCACGTCGTCGGTACGCTGGATCGAGAATTACGCGACAGAAGCGCCGCCACCCGGTCAGACGGCGGCGGCACTTTGGTCGGCGTTGTGTTTATTTGAGCAGGCGAAGATCACCCGTCGCGACGTGGACTTGGAGCTGGTTGATGCGGTTGTTCACCAGATTATTGCTCAACAGGGACCGCAGGGTTCGCTGCACGCGCAGGCCGACGGTCAGGGCGTAGCAGGATCACTGGACGTGTGGACCTATCAGGAGATGTGCGGGCTACATGCACTGGCAAACTTAGCGGTCCAGCGCCCCCACGGGGGCTGGACCAAACGCGTTGAGCAGATCGCGCTATATCACTTGCAGCATACCCAGCCGGATCATGTCACCACGCAACCGTGGGGGGTGTTCGCGTTTTTGTGGTCGCCGCGAACGCGCACCCTTGGGCTCCAGCAGATTCATGACGCCAGCGCACAAGGCGGCGTCATGAGTGGTCAGGCGGTCGATACCGTCGCCGGTATGCTGATGGCAGATGCGGTTGTGGCGATCGCCGCGTTGTGTGGGTGAATGCTGTCATCACCACATCGCCGGACCATCGGCCGAGTTGACATTTGAGCGGGAAAACGCGTGATGTGAGCGCGGTCATTATTTGCACGCCCGAGGATTTGCTGGGTTCCACCGACGCCAGCTGATTGCTTGAAGGCACATCCGTGAACTTTTTGGGTTTGGTGCCCGGCATACGGCCTGCAAGCCTTCTGTGGCCGATCATCCACTGTGGCCAGAGCGCAGAAGCTTGCGCAAGGCCCACTTGTGCACACAGCGTGCAGAACAAGAAGTTTGTCCGACCAGACCGGTGGATGTCGTCGCCCTAGACACAGATGCAGATCAGCAGATCGCCCTTTGCAGAATGAGTGCGTCTAGGTATTCTCAAACGAAGTGCCCAGGTTTGCCCGGGCGCTTGCCAGATGCTCGGTTGGATCCGTTGTGATGGCATCTACGCGCTTAACGGGTACAGATGCCCGGTCGCGAGGAATCTGGTCGTCACAGTCTCGTGTGGGAAAGCCCAGGCCGATCAATGAAGTGGTACCCGGTGATCGTCGTTGTTTTCTTTTCCGCCCAGCTGGCCGGTGCACAGAGTACCCAGCCCGCTGACTCGGCGCCGTTGCTCCCGGTCACGACGCCGGTGCCAACCGGTCACCCCTTCGATCAACTGTTGGATCTTACAAATCCAGCTGGGATCTGGCCGGTTCAGCGTCATGTTCGTGATCCGAATGTTGGCGCGAAACCCGTAACCCTCGTGGAGCGATCGCTGCCGACGGCGGCTGATTTGGATCGCGTCCGTCGAGAAGTCAATACGCTGTTGGAGTCGCTGGATGCCACACCCCCTTTAGAATCCAGTGAGATCCTTGGACGATTAGAAGGGTTTGCCAAGCAGTGCGAAGTCCTCGTAGACCGGTTGACGAGCCGGCCAGACCGACTTGAAGCCAGCAGCATGGGATTGCAGATCTATCAGATGCTAGCGCATCGCACCAACGATAGACAAGTCGTGCCGCAGGTGTGGATTGGCCGACTGAACGCTTTGGCACGGAAGACCATGAAGATAGGAGGTCCAGCGGGGCAGCGTTTGGGTGATTTCTGGGCGCTTCAGGTGGACATGTGGGAGATGGTTCGGGCTCAGGTTGACCTGGCGGTCAGACAACGCCACGCGATCGAGCAGTTAGAACGGTTTCTTGATCGGCACGCACAGGGGCAACACCCCGCTAACCTTGACGCCGATCCAGAAATGGATCCTGTCGCGATGGCCATGCTTCGAGACGCGAAGCTGGTGCTCCTGGCGTTATATGATCAGTATGGGATGAGCCCAGAAGCGTGTGATCTTGTCGCAGAGCTGCGCGCCAGCTTACACCGCGACGACGAGGATTGGCGCACTTATCTTGATCGTGTATTTGGGTATTGTTCTATTTTGGGGCAACGATTTGACGCAAGCCTACCGCTTGAAGACGGTGATTGGTGGTGTAGCCAGGATCACCGTGGTCGAGCGGTGTTGCTGCACGTGTGGTCTAGAGGCGCGACCGTGTCACCCCAGGATGTTTACGCGTTGCAGCGAATTGACGCACGCTACAGCCATCTTGGGCTTGCTGTCTTATCAGTTAACGTTGATCAGTTCACGGATCGACGCAAACCTCCGCTCTACGGGGATTGGCCGATCTGCTGGCAGCCACCTGATCAGCAGCGTCTTACTGATTTATTCCGGCTAACCTGGCTGCCAAGATTTGTCCTGATTGACAGGCAGGGGCGTGTTGCGGCAGTGGGTGGGAGTCCGAACGTGGTCGATCAACTCGAATCGCTTTGGGATGGTGTCGACCACACGGGGGGGTGAATCGGATCGATCGTCCTAACTATCTTAAAATAAAGATATTTGCGGTTTGATCTGCCAGTATTCTAGCAACGGGTTGGCGAAATTGATGCCGATGTGTTGCTGGGGCCGTGGTTGGCCGATAGTCTTGCCGGGATGGGGTCTAAACGGAACTTGATCGTCGTGTTAGCTCATGGGCTTCGGTCAGATGCGTTAGATGACAGCAGGTGCTGGCCACTACAGACGACAAATTTTCAAAAACTTGTCGAACGGGGTATTCGACTGTCAGCCACAAGTGCGTGTCCAGCTGATAGTGGAGGGCTGGTGAGTCTGCTGACCGGTCTGCATGCCAGGCAGCACGGACAGGTAGATCAAGACAAGACCACCGATGGCAGCCAGCAGTCCGTATGCTGGGGTTGGCCGGCGTTGTTGGCCGATTCGGGGTACCACGTGTTTGGGGTCGGTTGTGTCGATCCGATCGAGCCGTGGCTCGACGATGCTGTACGGGTCGAAACGATCGAGTCGAGCCAGCCGACCAGCTGCTCCTATCTGGAGGCGGTCAGGTCTAAGGGAATGGAGTCGGCCATTCTCCAGCAACGGGACCAGCGGCTTCGTCATGGTCCGTTTGATCCTGATCGACTGTTGATCGATTGCGACGACGATGTTGACGGGTTTATCGCCGTGCAAGCTCGGCAGGCGATTACGCAAATGCCGACGGATCGGCCTTGGGCGTTGGTGGTGATATTTAGCGGGCCGGGCAATGATCTGCCGCCACCGACGCTGTTTGAATATATCGTGGATCCGTCGGCTGTTGAACACGGTTTTGTGCCTGCAGATTTCACGAAACTCGATGCGCTGGCGGAACTGGACTACCCCCGGATTCTGTTGCAACGGCTAGAACCTCACCGACTCGGGCGTATCCGTGCTGATTATTTGGGACGGGTCAGCCTGATCGATTACAGCATGGGACGACTCATGTCGGCCGCCAATGATCGTCTCGACAGCGATCGTATCTGGACAGTGGTCAGTTCCGACCGAGGCTATCTTTTGGGTGAACAAGGCCTGGTGGGTCATCGTTCGTTCCTGTCTGGCGCCGTCGGGGTGCCGGTGATTGTCGCCCCACCGGGGGCGGTGAATCAAGTGGTGTACCCGGAGCGACTTAGTACCGTTGATGTCGCCGTGACCATCGCGGCGATAGCCGGTTGTGATCTGTCCACCGCAGTGACCGGCCGGTCGTTATTGCCACTGGTGGGTGGACAGATGTTAGAGCCGCGTCGAGGCTGGACGGCCTGTATCAGCGAATTCGCCAAGCGGCTCATGTTGGAGTCGGAGCGGTACAAGGTGGTATTCCACACGGAGACGCTCGAAGCGATCGGGCTATTCGATATCCTTGAGGATCCCGACGAGGGACAGAACCTGATCGGCACGCCGGTGGCGGGTAATATGCTCGATTCTCTCCGTGCCCGATTGGGCGATCTCCTCCTGCCACTGCGTGCCGTGCCATGGAGTCGAGGGTAGGACGTCCGAATCGCATCGTTATCCCCATTGGCTTGAATACGCATGTGTGATCCCCGGCCGCGTCAACAGCAGCAGTGATCACATTTGATGTTGTCTACGACGCTCATGCGAGGTATGCCCAAAAGGGCATTCATCCGCCGTACGGGCGGTCACGATCGACCCTATCGCGGCTATGCGAGCATAAGCGGGAGAAAAAACGTCGGCGTCTAATCGCAGCGGAAATCAATCGTTTGAGCCTTCGGTCACTGTCACTTTGGTCATCACATCTCCTTGTTGGATAGCGTTGACCACGTCCTGACCTTCAACGATTTGACCGAATACAGAGTGTTTTCCGTCAAGCCAAGGAGTGGCAACGTGGGTGATGAAGAACTGCGACCCATTTGTGTTGGGCCCACTGTTGGCCATTGACAGCACACCAGGACCATCGTGTTTAAGTTGGGGATCCAATTCGTCCTCGAAGCTATAACCCGGCCCGCCGGTGCCGTCACCTTTGGGGCAGCCACCCTGAATCATAAAATCTGCAATCACACGATGAAACGTCAATCCATTGTAGAAACCGTCTTGGCTAAGCTTTTCAAAATTGGCCACTGTTTTGGGTGCCCCGGCGTCGTGTAGTTTAGCTTTGATCGTGCCTTTGGACGTCACAAAGGTTGCAAGTTTCATGATTGTCATTTCCACTATGTGTGTTATTCGCGATTTACGGTTCAGAAAGAAAGCCAAATTCCCTTTTTTACAGCCTGTACTGGATAGAATGTGCCTGCTTGGCTATGCTTATTCCCAACACTTAGACCCAAGTGGACGCCATTTAGATCCATGCGGCTGCACAACAACTCGTGTGCGATACCACACGCCATCCATCAAAGGAACGATCGAATGAGCCATCATATCAACCAGCCTCAGACGTTCAAGCGCCGTTGGATCGTTTTGAAAGAGCTAGATTGGCCGGTGGTCATCGGCATTGCGGGGATGCATGTGGGGTGTCTGCTGGCACCGTTCTACTTCTCCTGGACGGCGCTGGTGATTGCGCTGTTCTTATACTGGTTGACCGGAGCGATCGGTATCACTCTGTGTTATCACCGTTTGCTGACCCACCGTAGTTTTAAGACACCCAAATGGTTTGAATATTTGCTCACGGCAATCGCGTGCTTGGCCTGGCAGGGCGGGCCTGTCCAATGGGTGGGCGTGCACCGTTTGCATCACAGGCATTCAGACGATGAGCTAGATCCACACTCGCCTAAACATGGGTTTACTTGGGCGCACATGTTCTGGTGTATGCACAAGCAACCCGACGGTCGCGATCCCGCGGCGGCGGCGAAGGACCTGAACCGCGACCCGGGGATGCGCCTGATCAACAAGTATTTCTGGATTCCTCAGTTGCTTTTGGTCGCGATGATCTACGCCGCGGGGGAATGGGTCAGTGGCTTCGGGTTGCAAACCAGCGGCCTGTCGTGGCTGTTGTGGGGGGTTTGTGTGCGGACGGTGTTCGTGTATCACGCGACGTGGTTTGTCAATTCTGCGTCGCACACCTGGGGATATCGCAACTACGATACCAACGACATCTCAACCAACCTTTGGTGGGTTGCGTTGTTGTCGTTTGGAGAGGGTTGGCACAACAATCACCACGCGATTCAGCGGTCGGCCGCTCATGGTTTGCGCTGGTTTGAATTGGACCCGACTTACTGGACGATCCGTCTGTTGAGTTGGGTTGGACTGGCCAAGGATATCGTTCTGCCCCGGCCAGATCAGATGCCCTCGGTCCAAAGCCGTGTGCCGGTTTCGTGATCGAAGGTGGGATACGCGCATCGAACACGGGTGGTCGGATCTTGACCACGTGTTACCCAGAGTTACGCCCAGCGGCAGCTCTGACCGGCGACAGGACGAGGTTGCCCAATGCCTAGCGCTGCCCTTGCGGGTACAGCCGACTACTTGACTATTTCTAACAGCTCGACCTCAAACACCAGTGTGGCATTGGGCCCAATTTTAGTGCCGGCGCCGGTTTGACCGTACGCCAGATTGGGGGGGATGAACAATCGGTAATGACTGCCCACGTCCATCAACTGTAGTGCTTCGGTCCAACCGGCAATGACACCACCTAGCGGGAACGTGGTGGGTTCGCCCCGTTCGTATGAGCTATCAAACTCGGTGCCATCCAATAGGGTGCCGCGGTAGTGCACTTTGACACGATCATCTGGTCCCGGTTTTCTGCCGTCACCGTCACGCAGTACCGTGTATTGCAGACCGCTGGCGGTCGCAACGACACCCTCTGCATCTTTGTTTTTCGAAAGAAACGCTTCTCCCTCTTCGCCGTTCTTTTGAGCCTGACCTGCCATTTGCTCGGCTCGCTTTTTTTGAATCTCGGCAAAAACTTTTTTCTTGATCTCGTGTGCTTGTTGGGGGGTCAGCAACAGTTCGTTTTCTTCCATACGATCGCCCAAGCCACGGACAAACGCATCAAGAACAATATGCTCACCCAGTTCTTTCAAGGAGGCTCCAATCTCTAAGCCGAGTGCATAGCTGAGTTTGTCCGATTCTGTGGGGAGCGGGTCGCCCGTCGAGGGTTCTGGGTCGGTTGCGTGAACTTGCCCGACGGCCAGGAGCATTAAGCAATAGGTAAGCAAGGTTGTGGCCCACTTGGTTGACATCTTCATCCATCCTTTCATTTCACTTGGCGTGGTCGGAAAACAGCTGATTTTATCATGTCGCGATGACCTGTGATCCGCAGAACGGGTCGCGGGGTTGCGATTGCCACAGGCCAACGGAGCCAAGGGCTGGCAACGCGACGGGCAGCTCATTGGCTTTGGCGTGTTCGGACTGAGGGATGATATCATTGATCAGTCGGCATTTATAGGTTCTGTGGCATGGTATCTGCGATTACTGATCAGCTTGACCGATTTGGGCCCGATGGTTGCCCACAGCTTACTTATGAGCAGGCCGCAGCCTACACTCGCCAATTGGCCCAAACTCACTACGAGAATTTTTCTGTGGTGAGTTGGTTTTTGCCCAGGCCCTTGCGGGAGGATTTTAGGAACGTCTATGCATTTTGCCGGTGGGCTGACGACCTGGGCGATCAGATCGGTGATACGGCGCGTTCTCGTGACCTGTTATGTTGGTGGCGTCGTGAGCTGGACGCTTGTTACGCGGATTGTCCGCGACATCCTGTGTTTGTGGCCCTGCACCGCACGATTCGTCGCCACGACATCCCGCGTAAGCCGTTCGATGATCTGGTGGATGCTTTCCTTCAAGACCAAACAATCACCCGTTATGACAGCTGGCAGCAGGTCTTGGATTACTGTACGCGAAGCGCCAATCCGGTCGGACGCCTGGTGCTTTACATGTGCGGTTACCGGGACGAAAAACGCCAATCGTATAGCGACGCGACGTGCACCGCCCTGCAGTTAACCAATTTTTGGCAAGACGTTCGTCGAGATATTCTTGAACGCGACAGGGTTTACATGCCGGCGGATGTAGCGGTCAAACACGGTTTGGACATCGAAGCCCTGGTCCGTGCCGTCAAGGATCATGCGGCCAGCGGATGTCATACCGACAGGTGCTGCTCAGGTGAAGCGATTTTGTCGCCGAGTGTGAATGCGTGGCGGGGGCCTTTTGGCGCGACGCTCAGGGAACTGGTCGGACGTACATGGCCATTGTTCCGACAAGGACAGGCGTTGTGGCCCATGGTCAAGCCGGGGATTCGTTTGGACATTAGGTTATTTACACTCGGCGGACAGGCGGTTTTAACCAAGATCCAGAAGATGGACTATCACACACTCGTAAGCCGACCCCGGTTGAGCAAACCGGCCAAGGCAGCGCTGGTTGTTCGTGCACTGGCGATGCATGTGGTGGGGATGGCCGGGGGCAGCGCTAAATGGACCAAGTAGACACGTCGAACCCGCCGCTGCGGGGTAATGATCAGGCGCAGCTATTGCACACATCTACGGCCTACTGTCGCCTTGTCACCCGCCGTTACGCAAAGAACTTCTATTACGGCTTGAAGCTAACCCCTGAGCCCAAGCGTTCTGCGATGTACGCGATCTATGCGTGGATGCGCGCCGCAGACGATCTGTCCGACGAGCCGGGCGATGCTCAGGAGAAAACCAAACGGCTTGACGCATTTCGCCGTCAGACCACCGTCATGATCGATCCACAGGCCCCCATCGCAGCGGCGCTGAACCAAGGCGACGGTTCGGGTCGCGATCCGATGTGGCCGGCGGTGCGTAAAGCCGTACTGGATTTTCATATCCCTTCACAATATTTCCATGAAATGATCGATGGGCAGATGATGGATCAGCGACAGACCCGTTACGAAACATTTGAACAACTTTACGGATACTGTCACAAGGTGGCCAGCGTGGTCGGACTGGCGTGTATTACTGTGTGGGGCTACTCGGGTGGCCAAGCCACCCAAACCATGGCCGAACACCGCGGCGTGGCTTTGCAATTGACCAATATCCTTCGTGATCTGGTCGACGACGCGCTGCGTGGACGGGTCTATCTGCCTGCAGTGGAACTGGAGCGCTATGGCTATCGCTCAGAAGATTTTGTTCAGCAATTGCTAGCGGGTCAGGTCGATGGCGCGTTCGATCAATTGATGGCCGATCAAGTTGCTCGAGCTCATCATTACTATGAGATTTCCGCCGGGCTAGAGCACCAGATTGAACCGTCCTGTCGGCCGACCAGTTGGGCCATGATGCGGATCTACCGTCGTCTTTTGGCAAAGATTGCTTGTCAGCCCCGACGGGTCTTAACCCGGGCGGTACGGCTAAGCCGTTTGGAAAAAGGGTATATTGCTCTACACGCAGTGTGGAACCGTGGGTTGGGCCGGTAGATCTTGGGTTTTCCTGCCAGAATCGTTCCAAGGCATGCTGACACGATACCCTGTGAATGGCCTTAATTCTCTGGCGTTGAATGACGGTGGTGTACCGTGACACGTCGTTTTGAATCACCGGGTGGGAGCAACAGTCGATCCAGCCCATCGGTGGTGATTATTGGTGGTGGATTGGCGGGGATTGCCGCTGCGGTGAAGCTGACGGCCGGCGGTGTCGCTGTTGGGCTTGTGGAAACCCGAAAGCGTTTGGGGGGCCGTGCGACGAGTTTTGTTGATCCGACCACCGGTCACACGCTAGATAACTGTCAGCACGTTCTGATGGGCTGTTGTACAAACCTGCTCGATTTGTATCGGCGCTTGGGTGTGACCGATCTGATCTGTTGGCATCGGCGTCTGTATTTTGCCGACACACAGGGCGTGATCGATTGTCTTGAGGCCGACGACCTGCCGGCACCGATGCATATGATCCGATCGTTGATGGCCTTTCGATCGCTGACATGGACTGAGAAGATCGCGATCGCCCGCGCCATGGTGGCCATGATCCGCTTGGGGCCCACCGATCGCCAGCGGCTGCATCGGGTGACGTTTGCCCATTGGCTGGCCGGTTATCGTCAGCCGCCGTCGGCGATCAGAAAATTTTGGTCTGTCATAGTGACCAGTGCGCTTAACGAACAGCTTGATCGTGTGGATGCCGCCTATGCGGTGCAGGTGTTCCAAGACGGTTTCCTGGCTCACGAAGGCGCGTACGTCATGGGATTGCCCACCGTGCCGCTGGTCAAGCTGTACGAGACCGCGCCGCGAATCATCACCGAAGGCGGTGGCTCAGTGCTGTTCTCTGCTGGTGCCCATGGTTTTGATTTTGATGGCCGTCGGGTCACCGCTTTGCGCCTCGTTGATGGTCGGAGACTGACCGCCGACGCTTTCATTGCCGCGATCCCGCCTGATCGACTGAAAAAGCTTATCCCTGATTCGATGTGCCAGGCCGATCCACGACTGCAGACGCTCGGTGATATCCAAACCAGTCCCATCATTGGTGTTCATTTGTGGTTCGCCACCCCCGCTGATCATCCGCTGATGGCATGGCCGCATCTGATTTTCACCGATGGTCCGTTGCAGTGGATCTTCAACAAGGGTCGTGACGATCGGCTAGCGGGCCAACATCTTCACGGGGTGATCAGCGCCGCGTATGATCTTGTCGACGTTTCGGCTCAGGAGATTATTGCATTGGCGACGGCCCAGTTGGAAAAGACGTTGGCGCATGCTTGGCCAGGCGCCGGGGCAAGACTGATTCACGGCCGTGTGGTAAAGGAAAAGCGTGCGACGTTTTCAGTGATACCTGGAATCGATCGTCTGCGCAGTGCCACTCGTGGCCAGATCGACAACCTCTATCTCGCCGGTGACTGGTGCCACACCCATTGGCCCGCGACCATGGAGGGCGCAACCCGCAGCGGATATCTCGCCGCCGCCGCGTTGGCTGAAGACTTGGAAACCCATGGCCTTCAAGCGGCTAACGGTGGAGCGCTTGTCGCAGATCTGCCGGCGCACGCGCTTTATCGTTTTTGCTGCCGCGGCGTGTAGCGCCTTGTACCTCGTCTGGGCGCCAGTGGTTTTGGTAGCGTCTGGCCACGACTGTTCTGTATGTCTTGGCGTTGGTCGGTTGAGCATGCCGCCGATGCCCGGGTTATGATAACGCCAATAGATGTTGAGAATGGTCAGCACATTCAAACGAATTTCAGAATCCCGCTCGCTGCCGATGGCTTTTGTCGTGGTGCTGGTCGCGATCATCTTTCTAATCGATTTGGTGACCCCTGCCGGCGTGGCTGTCGGAGTGGCGTATGTGGGCGTGGTATGGGTATCGCTGCGGTTGTCGCGGCGCGATACCTGGCGGATCGTGGTCGTGTGTACGTTTCTGACGTTGTTGGGGTGGTCCTTTTCGCCAGCGGACGCGCCGTTCTGGAAGGTTGCGTGTAACCGTGGCCTAACGGTGCTAGCGATCTGGTTCACCGCGATCGTGTCTCATACATACAGGTTGCCGCCGAGGGCTTCGCTTCCGATGAGAAACATCTCGGTGGCGTTGTTGCTGACCGTGGGGTTTTTTGTCGGCTTGGCCGCGTACACTTGGCAGTCATTGCAGGCCTGCGGTCAAGACCACCGCATCGGTGCTCACCTGCTTCAGTTCAGCGGTGACGTTGCCCGTGCCCACGAAGCCGTGGCGATGTCGCTCCAATTGGCAGCAGTCAACGGAGACGGTTATTGGAAAAAGCGCCACCGTCGCCTGACGCGCCAACTCAGAAAGTCGCTGGACGAAGCGGTTCAATGGGCTCCCAATGAGGGTATCCACGACAGTGTGATTCAGCTGCGGTCTGCCAACGACAAACTGATTGCCTTGGACCGGATCGCTTTAGACATGATTAGACAAAGCCGGTTTAGCGACGCCCAACAGTGGTTGTCCAGCGATGCCTACAACACTCAAAAAAACAGTCACGCCCGTGGCATGGCCCAGCTGGGGAAGGCTTTGATTCGTTACTCGGATACGGCCCGTCAGGTTCAACGCGGTCGGATCTACGTGACGCTTGTCGCGATTGGGGTGGCGTTGACCGTTGTGCTCTGTGCGTGGGTCTATGCTCTTGGCGTGCTGCGATACGATCTGGCAAAACGTCGGCAGGCCGAAAAGGCTGCTCAAGAGAGCAAAGCACAGTTGCGACAGGTGATAGACTTGGTGCCCCACATGATTTTTGCCAAAGATCAGCAGGGGCGGTTTCTAATGGCAAACACGGCTGTTGCAAAAGCTTATGGTACGAGCGTGGAGAAAATGCTCGATCTGCGGCATGCCGAACTTCATAAAGAGCCTGACGAGCTAGCCCGGATGTTGGCCGACGATGCTCAGGTGATCCTAAGTGGCAAACCGAAGATCATTCCTGAGGAGACTTTTATCGATGCCGTGGGCAACAAGCGCGTGCTGCAGACCATCAAAATCCCTTACGCTATACCGAGCGTCAATGGGTGTGCCGTATTGGGTGTGGCGATCGATATTACCGACCGCAAACAGGCGGAGGAGCGGCTGCGGCAGGCTCATGATGAACTAGAACGACGTGTCGAAGAACGCACACGGGAGCTGACCGCGATCAATATACAACTCTTGCAGCAGGTGACAGAACGCCAGCAGGCTCAGGAGGCTCTTCGCCGCAACGAACACCGTTACCGTGCGCTTTATGACAGCAACCCCTCAATGTACTTCACCGTCGATACCGCCGGAGTCATTACATCGGTGAACCGATTTGGCGCCGAACAGATGGGATATCAATCTCAGCATCTGGTGGGACGCTCCATATTGGACGTGGTCTACGACGCTGACCGAGCGCTCGCCCACAAGCATTTGAGGGCGTGTTTGCAACGTCCAGAAGAACTGTTCCGGGGGGAGTTTCGCAAGGTCCGCAAAGATGGCAGCATCATATGGGTGAGAGAAACGGCCCGATCGGTCCCGACCAACGATGGGTCAGTGTCGGTCCTGATCGTTTGTGAAGATATCACCTGCCGCAAAGAGGCTGAGGACCTGCTATGTCTGCAAAGGAAAGTCCTGGAGGTGATTGCCGTGGGTGTGGACTTTCCCGATATTTTAAGTGGTTTGTGCCATTTCGTGGAGCAGATGGTTCCACGAGCCAGCTCCTCCGTGATGTTGTTGGACCAAGACAGCTATACGCTGTCGGTGGCGGCGGCGCCCAGTGTATCTCGAGGATGCGTTGAGATGCTCGACGGTCTGGTCCCCAGTGATCACAGCGCTTCCTGTGGGACCGCGGCGTATCTGGGTAAACCTGTGATTGTCACGGACACGTCCACGGACTCGCGGTGGGCAGATTTTCAAGATTTTGCCCAGCGGTTTAAGGTTAGATCGTGTTGGTCAATTCCAATCTTTGGCGATCGTCGTACCGTTCTGGGAACCTTTGCGATCTCTCGGGATGAGACGGGTGGTCCCACCGCGTTTCAGTTGCGGCTTATGGAGACGGCCGCTCATTTGGCGGGGATCGCGTTTGCTCGTAACCGATCTCTAGAGCAAGCACAGCGCCATCGTGATGAACTGGCTCACGTAGCGCGTTTATCGACAGTGGGGGAGCTGGCCTCTGGATTGGCTCACGAGATCAACCAACCCTTGGCAGCGATTTCCAACTACGTGCAGGTGTGTATCGGCGAATTGCAGTCTGGATGTTGGGACAACGATGAGCTGATCGATACATTGGGGAGGGTCTCTGACCAGTGTCATCGCACGTCTGAAATCATACGTCGTCTCCGTCATTTTTTGGTCAAGGGCGAACCACGGCGTTCGGTGATCGATGTTAATCACATTGTTCAGGAAGCCGTTGACCTGGTACAAACCGATGCAAGATCACGTCAGGTTAAAATCAATCTGGACTTGAACAAACAGCTCACGCCGATCGAGGCCGACGGGATACAAATCGAACAGGTGATTTTAAATCTTGCCAAAAATAGTTTAGAGTCGATGTCAGACAATCCCGTCGATCAGAGGCGGTTGACGATTCGGACCGCGCAGCTCAGCGGTAACGGCGTCAAAGTGGTTGTCAGGGATACGGGCCATGGGCTGCCGGCGGGGCCCGCCAGTAAGGTGTTCGAGCCGTTTTTTACAACCAAGCCTCGGGGCATGGGGATGGGGTTGTCGATCAGTCGGACGATCGTCGAAGCCCACGGCGGACGGATGACAGCGACGCCCAATCCGGATTGTGGTGTCACTTTTCAATTTACTCTTCCTATCGATACAGGTGTAATGTGATCAATCAAAACGATCCCATTGTGTACATTGTGGACGATGACCCGGCCGTACGCGATTCGTTACGCATGTTGATTAAAAGGCTTGGACTGAGGATCCAAACTCACGCCAGCGCCGAGGAGTTCTTATCACAGATCAGCGCCGATACCCCCGGCTGCCTCGTGCTGGATATGCGCATGGGGGGGATGTCTGGCATGGAATTACAGGAGAAGCTGTTGGAGGAGTCTATCCAGCTGCCGATTATCTTCATCACCGGCTATGGTGATGTGCCCACGGCCGTTCGCGCCACCAGGCGGGGAGCGATCGATTTTATTGAAAAGCCGTTTGATCAGGAAACGCTTCTAGAGCGGATTCAGCAAGCTGTTGAGCAGGACATCAAGACCCGACAAAGCCGTGCCCAAAATGCGGAGATTGCCAGGCGTCTGGCAAATCTTTCACCTCGCGAGAGAGAGGTGATGGGGCTGGTCATTGCGGGCAAGACCAGCAGAGAGATCGCCCAGCGGCTGTGTCGCAGTGAAAAGACCATCAAGGCCCACCGTCTTCATTTGATGAAGAAGCTTCAGGCACGCACATCAGCTGAACTGGTCCGGATGGCCATGAGTGTTCGGGAGCCCACTCAGGAGATTGGTCCTAGATCGCCCTAGTGGTTGGTGATTCAGGACGCCATTTTTAACCCCCGATCGGTGGACCGCCGATAGATACGCAGACAGCCGATCGAAACACGGCGGATTGAACGACAGGGCCCGGTCGGGGGGCCTTGTTTTTTTTTGCGAGTTAAAATTTGCCAGCATCAGCCCACGTCACCTGGTGGATTGTAGGCCAGGTCGCACTGATTCTGTGCGCAAATGCATGTGCGACGCTTCGTTGGGCTTGCAGCGGTTATGGTGATCGATATCGAAAAGACGCCTTGGAGATTGACTATCGGAGACGATCGAGAGGGTCATACCCTTGATGGGGTATGTCGGGGCGAGCGAACGTCTCGTGGTGACATTAGCACATGTTGATGCGGACACATGCCCTGTTCCGATCATGACGGGGCCCACGCGGAGTACATGTAAATAGTTGTTCTTTTAATATCTTGTGTTGTTTGGTGCCGAATTGTGGCCTGATGCGGCGACCAGGGGCGGTCTGCTTATAGGCTTATGGGCAGACCTGGCCAAGCCGACCAGCGGAGGGTATTCGGGCCAATTTTTCAGGAGGTAGCGAGATTACCGTACAGAATTTGGTAATGGCGCTGCTCATGGCGTCGATAAAAAAGAGGATGGCGGGGGTGTTTTCCCGGATGAACAATCCGATCACAAAAACGGTCAGAGACTTGCAGTGAGAAACGACGCCTACGAATTGATCAAAGCGACAGAGCGGTTGCCGTCGCCCAAGGGCGTGGCGTTGGAGATCCTGCGTCTGACAGAAGATCAATCGACGACAGTCGAAGCCCTCGGTGCGGTGATTGAGTCAGATCCCGCATTGGCATCAAAGTTGTTAAAGATTGTCAACAGTCCCCTTGCCGGGATGGCTCGTAAGATTGCCTCATTGTCTCGAGCGACGGTCTTGTTGGGATTCCGTACGGTCGCCAGCTTAGCACTGGGCTTGTCGTTGGTCACGGATCATCAAGAAGGCACCTGTGAAGGGTTTGACTACGACGCCTTTTGGTCAGAATCACTGGGGCGAGCTGTTGCCGCACGCCATCTGGCCAAGTTTGCCAAGTTTTCGCCGGACGAAGCGTTTACTTGTGGATTGCTTGGCCAAATTGGACGTCTAGCCTTCGCCGCTGCTTATCCCGATCGATATGCCCAAGCGCTTGCGGTGGTGGGAGACAACCCCGACGAGTTGAGCGAATTCGAGCAGGAAATGTTTGGCATCGACCACAACGCCATCGCGGCAGAGATGATGACCGATTGGCGCTTGCCGGAACTGTTTGCCACCGCGGTACGAGCCCAAGAGAATCCTCCATCTAGCGGTTTAGAGGCCGGCAACAGAGCCCTCGTTTTCGCGGAGTTGCTTAACCTAAGCGGGGCGATCGCTAGCGTGCTAACGTTCGAGACGGTCGATCCGGATGTCTTGGCGTCACTGACCCATAAAGCATTCCATCTCGGGATACGACCGGACCAGGTTCAGGAAGCATTTGATTCGATCCGTAACGAGTGGCGAGATACCGGGAAGATCTTTTCGATCAAAACACGCAACGTTCCCACCCTCGCCGAGATCCACTCGCGATGCACAAAGCGGCGGTCTGACTTGGCCGAAACGGGCTGATCCCTCCTGGCCCAGATTGACAAACGCGATACAGGCCATATCCTATCAAAAACCGAACTTTGACTCGTGAAATGAGGCGGGTTATGGTGACATGCTCAAGCATGAGCAGAAGTTGAGTTGAGTTGAAAAGTTACAGATTATCGTAGGATATATTCTGACACCCCACCGGTGCGAGCAACATGATGGCCAAAATTTCTTCACCCTCGGCGACAGTGGTCAAAGTTTCTGCTTCAGCAGGCACTTCGGCCCGTAAGCAGGCGCTGGATCGAGCGGTCAGCCAGATTGAGCGGTCTTTTGGTAAAGGTTCGATCATGCGCCTTGAGCACGACCCTTTGGCGGTGGTGCCCGGCATTGCGACAGGATCGATTAGTTTGGATTTGGCATTGGGGGGCCGGGGGATTCCCTGTGGGCGGGTGGTCGAGGTGTTTGGCCCGGAATCCTCCGGCAAGACGACGCTGACGCTTCACCTGATTGCCAATGTGCAGAAGGCTGGCGGCGTCGCGGCGTTCATCGACGCTGAACATGCATTGGATCCGTCATGGGCACGGCGACTGGGGGTCAATCTCGAAGACCTGCTGGTTAGCCAACCAGATACTGGAGAGCAGGCGCTGGAGATCTGTGAGTTGCTGGTACGTTCCAACGCGGTTGAGTTGGTGGTGATTGACTCTGTCGCCGCGCTGATACCGCGGGCAGAGATCGAAGGCGAGATGGGAGATTCCCATGTGGGCTTACAGGCGCGACTGATGAGCCAAGCCATGCGCAAGCTCACCGGTGCAATCAATCGTAGCAAGTGCACTGTGGTGTTTATTAATCAAATCCGAGAAAAAATCGGTGTCATGTTTGGTAATCCTGAGACCACACCAGGGGGCAGGGCGTTGAAATTTTATGCCTCAGTCCGGCTGGATATCCGGCGTACGGCTTCGATCAAGAATGGCGACCAAGCGGTGGGTAACCGGGTACGTGCTCGTGTGGTAAAGAACAAAGTCGCCCCTCCGTTTCGACAGGCTGAATTTGACATCATGTTTGAAGAGGGCATTAGCGCGGCGGGCGACCTACTGGATTTGGGTGTGGAAAGTGATGTGGTGACCAAATCGGGTGCGTGGTTTAATTATGGCGACGTTCGTCTAGGTCAAGGCCGCGAGAACGCCAAGCGATTCCTAAGAGAGAACACTCAGTTGTTTGACGAAATTCGTTTGGCGACGCTAAAAGCCAACGGAATCCAATGGTCACCCGAGGTTCAAGATGGCGACGATCTGGAGGCTCAATCTCCCGATAAGTGACCGCCTCGGGTTTTAGATCGGGCGGTGATCGACCAAAGCAAAAACCTTGCACAGCGAAGCGCATCTTGCCTAGAGGATGTCCCTCAGGTTGATAGATTTGATTTTCAGTCACATCGGCACAATGGTCGATGAAGATGCTGGAATGGTCAGTCCAGATTACATTGTCGATATCGATGGCGTCCGTATGCCGCGGCATGCTTGCTTAAACACAAACTCCAACAATAAGATGCAGAGTCGACCCTGGTTGAGCATCTACTGGCGATGCTGTCACAGTTACAGTCGTATCTACCGTAACGTCGAGGGCACCGCCTACTGCGGTCGTTGTCCCCGCTGCAGCCGTCAGGTTCACGTGGGGATCGGGCCTGATGGTACGGCCAACCGTTTCTTCGAAGCGTACTGAAAAATCGCCATGATCGGCACAGCCTGACGCGTTGATGGGGCTGTCCGATGGCGGTTGTATCTGAAGTCTTCCCATCTGGATTCACCCTCGTACACCCTTTGCAAGCGCGGATAGAGGATGAACAAAGAGTTATGGTGTTTCGGTTGCCCACGCAAACACGCGATGCGTGTCAGGCCTTCGTTGGTGCTTGTATGGCTGGCTTTGAGGTGGGGGCGACGCTGACCCGGAGCGATGGTGCCGGCAGGATCGATTAGCGATATGCTGGGACAAGAGCTCTTAGCGTGGTAGAATTAAGTTATGGGAGATGAATCGTCGTCAGATCGTCTGTCTAGTGGCGATCGCGATCAAAAGCATTGTCGGTGCATTGTGCTTGTCCATGACGATGCAGATCGCCCGCGGGCGCTGCTCGAGGGATTGGAGGACCGGGGAGCCGTGCCGCTTATCATCAAAGAGTCGGTCCAGGTCATGGCCGAATTGGCGTTCAATCGGCATGCGGTGGTGATTGTCAATCGCCCCGAAACGGTGCGGCGCTTATCACAGCTATTGGCCGCTGTACGGCGCTATTATCCACATGTGGCGTGTTGGGGGTATGGAGCTCGTCATCCTGGTGGCCTGCCTAAGCTTCTGAGGCTGGACCCACACACAAGCGCGACGCCAGATCGACCAAGTTCTCCGGGCAACGGGACGCCCCGTCACCGCTCAGAATCCACATCGTCTGGCAGGTGTGACTTGTCTGCAGACCTGGGCGATTTGGGCAGCGCAGCCGCCACGATGTCCAGATCCGATCATGAAGATCAGCAAGAATCGCCACACGCCGAACCGATGCCCGAACCACTGCTGACGAAGCAGGAACTGTCGATGCTCATTGGTCCGGGTCAGGATCAGGACGATCAAGCCAACGGCTGTGACATGGAGTGATGACCGATCATGCTAGAACCGTTCTCACACACCATCGATCAAGCAGCCGCCGTCGTAGGGCAAGAGCGGCGTACGATTCTCGTGGTGGGGGATGCGTTGTGGGCTGAGCAGGTCAGTGAGAAACTGGACGGTGCAGGGTGTGATGATCTGATTCAGGTTGCGTCCGATTGCTTTATGGCTTTGGGGCAGATCGCGGTGGACCCGCCTTCGTCGCTGATTGTTCGGATCGAGGACCTAGACGAAACCATAGAAAGCACGACCCAGACGTTGCGAAGGCTAGCGCCCGAATCGCGGTTTTTGGTATTGGCTTCGCCCAAACGTTTGGTTGACGCAGAGCGTGCCGTTGCGGCGGGATTTGATCAGTGTCTGTATGAACCGATCGAAGCCGTCCAGCTCGTCAAGGCACTGGGAGATACGCTCACGCTCGACGATCATCAGTGGACCGAAGAAAGCGCTTGGCTAATCAAGCACAGTCTGCCACACGATCAGATCCTCGCCCAAGGTGCATCTGGTCCGTTGGCTGCGTCCGACGACTCGTCAGAAGATGAAAAAGTCTTGCCGCGTCGGCAGGCAGGCCCTGATCAGATAGAAGAATCTGATACAGAACTGATCGATCGTCTGTTACAGGGCGACGGTGATCAGGTGATACGTCAGATCGCATTACAGAGAATCACGGCCAGCGTCGGAGGGGCGGTGGTCTGGTCGGAACCGTCAGGTCGGGTACCAGAGAACCACGTCAGTGTCCCAGTGGGGGATCAGGCCCAGCGCATGGGACGGTTGTCGGCAGGCCCACCGATATCCATTGAACAACTGCAGCCCTGGGGTCGGTGGCTGGGTCGGTGGTTGGCGCTGAAGCGCCAGCTCGATCGCCTACGACGTTTGGCGATGCGTGACGAAACAACGGACTTGTGGAACCGCAGATATTTCAATCAGTTTCTAAAGACATTGTTGGCCAGGGCTGCTGTCCAGCGATTTTACGTGTCGCTTCTGGTGTTCGATATCGATGACTTCAAGATTTACAATGATCGTTACGGTCACCTTGCCGGTGACGAAATCCTTTGCGAAACGGCCAAGTTGATGCAATCCTTGGTGCGTGAGCACGATGTGGTGGCCAGAATCGGTGGAGACGAGTTTGCGGTGATCTTTTGGGATTCCGCTGGTCCCCGTCGGCCCCATAGCGCCCATCCGCATGACCCTATTGAGGTGGCCGAGCGTTTTCAAAAGGCGATTTGCGCCGCTCGTTTTCCCAAGCTCGGGCACGAAGCCCCAGGTACACTGACCATTTCTGGCGGGTTGGCGGGATTTCCTTGGGACGGGCGTACGCCCCAGCAATTGTTAGACCTTGCCGATAAGATGGCCTTGCAATCGAAACAGCAAGGGAAAAATGCGATCACGTTTGGCCCAGGTGCCCAGTTGAACTGCACGGATCGGTCACGGTGATCGTGATCCGCGGCGTCGGTGGGTTATGCGATTTTGGTGTGACCGCGTCGTGGCGGGTGGGGATCATTATCAGCACCGTCATGACTGTGGGCCTGCGGCGTTGCGAGCGTCATCGTTTCAAACAATAATACCCGCGGTCTGCCCGCTTTAGTATCGATTACGGAAAAGGACTGTAGGCTTATGTCATTCGATTCGACGATACACGCCAAGGCGATTGAGCTCGTCAAACACTGCTATGAAATGACCGATTCAGCAGGTTCAGGTCACCCCACGTCTGCCGCCAGCCTAGCACACTTGGTGACTGTCCTGATGTACAGCCATATGCGGTACGAGGCGGCCAACCCGTCACATCCCTGCAGCGATCGCCTGATCCTCAGCGAGGGGCATGCGGTTCCGATTGTGTATGCCGCCTGTGCCGATCGCGGTGTATGGGTGGGCAAGGATCCGGCTCGACGCCGGCCGATGACCCTCCAGGACGCCATGACACTTCGAGCGATCGATTCTCCCATCGATGGACACCCCAATCCGATCGAAGGCTTTCCATTCTTCGATGCGGCGACCGGATCGCTTGGTCAGGGCTTATCCGTGTCAGCCGGGTTGGCGTGTGCCGCCAGGCTCGACGGCATCGACCGACGTATTTTCTGTGTTATCGGTGATGGGGAAAGCCGGGAGGGCCAGATTTGGGAGGCGATTGACTTTATTAGAGAGCATCACCTCAACAGTGTCTGCGCGATTTTCAACTGCAACGCGTACGGCCAATCCGATAAGGTCAGTGATCAGCAGACGCCTGAGGTCTTGGCCCATAAGATCCAGGCCGCGGGGTACACGGTCTTGACGATCGATGGGCATAAGCCTAATGAGATCCAAGAGGCGTTAAGCACTCACGCACAGGCCATGTATGACCCTGAAGCCGCACCTGTCGCGATCGTCGCTAAGACGGTCAAGGGTTGGGGCAGTGTTTCGACCCAAGGTCAAGGTCACCATGGCAAACCGGCCACCGGCCAAGAGCTGGTGCAGGTGATGCAAGAGTTAGATCAGATGGGACGACAGATCGGCGCCGCCGCGGATATGCCGCTGCGGGTAGGCCTGATGAGCCCTAATAAGCCACCGTCGCGATCGGTCGGCACGCCGGTGAGTTTTCCCGACGCGATCAAGCAATTTGGCATGGAAGACCTGCTGGCCAAAGGCAAAATGGCCACACGCAGAGCCTATGGCATTGGATTGCGGGCATTGGGGCACGTTGATCCAAAGGTGGTCAGCCTTGACGCTGATGTTAAGAACTCCACTTTCGCCCAAGACTTTTGTGACGACGAGGCACTCAGTGACCGTTTCTTCGAGTGTCGAATCGGCGAACAGAACATGTTTTCGGTTGCCGCCGGTCTAAGCGCCGGCGGTAAGGTGCCGTTTGCCTCCACGTTCGCAAAGTTTGTCACCCGGGGCTACGACCAGATTGAGATGGCTGTCAACAGCGGCGCAAACATCAAAATTGTCGGTTCACACGCCGGTATTACGCTTGCCGCCGATGGGCCAAGTCAAATGAGCTTGCCAGATGTCGCCTGGTTCAGATCATTGTCTTCGACAAAGGATAGTGATCATCAACCGCGGTGTTACGTGTTGCAGCCTTCCGACGCGTACCAAGCTTTTGCCTTGACCCTGGCGATGGCTGAGCACCCCGGCCCCTGCTACATGCGCACCATCCGACCTGAAGTCGAGTTTCTTTATGGTCATAACGATACGTTTCGACTCGGCGGACACGAGGTCCTGTCTGAGGGCCGTGATCTGCTGATTGTGGCCTCGGGTTACATGGTCCACGAAGCCAACAAGGCATTAGAGCAGCTCGACGCCCAGGGCATCGATGCGACACTGGTGGACCTGTACTGCTTGCCCTTTGACACCGACGCGATTCTCGACCTTGCCAACGAGAACAACGGAATGGTGCTGACACTTGAAGATAATTACGGTGGTGGGATCGGTGGAGCGGTCGCTGATGCTGTGTCAGCCGATGGCGGAGGTTTTACGGTTACTCAGATGTATGTCCGGAAAATCCCGAAGAGTGGACGCACGATTGAAGATGTCTTGGCTTATACGGGCTTGAGCCGGGACCACATCGTTGCCGAGGTTATGCGGATGCTTCAATTGACCGCAACCTAGAGAAGACCAGCTCCTCCAATAGGGCAAGCTTGTGTTCTACAGTGTTTGGCTCCTGATTCAGCGTGGCGGTGTGGTGATGTGGCCACTGTTGGCCATGAGCGTGCTGGCCATGACGCTGGCGATTGAGCGTCTTTGGTTTTGGTACCGGACCAATCACCCACGGCGTCTGTCTGAGGTCGAACAGATGGCCCGACTCTTACGGCACGGGCATCTGTCGGCCGCCCGGTCGGTGGCCCGAGCAGATGACAGCGTCTATGGTCAGGTGGTCGTTGCGCTTCTGGACGAACCACTCAACGACGCGGTGGCTGTTCAAGTCATACAGAGTCAGCGGTCGACGTTAGAGCGTTTCATGCCCACGCTCTCGACAGTGATTACCACCGCACCGATGCTTGGCATTCTCGGTACAGTGTTTGGGATCATCTCAAGTTTCCAAATTTTGTCAGACCAGTCAATGCTCACCGATCCAAGAGACGTGGGGCAGGGGATTGCCGAAGCGCTGCTGACGACGGCGGCGGGACTCATCGTCGCGATCACAGTGCTGTTTCCCTACAATGCCTTTAGGGCTCAGGTGGACCGAACACTTGGCCGGATTGAGTCACTTGTGGCAGCAGCGTCGGCGAGCAGCGGTCGCTTGCCTGATTTGGATGACCCGTCCGAATAACATCTTCAAGCCTGAGTTCGTGTGGGTCGATATAGGTCTAGATACAGGACACCATCTAACGAACAAACCCGGTAGGAAGGGGTCGTTAACGGGTCCGAGCGTACATCTGCCTGTCGGATTTGGAGGGCTTCGGATAGGGTCCTGAGATTGTCGCAGGCCGTGGCGGGGCAGGAACACGTCGCTGGCCAGGCGGGTATTCATCCGGGATGTTCCCAGGGAATTGACACATGATCAGTCCTGATGTGGCCAGGATCCGTCCCTTCAAGGTGGTGCCGTCATTACCTGCGCCGCTGGAACCATTGCTGACGATTGCCAACAACCTGTGGTGGGCTTGGCATCCCGAAGCGGTGGACCTGTTTGTGCGACTCGACCGGAACCTCTGGCACAGTTTCAATCACAATCCGGTGCGGATGCTGGGCAACTGCCCGCAAGAAACACTCGAAGCGGCCGCTCGCGATGAAGGGTACCTTACGACGATGCGTCGCGTTGTGGACAATCTTCAGCGCCATATGGAACGAACGCCCTGGCACACCACCTTACCCGAAAGCACGCACGACTTAAGCATCGCCTATTTTTGTGCCGAGTTCGGCCTGACCGAGTGCTTGCCGATCTACTCCGGTGGACTGGGGTGTCTGGCGGGCGATCACCTCAAATCGGCCGCCGAACTGGGGCTCCCGCTGGTGGGTGTCGGGCTGCTCTATCGGCACGGCTATTTTCAGCAGTACTTGAACGCCGATGGTTGGCAGCAGGAATATTATCCCGATCTGGACTTTTCAAACCTGCCGATCAGACGCGTGCGCGACGACGACGGCCGGCAGATCCGCGTCTCCATTCACATGCCGGGCGGTGAGGTCTTCATCTGTGTGTGGAAGGTCCGCGTGGGTCGCGTCGATCTGTATCTCTTAGACACCAACGTTCCCGAGAACGATCAAGCCGATCGCGCGATCACCAGTCAGCTCTACGGCGGTGACATGGAGATGCGGATTCGGCAGGAGATCGTGCTGGGGATCGGGGGGATCCGGGCCCTGACCGCCTGTGGCATCACACCAACTGTTTTTCATATGAACGAGGGGCATTCGGCATTTCTGTCACTAGAGCGAATCCGCACGCTGATCGATACGCATGGGATGAGCTTTGACCAAGCAAGACAATACTGCGCCGCGGGCAACATTTTTACCACCCACACGCCGGTGCCCGCCGGAATTGACCGTTTCCCTCCCGATATTGTCGAGCGTTACTTTAGCCACTATCACCCGGCATTGCAGTTGGATATGGAAGGGCTTCTGGCCCTGGGGCGAGAAAACGTGTACGACAAGAGCGAGTTTTTTTCGATGGCTGTGTTGGCGATCCGCACCGCAGACTGGGCCAACGGTGTTAGCCAGCTGCACGGTAAGGTTAGCCGGTCAATGTGGCAGAACATCTGGCCGGGTGTGCCCGAACTTGAGATCCCTATTGATCATGTGACCAACGGCGTGCACGCTCGCAGCTGGCTGAGTAGTGATCTGATCGCGTTGTTCGATCGCTACCTCGGATCGCAGTGGCAGAACAAGCCCGCCGATCAGACGGTGTGGCGGGCGGTCAGCGAAGTGCCCGATGAAGAGTTGTGGCGCGTCCATGAGCACCGCCGACATGAGTTGATCATCTGGGCTCGCCGCAATCTCCGTCGCCAAATGGAGGCTCGTGGTACCAACCCCGCACAGGCCCGCTTGATCGCCGAGCGACTCGACCCCAACGCGCTGACCGTGGGTTTTGCTCGACGATTTGCCACATACAAGCGGGCCAATCTGTTCCTACGCGACCCCGATCGTCTGCGCGGGATGCTTCAACGCGGCGATCGGCCGCTCCAATTTATCATTGCCGGAAAGGCTCATCCTGCAGACGGCGGGGGCAAGGACTTGATCCGCCAGATTATTCACTTCGCTCGTCAATCCGAGATCAGCCACAAGATTGTGTTCTTGGAGAATTACGATATTCGCGTTGCACGATACCTGGTTCAGGGATGTGACGTGTGGCTTAACACGCCTCGCCGGGGCATGGAGGCCAGTGGGACCAGCGGCATGAAGGCGGCGCTCAACGGCGTGCTAAACTGCTCGGTTCTGGACGGGTGGTGGGACGAAGCGTACGACTCAGATTTGGGTTGGGCCATCGGGCGCGGAGAGGTTTACTCGGATATCGAAGGCCAAGATGACATCGAAAGCCAGTCTCTCTATGACCTGTTTGAACACCATATCATCCCGATGTTTTATGATCGTGATCAGCACGGTCACCCGCGTCAGTGGGTGGGACGCATGAAAAAGTGCATCGCATCACTGGCTCCCCGGTTCAATACCAACCGGATGGTCAAGCAGTACGTTGAAAAGCTCTATCTGCCTTCTTCCCAGCGCACCAAGCAGCTATCCCAGGATGGTATGAAAGTGACCGAAGCGGTTGTCAGTCAGACGCAGCGGCTCCGTTCGTGCTGGGACAAGATCCACTTTGAAGACGTTCAGTGTAATACCAGTCGCCTCCTGGGTGTTGGCCAGCAGTTGGAAGTCACGGCGCTGGTCTGTTTGGGGCAGCTGCGGTCCGATGAAGTCCGTGTTCAAATCTATGTGGGCCTGTTGGACAACGACGGCCGAATCGATCATACCGGGACCTACGATCTGCAACATGAAGAAGACTTGGGCGATGGTCGGCATCGGTTCGTCGGCTCGGCCACGCCGACAACAAGTGGCCGCCACGGTTTTTCCCTGCGAGTTATTCCTGGCGGTCAGCACATCCAGGGTGTTGGCGTGCCGGGTTTGATTCGTTGGGATCGAGCCAGCCAACCTCACTCCGACGCGGTCAAAGCCAACGTGGCGGCCGATATCTAACCATACTAGCGGCCTAGATCACCGACCATCTCAAATGCGGATTGTCCGGTGACGTGGCGTCACGGTCGTGGCGCGTGTTTCTACAACGATCACACCCGTGGCGATGCCATCGGTTGCGTACCGGAGTTCGCCTGCCGAGTGTATCGGTTGCCGAAACTTTGAATCTTCCCGTGACCGTCAGACCGGTCATAGAGCCCACGCATGCCCTCATGTGTGTCGTAAAGCGTCATCAGTCTGCGTGGATTCTATTTTCGAATCGCATGTATGCATCTCCATTTACAAAAAGTCATGGCCGATCGATTTTCGTACACGGGGTTGTCCTTAAGGCGGTTAGATGATCTTGACGCGGTCAAAATATACGTGGTTGCGTCTCATCTGCCAACGGTGTGATTGGCTACAATAACGCTGGTGATGCGTGAGCGTGAGCTGCTTGAGCACGTGTATGCCGCTAGCGCGACGTTGCCCGGTCGGGTGACAGTCGGGCCGGGGGACGATGCGGCTGTTGTGCGCTTAGGTGACTCGGATGTGCTGGTGACGGTGGATCAGGTCGCAGACGGTGTGCATGTCGACGTGGGGTCGACGCCGTTGGAGAAAGTTGCCCGCAAGGCCATCACGCGGAGCCTGTCGGACGTTGCCGCCATGGCAGCCCGTCCCACCGCCGCGGTCGTCGCCGCTTCGTTGCCGCGTTGTTTCGGGACCGATGCGGCCCACCGCCTCTTTGACGCCATGCGCCACGTGGCTGGGTCTTACTGCTGTCCATTGGTCGGCGGTGACATATCGATTTGGGATCACCCGTTGCTATTGACGGTGACCGTGTTTGCTGAGCCAGACGGGATTCGCCCCGTTACGCGAGGCGGGGCACAGGTCGGCGACTGTGTGTGTGTCACCGGTGATTTGGGTGGCAGCGGTTTGACGATCGATGGGTATACGCATCATCTAGACTTTGAACCCCGCCTTGAGACCGCCCGACGATTGGCAGCCAATCCCGGACTGGCGCTACACTGCATGATCGATCTGAGTGACGGGTTAGCGATAGACTTGGCGCGTCTCTGTACCCACCCCAACCGGTTACCATTGGCGGCAGAAATTTGGGCGGATCGGATTCCGATTAGCGCCGCGGCGCACCGGTCAGCGGCCCAAGATGGGTCGTCACCTTGGCGGCACGCGCTGGGCGACGGCGAGGACTACGAGCTGTGCTTTACGATCCCTGCTCAGGACGCCGAGTCAGCGTTGCCGAACCAGATCGATGGCGTTCGGATTAGTCAGATAGGCCGGATGGTACCCAGCGGCCCAGGCCCAATCGTGATCGTCAGAATGCCTGATGGGTCCCGTCAGTCGGTTGATCAATTGGGGTGGGAGCACCAATGAACGCGGTCGATCTGCAGGCCATGTCGGACCCGTCAGACGCGACTTGGACCGGTGACTCGGTGTCGCCCGACGCCACGTCGGCTTTGGGGTACGCCATTGCGCGATTTTCCCAAGCCGGTGACGTTGTCGCGTTGATTGGCGAGTTGGGTACCGGTAAGACGCAATTGGTTCGTGGCCTAACCATGGGATTGGGCATCGACCCGGTTGTGGTGTCCAGTCCGACGTATGTATTGGTTCAGCAATACGATTGTCCGCGAGGACAATCTACTTTGTTACATGTCGATGCATACCGTTTGGATGATCCGGATTCGATCGGGTGGGGCAGCGACCTGTTTGAGCAGGCGGTGGTGGCGGTCGAGTGGGCGGACCGGTTAGCGGACCAGCTGCCGGTAGACCGGCTTGAGGTCCTGATGGCGCATGAGCCTGATCATCATCGTCGCTTGTGTGTCACAGGCCACGGTTCCTGGCGTCCCAGGGCCGGGCCTCTGTTCAACGCGTTAGAAGAAGTCGTGGTCGGTGGCCACCGCGCCGAGAGCGACCCTCGATCTGCGCCTGATGCCCTAAAGACCGACGACGGTGCTCCATAATTTTTCTAGGCTATTGTCGCGGTATCTCAATGATGGCAAAAAATCAAAACCACAACGACCGAAAGCGTTCTTGTCCAATCTGCCGGAAGCCTGTGCGTGAAGACCAGCCAACTTTTCCGTTTTGCAGTGACCGTTGCCGGACGGTTGACTTGGGCAGATGGGCCCAAGGCGATTATGTCATTAGCCGACCGGTCGAGCAGGCAGACCTCGACGAGGAGTAATGTCCATCGAAAAAAGTAGTGACCTATCGCGTCTTGTCCGCGGCCATAGGCTGAATAGAGTTAGATGATCTCAACACGGTTAAGGCATGCGTAGATGCGTACCGTTCACAGGTGGATCAAACAACGGGCAGCCGCCGGGCGTAGCGAATCGCAACGGCCCAAAGCCAGGCGGCCGCGCCTAACGCGGGTCAATGTCCTGAGCGTCACCATTATCGGTGGGTTCGGCGGCGTCGGGTGACACTCCGTAGATCACGAATCGGTGACTGACAGGTTCAAACCCGTGTTCACGGCAGATCCGGTCACGGATTGCGCTCAGCGCCGGTGCATCGACTTCGATGATCTGGTGCGTCTCCATACACACCAGATACCCTTGCGGTTCGCGCCCGATGCTTAGCTGGTAATGCGCCTGTTTCGAGTCGATCAATACCTCGGTGATGATCTTCGCCTCAAGCAGATGCTTGAGTGTGCGGTAGATCGTGGCCTTGCTGACACGTCGTCCGCCCTGACGCATCTCAAACAACAACTCGTCGGCTTCGAATACGCCTGGTTTGGACAACACCGAATCGAGGATCCGGGCCCGTTCTGGCGTAAACTTAAGACCCTGGCCCTTGAGAAACCGACGAAACACGGCACACACCGGCTGGATGAGGGGCTCTTCATTGGATGGTAGGGCCATCGGGTCTCGCATTAGTATCATTCTATGTCGTACGGCCGTGGCGTGTGGGATCGGGCGGCGGTGGCTTGGCACAAGCCACGCTGCTATCCTGACCGGACCGTCTGAGACTGGAGTTTACAAGTGACGCAAAAGGCGATTGGTGTAGGAATGATCGGCTGCGGGACCGTTGGCGGGGGGGTTGCCAGGTTGTTGCGAGAAGAGGCCGAACTTTATCGTCGGCGTCTGGGTGTTCCGTTAGAGCTGCGTCGTGTTTTGGTCCGGGACCCGGCCAAGCACCGTCAGAACGGTGATATTCCTGTCGATCGTTGGACTGACGACGCAGACGTATTCTTCGCAAGCGACGATATGCCCATCATGATCGAGGTCGCCGGTGGTGTCGGCGAGGTGGCACAGCACGTCCGACGAGCCCTGTCGATGGGTAAGCACGTCGTAACCGCAAATAAGAGCATGCTTGCTCAGGTCGGGCCAGAGATGTTTGCCCAAGCCCGAGCACATCAGGTCTCGATTGCGTTTGAAGCTTCTTGTGGGGGTGGGATCCCCATCATCACCGCATTGCAATTTGGCTTGATGGCTAATCAGATCGACGCGTTGTACGGTATTCTCAATGGCACCTCTAACTACATCCTTACAGCCATGACCCGTGAAGGGGCGTCCTACAGAGACGCTTTGCAACAGGCCCAGGAAAAGGGCTTTGCCGAAGCCGATCCGACCATGGATGTCTCCGGTCGCGACGCGGCCCAGAAATTGGCGATTCTGGCGTCGATTGGATTTGGCCTGCACGTTTACGGTGACCAGGTGATATGCGAAGGCATTGACACACTGGACCTGGCCGATATCCGATTTGGTGCCGAATTGGGGTACGACGTCAAGCTGTTAGCGATTGCCCAGCGCGTCACCATGGGCGATCACATGTCCACAGCGATCAGTCTCCGTACGCAACCCTGTTTCATTCACGCAGATCTGCCACTTGCACAGGTCCACGGCTCATTTAACGCTCTGTCTGTTTATGGCCACGCCGTGGGGCACACCATGTACTACGGGCCGGGGGCGGGTGCGATGCCCACCGCCAGCGCGGTGGTCAGCGACCTGCTCAATGTCGCGTCTGGCTGGTACCCCCAGGCGTTTGCCCGGTTACATCTCTGGCCGGATCGTCACGGCCCGGCGGTACCCATCGACACAGACAACCTTCAAAGCCGCTATTACCTGCGGATCAACGCCCGAGACGAGCCTGGTGTGATGGCAAAAGTTTCGGTTATTCTCGGCGATGCCGGTATCAGCTTGTCAGCGATCCGTCAGCACGAACCTGCCAAGGAAAGGTTCGTGCCCCTGGTCATCACGACGCATCGTACCGGCCAGGGCGGTGTGCATCGCGCTCTGGCCAAGATCGAAGAACTCGACGTGATCCGCGGTCGGCCGGTCTGTATTCGCATTGTCGATATGCCCGGTGAATCCTCACCGCTGTGAATCATCGGGCATGGCCTACGTCCGTGCCCAGGTTTCAGCAGAACATGTGGACGGAAGAATCGTACGCGATCAGAATTACGTCGTGTTACCTGAATATCGTTCGAGGATCGCAGGCAGGTCGGCTGCCAGTTGACTCCGTGGCATCACAAGATCTGCACCGGCGTCACGGGCCGCCTGTAACTGTTCGGTCGCCCCATGCCAGCCGAACGCCACCACCGGCAGATCGGGTTCCTGTGCTTTGGCCTGTTGGATCAGTTCCAACGCCACTCGGTCCATCGTCAGGTCCACAAGCACACCGGTGACCAATTCCTGGCCGTTATTAGGGTCATCGGCCGGGCCGATCTGTTGCGTCAGAGTCGCGACGTCGCATGCAGGGGCACTGGTCAGACCCACCGCTTGAGCCGTCGAGCGGATCTTCGTGGCGAAAATCAGATCTTGGCAGCAGTAGACGATCATGCGTTTGTCGTTCGTTGTCGTGGTCACCGGGCCGTAAGTTAATCAACCAGTAGAGTGCCGAGAGGGGGGCGTTGACATCGATGTCCTGACGGTCGATCCAACCATGACCAACCCACGCCCAAACGGCACATATCAGCGTTGTCATCGGGGCCGCCGTGCCGCCAACTCACGGAAGGTCCGGCGGAGCCCCGGCCGGTGGCCAGTCTCTCCCAGGGTAACGACGTGGCCCGGCCGTCACAACCTCGCCGCCGCCTCGGTCAGAGTCCAATGCCAAGCCAATCGCATGCTCCCGGAGCGCCACGGTCTGGCCGGTCGATTATTTTGCTCGATGATTGGCCATTCGGGCGTTCTTCACGTGCGGCAGCGATCTGACCCGTCTTGTAAAGACGTCTGGAAAGACCACGGGTCACCTGGATCAGGACCTGTTCCATACCGGCAGCTGTTGTGGCTGTGGGTATGATCACAGTATGATCGGTCGCGATGATCGCTAGGATTGAAGGTGTGCTCGGGTCGATTGAAGACGGTGCGGCGTTAGTGACGCCGACCTATAGCAGCCTGACATATCAGGTCTTACTACCCGCGTTTGCTGCGGGCCGTCTGGGCGATTCGATCGGTCAGACGATCACCTTGTCGACGCTATATTTTCTTGAATCGCAGGGCCAGGGGGCGACGATGATCCCACGTTTGGCTGGGTTCTTGACCGTTCTGGACAAGCAATTCTTCGAATTGTTTACGACCTGCAAAGGCATCGGTAACCGTAAAGCGCTGCGATCGATGGCGTTGGATATCGGCCAGATGGCTGCGGCGATCGCTGATCGCGATGTGGCCATGTTGCAGAGCTTGCCCGAGATCGGTCGTCGTACCGCCGAGACGATTGTTGCGACCCTTCACGGGAAGGTGGATCGGTTCATCAGCACCGCGGCGCTGGATCGGTCCCAAGCCGCTGATCCGCTTTCTTCAAGGGGTCAGGAGCACGCAGGGCATTTGAGTGTGGCTCGTCAAGCGATGGACGTCCTGCTGCAGTTGGGTGAGAATCGTGCTCAAGCACTGAACTGGATCGAACAGGTCACCAGCGGCGACGTCGAACAGCCCGACGACGTACAGGAACTGATCGCGGCGGTGTACCGCCTGAAGGCACGTGGCTAACGCCGGAAGTATGCCTGGTCGACCCTCGAAGGTCGGCGACGGCGTCTGTTTGTGCTTGGTGTTCGATAGGTTGTGGTTTTGAGTCGGTGACGGTATCTTCCCGGTGGGCTTGGTATCGGGTACGCTCGCGACCAGAGGCAAATTCGACCGTGCTTGCGGCTCACATTTTCCTTGTCAAAGATCAGTCATCCAAGGTGTAACCAATGCCCAGTGCCACGACGAGCGACGCACGAATACCGATGAAGCTGCTTGCAAGCTGGCAAGCCCGATCAATCCACACGCCACCACAAGACTTGTCGGTTCACGTCAATCTCGCACGTCAACGCGGTTTAAGCCTACCGGTGGTGCTGGGGGTGTTGTTGGTCCTGGTGGCACTGGTGGTAGGTCGTGGTTACTGGTTGTGGCGGTCACCGCCGGTTTACTGGCAGGACCACCAGCAATACCTTCAGCGTACAACCGTTCAGGAACGGTTGGCGTTGGCCCAGTCCGTCGAGCGTCGAATTCTCGAAGAATTTAACGCCGTGCCGGTCAATAGCCCAGCGAGCTCAAACACCTCAAACGTTTCAAATGTCAGCCAAGGCAACGACGCGGTGACCGCCCTGATTGGAACCGTCCAACCCCACGTAACCAAGACCGTCTCCCTGAGTATCGAAGAGGTCAACGCGTGGATCGATCAGCGTCTTAAGGATTGGGCAAGCAATCAAGGCACCTCTATTCCAGAGTATGTGACCGACCCCATGGTGGCGATTGAAGGCGACAATCTTGTGATTGCTTTTAAGTTTGACAAACCCAATCTCAAGCAGGTGGTCAGCGCGGTAACCCGCATTGAGATCGACAAATCACAGAACGATCAAGCCGGCCAAGCCAGGATCCGGATCGTAAAAATCAAAGGTGGACGATTACGGATCCCGGCGGTGAAGACCCTCAGCCAAGCGGTTGAAAAACAAGCCAAGTCGTCCTCTGAATTGGCGGACATGGCATCGAAGATTACCGAGACCTTTGACGGTCAAATTTTTGACCCTGTACTCAAGCTCAACAATCAGAAGATCCGCATCGTTTCCCTTCAACTCAAGCACGAACCTCGAGGCATCGAGCTATCTATTAAACGGGATACGTCCTAAAGGTTGCCTGCTCGACCACACGGGTCACCGATGGGCCTACAATTGGTCGTGAGCCAGCAAACCCCTCACGGTGCGATTGATGGGTGTCTCAGTAAGGCCTCGATGCCGATCCCTGTGAATCCCGGTTGTGCGACGCATGCGAACGCCGGTGGGAGACGAACAACGACATGTGGCGATCAAATCGCGTGCATAAAAGGCGCCATACGTCAGTAGATTAAAAGAGGTTGTCAATGAACCAACGGATCGTCGTCGGTATCAGCGGTGCCAGTGGCGCGGCGTACGCCCGCCGATTGATTGAATTGTTGGTGAAAGCCGGTGTCGAAACGCATTTGGTGGTGTCGCCGCTCGGCCAACGCATGCTCCACGACGAGCTGGGGATGGAGGGGGTTGACCTCGAGGCCCTGACGGCCAGCGTTCAAGCGGATCGCCAAGCCAACGACAGCCTCTTGCCGGAGCAACCTGACTCCGGTCGCGGTGCTTCACCGCCAAGGTCGCGGCGCTTGATCAAACTTCACCACTACCGCGACGTGGGTGCCGTGATTGCGAGCGGTTCGTTTGTGCATGACGGGATGATCGTAATCCCATGTTCTTCAAACACACTGTCGGCCGTGGCCCACGGCCGAGCCGAAAATTTACTCCATCGCGCTGCGGCCGTGACGCTTAAGGAGCGTCGTCGCTTGGTATTGGTCCACCGTGAAATGCCGATCAGCATGATCGAAGTGCGCAACATGCAGCTTGCCACTGAGGCTGGGGCGATGATGTGCCCGGCCAATCCGGGTTTTTACATGTTACCGAAGACCATTAATGATCTTGTGGATTTTGTGGTTGGTCGTGTGTTGGACCTGGTGGCAGTCAAGCACGATTTGGCCGTCCGTTGGGGTCATCCGGGTTCCACAGGGTCGGAGCAGGAACAGGCTCGGATGGGTGTCTGAGCGACCGCGATCGTCAGACCCGTTACCGTCCCATGCGGTAAACTATCGGTCAATGGCGATCGTCCCGTCTATCGGTGCTTCAGACATGGGTTTTATTGACCGTCTGGCCTTGTTGGCCGCTGACATCAAGGTCAGCCACTCGATATTCGCGCTCCCGTTTGGGCTGCTGGCCACCTTTCTTGCGGTGGCCGACGACCGCATTCTACCCGATCCGGTGGCGCTGCTGTTGATGGTCCTTTGTATGGTCCTGGCCAGGACCACCGCGATGACGGCGAATCGTTGGGCCGACGCGACGATTGATCGTGTCAACCCGCGAACCGCCGCCCGTGCGATTCCCGCCGGCCGATTGAACCGGCGCTTCGTTCTCGGGTGTGTCGGGGTTTTTGCGTTGTTCTTTGTCCTGGCGACGGGTGGGTTCTGGCTTCTAGACGGGAACGTCTACCCCTTGGTCCTTTCGCCTCTGGTCCTTCTCTGGCTCGTCGGCTATAGCTTCACCAAGCGGGTCACCTGGCTGTGTCATCTGTGGCTGGGCGCCGCGTTGGCCCTGAGCCCGTTAGCGGCGGTTATAGCGATTCAGCCCAGTTTTTTGTCGGGCCCTGCCGTTTACCTTTTGGCGCTCATGGTGATGTGTTGGGTTGCCGGGTTTGACATTATCTACGCACTGCAAGACGTGCAAAGTGATCGTGCAACGGGTGTGTTTTCAATGCCGGCCAGGTTGGGTGTCAATCGGGCCTTATGGGCCAGCCGGCTATTGCATGTACTGGCCGTGGCGGCGTTGGTGGTGTTGTGGTACATCAGTCCGGTGCTTCACGTCGCCTTTGGCATGGGCGTGATCGTGGTGGTCGTCTTGCTGATCATTGAACACGCTCTGGTGTGGGGTTCTAAGACGCACCAGATTCACATGGCGTTTTTTACCCTAAACGGCATCATCAGTGTCGTGCTGGGTGCGATGGGCATGATCGATATCGTCCGGCATGTATCGGCGTAAGGGGTCTGACCTACGCCGCCCAGTAAAGGATCACCGGTAGCGGCAAGGCGACAAAAAACAGGGTGTTCCAGACCCAGATGACGCTGGCCATTCGAACATCTAAATGAAACAGATTGGCCAGCATGACCGTCATGATCGCCACGGGTGTCGCCGCTTCAATCTGTACAACCCGCCGCCCGATAGCGCCGAGCGGGGACGGTGTCAGATCGATCACCGATAGCAGGATCGCAGCGATCAGCGGTAGTGCCACGAATTTTATGATCGCCAACAGTACGTGGTGTTTGACGTACTTAAGTGAATGATTCAGCCTCAGCCTTAACCCGATCCCAAAATACCCTCCAAAGCCACAGATGTAGACCAGGGCGTCTAGCACATACCAATGTTCGATGAACTCAGGGTAGGGTGCCTGGCAAATGGCCAGTGCCACGCCGGTCAATGCGGCGTACAGCGGTGTGGTACGCAGGTCCAGGAAGTAACCCGAAACGATCCGAACGGTTGATTCGTGTTTGCTTGGCACGCCGCTGTAATAACGAGCCACCGGGTAGAAGATGACCACCACCGACAGCGTGGTGGCCGTGACCAACGCACTGGCGTAGGCCAACGCTTCGTTGGAAGGATCCAGCACGCTGTAGCACAGGTAAGCGCCCAGCGTAAACCCATTGTTGCTCATCCCCGCGGCCAGGGCCATGGTGCCGATCTCTTTCTTTGTGCAGCCGATCACTTTGGCCACGGGGATCACCGCACAGGCGCCGAAGATCATCAGGAGCGGTTGGATCACAAGAAGCCATAGGTTTTCGGTACGGGGTGGGATCCGCCACAGGCTAAGCAGACAAGCCAGCGACCATACCCAAACCACAGTATGCAGGTGGATCGGCCGGCTGGCCTCCTCGTTGAGCCAACCTCTTCGGCGTGCCGTGTAGCCCCCGGATAGGCACGCGAAACTAAATAAGCCAAAGGCCAGGAACTGTAGCGTAGGTGAAGACACGGCGATCACTTTTTGAATAGGAGCGACACGCTAGAGGCGGTCATCACAACCATTCGACCATCGTACAGACAACGATGATCCGCCGGTGTGCGTTTTGTGCAAGTATTTTTGCTTGGGTAGAGGTGTCCAGGTGGCCAGGATCGTCTGGTGTAGATATTCCACAGACAGCTTTGTATGACACCAAACCGATGGCCGTGCACCAGACAGTGGCAGATTGATGGTTCGGTTTCAGACACCCGTGGCCAAAACGATCGCCAGTGATCGGGTCTTTGTCCCGTGAAGTCATGCCGAGTCGGGCATCGGGTTAACCGACGAAGGTGTGATAGATCACTCTGACGGCTTCTTCGAAGCTGGCGGTCTCAACCCCGACGATGATATTGATCTCGCTTGAGCCCTGGTCGATCATTCTAATGTTGATCTGAGCGCGAGCAAGGGCATCAAAGAGTTTGGCTGCGATGCCCGGGGTATGAGCCATCCCTCGGCCCACAGTGGCAATCAGGGCCATGTGGGGGTAAACCTCCAGCACGTCCGGACGACACTCCTGGCGGATTTCTTCTAGCACTTTTTCGAGTTTGCCGTTTAGCTGCGAGTCTCGAACCACGACGCTCATCGTGTCAATACCGCTGGGCATGTGCTCAAAACTAATCCCGTGCACTTCCAGCACGTTCAGCAGCCGCCGACCAAACCCACGCTCCTGGTTCATCAGCGCTTTCTCAACGGCGATGACGGTAAAATCCTTCCGCCCAGCGATCCCGCTAATCATGCCCAGGTGGGTCACCGACTGTGCTTCAGAAACGATCTGGGTGCCGGCGTCGTCGGGCCGATTGGTGTTACGGATATTGACCGGGATCCCCGCGGCCCGCACCGGGAATATCGCTTCGTCGTGTAGCACTGTCGCACCCATATAGGCCAATTCGCGAAGTTCACGATACGTAATGACATCGATCGTCTTAGGGTGTTCGACGATGCGTGGATCGGCCATCAGAATACCACTGACGTCAGTCCAGTTCTCATAGACTCTCGCACCCACGCCGCGCGCGATGATGGCCCCTGTGACATCGGATCCACCACGCGAAAATGTCTTGAGCCCACCACCGGGTAAGCAACCGTAGAAACCCGGTATCACCGCTCGCTCGACGTGCTTTAGGCGCTGGTTGACCTGTTTCTGTGTGCGGTCAGGATCCAAAACGCCAGCGGTGTCAAAATGAATGATGTCCGCCGCGTCAACGAACGTGTAGTCCAGCATAGCGGCTACGATCTGGCCGCTAAGATACTCTCCCCGACTGGCCGCATAATCAACACTGGCGCCCTCGGTGATATCTTGTTGGATTTTGTCCAAGAGGCTGTCGATATCGATCGAGAGCTCCAGTGCGCTGACGATCTTTCGATAACGTTGGGTCACCAGCGCAAACACGTCGTCGAAGGGAATCCGCTGCAGGGCGTAAGTGTGACAGAGGTATAGCAGGTCCGTAATTTTCCGATCCTCATGGTGGCGCTTGCCAGGGGCCGATGGGACGATATACCGGCGATCGGGATCGGCCTGAACGATCTTACAGACCTTGCGGATCTGTGCTGCGTCAGCCAATGAGGTTCCACCAAACTTGCAGACCGTGATACTCATTATGAAGCCCTTACATCCCCCATGGGACGGCCCAGCAATGTAACCGCCATGACCTGTTGGTGGCAAAAAGCCACGAGGCAGCGCCGGGCCGATGGCAGACAGTGACCGCCCACTTGACGCGATCGTCTGGTGCAGGGTTTAGAGCTCAGCAGACCCGAATCGCCGCGATGACCGGGCACAACGGGGTCAGTGCCAGCCCGACGCCAAGTGGCGGTAACCAGCGAACAAGCAACCGTCGTGTTCGGTTGGCGTAAGATAGTTCGGTGCCCATTGTTAGCCGGTCAACCTATGTCGCTCCTCGCTGGTTGCGCCACGGCCACGCCCAAACGATTTTCCCTGCACTGTTTCGTCGTGGACCACAGATCGGCTATGTACGGCAGCGCATTGACACCCCCGACGGTGACTTTCTGGACATTGATTGGTCTTGCATCGACGCCAACTGCGCGGTCTTAATCGTGCACGGACTGGAATCCAGCGCCCGAGAGGCGGGCGTTCGTGCCATGGCCGCCGCTTTAAACCGTCGCGGTTGGGACGCCGCGGCATTGAATCTACGCGGATGCAGCGGCGTCCCGAACCGATCGGTTCGCTTCTACCACGCCGGTGGCACCGACGACGTCACGACCGCGATCCAAGCGGTGCTCCGGTCAGGCCGGTACCGCCAGATTGGACTGATCGGTTTGAGCCTGGGCGGCAACCTGATCTTAAAATATCTTGGCGAACGTGGCACGTCTGTCCCGGCGCCGCTGTGCCGGGCAGCGGCGGTATCGGTGCCCTGTGATTTGGCATCGTGTGTGCAGCGGATCATGGCACCGGCCAATCGGATCTACATGCATCGTATGATCTGGTTATTGAAGAAAAAAGTCCGCAAGATGCGCACCGGGCGGGTCGGGGCCGTTCAGGGTTCATCGTTGCGTCATATCAAAACGATCGCCGACTTCGACCAATGTTATACCGCTCCGCTAAACGGTTTTGCCGATGCCCGCGACTACTGGTCGCGTAGCAGCTGCAGGCCTTGGTTAAGGGAGATCAGAACACCCACGCTGCTGATCAACGCCCAAGACGACCCGCTCCTGACAGACGCTTGTTTTCCTTTTGAAGAGGCGCGTGTGAGCGAACACCTGATGCTCGAGGTGCCTCAATGGGGCGGTCATGTGGGGTTTGTTCGGTTTAGGACCGGTGGTGAGTACTGGCATGAAGCACGCGTCGGATCGTTTATCACTGACACCGAAACGGCGGTGTCTTGATCGATTCAAGAAGCAGGACGCCGACGTGCCGACCACCCTAAGCGTTCGTCGGACCATGACCAGATTGTTTATCGCATGTCCTGAACGATCTGACGGATCTCCGCTGCCTGAGATTCGATACTCTCGGTTAGCCTGAACTGGACAAGCGCTCGGACAAGATTGTGCTCGTCGTGTTTGGCCTTGAAATAGATGTTGCCTTCGAGATAGTCAGTAAAGAACCTTAATCCCAGCTCAAAGGGGAGCAGCCGGATGGCGTCGTAAAGGTAGTCGTAATCATTGGCCGTCAAAAACTCTGCGGCCAGCGACAGATAGCCCTGGAGCATGGCACGACAAAGGTCGGGCTCAAAACGGATCTGTTCCCACTGTGGGGTTTCTTCTCCCAATGGATTGCAGCATGAGCGAAGACAGTCACCAATATCGTAATGGATCAATCCGGGCTTGACGGTGTCCAGATCAACCATACTGATCGCCTGGCCGGATGCGGTATTGATCATCACGTTGTTCACTTTCGGATCACCGTGAATGGGGCGAAGGCACAGTTTGCCCTTGGCCTTGGCGTCTTCCAGGACGTGTGCCCAGTCGCGTCGCTGGCCGATAAATGACCGGGCATAATCGATTTCACTGGATCGGCGCTGGGGGTATCTGTCTAGCACCGCGTCGTAGTGCTTTAGATAGCCCGGTGTGATATGAAATCCCATCAGGGTATCGGCCAGCTTGCCAATCGGTAGATCATTGATCAGATTCTGGAACATGCCCAACGCGTAAGCCACTTCTCGGGCATGATCGAGATCTCTAACCGTGTCATATGACCGCGATTTGCCGATAAAGCTAATCGCCCGCCAGAAAGAACCGTCGCCATCGATCCAGTGATCCTTGGTGTCCCTTGTCTGCAGCACCCGGGGCACCTCCCACGAGCGGCCTTGGCTCTGATCTGAACGGTCCAGGCGCTGGCTGATGTGTTCGGTAATGGTGCGCATGTTCAGCATGACCAGTTCGGGCCGACGGAATACATGGGTGTTAATGCGTTGAAGGATAAACTGATATTTCGCGTCAGAATCGACGGTCACGAGGTATGTATCATTGACATTGCCACTGCCGTATTCTTGGATGTCCGTGATCTTGCCCCGTGACTCGAATTGGTTGGCAATGATCGAAAGATTTTCCAGGGTTCTTTTAGTATCCAACGGTCTTGTCATAGATTCTTCCAAATCGGATGTTCGAACCGAGCGTTTTGATGGTTATCACCTGGCCGCGACATCGGTCACAACCGACGGTGTGCCAGCCCGTGTCGCCGGACGTGTACCCGTAGGGGCCGAAGCGTTTACGTCGTGCCTGCCGTATCGGGTGACCACTCTATCGGCAAGCTTGGACGTTGACGACGCCACCGTGTGGACTGACCCGCCCTCCGTGTTGGGATATGATCAGTTCGGTGACGAATAAGATGGGTACACTCTGGTCCAGACAACCTGGTCATTCTCATCGTCGGGTATTGTAGCACGGTCATCTACACGATTACGACAGCCTGACGAAGGGTGGTTTTGGTGTGTGGCGTGACCCGTATGGTCACCGCCTTGAGAACCACAGGGGCTGGCACTATAACTGGCCGCGGGGACCCTGTGACGTCAGTCGTGTGGCGTGGCAGGTGGCGGCGCCTCCGTGGTGTGGGATCAACCGCTTGGCCGCCTGTCATTTGAGTGATCGCTATCCGAAGCACTGCCCATGAGCCACCGAATTCTGTTTGCGATGACGTCACACGGGCTGGGCCATGTGATGCGGAGTTTAGCGGTGGCTCGCCAATTGAAGGCCGTGCATCCCGACGTGGATCTGGTTGTGGCAACGACCACGCCCCGACCGCATCTCCAGCGCCAGCTGGGGATACCTTTTAGTCATCGAGCGGTGGCATACGAACCAGGTACCGTGCAGCGCAATTGCTTTGAGTTGGACATCACGGCGACCGGTCTGGCCTATAAAGCGTTCTTCAGGGAACGCCAAATTCGGCTTGACGCAGAGATCGAGTTCCTGCGTACCAGCGGCTGCACCGCTGTGGTTAGCGACATTGCCGCGTTGCCGATACGGGCCGCGTCACATCTGGGCCTGCCCGCTGTGGGGGTATCCAATTTTACGTGGGATTGGATTCTAGAACCGTTATTTTCCGGTTCCGACTTGGAGCCTGGCTTAAAGCAATTGGCCGACGACTACGCTTGCGGGACCCACCATTTGCGTCTGCCGTTCGGACCGGACATCTCCCCGTTTCGGTGGTCGGAGCCGGCGCCGTTGGTCAGTCGGCGGGCCACATTGGCACCGCGAGAGGTCAGACAACGGCTGGGGATACCGTTTCCGGATCCGCTTGCGCTGGTGACGGTGTGTCCTGGCGGTTGGGACGCAGATGCCTGGCAGCCCATTGGCGTGCGTGACTGCCACGGCATTCGCTTCGTGACGGTAGGGGATCTGCCGGTGACCGCGGACGTGCCATTGCACAGATTTTCACACGAGTTGCCGGGGGATGTGGGGTTTCCTGATCTGGTCAATGCATCGGATCTGGTTATATCCAAGCCCGCGTACGGAATCGCGTCCGAGTGCGCATTGCACCAAACGCCGATGGTCATGATCCAGCGCACCTGTTTTCGTGAAACCCCGGTGCTGGTCGAGGCGTTCGGTCAGTTAGGGCCACTGGCCGAGCTGACATTGGACGATTTTTTCGCCGGCCGATGGGAGGACGCATTGACATGTGCCCGAGGGTCGCAGACCGTTTGGAAGGCGGTGGCGACCGACGGCGTCGAGCGGGTCGCTTCGCGGCTGGCCCAGATCCTGGCGATCACGCCCAGCTGAGCCAAGCAAGGCGGTTGCAGTCATCGATTTTTCGAGCCACACGCCCGGAGATCTCACGTTTTCCGATGCTGACGGGTCTGTGTCAGGATACAAGCCAAGCCGTTCGTGTGCGCATACGGGAAGTCACCGAAGCATGCGTTCCAACGAAGCGGCTGATCGCTAAACGTCGATAGCACATCGCGAAGGTTTTGGTTGCCGATGCGAAAGCGGCGGTGAATCTGGTTGGCACGTTGCTGCGATCGCCTCGCCAAACCGATGCAAGCAGCTCACTGAATCCCGGACCGGTCAAGCCCCTAGGTGTAAACAACATGATCTGCTCGACGATCGTCATGACAGGTCAACAGCCGGCAGATCACCCCAGCGATTTTCTCGCTGCCCTTGACCGACGGCTCAATGGGTGACAGCTGGGAGCAGTCGGCGGGATCGGCGCAAGTCAGTCGCAGATCAATCAAAAGCACATTAAAAAGAAACGCCTCTCTGAGAATAATCTCGTTGAATGTCGATAATGCAGTTTTCGCCACGGGGTCCAGCTCGGGGGCAGAATCATAGATCGTGCATGCCGCGGTCGGTACGTCGCGACGCAAAACGTTGGTCAGCATCTGGCGATAGCGATGCTAAAACGCTGATCTGGCTTGCGTGAAGTGTTGTAACGCTTCGGCGACGGATTTGGCCGACGCTTGCGACAGGCTGCCATAACCGATGACATCATTGCCGTATAGTTAGGCAACCTGGCGGATTGTGAAGGGACGCCCTGAATCAAATGGCCGTCGACGGCCAAAAGGGTGGCTCGCCATGGTGTTGATAAGAGGCTGCGTCGTTGTTCAATCACCGCCGGCTGGCCGGGCACGTCAGGGGCATTGTCAAAGACCGAGTCACCAAGAAGTACGACATGTTTCATCGCGTCTGCCGGCATCTCTAATCTGGCTGGTGAACAGGATTATCGACCGGCAGCTGGTCGTCGCCAGACCGATTTTCTGTGGATTATACCCGGTGGCACCTCATGGCCTTTACTGGCGCTTATACTTTTGCGGATCAAGAACGACCTGTGAGGTATCGTGAAAAGTCAACCAATCGACCTCAACGGAGCAACGCCCGGGGGCCTTTCGGACAGGCCATGTATATTTACGTTGGCATGCCCTACAAAAATGCCCAAGACACGCGTTAGAACCGATCTTCAGAAGCAAAGGAAGGCACATGGTCACCTGTCGATTTAGGATCACCACACTAGGGCTATGCTTGGCGCTAGGTGGGTGCGCTACCACTCACGTGAATCGCATCGGCGTCGACGAAGTCAAGGACCTAAGCGGACGTTGGAACGACACCGATTCGCAGTTGGTCTCCCAAGAGATGGTCCGCGACTGCCTGAGTCGACCCTGGGCATCAGAAGTCGCAGGCGATCACGCCGGGACGCCGGTGCTGATCGTTGGCACGGTGCGCAATCTTTCATCTGAACACATCCAGACGCAGACGTTTACCACAGATCTCGAACGCGAGCTGATCAACAGTCGGTTGGTGAAGTTCGTAGCAAACCCATTCCAGCGCAGGGAGGTTCGGCGGGAGCGCAAAGAGCAGCAGGCGTTTGCCCGCGAACAGACCGCCAGCCGTCTGGCCATGGAAACAGGGGCGGATTATATGCTCCAGGGGTCGATTAAGACGATTCACGACAGGGAGGGCCGAAAGGTCGTTAAGTTTTATCAGGTCGATCTGGAGTTGATCCATATCGAAACCAACGAAAAGGTTTGGATCGGCACCAAGAAAATCAAGAAGTACATCACAAGGGGACAGGTCACGTGGTAGTCATTCGCATGGTGTGTGTTCCGTGCCCGGCCGATGTGCCATATGTCATTGCATGTCCTATCCCCACGTTTAACGATGGTGTGCGAAATGTCACCCAGATTGATACCCAAGGGCCTGGTCCATGGGATCGGGCCCGCCGTTTTAGCAACGCTCCGGTGATTCGGACATGAACGTGCCGTGACCAGGGCTCGGATCACCATTTCATTTGTGATGGATCGGGTTTGGATAGCCATAGAATCGGACATATGCCATGCCCACCCCACGGTTTGCCGCTGATGCGACCGGTCCTCTGGGTCTTGTTGTGGACGCAGATCGCGGGGTGTAGCTATTTTTACACGATGAAAGGTCAATATGCCGGCACGCGCCGCATGCTGGTCCGCGGCGATTTTCAATCCGCCTTACAACAGATCGAAGCCGCCAAGCACACGGCATACCGACACAAAGACCGTGTATTGTTCTATCTTGACGCGGGCATGCTGCACCACTACGCGGGTAACTATCAGAAGAGCAACCAGTACCTGACGGAAGCGGAGCGGGGCATCGAGGAGAATTTTGCCTTGAGCGTATCTCAGGCCGCCGCCTCGCTGATGCTCAATGACAACGCTCTTGCCTACCCCGGTGAGGACCATGAGGACGTTTACCTGAACATCTTCAAAGCCCTGAACTATCTTCACCTCAATCAGTTTGAAGACGCGTTTGTCGAGGTCCGCAGGGCCGACGACAAGATTAAAGCAATCGAAAACAAATACGGTGAACTGGCCGCTACACTCAATGCATCGACGAAAGGATATCCAAGGGGCAGACCCGGCCGTACCCAATTTCGCGATTCGGCTTTGGATCGCTGGCTGAGCATGCTGATGTATCGCACGGAAGGGCGTACCGACGAAGCTGAAGTTGACCGCCGCAGGATCTTGGCCCTATGGAAATCCCAGCGGCGCGTCTACAGCTTCCAGCGGCCCCAGCTCGGTGCGTTCATTCGCGACGCACCGGCCGGCAAAGTCAAGCTCAATTTGATCTGCTTTACCGGCCGGGGCCCAGAAAAGAAAGCATCGTCGATCTACGTAAGAACGGAAAAAAACACCCTGGTGATCGCCGCGACCCATGAAAAAAGCGGTGTTCGTGAGCACCCCCAGTTGTTACAGCCGATCTACTGGCCAGGCATCGATCGGGGCGTTCATTTCAAGCTCCAGATACCGGTCTTGAAAAGCAGTTCTAGTCACGTGGTTTCTATTCAGGTAAGCGTAGATGGCCGTCAGACAGAAACCCTGCAGCGCATCGAAAGCTTGGGACGGGTGGCCGAAGAAAGCTGGCGAACAAAACTCCCGATTGTGGCCATGAAATCGATCACCCGCGCCACGCTAAAAGCGGTGGCCGCCCATGCGGCAAAGTCGAGCATGACAGGCAAGAAGCGTGACCGCAACGCGTCGGTGATTGCTGGCCTGCTGCTGGATTTGGCCTTGAGTGCCACTGAGAACGCGGACCTGCGTATTTCAAGATTTTTCCCCGCCGAAGCGTTTGTGGGACAGGTCGAAGTCGGTCTGGGCGAGCATCAGATTGACTTTGTTTATCGTGACGGTCATGGTCGTATGCTGGCCAAAGATCAGCAGCAGGTTCACGTGAGCTCGGATCGCCTGAACCTGGTTGAATCGGTACATCTTAATTGAGTGGTGACATGGATCGATGGAAGACAGGGCTGTGGGTCGTGGCCTTGAGCGTGTGCTGCGGTCGCTGCGTGTCCGATCCGTCAGCGACGACCCCGTTGCCACGGTGGGTCAGTCAGCCTGCGGCGGTCTATTCCAGCGACCGTTACCTGACAGCCGTTGGCGAGGGGGACACCATGTCCGCTGCTGAAACCCACGCCTTCATGCGTCTTGCCGGGCATTTTGAGACCCGCGTTCAGTCAACCCAACGGCTTTCTGACCGGGTTCGGGAGTCCTTCGGTCGCACCGATGAATATGAAAGGGAGTCCGAATACCAATCCGATATCCATTTGCAGACCGATCAGGCCCTGTTGAATGTAAAAGTCGCAGAACACTTCAGCCACGCCGGTGGACGGGTTTATGTTCTTCTTGTGCTTGATCGAGCAGCGACAGCTGAACTATACAAGATGAAGATCATAGACAACGCCGATCGTATCTTGGCTCTGATCAAGCCAACGCCGTCAAAGCTCGTCGCTTACGCCAATGGCAAAAAAGCGCTCGAACGAGGGCGGCAGAACCAGAGGTTGATCGGCCAACTCGCGGTGATTCGCCCCACGTCCGCGGTGCAGATGAACCTTCCGTATCAGATTGATTCTTTACAGAACCAGGTCGCCATGTCCGCCGGCGACATCCGCTTTCGCGTCACCGTTAAGGGCCGTGGTGCCGGTCCGCTCGAGCAACAGATCCGAGGATTGATGGCCTGGCACGCGTTCACGGCCGGTTCACCCTGTGACCTTTGTATCTCCGGGACGCTTTCCATTGATATCTCAAGTTTTCCTCGCCACGATATCAAGACGGTCCGCTATCACGTGTCCGTTGAGGTCAAAGATCGTCAGTCTAAGACACTCTTTACCCTGCAGCAGGCGGGTCGTGAATCGCATATCACGGAGCAGGAAGCGTATCTCCGAGCCGAACGAACGATTCATCAGCTCATCGGGAAGCAATTGAAAGCCCGCATGGAGGCGCTATTCGACAAAATGGTCGTTCAGGATTAGTCCGATGATCAGTTTGTCTGTATCGCCAATGGGCTCTAACATACAGTTCCTTTTCGACTCACAGCGATCTAAAGAAGGAGAGTGTCTGATGACCATCAAACCGCTGATTTTTGCAGTCTTGGGCTGCTGTTTCGCTTTGGCCGGTTGCCGTACCCATACCGGCACGGTGGTCAGCGACACGCCGTTTGAGAAGATGCAGCAGGACGTGGCGAAGATCGGTGAAAACGGCGGGTTGGCGGCCATCGGGTTGGGGCGGTCCAGCGACATGCAGATTTCGTTAGAGAAGGCAAAAATCGAGGCGCGCAAAAATCTGGCGCAGGCGATTACGGTCAAGGTGGAAAACCTTCAGAAAAGATTCGTTGAAGAGGCGGGTGATGTCGACGATCGAGCTGAAATTAACCAGATGTTCAGTTCTGCGACGAAGATTGTGACCAGCGGCGAACTCATGGGCTCAACACCAAAGAAGCAAGTGATGACCGACGACGACGGGATCGTCACGACCTATGTGTTGATGGTGGTCAACCCCAGCGTGGTGGCCGACGCGCTGGCAGACCAGGTGGCCGCTCAGAAGGCCGTCTATGCCCGCTTTCGTGCGTCGGAGGGCTTTAAGGCGTTGGAGGAAGAGGTCAAACGGTATGAAGCGTTCAAGAAACAGATGAATGAGATCTTAGCTGACTAGCTTGTCGTTCAGTGCTCATGCCGGGCGCGATTGCTGGTCGTCAGTGCATGACGCGACTTGCCGATCGTTTTGTTTTTCACGATTAGGTTAGAACCTTTTGGCCATGATCTGTGGGGCCAGAACCCGGATCTTTGCGTTGACCGTTGGGCTGAACGACGTCAGCGGCCCTCCTGGTGCACTGGCACCGGAATCCTCACAAAGAACATGAATTCGGCCCAATATCCGTGTGTTGACACGGGGACTATACCCACCCAGACATCTTTGCACATAGCCCCGATGCCGGGTAGATCAAGTAGAGCCTCAAGGAGGCTAGGATCCGCCCATCACGCATCAAAAGCAAGTGGTGCTTATTACACCGATACCTCTACCCTCCCGGCTTTTTCAGCCAACGCGTTGCGAACACCCGCGGCGTAGTCCGGGTGCACCTTCTGGAAATGTCCGAGTTGGCGTTCGACGATCTCATTGGGCACGCCTCCCATTGCATCGGCGATGTTAGAGAAAAGTCGAGCCTTCTGTGCGTCGTCGAATAGATTAAACAACGCGCGGGGCTGACCATAGTCATCATTGCCTTCGCGATGGTTGTATCGATCCGCATCACCGGAAATTTTTAGGGGCGGTTCGGCCAGCTCGGGACGCTCGGCGGGGCCATTAAACGAGTTGGGCTCATAATAGGCATCTGGCTGTGGGTTGTTCGCGAAAAACCGCATCTGTCCGTCTTTGTGGTAATGGTGTATCGGGCACTTTGGAGCGTTGACCGGCAGCGCTTCGTAATGCGTGCCCAGCCGGTGACGATGGGCATCGGCGTAGGAGAAGATCCGTGCCTGCAGCATCTTGTCCGGCGAAAAGCTGATGCCTGGAACGATGTTCGACGGTGAGAAGGCGGCCTGCTCAATATCGGAAAAATAGTTGTCCGGGTTGCGGTTGAGTTCCATCACACCAACGTCGATCAGCGGGTAGTCCCCGTGGGGCCAGACCTTCGTCAGGTCGAACGGGTTGTAGGACGTTTTTTCAGCGTCCGTTTCTGGCATCACCTGTACACAGAAACGCCACTTGGGGTAGTCACCTTTTTCGATCGAATAATAGAGATCCTCTTGGGTGGATTCGCGGGTCTTGCCGACGACGCCTTGGGCCTCGGCGTTGGTCCAATGTTGATGGCCCTGCATGGTTTTGAAGTGGAACTTGACCCAGAACCGTTCGTTGGCGGCATTGAGGAAACTGAAAGTATGGCTGCCATAGCCATTGATATGTCGTACGCCGATGGGCAGTCCGCGGTCCGACATGAGAATCGTCACCTGGTGCAACGATTCGGGCGACAGCGACCAGAAATCCCACATCGCCGTAGGCGACCGCAGGTTGGTTCTGGGATGGCGTTTTTGGGTATGGATGAAGTCCGGGAACTTGTAAGGGTCGCGGACGAAGAAGACGGGCGTATTGTTGCCCACCATGTCCCAGTTGCCTTCTTCGGTGTAAAACTTCAGCGCGAACCCACGCACGTCGCGTTCGGCATCAGCGGCGCCAGCCTCACCGGCGACGGTCGAGAAGCGAGCGACCATCTCTGTTTTCTTGCCAATCTCGGAGAAGATTTTGGCTTTGGTGTACCGGGTAATGTCGTGGGTTATCGTTAGCGTGCCGAACGCTCCCCAACCCTTGGCATGAACGGTCCGTTCGGCGATTCGTTCGCGGTTCTGATGAGCCAGTTTTTCAAGCAGTTGATAGTCCTGCATCAGTACCGGACCACGCGGCCCGGCGGTGGTGGAGTTCTGATTGTCGGCAATGGGAGCACCGGCGGTCGTTGTCAACGTGGGTTGTTCGGCCATCGTTATTCTCCTTGCATGGCGGTTGGGTCATTTAGACTCACAGACTTTATCCAAAATCATGGTATAGGTAAAATATATATTTTGAATAAGATCAATAGATTTTCGCTATGGAAATCCGTCAGCTCAATTACTTCGTCCAGACAGCCCGCCTGGGGAGTTTTACCAGAGCTGCCAAGAAGTGTTTTGTCTCACAGCCGTCGCTAAGCCATGCGATTTCCAAGTTGGAGCTTGAGCTAAAGACACCGTTATTTGAGCGATTCGGACGCCGGATTCAGCTCACCGAAGCCGGACGGGTGCTTCTGGACCGGGCCGAGCAAATTCTTGCTCTGGCTCTGGATGCTAAGCTCCAAATCACGGATAGCCAAGACGTCGGACGGGTGGTTGTCGGATCGATTCCGACCATTGGACCGTATTTCTTACCTCAGTTGCTCACGGCTTTCTCGGACCGGTATCCCCATGCTCGGGTTGAGGTTCGAGAGGATACCACCGCACGATTGGTCGACAGCTGCGTGGCCGGAGAGATCGATCTAATTCTAGCAGCGATGCCACTGGATGAAGCGAAACTGCAAGCCGAACCACTTTTTCGTGAGGAGCTTCATCTGATTCTGGCGACCGGGCATAAGCTGGCAAGAAGAAAGCGTATATCCATCAAAGAATTGATGGGTGAGCGTTTTATTCTGCTTGCCGACACCCACTGTCTGTCTGAACAAATAGGCATGTTCTGTCAGGAACGGCAGTTTCAGCCGGTCAGTACAGAACGGGCCTGTCAGCTGACGATGGTTCAGGAACTGGTCTCGCTAGAACATGGCATCTCGTTTATCCCCGCCATGGCCAAAGACCGTGACACAAATCCGACACGTGTCTACCGCTCACTAAGCGGATCGCGGCCGCACCGAACCGTGGCCGTGGCGTGGCTTAAGCATCGCCACCAGAGCCACCTGGCCAAACGGTTCTTAGAAACACTGCGCGGTCTGTCTAAGACGAAGAAACGCCAATAGCCTATCGGTGTACTGGCACGATCGAACGGCCGACGACGGGCATTAGGCGTTACGGTTGAACAAGACTAGACCGTGTTGCCATTCAGATTGCTTATTTCAATAGACCACAGTATGCGCAGGCTCGCAAGTATTGCTGACCCATCATCACCGGTTCATGGATGAATCCGGCGATGCGGTGTTATGTGTTTACGGACGAGCAATGGCACGGGAACGCATGGCACCGCTCTTACCCATAGGACCAGCCGACTCCAGCCTGACCACAAAATCAATCGTCTGTTTGTTCACGCCATGCTCTGGATCACACCGCCCAGGCGTCAATATTGTGACTTGCCAGAGCGCTTTGGCTGTTGGAACAGTGCTTCAATCGATGATGCGCACCAACTATGGCTTAAGGTGTTGTCCGTATGGGGTGGCGATACCGACCTCGAATAGCTTCTGCTAGACTCGACGGTGATTTGCGTCCATCAGGACGTGGCAGGCGCCAAAAGCAGGCAGCGGTCTAAGAGCATGTGCGGCTCCGTTGAAATCCCTTTTTCAGTGTGCTAACAGCATGAGCGTGTGGATGAGCGCTCTCATGCGGCGTTCTCCGAGTTGGGTGGGTTTTTGTCGTGCGATCAGGGCGCTGCCGAGACGGCGTTTGAACCGGTACCGGTCGTCGTCGGTGTGCGTGAGCTTGGATTGGCATGTTCGGTGTGGCCACCTACAATTGTCGCCGCGCGCCAGGCGAACTGCCGAGTGTTCGAGGCCGGAAAGGTAGTGGGATGCCGGATCACAGTGATGATATCGACGTCGAATTCGTCGATGCCATGAGCAGGCGACCCGGCCCCGGCAGATTACTGACTCGATCTCGGTTCATGGGCGTGTCTGCCGTATCCCTGCTCGTTTTGCTGGCCAACTGTTCTCCCGGCGTAAAACAGTCGCACGATCATCGGGAAGACGCCAAGACAGAGTCTGCAATGTCTCTTCGGTCTGCAGAGGCCCCCGTCGAATCCACCACCGATGACTCTCCTGATAGCGATTTTTCTGACAAAAAAGTCGGCACCCAGGGTCGCTATCGCATCTCGATTCGCTCTCGCACGCTACCCGTTCCGTTACGTCAGATTCATGAGTGGATCGTCCATGTCGAGTCTCTTGATGGCGAACCGGCGTTTCTCGAGAAAATGCAGATCGCAGGAGGCATGCCTGAGCATGGCCATGGTTTCCCCACACAGCCACGTGTCACCAGGTACCTCGGCCAAGGCGATTATCTTGTAGAGGGTGTCAAGTTCAATATGGAGGGATTGTGGCAGATGGCCCTTCGCATGGAGGGGCCCGACGGTCGTGACGAGGTGACCTTCAACCTCGACATTCATGACGGTCCGATCAAGTCCGGTCAGGGGTCCGTAGGTCAGTGGAACGCTACACAAACTCAGATCATTGCGTCGCTGTCTCTGGCCTCTCTCGGACGCGTTCCTGACGATCCATCCAATCGTTTTTACACAGACCCACGCGCTGCTGCTCTAGGCAAGAAGCTCTTCTTCGAAAAGGGTCTGAGTTCGAACGGCAAGATTTCCTGCGCCACTTGTCATGACCCCAAGAAATCATTCGCCGACGGCATGGTGCTTTCACAAGGCCTCGAGCAAATGGCCCGTCACGCTCCCAGCTTGCTGGGCGCTGGTTTTGGTTCGTGGTACTACTGGGATGGGCGCCGCGACAGCCTGTGGTCGCAGGCGATCACGCCAATCGAGGCGCTTGGAGAGATGGGCAGCACTCGCGTCGAGGCGGTACGGTATGTCGTGGAGCATTCTGAGTATGGGCCCATGTACGCCGCGCTATTTGGACGACGTCCGCGCATGGACAAGCTTCCCGGACGCGCCGGTCCCTATGCCGAAAAGGCTGCCGTCGATCGCTGGAACAAGCTGTCTGGCAGCTCACGCGCTGTGATTAACAGAGCCTTTGCAAACATCGGCAAGGCCATCGCAGCCTTCGAGCGCACGATCGTACCTACTCCGGCAAAGTTCGATCGCTACGCCAAGGCGTTGTTCGAAAATCGTGAGGCCGCCGCGAGCAAAATCATGAGTGCCGATGAAGTCGCTGGCCTCCGCTTGTTCATCGACGGTCATCGCACCCAATGCCTGCGCTGTCACAACGGTCCGCTTTTTACCAACCACGGATTCCACAACATCGGCACCGGGCTCTTCGGCGGACCCAAGCTTGACTTCGGCCGGATGGTGGGCGTGCAAGCCGTTCAGATCGACCCGTTCAATTGCGCCGGGTCCCATAGCGATTGCCAGAAGGATGATTGCAAGGACCTGCGCTTTCTGCAGAAGAATCCGCACGACGTCGCCGATCTTCGCGGCGCGTTCAAGGTGCCCACGCTGCGCAATGTCGCGGTGTCAGGACCGTATTTCCACGACGGACGCCACGACACACTGACCCAGGTGATCGAACACTATCGCACTCCGCCCGACGTTAACGAGACCAGACATGAGCTGGCGGAGACCAATTTAACGGCTGCCGAGATCAACCAACTCGTCGCCTTCCTGAACACCCTCACCGGCGAGTAGTCTTGCTCCCCATCGCGATGTCTCGACGCTTGCGATGTCATCCATGACGTTGATTTGGACCCGTTTATCCTGCCACGAGTTCGGTGACAACCAGGTGCGGTTGCATTTGTTCGTGTTTGCCGGCAACCGTGGCAACCTTCTGCATCGGTTGGCCTTGCCGACGGCGGTGAAGCATGGGATGCTAACGACAATGCCAGACATCGCAGCGATGATCGTTCGTCATGCTTAATGCGTCACGTGCCAACTGGCTCACGTGGTGGTGCCGCGTGATCTGTTCAAGCAAGTCCGCAAACGGATCAAGTGGTGGGTTAAACCTCCGCCACCGGCGATGATTGGATCGTTGGCCAGGAAAGGCAGAGCCGAGTCGTCAAGCCGGTGAGGTCAGGGGGCGCAGGCAAATCCATTGACTTGGTATTAATCTGGATAACATAGGTAATCTCGCCCGGCCAGTTGACACCCGAAATTTCTCTGCCGGCCTAGACCGGTTTTGCGATTTGGGTGATGACTATACACTATAACAATCATTGTAGTCCATATTTGTCATTTTGTGACTGAATTCTTTGGCCCGATCCTTGCGTTGCTTCGATGGGACAGCTCACCGCAGGCGCGCATGGTCCAAGTCGTCCCGTAGAACGGAGGTCAACGTCATGGCGTATCCCAACCAGATCCGTGCTCGCGCTGGCGTATTTGAATCTTACTCATCCTGGCTGGCCTGCTTCGGCGTGTTTATGTTCGTCTTCCTATTACCGATGTCGAAAACCACGGCTGACAATACCAAAGGCGCCTGGGGGCCAGTCATTGCGTGGCCGCACATCCCTGTGTCAGCGGCGAACCTGCCAGACGGACGGGTGCTCACCTGGTCCGGTTCTGAACGTGACACGTGGCCCGATCCAGAACAGACCTATAGCGCCACATGGGACCCCACCACTGGGGAGTTTGTCGAAATCTTCCACGACAACCACAACATGTTTTGCGCGCACCTGTCGCTGACCGAAGATGGTCAGGTGTTTGTCAACGGAGGGCGTAACAGGTTCAACAGTCCGTGGACCAGCGTGTTTGACTATCGCGATAATCAATGGACCCAGATCGAAAACATGGCCACCGGAGGCCGCTGGTATCCGGTGACACTGACGCTGCCTTCTGGCGAAATCATGACCAGTATGGGCACGGCGACAAACTTCCGTAACCCAGAGAAGTGGTCCGCGGATCGGGGCTGGGAAGTTCTGAACGGTGTCGATTACAACGACATGCGCTCGACGCGCGAAGGAACCGATGGCGGTCGTCGATGGTGGCCCAACCTGGCTTTGACACCAGCGGGCGAAATCTTCCACTTTTGGGATCCCGCCGCCAGTCACCTGATCCGAACCAGCGGCGTCGGAGATTATCGCAACGCCAACGTGACAACCGACGGCGGCGACCATGCACCGGGCGTGATGGTTCAATTCGCCGAAGGCAAAATGCTCGTCACCGGAGGCAACCAGGGCTCTTGGCGTGCGGGTTCGAGAACCGAGGCGTTTGTGATCGATCTCAATGGCGCTACGCCGTCGATTACCGCCACCGGCTCCATGGCTTTCGCCAGGACCTTTGCAAACCTCGTCACACTTCCGACGGGTGAGGTACTCGTCATCGGAGGCAACACCTCGGGCAAAACCTTTAGTGATGACGGCAGCGTCTTCGAAGCCGAGATCTGGAACCCAACCACGGGGGAGTGGCGCGTGGTTGCCGCAATGGACGTTCCTCGCAACTACCATTCGACCGCACTGCTGTTGACCGACGGTACTGTGCTCGCCGCGGGCAGTGGCTATGCTTCGGCCAACCCGATCCCCGCAAACCATCAGGATGGGCAGATCTTCACACCTCCCTACCTGTTTGCCGCCGACGGAACCCTGGCCGTTCGACCCAGCATCACCTCCAGTGACGGAGTCCTCGCCATCGGTGACACGCTGTCCGTGACGGCGACGGCGAATCTCGATCGATTTACCATGCTGCGTCTCAGCTCAACGACCCATGCCGTCAACACCGATGCACGCTTCCATGAAGTTGCATTTACCGAGGACAGCGCCGGCCAGTACACCCTGTCTCCGACCTCCAACCCGAACCTGCTCGTACCTGGATACTGGATGCTGTTCGCTATCGATATCAATGGTGTCCCTTCCGAGGCCCAGGTGATTCGCGTCGAACCCGAAATTCCTGTCGAGCCATGGCAATTTGTCAAACTCACGGCTGTCTCTGAAGTCAACGGCGGTGATACAGCTTCCATCGCCGAGATCAACGCCTTCAATGGCAGCGGCATACTGATTCATCAAAACGGTATGACCGCCTCTGCAGACTCGGAAGTCGCCGGCGCTCCAGCAGCATTGGCAATCGACGGTCAGGCCTCGACATTTTGGCAAACGAACGCGGCCGATGCGGCCCATCCTCATGAGTTCGTCATCGACCTGGGTGTCGGACATCAGATCTCCGGTATCTCTTACCTGCCCCGAACTGACAGTGAAGAGGGTCGCATTCTCGGCTACGAGATTCGGCTAAGTTCCGACGGTGTCAACTGGACCGGCGCAATCGCGACCGGGACCTTTGAAAACAACGCCACGTCTCAGGATGTGTTTTTTGAAACCTCTTTTCCGCTCTCCGAAGTCAGGATTGCCCCTACGCTGGCGACCCCAACCGGCGTGAGTGTGCAATTCAGTGCCACTTCGGGATTCAACCTCGAGTACCAGTGGTCGTTTGGTGACGGTACGCTACTTCCCTTTAGCACGGACGCTAATGCGAATCACACCTACACCGCCCCGGGTCGCTTCAACGTAGTTCTCACCGTTCGAGATGTCCTGACCAACCAAGAAGCGTCGATCTCATCAACTCAGATCGTTTACGACGCGGCCATCGATCCGACCGACGATGGCCTGCGCCGTCTGAGCTCTACGAGTGTCGTTTTCCACCCGACGCGCGATGAGATCTGGAACGTTAATCCGGACAACGCCACCGCCACGGTTATCGAAGGCTCAACCCTCACGAAACTCGCCGAGATTGCTGTCGGTCAGAACCCACGTTCACTGGCCGTTGCACCTGACGGACGTGTCTGGGTTGTCGCCAAGGGTGACTCCTCGATTCACGTGATCAATCCAGCCACTGAGAGTGTCGATGCCGTCATTGAAGTGGCGGCCGGTGTCGAAGACCGATCCCCACACGGAATCGTCTTTTCGCCACTGGGCTCGGTTGCGTTCGTTGCCATGGAGGACTCGGGTCAGATTGCTGAGATCGACGTCACGACCCTTGAGGTGCTGCGCTTGGTCAACGTCGGCCTAAATGCCCGTCACATTGCGATCGCGCAGGACGGTCTTACCTTATACGTCTCGCGCTTTATCACCCCATCAGTACCCGGCGAAGACACCATACTGCCGGCTCCGGAACAAAGCGGCGGAGAAGTCCTCGCCATTGATACCGGAAATCTGACAATCCTGAACACGATTCTCATCAAGTACAGTGATGATCTCGAAACGGAAAACACGGGGCCCGGTCTTCCAAACTATCTAGGCCCCTTGGCGATGTCGCCAGATCCAACCGTGGCCTACGTGCCGTCTAAGCAGGACAACATTCTGGGTGGATCTCAGCGACCCGGATCCGATCTCGACTTCGATCACACCGTGCGAGCGATCAGCTCGCGGATAGACCTGACGACAGGTATCGAATCGACCCTCGAACGTATCGACTACGACAACGCCTCGATCGCCAGCCACGCCGTGTTTGGCCCTTACGGGGTGCACCTCTTCAGCTCCCTCGAAGGAAACCGACAGATTGCGATTAGCGACACCCTGACCGATAGCGAGATCATTCGCTTTGACGTCGGACGCGCCCCTCAAGGCCTAGCGGTCTCGCCAGACGGAAAGCGTATTGCCGTACACAATTTCATGGATCGTTCCGTGCAAGTCATCGACGTGACCACCGTCGTCGATCTGGGTGGCGATACCGTCACCTCGCTGGGCACCGTGGGTACCGTCGAATCAGAGGATCTCCCTGCTCTGGTGTTATTGGGCAAGCAGCACTTCTACGATGCCAGGGATGGCCGTCTAGCCAATCTCGATTACATGTCTTGCGCATCCTGTCACAACGAGGCAGGCGCCGATGGCCGCATTTGGGACTTCGGCCAGTTTGGTGAAGGCTTACGCACAACCATTTCCCTGAAGGGGCATGGTGATGGGCATGGTCCGCTGCACTGGACAGCGAATTTTGATGAAATCCAGGACTTCGAAGGTCAGATTCGCAACTTCGCCCAGGGACTCGGCCTGATGCGTGACGAAGACTTCCAGTTCGGGACACGCAGCGATCCTCTCGGTGATCCGAAGGCCGGCTTGAGCACTGATCTCGATGCACTTGCTGCGTACGTCGCTTCACTGCACACCGTGGGCAACAGCCCATTGCGGGAAGGCAACGGTGATCTCTCTGTCAACGGCGCGCTGGGGCGTACGCTCTTTGAAATTCATAACTGCGCTGCGTGTCATTCCGGTGCGCCTTTCACCGATAGTGCGACCGGACCGCTGCATGACGTCGGCACCCTGCGTTCCCACAGCGGACCGCAAGTTGCTCTCGACACGCCGACACTTCTCGGCTTGTGGGCCACTGGACCGTATCTCCACGACGGTTCTGCATCCACCATCAATGACGCCATCCGCGCGCACACCGCGTTGACTCTTCCCTTGACCGACCCCGAGTTCGAGCAACTTGCTACGTACGTCGCGCAAATCGACGACCTGGAGGCAAGTGGTTTGAGACCACCGGACACCGACGGTGACGGTCGCCACGACGGTGTCGATGCATTCCCTAATGACCCAGCCGATTGGTTCGACTCCGACGGTGACGGTGTTGGAGACAATGCTGACGCTTTTCCAATGGACCCGAACGAAACCGAGGACTCTGACGGCGACGGTGTGGGCGACAACACCGACGCGTTCCCGAACGACCCGACCGAGTCAAGTGACATGGACGGCGACGGCGTGGGTGACAACACCGACGTCTTCCCGAACGATCCCACCGAGGCGTTCGACTCCGATAAGGACGGTATTGGTGACAACTCAGACCCGTACCCAGATGATCCGACCAACACACCGCCTTTAAGTTCAGTCCCCCTGCATCACAAAGTGATTCAGAACGTCGGGTCGAATTGGATGACAGTGACGCTGCCTTTCACCTACACGGACATGGTGGTCGTTGCGAGTGTGATTTACGACAACAATGACCTTCCCGCGGTGGCACGCGTGCGCAACGCTGTGGGTAACAGCTTCGAACTTCGGGTGCAGAACCCGGGCAACGCCGCTCTGAGTGGCTACTCAGTGAGTTACATCGCTGTGGAGGCGGGTCGGTACACCGTCGCGGCAAACGGCGTCAAGTTCGAGGCGGTGAAGACGTTGTCCACGAGAACCGATGAAAACGGCAGCTGGGTTGGCCAGGCCCAGTCTTACGCCAACAGCTACACCAACCCGGTTGTCATCGGCCAAGTCATGACCCAGAACGATTCGGCCTGGAGTGTGTTCTGGTCGTCCGACGGTAACCGGTCAAATCCACCCAGCGCCTCGTCGATCTTCGTCGGCAAGAACGTCGCGGAGGATCCGTCGACCATTCGTGCCGACGAGACGATCGGTTACCTTGTTTTCGAAGCCGGTAGCACCACGGTGGGTGACCTTGTCATCGAAGCCGGTGTGACCACTGACACGATCCTAGGCATTGTCGACGCCGGTGCACCCTACAGCTTTTCGGTGGCGAGTACGGAAGGAACCGTCGTGGCCGCGATGACCGCCATGGACGGTGCTAACGGCGGTTGGGCAGTTCTCGATACGAATCCACTCTCGGCCGGTGCGTTGTCTGTCGCGATCGACGAGGATCAGTTGAACGATAGCGAACGCAGTCACACCTCCGAACAGGTGGCCTATGTGATTGTCTCCGGGACCCCAACGTCTAGTCCGGTCCTCTTGCATCACGAAGTGATTCAGAACGTCGGGTCGAATTGGATGACAGTGACGCTGCCTTCCACCTATACGGACATGGTGGTCGTTGCGAGTGTGATCTACGACAACAATGACCTTCCCGCGGTGGCACGGGTGCGCAACGCTGCGGGTAACAGCTTCGAACTTCGGGTGCAGAATCCGGGCAACGCCGCTCTGAGCGGCTACTCAGTGAGTTACATGGTTGCGGAGGCGGGGCAGTACACCGTCGCTGCAAACGGTGTCAAGTTCGAAGCGGTGAAGACGTTGTCCACGAGAACCGATGAAAACGGCAGCTGGGTTGGCCAGGCCCAGTCTTACGCCAACAGCTACACCAACCCGGTTGTCATCGGCCAAGTCATGACCCAGAACGATTCGGCCTGGAGTGTGTTCTGGTCGTCCGACGGTAACCGGTCAAATCCACCCAGCGCCTCGTCGATCTTCGTCGGCAAGAACGTCGCGGAGGATCCGTCGACCATTCGTGCCGACGAGACGATCGGTTACCTTGTTTTCGAAGCCGGTAGCACCACGGTGGGTGACCTTGTCATCGAAGCCGGTGTGACCACCGACACGATCCTAGGCATTGTCGACGCCGGTGCACCCTACAGCTTTTCGGTGGCGAGTACGGAAGGAACCGTCGTGGCCGCGTTGACCGCCATGGACGGTGCTAACGGCGGTTGGGCAGTTCTCGATACGAATCCACTCTCGGCCGGTACGTTGTCTGTCGCGATCGACGAGGATCAGTTGAACGATAGCGAACGCAGTCACACCTCCGAACAGGTGGCCTATGTGATTGTCTCCGGGACCCCAACGTCTAGTCCGGTCCTCTTGCATCACGAAGTGATTCAGAACGTCGGGTCGAATTGGATGACAGTGACGCTGCCTTCCACCTACACGGACATGGTGGTCGTTGCGAGTGTGATCTACGACAACAATGACCTTCCCGCGGTGGCACGGGTGCGCAACGCTGCGGGTAACAGCTTCGAACTTCGGGTGCAGAACCCGGGCAACGCCGCTCTGAGTGGCTACTCAGTGAGTTACATGGTTGCGGAGGCGGGGCAGTACACCGTCGCTGCAAACGGTGTCAAGTTCGAAGCGGTGAAGACGTTGTCCACGAGAACCGATGAAAACGGCAGCTGGGTTGGCCAGGCCCAGTCTTACGCCAACAGCTACACCAACCCGGTTGTTATCGGCCAAGTCATGACCCAGAACGATTCGGCCTGGAGTGTGTTCTGGTCGTCCGACGGTAACCAGTCAAATCCACCCAGCGCCTCGTCGATCTTCGTCGGCAAGAACGTCGCGGAGGATCCGTCGACCATTCGTGCCGACGAGACGATCGGTTACTTTGTTTTCGAAGCCGGTAGCACCACGGTGGGTGACCTTGTCATCGAAGCCGGTGTGACCACTGACACGATCTTAGGCATTGTCGACGCCGGTGCACCCTACAGCTTTTCGGTGGCGAGTACGGAAGGAACCGTTGTGGCCGCGTTGACGGCCATGGACGGTGGTAACGGTGGCTGGGCAGTTCTCGATACGAATCCACTCTCGGCCGGTACGTTGTCTGTCGCGATCGACGAGGATCAGTTGAATGATAGCGAACGAAATCACACCTCCGAACAGGTGGCCTATGTGATTGTCTCTGAGGCCCCCTAAACTGGTGGTGTGGCGAATACCCAGGACCAGCCATTTCAGCCAAACGTGCGCAGCAGACGCTATTCCTGCCGACCCGCGCCACCTGTTTTGGTTCATCAGGGCGCTACTGTTACGTTTGTGTTGGTCTCTATCCAAACAGAAATGTCACATAGTCGAACACATTGAGCGTGCCGCTGCCGTCCAGGTCAAAGTGATCGTTGCTTTCACTGACCGTTGACCCAAAGCTGGCCAGCAGCCGGGCACGATCGACGATGTCTCTGTCCCCGTCGCCGTCAAAATCACCGCGCAGCTGATGGATGGGGTTGCTGGTGTTCAACGCTAGTGTGTTGGTGTTGTCGCCCACCGCGTGGATCAAATTGGTCAGACTCAGCTGATAGTTGCTGTCGGTGAGGATACCCCCAGCGCCCAGTCCGCTGTCCAGGTCGATGGTCAGCGTACCCTGGCCTGAAGCGGTGTCTAACACGTATGCGAATCGCGACGGATCGATAACGACCGCGCTGCCGATTGACAAGTCGGTCAAAACGACGGCATTACCGATCTGGCTGCTGGCGATCAAGTCAGCGATATTCACGTCCTGGTTGAAGACCACAGAGATCGTCTCGAGGGTCGAACGCTGGTCTTGACTGTCGTTGATGGTGATGGCCGTCACGTCCACGGGCACGCCAAGCGAAAGGATATTGATCGTCGCACTGTCGGTGCCGGTACCTCCGCCATCGTCGGTGACTTGCAGATCAACAACGAACGACGTGCCGCCTGCCAATCCTGCGGCGTCAAAGGCGGGCATCACGCCGGTCTCGTCACCACGCGCGGCATCAGCACCGGTCTCACCAAAAGTGCCGTCGCCGTCCAGGTCCCATTGGAATGTCAAAGTGTTGTTGTCACCGCCGGGATCGGTTGCGGAGCCAGCCAGGAGTACGGTGCTATCCTCCACCACACTGTAGGGCCCGCCGGCGTCGGCGGTGGGAGCGACGTTGTTAATGTCGATTGTGATCGTGGCTGAGTCGTTCAGGCCGTCGTTGTCCGTGACGTCAACGGCTAGTGTGAATTGGTTTATGGTTTCAAAGTCCAATTGGCTGGCGTCGGTCACCGTGATCTGGCCGGTGCCGGCGTCTACGGCGAACGCAGTGTCACCCGTGCCGCCGGTTACGGAGAACGTAAGGGTGTCGCCCGCGTCGGGGTCGGTGGCCGCAATGACGCCCACGACCGTGCCGTTGTCACTGTTTTCGTCGATCGTGAAAGATTGGTCTTCGACCTGCGGGACCGCGTTAGGGTTGTGTACAACTTCGATCGTCGTCGTTGTACCAATCGGCGCCGTTTCGTTGGTGTTCAGAAATGCCGTGTTGACGATCACCGATGTCCCTAGGGGGAAACCGTCCGTGGGCTGGACCATGACATCGTACGTAACCGAACCGGAGGCCCCGACAGTCAGTGTGCCCAGATCCGTTGTGTTCCAGATAATCTTTCCGTCAGATACTTCACCGCCATCGCTGATGTCCACAGCCATAGGGAGATCCAATAGCGACTCGTCGAGATCATCAATGATGGTCAAATCCGTCAGTTCAACCGCACCAGTATTGACGAAGTTCAGTGTGTACCGCAGCGTGTCTCCGGGGGAAACAATCAGGTCGTCGTCGGCGTCGTCGAGCAGTGACACGGTTTTGTCAAATGTCACCGCAGGATGTGGCCCGACAGAGATCAGCCGGGTCGCTTGGTCGTTACCGGTGTACTGAGTGACGGAGGGGTTCGCTCCAGCTGGGTCGGTGACGACTTGGATCACCTGGGCGCCAGGTACGCCGATAAACGGGATACTGACAAACACAGGGACCTCGTCGCCGGGGAAGCTCTTGACCGTGCGATTGAGCTGGAAGGACTGCAATACACCGTCAACCGGAAAGATCTGATCGATCGCCACCGGTACGTCTGCTACCGGGATCACCGGTGAGCTAAAGTAATGGATGTACGCAAAGATGGTAATCTGCTGACCGATATCCGGATTGGCGTCGGTGAAAATAATGTCGTCGGAGAAGACGTATATATCTTGAACCGCATCCGGTTGTCCGTCTGGCGGCGGCGTGTTGTTGGGATCGATCGGATTGTCGGGCGGCTGGGGCGCGGCGGAGACCGTTAGGGTCGTCAAGAAGTCATCGGTGGCGGTGTTGTCGGTCACTTCTATCAACATGTCGTAGGTGCCGACCACGTTGGGTACCAGAATACTCTGGCCGAAACTACCGTTGGATCTCGTGTGCGACCCAGTAAAGATCCCCAGCACGTTGCCGTTGGGACCTTGTTCACTGATGGTCACAGTGACCTGTGCGCCCTGGACTGGGAAGTCCTGTGTGCCTTCGATCAAGTTAAAGTCGTAGTCTGCCCGGCCGGTAATCGAGATTGCTTGTCCTTGTACACTAGCGGCCGGTGGCGCTGTAACAATCAACTGCACGTCGGCCGGGTCGGGTGTGCCGATTTGCAACAGTCTGCTCGTCTCGTTGTTGCTTTCTCTGAGCTCGGAGATCGTGTCGTCCGGGTCGATCTTTATTGTGATCATTTTAAAGCCGTTGTCAGGGAAAGTTGCTTGAATGGTGGCCTGATTGAGGTCGCCGGGGGCCAGTGCCGCGAGCGTATCGGTGTCCAGAAGGACGTTGTTTTCGTCGAAGAAATGGACGTCGATATCGGTCGCATCGACCAAGCCATGATTGGTGACCGTCGCGTTGATGGTCACGGGTTGACCCGGGGTGGCGTTTGTCGGTAAAAACCCGATGTCTGCCACGCTGATGGCCAAGTCCGCCAGTGGATCCAGCTCCACTGTGAAATCTGTTAACACGACCTGTTCGGGCGGAAACGTGTTGTCGGTGGAGCCGTAATGATGACTGACCGAACCGAATCCGTCGGGAATATACACCCGCCCTCCATTCGGCGCGTTGTCGAATGAGTCTTCGACCGCCGTGCTCGCGATCAGGGGCGCAAATTGATCGGTCTGTGATGCCGTAAAACCATCGACCAAGGCTAACATCAAATCGCCGTTTGCCCTTATCGTGCCGCCGACGTCGACCGAATCGTAATCGGTACCTCGACCTGGCCCACCGATATCGATCGTCAACTGCGATGCCTGGCTTAATGTCAGATCTCCAGTGATGTTTAGATGACCGATGTCACCGCCGGACTTGCCAGGTGAAATCGTACCGCCTGTGCTATTGACCGTACCTGCGATCGTACCAGAGCCGGTTACACTGCCGCCTTGAATATTGATCGTCGTTGTTTGAAGGGTCCCGCCGTTCAATAATAGGGTGCCTGTGATTTGCGCACTGCCGCTGCGAAGTTTCAGATGACCGGTGCCCTGGATGTCGATGAGGCCTTCGTTGTTGAACCTAGCACTGCTGTCCAGGATTGTTCCGTCGTTAAGCGTGAAGGTGCCCTTGTTGGTCAACAGGCCGTTTCCGGTGGTGGTGCCGGAGGTGGCCTTGTAGTCCAATGTGGCGTTTGTGTCGTTGATGAACTGGGCATCTGCACCGAAGCTGATAAGGCCCGAGTTCCAGGTGCCGGTGCCTGCGTTTCGTAACGTGCGGGTATCGGTGACGGTCCCGTTTCCGTCGATGTCCAGTGCGCCGGCGGCGATGATGGTGCCCGAGCCACGCAAAACGCCTCCGGTCCAACTCAGCAGGCCGTCGACCGTTAGGTCACCTGAGCCATTGACCACCCCGCCGGAGATACGCATCTCAGGGCCGTCGATCATGGTCGACACAGCGACCAGGCTCGCAGTGCCGCCGCGGAACTGTAACACCGCACTGGTACTGCCGGTCACGGTACCGGTGTGCGTACTGTCATTTCCAAACGTCAGACGGCTGCTTCCCTGGATGTCGATGAGGCCTTCGTTGTTGAACCTAGCACTGCTGTCCAGGATTGTTCCGTCGTTAAGCGTGAAGGTGCCCTTGTTGGTCAACAGGCCGTTTCCGGTGGTGGTGCCGGAGGTGGCCTTGTAGTCCAATGTGGCGTTTGTGTCGTTGATGAACTGGGCATCTGCACCGAAGCTGATAAGGCCCGAGTTCCAGGTGCCGGTGCCTGCGTTTCGTAACGTGCGGGTATCGGTGACGGTCCCGTTTCCGTCGATGTCCAGTGCGCCAGCGGCGATGATGGTGCCCGAGCCACGCAAAACGCCTCCGGTCCAACTCAGCAGGCCGTCGACCGTTAGGTCACCCGAGCCATTGACCACCCCGCCGGAGATACGCATCTCAGGGCCGTCGATCATGGTCGACACAGCGACCAGGCTCGCAGTGCCGCCGCGGAACTGTAACACCGCACTGGTACTGCCGGTCACGGTACCGGTGTGCGTACTGTCATTTCCAAACGTCAGACGGCTGCTTCCCTGGATGTCGATGAGGCCTTCGTTGTTGAACCTAGCACTGCTGTCCAGGATTGTTCCGTCGTTAAGTGTGAAGGTGCCCTTGTTGGTCAACAGGCCGTTTCCGGTGGTGGTGCCGGAGGTGGCCTTGTAGTCCAATGTGGCGTTTGTGTCGTTGATGAACTGGGCATCTGCACCGAAGCTGATAAGGCCCGAGTTCCAGGTGCCGGTGCCTGCGTTTCGTAACGTGCGGGTATCGGTGACGGTCCCGTTTCCGTCGATGTCCAGTGCGCCAGCGGCGATGATGGTGCCCGAGCCACGCAAAACGCCTCCGGTCCAACTCAGCAGGCCGTCGACCGTTAGGTCACCTGAGCCATTGACCACCCCGCCGGAGATACGCATCTCAGGGCCGTCGATCATGGTCGACACAGCGACCAGGCTCGCAGTGCCGCCGCGGAACTGTAACACCGCACTGGTACTGCCGGTCACGGTACCGGTGTGCGTACTGTCATTTCCAAACGTCAGACGGCTGCTCCCCTGGATGTCGATGAGGCCTTCGTTGTTGAACCTAGCACTGCTGTCCAGGATTGTTCCGTCGTTAAGCGTGAAGGTGCCCTTGTTGGTCAACAGGCCGTTTCCGGTGGTGGTGCCGGAGGTGGCCTTGTAGTCCAATGTGGCGTTTGTGTCGTTGATGAACTGGGCATCTGCACCGAAGCTGATAAGGCCCGAGTTCCAGGTGCCGGTGCCTGCGTTTCGTAACGTGCGGGTATCGGTGACGGTCCCGTTTCCGTCGATGTCCAGTGCGCCGGCGGCGATGATGGTGCCCGAGCCACGCAAAACGCCTCCGGTCCAACTCAGCAGGCCGTCGACCGTTAGGTCACCCGAGCCATTGACCACCCCGCCGGAGATCGTCAGATCATCGTTAAACTGAAAAGTCCCCAGCTCGTCTAGCGTCAATGATCCACCGCTTATTAAAAACGCTTCGTCAGTGACGAGACTGTCTAGCTGAACGCGGGTGTTGAACACGATGGTAGGATCGGCCACATCTGATATGGTCACGTCGTCACCTGGTCCAGGCGCTTGGATCACGGCCAGGTCTTGATTGAACCAATTCGCGTCGTCGCTCCAGCTAAAACCGTCGCCCGCTCCGGTCCAGGCAACGGCGTCCAACAGAATCCGACGTTCAAGCGTCTCAAGACCCGACCACCGGTTGCCTACGGCTGATCGTGTACGCAGCGAATGGCGCCGCTGCTTGCGGAAATGGATCAAGGCACGCAGCCGCCCGAGCGCTTGTGAACGTCTGGACATCACCGTATCTCCTTCAATAACGACATAAAAAATGAAATGAAGACAAATCTAGCAGTTTCGTGGCTGCTTGGCCATCATGGCCGATGAGCATTCCTACTTGCAGCAAGTGATTCGCAAACACGAACCGATTTGTGCACCCGATATAAAAATAGTTTCAAGTTGGTCGTGGATTCTTCGAAATATTCGAATCGAAGATTTTTCAGAACACCGCCTTTTTTTACCCCGGGGCATGGGTGCTTAAGTGTCGTCCAGCTGACGAGTCGGAACGACTTGCGCCAGTCGTTTTTGCTCGTGAAAAAACCAAGATTGTCCACTTGGACCCCGTCCACGTGCTGGGACGAGCGCGTCCGGTGGAAAGTCGGGGTTGGTCGCGTTAACGGCATGGGTTTGTTTGATCACCACGCGCATATGCGACACTTTTGGAGGACCTGTCCGTCCACTTAGCTTTTTTTGTAGTTTGTGCGAAAAAAACGCGTGGTCCGTTTACCATGCGCAAGCCAACCAGGCACAAAGGCCTAATGGCGTGCCGCTTTATAGGTGTCTCTTTAAGTCGTTGATACGGTCAATGCCTGGCAGGTTGGTCGCCAGAAATGTCGTGATTGACATCAGGCTTTGGCGCTTTGACCTGGCGTTTCGACATGCCGGCTTGTCGTACCACCGGTCCGTTTGGGAGTCGGCTATAGCCTCAATGGTCGGGGAAAATGGAGATCGCCGTCCGCTGTCCATCCGGCCGTGATAAGGTTCCATATCAACAATCACTTATGCCATCTACAGATCTGCGATAGCCTTCGTCTGGCACGCAGTGGGGTGACGTTCAGCGGCGTCACACAAGAAATTTTTTTGTGACCATCAATTTTTCTTGAACCGGTCACGCGTAGTCGGTATAAGGGTTAAGAACCTTCGTGGCCGGCTAGATGTTCATTTGTCTGTCCTGGACGCGGAGAGGGAGGCTGGTCGGTGCAGGAGAGGATAGAAAAGATCCGCCGACACTTCGTCCGTGCAGCCAAGGGCGGCCTTGTTGCCGAAGCCCACCACGACGGTATTCCCATCAATTTTCGCGGCACGCGGCGCTTGATGTGCCGGGACAGAGACGCCTGCGGCTGTCGCCGGCGATCTGGTCTGGCGCATTTGAAGTCCCTACGTCACGATTTGAGATCCAAGGCGGACGAGGTTGCACCGCGACGGTCCGCGCTGTGGTTCAAGTTGGCTGTGGTCGACGACACACTTCACCGCAGTGCTTGGCCACGAATGTCCGCTGACAAAGTTTTGAGACGAACCGTCTCACCGTGGGGTGATACGGTTCGACGGATATCCAGCGGCTATGACAGCACCGCGTCAACGGGTCATGCAAGGGCCATGCGCGCGTGGGGCCGTCGCGGGCTAGACAATTTTCATCATGAAGAGGACGCGCACCGAATTCGAAACCCGTTAGGGCTGCACCTGCGGCCCAGGAGGCACCAAGGGCATGGGACGAGGCAACGCGGTTTTAGGACGGCTGGCACGGCTTGCTAGGACACGCAAGCGGCGAAGCAAGGCTCGGTCACAGCGACCGATTGCTCACAAGAACCCGGTTCGGTGCGACCTATTCTTAGGCCTTGAGCCCCTCGAGCCACGCGTGCTCTTGAGTCAGACGCCTATTTCGGTGCTTGACCAAGACGATCCACAAGCGGACACGGACATCATCACAGCGCTGGCCACATCGACGGACGGCGATGTCGCGCCCGCACCGCCTATGGTGTCACTGGATTCGTCGTTTGCCGGCCCGGTGTGGCAGGAGCAGGGGCCTGGCCCGATTCAGGTTGTCGATGACGGACCGTCTGCGTCGGTGCTTGCCAACCAAGCGGCGGTCGGTGCCATCCAATCGGTGGCGGTGCATCCGACCGATCCGAAGGTTCTCTATGTCGGGACGGTCAACGGCGGTGTCTGGCGGACCTCCAATGCCGATTTCTCCACGCTCGACCTTGTCGACAACGACAACGACGGAATTCCCGACGAGCTGGACGAGGTGCCCAAGTGGGAGCCGCTGTCAGATTTCGAAAAGGGGATCTCTATTGGGCCGGTGGTGGTTAGCCCGTTCCCCGAAGAGGCGGGATTGGACACGGTCTTCGCCGGTTTGGGCGCGTTTAGTAACGCGCACATCGGTAACGACGTGCACGGGATCCTCAAGTCGACCAACAGCGGCAAGGACTGGAAGCTGGTCGGGGAAGCCGACTTCGATCGCATGTCGATCAAGGAGATTGTGGTTGCCAAAGACGCACCGACAGGCGCGATCCTGTTCGCAGCGGCGGGCGATCAGTTCGGTGAACGCGAGGATAACGGTGGGATCTTTATTAGCACCGATGGCGGCGATCAGTGGGTGCATCTGGGCAGCGACGATGAGACAGACCCCGACGAGTTACCGCTTGCGCCGGCGACGGACGTCATTGTGGATCCGGCCAATCCCGACAGGATCTTTGCCGCTTTTGCCGGGTCATACGATTCTGATTTTGATAGCACGAAGGATAGTGACGAGGACCCCGAATCGGACAAGGGAATCTACCGCAGCGAAGACGGTGGCAGGACCTGGAAACGGGTGGCGGTTCCACGGTCGGTGACCGGTGAAGGCCAGCGGCTGCGAGAGCTCAAAGACGCGGTGCGCATCGATTTTGCGTTTAGCCGAACCACATCCAGTGATACCGGCAACCATGTGCTGTACGCGGCGATCGTCGAAAACGATTCGCCGTCGACCAAACAGAAGAAAAAGAGCAAGCGCGGATTTCCCCGTAAGCTCACCGCTATCTACCGGTCCGATGACCTGGGGCAGAAGTGGGTGAAAGTACCTAGCCTAAAGAAAAACGCCCTGACCCCAGGTGGCCAGGGTGAGAAGAACCTGGCGATCACCGTTCACCCTGAGAACCCCGACATCATTTATGTCACCGGTGACCGCCGCGAGGATTCACCGTTTGTCGGTAACGTCCACCGGGCGGTGATTGATGTAGACGATAAGAAGGCCACCTGGACGGAGATCGAGATCGACAACGCGTCCGGTACCGCCACCCATGCCGACGGACGCGATCTGGAGTTCACCAAAGATGCCAACGGTGACTGGGTATTACTGAAAACCGACGACGGTGGGATCTACCGGTTGAACAACCCCTTTGCAGATGTGAAGGACCCGGTGGTGGCCAACCGTCCCGAATGGGAAGCGGCGATCGGCAACTTGCGGATTACCGAGGTCCACTTCGTTTCGTTTGATACCGAACAGGGTGTCATCTTCATCGGGACCCAAGACAACGGCTCGATCGAGACGTTCGGCGCCGGGGATAACGGCCAGGACGAGAACGGCGATGAGGTCATCGACGACGACGACGAAATGTTCATCTGGCGGGCATTCGACGACGGCGATGGGAACACCCAAGGATTTGCGATCGAAGGTGATCAGACGATCCGCTACACGCTATCGAATAACTTGCGTTTCTTTATTAAGAGAAGGTTCGACGCCAGTGGCCAACAGGTCGACGAGAACGGCGATCCGACCACGGACGACGAAAGGATCGACCTGCGGCGAGCGCCCAACCGGTCCCGGTTAACCGGGTTGATCCGTAAGGACCGCAATTTTAATGGCTTCACGCTCATCCCGTACAAGATCAATACGGTTGATCCCACGCGGATGCTGATCGGTTTCCGCGGACTTTACGAGAGCTTCGATCGCGGTGAGACCATTCGCAAGGGCAGCCGAATCAAAGCCCCGCTCAAGCCCGACGGCAAAGTGGTCACGTCGACCAAGAAGCGGTACCGCGCGTTGGTTTACGGCGGGCGCGAACCCGATCCGAACGGCGGGTTGAAGGATCGACCTGACATCATCTACGCGGCGCGTGAGAATGTGATCCATGTCTGGCACAGCGACGATCGCACCAAGCCCACGTTTTCGATAGAAATCCCAGGGGTTCGCAGGATTGTTGACATTGCGGTGGACCCGTCGAACTGGCAGAACGCCTACGCCGTGTCAGGGTCAAGAGTGTTTCGGACCACCAACGGCGGCGAGACCTGGCAGCGGATTAGCACCCGTCAAACACTGGGCAACGATCGAGCCGAAACGGTCGAGGTGATCCAGACGACCAAGGACGGTGATAACGTCAATATCGTCGTGGTAGGCGGTGATAGCGGTGGCGTCTTCTTCGCCATCGATCCCAAAGACGAAAGCGCTCGCTGGTTCCGGCTCGGAGAAGGGCTGCCTAACGTGGTGGTCAGCGAATTGCACTACGTGCCGGCGACGCATACACCCGCGGTGACCGGTGTCGACGACGTGCTGTTTGTGGGCACACTGGGTCGTGGCGTGTGGGCCATCCACAACGTGCTGAGTGATTTTCTTGAAACCGCCGTGAACCCACCGGCGGATCCGTCCATGGGGATGGGGGTACTGACCATTACCGGTGACGCGTCAGACGACAAGATCACGCTGCGGCTTTCCGATGACGACTCAAACGTGCTTCAGGTGTTTGTCGACGGTCAGGACGAGCCGCTGGTCACCAGGACCATGGACACGGTGCTCCGGGTCGTATTCGACGCCGGCGCGGGCGACGATAGATTGGGGATCGACAACGATAACGGCCTGATTAATGTCCTTGATGGCATCCACTACCTGGCGGGCCCGGGCTCGAATGACTTTATGCAGGTGGTGGGTGGCTCGGTGGTCGACCTTGGCGCCGGCGGACCCGTTTCGCCCAGCGGCGAGTTGTTCGCCGTCGATGAGGGCAAAGTTCAGAAGGTTGTCTACACCGATTCAGAAGGCATCGCATTTCCTGGCGACACGGTTAATCCGCTGGACACACTGGTCGCGCTACGAGATGGCTTGGAGCGCACCGTTATCAAATCGGCCGATTGGATCGATACGGCATCAGGCTCGAACGTGTTGGGATCAGCGCTCGATAAGCTTGGGTTGATTGGCAGTTCTTTTGCCGCTGCGTTCAACGGGCTGCCCATCGGGGAAGTGGATCCCGAAGGTGATAAGATCGAGGCACCTCAAGGTGTGGCGATCGCGCTGAATTCTGTCGGGCGGGACGGATTGCAGATCCTCAGGCGAATTTTCGAGGTGGGGTCGGGAGCGTTTGAGATCTCAGACATCAGTGAATCGATCGATACCACCGAAGCACTGCGGCAGCGGCTCGATGGCTTAGATTCGGTCGCCGACAACGTGACGCTGACCACCCAGCAAGACGGGTCGGTGTTGTACGACGTTCAGATCGAGACCACACTCGACGGCACCACAGAAGTGGATGTCGAAACCGATCTGCTTGGCGGGACCGTCGGACTGGACGGCATTGCCAATGTCATGGCCGATGTGAAGGTTCACCTCAAATTCGGCGTTAACGATAGTGGGTTCTTTATCGATACACAGGACATGGCCACACCGCAGCTGGAGTTCACCAACTTCCAGCTCGTGGGGGATGTCGATGCCGTGGGCCAGTTCGGCTTCCTTAATGTGGAGATCAGCGAGGGGCAGCTGACCACCGCGCCGGGTGTCAAGGTCCAGGTCCAGCTGGTGGATCCCGGCCAAGACACGCAGGACGCCGATGGGAAGATTAGCATCCAAGAATTGATTGAGAACGTCAGCCCGGCGGCTCTGTCAAAAGTCACCGTGTTAAGTGACCCGGCCAATGACGACCTGGTATTCAGTTCCGAGTTTAATGTCGAGCCGTTCCTGCCCGGCCTGGAAGAGCCGTTTGACTTAGGCGGGGCCCGATTGAATTTGGCGTGGTCAGATATCAATGACCCGGACTCGGTGGACATCTCCGCTCAGGCCGGTCTGGGACAGGACCTGCTGGATTTCCTGACCTTCGATGTGGCCGATTTCGTCGATGGGATTGTCAATGTCGCGCAAGGGGTCGAGTCGCTGACGGGTATCGATTTGTTGGCCACACAGATTCCACTGGTCAACAAGAGCCTGGGCGAGATCCTTGAAACGGTACCCAAACCGGTGGTGCTCGAGGCCAGCGGTATATCGCAGATCGGGACCGTGGTCGAAGCGTCCGGAACCAAACAATTCGTTGTGTCGACCAACGACGATATCCTCAAGCAAGGTGTGGCGGCTGGTGATGTGGTCAAGTACCGTGGGACCGGTGGCCAGATCTTTGAAGGGCGGATCGACAGCGTCGATCTGTTTGAGCTGACCGTCGGCTTTGACGCCACTGACGATCAACCGCCGGACACCGTATCGCCCAACTTGGAGATCTTCCGCAGCGGAGGATTGCGTAACCAGCTGACCGCGTCGCTGGGTGATTTGGACAAGTTGGTCGATCGCGTACCGACGCTCAATGACCTGGTCGAAGAGCTGGCAGACCTGTTGGGTGTCGACGCTGACGGCATTGACCTGACGTCTACGGGCCAGGGCTCGGATCGTGTGCTCCAGCTGACGTTGCCGTTCGACCCTGACCCGATCCAGTTCGACGAAAGCTTTGATCTATCGACGGGGATCGAAGGGTTGTCGCTGACCACGTCGGGCGACGTCACACTTTCGATCGACCCGAAATTCCAGCTGACATTGGGTGTTGCGATTGGCAGCGGTGTAGACTTGGCAGACCGGTTCTTTATTGTCGACAACGACGAGCCGGAGATCACGCTCGAAGTCACAGCGCAGCTAGACGACCCGAAAGCCGTCGGTTCGATCGGCGGGTTTCTGGACGTGATCTTCCAGGAACAAGCGATCCCCGACAACCAGGGGATCTCATTGACCGGGACGGTGACCGTTGACCTGGACGATCCCGGCGAAGGTCAAGCGGCCAACGGTCGGATCGTGCTTAGCGAACTGGGCCTGGGCGACTTGGCTGGCGTATTTGACGCGGATATTGAAGCGTCGCTGGACATTGACGGGATCGAAATCCGCGCTTCTGGTGCCGGTGGTTTCGCCGACGACCTTGGTTCGATCCGTTTGTCGCTGGACGGCCAGGAGGCAGGGAAGATCGATAGCCTGGAATCGTTGAAGCAGCTGCCGACCACGCTGTTGAACCACATTGAGGGCCTGGACGATCTTCTAAGCTTTGACAATCTGTCGGCGTTGGCCGTGCAGCTGATGCTAGGTCAGCTCGGCGACTGGCTAGACGGTCTGAGCGGTTCGTCGGTGCTCGCCACAGAAATTCCACTGACGGGCAAGACGCTCGGTGACCTGGTGAATGTGGGTCAGTCATTTGTGGACAGTGTTTTGGACCCGTTAAACAATGCCCGCCTGATTGCCGGTCAACTGGCACCGGTGGACGGGAAACTAACCGAAGATCTGTCACTGTCGCTAAAGCTCAACGATACAACGGACCTGGCGATCAACCTGGCGGCCAGTGCCACACAAGACAACGAAACACTAAACGATCTGTTGGTCCAACTAAACGATGCGCTGGACGTGGCGCTAACCGGCGTGGGATTACCGGCCGGTGTGTTGAAGGCGGCCGAGCGCCAGGGTCAGCTGACACTCGAAGCGGTGGACAACGCGATCGAAACGTTTGCGGTCAGTGCGGCCGATTCGGCACTGGGCTTTATCCAAGACCAGGCGTCTGAACTACTGAGCTTTTCTAGTGTTCAAGAACTGTTTGAACGATTGGCGGTCGCCGGTGGCGGTTCGTTCGATGCAACAGACCAGGTGCTGCTGTTCCCGCTGAGCTTTAGTGATGCGATCGATCCGATTGAGCTGCCGTTGGATCTGGACTTGAACCTCGGGGCGGTCGCATCGCTAACGACCGACGGCCAACTGCTATTAAACGGCAGTGTAGACGCGTTGGTGAACGTGGGGATCCGCACGGGCTCGGGCTTGAGTCTTGAAGAGCGTTTCTTTATCGACACCAGCAACGGTGACCCTGAACTGAGCATTTCCCTTGACGCCCAAGTCGCTGACCCCCGCGCATTGGGAACGCTTGGCTTTTTGGGCATTTCACTGGCGTCTCAAGACCCGGCAACGAGTCAGGGGATTCGCCTGTCAGGCCAGTTTACCCTTGACCTGGTGGATCCGGGCACCAGTGCGGCGGACGATCGGATCACACTATCAGAGCTCACACTGGGCAACCTGACGACGATCTTTGATCCGGGCCTAGATGTTCGCTTGGACATTGATCCGTTAGAGATCAAAGCCACGGGCGCGTTGGCCGGTGAGCTTGGATCACTGGTGGTCTCGTTAGAAGGCTTTGAATCGGATACGTCTCCCGGTCGGATCCAGGACCCGGCAGATTTGGTGGATGTGTTGGGTCGGATCACGATTGACGGCGAGGTCGGCGATTTTCTTAACTTTGACAGTCTCAGTCCTCAGGCGGTGATCGGACTGTTGTTGCAGTTGGGGCAATGGCTCGGATCAGTCAGTGGCTCGTCGGTGTTGTCGCAATCGATTCCGTTCACTGACAAGACACTGGGCGATGTCATCGATTTGGCGTCGGTCTACTCACAGCAGGTGACGGGTCTGTTAGACCGTCTGAAACTTGAAGGCCTTGCCGAACTGCCCGACACGGGTCAGCTGACAGAGGATGTGGCGTTGGACTTGACGCTTAACGACACCACCGATCTGTCGTTCCTGATCACGGCGTCGTCGACCCTGGACAACACGGACCTCGACGACCTGATTGACGACATCAACACCGCGTTGGTCGCCGCGCTAGCGCCAACAGGTTTGGTCGGTGCGATCGAAGCACAGCGTAAGGACAACCGGTTGATCTTCCGAACACTTGACGACCGGGTCGGTGCCTTAAAGGCCTTGGGATCGCAGTTCTTTGGTTTTGCGCAGGACCAGATCGGTACCGAGCCGTTGTTTAGCACCGCTCAGGAGCTACTGGATGAGCTGGCCGGTTCGATCGGGGCCGAGTACGACGCGTCCACGAGTCAGCTGGTGTTTGACCTGACGCTAGACGAACAGTTTTTGGAAGAGCTTCAGGGCGTGCCTTTGGCGTTTGACCTGGACCTGTCACCTGTGGCGGACGTCTCGACGAGCACGACGGTGTCGCTGATCCCACAGGTATCGGGCCAGCTTCGGTTCGGGATCACGCTCGGTGGTCTAGGGGCAGGTTTTGACCTAACCGACGCGACGTTGTTGGCTGATGTCAACGGCGGAAAAGGCGTCATGATCTCGTCGGGCGTCGACGACCTATCGATCACCACGGGTGATGGCACAGTGACCCTGGTGAACCTGGACGGCGTGACAGATATCGTCGGTGCGCGTAATCGGATCCAAGACACGACGGGCCAGCAGGTGCTGGTGACGATCGATGCGTCGTCGAAGGGTCTTGTACTGACCGACCAAACCGGCGGCGACGTGGCGACGTTCTCGGCGTCTGCGGCAAGCGGCTCCATGGCGGGCATGGCGGGCTTGGGGCTAGGGATCTTGGGCCAGGACGACGACGGTGACGGTGTGATCGAAGGCGCACCGCTTCACGGCGAGACGTTCACCGATCGGTTCTTCTTGGACGCCGATTCGGCACTGTCTGCGTCGGTGCAGGTGGTGGCCGATGACATCGACGCCGAAGCGCGTCTGGACTTTGTGGGACTGGGTGTTCAAGACGGGACGGGCAGTGTGTCCGCGGAGGTGTCGCTATCGCTACAGGAGCCGGACGGCGGAACCGCCGACGGTGTGATCACCTTGGCAGAGCTGGTGGCCAACTTGAGTGATATCGGCTCGATGATCGATGTGGACATCGAAGGCTCAGCGGGCTTCACGTTACCGATTGTGGTCAGCGGCGATCTGTTCGACGCCGGTAACCAGCCCAGTGACGTGGTGCTTCAGATCACATGGAACGATCTATTTGGCGGGACACCCGACGTGACGCTCGATGGTGAGATCGATTTGGTGCAGGGCCTAAAGGACCTGGCGCTGGATCAGCTGATCAGCGCATTGCGCGAGGTCGAGAGCTTCATCGCGTCTGTGGAGGGCACCGGTGCGCTTCAAGAGAAACTGCCGTTGATTGACCGGAGTGTCGCGGATCTGTTGGACCTGTCAGAACGGTTCGGTTCTCTGGTCGACCGGCTCGAAACAGATCGTCCAACGACAATCCAAGGGTTCCGTCAGCTGCTGGCTGATGTGATCGCCGAACAGCTGGACTTTAGCGGTCTTGGCGGTGCATTACCGGGCGTACCGGGTGTGACGACCCAGTTCACGGGTGACGTTCTTGAGTTGAACCTAACGCTGGGCGCAGGATTCAGTGAGAACCTGCCACTGAGCCTAAACGCTGAGGACTTGGGCATCGAAGCGTTAGAGAGCTTGATCACCTTAGACGCGGAAGGTGAACTGGCCGTCGAAGCCGGTGTCCAGTTCGAGCTGGGCTTGGAAATCGATCTGAGTGATCCGTTATCGCCGGGTCTGTTTATCAAGGATTCTTCGAACCTGACGTTTGGCGCTGAAGTGGACACACCCGTGCCCTTGGACTTTGAGGCAGGGATTTCGATTCTGAAGGTGTTCGTCGAAGACGGGACGGTGAAGATCAACGACGGTGACACCGCCGATCCCCAGGGCCCAGGTCCGGCGACCTGGGTGATCGGGCTAGAGCCTGCTGCCCAGAACGGCCGTTACGATCTTTTTGACGGCCTGCCAGATTTCGCGTCACCGGTATTGACCGGTCAGGCTGAGGTGACACTACCGCTGTTTTTCCCTGACAAGACGATGCCACTTGGTGGCTCTGATCAGGACGGCACCGACGATAACGACTTCCCCGACCATCAGCTGGCGTTGCGGATCGCGAACCTGGCGGACATCACCGGTTCGACGACGTTTGGGATCCCCAATATCTCCGATGTGTTGGCGAATCTGGATATTACCGAACAACTCGGTTCGCTGGTCACTAGCTGGGAAGGGTTGTTCACGATCATCGAAGATATTGCCGACGGAACGCTGTTTGGGATCCCAATCCCGTTGGTGGGTGACCAGCTGGCCGAAGCGGCCACGTTCCTGACCGATCTTCGCGACCAAGTCAGTACGAAGTTTGAGTCGCTCCAGGACACATCACTGTTACCGATCCAGCAGGCCCTCTTCGATGTATTGGGCCCGCAGGGCCTGAACTGGCTTGTGGATGTGGCCGGCGGTGGCAACGACGGCACTGACCCTGACGGTGAAATCACGCTCGAGGATATCGGTCTTGACTTTGACCTGAACGCTCAAGAGCTTCAGTTTGATCTCCACCTGGCCGACCGGTTCGTGGTCGATCAGCCCGTTGATTTTGATATCGGGATCCCGGGTCTTGGCTTGGACGTCGACGGCGGGGTCCGTCTGGAACTGGGCTTTGATCTCGAGTTGGGTATCGGTGTCAGTGCGGACGTGCCTGGTGGTGTATACATCGACACTGCGGCCCAGGACGAGCTGGAGGTGGAGCTATTGGTCACACTGCCGGAGGGTTTCACCGCTACCGGTACGCTTGGCTTCTTGCAGTTAGAGGTGACCGACGACCCGAACGACCCGACGGAGTTTGGACTGGCGTTCCGAGCGGACCTCAAAGACCCCAACGGCAACGACGATCGATTGACACTTCAGGAGATGACCGGGGCGGAGAACTTCAGCGATATCCTTCAAGCCGAAATTGGTCCGGTCGACGGGATGGGGTCGTTGGCCGACGTGAACCTGAAAGTAATCACCAGTTTCGGCGGCAACGCGAACTTCCCGTCGCTACGCGCGGACTTGAACATTGATTGGGGTTTCAATGCCGGTTCGCTCTCAGACGTGTTTGGGACCGCGCCGTCGATCGCGTTTAACAACATCCAGCTGGGCATCGGCCAGTTCTTTAGCCGCTTCGTCTCACCGTACGTCGACGAGATCGATACGGTGCTGGGCCCTGTGGCGGACTTCCTGAACCTTCTGACCGAGCCGGTGCCGCTTCTGGACGACCTGGGCGTGGAAATCACACTGGTGGATCTGGTGAAGCTCTTCGCTTCAGACAACCCCACGTTTGGGTTCCTAGATTCCTTGGCAGACCTGGCGGACGTCGCCAGCAAACTGCCCGGTGTGATCGCCGGTTTGGGCGACGACGTGTTTATTGATCTGGGCAGTTTCGATCTGTCAGGTTTCGACCTGCGTGACCCCGACGTGAAGCTAAGTGACCTTGAACCACAGAACCAAGACGTAGAGAACGCCTTGGACCAGCTGGGCCAGGTCAGTGGCGCCGCCGCATCGTTGTTCAATGATCTTCAGAACGTGGGCAACGGCGGTTCAGGAAATACCCTGCTGTCGTCCAGCCAGGTGCCCGCACCGGCCGTGTCGGCGGCCAACGGCGAGGGCATTGGCTTTTCGTTCCCGTTAATCGAGAACCCCAGCAGCGCGTTTCAGCTGATGATGGGCAAGGACATTGACCTGATCGTATTCAATATGGCGCCGCTGTCCTTTAACGCACCGATTGACTTGCCGGCGATCCCGGTCATTCCGCCATTTTTGAAGGTCGATATCAACGGACTGCTGGGCGCCAGTGTTCAGTTCGGCTTCGGATACGACACACGGGGTTTGCGTCGATTCGTTGAAAGTGATTTCAACGATTTCGGTGCGATCTTCGACGGGTTGTTTGTGACGGACCTAAACGCTGCGGGCACCGATGTCCGTGAACTGGAGCTTCGCGCCGGGATCGAAGCGTTGGGCGTATTAGACGCCACGATCGCTCAGGCGTTCGCCGGTGGTGGTCTTGAGGCGACGGTCGGGTTCAATCTTAACGACACCAACGGCGACGGCCGGGTTCATCTCGATGAGATTAGGTCGAATTTGGACCGTGGTTTCCACTGTGTGTTTGATACACAAGGCGCGATCGACGTCACGTTCACCGCCGGTGTGAAGGTCGGCTTCGGGTTCTTGAGCAAGACGTTCAAGAAAGACTTCCGCCGCAACATTGTGGATTTTGATATCAGCTGTAGCCAGTTGGATGAAAACGAGCCGGTCTTGGCGTCGATGGACGACGACGGGGTCTTGTTGTTGCACGTGGGGCCGGAGTCAGCGTCACGGATGAACGGTGACCTGTCCGACGGCGACGACGAATGGTCGATCACCCCGGTGTCTGGCGGCGGCAGCCGTCAGGTGGTTATCGAAGCCTTTGGCTTGAGCCAGCAGTACGACGGTGTCCAGCGGATCGTCGGTGACTTGGGTTTGGGCAACGACACGCTAACGATCAGCAGTGGCGTGGCGATTCCCGTAGAGTTGAGCGGCGGCGAAGGTAACGATGTGATTACAGCCGGTGGGGGGCCGGCGGTGGTATTTGGCAACGCCGGAGATGACCGTTTGATCGGCGGTGCCGGCGACGATCAATTGGACGGCGGTGCCGGGCAAGACAACCTTCAAGGCCATGGCGGCAACGATGTGCTATCGGGCCGCGAAGACGACGACGTGCTCGAGGGCGGTGAAGGCAACGACGTGTTAGACGGCGGCGCGGGTATAGACGTGCTACTGGGCGGTCGTGGCGATGACCAGTTAGACGGTGGCGACGACAACGATACGCTCGAAGGCGAGTCTGGCGCAGACACCCTGTTGGGTGGCGCGGGCAACGACACACTTGACGGCGGCGACGACAACGACACCGCCGACGGCGGCGAAGGCGACGACCTGATCGAAGGCGGATTGGGCAACGACCAGCTGCAGGGCGGACCGGGCCTGGACACACTGCTTGGCCAGATGGGTAACGATCTGCTGGACGGTGGGGACGACCCTGACGTGCTTGAAGGCGGTATGGGCAACGACACCCTCATCGGCGGTGCCGGTGATGACCAAATCACCGACAACGAGGGCGACGACACGGTCCAGGGCGGTGACGGGATGGATGTGATCGTGACCGGCGTGGGATCGGACACGATCCACGGCGGCGACGACAACGATGTCATCGACGCCGGCGACGACGACGACACGATTTTCGGCGACGGTGGCAGCGATCTGATCGATGCCGGTATGGGCAACGATACGGTATTCGGCGGCGACGATGCCGATACGATCTTCGGCCGACAAGGCGACGACGTGCTCAACGGCGACGGTGGCGAAGACCAGATCTTCGGTGACGCCGGTCAAGATACGATCACCGGCGGAGGTGGCAACGACGCATTGTTCGGTGGCGACGATGGCGACGAGATTTCCGGCGGTACCGGCGACGACACGATCGTAGGTGAAGGCGGGTCTGACACACTGCTGGCCGGCGATGAGGGCGACGATACGATCACCGGCGGTGACGGCGACGACGTCTTGGTCGGCGGCGACGGCGACGACATGCTCAGTGGCGGTGACGGTCGTGACGTTTTGTGGGGCGGTGACCAGCAGCTGCTGGCGGGGGCACTGGACCCGACCAACGACGCGCTGTTCGAATTACCGCCGGGCTTTGAGTCGGCTGAATCAGCATTTGCCACGGGTTTCACGGCGCCGAAGCTATCCCCGATCGCGGTGTTTGGTCAGTCGCTACCGGGTCGGACCGGCGACGGCGAAGACGAGCTATTTGGCAACGGTGACAGTGACTGGCTATTCGGTGGCGGCGATAGTGATCCGATCCTCGACGGCGGTGCGGGCGACGACTATGTCGACGGTGGGATCGGCTCCGACACGGTTCACGGCGGTGCGGGCAACGATGTGGTGTTCGGGGGCGACAACAACGACGTCGTTCACGGTGATCAAGGGATCGACCAGGTCTACGGGGACGACGGCCGTGAAAACGGTCCCAGCCACGGCGATGACCAGGTGTTCGGCGACGAGGGCACTGGGTCGGGCGATCAGGCCGGTCAGCGTTTGTACGGTGGCGGTGGCAGTGACACACTGTTCGCGTTCGCACCCACGACGAATGCCGCTGCCGAATCCATTCAGATCGGAGACCAGCTATTCGGTGGCGCGGGCAACGACCGTGTGAACGGGAACCTTCGCATCGAGGTGTTGGCCGGTGACGGAGGCAACGACGATGTTCGGGGCGATTTCGTTGCCGGGCCGCTCTACGCAACCAACGTCAATGCCGCCACGGTGGGCGCTGACGATACACTGTTGGGCGGGACCGGTGAGGACCGGCTGTTTGGCGGCGGCGGCAACGATACGCTGTTCGGCGGCGGCGATTCCGACGCACTGGAAGGCCAGGACGGTCAGGACCAGCTGTTCGGCGGTGGTGGGATTGACTTGTTGGTCCTGGATACCGATCCGGGTTTCTCGGTCCATGGTGAAACGATCGATGGCCACTTGGCCAACGATCCAAGAGACCTCCTTGACCCGGAATCTCCGTCGCTCAAAGACGACAACGCTACGGATATCTTGCAGATCCGCGGCACCGACCTTGACGACACGATCCGGTTGTCTGAACCGCCCGGTCAGCCCGGTGTCCTGCAGGTCCAGATTACCTCAGTCCAGGACGACACCGTGGTGTCGGACCTGTCGATCCCGGTCGTGTGGCGTGACGCGGCGGGCAAACCCCTGGTCGAGCAGTTCCGCATTGCGGGGCTAGGCGGCGACGACGACATCGCCATTGTGCGCGACGGCGACGACGCGGTGGACGTGTCAGATCTATCGTCAAGGACAAGCAATGAATTTGTCGGCGTGTTGGACGGTGGCCCGGGCGACGATCGACTCGTTGGCACCGACGCCAGGGACCGCCTTGACGGTGGCTCGGGCAGTGACGTGCTATTCGGGTTCGGCGACGACGATCGCCTTTTCGGCGACGGCGGTGACGGGTTCAACACAGATCACGACGTGCTATTTGCCGGTCAGGGCAACGATGATCTGTTGGGAGGATTGGGTACCAATCAGCTGTTCGCATGGTCACAGGACCCGAACACCGTCGTGAATCAGCTCGGTTTTGTGAACGGTCAGCAGTCGACCACAGCCGAAGGCGGTGCCGCTGAGCTGATCGCGGTGCGTCCCGTTGGCGGCACGGCGATATTGCGAGGTGACGCCCAGTTCGGTTTGAGCCTTGACGACGGTCCGTTTGTCGCGGTGTCGGTGCCGGTTTCGGCAACGCTGGACAACCTGACGGTCCAGGACTTGGTCGACGATATCCAAGCAGGTCTAGACGCGGCGGGGCTGGGTGACTTGGTCGAGGTGGTCGAAGACGACAGTGTACTGGTGCTGTCATCGGACGCCAGCTCACTGACGATCGATACCGGTCAGTTCGGTGTCTTCGTCGACGACGCAGGCAACCTGTTCTCCGACGATCAAGACGGCGCGTTGGAACTGGAAGATACAGGTCTGAACCGGATCATCGGTGGTCCCAACGCCGACGATCTATACGGAGGTACGGGTCTTGACCTGCTGTTTGGTAACGGCGGTGATGACATCCTGTTCGCCGCTGACGGTACGCGATTCGAAGACCTGGACGGCGGACTGGCCGGTGACGCGTGGAAGGAGTATGCCAAACGCACCGACAAGGTGTGGTATGTGGGGGCGACCAATGCCAAGGACATTATCTCCGTCGACTTCGTGACCGAGCCGGGCCTGCTGGTTGACCGGCACGTGGTCACACGCCAGACAGAAAACAACGGTAGCTTCACGTTCGATCTCCAGGTGCGTTTGGACTTCAACGCTCGCGATGAAGACGGAAGTCTGATCTGGGATCCGGCCGATGTACTGGTCGACCTTGACAAGCTGGCCGATGAAGACCCGGCCGACCGGCAGCTGGCATTCGACGAGCTGCTGCTAACCGGTGGCCTGCTGCCGCCGGAAGGCGATTTCCTGGCGATCGTGATTGACGCCCTTGATGGTGATGACCAGATCACGGTCGGACCCACGGTGCAGAAGACGGTTTGGGTCGACGCCGGCGCAGGCGATGACTTGGTCGAGATCTTGGCCGGCAACGCGATCCTGATCGATCAGACCGAAGAACAGCGTCGCAACGACGATCCAGATCGGGCGTTTGATCTAGTTGGGGCGGCCAGCGGTGCCACGGCGTTAAGCCAGAGCACCACGTTTGTCGGTCTGACGATCGATAATCCATCGGACGTGGACTGGTACAGCTTTGCGTTGTCGGCCCCCACCAACGCAAAGCTATCGCTTAGCAGCTTGTCGCAGACCGACGGCTTAAGCGTGCAAGTGTTCGGTGATTCGCTGACGGGCTTGACCCTGCCCGACGGTCGAACGGTCGCACCGGTGGTCACCACCGCCGATCAGGCCGACCTGGGTTCGACCACAAACGATACGATCCAGACGGCGTTTGAGCTGCCGGGGATCCAGGACGTGGCTCGTGTGGTTGGCTTGACACTGCACAACGCATCAGACGTTGATTTCTATCGTTTGAACCTATCGGCCGACGCACCGGAGACGGGCCGGACATCGGTATCGTTACGAGGGCTTTCGGCAGGCGCTACTTTTGATCTTGCGCTGTTCGACGAAGAAAACGAAGCCAATCCATTGGCCGATCGTGTCAGTGTCGACGACGACGGCCGTTTGGTGGCCGATCTGTCGGGCTTAGACGCCGGCAACTACTGGCTGCGCGTCGGCGGTGTCTCGGCAGGGCGATACCAGTTGGTGCCACTGGTCGGACCGGCGGGGAACACGGTGCTGGACCTGTCGGCAACCGATCCGCAGCCTTTGGACCTCAGTGACCTGGACGTCGACACACCATACCTGATCGAGGTAACCAGCCCGAACATCATCCCGACGATCTACGATGTTGACTTTGATCTGGGTGACCAAATCACCCGACAAGTGGATCTGTCGTCACGGCAGGACCTGGTGCGGCGCGATGTGATTTTGGGTGGGCCGGGCAACGATCGGCTGTCGGGCGGTCCGGGTGAAGACTTTATCTTCGGCCAGGACGGCGACGACGTGATTACCGGTGGCGCGGACCGTCAGACCAGTGATCTGCTGTTTGGCAATGCGGGTAACGACACGTTCCAGGTCATCCCTGACGGATTGCCTTTCATTAACGGTACCGATCAGACCCTGATCCCGACCCAAAGCGACCGATTCGTCGGCGGTGACGGGGACGATCGCGTGCTGTTCCTGGGCGGTGACACCGATAGCGCCGGTCGACCGGTGCCCGACAACGTGGCGATTCGCTACAACACCATCTTGCACCGCCACGAATTGACGGCGTTGGTATGGGACAGCAACAACCAGCGGTTCGTGACCGAAGCGCTGCCGGCCAGCGTCACTGCGTCCGGTACGCTGCCGGCCGATGGCGTGTTGGCTGCGGACACCACGTTTGCTGTGTCGGTCAACGGCCAGCCGTTGATTGACGTCGTGGTACCGGCCAGTGCGACCTCGGCCAACGACGATGCGGCCGACCTGGTATCGGACGTGAACGCAGCGTTGTCTCAAGCACAGCTGTCCAGTCAGCTGGTGGCGTCGCTGGTCAACGACAAGCTGACGCTCACAACGACACGTTTGGGCACGGCGGCATCGGTGGCGGTGTCCGTCTCCGGCCAAGACAACGCGTTGGGCTTGGTCGACGACACGGCGGCCGGTCGTGATACCACCTTCCTCCAACACTATGGGTTCTATCAGATCGATAGCGTTGAACGAACGGTGATCGATACCCGCGGCGGCGACGATGTGGTGCACGCCGATCCAGGGTTCCTGTTCGCCTTGCCTGACGGCAGCGGGTTTATCCAGAGCGAGTGGGGCATCGATCCGGGCGACGCACAGCAGGGCGCGATCGCTGACCTGGTCATCTTCGGCGGCGACGGCAGTGACCTGCTATTTGGTGGCGCCGGAAATGACACCATCGACGGTGGTCAGGGCGACGATTTTGTGGTCGGCGGCGAGGGCAACGACGAACTACTCGGTGGTCCAGGCAACGATCAGGTATTTGGAAACGGTCAGGCCCTGGTGATTCCTGACAATCTCGAAGGTGTGACTCGAGGCGGCGTATCTGGCGTGAACGACGACGTGCAGTTTGCGTCGCTGTTACCGAGTGTGGCTGCCGGCACGTCGATCGAGAACCTGACCCTCAGTTCGGGTGACGCCGGTGACTGGTACCTGCTGCGAACACCCAAGGCGCTAGAGCAGTTCGGTCCGGCCCAGGCGGCGTTGGTCTTGCGTGACATGATCCAGATCCAGTTCGAGGACCAAGTTGAACAGGATCTATTTAACGCCCGGCAGCTATCTGGCTCAAACTTCTCACTGTTCACCGCCGAAGTTGAACTGGACGACAGCGGCAACGTGTCTCAGATCCTCTCGGCCCAGCCCACCGACCAGGTTCGCGGCGTGCCAGAGTTTTACCTGCTGCACGTGGTCAACGTGCGTGCCCAGCAGATCGCTGGGTTCGCGCCACTGAAGGTCGACGCGTTGGCCCAACCCGGCAGCTTCGCTGAGTTTGTATTGGATCTGCCTGGGATCGGCTTTAGCGAGTCGATCTTCATTGGTCAGGCTCAAGCCGGCGCAACACCCGAGGATGTGGTCGCCGACATCCGTGACACGTTGCGGTTCACCGAGCTGCTGACACCCGATCCGGCCGATCAGTTTCGGGTTAGCGATTTTGTGGATGTGTTGCTCGACCCACAAGGCAATCTTGTGTTCACCCGGATCAGCCCCGGTCAGGTTAAGATCCGCGACTTTAATCCCGTCGGTCCGGTCAGTTCCGATTGGGGCTTCAATACCGATCAAACGTCAGAGGGTCCCGCTCCGGCCATGGGCAAGTACCGGATCACATTCTCAGCCGAGGCCGGTTTGGGCCAGACCACGCAGGTGGCTGCCGACGACGCAAGCTACTTGATTACACCCGACAGCGATTTGGAGCAGCCGGTGGTGATCCCACTGGGCGATATTAACGGTGACGGTTTCGACGACTTCATCGCCTCGGTCCGTGAAGAGCGTGGTACGCTGTTCGATGCATCGCCCGATGACATCGCCCGAACGACCGCACGGATCTTCTTGGGGTCCAGCACCACCACCGATCAGACGCTCAGCGCCACCGGTGGGGCACTGCTGCTACCGGCGCCGGTGCTTGGAGCGTCCATCTTTGACACGCAATCGTTTTTCGCGTCACCCGGCGACTACAACAACGACGGGATCAGTGACGTGGCCATCTCCGTGGGCCAGGCCGACGACGGCAATGACTCGTCGTTTACCAATTCTGGTGTTTACGTGTTGTTCGGGGACGATACGGCCGGCGCCTGGGACGGTGAGATCGACATCGTCACCGCCGCAGACGTCACGATCGAAGGGTTTGATCGGCGTGTATTGGCCGCCAGCGGTGGCGATGTGAACGACGACGACATCGACGACCTTCTGGTCGCCGGTACCGACGACGGCCAGGGCGGGACTCAGGAGGTCCAAGGCCATGTGTATGTCTTCTTCGGTAACGATAACTTCGTCGGCGGCGCGTCAACAATCCAGACTTCCGACGCCGACGTGGATATCGCGTTGGTCGGTGGCGTGAGTTTTGGTGGCACCGAACGCCGTAGGTTCCAGGTCGGTGCGCAGCTGGACGGCATCGGCGACTTTAACGGCGACGGCGTCGACGACTTTGCGGTCTCTACGGAAAACCTGGGCGGTCAAACCAACCGTGTGTACGTGATCTACGGTGGGACCGACACCAATCCACTAACCAGTGGCGTGGTGACCGATCTGCCCAACGTGCTGGGGATCACCGGTGTTTCCGGCGAGGACACCCATCCGCACTTCGTCGGTGGTGACATAAACGGCGACGGGTTTTCTGACCTGATTGTGGCCAAGCTCTTTGATGAACAGCAGACACTAGAGCAGTTCGGATTGGCGCTATTGGGTCAAGACGGGCTGGCCGGTGAGCAATCGTTTGATAGCCTCCAATCGACGGCTGGGGTCAATGCCGCGACGGTGCCCGGTCAGCTGCTACTGACACCACTTGGCGACTTTGACGGTGACGGCACCGATGATTTCGGCGCCGCTACGTTCGTGACCAATTCAACGCTCTCAGAAACCAGCCGGTTCCTCCAGCGGCAGGTGTCCAGTGTGTTCCTTGGTCAGGTCGGTCCGGCCGGTGACTTGAACGATGCCATGATCCGGCCTGACGCGGTGATTGAATCGGCCGATCCACTGTTCTTGCCGATCGACGATCCTCGAACAGCACGAGGCGACAAGTTTGACGCCAACGACCTGCGTCAGTTGCGGTTCGGTTCGATCGGTGACGTCGACGGCGATAACCTGCCCGACTTTGCAACGGCCGACGAACCTGGCGGCTCGGTGCGTGTGTTCCTATCGTCGCAGTTCGTCAAGACACCCGGTGCAGTGGCTGACGTTCAGCAGCTTGATGAACCAGAATTTGTGGCGTTTGATTTGGCAGTACCGGTTCAGCATCCCGTCCCGGCGGTGTCTGAAGGGATCGATCTATTTACCGGCGACCCGTCAACGCGCAATGTCAGTGACGCCTTGCGACTGGAAGGCAGCGAATCGGCCGGTCAGCTGGCGCGCACCCAGCAGCTGGGCGACGTCAACGGTGACAACGTGCCCGACGTGTTTATCGCCGGTGACACGCACTCCTATCTAATCTTGGGACCGGTTGACCTGACCGGTGTGCAATCGATTTCCGACGTGGCTCAAGTGACGTTTGACCACGAATCGATTGTATTTGATCAGACGTTTGGCCGGCCGGCTGATCGGATGGGTGACCTAAACGCCGACGGCTTGACCGACTTGTTGTTCTACGACGATACCGAAGACGGTCAATTCCGCGTGCTTATGGGCTCGGCCAACCTGCCGCTAGCACCGCAAATCGCGGACATGGCGACCTTCGGCGAGAACCTGTCCTTTGATCGTGGCGCCCAAGTGTTCGTACTCAAGTGGTCGGGTGTGGACGAGCCGCAGATTTTTGTCCAGGACCCCGACGACGCCGGCGAGGTATTTGAGGTGGGGCTAGACGCCGTCACCGGTGTACCCAACGCGGTGGGTACAGAGCTGCGCCTCAACGACGACGACGACGACCGCAACGATCTCGGCGACGAACTGTTTGGAGGCACCACGCCCAGCGGACTGTTTGCCGACGAAGACGTCAACTACCGTGCGGCGATGGTCGGTGACGTCAACGGCGACGGCCGCGACGATATCCTGATCGGTAACCCGCGGTTCCTGACGTTCAATGAGCCGGAGCAGATCCCGACGTTTGGCCGGGCGTACCTCCTGCTGGGTGGTTCCAGGGGCGAGGGTGTGCCGATTAATCAGATCGCCGACGTGATCTTCCAAGACTGGACACTGGGCCAGACCGTCGCAGCGGTTGGCGACTTGAACCGTGACGGGTTCGATGATTTTGCCATTGGCCGCGGTTTGGAAGACTTTGTGACCGGTACCACGGCGGGTCTAGACGCCTTCTTTAACGCCGACGCGACCATCAACATCTTCTTTGGTGCCGCCGACGGTGACCTGCCATCCGAAACCGTCTCCGGCGTGGACCTTGTAGGTACCGTACCGCTATCCCAAGAGGTCGATATTTCGATCCGACAGTTTGCACCCGACGCCTTCGAGGCCGGTACCTTCTTTAGCGGCGAGCAGTTCTTGACCAGTGGCGATTACAACGGCGACGGAAAGGTCGACTTGGCCGTGGGCGTGCCGACCCGTGTGGTCAGTCAGATCCTTGAGCCCAATCCACGACCGGAGCAGGTCATCAGCCGCGACGATCGCGGTCGTGTGGCGGTCTTTAGTGCCATTGCCGATGCGGGCACCGACCTGACATTTGCCGACGCCGACGCAACGTTCATCGGGACCGGTGCGTTTGACCAGTTGGGTGTCTTGCCCGTGACGCCGAACCTGGACGCTAACGTGGACGGTTTCAGTGACCTGTTCATGGGCGCACCGTTGGCCGATGTGCTATCCGGTCAGGTACTGGCCGACGCCGGTCAGGTGGTGGCGGTCTACGGTTCACCTAGCGCCGCGTCGATCCAACCGTCTGGTAACGAGGTGATCGACGAGCTGGTGAACGTCACGGTCAGCGGCAGTGGTAGTTTCTTGGCAGACCCGGCGACCGGTCAGCCGGTGACGTTCGACCGTGTGCTCAACGATGGCCAGACGCACCAGTGGTTCCGGTTCAGCACCCTCGGTGACGGTCAACTGGGCGACGGAATCCGGTTGACTCCGGCATTTGTCGCTGCTCAGACACGGTCGGTGCCGCTGCTCAAACGTGGTCAGCTGGTATTGGACAATAACCAGGGCTGGCTGCCTCAAATCGGATCGCCCACCGTCGGTGGCGATCAGCAGGTGTCGGTGGGTGTGGTGGAGCTAGACCTGTCGAGCCTACTGGGTGTGGTCGATCGTCCAGAACTGGTCGAACAGGCGACGGTGACAAACCTGATCACCGCGGTGAACAACCCTCAGGATCTCGGCACGGTTCAGATCAGTGTGCTTGACGAAGAGGGCGACGGTGTGATCAGTGCTACTGACGCCACCGCCGCGGCGACGGTCATTGCCCAACGCACCGACACCGACCTGTTCGATGACCTGGACCTGTTACAGATCGTGCGCAACGCGTTGGCGGCAGGAAAGACGCGGTTAACACTGCGTATCGAGCTTGTCGACACGCCGCTGACCACCCAGCTGACGATCGGAGACACGACCCCAGAAACGGATACATCGTTAGACCTGGCCGTCGGCCAGCGTGACGGCGTGGTGGCGGATCTGTTAGACGGTCAAGGTCGGTTACTTGCCGAAGGTCAGACGATCATCGGATTACAGACGTTCAAGGCCGGTACATTCTTCTTGCGCGTGTACAACCCCGACGCTCAGAACCAGACCGAGCCGATCGCCTATACGATCGCGGTTCGGCCGCCGGCGCAGGGTCAGACCCATCCGATTCCCGACCGTGACCTGCTGCTGGGCGGTGACGGCGACGACCGGCTAGAAGGCAATCAGGACCTGGACCGCATGGTGGGCCAAAGTGGTCGTGACCTGTTCGTCGCTGAACCGATGGAAGTGCGTGACTTTGAACCGGGCGAGCTGGTCCAAGACCCGATCGCTGGCCAGCGCGTCAACGACGAACCGTTTGTGCCACTGAACCCGCCGGTCCACATCCCGGACCCGGCGCTGCGCGTGGCGATCGCCGAAGCGTTGTCCGTACCGGTGAAGTTTGCGTTCGATCAAACACCGCAGCTGACCCGTCCGATCCTGGCCTCAGAACTAGCCACACTGACCGAACTGCATGCGTCGTTCCTGGGCGTGGTTGACCTGACGGGCTTGCAGTATGCCACGGCGCTGAACACGCTGAACCTGGACGGCAACCGCGTCGCTGATCTGTCACCGATTCAGGGTCTGCGCGAACTGACCGCATTGAGTTTGGACCACAACCCGATCACGGATCTAAGTGCTCTGCAAGAGATCACGACACTGACCTACCTCAGTGTCGATCAGCTACCGGCGGTGCTGTCGAATCAGTCGTCCAGCGATGGCCTGTTCCAGCCCGGCGGTTTGATTGACCTGCTGGCGCCGCCGTCGTCGGGTGAGCTGGGTTTTGGCGCGGGTGTGGCGGCGACCGACAATTTCCTGGCGATCAGTGCGCCCAGCACGGCCATCAATAACGTGATCTTACAGGGTCGCGTATTGATCTATGACCGGGTCACCGGCCATCTGGTCAGTACGTTCGAACGCCCCTTGGCTGACGGCACCGGCGGTTCACTGCTGGGACTAACCATGACCACGCTGGGTGATCAGCTGCTGGTGGGTCATCCCAACGCCAACCTCGCCGGCGGCGTCCTTGCTGCCGGGGCCGTTCGTGTGGTCGACCCGGCTACGGGTCAGCAGACGCGTCTTATTGAAAACCCGTCACCGGCAACGAATGACCGATTTGGGTCCACGCTTGCGGTGATGGGATCCAACTTCCTGGTCGGCGCTCCGTTCGACGATGCCCGCGCGACCAACGCCGGCGTTGTCCACCTGATGAACGGCCAGGATGGCTCTCGGATTCATGTGCTGTTTAACCCCGACCCGAACACCGAAGACCGGTTCGGTACAGCCGTCGCCCCGTTGGGCAGTGACATCTTGGTCGGGGCGCCGGTCGACGACACGCTGGGCTTAGACGTGGGGATTGTCTACCGATTCACCGGTGGTACGGTCTTGTTCGACCGGATCCACAACCCCGATCCGCAACAGGACGACCTGTTCGGCAACGCGATCGTGGTGATCGGCGACAAGATCATCATTGGTGCACCGTCGATCGAAGCGGCCGGCAGCTCCGACGGCGGGGTGGTGTATGTGTTCGATGCAAACACGAACCGGCATATCCAGACGATCAAGAATCCGCGCCCGACCACCAGTGATCGGTTCGGATTTACACTGACAGCGGTCGGTCCGCACATCTTGGTCGGGGCACCGGGCGAAAACGATAACACCGGCGCTGCATACCTGTTTGATATTCACAGCGGTGACCTATTAGCGACGTTTGACAACCCGCAACCCAGCGTCGGTGGCGACGACTTCTTCGGCCAGACCTTAGCGGCGGTCGGTACGGACATCCTGATTGGCTCGTCAGATACCAACAGTTTGGCGGTATTTGACGGCCCAGGCTTGTCGGATCTCAGTCCGTTGTCTGACCAGACAGATTTAGACACCTTGAGCCTCGCCCATCACGAGGTGACCGACGTCGGTGCGCTGGCGAACCTGGGTGGTCTAAAGAATCTTTACCTGCAAGGCAATCGAGTCAGTGATATGGGCGGGTTGGTTGGTCAGCAGATCATCGACGACGGTGACGACCGATTCACGGTGATCGGTCCGTGGCAGACGAACCTGGATCCGGTCGACAACGCGTTTGACGGTGACTTACGTTTCGTGTCCACCACAGTGACCGACAGCGTGGCGGCGCTGGACGCGACGTCCAGTCGTCATCACGGGTCGTTAGGCGACGGCGATCTGAACCGCCTACCGGCGATGGTGGCCAGTAATGCGCCGGTGACCGATTCGCAAAACGCGCTAGCATTCGACGGCCTTGACGACGTCGTGGCGCTGCCGGGCGGTGTGGTCAATGGCCTAAGCACACTGACGACGGAGTTCTGGTTCAACACCACTGATACCGATGGCCAGCCGATCCTGTCCAGTACCGGCGACGTACCGTTGACACTGTCACTGGCAGCGCCCAACGAAGTGCGGTTCCGGGTCGGCGGTGTCGGCGTGGCGTGGGAGGGACTCAGCCAGCGGCTCAACGACGGCCAATGGCATCACATAGCGGTTTCTGCTGACGGCCAGGCCGAAACGGTGACGTTGTTCATCGACGGTCAGTCGCAAGGCGATCGTGAATTGGCGTTCTCAGCGATCGACGTACAGCGAGTGTTCCTGGGTCTGCGATTAGATGACCAGGGTCAGATCGCCGAAGCGCTTGACGGTGCGATCGACGAGCTTCGGTTCTGGCGTAGCACGCGAGGTCAGGTAGAGATCACCTCGTTTATGGGTCAGCGACTGGACGGCGACGAGCAGGACCTCGTTGCCTACTACCGGTTCGACGACAATCCGGCCGACGGCGGTTCCCTAGCCCAGTGGCGGTTCGAAGATCTGGTTTCCGGCCAATATGAGCTACTGGCCACGTGGCCCGAGAGCCTGTTGCGGCCAGGTATTGCCACCTACAGTGTGTTTGACGGTGCAAGCCTTCTCGGCAGCGCTCAAGTGAACCAGAAGCTGGCGCCAAACGGTGAAGCGTTTGGTCCCCGTCCGTGGCAATCGTTAGGAACGTTTGATGTATCCGGTCAACAGCTGATTGTGGAACTGAGCGGTCAGAGCGAAGGTGTATTGGCTGCCGATGCGGTCCGCCTGGTCCGGACCGACGGCCCGGCGTTGGGTGACGAATTTGGCCATGTGGATTTGAAGCAGAACCCACTGGACAACCACGTCCACGAGCTGTTCCTGCCACTGCTAGACGCGACGGTGGAGAACCTCACGGTTGATCCCAACCCCAACGCGCCGGTGCTCAACACAATTGCGCCTCAAAGCGCCGATGCCGGTACCCCGTTGACCATCGACCTGGTCGATCCGGTCGACGTTGGTGGTTCGCTCCAGTTCGACGGCAACGATGACTTTGTGTCGTTGCCTAACCAGGTGCTCGACGGCCTGACGAGCTTGACCACCGAGTTCTGGGTCAACACCACTGATCTGGGTCAACAGGCAGTGATCAGCGGCGCTGGCAACGCCCCGGCTTCGACGAACGAGTACTTGGTATTCTTCCCCAACAACAACCGGTTCGAGTTGTTCGCGCACGGTGGCACACCCGCTCGGTGGGACATCACGGCCAATCCCGTCGCCGACGGTCAGTGGCACCACGTGGCGGTCGCGACCGACGCCGATACAAGTCTAGCGACGCTTTATATCGATGGTGTGGATCAGGGCTCCCGCTTGGTCAACACCGAGGCGCTGTCGGTCGCGTCCGTGTTCCTGGGTCAGGATCAGGACTCGGTCGGTTCAGATCAGTTTGATCCCGACCAAGCGCTCAACGGTTCACTGGACGAACTTCGGATCTGGAACACCGCACGAACCGGTGACCAGATCCGTTCGTTGATGACCACACCGTTGCAAGGCAACGAAACGGGACTGGTGGCGTATTATGCCTTTGATGAGAATTCTGGCGATTCGGTGACGGACAGTTCCACCAACGGGCACGACGGTAGTCTCGCGACCGCAGCCGGCGCTAAGCCGCAGCGCGTGACCGATCCGGACCTGGCCCGCGCTCTGGCCGGCTTTGACGCCGACGGTGACCGGATCACGTTTACGGTGACCAGTGACAATCCACAAGTGGGTGTCCAAGTCAATGGCACGCAGCTGGTGATCGCACCGGACCTGGGCTTCTCCGGCACGTCCCGCATTTCGGTGACCGCCCACGACGGGCCGACCTCTGAAAACGATCATCGTGGTCGAACAGATACCATATCGTTCGGATTGAGTGTGGGCACGGGCACCATCCTGGGTGCCAAGTTCCACGACCTGGACGGCGACGGCGTTCGCGACGCCGGCGAACCAGGCCTGGAAGGCTGGACGATCTTCTTAGATACCAACGGTAACGCGCAGTTTGATACGGCAGATACCGTCAACCCGTTTGCTGACGTTGTCGATCCGGACGATTCGACGGTCGGTCAGCCGGTGACCGATCCGGCTCAGGCGGTACTGACCGAAGAGGTCAGTGACGGCAGTGTCCTGGCGACCCCCGGTAATGCATCGACAGGGTCGGTCGTGTTTGGCCACGGTGCGGGCAACCAGTGGCGTGACGGCGATACCGTGTTGCGGGTCGACTTCACGACACCGGTCAATCAAGTGCAAATCCAGACCGTCGCCGGCCAGGTCGCCGACGCGCCGCTTGCAGTACTCGAGGCTTATAACGTTTACGGTGAGCTGGTCGATTCGGTTTCGGCCCCGGCCACCACGCCGTGGACCGCCGACGCGTTTCTGTTTGGTGGTCTAAGCCAGACAGAGTTTGCTGGCTTCATGACACTGGACGCCAACGGCGATCTGTACATCAGTGATAGCGGTGATCCCGACGCGGTCTACCGTTTCGATTCGACTTCAGCGCAGTTTGTCCGGTTCACAATGGGCGCAGGCAGTCAGGAAGCACGCGGTCCTCGTGCCATCGCCTTCGGCGCTGATGGCAATCTCTACGTCGCCAGCAGCTTTGATCGCAACATCCGTATCTACAGCGGCACCACTGGCGAACTGATCGATGTGACATGGTCCAGTAACGACGGCACCCTTGACACCGACGACGGTATCATCACGACCGGCCCGGACGGTCTACTCTACATCGTCGACTTTGATGGCTCGCAGACACGGGTGCTACAGTACGACACAGTCAACCGGCAGCTGATCAATGACCCGTTTGTGACCTTCCAAAACGTTACCGGTGTCTTCGAAGAGCCGTCGGACCTGACGTTTGATGATCAGGGTCACCTTTACCTGGTCGACCGGACATTTGGCAGTGTCGTACGGTTTGACGGCACGACCGGCGATCCGTTGCCGTCTGCCGATAACACGGGCGCGGTCTTCCTGGGGTCAGGTCACCCAGCTGTGGGTGAAGATCCACAGATCGCGTTCGGACCAGACGGTCACTTGTATATCTCCAGCGACGCCGGCACCGTTGCTCGCTTTGACGGCGTGACGGCCGATTTTCTGGGCACTGCCGTGGATTTAGGGTCCGCGACCCCCCGTGATATCGTTTTCGACGACAGTGGTAGGCTCTACCAAAGCTTCGACGACGACCGCGTGGTGTCCTATGCGTTCACACCGCAGACCCTATCGATCTCACGCGGGGTCAGCGACATTGCCTTTATTCGTGCGACCGGTCAAGGCGGCGCGAACGACAGTGTGGTCTTCGATCATCTGCAGTTTGCCAACGAAACCGGGTCGGTACCCAGTGAACGCTTTACACTGACCGACGCCAACGGTGACTACGCGTTTACAGGTTTGGCGTTAGACACGTTCTCGGTGGTGGAAATTCAAGACGCCGCGTGGCGGCAGACGCAGCCGGATCCCGACAACGCCGGTGGTGCGGCGTCAGTCACACTGACCGCTGGGAATACAGTGGCAAGCGAAGTTGACTTCGGTAACCAACAGATTGCAGCGATTCTATTCGATCCGGCCCAGGCGGCGGTGATCGAAGGCGACACTGTTGATCTGTCGTCACTGGTGGTCGATCCCGATCTGACCAACGGCTCTAACCTCACACAGCTATGGTCCGTTGACGCCAGTAACGGTCAGAATATCCCGACCGGAAGCGGTAACACGTTCAGCTTTACGACGGGCAACGATGGCCTGTACACCGTGAGCTTGACAGTGACCGACGAAGACGACGGCGGTCAAACCTACACCGATACACTGGTGATTACGGCGCAGAACGCAGCGCCGATCCCTGACTTGGGTCCGGACCAGGTCGTCGACGAGGGCACGCAATTGACGTTCGACGGCCAGGCGTCGCTGACCAATCCGGCCAGCGAAGAGCCCAATACGTTCCAATGGCAGCTGACCCGTGATGGCCAGGTGATTGACGAGAGCACCGATACGGTGTTCACCTTCACCAGGGAAGACCAGGGCATATTCGTCGTGACACTGACCGTGACGGACGATCGTGGTGCTGTGGGTCGCGATTCGGTGGAGATCAATGTTGGCAATGTGGATCCGAGTGTAGGCTTGGGCCTGGACCGGACGGTGGCTGAGGGCGACTTGGTGGTCTTGACCGCGCCGTTCGTCGATCCTGGTGGCAGCGATCCGCACACCTTCCTGTGGGAGGTGACCCAAGACAGCGAGATTGTGTTCCAATCGACCAACGAAACACTGAGCTTTGTGCCTGACGACAATGGTGTGTTCGAGGTGTCGGTGGCGGTCAGCGACGATAGCGGTACAGATACGGATTCGATACAGGTCACTGTCCTGAACGTTGCGCCCGAAGTGGATCTCGGCGACGATCTGACGGTGACGGAAGGCGACTTGATCGAACGCACCGCGCCGTTCACCGATAGCGGTGACGGCGACACGCACACGTTCCTGTGGGAGGTCACTGAAAACGGCCAGACGGTGTTCTCCAGCACCGACGAAGTGTTGAGTTTCGCACCGCTGGACAACGGTAATTTGGAGCTGACGCTCACCGTGACTGATGACGACGGCGACTCAGGAACCGATACGCTTGCCATCACGGCGAACAACGCTGATCCAGAAGTGGACCTGGGCGACGACCTGACCGTGACCGAAGGTGACCTTGTTCAGATCACTGCGCCGTTCACCGATAGCGGCGACGGTGATACCCACACGTTCCTGTGGGAGGTGACTGAAAACGGCCAGGCTGTATTCTCAAGTACCGACGAGGTACTGAACTTCACCCCAGACGATAACGGCGATTTTGAGTTGACACTCACTGTCACCGACGACGATTCTGGCGTGGGCACGGACACGGTTGTGATGACGGTATTGAACGCCGCGCCGGCAGTAGATCTGGGTTCGAACCAGGTCCTGGACGAAGGTGACCCAGTGGCACTATCTGCGGTGTTTGAAGACCCCGGTGTCAACGATACGCACACGTTCCTGTGGCAGGTCGATTCGAACACCGATCAAGAGATCCCCGACGGGACCGGTGCTGACTTTGACTTCACACCCACGGATAACGGCTTCTTTGTGGTGACACTCACAGTGACCGATTCCGACGGCGACGAAGGTCAGGACGTTCAGGTGTTCACCGTCGGTAACGTCGACCCCACGTTACAGCTCCCGTCCGAGCTCAATGCGTCGGCGGGCGAAGTGACCACGATCAGCGGCACCGTTGGGGACGTGGGCAGCGACGGCGTTAGGGCCACAGTGGACTTTGGCGACGGGTCCCGCCTGCCGGTGGTCCTGCAACCGGACGGATCGTTTAATATGGGACACACCTTTGCGTCGGATCTGACTGGAACATTGCCGGTGACGGTGACGGCCCGTGACGACGACGGCGGTACGACCCAGCAGGTGGTGACGGTCAACTTCTCGGGCACGGCGAGCGCACAGGTGGTCAACCGCCGGATCTTCTACAACAACTCGGCGTTCGACGGCGACGATCCCGGTGTGAACGCTGCTGACGACGGTGCGATCCCAGCCAACGACGACAAGGAAGCATTGTTGCCCAACGGCACGGCGACGAGCAACAACTACACGAGCTTCTCCAAGGGGATCACCGGCATCATTGTGGATATCCTGAACCTGAAGTCGCAGCAGCTGACCGAGAACGACTTCGTATTCCGTGTGGGCAATAGCGATACGCCGTCGGCCTGGGACGACGCTCCAACGCCAGCTGATGTGGTCGTGCGGCCGGGTGCAGGACCCAGTGATTCGGCTCGCGTATCGATTATATGGGACGATAACGACATCCAAAATAAATGGTTACAGGTGACGGTCCTGGCCAACGACAACACGGGACTGACCCAAGACGACGTGTTCTACTACGGCAATGCGATCGGCGAGACAGGCGACGATCCGACCAACGCGTTCGTGAACGCCGCCGATGAAATCGGTGCCCGTAACAATCCGCATCTGCTGCTAGACCCGGCACCTCTGAACGACGCGTTTGATTTCAATCGTGACAAGAAAGTCGATGCCACGGACCAGATTATCGCCCGAAATAATTCGACCTTCTTCGCCACGGCCTTACGTTTGATCACCGTGCCTGGTACAATAAATCAGCAGCAGGAGGTCTCGTCGCTGGCATTGGATCTGGACCAGCCAGAACAACAGACCAGTGGCCAGAAGGAGGTCAAGGAAACGACGGTGCGTGGGGGCGTTCCAGTGTCGCTTGGTACATTGGATGAGTTTACAAGCGACCTGACCCGTCAAAAACGGGCCAAGCGTCGAGTTGCGTCGTCGGTCTTGTTTGGAACATTGGGCACGGGAGTCCACACTCACCACGTATGGTTGGGCGAGGATCAGTCCCAGTAGCGGAGTATGGGTACCGATTCGGATTCATTCTTGTGTATCACCTGTGATCACGGCAGTGAGATGAACGATAGATTGAAGACACGATCGTCACGCACAAGAATACGCATTGCGTATAAGGGGAGACGGCTGTGGGAACTGAGCTGACAGCGAAGAAATGGTGGCTGGCATGGGTGTTGCTCACGGTGGTGGTCGCACCGGCGGCGTGGGCGGAGATCATTATTAATGTAGGTCGCCATCAGCTTCTCGCTGACACGGTCGCTCAGGAGATCGAGCTTTTTGTGCAGGCGACCGAGGGCGAGCAGGTCCAGGGCCTGAACCTGAACGTACAGATCGCCGACGGCGGTCCCGACGCGGGCGGTCAAGAGACCGGCCCATTAATTACAGATATCGACATTGTCACGGGCACGATCTTTGGGGCCAACTTCACGGAGGTGGTCAACCCCGAGGCGCAAGCGAATTTGAACTTTAAGCAGTTCGAGATCCGCACCACGACGACGGGTCAGGGCCGTGTGTTTGCCAACGGTCTGTTAGCGACGTTGACGATCGACACAACCGGTTTCTTCGAAGGCAGCTTTGCTTTGAGATTGTCCGATACGCTCAATGGGGCAACGGACTTTGCCGGTGTCGCGGTAACGGTTACCGATGGCACGATCGACGTCGGTGCGCCGATCCCCGAACCGACCAGCTGGGCCATACTATTGGCAGGTACCCTCATCGGGTTGACCCGGAGACGACGAATTGGGGTCCGCCATTAGCTCGATATTCCGGGTTGGCTGGTTTTGGGTGCCAGTTTTACTCACAAGCTCTAGATCAAATGTGCAGGCGGCAGCCATTTGCACGTCCTGACTGTGGCCCTGGTCACGCCGATCGCCGGCGTGTGTAGGTCGCACGGTTACCACAATTCCATCGGATGACCAACGCCGTCATACCCAAAAGCCCCAGCGTGGCGGCAGCGGGCTCTGGAATATGCACTCCCGTTGCAAAAACCATGTCGCGGATAACAAAACGTCTCAACGGCCAATCCCCGTGAAGGTATTGGCCGCCAGAATAAGTGTCCGGTGATTGGAAAACGCCGAAGGTTGCCGAACCAACGTTGCGAATTCGTCCGACGTAGGTGTTACTTGGCGTCAGTGGAATCGTCGAAGCAAAATCAAAATGAAATATCTCTACGCCGCCACTTGTTTTCACAAACGAGGGCAACGTCGTAGCAATGAGACGACCACCTAAGCCATCGAACCCCGCTACGCCGTCCAATAGGTCCACCACAATATTTGTCCCGTCAGTGCTTGCCAGAGCGAATTCGAACGCGTCAATTGACGAAAACGTTGGCCTAAACGATTGGCCGAAATCGATGCTTAAGGCCCCGTTACTGCTCGCCCATGGTTCGGGGTTCTGTTGATCAATGGCGGCCAACGGAAGCGCCTTAACCTCATCAATGCCCGCTACCAGGGCAATCAATGCGATCGTCCATATCAGTGCAACTCGACTCGATTTCGTTCCATGACCGTTGATCATCGTGCGCCTCCTCTTGCTGTCTAGTCGCGGTTCCGGCAGCATCGATTGAGATACCCCGGTATTGTCCATGCGATTGCAATGTTGTCTTTAGTCTATCTGCGTTATTGACGCTTTTCTTTTTGCGGCGGGCCCTGTCTGTTCCGCGAACAGACCACGTGCGACAGAAGGTCAAGGGCGAGCCGGTGACGTATTAGAGAGGTTGTCGTACACCACCAAGTATTTTTGCGCGGCGAAATCAGACCATCCATATTGATTCCGGCTGACCGCTCGTAGGCTTCACGCGGTTGGTCGTACGGCAGACCGGTTCAGCGTCTTACACTGCCTCGCGATCCAGAGCCGCTCCAAAAATTAATGTGCTTGATCGGTCTAATTTATCTTAATATGCTAGTTTAACGTCGATCGAATCAGGAGAGCGAAGGTGGAGAAGTCTCTGATGGGCAGGAGGCGTGGTGTAAGCTGCGCGTCGTGACAGGTCGTTAGGGAAAGATGTTTGTCGCATAACGGGATGGTTTGTGTACGCACTGAACGAATCCTATTGATGCGAGGCGCCATCTTGGGCAACTTTCGGCGGCGGCTGGCACGACCGGCCAGTGCCAAACGCTGGATGCTGACAACCTAGCGGGAAAACTTGATCAAGATTGGCGGTAAAATGATTCGCCATGCCCGTTATGTCACATTCCAACTCGCTGAGATCGCCATACCGCGTCGTCTGTACCGAACGATTCTCGATCGAATACGCCGGTTGGCGGCGGTCCCGCCGCGGGCAGCGCCGATATGACCGGACGCACTAACATGCAAACTGACGATACATACGGGAGCATCGCCATGGGTGTCATTTAAATCTTTATTGTAAAAAGAGTTGTGGAAAATAAAGGCCATAGAATGCCGCCAATGAATGTCGCCCGAGTTGGGTTGAGCAGGTCATCGTTGGAGTCCGAAGACAGGGTGTTACAATTGCTGGACAGAACCCCGGTGGCCTACACCGGACCAATCCAAATGGGAAATGTCGGATTACAGGAGTTTGGTGGCACCGGCGGGGCCAGTGGTTTTTATGCCGCCGAGACGACCCTGCAATTCAATCAGCTCGTTGAATTGGGCCAAAAGCGTCAACGACCAACCCATATCGCCGAATTGAACCAAGACCTTGCCGCGTGGGATTATGAATCGGCCAGGATCGCTGTCCTGGCCCAAATCGCAGAGACGTTCATCCGAACACTGGCAATTCAAGACCGTATCACACTTGCGAAGACGAATCTCAAGTTAGCTCAGGAAACCTTTGGCGCGTTTCATCAGCGGGTCCAGGCCGGTGCGACCTCTCCGCTTGATCAAAGTAAAGCGGGCGTTGTCGTCGATCGAGCGAAAATCGATTTGAAACGCGTCGAGCAGGAACTTGCCGCCGCCCGGCTGGGTTTGGCGGCCACCTGGGGCAGGTCAATGCGGCTCACCGCGGATCGACGATCTGCGAGATTCCATTCATTGGACAAGCACCGATGACCGTCGAAATTGGCCTGACATTGACCGTATTAGTCGCATTGGGCGTGACGCTTGCGCTGACGCGTATCGCAACGGACGCCGTCATGATGGCGGCGTTGACCATCTTGGTGGCGGCACCGGTTCCGGCACAGGAAGGCTGGCGCATCGGCGTGATTTCGTTGGAGAATGCCTTTCACGGCGGTGCGCAGCCTGCGGTTTTGACGGTTGGCGTCTTGTTCGTGGTGGTCTGCGGACTGCAAAAGACCGGTGGCGTGGAGCGGGTGTTCGGAGGTCTTTTCGGACGCCCCAAAGGCGTGCGCGGTGCCCTGTGTCGCATGTTATGGCCGGTGGGATTGCTCAGTGCGTTTGTGAACAACACACCCGTCGTGGCGATGATGATTCCCACCGTCATGGATTGGACAAAACGCCTGGGCATCGCGCCCTCGAAATTATTGATACCGCTCAGCTATGTCTCCCTTTTGGGCGGCAGCTGCACGTTGATCGGCACTAGCACCAATCTGGTCGTCGCCGGCCTGGTGATGTCAACACCGGACCTATCGCCCTTGACGATGTTTTCCCTCGCCCCCATCGGCGTCATTTCCGCGGCGACCGGCCTGCTATTTTTGCTCACATTCGGGCCGAAATTACTTCCGGACCGCGGACCTCATCGGAATTTGATCGCCAATCCGCGCGAATACACACTCGAGTTAATGGTGGAAGCCAGATCCCCCATGATCGGCCGATCGATCGAAGAAGCGAATTTGCGCCACTTGCCCGGCTGCTTTCTGGCTCAGATTGAGCGCGGGGGCGAGGTCATTCCCGCCGTGAGTCCGCAACACGTGCTACGCGAAGGGGAGCGACTCCTGTTCGTGGGCATTTTGGATGCGATGCGGGATTTACGCAATATCCGCGGCCTAACCCCGGCGACCGATCAAATTTTTAAGCTGGACGCTCCTCGGTATCAGCGAAGTCTGTTCGAAGCGGTGGTATCTACGACCAATCCGCTGTTGGGCAAATCCGTTCGCGTTGGGAAGTTTCGCGGTCGATACCGCGGCGTGATCATCGCGATCGCGCGCGACGGTCGGCGCGTCGACACGAAGATTGGCGACGCGGAGCTGTGCGCTGGCGACACGCTGTTGATCGAGTCGGACCCTTGGTTCGCCGATCGTTACCGCGACTCGCGGGATTTTGTACTGATCCGCAACCTAGAAGACTCAGCGCCGCGTCGGCACACCGACAGCCTGACCGCCGTCGTTATCTTTATGGCCATGGTCGTCGTGAGCGCCATGGGCTGGCTGAATTTGTTGACGGCGGCGATGCTCGCGTCCGGATTGATGATCGCGTCTCGCTGTTGCACGATCAGCGAGGCTCGTCGGAGCGTGGACTGGTCCGTGTTGGTGGTCATCGTTGCCGCACTGGGCATCGGTCGCGCTACGGAATTATCTGGAACGGCGCAATGGATGACGTCTATCATGCTGCAATTCGCCGGTGAAAGTCCGTGGTTGGCGTTGGTGTCGATCTATTTGGCGACCACCTTGATCACCGAGATCGCAACCAATAACGCAGCCGTTGCGGTCGTGTTCCCGGTAGCCATGACGACGGCCCATCAACTCGGTGTCAACCCGACGCCCTTCGTCATGGCGTTGGCGATGGCCGGATCAGCCAGCTTCGCCACACCGTTAAGTTACCAGACGAATTTGATGGTTTATGCCCAAGGTGGATACCGATTCGTCGATTTTCTGCGAATCGGGATTCCCATGAAGTTGATGGTTGGCACGGTTGCCATCATCGCTGCGCCGATCCTATTTCCGTTTTGAGTTTTCGCTTGGGTGATCGTGACCCCACCGATGTTTCATTCGCGGTATTTTTCGCCCCAGACAAGAAAAGCCCTACATAGGCGTTTTGAACGCGACCTTTCCACAACGAGAATGGGCAAATCTTCGAGTCTTGATGGGCTTGCCGGCCGATCGGACCAGTCCTGCCGAATGCGGACAACCCCATCGCACATGATCCTGTCGTGGACGGGCGTTGGGTTACAATCTCATGCGGTAGATCTGGTTGAGATAGAATGAGACATGTGGCGTGCTCATATATGGAGTTAGTGCATTGCGCTATATTGTGACCGCAATATACAAGTTCGTTGCCTTGGATAACTACAAGGCCTTGCGTCGCCCTTTACTGGCCGTCATGAACGACAACGGCGTGAGGGGCACCCTTCTGCTGGCCAGAGAGGGAATTAATGGGACCGTTGCCGGTACGCCCGCGGGGATCGATCGGCTTTTGGCGCATATCGGGTCTGATCCTCGCTTCACACGGCTTCGCTGCAAGAGAACAAGCTGTGACCAGATCCCTTTTCATCGAGCGAAAGTCAAGCTAAAGAATGAGATTGTGACCATGGGCGTTCGAGACATCGATCCCCACAAGCTCGTGGGCACTTACGTGCGGCCTGAGGATTGGAACGCCCTGATCTCCGATCCCAGCGTGATGGCCATTGATACCCGTAACAATTATGAGGTGGAGATTGGTACGTTTCAAGACGCGGTCAATCCTCACACCGACTCGTTTCGGCAGTTCCCTAGGTATGTCCAGGCACATTTAAACCCCGATCGACATAAGAAAATCGCGATGTTCTGTACCGGTGGTATCCGATGTGAAAAAGCGACCGCTTATTTAAAAACACAGGGATTTGATCATGTGTACCACTTGGAAGGCGGGATCCTCAAATACTTACAGGAGGTGCCCCAGTCCAAGTCGCTGTGGCAGGGTGAGTGTTTTGTGTTTGACCGTCGGGTCGCCGTTGGTCATGCTCTAGAGCCCGGTAGTTACGATCTCTGCTACGCTTGTCGGTGTCCGATTAGCGAGCGTGACAAGCACGAAAACACCTACATGGAAGGTGTCAGTTGCCCTCGATGTTTCGACAAGACAACCGACCGGCAACGCCAACGTTTTCAAGACCGTCAAACGCAGATCCGTCTGGCAAAAATCCGAGGGGAACAACATATCGGACGAACGATGCCAAGAGGCAAATAGAAAACGCTCTAAGACGACCGGTTCTGCACAGATTCGTTCGCCGAACAGTTCCTCGAAAGTTCAAGTCGTCCATACGGCGGTAAATCGCTGGTTGAGGTGTTAACCGCGATCACACAGCCCAAGGAAAATCCGGATCAGGTGAGCTTGAATACGTCGCCGAACTTCACTGCAGATGGCCGTGGGTCTTATTGCGGGAACAGACTGTGTTCTTTCTTCTTCTTCCTGATCGTTGGGGCATCGGCCATATTGGGTTCTTGGGCGCCGGAAAGAGGATCTCCGGGCATGGTCGCGTTAAGGCGATCTTGGATCAATTCAGAGTAGTTCTTGGATAACTCGAATCCGATGAATCGGCGGTCCAGTTTTTTGGCGACAACAAGTGTTGTCCCGCTGCCGCCAAAGGGATCTAGCACGGTCTGGCCTGCATCGGAGCACGCCTTAATAATCCGACCCAGCAGTTGTTCGGGCATCTGGCAGCCGTGCCAGCCTGCCCGTTCCTTAAAAGTGCCGCAGACGCGTGGAAAGTGCCACACGTTTTCTTCTGGGGTAAAGCTGCCGGCGGCGTCTTGTGGTCGGAGAATCCAAGTGTCGTCGGGCAGACGGCCTTTGGCATCGGCGCGCGAGTCGGCGTAAACAAGCTGACGCGCCGAAGGCACGCGTATGGCATCGCTGTTGAACGTAAAATGCTTCGGATCTTTGACGAAATGGAACAAATGGGTATGGCTGCGACTGAACTTCTTCGTGCAGTTAACCCCGAACGTGTAGTACCAGATGACCCAACTTCGGCAATTGAGCCCAAGTTCACGCTGAAAGATCAGCTTTAGTTCGGCCGCAAAGTCATCGCCGATTGCAAGCCAAGCCGTGCCCGTTGGTTTGAGTGTGCGTACCAGTGCCTTGCCCCATTTCTTCGTCCACGCGAGGTACTCTTCAACCTCGAGACGGTCTTCATAGACGTCATAGGTATAGCCAATGTTGAACGGGGGGTCGGCGAAGGCCAAGTCCACGCTGTCGGCAGGAATACAATCCATGCCGGCGATGCAATCCATGTGGTAAAGCGTGTCCAGTTCCATGCTGCTATGGCGGGGTACTTTACGGTCTGTGATACGTTGGTGAAAGCTTTATAACAGGTTGATCCATTATCCTATCTGCAACTTCTGCGTCAACCAACAGGTACCGTCGCATTATCCCCCAACATACCAACGACGCCGTTCCAGTTACGCTAAGCCGTGTAGGGGCGATATGGTGCTATGAAAAAGTGCTTTGGAAATGTGGCTTAGCCTGGTAGCCACAAGGTGGCCAGACGATTGCGGCGTTGACTGAATATTCCTCTGACTTACTGGCCGATAGTTGTCATATATAAGGATTCGCACTTTGAAGTGGACCAAGATCTTGGCACAGGGGGCAGTCTGCGGTCTTATTATAACCGCTGTCAAAACAATTACTTATGCCGATGTCGAAATGGGTGGCGTTTCGGTGACGGCAGTGGGTCCGATATTGCCGACCGACGATCATGAGAAATCGGCCGTCCTGCATCTTTTTGGCGCCCAGACCATTGCACTGCCGCTGGCGATTCGTGGGCACTCAGATCAACCGATTGATGTGCGGGCCCGACTGGTTCAACTTTCCTTTTCACTGGCTGCTCCTATTCGCGAAACGAATGTGGAAGTTGCCGCCGGACAAACGCTCACCGAAGACCAACCGTTTGGGGTCTCCATTTCGTTGCCCTTACCGGAGGTCAGGGACGAAACTGAATTCGAATTGATCTACCAGGCCAAAACTCAAGCGACAGAATGGCTCGACGTGGGTCGCACCAAATTCCGGCTCTATTCCAAAAAGATATTAGAGGCTCTCAAACCGTTGTCAGAGAACGTCGTGCTGCGTTTAAAGGACGACGGCGACATGCTCAGACCGCTGTTTGAACAGATGGAAATTTCTTTCGCCGACTATCGAGCCCCAGTACTCCAGCCGGATATACCCATCATGACGTTGATCGTAAACAACGAAGGTCATGTAGATCGTTTAAGCCATCGTGCCTCGACTATTCAGGTGCTTGGTCGTGAGTCTGTGGTCATCTTCAACGAACAAGTCATGACATTGCCCATGGTCACCAAGGTGCCTTGGCAGAACGGGCATCTCATTCAAGTAGAGTTAGAGATTCTTAAGAACCTGTCCAGCGATCCGAGAGCTCAAAAAACCTTTATGAAAATTATCAATTTGGCACGTCTCGGCGAATAAGGAGAAGACCGATGAATCAATCTGTATTGGTCGTACAGCGGCCATTTGTGTTATGCCTGTTAGCACTTGTATTGGCGCTGGGCTCGAACCGAGGCCTTGCAGAAAAAACTGAGAATAAGCAACAGGAAACAGTCGGTGGCCAGGAAGAAAAGACCTATTCAGTGGCCGTGTTACCCTTCACGGCAGGTTCGAAGGATTTCGAAGAGATTACCCCTCAGATCACCGATCTGGTCAATCTCCATCTGTCGGCTAGCGCTCGTCTTATCTTGGTTGAACGGACTGAGATGGACAAAATTTTCGGCGAGCTTGAGCTGGGACAATCGGGCACCGTCTCTTCAGCGACAGCTGCAGAGATTGGTCATCTGACCGGTGCCCAGATCCTTATGACCGGGCGCGTCTTTGCTGTACAGAACGAGCTCTACGTGGTCACCAAGGTGATCAGCGTGGAGACCGGGAAATCCTTTGGCGAATTCGTCTCTTTTTCGTTTAAACAGTCTTACGATATCGCCTGTAAGAAACTGGCCAACAAGATCTCTGTCGCTATCTTGAAGAAGGGTGATCGTTTTTTCTTCGCTAGCGAAGGCGATCACTCGAGTCTGCTAGAAAGCCTTATGGTCATGGTGGAGGGTAAGGATCTACCGACGGTTTCGGTCACCGTTGTTGAGCAGCACGTTGGCCGACCGACGATCGATCCCGCGGCGGAAACGGAGATCAGCCTTCTGCTCCAGAAGCTTGGTTTCGATCTGGTCGAGGCGGCAACAACCACAAACCCACCGGACATCGAAATACGTGGTGAAGCGTTTAGTGAATTCGCTTTACGCAAGGGCAATTTGGTGTCCTGTAAAGCACGAGTTGAGGTTAAGGCGGTCGAAAGGTTGACAGGCAAGATTATTGCCGTCGATCGTGAAACCGACGTCGTGGCCGACATTTCAGAGCAAATTGCAGCCAAATCAGCTATCCAAAAGGCCTCTTCAACTGTCGCAGAACGGGTGGTCCTAAGGATCGTAAAGTCCCTCGGCGCGTCTTGAACGCGATCCTCCTTGTGTGACCTGCGACGCCTGGCACGAGAGCGCCGCATTCAAAGGGCAATCTAGGGGTCGATTCGATGCCAAAGGCAATAAAGCCATTTGTCCTGGCACTGGTCATTGTCACGGCTCAATTTGCATCTGGTCAGACCCGCGGCCAAGAGAACATGGCCACGAAGAGGGTCGCGGTAGCAATACTCGGCATCGATATGAGTGGTGTCGGGCTGCTGCCGGAGGAAACTGGCGTGTTACTGAGCGAACTTGTGGCTATCGAACTGGCTCGAGCAGACTCGGTGGACGTGCTCGAACGTCAGCGGGTTGACGATCTACTCGAAGAAAGTGCCCTTCGTCTCTCCGGACAAACCGGTGATGGGCATGGAAGAGAGCTTGTCCGGATGCTCGGCGCTAGGTTTCTGGTAAGAGGGATGGCTTTTGCTTACAAAGACAAACTGACCATTTCGGTCAATCTCACCGAAACCGAAACAGGATTTGTGCAAGGGGTTATCTACGAAGGCTCGATAGAAGAAAGAATCTCCGAAGTGGCCAGCTCACTGGGTGAGCAGATCCTTAATGCTTTGGCGATCGAAATGATGACTGATCATCCCGTCAAGAGCCCGCCGTCGACGACTCAACCCGATTCACGCATAACGCTAGATGTCGACGGTCATTGCCGTGTACGAGTGCAACTTGTCGTGACAGAAACCTTCCTAAAAAAACCGTCTGAACGGTTCCTTGTCCAAAACCAACTTGGATTATTGTTATTGGAGAGGGGCTTTGAAGTCGTCAGTCCGACTGACCGGTCTGTGGGCTGGTCGACGATCGCGGCCGAGTTTTCTGAGGAGGTTCTCTCTGGGCGCTTAAGAGATCACCTAAAAGATATCGACATGGTCATCCTAGGCCAGGCTTCTGCCGTACCGAGCCTTCGGACAGGGGATCTTATCAGTGCTCGCGCTCAACTGGATCTAAGACTCTATAGCGTTCGTACGGGAAAGAGAGTTCAGACGCTGCAGATCAATGCCACAGCCCTGGGCACTTCCGTTGAGTTAGCCACTGGTGAGGCGCTGCGTCGTGCCGCCGGCAATTCGCTCGAGGTCATCTTGCCGTTTCTCCAGGTGGAGGTCCCATGAGAAGTGTTCTGGCGGCTTTGATCGTGATATCGCTGGCTACAAGCCCCGCGTGGCCCCGAGCAAACCTCGAAAAGCAACAGGTTGCGGTCTTAAACTTCGTACCGGATGGCGAAAAGAATACCGCCGATGCCCATCCCGGTGATCATGACGACAACACCACCCTCACCGTGATGTCACCGTTGGCCAATTCGCCGGATCAGGCTTGGTTGAGCAAGGCTATCGCCGACCTGTTGATTAAGAACCTTTCGGAGGTCCAGGCACTAACGATTCTGGAGCGCAACAAGATGCAAGCGTTTTCAGAGGAGGTTGGCCTTGGAGATTCAGCACTGTTTAGCCAAGAAAAGGCGCTCCGCGTTGGCCGGGTGGCCAAGGTTCAGCAAGTGATATTTGGGAATTACCACCTTCGTGGCGAGCGCATCACGATACAGGTTTACCTTATGGTTCTGCGGAGCCAGAAAATCTTGCGTCGCGAGATAGCCAGCGGGAAACTGTCCGAGCTTCGCTCGATCGTCAGTGGCTTGGTCTTGCGACTGCTTTCTAAGCAGGTCATCCCGTTGACCGACCAAGAAAAGAAGAACATTGTCTTAGAAGCTTCCGATTCCATCGGTGCCACTGAACACTTCTACCGCGCACTGGACTTCTATGATCGTGGTGCTTACCCAGAAGCCTTAGGTCGATTCGCCGCGGCACGCCGTCAAGATCCTGCCTATCTCGAAGCGCACCTCTGGATGGGACGATCGTTCGAAGCCCTGGGATATCACCAGCACGCCGTGCAGGCATACGGTGACCTTTTTGCGGTCGCACCACGGAGTATCGAAGGGCTCGACGCGCAATTTTTCGCCGCGAAGATATTCGAATCTTACCTACAAGACTCGGCGCGGGCGATTGAAATGTATCGCCACATCACCATTGTGGCGCCCGATACACCCCACGCGATCGAAGCCTACTTTCAGCTCGGGGGTCTCCTCGACGCCTCGGGACGTTTTCGGGCCGCCTACGAAGCGTTTGCGAAAGTCGACGCCTTCCGAACGAAGGTGATCAGGAACCCCACATCGCTAAAAACCGGCAGGATGTCACGATTTGTAACCCGGCGCCATGCGCTGAATCTTCATCGCGATGCCATTGTCAATATGATTTCACTTTACACAAAAATGATTCAAGCAGGCATTGGTCCAGAAGAGGCAGATTTGCCCGAGCCTCCTCGCGGTCTAATTGTCCTGGACGTCGACCGCCCACATTTTCGATCACACGGTTTTGATGACCGAACAGCGATTTTCAAAGAGGTCCATGAGCACCCCCATTGGCGAGAGCGGCTCTACGCGGTGGTTGTTCCGAAGGGTTATGTCGCGACCGGCGTTGACTTCAGTGTAACGGGGCAATTAATGAAGATGCGCCCGTTTCACTCGTATACCATGCGGATTCTTCCGTTTCCTCTGACGCGTGACTTTGACCGACGCTGGCTGGGCGCCATTTTTGGTCAGACCCCTGATACGACTACCCTTCACAAGTCGATCTCATTCTATGGCGAGAATCGTCGTGTCTTCTCTGTGCAACTTCTAGAGTCTCGTTCAAGAATCGACCGCTGGACGATCGATGTCCGATTGCAACCGGAAGACCAGATCAAGGATCTAAGTGATCTGGATCGCCCCGAAGATCACCACGGTTTCTGGGAGGGCAAGTCCGTCGGCCAATTGACCCTGCCAGATGTCAGTGACCCTGGGGCTACGCGTAGCAGCGCCCAGGCCTATTATCGTTCAAAGAAAGAAATCGATGTCCTTTATGCACCTGGCGGAGACTATGTTCTGGCCACAACGGTGGGTGATTTGGACGGTCAGCAGACGGATATTTGGGTCTCCAAAAGTCACGACGGAGTGAACTGGACCCAGCTGACGCCGATTTCGGCAAATTCATTGAGCGATGACTTTAATCCGAGACTTCTGCGCTCGGAATCAGGCGAAGTGTGGCTGTCTTGGGTCTCGACCCGTCGTGGCATGGGCTGGGAGCTCTGGCTGGCCCAGTTGGTACAGGGTGATTCCACACACCGTGCCCGCAGGGTACCGTTCGATCAATTTCTCGACACATCTGGAAAGCACGACAAAAGGGGCCAGAAGGAGGTCACGGTTTCCAACGAACTGCTTGAATATGATCTCTATCAAAACCATAGGGGACAATGGACGGCGGTCTGCTATGACCCGGCCATGAAGCAAGTGGTCTTTTTGAGATCCTCTGATCTCGAACGCTGGCAGCATTTGGCCAGCATTCCTGTGCAGCAAACCGCCTTCGGTTTGTCACTGATCCAAGATCACTCCGGTGTTTACCGACTGGGTTACCTCGGCAAAAACGGGAAGATTCACCTTTGGAGGTCAAACGATTGCCGTTCGTGGACCAAGCGACAGTTCGCAATTCAATTTTGGAATCAGTCCTTTTTCCCCACACCGGGCAGTCATCGCATGCGACTTTTGCCCCTTCGGGACAGTCGACTTTTGATGCTGGTCGCAGACAACCAGTATGGACTGCAATATTCGCGTTTTCATCCGGATGCTCAGCAGCCGCTGTTGGACTTGGTCAGCCGCGCCGGGCTCGAGCCCTATGGTGTGACGCCGGTGCCTGTAGACAGCGATGACGCCAATCACGGCGAGTATCTCGTTGCTCTCAAGGATAGCGACCGCATCACACTGCGCAGGTACCGAAGCTTCAACGTCAATGGTAGAGCGATTAAGAAAGACACACGGAACTGGCCTATTTATATGGAAACAGAGTCCGACCGACACGGAAACACCTGGCATCGTATTTTCGCACAGGTCCGGCGGATTGTGCCCGACGTCACTTCACTTGGCATCGATCCCGCTGGGCGCATTTGGTGGGGCATTGAAAGCGGTGTCATGTACAAGCAGGGAGAGCAGTTCTTGGCCACAGACGTCTCCCTTGGGTTCTTTTACCACCTCGTGACACACATCACGGGTGCTCGCGACGGTCGTGTCTGGTTCTCATCAACGTTTCTCGACGAGCCAACACTCGGTTATGTCCGTAATCCCAGGCCGATTATTCAAACCCTAAGCAGCGGAAAGCCGCCTAGATTCTTGACTGTCCGGGTACCCAAAATTCACGGCGCTATCACCGACACCACACCGGGCAATCAGGGCTCGGAAATATTTTTGGGTACCTCGCAAGGCCAGGTCGTCGGGTTCGATGGCCATCGTCTGTTTTTTGAACGGTCATTCGCGTCGTCGATCACCGCTGTAAAGTTCGATCCCATCACAGACAATCTTTGGGTTGGCACCGGACATGACGGACTCTACCAACTGCACAAGGAAGGTGCGTCTCATTTTGGTCAGACGGAAGGCGTTGGTGCCGGCGCTGTACTGGATATCGAGCTGGACGCTCGCGGCTTTCTGTGGGCAGCCGTCCGCAGTCATGGCTTATACCGCTACGAACCGAGTACCGGTTGGCGCCAATATTCCCCAGAAAACTCCGATGTCCTCTATTGGAGCATTGGCAAGATCGTGGCCGATGCTCGCGCCGGGGTGTGGTATTTGCCCCACGGTGAAGAGCGGTCTCGTGGTGTGGGCTACTTCGATGGCAATACGGGCGAAACTTACAACCCTCCGCATCAAGTGCTCGATAAGCCCAGCTCCATTGTTGTAGACGAACAGGGTGACATATGGATCGGCACCTGGTTCGATGGACTTTACCGTTTAGAAAGAAAGCAACAATGACCGTGAAATCACGCTCGTGGATCTACAGTCTGCTGGCAATCTGTCTGGCGCATTTAGCCCCTGAGCTTCAGGCACAAGAGCGGGCGCAAGATCGTCATCCCGCTACGATCCTGATACTTGGTTTTGACAACGCGACCGGACAGGTGGAACTCGATACTGTATGCGAAGCAGTCCCCGATCTCATCACCGCCTTTCTGGTTGCTGGAACAGATCGCATTAGGGTCGTTGACCGTAAGGTATTGGCGGCCATTTATCAGGAGAAGAGCTTGACTTGGCAGGGCCTTCTTGGCGACAGATCGCGCACCGGAAGCTTGTCCCAGGCGAAGTATATCGTGCGGGGGAGTTTGATTCGCAAGGGTGATCTCGGCGGTGATATCGAAGTGAAGGCTTTTTTGCATGAAACCGCCAGCACTCGTCTCATCAAGGCATTTGATACACAAGGGGCACCCAGCGAGATTATGAGTTTGTGCCGGAGAATCGCCTCGGATATCGCTGGCTTCTTCCAGGCGGAGTTGCCGAGGATAGAACAGTTGCCATTCGATGACGATCCTCAGAAGAGTCTCTTGATGATCCATGGCATCAGCGCGTTCCATACCGGGCGGTCCCACAGGGCTGTGACTTTTTTTCTCAAGGTCTTGGAACGTCGCCGCGAAGACGAATCGGCGAAGTTTTGGCTCGCCCAGAGCTTCCTAGCCGCCGATCTCCCAAGCCACGCAATGATCGAACTGGAGGCGTTTTTGGAACTGTTTCCGAAAAGCCATAGGACGCAAGAGGTCAAGAGACTTTTACGGTCTATGGAAAAGCGTCGAGAGAAAGGGCCATAGTCATGGAGAGCAACAAACGTATCGCTGCCTTATGTGGCTTGGCGGTGACCGCCGGTGCTATCTTTATGAGCGTTCGCTCCCTGCGAGCCGACGCCGGTTGGCCGCCCCAACTGGGAAGACCCTTTCCCGATATCGCCTTGGTGGATCAAACGGGTCGTGTGGTGAAGATGTCGTCGTTTAAAGGGAAGGTCATATTGGTTGAATACATTGGTATGACCTGCCCGGCTTGCCAGGCGTTTACGGGCGCCCATGACTTAGGTTCATTCGAAAAGGTCAATCCTCAACGTGGTCTTGAATCAATCGAAAAACTCTTTCCCAGATATACCGGTGGGTTATCACTGGGCGACGATCGGATCGTGTTTGTTCAGATCCTACTCTACAGCATGTCCATGAACGCTCCAACGGCAAGCGACGCCAGGAAATGGGCTCGCCACTTTCAACTGAGTCGATCGAATAGGCAAGTGGTCCTGGCCGGTAAACCGGAGCTCCTGGGACAGGACAGTTACGATCTGATTCCTGGTTTTCAGCTGGTCGACAAAAACTTTGTGATCCGTTCGGACAGCACGGGCCACCACCCACGGCACAACCTGTACACCGAGCTGCTTCCCATGGTTTCGGTGATACTCAAAGAGCACGCAGCGATGCCCAAAGACTCTTTGTTGGTGACATCGGCGCAAAGCTCTGACGAGGTCTTTGCCGTGGCCGACGAGGAGACCATTCAGGCGTCGTACAACCATATTCCCCACAGGAGAACGATTTTTGACGTTGACGCGGCTGGCATGTCGGATGATGAAAAGAACACGCTTCATGTCTTCTTTCGTCTGATTGACTTGGCGATTGTTGAACGTGTGCAGATGACTCGATGGATTATGTCCGGAGGGCAGAAGGGGAGAGCTGCCAGGCATTATGACCCGATCCTCGAGAAGCTGGATCAATTGAATTCACCACCTTCCTTAAACGACGCCAAGCAATTTGTGATTTCAGCCATTAAGGAGCAGCGACTGTTTCTCGACCAATGGCACAAGTCGGGTAAGAAAGCGTTCCCTCAAGGAGACCCGCTTGTCCTGAGCGCAAGTTCCAAACTCCACGACGCCTACAGGCGATTAATGAAAAATTTCCCTCAAGAGGGCCAGCAGAACAAGCAGGCGTTCTTCGATTACCTTTGTGCGCTGGATTTTATCTAAGACATCCCAAGAGGAAGAGGTGCACCCGCCTGACACCACCTCGCGGGGTTTATCCCGATTTGTGCTAGACAGAAATGGGACTCGCCCTTTTGTATCTTGCTTTCCCGCCTGAGAGATAGCGATCACTAACGGCAACCAGCGGTGATTTACGCAACCCTCTCCAAGAGATGGCGATAATCGACATTGCGGGATTTGCGTTCTTAACCTGGTGGGAGCTTCGGTCGAACGGACCGCAGCCAGCGCGGCCTGTGCAGTCCGGACACGCTTTGTGTTGATTTGGATAGATCAGTCGAACGAGTCGATCGTGATCCATGGTCCGGTGTTCCGTCTGATCAGGGGGTAGCAGCGATGAGGCAGAGTAGCAAATGGTCCTCGATTTATATTGACGGAGACGTGTTTATCGAGGGCATCTGGGGTTTGAAGTGGTGTCCGTCGGATAAAGCACTAAAGGCCCGTGACCGCTGGGAAAAATCGGTCGACCAGATCGTGACGCACCTAACCGGCAAGCACACCGGTTGGAACGTGATGAACGCGCTGCACCGCTCCAAACACGGTGTGGTCATTGTACCGAGCATGTCGGACGATTGTGCACCAACCGCTGAACCGTTGGACGACAGCGACGACGCCAAAAGAGCTGCTTCGCGCAAGGGAACGTCGGTGCTCCACTGTTACCAGTCGCCCAAGGGTGAGAATCGAGGTACCGGCACAGGGACGGACGCGAAAATAACCTTTTCGCCAGCCAACTGGAGAAGTAACGGTGGATGCCACCCTGGTGGCGCCGGTCGTGACCGCGATGAGGTACTGCTTCACGAGTTGGTGCACGCGATGCGGATTACCAGGGGCTTGATGAATCAGTGTTACGAAGCGACCATTCGCGGTTTTACCAACCAAGAAGAATTCATGGCCGTCGTCATCTCCAACGTCTACAGCTCGGAGACAGGTCGTGCATTGCGTAAGGACCATGCAGGGTTCGACAAACTGCCTAGAAAGACCAAGCTATTTAACAGGAAATTAAAGCGGGTTGAAGTTGACTTGCACAACGCCCAAAAATTCTGTAACTGGTTTCGCAAACAGCTCGAGGAATTCAGGCGGCATCAAGGTCCACTGGCCCAGAAGCTGGCCAAACTTACGTGGATCGAATGGAATCCATTCGTTTATCTGTAGCGGTCTGATTTCTGTGGCCTAAACGATTTGTTGCTGTCCCTACGCTAATGGCCGGGTGCGCCGCTTGGAATAGAGAACAGCGCCAAGGCAGCGCTGCAATGATATACGGTACACAATCGAAGAAGTGGTGATGACCGACGCGATCGCCGGCGGCATCGAGCGTCTCTACAGACCGCGGCGCGTCTGTAGACGTGCGGTTTGAAGACGCAATGTCCTGGCGCATGACACAGGGTTAGGGCGGTTATACGATAGAGTCGTTTGGCAAGGCACCCGGTCGTAGGTGGCATCGAATGACCCAGCCGGTCGAGCACAAAAATAGAATATATAACTCGGTGGGCACACGCGTACGCAATGCCGTCAACGACGTCTTAGCGGTACGTCAAGCCATGGACAGAGTCGTTCCGTGGGAAGGTCAATCGTCGTCATGACTGGACGAGGACGGAAGCAACGACCCCAAGGTCGAGCGGGCCATCTGCCAGTTTCAGGTTCGTTTTTGATTCGGTCATTGGATAAACAAGATAGGCGGAATATTCGATTGGCATGTCAGGTTGAATAGACATGCCTACACTTCGCCGACCTTTGTTTGTGATATTGAGCACGCTATTGGCATCGGTTGTGGATCTACCTTTTGCCTGGGCAAAAGTGCCAGTCGATGACGTCGATGTTTCTATGTCTAGACCCTTCGCGTTGATCGAGCTGTTTACATCGCAAGGGTGCTCGAGTTGCCCGTCGGCGGATCGGTTGTTGGGCGACGTCGACGCCGAGAGTCGCAAGCGAGGATTACGGGTTTTTGTATTATCGTTACATGTCGACTATTGGAACCAGCTGGGTTGGGTGGATCGGTTCAGTGCTCCCGCCTACTCGTCTCGGCAGAAACGATATGCGCACACCTTTCGGTTGGGGCGCATTTACACACCCCAGGTGTTGGTCAACGGGACCGTTGAGTTTGTGGGCTCTAATGCCAAACGAGTTGATCACGAGATAAAGTCGGCGTTGAGTCGTCAACCAGAGGTCGACCTGTCACTTCGAGCGGTGGTTTCTGCAGATGGCCAATCGGCTCATGTTAACTACGAAATCCAAGGCCGACATGACGTCTCGGACTTCTGCATGGCGGTTGTAGAGAATGGGCTGGTCACAAATATCGACGCGGGTGAGAATAACGGCCGCGTTTTGCGTCATGATGGTGTGGTAAGGGCGTTTCGATCTATTCCATTGAACGCACCCGTTGGATCGGTCGAGGTCGATCTGTCTAACACAGAATCTGAAGCGGTTTCGCTCGTGGGATTCATTCAAGAGAATCAAGGCATGAGAATTCTTGCCGCCGAGCGCGTCGATCTATTTGCCAAAAAGTAGCATAAGGCTTAGAACAGACGACGTCTGCGTGATGTCGTCTTTGGATTTGAAGGGAAAACTGTCCTTTCCCTTTGAACTATTGTCCATCGGGTCGTGGTGTGTCCCACTTACAAATCTGAGTGTCTTCGTGGCTCCCTGCATGGCCAGACACCGGGGCTACGTGACCCGTTGCCAGGTCTAAGATTGTGGTCGTCGCGAACTGCCATCGAAAGCGGCGCGAGGGTAACCCGCTTAATTGACAAGGCCGGTGCACGAGTGTTCGTCTCTACCTACCGCGCTATTGACGGGGATGATAACCCATCGACCAGTGGATCTCGTCACAATCGAGTTCTTCGGTGGCAGCTGGGTTGTCGTACCTGAGCTTTTGATCATGGCCCTGTCGATGCGGACGACAAGTCATGTGGTGTTCTTAATTTGGCGGTGCCATTTTGATCAGTCGTGTGGTATTGAGGGCGAGCACTCCTAAACAACAACCCCCAGTGTGTGCACTGGGGGTTGCTGGGTGATTATTGCATTGTTGTCCTGCTCACGCCTGCCGCCGCCGTGTGGCCATGCCCAGCACGCCTAGGCCCATCAAACCCAGAGACACGGTGAGCGGTTCAGGGATAACGTCATTGCTGGGGGGACGAGGTTCAGAGATCTCAGCGGTGAATCCGATATTCTGAAAGTCGACTTGGCCATTGCTGCCAGATAAAAATGCCGTGACGAATTGGACGTTCAATGGCGCTGCCAAGACGATATCTTCCGCTTGAATTCCGGGGCTGCTACCCAACGCGGGCATAACCGACAATTGTCCCACGGTGTTGTTATCGCTATTGAAGAACGTGAAATCAACGTCGTCGACGTCAAACCCTTCTCCCGTAAAATTCCAAAAGTGGAGTGTCGATATGTCAAACTCCTGGCCAAAATCGAATAGCAGCTCCAGGCCGCCACCGATGGTAGCAGCAGTAAACCAAATATGAGTTGTCTGACTGTGAAACTCCTCTGCATCGGCGGAAGGAGCATCGATGACTTTGTTAATTGTATTGCCGCCGGCGAAGGTATTGTTGAATGATCCAGGGGATGTTCCCGGCCCCACTGCGACAGAGATGTTCGTTTCATTCAGATAAACGGGTACGGCAGTGGCGGCTGTCATTGTCCAAAAAGTTAATGTCACCACTGTCAAAACGATCATACTTCTTCGAATCATCATGTTTCTCCCTTTGTTCCGTTTTGCTTGCGTTTCTCCCATACACTCTTGCCAACATTGGCAATGATTTGCAGATCGCCGTTATACCGGCAATAGCGGGCTGCGCGAAGACGTCTTAACCTAGATCTACGATTATCTTCGTCAATTCGTGCCTTTCATAGCGGCTAAGTCTGCCTATCTCACCTAGATTAACGCCTTGTTGACGACTTCTTTGTATACGGCCGTAGGCGTTACCCGTTTGTCCATAAGGGGCCGTCTCAAAAGTTGTGGATTGGTGTTGAACCAGTGTCACGTGATTGAATGGGGGGTATCGTCAAATCTTGTGGATGAAGACATGATCAGGCGGCGACCTTGGCTTCTCCGTCAACGAACTTTACACCTCGGATAATCTGAGGCAACAGGGCTGAACCGTTCAGCGCCCGCCATTTCTTCGATGCCGATTGAACCAGTTTGAACACCATTGTTAGGCACGCGACTCGACTACCACAACCTTTGGTTTTGTCGGTTCGCAGCCGCACCGTGGCAAAGACGGATTCGATTGGGTTCGTCGTGCGTATGTGTGCCCAGTGTTCTGCTGGGAAGTCGTAGAATGCCAACAATTTCGTACGATCCTTGTCCAAGCACGCCGCGGCCTTGGGATACTTGGCGTTGAACGTCGTCAGAAAGTGATCAAACGCTGCTCCTGCTTCCTTGCGCGTCTTAGCCATCCAAATTTCATGGAGCATCGGCTTGGCTTTGCCGTGTAAGCTCTTGGGCATGTAGTTCAGTACATTCATGGTCTTGTGGCACCAGCACCTCTGATGCCGCGTCGGGGGCCACAATTCATCGATTGCCGCCCAGAAGCCTAAGGCGCCATCGCCAATCGCTAGGCTTGGTGCTTGCTTCAGACCACGATGGATGCAGTCACGCAAAAGCTCAATCCACGACTGTTTGGATTCCCGATAGCCATCGGCAATGGCCAATAGTTCCTTCTTGCCATCGTTCATGGCACCCATCAGAACAAGGATGCATTGACGTTTGTTGGCCGAATCTTCCAGGCGGACATTGAAATACACCCCATCTGCCCAGACATAGACGAAATGCTTGTCTTCTAAGCTTCTGTGAGAGAATTCTTTGTATTCATCCTGCCAGGATTGCTTAAGACGCTCGATCGATTTGGCGCTCAGACCCTTGGCATCGGGCCCGACCAGGGCTTCCAAGGCCTCAGCCATATCACCTGTGCTGATGCCTTTGAGATACAACCAAGGAACCAATTCCTCGATCGTTTTTGACTTACGTAAGTAAGGTGGCAGAATCTTCGAGCCAAAACGCTCTTTGGATCCTTCGGGCCGTCGATCATGCACACGTGGCTGGCGGACATCCATCGCACCAAGGCCTGTCAGGATTTGTCGTTGGGGAAGATGGCCGTTGCGAACGACCTGGCGATGACCCTCCGAATCGACCACATGAGCATGATCTTCAATCCATTCAGCAACCTCGGCTTCAATGGCCTGCGTCAGCATCGTGCGTGCTCCTTCACGAAGGACTTCAGTCAATAGGTCCTTCGATGAAGCAACTGGATAACAAATCGGTTCAGTGGTACCGTCTTGCATGGGTGGCGTCTCCTTGAATGATCTACTCAATCACCAAGGTACGCCGCCTTCTTTATTTAGTCATCCATCCACAACTTTCGACCATACTCCATTGAATGGTTCAATCAATAACTTGGATGTCTGCGACAATATTAGGCCTTAGATTTGTTCCACTGCGTGACAGCCATCGCTTCAGTGTGTAGTGAATGATGCTAAGCGCCGTGTACGCTGTAGAAAATCAGCAATGCCTTGCAGTCCGTTTTTGAGTACGTCGTGGCCTTGACGTACTTGACTTGGAATGCATCAATATGGTCAGGTGCCTTCGGGAAAGAATTTATGTCATTCCCCAGAACCGTATGCTCTAAAGCATATTTTAAGGCACTGTGACCCGATCGCTGTCAACTGTTTACTGTCGATCCTCATGGGCCTCAGGCCGAGTCATGACGTAATAGTTGTTAATGATATCGTGTGGCAATTGCCGGACTTGAATATCGACGAACCCCGCATCGTCAAGCATCTTCACCGCCAATTCCTCGCCCCATACAGTGCCCAGTCCAGCACCGTCCTGCGCCAGCGATACGGTCATGCAGTGCATGGTCGAAATCGTGTAAAAGAACGGGCCGAGCACATGATCCACGTTTTTTTCGAGATAACTGGACGCGGCAATGTCCTGCATCAGAAACACGCCGTTCGGCTTCAGAACATTCCACACATTGGCAAGCACAACACTCGGTGCTTTTTGGTCGTGAATAACATCAAACGCCAGGACCAGATCGAACTGGTTTGTCCCTTGTAGGTTGCTGATGTCGCGGGTCGCCAGTGTGGCATTGGTCAGACCCTTATCCTGTTGGGTACGCAATCCCGCTTCGATCGCGTCTTCGCACAGGTCGTAGCCAGTAAAATGAGAATTGGGGAACAATTCTGCCAGTCGACAGGTCGCTCGGCCACTGCCACACCCGATCTCCAGTACGTTGATGCCGTGTTGCAACTGATCGATCAGTCCTGGCACCAGAGGCAAAATGTGTTCGCGCAGGGCGTTGACCACCGTATTGTCACTCTCGCTGGCCATGACCTCGTGGAAGCGATGAAACTCACAGTAATGAACGCCACCGCCGCTTTTAAATTTGTCGGTCACTTTGTCTTCAACACCGCCGAGCACGGAGAACCACTGCATGGTCTGGGCGATGTTGTTGGCGCCGGCGTCACGCGTCAGATAGGCGGCGTGTTCCGGTGGAAGACGGTAGGTACGACTATCGGATTGGTACTCGATGATTTGGCCGGTCACCATCGCCCCTAGCCATTCGCGCACGTAGCGCTCGTTAAGCTCAGCGGCGTCAGCAATTTGATTGGCGGTGGACCAGTCCAATTGGCAGAGCGTATCGAAGAGGCCGGTACGATGCCCGATGGAGATCATCAAAGCCAACGAAGCATGGTTGATCTTTTCCAGTAGGCCGTCGGCAAACGATTGAGCTCGAGATTCGTCAAAAGTCGGGGATGGAACGGTTAGTGCGGTCATGACATACTCCTTTTTTACGATAAACTCGCCGTGCTGGTACGATGATTTTTCGGCATATTTTAGTCGTAGACTCGCGTCTCTCCGCTTGACTTGTCGTCAACTTCTGGTTGACTATAGGTCAACCCCCTGGGTTTTCAGGAGACCTTGCCATGGAAGATATCACGTCTAAGCAGGCGTACGAGCTGTTTGGCGACGGTAAGCCGCCCAAGACCACGCGAGACAAGCTCCTTTATCGCGCCATGGACTTGTTCTTTTCCTACGGTTACCACGCGGTTGGCATTGATCGAATCATCGCAGACGTGGGTGTTACGAAGACCACATTTTATAACCACTTTGATAGCAAAGATGACCTAATCATCGAAACAATTCGATTGAGTGATCAGTGGGAGAGTGAGGTGTTTTATCGTCGTCTGTTGGAACGATCTGGAGGCGATCCTCGCGAGATGATTCTTGGGTATTTTGAGGTGCTTGACGAGTACTTTAATCATCCAGATTTTAAAGGCTGTCAGTTTCTTAATGCTTGCGCGGAATTTCCGTCCCCCAATGATCCGATCCATCAAGAAGCGGCCAAGCACTATATCAACGGCGAAAAAATGATTTGCGAGGCGGCCAAACGCCTCGGCGTCGAAGGACCAGACGATTTGGCTCGGCAGATCACTATGCTCATTGAAGGTGTATTGACGCGGAGGCTGGTGACCAGCGACAACGATGCGGCCATCGTGGCTCGCGATATAGCGGAAATGCTTATCGACCGGGCAATCAAGTGAAGGCCGTGGAGCAGTGTAGCTGTCTGTGTTGTCTTATCAGGATCGTGTGGCGGTAGGGCATGAGGTCATGAGTCGCTGCGTTAGGCTCATCGTCGCATCTTGCCCAAGTGGTCTATAGTAGAATCATCGGTCATGGCGAAACGACTTATTCTTTTCAGGCACGGGAAATCAGACTGGGGATCGGCGTCTGAAAGCGATCACAGCCGTCCTCTTGCAAAGCGTGGCGTGAAGGCGGCCAAGCTCATGGGGAAGTTGCTATCAGCGGCGGGCGTGGTTCCCCAATTGGTCATTTCTTCTTCTGCACTGCGAGCCAAATCGACCGTTGAACTGGCGATAGCTGACGGTGGATGGGATTGCACGCTGCTAATCAAGGATTGGCTCTACGACACACACCCTTCGGCGATCGTGGATAGGATCAAGGAACTGCCAGAAGACACTGAATCGGTTCTCTTCGTGGGCCACGAACCCACTTGGTCGCAGCTTGCAAGTTTATTGATGGATGGTGGCAATGTGCGGTGTCCGACCGCTGCTGTGATTGGGATCGATTTCGAAGAAGCGGAGTCATGGAGTGACGTCAAGGAAGGGAAAGGAGAGCTTGTTTGGCTGCTCCCGCCTCGGTGTTTTTCTAATGGCGGGTTTTAGGCGCTATGATGAATATTGCCACGGAGCGTCGATCAATAGTGTGAGCAGCAGGAGGTTTCTGACAACCAATCATGGCAGAATAGTGGCAGACAGGCGGCACGATGTGGCGACCTGGAGTTTGCCCCAAAGTAGGGCGGATATTTCGCGGCGATTCGGGGGGTGGTGGTTTTACCAGTGGCCGATGTGTCAGCGATAGGCCGGTGTAGATACTGCACAGATATTTGACGCAGGGGCTTCAGCTAACGCATCACGATAACATGATGCAAGTGGGCAATGATGTGCCGACGAAGAAGACAGGTGAAAATTCGTGCCTTCATATTTCAAAATTAACTTAAAGACTCTTTTCAAACAGCCATTCACCGCCTCGTACGATCTGGCGGGTCCACCGTTGATGGCCAATCCGGATGATGATTGATCCAACCCACCCATCGGCCGCTACACACGGTGAGCGCAACGCCGTCTTTCAGGCACGGGGTATCACCAAGGTTTATCACATGGGTGAAGTTTCCGTCCACGCGCTACAGGGTATCGACCTTGATTTGTACGAGACCGAACTGGTGGTGTTGTTAGGCCCGTCGGGCAGCGGCAAGTCGACATTATTGAATATCCTTGGGGGTCTGGATGTTCCCACCAGCGGCACGGTCCACTACCTCGATCACAACCTAACCGCCTACGATGACACTGCGCTGACCCTTTACCGTCGTGACCATGTGGGGTTCGTTTTTCAATTCTACAACCTGATTCCCAGTCTCACCGCTCGTGAGAACGTCGCACTGGTGACCGAGATTGCCCAAGATCCCATGCCACCAGAAGAGGCGTTGCAACTCGTAGATCTAACCGACCGTATGGATCATTTCCCATCACAAATGTCCGGGGGGGAACAGCAGCGGGTTGCCATCGCTCGAGCGGTGGCCAAACGTCCTGATGTACTTCTATGTGATGAGCCAACCGGCGCTCTGGACGTTCATACTGGCGGTGTCGTGCTTGAGGTGATCGAGCGAGTCAACCGCGAACTAGGAACAACCACCGCGGTGATCACGCACAACGCGATCATTTCCAATATGGCTGATCGGGTCATCTCTCTATCAGACGGCAAGATCGCTGCGGTACACCGTAATTCAGAGAAGGTCGCCGCTCGAAGCCTTGCGTGGTGAGTATCTAGATTAAAGCGCTGAACCACAAACTCGTCCGCGATCTACTGCAGATGAAGGGGCAGATAATTGCGATCTGCCTGGTGGTTGCCAGTGGGATAGCGACCTTTGTGATGTCGCTAAGCACGCTCGAATCACTCAAGGTGACTCAGGCCACTTATTACGAACAATACCGGTTTGGTCATGTTTTTGCCCATCTCAAACGGGCACCAAATTCGTTAGCTGGACGCATCGCTCAGATCCCCGGCGTTTCTCAGGTCCAAACGCGTATCGTCGAAGATGTGACGCTCGATATCAAAGACATGGCTGAGCCCGCTGTTGGGCGATTGATTTCTGTGCCGAATGGAAGAGAGCTTACGCTTAATCGGCAACACTTGCGCAGTGGCCGGTTTCTCCAACCCAACGCAAAAGGCGAGGTGTTGGCCAGCGAAGCGTTTGTGGACGCCCATGGCTTCGAAGTTGGCGATCATGTTTTGGCTATCATCAATGGCCGAAGACAACGCCTGACGATCGTCGGAATTGTGTTATCACCCGAGTATATCCTCACGATACGTGGCGGCGATGTACTGCCGGATCAAAAACGGTTCGGCGTATTTTGGATGGGGGAAGCCGAGTTGGCCGCGGCTCTCGATATGGAAGGCGCGTTTAACGATGTGTCGCTTACATTGAAGCATAACGCGTCTGAATCGGAGGTTCTGAAGCAGCTTGACAACCTCGCCGAGCGATATGGCAGCATCAGTGCGTATGGGCGCGCAGACCATCTGTCGCATCGATACGTCTCAGATGAAATCAGACAACTACGTATCACGGCCGTGGTGGCACCAACGATCTTCTTGAGCGTAGCGGCGTTCCTTTTGAACATTGTTATGTCTCGCTTAATCGGCACCCAGCGCGAACAGATCGCCGCAATCAAAGCGTTTGGGTACACCAAAACGCAAATTGGACTGCACTATCTGAAGCTGGTCTTCACGATCATGGCAGGCGGCGTGATCCTTGGCACATCTGCGGGGGCTTGGTTGGGACGAGGGCTCACCCGATTTTATACACAGTTTTATCACTTCCCGATTTTTCACTTCGATCTTGATCCAGGCGTCGTTTTTTTTGCGGTGTTGCTAAGCATTGCCGCCGCGGTGATCGGTACGCTGGGTGCAATCCAAAGCGCGATTAGACTTCCACCGGCCGAGGCCATGCGTCCCGAACCTCCCGCCCGGTATCGCCCAACCGTCCTCGAACGATGGGGGCTTCAACGGTTGTTATCGCCAACCCTGCGAATGATCCTCCGCCGATTGGAACGAGAGCCGTTTAAGGCGGTGCTATCGAGTTTGGGCATTGCGATGGCCGTAGCCGTCTTGGTTCTTGGGTCGTTCATCATGGACGCCATCGACTATCTGATGACGTTTCAATTCCAATTGGCTCAAAGGCAGGATATGAGCATATCGCTCGTCGAAGCCGCATCAGCCAGCGTGATTCATGACATGGAACATCTGCCCGGTGTGCTTCATTGCGAACCGTTCCGATCGTTGCCGGTCCGCTTGCGTTTTGGCCACCGATCGCGTCGGTTGGGCATTATGGGGCTTATACCCGATAGCAAGCTCTTCCGTCTGATGGATGCCGACGAACAGGTCGTTGCCATTCCTCCTGGTGGGCTATTGCTATCAACTAAATTGGCCGAGCTTTTGGGTGTTCGCGTGGGTCAGACAATGACGGTTGAAGTGCAGGAAGGTTTCCGCCCGATGCACGAGATCCCTGTGGCTGGCCTTATTACGGATTACTCAGGCACCAATGCCTACATGGATATTCGTGCTGTGCAACGGCTGATGCAGGAGGGAAATAGCGTTTCCGGGGCGTTCGTCACGGTTGATTCAGACCAACTGGATAAACTCTATACTACACTCAAAACCACACCCCATGTCGCTAGCGTCACCGTCAAAAACGCTATGCTCGAGAGCTTTCAGCAAACCATCATGGAGAATCAACGTCGGATACAGGTCTTCAACGTGATCTTCGCGAGCATTATCGCTTTTGGCGTTGTCTACAACACCGCCCGGATATCACTTTCACAGCGCAGTCGTGAACTGGCGACACTTCGTGTGATCGGCTTCACACATCGCGAGATTTCTGTCATCCTGCTTGGCGAGCTCGCCGTCGTGACCCTGATTGCCATGCCCATCGGGCTGGTATTGGGCTATGGCCTAGCCGCATTAGAAACAATGGCATTTGACACCGATTTGTATCGTATCCCACTGGTGATTAATCGGTCAACCTATGCATTTGCAGCCACCGTTGTCATCATTGCATCAATATTGTCTGGTCTGACGGTCCGGCGGATGCTTCACCGGCTGGACTTAATTGCCGTTCTCAAAGCCAAGGAATGACCCACCGATGAAACCCCGGGCCAGAAAACTGTTGTTATCCGCTGTCGGCCTCGCCGTTGTGGGGATGGTGGTCTATGCGTTCATGCCCAAACCGGTGCCGGTCGATCTGGCGCCGGTTGTACGGGGGGCCCTGCGTGTGACCGTCGATGAAGATGGCAAGACCAGAGTTAGGGAGCGGTATATTGTGTCAGCGCCACTTTCGGGACGACTCCAGCGTATCTCGCTGCATCCCGGCGACGCCGTTGAAGCCGGTAAGAGCATCGTCGCCACCATCGAACCGGCGGATCCTCTGTTGTTGGATGTCCGAACGCGTACCGAAGCAGCGTCACGCGTCAAAGCTGCCGAAGCAACACTCAAGCAGACCGCCCCGATACTCGAAAGTGCCCTAGCAGAGCTGGAGCTGGCGCGATCGGAACTCCAACGCCTTCAGCGTTTAGCGGAAATCAATGCCGCGACAACCAAAGAACTCGACGACGCAGTCTTGATCGAACGGGTCCGCACCCAAGAGCACAAAGCCGCCAGCTTTGCACGGGACATCGCCCAATATGAACTGGAACTGGCACGGTCGGCGCTGATTAGAACCCAGCCGCAAGAGTCCGAACAGGAAAACGGATGGCGGTTCGATATCCCTGCGCCGTGTGACGGCCGGGTGTTGCGCGTGTTCCACGAGGACTCGGCCGTGGTCTCCGCAGCGACGCCGTTGCTAGAAATCGGTGATCCGGCCGATTTAGAGTTAGAGATCGATGTGCTATCGAGCGATGCGGTGACCATCAAGCCGGGGGCGGATGTGTGGATCGAACATTGGGGTGGCCAACAGCCGTTACGTGGCTATGTACGGCTTGTCGAACCTGCAGCGTTTACGAAGGTCTCTGCGTTAGGCGTAGAGGAGCAACGCGTCAATGTGATTGTGGATTTTTCTGATCCCCCTGAAAAACGTGCCGCTTTAGGTGATCGGTACCGGGTCGAAGCGCGGATCGTGACCTGGGAGCAGCCGGATGTGGTCAAAGTGCCAACCGCGGCCCTGTTTCGACACCAAAAAAAGTGGGCCGTGTTCTTGATCCAAAACGGACGTGCAGAACGACGATGGGTCGAGGTTGGTCATGGCAACGGTCTGGAAGCTCAAGTCATTGAAGGGCTCGATGAAACAGATCGTGTGATTGTCCACCCCAGCGACGCCGTAGACCATGGCGTGGCCATTTACCCGCGGTGACACGCGGCGAATCACTTAGTCGTCAGTACGTGTTGAAACGAGTCATACGCATCGCGTATTTTCTTTGCGCGTCGAGGATCTGCTAAGTCCCGTCACCGCGAGCCCACGCTCGAAGACATATACGCAAGAACTTTTTGTATTTGGTATCATTGCTCAATGCCATTTCTCATGATGTCTGCGCGATTCTCAATGCAGTAAAACCAACCACTGCCTCAGTAGAGGTGAAGGCGAAGGCCATATCGCAGACAGATAGGACAGATCAGTGACAACAGAGATAAAGTGGTCGGTTCGGGGATGGCTGTGTCAAACAAGTACGCTGCGCCCGTAAATCCACCGAGCACATCGTCTCCATGGGCTCCGACAAGAATCCTGTTTGCGCTAATGGCCACGGAACCACCAAAAAAGTCACCGCCGGCGGCGTTATCAGCAGTGAGTTTGGCCATCTGATTACCCGTGGAGGTGTCGAACAGATAGACCGCGCCACTAAACTCTCCCGCCTCTGTGTCGTGACTGGCTGCGACGATGGCGATGTGACCATCTAGCGCTACGTTAGCACCGAATCTGTCGCCGCTAACGTGATCGTCGGCAAAGAGTTTGGCCAGCTGGGTTCCCGTTGTCACATCGAACAAGTAGGCTGCACCTCTTTGGTTCTGCGTCTCTAGCGGTGAGGTGACCGCCCCCACGATAGCGGTGTTTCCGCTGATGGCTACGCTTTCGCCGAAATGGTCGCCAGGGGCCGCGTCGTCAGCTGTGAGCTTGGCTAGTTGGTTACCTGTAACTGCGTCGAATAAATAGGCCGCACCACTGTCATTGCCCATTTCATCGTCGTCGGACGCCCCGACAATGACCGTGTTACCGCTAATGCCCACCGAACCACCGAAGCCGTCGAGAATGGTGTCGGTGGTAAACTTGCCGACTTGATCCCTCGTGGTGACATCAAGTAGATACACCGCTCCGCTGTTGTCATCCGAGTTGCTATTTCGTGCTGATCCGACCACTGCGATAGTTTGGCTAATCGCCACGGAAATTCCGAACAAGTCAAATTCGTTCGCTGGTGTGAATTTGACCAATTGATTCCCCGTAACCGCATCAAAAAGGTAGGCCGCACCGGCGGCGTCGCCCGCTTCATCGTCGGCAGGCGCCCCGACAATCACGGTATTGCCACTGATCCCCACTGCACGGGCGAACTGGTCGAAGGAGTCATCAGTGGTCAGTTTGCGTAATTGAACTCCGGTGGACACGTCAAAAAGATATGCTGCGCCAGAAAATGCGCCCACAAATTGGTCCTTCTGATTGCCCACCACGGCGGTATGACCACTGATGCCTACCGACGAGCCAAAGAAATCGAAGGCAGCGGCGTCGTCGGGCGTGAGTTTGGCGATCTGATCGCCACTGGCCGCATGTGAGGGCTGGGCAAACGATCCGGTTGCAAGAATCAGCAATGCGATCGCGGTGTTGGAAAGGATTCTACATATAGACTTGTCGGCTCGGTACGGCATGACTCGTATCTCCTATCGCTTACCCCGCTAGACTTGGACAAGTGATAACGTACACCTGTGTGCACACATCGCTCGTCCATAACAATTTTATACCATGCTGCGCAATATGGCGACAATATTCCTGTATCGATCAAAGAAGAGCCGAACGGAAACGAAAAATGTTGTTCTAAGCCACTACCGTCTAGACTTGGATGTGACCTGCGGCTTACTTAACTCCGGACCATTGGGCCGCAAGTAACTTTTGGGAGTGTATAAATGGAGGTAAGACATCTTCTGTTTTCATTTAAAGGAAGATTGAATCGAAGACCTTATTTCTTTTCATCTAGCTTAATTGGTGCACTAATCCTTTTCTTGAGTAATCTCGCACCAAAGGTAAGTGAAAATCTGTCTTTGTTATTGGTCATGGCGACATTCGTTTTGGTTTGGCCAGCATGTGCCATTCTAGCAAAAAGGCTTCACGATCTTAACCTGTCAGCTTGGTGTATTCTGCTAGGTCTCATTCCAATAGTCGGTTTATTCATAGCAGTTTGGACAACCTTATACGCCACCTTTATTAAGGGAACGACCGGGAAAAATAGGTTTGGCGATGACCCGTTGGGAGGGGTGGCTCCCCAATTGTGGACAGTCGAGCAACCGGCATAACGTGGAACTCAAAGTTCATTGCGCAGATTTGGCACGGTGTGCTTGGTGGGGATATGAAATGGCTGGAACGTACAGCAATGAATTTGTAAGCGTGTGTAAGTACATCTTGCGTCGAGACGGCAAGCCCCATGCAGACGTGATCGGTCGCACAAAACGACATTGTGGGGATTTTCGGAGCAGCGCATGATCCTTCACGTCGTATTGCAAGGGCCCAACCTCAGGACCACACGGATCGCTGTCGAATTCCTGTTCCGACCGCACGTCACCAAAGAGAACGTTGCGTTTAGGGTAGGTAAGTTCAAAGGTCAAACGTTCGACGTGACGGGCAGGAATGGAACTTGGAAGATTCTGGATGCCGACAAAGACCGCTTCGATCTAATTGCCAGGTCTGTCGGCGGTGACTTCTTTGAATACAGGTTCACTAATGCGAAATTTTGGTGGTGTGGACGTCGCAAGGGAAGGGATCCCGGCATGATCATCAGTGAAAAGGCCAAACCAGATTTTGTCATCCAGGACCCACCGAGGCATAACTGGGACAAAGCACATCAAACAGGCGCGCTGTCCATTTTAGATCCGAAGACACCCCTGCTTAAGCGCACCAAGACCCACCATTGGGAGCTTATGCGATGATGTACATCAGCAGGAACGTGGAAATCTTTGGGGCCGTGTTGGCTGAACATAATCAAATGCATCAACCCGGATAGCTGTCGAACCTGCTTGACACACCCTTAGAAACGTCATCCCACTTGGACGCAAGATAGGGTGAAGATTATGATCCTCGAACATTAAGCGAGGTTTTCTACAGAGCAGGATAAGTTCAATTGTCGTAACATCTACCAAACCACTATTGCCCGCGCCGGTCCGTCTATCACCTTTACCAGATCTGTCCAATCGACTGTTATGCCCCTCATGCGCACGTATCCTGACAACCCGAACATTAACGTGCCAGATGATGATACGATCGCTCGCAAATTGCGCGACAAATCGCTCGTTGTATTCACTAAAACATGGCGGCGTACCATGAGCGCCGGACATAACAAAAGATTGCACCGAAATTGCCGGCCGGGCCGAATTTGAAATCAACATTGCTGGCGGCAGCTCGGTGATTTAAGGCGGTATACGGCGGCAGAAAGATCTCCGATTCTCGAGAGGAAACATCGTATGTCAAAGATCGACAGCACTAAAGACGGAACAATCCAACTCCTTGACGAACCCTTCCGATGCCAGATTTGTAATCATGATAAATTTGATCGTGGAAAGGCGCAGCTAAACACCGCGCTGGCGAGCTTCCTCAATTTCGACTGGACGAACAAATCGGCAGACTATGTTGCATGCCGCAACTGTGGCTACCTGCATTGGTTCTTGCCGAAGTAGGTAGGTGGGCGTTATTGGCATGGCTCGCCGTATAATAAATGGCTGGAGGAGATGTTCCGCCTCGACGTATCGTGGTAATTTGAACCCCGGAATGGCTGAAAGCTGCTCAGCCTAACTGTTAGACGATTTGGGACGTCCCGTGCGATTCGCATCTCCACTGAATCAGAACCAACTCTTTACACTGGTCACAGGTCGTGCCTACCCGGCGATACTGGGGACGCTTGGATACCGTGCTGCCACAGAGTTCAACGGAATGACTATACCCCATCTACTGGTCGTCGCTCTCTTCTTGGTACACTATTGCTTCGATTTTCTGTGGACCGCGACTACCGACGTCCAAGAGGGATACAGTGAATGGCAATCCTTCTTCGATTTCTTCGTGATCGCAGCGTTACTGGGAGCGGATTTGGCTCTTCTGAAGCAGCATCCAATCTACGTTGCCGTTCTAAGTGGCATGGTTGCTTGCAAGATATTCAACAGCCTCTGGAAAATCACCGGGAAGAAACCACATCGTTCGAGTGCCGTTACATCACACGGAATATTCGCGGTCGCCTACGGGCTCGGATGTGCTACTGCCCTATTCAAACCAGGCGTGGCGCATGCTTGGCTGACTGTCGTGTTGGCTGCTGATGTTGTAGCATTTATGCTTTGGCCCACCCTATCCGAACGCGGATTGGTAACTTGACCCCTGGTCAACATTATCGTCTAACATAGGCATGCAGCAGAGCCGAAATACGTGGGCTGGTTCGCTTCGATCAGCGACGTTTATTCTCGGCCCGCTGATGCCATACGTTGGGCGGCACAATGCAGCTCCTCGATCTGGCTGACGACTACCACGGAGGATACAAACGCAGCCTGTATGAGCCGGAAAAGGGGATAAGCCGGAAAAGGGGATAAGGCCAAATATTGGTTATGGGCGTCATCTGACGTTTGGGAATATGGCAGGATTACGGTCTGAAGATAAGAATTTTCAGACCTGACGCGACAAGGAATGGAGCGTTTATTTTGTCGCCTTCGGCGACATCACGGCGCACCTACGACTGGCGTCATTGCTATCGCAAGTCTGCGGTCGCGGGTTATCTACCGAAAAGCCCATGAAAGCTTATTGAATAAGATCTTGGCGGCCAAATTGGGCTTTCGCAAAATGTCGCATTTTATCGCATTTTGACGCGGTAAATGGTCCTTAATCCGGTAGTACCGGTAGCCCATTTCGTGGTCTGGAAAACTGTCCTTTCCCCATAAATTATGGCGATTGGCTTGTAGAGTTTTCCGTTTAGAATGAATTTCAAGGAGAACTCAATTAAAAGGTCCCGATTTAGCGAACAGCAGATCATCGCGATTCTGAAGGAGGCCGAATCTGGCGTCAAAGTGGCAGACCTCTGTCGCCAATACGGCGTTGGCCAGTCTACCTTCTTCAAATGGAAATCGAAATACGGTGGCCTGGAGGTATCTGAGCTCAAGCGAATCAAGGATTTGGAGGAAGAAAACCGTAAGCTCAAACGGATGTACGCCGATTTGAGCCTTGAGCACCACGCGTTGAAGGAGGTCACGTCAAAACAATGGTAAGCCCGGCTGATCGCAAGTTTCTAGCTCAGCAGATGGTTCAGGTGTACGGCGTCAGTGTCCGTGCCGCTTGTCGAGCCGTCAGTATCAGTCGGGTGTGCTACATGTATCAGCGTAAGCCCCAGGACGATTCGTTGATCAAGCGGATTCTAAGGCAGTTGAGTACGCGATTTCCGCAGTATGGTTTCCCCAAGATGTTTAGTCTCATTCGGAAGGCCAACTATCTGTGGAACCACAAGCGTGTGTGGCGTGTTTATCGTGATTTGGGTCTGAATCTCCAACGACGAATCAAGAGGCGTTTGCCCGCTCGTATCAAGCAACCGCTGGTTATTCCAGCTGGCCCCAACGAAAGTTGGTCAGCGGACTTTATGTCCGACCAACTTTGTTGCGGCCAACGATTCAGGACGTTGAATATATTGGACGACTTCAATCGCCAGGCTCTGACGGTAGAAGTGGATACGTCACTCTCTTCGGGTCGAGCGGTTCGTTTGCTGAATCAGCTCAAGCAGGTTCGTGGTTTACCGAAACGACTTCGCGTCGATAACGGTCCGGAATTCAGATCTGAACGATTCACGGACTGGGCAGCGTCCAATGGTGTCGAGGTGGTGTACATTCAACCGGGCAAGCCGATGCAGAACGCATTGATCGAACGATTCAACGGTACCTACCGCCGGGAGGTGCTGAACTGCTATGCCTTTGATAGCCTCGATAAGGTGCGTCAGACCACGGACAATTGGATGCATATATACAACACCATCCGACCTCATCAATCACTCAACGATCTGAGTCCGATCGAATATGCCAAGAACAAATGGTGCCAAAATGCTCTACAACCGACCGGTAATAATTAGTGGGGATGGACATGATCGCCATTAATTTTCGGGAGGATTACCTATAGACCAGCAGATTAGGCAACGATTGAAGTGGATTCGTCTGTATCAGAAGACCGCGGATGCTGGATTAACGTGTCGGCGATGCAGGCTCTGGAAGCGGCCGCGGCATAAATGTAAGCCAAAGATTCCACCTTATTCAGGCCGCTCGACTGGCCAAGATATGTAGACCACCTCTCTTATCAGATTGTGCTTGGAACACGACGGGTTTACATTTAGCGAATCTCTCAGGGAATCTTTCCGACAGGCTTGTTAAAAAGGTGACCTGTATACTGTTTGATATCCAAAGATAGCCACCTTGCCATAATGCGCTTGTTAGATGCGGTGGGTACACTCGAGACCGTAGTCGGAGTTGCGCCAGCTCCGCCTAGGTTGTGAACATTGGCTTGTCTCTGGTTGGGATCCGCATCGAGCTTGTTGTGCATAAGTTCGTGAAATACCAAGTTGGAAAGAAGACGACTTTTTTGGGCACTTCCGTCCGTAGCCTCAAAGATATATACTTCGGATACCATACCTTTGGCCGTCTTGAACGTAGTGCCGGCACCACCGAGATTTCTGCTGCTACGGGTTATCTTACGAATCAAACTTTTGCGGCGCTGCGGAAGAAAGTAAACAACCAATTCATCCGGATCTACCAGTAGCTTGTTGGAGGACCACCAGCAGTGAACGGCCGAACCTCGAAAATCTTGCGATTGTGACGTGATATCACGAAACCATTGAGTCATCAGCGATTTAATTTCTGCACGGATTTTCTTTGTCCAATAATGTTTATGATCGTAGCTCAGGTCCTTCATGATAACGTTATATACGGGGCGCTTCGCCATGACGACATCGATCCTCCATGAGCATATTGGCTTTCTGATTGTCTGATCACTGATGTTGCTGTACGGCTTAGGACAGCACCGTTCGTATCCGTTGGGATCTTCTTTGATGGATACATAAATATCGGCGCGATATTGCGCATCAGGGTACGAGTAATTTATGAGCGAGAGGCACTATCTAGGGGTATCGCGAAGACTCGCGTTGCACTTTTGGATCGACGTTTGCAATTAGAGCCTATTTTCGGTGCACTACGAAGCGCTTATCTGCTACCAGTTGAAGGTGCCGGAGAAAAGTGATCACCTTACACATTCCACACTAAGTCTTGAGCCGATGGCGGCAACCTCATGAATGTAGGCCGTAAGCCGCAAGGCTGAAGTGATGAAGCCCTGATCTGCCCCCTTGATCGTGCTTCATATTGGAGCAAGATCAAGGGTTCAGATCAACGGGATGCCGTCAAATCGCCGGGACGAATGATATATGGTATACAAATGGCGTTGATGTAATCGATGAGTAAGACAAACCCGCACCTGACGACTAGCAAGACACAGAAGCGTCCATTTCGCATTGTCGTGGCCGGATACGGACCGGTGGGGCGGTGTGTGGTCGAAGAACTAAGCTGCGCCGATGTGCAAGTGACGATTATTGAATTGAACCTCGATACGATCAAGAACCAGATGCGTTTGGATCGCCACGACGTTGTGTATGGTGACGTGACAGATCTCCAAACGCTGAGGAATGCCAAGATCGAGCAGGCCGATGCGCTGATCATAACCGTGCCCGACGAGAACGTGGCACTCGAGGCTTGCCGGATGGCACGCGAAGTAAGCCCGGACATCTTCATCGCTGTTCGAACTAATTTTCTAAGCAAGGGAATACAGGCAAGCTGTGCCGGCGCCGACGAAGTGATTGTGGAAGAGTTGGTGACCGCCCGCGCAATGCGGGAAGCGGTTATTCGAAGATTAGCACGGGAAGAGAAAAGTTAGAAGAGGAGGTGGAAAACGGGAATAGGTCTGTCCCGTTCGCTTCCCTTTTCGGTTCAATGTCGGTGAGAAAAAGTGTCCGACACCATTTCCCGGACACTTGCCATACTTTGCCCCTTCCCGAATACGTCCATGATCATGAGATCTTCCCATAAATCGTGGACTGGGTTTCAGGGGGAAGGTCATGTCGCAATGCATCGAGTTGTTGCGGTGATTTATCCTCAAAGCCATTGGTTTGGGCCCGATGATCTTCTCCTTTTTGCGGTATGGCGTTATGATGCCGCGCTATTCCAACATTCCAATACCGCCTTAAATTTTAAAACGGTCCCTTCATCTATATGCCATCACGTATGTGGTATGCACCTTTATGGTTCTTATACAATGGATGTGCGAGAATCGCATTTTGTAATCTGTTTTGCTGAAGCTTGGTGATGCGTTTGCCCGCAAGTATAGTACCTGCCGCCTTAAATGCTTCTTTTCCTAGCGAAGTGTTAACATCTTTAAGTTTTACGCTAGGTTTTTCAATCCGGATATAAATGAATTGCGCAACAAAGGCAAGCGCCTCATTTAGAACGGCCTTCACCTTCGTTCCTGGGTGGTAGTGATCCATCGCAGCATGTACCATTTCGTGAAGCATATTCGACTTTTTGTCTAGATCCGACGCATTTTTATAGGGAAGTGCAATTCGATCGTCTTTTCGGTCATATACTCCGGCAGGGCCTCCCGGTGAATACGTAACATGAATTTCACCTTTCTGGAGGAGATTTACCACGCCTCGCATTTTCGATGACGTAAGCTGAAGCGATCCGATGTGAAAATTCATTTTTCCGATCGCTTTACTCTTCAACACATTAATCACTTGGTTCCGTAAGCCTTGCGAATCTTTACTGACGTAGACAATCCTTAGTCTGTCCCACACACTTCCGTTCTTGTGCTTGGCCAAAAGCTCAAAAAAGCCAGTAATGTTCTTGGGGAATACAAAAAGACGTCTGTGTTTACCTGGCGGCTTTGATTCAGAAAAAGTCAGCAGTCCGCCTGGAGACTCGACCGTGAGGCTATCACCGCCCCATAATACGATATCTGCTTGTTTGCCTGATGGGATTAGTATTCGCCAAACCTGTTTACGATCAAAAATATGTGTGGAATAGGATGCGTTTTTACTTAGCGTACTGGTAGATTTTTCGAAGTGCGCCATTTGCAGTCCTCTAAGCCATGAAGAAAAGTGGCCGCGCCGTACGTATCAATTACCGCACTGCCATTAGTCTTTGCCCTAACGTTTTTGTTGTTGTCTATAGATATATACAACAAATGGATTGCTATCTTGCGCTGATCTGAACCCTTGATCTTGCTCTAAAATGGATGCAAGTTTTTGGAATACATTTTTGTATCCAGATCAAGAGGTTCACCATGAAGCGGAAGTGGCTGACAGAGTCTCAGATCGCCTTTGCGTTGCGTCAGCCGAGTCAGGTACGCTGGTAGCTCAGATCCTTCGGAAGATGGGAATGATTCCACGATTCCTGTCAAATAAAAAACCCACCGTCTGGTGGGTCAATCCAATAGCAGGGGCGGGAAGACGGCCCGGTCAGGCCTGAAAGCGATAAGGATGGCGGCTTGCGTTCCGTCGCCTCTGTCGACCCCGCAGCACACCCCCGACTGGCGTCCTCGCTGTCGCGAGTTCGTGGTCTCGGGTTCGAATCCCGCACGATCTTCTCTCGGGACAACATCGCGCATAAAAAAACCGACCCACACTTAGCGAGTCGGCACAATAGCGGGGGCGGGATTCGAACCCGCGACCTCCGGGTTATGAGCCCGACGAGCTACCAGGCTGCTCTACCCCGCAATCTATGGGTCGTTACTCTATCGGTGGTTGACACAGGGGTCAAATACCACAAGTGATGGCCCGAAGATGTGGTGTTTGAGATGAAATGCCATGGGGACTTGGTCCTGTCGCCCACGACTTGTCTAAAGTCCGACGGGTCGACCGGCCACCGGCCGGTCGACCAATGTACGAGCGGTGTTCGTCACCGATGTCGATTGATCAATCAAGGGTTGAGATCGATCACGGTCATTTCTCAGTGTGATCCGGCCGTGCTCAAGTGAGCAGGACAACAATGGCAGAACTGTCAGTCGTGATGGTGTAGGACTGTCACGTTGACAGTGCGTTGCGTCAGGCCGCTACCGGAAGCATTCTGGTAACGACGGTGCAAAAGGTGAATCAATAGGTAGTTACGTATGAGGTATCATATGGCTTGATCGACATGGATCGCGGTATCAATGTTGCTCCCAAACACAGCGGTGACCTGTCACGGTATGTCGGCAAGACAACCAGACAGGGTTGCGGAGCACACGTTGCCCGATGGCAGCGTTTGGTCTACAGTTGCCGATCTTTTAACCAAAGGCACGGCTGGACCGGTTTGTGGATGCAGGAATACCTACCCTTTACCCGGAGATCAACGAAAAATGGCTGTGAAAGATCTGAGCTTTGAGGTGAACGCCCGAGCAAGTCTGCTGGCGGGGGTCGAAAAGTTGGCTGCGGCGGTCAAGAGCACGCTGGGACCACGCGGCCGAAACGCGGTGTTGGACAAAGGCTGGGGCGGGCCCACTGTCACAAAAGATGGTGTGACCGTCGCAGAAGAGATTGAACTGAGCGATAAGAGCGAGAACATGGGCGCTCAGCTGGTCAAAGAAGCGGCCAGCAAGACGTCCGACAAGGCCGGCGATGGGACCACCACTTCAACGGTATTGGCCGAAGCGATATTTAAGGAGGGCCTGAAGCAGGTGGCCGGCGGAGTCGACGCCAACGCGTTGGTCCGGGGAATGAAGATCGCTGTAGATCGGGTCGTGGCGCGGATCGATAAGCTGGCCAAGCCGGTAGACGTCTCTAAGAAGGATGACATCGCCAACGTGGCAGCGATTAGCGCCAACAACGACACCTCCATTGGCAAGATTATGGCCGATGCGTTTATGAAGGTGGGCAAGGACGGTGTGATCACCGTCGAAGAAGGCAAGGGGTTGGAGACCTACGTGGATGTTGTTGAGGGGATGCAGTTTGACCGAGGGTATCTGAGCCCGAATTTTGTCACCAATCCCGATGACCTGACCGTCGAGTTGGCCAAGTGTTTGGTTTTGGTCTACGAAGACAAGATTAGCTCCGTCCAGAAGTTACTTCCCCTTCTAGAAAAACTGCAACAAGCCAAGAAGCCGCTTCTGATTATCGCTGAAGACGTCGAAGGCGAAGCGCTGGCCACGCTCGTGGTCAACAAGCTGCGGGGCGTGCTCAATGTGTGCGCGGTTAAGGCGCCTGGCTACGGTGATCGTCGTAAGGCGATGCTCGAGGATATCGCGGTGTTGACCGGTGGTCAGCCCATCATGAAGGATCTGGGGATTGAGCTGGACAAGATCGAGATCTCGCAGCTGGGACTGGCCAAAAAAGTGACCATTGATTCAGAGAACACCACCATTGTCGAAGGGGCAGGCCAGTCAGCGGAGATCCGCGGTCGGATCGATCAGATCCGTGGTGAGATTGAGGTTTCCACAAGCGACTATGATCGCGAAAAACTGCAAGAGCGCCTAGCGAAACTCGCCGGTGGGGTGGCTCAGATTTATGTGGGCGCTGCGTCTGAGGCAGAACTCAAAGAGAAAAAAGCACGCGTCGAAGACGCTCTGCACGCGACCCGCGCGGCCGTGGAAGAGGGTATTGTGCCGGGCGGGGGTGTCGCCTTTATCCGAGCACTCGATGCGCTAAAGAATGTGCCAACCGCGTCACATGACGAGGCGGCGGGTGTCGAGATTGTTCGCAGATCGCTGGAAATACCTACGCGAACCATTGCCGACAATGCCGGCGAGCACGGTACGGTCGTGGTCCGAAAGGTCGAAGACGGGAAGGGAAGCTTTGGGTTTGATGCCTTGAAGCTTGAGTACGGAGACATGATCGACAAGGGGATCATTACACCGGCCAAGGTCGACCGCACCGCATTACAAAACGCAGCAAGCGTTGCCACGCTGCTATTGACCACAGACTGCGTTGTCACCGAAGCGCCCACGGACAGTGACGATAAGTCCGGCGGTGGTATGCCCGGCGGTGGCATGGGCGGCATGGGTGGCATGGGTGGCATGGGTGGCATGGGCGGCATGGGCGGCATGGGCGGCATGCCGGGGATGATGTGATCAAACCCGAATTCACTTAACGGGTCGCAATAAACAGTAAGAACCTGTGACTGCGTTGTACGGTCATAAACAAATGAATCGCGAACTCGAAATGGAGATTTAGACGATGGCAACCGCAACGAAAACCACGCTTCGTCCGTTAGATGATCGTGTTCTAATCAAGCCCGATGATCCGGAGGAGAAGACCCGATCTGGCATCTACCTCCCGGAAGGCGCTAAGGAAAAACCCATGAGTGGAAAGGTCATTGCCGCCGGTCCTGGCAAGCTCAATGACGATGGCAGCCGGGCACCTGTTTCGGTCAAGAAGGGTGATACGGTGGTGTACGGCAAGTATTCTGGTACGGAGGTCGAGGTTGACGAGGATCAGCTCGTAATCGTCCGCGACAGTGAGTTGCTGGGTGTGATTGAGAAATAAACAAGGAGGCCAGGCGGGCAGCGTCTGGGAGTCGGCCTGTTGACGTCGTGGCCGTGCCACGCGCGGGTGACAGGTGTGAAACTAACATCAATATGTTTGCAGTTACGGAGCCGTCATTATGGCAAAAAAACAATTAATGTTTGGGGCCGAAGCAGCCGTTCAGCTGCGTAAAGGTCTAGAGCAGCTGGCCAATACCGTCAAGGTCACCATGGGACCTACCGGCCGAAACGTGGTGCTGCAAAAGTCGTTTGGTGGTCCGGCGATCACCAAAGACGGTGTTTCTGTCGCCAAAGAAATTGAGGTGCCGGAACCCTTTCAGAACATGGGCGCCAAAATGGTGATCGAGGTGGCGAAAAAAACCGCCGACAAAGCGGGGGATGGCACCACCACGGCGGTGGTCTTAACCGAGGCAATTTTTTCCGAAGGGTTACGGCACGTGACCGCAGGTGCCAACCCCATGGTGGTGCAACGTGGAATCATTGGTGCCGCCGAGGTCGCCGGTCAGGCTCTGTTGGACATGGCCACAAAGTGCAAGGGCAAGTCCGATCTTCAAAACATCGCATCGGTGTCGGCGAACCACGATAAGGAAATCGGTCAGCTGATTGCCGAGGCGATCGATAAGGTGGGTTCTGAGGGAGTCGTGGAAGTCGAAGAGGGCAAAACCGCACAGACGGTTTTGGACTATGCCGAAGGCATGCAGTTCGATAAGGGATACTTATCACCCTACTTTATGACCGATCCGGGCGCAGGTGAGTGTATCCTAGAAGATGCCTACGTCTTGATCCATGAGAAGAAGATTAGCAATTTGCCAGACCTGCTGCCGTTGCTGAACAAGATTGCCACGGCCAGCAAGCCGCTGTTGATCATTTCCGAAGATGTGGAAAGCGAAGCACTGGCGGCGTTGGTGGTTAACCGTCTTCGTGGTGTGTTACAAGTCTGCGCCGTCAAGGCCCCGGGCTTTGGTGACCGGCGCAAGGCCATGCTTGGTGACATTGCGGTGATCACCGGTGGTACGTTCGTCAGTGAAGATTTGGGTCAGAACCTTGAATCGCTGGAGCTCAGTTCGTTGGGTCGGGTCAAGAAGGTGGTGATCGACAAGGACAACACCACGCTCATTCAGGGTGCGGGTAAGAAAAAGGACATTGAAGGCCGTGCCGATCAGATCCGTCAGCAGATTCAGAAAACCACCAGTGACTATGACCGCGAAAAACTTCAAGAGCGGCTGGCCAAGATGACCGGTGGCGTGGCGATTATCAAGGTGGGTGCGGCGACCGAGACAGCGATGAAAGAACGAAAGGACCGTGTCGACGACGCGTTGCATGCCACCAAGGCCGCGGCCTCAGAGGGGTATGTTCCCGGCGGTGGCGTGGCGTTTCTCAGGGTTATCCCCGAGGTGGAAGCGGCCCGCGCCAAAGCGCGTGGCGATGAACGCATTGGCTACGACATCGTCGCCGCGGCGCTGGAGGCTCCGCTTCGTCAGATCGTGACCAATGCCGGACAGGACGGATTCATTGTGGCCGAGGCATTGATGGAGAAAAAAAATGCCGCCGGTTATAACGCCGCGACCGCTGAATATGTCGATATGGTGAAAGCGGGGATTATTGATCCGGCACTGGTGGCTCACACCGCTCTGATTAACGCCGCATCGGTGGCGGGGCTCATGCTCACGACCAATGTTTTGGTGACCGAGCTCAAAGATGACGTCAAGCCGGTCGAAGGGGCGGTGGCGTAGCCCGCGTGGGTGATGACTGCGTGATCAATCAGCCCGAGCGCGACCAAACCAGACCCAGGGCCGGTTGTCCCTGGGTCTGCCCATTTGGGTGGGTCGAAAAACCGCAGCGCGGTGTCGGTTTGAGGTGTTCCTAACCCGATCGGTGAGCCGATAGACTACAGATCATGGCGACTCAGCGCGACTACTACGACATTCTCTCTGTGGAAAAGGAATCCAACCTAGACGAGATCAAGCGCGCCTACCGCAAGTTGGCCATGAAGTATCACCCTGACCGGAATCCGGGTGATACCAACGCCGAGCTGCACTTTAAAGAATGTGCCGAAGCATACGAGGTGCTTAGCGATTCAGAGAAGCGCCAGCGATACGACCGTTTTGGCCACGCGGGCTTGCGAGGGACCAGTGGGCACGATTTTTCCCATATGGATGCGGGCGATATCTTCTCGATCTTTGACGACATTTTTGGCGGGATGATGGGTGGAGGACGGGGCAACGGCCGCCGCCGGTCGCGAGGCCAGCGAGGTTACGATCTGGAGACCCAGGTCCAAATCACGCTCAACGAGGTGGCCACCGGGGTGACGCGGGAGATTCAGTTTACCCGTCAAGACACTTGTGCCAAGTGTTCGGGCAGTGGCGCCAAGCCGGGAACAAAGCCGATTCGATGCCAGGCGTGTGGGGGGACCGGCCAGGTTGCTCAAGCCGGTTTCGGAGGGATGTTCCGCATGGTGACCACCTGTCCGGCTTGTCAGGGCGAGGGAATGACGACAAAGGACAAGTGTCCAGACTGTCGCGGTTCCGGGCAGACGCCCAAGCAGCGGACGTTGACAGTGAAGATTCCACCAGGGATTCATCACGGACAAGCGATTCGTGTACCTGGCGAGGGAGAGCCGGGTCGCCGCGGCGGGCAGCGTGGAGACCTGCACGTTGCGGTGAGTGTGGCGGAGCATCATGTTTTTGTGCGCCAGGATGATCACCTGGTCTTACGCATGCCGGTAAGCTTTACACAGGCGGCTTTGGGCGCCAACGTCAAGATCCCGACACTCGACGGTGATCATGACCTGACCATCCCACCGGGGACTCAGCATGGCGCACAGTTCCAGCTGTCAGGTCAAGGACTGCCCAATCTGCGGTCCGGTCGATCAGGGAACATGGTCGTGATTCTGATGGTGGAGATCCCCCAAAAACTTACCCAGAAACAGAAGACGCTTCTTCGCGAATTCGCCGAAACGGAGGACCACGAGGTTATGCCCGAGAGCCGCAGTTTTTGGGACAAGGTGAAAGACTACATCAGCTAGCTCGGGCGGCGGTCGGGACAGGTGTACGGAGCAAAGGTATGACAGATCAAGAAGAGCAAGGAGATTCGCCGTCCTCGTCAGAGTCATGTCGGCCTTCGCAGGGGGTCGCTGATCCGGATGAAACGACGGTGTCTGAACAAGATGACCGTTCGGATGTGGCGGCCGAACCGCACCCAGATCCGCAGACGGGGTTACAGGCTCAGCGCGATGAACTAGAAGCGCAGCTTCTACGTGTGTCGGCGGACTATCAGAATTTCGTTCGCCGATCTCAACAGAATATTCACGACGCTTGCCAGCAGCAGCTGCTGGGGTTGGCCAAAGCGTTGTTGACGCCATTGGATCACTTCGATCGGGCCTTGGACCTTGATCCGGAGAAAACCACCACCGATAGTCTTGTCAAAGGCGTTCAGATGGTGCGCGATGAATTGATGAAAGTCCTGGATCAGTTTGGTGTCAAACGCCTGGAAGTCAGCGCCGGTGACTCGTTTGACCCTGTTTGTCACGAGGCGCTGCAGCGGATGCCCGTGGAGGGTCTAGACAGCGGAGCGGTGGCTCAGCAACTTCAGCCGGGTTATCTCTTAGGCGACAAGACGCTACGGCCGGCAAAAGTGATCGTGGTTGAATAAAACGCCGATACCGGCGCCTAGGGCGCAGACGGAGACCCACATACGATGCCGACCTATGATTATGTCTGTGAAAGTTGTCAGCACAGCTTCGAACAGTTCCAGTCTATCACCGCCCGCCCGTTGCGCAAATGTCCCGAGTGCCGCAAGCTCAAACTCAAGCGGCTGATCGGGACCGGTGCGGGTGTCCTGTTTAGAGGTTCGGGGTTCTACGAAACCGACTACCGTTCAGAAAGCTACAAGAAAGCCCAAAAGGCCGAGACGGACAGCGCTAAGCCAAAATCTGATAAGACCAATGCCAAAAATGGTGATGCGCCAAAAAAACCGGATCAGGGCGGCTCGAGTGCGACCAAGTCGGCCGACAAGCAAACCAAGACGACCTAACAAGTCACCCTTTCCCGCCCGTCTAACCGGTTACGGCACCAACCGTTCACGCCCAACGCCGGGATACGTGACCAGAATGTCCTTTGTGTCGTTGCCCCGGCCGACACCGCCGTGTGATATGCGTTGCGTATGATTTGTACGCGGCGGTACGATTGGTCAGTTTCTGTCGACCTTTACCTTGCGTTTGAAGACATCACGCAAGGGTTCAGTTGGTTTGGTCGGTCTTACTACTGGCGATCTTCGTCTTGTTGGCCGATGAGCTTTTCAACTTCTGCCTTGAGCAATTCGGCCATTGCTGGTGAATAGCCCACGTGGACACGTGCGATTCTCCCACGATGGATCACCACCGTTTGGGGGATGCCGCGCACACTGTACTGCTTTGCCACACGCCCCGACGTGTCCATGAGAACCGCCATTTTGAATTTTTCTTTTTCCCAGTAGGCTTTCACGTCGTCCCGTTTCTCACGCAGGTTAATCGTGAGCACCGCAACAGGTTTTTCGTTCTGCTGGGCCCAATCTTCAAATTCCTGGAGCAGCGGCAGGCCCATGCGACACGGCCCGCACCAGGTGGCCCAGAAATCCAAAACGATCACTTCAGCTTTGACGTTGCGAAGATCGAAGGATTGCCCGTTGACGGTCCGGAGCTTGATCGGTGGTGCGATTTTCCCCTCCAGGGCGTGCTCGGCTTTGGCCAATCGACCAGGCGATAGCAGCAGCGAGGTCAACACGACGGTGAAAAACACGGCGATTTGTTTACTTGTCATGTGTGGGCTTCGATCGATGGGTGATTCGTGTGATTTAACGCAGACGGCCAGGGTCAACCAGTTTAACGGATAGCCAGGTCTGTGTGCACAGATGATAGTAGGCTTGCAGAGGGCGGACAAGGAAACTACGATCATCCGTTTGGCAATGGACGATCTGATTGAACGTGGTAAGGAGATGTAAAGGAATGTCTACGCAATTACTTATCAGTCCTCACGGTGGCGAACTGGTCAATCGAATCGCCACAAAAGATAAGGCGCAGCAACTCAAGGCAGAAGCTGCCGGCCTGCCCGAGATTGTTTTAAGTGCCAAACAGGCATGCGATCTGGAAATGATCGCCATTGGCGCGTTTAGCCCACTGACGGGGTTCATGGGGAAAGCCGACTTTGACAGTGTGTGCCGGAATATGCACCTGGCCAATTCCGGCGGAGGCGCGGTTTGGCCGATCCCCATTACGCTGGCGGTGAACGACAGCGTGAAGGCGAATCTCAAGGAAGGGGGTCGTGCGGCATTGGTGTACTCTGATGGAACGCTCATGGCGGTGATCCACATTCAGGAGATCTACCCACACGATAAAAAGTTAGAGATTCCAAATGTTTTCCGGACTGAGGACCAAGCACACCCAGGTGTCAAGGCAGTGTTAGATGAGGGAGACTGGCTTGTGGGCGGTCCGTTGGAGGTGATCACCGTTACGCCTGAGAAAGAACCGGGTGAGCAGTTTACCGAGTTCCGTCTGCCGCCATCTAAGACACGTCAATCGTTCCTGGACCGGGGGTGGAAAACCGTCGCGGCGTTTCAGACGCGAAACCCCATTCACCGTGCCCATGAATATCTGACCAAGTGTGCTCAGGAGATATGTGACGGTCTGCTGATTCACCCACTGGTCGGCGAAACAAAGCCCGGTGATATCCCCGCAGACGTTCGGATGCAGTGTTACCAGACCATTATCCAGCACTACTACGTGGCCGATCGCACCATGCTTTCCGTCATGCCGGCGGCCATGCGATACGCCGGGCCGCGTGAAGCGGTGTTGCACGCGCTGGTCCGTCAGAATTATGGGATTTCTCACTTTATCGTGGGACGGGATCACGCCGGGGTGGGCGATTATTATGGCACCTACGATGCCCAGCAGATTTTTGACCAGTTTGACCATGGTGAAATCGCCATTGAACCGCTGAAGTTTGAGCACGCTGCGTACAGCAAGAAAGCGCAAGGCATGGTCAGTTCAAAGACGTTTCCCAAAATCGAAGGCGATCAGGTCTTCCTGTCCGGTACCAAGGTGCGCCAGATGCTCAAAGAAGGCATGCGGCCACCGCAAGAATTCAGTCGGCCGGAGGTGGCGGATATCCTCATCAAATGGGCGCAGACTTCTGGTTGAAACGGTGTCTGGGTATAGGATTGACTACGGATATTTAACCAAAGGATGTGATGGCGATGGCCTCTCCCGATGACCGTCGATACGCCGAAACACACGAATGGCATAAGCTCCAAGACGGGTTGGTGACCGTTGGTCTAACACGGTTCGCCGTCGATGAACTGACCGATATTACGTACGTGGATATCACGCAACTTGAAGGTGACATCGGCGCCGGTGGCGTGTTCGGGGAGATCGAATCGGTCAAGGCGACCAGCGAACTGTATTGCGGCATTGCCGGAACGATCGTGGCAGTTAATCAGGCTGCCATTGACAACCCACAGATCATCAACCAGGATCCGTTTGAACAGGGCTGGTTGATCAAGATCAAGGCCGGTGATTTGAAACAATTAGATACGCTGCTCAGTTCCACCGAATACGACCAGAAGAACGCCACGTGATCGTGACCCGTGCAGATGAGGAATTTGAGTATTCGAACCCGCCTCGGAGTGCTGCGTCGTTGACGCGGGGCCTTGGCGGGTACGGGGTTTAACGAGTACCATTTCCTATATGAGTTTCTCCGCACCACAGCCGCCTCTGGAGATGTCGGTTCCCCACGGCACGCCGTCGGGGATGGCCCCGGGGGGGCCACCTTCCCAGGCTGCGTTATCGATCGTCGACGCCCATACCCACTTGTGGGAGTCTGTGGACCAGCTTGGTCCGGAGGCGGCCAAGAAGATTCGGCAGCAGTGTGTTAGCCAGCCGTGGGACCAGCCCGACACATCTGCACAGACTTTTGACCAGGCCATGGAGCCTGTCGAACACGCCATCGTGCTAGGCGTGCAGTGCGGTTATGTGGGGGCATCGATTTCAGCTCAACAGGTGGCTCGCTATGCGACCCGCCATCCCCACAAGGTTTTGGGTTTTGCGGGCATCGATCCCATGGCCGCGGGTTACCTCTCGGACATCGACGAAGCTGTCCAGTTGGGGCTGGTGGGTGTGACCGTCAGTCCGGCCGCCGGTGGTTTCCACCCCAGTGATTCGCGGGCGATGCGCCTGTACGAACGCTGTCAGACACTGGGACTGCCGATCGTGGTTCATCCGGGGACCCATTTTGCCGGGCCAGCCATGTTAGAGTACAGCCAGCCCTACCTGTACGATGAGGTCGCCCGGACCTTTCCCGATTTGCGGTTGGTGCTTGCCGGCACGGGACTGCCGTGGGTCGAGCAAGCCTTGGTGTTGGTGGGAAAGAACCGTCACTGTTACGCAGACTTGTCGGAGGTCACCAGTCGGCCGTGGCAGTTGTACAACGTGCTTCTGTTGGCGTATCAGCAGGGTGTGATGGACAGTCTCCTTTTTGGCAGTGATTTTCCATTTACCACCCCCCAGACTGCGATCCATAATATCTATTCGGTCAATACTGTGACCCATGGTACGAACCTGCCCACCGTGCCGCGTGAGCAGTTACGGAGTGTGGTCGAGCGCGATACGCTGGCGTGTCTCGGATTAAAGAAGCCCACGTCGGTGTCCGCCCAGGCGGATCGGCCGGGGCAGGATGTGGCTGCGAAGACCACCGCGTCGGATCCCAGCCCGGTCTCAGAGTAGGTATCCAGCAGAAACGGGTAGGGATCGAATTTGGTGAAGCCAGGCAGGTTCTCTAGATCGCAGTTCTATCACTACCGCTTCGGGCGTCTTGGTACCGTTTGGCCCGTCGCCTGCGCGGTGGCGGTGATGGCGAGCGTCGGCTGCGTTAAGCATGATCGAGCGAAACTAGCGTTAAAGAGCCAGTCCCAGCAGGGTTTGGCGTTGGAAGGGGGGTTTACGTCCAGTTTTTATGCGATGGATGACCCCAACCACCTGACGGTGGTCTTACTGGACGGGTCGATCCAGGAGCCAGATCAGGCGGTTACCATTCGTGTATTTTGGCAACCACGGGCCGGGCGAACGCCGATCGATCCGACCGCGACCAACGCGACCATTCACTACACCATTTTTACTGGCGATCACCGTCACGAGGTTGGGATCTACAGTGGCGCCGGGTTCGTCTATCCCGTTGGCCAGATCGGTGATCCGGTCTTCAACGCCGACGTATGGCAGGCAACACTTCGATTAACGGATCGAAGCCCCGGTTTCAAAGACCTGTTGGGTGGGGCGATCCTTGACGGCCACCTGACCGCTCGGCGCGACGATGCGGCGGTCGGTCTAGCGCTGCGGCGATTACGTGTGTTGGTCACAGAACGAATGGGTTATCCCAGGTGGGTCGGGGCATTGCATCCAAACAGGGCACGCGAACCTAACCGTATCATGACGCGTATAAATTCTTTTTTCCAGCATCCGAAGACCCGTAGGTGGTGTTCGATGACCAGCCGTTAGGGAGCCATGACTGTGACCTCTCAGGTAGACGACCGGACCGCAGAATTTTCCCGTTTGGCCAGTGGCCTGATCGACGAGGTGGGCCGCGTCCTGGTGGGACAAGAAGCCATGGTCAGCCGTTTGTTGATTGGCTTGTTGACCGGTGGGCATGTCCTTCTAGAAGGTCTTCCCGGTTTGGCCAAGACGCTGACGGTACGCACGTTGGCTCGGGCGATCGATACGGGATTTTCGCGTATCCAGTTCACGCCCGACATGCTGCCGGCGGACGTGATTGGGACGGAAGTGTTTAACCCCAAAGAGGCCACTTACAGCATCAAGAAAGGCCCGGTGTTCTCTAACTTGATCCTTGCCGATGAAATCAATCGCGCTCCGGCCAAGGTCCAAGCGGCACTTCTAGAGGCCATGCAAGAGCGTCAGGCCACCATCGGTGACCAAACGTACACACTTGACGAGCCGTTTTTGGTGCTGGCAACGCAGAACCCAATCGAGCAGGAAGGCACGTACCCATTGCCAGAGGCGCAGGTGGACCGTTTCATGCTCAAAGTCAAGGTGGGTTATCCCAGCCGAGACGAAGAGCTGAGGGTTGTCGATCGGATGTCCGGTGTTCGCCCGCCGCAGGAAACCCAAACGGTGGCCAGTCCGCAGGCAATTCTCGAAGCCAGAGCGATCGCGGACCAAGCTTTCGTTGACCCAAAGGTTCGCGATTACATCGTCGATATCGTGCGTGCGTCTCGCGATCCGGCGGGGGCAGATATTGCGAGCCTGGCCGGGATGATCGAGGTCGGGGCAAGCCCAAGGGCGTCGATCAGCTTGATGAAGGCTGCTAAAGCTCACGCGTTGCTGCAGGGTCGCGGTTACGTCACGCCGCACGACGTGAAGACGCTAGCGCCCGATGTGCTGCGGCATCGAGTATTGCTTTCGTACGAAGCTGAGGCTGAGGGACTATCGTCCGACAGTGTGGTGAACAAGATTCTTGACAACGTTCCGGTGCCCTGACGTCATGCTGGCCCGTCAGATCATCCAGCGCGTTCGCCAGATTCAGATCCGCACAGGCCGGCAGGTGGCCGACGTCTTGGCCGGTCAGTACGTGTCAGTTTTTCGAGGCGGCGGTGTCGAGTTTGAGGAGGTACGACCCTACATTCCCGGCGACGACGTGAGATCGATCGATTGGAATGTCACCGCCCGCGTGGGGGCGCCATTTGTGAAACGATACGTCGAGGAACGCCAGCTGACCGTCATGCTGGTGGCAGATATCTCGGCGTCTGGGGATTTCGGATCCGCCACCCGATCCAAACGGGAAGCGGCCGCAGAGTTTTGTGCGCTGCTGGCATTTTCGGCGATCCGCAACGATGACAAGGTGGGCCTGATCCTGTTTCACGGAGGGGTCGAGCAGTATATTCCGCCGCGCAAGGGCCAGAAGCACGTCTTGCGGGTGATCCGCGAGGTGCTTGCCCACGGGCTGGAGTCGACGACGTCAACGCTTCGGAACCGTCACCGGCGACGGTTCTGGTCGTGGCGGACTGGTCGGGTGCCACGGGCCGCGCGGCAGGCGACCAGTATTGCCACTGCCATGCAGTTTCTCATGAAAGTGGCCAAACGCAAAGCGGTCTGTTTTCTAGTCAGTGATTTTATTGATCAGGATTACGAACGTGCGATGACCATGACCAACCGTAAGCACGACCTGATCGCGGTGCGGGTGGTCGATTCTCGCGAGTCGGCGTTGCCAAACGTGGGCCTGATCGCGTTGACTGATGCGGAGACCGGCCGCATCGGCGTGTATGACACCGGATCGGCTGCGTTTCGGCGAGCGCACCAGGACCTCACGCAGCGTGACCATGACGCGTTGGCGCGACGGTTGGCGACGGCAGGGATCGACCTGATGACCATCGACGCGGCGGGTTCTGTCGTGGATCCTTTGGTCAAGTTTTTCCGGCTGCGCGAACGAAGGATGCGCCGATGAACCGGGCGGGAACGAATTTGGGACCGGCACCCGCACGGCGAATGAGCACACGGGCGCTATGGCGTATCGGGCTGTCACTGGTGCTGTGGCTTGGTGGGTTGTCCCCGGCGACGGCCAGCCCGCTTGAAAAGAACACCCAAAAAGGTCCTGTCAAAGCCTCTGTGCGATTGGAACCGGCTGAGCCGGCGATTGGTGACCCGGTGACACTCACGCTGGAGGTGACCGCCCAGAAGGGGGTGGAGTTGCTCATGCCCGGTTTTGGTCAGGCCATGGAGCGATTGACCATCCTTGATTTTGCGTCTACGGAAAAAGTCGATCCAGACGGACACACGGTGGTTACGCAACAGTATCAGCTACAACCAGAGCAATCGGGTCAACAGAGCATCCCACCACTCATGGTCGAATTTGTCGACCGGCGCCAAGGGGCCAAGCCCGCACCCGATGGGATGGACGCCTACGAAATGCTTACCCCACGCCTGGGGTTTAACGTTCAATCAGTGCTGCCCAAAGACGCCGACGCTGAACTACACCCGCCGCTGGGTGAGCTGCCACTGAGGCAATCGTCGAGACGGTGGACATGGTGGTCGGCGGCCGGCGGGTTGGGATTGATCGCCTTGGCTGTGGCGGCGTTGGCGTGGCGCTGGTTCGCGGTGTCGGGCAGGCGGGCCCGACGGCGTAGCGCCTACGAGATCGCGTCAACCCGATTGGCCAGTCTGTTGAGCCGACCCTGCGACGAACCCAGCCAGGTTCATCGCTTCTTTGTCGAGTTGTCGGCGATTGTCAGGCAATATCTGGAAGACCGATTCGAGCTGCGGGCACCAGACCTGACGACCGAGGAGTTTTTGGACAGGATCAGTGGATCGCCAGATCTCGTCAGTGAACACCAAACGTTGCTGCGCCAATTTCTGAGGCGTGCCGACTTGGTCAAGTTTGCCAACATGGTCCCGTCGGCGAAGGACATCGACCAGTCTGTGGCCGCAGCCCGGCGGTTCCTTGACGAAACGCGCTTGGACGATCAACACACAGACCGTTCGGTGGCCCAGTCAACGACCGCGGGGGTGGCCCGCATTTAAATGCGCCACGATTAGCCGGTCGGCCAAAAGCACAGCGGGTTGACTCGCCCATGGATGACGTGTGGGCGGCCGGTAGAGGTGAGCAGAATGAATTGGCATGGATTAGAGTTTAGAGATCCCTGGTTCCTGCTGGTGGCGTTGTTGGCACCGGTGGTCTACCACCTTTTGACTGGTGCCGCATCGACAGCCGTGACCTATTCGACGTTAGCGTTTCTTGATCGTTTGTCCGTTACGATTCGGGCGCGGCTGGCCCCGATCCCGGCGGTGTTGATCGCCGGCGCGGTGGTGGCGATGGCCCTGGCGTTGGCCGGTCCGCGTACCGGTGATGATCAGACCCGTATCCGGCGCGAGGGGATTGCCATTGTGATGGTCGTCGACCGATCGGGCTCCATGCAGGCTCGTGATATGGTGAAGGGCGACATGAACGTTGACCGTCTCGAAGCGGTCAAGGCCATTTTCAAACAATTTGTCCTAGGTGACGACGCTGACCAGAAATGGGTGGATGTGGCGACCGTCGGTCGACCCGACGATGTCATCGGCTTGATCGGGTTCGCGCGTTACGCTGACGGTTTGTGTCCGCTAACGCTTGATCACGGTAACCTGGTCAATATCCTCGATGATCTGGGGATTGTCAGGGACCGCGTCGAAGACGGTACTGCGCTGGGCGAGGGTCTAGCGCTTGCTGTCGAACGGCTGCGGGGGCATCAGGCCAAATCGAAGGTCGTGATCCTGTTGACCGACGGCGTGAATAACGCAGGCGATATCGCTCCGGAGCAGGCCGCAGAGCTAGCCAGCGCCCACGGTGTGAAGGTGTATGCGATCGGTGTGGGCACGGACGGTATCGCGCACGTGCCCGTGCGTCATCCGCTTACGGGTCAGCAGGTGCTCCAGCCGATCCGGGTTGAGGTGGATGAGGACACGCTTAAGGCGATTGCCCACCAGACCGCCGGGCGTTACTTCCGCGCGACAGACGCCCAGGCATTGGCGGAGATCTATCGACAGATCGATCAGCTCGAACGCACCCAGATTACCGAACACCGCTATCTGGAGTACCGGCAGTGGTACGGGCCGTTCGTGTGGTCGGCGCTGGCCATGATCGGGTCTGGTAGCCTTTTGGCCGGTTCGTTTTTTAGGAGGCTGCCGTGACCGGTTTGCAGTTTGCCAATCCCCATTGGGCGTACCTGATCTGGCCGGTGGTCTTGGTCACGGTCGTGCTGATCTGGCTTGACGGACGAGGGGTGGACCGCTTAGATCAGTTTCTCTCAAAGGCCATGCAGCAGCGACTGGTCCGCCGCCCGGCGCGCTGGCGGCGTTTTTCCCGTATTGGTCTGCTAGGTCTGTCGGCGGTTTGCCTGATCGTGGCACTGATGCGTCCGCAGTGGGGTTTTCGTTACGAACACACCCCCCGGGTGGGCGCTCAGATCATGATCTGTTTAGATGTGTCCCGATCCATGCTGGCCGCAGACGCTGCGCCCAATCGGCTCGAACGGGCCAAGGCCGATATCCAAGATATGCTGACGCTGCTGGACCGGGATCATGTCGGCTTGATCGCCTTTGCGGGAACCGCCACGGTTTTGTGTCCAATGACGCCCGACTACGGGTTCTTGCGGATGATCCTTGAAACGGTCAATCCCCAAAGTGTAGCGCGTGGGGGGACCAATCTTGAAGCGCCGATCCGCAAAGCGACCGCTGGGTTCCGTGGTCCGTCTGATCTGTCCAGAACGATCCTTTTGATTACCGATGGCGAGGACCACGAATCGTTTGCGATGGATGCTGCCACAGCGGCCGCCGAGCGTGGTATTCGCATCATTGCCATCGGGTTCGGTGATGAAACCGGAAGTGAAGTTTTTCTAATCGATCCCAAGACCGGCGCGCGCACACAGCTTCTGGACGGCGACGGCAAACCGGTAATCACGCGGCTTGACGGTCAGCTGCTGCGCAAGATGGCACTGAAGACCCAGGGTGCGTATATCCCAGCGGGGACCGGTACACTGGATTTAAGATCGATCTACGATGCGCACATTGCACCGCTGACTCGTGGCCGGCTCGATGACCGGGGTCGCTTGGTTAAACAAGAAGGGTTTCAATGGATGGTCCTTCTTGCGCTGCTTAGTTTGATAGCCGCCAGTGTCGTGACCAGTGCAAGCTCCGGTCAACGGGTGACCCATATCAAACCCACCCAGGTTGCGGCGGTGGTTTGGGCACTGCTTGTAGCTCCGCTTGGGGCCCAAACCATGATCGATCAGGACACCCCGGAACCTCAGGACACGCTCGGTGACCAGATGTCTGACGACGACGCCCAGCTAGACCCGCGGCAGGCCTACAATCAAGCGGTGGCGTTACTGGATGCCGGCAAATTCGATGACGCAGAACACCGATTTAAGCTTGCCCGCCGCCACGCCGCGGCCGACGGTCAGACCCGATACAGCGCGACGTACAATCTCAGTTGGGTGGAAGTTGGTCGCGCCGATACGCAGTTGGACGAAGAGCCGGCCCAAGCGCTGGTCCACTTGCAGACGGCGGTGGCATATCTTCGAGAGGCCATTCGTCTTCAACCCGATGAAGTAACGCCCCGGCAAAACCTTGAGATCATCGCGCGACGTGCTCTGGCATTGGCCGACGCGATCGCCAGTCGAGATCGGCCTGCTCTTGAGACTCGGATTGATCAGGTGATTGATCAGCAGCGCCAGTTGGCCGCTGTTTTACAACAAATGATTGATCGGACGGCCGGTGCGGAAGGGCCGGCTGTTCTTGAATCAGTGCGAGCACGGTGCCGCAGCGCCGAGATCCAGCAGCGTGGCATCTTATCAACCGTAGAACAGCTGACACAAGAAGCTGGCCAAGAAGCCGACCAAATCGAGGCCATCCAAGTGGATCAGCAGACTGTCGACCAGCGTCTGAGATTGGCCCAACTGGCCGGTGTACGCAGTTACCTTCAGCGCGCCGCTCAACGGATCGGGCAGGCTCGACGACAGTTACGTCAGGTTCAGGCTGACCGTGCTTACCGACGCGCGTCGCTGGCACTCAATGAACTAAAACGCGCCCGCGATCAACTTCGTGCCATCGCCCAGTTGCTCGGTGCGGTGATCGGTGATGCCACAACGCTTGCACAGCACACCAGCGGTCTGGCAGCTGCCGCTGATCAAACGTTGGTGGCCACAGATCAGGCGCCGCGGCCACCGCCATGGCTCACGCAAGAAATTGTCAAGGACGAATTGGCCATGGTGGCTCAACGCACCGATGAACTGCGACGCCGTGTCGAGGCGGGTATTCGTGGCGGTGATCAACAGGAAGAGGAACACGACCGTGACACGACTGATCAGCTGACGCGATTGACACAAGCGGCGCCGCTGGTCAAGGAAGCCACGCAGGCGATGGACCACGCCAGCAAGGCGTGTGTGGCCGGTGACCTGTGGGAGTCCTACCGACTGCAAGTTCAGGCGACCGGTGCGCTGGTGAGAGCCAGGGAACTGTTCTTGGACGTACGGGGCCTGGTCGACCTGATTTATACCGATCAACGACGGTTGCAGGTGGCGGCGAGTCAGTTGGCGGCGCCCGGCGCCAAACAGTCCGAGTTGCTGCCGGCCCTAGCACAGCTACAGTCGACCAACACCCAGCGCGGCGTTCGGTTAGGCGACCTCATGGACCAGGAACTCCAGCGGTCCAAACCGGGTCCGGCATCGGACACTGATCCGTCCGACCCGGGCCAGGAGGAAGGGCGGGCCGAGCAATTTCAGCTGGCCAGTGATCTTCTTTCGCAGCTGATGGAGACATTTGAGCATGTGACCGCAACGATCGAATCGTTAGGTCACTCTGCCCCAGACGCTCATGACGTGGAATCACTAAAGACCAAAATTCAACAGAGCGTCGAGCAGGCCGAAGCGTTACGACGGTTATTTTTAACGGTTGTCGAGCACCTCCGTGACACAGCACAGAAACAAGTTCAACTGACCGACGACACGCGAGACGCGGCGGTGTTGGCCAAGCGGGGGGGGCAGACGAATCAAACGGCCGGGCCGCTGGTCGAGCGTCAGAGGCGGTTGGGCGATATATCGCAACAGATTGCCGATGCATTGATCAACCAGTCCAAACAAAGCTCCGTCCAGTCATCGCCGTCAGAGGACCCCGCCGCCGCGTCTGGCCAAGCGTCACAAGACCTCGCCTACCGGTTGACCCAAGCGGCCGATCGGGTGAACCAGGCCACACAAGCGATGGCCGAGGCGATCACCGGGTTGGAACACGTCACCACTGATTTTCAGTTGGCCCAGGATCAGCAATCAACCGCCGTTGAGAACCTTGTGGCTGCTCTTGAGTTTCTGGCTCCGCAGCAGGATCAAGATCAGGATCAACAAAAAGAGCAATCGCAACAGGGGGCGCAGCAGCCGCAACAGGGTGACGAGGGCGATCAGAACCAAGACAATGCTGACCAACCATCCGGGGAACAGCACATGAACGCAGCTCGCTTGCTGCAAGCCGTGCGTGACCGACAGGCTCAGCGGCAGCGACAGCGAGCCGAAAAACAAACCGCCGGGTACGGCGCTGTGGAGAAAGATTGGTAATGTCCGTACGGGTGATGTGGATCGCGGGAGCGGCGGTTTTCTCGTTGGCGACGAGCGTGTCAGCCCAGCGGGTGAGTGTCGCTGCGCAGGAAGGCCCGCATTACGTGGGTGAGCCGATGGTGATTCGGATCACCGCCGAGGGTTTTGACCAGGACCCGCAGCCCGAATGTCTGGCGGGCTCACCGACGGCGGGGCTCTCTTTGCAACTGGTGGGTGTCCACCCCAATGTGTCCAGTTTCACACAGGTGATCAACGGCAAGGTCAGTCGCTACCAGCAGGTGGTCTATACATTCGATTTTCACGCTACGGTTAAGAAGTCAGGCCGCTATCGTGTTGCACCGTTTACGGTCAGTCAGTCGGGTCGGCAGTTCAGCACCAAAGCATTCGAGCTGCGATTTGTGGACATTCAAACCGACGACGCCATGCGTGTCGCACTGGTGCTGCCTAACGGGCCGGTGTATCCCGGTCAAGAGGTACCCGTCGAGATTCAATGGTGGTACGCCGGTGACTTGAATGAAGTCAGAGGCCTGAAGATCCGTTCACCGCTGTTTGACCAGTTTGCGTTCAGTGATCTAGATCCATCGCGCGGTGACACGACATTGCCTATCAGCACCCAGAAAGGGACGGTGCAGCTCAAGGCACATGTCCGGCGCAAGACCCTCGACGGCCGTGAGTTTGTCGTGTTTTCGAGTCAGCGAAAGATGATGGTCGAAGACACAGGTACGATCAAATTGGCTGCGATTACCGCAAGTATCGAGAAAGTCACCCGGTGGGGTGTGGGGTTTTTTGGAAGCCGTCAGCCGGTGGCCACGGTCAAAATGCGGTCCGTCGGTCGACCGCAGACACTGGACGTCAAACCTCTGCCGCTGGACCAAGCGCCGCCCGGCTTTGCCGGTGGTGTTGGGCGTGGTTTTACCATTGGCGTCGAGGCGGATCGGACCGTCCTTCACGCCGGCGATCCGGTTGTCTTGGTATTCACCGTGCAGGGTGACGGCAACCTCCAGCAGGCCGGACCACCAAAACTTACGGCCGAAGGCGGTCTGGACCCGAAACAGTTCCGGCTGCCCACCGGCGACGCGGCCGGTACCATGACCGATCATGGCAAGCGGTTCACCATGACCGTACGTGTGTTAGATGAGTCGGTATCTCAGCTGCCACCGGTGCCCTATGCGTGGTTCGATCCTTACAGTCAGCGGTTTGAGACAACAACCAGTCAACCGATCGCGTTGCGTGTGTTGCCATCTGATTTGGTGACCGCACAAGACGTGGTCAGCGCTGGGCAGGAACAACAAGTGGTTAACGCGACGTCCGCTTTGGCAGTGACACCACCGGTCCAGTCACAAGCAAAGATCACCCCGTCGTCTGACCTGACCGGTGCCGATCTGGCCATCCAGACCGATGTCAACCGCCTGTTGAACCACAAGTCTGGATATTTAAGTGGATGGTTGACTCACACGGGGATCTACGTCGTTTCGCTAACGGCGATCCTGATCGGCTGGTGTCGGCGGCGGACGACCGATGTTGACCCCGAACTCCGCCAGCGCCGAAAGGCGGTCCGGGCAGATGTCAAGGTGATCTGCCGCGCCGTGACGTTGCCACGTCAGGAGGCGGCCGGTCAGATCGCTGTAGCGCTGCGGAGATTGGCGTCGCGGGCTGGCGTTGAAAGCCGTGATCAGATCGATCGGTTATTGGCGGAGTGTGACGCGGTTGCGTATGCCCCCGTGGCCGACGGGTCGGCGACCCTCGACGGATCGATTTGTCAGAGAGCTTCTGCGGTGGCCCGGGCGGTGAAGAAAGAGGTGTCCTGATGCGCCTAATGACTATCGGGGTTGCGCTGTGGTCGGGCCTGGTGCCGCTGACGGTGTTGGCTGGGCAAACGCCGCGGCAGATGATCGAAGAAGCAGTCATTGATTATGCCCAAGCGATGGACGCCCCCGAACGGGCTGTGCGTCTGGAACGGTTCCGTCGCGCACAGCGTTTGTTCGGTCAGGTGATCGAAGATTACGGAATCGAAAGCGCCGACCTGCTGGTGAACCTTGGCAACGCGGCGTTACAGAGCGAGCAGCTGGGCTCAGCCGTTCTTGCCTATCGCCGCGCTTTGGAGATCGCCCCTGGCCACACCCAGGCACGACAAAACCTTGATCACGCCAGGCGCTCACTGCCTGATTGGGTGCCACGTCCTGATGACGATACGCTATGGGATACCTTTTTTTCTTGGCACCGTACGCTGTCGCGCGGTGGACAGACCATATTGACTTCATTGTGTTTTGCTGCCACGGCGCTTCTCTTGACCGTGGCCATTGGCTGGCGGCGGACCTGGGCACGGACATTGGCAGTTCTATTGGGCAGTGTGTGGGTGGGACTGGTCGTTTTGTTGATGTGGCCAGCTGTTTACGATGGCACCGCGAACGATGCGGTGATTACCGTACCGGAGGCGGTGGTTCGTGCTGCCGACTCCGACGGCGCCAGTGCTCGCCTCGCCGAACCGTTGCCGGCGGGGACCGAGGTCACCGTGGTGGACCGTCGTGACCCATGGGTTCGAATCCGCCTGGCCGACGGCCGAGGTGGCTACCTGCGGGCGTCCAATCTGACGGCGGTCAGAACACGGTAAACACCGGTGAATCGGGCTGTTGGCCAGCTCTACGTACCAGAGCGGTTTGGCGAAGTGACCGCAAAAGCACACAACCAGGTTGATCGCGGTCAAGGACGATCATTCCGCGATTCATCCGGCGGTGGTCAAGAACCAGAGGGTCATGATCGCCGCGGACAAGGGTACCGAACCTCCTGTTGAGGACATGATTGGGTTCGCGGTTTGGCAGACAGCAACCATTCCGCTTTCGCGTAGGCATAGACCGCGCTGCTGTAGAGAAAATAGATCAGGTGCATCGCCGTGGCACCGATCATAAATCCAAATCCTCCCCTAGCGTAAAAGAAATGGATCGTTTCACGCTGAAGCCAGACGAATACCGCCAGCGCCCCCAGCGGCGCTGACCACATCCATGGTGTGAACAGCGATACCGCTGCGCTAAAAATCAAGGCGTGGGCGGTGATCGCTGAGAGTTGGCTGCGCCGATCTACGTTTAGATGACCTGAGGAAACACCACGCTTGACCAGCAACCGGCTCCACGGCAACGCCCGCTTAAAGATATCTGTCATCCAAACGCCGCTGTACGTCCACCGCTTGAGGTGCTTGACCTGAATCTCGGGGCAGAGACAGATACGTCGACCCACATCGCGCAGACGCATGCCCAACTCGATATCTTCGATCGACGGTTGGGCGAAACGTTCGTTGAATCCGCCGACCGCGTCAAAGGCGTGGCGACGCACCGCACCACAACCCGACCAAAACGACGTTGCCTCACGACGACCTTGCTGATGGACGAAATGATGAATCAGGTTCTTGTACCGGCTTGCCAGGCCCCGTGCCGCGGGCGTGTCGTCATAAGATCCGAATAGGGCGTCGCAATCCGGTTCATTGATGAACCGTTGTTCGATCAGACCCAGCGTCTCGCGATGCGCCACCACATCCGAATCAAGAAATACGACGATGTTTCCGGTCGATGCCTTAACGCCGCGATTCCGTGCCGTTGCCGGTCCCCGTGGGCCGCCTGGTAATGTCACGATCCGACAACCAAACGCCGACGCCAGCGTCGTCGTATCTCCGGTTTCACCGTCGACGACGACGATCACCTCGTCTGCCTGGCGGTGTGAGCGTGCCAGTGCCGCCAGACATTGCCTGAGGTCTTCTCCTGCATGGTGGACAGGGATGACAACACTCATTTGCATGGCACAACCCTGGCCCGAATTGAATACTGCTTCTTGGTCTAGAGATGCTGGCATTGCATGGGTGCCTGAAACGTGTGCAGCGTTCTAGTTGGTTACAAGTTCCTCGTGGTAGGATCGCTCGACGTTGATCGTCCACAGATCGTGATCTGCTCCGAGAATGTTCCGTACCGCGAGCATGGCCGTCAGCATAGAGTGGTCCTGGTTGTTGTAACGGTGCATCCCGTTTCGGCCCACGGTCTGAAGGTTTTCGATGGTATCGAGGTATTCGCGGATGATGTCGATGTTGGATTTGTACTGTTCGTCATATACGGGGTAAGCCTTGGCTTGCCGGACGACTGTACCGTCCAGCACAGCACTTTCCTTCACCAGCTCAAGCTCTGCGATTTCTCGCTTGGCCAGTTGGATCAGATCGCCATCGGGCATGCTCCACAAGCCATCACCACGATGACAGAAGTATTCCATACCGATGCTCGCACGGTGTTCGCAAGGCACCATGTGCGTTGACCAGCTCCGAAAGTTCTGGATACGGCCGACCTTAACCTCTGGGCTATGAATATAGATCCAGTTATCCGGAAAGGGGTCGGCGCCGTCGATGATCAGCGCGACGATGAGAAAGTCACGATACTTTAGTCTCATCGCTGCGTCGAGCACATGCTGGGGCACGGTCGGACGTATCTGTTTGATCAGCGATGAGAGGGGCATGCTGTTGATAACGTGGTCGCATTCGATATCTTCACGTTTGCCATCGGCGCCGATGACCTGGATCGATTGTGCCCGTTGCCCGTCGACGTTGATCGCCTCTACACGGGCCTGGGTCTGAACCATGCCACCGCCGGTTTCAATCAGGTCACGGCAGCGTTCCCACATCATGCCGGGGCCAAGCCGTGGGTAGTGAAATTCTTTGATCAGGGTCGATGTGCCATGCGATTGAGAATTGGTCAGTGCGGTGAGGACGGCTTTTTTTAGGGACATATTCTGAATCCGCTGGGCGGCCCAGTCGGCTCGGATTTTGGTACACGGTATGCCCCAGACCTTCTCCGTGTAGCTACGGAAGAAATGCCAATAAAGCCTGCCACCGAAACGGTTGCTGACCCACTGCTCAAAATTGTCTTCTTCCCGGATGGGCCGAAGCTTCCACTTCAAGTAGCTGATCAGGATACGAACGCTTTCGTAGACCCCGAGATTCGACATCGCGTTGCCCAGCTGGATGGGATATGCGTAATACTTGCCCTGGTAGAATATCCGAGACAGCCGCGGCACTTTGATAAAGTCATCACCGAGAATCTCGTCCCACAGATCCTGTACTTCCTTAATTTTCGTAAAGAAACGATGGCCGCCGATATCGAACCGATAGCCACGATAGCACTCGGTACGGGCGATTCCACCCACGCCAGTTGACATTTCGAAAATAAGTGGACACCGTCCAAGTTTGGTCCACTGGTAACCGGCGGTCAGCCCAGCTGGTCCGGCGCCGATGATCACCAGTTGATCATCGGCCGGGCCGTGAGTCCCATGAGATATACGGGGGCGCAAGGTTGCCACGAGGGTTTTCTCCTTTCACCATTTTTTCCACCTCTTTAACCGACTGTGGCATTCTCTCTCTGCTCCTGATCCCGAGAGCGTATTTCGTCCCGGACCCCCGAAGTGCAAACCGATCTAATGACTCACCCTACGTGATCCTGTGGATCGGGTGATCGATCTTCGCTTGTTGGCCAACGCCCTGGTCAGTGATGCCACCGCGTCGGTTGCAGAGTGTTTGGCCATCTCGCGTCTCCTGTTGGATCAAAACGCCATCCTATTTATGATTCACTGGCTGGCTGCCCCGTTCGTGTCACGCCCAGACATCCAGTTGGATTTGAGTCTGTGGGGACACTGACATGCATAAAGATATAGACATCTTCATCATATTCTAACAATATTGGTGACGACGGCAGGATAAAAAACGAAAATCCGAATGATTTGCAGGGCTAGGTGCCTTTGTGTTTTTGGCGACCATAATCGTACTAATAGGTATTTTTTATTTGATGCGAAAGAAATTGTGGTATTCAAAGATCAAGCAAGCGATACATGGAAGAAAGGTAGAGCTTCAATGTGTCTGACAAGGAGGTTCGCCGAGCCAGATCATACGATCGATTTGCGAAAAGATCTCGCGCAGGTGGTGGTGGGACACACAGATCAGATCAACCGTGTTTTTGGTGATACCGTCGGATCCGGGAATGCGGCAGCGTCACCATGTCCACGAGGCGGTACCCGCTCTGACGGAGGTGTTCAATGTGTTGCTGTACAGCCTCCCGATCGAAGTTCTCGACGACGTAAACAACTTTGGCCGACGTACCGTCCGCAAATTGCGGCAGCTTGTCTTGGCCCGTCTTGCGGTATACGTGGTACAGCACAGGTCTCAGATCCAGATGGTGTCCTTGGACCTCAACGTCCGGCCTAATACGATCGGCCAAATATTCCGCGGCCTCTCTAGCGTCGTAATATCCAACGTAGTGCGGCAGGTCTAGCGGGTATGAGCTTGATAGGAGCAAGCTAAGATTTAGAACGACCAGGACCACCGCCAGTGCCACAGCGCCCGCGGCCGTCACCGTTCTCCGGCCAAGACCTAGTCGGACCAGAAACAGCGTCCCCGCTGTGGCAAACAAGACGTAAATCGGAAACAGAAACGCAAACGACCACGGCGGAATGATCACGCGCGTGGCCAACGTCAGCGTCACTGGCGACAGCACCGTTGCCGCGAAGAGTAAAAAGCCCCTCGGACGATCGTGGATACAGGTCAGTGCGCCAATACCGGCCAGTACGGAGCCAAAGACCGCCAGCCATCGCGGCCACGTCAATGTGGCCATGTCCCAGAACCACCCGATACGGGATATAAAGCGGTCGGCGAGTCTTGTCGTTGTTTCGTACGTTTCGTGTCGGATCAATTGGACGGTGGAATCGGAGGCGGTGTGTGCCGTCAGGAATGTGGGCAAATATAGTAGTATGATCACTAATCCCACTGTGGCAAGCGCAGTCATCAGCCAGGCCATGAATCTGCCGAAGTGTTGGAGTCGATTGAGGCGTGCGTGATCAAGAAGTAGAAACAATACTACGATCACCAATGGGTAAATCATGACGGGTACCGTCCACGCACCCAATGCGGCCAGGACCACGAACCCGAACCATGCCTCTGGCTGACGCCTAGCAAATGGAGCTGTAAGCAGCAGCATTGCCAGGAAACAGTCCGTCATCAGCGTATAGCCGCGGGCATTGGTGGCAAGGTCAACAAGATACGCCGAGCTGGCGGTCATGGCCGCGGCCAAAAGGCCGACATTGCGGCTGAAGTAACTGCGTCCCACGGCATATTGCAAGGGCACCATCACGACCGCACCGATTAGAGTCGGCAGTCGAATGGCCCACAAGGCATCACCGAACACAACGACAGAAAGTCGCATGAGCACCGAGTGCAAAATATGGTTGTTCGCCGAGTAGAAGCAGATCGACCTGACAATCGAACGGTTTCCGTACGCGAAAAAACTGGCAGCTTCGTCGCTCCGAATGGTCTGTTGGCTGTATAGCAGTCCTAACACAGTGGCAAGACCGGTCAAGAGAGCTACGATCAACGCATGCATTTGATCTTCGGCCGACAGCTGTCGCCAGCAACGACGGATGCGGGGGCACCCGTCGGCCAGATAGGCGATTCCCGCAGCGATGATTCGCTGTAACCTCTCGCGAAACATCAAGAGTGCCACCGCCACGGCGCCATAGACTGCCCCCGCTCCCATCGCCCGGTTTTGTATGGTGTTGATCTTGGTGTCGGTCACTTGTTGGATCCGCTGATGTGATGAATGCGGATCAAAGTGGCGCCAAGTTTCATATAACAAATGAGGATCGACAGAAGCCACGGCGATAGCGATGACGGCTGCCGTCATAAATAGAAGAACGGCTACGACAAGGAGGGCGGCTGATGCGTGGTTTGGCCAACCCGGGGTGTGATTGGATACGCCCTCTGGCGTGTGTCGAGGCGGGCTCATATCGTTGGGTGTCTGACGGTTACGTTCTGAATTATAGCACAGGAGAAAAGTGTGATCTCATTGACGCTAGTACTGTCGTAAGAGCGGGGTGCATCTCCACAACTTTGGTATGGTCCGGCGATTCTTCCGCTCGCTGACATGCGACCAACATTATCCACAAGGTCCTGGCTACATTCCGTGGCCAGAATGGCATTTGACAGGTAGGCATGAGTCAGCCGCATGACTTAGAGTGGTTTGGCACCTAGTAGGCGTTTAGCAGTTCTGTCGATTCAAGTGGGCTCTCGGCGGCATTTGAGTCGTACCCAAACGCCACGCAATCGGACCTATAGCGATCGTACACCTTTTCCCAGGTTTCGGGAGTGTACCATTCTCGAAAGTTAGAATGAGCAGGTAATACATTCATTGTCGTACTGCTGCCAATCTTCGGAAACGTGTCGAACCGTACCCCTGTCGCGTACTCAAACACGTCCATGCATCCCTTGAGATCCTCCAGTTGATACACATTTTTACACACCCGCTGACCGGTCGTGTCGCACGTCACCTTGTGCTGTGAAATCCAGTGCAAGTCAGCGGCGGCGTCTGCGCCCTGTTCACTGCAGAGGAAGTCGACAAAAGCGGCGAAGGTCATCCGAAAATCAAGTCCCCTATGCCGTGATATCAACAGAAGTTTGCCAAGCGAATCTGCATTCAACACCTTCTTATGGAAACATGAGACACACCTCGCCCACGGGTTCCTCACAAAAGCAAACCAGAAGTATCCCTTTAGCTGTTGAGGTACACCAGCCAATGGCCCCGCGACCCGTTGAAGGTCGAACCCCGATTGGTCGCTAGCCAGTTGTATCGCCGCATCGACACTCTGGCTTGCGACAAGAGGGATCTTGATGAACACGAACTTTCTCTGATGGGAGACCAAGAGATCTCTCTTTTTGGCTTGGCCGCGCAGGTTCCGCGGTACAGACGACAACGCCCTGAAGATGGCCAGCCGCAATGTGGGAGCGGTGATGCGCCGATTGCCAATCACATGCACAATCCGATTCCGCTTCTTTTGCATTTGTGGCCAGTTGTTCATCAGCGTGCCACCACTTCTGTTGCGGGGACTACCCCGCAAAGCATCGAATGTCTGCGATCAGGAGGTGGTGGTGATCCAACGCAAGCTCCCCATGGCACCTGTATAGCGATACATTCAACTCCGATAGACATTCCCCGGTTCAATTGTTCCTGCAGATCACCACGACGTACAACTTGATATTGTATGTCGTGATCCGATGATGACGCATTTTTTGGTCCAATACAAGAAAGAGATCGCTGCCTGTCGAATGGACGATTTTGACAACGGTGGCAAGCACATCCATAGTATGATTATAAAGTAGGGGATTTCTACGCTGTCAGCAGCGACGATCGGCGGCAGCGGCACCGATCATGGACAAGGTATTGATTCCGTAGAGCAGAAAGTTTTCGCGACCAAAGCCATCGATGCGACCAGCCGGACCACCGATCAATCAGAACCACACGCAGGCCTTATTCGCGACACTCGAAGATCGCGGTGTTCGCTACGCCGTGTGGAAGGATATCGACGATGTGGGTACGTTCTGGCGGGGTGACGCCGAGCTTGACCTGCTGGTGCACCAAAATGATATAGAGAACTTTCGCCGCATCGCCGTTGCCCATCACTTTGCGGAATATCGAAACCGTATCGATATCTATGGCGGCCAGATCACGCACTTCATTCACTTTTCTGTCGAGGGTTACTACCATTTCCATGTGTACCAATCTTTGTTGACCGGTGATCATGTGATCAAGGAGTATTGTCTTGACCCCTTGTTTGTCGATCAGCCGATATTTGATGGCCCGATCTGCGCGGGGATTCGTACGCTCGAGAAGGTTGACGAATTGGCGATCGGGATAATTCGCCTATTTCTCAAGGCGTCCAGTTCTACGGGTGTGAAGGTCACCGAGTTGACTCGTATGCGGTCCATCTACTCGGCCGATCTTTTTTCTGCGGCCGCGAACGTGATTCGCCAAGGCATCGATTTCCCATCGACCGCGGTAGAGTTGATTCGTGGCGTTCTTGAAGGTAGCGCAGCGTGTCTGAATGAGCTATCGGAGCATGTGGGTGCGTTTTCGTCGCTCCGCAGGGTCGGGCGGTTACAGGCGTTGTTCTGGAATGGCAGCTTGCGGACCAGGAGTCGTCTGGCGGGGCGGTTGGGTCTATCCAACAAGCTGTTGACCGCCAAGGCGCCAACGATGGCCATCATCGGCGTTGACGGCTCTGGCAAGAGCTCGATTGCCGGGGCGCTGCAACGAAAGTTACGATCCAAGGTGAGTGCCAAGCATTTCTACCTCGGCGGCAATACCGGCACTTATACCGTCATGACTTGGGTCAGTTATCTCTTCCATCGCGTGTCGGCCCTGGCCAGTAGACTCGTGACCAGCTCGGTGTTGTTACGGGATCTGCGTATGATTTTTCTGGCCGTGTTCGAGTACTGTAAATGCCGCGATCGAGCTAAGAAAATCCGCCGTGCCGGTCGGTATGCGCGGCGGGGGGTGATTGTTATCTTCGAACGATATCCCATGAAGCATCTGTTTGATTACCCTCAACTGGCGCTCCAGTTAAAAAGAGGAGAAGTCCAACTTCGGCCATGGGCACATCGTATCGTCGGACGGCTTTTATCGTGCATCGATAAGCTCTTGGATGATGTCGGACCGGCCGACATTACAGCGCTGATCGATACCGACTACGACATTATTGAGGCCAGGCGCAGGCTTCGCGACGACGAGCGGGTGGATATCAGGTCCAAATTAGTGACCTGGCATCAGTTTCAACAGCGCCAGAGTAGGTCACAGATCTTTGTCATTGACAACAAAGGTCCGATAGAGCACGCCCTCGCGGAAGCCTTTGAACTTTTGGACATACGCTTATGTTCGCTCAGCTCGTAGGTCTTCCCGGTGCAGGCAAATCGACTATCGCTGCACGATTGGAACGGCTGTACCCCGATCGTTTTACATGCGTCGTTGTCGAACTCGAGACAATCCCTGAGCTGCTCAAGAACAGGCCGATCAAAACGTTGTTCACCTTCTTTCGACTGACGCCCTTTTTCCTCTATGCGATACTGGGTGTGCATTCCCCCTTGGGATGGCGTGCACGTCTTGTGCCTGTATTGGTGTTGCTCAAAGTCCTACTGGCATTCAAGCGACTACGGCGCGAAGGTGCAGATTCAGAGAAGATCCAATTTTTGGACGATTTCGTTTATCAATTGGCAATCAGCTTGTTCGGCTATTCAACACGGCTGCCATCGCGGGTGATCCTCAGAATATTTTTGACGGTCCTGCGAAATGACTTTGTCTTGCCGATCTTCATTGACACAGACGGCGACCAGGCCAGGCAGCGAGCAGCGTCACGGCCGCATGGCTTGCCAGAACGGATGGCCGGTCTGAATCACGATATTCTAAAGAAGGTTTACGCCAATCAGGCGGCGTTGCTTGAACAACTCAAAGCGTTGTCGCCAAGAGCGATCCGCGTTGACAATCGTCAGGACGCAGCCCAGTGTACAGACCGAATTTGTGATGAAGTTCAGCCGTACCTTTCAGGTAACTGCCCAAAACCCACGGTCGCCCATTTTGTGTTTAACTTAACCGGCTACAGCGGTGCCGCCCGGCAGGCGCTATCGCTGGCCCGCCACATAGACGGGTTCGACGCTGTGGTCTTCAACCTCCATCGCAAACACCCAACGCGTTCAGCCATTGATGCGGCCGATCGAGGCATTCGTGTGGTCCATCTTTCTCGCGGCCGTCCGATCAAGAGTGCAGTGGTCATTGCCTATTTTACCTGGCGGTATCGAATCCAAATCTTCCACTTGCACGGAATGGTTGTTGTCGGTTTGTTGGCAGGGCTGCTATTACGCAGACGACTGATCCTGAAGACCACACTGCTGGGTACGGATGATTTGGATTCTTTTAGAGGGCGCGTAATCGATCGCATCCTGCTAAAACTTGTGGAGCGGGTCGACATCAACGTGGCGATATCAACAGCGATCGCTCAGATCAACCGCCGGTACTTGCCCCCGGAGAAAGTTATCACATTACCCAATGGGGTGAGCACTCGTGTTTCGGCCCATGCCAAGCAAGATCCAATTTTTTGTACCGTTGGTCTTGTCTGCCGCAGGAAGAGAACTCATCTGGTCATCGAGCGTTTTCTCGCCTACTACGCCCAGATCGATGACGCGAAGCTTTACGTCATCGGCCCTTACGGCGATAACGATGATCTCGAAGAGGCAGACGAAGGGTATGCGCAGTACTGCGTCTCGCTGATTCCTCCGGTACATCGATCTAAGGTCGTGTTCACGGGACTTTTGCCTCGTGACGAAGTCGAGCGACTGTACCAGGCGTCCCTCGCTTTTGTCTGTCTGTCTGAGTACGAAGGGATGCCCAATGCGCTCTTAGAAGCGATGGCCGCCAACTGCGTGCCGATCACCAGTGAAATCGGCGGTGTGGCCCGTGAAATCATTCCAGATCAACGATGCGGATACGTGCTGGGGAATGGGGATAGGTTTCCCACTATCGACGAGCTTCGCGAGATTTCCTGCGGTCTGGCCTCGCGGCGGCGGGTGGACGCTTGCTATGGGCTTGACATGATTGCAAAAAGGTATTCTAGGATCTATTCGAACCTGCTATCGTCCGGCGCTAGTTTCCCACGAAAAGACCAATCCCATGAGTGATCTACGGCCCGAAGCGCCTGTGACGAACGTCGAAGTCACATCCCTGCCAAGGATCTTCTCTTGACGTCGTCGCCAGAGAATTCGAGCTATTTTTTTCGCCTCGGTAGGGATTTTTTAACCTATGGCGTAATGATAACGCTGTCTCGGTTCGCGGGCCTGTTTCTGCTTCCGATCCTAACGCGCGTGCTCTCGGTTGATGAGTACGGCATGGTTGACGTTATTGCGATGGTCATCACTTTGATGACCATCGGGATCAAGATCGGGACGCCCGCGGCCCTGGCACGTTACTTGAATGATGGTCGTGATGAAGCTGAGAGAAGAAAACTTTTTTCGACGCTCTTCTTGTTTGTGCTCATCTTGGGTGTGCTTGTCGCCGGGATTTTGTCGATCTTCGTTGCCCCGATGGCCGAGGGGCTGGTCTCCCAGGGCGGGGGGCATAGGGTGTTGCAATACGGATGCGGCATCGCCCTTGCGACCGCACTGGCCAGTCTTCCGAAGATGCTGCTTCGATTGCATCGACGGATCATCACCTACGGCATGATCGAGTTTTTCGAGTTGCTATTGTATTTCGCGCTCGTCGTTCTCCTGGTGGTCGGAGACCATCAAGGTATTACGGGCGTATTTTGTGCCCAGCTTCTTTCGCGATTCGGAAGTCTGATGATACTGGTTGTCAGTGTCAGGCGAAGCCTATGCCTATCGCTTGACCTTACGAGCTTGTCGAAATGCCTTCGGTATGGTATCCCCCTGGCGCCGATGGTTCTTGTGTCCAGACTGGTCACCGAAATCAACCGCTTGGTTTTGCTGGCAAGCATTGGCCTGGCCGGCGTGGGCATATTCGGTGCGGCGGGGCGTGTCTGCGGGATTTTTGAATTTGTGCTCATAGCGTTTTCGCAGGCTTGGCGACCACTGGCCATGTCAATCATCGCCGCACCGAACCGCGATGATATCTATAGGCGAATGCTCAACTATTTTTCCGGTGCCACGTCAACATGCGCACTGCTGTTCATTGGACTGGCCCCAGAGCTTTTTCAGATCCTGCTCAGGCCTGAATATCACGAAGGGGCTTATCTCGTGCCTTGGCTGATCGGAGCGTCCGTGCTGCATTATTCGACATCTATTCTAAATCTGGGTGTGCTGATAGCGGAGAAGACACCTACGTTGTTTGGTGTCTCTATGATCCGGCTTGCGATCACGGCGGTGCTAACCTGGTGGCTGGTAACGACGTTCGGTCTGCACGCTGCAGCCATTGGCTCTTTTATTTCACAGGGTGTGTACTCATGCCTGCTCTTGCGATTGTCTACGAAATATTCGACGGTCCGCTTCGACGTGCGTGCCATGGTCATGATCGTTTGTACGTTTACGGTCGTAGCCCCTGTGCTCATTGTATTGGGCTTGCAGCCGGTCTATTCTTGGCCGCTGATCTCGGCTCGAGTGGCCCTGGTGGCCGTCGCAACGGCGGTTATCGTACGGACAGCGATCGATCGAAGCGTGGTATCGTTTGTCTGTAGTTTGCCGAGTATCGTACGCGGTGACAAGGACACATGGAGCGGTGCATTGGAGACGGATCACGAATGAACGTTCTTTATCTGTCCGAGATCTCTGAGTTACGACCGATCTCAACTACCGATGCGGTCGCTTAGCTGTTCAGGGGATGTGTCCAGGACGGTATCCCTGATCGGATTCTTAGGTTCGGTATCCATAGGTGGAAAGATCTATACCCAGAAGTGCCGAAACCTCACGATTGCTCTGGGTGTAAATGTCACCTATGTACTGCCCGATCCGATTCACAAGCCGGTGGTCGTAGTGGGCTCGCAAGCGCTTGGGCAAAGCGCGATCGAACCAATGGAAGGCGATGCGAAGGGCGCCATCCGACCCCGGGATGTACAGCAGGCGTCCCATATTGGGGAAGTCTCGCATGATGAACGGGTTGAAGCGACGTTTGACGCTGATGGTGAGAGCCGACAAAGCGGGATTGGCCTTCGTTTGAAGTGGAAGTTCTGATGATTTCCCGCCACAGAAGTCATTGATGCGCTTGATGAAATCGTGTGCATCTGTCTGGAAAAGCTCATACGGCAACACCAGCACACGGTCCGCTGTGAACAGCCGGTGATAGTGGCGGATTAGACGATCATAGTGGAAGTGTGCGAAATCGAACATGGGGTATTTCCGGGTGTGATGGATGTAGTCGTGAACAGACGCGGCGCCGACGCCCACGATGTACTGTTTGTAGGCGGAGGTAAGCATGCTGACCTGCTCGCGGATGACCATCAAAACACGGCCGTCCGGAAATACGGTGCGCAGCCGCTCTCCGATTTCTCGACTGTCGTATCCCCCGGAATGGGGGCTGCCGGAGAGCCGCTCATCGGAGAACACGGGAATCAGATCCAGCTGATTCGCTTTCTCCACCCAGAGAGCGAGCGCTTCGCGCGATCGGGTAGGGTTGAAGGCCAGTGAGTTCTGGTGGATGATATGGTTGCGCATTTCCTCCCTGGGCGCCATGAGATATCCGGATTCTGTGTTTGTAAACAGATTCTTCTGGAGCCAAGTAGAACCGGTCTTGTGATAGCCAATATGTAGGACAGGTGCCATCATCTTTGTTAAAACGACCAGACCAACATCGCCTCAACACTTCGGGGGAGTGAATCAGTGAGTTTAGGTGTTCCGTGGGCCACAAACAAGGCGTGTGACTGTGTTAGGCCCTCCGGGTTTGGTTCGATAAGATTTGGCCGCAGCTGCGGATGACGTCAACGCCTGTCTGCGGTTGACCCTCTCGGTCATTTGGTCAGTGACAGAATCATATGACTCTCATGTCTTGCACCGCGACTTAGAACCATGACCGGGATCCAAGGCCTCGACGGACAGATGACCGTATCCCACCAAATAAACGCTACTCAGAAGGGAGTTCTTGATGTAGAGGTTTCGATGAGCCGCATCATGCGACATTCGTCGATGAGGACAGGCGCGGCGCTGACTCTGCTCAAGGGACACCTTCTGGTGAATGAAGCACTCAGACGACTTGTTTCTCTTTCTCAGATCGGCAGCGGCACGACGAGCATATGTCTAGCGCAATAGAATGCTCCACACTGCTATAATCGTTAAGGTTCCCAGGCGGTGTGACATCGTTGGAGGTCCATGGAGATCCATTTTCGAAGATCGAATGACCCAAGAGTCGGCGAGACATCGGTACATGTTTTACGAATCAGACTGGAATGCGGACCCTCGGCCTCGCTCGCTAGACGAACGGGGTACCGGAACGCGGCGACAGACGGTAGATGAATAGTACCCCTTCTGTAGCGGTGATTGTCTCTACCCGCAACCGCGGCGATCGGATCGTGCCAACGATTAAAAGCATTCTGTCAAACGACTATCCCAATTTCCAGATCATCGTCGTGGATCAGAGCAAGGATGATGCGACAGAGAGAGCTTTGCGTCCATTTCTTGATAACGCCTGTGTGAAATACGTTCGATCTGCCAAAGAGGGTCTGTCGGCCAGTCGCAATGTGGGTATCGAAAATACCCAGAGTGAACTGATTGCCATCACCGACGACGACTGTGTGTTGCCGACTTGTTGGTTGAACCAATTGGTGAAAGCGTTTTCAATCGATCATCGAATCGGTCTTGTATTTGGCAATGTGTTGCCCGCTGACCATGACGCAACTGAAGGGTTTGTGCCGTCCCACGTGTGCGAAGCATCCTCTTTGGCCCGTGGTATACGTGAAAAGCATAAGGTTCAGGGCGTTGGCGCCTGCATGAGTGTGCGGCGGAGTCTGTGGCATAAGTTGGGTGGATTCGATCCGATGCTGGGCGTTGGCAGTCCATTGAGAGCCGGTGAGGAGACCGACCTGACGATCCGGGCATTGCTTGCCGGCTATTTCGTTTACCAAACGCCGGACGTAGCGCTGGTGCACCACGGGTTCTACACCTGGCAGAATGGCAAGGCACTGATTTATGGTTACTGGTATGGCACAGGGGCCGCATTTGGCAAGAACTTCAAATGTCACCCATGGCCGATGACTTATCTGCTAACTGGTTTGGCGTTTCGCTGGTTATTTGTCCGGTCTCCGGTCGCTTCAAGCCTTGGCCATCAGCCACACAGGTGGTTGCGACTCAAATCGTTCACGACGGGATTTTTGGATGGTGTGTTTGTCTGGACCGATCAATCCCACACGTAAGAAGCCAACGGAAGAAGAGCTATTTTTTGATCATAGCTTCGTAGACCCTGCCGTCAGGGTGATTGTCCTTCATCCCGTCTGCAATATATAAGGATAAGACCGATGGGTCGTCATCGGGGTCTGATGTGGGGGCGAAGGTCAGGCCTTGAGGTGCGATCGGTTTGGGATAGAATCCGCGAATCGTAAACGATCTGACGAGGGTGCCATCAAGGGTGTACTCTGCGATGTCGACGGAAGATAATACAAACAAATGACGGCTCGTCGGGTCATAGGCGATTGCTTCGGGGTCGTCTAGATGATCACCGACATAGAAATGCCCCCGGTATTTAAGGTCGGCATCGTATATCAACACCTGCTTGCCCCCACCTTTACCGTCTGCGATATACAAAAAGCCTGTCGTAGGGTCACTGGTAATGCCCTCAGGATCTTTCGCGTCAGGAACGTCGTGCGACGTGGTGACCGAGCGGAGGGGTTGGCCGAATTCGTTGTTATAACGACGGATTGCACATGCATCGTCGTTCGTGACATAGAAATATCCATCAAATGTGTTGTAGGTGATACCCGTGGGTTCTCGTGGTTCAGGGCCGGCATCGTGAGCATTAAAGATCTCTGTCAGATCCAGCGATACCTCGAAAACATTGACGCCACGCCACTGCGATGTCTCGTTGATCTCCGAATCGGCCAAGAAAAGGTGGCCGGAAGGGGCGTGGTAAGCGATCCCCGCTGGGTCGGTGCTTTTGATCAGACCGCCGGTGTCGCCATGCCACGTGATCGAATGTGCCACCTGCTGAATCTGTTGTCTGCGGAGACGACTTCGGGCAGCCAGTATGCCAACGATCCCTGTGAGGACCAGCACGAGCACCATGAACAATCTATTTTTCACGATTCGCCTGAAAGTTTTGATCTGCGATGGGATGATATCCATACCGCGAGGTCTGTTCTACCAGATGCTCTGGCGGATCAAGCAGGTGGGAGTGCCGCGCGGTAACCGGGTGATCAACACAAAAGGGCAAAGTGAAGTTGTCCTGCAGGTGAGAAGGGCGGTCGTGTGGCCCCCATTTACCAGCAACGTTTAAGCTGGGCAGATAGACAAACTTGCTCACCATGCATGAGAGTTCCGGACTGACCAAATAATTGAAGTTTCACGAAAAAAGTCTTAGGTCAATCCGCGATTGGCGATATAATAATTCGCGGTAGATCTTTGCCATTGTTGGCGGAGGTCATCTGGGAAATGTCGGTATGTAAGAATAGGATAAAAAGCGATGTCAAAGAGCAGCCGACAGGGATTTCAGGGGTTTGTTGTCGTCACACTTGGGGTCATGTTTCTAGGTATACAGCCCGTCACGGGTCAGCCGGGTGGGGAAGGTGTGACCGACGGTTTGACGACGGCAGACGATCACGACCGGGCACAGCAGTTGGCTGCGATTGACGCGGCTCGCGAGGGTGTCGTCAAAAACCTTGCCCAACAGTGGACCGAGGCCTCCGGCGAATCCATTGACGTCTTGGAGCAGACATTTGGTGTCCAGGGGGCCGAGCAATTGCTAGCGATCCAGAACGCCAAGCACTTTGACCAAGTCAGGCTCATCGTGCTAGGTCAGGAGCCTGACGACAGTGACTTTCTAAAGGCACTTGAAGCCACGGCCGTGGAGCCGCTGACCATTGGCGACACCGACAAAGACTTTGTCTATACCCCAGTGAACCCGTGCCGTATCGTGGACACGCGTAACGCCGTTGGCGCGTTCGCGCCCGGTGCCACGCGGAGCTACAACGTCTATGGCGGCGGCGGCACCATGGCCAATCAGGGTGGTAATCCTGCGGGCTGCACATCGCCCAACGGAGAGCCGCGGGCCGTGCACATCAACGTCACCATTGTGCCTGTAGGCGGCGGTGGTAACGGCTTCGTTCAGGTCTGGCCCTTTGGGGGTGCCGTGGCAAACGCCAGCCTTGTGAACTTCAGGACAGGGGATCAAAACATCGCCAATGCCGGTACCGTCAAGACAGGGTTCCTGCTCGGTCCGGAAATCTCGGTCAAGGTCAATGGCGCCGCAGCGCATGTCATCATCGACGTGCTGGGTTACTACCACGAAGTGAAGAGGATCACAAAATATCTCTCAATCCCTGCGCGAGGTGGATTTGTGCCCCGCGAAGACGACGGTAGTTTTGCCAGCTGTTTTCCCACGACCTTTGCTTGGAGTGGTGTCGGTGATAGCACATTCTATGCGATGGTCAACCTACCACACGGTGCGGTGGTCACCCGTCTCACGTACCACTTCTGGCGGGGCGGCGGGGCGGCATCCGAGACGAGAGCGGACCTCTATCGACAAGGTGTGCCTGCGACGAGCAACAGAACGGCGATGGCAACCGTGATCTCTACCAACGCAGATTCTGGTCATACCAGCCGTTCAGACAGTTCGATTACCAACGCTACGATAGACAACGAGAACTTCACCTATTATGTAGAGGTGGATCTGCCTCAAGCAGGCCAACTGTGTACCGACGGTGTGGTCATCCGATATACCGATATCCCGTAGCCGCTTGGCGTGGTCCGTAGCAGACATCTTTTGTGTTGTGAGGTGACGACAATTGTCTGTCTTTCGTCAGCGAGGTGTCGGTGTCAGCGGCAAGATATGCAGATTTCCGATACAGTTTAGTCATCTTATATAAATAGATGGTCTGGGTTCTATTTGTTGTCACCCGGTAACGCCCGTTTACGGACACGACTTGCTATCGACGTATTCGAGCGCGGCGAGCTGGTTTTGTGGCGATGGGTTCTGACCGCGCACGGATGATGTCGCTCTAAGGACCGGTCCGGTCGCGGCACGATGAATCCCTAAGAAAAGCAACGCCATCGGGTCGACGCGGTTTGGATTGGGGAAACGTTAAATCGTGGAACCAGTTTGGGGTTCTTTATCACGGTCAACGGTACGGCATTTCTAAGCTGTTTCCACGTGTCGCGATGCGTGTATCGACCACACGCCGCTGGTTTGGCGGGGTTAAGTGTCTGCCAGAAGCGGTCATCGATTGCTAGGCCAAATCGCACAGCCCTGTCTTGAAACCAGTGGTTTTCTCCTGGCGTTGATCGTTGACAGAAAAGAGATTCTGGTTAACCTATACTTCTGTTGACGTTGAGCTAAAGTGGGGCGGGAGAGATCGGGCGCGGAAAATTCATTTTTGATCATTTGTCATTCTGTTGACGGTGTCGTGTGGGGTAGACAACACCGTGACGCCTGTGTGGGTGAAATTGACATTGTATTTGGGCTCGCCCCGTCATTTGTAAGCGTGTCGCAATTCGTCGCCAATCCACAGAGACATTTGGAATTGGCGGTGGTTGATGTCGGCCATCGATAGCGAAGGTATAACAAAATTGTCTGGGAGAAAGGGAAGGGATTAGGCGCATGAAGTGCCCGTACTTGCCGGATCTGCTCCGTTGGGCCGTTCGATCCCATAGACGCTTTTCTCTTCGCAAGCGAATCGAAGCCCGGGGCCGTCAAGGGTTGGGCTTGGACCGGCGGTGGAATGGGCTTGAACAACTTGAGCCTCGGATCCTGCTATCGACCACCATCACCGACGCACAGCGCGACGCCCTTCAAGACGGCCTGGATACGCTTGTCACCCGCTCGGCGGTCATCGAAAACTTTAATCAGCTTTCACAGTCGCTGTCTTTTGTTGAACGGGCGATCGGTTCGCAGGTCGATCTTGACGGGGTTCTTCAAGACAAGATCGTCGATCCACTGTTCGATACCGCCCAGGGACTGTTCACCACCGTCAACAATGTTCAAGACGATCAGGTGGTTTCGACGCTCGAATCGATCTCGGGTGTGTCCGAAGTCACGAGCGTGTCTGACGGTGACGAATTGCGCTTTGACTTGCGCATTGACGCCGAACGGATGGCCACTGGTGTTGCGCTTCATCTGGGGCAGGCAGCGGAAGATCTTGGGATCACCATCGACCCGTCGGTCACCGTGGATCTGACGACAGGTCTCGTGTTTGAATTGTCGTTCGGTCTGGATCTGACCGACGGTGCGGTCGACGCCGACGATTTTTTTATCCGCAGCGCTGAGCCGATGACGCTACGGGCAGATGTGAACACTACCAACCTGAACGGGCCGCTGACCTTTGGTCTGCTTGATTTGATGGTCGAAGATGGCCTGGTCGATCTGGAAGCGAAGTTAGATGTCGATTGGCTTAACCCTGACGCGGATCCCAAGGGTCACATCACGCGTCAGGAGCTGCTCCATACCGAGCTAACGGACTTATTGGCCGTCGAGGCGACGGGCCAGGGTCTGGCCACTTTGCCTGTCGACGCTGACTTCCTACCTTTTGCTCAAGGCGGTGACCCGACGATCACGCTGTCACTGGCCGACCTGTTTGCCGACTCTTCGGCCCAGGTCGATTTCAACAGCGACTTCGATCCAATCCAACAGCTCAACGACGACGCCAAAACCGCGTTGGCCGCTGGCTTGGCTGCCCAAGCCCAGTTGGCTGGCCAGATCGGTGACACGGGTGTGCTTGGCACCAATCTATTCGTGGTCGGCAGCTCGATCGGTCAGGTTCTGGACATGGAAGCGGTATTGGATAGCCACCTGGTCCAGCCCGTCATTGACTTATTAAATGGCGACGGCGCGACGTTGGGTGGTGTAGAGCAACAGCTCAACGCTCAAGCAGGGACCTTCGACGACCTATCGGTCAGTATCACCGCTGACAGTCAACGTGTCGGCAACCAGCTGATGATTGATATCACCGTTGGCGGGCAGCGTATCACACCAGATCTCGCGTTGGGACTGGGTGACGATGTGGGGAGCCTGCTGACCGCTGACGATCTTGCGGCAGATCTGACGACAAACTTTGATTGGCAGTTCACCGTGGGTGTGGACCTGAACGCTCTTCCGTCGACGGTCGACGCGGCCTTCGTGCGGTATGGCACGCCGATCACGGTTTCGGCCGATTTGGCACTGCCCAACGCGGTGTTTGACGCGCAGGCTGCGTTCTTGGGCTTGAGTATTGGTAGCTTTGACGGCAACCAATCCCATATTGCACTAGATGCCGACGTGGTGACGGTGGTGGCACACCCAGACAGTGGGCCTGCAGGTGACGTGACCCTGGCCCAGCTTGAGGCGATCGCACTGGATGAGCTTGTTGATCAAACCGGTGCGGCCAAGATCGATATCGATTTGTTCGGGACCAGCGGTGTGCAAGGTGTGGCCAACGACCCGTCCGATCCGGCGTTTATCCACTTTAGCGACGATGTGGTAGATGATCAGGACGCCGAATTTGATCATAACTTCGATGATCAGGGCATCCTTGATTTTGACAATATCAATGCCCTGATGGCGTTTCAGGGTTTGATGCAGTTCAGTGAATTTTTAGGCAATTTCCAAGACACGTCCGTCCTGGCGACCAAGATTCCCTTGGCGCGGGACCAGACCATGGGCGACGTCTTGGACCTGAAGTCGCTATTTGACGGTGACGTGATCGAACCGATCACCCAACCCCCGGCCGAAGACCAAAATGTAACACTGCCTGACTTCGAAACCGTTCAGCAGATGGCTGCCCTGTTGGGACCGACGATCAGCAACGTGGCTTACGATCAGACAGATCATCTGCTCACGTTTGACCTGAAGATCGCCGGCGCCACGGGTCAATTCACCGACACCATCGATCTGGTGGACATTGGTCCGTTGATCCAGCCGGACAGTGATTCTGCGATTAACCTGACCCCCACGGCAACAGTCGACGTCACGCTGGGCTTTGACCTGACAGCGATCGGATCCGATATCGGTCCAATCGAACCAGATACACCGGTTGCGATTCTGAATCGATCCAAAGGTGTACGGACGATAGAGGGCCTGGCGGACATTCAGGTCGTGCTCAGCGACGGGAGCACGTTTGAAGTCAATCTCGATCACGACCCGGACACCGCCACATTGGGCGATTTGGTCCAGATGATTCAGGACGCCGCTGACACCGTCCTGGGCACCGAGCTGTTTGAGATTGCCATTGACGATACACAATCCGGTCTGGTGGCGACGGACCATTCGGGCGGCGATCAGGTTTTTGAAATCCGAGCGGCGAACAGTTCGTTGGCTCGCTTTGATCTTGGTCTGACCGGTCGTGGCACGCTGCCCGACGACGATTCAACCACGAAAGTCATTGAAGGCACCGTGCTGCACGGTGATACCCCTGCCGATCACGTGATGTTAAAACGCGGTCAGATCAGCGCCGATGTGGACGCGACGGCCACGGACATCGACGGTCAAGGACTTTGGGGACGGCTGGCGGTCAGCATGACCGGTGGGGATGCGGTTGGCTTGACCACCATGGTGTTAGACCTGGCGGATCCGGGCACCGAGGCCGACGATGGCTTGGCGACGCTTCGTGAACTTAACGGTCAGCTAAGTACGCCCGACGCGTTGATCGGACAAGAGCAGCGGTCGGGTACGATCGCTATTGATTTACCGTTACAGGTTGATCCAGGTTTCGCCGGTGTCACGGGCGACGCGGTGGTCTTTCACGCGCAGATACCCGATATCACCGACACCAGCATCGTGCAGTGGGCACTGGTGCCCGACCCAGGCAACCCGGTCATCGGTTTGCTTGAGGCTGTTGAGCAACTGACGGTCGACGATGTGATTGTCGCGTTACAAGAGACAGCCGATGTCCTGATCCAAATGGAAAGTGAAGGGGAGCTGGGCGATCCCATCCCCGGCTTGAATCTATCCATTGGGCAGTTGATCGGGTTTGGCCACACCTACGCTCAAGTGTTCGAATCGTTGGCCAATGATCCGCCGCGTTCTCTTCAAGATCTTCAGGTGGTGCTGGACGGCGACGATCGTGTATCGGGGTTATCGATGTCGCTAGACGACACGGTCGGCAATGAATCGCTTCAGATTGATTTCGCTGTCGAGTTGCCCCGATTGAATCAACAGCTGCCGCTGACGGTCGACCTGACGGCCTTAAATGTCAATCTGAACGCGTTGGGGTTGGATCCGGTCTCCGTGGTCATGGACTCGGCGCCAACCAGTCCACTGGATGTGTCCGCCGGTGGGACCATTCAGATGGCCATGGGCGTCGACCTATCCAATCCCGCCGAGCTCAAGCCGATTGTTTTTGATTCCACGGCGATCACGCTGGACCTGGTAGCGGTTCAGGACGACTTGGATTTCGATGCGCTATTTGGCGCATTGGCCGTACAGATCGTCGACGGCACTTTTGTTCTCGACGAAGACGGTGACGGTTCATCTGACAACCCGGCGATCTACCAGATCGACCTGGCCGACACGGCCAGCGGTCGCTACCTGACCAATCAAGTCTTAGCGGCCACCCAAACCCAGCCGCAGGGCCAGATCAGTATGGACCTTCCGATCCATTTCCCGGCGGTCGCAGGCGGCGGCGTGGAGAACCTGGTGCTGACGATCACGGATCTAAGTGATCCCGACGCCACGACCACACTCAGTGGCCCGAATGTGGCCAGTCGTCAAAGTGGCATCTCGCTCGAAGAGGACCTGGACAGTTTTCGACAGGGCTGGGACGAACTGTTCATGGGTCTGGACCACGCAATCGACGCGGCGATTTTCTCCCATCCGCTGCCGCTGGTCGGCGATCAGCTGGTCGATGCCTTTGATGCGATCGACCAGATCCGAAGCAAGGTGGCCGACAACCTGTCATTGGTCACCGATCCGCTAACGCCCGAAGACATCCAGTTGGCACTGTTCGAGGCGCTGGGCACGCCGGGTCTGGGCTGGCTTAAAGATATCACCGGTGACAACGCGGTGACGAAGGATGATATCCAGGTGATTGGCACGCCCAGCGAAGTGCTCTTCGAGTTGGATCTGGCGATGCCGACCCAGACGTTACAGATCCCCGTCGATTTGGATCTGAACCTGCCCGGGCTGGATTTGGATGTCAGCGATGCGCCGGTGCGTGTCGACGTCGACTTCACGCTTCCGTTGAAGTTCGGCGTCAGCGTCAGTGACGGTGTGTTCATCGACGTGTCGACCCTTAACGAACTGTCGATCACCGTCGAGGCGACATTGCCAGAGGTGATCGATGCTCAGGCGGTGCTCGGTGGCCTGTTGCCGTACCGTGTCTCAGACGATCCTGACGATCCCAGCCAGCTCGGTGGCACATACACACTCGATCTGACGGACGCCGGTGACAACAACCGCCTGTCGCGCAACGAATTGATGGTCCGGCCACCCGACACACTGATCACCGGTGGCTTCTCGGGCAACGCGGACATCAACCTAAAGCTTCAGACCGATTTGCCGGACGGTACGGAATTGCCAACTTACCGCATGGATCTGAACATCGACTGGCAGTTGGTGGACACGGGTGATCCAAGCCAGATCGGTGATTCCACACCGACCGTAGCGTTCAACACTGTTGAGTTTGAATTGGTCGCGTTCATGACCGACGTCGTGGCGCCGGTGGTGGAAAAGATCCATCAGACACTGGGTGGGATAGACCAGGGTGTGCTGTCATTTTTGGAAGGTGGGGTCGCTCCGGTTCTCTCGACGCTCTTTGGTCGCACCACTTACCTCAACGCCATTGATATTTTCGGCGGTGACCAGACGACCGGAGCGTTCATTGGTGCCCGTAAGGCGATCCGAGGTCTGCATGGTGATCTGCAGGCCTTGGCTGGCGAGGTCGGAGAAGCTTGGATTGATATCGGCGCCTTTGTCGTCGATGGCGACGTTGCCCGTGGTGTGGTCGAAGGTGAGCTGATCGATCCGGATCAATCTCAGCCCGTGGCATATGTCGATGACAACGGCCCGTCGATCCTGGGTCAGATCCAACAGCTCATGGACGATAGCCCGGATACCACTGCGGGTCGGGCTGCGACATTCTTTCTTCAAACCCAAGCGTTGCCAGGGTTCACCAACAATCTGGCCGATCCGTTTTGTCAAGCGGTCTGTAATCTGACCATTTCTCTGTTCCCGGGCATTGATATTCTTGGGCTGGGCGTTGAGGGTATCGAACCGATCCGTTACCACTTCTTGGAGGACGCCACCAAGAGCTTCCAATTGCTGTTGGGTAACACCCACCTGGAAAACACGCCCGAAGAGAGCTTGTTAATCCAGTACGAGATGCCAGATCTGTTTTATGCGCTATCCGCTCCGATCCCGATCAATGTGAGCAGCCTGTTGGAGTTGGCCATTGGTCAATTGGCCAGCAAGTTCACCAAGTCAAGCGGTAGCGACGGCGGGGACGGTGGCAGCGATGGCGGTACGGGCGACGGTGACGGGGGCAAGAAAAAATTCAATCCGTTTAGCTGGGGGATCAATGCCCATATCGAGTTCAAGGCCGATTTCGGATTTGGTTACGACACCACAGGCCTAGAGGATTACCGCCGAACACGCAACGCCCAAGATATCTTCAACGGGTTTTACGCCGACGATCTGGATGGCGTGGGTCAAGACACGGCACTGCTGAACGTGGACCCCTATCAACGTACAGATCCAGATCAAGCCACATTCTTAGGCGGGCTGACGGTCTTTGGTGGCCTTGACTTTGGATTCGTAGCTTCGGCCGGTGTGGAAGGCGGTGTGTTTGGTGGCGGCACTTATAACCTGGCCGATGGCGGCACGTTTAAACGGGACGATGGCACAGAGGTCAAGTTCGGCCAACGGGACGGCCGGATCCGTGCCAACGAGTTTGAACTAAACCGCTCGGTCAATGCCAAGAACATATTCAATCAAGGCGGTCTGATCGAGGCACGCTTAGAAGTCTTTGCGACGCTCATTCTCGTTCTGGACGTGCGCGTGCAGCTGGTCAATTTTGTGGTCGCTGACTTTGAATTTCAAAACGATCCCTTGAATGAACCCGAGCTGGGCAGCCAGAACGATCAGGGTGTGTTGCAGCTGAACATGGGGCCACGAGCGACGAACCGTGGCGGCGGCGCGGTCGACGGGGATGAGTTCTTTACCGTGGGTGCCGGCAGCGATGCCGATGAAGTGATCGTTTCGGCCTTCGGGTTCAATAAGACGTTTAGCGGTGTGACGTCCATTGTGGCCGACGGCGGTGCGGGCAAAGATACCATTCTGATCTCGGACGATGTCATCGTACCGGTGACCCTCCGGGGCGGTGACGACGATGATCGATTGGTGGCCGGCGGTGGCGCAGCGGTGCTTCACGGCGATGACGGCGATGACATCCTTCACGGTGGCCTTGACCGTGACACGATCAGCGGCGGCGATGGCGATGACGTGATCCGCGGCCGCGGCGACGATGATGTATTACAGGGTGACGACGGGAACGACGTGCTTCACGGCGATGACGGTGACGATTCGATTTCTGGTGGTGCCGGTGATGACAACCTGTTTGGTGGTCGCGGTGATGACACGATGTGGGCCGGTCAAGGAAACGACAACCTGCTGGGCGAAGCGGGCCAAGATCTTCTCCATGGCGAAGGCGGCGATGACCTTCTTCACGGCGGGACGGGGGGCGACCAATTATTCGGTGACGACGGTGTGGACACGCTCGAGGGCAACGACGGTGCCGACACCCTAGACGGCGGTTTGGGCGACGATACGCTCGGGGGTGGCTTGGGTAACGACACCATCTTTGGCGGTGGCGGCAACGACGTCATCACCGGTGGGCTCAACAACGACACGATTTTCGGCGGCGACGGCGACGACGAGATCCGCGGTAACGAGGGCAGTGACACCATCTTCGGAGACGGTGGCCACGACATTCTGTTTGCAATGGACTCGCCCGAAGGCGGCATGATCGAGGCTTTTGATACGCTCGACGGCGGCGACGGCAACGATGTGATCTATGGCGACAACTTCGCCGACACGATCTTCGGTGGCCGCGATAACGACACCATCTTTGGGCTTAAGGGCGATGATGTCATTGACGCCGGCGCTGGCAACGACCAGGTGTTCGCCAATGAAGGTAACGACTGGGTCGTTGGCGGTTTTGGCGACGACGAACTGGAGGGCCAGGAAGGCAGCGACGTGCTCTGGGGTGGATTTGGTTTCGGCAACTTGAGCGCGGCCGATTTCGACCTGTCCAACGATACGAACTTCGACGACCCGCCGAGGTATGAAGAGGTTGAAGCCCTTTATCCCACTGGCTATCGACCGCCCCGTATCACACCCAAGCCGGTGATCGGCGGTGTGGAGGGTGTACTGAACGACGGTCGCGACACGCTTATAGGCGGCGACGCCACCGATTTCCTGTTCGGGGGCGATGACAGTGACACGCTCTTCGGTGGTCTGGGCAACGACTACCTGGACGCCGGTGCTGGCGATGACGTGAACGTGCACGGCGATGACGGTGACGACATTGTTCACGGCGGTTCGGGCCGCGACGCCCTGCATGGCGATAAAGGGATCGATCAGCTTTATGGTGACGGTGGTGATGACAACCTGTTCGGTGACGCGGGTATCGACGTCGACTTGGGCAATGGCAACACCGTGCACGTGACGGTTGGCCAGCGTCTCTTTGGTGGCTCGGGCCGCGACAGTCTTTTCGCTTACGCGCCCACCAGTGATGTGGCGATCGAAAGCGTGCTGGATGGCGACCAGCTGTTCGGCGGTTCGGGTGGTGATTTCCTGTTCGGCAATATCCGCCGCGAAGTGCTCGTGGGCGAGACCGGCAACGATTTTATCGGTGGCGATCTTGTTCGGGGCCGGCGTTACCTGGACAACACACTGGCCGACGTGGAAGGCGGCGACGATCTGATCATTGGTGGCAGCGGTGAGGACCAGCTCTTGGGCGGTGGTGGCCAAGACGCCATTTGGGGCGGTGCCGATTCCGATTGGATCCAAGGCCAGAACGGTCAGGACACCGAGTACGGCGGTTCGGGCATTGACATCATCGTGCTAGACGTGGGGGCGGCGGACCTTAACGGCAACTTCTTCTTTTACGATGAGCTGGGTGACACCATCGACGGCCATTTCACGAATAGCCCGGGTGACATCGTGCCGATAGCCGACGACAACGCCACAGATATTTTGCTGATCGAAGGCACCAGTGGCAATGACGAGATCCTGCTAAGCCAAGGCCCGCAAGGAAAACTCAAGGTCTCTTTCAACGGCCAAGAGGTTCTGGCCGATTGGCGTGCTGTCGACGGCACGCCATTGATCGAACAGTTCCGGGTGAGTGGATTGCTGGGTGACGATACCCTCGGCTTTGTCAAGGGTATCGACGCTCTGGACATCGGTGATCTGGTATCACGTAGCCGTGACTTCGTGGGTGTGCTCGATGGCGGAGCGGGCAGCGACACGCTGGTGGGTACCGACGGTCGCGACCGGCTCGACGGTGGTCGTGGCAGCGACGTGTTATTTGGTTTCGCCGGCGACGATCGGCTTTGGGGCGACGGCGGTAACGGTGTCGGCGAAGATCACGATGTGCTGTTTGCCGGTCAGGGCAACGACGACTTGATCGGTGGACAGGGAAGCAATCAGCTCTACGCCTGGTCATTGGATCCGCGAGCCGATGTGCTGGATCCGTTCCTGCCGCTGGTCGCTCGTGACGAGGCGGCAACCGAGTTTGGCATTTTTGTTGACGGCGACGGCAACCTCGTCGCCGACGACGGCGATTCGGACAACGATGGCTTGCTTGACAGCGACGAGGTGAGCCAGCCGTATCTGGTCGAAGACACCGGTCTGAACCGGATCCTCGGTTCAGCCGGAAACGACGAGCTCTACGGCGGTACCGGCCTGGACTTCCTGTTTGGCAATGGCGGTGACGATCAACTCTTCCGTGCCGACGGTTCGCCATTCGAAAGCCTTGACGGTGGTCTGGGTGGCGACGCGTGGAAGGACTACGCAAAATCGACCAATCGTGTGTGGTATGTGGGCGCGACCAATGCCGATGACGTGATCACACTGGACTTTGTCACCGAGCCCGGCCTGCTGCAGGACCATCACCTGGTCACACGCTTGACCAACAACAACGGTAATTTTAGCTTCGCCGCTCAGGTTCGCCTGGATTTCTTTGCCACCGACGAAGACGGCAACTTTATCTGGGACCCGACCGATACACTGCTGGATCTTGACGCGCTGCGTACCGACGATCTGCGCGACCGAAATGACGCGCTGGCTGACCTGACCCAACGCGAACAGGAATTGGTCAACGGTCTCCTGCCACCGGAGGGCGAGTTTGACGCCATTATCATCGATGCCCTGGGCGGCAACGATCAGATCACCGTCGGCCCCACAACCCAGAAGACGGTATGGATCGACGCGGGTGCCGGCGACGACCGGGTTGAGATCCTCGCCGGCAATGCGATCTTGGTGGACCAGAGCGAGTTCGGGACACGAAACGATCAGGTTCAAGACGCGTTTGCACTCAACGGCCCGGCGCAGCTGGTGGCACTGGCGTCGGCAGCCGCCAATAGCCAGTTGACACGTGACGCCACGTTTGAACTGGCGATCAACGACAGCGCTCCGGTTCAGGTGGTGTTGGCGGCCAATACCACCATTGGCAACAGCGGTATCGACGATCTGGTGGCCGATCTGAACAACGCGCTGTCCGATGCGGGTATAAGGAACCTGGTGACCGCCGGTCGTGTCAACGGTCAGTTGACACTCACCACGTCGCAGGTTGGACCGGAAGCGTCGCTGGAGCTGTTTGCGGCCGATGACGATCCGGCTGTGGATCAACTGGGGTTTGGTCAACAACAACAGGCCGCCGGTGGGGAGGCACTGACAAGCACCGTCACCTTTAGCGGTCTGACCATTGATCATCCCGACGACACCGATTGGTACACCTTCCGGTTGGCCGACAGCCCCGATCCAGACGCCAAGCTCATCCTTTCAAGCGGTTCACCGATCGACGGTTTGGGGTTGACGGTTTACCAGCAGCTGCCCGATGGCACGCTGGCACCGATCACGCGCAACGAGGATCTTCCTGATTCGCAAGGTTCGAACGACACCGTCCAAGACGCATTGACCATACAGAACATTCAGGACATCTCGCGTGTCACCGGCCTGACGATTCACGATTCGACGGACGTGGACTACTTCCGTTTCCAACTGCCGCAAGACGCCACCGACGCGGATCAGGTCAGCCTCCTGGCCCTGGACGTTGAAGCCGGCGAATCGATCACATTCCAGTTATTGGATAGCGATGGCCAGACGCTGCTACAGGAAGGTCAGGCCACGGGTGACGACCCGGCATTGATATTGGATCTTCGCGATAGCAACGGTGATCTACTGCTTGCCACGGGTCCCGACGACTTCTATTACTTGCGGGTCCAGACCACCGCCGGCCCGGCGCAGTACCAGCTGTTCCCGTCGATCGGTTCCCAAGCCAGCAACAGCCTCGACCTGTCTGGCGGTGACAGCGGTGTTGTGTCCCTGGCGGGACTCACGGCGGATGTGGAATACCTGCTGGAGGTCACGTCACCCAACCAGGTGCCCACAATTTACGACCTGACGTTCGATTTAGAAGAGGCATCACCGACTCGGATCGATCTAGGGGCGCGGCAGGACGTCGTACGACGCGACGTGATCCTGGGTGGTCCGGGTGCCGATGTGTTGTCGGGTGGTCCGGGTGAGGACTGGATCTTTGGCGGTCCTGGCAACGACGTGATCACCGGTGGGACCGATCGCCAGGCCAGCGACTTGTTGTTCGGCAACGAGGGCGACGACACCTTCCAGTTATTGCCCGACGATCTGCCGCTGCTGTTGAACTCTGATCAGACGTTCGTGCCCACCTTCAACGACCGCTTCGATGGCGGCGACGGCGACGACCGTGTCCTGTTCCAGGGTGGTGATACCGATCGCCTGGGCCGACCGGTGCCCGATTTTGTAGCGTTGCGGTACAACACGATCCTGCACCGCTACGAATTCACATCACTGGTGTGGGACGTGGCCAATCAAACATTTGTCAGCGGTGACGCCACGCCAGCGACGCTGCTTGCGGTTAGCGATCTGGAGAGTCCCGACCTTGGCGGCGATGCCATGTTCGAGCTGACGGTCAACGGGGTATCGTTCACGGTGTTCGTGCCCCACAGCGGTCCGGATGGCACGGCCGGTAACGGACAGATCGCCGACCTGATCGATGACCTAAACGCGGCGCTGACCAACGCCGGCGTCGGTGACCAAGTGGCCGCCAGGTTCGATGGCGGACGTGTGACACTTTCTACCGCCGCCGCCGGTGCCAGTCAGATCTTGGCGATGAGCTTTGATCCGAGTGACCCGGCTGCGAAGCTGGGCATGACCGATGGCCAGATCAGTCAGGGGTCTGACGAATCGCTGCTGCAACACTATGCCTTCTACCAAGCCCTAAATGTCGAAGGGACCGAAATCGATACCCGTGGCGGCAACGACGAGGTACACGCCGATCCCGAGTTCCAGTTCCCCGGTGTTGAAAGTGAATGGGGCATTGACCTGGGCGACTTCCAGCAGCGGGGGTTGATTTCGGCGCTAGAGATCCGCGGCGGTGAGGGTGCCGACCGGTTATTTGGTGGGGCACTGGACGATGTGATTGACGGTGGGGCGGGCCCCGACCTGATCATGGGCAACAGTGGCAACGATCTGATCCTGGGTGACAGCGGTGATGATCTTCTATTTGGCAACACCGGCGTTGCGCCCGATGCATTGGAGTTCGTCACACGCCAGGACGGGTTAACAGGCACCAACGATGACTTTGACTTTGCCGCGCAGTTGCCGCGGATCACACCCGGTACCACGATCGATGGCCTGACCTTCCACATCAACGACAGCGACGACTGGTACGTGATCCAGACGCCCGATGCGTTCGAGCGGTTTGGGTCGGCGTTCACCGCGGCTCTGTTTGCTGATCATGTACGTGTATCGCAGCTGGTGGAAGTCCAAGAGAGCCTGGAAACAAACGGCCAAACGTTCGCCTTCTCGCTGTTTGCAGCCCAAGACGCAGATCCGAGCGACGGCGTGGTGTCGGGTCAGCTCGCTCCGATCGAACAGTTTAGCGGCGTACCAGAGTTCTACCTACTGCATGTGCAAAACGATCTAACGGGAGACGGTGACGAACCGGCGGTACGACACTACCGTATCGAGTTTCTCGAGCCCTTGAGTCAGGTCATCGACGTGTCTGGCGACGCGGCCGATTACGACATCTCGTCGCTCGATCCAATTGAGCAGGCTGTGGCCATCCCGCTGGGTGATATCGACGGTAACGGCTTCGACGATTTTGTCGCCGTGGTGCGCGAGTCGTTGGGCAACCCATTTGGCACCACGGTACCGACGGGCATCCACCCCGCCTCAGACGTCGGTGCGACATTGGCCAAGATCCGCTTCGGGTCCCCTGGCGCGGCGTCGGACAGCGTGTTGGGCGACGATGCAGTGTCACTGCTGTTACCGGCGCCGTTGACCACCTCGTCGATTTTCGGATCGCGTTCGGTCATTGGTACACCGGGTGATATTAACGGCGACGGCCTAGATGACCTGGTCGTAGCCGTCTCCCTGCACGAGCCGGGTACGGGCGGCGGCCGGTTTGTGCAAGAGGGTGTCTACATCGTGTTCGGGCGTGCCAGCTGGGACGGCGTGATTGATGTGGTCGAGGAAGCGGATGTGGTACTGCGCGATTTCCCAGCGGGTGTCCCGGTCACAGCCGCCGCGACCGGGAACATCAACGGTGACCTCAACCCAGATACGGGTTTGGCATTTGACGACATTCTGGTTTCAATTGGCGGATCCGATCCGAAAGTTCAGCTGTATCACGGTCGTGCCAATGCCGACTGGCCCAGCTTCATCGAATTCGACGCTGATTTTGACTACGACCAAACGGTCGACCCGACGTCGGACGGCGATCTGTTATTCACTGACAGTGTGGTGGTGTTACCCAACGACGTGCTCACCCAACGCACGTTTACGGACGACGGTAGCGGCAACCAGGTCTTGGACCAAGAGATCGGTGTCAACGACTTCACAATCGAGTTCTGGCTGCGTACGCCAGGCACAGCCATCCAAGCGGTACTTTCGGGTGTGAAGGAAGGTTCGGCCAACGAGCTGTTGCTCGAATTGAGGGACAACAGCACCACGTTCCGGGTGATCAACCACAGCGATGTCATCACCGACTTTGCAATCCCTCACGTTGGCGACAATCAATGGCATCATTTTGCCGTCGCCCGCGACGGAACCAACGACCAGATCAGTCTGTATCTCGACGGCCAGCTCATCCAGACCCGGAACATCGCGGGGATTGACCCGTTAATGCCATTGATTATCGGTTCCGAGTCCCAAGAGGGTCTGGTGCTGGGCGCCGATCAGATGGGATTGGGTGACGACTTCTTCGACTTCAACCTACTGCAAGGCCGCCTAGACGAAGTGCGTTTCTGGCACAGCATCCGTTCTGGCCAAGAGATCGGCGACAACTTCGATCAACCGGTGGCGGGCGCAGAAGCTGATTTGCACGCATTGTACCGATTTAACGAAACGGCCGGTGGTGTCGTGCTGGACGCAACCAGTGCCGATGGCAGCGGACAGAACGGCACGCTAGGCGGGCTTGGCAAGTCAGGACCGCAACGCGTATTTGACAATTTTGTTGTTAACAATCTCCACACGGAAAGTTCGGTCGAGTTTGACGACGATATTGTGGTCTTGCCTAACGGGCTGCTGCACGGATTGGACGACGTGACCGTGGAATTCTGGTTGCGCACCACAGACGCCACCGACCAAGCTGTTCTGTCCGGTGCCAACAATGTTAGGGACAATGAATTCACGATCTTTTTCCTGAACAACAAGCAGCTTCGCGTGCTAAACAATCAGCGGTCATTTGATTTCACGCTGCCGGAAACAGCAAATGTCGCCGACGATCAATGGCACCATTTTGCGGTGGTGCGCGACAATGTGGCCAAGACGATCAGTGTATTCATGGATGGTCAGCAGGTTGGCACCGCCCAGGTGGACGCGGCCATGGCCACCCTTGTGGTTGCCGAGGACGGGTTGGTCCTGGGTCAAGATCAAGACTTTGTTGGTGGCAGTTTCCAATCGTCACAAGCCCTGCGCGGCCGGCTCGATGAAGTGCGTGTCTGGAGTGTCGTTCGCTCGGTCCAAGAAATCCAAGATAACTTCGATCGTGCGATCGGCGGTGATCAGTCAGGGCTTCGCGCGTTGTATCGTTTCAACGAGTCCGCTGGGGCCACCGCCATAGACCAGACACCCAACGGCTTCGACGGCACGCTGGGCGGTGGCGGTGTCGAGGAAGTGCTCCCTGGCCCAGACCGTGTCTATGACCCGTTCATTGTCAGTGTGTTGAACAGCGCCGGCCTGTGGAGCCTGTCAGACGAGCGTGGCGCAGATCCTGGCCATTCGGCACCCAACAGCATGCACTTCGGTAGCGATGGCTCATTTGATGTTGATACGACAAGTCGGCCGCACGGTCAGATCCGCATCGCAAGTGCCGTGGACCTAAGCCAAGCGGCTCAGGCGTCTTTATCATTCAACTACTTCTTGGAAACAGAGGGTCAGCTCGGAAAGGATATCGCTCAGGTCGTCATTGAGAGCTCGACCGGTGATGTCACGGTCGCCGACAACCAGAACGGCACGTTGGGATCCAATTCCATCGCGCTGACTGATCCCACGCCGGGTTGGCATCACCTGGAGATCAACCTCAACGACTTCGTGGGTGACGACGAGATCTTTATCCGGTTTGACTTCGATTCGATCGACCGGAGTCTTAACGATTTTGAAGGTTGGTATATCGACGACGTGGCGTTGACGGTTGCACCTGTGATTGAAGCCGACGACACGTTCACGATCGGCGGTCCACAGCCAGGCGGTACGCCCAGCGTGGCCGGTATCGGCGATGTGAACAACGATGGATTAGACGATGTGGCTGTGGTGGACGCTGTTGCGGGTCAGGCCTTTATTGTGCACGGAACGGAAGAGCCCTTCGCCGCCGCTGGCGGTGATGTGGCCCTGAGTGTGGCTGCGGCGGTGGCCATCGATTTATCCGATAGTCTGGGTGACCTTCACGGCGTGGCCGTCCGCGCGGCCGGTCATGTTAACGGAACGGACGCTCAAAACACGCCCGATGTGATAGTCACCCAAGAGCGCAGTGATCATGGTATCAGTTACGTGATCCTCAGCGAAGATCTGCCTGCGTCAGGGCCGGTCAACCTCCAGAACGTGGGCACGGTGTTCGATGCAATGACGATGCGCCGGATCGGTGACCTAAACCAAGACGGTTTTGACGATCTGGGCGCAGCTTTCTTCGAGCGTGGACCGGCACTGGGGGGTCAAGGTCAGGTTCAGCACCAAGTGGTTCAGGTCTTCTTTGGTGGCCCCGATCCGGCGGCGCTCGGCTTCACCGTGCCTGATCTTGTTTTTGAGCCCAATCGTGCCGTGTTCTCTGAAGCCGGTGCTTCACCGAACACACTGGCATTTGCCGGTGTCGGCACGACCAGTGACGGGTCCGCAGCCGACCTGGCCGTCGCCGAGTCATTGGGCAGCCGCACGCACGTCTATTTCGGCAAGCCGCTTGAGGCCGCACCGATACCTGATGACAACGGGTCGGACGACACCGAAACCTTGTTTGAGCGGTTCGTATTCGATCTGGCCACGCCGCTGCCGATCGCTACTGAAGACAACGGCTCTGAAGGGGCAAACCTACAAGATAACGATCCGCAGATCCGCGACGCGTTTGCCCTGGAAGGAGCGATCACCAGCCAGATGCTCAGCACAGCGCAGAATATCGGTGATCTTAACGGTGACGGTTTAGATGACATGATGCTGATCAGCGCCGGCCCGACCGATCAGTTGGATCCGGGTGTGGACAAGGCGTATATCTTGTTCGGTCCGTTGGCGCTGGACACGGTTGAGGACATTTCGCTTGCCGCCGAGATCATCGTGGATCTGGCTGACCTGGGGCGGCCCGCCACACGCACGGGTGACATCAACAATGACGGTCTGGCCGACCTGATGTTTGCCCGTGTCAATGGCGGTTCGACAGTGGTCACGGTCATCACCGGATCGCCGGATCTTCCGCGCCACATCGACGGATCAGTTCTGGCTCAGCTGCAGAACCCGGCGCCCGAAGAACCGGTGCGTGTATTTACCATTACACTGGCTTCGACCAGCTTCGCCGGTACCGGTGCGACACTGCAAGCGGTCAACTGGGACGGCGACGGGTTCGATGACGTCATGGTCGCGTCGGATACGGTGGCGCTGGGCGGTGTGGGACGTGTGTTCTCCGGTCAGTTGCTGACCGACAGTGTCACCCACAACATCAATGAAAACCAGTTCCTGGCCCGCTTTGATCCAGGCAGTGTGGACCTGGCTCCGGTGGTCGAGACCCTGGTGGGGTTCGGCGTATCGGCAACGAACTTCATGGGCGGTTCACACTATCGCACCATCGTGGCCGGTGATGTGAACGGCGATGGTCTAGACGATCTGTTGGTGGCCAACGATCAGTTTGTGCAGTTTAAGAACGGATTCGCGCTCTTGCCCGATATCGGCCGGGCTTATCTGGTGACCGGGCGGGCGGGTATGAACAACCAGACGATCCAGCTTGATGATCAAAGCCAAGCGATTTGGCAGGACTTCGCTTTAGGCGGTTCGCTGTCGGCCGTGGGTGACCTAAACCGGGACGGTTACGACGAAATCGTGATTGGCCGTATGCAAGAAGACGGTCAGGGCGCCGTCGGCGGCCTGTTTGTGATCAATGGTGCGGCGGATATCGACAGCGGTCCGGTCAGGGCGGCCGACGCGGCCGATATTGTCTTTGTACGCGATCAAGCGGCGGACGTTCAGCTCGGTGCGGCGTTTGTCGGAGCGCCGGTGGTCACGGCGGGCGATTTCAACGGCGACGGTCGGCAGGACCTGGCCGTTGGCCTGACAAGCTCACTGTTGCAGCGTGCCGACGGAACGGTCATTGATCAAGACGATCGCGGTCATGTGTCGGTCTTCTGGTCGATCGGTGACCAGAGCGGTCAGGTGTTACTATCCGACGCCGACGTCGTTCTGGAGGGCGAAAACGATGGCGACCAGCTGGGTCGGCTCCCCTTCACGTCCGGGTGGGACCTGAACGGTGACCGCATCGATGATCTTCTGGTGATCGCCGATCACGCCGATGCCAGAGCCACGGGTCTGCGTTCAAACGCGGGCAAGGCTTATGTGATCTACGGATTACCGGTGCCGGTCCAACTGCCCGACGCCGGCGATGTGTTTGATCTGGCCAACCGGACTGTTACGGGCAGCGGTGATTTCTTAGTCAACCGTGGCACGGGCAGGCCCGAGGTGTTCACCGATCTGGACATCGACGGCGACGGATCGGCTGACTCGACCCACTTTACGCTTTCCCCGGCCACCAGCGCCGTAACCGACCCCGATCGGTGGTACCGATTCACGACGCTCGGCGACGGCCGGTTTGGTGATGTGATCCGACTGAGCCCACCGGGTGATGACGTGGCGTTTGAGATCGGTGCAACGGATCAGGCGACACTCGTGTCCAACGGCAGTGGCGGTTTCGATATCGTGCGTGACCAGACCGTCCAGGTTGGTGGCACTGGGGCCGGTCACATCGGTGTGTTCGAATTTGATATCACCAGCTTGCTCGCGTTCCGGGACCAGTTCGATGTGATCGGGCGTGTCGAGCTCACGCTGCCATTGGTCCAGGCGGCATCCGAAGCGGTGCAGCTTGGACTAAGTGTGGTCACAGAAGAAGGTGACGGACAGGTCACCGTCGCGGACCGCTCAGCCGGGTCCAATTTCACAGCATTGGTCGATGTCAGTGCCGGCGACACGGTACTGACAGTCGATATCACTCAGGCGGTACGCCAAGCCATTGCCGCCGGTCGAACCCGGATCACCGCGCGGCTTGAGGCGTCGTTTGCGCCCGAGGTTCCCATCCTGGACGTTCAGCGTACCGTTGTGCCAGGCCAGGGGCCGGTGCTCAACGTATCGCGCAGCCAAACAAACGGTGTGGTGGGTGACCTGGTCCGCGAAGACGGCACCGTGGTGGCCACTGGGCAATCGGTCATCCCACTGCACGGCACCGAGGCAGGTACGTACTTGCTACGTGTCTACAACCCCGAGCCGGCGCTGCAGACGCAAGACTTCTCCTTCCAGATCGCCGTGGTGGCTCCAATTGCCGGTCGTTCACACCAGATGGACGTCTCGCCCGATCGGGACACAATATTCGGGGGTCAGGGTGAAGATGCGATCGTGGGCAATCACGAGCTAGACCGTCTATTCGGTCAAAGCGGTGGTGATACCTTTGTGGGAGAGCAGATTGAGATTCGAGATGCCGCGCCAGAGGACACGATCAAGGACCAGATTGGGCAGGATCCAAACGACGATATTCCGACAGGCCAAGCTAGCAATCGTCGACGGTTTGAACCCGATCCACAGATTGGTATCACCGATCCCCATCTCCAATCCGTGATGGTCCATCAGCTCGGGGGCCCGGTGACCATTTCATATCTGGGTACGCCACTGATCCATGAGCCGATCTTCGCGTCCGACCTGGCCAGTCTCACGCGCCTGGACGCCGCGGGCCTGGGTGTGACGGACCTGTCGGGGCTGGAACATGCGGTCAACCTCCGCACACTGACCCTTGCCAACAATGACATCGACGACGTGTTTGCCCTGGTGCCGCGTCGTGGTGACACCGGCGGTTTGATCGGATTGGGCCAGCTGGAATACCTGAGCCTGGACTTCAATCAGCTGAGCGATGTGATCAATCAAGAGGGTGAGGGTGACCTGACCTTCCTGGGTGAGATCTCGTCGCTGCTGGGTCTGAGCCTCGATGGCCATGCCATTTCCGATCCCTCAGCATTGGCGGCGCTAGATCAGTTAGAGGTATTGAGTATTGACCATACGGGCCAGGTATCGGTGAATATCACCGAGCCCGGATTGGTCGGTCAGTTCTCCAACTTGCGTGAAGTGGGCGGCTTCTTGGGTCCCAACGAATCGCCGACTGACGACACACGTCAGCACACGGCGATTGATTTTGAGTCGATTTTCGACGAAGTGGGTGGCTCGGGTTTGTTCAACTTTGCGTCGCGGTGGACCGGGCAAGTGCAGGTCAGTGACCGCACCGACGTGACGTTCTTCTTGGCAAGCGAGGATGGCAGCCAGCTGTTTATCGATGACGAATTGGTGATCGATCACGGCGGTGTGCATTCGTTGACGACCAAGTCTCAGACGATCGTGTTGGATCAAGGCGTGTACGACCTTCGCGTGGAATACTTCTCCAACGACGAGGTGGGCGGTATTCAGCTGAGCTACGCCACACCGGGAACCGCAGCGCAGGTTCTCAGCACCACGTCTGTCAATCCGGCACCTACGTTGATCGATATCACCAGCCTGGCGGAATTCGATAGCCTGCGTGTGCTGAGCCTGGCTCACAATGCGATTGAGGATGTACGTCCGCTGGTGGACTTAGACACACTGGAGTTGCTAAATCTCAGTGACAACGACATTCACAATGTCGAGGCGTTGGTCGGTCAGCGTGTCATCGACGACGGTGATCCTGGCTATACCGAAAGTGGTTTGGGCACACCGTTTCTGGGTAACCTCAACCCGTTCGACGGATCATTTGAAAGCGATTACCGATTCCGTCGCGTCGACGACACCGATCAGACCGCACAGTGGGAATTTGTCGAGCCGTTGCCGGGCAGCTATGAAGTGCTGGTGACCTGGCCCGAAGACGATAGCCGGTCCACGTCGGTCATCTACACGTTCTCGACCACCGACCGTACACAAACGGCAAGCGGATTTGAACTCTTCCGTGACTTGGTGGCACCGGTCGACCCTGGTGCCTTGCCCGGCGGCGACGTGGTGACCATTGACACGGGCAACTTTACGATCGAGGGCGATGACAACGACGACGCGACGTTCTACGGTACGCCGTTTACTCATGACCTGATCGGCGATGTCTGGACACTGTTTGTCGCCGGTGACCTGCACATTCCCGCCGATACGATCACGATCGTAGGACCCAATGCTCTGTCGATCATGGTCGGTGACGATGTCACGATCGATGCCGGCGCTCAATTCGATATTTCCGCCACTGACACACAACCCGGTCCCGGCGGCGGGTTGCCGGGTTCCGGCCAGGCCGGCGGCAGCGGTGCGACCGGTGGCGGCGGCGGCAGCGCCGGCGGTGGCGGTTCAGGTGGCAGCCGCGGCAAAGCGCCGTTTGGCGGCGGGAAGGACGGCAAGAAGGGCGGGGCCAGCGGATCCGGCGGCACGGGTGGTCAGGGAACCGCGGGCACCATGGGCCAGGACGGTACCGGCGGTGCCAACAACGCTATCGGCGGTGGCGCTGGCGGTGTGTCCGGTGCAGCCGGCGTGTCTGGTGCGCGCGGCGTCGGTCAATCGGGCGGATCTGCCGGCACGGGTAACGGTGGCAACGGCGGCAACGGTATTAGCCAAGTCGGTCAACCAGGTGGCGCCGGTGGCGATGGCGGATCTGGCACCGGCGGTCAGAACAGTGCGACGGGCGTAGTGATCACCGGCGGCGGCGGCGGTGGCGGCGCAGCAGGCGGCGGCGGCGGTGGCGGTGGCGGTGGCGGTTCTGGCGGTTCCGGCGGTGGCGGAGAAGCCGGTACAAATGCGGGACTGTTTAGTAACGGGACCACCGGCGAGTCCGGCGGTGGCGGTGGTGTGGGCGGCTCTGGCGGCACGGGCGGTGACGGTGGCGATGGCGGCGACGGTGGCTATGGCGGCGGCGCGGTCGAGATCGTTGCTCGAGGTCGCTTCGATATTGTTTCATCGACGTTCCTGGCCGGCGGTAGCGATGGTACCGATGGCACACCGGCACCGGTCGAGCCCACGACGGGCGTCAATGGCACTTCGGGCGTCAACCGTTCCAGCGGTGGCGGCGACGGAGCAGCGGGTGGTCGAGGTGGTGACGGTGGTACGGGCGCTGGCGGTGGCGCTGGCGGCGGTGGCGCCGGTGGCACGGTCAAGATTTTCGCTTCTGACGTAAAGGCCGATGACCTGACGATCGACGCGACCGGTGGTGTGGGGGGCAATCAAGGTGATCTGGGTCGGTTCCTGCTCGGTAGTAACACAGCGGTGACCGTCGACGAAGGATGGGTGATCGATGCTCGACAGGAAGATTTCGAGGGTTCTCGTGCTGCCAATCCGTTCTTGGCCGACAACACGGCTACACCGTATCTGCCCAATCTAGTCGGCGGAGCGGAAGTGTTTGGTCTGACCGGTTTGGACGCTCGGGATCTGTTGACCAGTGACGTCTTTGGCCACGCACCTGAAGGCGCACGTGCTGTGTTGATTCGCGCAGACGTTGGACCGGTCGGCTTCGACGCCGACTTCGTGGGTCACGACGTGCTGCTCTTAGCAAATCTTACCGGTGATGTGATCGACAACCCACGGATGGGAGCGGGTTCTGACAGCCACATCAGTGCGCTACTCACCAGCGGGTTTGCCAGTGACATCATCTTTGGCGGCAGTGGACCGGTTGGTCTGGATCAATTGGGTGCATTTGAGGTCTACGCCACGGTGATCCCAAGTCTAACGCAGCAATTTAGTGTCAGGGCAGCCAGTACGGATAACCCAGACGTCGACATCATCGCCACCACCCCGCAGTTGGCCAATGGCCAGGTGCTGTACCTGGTTGAGGGCCAGCAGACCGCTACGGTGAATCAAGCGCTGGCGCCTGACGGCCCCGTGGCCGGCGGCCGGCCGTGGCAATCGATTGGATCGGTCACCGTGACGGAAACGACCGAAAAGGTGCAGGTGGTCCTGTCCGGCGCCAGTAACGGTTTGGTCGCGGCCGATTCGGTCCGGTTGGTTCGTACCCAACCGGTACTACCGGCCCTAAAGACGCTGGTGCTAGATCACAACCCGCTAGACAACCGTGCCCACGAGTTGTTCTTCTCAGGTACCGGTGCCAGTGACGACGTGGGGCAAAGTCCCACAGAGTCATTGATCATTGCAATCAATACCGATGCGCTGACGATCACCGGTGACGAAGACGATAACCCCAACGCTTTCTACGGCGTGGAATTTACGGCCCAGGTGACCGGCGGGGTTGCCACATTCTTTGTGGAAGGTGACCTGCGTATCGGCGGCGATCGAATCACCGTTACCGGTTCAAACGCTGCGTCTATCGTGGGTGGTAACAATGTGATCATTGATCCCGGTGCAGTGTTCGAGGTTTCGGCAACCGACACTGAGGCCGGCCCTGGCGGTGGCGTATCTGATCTTGGCGGGACCGGTGGTGTCGGTGGTGCCGGCGGCATTGGCGGCGGTCTCGGTAACGGCGGGAGCGGCGGAAAAGGTGGCGGTGCACCGTTTGGTAACGGCTCGGCCGGCAATCGGGGCGGTTCCAGTGGCTCGGGCAGTGTCGGTGCCGTGGGACAACAAGGTGTCGACGGTTCGGCCGGTGGCGGTGCGGTAAATAATGATACCGGCGGCGGCGCGGCAGGCGCCAGCGGCGGTGGTGGAGCGCAGGGTGCGCATGGTGTGGGCCAGCTTGGTGGCGCCGGCGGTGGCCGCAACGGCGGCAATGGGTCAGCCGGTTCTAGCAGACCCGGGTTCTCCGGCGAAAGTGGCGATGTGGGTGGCAGTGGTAGCGGCGGACAGAACGTCGTGACCGGACCTTTAATCTCCGGTGGCGGTGCCGGTGGCTCTGGCGGCGGTGCCGGTGGCGGCGGCGGCGGCGGCGGTGGATCCGGTGGTTCAGGCGGCGGCGGTGAAGGCGGTGAAAAGGCTGGTCTGTTCTCAGGTGGCAGCAACGGCACCAGCGGTAGTCGTGGCGGTAACGGTGGCGGCGGCGGTCAAGGCGGTATTGGCGGCACCGGTGGTCAAGGTGGCTTCGGCGGCGGTGCGGTCGAAATCGTCGCGCTGGGCGATTTGGACATTTCGTCAGCGACCTTCCAAGCCTTGGGTGGTGACGGTCAAGACGGGTTGTCGTCACCCGGCGGTCGCACCAATGGCGCCAACGGTCAAGGTGGCGTCGGTGGCAGTTCGGGCGGTGGCAGCGGCGCGACCGGCGGCCGCGGCGGCAACGGTGGCAACGGCGGTACTGGCGGCGGCGGCGGTGGCGGTGCTGGCGGCACGGTCAAGCTCGTCGGAACGACAGTGCAGGTGAACGGTTTAGACATTGACACCTCTGGCGGCGCCGGTGGTAGCGGTGCCGCTGACGGTGGACTGGGCAGGTTCCTGTTTGGTTCCAACACCGCAGCGTTCCTAACTGGGTTGACGGTCGACGCCAGTCAGGAATCATTTGCAGGCACGCGGGGCGCCAATCCGTTCCTGGCCGACGGCGCGGCCACGCCATATATCCCAAATCTGCCCGGTGGGGCAGAAGTGTTCGGATTGACAGGGCTCGATGCCGGCGAGCTGTTGTCAGCGGAGATATTCGACGGTGCGCCAGCGGCGGCCAGGGCGGCGCTGATTCGTTTGGACATTGGGCCATCGGGCTTCAGTGACGACTTTGTCGGTTACGACGTGATCTTGTTTGCCAACCTGACCGATCAGGCGTTGAGCAATCCGCAATGGGGTGTGGGTGCCGAGGGCCACATCGCACCGCTAGCAGCAGGCGGCTATGCCAATGATCTTCGGTTCGGTGGTGCCGGCCCGCAGACGCTGGGGCAATTGGACGCGTTTGCGGTCTACATGACACTGGTGCCCGAGGACGCGTCATGGTTCAACTTCGTCGGGTCACAAGGTGGGATCCAGACCCAAGCCCAAGCCCAGCAAATGGAAAATGGTCAGGTGTTGTATCTGTCCGAATCGGCTGTTCCGGTCACGACGAATCAGATCTTTGCCCCTGCGGTGCAGGATCGTGGGCTGGTGGTATCACTGACGCCCAACGACGCACCGGTGCTTGAATCGATCCCGCCGCAGAACGACGTCAATCAAGTGCTATCGTTTGATGGCAACGACCGGGTTGAGGTGGCCAGCAGTCCCAGTCTGGACATTCAAAGAACGATAACGATTGAGACTTGGTTCAAGGTCGACCAGTTTGCCAACGCGTGGATGCCACTTGTCCAGAAGGGCAACGGCATCAGCTCCGGCGGACGGACCTACGCAGCCTTTATCCACTCGTCTGGGTTGGTACACCTGTCAACAGCCGACGGCTCTCAGCAGACCGTTGATACACCAGAAGGTTCGGTTAAGATCGGTAAGTGGCATCACTTTGCGGGTGTCATTAACCGTGACACGGGCCAACTGAGCGTTTACCTGGACGGTGAGCTGGTGGGGTCAGCGGATGTGCGAACAAGCGATGCCGTTTCACACAACCGTCCACTGGTCATCGGTGACACGCTAGAGATTAGCAGTAACTTCTCACCGTTTGTCGGTCAGATCGAAGAGGTTCGCATCTGGAACGTTGCCCGCACCGGTGATCAGATCCAGAGCGATATGCATCGGCGTCTGGCCGGCGACAAATCGGGACTAGCGGCCTACTACCTGTTGGGTTCGGTTCAGGACGATGGCGTTGTCAGCGACGTGACGGCCAATGGCAATGACGGTTCACTGGCCGGCCTGCCGCTGGGGCTGACGGGTCAGATGGCGACCTTCGACGGCACCGATGACCACATCAATGTAGGGCCGGCCACAGATCTTGTGGCGTCTGACGCACTGACACTCGAAGCGTGGATTAAGCCCACCAACAACGGCACCCCGGGAGCTGGGGGCATCGTGGTCAACAAAGAGGGCGAATACGAAATCGCCAGGTTCCCCGACGGGACCATCCGCTGGGCGATCGCGAACACCGGGTCGACTTGGAATTGGGTCAATACCGGCTTTGTTGCACCGCTGCGTCAGTGGACGCATGTGGCGGTGACCTTCGACGCCGGTGCAATCACGACCTACGCCAACGGCAATGTTGTTCACACAACGACGCAGGGCGGTGCGACCATCGGCGACGTCGACGGTGATCTCAACGACTTATGGATCGGTGGGCGCCAGGGCCCCACACAGTTTTTCGGTGGCCATATCGCTGACGTCCGTGTTTGGAAGACGGTCCGCAGCGAAGTGCAAATCCAGCAGTTCATGAATAGTCGACTAAGCGGCACGGAGCAGGACCTGGCCGGTTATTGGAAGCTTGACGGCGCAACCGGTACGACAGTGTCCGATTCTGCGACCGGTCAAAATGATGGCGCGCTATCAAATGGCGCATTCATGGTTGATCAGCGACCCACGCTGGTCAAAGGCCGGATTCGACCGGTGATCCTTTCTGCCACGGACCCTGACGGTGACACGGTCTTCTTCACCGCCAACAGTGACAACCCTCTGGTTGAGGTGGCCGTCGACGGTGCCTTGTTACACCTAAACCCTGACCCGGCATTTGTCGGCACCGCTCGCATCACGGTGAACGCCCATGACAGCGCGGCCTTCTTGCACGATTGGCGAAACCGCACCGACTCATTGAGTTTCGACTTCACGGCCGGATCAGCGGTGACAGCCAGCGGAGGTCGCGATACGGCCACTGTGTTGACGTTCGAACCTACGGGAACGAACGGATCTATCGTCTCGCAGGCGTATGGTGACCGTGTGACGGCCGATCAACAGAATGGTTTTGGTTACGGTAGCGGTGTCCGGGGCCCGAACACGCCCAATATCACCGTGGAATATGGACCAGATCCGTTGGACGTTAGGCGTTGGAACGTCGGTTACGGTGATCGATCAGATGTGATCTACCGGGGCGGTGAAGGCGCTGGGGTCTTAGAGGTGACACTGACGGCCGATCCGGGTTTCGAGGTCGCCTTGCACAGCTTTGATCTGGCCGGTTTTGCGAATTCAGACTACACCATTAACTCGGTGAGCGTGCTGGACGTATCGGGGCAGATCGTCTCCTCGCAAGCGAATGTAAAAGTCGAAGGCGATCTGAACGGTTTGCAGCACACTCACTTGGACTTTGATGACACGCTGTCGTCACCACAGCTGAAGATCAGGATCGACGCAAGGAACTTGGGCAACGATAGCGACAACATCGGTCTGGACAATATTGAGTTTAGCCAAGTTAGCTTCACCGCCGCCGGTGTGAACGCCATTTACGGTACCAAATTCAATGACCTGGACGGGGACGGTGTTCAGGACGACAACGAACCGGGTCTTGAGGGCGTGACCGTCTTTGTGGATCTGGACGGCGATCGTGTGCTGGACGACGGCGAAACAACGACCGTGACCGACGCCAATGGCGACTACGCGGTCACCGGCCTGTTTGCCAACAGCTACCCCGTCACCTACGACGTGGTCGAGTTATCTCCGGGTAACCAGCAGCCCAGTGTGGATGCGATTGTCGTTGATCCTCAGTCTGTCGTGGCTGTGCAACAGGTGTCTTTCGACGGACCGAGTCAGTTGGCCACAGGTATCGACTTCGGTAACCGTACCGTCGCCGACGCCGGTCCCGACCAATTTGTGACCGAAGGCGATTCGGTCACCTTGTCGGCTTCGGTGACGGATCCGGATCTTTCCAATGGCAGCCAGTTTGATTTGTCGTGGCAGGTAACCGCCGACAACGGTCAATCGGTGCCGGACGGCTCGGGAGATACCTTTGGTTTCACACCCAATAACCAGGGTCTCTACACGGTGACGTTGACGGCGATGGACCAAAATGACAACAACCGCGTCTATACGGACTCGGTATTGGTCGTGGTTGAGAACGCTCCGCCGGTGGTTGTTCTGACACCGACCGCTGACATCACACCCAACTCAAATACTCTGACCTTGACCACCCAGTCCACATTCGCCGACGAACCTACACTACTGGCTGACGACAACGATCCACAACCCCAATTCTTGGAAGGCCAGATGATCACTTTCCCACCAGCGGCAACTGATCCGGGTGATTTGGATACGCTGACGTTTTTGTGGCAAGTGGCCGCTAGCAACGGTCAGCTGATTCCCAATGGCACAGAAGCTGGCTTTAGCTTTACGCCGGTCGACAACGGGACGTATACCGTCACGGTGACAGTGACCGACGACACAGGCGCTTCGGATACCGCCACAACGACAATCGAGGTCGGTAACGCTCTGCCATTGGCCAACGCCGGTGGTCATCGCACCGTTCATGAGGGTGATCTTGTCACCTTCCCGCTGTCGACTGATCCGGGAGCACTAGATACATTGACTTACCTCTGGCAGGTCACCGCTGACAACGGACAGGCGATCCAAGACAATATCCTGCCAAATTTCACCTTCATGCCCAATGACAACGGTATCTATACCGTCAAGGTCACCGTGACGGACAACGACGGCGGTGAAGAAACGGATACCGCGACCATCACGGTCGATAACCGACCGCCAACAGCCGATGCCGGTCCGGATCAGACGGTCGATGAGGGCGACACGGTCACGTTCCCCACCAGTGCCGATGTCGGAACAGCTGACACGCTGGCCTACATCTGGGAGGTCCGCCGAGACACCACGGTGGTCGCCAGTGGCGACGATCCTGACTTTGTGTTTATACCCGCCGACGATGGCGAGTACCTGGTCACACTGACCGTGACCGACGACGACGGTGACTCCGACACGGATACCGCCACGATCACCGTTGACAACCTGCCGCCAGTGCTCGATGCCGGCCCTGATCAGATCATTGCCGAAGGTGACACGGTGGCGTTCCCCATGGCGACCGATCCGGGTACGGACGACGATCTGGCCTACACGTGGCAAGTGACCGCAGACGGTCAATTGGTGGCGTCTGGCACACAGCCGGGTTTCAGCTTCACCCCTGACGACAACGGTGTTTTCGTTGTGAGTGTGACGGTTGATGACGGCGACGGCGGTCAAGATAGCGACCAAGCCACCATCACAGTTCATAACTTTGCCCCTGAGAATGTCTCCGCCGGACCGGACCAGACCGTTGTCGAAGGCGATGTGGTAAACCTCGTGGCGACGTTTGACGACCCCGGCGTTGCCGACACGCACACGTTTCTCTGGCAGGTCACCAGCGACAACGATCAGGTCGTGGCCGATGGCACAGATGGCACATTGGTATTTACTGCCGAAGATGACGGTCTGTATACGGTCAAGCTCACGATCAGCGACGACGACGGGGGCGTCGATACCGCCACGGTGACGGTGACATCGCTCAACGTCGACCCACAGGTGACCGTGTTGTCAGCAGTGCCAGGATCGGTTCAGTTAGGTCAGCTGGTCACGTTTTCCGGCACGCTGTCCGACGTCATTGCAGATGACATTCGTGGCAAGATCGTCTACGGGGACGGGACCGTGTTTCCGCTATCGATCCAACCGACGGGTCAAGCTAACGGCCGACAGCACTACGGTTTCAGTGCTTCTCATATCTACAACGGGCCCGGACAATTTGAGGTCGAACTGTCGATCTCCGACGACGACAGCACAGCAACGACGGTGATTCCGTTGGGCGTTTCAGGAACTTCGCAGATTGCTGGTCGCCACATTTTCTATAACCGTTCGTCCTTTGACGGCAACGAAGCGGCGGCGAACGCCAACGACGACGGCGCGATCGCCACTGACAAACAGGCACTGCTGCCCGGCGGCACAGCCTCGTTGGCCAACTATACCAGCTACAGCCGTGGCATTAACGGGATCATGGTTGATATCGCCGACCGGCCCGACACACCGTTGGGCGCTTCCGACTTCCAGTTCCACGTCGGTCATGGCGAGGATCTATCGCAATGGACGGCAGCCCCTGCGCCGCAAAGTGTTACCGTGCGTTCGGGTGCCGGTGTTGGAGGTTCGGACCGGGTCACGGTCATCTGGTCCGACAACGCGATCCAGAAACAATGGTTGCAGGTGACGGTAAAGCAGACCGCCGCCACCGGACTGGACGCGCCGGACGTGTTCTATTTCGGCAACGCGATCGGAGAAACAGGAGATAGCACGACCGATGCCCATGTAGGTGTGCGTGATCAGCTATTGGTTCGGCTTAACCCGCGGTCGCCCGTGAACCCGGCGGGGATCACCAACGTCTACGACTTCAACCGCGACCGCGACGTGGGTGCAGCCGATGAACTGCTTGCCCGCGTTCATGCCACCAGTCCGGTGACGGCGCTGAAACTGATCGCCGTACCGGCGGCACCACCGACCAGTGGTGTCACAGGACTGGTGGCGTTCGTGACGGTACCCGTGGCCGATTCTCAATTGTCGGTTACCGGCGCGGCTGTGGATCCACCGTCGCAGCAGCTGCTCGGCAGTACGGGGATTATTGCACCCACGTTGTTGATTGATCGAACGGTTGGCCGGGTCCCGGCGGTGATCGCAGAATCAGACGAACCAACCAACACCAACGCTTCGGTGGTCCAGATCGATGCAACAGAAGCGAATTTGAGCAGTCACGACAGGAGCGTGCGTGCACGGCGGCGGGTCGGGCGGTTACCGGCTAGAACGGTCAATCTCCGAACGTCACCGGCGGGGGTGTCGACCGCGTCGAGTGCCGATCGTTTGAGCCATCGTCGTCACAGCGCGTCGGTCTCTGGAGACATGAATCTAACGGACGTTCTGCAGCTCCAGGATGATGGGCAGGTGTTGAAGAAGTTGACCCGTCAGCAGGACGGCGTTTAATACGGATTGGGTGTTCTTATGAGCGGTGGTAGGTTCGTTGGTTGTTAATGAATCTGATTTCCGCGTTTGCAGGTGTCGACCGCGGATGACACCAGATGGTTAGAAGTAGCCGGAGAAGGACTGATCATGACCATCCATTGCCCGCCTAGATCAAGGCCCGTGACCACACAGAACGACACTGTTCAGACCATCTTCGACAGGTGGGACCGGTTGCCGGACGATCGCTTCGATCGGTTCGTCGACAAAGGTCGCCTGGGGATGTGGCTCGCCTTGTTTTGGGTGCTATGTCAAACAGGCGCTGTGCACGGCGCCATGATCTTCTTGGGTGTCCAGGAAGTGGCTCAAGACGGCAAAACGCTCATCCCGGTGATGATCCAGCACGAAGTCGGTGATCCCCAGCTCGCCGGCGTACAGCTGGCGATGCAAATCAGCGACGGTACCGTCGGTCCCAAGATCGGCGCCGTGGACCTGGTGACGGGAACCATTTTCGAATCCAATCACACGGGAAGTCGCGATAAGGGGTCACTGCCACGACAAGCGTTCTGGGAAACCACCACCGCGGCGGGCACGGTACCTATCCCCGCAACCGGTGTATTGGCCACCATAGAAGTTGATACCACAGGCCTGAAATCCGGAGCGTTTGTTCTGAAACTCACCTCTGTCCTGGGCGCGTCGACAGTGCTCTTCGACGGTCTGGCCAATCCGGTGATTCCAAACAACGGCCAGGAGATCGAAGGCACGCTTACCGTTGTGCCGGAGCCGACCGGGCTGCTGATGTGTGTCGGGTTGGGCATCGTGCTATGGCGGGCACGCATGGGCCGGTCACAGATTGTGTAGCCCAAGACGATCCCGGCAAGCCACGCCAAGGTCATGACCGAAAGACCGATACGCCTACGGCGTCAATCACACAATCTAATCATCAAATATCAGATGATAGGGCTTAATAAATATCCGATGCGCAAAGAAATATGCGATGCGCCGTAAGATCTTGACTCATCCTAGCCTAGATCGAACGTGAAATCCTATCGAGTTTGTATCCTGTCTGCCCTGCTTGGTTTGCCTTGGTCGATGCGCTAGCGCTGTAAATTTTTTTTAGCCAGGTGAAAGAATCGTAGGGTCTGCTGGTATAACTAAGTGACATGCCCAGAATGCCCGGTGCGCTTCTGCAGCGATGACGCTGGGCCGGTGGCTCGAAGAGGAGAATAAATCTTACAAAAAACAAGACGGCCGGCGACTTGTTTTGCTCTTGGGCATTCGGTGGACCGGCGTGTACTTACAAATCAAGGTATGTGACTTCGTTCACCGTCGGGTGGACACTCATTCTTGAACGAGGGTGACGTGTGACGGTTCGAAACATGACACGATTGATGAAATTGGGACGCCGATGGCGAGGGTTCCGTAACCGGATGGGGCTGAATCGCCGACAGCGTTCAGGCCACGAGCCATGCCATCGGCCGGTCGCATTTGAAGGTTTAGAACGGCTTGAATCACGGATTTTGCTCTCAGGCGATGGCCTGACAGCTCCCGCGCCGTTACACCAAAATGAGGCGACGCTAGCGACGGTAGCGCCCGTGTCGTCTTCGTCGGCACTGTCGACCCCGGTGACTTTCGATTGGCAGGAAGTGGGGCCGGCAAGCATTAGCGGTGGCACGGTGGAGGGCATTCCCGATCGGCCGGTTTCCGGCGCCTTGCAGGCGATCGCGATACACCCGGATAACCCCAACGTGGTGTACGTGGGCTCGGTCAACGGCGGGATCTGGCGCGCCGCCAATGCCCTGTGGCCGTCAGACGGTATCAACAACGATTTGGAGCAAGAGGATCAGGGATTTTTCCCGTCTCTGGTCACTGACGGTGAAGATACCGATGGCGACGGTATTATCGAGGTGCCCGACCCAGGCGAATCGGTCACATGGACCGCACTGAGTGATTTTGAGGCGTCACTGTCGATCAGCGCACTGGCTTTCAGTCCCAACAACGCAAATGTCATCTATGCCGGTATCGGCACGTTCAGCAGCTTCGGGTCGATCGGTGGTTCGGCTTCAGGACTGCTGAAAGGACAGATCACGCCCGATCCCCAGCTTCCGGTCGGTGCCGGGCCGGTCACCTGGACACACATCGCATCCAACTTCTGGGAAGGCACCGCTGTCGCCACGGTGCTACCCACGACGATCCTGGAAGGCGGCCAGGATGTCGTGCTTGTGGGCACCGCCAATCCCGACGGATCGAACAATAACCCTGACAAGATCGGTTTACATATCAGCACAGACGGCGGTGTGAGTTTCACCAAAGTCTCTGCCGACAGTGAGGCGACCATTCAACCCCACCAGCTGCCGCCCGGCGCCGTGACCGATGTGGTTGTGGATCCGAACGACGACTTGGTCTACTACGTGGCCGTGCGCCAGCGGGGTGTCTATAGGGGGATCTTAAACCCGACAGATCAATACAAATTTACTTGGCAGGACATCAGTATCGGCTTGCCGTCAGCGGCTACGGTGGGTCGGACACTGCTAGACGTTCATCCTGGCCCGAACACGCTCGGCGGTGGACCGACTGTTCTTTACGCGGCGATTGCCAATCAGAGAACCGCCACAGCCAGTCCACGATTGATCGACGTGTTCCGGACCGACGATGAGGGCACAACGTGGGTGGCCATGGGAGCGCCGCACACACAAGACCCGCTCAAGCTCGATGGCACCGGCATGCCCATTGCAGAGAGCAATGGCCTGCATGTCGGTGGACAAGCCGACAAGCATTTTTCATTTGCCGTTCATCCCGGCGATCCAAACGTTGTTTTCATAGGCGGGGATGTACAGCCCAAACGATCGTTCACCGCTCCCGACGGCAAATCGGTGACGGAGAGTGGGAATATCGCCTTTTCCGGCCGCATCTTTCGTGGTGAATTTATTAACGCGTCTGGGGTCTCGTTGTGGGAGCCGGTCGTGGGTGGTTTTGCCAACAACACCGCTCCCCACGCCGACTCACGGCAGATCGTTTTTGATACCGACGGGAGCATCATTCAGCTGGACGACGGCGGAATCTACAGGCTATTGAATCCCGATGAGCATAGTGTCACAGACCGCGTGCAGACGGCGGCGGTCCCCAATGACGGGAAAAGGCACTGGATTTCACTCAATGGCGATCTGAAGGTCAATGAAATCGAAGCGGTCGCCTACGATTCGCTCAACGATGTTGTGATCGCCGGGAGCCAAGACAACGGGACCATCATTCAGTTTGACGGCGTCGATAACGATGACGACGGCGAGACCGACGAGGACGACGAGCGGCTGTTCTGGAAAACACGGTTCGGGGGTGACGGTGTTGGCGTGGCTGTGGACAACCAATCGAACGCCGCGCAAGCGACACGTTATTACCTCGGTAACACACTGACATTTTTCCACCGAGAGGTGTTCGATGCGGACAACGACGTGGTCCTTATCAACAATATCTCTGCCAACAAGGTGACCTTAACCGATCCCGCGGGTGTCATTAATACCTGTACGGGCACTGATACGCGGGGTTGCGGACTGGTGGCCGCCGATAAGAGTGGTCCCCATATCGCACCCTATTTTGTACTCAATGCGGTCCAGCCCACCCGAATGCTTGTGGGACTGAATAATCTTTATGAAGCGACCGCCCAGGGGAACAGTGCCAGTCGGATCGTGCACGCGACCCTGCCGGCTGGAGGCGGACTGTTCAAGGGATTGGCTTATGGTGGGATGAAAGGTGGTGTATCGAATCCGGATCTTATCTATGCGGCCAAGGGCAACCAAATCTTCGTCCGGACCGTGGCCGGTGGCGCGTTCACGGTGGCAACACCGCCGAGTGCTGGGACAATCGTTGATTTGGTGGTCGATCCCGACGACTGGGAACGGGCGTTTGCGATCGATAGAAACCGGGTGTATCAGACCGAGGACGCCGGTCAGACGTGGATCAATATCACCGGGTCACTGAACGGGGCGAATCTTTCGTTCCGGACCATTGAATACATTCCATTGGAGAACACGCCCGGTGACCTTGACGCGGTGGTCGTTGGCGGTGTAGGTGGTGTTTATTACGGGTTTCCCTCGGGCGGATTGAATCTGTTCTGGGCCCAGTTCGGCGGGACGCTGCCGAACGCAGTGGTCAACGACCTTAAGTTCAACAAGCAAGCAAATCTGCTGCACACCGGCACACTGGGCCGAGGGGTGTGGCGATTACCGGATGTGGCGACAAAGCTGGCCGAGGCGGCCAGCCAAGCCATGACCCTTCTGATCACCGGTGATGTGACGCTCGCCGACGACGGTTCGACGATTGTTGACGACGTCCTGGTTCTGACGCGGAACCTGGCGAACCCCGCCTTCTTGGACGTCTACTTCAACCATCCCGATGTCATCTTGCCGTTAGACGCCCAGGTGTTGGTGTCGGAGCCGGACATTCGCCTACCCGTAGAAACGCTCACGGGTATTGAATTTCAGGGCTTGACCGGTGCCGACACCTTGGTCTTTGATCTGACCAATGGTGTGTTTCCCGGCGCCGATGGGATCAAGTTCGTTGGCGGATCAGGGCATGATGTGCTTCAGTTTTTCGATAACGGCGGTGGGATGGTACCCATTGTGGAATCGATTGGTTCGGGCTTCGGATTTCACTTTACCCGCGACGGCCAGCACATGCTCGTTGTGCAAGAAGCCGACGTGGAGCAGGTCGACGACGGAACGATTGACAGCGCGATCGATGGCGTGCGTGGAGCGTTCAAGGACATGGCCAGTGTCATTGAAGTCAACGCCGATCTGCCGGTGTTGCGTTCATCTGTAGGTCGTGCCACGTCGGGCATTGTCGTGGCCGAAGAAGCGCCGATCGGTGACCCCACCGACGGCGCCTCAGTGCCGGCGATCTCGCTTAGTGGTATCGGTGCGAGCCTGTTTCAGCGCATCGTTGAAACCGGGGTGGAGGGTTTTTCGATCAATGACATCGGCCTGTCCATCACTGATTTTCCAACGCTTGTGGCAAAACTCGACGCGCTGGATGACGTCCCAGGCAACGTCATTCTCACAGAGACCGTGGACGATACCCGTATCGATCTGACGGTCACTCGAACCTTCTCCGGTACGGCGGACCTCAACGTCGAAGCACTGGGGGGCCAGATCGGCTTGTTGGGCTCGCTGAATGTTACCGCGGATGTAGGTCTTCACATGGTCTTTGGTTTCGATCAGGACGGTTTCTATGTCGATCCTGATGCGTTCGCGTCACCGGAGTTGACGATTTCCAACTTTCAATTTGATCAATTTGAAGCCAGTGGCCGCTTTGGGTTTCTGGCGGTGGAATTGATCGCTGCGAGCCTGGCGATCGATCCGTTGGTTCGCATTGAAACGGACATTGTTTATCCCGGTGCGAATCTGTGGACCGGTGCAGACGATGGCATGGTGAGAATGGACCGGCTCTCCGGCGTGGACCAAGATTTCATTAGCACAAACGTTGCCGGCAATCCGGCGGCAGACGATGTGATCTTCTCCGCTACTTTCGAGGCCGGCGCAATCCTTCCCGGTCTGAATGCGCCGATCTCGTTGGCGGGCGCCGAGATCGGGTTGACTTGGGCTGACGTCAACAGTGTGCTGGGCGTCGAGGTCACCGCCAACTCGTCGGCGGGTGACGACCTGCTGCAGTTCCTCAACGTTGGTATTGACGATCTTGTCGATGGCGTGACCGGTCTGGCCGATCAGCTTGAGCAAGCAAGCGGGTTGGATCTGTTGGGCCAACCATTGCCATTGATTGACAAATCGTTGGGCGAGATCCTTAGCGGTGACCCTGATCCTATTGTGCTCGAGGGAGCCATGATCGACCATATCGGCTTGGTGGACACCTTCGACACCTTCAGCCAATTCACCGTAATCATCAACGCCGATTTTGCCAATGATCACGGCATTCAAGCGGGGGACAGTGTGACCTACCTGGGGGTGGGCGGCGTTGAGTTCGAGGGATCGGTCTCCGAAGTCGATTTCGGGCTGCTAACCATTCAAGCAAACATCAACGCGGCCCCGGACCGCAACGCTCCGTCCCTGACCATCTCGCGTGGTGGTTCGCTGGGTGATCAGATCAGGGCTTCTTTGGCAGGCCTTCTCACGCCATCTTCTGTGGCCTTTAGTACACCGACGTTACAGGAATTGGTCTTAAAACTGGCCCACACGGCTGGCGTCGATCCAGAAGCGCTGGGCGTTCGGCTGACAGGCAGTGGCAGTGAACTGGCCATTGAGTTTGATGTCACATCGGCTGTTCCCAGCTACGCTTTCGAAATTGACGGTGGGTTTGACCTGGGTAACGCCGTGCCGGGCTTGACTGTCGAGGCGTCAGGCACGGCGAGTTTCACGGTCGACCCTTCTTTTCAATTTACCCTCGGCTTGCAGCTCGGTGACAGTGTTCCGGCCAACGAACGGTTCTACATCGTTGACGGCACGGATCCGGAAGTCACGTTAGCGATTACCGGGCAACTGGACGATCCCGAGTTAATCGCGACGCTAGGGTTTTTGGGTTTGTCGGTCGAGGAAGACCCTGCGGTATTGGACAATCGTGGCATCCTGCTGACCGGCCAAGTTGCCGTCAATGTCACCGATCCGGGCGGTGACGGCCGAACCACCCTCGCTGAGCTAACGTCTAGCGGCTTGGCCAGCGTGTTTGACGTGAGCATTGACGCGAACTTTTATATCGACGGCCTTCTGATCAGCGCCAATCCGGCGCTGCCGGATCCTTTGGCTCCGATCGGCATCTTCCTTGACGGCGACACCGGCGGCCATGTCCAGAGCCTCAGCGATCTGGCGAACCTGCCGTCGCAGATCCAGGTCACGGGTCTTGACCAGTACCGAGGGTTTGAGAACCTGTCGTTCTCGCAGATCATCAGTATGCTACGCGCGTTTACAGACTGGCTCGTTGAGGTCGGCAACGTTGGGTTCCTAGCCCAGGACTTGCCCGTGGTGGGTTTCAGTGTCAGCGACGCCGTTGCCTTCGCAGATGAGTTTGTCATGTTTGTCGATGACTTGGAAAACGATCCGGCCGGTACCATCCAAGTGGTCGAGGAAAAACTTGAGCTGGCGCTGGGTCTGGTGCCAGACCATCCGTTGGTGGATCTGCGTTACGACGGGGCGGATTTGGAGATTGACCTGGCGTTTGAGCCGGTGGCGTTTAGTGAACAGGTGGATTTGAACCTGGACCTATCCGCGTTCGGTGACGCCAACGTGGCCGACGTCGACGGTTTGGTGGGTGTCGAAGCCGGTGGCAAGTTGCAAGCCGATCTTGGCTTGACCGTCGACGTGCACCTGGGCGTCGACTTCGATAACCCGCAGGTCCCGCGGTTCTACGTTAGGGACTCGACAGGGATGACCTTCCAAGCGACCGTGTTGGGGGAAGATCTGACATTTTCAGCGTGGATGGGACCGGTGGAGCTGCTGGTCCAGGACGGCAGTGTGGTTGTTAACAAAGACGGTGATCTAGCAACCACTGACCCGGCCAGTGTCACGGTGGGGTTAAACCAAAACAACAGTGGTTATACCCTTGATCTTGACAATCCCCAACCGAGTATCAACGCACTGGTCGGCGCACTGAGCATTGGCGCCATGGGAGAGGCCGATGTAACGCTGCCGGTCTACTATCCCGATTCCAATTCACGACTCAATCCCGATCTGCATTTTCATTTGCCGGATCTGTTTAATCCCACCAGTGCCCAAGACGTCACGTTTCCAGACCTTTCGTCGATCCTGACCGGATTTGACCTGGGATCAGACTTGTCGGCTCTGCTAGATGGCCTGGACCTTCTTCTGGGCTTGATCCAAGACGGACTCGACGGAGAAGTGTTTGGCGTCAACTTACCGTTTGTCGGGTCCAACATGGATCAGGCGGCCCAATTCATCGCCGACTTTCGGGCTGGGTTGCTGTTTGAGTTGCGTTTGCTGGCTGACCAAGACGTATCGTCTGTCCGCCAGAAAATGGTCGATGTGCTCGGGCCGTCAGGGTTTGACATCTTAGCGCCTCATCCGTTGGATCCCGATGGCGTCTACGTCGATCAACAGACTGATGACATCCGGTTTGAAATCAATCTCAGCGACACGTTCACGGTCCTCTTTGGCGACGCGGACGACCTGGCAGTAGATCCGGGCGTCGACAAGGAACTGTCCGGATTGAGTTTTGATATCGGTTTACCCGGTTTGGGATTGGACGTACAGGCACCGGTACTGGTTGAGCTTGGCTGGACGTTGGCTCTGGGTTTTGGTGTCAGCCGGGACGACGGGTTCTACATGGATACCGCCCTGGATGCGTCAAGCGATGCAAGCTTCCCGGGTGGCGAGCTTGAAGTGGGTGTGGACATCACCATTCCTGAGTTGGCCAATCAGGACGATCTGGCTCAAGGCAGTCTGGGATTTCTGCTGCTGAACGTCCGTGACGGTACACGCTTCGAAGAAGACGGCAGCGCGGTATTGCCGGCGGCCTATGCGAACAAGAGTTTCTTTGACGGATCGTTTGCGATTGATATCACCGACCCGGCCGGCAGCGGTAACCGTTTCACCTTCCCTGAAATCACGTCTTTGTCATATCCGCTGGGAGACATTGTCAGCGCCCAGGTCAGTGCCGTGGCCGACGTGAACCTGCAGATCGAGGTTACCGTGGGGACCGGCGGTAGCAGTGGCTTTGACTTCTTTCCGTCGTTGGAGGCAGGTTTCCACCTGGATTGGTCCTTTGGGGACTCGGGTGGGCTAGGTGGTGTGGCTGCTCCGCACATCGGGTTTGGCAATGTCCATCTCAACGTGACCAGCTTCTTCGGCCAGTTCGTCGAACCGATCCTGAGCAAAGTTCAAGATGTGCTGCGACCACTGCGGCCGATCGTCGAGCTGTTGGATCTGCGCATGCCTGTCTTTTCAGACGTCGAGGCGCTACGGCTTGTTTTTGATTCCAACGATGACGGTGTCGTTACCCTGATCGAACTGGCTCCGATTGCTGAATCGTCCAAACAGTTTATTAGCGCGGTGGCCGATATCCTCGACGAGATCCTAAGTATTCCCACACTGACCAGTGTCAGCGGAGACCCGTTGCGCAATGACGCCGGTGATGTCCTGATTCCGCTGGGTTCTTTTGATCTTGATGGCTTGGCCGATCCCACGTCACCGGCGTTCGATCTAAGCCAGATCATCCTGCCTGACGCCAATCAGCAGGTCGATCCCGATTGGCTGACAACGCTCAAGCAAGTCAGTCAAGACGTCTCTGATTTCATTAATGGCATCGCTTTTATCGGCGGTGACGATGAACAGCCGCAACCGGTGGATCTGCTGCAGTTCCCACTGATCGAAAACCCGACGCTGGCGTTCGGGCTGTTGATGGGACAGCCGGTGGACCTGTTTGTACTGGACCTGCCAAAGTTTGAGCTCCAGTTCGCCACGGAAATCTCGATTCCCATCTTCCCACCACTGCCGTTTCTCGAGTTGGATCTGGTTGGCAGTCTTGCTTTAGAGATGGACCTTGCGTTTGGGTACGACACACACGGTGCCAAGCAATTCGCCGAAGGGGGTTTCCAGCGTCCAGATGATCTGTTGCAGGGCTTCTTTGTCGATGACCTAGACGCTAACGGTGTGGATGTGCCTGAGATCTCCCTGACCGCGGGGATTGAAGCGATTGCCAGCGCCAACGCGATTGTCGCAGAGTTCGGCGTCGGTGGCGGGATCTTTGCCACGATCGGGCTAAACCTGAATGACACGGGTGCCACCAGTGATCACGACGGTAAGATCCGTGGCGATGAGATTCTTGCAAATTTCCCCAACTGTATCTTTGACGCGCACGGGCAGCTATCGGCGGGACTGACCGCAAAGGCCCGGATCGGGTTTGTGACCGAGCGGTTCACACTGGCCACCATTCCGCTATTGGATTTCGATTGGGCTTGCAGTGACCCGGACCCACCGATCCTGGGCGACGTCAATGACGGAACACTGCTGCTCTATATGGGCGATACCTTCGGTAAGGCGCCTTTCCGTAACGTCGACCAGAACGAGATCGATGAGGACTTTACCGTCCTACAATACGTTAATGAAAAAGACCAGCTGATCACGGGCGTTGCATTTAACGGTTACTACCAAGAGTTTTCAGAGACTGTCAACAAGATCCAGGCGTTTGCCGGTAGCGGCGACGACACCGTCGTATTGCTACCGGGTGTCCAGGCTGAGGCCGAGCTCTTCGGCGAGGCGGGTGACGATGTACTGTCGGGCGGCGAGTTGCGCGCTGTGCTCGATGGCGGACCTGGCAACGATATACTCAACGGCTCGCCCGTGGGAGACGACCTTGTCGGCGGAGACAATGACGACGTCCTGACCGGTTTGGGCGGCGACGACCATTTGGAAGGCGGGGACGGCGTTGACGAACTGTATGGTCATGAGGGGATTGATACGCTCAGCGGTGACGGAGGTGACGACACGGTCTACGGCGGACCGGGCGACGACACGCTTGAAGGCGGTGGTGAGAACGACACCATCTCAGGCGACCAGGGCGTTGATGATCTGAAGGGCGATGACGGGATCGATGTGCTGTTGGGTGGCGATGACAACGACACACTCGACGGAGGGTCAGAAGATGACGTGCTGCTGGGCGGTGCCGGTGCCGACATACTCGAGGGAGGCACGCACAACGACCAGCTCTACGGCCATCTCGATGTCGATACCGGCAATGAAGACGACGGTGCCAATGATATTCTTTTTGGTCAGGAGGGCGACGACGATCTATACGGCGGCGCAGGCAACGATTTCTTGGTTGGTGGTGCGGAAAATGATCATCTGTTTGGTCAGGCAGGTGACGACGACCTCATCGGTGGGACAGACGCGGTGACCACCGGTGTTTCATCTAGCGGCAGTGATACGTTAGATGGTGGCGCCGGCGACGACGTCCTGTTGGGTGACGACGGGACAATTAACCGAGCCCCTGTTGTTCCGACAGTGTCACTGGGCGCCGGGACTGGCAACGACACACTACTGGGCGGGTCCGGCGCGGACCGTATTTTTGGACAGGGTGGCGTCGACACCGCCGACGGTGGCGGCGATGCTGACTTTATCGAAGGCCATGGTGGCGGCGACACACTCAACGGCGGAGCTGGCGACGATCGTGTCTACGGCCATTCACAAAGCGGGACCGACGACGACGCGGCGGGCGATACGATCAGCGGCGATAACGGCGTGGACCTGCTCTTTGGCCAGCTCGGCGACGATACGATCCACGGCGGCGGCGGCGACGATGAAATCTATGGCGATGCGGGCATCGATACGATTAACGGTGACGGCGGGCGTGATCGGATCTGGGGCAGCACCGGCAATGACATTCTCTCTGGCGGCGCCGGTAACGACGTGATCCGCGGTGAACAGGGCAATGACACCATTGACGGTGATGGCGGCGACGATACCGTCTACGGCCATACGGGCGTGGATACCATAGACGGCGGCGCGGGCAACGATCTGATTTACGGCGGTGAGGACGAGGACAGCATCGACGGCGGCGCCGATGACGATGTGGTGTTTGGCGAGGCTGGTGACGACGTGTTGTTCGGAGGGATCGGCAACGACACACTCGACGGAGCAGCCGGTGTCGACCAGATCAACGGCGGCGCCGACGACGACCTGCTGGTGGCCGGTACCGGTATCGGTGACGTGCTTAACGGCGATGGCGGTAACGATACGATCATTGGTTCGGACCAAGGTGCGCTCGTCGACGCCGACTTTTTTGACACGGTGCATCACGGCGACCGTATCGATGGCGGCGACGGTGACGATCGTATCTACGCGCTCGGCGGAGCGGATTTCATCCTTGGCGGCGCCGGTGACGACACGATTGATACCGGTGTTGGTTCGGACTACACCGACGGCGGTGACGGCGATGACTGGATCTTCGCCGGTTACGGTCTGGCCGGTCCGATCTTTGGCGGGGCGGGCAACGACGAGATCTACGGCTCGAACGAAGCCGACGACGAGATCTTCGGCGGGGACGGCGACGACTCGATTTTTGGCCAGGGCGGAAACGACACACTGCACGGGGAGGCCGGCGACGATTTGCTGGACGGCGGTGCGGGCACGGACGTTGTCAACGGCGGCGATGGCAATGACGTGCTCGACGGCGGTGGTGGTGTCGGTGACCAGCTCAATGGCGGGCAAGGCGACGACATCCTGCACGGCTCCGACGACGGCGCAGACGTCATTGACGGCGGGGTCGGCAATGACGTGATCTTCGCCAACGCGGGTAACGATACCGCATCGGGCGGGCCGGGCGACGACATTTTGCACGGCGGTGGCGGCGATGATGTGCTTGCCGGTGGCGACGGCAGTGACTTGATCTTGGGTGAAGATGGCCACGACACGCTTTACGGTCATACCGCCGCAGGCACCGGTGACGACAGCGCGCCGGATCACCTTTATGGCGATTTCGGAACACACGCGAACGAAATCACCTCGGGCAACGATCAGCTGTTTGGTCAAGGTGGCAATGACCGGCTATTCGGTGAGGGTGGCGATGACCTGATTGATGCGGGCACAGGCACGGAGGAATTGGTTGACTTCGGCTCGGGTGAGGGGGCCAATCCCGAGGACTTTGTGCCGCCGCCTGCGACGCCGGCACCCACGGTCCTGGCGATCGCGGCACTGGTCGTTGCCGGTCCCACGCTGCCCGACGGACCTCGATTCCGCGAACGCGGTCGTTGGCAAGGGCTGGCAGGCTCCGCGTTAGGTACCGGGCTTAGCGACACAGACGCGCTAGCGCTGGAACCGGCTCTGTTCTTTGACGACGCGCTGGGGCAGGAGACCGTGGTTTGGTCAGACGGGCGTTACGGAAACTACGAAATCTACGCAGCGACGTATCGTGATACCGACGGCTGGCAGCAGCTTGGTCAGACCAGTGCAGAGGCCGGCGGTGTCAGCGACACCGCCACGTCATCTAGACGTCCCAGCGTATCGGTGAGCGCCAATGGCACCCGGGTCGTCGCGTGGACCGAATTCAACGCCGAGGGTTCGTCATCAGACATCTTCGTGGCCCGTTTCGATCCATTGGCCCAAGCCGGCGATGGCGGCTGGGTGCCACTGGGGTCATCGCTGGACGCGGGGGGGATCAGCCAGACCGGTCAAGCCGATCATGTTCGTCTTCTGCACACCGACGACGGGCCACTGGCCGTGTGGCTCGATTCCGGCGGTGGCGCTGTTAACGTTCACGCTCGCCTATTCAATGGCACGTCATGGGTGCAAGTCGACGGCAGCGCTACCGGTAGCGGTGTGTCGAGCTCGGCTGCAGATGTCTCTGACCTGGCGGCTGTAACAGACGGTACCCGCGTCGCCGTGGCGTGGTCACAGGACGTGGGTGGTCTGTCACAAATCTACGCGCTGGAGCTCAACGGTGGTTCGTGGCAAGAACTGAACGGTTCGGCGACGGGCAATGGTGTGTCCGACACTGACTCAGATTCACACCAGCCCACACTGGCGTATCACAACGGTGATCTATTCCTGGCTTGGACGGCGTTGGACATGCGCGATCCGAGCGTCGCCCAAGTGCATGCCGCGCGTTACGACACCAGCAGCGGTGTATGGGTTGACACCGGTTCAGCCCAGCAGTCCGGTTCAACGGCGGTCAGCGACTCCCTTTCGCATGCCACATCACCGCGTCTAGACGGAAAGGGCGGTAGGGTCAACCTGATCTGGCTCGATAGCCTCGCGGAGACACGCGTCGGGACGGGCCTGGCCATCTACGCGATGCAGTGGGACGCGGTATCGGGCTGGTTTATCGAACAGATCGTCGGCGACGCCAGCGGTCTGGGCGTGGCGCCAGACACGCGAGCGCCGCAGGGGTTGCAACTCACCAACAACGCTACTGGCCAGCCGATCATTGCGTGGCAGGGCACGGCCAGCGACGCGGCCGGACAGGTGCTCGTGCGTGCCAATACCACCGACGTCGATCTGTCAGGTACGGTTTACCTGGCCAATGGCTCGGCGGGCAATCAGATTCAAGACATCCTCAGTCAACACACACTTGGCGTCGGTGATGTGATCTTGTTAACGGGTGACCATCTGGCCAATGTGACCGTGTCAGCCGGCGGCGACGACACTGACTTCGGTATCATCGGCACGCCGGGAAATCAGATCAACGGACGCGTTGTGATCGAAGCGGACGGCGTGTACCTGCAGCGCTTAACGATCGCCGGCGGTCTAACCGTTTTCGATGCGACCGACGTGTCGCTGGTTGAGAGCACGGTCGACGGTTCCGTGGTGCTCGACGGAGCCGTTGATGCGTATCTGACAGATAATGCCATCAGTGGCGATGTGGCGTTGACACTGACGGGTGATGTCACCGGCTCTGTCGTTGAGTACAACCGCATCACTGGCGATGCCATCGCTGTCCAGCTTGACGCGATCAGTGATAGCCAGATCAGTCACAATGATATCCGTGGCCAGTCGACACTCGTTGCCATTAACTCTGCGACCGATACGCTGATCGACGGCAACGATATCCACGGTGGTCAGATCGGTGTGCACTACGCCGCCGCAGCGCTGCTGAACGCCAATCGGATCTACGACAACAGCACAGGTTTGCTGATAACTGTCGATTCTGAAACGAACGGGCTGGGGTTCGTCACCGGTTCAAAACCTAACGATATCTTTGATAACGCGGTGGGTGTAGACAACCACGGCCGCGTTCAAGATCAAATGATTTATGCCAATGGTGTCGGTGTCACGGGCCCGGGGCGTACAGGTGCGGCTTTCGGTGACTTTGATCATGTCAATCACATCTTTGACAATGACATCGGCGTGTCCGACGCGGGCGACCTGCTGTTCAATCGTATCTACGGTAACACCGTAGGCGTGGCGCTATCGGCGGGTCAGACGGTGGGGTACAACCTCATCTACCGCAACAGTGATGTGGGGCTGTTGGCCAGCGGTCCGATCGACCAGGCCGCATCCGTTGTCCACAACACGTTCTACACCGCCACCGGTGACAACGTTCGCGTCGAAAGCGGGCCGGTCGAAGTGGAAGTGCGTAACAATGTCCTATGGTCAGCAGACGGTTACAACGTCTATGTAGCCAACGATGCTCAGGAGGGTTACTTCGGCGATTACAACCTATTGCACACCACCGATAGCGGTCGGATATACTTTTGGACCAAGGACTTTACCGATCTGTTGGATTTACAGGCCGACGTGGACCGGTTCGAGCTGCACTCGTTGGGCGCCACGGCGGTCAATCCGAACTGGTCGGTACCACGGTTTGCAGACCTGGGCCGCAACGACTTCCAAGTGCTGGGACAGGCGGCGGGCCTGCGAGTCAGTAGCCCGACGGTTGACGCGGCCGATCCACGCAATGATCGTGCATTGGATCTGAGTGTCTATAACAACCTGTTAACAAATCCCAGCTTCGAACCGGACCTGACCGGCTGGTCCACCAATCCCAGCGCGGTCAGCTCAACGGTCAGTTTTTCAGCATACGAAGGTTCGAACGTGTTTAACGCCGGTATCGACCCGGCGGGGTTCGCCCAACAGACCATTGACTTGACGGCCGCGGGTTTCACTGCGGACGGGCTTGACGGCGGCGGTTTCGAGCTGATCTTTGGCGGGCGACTGCGTTCGGCCGATGATGATACCGTCGATACCGGTCGGATCGTGGTGACTTTCTTAGATGCCTCGGGCGCCCAGATCGGTGACCGCATCATCGCCGAAGGCCGTCACACCACCGACCGTTGGGAGCTGGTCGGTCAACAGCTGGGTATTCCGACGGGCACGCGCTCGGTGCGTTACCGCTATGAGGCCGACCGCAACGGCGAAGATGACATTCTCACTGAGGCCCACATCGACCACGCGTTTGTGTACGTACTGGCTGATACCGAGGTGAGGGCACCTGACATTGGTGCCCAGATGCCTACGGCACCATATTTACAACCGAAGCTTGCTCTGCGGTCGCCGGACCTCTACCGGGACTGGGAGCGTGATCGACCACTTTCGATCCTCTGGGACTCGGTGAGCAACGAAGCGGGGTCGGCGGTACGGATCGAGTTGGCGACACTGACGGCAGACGGTTCATTATTTGAACAGACCATTGCCCCGGCGACAGCCGACGACGGCGAATTCACGTGGATCCCCTTCGACGACAATGGGATCAGTTTTGGTACGCATGACCTGATGATCCGCATTCAGCTGGTCGATCAACCGTGGGTTGCCGATCATTCGACGGAACCTTTCAGCGTGCCGGAAGACGGCGACCAATACTTCGTCAATACCGCCGATGACGACAATCTGTCGGACAATCAATACACACTGGCCGTCGGTTCCAATCGCCATACCGGCAAGACCCCTCAGACCCCCAAGCCACATCCGGTGAACGTGCTTCGGGTGTATGAAGTGACCGGCGGCGCGACCTTATCGATTGACCCGGGCGGTTATCCACTGATCGACACGGTGAGTCTATCAAGCCTGACCGACCACGGGTTAGGCAATGACTTCGGCATGACCATTCAGGGCCCTGACGCGGGTGTGGCGGAGCTGACGCCGGCGATTCCGGGCAACATCCATCAGAGGATTGTTTTTCTTGACGACGCAGACCTGGTGACCTTACGGAATCTGACCCTCACCGCGGGACGACACGGTATCCACACGATCAACGACACGACTGGGCTGATCGGTGAGAGCCTGATCATCACGGGTGCCGATCAGAACGGCGTGTTCCTAGACGGTGAAGGTGAATTGGCTTTGACTGACGTTGTGATCAGCAATATCACCCACTTTGATGGGGTCCAGCTGGACGTTCCTTTTGGCGGCAGTTCGTCGGCGGAATTGACGAACCTGACCGTGTCCGGTGCGCGATACGGGATCAATGTCGAAACGTTTGGGTCCGATGCGGTCGTGAATATCGATCAAGGCGATCTTTTCGGTCATCGGGTAGCGGGATTGCGAACCACAGGAAACATCAGTGGCACGTGGGACAGTTTAACCGTCCACGATAATCCGACCGGGGTGCAATCCTCCGGCTTGGTGACTGCGACCAATGCGATCGTATTCAATCATACAAATCGCGGTTGGGAGCACATAGGTCAACCCATCGATGTCTCAGGATCTGAGTTTTACAACAACAGTGTGGGGCTGCGCGTCGGTGCCGGAGGTATGGTTCAAGACAGTGTCTTCTACGACAACACGACGGGTATTGAAGGTCCTAGCACGAGTGTGGCCTATCACGGCAACACATTCTTTAACAACGACACAGGATTAAGTTACACCGCGTTTCCAGGTGCCGGGGTTGTGAACACTGTCCAAAACAACCTATTTTACAACCACAACGATCAGGCGATTAACATAGACGGCCGTGGCCTTGGTCTGGTCAACAATACTATTTTTGAACCTGTCGCCGACAACGGGGTGCACCTGACGGACTTTACGTCTGATGTGACTTTGCGCAACAACATCATCGTCGTGGGGTCCGGTACGGCCGTCCGGGTTGACAATGATTCCCAGGCTGGCTTTGTTAGCAATCACAATCTGCTCTTGGCCGAGGATGACGGCGACGTGGGTTTCTGGGCTGGACCACGTACCACCATTGATGATTGGCGCCAGGCGAGCCTTCAGGACAGCGCTAGCATCAGTGTGGATCCGTTTTTCGTGGACCCAGACGGGTCGGACAATATCTTGGGCAGTGACCAACCCGGTGGGGCGGACGACGACAACTTCCACCTCCAATCGACGGTGGGCAGTTTCCGAATCTCCGATGACCTATTCTTGCCAGACGCCAACCAGAGCCCTGCGATTGATCGCGGTAACCCGACTGACCCGTTCGGTCAGGAGCCGGTGCCCAATGGCGGCGTCGTTAATTTGGGGGCATACGGTAACACCGAGCAGGCGTCGATGAGCCCCGCCCAATTTATCCTGGTCACCGCGCCACAAGCCGATGACATTGTGCAGCAGGCCAGCCAGTTCCAGATCGATTGGATCGCCGACGGTTTTGCCGGTGATGTCCTGATCGAGTATGCCACCACCGGCGCCTCCGGTGTGTTTGCCACGCTTGCGGTGGTCCCAGAGACCGGTTCGTTCGATTGGTTTGTGGATCCGGCGATCTTCTCTGCGTCGGATCAATATGTGCTGCGTCTTCGTTCCGTCGATGATCCGGCGGTGGCTGTGTTGTCAGACGTGTTTACAGTGACGGCACCCATTACCGCCTACTATGTCAATGTCTCCGGCGACAATGACTTAAGTGACAATGAGTACACCACAGCCGCCGGGGACGATGCTCACGACGGATTGGATCCGGCTACACCGAAGGCGTCGATTCGCGCTGTGTTGGCCGCGTATGACCTTGGGCCCGGGGACACGATCTTTGTCGACACGGGTGTCTATCTCACCGTCGGGAATATTCTGATTGAAGAAGAAGATTCCGGCGTTCACATCCAGGGTCCGATCGAAGACGGTCACGTTGCACTGATTGATCGTGCTAACACGTCCGTGAACGGGTTCGCCTTCCATCTGGACAACGCCGACGATGTGACAATTGCCAATCTACAGATCACCGGTGCCGACGAAGGGGTTCGTGTTGAGAACGGTTCGCAACGGTTTACGCTCCTGGATTCACGGGTAGTCGAAAACAATACCTACGGTGTTCGTATTCTTGATAGCGCGTCAACGGGGGCATTAATCCACAACAACGTGTTCTACGGTGATGCCGCGATCAGCGCCCATGATCAATTTAGTGCGTTGTTCACCGGTGCTGGAGATATCACCGTCAGTGCCAACACGGCCTACAACGTCAATGGCCGCGCGGGTTTTGGCTTCCGAGCCCTGGTCACCACAACGGACCTGGTGCTGTTTACAAACAACTTGGCCTACCAACAGTCGTCGACCGCATTTTTAATCGCGGCAAGGCACTTTGAGATCGACGGCAATGTCGCACGCGATAGCACCAACGGTTTCAACTTCGATGACAGCAATGACCACCGGTTCGTCGACACCACCATCAGCCGATCATCGAACAATCGGGCGTTTAATATTGACAATGAAGCTTTTACGTTGCTAGGCAACGGTGAACACACCGGTAACGAAGCCCATCATGCCGGGACAGCTTTCCGTATCTTCTTACGGAACAATCATCATGACGGATTTGTCGCCGACAGTGTGGCGTGGGCCAGTGATATCGGATTCGACCTGCAAGATGGCAAGCTGATCAATTCGCGTGCCTACGGAAACGTTACCGGTATCCTGGCCGACGACGAGAACGTGCCGTTATCGGGTAACACGGTGCATTCTAATGACGTGGGCATCGCCTACGAAATTGATCCGCAGGACAATGATGTCCAGATCGCCAATAACCTGATCTACGCCAACAACATTGTGAACCTGCGGCTGTCTGATGTGAGCGGACTTGGCACGGTACGGTTGACGAACAATACGATCTACGCAACGACAAGCAATGCGTTAGAGGTATTGGGCGCTACACAGAACGTGCAACTGAAGCATAATATTTTCTGGGTCGATGGCCTGGATCACTACGCGATCTTTGTCGAGGATACAGCGCAAGCGGGTTTTGACAGTGACTATAACCTATTCCATCACACCAACGGCGCTCGTCTCGGTTTCTGGCAGCAGCCCATTGATACGCTGACGGACTGGTCGTTTGAGTTGGGGACCGACGGGCACTCGATCAGCGGTGATCCATTGTTCGTCGACGCTGTCGGTGACGACGGCATCTTGGGTTTCCGGCAATCGTCGGGGTTGTTATTTGAAGGTTTCGACACCACCGGCGTCGATCCGGGCAGTGAATTTAACGGCGTGCCGACGGTGATCCAGATCGATCCGAGTGTCGATGTGGTCACAGCGGGGGGCCTGGCGGGTCTACCACCCGGCCGTCAGGCGTGGCGGTGGCGTGGCCAGGTTTTCCTGCCGGGGATCGGTGACGAGGTGTTATTTGGGATTTCGTCTTCGGGGCCACAGCGACTGTTTGTCGGTGACTTGACCACGCCCCTGATAGACGATTTTAACACACCATCCAACACGCAGCAGATAGCCAATTTCACAGCAACCACCGCCGGCTGGGTCGACATTGTTTATGAAGTCGTCGATGACGGAGGGTTAGCAACCGCCCAGCTGTTATGGCAGCCGCCGGGACTCGGTGCGCTGGTGTTGCTGGCCGGCGCCGATGTTCGGCCGGGCGCAGAGGACGCAAGCGACGGGGCTGACGACAATTTCACTCTGTCTAGCCGTGCCGGGAGCTTCCATTTTGGTGCACCGGGTGTCGACGGTGCTGATTCCCCTGCGATTGACGCCGGAGATCCAGACGATCCCGTTCACGAATCTGACGATGCGTGGCTGGTCCTGGGCCCGACGGCTCATGACCAGCACGGCCAGCGAGTGAATCTCGGTGCGTATGGCAACACCGGTCTGGCGTCGCGGTCGGCGGCCACGGATATTCAGGTGCTATCACCCAACGGCCGAGAGCACGTGGTCAGCGATCGACCCGTGGCGATCTCGTGGCGGTCGTTCGGTCCCGATCTAAGCGGCCAGGTCGATATCGATCTGAGCACCGACGGTGGCAGCACGTGGCAGCCGATCGCTCAGAACCAAATCGACGACGGTTCGTTTGACTGGGTGCCCAATGCGTTGACGACCGCCGCGTTGATCCGAGTGAGCGACGCGGTCGATCCCAACATTGGGGATGTCTCAGACAATCTTTTTGTGATTGGAGCATCCACAACCGCGTTTTATGTTAACGACGTGTTTGAACCGGGTATCGATCAGTACGCCACCGCCAGTGGCTCTAACGCCAATACCGGTACGACGCCCGATGACCCGATGGCGACGCTGGGCGCGTTGCTGAGCGTGTTTGAATTGCAGGCCGGTGACACGGTCTTTGTGGACGCGGGCAACTACTCCGCGGTCGCCACCATACGTCCCGATGCATCGATCACCATCCAGGGGCCGACCAACGGTCAAGCGGCGGTCATCGACCGCGGCAATCCGGACCAGGTCGTGATCGAGGTGACGGGAAACATCGACCTGACACTTAGCCACCTTCAGGTCACAGGTGGTTCGGCCGGTGTATCGGCCGTCTATACCGACGAGCACGGACAATTGACACTCGACCACGTGACCGCATTTGGCAACGAAACGGGCTTTGCATTGGAAGCGCCACCGGCGGTGGTCGTGGAAGCGATCGGGAGCGTGGCGCGTGACAACGCCGTAGGTGTGCATGTCAAAGGTCTACGCGTTGAAGCCGGCGGTGCGTTGCCGGGTGACGCCATGGTGGTCTTTGAAAACACCACAGGTGTTCAGGTGACCGGTGGCACGCTGACTGACAGTAGGGTCTTTGCCAACACCGCTGTGGGCGTACTGGTAGAGGGCGAATCACCCATTGTGTCGGGTAACAAGATCTATTCAAATCCGATCGGTGTGGAGGTGTTGGATCCGACAGGGACCGTACGGGTTCACAACAATGTCATTTACAATCACGATGAAGCGGGATTGCAATCCAGTGCGGTTGCTTCTGGTTGGTCGCTGTTACAGGTTCAGAACAATACCTTCCACGAACTTGTCGCGGCGGCGGTGAGACTGTCCGGCGTGACCAACGACGACGCGATCGTGCTCAAGCACAACATTTTCTCCGTGGCGGGTCAGGCGACCGCTATGGATATTGGGCCGGGTGCGTACACAGGATTGTTTAGCGACTACAACCTGTTCTACCCGACCAGTGGCGGCACCGCTGGGCTTGCCGAGGGTATGGTTTACGTCACACTCCAGGACTGGACTTTTGGCAGCGGCCACGATCGCCACAGTGTGCAGGCCGATCCGAAATTTGCCAACCCAGCCGGCGGTGACGGCGTATTGGGCTTCGATACGTCGGTTGGTGTAGATCGCGGTCGGGACGACGATTTTCATCTCGCATCCGGGTCACCAGCGATTGATCGGGGTGATCCCGCCGTGGCGATCGTTCATGAACCGATCCCCAACGGCGGTCGGGTCAACCTAGGCGCGTTTGGTCAAACCGGCCAAGCAGCCACGACGGGCTCGGCCACTTCGTTGCAGGTGCTGGCACCTACGGGCACGGACAAGATTGCCGGAGGCTCGAACGCCACCATTCTGTGGCGAACCGAGGGACTGGGATCGGTGACCGCAGCTGAAAATTACCGCGATGCGGTGTTGGCGTTGGGACCGACCGCCTATTACCGACTGGGCGAGGAACTGACGCCGTCACTGATCGCTGCTGACTCGGCCGGTGCATTGGACGCGCATCCGGGCCGATACCTCAACGGCGTGTCGCTGGGTCAGCCTGGTGCTGTCCAAGGTGATCTGGCGGCACACTTCGACGGCCAAAACGACGCCGTTGAGATCGCTCACCACAACGATCTCAATCCCGATGTGCTTACGGTCACCGCCTGGATCCGTCCCGACGCGTCCAACAGCGACCGTGCCGGTGTGGTTATGAAGTCCAGCCGCTTTAGCATCAGCGCTTGGTTCGACGGATTCGGCCTGTGGTACAGCGGTCAGGATCAGAAGGTCCACTTCTTCGTTAACCAGTCGGCCTTTGAGAACGTCGACGCGGTGGTGCCCGTGGATGCGTGGTCATTCGTCGTTGGGACCTACGATGGCGCGACGATTAGCCTCTATGTCGATGGCCAGCTTGTGGGACAGCGGGCGTACACCGAACCGCTGTTGGCTTCGACCCAGCCGCTGCGGATCGGCACCGACACTTCGGGCTTCCAGTTCGGCGGTTCGATCGACGAGGTGTCCGTCTATGATAAAGCGCTATCCGCCGCCGATGTGCAGGACCTATTTGACGCCAACGCCGCCGACGTCGTGGGGACTGTGGACATCGACCTTTTGCGCGGTAACAACGTCGAAGCCACGATCGCTACCGGCATCGTCAACACAGGCCAATTTATTTGGCAGGTTCCAGCAGGTTTTCAGGACGGCGATGACTACTTCTTACGCGTCCAGGCCAACGACGGGGTTCAAACGCAGGGCACGACCGAAGCACCATTTGGTATCGTGCCTGCTGGTGCAAGCTATTACGTCAACGATGCCGATCTCTTGGGCGATCAATACACCACCACAATAGGTGACAACCAGAACTCCGGAAAATCGCCGGACGCGCCCATGGCGAGCCTCGGGGCACTGCTGAGGACCTATGATCTGGGTCCGGACGATACGGTCTTCGTAGACGCGGGTGTGTACCAAGAAATCAACCTACGTGTGGATATCCAGGACTCGGGTGTCAGTGTCGTCGGTCCGACAAACGGCAGCGAGGCCCTGTTGGATCGAGCCAACCGTGACGGACCGCTCGCTGCGTTGGAGATCTTTGGCGCTACCGACGTCACGCTGAGTCATCTGGCGCTAACGGGTGCCGAAAACGGCTTGAACACGGTCGACGCGGACAACCTGGTTGTGAACAACTCGCGGGCGTTTGACAACAGCCGTGTTGGCTTCCGTGTCGATGAATTGACAGACGGTCCCCAGCTGATCGGCAACACCGCCACGGGCACCACGGGTGACGACGACGTGGATCAGGAATACGGCTTTGAGCTCCTCGGTGTCGAATCTCTGGTGGTCGGCAACGAGGCGTTCAAGGTGGGTGATCAGGGCGGGCCGGCCGGCGCTGACTACGGGATCTACGTCAACGCACCAGGTTTCGTGACCGTGCACGGTAACGTCGTAGAAAACAACGGTACAGGATTGCGTGTGGGTTCTGTCGGTGGCGATGTGTTCGAGAACGAAGCGGAAGACAACCTGGTCGGCATGGCTTTGACCGTCAATGTGAATTCGGGTGACATTTACACCCAAGTCTACGACAACCTGGCGATAGACAACGACGATATCGGCTTCTCACTGGTTGGGCACGTTGAGCTGTACCGAAATGTGGCAACAGAAAATGGGACGGGAATCAGGCTCAATGGCAGTGGAATCAACCACGCGATAACACGTATCGGCACGGACCGCTTTTTGGGCACGGGCCAGGACGGCGCCAACGTCGTATTCGCCAACGAAGAAGGTATCTTTGCAGAAGATTCCAGTATTGTTCAGTACAACCGCGTATTCAACAACAACAAATTCGGGATCAGTATCGCCGACAATGAGATTCAGGTGGTTGGCAACGTGGTGTACAGCAACGGCAGTGGCATTACCGCCGAAGCGTTGAAGGCGGATATTATGAGCAATCTGGTCTACGACAACGCCAATGTCGGTATCCGTGTGTTGCCATCCCAGCACCGTGATGATCAGGTGGTGGGCAACACTGTTTGGCACGACACGGGCGTGGGGTTGTTAATCGAAAATGGCGGCAATCGTCTTAGAGCGTTGAATAACCTGGTCCTGATCCGAAACGGCGTGGGGATCGAGCTGGCCGGTGGCGTTAACCCGGACTTCGAAAGCGACTACAACCTGATCTGGCCCGATACGCCGTCGGCCAATTTCGGCGAATTCGACGGTCAAGTGGCAGCAGATCTTAGCGATTGGCAAGCGTTCACAGGTCACGACACCCACAGCATTCAAGCCGAACCCGGTTTCGTGGACATTGACGGCGCCGACAACATCTTCGGTTATTCGGTCGATGTGGGCGTTGACGGTGGCCCGGACGACAATTTTTCGCCCGCTTCCGCTTCGCCAACGATCGATCGTGGCAAGGGCTTCGACGTCCCGCTGGTGGATTTGATCGGTCAGGGGCGTGTAGATGACCCGGGTGTGACCAACGGCGGCGAAGCCACATACTTTGAAACCACCGTTGCAGAGACCGTCTTTGATGACCCTCTGGGTGGCGTGGCACAAGGGTTCCACGGGCGGGATAGCCAGCTGACGCTAGCGCTGCCGTTCACCTTCACCTTCTACGGCACCGATTACGATCAGGTCTTTGTCTCGACAAACGGCTTGCTGCAATTTGCAACGAGTTCTGCGGCGACCGACGGCACCAATGACGTTGAGCAATTGGCCCAGCGTGTCCGCATTGCCCCGCTCTGGGACGACCTGAGGACCGACCGCCTTGGCGATGACGTATTCGTGGACGATTCGGTCGCCGGCCGGGTGGTGATCCGTTGGGACGCTACGGCCGAGGGCGACGAGTCTGATGTCAACTTCGCCGTCGTCTTGTTCGACAACGGTGATCTCCGTTTTGACTACGGACCGGGCAACACCGGCCTTTCGCCCACCATCGGTATTTCACGCGGCGACGACGTGACCATCGATCTGGCGATCCACGACGGCGTCGCTGACTTGGGTCACGCCGATTCTGTAATGTACAGCTTAGCGCCTGGTTTTACCGACGTGGGTGCGTTCGAGTTCGCCGGTTCAAGCCTGGACACCCAAGCGCCCACAATCACCGACACGCTTCCTTCCGCTGTCGACAGTCAGGGAGTGGTCGTTGAAAGCCTCAGCCAGATCACCGTCATCTTTGATGAACCCCTTAATCCCGTTGACGCCGTCGCGGTGGGTAATTTTGATCTTCGCAGTCCGGGCCAGAACGGTCTGTATGACGATGCCGACGACGTGGTGTCGACACTTTCGCTCAGTTATCAGCCCGGCGACAAACGCGTGGTGATCACCATCCAAGAAGGTGTCTTGGCGGAGGGCGACTACCGTTTAACCGTGTCCGGGTCCGACAATCTCCGCGACCTGGCCGGCCATGCACTAGACGGGGATGGCGATGGCCAACCGGGAGGTGGCTACCAGCGGGTATTTATCGTCGATCTACCGTCCGAAGTGGTGGGCCGGTACGTGTTCTATAACAACTCTGCCTTTGACGGCGACGACGCAAGCGCCAACGATAGCGACGATATGGCGATCGCCACCGACAAACAGGCGCTGCTACCCGGTGGCACAGCGTCGTTCGCCAACTACACCAGCTACAGCCGTGGCATCAACGGGATCATGATCGATATCGCCGACCGGTCCGACAACCCGCTGGTTGCTACTGACTTCCAGTTCCATGTCGGCAATAGCGGCGACCTATCTGAATGGACAGCGGCCCCGGCACCGCAGAGTGTCACGGTGCGACCGGGTGCGGGTATCGGTGGTTCGGACCGGGCCACGATCATCTGGTCTGACAACTTGATCCAAAAACAGTGGCTGCAGGTGAAAGTGTTGCAGACCGCCGGGACTGGGCTCTTGGTCCAGGACGTCTTCTACTTCGGTAACGCCATAGGAGAGACCGGTGATGACCCGGTACGCGCGATTGTCAACGCCGCCGATCAGATCGGTGCCCGCAATCATCCCCACTTGCTTTTGGACCCGGCGATGGTTGACGACGTGTTTGACTTCAACCGTGACAAAAAGGTCGATGCGACCGACGAAGTCATTGCTCGGAACCATTCGACCTTTTTTGCTAACGCTCTGGATCTGATCACGGTGCCCGAGGCAGGCAAGCAACTGGTCCTTACTGCGGATCCGGTCAGGCCGTTGGCAGCCGGTCGTCAACAAGAGGGTGGTGGTCAGCGGCCACCAAACCTGAATGATGTTGATAACACCAGCGGGACCAGGCAAATCCGTGGCCGACGGCGCGTCAGCGCTACCACCGCGATGTCGGACAGTACCGTTCGGCTCGTATCGGCCGAATTGCCCCATTTTCATCTAGGGCTACTGCCAAAGGGCGTTTGAACCCTGCCGATGCGCTTTATTGACGTTGTGGAGCGGTTTTTGAGCCAAAATTCTCCATTTTGACATGTCTCATAGGTCGTTTCCGATGTATTCTTTCCTATAATCAAAAGTGTCATACGTACTGCGTGTTTTCTTTGCGCGTCAAGGATTTGCGAAGTTCTGTCCCCGCAAGCCCACGCTCAAAGACACACGCGCAAGGACTTTTGTGTTGGGTATTATCCCGTCAAGATTTGTTTTCGTGCGTTATTTGCGAACATGGGTTTAGCACGAACAAAGACCGACGACACTTCGCTTGAGGATGAACATAAGGCACGTGAGCATGACGGGCTAACGGGGGCCGGCACCGAACATCCTTTACCGAAAACAGATTGATGGATCGATCACCAAAGAGGGGGGTTTGCAATGATGGACGGTAGCGATTCTTGGTACAGCAACGACATGATGTCAAGCGTATTGGATCCACCTGACCCAGCAAGGGGTTTCACGCCTGGGCGGGGTTGGTGGCTGATCATGGTCGTGATCCTGAGTATTGCGGCGCATACGGGTCACGCTGCGATGATCGTTGTGGGTGACCACGAAGTCGCTGCCGGTGGTCAGGCTCTGATCCCTGTCATGATCCAGCGCCAAGACGGTGATCCAGACTTGGCCGGTGTCCAGCTGGCGATCCAGATCAGTGACGGTACCAGTGGACCGACCATCGGCGTGGTCGACCTGATTACAGGCACGATCTTTGCCACGAACCACACGGGTAGCCGAGACAAAGGTTCACTATCGAGACAGGCTTTTTGGGAAACCACCACTGCGACAGGCGCGGTGCAGATCCCATCCGCCGGGGTGTTGGCGACGATCGAAATCGATACCAGTGGACTGACGTCCGGGACATTTGATTTAACATTGACGTCGGTGATGGGTACGTCCACGGTGCTCTTGGACGCCTTGGCCAACACGGTTGTGCCCAACCAGGGCCAAGAGATCCATGGTTCGGTCACCATTGTGCCCGAACCGACAAGTGTGTGGGTCTGGGCCGGCCTGGGTCTGACGTGGCTGTGGCGCGTAGGTCGTGTGGCCAGGTGTGGCCTTAGCCCTGGATCGTAACCGGGTGCATTCGTTGGAGAACATCTTATTAAGTGGTTATTGACACGGCATATCGGATCAAGGCCGGCGGTACCGCGCCCTGTGGATCGACGTTGGGGTTCTCGTCCAACCGTCGGTGATCCTGCTGCAGCGATCTTGGCGACGGTCCTGTTTTGTGGCACCACCTTGGGCCAGACGTTTACAGATGTGACGGGCGCCTCGGGTATCTCCTATGTTCAGAACCAAATCGATCCCTCCCAGATAAGCGAGTTTCAGGCGATCACGGGTGGCGCGGCCGCAGGCGATTTTGACGGCGATGGCTGGGTCGATCTGTATGTGACCCGGATCGATCAAACCGACATTCTCTATCGCAACACCGGCGACGGTAAGTTCCAAGACGTGACCTCCTGGGCCTTTGGTACCCAGCACCTGCAGAATGTTCAGACCAACGGCCCTGCTTGGGGTGATATCGACAACGACGGTGATCTTGACCTGTACGTGACCAGTATCGATTCCACGCGGTACCATCTGTTTGTGAACGACGGCCAAGGCCAATTTTCTGAGCAGGCGATCGCCCGTGGGGCCGATCTTTCAAGTGTGTTGGACCATTATGGGTATAGCTCTACTTTTGGCGACTATGATCGTGACGGATTTCTAGATCTCTACGTGACGGAGTGGGGTCAGATCGACACCGGATCGCCGGCAGTGCGGTCACACGCACGGCTGTTACGGAATGTCGGTCGGACCAATCCCGGCCATTTTACCGATGTGACCGACGCCGCCGGCGTGAACGTCGACGACGGTATTGGATTTGGACCCCAGAGCGGCCAGTTTAATGGCGTGGTTCTGTTCTCGCCTCGATTTTCAGACATGGACGGTGACGGTAACGTAGACTTGGCGATCGCAGGTGACTTTGGCACCAGTCGGCTGTTTTGGAACAACGGCGATGGTACTTTTAGAGATGGTACCGAAGCGGCAAACGTCGGTACCGACGAAAATGGCATGGGCTCCGCCGTGGGCGACTACGACGGCGACGGTGACTTGGACTGGTTCGTCACTTCAATCTATGAGCCATCGGGTCAGATCCCAGAAAACGCCAACTGGGGCACCACCGGCAATCGGTTATTTCGAAACAATGGTGATCGAACGTTCGCCGACGCGACCGACACCGCCGGTGTGCGCGACGGTGGTTGGGGCTGGGGCGCGGCGTGGTTAGATTACGACAACGACGGTGATCTGGACTTGGTCATGACAAACGGTCATGTCAAGGACGGACCGGAAGAGGACCATTTTAACAACGACCCCATGCGACTGTGGCGCAACGATGGCCAGGGCACGTTTACAGAAGTCGCCGCTAGTGAAGGTGTCGATGACAAGGGGTCGGGTAAAGGCCTGTTGACGTTTGACTATGACCGCGACGGTGACCTGGATATCTTCGTGGTCAATAACGCGGGCCAGCCGGTGCTCTATCGCAACGACACCGACGGCCACTATCTTCAGGTAAAGACTGACGGTGTGCTGTCCAACGCCGACGGTATCGGCGCACAGCTTATCGTGACGCCTTCGCTGGGCGGACCGTCGCAGATTCGTGAGGTTAACGCGGGTTCGCACTTTCTGGGCCAGAGCGAATTCATAGCCCATTTTGGTTTGGGTGACCAAACACAGATTGATCTGCTAACCATCCAGTGGCCTAGCGGCACGATTCAATCGTTGGTGAATGTGTCGTCGGATCAGCTGGTGGTGGTGACCGAACCCACCGTGGCCGGTGACGCAGACGATGACGGCGACGTGGATTTGGATGACCTTGTGGTTGTGTCCGACCACTGGTTAGCCGTCGCCGGTTGGGACGGTGGAGATTTTGACGGGACAGGTGACGTGACGATCGACGATCTGCGGGTTGTCGATCGAAACTGGTTGTTGGGCGCGTTGCCAGGTCAACCCGGATTTGGGATGACGTTCCAAGAAGCGATACAGCTTGCTTTTGACGATCCCTCCGTTGTTCCCGAACCCACAAGCGCATACCTGGTGATCCTGTTGGGCCTGGCGTCGTGGCGGTGGAGGCTAAGGGGTCGAACAGATGATAGAAAGCTTCACTGCTGACACGGATCGGAATCAAGTATTAGGCGCGCTGCAGTTTCCAGGGGCGGTTCCAACGGCTGACCAGGGGTGGGGTAGCATCCAGTACGTCCGCTCATCGTTGTCTGGCGTTAGCGTAGGCATCATTCATCTTGGAACATGTATCACCATATACGATGTTTGTTTGCCCTAGGATGCGCTTGAGGTAGACTGATCGCCGTGGAGATCGAGGACGGACGCGTTGTGATCCATGGAGGCAATCCCAATGAAGCAATCAATGTCTGCAGCGATGGCGGCGGTGGCTCTATTGTTGGCCCTCTGTGCCGTTCCGTGTCATGGTGTGCTGACACTTTCGCTGTCGTCACCGAGTAACCTGCTGGACCTGACGGTGGGCGATCCTGTGAGGGTAGAGGTAAGTTTGTCGGGCCTAGACGAGGCTGCGGGGGACCAGTTGGTCTCGTTAACGGGTGGCACGACCGTTGTCCCCAGTGCAATTATGGGCACACCAACGGCGATCGATCCTGGTGCGATCGTACCGAACCTCGCTGACTTCGCAGCACTTGTCGGTCTTGGTCAGGCTGACGCGTTTTTCGTGACCTTAAGTGCGTCGTCTAGCGCATCGTCAGGTGATCACATCACCACCAACGGGACGTTTTTCACGTTCGACATGATAGCCCGTCATCCGGGCACTGGCGTGATCTCACTCGACCCTTTGGCGCTACAGGCCGAACAATTTGACCCCGATCCCAACGCCGTACTACCGATCCTGCGCGATGTAGAAGCCGGTACAGACCTTCCATTTCGGGTATCGGTGATCCCAGAACCGCTAACCGCAGCGCTGGGTATTTTCGGCTTAGGGTCGTTGGCTTGTTGGTCCGTTTGTTGCCGCTAGTGGTTGATCAAGCCACCATTCATCCCTCTCCCCGCCATTTTTTCACCAAATTCCCTAACAGAGCCTTGAAAAAATAGGCAATATAGGTATTTTAAAAAAATAGAAATCGATCCCCTATGTTCGTGTGGCATCCTGCTGGTCGTCGCCTAATAAAGAGGGTCGCCAAGGGAAGAGGTTTGCGTGGGGAACTGGTCTTCGATCTTCCAGCGGATCCAGAGCAGGGTATCCTGCCTGTCCCACAAACTGGTTGCGTGGCATGACAGCAGGCGCGTCAATCGACCCTGGCTGGGCTACGTCGAACCGCTTGAGCAGCGGATTTACCTCAACGGCCAGCTGCCCAACCATGTCTTAGCCGAATTCAACAGCGCAGTCGATGACGCGAACGGTGCCGACCCTGTTGCAATTTCTGTCTTGGCCGAGCCGTTTACCCCTAACCGTTTGGGTACGGTTGGGCTGGGATTCCACGTCAAAGCCGAAGACGGCAGCGAGCTGGATCCGGCGGCAGTCGAGATCCGTGATAATGCTGGCAACAAGATCAAGTCACGATTCGCCAATCCCGACCTACCCAATAGCCAGAGCCTTGTGCTGGCCGAGCTGGAACCGGGCCGGTACGAAGTCTCGACCAGGGGCGAGCATAGCACCTTGGGACCGTATCGTTTGGAAGTGTTCCTGGTCGGTGACGCTGACGGCAGCGGGAGCGTGGACCGCAGCGACGATACGCAGATCATGCGCGAAGCGTTCGGTTCGGAGGTGGGTGACCCGGCGTATCGCGTGGAAGCGGACGCGAATCTAGATGGGCAAATCAGCTCGTTCGATATGGCCCATCACATCCGCAATATTCAAGCCCAGACTCAGGTGGAAATCGGTACAAGTCAGCCGCAACCGCCGGTGCTTCATCCCATTGAGGATCAAACCATCGATGAAGGCGACGAGCTGACCGTGACGGCCAACGCCAGCGACGCGGACACACCAGCTGCGGAATTGATCTTTAGTTTGGAAACGGGTGCACCCGACGTCGCTGCGATTGACCTGCAAACAGGTCTCTTCACGTGGACGCCGAAGGAAGCGCAAGGACCCGGTGATCATTCGGTGACGGTGCGTGTGACCGATTCCGACGGGTTGACTGACACCGTGACCTTTTTAATCACGGTGAACGAAGTGAACGTGCCGCCCGTCCTTGATCCAATCGGTGATCAGACCGTTGACGAAGGGCAGGAGCTGGCGTTCATCGCCGCGGCGACTGATCCGGACATCCCGGCCAACACGTTGACATTCAGTCTCGATTCAGGCGCGCCTGACGGGGCGACTATCGATTCGGTCACCGGCGTGTTGACCTGGACGCCCGGCGAGGCCGATGGTCCGGGCACCTTTGAGGTCACCGTTCGGGTCACCGATAGTGGTACGCCGGCCCTCGATGACAGCGAAACGATCACTGTTACTGTCAACGCGGTGAACGAGGCGCCGGTTTTAGACCCGATTGACGACCAAACCATTAGCGTCAGACAGCCGCTGACGGTGACAGCGACCGCTAGCGACCCTGACCTGCCAGCCAACGATCTGACGTTTGGGTTGGGGTCCGGTGCTCCGGATGGGATCACGATTGATCCAATTTCTGGCGTGATCACCTGGACGCCGACATCTAGTCAGGAAGGCGACCATCCGGTGACAGTGCGTGTGACCGACGAAGGCGGATTGTCGGACACCACATCCTTCATGGTCGTGGTCGGTGCGGCGGTGCCGTTGCCGCCGGTCTTGGCCCCGGCTGACGATCAGGCAGTAGACGAGGGTCAGCAGCTTGCCTTGACCGTCAGCGCTAGTGACCCAGACACGCCACTGGACGATCTGGTATTCACCCTTGAGCCCGGTGCACCAGACGGTTTGGGGTTCGACTCGGTCACTCCGGGCGTGCCCGGGAGCGCCCGGATCATCTGGACGCCGACGGAAACACAAGGACCCGGTGATCATTCGGTGACGGTTCGCGTGACTGACCCTGATGGATTATTTGATACCCAGACCATCACGATCACCGTCAGCGAGGTGAACGAGCCGCCGGTCCTTGATCCAATCGGTGATCAGACCGTTGACGAAGGGCAGGAGTTGGCGTTCACGGCTACGGCGACTGATCCGGACATCCCGGCCAACACGTTGACGTTTGGTCTCGATTCAGGTGCACCCGACGGTGCGAGCATCGACCCCGTCACCGGCGTGATCAGCTGGATGCCCGGCGAGGTCGATGGTCCGGGCACCTTTGAGGTCACCGTGCGCGTGACGGACACCGGTACGTCCGTTATGGACGATAGCGAAACGATCACCGTCACCGTCAATGAGGTGAACGAAGCACCGGTTTTAGATCTGATTAGCGATCAAACCCTCGTCGTGGACCAGGAGCTGACGATCGACGCCGATGCCAGCGACGCTGACCTACCGGCCAACGATTTGACGTTTGGATTGGAGCAAGGTTCACCCGACGGGATGGCCATAGATTCTGTGACCGGCATGATCACGTGGAAACCAACGACTGACCAGGAAGGCGACCATTCGGTGACGGTCCGTGTGACCGACGAGGACGGTTTGTCGGACACCACATCCTTTATGGTCACGGTCAGTGCGGTGGTGGCGTTACCACCGGTCTTGGCTCCGGCCGATAATCAGGTGGTAGACGAAGGACAGGAGCTAGCGTTTACAGCCAACGCCAGTGATCCGGATACACCCCTTGACGATCTGGTGTTCAGCCTTGAGCCCGGTGTACCAGACGGTTTGGGATTTGACCTGACCATCCCAAGTGTGCCCGGGAGTGCCAAGATCACATGGATACCGACCGAACAGCAAGGGCCTGGAGGCTATTCGGTGACGGTTCGTGTGACCGATTCCGATGGGTTGTTTGACACCCAAACCATCATGATCACTGTGAACGAGGTGAACCTGCCTCCTGTGGTCGACACCATTGCCAACCAATCGACGCTGCCAACGCTTCCGTTGTCGATTACTGTCTCCGCGACCGATCCCGATCTTCCTCCCAACAACTTAGTCTTTAGCTTGGATCCGGGCGCCCCAACGGGTGCCAGCATCGACCCGACTTCCGGTCAGTTTGATTGGCAAGCAGGGACCGATCAGTTGGGAACGCATCCGATCACGGTACGGGTAACGGACGACGCCGGTCTTTTTGATACGACCTCCTTCACCGTTACGGTGGGTACCGGGGCAGACAACGACCCTCCTGAAATCTCTGCCAATCTATTCAATGACACCGCACCAGACCCAATCGCGTGTCTGTTCGACCACGACCTGACGGACTGGACGGCCACTGAAAGCGGCGGGTCCGTTGCCGACTTGGGTGGTGTGACCCCTATCAACTGCCACGCGGTGCTGCGGGAGGGTGATTCGTTTCTCGTAACGCTCAAGCAGACGTTTGAGGTGTCCGACCAGCCTTCAGTGTTGGCCTTTAGTTACACCGATCTCTTCTTCGACACGACGGATGATTTCATCAACGACGCGTTTGAGGTGGCTTTGGTCGATTCCAGCGGTGCGAGCTTGGTCCATGCCATTGGCGATGGTCGTGACGCTTTTTTCAACGTCACCGAGGGTCTGCCCCCTCTGCTCGGCTCGGGCGTCACACTCGAAAATCAGACGGTTTCGGTGGACATCTCCCAGCTGTTTGCCGGCACAAACGCCACGCTGATCTTCCGTTTAGTCAACAGCGATCAGGACACCGAAACCTCAGTCCGCATCACCAGCGTCCGCGGCCCACCTGGTCCGGGTGCCACTCGTGGCTTGTCCACCAGTACCGCCCTGGCGGGCGAGCCAACCGATGGCGTAACGGCTGACGCCTCTATCGCCGGTACGGTCACCGACGACGGTGTGGTGATCAGTCTGCTTGCCGGTTTCAACGATACCCCCACAGCCGAGTTCGTTGAAGTACTGGATACTGCCAATTTCGATCCCGATAGCGGCAGTTTTTTCCTAGAACGTACTGATTTAGATTTTATCTTGGGCGGCCCGCTGCCTGACGGTTCGCACACGCTGCACCTAATCGCCAAGGACGACCAAGGCGTCGATTCCGATCTTTTTGACATCGCGTTTACACTTGACACGCAAGCTCCCACGGTATCGGTCACCGCCTTCGATACCGCCACCGGTACCTTGGACGTCGTCTTCAGCGAACCGCCAGCCGATTCAGCTTTTGAACCGTCTACCTACCTGTTTGAGCTCCTAGACGGTTCTGATACGGCCCAGTTGATCCCGGTGGACACCGTCGAGCAGGTCGATGCCACCACCGCAAGGATTCACGTGTCTGAGCCGCTGCCTGGTGGTGCGTTCCGCCTAACCGTGGCGGAAGGCGTCGGTGACGTGGCGGGCAACCGCGTGGATGACGCCGATCCGTTTGAATTCGTCTTGGAGCCGCCCGTGACGATCTCTTCGGTCTCTCCGTTTAACGGTGAGGAGATGGTCAGCCTGGCCCGTGATGTGGTGGTCCGGTTCGACGGCGCCATCGACCTCTTGACGGTCAACGACGAGTCGTTCTACCTCATCGCCAATGGGGTGAGGGTACCAGGTTCGATCCGTGTCTCGGCGACCAAACAGTTTACGACATTCTTTCGCGATGATCCGCTTCCGGCCTCCACAGAGGTCAGGGTCGTGGTGATGGGTGACCTGATCACAAGCGTCGACGGCCGGCCGGTAGACGCAGATGGCGATGGGATCCCCGGCGGGACCGGGATCGCTGACTTTCGTACGGTGCCCATGGCCCGCATCCCGGGTACCAACGTGAGCGGGCGGGTCATCGCCAGTGAGCGTGATCAACAGGGCAACGATGTGCCGCTGGAGGGTGTGACGATCCGTGTGGACGGCATTCCGGACCTATTTGCGGTGACCGATGCAAACGGCCAGTTCATGCTCGTCGACGTCCCTGCGCCGGAGTTTTTCGTGCACGTTGACGGCTCCACGGTGACAGCGGTCGGAGGCGGCCCGCTTCCTGACCAAGGCGGCGACGGCAAGCCAGATGGTTTTTACCCGATTGTAGGAAAAGTTTTCCACAGCGTTCCTGGGCAGTCCATTGAGCTAACGATGGACGGTGACCCCTTCGACATCCATCTTCCATTTATCCTTAACGAAGCCATGCACGACATTGTGCCAGATGGTGATACGACGGTGGGGTTGCCGCCGTCGCAGGTCGGTAGTGACCCGGACCTGGCTCAGGTGAAGTTGACTGTCTTTGATGGCACGTTGATCAACAACGACCGGACGCCGGGAAGCGAGGTCGGGATCTTCCGTGTGGATTCTGACCGCTTACCGGCACCTCTGCCCGACGGGCTGGACCACAGCTTCGACATCACGGTACAGGCCGACGCATCGAACTTCGACGAGCCGGCGCAGATTACGTTCCCCAACGTTGACGGTCTATCGCCTGGCGAGAAGTCGTTGCTGATGTCATTCGACCACGCCCAAGGCGAATGGGTCGTTGTGGGCACGCTGACCGTGTCAGACGATGGGGCAACGCTCGTGTCTGACCCGGGAGTTGGGATTCGCGCGCCGGGGTGGCACGGTGTCCAGCAAGGCGCCGTGGTGCGGGGTGGTCTTGTGCTAGGCACGCGCGGCGGCCTGTTGGGACGCAGCGGCATCGACGAACCGGCGTTCCAGACAGGACTGCACTACTGGGCCATTGAGAATCTCGATACCGGGTTCGTGATCCGCGGTGTGTCGACCGTGGTGGACCGCTTGATTGACCAACGCGTGTTGGCCCCCAACACGCCGCACCGCTTATCGGTGTTGGGTCTTCTGTCTCTCCAGCAGGGCGAGGTGGAGTTCGCCACACCGGGCAACGGTTCGAGCCTAACACTGCCGACCGTGCAGCTTGAACGTGTTTTCCTAGACGACTCCGACGGTGACGGTCTCAATAACCGGGCCGAGTTCATTGTGGGGACAGGCGTTGGTATCCCTGATACGGACGGCGACGGTGTGAAAGACCTTGCCGAATTGCGACAGGGCCTTGATCCATTAGACGGTGTGGCTTTCCCCACAGGCGTGATCGCCAGCCTGCCGTTGGAAGGCGTAGCCCGGGAAGTGGTCCTGGAAGGCTCACCTCTCAACCCGGAACTGCTGACGGCGTATCTAGCCACCGGTAGTCACGGTCTGGCCATCGTGGATGTTTCCCGATTTAACTTCCCGATTGTCTTGGGTCAGCTCGAGTTGCCGGGTACGACGACTGACATTGCTGTAGATATTGAGCGGGCGGTCGCCGTTCTGACGGCCGGGGCGGATGGTGTGCACTTGGTAGACGTCTCTGATCCGATGCAGCCGGTATTGATCACGTCGGTTCCCGTCACCGTAGCCAACCAGGTTGAGATCACCGACGGCTTGGCATACGTGGCAGTGGGCAACCGTCTGCACAGCTATGACCTGTTTACGGGCGAGTTGATTGATGATATCGATGTGGGCGGTGCAACGATCACGGGCTTGGCACGCGAGGGGCTCATGCTCTACACCATGGACAGCTCCCGCGTGCTACGGGCGATCGACATCAGTGATCCGGTACCCGCGTTGCTAGGGAACCAGCAGCTAGACGATGGGGCTGGCAAGCTTTTTGTAGGCAATGGCATCGCGTACGCAGCCGCGATTAATAGTACCGGGCGCGGCGGTTTTGCCACGGCCGACGTCTCCGACCCCACCGACATCATTGCGCTAAGTGGTTCGGATGTCCCGGGTTTTCTTTTCGCGCCCGGTCGCGACGTGGCGGTCAACGGTTCGGATTTGGCGCTTGTTGTGGGCCTTTTGGGCGGAGCGACGCCTGCTCTGGACGTGTTGGATATTTCGGATCCCGAGAACACCAATGAGTTTATGCTTCGCATCCCGTTGCCGGCTGAACCGTTTGCTGTCTCGATTGCCAATGGGATCAGCTTTGTGGCCGACGGCACGGCGGGCCTGCAAGTGGTCAACTACCTGTCGTTCGACGCCAACGGTCAAGCGCCGCAGGTGACCATTACCACGCCGTCCGCGACGGATGAAGACGATCAAACCGATGGTATTCAGGTCACTGTCGGCAGTTTGGTTCCCATCATCGCTGCGGTGACCGATGATGTTCAGGTCCGCAACGTACAGCTTCTGGTCGATGGCCAGGTGGTCGCTAATGCCGCTTCGTTTCCGTTTGATCTGTCGGTGGTCGCCGCGGGCTCAACGCTTGACGCTGACACCATGACGCTTTCTGTGCGGGCGACAGATACAGGCGGGAACATCGCCGATTCAGATCCGCTTGTTCTTAACCTTGTTCCTGATACGACTGCGCCGGTCATCGTCAGCCAGACACCGTTCGACGGTGCGTTTAGAGGCAAGAGCTTTCGAACGGTTCGGGTCCTGTTCAACGAGCCGATGGATGTATCCGCACTGACGTCAGAGAATATCTTTCTAACCGCAGCGTCTGACCCCACTCAACCGCTGGTGCCGTCGGATATCCAGGTCCGCGTTCGGGACCGGCTCGTTCAGCTGACATACGACCAGCTTGCACCGAACGAATATCAATTGACTTTGAACCGGGCCAATATTACCGACCGAGCCGGCAACGCGTTAGGCACCGGCCAGATCACCAGCAACTTCAGCATCGTGGATTCTGACGCTGTTTGGATCAGCGCCGGCGGCGGCTTCTGGGACGACTCGACCAACTGGGAGACAGGCAGCCTGCCCGGGTCCGACGACGATGTGTTTGTGAGCACCTTGGGTGGTGTGCCAGTGGTGCACCGCATGGGCACCACGAACATTCATAGTCTGACCGCTCGCAATGAGCTGGTGTTGTCCGGCGATAGTGTGCTGGACGTGGTGACCAATGTGCAGGTTGATAGTGGGATGACCATTAATGGGGCCACACTGAAAAACGCAATGGTGCTGCCGGGGGTTAAAGGTAAGGGAATAGTTATTTCCGCCAACAGTGGCAATCGTCTAGACGGTGTGACTCTAGACGGTGACGTGATCATGACCGACGCTGGTTCACGTGTTCGGATCGTGAACGGCTTGACGCTTAATGGTCAGCTGACATTGGGTAACGGATCGTTCGTGGCGTTCGACGGCGATCAGACCCTGAGCGGTGACGGAGAGCTGGTGTTCTCAGGCGAAGGCAACACCACGAGTGTGTTTATCGAACAGGACAGTGTGTTGACGGTGGGTCCAGAGTTAACACTTCGAGGTGGTAAGGCCAATATCGGCGGTGCGGTGTTCAACGGTGGTGACGAGTCACTGATCAATCAGGGTCGGATCGAGGCGGATCTCGATGGTCTGACGCTGACGATTCAGTCGGACCATTTCACCAACGAGGGCGTATTGGCGGCGAAGAACGGCGGAACACTTCATTTGGCCACGAACTGGGCCACGGGAGGTGTGCTGGAGGCGTCGAGTGGTGGCGTGCTGCTTCACACGTCGACGTTGACGAATACAGATCAGGTGTTGGACCTGACAAACATCGCAGATGACGGGTTGTTCCGCATCGAGGGTGGAACGATCGTGGGCGGGACGATCACGGGTGTGGAGCACCTTCAGCTTGCCTCGAACAACAACAACCGTCTGGACGGTGTGACACTGGAGGGTGGGAACCTATCGCTGACGAACAGTGGTGCACGGGCCCGGATCCGAGATGGTCTGACGGTGAACAGCACGGTGACGCTGGGCAACGGTGCGTTCCTGGCGTTTGATAATACTCAAACGCTCGGGGGTGACGGAGAGCTGGTGTTCTCAGGCGAAGGCAACACCACGAGCGTGTTTATCGAACAGGACAGTGTGTTGACGGTGGGTCCAGAGTTAACACTTCGAGGTGGCAAGGCCAATATTGGCGGTGCGGTGTTCAACGGTGGTATGGAGACGCTGATCAACCAGGGCCGGATCGAGGCGGATCTCGATGGTCTGACGCTGACGATTCAGTCGGACCATTTCACCAACGAGGGCGTATTGGCGGCGAAGAACGGCGGAACACTTCATTTGGCCACGAACTGGGCCACGGGAGGTGTGCTGGAGGCGTCGAGTGGTGGCGTGCTGCTTCACACGTCGGTGTTGACGAATACAGATCAGGTGTTGGACCTGACAAACATCGCAGATGACGGGTTGTTCCGCATCGAGGGTGGAACGATCGTGGGCGGGACGATCACGGGTGTGGAGCACCTTCAGCTTGCCTCGAACAACAACAACCGTCTGGACGGTGTGACACTGGAGGGTGGGAACCTATCGCTGACGAACAGTGGTGCACGGGCCCGGATCCGAGATGGTCTGACGGTGAACAGCACGGTGACGCTGGGCAACGGTGCGTTCCTGGCGTTTGATAATACTCAAACGCTCGGGGGTGACGGAGAGCTGGTGTTCTCAGGCGAAGGCAACACCACGAGCGTGTTTATCGAACAGGACAGTGTGTTGACGGTGGGTCCAGAGTTAACACTTCGAGGTGGCAAGGCCAATATTGGCGGTGCGGTGTTCAACGGTGGTATGGAGACGCTGATCAACCAGGGCCGGATCGAGGCGGATCTCGATGGTCTGACGCTGACGATTCAGTCGGATGTGTTCACGAACGAAGGGGTGTTGGCGGCGAGCAATGGCGGGACGTTACGGACGGCGACGGCCTGGGACCAAAGTGGCGGTTTGGAGGCATCTGGCGGTGGTGTGCTGCTTCACACGTCGGTGTTGACGAATACAGATCAGGTGTTGGACCTAACAAACATCGCAGACGACGGGTTGTTCCGCATCGAGGGTGGAACGATCGTGGGCGGGACGATCACCGGCGTCGAGCACCTTCAGCTTGCCTCGAACAACAACAACCGTCTGACGGGTGTGACACTGGAGGGTGGGAACCTATCGCTGACGAACAGTGGCGCCCGGGCGCGGATCCGAGATGGTCTGACGGTGAACAGCACGGTGACGCTGGGCAATAGTGCGTTCCTGGCGTTTGATAATACTCAAACGCTTGGCGGTGACGGGGAGTTGATGTTCTCAGGTGAAGGCAACGGGGCTACGTTGTTCATCGAACAAGACAGTGTGTTGACGGTGAGTCCAGAGTTATCACTTCGCGGCGGGAAAGCCAATATCGGCGGTGCGGCGTTCAACAGTGGCACGGACACACTGATCAACCATGGCCGGATCGAAGCGGATCTCGATGGTCTGACGCTGACGATCCGGTCGGATGTGTTCACGAACGAAGGGGTGTTGGCGGCGAGCAATGGCGGGACGTTACGGACGGCGACGGCCTGGGACCAAAGTGGCGGTTTGGAGGCATCTGGCGGTGGTGTGCTGCTTCACACGTCGGTGTTGACGAATACAGATCAGGTGTTGGACCTAACAAACATCGCAGACGACGGGTTGTTCCGTATCGAGGGTGGGACGATCGTGGGCGGGACGATCGCCGGCGTCGAGCACCTTCAGCTTGCCTCGAACAACAACAACCGTCTGACGGGTGTGACACTGGAGGGTGGGAACCTATCGCTGACGAACAGTGGCGCCCGGGCGCGGATCCGAGATGGTCTGACGGTGAACAGCACGGTGACGCTGGACAATAGTGCGTTCCTGGCGTTTGATAATACTCAAACGCTTGGCGGTGACGGGGAGTTGATGTTCTCAGGTGAAGGCAACGGGGCTACGTTGTTCATCGAACAAGACAGTGTGTTGACGGTGAGTCCAGAGTTATCACTTCGCGGCGGGAAAGCCAATATCGGCGGTGCGGCGTTCAACAGTGGCACGGACACACTGATCAACCATGGCCGGATCGAAGCGGATCTCGATGGTCTGACGCTGACGATCCGGTCGGATGTGTTCACGAACGAAGGGGTGTTGGCGGCGAGCAATGGCGGGACGTTACGGACGGCGACGGCCTGGGACCAAAGTGGCGGTTTGGAGGCATCTGGCGGTGGTGTGCTGCTTCACACGTCGGTGTTGACGAATACAGATCAGGTGTTGGACCTCACGAACATCGCAGACGACGGGTTGTTCCGTATCGAGGGTGGGACGATCGTGGGCGGGACGATCGCCGGCGTCGAGCACCTTCAGCTTGCCTCGAACAACAACAACCGTCTGACGGGTGTGACACTGGAGGGTGGGAACCTATCGCTGACGAACAGTGGCGCCCGGGCGCGGATCCGAGATGGTCTGACGGTGAACAGCACGGTGACGCTGGGCAATAGTGCGTTCCTGGCGTTTGATAATACTCAAACGCTTGGCGGTGACGGGGAGTTGATGTTCTCAGGTGAAGGCAACGGGGCTACGTTGTTCATCGAACAAGATAGTGTGTTGACGGTGAGTCCAGAGTTATCACTTCGCGGCGGGAAAGCCAATATCGGCGGTGCGGCGTTCAACAGTGGCACGGACACACTGATCAACCATGGCCGGATCGAAGCGGATCTCGATGGTCTGACGCTGACGATCCGGTCGGATGTGTTCACGAACGAGGGCGTGTTGGCGGCGACGAACGGCGGGACGTTGCAGGTCAATAACCTGGGACAGAACTCAGGCACGATCGAAGCCGGCGCCAGCAGCACCGTCACGATCAACGGTAATCTCACGCAAGAACTGGATAGCACGATCGAGGTTGCGGTCGATGGCGCTTTGGCCAATCAACTGGGTCGTGTCAACGTCACGGGTGGTGCTACGCTGGCGGGCACGCTGCGCGTCACGACAGTCGACGGATTCGTGCCAGCCCTAGGTCAGAGCTTCCAGGTCATGACATTCGACTCGCGATCGGGCGAATTTGACAACTTGATTGGCCCCGGGGCAGTCGGAGATCCCATCTTCGGTGTGATATATAACGACACGAAGATAACGGTAACCGTCGAGTCGTTTGTGACCACTTCTACGGCGATTTTTGAGTCAGATGATTTGGAATCGAACGGTCCAACGAATGACACATCGCTGGATGCGGAGGTGGTCGTTAGTGGTACTGATACGACTGAAACAGATACGTCTGTGAACGACAGTGTGCCGTTCATAGATGTGATCGATTCTCAGACGATCGAAGCTGGGCCCATTGTGGTAGACGTGATTGAGATACCCGACCCGTCCAAGGCGCCAGTCGTTCAGGAGTATGAACAGGGTAGTAGCGATACCGATTTGCCTGTCGAGAACTCAGAACAAACGGACGTGAGCGTTCAGGTGGTTGAGGGCCCCAAATCGTCCGACACGATCGATTCTGAACCGGCTGATCTTATATCTAACACAACCCAACCGGCGGATACAGTTGCATCATCGCCAGAGAACGAAATTTCCGCCGATCCTGCCGACTCCAATGCTGATACCACGATCGACTCAGATCATGACGCGACGGTCTCGCCCGTGACCGGCCTCGGCCGTGGCCAGCGCGCACCGCCCCAGGCGGACGCCAGCGTTCATCAAACGCTGGTCCAAAGCAATGGTGTCCATACTCAAGCACCCGCCGCCGTTAATAGTACATCCACGACCTTTCCGCTTGCGGCGGTCACATCTGACGCGAACCTTGTCACAACCGTCGGCACCGAATTCTGGCTGACATTCCCCACAAGTGTTGGTCTTGTCGGTGACCAAGCCCAGCTGAGCCTGCTGATCACTTCACAGACCGGTACCACCGGTACGGTGCAGATCCCGGGACTGGCGTTTGTTGCACCGTTCTCGGTGACCGCCGGTCATGTCACCACCGTCTCACTGCCATTGGATGCTGATCTGGGCCCTGTCTCCGACCAGGTCGCCGATAAAGGGATCCATGTCATTGCGCTGGATCCTGTGACCGTATACGGCCTGAGCCGAGCACCGGAATCCAGTGACGCCTTCCTGGGCTTACCGGTGCAGCTGCTGGGCACCGAGCACATGGTCCTGTCCTACAAGAACCTGGATCAGACACTTAACGTGTTCGAGACGTTCCCGGGCACGGCATTCGCCCTTGTCGCAACCGAAGACAACACCGCCGTGAGCATTACACCTTCGGTCACCACTGGCACACACGAGGCCGGTGTGCCGTTTGTGGTGACACTGAACGCCGGTCAAACCTATCAGCTGCGCCATTTCGGCCTTGAGCCGGCTGACCTGACCGGCACAACCATCGTCTCCACCAAACCCATCGCCGTGTTCGGCAGTCACGCCGCGGCCAATATCCCGGCACCGGCCGTTGCCTACGCTGATTATCTGGTTGAGCAGCTGCCACCGACCAGCGCGTGGGGTACCCAGTTCGTTACCGTGCCGCTGGCCACGCGTCAGGGCGGCGACACGTTCCGCTTCTTGGCCGACACCGATACCACCACGATCACTATCGACGGCGTTGTGGTCGCCACAATTGACCGCGGCCAGTTCCACGAGTTGGTCCTGACCGACCCGGCCCACATCACGGCCAACAATCCCGTGCTCGTCGCTCAGTTCGCTCATAGCACCGACGCCGACGGTGTGACCGGTGACCCGTTCATGGCACTCGTGCCGCCGGTGAGCCACTACCTGGATCAATACACCGTGACCACCGATGTGCCGGGCGGGCTAGTTCGTGCGATTAACCTGGTCGTGCCCGCCGCGGCTATCGGCCAGATCACGCTCGACGGTGACGTCATCGCCGCAGACAGCTTCGTGGTCCTGGGCACAAGCGGTTTTGCCACGGCTCAGATTCTGGTCGATCCCGGTTCTCACACACTCCATGGTCCCCAACCGTTTGGCGTCTCCGTCTACGGTTTTGGTACGGACGAAGGCTACGGCTACCCCGCCGGTCTTGCCGTGCCGCTGCCACCGGTCGATGTGGCGAGCCTGACCGTGTCGCCCGGAACAGCGGACCTGCCTGTGGGTGACACACACACCGTCACCGCCCTGGTCGTCGATTCTGACGGGTTGCCCATCGCGGACCTGCGTGTGGATTTCACTGTCTCCGGTGCCAATACCGCCTCTGGCTTCGGTGTCACCGACGGTGATGGTATTACTGCATTTAGTTACCAAGGTGCACAGCCCGGTACCGACACCGTCACCGCAGCCATCGTGGAGCGGGCCGTGACTGATCCGGCAAAGGCGAGCGCGACCGCCTCGGCCACGTGGTCGGTCTTGCCGCTAATGATATCGATCCTATCACCACAGGACGGGACGACCGTGCCGGTCGATGAAACAGTGCTCGTGTCCGGTCAGGCCAGCAGTCCCGACGGCGTGGTGACGTACGTCACTGTGAACGGCACACCCGTTGCCACGCACGACTCTGCGGGCAATTTCTTTACGACAGTCACCGTCGCGTCAGGAATCAATCTGTTTGAGTTCATTGCACACGATAGCTTCGGTCAGACCGCCACGGCGGAACTGACACTGGCCGGTGCGGCTCAGGATGAGATCGACAATCAGCGCCTCTCATCCACCGCGACAGCCAGCCTCGAAGGCGTATATGGCCGCACTTCATTCAATGACGGCACGAGCCTGCTGTTTGCCGATCTGGCTGTGCGGAACGACGGCACATTCGCGGTCGATATACCGCTTTGGGTCGGTATCGATCAGATCAGTGATCCGTCGGTTCGTGTTCGCAACTTTGACGGTGTGACGGGTCCTGACAGTGTGCCGTACTACGACTTCTCCGATCTGGTGGCCGGTGGCGTCCTGGAGCCGGGCCAGCAGTCGGGCCAGCGCAGCCTGGTCTTCTTCAACCCGAATCGCGTCCGGTTCACCTACGAGCTGGTGTTCATTACCAAGGTCAATGGTCCGCCGGTGATCACTTCGGTACCGGATCCGGAAGCGGTGGTCGATCAGCCGTACAGCTACGACGTCGAGGCGATCGATCCGGACGGCGACGTCTTGACCTTTTCACTGTTGGTCGCGCCGGCGGCGATGACGATCGATCCGGATTCAGGGCAGTTGACATGGACACCCGGTACCGCTGATGTGGGTACGCACGAGATCCTGCTGCGTGTGGAAGATGACCACGGCAATGGTGCTAGCCAGCAGTTCACACTCACTGTCATCGAGCCGGTGGGGAATCGGCCGCCGGTGATCACTAGTGTCCCGGTAACCGAGACGACGGTATCGCCATCGGTCGCCGGTGATCCTCAGATTATTGACCTGGGAACATGGTCTGTCGTAGAGCTGGCCAATACGAGAGATCCGTCACCCGTATGGGTATTGGATGACGACAACACTTCAGTCACACAAACCCTCAACGCAGAAGCCTCGGTCTTTCTGGGCGACTTTGAATTATCGAATAGCCGGATCGAAGGCACATTCCGCGTCAACACGACCGTTGACGACGATCTGATAGGGTTTGTGTTCGGATATCAGGACAGCCAGCACTTCTATCTATTCGATTGGAAACAAGGGACTCAGAATGTACCAGGGCTGTTGCAGCTGCAGGGGATGACTGTTCGACGCATTGATGCGCCGACGCCGCTGGATAATCGTGAAGATCTTGCCCAAACATTCGGTAACGGCGACCGGTCGGTCACACTTTTTCACAATTCTGTCGCCTGGAACTCATTTGTCGACTATCAGTGGATCCTCGAGTTTCACCCCGGCCAATTCACGATCACAGTCAAACAGGGCCAGTCCATTGTCGAGTCGATCACAATCGCAGACGATCGCTATTCCAACGGCCTGTTCGGGTTCTATAATCGATCGCAAGGAGGTGTCAATTACAAAGGCTTTACGCGGGAAGCCATTCGTCAGATCACCTATCAGTACGACGTCGAAGCTTTTGATCCAGACGGGGATGACCTGACCTACACCCTGACCGCAGCCCCCGAGGGGATGCAGATCGTCGCACAAACCGGCCTGATCTCGTGGTCGCCAACCCCCGATCAGGTCGGTCTGCACAGCGTCGAGGTCACCGTCAGCGACGGCCGAGGCGGCGTGGCGACTCAAGCGTTTGTGATCGACGTCGGATCTGAACCGGGCAACCACGCACCGATTGTGGTCAGCACACCGGTGACTCGGGTGACGGTAGGGGGGCTGTACGAATACGACGTCAATGCTCTAGACACCGACGGTGACACGCTAGTGTACGAGCTGGACGCTACCAGCCCGGTCGGCATGGCCATTGACCCGGCCACGGGAGTCGTCATGTGGCAGACGGCGGCAGACGATTTGGGTCGCCATGAGGTGACCGTCGTGGTTGACGACGGCCGCGGAGGTCTTGCAACCCACGTGTTTAATGTCGACGTGGTGCCCGTTGACGCGAATCGAGACCCTCAGATCACTTCCACACCACCCGCCGCAGCACGGGTGGGTCAGACGTTTGGGTACCTCGTTACGGCCACCGATCCTGACGGTGACGACCTGACGTTCGGGTTACTAGAGGCACCGACCGGGATGACAATCGACCCGGTGTCGGGCCTGATTACGTGGACGCCCGCGGACGGCCAGCAGGGCAGCCAGACAATCGAGGTTCAGGTCGCTGATCGGCCCGAGGCCGATCCCAACCGGGCGGTCGATACGCAGAGCTTCACGGTTCACGTTGCCGACCCTCAGCCCAACGAACCGCCGGTGATCACGTCCACACCGCTGTTCGACGCGGTGGCTGACCGGCTATACGCGTACCAGGTGATCGCCGCCGATCCGAACGGTGACTTCGTCACGTTCGAGCTGACCGAATCGCCAGCCGGCATGGCCATTGACGAGCAATCCGGTCAGATCACCTGGACACCGGTCGAAGGCCAGCCCGACCTCGAACCCGTCGAGGACGCGAATTTTGATGTCTTGGGTGCGGCCAACGTCACCGTCACCGCCAATGACGGTCGTGGCGGTAGCGATACCCAAGCGTTCCAGATCTTGGTGCGGCTCGCTGATAACCTACCGCCACGCATCGATTCGATCCCACCAGACGAAGCGGTTTTTGGTGTGCTCTACCGTTACGACGTGATTGCCACCGATCCTGACGGTGACGAGCTGACGTTTGACCTGTTGGCCAGCACGTCGGTGCCACTTCCGGGCATTGCCAACGCGCTGACCGTGCCGGCCAGTATGACAATCGATCCCGAAACGGGTGTCCTGGTCTGGGTACCAGCCGTCGAAGAAGTGGGATTGGATACCAGCGGCGGATTCGGTGTCCAGGAGCTAACGATCCGTGTGCGTGACGGTAACGGCGGGTTCGACCTACAGCAGGTAGCGATCACCGTGCGATTGCCCAATACCGTGCCGGTGATCACATCGATCCCGCCACAGCCGGCGGTGGTTGATATCCCGTACCGCTACACCGTGCGTGTCCAAGACGCCGAGAACGATCCCCTCACATTCGCACTAGACACCGCGCCGGAGGGTATGACAATTGATCCCGACACCGGTGTGATTAACTGGACACCCGATCAGATCGGTACTCACACCGTGTCACTGATTGTCAGCGACGATCGCGGCGGTGTGGCGACCCAAACGTTTGTTCTGCCGGTGGTGGTGACCGCACCGAACGACCCGCCGGCGATCACCTCGTCGCCCAGGACCACCACCGGCCTCGGCCAGAGCTATTTCTACGCGGTTCTGGCAAGTGATCCTAACGGCGATGTGTTGTCCTATAGTCTGGACACCGCACCCGCTGGCATGACGATCGATTCCGATACCGGCCTACTGACCTGGGCGCCAGACACGTCTACGCAGCTGGGTCCCCACACCGTATCGATCCAAGTCGACGACGGCCGCGGCGCCAGTGACACGCAAGATTACACGCTCACGGTGGTCGCCGACGCCACCAACAGCCCACCCCAGATCGTTTCGGTACCCGGTTTGGTCGCGTTTCTGGGCGAAGTGTACACATATGACGCCGAGGCAATCGATCCTGACGGTGACACGGTCGTCTGGCACCTGGCCGAATCACCGGTGGGTATGTCGATCGATCCCCTTACCGGCTCCGTGCTCTGGACACCCACACAGGCGGGGGCGTTTAACGTGGTGGTCCAGGCGATCGACCCGTTCAACGGTGTCGGCCAGCAGAGTTATGTATTGACCGTCGCTGCGACCAATACACCGCCGTTGATCTTCTCCGTACCTGTCACCGAAGCGGCTGTGACCACGGCGTACACCTACGCCGTGGGCGCGTCTGACCCCGACGGCGACGTGTTAACGTTCACGCTCGTCGAATCGCCGCAGGGGATGGCCATTGACACTAACACGGGTGTCGTGACCTGGACGGCAGATCAACTGGGCGTTCACAACGTGGTGGTTCAGGCCGAAGACGGGCGAGGTGGCCTGGTCGAGCAGGGATACACATTGCTCGTCACCGACGGTGTCGATCAGAACGCGCCGCCGAACATCACATCGACACCGTCGTTTGTGGGCACGGTCGGTGTCCCGTACCAGTACCAGATCGAAGCGGTCGATCCTGAAGGTGGCGCGTTGCTGTACCAACTGCTCGATGCGCCGGCCGGCATGGCCATTGACCAGGACACGGGCCTGGTCACATGGACCCCTGGTCAGGTCGGTGCCCATGGCGTGGAGGTCGCGGTTTCCGACCCGCTTGGGGCCGGTGGTGCTCAGCAGTACACGATCACCGTGCGGGTCAGTAACGCCGCACCGATCATCACATCCAACCCCGTCCAAACCGCCGTGGCTGGCGCGCCGTATGCCTATGACGTGTTTGCTACCGATCCCGACGGCGATCCCTTAGGTTACGAGCTTACCGAAGCACCGGCGGGGATGACCATCGACAACCTCGGCCGCATCCGCTGGACACCGGGTGTCCTGGGCCTCCACGATGTGACCGTGACCGTGACTGACGATCGCGGCCTGTCAGCCACACAAGCCTACACCGTGCTCGTTGTGGACGCCGACACCGAGCCGCCCAGTGTCAGCGTCACCGTTAGCCACAACCCGGTCCATGTGGGTGGTTTGGTCACGTTCACCGTGACCGCTACGGACAACGTGGCCGTGGCATTGCTTACGTTCGAGTTAGACGGTACGCCGCTACAGCTAAACGATCAGGGCGGTGTCACACTAACCGCCGGCCAGGTCGGCGAGTTTGACTACATCGCCACCGCCACAGACACGTCGGGTAACACCGGTACTGTCACGGGCGTATTGACGGTCTTCAACCCGCAGGACAACACCGCGCCGTTTGTCCAGATCACGTCGCCCGACGATGGGGCGACTGTCTCCACCTTCACCGATATCGTCGGCACGGTCACCGACGCTCAGTTACAGGAATACACGCTATCTATCGCTCCTGCCGCCGGCGGCGACTTCACCGTGATTGCCACGGGCACCACCAATGTCGTGGACGACGTGCTGGGCACTTTCGATCCCACACTGCTGGTCAACGATAGCTACATCCTTCGTCTCGCCGCAACCGACCTCAGCGGCAACCGGTCCACTGTCCAGCAGCTGATCCATGTGACCGGTGAACTGAAGATCGGTAACTTCACACTCTCGTTTGTGGACCTGTCGATCCCCGTCTCCGGCATCCCGATCGTGATCGGCCGCACATACGACACGCTTATGGCCCACCAAAGTGACGACCTAGGCTTCGGTTGGCGACTAGATATCAAGAGCACCGACCTACGCACCAGTGTGCCCAATACTGGTCTCGAAGAAGACAGCTTCATCACGGCCTTCAACGCCTTTAAAGAGGGCGATAAGGTCTTCGTGACATTGCCCGGCGGTAAGCGCGAGTCGTTCACCTTCAAGCCAGTGGGTCGAAGTTTCACCTTCGGTTTGCCAAATAGAGGTCTCTTTGATCTGATCTTCTGGCAGCCGCGCTTCGAGCCAGACGACGACACCACCAGCACACTCACCGTCCAGAACCACACCCTGTTCTCCGCCGGCAACGAGCAAGGCACTGAGCTCTTCGGCTTCCAGCTCGGTGGCAAGCCCTACAACCCGGCCGACCCAGAATTTGGTGGCACCTACACGCTGACCACGCGCGAGGGTGTCCAGTTCATCATCGATGGTCTCACCGGCGATCTGCGCCAGGTCTCCGAACGCAACGGCAATATGCTTACTTATACCGACGACGGTGTCTTCAGCTCCACCGGCGTGGCGGTTTTGTTTGAGCGGGACCCACAAGGGCGGATCACCGCCGTGGTCGATCCGATGGGGAACAAGATCCACTACGGGTACGACACCAACGGTGACCTTGTCACCGTCACCGACCGTGAAGGCAACGTCACTCAATTCGTTTATGACGAACAGGGACGGTTCCACTTCTTAAATGAGGTCATTGACCCACTGGGCCGGACAGGTGCCCGTTCCGAATACGACGAAAACGGCCGCTTAGAGACACTCGTCGACGTCAACGGTAACGAAGTCCAGCTCGTCCACGATCCTGAGAACTCGGTGGAGACGATCGTCGATGCACTGGGCAATGAATCGGTCTTCATCTACGACGAACGCGGCAACGTGCTGACCGAGATCAACGGCGAGGGCAATGTCACCCAGCGCGCGTACGACATCAACAACAATATGCTCACCGAGACCGTTGTGCTCGACAATGGTACCGAGCTGACCACCACGTTCACCTACAACAGCCGAGGTGATCAGCTGACCGTGACCGACCCGCTGGGTCACACCACCGTCAACACGTACGACGCTTCCGGCAACCTGCTCACGACGACCGATCCACTGGGCAACACCACCACGAACACATATGACGGCAGCGGCAATCTATCCTCCACAACCGATGCGTTGGGCAACACCACGGAATTCGCCTATGACTCTGCCGGCAATCTGCTGGCCACGACCGACTCGGTCGGAAACATGACCACGTTCACCTACGACAGTCGTGGCAACCTCACCAGCACCACCGACCCGGCGGACTTCACCACCACTTTCATGTACGACGGCAACGGTAACCAGACCAGCTCGTCGTACACCTGGGTGAACCCCGACGACCCCACCGACACCCATGTGGTGACGACACAGACCATCTACGACGCCGCCGGTCGTGTCACAGGGACGATTGACGCCGACGGCAACGAGATACAGACCACCTACGACGCGGTCGGCAACGCCATCCAAACCACCGATACGCTGGGCAACGTCACCGTCAGTGTCTACGACAACCGCAGTCAGCCGATCGAAACCCAGTTCCCCAACGGCACGTTGACACGCTCGGTCTACGACGAGCTGGGGCGAGTGATCTACGCGGTGGACCGCTATCACCCGACACTGCCCCACGGCCCACCGAACGGGACGCGTACCATCTTTGACAAGGCCGGCCGCGTGATCGAGACACAGCGTCTCAATGCGGTGGTGATCGATATCGTCACACTGGACGACGGGTCACAGGCCTCTGTCTTTGTCTCCGCCGGCCCGATCATCTCTAAGACCTCTTCGGTCTACGACGCCGCCGGCCGTGTCATTGAATCGACCAACGAAGACAATCAGACGACCAAGTTCGAGTACGACGCGGCGGGTCGTCAGACCGCCGTGATCGACGCCCTGAACCACCGCACCGAGTTCGAGTTCAACACTGCCGGTCAGCAGACACTCGTGCGCGACGCCTTGGAACGCGAAACGAGCTTCGAGTACGACGCGCTGGGCCGCCAGGTCAAGACCATCTTCCACGACGGCACGTTCACCGAGACGCATTTCGATGAACTCGGCCGGCGTATCGCCGAGACTGACCAGACCGGCAAGACCCGCAACTTTGAGTACGACGCATTGGGCCGGCTCATTGCCGTGGAGCTACCGGCCGTTGCCGACCCGGAGAATGGCGGTGTCCTGACCCGCCCGCGTTACGAGTATGAGTACGATATCTACGGCAACCAGCGGCTCATTCGCGACCCTAAGGGTCGCGAGACACTGTTCACGTTCGACCAGCAAAACCGTCAGATTGCGCGCACCCTGCCCAACGGCGAGGCGGAACACATCGAGTACGACTCGCTGGGTCGTGTTTTCCGTCAGATCAACTTCAAGGGTCAGGTGACACAGTTTGTGTACGACGATCTGGGTCGTCAGGTTGAGAAGCGGCTTGGCGCCAGTGTCGTTGATGCGGATGCCGGCATCTTTGAGGTCGTGATCACTACCTCGTACGACGAGCTGGGCCGCCAAGAGACGATCAACGATCCGCGTCATGGCCTGACCACCTTCACGTATGACGATGACAGCCAGATCACCCAGATCGCGTCACCCGAGGGAGTGATCAATTACCAGTACGATCCGGCCACGGACCGTCAGACCCGTGTCTTCACCGACTTCACGGATGTTCGGTACACCTACGACGAACTGGGCCGTCTCCAGACCGTGGCCACACACAAAGTCAACGGCGTCGAGTTAGCCAGCCCAGAAATCACGACCTACACCTACACCGCTGTGGGCACGCGTGAATCGGTCAGCCTGCCTAACGGTGTGGTTACGAACTACGTCTACGACGACCTAGATCGTCTGACCAACGTGACCACAGAAGATGCGTCAGGTGGTCTGCTGACCAGCTACACCTACACACTGGCCGCCGATGGCCGTCGACTAGGCGCCGTCGAGCTCCAGCGTGAGCTGGACGGCACACTATCCGAGCGCCAGCTCACCTGGACCTACGACGGTCTAAACCGCCTCGTAAAAGAGGAATCAGTGGATGTTTCCGGAGGTAGGCCGGAGGTCAATTACACCACCGACTACGTGTACGACCTGGTCGGCAACCGTTTGGAGATGGTTACGGTCAACGCCGAAGGCACACGCACCGTTGACTATCAATACAACGACGCCGATCAACTGTTAACGGAAACCACCACAACAACCCCCTCTCCCTCCCAGGGAGAGGGCGGGGGTGAGGGTCAGACAACCGTCACCACGTACGACTACGACGCCAACGGCTCCCTGATTGAGAAGCGCGTCGATGACCAAGTGGTCGCCCAGTACACCTACAACCTAGAGAACCGCCTCGAAACCGCAACCACGTTCTCAACCAACGATCAAGATCAAGAAGTGGTCACGGTCACCAGCTACCTGTACGACCAAAGCGGCATCCGTGTCAGAGCCACGACAGTCGTGACAGTCGACGGCGTGCAGGTCTCGAGTACGGTGCAGGTCTTTCTGATTGACCTGCTGAACGCAACCGGTTTCGCCCAGGTGTTCGAGACACAGGACGCGGCAGGTAACCCCGACGTGACTTACATCATTGGTGATGATGTGATCGCTCAGGTCACCGCGGGTGGCGATGCGCGATACTTGGGTTACGACGGTCACGGGTCCACGCGGTTCTTGACCGATACTCCCGGTGATGTTGTGGATCGGTATGACTATGACGCGTACGGGAACGCGTTGAACTTTGACGCCTCGCAAGCCGTGACCGTACTGCTGTACACCGGGGAGCAATTCGATGGGAACATCCGGCAGTACTACTTACGCGCCCGGTATTACAACGCAGCCAATGGCCGTTTCAACCGCCTCGACCCGTTTGCAGGAAACAACTTCGATCCGCAGAGTTTGCACAAGTATGCATATGTGCACGGAGATTCAATAAATGGGACTGATCCGAGTGGGACAATAATTAGCCTTACAGGAGTTCTTCAGTCAGTAGCAATAAGAGGATATCTGGCCGCACTTTCAGTTCCGCCTGCGATTAAATTTTTTGGTAAAGCTGTAACTATTGCTATTTCGCTTATTTTCCCTGAGATCTTTGAATGGATACCTCCGGGTAATCCTGGACCATTCGATGAGCTTGGGCAAATAAGCCGAGGTGTAAACAACGCAGTACGGTCTGGGCTTGTTAAGACTCAAACAATATCAAGCTTCCGAGCGATACCAAATTATCGTTTTGAGGGAGCAGGTTCATTCTTGTGGCCATTTAAAACACCGCACGAAGTCGGTAAAGCTCGATTCAATGCAGATTTTAGTCCAGTTGTGTATTCGAGTTCAACCATTAGAACGGTCAAGGCAGAAAGGAGAAGGTATTTCGAAAATAATAGTTGGCTGACATTTAAATCATTTTTACAACGGTTTGAGTTGGCACGTATTTGGACCACTGGCCGGACGTTAGATCTAACCAAATCATCGGTTCGCCAAAAGATCGGTGTAACATTGGAGATGCTAAAAGATGCGGCATTAGGTGGGAATCAAGTGACAATAGCAATTGGTGAAGCAGCTAAAAAAGCTGGAGTTGATGCACTAATAGTTCCTAGCGTGACCGGCGCCGGAAACAACATCGTGATTCTTGACGATTTGGCGATCAAACTAGTAAAACCCTTAGGTAGATTAAATTAGCGGCGAAAACACGGCGGGGCAGAAAAGGGGAGGCAGAAAAGAGAGGCAGAAAAGGGGCAGAAAAGAGAATGCCTCGCACGGAGGCAGAAAAGGGGATAAGGCAGAAAAGAGGCAGAAAAGGGGATAAGTCCAATTAATTGACAGTCAGACCTTCCGTCGGATACACTTTTAGAATGCCTCGCACGGCGCGCCTAGCTCCGGGTGGTGTGATTTTCCACGTTCTGAACCGTGCTAACGCACGGTCGACGATTTTCCAGGACGAAGCGGACTACACCGCCTTTGAGCGTGTGATGGCAGCGACGGTCCAGCAGATGCCGATACGGGTACTGGCCTACTGTGTGATGCCTAACCACTGGCACCTTGTGCTCTGGCCACGTGCGGACGGAGATCTGGGTCGGTTCATGCAGAGACTTACAACGACGCACGTGCGTCGTTGGCATCTCCACCGCCACAGCGTGGGGACAGGCCACCTCTATCAAGGCACTTACAAATCGTTCCCAGTTCAGAAGGACGAACATCTGCTTGCAGTGTGCCGCTACGTGGAGCGCAACCCACTTCGTGTGGCGCCGGAGAACAAGCTCGTTAACCGGGCCGAGGATTGGCGGTGGTCGAGTCTGTGGCGATGGTTGCACCCAGAAGTCTGTGACGATGTGGCGCCGCTATACGCCTGGCCGGTCGATCGGCCACGCAATTGGGTATGGCGTGTGAATCAGCCCGAATCATCAAAGGAGCTGGAGGTGCTTCGTTTGTCAGCCCGACGCGGCCGCCCCTATGGCGCGGAGAGGTGGCAGCAACGTGTTGCTAAGCGCTTGGGCCTCGAATCAACGTTTCATGGTCGTGGTAGGCCAAAGAAGAAGAATAAATAATCGGACTTATCCCCTTTATTATCCTTATTATTCTTATCCCCTTTATTATTCTTAAGTTCTACGATCGAAAAGCCGTCTAAACCGTCGTCTACATCTTTCCCCCTACGTGGTGCTGGACGTTTTCCAAAGCCAGATTTTCGTGGCGGCCGTCCAATAATTACGAGACATATTGTGTTCGTTGGAGAATTTCGTCCCGTCCCAGAGATCCAAATGGCCGGTCGCATCGGGGAATCTGATGTTAAAGCCGATGATCCCTTTCAATTTATTCAACTGTGCCTTGTCGAATGCCCCTCCTTCCTTCTTTTTGATCTCGAAGTCGGGCTTGCCCAGAGCGAAAACCATCCACCTCTGCATTTCCTGAACACGGAAGGCATACCGTTTTTTGTCAGCTCCAGCCAGAGTATGCATACCAGAAAAATTGCGTGGAACAGGAATCTTATTGTAGTTCAATGTTCTGCTGAGCCGGATTGCACAAGTGTTGGTAATCCACTTGGCGTTAACACGTCCTCCAATGTCCTTTTTCACCTCCTCGGAGGTGAACCAGATGTAATCTGGATATTGATTCCACAATGGGCTCCAGCCCGGTAGCTTCGATGCCATGTGCCAGCTCCAAATGTCAAAACGCCGTGTGATCGCAGTGTTCGACCAATGCCATTATCGAATTTGGCAGGCAATGGTTGTTGTTAATTGGAAAAGTTGGCCGGGTGACCCCAGGGGATTGCTCTGCCAGGGCTTCCGCAGAACCGTACGTGCGCACATCAATGCATACGGGGAGCGGACGGGACACGCCTAATATTTAATGGACGGAAGAAAACAGAACAGGGGAGAAGGCCAGTGATCTGAGAGGCCGGCAGGTCCGATCAGTTACATCGTCTTTATGCCTCGCACGGCAGGCCTGCAAACGCCCGCAATTTATCTGCTGGTTGACCAGATGGTACCACCCGTTCTTGAATTTGTTTGAAGTTTGAGGGCCCCGAGTCGACGGGGTCAATCCCAGTTTTGTTGTCACAAAAATCGGAACAAACCCCAGGAGCGAACGCGTATCAGGGCAGATCCCACTGTTTTAGCGTCGGCTAGATCGGCCACCTAAACCGAAGTTCAACGATCATGGATTGACCAGCTCCGTCGATATTTCTCCTGGACGATCTCAATAATGACACCCCGCCTCTGATCGTTTTCCGTAACCGGTACAATGCAGTTCATGCCAAGTGGTGCCTCAACGGTCGATCAATATCTCGCCGCATTGCCGCCTGACCGGCATGCGGCTCTGCAAGCGGTACGGACCGTCGTCCTGGAGAGTCTGCCCGAGGGCTACGAAGAAGGCATGCAATATGACATGATCGGCTACTTCGTGCCGCACGCGATCTACCCGGCGGGTTATCACTGTGACCCCAAGCAACCCCTGCCCTTCGCGAGCCTAGCCTCACAGAAGCACCACATGGCGATCTATCTCATGTGCATCTACAACGACCAGATCCACGCTGCATGGTTCCGCAAGGCGTGGATGAAAACCGGTAAAAAACTAGATATGGGCAAGTCGTGCGTGCGATTCAAGAAGATTGAAGACGTGCCTCTAGAAGTGATCGGACAGGCGATCAAACGTGTGCCGGTCAAGAAGTACATCGAGCGCTACGAATCGGTCATCAGGCCATTGGGGAAACGAGCCAAGAAACATACCGGTAAAAGGTGATTACCGCCGTATCGGTCAAGGCCATGGTCATCGGACGTTTTCGTGTGCCACCCATAGGCCAAGCTGGGTCCATACCTACTGACGCCGATCGTCGTAGCGACGGTCGGTTTCTGCTGTACGTCGCCGCCCGGCAAGCTTTACAACGACTTGAGATATTCGATCAAATCCCACCGTTCCTGCTCACTTAACGTCGGTCCAATCACGCCTCTGACACGCCAGTTGTGGCGGCGTTCTTCTTCCGTCAAATCCCGGAATTCGTGACCGACATTGCTGTTACCGATTAATGTCGTATCCAATACAAATCCACCGTTCATGAACGAAGATTTGTAGCCCACACGAAGGGGATCGTAAGACTTGCTACCGAGATAGAATTTCTTTGACCTCTCAGACACCGGTGACAACAGCTCGTAGAGGTTCGGTACCGAACCGTTATGCAAGAAAGGGGGCGTGGCCCAGATCCCATTCAGCGGCCGGGCTTTGTATGCCAGGTTGGCTGCGACCGGAAGGCCCTGGTCCTTCCGTGCCTCACGGTAGCGGTTCCATTGGGCTTGCTGCTGGTCGGTCAGGTTCCGATCCCTGTAAACATGATTACGAACCAGCCCCGCAACAAGATAAAGCGCTTCGGCGGCCGACACCGTTCGACCGTTGGCGTGAACAACGCGGCGATAGATATTCAATGCCTGTCCAGGGTCCGTACCGATCTGCTCAATGTCGATCTTCTTTAACTTTAAGAACCGTTTTCCATAAGTGTTGGGTATGGTCCAGTTGTCAGAATCTGGTTCTGTGTACTGGGCGATTAAATCTTCAACCGGGGCAAGATGACACTGGGTACAGTAGCGATCATACAGCTGGCGACCCCGTTGTGCCTTTGCTGGGTTGATCGAGCCAAGGATGTGTTCCGGCCACCGTGGCGAACCTAGACCGTCGAACGGCTCGTCGCCACCGAGCTGGTCTTCCATCAGATGGAGGTTCTCGACGTTAACTGTCGACGAGAACCGCTTACCTTTCTTAGGATTTAAGTTAACCAACGCACCCACACCCAGCGCCTGGCCGATATTGCGTATCATCGGTAAACGGATCGAGGCGTTGTACTGAACCCATTCGTACCAGGACGTATCCCAGAGATGTGGAAAGTTAACCGGGGCATCTGCGATGTCCAAGTTCGCGCGGCCAAGTTGCCCAAAAACACGGTTTCCAATCAACGCCAAGGCATCGGTCCGAGCAAACCCGGACACGACGGGATGAAGCCCGTGTTTGTCGGCGTACTTCTTCTGTTTGACACCTTGTTGTACCACAGCTCGCAGCTGCCGTTTTATTTCCTTGACCGCTGACGGATGGTCATGCCGATCACCAAGGACCTTCTTGGCAAACCGGTCAAAGCGAAACGGGTCTTTATGGGTTAGGAAGACCGCCAATGCCAGCGACTCTTGGAACGCCCGTAAGTTGATCATGGCCGATCCGCCATCTATGCGCATGGCTGAGCCCTGGTAGTTGATCTGGCCGGTATGGCAAGCCGCGCAGGTCAACCCGACAACCTTGTAGGGCTTTTTCGCGTAGCGGTACGGATCGTCGTCGCGATCAGACCGGCTGTAAGGCTCTTTGGCGTACGGCTCCTGAAAATGGTGCTCGACGGCAAACCCGATCGGTAACCCGTCGGGGTTTTGACCCTCCCAAGGCTTGCTAGGAATAAACCCGAATCGTTCGAGATAATCAGAGTCACTAAATGGCTTCTGCCGAAAGATGATTCCCGGCCGCTCAAGGGCCATAAACCAGTCATAAGGCAATATTTTTGTGCCTTGAGACGCGTGGTGGAACCATTGCGCCTGACCGACGTCCCACCCTGCCTGCCAATTCTGATCCAGGGTGACCCAACGATCAACCCGCTGTTTGGTAGGCAAAGCAGAGCAACCACATAACAGCAACGCTAAAAAAGCCGGAAGCCACTTGGCCATGTGAAGGATCCGATCAATTTGTGAGGTCGTGGCGAGGGGCCAGGTGTGTGTTGTTTCCTGATACCTACCGTAGCGGGGCCATTCACTGTAACGTCGCTACACCCTCCCACCTCGTGATCAGGATTTTAATCACGATTCGTGGTGGTGATAGAAATCACCGACCTACAACCTACGCAGGCGGTACCTCGCAAAAAAGATCGAATCAGGACGTACGCCGTCGGTTTGTCGCTGTGCTCAGCGCAGCCAAGGAGAGCAGGCCAAACGTCGCGGTCAACGGCTCGGGAATCGTGATGGTGGGCAGTTGCTGGACAAGAAATAGTCCGCCATTGGGATTGGCAACGCCCAGTGTGACCGTGGCGACGAACGTCGAGCCCGCGGGCACGATTCCGCCGTCGGCCCACGCCACCGTGTTACCATTTGCAAAAGACACGTTCGGGAATGCTCCGCCAGTATCGACATTGACAAAGGTTACGTCGCCGAACTCTTCGTCTAACTCCCAATGGAAGTCGGTCCAATCGATGCCGGTGTTGTTGGTAATGTTCTCGAAGAGGGTGTAAAGACCACCGGTGTTTACGGCGCTGATTAAGAACATGTCGCCGATCAAGTCGTATTCCTTGCTCAAGTCAATCTGGTTGCCCGAGAAGTTCAGACCGCTAAAGGCACCGTTGCCGTTGTCGTTGCCGACCGCATTTGTTACCACCGCTTGGACCTGACCCACGGCTACCAACAGGATCATCATCGCCAGCCAATATCCGATGCGTTTCATGGCGGTACTCCTTTTCGGGCCTCTCTTGGGCTTCAAACGATTGAAGCACGATCTCCGGCCCCATGTTAAGAATAACCAATCTTTTGTAGTTGCCCTGCCTCTAATTAGCTAAAATACCAAATTTACCCAGTTTACACAAGTCACCTGCAAGGGTATTTGTGATGCGGCGTCTTTTTAGGCCTAGACGATCCGCTGGGTCGGGTTGTTCGATAAGGTGGTTTCGGTATCTCTCAGTCACCCGGTATTTGGTCAACGCATCCACCGGTTTAGCGCCCATTGATCTATTGAGATATGCTCGCGGGCCGTGCTTGGGCCTATCGCATAACAGCTAGCGGTCCATGTACACCGTGCGGCGGCGTAGTGAGAACAGACGGTCACAATTGTTGTTGAGCGCATTAGGATCGGGATTGTCTGAATCGTCATCTGTGTCAGTGATCTGGTCCCAAGGGCACAACCCGTTTCAATACAGGCGACCCGAGCACAAGCAAAGATGTGACGATGATTCATCGATCGATGACGCGTCCCGCCACGAGAACAATAGATGGGGACAGCAAGAGGCAACCGTACGCGACGCATAGCGGGCAACTGGCGTGAACAAAGTCCGGTGATTGTTGTTCTGGTACCACCTATCGCATCCACAACCGTACCCGTAGAGTCATTTGTCTGGAACTGTGGATCGTGGTAACGTTTAGTTTGAAATAGTGTTGGCTTGGGGTGCACTGGCCCGGGAGATTGACTGATAACCCAAACAATCGATGCCTGCTCGCTCTTTGATTAAAGGAGATGGGGTGTGAAGACGTTGCAATGCCATTGTTGGATGGCGGCGGTCGTTGCGGCATTGGGCACCCCGGCGTTCGCCGATGTCCTGGCCGATTCGGTGGCCGATTTTTCAACTGTCCAGGGGCAGAGCGGGTGGTCCTACGGATTTTTCGATCAGGGGCCCGTCAGCGGCGACCACAATTACACCGCCGAAAGCTTTGAGTTGTTCGCATCATTCGACAGTGCTGCCTCGACATGGGAGGCGACCGATGCCCAGGTGGGTGCCCAAAACAACGAGTTTCTCGGTCTCGATCAAGACGGCGGCCATCCCACCGGTCTGGGACCTGACGGCCAAGACCGCATCATCTGGGCGGTGCGTCGCTACCAGAACGACATTGAGGGCATGGTGGATATCGCCTTTGACCTAAGGAAAAGAAACTTCCAAAACCCGCGCGGTGGCGGTGTCACCGGGCGCATCTTTGTCGACGGGACAGAGGTTTTTACGCAGTTTGTTCAAAATGACGACAACACGGGTACCCAGGGTTTGATCGTCACGGGCGTCACGGTCGGATCGGTCATCGATTTTGCCATTGATCCGACGGGCCAACAGCCTGCGGAAGGCTCGGACGGTCTTTTTGCCGCACGTGCCGATGGGTCGATTTTTTCGGCGGTCATCTCTAATCATATCCCCGAACCGACGACGGCCTCGGTGCTGTGGGTCGGAATCGCGGGGTTGATGATCTTTCGAACGTCGTGTCGTTTACACCCGAAGAAATAAAAACAAGTCGCGTGGGTGCTGCTGATCGACAAATACCGATCGTGGCATCCAGCCCTGTAGATCCATCACACCCGCTTAAAAACTGCTCCAGAAGTCCGCCGCCGCCTTTGATAACCGTGAGACATGGCGACCAGCTGACGACGGCTTCTTGCCGCTTGCCTGTTTCATCTTCTTCTCTGCTCGAACCAGTGGCAAGCGAGTGCCTTCGAAGGTCGCGGCGAGTGTTTCCGGTCGCCGAGCACCTCGGATCAGCGTTACGTATGAGCGGTCGGGCCTCTTGGAAGTCCATGGCTCGTCGATGTGATGCACCTCCATTCGCCAAGCGTTGGCCATGATCCAATCTTGATCATCCTTTCGTTTAGCACGTTGCCAGTTACGGCCGGTTCCGTGTCGTCCAATGCTCGTCTGCCTTGAATTGGCGAAATACATCACGTTTGTGCCCGGGCCGCGATCGCTGCCCAAATAGATCTTATGGATCTTCTTGCACAAACCACCTAAGCCCCTCTGGTTCTTCGTGCGGATCTTGGATTCGTCGGTTTCAACGAGTCCTGCATGATAGATCAGGTTTCGACACATTGAATTGATTTCGGCGCTGTCCCGGAAATCGCGGTTTTTCCAATGGATGTAGATCTGATCGATGATACTACGCCCATAGCGTGAATTGAGAAAACTTCGCGCGGTGCGATCCGTCATGCTCTTGAACTCATCACGAAGCGTCTCATACTTGGTCTTTAACATTTCATTGTGATGGCTGATGATACGATCATAGAGAGACTGAAACCCATTCTGCACCTGGCCGAGGATCCAGAGTGGAACCACGTATTTTTCGGTGATGGCCGTCGCCACCTTGCTGACCCCGGGGTAAAGTGTCTTGGTCATGTCCACGCCGAAATTAAGCCACGCTACAGTCTTAAGAAAATTGCCGCTGATGTAAGGGTACTGTAGCCCATTGATGACGCGATGCTGTGCGCTTTGCCATGTTGTCACTTCATCTTTGACGGCGGTGCCGATATGATCTTTGGTAATCTTCATTGCGGTAAGTCCTTCCGCCTCCAGCGCGGTTCTGGTCATTTGCATCCGGTCGGAGCGTTATCAACCACCGACTCCCAAATAGCGCGTGGCCAATGGGGAGCATCCGGAAAAAAGTTTCTCGTTTACCGCTGATTGATACCCGATCGAATAGCGGGTTCTGCGCGGAAAAAATATGTTGATATCAAAAAATATACAAAGACACATACTCGCGTTAATTTCGGAAGATGAAGCGTGGTGTTTAAGATGCTTTCTAAAACTTGCATCCGATTTGGCGCAAGAAGATCAGGGGGTTCAAGTCAAGGCCAGTGGCTCTTAATATTTGAGTTGTCTGGCACCAAACTCCCGGTCCGCCCCGTGTCGTTATCCCAATCGACATCTAGATCTCGGCGATCTGATTGGTTTGTATGAACGTTTGTTCAGATTGCGTACGATCGTTTATCCCAGTCAGTCTACCCGTCATTCTTTTGGGTTCATGACACCGTCGCCACACGCATCCAGCACATGGTCGAAAACGATGCGGTGGATAGCAGTCCTTATTAGATACAGACAAATTGTTGGTCTTGCTTTGGAACCAGATCGACAAATGATGGCCATGCCCAGCGTATTGGCGGACTATTCAGGTTGACGGCGATGTCTTTACTCCATACACAGCATGGCTATCCATTTGATTCAATGAATGCGTCACAGTTTTATGTGTTTCATGGAAAGCGATCATGGAATACGTCCATCCCACCCGATCACCTCGAATGCTCGGTTTTCGTCGGCTTCGGATCTCTGCGGGTTTCGTGGCGGGTAACTGGCTCCGCGAGCCTGGGAGGATCGATAGCGATCGATCTTCGTTCCTACCCGACGCGCAACACGGGCAACCGCCACCTTAATTGCCGTATAAATGTCAACTTCCGTCGCTTCGGCGGCAATCGTACCTCTTGATTTTGTTGCTACATCAACTCGACAATGCTGATCGACACCGCCACGTGGACCGTTCGTATCCTTCAGGCGGATGTTCACTCGTGCGATGTGGTCTGCAAATCGTCCGACGCCAAACCCGAGTTTGCGTCTGATGTAGTTCCTCAGTGCCGGCGTGACCGAATAGTCTCGTGCGTGAATCAGAACGTTCATTTCTATTCCTCTTTCGTTAACGGCTTGTCGTGAGGGCCAACTTGATCGACCATGTTGCGTCTAGCTCCATACAATCGGTGTGTCTACGCATGCGCCAATTTCGCGATTGATCTATGCTTTTTTAGGCGCCGTTCGTATATCGACTGACAATGGATGCAGCGTATCGCCTCGGGCTTGACCTTCAGACGTGCCAGAGCAATGGTCGTTTCGCAATCAATACAGATGCCATATAACCCGCGGTCGCATCGATGAAGAGCTTGTTTCATTTCGGGCCAGCCATCGATCGCCCGTTGGTGTATTTTGTTGTCACCACATAGGTTGCTTTCCGTCTTCCGCAGCTTCTGAAGCACGCGCTGCTGCAAATCTTCAAGTATCTCTCGTCGTTGTTTCATCGTTGTTCTCCTTTTGAACCCATTTGTCAGGAACCAGTGGCGGACCGCATTGCACATGGCCGCATGTGATTCTGGGCAGTGTCGAGGTGGTCAACCAATCGAGACGCCGCACAATGGATGGCGAGGTCAATGTTTTCGTCTGTGGTCTGAGCCGTTAACCTGCCATACGGTCTTAGCTCTAAATCGATCCGACACGCCAAGCTGAGGTTCTTCGCCAACTCACTGGCGGCCTTCATATAAACAACCGCTTCGCGAATGCAATCTAAATAGTCGCCTAATGCGCTGGCGACCCGTTGCACGGTTTGCCTGTCAATCGCATCGGTTAGATCAATGTTCGACGGTTGAATGCAGACGTTCATATTGATCACCAATTCTTTTGGTCGATCACACAGCCGTCCTTTCAGAGTATTTATACGGCTATGGCAAGAATAAGATCAAATAGATAATTCAACATGGATAAATAGATTATTCCGATGTATCATATTTGTATGGAATGGCTCAATTACCATCATCTGCTCTACTTTTGGACAATCGCCAAAGAAGGTTCAATCAAAGCTGCCAGCGCAAAGCTTCTATTGGCTCAGCCAACCATTTCGGCTCAGATTCATGCACTAGAGAAATCATTGGGTGTTAAGCTTTTCGATCGCACGGGACGAAATCTGGTCATCACCGAAGCAGGCCGTGTTGTGTATCAGTACGCGGACAAGATCTTTTCATTAGGTGGTGAGCTTGTCGACACGGTCAAGGGTCAACTGAAAGGCGTTCCTGTACCGTTAAACATTGGCGTTACGGACGCGATGCCAAAACGAATGGCCTATCGGTTCCTTCAACCCGCGATGGCCTTACCAAACCAAGTCCGGCTCGTCTGCTATGAAGGTACGCCAACAGAATTGTTGAAGAAACTGGCCGCCCATGAATTGGGCGTTGTGCTCTCCGATGCTCCGGTGAGTTCCAACATCAGTGTCCGTGCTTTTAATCATTTGTTGGGCGAATGTGGGATATCAGTTCTTGCCGTGCGTAAACTGGCTGCTAAGTTCCGGCGTCGCTTTCCCAAGTCACTTGACGGAGCACCGTTTCTTATGCCGACGCACTACACATCACTACGATCATCACTCGAGCAATGGTGTGGGTCTGAAGGGATTCGGCCTGCGATCGTAGGAGAATTTCAAGACAGTGCGCTGCTCAAAGCATTTGGCAGGGAAGGAAAGGGGCTCTTTGCGGTGCCGACTGTCATCGAAAAAGAAATCATACACCAATATACCGTGCAACTTGTTGGCCAAATAGAGTCCATTCGGGAAAAGTTTTACGCGATTACGGTCGAAAGAAAGGTAACACATCCGGCCGTCGTCGCGATTGTCGAAGCCGCTCGTGGAGAAATCTTCGCTTGAAGGGCTATGTCCCACCATTCAACAACGAACAGGCCAGCAACAATTTTTCGTACGCGCAACGCCACCGTTATTCCGCGTCCACACAATGACTCACCGCCCGACGCGGAAAATCCGGGCTCTAGGTTTGCTTAAGGTGTTCCCGGGATCCGAAACCGAGATAGGTCTGCTCTGCAGAAAAGCCTATGGTCGAGACCTGTTAACGATGTTTGGTTTGGTGTATCCGGATTGCTATAGAAAGGAGCGTGACGCCAAGACGGTAGACGAAACGAACATTTGACAAACCTGACTTCATCGGAAATGACAGGGTTCATATTTGGTGGCGGATTGGCCAGTGAATCAATCCCATTTGTCTGGAGAGAAATCAGGACTGGCTCATGTCGTGTTTACCGACCCGTAAAAAACTTCTTGATCGCGTGGATTGTCGTCTGCCTACCGATGGTGGCAATCGATTCGGTCAATGGAATTTCTTTGGGGCAGACCTTCACGCAGTTCTGAGCGTTGCCGCAGTCGGTAATCCCGCCAGGGCCCTCTAACGAATCAAGACGCTCGTCTTGAAGCACCGCTCCGGTCATGTGGGCGTTGAAATACCGGACCTGACTGATCGCGTGGGCGCCGATAAACTCGTTATCCAGCAGGTACTGTGGGCAGGCCTCGAGGCAGCAGCCGCAGGTCATACAACGCGACAACGCGTATCGAATGTCCTGTTGGTCGGGCCGCTCGGTCGGGCCCGGGCCCAGGCCGTGGGTGCCGTCAATGGGAACCCATGCTTTGGTTGTGACCAGTGCGTTGAACATGCGCCGACGGTTGACCATCAGATCACGCACAACCGGAAATTTGCTCATCGGCTCCAAGACGATCGGACCACCGTCCTGGATCAGTTCGTCGATCAAGGCCGAGCAGCTTTGCCGTGCGGTGCCGTTGATCACCATGGTGCAAGCGCCACAGACTTCCTCCAAACAGTTACAATCCCACACGATCGGTGCCACTGACTGACCGGCCACAGTCGTTGGATGAGCGGCGATCCATTGCAGACAGCTGATCACGTTAGCGCCGGGTGGACAGGGCACATCAAATTCCGCCCAGTAGGGTGATGTCTTGGGCCCGTCTTGCCGCTTGATCTTAAAACGAACTGTGTGTTCTTGGTTGTGGGTGTTCATATCTGCTGCTCTGGTGGTGTAACCGTTGTGTGCTTTAAAATCAAACCGTCGCTCTCTTGCCGTGTTCGGCGGCGTGCTGGTTATGTACGCCCCATCGTGAAACAAGAACGGGGAATTGCATCACTGCCATGTGTCGCCCCTAAGGCCACTCGACGTCGAAGGGTATTTCCGATTGCCGACGCACCCAACCCAAAAAATTTCTCGCTTCGGCTTGGTCGGCCAGGAAATCGGTATCAAGGTGAACCAGCAGCTGTCCTGCCGCGTCGTAAAGCCACAGGCCGGGATCGTCGTCGTCGCGCCACCGGGCCATGGCCACATCGGCCAGACGCAACTGGACAACTTGGTCCGGTGTGGTCACCACCCATTGGCCGTCACTGACCTTCACCTGCCGACCGTTTGTGCGCCGTCGATCGTTTGCGGTGGATTGGATCATCGTCCAAAGGGTTACGGCCACCAAGCCCGCTGACACCAACCGCATGATCGGACTGGACCACTGAAGTGTCAGCCAACCTACAAAGATCGCAGATACCAGCAGCCCTACAATGATTTTGTTGCGTTGGTACCGGCGCATCTGTCGCGGTGGTAACCACAGATCTTTTTCTTCGCCAAACGGGTGTCTTGCGTATGGCGGATGTGGTTGTGTAGCTTGCCAGGTCATGGATTGGCGATCGCCTCGGTCGGACGTTTTTCTTGAGGTTCGGGGTCGACCTTGCCGTAGGTTCGCGCCCGGGGCGGTACCAGTGGCGTGGGTACCGCTTCATATTCTAAGACGGGCTGGTCGGCGGCCGTGTCGTAACGAGCGACGGTGGTTCTGTGGAAATGGGTGTCGTCCCGCTGTGGGTAATCGGGTCGGTAGTGAGAGCCACGAGATTCCTTACGAGCGATAGCGCCGGCAAGGATCGCTTCGCCATAGATCAGCATGTCACCCAGGGCTCTTGTAAAACTGAGATTCTGATTTGTCCACATTCCCGTGTCGCTAAGTTGGACTTGCCGGTACTGGGATTTGAGTTGTCGAAGCACATCATACGCGTCGAGCATACGCCGCTCTTGACGGATCACTGTGCACGCGTCGGTGAGTTCCTGGCCCAGTTGCTGGTGGATCTGATACGGATTAAACGGCCCGTTGGATTCAATCAGCCGCTTGACTTTTTCCTGTTCCTGTCGCACAGCCGCGTCAAACGGGGCGTCGGGTAGATCACCAGCCCGTTGGCCGGCAGGTTGATCGCCGACGTAGTTGACCACGCTCAGACCACAGAAAAGGCCGTCAAAAATGCAGTTGAGCAACGCATTGGCACCCAGCCGCGTTGCCCCGTGATACTGGTAGTTCACCTCACCAAATGCGTACAGACCTTTGAGATCGGTCATCATATTGTTGGCCGCGCCCATCACCATGCCCTTGTGATCTTCTTTGGCGGTGTAGACCGTGTACAGGCCACCCATGCTGTAATGAACGGCGGGAAAGATCTTCATGGGGACGTGGTGCGGATCGTCACCGGTAAACTTTTCGTAAATCTCTAAGATGCCGGCCAGCTTTTGCTTGGTCGTTTGAGGCAAGTGAGAGACGTCTAGGTACACCATTCGGCCGCCGCCGACGCCGTATCCTTCTTGACAGATAAAGAAGATCTCCCGGGTGGCAATGTCGCGCGGCACGAGGTTGCCGTACTTGGGATATTTTTCTTCTAAAAAGTACATCCGATCCGGGTCGGGAATGTCGTTGGGGGGGCGGTGATCACCTTTCTTTCGGGGTACCCAAACCCGACCGCCTTCGCCGCGGGCCGATTCGCTCATCAATCGACACTTGTCTTGGCCCGGGATCGCCGTGGGGTGGACCTGTATAAACTCTGGATTGCCCAGCCGTGCACCGGCCTGGTAGCAGCGGGACGCGGCTCCGCCGGTACAAATCACGCTCATGGTGCTCTTGCCAAAAACAGTTCCACAGCCACCGGTGGCCATCACCACCGCGTCGCTACGGAAAGCGCGGATCTGCATCGAACGCATGTCTTGAGCGACAATGCCCACGCAGCGATTGTCGTCACCGTTTAACACCGGCCAGAGGAACTCCCAGAACTCATACTTGGTCACCTTGCCCTGGGCTTCGTAGCGCCGGGTCTGCTCGTCCAGCGCATACAAGAGCTGTTGGCCAGTGGTAGCCCCGGCAAAATGGGTTCGTTTGAAAAGACTGCCGCCAAACATCCTCAGGTCCCGATACCCTTCCGATGACCTGTTAAACGGGACGCCCATTCGGTCCATAAGATCAATGATCTTTGGTGCCCAGTGGGTCATCTCATAAACCGGCGGCTGGTGGTTTAGAAAGTCTCCGCCATAGAGTGTCTCGTCCATATGCATCCACTCGGAATAGCCCTGTTGCCGAGCGACTTCATTGCAGGCATTGATCCCGCCCTGAGCGCATACGCTGTGAGAGCGTTTGACGGGGACCATACTAAATAGGTCGACAGGAACACCCGCTTCAGCGATACGGACCGTAGCGGCCAGGCCCGCCAGCCCGCCGCCAACGACGATCACCCTGGGTTCATTCTGAGACATAGAGCATGTACCTTCAGTCGTCACGAATCAATCGGCCAGCCCCCTTGAGAGTGCCGGGGTTGAACGTCGCCATGAGTCGCTAATGTTTGACAGCCCCGTCGGCGGACGAAACCGGCGGGCGTGCTTGTGTGGACGGCGCGTGGTGTGTATCGCCATGACCTTTCTGCTGGATCACATAGTGCAGGGCACTTCTATCTTCAGGTGTGACGTCGTACCTCAGTGCACCGACAATGGCGCCAACGGAAAACAGGGTCAGCGCGACACCAATCCCGGCACACACATATCCCCATCGTTTCTGCGCCGCCACGCTGATCGTCAGACCCCAGCTGATCGCGGCGGTCCATAATCCGTTAGACCAGTGATAGACCACGCTCAGCACGCCCACCACATAGATCGCCACGACCCACCACGCGTGCTGAAGTGCCATCGCCGTTGTGGCGTGGGCCAACGGCTGGCCGTCGGGCCCGCCTGTCGCATAAAAAGGAGTAAACCACCCCATCAGGTCCCATCGCCACCTGAGCGTGGCAATGTGGAGAAAGATAAAGACCAATGCGATCATACCGGTCACACGCTGTAGCACATAGCGCACATTGTCTGTGTGGCGATAGCGCTGAACATTTGACTTGCCGGTAAATGTGTACACCAGACCGAGACCGGCGTGAAAAGCGATGCCCAGCCAAAGCGCGATTTCGATAAATAGCAAGGCCGGCGTGGCGTGAATGAAGTTGACCTCGTGCTGAAAGTCACCGACCAGCATCTGGAAGTTGGTAAACAAATGCATCATGACAAACGCGCCGACCGGTATGATTCCCGACAGCGAGTGTAGTCTGCGAAGCAAAAAGTGGTGCCGCTGTAGAAATGAAGACGCCGGGTCAGCCGAAGCCTGATGGCCGGGAGCGGGTTCTGGCACTGTAGACAATCCTTTCAGACTTGGGTGGCGAGGACCTAGCTGACCCGTGAGGCGATCAGGTCCTGTGGGCAATAAGGATCATACCCCCCGAGCAGCCGAGGCCATTTGGATGTAGCGCGACCGCAGCTCATACGCCGTGCCCGTGAGCAACTTGTTCTCTTCTTCGGTCAGGTTGCCTTTGGTTTTCTCTTCCAACACACCGAGCATATCGATATGGTGTCGGGCCAGGTCCAGGTGCTGCATGCGCTGACCGGTACGTGGATCGGGAATCACTCCCATCGCAAACATTGCCTGGGTGGCCATGGTGCTGATCAACGACTCGAAGCTCACCGGAGGTAGCCCACCGGGGCCGCCCGCGGCAGCTTTGGATCCACCGACGCCTTCCGTGGCCTTGGCTGCCTTGGTCTGTTCGGCGAGCTTCTCTTTCTCGGCCTGGGCCTGAGCCTTCCAGTCACTGTCAATATGAATCTTTGGGCTTTCGTCCTGATCTGTCATGATGACTCCCATAGGGTGCAGGTCAAATGGCTAAAGGCCAAGGGTTTACGGCCTGGCAGTTCGACCAAAGGACTACAGTATAAATCCCGTCTGCGGTCCACGCCAGTGAACCGGGGCTGTGTCAACCATGCGGTGAGATGTTTGATCAGCGATTATGTTCGTCATTGTGACCTGGTGTTTGCGCGTTCGCCAGTGACCTGCTCTAATCGCCGGGTCGAGCTTTCCGAAACGTTCGTCAACGCCTGGCCAATGACCGTGCTTTTGCGGCCACTTGTTGCTTTGCTTGGCTTAGTCCCAATTCAAGATCATCGACTTGAAGAACCAACTCGCGTCGGTGCCGTTCGCCTCGGATCCAAGTCTTTTCGTTAGAAAACTGTACACAGAACGGCGCAAACCATTCGGGCAAAACTTCGCTTGTCCGGGTCACCGGGACACGCCGGAATGACGTGGAAGTCTATCCAGGCCACTGTTTCCTTGCCGAATGATCGACCACGTGTCGCCATCTCCCGGACGATCTTCGAACTCTATAGCATGTTGATACACATATCTTGTGTGCGATAGAGCCATCCGCGAGAATGCTCTCGGCGCAGTGTGAATTCTTGTTAAGCCGTGATGCCAAAATCGAGGCCTGATCCGCCGTTTGCTTTTACAAGTTGGACGGCCGTCCTCATTACTTTGCCCCAGACCTGTTCGAACGCCGGGTGAGGTGGGATGTCAAAAATATAAGCGCCGCAGCGACGCGGGGGTCATGAGATACGTCTGTCATCGTTGCCTGCAGCCGTGGTCATCGGCATGTCGTCAAGAAACGTCTTCGGTTGTGCCGCCTGAGGTGCCCCTCATGCGTATCGTGAGTCAAGCCCATCTGGATAAATTCTTACTGGCCATCATCCAAACGCGGGCAAAAAGATGAACAAAGATTGATGACCATTCGGCTGCGCATAATCCATACGCAATCTGGTTTGGGTTGTCGATGACGCATTCGAAAGACGTCAGGTGCATCACTCACGAGAGAATCTCGCTCGAAGCGTTTGAGGCACTTGTGTCGTTGCGCTTGACCTAATATCCGGCAGGAAAGCAGAACGGTCCTGCTGACCGGTCTCTAAACCGCCAACCTTTCACGGAACAATTGGCGTATCCGGTGGATCCATTGGGTTAGATAGGGGACGCGGCGTTCGAGGGTTAGGCGTACGTACACACGCTGGCCTGGGTACGCGATGATCGAATTGTTCGACTCGGGGCGTTGGCCAGGCAGCTCAAGCCATAACTCAAACTGAGGTCTCATGGTGGTCTGTCCTTGCGGGTCTTCTGGGTCTACAGCAATGTCCCCTCCTCCCCCATACCCCAAAGCCGGGTGGGGCAATTGAGACCGACCAGACGGAAAAGCTTTGACCAGACGGCTGGGCAGTGTCTGGTCCAAACAGCCGGCCGTACGCAGTTCCACTGTTTCAACCGGGTTCATCGCATCAAATAATCTGGCGTTTTGGGCCTGATCCACGAGGGCGGTTACGCGCATCGACCCAAGATCGACCACCTGTGCCACAATCTGTCCCCGGGTGATGTATTGACCTGTCAGCTGTTTGATCAAGCCGCCGACAATCGTGCCGGCCTGCGGCGTGCGTAAGACCAAGTTGTCAAGACGGTCCTGTAGCTCTGATAGCTCTTCGGTCAGGACCACGATCTGGGCCTGCGTGCTCTTCATGGCCACCAGGTCCTCAACCAGCGCCTGACGTTGCATGGATTCTAGCTCCCTAACTCGGGCCTTCAGCTGCCTGACACGTGACCTTAAGTCGGGGTTGTCTGCGACGAGGATCACCTGGTTTGCCTTGACCGGATCGCCGGCGTCGACGAGCACTTCTTTCACAAAACCATCGGTCTGGACGGCCAATTCCACCCGTTTGACACTCTCGACCACGCCCACGGTTCGGTACCGATCTGGGGCGGGGACCACACCGATCACGCCCAGCAGCACGGCCAAAAACACCACGGTGGCCACCACCGCGCGGACCCGATGTTCGTGCAGCGACGGGTCGGTGACCAGCCAGTAGATAAACTTTGCCAGTGGGACGACCGCCCAGGTGATCATCGACCAGACCGCCAGCAGCAGACCAACGACGTAGAGCTGACCGGCGACAAAGAGAATAATGCCAAAAAGAATAAGCACCTTGTAGATGAGGCTGGTGATCCCATACAACACCAAAATGATCTGTTCGCCGCCACGCGTGCTGACCGGTTGGGCATTGGTCATGCCATACACGTATCGCTTCACAAGCCATTGGAGGTATCGCTTGGCCCGATCGTAAAGATTGGGGATCTCCAGCATGTCGCTGAGCATGTAGTAACCGTCAAACTTCAACAGCGGATTGGCGTTGAAAAGAATGGTGGCCACGGACGCCATGAACACCACGTTGTAGGTCAACTGGCGGGTCAGCGAACCCGGTTCAGCATGCAGCCACACCAATACGGCGATGCCGGCAATGGCCAATTCAAAGATCATGCCCGCGCCACCGACCAGCAAACGTTTCCATTTGCTTGAAAAGTTCCAACTGCTGGTGGCATCCACAAACGGCACCGGAAAAAGCACGAGCATCATGATGCCCACCTCCGGCACCACGCCACCAAAACGTTTGCAAACCAATCCGTGCCCCAGTTCGTGACAGACCTTGGTGACAATAAACAGCACGATCATCCAGCCCCAGTTGGTCGGAGCCAACACGCTCTGGGCGTCATTGAGAAAGCCTCGCAGATGAGGCAAGAATTGCCAGGTCACGAATCCAATCCACACCAACCACGCTACCAGACCCGCCACCGATAGCAGGGGCCGGAACAAGGGCAGCAACCACGTCAACAGGCGGTCGGGGTTAAAAATGGGGATTCGGATGAACAGGATACTCATCGCCTGGCCACCCCAGTGTTTGATCTGTCGCTTTCGCTTGCGGCGTAGCAGCGGTTCTGCATCGGGAGGCATGTCAATCCGCAGCAGATTTGATTCGTTGAGCTGACCCAGCAGGCCGATCACTTCATGCTGTGTCGGGGCCATATCCCCGTAACGTTCTAAGGTCAGTCGCCAGACTTCGTCGACCGTTCGTTTGGCATCCAGCAGTCCCACCAGGTGATGGGCGACCGGGTTGAGTCGGAAGAAGCTGTTGCTGATCGGGTCATGCACGACAAACCAAGGCTCGCCGCGAAATATCTGGCGGGTGATCTGGACGTGGGGCCGTAGCGTCGGCGTTAGTCGACTGACTCGGCTCCAGGATTGGCTAAATGTAGGGCGGTCCATCCTTCGCGGTTTTCTCTATAGCCACAGCCACAGGCGTACGGTATTGACGATGCGATGAGTGGCGATCCAGATAATCGGTTTGTCGCCAATCTTGATCCTGGCTAGTCCCTCCATCCCCGGTCGTAGCCATTCGGCGGGTTGGTCGAACTGACAGCGGACCTCAAACACATTGGCACGGTCCACCGGTGACGCCATTGGCACAATCCGGGTCACGTGGATATCAAATTTGTGCTCGGGTACAGCACGGGTGGCCAGCTGCCCCGTTTGCGGGTTTTGGGTATCGATCAGGTCAATGTCATTTTCACTGACGCGGACCAACGCCACCAGCTCTTTGATCGGGGCGATCTCGAACATGGGCTTGCCCTGTTCGACCACACCGCCGACCTTGTCGTGCCAATAGCCCGACAGCACAAACCCCTCCACGGGTGATCGGATACTCCCGCGGTCGATTTGGTACTTGAGCAGCTCGATACGCGAGCGGGCTTGATCGATGCGAGCTTGCGCTTGTTGGGCTTCGGCTTGTTTGCTTTCGGCGGTTGCCTGTGAGCGCTCTAGCGTCGCTCGCCTCATCTCTGACATCGCCTCGGCAAGCTGGAGTTCCAGTTGGGTCGTATCCAGCTGAGCCAACAAGCTTCCGTCGTGAACGAACTCACCCGGTTCAACCTTGACCACATCCAGGCGCCCATCGTACGGTGACGGGACGATCCGCTTGTCCGTAGCCTCGATCGCAAACTCGGCGGTCACGTGATACGGCCAACTGCCAAATATCGCAAAGCCGATTAGTGTTAACACCAATATCACCAATAGCTTCCACCCGACGTGTTTGGGCCCAATCAGGTAACCCATTGATTTTTCGAAAGAGTACCACGTGTGCGAAACTAAAAACCGGTCACTGCTGCGGCGATCGTCTAAGTGCGGTGCGACGACGTCTGCCACCAGCTGGAGCTGTTGGATCAGCTGTTCACTGAAGGCCTCGTCGGATCGTTCAAGCGTTAGTACGCCCAGCCATTGGTCTTCGTGTCGCAGCGGAACCGAAAGTACATGTCTGTTGGGGTGGTCGCCGGTCACCCGCCGGTGGGCGTGGACCACCGCGTGAGATAACAGAGGATCGGTTTGCTCGGGGAAGGGATAAACAATGGGTTGCTGTTGATCTAAGCATTCGGACATCGCCAGCTCGGTCAGGGTCACCTGTTCATCGTGCCGTTTGAGGTGTTCGGTATCACTCATCGCCACGACGCGGACCGCACGGCCTTTGACCCAACCAATACTCACTCGGGAACACTTTTGTTGCCTGGCTAACTCGTTAACCAGGTTGAGGCAAGCCCCATTAAAGCCGCGTCCCTCTTGACTGACGGCCAATATCGCCATTGCACCACGGACCGCCTGGGCATCGACGAATTGTCGTTTGGCTTCTTGTCTGGCTTGAAAGGACTCAAACAGGCCGGCGGCAATTTCGCGCATGGGCTGGGTGACCTTGGCCACCTTCGAATCTCGCGACTCGGCGACGGCGGTGCTAACTGCCATCACACGCCCGCCACTACGCATCACGGTGACGAACACCAGAGACGCCGGAGCGTTGCCTTGGATTGGCTGATCCTCACCGATGTGCAGCTTGAGAATCTGACTGGAGGATCGGCTCAGACCCGTGGCCGCTGCCTGCTGGAGCATCTGAAGGACGGTGGAATCGGGGTCGTGTTCAGCCAAGGTGGTTGGCCACGTCTGCGCCAGATTCGGTTTGTTCTGGGGGTCGACCAGCCAAATCGCACCATAGTCCGCGGCCACGATCATGCACTGCAACTGGAGCATGCCCGCCAAAAACGCCTTTTGGTCCTGCGCTTCGTTGATCCGATCAACAATGCGTTCCCATCCCCGACCTTGTAGATCTGCCGCTTGAACCTGTGTCATGGTCAGTGGGCCTCCGCTGAAGCCGGACCGGACGTCGGAGGTTTGAAGGTGACGGTGACCTGGCCACCTGCCGGCATCAGCTTGGGGTTACGAATCTCCACCCGTACCAACCGGGTATCACTGGCGGCGTCTGCGACCTGTGCGAGGTGTACAATTTTGCCTTCGATAGCGTCGTCGTATCCGGGCAGCTGCGGCCAGACCCAAGCGGGATCGTCCCGCTTAAGGCCGAGCGTCTGCGACGTCGGCACCGCGGCGTCAATCCAAAGAGGGTCGATCACCACAAGCCGGAGTATCGCCTTGAGCGACTCGACCAGCTCGCCTTTTTCCACACTCATCAAATCGACCACCCCCGCCGTTGGCGCTCGCAATTCATATTGTGAATGGCGTGATTGGGCCTGTGAGAGCTGGTGTAATGTCTCTTGGGCCGTCTGTTTTGCCATTTTAACTTCAAGCACCGCTTGTGTGGTACGGATCTTGGCACGCTCAACCTCGATCCAAGAAGTCGCATCCTTTTCACGAGCCGTTCGGATGGCTTTTTCTTCCACCTGGGCCAGTTCAAGTGCCGCCCGGGCTGATTTCAGTCCTAAGTCGCTAGAAGCGCGTATTTTATATATTTCTACAAGGGATTTGCCCTCCTCGTCGTCCAACTCCATGAGCAGATCGCCTTTTTCAACCCGGTCTCCAGGCTTCACGTGGACGCGGATAACCTTGCCTCCCACGGTAAAACCCAACTTAAGATCATAGCGTGCCCGGGTCACCGCATTGACTTGGCCGTGACATACGGTGCCGATCAACGATCCAAGTCCGATAACCGCCATGGTGGTGGCCCATCTGATGTTCACGCGACTCTCCCGATATTGAATGAGGTTGGAGCGTTGCATTATACGGTCATGCTGCACCCGATATTATAGTTTGACCCACGCAACCCTCAATGCTCTAAGCGGCACTGAATAGAGTTCAACCGCGCAAGCCATCAGCCGACAAGCTCGAAGGGGTGACAATCGACGGCAGATCACAACCGTATGACCGGTGCGTCGACGCCGCTAGCGGGTAGACCGATTGTTAGATCCGATGCCCGCCGGTGAAATGTGTCAATCGGGGTGATCGATGCTGACGCGGTTGCCACGGGTAAATCGGAATCAGGCTATAATTTTCCCACGAGGCACTGGACCTTAAGTCGGAGATGAACGCGCTGTGTCAGACAACGAATCCGGTGTGAAGCTAAATCTGCAGTACAACGATCGCGGCCTGATCCCCGCAGTTGTTCAGGACATTGACTCCGGAGCGGTGTTGATGATGGGCTGGATGAACGCTGAGGCGGTGGCGGCGACACTATCCACCGGTAGAGCCACCTTCTACTCCCGCAGCCGCAGCGCGATCTGGGTCAAAGGTGAGACCTCTGGCCATGTCCAAGAGGTGGTCGAGGCGCGGGTGGATTGTGATCAGGATACACTGCTGTTGCGGTGTAAGTCTCACGGTCCCTGTTGCCATGTGGGGTATCAAAGCTGCTTCTATCGCGCAAGCGATGGAGGCGATAAGCTACGATTTGTCGAGAAACAGGTGTTCGATCCCCAGTCGGTGTACAGGGGGGACTGAGTCGACGCGGAAAACAGGCCCGGTTCTCATCGCGGCTTTGATGGGCCGATGACCCTTCTCGCATATGGCATTGACTAGGATCAAGAACCTGCCTGCCGTGTACCCACCGCACCTGTCTGACCGTCTCCGGGCGGTTCGCCGGCGTCTGCGACGCTGGGGCGTTCAGGCATTGCTGGTTTCAAACCCGCAAGACATTCGTTATTTGACCGGTTTTATCGGTGACGACAGCTGGGCCGTGGTGTGGACGGGCCGGTCGAGTGTCACCGTGATTAGTGATTTTCGGTTTCAAGAACAGATCCAGCGCCAGGCGCCTTACCTTTCAGTCCGAATGCGAAAGGCGGCGCTGAGCGATGAACTGGCGGTGTTAATGGACAAAGCGCGTACGAAGCGCCTGGCTCTACAGGCCGCTTACGTCACGCTGGCTCAGCGTACGGCGCTGGTGAAAAAAATAGGAGCCGCACGCCTGTTACCGATAGACGATCAGCTGCTTGCACAGCGTGCGGTCAAGGATAAATCGGAAGTCGCCGCCATCAGACGGGCCCTAAAAATTCAGCAGGAGGCCTTTCGCCGAACCGTAGGTCAGATCCGACCCGGCCAAACCGAACAGCATGTCGCCGCCCTTTTGGAGTACCAGATGCGCATGCTGGGTGCAGACGGTGCTAGTTTTCCGACGATCGTTGCTGCGGACGCCAATGCCAGTTTACCCCACGCTATTCCTGGGCAGAGAAAGATTAAAAAGTCAGGTGTGATTCTCATCGACTGGGGCGCTAGGTGGAAAGGCTATTGCTCAGACCTTACCCGTGTGGTGGCAATCGGTAAAATGCCGATCAAGATACAAGAAATATACCGTGTTGTGCTCGAAGCCCAGCGTACGGCCATAGACGCCATCGCTCCGGGGCGGAGGTTAAAAGATATCGACACGGCTGCTCGCCGTGTGATCGAAAAGGCCGGGTACGGAGCATACTTTGGCCATTCGCTGGGGCATGGCATCGGCCTGGATATCCATGAACAGCCGACGCTGTCAGCACGTGGTCAAGGTGTATTGCAGGTCGGTCACGTGGTGACCGTGGAACCGGGTATTTATCTTCCTGGTCAGGGTGGGGTCCGGATTGAAGACGACGTGCTGGTGACCGAACGGGGCCGACGTGTCCTGAGCGATTTGCCGACCGACCTCCAATCCACGATGATCTAGCGCCGAAATCAATAGGAACAGGCAATGATCGATCTGAAAAAGATTCGGGAGTTGATCAAGCTCATGGTCGCCAACGAGCTGACCGAGTTGGATCTTGAAGGCGACGGTGAGCGTGTGACCCTAAAAAGAAGCCATGGCGAGCCCGGGCTGTCTCACGGCAGGGGGTCGGTCCCCGGACCCGCTGGCGGTGGGGCTGGGCCCGCACCGATCGTTTCCTCGATGTCCGTTAACGCGGACGGGCCGGCAGACTCAGGTCAACCGCAGACCGGTCAAGATCAAGAGGCATCCAAGACGATCACCAGCCCGATGGTCGGGACGTTCTATTCGGCACCTAGCCCGGACGCCAAGCCTTTTGTGAGCATTGGTGACCGAGTGAATTCCGATACGGTCGTTTGCATTATCGAAGCTATGAAGGTCTTTAATGAGATTAAAGCGGAGCGTGCCGGAGTCATCGAGAAAGTCCTGGTCGACAACGGTCAGGCTGTGGAGTTTGATCACCCGTTGTTCTCGGTGCGATCTGATTAATCAAACGCTGATTTGAGGCTTTGGGCATGGGTCGATCCGGAGGCCGTGATTCGGATCTAAAAGCTTCAAGTCTCAACTTTTCTGAAGTATGTTTTCACGTATCCTCATCGCTAATCGGGGTGAAGTCGCCGTGCGAGTCATTCGTGCCGCACGCGAGATGGGCATCGGTACGGTCGCGGTGTATTCCACCGCCGACAAGGATTGTGCTCACGTGCGTATGGCCGATGAAGCGATCTGTATCGGTGCACCGGCACCGTCTGAGTCTTACCTGAATATCCCGCGCATCATCAGCGCCGCTGAGATCGCCAACGTCGATGCAATCCATCCGGGCTACGGATTTCTGGCTGAAAATGCCCATTTTGCAGAGGTTTGTAGGTCCTGCAAGATCGAGTTTATTGGCCCCAGCGTCGACTCCATGACACTGTTGGGGAACAAGGTCAGTTGTAAACAGCTGGCAATCAAGAATAGGGTACCCACGGCTCCCGGTTCGAAGGGAACGATTCAGAACGAAGACGAGGCGGTAAAGGTTGCTCGGGATATTGGTTACCCGGTGATGGTCAAGGCGTCGGCGGGCGGCGGCGGCAGAGGCATGCGGGTGGCTCACAACGATATTAGCTTGCGTGCGGGGATCCGACAGGCGATGGCCGAGGCCGAGAGTGCGTTCGGTGACGGTCATGTTTACATCGAGAAGTATCTAGAGAAAGCCCGACATGTGGAGGTGCAGATCATCGGTGACCAGCACGGCAACGTGGTGCACCTGTTTGAGCGTGACTGCACCATGCAGCGGCGTCACCAAAAACTGATCGAAGAAGCACCGTGCCCTGTGCTGGACAACGATCGGCGGGAAGAGGTCTGTCGGTCGGCGGTACGGCTGGCCAAGGCGGCGGGTTACTTTTCTGCCGGTACGGTCGAGTTTCTCATGGATGCCAAAAAGAAGTTCTACCTCATGGAGGTGAATACGCGTGTCCAGGTCGAGCATCCGGTGACCGAGTTGGTCACGGGGATCGATATTGTTAAGACACAGCTGAAGATCGCCGCTGGTGAGAAACTACCGTTTTCGCAGCGTCAGATTAAACGGTACGGTCACGCGATTGAGGTCCGGGTCAACGCCGAAGACCCCGCCCGGGGGTTTACACCCAGCCCTGGTCGGATCGATCTGTTCGATCCCCCGGGTGGCCCGGGCGTTCGTCTGGATTCACACTGTTATAGCGGGTACCACGTCCCGCCGTATTACGATTCGATGATCGCCAAATTGATTGTGCACGGCGCAACCCGCGACGACGCCATTGCGACCGTGCACCGGGCGTTGACGGAGTTTCGTATCGACCCAATTAAAACCACGATTCCGCTACACATCCGCCTCATGCTCAACGGCAATTTCAGAAAAAGCGATATCGACATCCATTTCGTCGAACGATTGCTCGAACAACAGCGGGGATAACCAAGGGCTGGTAGCAGGCGATCATAGGGCAGTTGATTCTTGCCCGGTCCGTGGTCGCGGCCTGTTTGTCGTCGGCGGTGCTGACAAACAACCGGAGGACACAATTCAGTGAGATTCGGGCCGGGAGCCATATCCAACGCATGGTGTATTTGTGCTCGACGGAAAGGCAAACGTTCTTACGCAGATGTCTTGCGAACGCGGGATTGCGGTGACAGGACATCGCCCATCCTCAACGCGCAAAGAAAATACGTGATGCGGATTAGACCGATCTGAATCTCTTCTCCTACCCATCGCAAGAAAGTCATGGCCTCGCCGCGGTAACAGCTACGAGATTAGGCTGAAGCGAGGGCGGGTATCAGGCGGCCGGCTGGGCCTGTGTGTGGTGGGCGATCAGTGCCAGCAGCGCCGGTCTGTCGATGGGTTTTGTTGCGTAGTCGTCGCACCCTGCGTCCAGACATTTTTCTTGCTCGCCGGACATGGCGTGTGCGGTCAACGCAATAATCGGCGCTTGGTAACCGTCTTCACGGAGTTTACGCGTAGCCGTATAACCGTCCATTTCCGGCATCTGCATGTCCATAAGGATGACGTCGAAGGGTTCGCCGGTTTTCGCGGCCAACACCGCTTTCTCATACGCAATACGGCCGTTTTCGGCGACGGTGACAGTGGCGCCGGCCTTTCGTAGGACAAGTGAGATCAACCTCTGATTGTCCAGACCATCTTCGGCCAGTAGGATCCGTCCTTCCAAGCCAGCTAGCGCTTTGGCACGGCCTGTTGGCCGCTGAGTATTCGTCTCATCTTTTTGTGTTGGATCGAGCAACTCCACACCCGTCAACGGTCCTGTCTGAACGGTGACTGCAAAACAGCTCCCCTTGCCGTGTATGCTCGAGACATCAATATCCCCACCGAGCATCACCGCAAGGCGTTTGGAGATCAACAGGCCCAATCCGGTGCCACCGAACTGGCGGGTGGTGGACGTGTCGGCTTGGGAGAACGCTTGGAAGAGCTTATCCATCTGGGCTGCGGTCATGCCGATCCCGCTATCGGCGACTTCGAATCGGAGACGAGACGCCGGGACATCGGTCGAGTCAGCCATGTTCACAGTCAACCGTACGCTACCGGTGCGGGTAAATTTGATCGCGTTGCCGATCAGATTGATCAGGATCTGACGCACACGTGTTGGATCGCTGCGGATCGTCTTGGGGATCGGTCCGATGCACTGCAATTCAAACCTAAGGTTCTTGTCCGTGGCCCTGGGTCGCATCAGCGATGCGACGTCGACCACCAGCTGCCAGGGCGAGAAAGCGATCTTCTCAACAGTCATCTTACCGGCTTCGATCTTGGAGATGTCCAGGATATCGTTCACGATCGTGAGCAGATGCTCACCGTTTCGGTGGATCGTCTGGAGCATTTCGAGCTGCGCCGGCTGTGCATCGGTTGATTTGGCTTGTTCCCACAACAGATCGGTGTAACCGAGGATCGACGTCATCGGTGTGCGTAACTCGTGGCTCATATTGGCCAAGAACTCGCTTTTAGATCGTGTCGCACTCTGGGCGGCGGCATTGGCTTGCTGCAGCACCTGGTTATGTCGATGGGTCACGTCCCGCTCTGCCAGGAGGCGGCTTTCATAGGCCGTCTTGCGCTGTTGCCACAGGCACAGAATCGCGGTGACCCACACAGCAAAAATGGCCAATATCCGGTTGGCCAACACCTGCCAGAACTCACCGCCGGCCGGCGATAGCATAAATCCGGCCACGGTCAGCAATGTCCCGGCGGTACCCGCGGCAAACGTGTAAGCGCGACGCTGCGTCCACAAGCTAAGCAGCACGACCAAAATATAGGGCACACCCGTGGCAATCCCCAGAGGAACCGATAGGTCGACCCAAAAGAGTAACAGGCACAGCCCGGCGCCGACCAGGAGTGTCCAGGTCTGCGAGACGCGACGGTCGGTAATGTGATCGGACGTTGATGGAGTCTGAGCGGCGTCGCTCGGTGGTTCATGCTGCAACGCCGTGACCGTCCCATGGAATCGAACCGTCAGGTACGTCAGTCCCACAAACCCGGCCAGGGCGATGCAAGAGAAAACGATAAAGGTTTGGCTCAGTTGCTTGTGGGTGTGTGCGGCGATCTGATCGAGCGGTTGTGTGACGGACACCACGCCCCTGACATCCCCGATTTGCCAGTCGGTTTTCGGGCTGTCGGGGTGGCTGTTGTGACAAGAGATGCAGCTGCTACGCATGACGTCGGCGGCGGCGTAACGCAGTGACGGTCGTCCGTTGTGTGTTTCAAAGCGATAATACGGTCGGCGGGTGTTTTCTCTAAGGTGTCGCAGCGCGTCACGTTCAAACGTATCGAGAACGCCGCCATCCTGTCGCCACGGAAACGGATGATCACTGTATAACCGGACGACCTTGCCCAGGTGTTCGGCGGTGATCTCATTACAGAGTAACATGCTAAACGTGGCCGGCAGTGGGATGGCTCCGTCTTCGTCTTGGTAGTTGTGTGTGACATTAATGCCTCGCGATTGCACTCGCTCGACCACTTGGGATGAGTAGAGATCACGGAACCTGTCGACGACCGCTGCGATATCAGCCGCTTCGGCAATCGCGGTTTTTTGGATAATCTGGTTCGACAACGAGGACAAATGCCAAAAAATGACCGCCACACCGCCGAAGATGAAGATCATCATAAACAGGATAGTCCGCTCTGGTCCCGATCCGACGAAGGATTTTGGACGGTGCCGTGGGTTGCCGCGGCGCATGGCAGAACGGTCTCGTAGACTTGTGTGCTCCATGGAGGATTGTTTCCGGTCCGGCAGAACATCTCCTCAGTGACGATCGTGTAGAACCTCCACCTTGGACCCGTCTTGCGCCGCGATCGACACCGAAACAGATTCCGATATGTCTCTCATATCGGTTTAATCACAATGCCTGTTGATGCCCCGGCCACTGTGACGGTTATCGTGGTTATAGGATTCGGCGATAACGGGCGTCACGCTTGCCACTGACCGGAGAAGACCTCGGTGGCCGGTCCGGTCATCAGCACGTGTTGATCGTTTTCACGCCAGTGTAGCGACAGGTCGCCGCCAGGCAGATGGGCGACGATCGCTCGGTCGGAACGTCGGGTTAGCACGCCGGCAACACACACCGCCGACGCTCCTGTCCCGCATGCCATTGTACGGCCGCTGCCACGTTCCCATGTGCGCATGGTGATCTGGTCTTTCGTGTGGACCTGTACAAAATGAACGTTCGTCCGGGTTGGAAAGAGCGCATGCGTTTCTAGCAGGGGCCCGACTGTTGCCAGTGGTACCGATTCGACGTGGCTGCAATACAAGACCACATGTGGATTGCCCATCGAAACGCACGTGATTCGCTGATCCAATCCACACCGGTCGGTCCAGTTGGCGTCTAGCGAGGCGGGCCATCGGATCACGTCATCGATCGGCCAGTCCACGATGCACTGCATGCCAGCTAGGTCTACGGGGATCTGGTCAGGCTTGAATCGCGGCCGGCCCATGTCCACAGTGATCTGATCAACCTTTCCGTGCATATCGACCGTGTAGCACAGTGTTAGCACGCCGTTGCCAGTCTGAATACGCATCGGATGGGCCGTACAGATCCCATGATCATGCGCGAGCTTGCAGACGCATCGAATCCCGTTGCCACACATTTGGGCCTCCGACCCGTCGGCGTTAAACATCCGCATACGCACGTGGGCATCGACGCCTGGGGCTGGGGGTAGGACAAGAATCAGCCCGTCTGCGCCGACTCCGAAATGGCGGTCGGCGATCTGTGGCGCCAGCTGCTCTGGGTTGTCAACCCGCTGTTCAAATCCGTTGACGAAGACATAATCGTTACCGATGCCATGCATCTTGACAAAACGCACCATAAACCTCCCGAATCGTGTGGGGCTGGAGATTATACTCATCATCAACCGGCAGGCGTCGGCCAATGGGCAATAAGTTGATCTGGTAGAAAACAGGGGAGCTTGTCAGCCCACTCAGGGCAAGAGTGTCTCCAACCAGTGGGGACAGGTCCCATAAATGGTACCTAGCAAACCGATCACTCCCGCACAGCTGATCTTGATCGTCAGCACCTGGCGGTCAATGGGCAGTCGATCGACTCGCGTTCCTAATAGGCTGCGGAGATACGCCTGCCTCCACTTGATCGAACCGTGGCGCCAGCTTCGGCGTGTGATGGGAAAATGATTCAGGTCTGCCACCTGCTGTAGAGCCCCGGTGACCACAGCGATCGAATCGGTACCGATAAAGGTGGTGTTGGCCTCGGCCAGGCCATTGGCCTGTCGTCTGGCCATGTGTCCCACGGCAAAAGCGTCGGCTTGTCGTTCGAACCGACGAGACACCCAACCAAAAATTAAGATCCAACTTGCCAGCGTGCCGGTGACGACCAGGAAGCCCAAGGCCATGGGATCGGTTGCTAACATACCGGCATACCCCCATGGCCGACCGGCGTAGATCCAGACGCTATCAACACTGGCCGCCGCACCGATGAGGATCATCCAGACCACGGTCGACCCCCCCAACGCCGCTGCGGCTGTGATCATTAACCAAAACACGTGATGCCGCAGAACGTGAGCCAACTCGTGGGCCATGACGGCTTCGACGCGCTGGCCAGGCAGATGTTCGACCAAGGCGTCGGTCAAGAGAATATACCGAAGCGGTCCAACCATTCCCGTGACCGCGGCGTTGACCACGCCGCCAAAGGTGCGCCACAACAACAAGTGACGCACGCCGATCCGGTACTGTTTGCACATGCCCGTTAACCGATCCTTCAGCTCGCCTGCCGGCAATGGGACGGTATCCCATAGGTGTCGGATCATGACCGGGGCAAACAGAAACACGACCCCGGCGCCGATCCACATCGCCAGCGGTCGTGGGTCACCCGTCCCGACAGGCCAGCGTCGGGGGCCATATGCATGAACCGCTTCAGCCCAACCGGCCAGTGTCAACAGCGGCACGAGTGTCAGTGCGACCTGATGGCGCAGCTGCGAAATGATGTATTGGCGACGAGACCAGACGGCTCCGACCGGTAACCCTTGATCCAAATGGCTGATCAGCGATGCCTCTCGCAACCGGCGGTCAATGGGGTAATACGACCACCAACTCACGACAATCAATCCCAAAGGAGGTATCAGTGTTAGCACTTCGTCCAGAAGCACTTGATCTCCCACCCACTGCCGCATCGCTGGCAGCGTACCCAGGCCAAGTCCCAAAACGTACAGCCCCAGCACAGCGTAACGGTAGACGGTCGACGCGAGATCCAGACGACGCAGTGCTTTTACCGCTCGTACCGTGTTTAAACGCAGAAGCGTTCGTCTGCAGCATGTCGCGTACCAAAGCGCAAGAGTCACACCGCTGGCCGACAGCCCCAAGGCGGTCACCAGGCTCAAGCCCCCACCGTGGACGCACCAATCCAGCAGCGCATCGTGTGCGAACAGGGCGACCACCAGAACAAGAATAAATAACTGCATGGCGACCACCACGCCGTCAGAATACCAACCCGTGTCTCATGGCGGCATGATCCAACTTGGGCTAATAGAGCTTACGCATCTCCTGACGCGTCATTCCGGCCGCAGCGATGCCCGCTTGTGCGACCAAGGAATCGGAGTGGTTCTTTGCATCTTCAATCGTGGCGTAGATCAAGCGCCGGTTACCGCGTCCACCGGGATTGAACTTAGCCAACCCCAGCTTCAGGATCGCCGCGACACGAAAGGACGGGTCTTTGTCGTCACGGGCGATGTGCAAAAGATCACCGACGTGGGGTCGAAGACTTGACAGCAGCTCGTATTTTGCCTGCCAGACCTGATCGATTTCATGAACCACCTTCATCCAGTCCCGGATGTGCGGTGCGTCTTTGCCTGTCATCTCCATGGTCCACGGTAACAGTTTGTCTCCCGCGTCGAGCATGATGGTCAGGCCCTGCAGCCTGTTATACAATCGTATGTTCTGAGCATACGCCCGTTGTCCGAGTGCCCAAACGGCCCGCGTGGCAAGGACGGCCTGAGGTTGATTGCCTTCGTTGTAGAGCTCGTCTGCACGCATTAGTGCTAAGCCAGGGATCGCTTCGAGCGCATCGTGAAATCCCGGCGTCGCGCCGGGTCGGACGTCGATATACTTATCCAAGAAACCTTGGGGTACACGCTCTTGCTGAACCGCCTCGATTAGCAGCCTAACAAGTTGGTCGATCAACTGTGTCGGCGGCACGTCACCGGTCAGGGTCTCACGGTGATCGTGGTACAATTCGAGCACCTTGTTGTAAGTCCTCGCAGCATCGCCGTTGGGTATGGTCGGCATAAACAGGGGAGGCAAGTCAGTCGGCAGTTGCATCTTTGCCAGTTTCGAGGAGCTGGTGGCGTCGGTCGGGGGGTCAGCGACGCCCCGGTAGGCAAAGAAACCAAGCAGTCCAAGGAACAGGACAATGATCAGAGAGATGACAAGACCAAGTTTCATAAGGGCGATGCTCCTTCGTAGATCAAACCGGACTATCGTGATTGGGTGCGGCGATGCGGTTTCCGGCACGGTGGGGTGCAGGGTAAACTGAGCGGCGTAGATAACGATTGAAACGATTGATCAGAATCAATTCATCGATTAATCGTACCTTTACTATTTCTTCAGAGGGAAGCGTACCATGAGTGCACCGTCAGATTCAAACCCACCTACACCACCCGACCAAGAGCCACCGCCACATCGTCCGGAGATCGATCCTGTCGGGGTTCTATCGCCCCCGCTTCCACCGCCGCGCTCTGGCTGGAGCGGCTATGTTCCGGGGGGACCGCCCTCTAAGCGAACCGGCATCATCGGTCGCGTCGTGACCGGCCTGGTGAGTTCATTGTTGCTGATATCCATCGCCATGAACATCTATCTTGGGACGTGGTTTGCCGCGGCGATGGCCGGGCCCAGTGAGTCGACTTACACACAAGGTGATAAAGATAAGCGGGTTGTGATCCTGCCGATCAGTGGCATGATCGACAAGTCCGTAGCAAGCTTCGTGCGCCACGCCCTGGAAGCATTGCGTGAAGACAAGCCGAGAGCTGTTGTGTTGAGGGTCGATTCTGGTGGCGGTAGCGTAGCGGCGTCCGATCGTATCTGGCACGAATTGGTAATGTTCAAAGAACAAGCCGGCATCCCGATCGTTGCCAGCTTTGGTGCCGTTGCCGCCAGCGGCGGGTATTACATTTCAGCGCCGGCCGACTTCATCGTGGCTGAACCGACCACGATTACCGGCAGTATCGGCGTGATCGCACAAGCGTTTACCCTGGAACGGTTGCTGAATAAAATTGGCGTAAAGCCTGAGTTGATCGTTGCAACCGGGGCAGATAAGAAGGACATGCTTAATCCGATGCGTGCATGGACGGATGACGATCGTCACGCACTTCGATCCATTCTTGATCAAGCCCACCGTCGATTTATCGATATTGTTGCTCAAGGCAGAGCGAACCTGAACGCCGAAGGTGTCAAAAGACTGGCCACCGGAGAAGTGTACACATCCGGTCAGGCCCAACAGAACATGCTCATCGACCAGCAGGGTTACCTGGACACAGCCATCGCGAAGGCAAAAGAACTCGCCGGCATCAGTCCGACCGAACATCCGCTGGTGACCATCATGTCACCGTCGCGCAGCCTCAGTGTGTGGCGTGCGTTGGGAACCAGCGCGATGCCTCACCCGCCAGCGGTCACCAGTGGTCAGGTCCGGCAGTGGATTGGCGAACTGAGCACCCCACACATCGAATATCGTTGGGTCCGTTGAGACGCCGCCTCGAAGGAATGGGTCGATGACAAGATTTCGGAGATGGCTCAACAGCAACTCCTCCATCGTGACGGTCATATCGACGGTGTTGCTGATTTTTGCCTTGGGCCTGATTGTTCAAGAGGCTGCGGAGTTGCACAGGCGCAGCCGCACGACCGTGCCCGATGCTTGGTTTTACGATCTAGGTACCGGGCAGCTGTTTCGGGCCAAGAGCAATGTCCTGCCACCGATCGAATCGCCATCTGGACCGCTTCCCAACGGTGAAGCCGCGGGCGTGCGAGCCAAAGTGTTTGCCTGTGGCGACTGCGATGATCCGGCCAATCGGTTCATCGGTTGGGTAGAAAAACTCAGTCCAGAGGCCAAGTATACGAGGATTCACGAGCAGGCCGGCGCCTGGGACGGGTATGACACCATGGGCATGACATACGAGGAAGGGCTGTTGGTCCGGGCGGTCGACGGCGATTATTGGTACAAGGCAAACAGTGATGATGGCCGGGCGCTGATCGAAGCACCTCGCAAGAAGTGTGATCCAGGGGTGGTGCTCAACTCATGTTTTCCCGACTAATGCCGTCGGGATGTTCCAAGACGCGATCACCATGGCATTGGTCACGGCGGCCGCGTGCACGTTCTCGATACCGGATTTTCTGTGGCGATGGCAGGCAAGGCGTTGGTGTTTTATTGGGGCTTCGCCGTCGTCGCTGTCTCTGTGCTGGGCTGGTCGGCTTGTCGGTGGTATGGTTGTCACTGGCGGCGTGTGCGCCTGGGCCTTTTAAGGATCCTTTGGCGGTCATGCTCGATCGCAATGTGGACTTCCGATTCCGACGCCACGCGACCCGTCAGGCGCAGCTGGACTTGAAACACGACGAACGCTGGTTTTCTGCGCTACATCAGTTGGCTTGGGAATGGGGATATCCCGACTGGCAGCGCTGCTTTGCGATCGATCATCTTGCCAATCATGATGAAGAGGGGTTCCGCCGGGTACTGGCCAAGCGCATTGTTTCGATCGCAAGCCGGAAGACGTTGAATCATGTTCTTGATATGGCTGTCCAAAGACACTGGGCGGATTTTACGCCCGTGGCCGTCGCCAGCTACGCACGAGAAACACCGCTGATGACCGATGCTCAAAGGCCTGAGCGTCGGGTGATTGAGCATTTCAACCCCGGAAAGAGTGTCCAGCAGGCGGTGTTTGATGTATGGGTCAATCGGGATCGTCGTGCGACCTATACTCAACAGGTGGCCGCATGGGCGTTGTTGTGTCGTCTTGTCAATCGCGACGCGCTGATGGCTCTTGTGGCCCAAGCTCCGCCTGTGAATCCGCTGGTGGTAGACCTCCAAGCGGCAATGCCGGTGTTTGTTTTGCCGCACAACCGAGAGGGCGTCTTATGGCTGCAGTTTCTGCGCCGTGCAAACCGTCGGACCTTGTGGCATCAAACGGTCAGTGTGCTGACCAAGTTGGCAACGGAAAAGCAACAACGATTTGAACTGCGCCACTTGTCGGTGATCCTAAATGCCAGTGATTCCGTATTGGCAAAAAATCACCAGACTTTGTTCGATCGCGTAGGCGCTGGCCGTGGCAATGGGCGCCAACGGGCAGACACCTTCTCCTTAGCGACTGGTTCGATTTCGGCGCGCGGTGGTGTTGCTTTATCAGAACGAGCAGACTTGTCCTGGGCAGACTTGGTTGGACTTGATGTAATGGTCCAAGCCTTGGCCGATCCCAAACTGGTCGGGCAACTATTCACACAAGCCGATGCCGATCATGACAACAAGCGTACCGAGTATGGTGGGGTCATCGGCGTGGTCAATGGCCGGTTCATTGCCCAGCCGTACCAGCCGTTAAGGGTCCGGCATGACCGCGTATTTTATCCCCCGCCGCAGATGATCGAGAGCTTATACACTCAATTGGCCCATTACCACTTTCACGCCCAAACTTATCACAATCAAGCGTTTGCCAGTCCGGGCCGGGGTGATCGAGAGTTTGCTCGAAGAATGAACTTCAACTGCTTGGTTTTCACTTTTGTGGACCGTGACCATCTGCAAGCCCATTGTTACTGGGGCGATCGGGCGGTGTTCGATTTGGGATTGGTTAGGCGACCGTCCCGCACAGATTTTCCGCAAAGTCGCACGCCAACCGGATCATCTGATCCGTCGGAGCCGGTGGGGTTTGGTCCAGCGGAAGTGGGTTCGGCGCGTTGAAGGTGTGCGACGCGCCTGCAAGAACTTCTAAGCGGGCTCGATCGCCAGCGGCAGACTTCAGTCGGTGCGCGTCGCCGACCGGTACCGTTTCGTCATTGTCTCCGTGGATTAACAGTACCGGGCAACGGACTTTGCCGATGGCGGCCAGCGGGTCATACGCCGCGGGGTCTTGTTCCATTTCTTCCAACCAGGTCTTGCCCACACGGAGAACCTGGCCAGTGCGGGAGGAAGGTGTTTCCAGATAGCCTCTGCGACGCAACCGGTGCACTTGATCCGGGTCCAACGAACAGCTGCTTTGGGGGGCGGCCGCGGCGATGATACCGACGGGTCGGCCGGCGATGGTGTGGTTGCTGGCGGCCGAAGCGATCGCCGCACCAAGCAGCACAGTCACGCCGCCGCGACTGTGGCCGTACCAGCACATGGGCAGCTTCCCAGAGGCGGCCCCCGGCAATTGATCCTCTGCCGCGGCGGCGACGACCGCCTTCAGGTCGTGGATCTGTTTGCCCCAGGTGTCTCGTTCGAACAGGTCTGGACGGGCAAACGTCTGGTGGTCCTGCGTCACGCCACTGTGACTAAAATTAAAACGATGAGCGATGATACCCCGTTGACAGGCCGCGGCGGCCAGCTGCGGTATGAAACCATAGTCCTTATAGCCCTTGAAACCGTGGCAGATGATCATCATGCCACACACAGGGATTTCGGGCGCAGGGAGGTGTGTGGTGCCGAAGATGCACTGACGATCAGCACCCGGAAGCGACCAGTCTGTGATGACCATTTCTCGTTCCATCAGGTTGGAGACACCCGCGTTGTGGCGTACGGTGTCTTGTCTTTAGGGCCTCGGGGATTGGCTGCCTTGTGACGCCCGGCCAGGTGTGCCGGTTATCCCTCAAGCCGGTCAATCACAGCTTGCGTAAATTGCTGCGTGCCCAAGGTGCCACCTAGGTCGGGTGTCTTTTGCCCGCTGGCTAAGGCGGCGTCGTAGGCGTGCTTGATCTTCGCCGCCACGCCACGGAACCGATCGTCGCTGTGCCGATCGGAAAGGTAATTAAGCATCATGACCGCTGACATGAGCAGCGCCAATGGATTGGCCACACCCTTGCCCGCGATGTCGGGTGCCGAGCCATGGACCGCTTCGAATACCGCTTGCTGTGGACCAATGTTGGCTCCCGGTACCACACCCAGTCCACCGACCAGGCCGGCACATAGGTCGCTCACGACATCGCCGTATAGGTTTTCCAACAAGAGCATATCAAACTTTGTCGGATCCTGAACGAGCTTCATGCAGCCGGCGTCGATGATCAAATGGTCATGCACGATTTGACCGAAGGCCTCCTTGTGAACTTTAGCCGCGCACCGGAGAAACAACCCATCGGTCAACTTCATGATGTTGGCTTTGTGAAATACGGTGACCCTCTTGCGGTGACGGCGGACGGCATATTCGAAGGCCCAGCGCGCAATACGGGTACAAGCCAATTCAGTGGCGACCTTCAAGCTCGTGACGACACCCGGCGCTACTTCGTTTTCGATCCCGCTATACAAGCCCTCAGTATTCTCTCGAATAATGACGAGGTCTACCCCTTTAAACGGCGTGTCGACACCTTCCAAATTTCGTACGGGACGCACCGCTGCGTAAAGATTGAGCTTTTTTCGAAGCTGGACGTTGACGGACGAAAAGCCTTTGCCCACCGGTGTGGTAATGGGTCCTTTCAAAGCCACTTTGTGCTCGAGTATGGCGTCGATCGTTTCCTGAGGCAGCACATCCCGACCCTGATCGATCGCCGTCATGCCCGCCTGGTGCTCGATCCATTCTAGGCCGGCATCCGCCGCAGCCAGGACCCGTTTCACCGCCGATGTGACCTCTGGGCCAATGCCGTCGCCGGGGATCAATACCACCTGTTGATGATTCATGGGCAGCGAGTATACCAATCCTTACTCTGACGCTCACCTGGGTTTGTGAACGTTTTTTTCGTCCAGCCGAGTCGGATCGAAGATCGCAAGTTGTTTTTTGGAACGACATTATGTCGACAATTGGTCGGTGATCAGACGCCTTGCTTTTGGCCTGGTGGCAAATAAAGATCAACATGAACGCGTTGAACCGCAAAATTACATCTGATGTTGTCGCGAACGTTTCGGCAAGAGGTGTCTTGGTTGACCGATCAGATCATTCAATCTGCAGCGACTTTCAGATCCGGAAAGAGTTTGTCCCGCAACGCGGGTGGCGATTCGTCACCTATTTGCCATCAGTGATGCGTTCGGTCAGACCGCTTCTGTTGACACCGCGTTTACCTTTGACGGCGCCGACGCTGTTGCTGGCGTGACAGCGGCGCTTGTGGCGAAGGAAACATTTGATTCGTTGTGCTCTAGTGTCAAGTGGTTCAGCCTAGCAATACCCGTTAACGATCTGATCTTGACGCACGGGGTACGAGATCTACAATAATCGTGTGGCGTAGACGAGGCATCTTCCTGCCGCATGCAATCAAGAAAATACCGTATTTTTATTACGCCAACGATCTAACCGTCGTACCAGTGGGGATTGTCCTTGTCCCAGTTTAATCTTCAATCGTTTGGTATCACCGTTCAAGACATCCGACGGAATTTCTCCACGTCCAGGCTCTACCAGGAAGCGCTTCGGGAAGAGCCCGATAGTGTGATCTCTGACTCTGGATCGCTCATCGCATACTCCGGAGAAAAGACCGGTCGGTCCCCCAAGGACAAGCGTATTGTTCAACACGCCGACACGGAGACGGATGTGTGGTGGGGGCCCGTTAACCTGGCGATCGATGAATCCACGTTTCAGATTAATCTCGAGAGGGCCAAAGACTTTCTCAACTACCGTAGGCGGCTCTACGTGCTGGATGCGTTTGCCGGTTGGGATCCCGAGTTTAGGGTCAAGGTCCGGGTCATCTGCACACGCCCCTATCACGCCCTGTTCATGCACAACATGCTCATTCGTCCCACGCGCAGGGAGCTTGAAGAGTTCGGGATGCCTGACGCCGTGATCTACAACGCCGGTGAATTTCCGGCCAATCAGCATACGCCAGGAATGACCTCCAAGACCAGTGTCGACGTGAACCTGGCCTCTAAGGAAATGGTGATCCTGGGCACCGAATATGCCGGAGAGATGAAGAAGGGCGTCTTCACGATGATCAACTACTTCATGCCTCGGCGAGGCATTCTGTCGATGCACTGTTCGGCAACGGCAGACAGAGTCACCGATCAGTCGTCGATCATGTTTGGCCTGTCAGGCACTGGCAAGACAACGCTGTCGGCCGATCCAAATCGTTATCTGATCGGTGACGATGAGCACTGCTGGACGGACAAAGGGATCTTCAATATTGAGGGCGGTTGTTATGCGAAGGCGATCGATCTGACCCCGGAATCGGAGCCAGATATCTTTCAAGCCTTGCGCTTTGGAGCGGTTCTGGAGAATGTGGTCTATGACGAGTTAGATCACCACGTCGATTTCAGCGATCATTCCATCACACAGAACACCCGAGGCGCCTACCCGGTTGAGTTTATCAGGAACGCCAAGATTCCGTGTATGGCCGGACATCCGACGGACGTGATTTTCCTGACCTGCGACGCATTTGGCGTGTTACCCCCGGTCAGTCGGTTGTCGCCCCAGCAGGCCATGTATCACTTTGTCAGCGGATACACCGCGAAAGTTGCTGGCACGGAGGTTGGCGTGACAGAACCCAAGGCAACGTTTTCACCGTGCTTTGGCGGACCATTTCTCGTGTGTCATCCCGCCAGGTACGCCGAGCTTCTGGCTCAAAAAATGGAAAAGCATCGAACGAACGTTTGGCTTGTGAACACGGGCTGGAGTGGCGGTGCCCACGGTGTTGGATCGCGCATCAAGCTTGGCTATACGCGAGCCATTATCGACGCGATTCATTCCGGCCGTCTCGCGGACAAGCCCACTCGACCAGATCCCGTGTTTGGCGTTCAGGTCCCGACGCGGTGTCCCGGTGTCCCGGCAAGCATGATGATTCCCAGAAACACGTGGACAGACAAGGCAACGTTCGACCACACGGCAAGGAAACTTGCCGGGTTGTTTTGCGAAAATTTCGCTCAGTTTGCCGAAGGTGTACCTGCCGCCGTTCAAACAGCGGGCCCGGCCATTTAGGTCTCGGCAACACCCGTTCCGTACAATGCCGGTTTCAGCCATTTTGGCATCTGGTAACGATCTGGTCGTGCTGATAACCAATTGGATTTGTCTTGGCGCGTGATCTTCCGACACGGGTAGAGGACGAGCGAAGACCTACGGCGCTTCGGTCACACATAAATCATGCGCCATGCGTGTTACCGGGTCCCGGCTCTGAAGTCGACTTTTCGTCGCGGTTTGATGGTAAAGTAGAGCGTCCCGTTGAAATTCCGGGGTAGCGTACCCATGATGGGCTGGCTGTTCTGTCGTGTCCCTTTCGGCGACGTCCAGGAGACGGTCATTCGAGACGCCATGTCCATTGGCTTGGTCCCCAAGAGCGTACTGGAAGCGCCACTGGGGAGTACGGAAAACTTAATGTTGTAGGAAAACCCCTCGATCATCACGTCCTTAAGCGCGTCTTTCGTAGAGTTGACGACGGTAAACGTCAATTTGGCCGGTAACGTGACTCCCTGTTGCGAAGCGGTTTCGGCGGCTTGGCCGCCTTCGCCACAACCCAAGGCCGTCAGCGTGGCGATGGCCAAAACCAGTGAACGAAAAATGACCGTGGACGGAATGTACCTTCTGACGTACCAAAAGATTGCGATCGATACAGCTATCAACTTTAACTCTCTTATGATGTGGCCGTGTCCTTCGTCGCAGCGTGCCCATTGGGGCTTGAACGTCTTATATTGCCGGTAAAACCCACTGCATCACCTCCTGAGGATAGGCCCGGGTCTTGCTGAACATGGAGCTATATCGGCCTATCGAGACATTGTGCTTAATCAGCGACGTCCTATATATCCATCGCCGGCGGGTAGGGTTGGGAGCTCTTGTCCGTGACAATAAGGTGGGGCTCTATTCGCCTGATCCATTGGGATGTGATCAGAGCCAATAGAGCCCATCGGTTCTCGCGATGAATGCTTTCGGTCTTCACCAGACCTCAAAGCAGCTTTCTGTTGCTGTCTGGTTTCCACTGGCCTCTCGGACCAGCACCTCGACCTTGAATAGATCGCCTGGATTGGCCAAACCTGACGGCAATTGGACCTGTGTGGTTGAAGGTGCAAGTTGAACAGTGAACTTAAGCGCCGGATGCTCTCGTTCTACCACAAGTTCATATCTGACCACCTCTATCGTCTGATCTGTTCGTCCGATTTCGGGGTGTGACGATGTCACAGGATCCCAGCTAACGGTGATTGGCTCGTTGACTACCGGAACAGGTCCTTCATCACATTCGTCGGGAAGGGGAATTCCTGAAACGAAGATGGTTGGTGGCGCCGGCATCACGTGCGTGACGGTGGCCGTGCTTTCCAGTTCATCTCCTGCAAGTGTTTTACCCTCAACTTCATACTCGCCTTCTGGGAACCGCTTGAAAAATTCCCTTGGTGTCAATGTGACTTCGTCTGGGTCGTCACTTTCAAAGGGTGGCTCGGCGCTCTCAAAGAACAACTCGGTCAGGCCCTGCCGCCGCAAACGACCTTTGAGCTTGATGTCAAGCATTTTGCGCTCCCTTGGGTCTTCGATCTTGAGTCTCTTCCACGGTTCGCCATCGATTAGCGCGTGGATACCCAGGTCTCCGTCGGTGTTGTTAAGCTCAAAAAATACGCTTGCGACGGCAAAGGGAATTTCCTTTTCGTCGTGTTCGTGTTCGGCATAACCGGGTCGGGCTGTGCTGGTCAATACCAGTATGGTAAAGGCTACAAAGCCAATGGGTAGTCGCTTTATTTGCGTATTCACTTCGAAGACTCCTATTAAAAATCGATCGTTAAAAACACAACACATCGAATCATCCCTTTGAGATCAGGTTAAGCATTATGGGGGCTTGATCATGTTCGCCATCCTTTCATCGATATATGGGTTTCAGTCGTTCTCTTAAAAATAGAGGCTCTATCAGTGCCGCACATGAACGAGTTTAGGGGGCAAACGTGAAGTCCCTGTGAAGCGCAGAAAACATCTGATATCGGTGTGGATTTATCTTGGCGCACTTTTTACAAGCGAGGGTGGGACACAAGAAAGTATGGCTGACAATTCCGCTGCGAAAAAATGCGCTACATGTGTGACGAGTCGCGGTGTCCACACTTTGGCGTATCGATGCTCAAGGTTTGCCCACAGGATGGGGTTCGTTTTACCTGCACCGAATTGCGCAACACCTATTCTGACTGCGTCACGAATTTGATCGCAGTGCGCCTGATCGAGCCCCATCGTCGTTTGGGCTAAACCGACGGGGACATCGGTTGTGTTAGACGGATCGGCGCCTTCTGCGCGAAAAGGAAAAATGTCAGTGGCTTGGCAGCGGCTTGGGTCGTCTTGCCGGTGTCAATGTTGAGATGCGAAAAGGATGTGGATTATCGCCATGTCTCTGGGAACGCCTTTGCGTTAAACCCGACCGTATGACGATCCCCATCGGTTACGATGGGGCGTTTGACGAGCATGCCGTTGTTGGCCAGGAGATCGATCAGTTCGTCTTGATCAAGTGTCTTTATCTTCTGTTTCATATCCAGTTGACGATACATCTGGCCGCTGTGGTTAAACAGCTTGGCGATCGGAAGGTCGTTGTCTTTGAGGATCGCCCGGATCAGTGATTTGGACGGTGGTCTGGTGGTGATGTCGATATGCTGATATCGGATCCCGCTGGCATCAAGCGTCTGTTGGGCTTTTTTGCACGTCGAGCATCTGGGGTGGCCGTAGAATTTGATCACGGAATCGCTCACTTTCATGCCAGTGTGTCAGCGATGTTGGATCGACTGTCGATACACTGTCAGCAACCATCCACAAAAAATCACCACCGACAAACCCACCGCGGCAAACCCTCCCGCGCTCAAAAAAGTTGTACTCAGGTAGTGTTTTCTAACAAACGCCCGGTTCACTCTCACAAACACCGTAGGTTGTCCGGCATTCAACCGGGTGACGGAGGAGCCAACCTCAACGCGCACGTCATATCGTTTTCCCTTTTGACAATCAAACCGTCCCATGCCCCGGGCGGTGGCACCGCCATGTCCCCACAGACCTTGGCGGAGAGGGTAGTTCAGAACCATCTTGGCCACGCGGGCAGCGGTCGGATCGTAGCCGTCATCGATGTACAGATAATCGTGACACGCACCGCTGGCCAAAACCGTTTGGCCTTGGCGGACCGACCAAGTGATGTCTAGCGGTGACGGTTGGTCCATGGTCATGACAAACGTGCGAAGGTCGGCGCGGTCCAGATCGGGGCCAAAAGCGACTTCGATCTCATGAGGTTCATCGACTTGTGCGACGAAGCTGGCGGTGCCGGTAAAGCCCGCGTCTATCTGGACGGGGATCTGCACCGGCCACCATCGCCACCGGTGCGTGTGTCGCCAATTCACAAATAACAGTACACCGCCTGTGATGGCCAGGGCGATCGCCGCTAACAGCGCCCATCGTCGCGGAGATAACTGGGCATTTGTCGTCAGGGGCATCGCGATTCCTAGGGGCAAAGATTCCTGAGCTCTAGATCAAGATTGGGTCAAGATCGAACGCACGCTCGACAAGCCATACCAGTGCGATCACAGCGATAATCGCCGAGCTGCCTTTAAGGATCGCGCCAGGGTATGCTTTCTGTCGGCTCAGGAGATAAAAAATGGGAACCGCTATACAAATGACCGCGATCTGTCCGATTTCGACACCCACATTAAAGCCCACGAGCGGTAGAACAACCGAGCCTCGTTGCAAACCCAGATGTCCCAGGACAGAAGCGAACCCGAAACCGTGAAACAGCCCAAAGCCGAAGATCACAACCCCGATGTGGTTTCCCATGACGGGGAAAATACCGTTCAGTGCTGCGACAACAACAGACGCGGCGATCACCGATTCGATCAGCCGTGAAGGTAGGTTCACGATCCCCAACGCCGCGAGACTAAGGGTAATCGAATGCGCGATGGTAAATAAGGTGACGATTTTGACCGCGGTCATGAAGGCCGGTCGAAAGTCCGCCACCGGCTGCCACCGATGATTCTTGACGATGACCACGGCCTGGAGCACAAATGCCATCAAGAAAAGGATATGGTCGATCCCGATCCATATGTGCCATATCCCGTGACGGACAAACGCCAGAAAGGTACTCGAATGAACAGGCGCCACCAGATCAACTTCTTGCCGCTCGTGTCCGGGCCGGAAAATGGCCGCCGCGATAGACTCATCACCTTCGGTCTGGGTTTTCTCGTTCCATTCAAGAATCAGCAGGCCCCGTTGTTTCGGATCGGTCTCGAACAGGCATGCGTATGACAGTTCCAAGATGTCCGGGACGCCATCGGGCAGATCGATCAAGAAGTGCAGCACCGCGTAACGGCCGATTTGGACGTTCATCACTTCGTGACTGACGTATCGGACCGCATAACCGGCGTCGGCCGGACCCCACTGAAGCGTTTTGGCGAGGTACTGGTGAACCGAATCGATGTTCGTCGACAACTCTTCGGCGGAGACGATCCCATCTTGGCTCTGATCTAAGCCCACAGCTTTGTCAAGATCGTCGACGGTCATTTCAACTCGACCTTCGATCCTGTCGTTGTAGACTTTCAGATAAATATACCCTTCTCCCAGCTTGTGGGCGTGGGCGGTTGACGCGAAAAACAGTAGGCACAGTCCGATCCATTTCCACCACTTCAATGTCCGTCTCCTAAGTTGCTTGTATCATCGTTGTGCAAGAGTTTTGTGATTTGCTCTAGCTTCTGGTCGTCCAGATTTACCAGTGAGAAAGGTGCGACTTGTTCGGTTTCAGTCGTGTCACCACTGGGCTGCCTGATTGGGTGACTGTCAACACCGTCTTCAGATGCCAGGTGAGATGCGACCGCTCGTTGATCCGCGACCGTCGCCAACCCGGCCACGGTAGGGTGCTCAAATAGTTTTTGCGACGTCAATCCAAGACCAAATCGGTTTGCCCGTGCGATGATCTGAATATTGATAATCGAATCGCCGCCAAGTTCAAAGAAATCGTCGTGGATTCCCACCCGCTCTACCCCCAGCACATGGGCCCAAATCTGTGCCAGTTGACGCTCGATCTGATTACGCGGAGGGACGTACCGCTGGTTGAGCTGGGGCCTGCCGTGGTCCGGACCGGGCAGCGCCGCTCGGTCCACCTTACCGTTGGTCGTGAGCGGGATCTTGTCCAGCCGGACAAAATACGAGGGAATCATCGTTTCGGGCAGATTCTGCGACAAGTGAGATCGAAGATCGGACACGGTCAAAGGTTCGTTGGACACGTAATACGCCACCAGGCGCGATCCTGCCGTTTCGGTTGCTTGCATATTCTGCCCGTAGCCGATCTGGTCAAGGATCTCTTCAACGCGCTGCTCATCGATCTGGTCATTGAGTTCTTCGAGCGCGGCGTGTCGATCTTTGTGCCCCAGCCGCACGTCCCAGCTGTACGGCATGGCGTAGTTGTGAAATCCACGCTCTTTTTTGTGGATGTAGATCCCGACATCATTGATCAAACAGTTGGTCGATCGTCCCGTGTCCGCAGGTCTGGCCCACGGCGCGCGTTGGTTCAAGAAGGCGAGCATCTGGTCAAGAGGGACATCGCAGTATCGGTAGAAATCCACAAAATGGATCTCTTCGAACACCGCGTCGTCCTGAAATATACGGACATCCAGGTGGCGGGACACGGCGTCGTCCATCCGGTGGTATGCCTTTCTAGCCTCAGTGATGGTCTGATCGATCTGATCCGGGTCAAACACACGGTTCTTGAACAGATCAGAGATTCGGGTTTCAAAAAACTGTCCCCTGGAAAGGCCAGTGACAATGTATCGGATCCCTCTTTCCTTGGCCAAGTTCATGCTCAGCGTGTAAATCGTTTTGAAACAGCCGTTGCAGACGTTGCTGTATCGCTTGAGACTATCGACGAAGATCTCGTTCATGGCGGGCGTTTGGCCCCATATCAGTTCCAGCCCAAGATCATCAACAGCGCGTTGGATGTTCGCCTTCGCACCGTCAGAAATGAAACCGTTGTCCAGGCTAAAAACCAGTGGGTTTGCGCCCATCTCCACCATTTGATAGAGAGCGTAGGTGCTATCCTTGCCGCCGCTGAGCAGCATCACACAATCGTGAGGACCGCTCTTGGTCGCCTTGGCTCTGGCCACAATCGTCCGCAGGTCTGTCATGGTCTTGAAATAACCCTGCGCTTTGTCCTGGTGCTTGTCGAATTCCGTGCACGTATTGCATACACCGTCGGCATTGAACGCGGTGCCGGGCGCGTTGGAGGCTAGCCCACATCGACGGCAGTAAACAATGTCTTGGCCGTTTGACGGCACGAGTTTTTCGTACACGTCTACAACACACTCTTGGATATCGGCTTGTGTCGACAGGGCAGCTTCCACTTCACCCGGTTCGACGCGCACGCCACCGATTTTGACCTGACCGTCGTCACGGCCCATAAACGCCATTTGTCTGACATCCGTCCACCGGGCCCGATCACCCGTTCGGTACATCTTCTGTCCGGGTTGAAAGGGGTCGGCTACGAACCGTTCGTCCGTTAGTTCGGGTTGCCTTAGATAGCCCTTGGCTAGGCCATCGCCACCGATGTAGATTTGACCTGGCATGCCCCGAGTCACGGGTTTTAAATGTTGATCCAACAGGTAGACGCGCACGTTATCCGCCGGTCGGCCGATGGGCACGGAGGTGCCCGTGTCCACTGCGGGGTCGTACCGATGAATCATGCAACCGACGGTCGCTTCTGTCGGACCGTATTCATTGTAGATCGCAACTTTTCCCTCCCAGCTCTGGGTGACGGCTTTGGCCAGATCGGTTTTAAGATCTTCCCCGCCCACGATTAGTGCCTTGAGTCTTGACGGTCGTTTGACGCCATCTTTGACCAGCGACAGGTGGGACGGGGTCAGTTTGATCACCCCGACCTGATTGTCTTCTAAGACACGCAACAGCGTCAGGTCTGCTTTACCGTGAGCGTGAGGATAGACCACGACCCGTCCACCGGCGATCAGAGGCACAAAAATCGAGGTCACGGTTAGATCGAAACCAAAGGATGTGTAGAACGGGAAATCCAGGATCTGGTCACCGAGGTATTGGCGTTTGGCCCACCACGCGTAGTTCGTTAGGCCCCGGTGGGCTACCACAACGCCTTTGGGCTGGCCGGTAGAGCCTGAAGTGAAGATCACGTATGCGGGATCGTTCATGTCGGCGGTATCAGTCAGATGATCAGCCTTATGCGTGGCGATGGTGGCCCAGTCACGATCCAGGCAGACCACACGCACCGATGGCGACGGCAAGTTTGACTGAACATCCTGCTGAGAGAGAACCACCGGTGTTTGGGCGATCCGCATCATGAACGCCAGACGCTGGGCGGGATAATCGGGATCTAAGGGCACATAAGCCCCACCGGCCTTGAGCACACCCCAGATGGCGACGACCAATTCGATTGACCGTGGCATCATGATGCCCACAAAGGTACCCGGTGCTACCCCGAGACTGCGAAGGTAGTGGGCCAACTGATTGGCTTTGGCGTTGAGTTGTCCGTAGGTTAGTGTCTGATTGTTTAGCACGACGGCCGGTGCATCGGGCGCCTGTCGGACTCGTTGCTCGAACAGTTTAACGACGGTTCGATCGGCCGGGTATGCGGTTTGGGTCTGGTTGTATACCGTCACATCCTGTTGGGTTTCTTCTGGCGAAAGCAAGCTCACTGCCGCGAGCGGCTGGTGGTGGTTGGCGATAAAACCATCCAAGAGACGCAAGAAGTGCTGGACCACCCAGTCACGTTGTGGCCGATCGAAATTGTCGCGGTTGATGTCAAAATGCAACACAAATCGTCCTGATTGGTCGAGGTCGTGCACCTGTAACCTAAGCGTGTGCCCGGCGTCGCCATGGCCAGGGTGTACCCATTCAGGGACCATGTGTAGACCGTCAAAATCAGGAAAAGAAGTGTGGATATAGTTCAGCAAGACGCGATATGCATTGTTTCCACTGAAATCACTGGTCCCCGGATGAGCGTGGCGTTGGAACGCATGGATCTCCGCGGTGACTTTCTTTAGTAGTGACAAAAAAGTCTCTTGCTCTGCGATGGTTACTCGTAGCGGATGAACCTCAATAAATAGACCGACGGTCTGTTTGAACACAGCCGATGGTCGGTTGTGGGAGGGCGCTCCAATGGCCAGATCGCGATTGCCACACACGCGATGCAGCCAAGCAAACAGGGTGGTTAGGAACAAACCAAAGAGCGTCACGTCGAGCGTAAGCCCACGGATGTCGTTGTCTGTGGCCAACGCCCTGAGTCTTCGCGACCGTTCTACGCCCAGATCACACACGACCCGGACGGTGTTTGGTGTGCTTGTTAGTTGCGGTTTATCGTAAAGCAGTGGCGGCGGCGGTGGTGGGTGGTGTTTCTTCTGCCAATGGTGGCGGGCTCGCTGGAACGCCGGATTGTCCCGGTGTGACCGCTCATACTGGATGTAGTCCAAAAAGGGCGGAAACGTTATGGCTGGCACGGGTTGGCCGCCGGCGGTGGTCTTGTACAGGTCGACGGTCCGTCGGTAGACCAGTGACGTCGACCAGACATCGGCGATGAGGTGATGTTGGTTGAGAAACCAGACGTGGCGATCCGTCGCCAGCTTGACCAATGCGCAGTCGAATAAGCGCTGTGTCAGATCGAGCATCTGAGTTCGGCGCCGGTCCAGCCACGTTCTATAAGCCGAGTTTGGATCCCGTTGATCGCTAAGGTCGATGGTATCGACCTCGGCATTGAGGTGATCCTGCACACGCTGACGGGGCACGTCATCATGCTCTTCGATCACCAGACGCAACGCGTCGGTCCGATCCACAACTGCTTGAAACGCTCGTTGAAAACGATCGGGATCAATCCGGCCAGTGAGGGTAAAGGCCAGAATCATGTTATAGAGCGGTACGTCTGGATGGAGCTTCTGTCCCGTCCAGATCAGGAACTGACTTTTTGTTAGATTCGAGCGCTCAAAGGCCGATTCGGTTGAACTTTCGGCCCAGTTCGCATCTTTCGGCGTGACTGGGGTGGAGGTGTCTGCTGGCGTGACCGTCATCGCTGAGTTCCCATCCTGAATCGATCACTATGATTATAGTACAAAACCAGCTGTCACCGTCGCCAGTCGGGGTTAAAAACTGGTCTGAAGTCGAAGCCCCAATACCACCACCGCCGAGTTATCGTCGCTGTCGGCCGGATCGATCACCACCTGTAAATCGGGGGTTAGTGCGATCCACGGGGTCATCTGTGCCCTGTAAAATAGCTCGATCATCGTTTCCTCATCGGTGACGCCGTCACCGGGTCGACCCCAAACAATCCCGAATGCCACCATGTCATCAGGCCGTCCCAATGGTCCTTCAAGCCCGATGCCCAGAGATACAAAACGGTCGAAATCGGCCGAGTCATCATCGGCGTAGCCAAACCGAAAAAACGGAACCACACCACTGCCAATCTCTTGGTCAAAGCTCAGCGCCACTCCCATCGCGCCGTTGTCTTCCAGATCACTAAACCACACCATCACACGATAGTTGCCCTGGTGGTCGTTGAACAGCGGTGTCAATCCCATTTCCACGGCCGCAAACCAGTCCCCTTTGTCAACGGTGTTAAACCCGGTTTCTCGGGCGTCGGCTGCGCCGTCACTCCAACCGCCTTGAATGTAGAACTGATCACTGGCCGTCCAACACACGTTGACGCCCAGGCCATCAAAGGGAAAAGGGACGGCGAGATTATTCACAAGCGGCGACGCCAAGAACTGCCACGTTTCATCGTTGGCGACACGGTTGGCGTCGAAATATACGGTTGGATCTATCTTTCCGATGGTGAGCACCAACGATGGGTCCCCCAAGCTGGTAGACCACCACAGTTCCGTCAACGCAATTTCCTGGTCGTCCAAATCACCATTCAACCCCATGACACTGCCGATATTGGCAGACAAGTCTTCTCCGTCATGGTGACTGACCACGTCTGCACCTTCGACACGAAATCCGATCACACTCGTGCCTTGATGCGGGTCGTTTTGGAGCGTCCAATGGCCAACGACGTCAAAGCTGGCCGTCACCAGATCGTTGGCCGGTTCGTCAACATCGGAGGCGTACTGTACGACCACCGTGTGTCCAAACTCCAGTTTCAGGTCCAAGACAGACGCGCGATCCGTTGTGTCGTCCTGGTCTGCGTCGAGTTTGTCCGCCAGTTGCTGGGGATGGGACTGGTTGGCGTGAAACGGCCGGTCGATTGTGTTGGTGTTGTCGGTAGCGTTGAGTGGGTTTGCCCAAATACAAGAACCTATAAGCAACGCCAGAGTGGTGCATGTATGTCGAATTCTAATTGCGCCGTCGATCGGATTCTCCTTTCCGTATTGTTGCAGATAAGCGGTAGATATTTTATGTCGTGTGTGTGACGTTGGCGAGTCCTTTTGATTAGGGCTATCTTGTCTGTTCGTGACTCGATCTTACCTTAGGTTAGGCGTGAGAGTCGGTGTCAATGCACTTTTAGGTGTTTCAAGGGCCAGTTGGATGGCAGTCCTACTTAACCGCTTTCACGATGACCATGGAATCGGCCCACCACATGTCGGTGGTGTGTTCAGGAACCGCAAGCGGTTGAACGCTTAGTGTCAGTGAACGAAACAGTTGAAACAGTCGTCGTTGGTGCCGACGACTAAGGCTGTCAATTTCCGTACTCAGGTACGTGAACACACCGCCGGACCGCAAGCGGGCAGCGGCGGTGGGGAAAAAGTGCTCTGCGAAGGTGATACCGTCGAGCATATGATGAACAAATTCTTGGTCGTCGAGGGGCACTGCATGAAAAAATATGCCATCGTACATGTCCAGCTGATCTAGGACGTCCTGCCATTTGCCTTGGACCAATCGAATGTCCCGGTCTCGATGGCGACGTTTCCAGGGCTCAAAGAATTCACCGATCACATGATCGTTGGCTTCAATGATCGTGTGAGAACGAACGGATTGCTCCTGAATAAACGTCGCCGAGACCCCTCGCCCAAACCCCACTTCCAGCACGTCCCCGTGCGTGTCGGTGACGTGATGTGCCATGGCTTTCATGATGGGCGTCTGCCAATCTTCCATGATCTGTTCAGCGTCGGGTTGGGCTGGTAACGCGTCTAGCCCCGATTCAGCGCCCGGCACCAGACGTTTTGCCAGCTTGTCCAGGTGGGTCAGGTCATCGGCCACCTCGTCGAGTAGTTGATGCAGCAACCACCGCCGCTGAGCCGGCCGGGGCGGATCAATAAACGATGGGTGCTTGAACTGAAACGAGACCTTAAACTGCTGGTGGTCCTTGGCCACGGCTTGCGGGATGGCGCATTGCGTTTCGTGCATTTCAATATTCTCCAAAATCTCTTGTGCTTTCTCCGGGCCAAGTGCCATCATCCGGTCTGTTAGTCGATCGACTTGAGACGCTGAAGCGGTTTGGTCGCTAAGGGGTGTGGTTCGGTGGTCGGCGTTTTGTCCGGCGATCACCACCGATTCGCCGACGGCCGGGTGTTGACAGAGTACCGATTCAATCTCTCCTGTTTCGATCCGATATCCGCGGATTTTGACCTGGTCGTCAGCGCGACCGAGGAACTCCAGGTCACCGTTGTGGACATAGCGGACGACGTCTCCGGTCCTGTATAAGTATTGACCGGTCGATTCGCCAAAGGGATTCGGGATGAACTTTTTCTCGGTCAATTCGGGGGCGTGAAGGTAACCACGTGTGACGCCCTCACCGCCGATGTACAGTTGGCCGGGTACGCCTGTGGGAACCGGATCGAGCCAAGAATCAAGCACGTAGGTCTGTGTGTTGGCAATTGGACGACCGATCGGCACGGTGGGCGTTTGAAAAACATTTCGACAGTTGAACACGGTTGCCCAGACGGTGGCTTCGGTCGGACCGTATTCGTTAAACATGGCCGTTCGCGGTAACAATCGCTTGTGGGCGTTGACCAGACTGGTTGGGCAGGCCTCGCCGGCGACGACGACGGTGTTCAGCGAACCCAGATTCTCAGCTTCATCAGACAGAAGGTGTTGATAGAGAGAAGGGACACACAGAAGGTGAGAGACCTTGTGCCGTGTGATCAGGCGTGTCAGGCTATCCGGGTCTGCTGCTTGATCGTGGTCGGGGATGCAAAGCTTCCCACCGCTGGCCAATGTCCAGAAAAGACCTGCCACCGAACTATCAAACGCATAGCTCGAGAGGAGCAAGAAACAACGAATCGGTTCGTTGTAGTACGTCAATCGTGCCGCCGTTGAATGGACCACGTTTTGATGGGTTACCATGACGCCTTTGGGCCGCCCCGTTGAACCGGATGTGTAGATCACGTAGGCCAGATCTTGCGGTGTCACGCGGTTGCCATTTTGCTTGCGATGTGGACTCACACCGGTCTGCGATGACCGTGACGTGTCTTCCAGACACACGATTGTGGCTCGGTGTGCCGGCAGGTGGTCTGTCAAAGATTGCTGGGTCACAACCACCGTTGGCCGGGCGTCCTCCAACACCATCGCCAGGCGTTGTGGCGGATAGTCAGGATCCAATGGCACATACGCACCACCGGCCTTCAGGATACCCAACAGGCCCACCACCATCTCCAACGATCGTTTTGTGCAGATGCCCACGAGCGCATTGGGGCCGACGCCGAGGGCCACCAGCTGATCGGCAATCTGGTCTGATCGTCGATCCAATTGCTGGTAGGTCAGGTGTCGATCATGATGGACGACCGCCACACGGTCGGGCGTCTGCTGGGCCTGGACAGTAAATAACTCGTGCAGGCAACGACCCTGCCACCGCGACGGGGTGTGGGGTTGGCGACTCTGAGTCACCAGTCGGTGTCGTTGAGACGATGAGAGGATCGAAAGCTTGGCCAGCGGCCGTTCGGGTTCGGCCGCGATCGCTTGCAACAACGTCACGTAGTGTTCGAGCATATCAGCGATCGCTGTGTCACTAAAACGATCGCGATCGTTGATTGCCAAAATCTGCAAGCAGGGGCCGGGCATGGCCAGGACCGCCAGCGGGTAGTGGCTGTGTGTGTCGTAATACGCGTCATGGATTTGTAGAGTCTTGTTGGGTTCCTGCACGGACGCATCGAGCGGAAAATTTTCGTACACAAATATGCTTTCGAACAACGATCGATCTTTTGCGATCCCCGCCCATCGCTGGATGTCGACCAGCCGGCTATATTCGAATTGTCGCAGCTTGACCTGTTGCGCCTGAAGATGCTTTAGCCACGGAATCAACGGTTGTGTGGGCGCTAGCTGGACTCGAACGGGTAGTGTGTTAATGAATAAACCGATCATCTCCTCTACGCCGACCAATTCGGTCGGTCGGCCCGACACAGTCGTGCCCACGACCACGTCTTGTTCGCCACTGTAGCGGCTAACCAGCAACACCCATGCGCCTAGCACAAGGGTGTTCAATGTCAACCCAGACCGTCGGGCAAGGCTCGTTAGAGCTGTGGAAGTGGCCTGGGTGAGGTGAACGTCGTGACGCCCGTGGGTTTGCCGGACAGTGTGTGCGGGACTTGAACCGGCCGTCGCCGGTAAGCACGTCGGGACCGAAACGCCATGAAGATATGTAGACCAAAAGGCCTGGGCCGCCTCCTCATCCTGTTGTTTAAGCCACGCGATATATTCTCGAAATGGTGTGGCGGTTGTGGTATCTGGTGTTTGGTGACGGTGAATCGTTTCGTACCCCGAGAACACTTCCTTCAAGATTCGAGAGGTTGACCATGCGTCGGAAAGCATGTGGTGAAAGCTGTAAACGAATCGATAACGGTCTTCTGCCAACCGGATGAGCATGAGTCGCAATAGAGGTGCCCGAGTCGGGTCGAAACCGCGTTTTCGGTCTGAACGCATCAAGGCATCGAAGCGGACATCCTGTTGATCGGTTGGTAAATGTCGCCAGTCTTCATGCGTCCAGGGCAGGTCCACCTCTTTTCGTACGACCTGAAGCGGTTCATCGAGACCTTGCCACAAAAAGGCCGTTCGAAGGACGGCATGCCGTTGCACAACCCGCTGCCACGCTTGCTTTAATGCCGGAACGTCCAGCTCTCCTCGGAGTGTACAGCGGTATTGCTCAAAATAGACACCCGACTCCGGCGACTGAAGTGTGTGAAAGAGCATCCCTTCTTGGACGGGAGCCAGCGGATAGACATCTTCCACGTTCTCCATCATGATCTGGATGGCTCCCTGTTTCGAAAAAGGAAACGATAATCAGCTGTCACCGGCCGCTGTGTTGCTGTAGGTAGTCGGTCATCACATTGATCGTGCCAAAATGTTCGATCGTGAGATCTTCGGGCGGTACCTGGATGTGAAACTGTTCTTCGATGAACTCAAGCAGGCGGACCATCCCCAACGAATCGACCATCCCGCTGGCCAGCAGGTTGTCATCGTCTTCCGGCATCGACTCATTGTTCAGTAAATGTTGGCTGATATAGTGCTTTATCGCTTCTTTCATTTCCACACCAGATGTCTCCTTGCATCGCTGTAATGTCATGTCATCGCTCCAATCCACCGACCTGGGAATCTTGAAGGCGGTCTTTTACCCGTTTTGCTAATTCGCGTACATTCGGCTGACCGAACATGCTCTCGTGACTGCCGGGCACGACCTGAATCGTGACCCCATCGGCGGCCAGTGAGGCCCAGCCCAGATCCGGATCGGTCGCCGTAAACAGCGGTGGCGTCCGCGCCCGGAAAAGGGTGATTCGCCCAGGATATTCCCTGGGCTGGTACCGGAGCGTGGCTTGATACTGGGTTTCAAGAAAACGCCTACGCCAATTCTGCACACGGCGCACGCCAAACATGGCTTCCAGCGGTAGTGTGGTTTGGGGTTGGGGTGCTCGTGTGACGAGCCGATTCCGGATCTTCTTGCCCCACCCGCAAACTTTGCCATAGACCCGATGGGTGGTCGTGCGGATAGGTGTCTGTAACAGATCGTCAACGATCCAATACGGCAGTGTCCGTACGAAGTGCGGAACAACCCGCAGCCTTTGCAAGCCCGTTGCACTGCGAAGAGGTGCGGGGCCGGTATCAAAGATCGCTAATATGGCGACGCGTTCACCGGCCGCGTGTAAGCGCTGGGCCATCTCAAATGCGATAAATCCTCCAGATGAGAATCCTCCCAACGCGTACGGGCCTTTGGGACGAACGGTGCGGATTGCCTCCAGGTAACGTTCGGCCATCGTCTCGACGTTGCTATCCGGCTGATCGCGGTAATTTAACCCTACGGCTTGGAGCCCGAACATCGGCTGATCAGGGGCCATTTGGCGGGCCAGCGCCGCAAAAAGGAGTACTTCGCCGCCTATGCCGTGGACGCAGAAAAACGGTGGTTTGTCGCCTTTGGGTTGCAGCGTTACCAATGGTGCCCATCGTTCGGTCTCAAATTCGTGTTCGATCAGCACCGCCATTCGCGCGATCGTCGGCCGCTGAAAGAGCGTTGACAGCGGCAGGTCTTTTCCAAATACCGATTTAATCTGTGCGAACAGACGCACCGCTTGCAGCGAGTGGCCGCCTAGCTCAAAGTAATCGTCATGGATGCCCACGCGATTGTGTCCTAACACGTCAGACCAGATCCGGACCAGTTTTCGTTCGATGTCGTTGCGAGGGGCGGTGCATGTTCCTTTTTCATTTGTGCGCGCCGTGTCCGGGGCCGGTAACGCTTTGCGGTTCACTTTGCCGTTATGCGTCAGCGGGAGTGTCTGAATCAGGATCAGCACCGACGGCACCATGTGTGCGGGCAACCGCTGTTCCAGGTGTCTGCGCAGTTGTTCGGGGGTAGGTTTCTGCCCATCTTCTGGGACGGCGTAGGCAACGAGCAGTTTGTCGCCTTGACTGTTCTTTCGGACCATCGCCACACCGTGACGTACCTGATCGTGCTGACTCAACACAGATTCGATTTCACCCAGTTCCACGCGGAAGCCACGGATTTTGACCTGGTGATCAAACCGGCCCAGAAACTGAAGGTTGCCGTTGGGTAACCAACGCACGCGGTCGCCGGTGCGATACATACGTGCTGGGGGTTGGTTGGAAAATGGGTCAGGCACAAACTTCTGCCGGGTCAGCTCTGGGCGATCGTGATAGCCCTGTGCGACCCCGTCGCCGGCGATGTAGAGTTCGCCGGGCACGCCGACCGGGGCCGGTTGACCGTGCCTGTTGAGCACATAGACACGAGTGTTGGCGATCGGTTTACCGATGGGAACGGAATGTTCAAGCTGCTGCTCGCAACCAGATATCGGAAAGGTGCAAGCGAATGTGGTCGTCTCCGTGGGACCGTAACCGTTGATCAGCCGTGTGTGCGGCAGATGCTTGGTCGCTCGTTTGATATGATCGACACTCAACGCCTCCCCGCCGGTAAGCACCTGCTGTACGGAGCGGAGGATCTCTGGCTGTTGATCAATCACTGTGTTGAAGAATGCGGCGGTCAACCACATGCAGGTGACCTCTTCGCTTTGGATCAACGTTCCCAGGGCTGCAAGGGATGCGACCCGTTGTGGGTAGACGACCAATCGTCCACCGGTCAGCAGGGCACCCCATATTTCAAAAGTCGATGCGTCAAAAGACAGCGTCGCCAGCTGAAGCAATGTCTGATGCTCGTCGAGCTGGGCGTATTGGGCGCCGCAGATCAGTCTGATGACGTTACGGTGGGTGACCCGGACGCCTTTGGGCTTACCGGTCGACCCGGAGGTGTACATGATGTAGGCCAGACTTTCTGGATCTGCCGCGACATCAAGGTTCGCCGTGAAGTCAGGAAGGTCAGTTTCCGAAGCCTGCAGGTCGCCGCAGAGGACCGGTGTTTGTGTCTCAGGAAGCAATGCTTTGAGATGAGGTTGAGTGACCACTGCCGTCGGCGTGACGTCCTCAAGCATCCATCGCACGCGGGCGGGGGGGTACTCCGGGTCGATCGGGACGTAGCCGCATCCGGCTTTTAAAATGGCCAGTATCGCCACAATCGCGTCGATTGATCGGTCCACAAACAGGATGACTGGTTCTCCCGGCATGGCACCCGCTTTTCGGAGACGGTTCGCCAACTGGCCGGCGCGGGCGTTCAACTGGGCGTACGTCAGCGAGATCCCTTCGGCCTTGACAGCGGTCGCGTCGGGTCGGCGAGTGGCTTGTTGTTCAAACAAGTGATGGATCAATCCGTCGCGGGGATATTTCACGTCGGTTTGATTCCACTGAACTAAAATTTGTTGACGCTGGAGATCGCTGAGCATCGGTAGATCGCCGATACGCTGATCCGGGTTGGCGACGATGGCCTCCAGCAGCGTGCGGTAGTGGTCTAACAACCGGTCAATCGTATCGGGTTCAAACAGATCGGTGTTGTATTCGACCACAATGTCCAGTTTGTCGGATTGATCGTCCACCGATACCGCAAGGTCAAACTTTGCCACACCATGATCCAACTCGCGCGTGGTGACCGTCAATCCCGGTAGTCGCAGCGGGTATTGCTGTGCGTTCTTGACCGCAAACATCACTTGAAATAGCGGTGTCCGGCTGGGATCGCGTCGGGGGGCCAAGCGTTCAACAAGTTGTTCAAACGGCATGTCTTGATGGGCGTAGCCCTCCAGCGTGGTTTCGCGGACCTTCGCTAGAAGCTGACGGAACGTGGGGTTATTCCCGAGACGTGTACGCAGCACCAAAGTGTTGACGAAAAAACCAAACAACCCCTCGATTTCGACACGGTTTCGGCCCGCGATCGGTGAACCGACCACCACGTCTTCTCGACCGGTATACCTGAACAGCAACGTCTTAAACGCAGCCAAGAGGGTCATGAACAGCGTCACGTGTTCCTGTCGACTGGTCTGCCGGATCTGATCGGACAGCACGTTGGTCAGCGGCAAACAACGCCGAGCGCCACGGAAACTTTGCAAAGCAGGTCGTGGGCGATCGGTCGGTAGCAGAAGCCGGGTGGGTATGTCTTGGAGCTTGGTCTTCCAATATTCCCAGTCGACGGCCAACGCGTCACTTGTCAGTGACCGTCGTTGCCAAGCGGCGAAATCGGCGTATTGGACGGGCAGGTCCTCTAACGGAGACGGTTGATTTGTCGAGAAGGCTTTATAGAGCACCGTCAGTTCATGAAACAGCACGCCCATCGACCATTCATCACCGACGATGTGGTGCATGCTTAATAGCAGCACGTGTTCGGTTTCAGTAAGCCGAAACAGCGTGGCCCTGAATAACGGGCCACGCTCAAGATCGAACGCTTTCTTGGCGATCGCACTGGCCTGCTCGTCGGCGTCGTTGCTTGCTTGGGCACGTGGTCGGTCACACAGATCGACGATCGACAAACGTGATTCGGTATTTGGATCAATGACCTGATGCGGTCGACCGTCACTGCAGGCAAATGTCGTCCGTAGCGCTTCGTGTCGACGCGACGCCTGGACCAAACAGCGGTCCAGCACCGGTATGTCCAGCCGACCGTTCAGATCGATCCGTAGCGAATAGTTATAAGCCGCCGGGTCGGACTCGAAGCGATTGAGAAACCACAGCCGTTGCTGCGAAAAAGAAAGCGGCAGTTGGCTATCGCGTTTGGCCGGTTCGATCGGAGAGGTCTGCGTGGTCTTTACACGTCGGATGTCGTCGGCGTGTCGGGCCAGCTGAGCCACGGTGGGATAACCGAATAAGCTGCGTAAAGGCAGTTCGATCCCAAGCGTCTGTCGGATGCGCGAAACCACCCGGGTGGCCAACAGCGAATGGCCACCCAGATCGAAAAAGTGATCATGTGTGCCGATACGCGATTGGCCGAGCACCTCACTCCAGATCGACAGGATCAGCTCCTCAGTCGGTGTTCGCGGTGCGGTGTGGTCCGTCGCCGGGTCCGGTCTCAGATCCTCTGGCGCAGGCAGGGCCCGGCGGTCCACTTTTCCGTTGGGTGTGCGCGGTAGATCGTCCAGCACGACCAGTGCAGATGGAACCATGAAGTCCGGGAGCTGTTTTCTAAGAAATCGACGCAGCTCTGGGCGATTGATCTTCTGGCCTGGTTTGGGCACGACGTACGCAATCAGTTGCTGGGACGGCGTCCCATGGCCGTTGGCACGCACCGGAACCGCCATCGTCTGGTTGAGGCGTTGGGCCAGCAATGCCAGGTTGTTACTAGACAGCGCGGCAAGGCGAGAACGCATGGCCATAGGATCACGTGTAAAGACGGTCGCTCCGCCGGCGCCCTTGGTCTTGCCCGCTGAATCGACGGACGCGGTTTCAACAGGGCTTTCTGGTTTTAATGGTCTTCCTATCGGTCCCACCTTGACCCCTGCGTTGGATCTTTCCCACCCGACAGTGTGCGTGTGATTGCCTGTCGGTACAAAAAGTAGGCCAAGCCCGTTCCGCTCCATTGTATCGATACGGGTTGAGTAGTATTATATAGTGTCAGAGTCGAGAGGAAGACAAGAATCGGTGACAGGGAGCAAACGACCGATCATTCCCACGGTAGAGCGATAGGCCCTGGCTAAGCGTATCGAGAGGGGCGATGGCGTTGAATCAAGAAATATATGGCGATTTGGATGGAGAAATGATGCGAACAACGATTCTGTCTGTTGATGATATCCGGCAGATCGTTCAGCATGTCGGCCTTGATGCACTGATGGACCAGCTGATCGGGCAATTGGAAGAAGCGCTACGAGAATACGACGAGCAGACCGATATCATACCCTCCCGCGACGGTTTTCAGTATGAACGGCCTGGTGCCGGGTTATTGGAATGGATGCCCGCGATGCGCGTAGGGCAGCGGGCGACGATCAAAGTGGTGGGGTATCACCCTTCCAATCCCAAACGGCGTGACCTGCCAACGATTCTTTCTACCGTAGGGGTGTATGACGTGACCAATGGCCATTTGTTGGCCTTGGCTGATGCCACATTCTTAACCGCGTTACGCACTGGAGCCGTGTCGGCGGTGGCCAGCAGATTAATGGCCCGTGCCGATAGCGCGGTCGTGGGATTGATAGGTTGCGGCGCTCAGGCGGTGACACAGCTCCATGCGTTATCAAGGATCTTCCCTATAGAAAAGGTATTGTTGTTCGATACCGATCCGGCAGCTTGTGATAGCTTTGGGCAGCGGATCTGTTTCATGGATCGGTCGGGTATCCAGTTGCAGGCGTGTTCTGTCCAGCAGTTGGTCGGTGAGGCGGACATCGTATGTACCGCCACATCGGTCGGCGTTGGGAGCGGACCGGTCTTTCAAGACGCTGCCTGCAAGCCCTGGCTGCATGTGAACGCCGTAGGTTCGGATTTGGCAGGTAAAACAGAGCTTCCTCTGTCACTGCTGGAGCGGAGTTTTGTCTGTCCAGATTGTCGGGATCAAGCCGAACGGGAGGGCGAGTGCCAGCAGCTTCAAGCCAGTCAGATCGGCCCCGACTTGGTCCAGGTGATAAAGAACAAGCAACAGTTTGCTGTCACCCAGTTGAACAGCAGTGTGTTCGATTCTACCGGGTGGGCGCTTGAGGACCAGGTGGCGATGCGGATGTTAATGGATTATGCCCGTCAGTTGGGACTGGGTATGCCGATCCAGATCGAATCCGTTTCGACCGATCCAAAGAACCCCTACGCCTTCACCGGTGCTGGTGGTGATCGTACGTATACCGGCCGTCTGGTGGCCGTTGCGGACCAGTAAACACAAAGCCAGCCCTTGTCGGCGTCGCAGGGTCGGTATCGCTGGTGATCCCAAGTCGGGCGGAGATTCTCAAGACAAACGGATTGATTCGAGCATGGATTTTTCTTGGTCCGATGAACAGATCGCCCTTCGAGACCGCGTGATTCATTTCGCTCAAGAGCAGCTCAACGATAATCTCGTGGATCGGGATAGGCACGGGCAGTTTTTGCATGAAAACTGGCTCAAATGTGCCCGGTTTGGGATTCAAGGCCTTTTTGTCCCCGAGGCCTATAACGGTGGCGGTAAAGACGTGCTGACCACCATTCTCGCGATGGAAGCACTGGGATACGGTTGTCAAGACAACGGTCTGACGCTGGGTTTAAACGGACAGATGTGGAGCGTTCAGCTGCCGATTTTAACCTTCGGAACCCCGCAACAGAAACAAGCTTATCTTCCAGGTCTGTGTGCTGGAAAGATGTTTGGCGCCCACGGCATGACAGAACCGAATTCAGGCTCCGATGCCTACAGTCTTCAAACCCGCGCCGAAAAGAAAGAAGGTGGGTATGTGCTTAACGGCACGAAGACACTGATCGGCCTGGCGCCCGTGGCTGATGTGGCGGTGGTGTTTGCGACCACGAATCCGGATCTGGGCCGGTGGGGGATCTCAGCGTTCTTGGTCACCAAAGGGATGCCCGGGTTTGTCTGTGGGCCGATCCAAGAGAAAATGGGGTTACGGACCGCACCCATGGGACAAATGACTTTGGACAATTGTTTCGTCCCAGAGGAAAATCGTTTAGGGCCTGAGGGCGCTGGCGTGAGTTTGTTTAACCACGCCATGGAATGGGAACGAGGATTTATCTTCGCAAGCCACGTCGGTGCCATGGCACGGCAATTGGATAGTGTGGTGGCGTACGCCAAACAGCGACAGCAGTTTGGTCAGCCCATCGGTCAGTTTCAATCGGTGTCTAATCGCATCGCGGACATGAAGGTGCGTCTGGAAGCCGCGAAGCTGCTTCTTTATAAGATTGCCTGGCTAAAGCAGCAGGGGAAACCCGCGGCTCTCGAGGCGGCGACGGCCAAGCTGTTTTTAGGCGAATCTTTTGTGCAGTCGAGTTTGGACGCGATTCGCATCAACGGTGGCCGGGGTTACCTGACCCAGTTTGGTATCGAACGAGAGCTGCGTGATTCGGTCGGTGGGGTGATCTACTCAGGAACTTCTGATATCCAGCGCGTGGTGATTGCTCGTCTATTGGGATTGTAAGAACATGACACCGACAGGCAATGGTGTCAGTCAATGACGGTATCAATGACACGCGGTGGGTCACAGCGAATCGTCGGCCGCCGGGCAAGGGGTGCATTGTGCGACGCATCAGCGCCATGAGCCGCGACGGCCTGATAAGCCGTACAGCCACAAACCGCTGCCCAACAGGATCAGGGTGGTGGGTTCCGGCACGGCATTGAACAGGTAGGCCGACCCGGTATTGGCAAAACCCCCAGGGCTATCGTCCCATTGTGCACCGACAACGGCGGTGGTGCCACTGAGGCCTACGGATATACCAAACTGATCAGCGTGGTCTACGTCTTGAGCGGTGATCTTATCGATCTGCTGTCCGGTCATCACATCAAAGAGGTATGCCGCACCGGCATCCTTCTGATTGGGTCTGTGCTCTTCGAGGTGCGCGCCGACGATCACGGTCCCGCCACTGATGGCAACGGAATGGCCGAATCGGTCGCCCGAGTCGGCATCGCTGGCAGTAAGCTTAAAAATCTGTTCACCTGTGGAGATATCGAACAGGTACGCGGCTCCTGCGTCTTGACCCGCCTGATCGTCCAGCTCCGCACCGACGACGGCGATACCGCCGCTGACAGCGATCGCATTGCCGAATTGATGGTCGGGAACAGCGTCGTCGGCAATCAGCTTGTTCACCCGCGTGCCGGTCGCTGTGTCAAAGACAAAAACGGAACCCGCGTTGTTGATCCGTAGACCGTTGCCGTCGAAAGGATCGTCACGTGGTGCGGCCACGAGGGCTGTGGGCCCGCTGACAGCAACCGCTTCTCCAAAGGATTCACTGGCTGATGCGCTTCCGGCTTCTAGCTCGAATGTTTGGTTGCGTGTCTGCACGTTAAATAAGAAAGCCGAGGCACGTGCGCCGACGATGGCCGTGTCTCCGCTGACGCCAACGGAACCACCAAACCGGTGAAGCGGTGGGGGGTTTTGGGGTGTCAGCCGTGCAAGCTGAGCACCGGTGTTTGCGTTGAACAGGTAAGCGGCGCCGGATTCCAGATCTCTGCCGTCGTCGAGCATTGCACCCACCACTGCCACACCGCCGTCGATCGCAACGGATTGGCCAAACCAGTCGCGTTCACCGGGTGTGTCGGCGGTCAGTTTTTTTATCAGTTGCCCGGTATCAGCACGGAATAGGTAGGCCGATCCTGCTCGGATAAGACCCTGCTGGTCTTTGAACCGTGCTCCAATGACAGCGCGGTCCTGATTGATCGCCACGGACCAACCGAACAGGTCTTCTTGCTGACCGTCAAATGGCATCAGTTTTTTGAATTGAACGAAATCAGACGAGGCGTAGATCGTTGAGGCCGTGGTTAACAACACCAACGCGACCAAGATCGCCAATGTCCGTACGTTCATCTGAACATCTCCCATTTAAACCGGGCGGCCCACGCCAGCGGTTCAAGAATATGTCGTCTAGTCTGTAATGATAGATGTCCCCCGCCAACAACGGCACACATCTGCAATTTGATATGTTATTGGCAACCTAGGACAATGCCTAGATTTTTTTTATATTTTTTTGTTACGCTGCTTCGGTTAGGCCTTTCATGGTCGCCAAGATACTCAAGATGACCCAATCTAACGCGTTCACAACATACCCTCCTTGCCCTCGTCGGTGGGGCAAGGCCAGCTGAGGCCGGGCGTGGTCTAGGGTGGTAGCCAGTGGGAGTAGATATGGGCGGGTTGGACCGCATCTAATTAGACAATGATACGACACGCGTTGCGGCCAGTTTGACCCGTTGGTCCGCCGCTTCTTGAAGTGGCAGGGTTCGAAGGAGAACCAAGTGTATCATCTGGTGAGTTGGACCTATGGGATTGTGGGGGTGATAGATGCTGTACCTGTTACATCAAACCATTGACCGATCTGCCGAGCGGTGGCCGGACAAGCAAGCCGTCGCGTTTGGTCACCAGTCGCTAACTTATGCCCAGCTGGTCCGCCAGACGAATCAGTTAGCGCAGACACTGGCCGATCAAGGTGTTCGCCGGCGGGATCGGGTGGGGATCTATCTCCACAAGAGTCTTGAATCCGCCGTTGCGATCTACGGCGTGATGAAAGCTGGGGCGGCCTATGTCCCCCTGGATCCCTCGGCACCGCCGGGACGCACGGTTCAGCTGATCCGTTTGGCCGGGATTCGACACCTGATTACTCATGCCCAAACCACCAACGCGTTGCGCCAACTGGCCACCGCCGGCGCCGAGTTGGAGTGTGCGATCGGAGCACCTCCCGACGCAGGCTTAACGGCTCGCACGGTTGATTGGCAGCAAGTTCAACAATCACCTGCGCACAACGCGCCTGACGTGGCGTGCATGGAACAGGACCTGTCCTATGTGATGTTCACCTCCGGATCAACGGGAGACCCAAAGGGTATCATGCACACGCATCACAGTGGTTTGAGTTATGCCCGTTGGGCCGCTAGCGCTTATGGTCTTGATCATCGCGATCGGGTCAGTAACCACGCACCGTTGCATTTCGACTTATCGACATTCGATTTCTTCGCCGGTGCTTTGGCGGGTGCCGCCACCGTGATTGTCCCGGAAGAGGTCATGAAATTACCGGCCAGTTATTCAAAATGGCTTCAGGATCAGCGGATTTCGGTTTTCTTTACCGTACCGTTCGCGCTGATACAGCTGCTGCTTCGTGGGGGGCTACCGGCTCGTGATCTTGGCGCTTTGCGTTGGGTGATCTTTGGTGGCGAACCGTTTCCGACCAAGCACTTGCGCGACTTGATGGGACAACTGCCCAAAGCCCGTTTCAGCAACATGTACGGTCCGGCCGAGGTGAACGGGTGTACCTTCTACCACGTGCCGATTTTGGCTGATGACACAGATGAACCGATCCCGATTGGCCAACTGTGTCCGAATATGGAAGCGCTGGTCGTCGCAGACGATGACCAGCTCGTCACCGCAGGCGAAATAGGCCAGCTGCTGATCCGCAGCCCGACGATGATGCAAGGCTATTGGAATCGGCCCGATCTTAATGCCCGCGCTTTTTACCGTCGCGGGGTGTTCCCGGGCTACGAGGATGTGTTTTACCGCACCGGAGATCTGGTTCAACGTCGGGCCGACGGCCACTATCAGTTTCTGGGACGCCAAGACCGGCAGATCAAAGCGCGAGGCTACCGAGTGGAGCTGGACGAAGTGGAGACTGCCTTATTGGCGTACGATGAGGTCGTCGAAGCGGCGGTGTTCAGTGTGCCCGATGGCCAAGGCAGCCACCGGATCGAAGCCGCTGCCATCCTTTCTATGGACGGTCAGATCACACCGTCAGATCTCACCAAACGGTTGTCACAGCGGTTGCCCTGGTATGCTGTGCCGGTCAAGATCACGATCGCCCAAGCCTTTCCTCGGACTTCCACTGGTAAGATTGATCGGCGGCTCTTGCAGGAGCAGGCGTTGGCCGCGAACCGATGACCGCGATGGGGCCGTGTGTTGAGGGGAGGCGCCCCGTTGCGACTGCGAAGACGGAGTGGCCAGGAACGAGCAGATAATCAGATTCTCGCGGTGCCGCAACATGCGCATCGCAGCCTTTCAGAACGATTATTTTACGGCCTGGTGTAACCGTGTGGGTCAGGGGAAGTGTTTGGTCTTTGGCGGCGGGATCATTTGTCTGTCATCCCGCCCGTCAGGTGGTCACGCGGGCCTCACACTGTCAGGCATGCACTTTGTAGTCGAACTCCCTCTGGACCAGGCGCGATGTCAAGCGCACGCCGTTTGTTTTGCAAGATCGGCGTCCGCAGCTCCATGGACAACGGCGGTGACCGGCCGTAAGCAAATCGGGTATGTTTCATAAAGAAAATACAGGTGTTCACCGGGCGGACCGGCAGACGATGGCGATTGTCGGACTTGAAGGCCACCTGCTGACGGGTCATGGGACTGATCCCTGTTGGATCCTGACTTGTACCACCGCGGACCCGAGCGGGGTTTTACGCCAACGATCTTGTATGCCGTGGGCGGCCTGTTGTCCGAGCAAGAGTTGGGGTAGCCGATTTTCCTACACGTGATGCTGACCGCGCAAGATGGCCAGCGGTGCCGTGTATCTACAAATGGTCAAGGGCAAGCCAGGAGTGATCGAATCGATCGCCGCGCTGATTGAGCGACAGGCGTGCAAAGCATCGCGAGTCGGCCGAACGTTCGGACATATTCGATCGTTGCCAACGGGTTGTCCACACCGGTGGTCGTGCAGCACAGTAGATGTCACGCTGAATTGGTGGTCGTGTCTAGATTTGACCCTGGCGTGATTTTATGTTGGCAATCAGGAGCTGGAAAGATGGCGACCTCCACAGGTACCGGTGGTGTCCGTATCCTGAATACCAGTGTCCAGGGCTGTCCGACGGCATTTCTCCTGTACAATTTTGATATCGGCGGGCACACATTGAAACCATCTCACCGAGGGTTTATCAGGCAGCGGATCCATCGTATCCTAAGCAACGACCAGCGGACCCGGATGCGTTTGGTTGGACGAAGCAGTCGCAGCGGCCCCGACACGTATAACCTCCGGTTGTCCGGTCGCCGGGTGGATGCTGTTATCCGTTTGGCGATGGGATTGGGAGGTGTAGCGAGGGGTCAGATCGACAGTCAATCATTGGGCGAACGGCAGCCGTTTTCGCCGTTGCCAGAATCGGAAGACGATCGTTCCGTCGAAGTCCACTTTACGATCCCGACCCAATTTATCCTCTCTTTGGAAAACGTCACCGTCGTTCGCCATTGGCGGATCATCGAGGCCACGATCCGCCACACACTGGGGCCATTGGTCCAAAGGGCCGGTCGAAGTCTGATGTTGGGACGCCGGATCCCGGCGGACATTGTCTTGACCTTTGACCGCGGTGGTCGAGAGTCCCGTCCATGCCAGATGCTGATCTTGGGTAACGAAGGAGGAGGTGATATTTTTGTCGGTGCACACCGAGACCTACGCGTGTGCGGCGTACCACAGCTTAATCGTCGAACCGGACATGTTGATCACGGTTCGCAAATGCAGCGGGTGTTCGAGGACGATCAGCCGCAGTTTGCCCGTTTTGTGGCCAACACCGCGATTCATGAAATGGGCCACGTGATGGGATTGTCCCATGTCGCCGACAGAAGCAACTTTATGTTTTCCGATGGTTCTAGCGGGGCTAATCTCCCCAGGGCTCAGCGTACGCTCCAGACCATGCGGCGTCACTGGGCCGGTGCCAAGCGATTCAATCCGGCACAGAAACAGCGAATCATCTGCGCGCTCCAGACCGGCTTTTACCCCGGAGGGCTTACGGTGCAGTCAGGGCCATGACGGCCAGCACAATCATCAATCACCGGCGTTGGTCACAGGCACCAGATGGACACCGCCAGCGGATTCGGACACAATCCTAGAAGAGAAAAACTTCGTCTTCAGGAGGCTTGCCATGACGTTCTTTACGGACACCGCAAGGACAGAGCAATGTCGATCTTGGCCGATTCTGATCACGATTTGGATACTCGGAAACCTATGTGGTGGTGGGCTGTCAGTGGCCGCTGACGCCAACAATCCGCAGATCGGATTACAGCCAGACGATGGACCACCGGTCGCCTCGGACAAGCCGTCGTCCAGTCCGTCATTCGTCGATCAATTTGTGATCGATTTTATGAAAGAAGAGGACGGCGATGTTCATGGCGTGGGCATAAAGCTTCAGAATCTAGCCGTTTCATATGGCCGGCGGGGAAGGATTGATCTGGCGTTGCCTCTCTACAAACGCGCCTTGATCACGATTAGCCAGAGCGTTGGGCCTGACCATCCATCGATGGCGTATCCCCTTTCCAATCTCGGGCGTCTTTACCATGGGCAAGGGCAACTAGAACAGGCGTTGTCGCATTTCGAACAAGCCATCGCCATCTTGGAACAGCACGTAACGGCCGATTCTTTTAAACGGGATACCTTTGTCGCCAACGGGTTCGTTGACCATGGAGGTTTGCTCAAAAATGTAACGGATAGTCTGGGAGGCCTCTACCGTGATCTGGGGCAGTATGAAACCGCGATGAAGCTGTACAACAAGGCCCTGAATCTTGCCACAAAGAAGTGGGGTGCTGATGCCCCTCCTGTGGCAAATTCACTGACATGCATTGCCGCGGTGTATCACGACCAAGGTGAATTTAGACGGGCACTGAGATATTACCAGCGGAGTTTGGCGATTAGGCAAAAGGGGCTGCGGCCAAATCACATGGACATAGCTCATTCGCTTAACGACATCGCAAGGCTGCACCACGACTGTGGCCGTTTTGACCAAGCGCTGCCGCGGTACGAACGTGCCTTAAAGATCATGACCAACAATGTCGGTAGGGATCACTCGAATGTGGCGACGATTTTGTTCAACCTCGCAAGCCTGTACCGGGCCAAAGGCAATGAGGAAGAAGCTCTACCCATGTTCGAACGGGCTTTGGCCATCGTGGAGACTCGGATTCACACGGCCTTCGCCGGGCTGACGTCAAACGAGCGGCTTGTTTTTGTGCAATTTTTGCGCAGATATCTTGACCACTGGCTCGCGTTCACACGGGACGTCGACGAGCCAGCTTACGCCGAGGTGTTACGTTTTAAAGGGATGGTAACGCGGGCCACCGCAGTCGAGTGGCGAGCGGCCCGTTACGCCGATCCACATACCCATTCACTGCTAGATGAACTGACCGCTGCCAACGCGGCGCTGGCCAAGCTGTCCACCGCCGTCCATCACGATCCCAAGCAGATCGACGTGTGGAAAAAGCGATACGCCCAAGCCGAAAAATACCGCGACGACCTTTCGCGCCAGCTTGCCCATGTCTCCGCAGAGTACCGGGGGGCCAGTCAACGCTTGAAGCTTTCGGTCACAGACGTACAGGCTCAACTCAAGGCCCATGAGAGGTTGGTTGATTTTGTTCGGTATGGGAATCGGTATGCGGTTTGGGTTGTTGCTCCGGAAGGTCGTCCTGTGCGTATCGAGTTGGGCGACGCGGAATCAATCGAACAGGCCATTGTCCAATTTCGCCAGGTCATCACCGGTCCATCCAATCGGCCGGCCATGGCTGCCCCGCGAAGCGATCACGCGGTGTTCTTCAACGCCGGACGGGCATTGAGTAAGCTGGTTTGGGAACCGCTGTCACTAGTTTTGGGTGATTCGGTGACGACGGTTTACGTGGTTCCCGACGCGGCGATGGCAACGGTTCCCTTCGCGGCATTGCCTGCTCCTGAAAGCCGTCACAGTGCCACCGGTGCGTTTCTGATCGATCTTTATACGCTGGCATATCTATCGTTCGCTCAAGATCTGGTGCCGTGGGGCACATCTCCGGCGCCGGGGCAAGGATTACTGGCCGTTGGTGGCGTGGATTACGAACAGTCACAATTGACATTGCCCGGTGACCTTTCAGATCAAGCCAAGGCGATTGCCAAGCTAGCGCTGAGCGATACACAAACCCGACACCTTCAGCGTTCAGCACCGGGCGATGAAACTTTTTTGCCGTTGCCTGGAACACAGCTGGAAGTTCGAGCGGTGATGGAGCAGTTTGGTGCGATCGAGGTTGATCAGCCACGGCTAGCGCTTTACGGACCTTACGCGACGGAGGACCTGTTGCGGAAGTTGGGTCCGGGACGTCGGATCCTTCATTTTGCCACGCACGGCCATGTCGATACAGTTTTGCCTTCTGTGCTGGACCGCAACACCGGATTGGGCGGTACAGATCAAAACAAGGACGCGCCCGAGGGAACAAAGCGGCATGTGGTGGGGTATGATCCGATGTTGCTTTCGTATCTGGTGATGGCCGGCTTCAACCAGCGTAACGGAGGAGCAGGTCACGATGGCGCTCTGACCGCACTAGAGGCGTCTTCACTCTATCTGGAGGGTGTACAGCTGGCGGTGCTATCGGCGTGTAACACAGCCGCAGGTACAACGCGTTCAGGTGAAGGTGTGTTGGGGCTGGTAAGGGGCTTTCAACAGGCCGGCGTACGGACGGTCGTGGCCAGTCTCTGGCCGGTCGATGACCAGGCCACCAGCGCCTTCATGCAACGGTTTTATCGTTCTGTACTGGCCAAGCCAGCCGGTCTAACGCCCGCTGAAGCGCTGAACAACGCGGGACAGGCAATGCGACTCTACGAACATGCAGCCCACGAAGATCAAACCGGCCTGCTGACGGGACATGAGGTGATCCCTTCCCAAAGACCGTTTGATGCCCCTAGGCACTGGGCTGCCTTCGTGGCGTATGGACCGCTGCGATAGCCGATATCGGATCGACGCGGGGTGAGCGTCGGTACATCCCAAGTGCATGACACGATATTGGCCTGCGTAGGGTCTGACCCTGTTATTGAAAGGTATTATCGATGACCCATCTCCGCTTATTTGCGATGCTGTTGTCTGGTTGTGTGGCATGTGTAATGATTGGCGGCTGCACCGCTGTGCAGCACAAAGCGATCACAACGGATCGACTCGAACCGTATCAGTGCGGTACGATAACCCGTTTACACACCTACCGTGGGGTCTTTCTGGCCAGCCAGCCCAGTCCGGAGGATCTCGATCAAGCAAAAAAAGGCGGTGTCAAAACGGTGATTAACTTGCGTCACGCCGGTGAGATCAAAAATTTTGATGAACGACGGTTTGTGATAGACCTGGGACTGCAGTATGAAAACCCGGCGTGGAATGGTCCCGACGAACTTACCGATGCCGTGTTAGACCAGATCCGTCACTTGCTCAAAACCGTGCCACGACCGATTCTGCTGCACTGTTCTTCGGGCAACCGTGTGGGAGCGGTTTGGTTGGCTTACCGTATACTTGATGACGATCTGAGTTGGGCCGATGCGTTGGTCGAAAGCAAGGCAGTCGGTCTTAAATCACCGACCTACCAAGAAAAAATCAGGCAGTATGTCCAACGTAAGAGCGCCGCTCGTTGAGCGGTCACCTTTTTCGTTCCGTGGTGGCGTGGCGTTGTGCCAGTTTTCTATTTTCGTCCGATGATGAACGTGGACAACGTCATCGTCTGGTGACCACGCGGTACCCGAGTCGTTGTCACGACGTTTGCCTGCGGCGATCTCTACAACAGATTAACAACGGGCTACCCGCCGTGGATGCTTTTGATCGATTCTGCGAAAAGCGATGCTGAATCGAGGATAACCAGTTTTTTTTTCACGAAGTCAGGATCTAGCCGGAATGGGGGTATCGTGTCCGTCACAACGATTTTGTCCAGCGAAGGGTCGTCCAACACATCACCAGCATGACCGGTGAATAGTCCATGGGGCGCGGCGACATAGACCCGCGTGGCTTCCTGCGTGCGACAAGCCTTGGCGACACCGGTAACCGTTGCCCCTGTACTGATCAGGTCGTCGATAATGATGGCGGTCTTGTCCTTTACAGGGCCAGCAAGTGTGCCACCGGTGACAACACCTGCGTTGCGCTGTTTGTCCATGAAAGCACTGGGTACAGACTTGCCTAGCTTACAGCCCAGGGCCTGTCGGAACCGATCGGCTCTCTTGACACCACCGACGTCGGGCGAGATGACAATCGCTTCGTCGCTACCCAGTCGCAAGCTGAAATAGTCCACAAAAAGCTTTCTGGATTCCAAGTGCTCGGTCCGGCAGCGGAAAGCGTTTTGAAACGCAGCCGTGTTGTGGATGTCCAGCGTCACGAGCCGATCGACACCCATCGCTTCGAACAAAGTGGCCACATAACGCGTGGTGACGGGGTCGCGAGGTTGGGTCTTTTGGTCCTTGCGGGCGTAGCACAAATAAGGGACCACCGCGGTCACACGGCCCGCAGAGGCGTCACGAAGGCTGCCAAGAAAGAACAACAACCGACACAGTTTGTCGTTGACGCTCTGTTGGTTGTCGTCGTAGAGCGATTGGATGACAAACACGTCCTTACCCCGCACACTGACCAAGGGTCGGGACTTGTGTTCGCCGTCTTCGAAATCTCTCTCTTCGTGGCTGCTGAGGGGGATCCCCAGCTCTGCGCTGACTCTCTGCCCGAAGTCAGCGCTGGGCTGAAGTGCAAAAAGGACCATGTCACCGTGATCCATGAGAATGAGCAGCCTCTTATGGTCAGTGGCTGAATTTGTCGTACCTCTCGTTGCGGAGACGGTGTCCAGCCGATAGCACAGCTATTCTACACGTAATGGTTAATGCCTGGCCGACCAAGTGGCCAGGCAAGTGCATTCCGTCGCACGCCAAATCATCTTCAAAGGAAGCGACAGGATCCGTGGCCCAACAGCCCGCCAAGAAGGTGGCCTGTTCGAGTCGTTGCAGGACGGTGTTGAAGAGATGAGCGCAACCGTGTCTGATAGGCGTTAGCCGTGGATGTCGATCAGGCCGCCCTTGCCGGGCTCGGTCGGGCCCTGCTGGGCCACGGCCGCGGCCCCCTCCAGCAGTGAAATCACGGCCTGGCCCTGGGCTTTTGCCGCGTCTTGCACCTTTTGGGCCACAGCGATACTCACTTGCTGGCCCAGTTGTGCTTGGGCATGAGATCCGGCCACTGGCGTGGATCCGACTGCTGACATAGGACAAGACCTTTCGATAGAAATGGGTCAGTCACTTACAACGGGGTTATCGACGTTTTCGACCTGTCACGTTAGGTGATGGCGTTGAAGCCTTGGTTGAGTTTTAATCCGTATGGCGCCATTTCATGCACCATGAGAGCACTGGAATTCTTTGTCAGGTCTGTATCGGCGTTGGCCAGCAAGAATCTATCCAAGTTGAGATCGGGTTGATTTTGCATTGACCAACGGTGTTCAACCTGGGTGTGAGGGCACGTGGTCGGTCGATGCCGTGACGTGTCACCGACCGCTGGCCCATTGGGCAGCGGTGCACTGCTGGTGGACCAACCGGTAAGAGGCGGGGCTGTCATGGCGATCGCGAGCCTGTCGCAGGTCGCGGGCCAGCTCTTGGCGGGTTTGGCCGATCACGGCGACGATACGGTGCTCTAATTCTGTTTGTCGCTGCTGAGCTTGATCAGGCGAGACCAGCAGCGGTGCCCGTTGGGTTGGAAAAGCGATGTGATTAAGACGTTGCACCAACACGTCGCGGTAAGAGTGAAAGATTCGAATGGGATCGTAGATGTGAGCTTGTAGCTCGTGTCGTCTTGTCGCTCGGTAGGCACACGATCCCACAGCGTAGTCAGAGGTGATGGCAACCAGAAAGTCCGTCAAGCGGAAATAGACGTTGACCGAACGTGCGAACAAGGCAACATGACCGTCCGCTCGCGCCGGGCCGGTGTCCCACGCAAAGGTAAGCCTTGCCTTGCTGGTGACCGACGTGTAGCCAGCCCGATTGGCCGCTCCGCCGGGCGGTCCGGGCCTGACACGCGAATGATCAATGTGTTGGGGGATCCGATCGTGGACAAAAGAAACATAGTACGGCTCTCTGGCACGGGCCATGGTGACACCTCCTGTGAACACGACGGCGGCGTTGACCGCCTTTACTTACACCAAGCGAGCGATCTTTGTGATTATCGTATGGCTATCGGCAAAGTTGCGTGACACCCTATGGACAGTCTGTTTGAGGTCGAACAGCAACTCAGCATGGAACCGTCACGTGTGTAAAATGACAGTAAAAAGAGGGGCAGTGCCTTGCCAGCACCACCCCTCCGGTTGATGATCCAGGTCCTGTGAGTTCTGGTGATCGGACTAGTTGTTAACCTTCACCACGTTGATTTTGGGTGCCGCAACGACAAAGTCCACTTCGTCTGACCAACAGCCAAAAGAACTGCCTTTGTTGGCCACAAAACCAAACTCAAACGTACCGGCCGGCATGTTGTCAAAAAAGTGGCTCGCCTGAACCGATCGCTGGTCGTTTTCTCCAGTGGAGCTGAAGCAGAAGTCGGTTTCTGACTCAAATAAGCTACCCGTGGTCACGGCCAGCGTGCTTGTATTTCGGTATGCCGGTTTGACTTCTCCTTCGATGTGGTTGTTGGCTCCTGAAGACTTGTAGACCTGCATGGAAACGGTCACCAGAATATCTTCACCGCCGGAGAGGGTAACAGTGGTGTTACCGTTCTGAGGCTCAACAAATGTCTCCGTGGTCGAGTCAATGACCGCACCATTGGCGCTGCTTTGATCAATGTCATAGCCCCCTTGCTTGACTTGCACCAGTTCACTGACGATTTTGTCAACTTCGTGGTAGAAGCCTAAGACGTCAATAACCACATGGACATTTTGGGACGAGAGCACCCTAATTTCCTTCTGAATCAAGTTGAAAAACGTTTGCACGGTCGCCGCATTGGCGATATTGACCCCTGCGGTATAGTTGACCAAGCTGGCATTAGGAGCTGGTATATTCGCTGGATAGACCTTGACAAAGCCATTGCCTGCCTGCGGAAGGATGGTGACATTCAGGTGAACCGCACGGGGTTCTCCCCTTGGGGAGGAACAGCCGGCGAGATTACCACCTTGAGCGCCAATGGTTGCACCATTGCCATAAACGTTAAACGCGCGGCTAAAACCACCAATGATAATACCGCCGGCTAGACGGGTATCCACAACACGGCACGGTGCCACTGGTGTGTAGACAAAATCTCGATTCGTCTGTCCAAGATCAAGCTGCTCGGGTTCAATCACACCCAGTTGGTCCGACCCGGCCGCTGAACCGAATAGCAAAATATTTGATGCCTCCTCAAAACTTGCGGCGTTGGAAATCTCATAAAGCTGTTCGGCGGTCGCTAACGCCAAGTTCGCCTCAAATTGCCCGGTGGTGTCTGAGGTTCCCAGTCGATTGACGATATCGGTGATCGTACCGTGACGATCTGCGGCGATTGCGGCCACCGCTGCGTCACGCTGTTGCTGGGCCTCTGACGCGAGATCTGATTCGGTACGAGCGGCGTAGTCTTCCTGCGCGTGGACCACGGGTGCGGCCAAGAGTACACCCGTTAAGCAACCCATGGCAATCCGTTTCGAATACTTGTGATGCATGATGCAATCCCTTTCACAAAAAAATGGAACGATCTCTGGACCTGGATAAAAACGCCAATTTGTAGGCATGACACGATCATGTCTTTGGCGAAAACCCTTTTGTTTTTTGGCGGGGACCTCTTTTTAAGACAGTGTTGGTGTTGTGTTGGGCAACTTTAGATACCTGGCCGTGGGTGAAATCTTGCGCTTTGCTGAGCGTTATTTTTGATTTGATGATGTAAGTTGTTTTTTTGCATAAAATTAAAAATTTAATCATGGGAAAGATACGTTGGGTCTGACCTCATCAGGAGCAGACTTTTTTTGACAGAAACACGCCGCCACAATACCCTAACAACATGCGAACAAATATAGGTGTCAGTGTGGCGGATCGGGCTCAAGTTGGCCTGGCTGAGTTGATGAAACGCATGAGGGTGATCGAAGCCGGTCACTCCTGTCATACGAAGGCCGTGTGTCCTTTTATCCAGACCCCTTGGGGGCGGTTCCGGAGTGGAACCGTCCACGAGTGGCTGGCAGACACTGCGCCGTTGAGTGTGTGGGGCCAATGGGTACGACAATTACATCAGAAGCGGGGCGGTTGGGTGTTCTGGGTCGGACGGAGGTGTTGGCCATATCCCATATCGATCGTCAGAGCGTGCGGTGGTGAACGTCGATTGATGCATCAAAGTGTGTTTGTGGATTTACCTAGACGGTCAGATTCGGTGTGGGTATGGGCGATCGACTTGGTGTTGCGCTGTCCGGCCACAGCTGTGGTGGTGGCCGATGCTCGGGGTCTAAGCATGAACCAGTCGCGTCGACTGCAACTGGCTGCCGAGTCAGGTGCCGCTTTGGCACTGCTGTGGCGGCGACAGGAGGAGTTGAAGGCATTGTCAGCGGCACACCACCGCTGGAGGATCTGCCCTGAACGGTCGCCTGGTCGGTGTCCGCGTTGGCGGATCGAACATGTTCGGTGCAAAGAGCAGTGGGCTCAAAGACAGGTAGGGCGTTCTTATCTTGTGGAGCAAAATGATGCGCAGGGCTTTGTCGTTGTACCTACCGATGTGGTCGATCGACCTGGTGCGTCGGCGGATGCAGCGGAAACAAGAGCAGGTCGGCGGACCGCATGACCCAGCCCACCGACCGATCTTACTCGTCCGGGTTTTGGCTGGCCGTGAAGAGGTGGTCCATCGCTGCCAGCAGGCAGCTGCTGCCGGTGTACAACCGGGGATGACACTGGCCCATGCGCGGGCACTGATCCGATCAGAGCGGGTTCATATCGAGCCGAGTGATCCGGTACGGGATCAAGTGGCACTGCGGGCATTGGCCGGGTGGGCCACGCGGTTCACACCGACGGTCGCGCCGGACTGGGGTGACGATTCGGAAGCTTTTTATGCGCCGGGTTTGCTTGCGGACGTGACCGGTTGTCAGCATCTGTATCGCGGAGAAACGAACCTGCTAAGGCAATGGCTCACCGCGGTTGGGCGGCTTGGTTTCCAGGCGAGGATCGCATCGGCTCCGACCTTTGGCTGTGCATGGATGGTCGCACGTTTTGGGCGCGATGATTTAACCGTCGTTTGCGCCACCGGTGTGGTGCAAGCCATCACAGGCCTGCCGACCCGTGGTTTACGCATCGATGGCCATACGGATGCAGCGTTAGCCGAGGTCGGTATCCAGACCATCGGTCAGCTTATGGCACTGCCACGGTATCGTTTACCGTCACGATTCGGTGATCGCTTGATCCAGCGACTCGATCAGGCACTGGGGTGCACAGTAGAGGTCCTTGAACCGGTGCGTCCGGCACCGCCGCTGTGTGTGACGCAGATATTTGCTGGACCCGTCAAACGGCTTGAGATGATTGAACGGACCGCCCGGCAGCTGTTAGAAGCGCTTTGCCAGCGCCTGCGGCAAGATGACCGCGGTGTCCGACACACCCGGGCCACCTTGGTGCGTAGCGATTGCCCGCCCGTGATCGTCGAGGTGACCACCAGTCGGTTGGGGTGTTGCGCTAAACACCTCTGGTCACTGCTACGCCCCAAACTTGAACGGGCTCATCTAGGCTTCGGTGTCGAAACGGTTACGCTTACCGCTTTGAGTGTGGATCGGCTACCGCATCCGCAGGCCGGTTTTCTGGCATTGGACCGGGATCATCACAATGAAAACCTCGATCGTTCGTTTGGTCAGGTGGTTGATACGCTGACCAGTCGGCTTGGTGTATCTTCGGTCAGACAAGTTGAGGTCGTGGAATCTCATGTTCCCGAGTACGCTTACCGACTGAAAGATCTCGCCACAGACACGGTCTCTGCGGCTCAGGTGGTGAAGGCGGATCGTCCCACGGTGCTGCTGGATGGCCCTCAATCCGTTGAGGTGATGGCGGTCACACCAGATGGTCCGTTGGTGCGGTTGTCCTGGCACGGACAGACGCTGCGGGTTTTGAACAGCATCGGGCCTGAGCGTATCGCACCCATGTGGTGGCGGTGTGAGGGATCTACAAACACGACCCGCGACTATTTTAAAGTGCAGGACGAAACCGGTCGGTGGTGGTGGATCTATCGTGATATCGAGACACATCGATGGTTTATCCATGGCCGGTGGGCGTAGCGTGATGGTGGAGAGAGGGTGTACACCGGACGCCTCATTCCCTGAAAAAAAAAGGGATTCAGCAGGCTTCGGCCGTACCGCATTCGCACCGATCGCCTACGCCCAGCTGCAAGTGACGACAAACTTCACGTTTCTTACCGGTGCCAGCCACCCAGAAGAGTTCGTTCGGCGAGCGGCTCAGTTGGGCTACCGTGGGATCGCGGTGACAGACCGTCACAGTCTGGCCGGGATTGTTCGGGCGCACATCGTGGCCAAGGAAGTGGGGCTGCCGTTCGCGGTGGGATGCCGGTTAGAGTTGGAGGGTTGTGGATTACCGTTGGCGGTGCTTGTCTACCCGACTGATCGGTTGTCTTATGGTCGGTTGTGTCAACTATTGACCCTTGGTCAACGTCGAGCGCCCAAAGGCAAGTGTCGTCTGACATTGCATGACCTAATCGAGTATCAGGCGGGCCTCCTGGCCGTTTTGGTTCCACCCACGACCATCACGGACGACTTTGTGAAAACAACTCAAGGTTTGTGTGGGATTTTTTGTGATGATCGGATCTCGTTGGCGGTGCGGTTTGATCACGGACCTGACGATCGTGGGCAGGTCGCACGATGGGCGAGATTGGCCCATCACTTGGGTATTCCCTTGGTGGCGACCCACAACGTGCACTATCACAGCTCTGACCGAAAACCGCTGCACGACGTGTTGGCTTGTATCCGCCATCGCTGCACGCTTCAGGAAGCGGGTTTCCGTCTTAGTGCCAACGCCGAACGTGACCTCAAACCACCTCATGAAATCATACGGTTGTTCACCGGGTATCCCGAAGCTGTGGCCCGTAGTGTAGAAATCATTGAACGCGCCTCGGCGTTTAGTCTAGATCAGCTGTGTTATGAGTACCCGCATGAGACTTGTCCGTCTGGCAGGTTGCCGATGCAACACCTGACCGATTTGACCTGGCACGGTGCGGTCGAGCGGTACCCCAATGGCATTCCCTCCAAGGTCAAGGCCAAGCTGCGACACGAGCTGAAACTTATCGATCAGCTGAACTACCCACACTACTTTCTCACGGTGCATGACATCGTCCGGTTCGCTAAATCGCGGGAGATTTTGTGTCAGGGCCGTGGCGCGGCAGCCAACTCGGCGGTCTGTTACTGCCTGGGTGTGACCGCGGTGGATCCGGACCGCATTGATCTGCTCTTTGAGCGATTTGTTAGTAAAGAGCGTAACGAACCGCCGGACATTGATATCGACTTTGAGCATGAACGACGCGAAGAGGTGATTCAGTACATCTACGCCAAGTACGGCCGGCACCGCGCGGCGTTAACGGCCCAGGTGATCACTTACCGTGCCCGCAGCGCGGTGCGTCAGGTCGGCAAGGCCTTGGGCTTGTCACTGGACTGTGTGGATCGTTTGGCAAAAGATCTCTTTTGGTTTGACAAATCGGTAGCGCAACCAGATTGTCTCCGGCAGCTGGGGATCAATCCGGACGACCCGACCATCCAGCAACTGGTCAGGATCAGCACCGAGATTCTCGGCTTTCCCCGTCATCTCTCTCAGCATGTCGGTGGCTTTGTTCTCACCGAGTACCCTTTAAGCCAAACCGTGCCTATCGAAAACGCGGCGATGCCTGATCGGACGGTGATTCAATGGGATAAAGACGACATCGACGCCCTGGGCATGCTAAAGGTGGACGTGTTGGGATTGGGCATGCTGACTTGTGTGCGTAAATGTTTTCAACTGATCCGAGATCACCATGGCAAGCACTACGAGATGTACACCGTCCCCGCAGAAGACCCCCACGTTTACGACATGATCTGCCGGGCCGATACCATTGGTGTATTCCAAATCGAGTCTCGGGCCCAGATGTCCATGCTCCCGCGGTTGCGGCCCCGTCATTTCTACGACTTGGTCATTGAGGTTGCGATCGTTCGACCCGGTCCGATCCAGGGCCAGATGGTGCACCCCTACCTGCGACGACGCAACAAAGAAGAACCCGTGGACTACCCCAGTCAAGCCGTACGCGTTGTGTTGGAGAAAACACTGGGCGTACCACTGTTTCAAGAACAAGCGATGTCTCTGGCGATCAAAGCCGCCGGTTTTACGCCCGGTCAAGCCGACCGGCTTCGCCGTGCGATGGCGGCTTGGAAACGCAAAGGAGATCTCATCTATGAGTTTGGCCGAAAGATCATCGACGGCATGCTCGCCAACGGCTATACCCATTCATTTGCTCAACGCTGTTTTGACCAGATCAAGGGCTTTAGCGAGTACGGTTTTCCCGAATCACACGCAGCGAGCTTCGCGTTGATTGTCTACGTCTCGGCCTGGTTGAAACACCATTACCCGGTCGAGTTTGCCGCCGCACTGATCAACAGTCAGCCCATGGGTTTTTATGCACCGGCGCAGATCGTTCGTGACGCCAAAGAACACCGGGTCGAGGTCCGGTCTGTCGACGTTAACCACAGTGCTTGGGACTGCACCCTGGAGCCCGTCTTGTCGCAAACACGCATCGCGCTGCGATTGGGCATGCGATTGATCAAAGGGCTGGGGCCTGACGAAGCCGATGCCATCACATCCGCGAGGCGACAACATGGATTTTTTGTGTCGATCAAAAGCTTGTGGCGAGCCAGCGGTGTCAAGATCAAATCGTTACGGGCGTTGGCCCGGGCCGATGCGTTCGGTTCAATAGGACTAGATCGGCAGCAAGCCCTGTGGATGATCCGTCAAATGCACAACGAATCCCTGCCTTTGTTCGATCGTCATCGGGAACCGGAGGGGTGTGATCACACCCCGTTACCAATCATTCCCGAGTCAGCGAAGGTGGTCCAAGACTATGCCAGCACCGGGTTGTCGCTAAAAGCTCATCCCGTCTGGTTTCTACGGGGCCGCCTCAGCCGGTTGGGGGTTGTGCCGAACGCTCAGTTACAAGACGAAGTCCGCTGGTCTAGTGGCGCTCCCATTGCGGTCGCCGGCGTCACACTGGTCCGTCAACGCCCCGGTACCGCTTCCGGTATTGTTTTCATGACGATCGAGGACGAAACCGGTGTGGCTAATCTGATCCTGAGAAAGAAAGTTTTTGATCGTAATCGCCACGCCGCCCGGCACGGTGTTGTCGTTCTTGCTCGTGGCCGCGTGGAACGCCAGGGGCAAGTGGTGCATGTGATGGTCAGGTCGATCTGTACTGTCACAGATGCAGATCAAGGGCTAGGTGTACGCTCGAGGGATTTTCACTGATCAGTTGCCCTCGCGGGTCTCACGCTCAACCAATTTGAGCACTGCGGTGCGAATCTGGTGGGTCATCGGTCCCACCTGTCCCCCGCCGATTGACTTTTGTTCAATCCGGGTCACCGGCAGCACAAGCCAGCTTGAATTGGTCAGGAACACTTCATCAGCACCAAGCAGGTCAGAGACGCCAAGCATCTTTCGGTTGACGGGTATGCCCATCACCGCGGCCACATCCATCACCGCAGCCCGAGTCACACCGGGCAAGACCGGTGCCGGTAGAGCGCGATCAACTTCTTCGCCCCGCGCGTAGGGTGTCCATAGTTGCTCATCTTTGACCAAAAAAATGTTACTGACCGCGCCACTGGCCAGGTGATTGGTGGTATTGAGCCAGATCACTTCGCCGCTCCCCACAGCGGCAGCCTGCCGCAGCGTCATTAGACGATGCCAGTACGAGAGTGTTTTGTGCCCGGCCAGGATGTCGAACGGGTTGGCCTTGGCCGGTCCAATCACCGCCAGGATCCCTTGTTCGAAGTAGCCCGGGTCATACGTTGTGGGATCCTGAGCCACCACCAGCACGGTCGGCTTGGACGACCTACCAGACGAATCCGATTCCAGCAGTGACACCGACCCACCGGTGACGGTTAACCTAAGCCTTGCTCGTTCTAGGTGGTTGTATTGAATCGTCTGCCGCACGGCTTGCCTGTATTCGTCGAGGTTTACGTCACGAGCCAACCCCAACTGCCTCACGCTGCTCAGAAGCCGGTTCAGGTGGGCCTCAAGCCGAAACACCCGGCCGTGGTAGACACCCATCGTTTCAAATAGGCCGACGCCATGCTGTAAGCCGGCATCGGTGACACTGATCTTCGCTTGCTGGTCGTCGATCATTTTGCCGTTGAGAGATATTTGCATCGTCGGTGATCTCCATTGCCAACTCAATCTAAAGCGGGTCGACCGGTCCAAGCGACAAATGCCTGGCCGTCCCGGCACGGCGTTTCCTACCCCGCCCCGGAGCATCCTAGCCTAAGATTGAACCGCCAAGTCGGGTGGCTATAATGTGGCACGCCCGAACCAGTACCAAGCGTTAACACCGGGAAATGGTCCAATGAAACCCAAGATCCATCCAGAATATGTCGTATGCCATGTCACCTGTGCCTGTGGGAACAGTTTTGCCACTGGCGGTACCGTGGCTTCGATGCACGTCGATATCTGTAACGCCTGTCACCCCTATTTTACGGGCAAACAGAAATTTGTGGACACCGCCGGCAGAGTGGAGAAATTCCAGAACAAATTCAAAGGCTCATATTTCGGAACCCGCGGTTCACGCAAGGGCTAGCCATACGCCGTTCTGCCGCAGCGCCACTCGTGCTGCGGTTTTTTTGCGCCCGTAACACGCGATGCCTACCCACCCATGCCCGAAGAAAACGCCAACCTCATCTCCAAGCTTAACGACCTGGCGGCTCAGTATGATCAACTGGAAAAGCAGCTGTCTGATTCTCAGGTGCTCACCGATCACCGACGCGTCCAAGAATTGTCGATAAAACGCTCGGGGCTCCATGACTTGGTTGAGCGGTATCGGCGGTATTGTTGGCTCAAGCAGCAGATTGATGATCATCAGAAAATCATTGAGGAGCACCAGGATCCTGAGCTGGCCGAGCTGGCCAGTCTGGAATTGCCCTCATTGGATCAGCAGGCCCAAAAACTCATTGAGGAGATTTCTCACGAGTTGGTGACCGCTGAAGACCGGTCAGTGGGCTCGGTGATCTTGGAGGTGCGGGCGGGTACCGGTGGGGCCGAAGCGGCATTGTGGGCAGGTGACCTGTTTGAGATGTACCAACGATACGCGACCGCTCGCACGTGGACGTTCTCGCCGATGGATTTTTCACCGGGTGAGCAAGGTGGCCTGCGGCAGGCTGTCGCCAGCGTTGAGGGGCTGGGGGTCTGGCAGGGATTGGGTTACGAAGGTGGTGTACATTGCGTCAAGCGTGTGCCAGCCACTGAGGCCCAGGGCCGTGTACACACTTCGACCGCGACGGTCGCCGTTTTGCCGCAGCCTGATCAACTTCAGATCGACATTCCCGAATCAGATGTCCAGCTGCATATCACCACCGCCCAGGGACCCGGTGGCCAAAACGTGAACAAGGTGGCCACCGCCGTGCACATGCTCCATGTCCCCACTGGGATTGAGGTACGCATGCAGGAGTCCAAGAGTCAGCATCAGAATCGAATGAAAGCGTGGCAGCTGCTGCGGGCACGCGTCTACGATCATTATCAGCAGCAGCGGAACGCTCAACGTGCTGCGGCCAGATCAAAAATGATCGGTTCGGCCCAGCGTGCCGAACGGGTCCGGACGTACCGCTACAAGGAGAATATTGTGGTGGATCATCGTCTGGGCCAATCGTTTGGTCTGCGATCAATCCTAGCTGGTGAACTCGATCCTTTGATTGAAGGTTTGGTGGCTCAGGATCGTGCCCAGCGCCTGGCAGAACTCTGATTCGATCGGTAGCGTGATCATGCCACGACCCCGACGCACCGATCACCGGCGCATTGCAGCGTCTTCCTGCCACAATCCGATAACGATTACGATGCGGTGTATGCTTCGCACAATGGGCTGGGTCTGTGGGTTTTGGCTGGCGACCGTCGCGGTTTGGGCACAGATCGACGATCAGGGCTTCGTTTGGTCGCCGGCCCATCGCCTTGTCCATCGGTTCGATTTTGAAGAAGCCCGACTCAATAATTTCGAAGATCTCCCGATGTATTGGTACGCGATTGGACGTCCCGCGATCACCGCTGATCAAGGGTTCGGACGGTATCCGATCCATACCGAACTGATCTCCAAACCAGGATTTCCCGCCTATACCCAGGTTGGCTTTGATCGACCACAGGACAAAAGCGGTGAACACCGGCTGCACCTAGGGCTCAATGGCGGAAATGCTGGGGCTTTCCTAGAGGTCGGGGCCGTACCGGCGGTACCTCACAGCGATTATCTGGTTACCGGGAAGATCATGACCGGAAGCCTTCGGCACGCCCGTGCCCGGATCGTTGCCTATTTCATCGATGCCACCGGTCGCAAGATTGACCAGAGTGTTGTCGCTAGCGAACTGGTACAGACAGACGGTCGTTCACAGACCCTTTCGGTGAAGTTACAGGGTCAATTCGCCGATGCCGCTTGGATCGGGTTGCAGGTGGAACTGCTCCAGCCTCAGCAGCAACCGGGTGCCGTGCAGGATCCACACAAAGTGTTTTATGTCGAAGTCGACGGTGACGCGTGGTTCGACGATATTAGCATTTGGCAGTTACCCCACGTGGCCGTGGGGTCTCAGAACCTGATCAACGTCATCCGCGCACCGGATCGACCGCGGCTAAACATTCAGGTACGAGACCTGACCGCCAGGCCGCTAAGGATCGATGTCACACTCTATGACCATCGGTTGCGTCCGGTGGCGACCAATCGTCGACAAGCCACTGAATGGACACCGGTCAACTGGAAATGGCGACCGCCCATCAAGCGGTTCGGGTGGTTCCTGGCAGACATGGTGGTCACCGAGTCAAGCCATAGCGATCAAAATGTCACGTCTCCGGTGCGTATTGCACACACGATGGCGTCGTTTTTGTGGCTGCCCCACGAATCGGTGATGGACCCTCAAGATGCCACCCGATTTCGGATTGTTGCCACCGATGCGCCAGAGGCGGAGCTGGATCTGCTGCCGACAGTCATGGATCAGGCACAGCTCGCTTCCGTGGTGATCAGCGCATGGGATCCCTATACCAATCATCGCAATATCGACCAGCGACAGCAATTTTTGGGTGATGTCATTCAGAAGATTGCTGGCCAGGGCCGCCAGGTGGTGCTCAGTCTGGCCCCGATTCCGCAATCACTGACACAGATTCAGGGTGTCGACAGTGATAACCCTTTGACCCTATTGGTCGCAGATCGGGACGTCTGGTTGCCCTATCTCAGGCCCGTCACGATGCGTCACGGCCAGCGGGTGTACCACTGGCAACTAGGTCGTTCCGATCGGGCCTTGGCGTTTTTTATGCCCGAACTGCCAGATCTGGTCCAGCTCGTCCTCAACGACTTCCGGAGCATGACACCACAGCCTCAGCTGGTTTTGCCGTGGCGATTGGATTATCAGCGACGTCGGGATTTGATGCCCAGCCCGGTCTACGCCGTCCAAGTGCCTGAATCAGTGATGCCCGGACAGATCCCCAGCCACGCCGACGCATGGAATCAGCCGCCGTCAGTGGACTATTGGCTCCATCTTCAAGAACCCCCGGCAACGCGGTTGGCACACGAGCAGCGGGTAGAGGATTTGACACTTCGGATGCTATACGGCTGGGAATCACAGCCCACGGGCCTAGCGATTAACCGGCCGTGGACGTATGCCAAGAGTCGGCAGTTATCATTGATGCCTGATCCTCTGCTGGGCGTTTTTGTTCAAGTCGCTCACCGTTTGGCTGGACGCCGGGTGATCGGGCACCTCCCGATAGCGCCGGGGGTCCAATGCATGATTTTCGATGGACCGTCGGGGGGCATGCTGGCGGCCTGGAATCGATCGGCGGCGCAAGCCGATGCCGTCATCGACATGTTCTTGGGGCCAAATCCGCAAGCGGTCGATGTGTGGGGCAATCGCGCTACGGTGCCTTTAGAGGATTCTCGACACCGGTGGAGATTGAGCTCGACACCGGTTTTTCTTGAGGGGATTGATCCCCGTCTGGCAGCGTTTCGTGCGTCATTTAAAATTGTGCCGGCGTTTATAGAATCAATGGTCACTCAGCACGACCGTGTGATTCAGTTCACAAACACCTGGCCTTTCACCATCACCGGACATTTGAATATCAAGGATCCTCGCCGTTGGGACATTCAGCCCAGACGACACCATTTTTCGCTTGCCTCTGGTCAGACGACCCGGATCGGCGTCAAGCTTGAGTTTCCGGTCACCGAAACCGCCGGTCCAAAGCGGTTGGTGGCCCATTTCGATTTTGTGGCCGATAAGCGGTACACGGTGGATGTGACCGCCGGGATGGAGTTGGGACTGACGAATGTGGGCTTTGACGCCACACTAGCGATTGTGACCAACCCCGAAACGGGTAAGCAGGACGCGATCGTCACCCAAATGATAAGCAACAAAAGCCCGAAAGCCATTTCGCTTTACTGCTTTGCGCACCTGGTCGGCCATCGGCGCCAGGAAAAAATCATACCCAAGCTGGAACCAGGCCAGCTCGTCATCCGCCGATTCCGGTTCAAGGACGCCGCCCAGACGATTCAAAATCATGACATCCGTGTGGGGGTTCGCGAAAGCGTTGGACCGGCGGTTTTTAATATGGTTCTTTCGGGTAGGGATCAGGACTCACGTTGACCGGTCAAACGGATCACCTCGTCCATGTCCTTGTCGCCGCGGCCGGAGAGGTTGATGACCACCACCTTATCGCTGGGTAAGCCAGCGGCCAGCTGTAAGGCATAAGCGATTGCATGACTGGACTCAAGCGCCGGGATGATCCCTTCTCGCTTTGCCAGGGTCAAGAAGGCGTCCAATGCTTCTTGATCTGTCACGGTGGTGTACCGGACGCGGCCTGTGTCTCGCCAGTAAGCGTGTTCGGGGCCAACGCCAGGATAATCAAGCCCGGCCGAAATCGAATGAACCGGGGCTGTTTGGCCGTCGTCATCCTGTAAGACGTAACTGATCGAACCGTGTAACACGCCGGGCTGGCCCAAGCAGATCGCTGCGGCATGTTCGCCCAGGTCCTGGCCACGCCCACCGGCTTCGACGCCGATCAGTTGTACCGACTCGTCGGCAACGAAGGGATAAAACATTCCCGCTGCGTTGGAGCCCCCGCCAACACACGCGACCACATAGTCGGGTAACACGCCGATTTGATCCAAGCACTGACGGCGGCACTCGGTGCCAATCACCGATTGAAGATCGCGTACGACAGCCGGGAACGGGTGAGGACCGACCACCGACCCGATGATGTAATGGGTGTGTGCGCTCGACGCCATCCAGTCACGTAATGCCGCATTTGTTGCGTCTTTAAGTGTGCAAGAGCCCGACGACACCGGTACGACGCGGGCACCAAGCATCTGCATTCGCAGGACATTGGGGTTTTGTCGGCGCATGTCTTCGGTGCCCATAAACACATCACAGTCCAGGCCAAACACAGCCGCTGCGGTGGCTGTGGCGACGCCGTGCTGGCCAGCGCCGGTTTCGGCGATGACCCGTTTCTTGCCCATTCGGATCGCTAAAAGCGATTGTCCGAGACAATTGTTAATTTTGTGGGCGCCGGTGTGACAAAGATCTTCACGTTTCAAATAGATGCGCGCTGAGCCAGCTGTTTCTGTCAGACGTGCGGCATAACTCAGGGGTGTCGGGCGGCCCACGTATTGGTGCAGCAACTTGTTCAGCTGGTTTGTAAACGCAGGGTCTTTTCTGGCAAGTTCGTATTCGGCCGCTAACTGCGCCACGGCCGAATAGAGCGTTTCTGGTACATACACCCCCCCATACGGACCGAACTGGCCCGGCGGGTCGGTGGGTTGGCTCGTGGTCGGCTTCATGGCCATATCCGCTACAACTTAAAAATTCGTCGGCGCCAAGAACTGCTCCAACGCGGTCAATCTGCAAATGTAGGGATAATCACGAGCGATGCCAAGTCGCAGAACGACTGGCCCCGGTTGGCTGCCGTGGCTATGGCAGCAAGATAAGTGCATTGTCTTCATATAATTGCAGTTTTGCCAATCGGGATAGAAATTTCAAGTCGCCGAGTGGATCCGTCGATGTTATGGACAACGGGCCTGGGCTAAACTCAATGACACATTGAACACGCATCGCGTAATCTTCTAAACGCGGACAGGCTTGGCGCGATGACACCGGAAGCCCAGGATACTACACCTTATCAATCGTCGTCGGGGTTTACCGTCGGTGTGGCCGAAGACCTTGATAGTGTGACCGCTGCTTGGCAACTGGTCTACACCTCCTACCGTCGTCGGGGACTGATTCGTCCCAACCCCCAAAGGCTGCACACCGCCCCTCAGGCTGTCGGAATCCATTCCGCGGTCATTGTAGGCCGGATCGGTGAAATGACCGTCACAACGCTAACCGCTGTGGCCGACGAGCGGGGTGAACTGCCCCTAGACCGGCTGTACCGGTCTGATCTGACACAACTACGCCGACAGGGTCGTACACTGGTTGAAGTTGGATTGTTCGGCGACCGACGCTTCGAACGGGCTCGTTCTGCCGAGGCGCTGTGCCAGCTGATGCGGTACGCGTTCTACTATGGATTCTGGCGCTATACTGACATCGTCATCGGTGTCCATCCTCGCCATGCGCCCTTTTATTCAAAGTCAATCGGCTTTCAAACGATCGGTCCAACACGCAGTTATTTTGAAATTAATGACCGACCGGTGGTCCTACAGCGGTTGGACATTCAGGAAAAACTCAACCAGCCATCGCGGCCAGCAGTGTTAGATTTTTTCGCAAAAAATCAGGTGCCGGCCGAAGCTTTTGACCGCCGGTTTGCGTTCCAGCCGGATCAGATCGCAGGTTCAGCGCTAGAATCATTTCTAAAGGGCTAGGCTAGCGTGACTGAGACAAGGCAACGGTCGGTTAAGCCGACATCGCAAATGTGGCCAACGGCTGGTCGAACTTCACAGCCACCCGCAGTGTCGATCCAATGCCCAAACTCCAAACGACAGTGGCTAGTGTCATATGATCTGACCGAACAATGACCTGTCGATGGTTCCAGGCGATCCCCATTTCCAGTCGTTGGCCGATTGTCAGCGAAGATGGCGGTCGATCCACCTCCAGCAGTGCGCCATTTGAGGACACGTCACGCGTTTGGCCTGTCATATACCGGCCGCTTCGAATACAACGCAATTTCGCGGGCCGAGATACCGAGCAGCGTACGGCGTTTCGTCGTTCAGCGATTGCCATACACGGCTCCGTTCCGACCAGGCCATCAAAGACCACCACGTGTCCACCTCATTATTTATCGGTGGTCCACACAACGCGGTTTAAGACGATAGGAGGTCCTTCAGCTGGGCACCGTGAGCTAGGATAGCTTGCCGCCTGCGGTTGGGGCACCACTATCAGAACGGTTCACCAAGCGCTTTCGCGGATCCACTTCCAACGGGCCGTAGGCCTTTTCATATCGGGCGATCGCCTGATTCATCGCCAAGCACAACCGCTTTGCCGCCCAGGGGTTTAGTATGACCCGATGGTCGATTTTGAGCTTGGCAGACTTCGGCCCTGTCGGACGCAGTGGACCGGCGAAATCCAGATTCACTTCCTCAGCTGACCCCCATACGCGAACTGTAGAGCTATAGGTCACCGCTGTCTGAGCGTCATCGACCTGGATCTGAACCTGCTGCTGTTGATCGCCAGCGGCGGTGCTAATGGTCTCTATCGTTTCCGCCCCGCCTGTCTCCGTTGAATTGTCCACGGATATCTCCTCTAAAACAGTAATAGGTGTCCATTTTACGCTACGCGTGTGATCGACGCATCAAAGACGGGTTCATCCCCGACTCCGGTTCGATCAATCATGTCTAAGCGCAAAATTTTCTTGCGTATGGCATTATGTACGTTAGCGCCGATAGATCAAACCAAAAAAATAATAGCTCAGGCAGGAATCGTTGTCCATCCACGTGGGTGGTCAAACGGTTGCCCACCGTTGTGCCGACATCTGGTGGCCCGATCATCGGTTAACGTGGCAGTGAGCGGTCCAGGTCTTCGTCGTGACGTGTGACTGATGCTCGGCTGTGAAACGCTTTTTGTTGGGCCTTGCGTTGACCCAGTTCGTGGGTTTTCTCCGTCCAAGCGGGCAGCGGGACCGTTCGGCCGGCAAAAAGTCGCCGGAAAAGTTTGGCTGTTCGGGCAGCGTATTTCAGGACAAGTTCGTCCTCTAAGCTAATGATCGATCGGGCCGATCCCGGGTCGCCCTGACGGCCCGCTCGGCCGTACAACTGCCGATCAACCCGGCTGGCGGTGTGACGCTCAGTGAGGATCACATGTAGTCCGCCGATCTCTGCCACACCGTCGCCAAGTTTGATGTCTGTCCCTCGCCCCGCCATGTTCGTGGCGACCATAATCGCCCCTCGCTGGCCTGCGCTTTCGACAATCTGTGCCTCCGCTTTGTGATGGACGGCGTTGAGCACCTGATGGGCCAAACCGCGCTGGGTCAATAGGTCACTGAGCAGTTCAGACGCCTCAATGGATCGGGTTCCTACCAATACGGGTCTGCCCAACTCGTGTACCGCGACAATCTCCTGGACGATGGCTTGCCATTTATCGGCGGCGGTCTGAAAGATCAAGGTCTTGTAATGTTTGCGTTGTAGGGGGCGGTTGGTGGGAATAATGCGTACGGGCAAACCATATGTGGTTTCCAACTCAGCTTTGGCATCCGCGGCGGTACCGGTCATACCGCATAGGTGTGGATATTGACGAAAAAAGCGCTGAAAACTCATGCTGGCCAAGGTGTCTCGGTCGGCAGTGATTTCGAGATGATGCTTGGCCTCGACCGCTTGATGTAGGCCGTGTTGCCACTGCCGGTCAGGCATAAAACGGCCGGTGTACTCGTCGACAATCACGATACGATCTTCGACGATCTGATAGTGTTGGCGGTGGTGATAGCAGTGGGCGGCGACCAGCGCTTGTTCGACCAACTCCTCTCGTCGCCGGGTCGCCTGCCAGATCGCGTGTTCATCGGGTTTAAGCAGTGTCGCGAGCTTGGCGCGGCCTGCGGGTGTCAGTCTTACACGCCGTTTGGCCAGCTCAACGGAAAAATCTTTTTGAAGCCCAAGTTGGTCGGCCAGATCCCGCGCCCTCTGGTATAACGCTGCCTGAGCGTCCTCACCACGGGGTTGAGCAATAATCAGAGGTGTGACCGCTTCGTCGATCAACACCGCATCTGCCTCGTCTACGATGGCGACATGCAGGCCAGGGACGAGGATAGATGCCTTACGCCCATCGCCTCTGGACGCGGCTTTCTGGGCCAACAACCAGCGTGTTGATACTGGATCGGCAATCCTGTTCAGACGCAACTGGTCGCGCAACCAGTCGGCCACCAGCTCTTTTTGGGTGGTGTAGGCGATAGGCTGTCGGTAGGCGCGTATTCGTTCAGGCTCAGGTGTTTCGTTGAGTACCGCCGATGCCATCAGGCCGCACCGGTGGTAGATCGGCTGGCGGCTCTGGGCGTCTCGTTGGGCCAGATAATCGTTAACCGTGATCACGTGCACAGGCCGGCGCAGCCAGCCCAACAGAGTTGCTGCCACCGCAGCTGTGAGCGTCTTGCCTTCGCCGGTGACCATCTCCACAATCTGGCCGTGAAACAGGCCCATCGCCCCCATGATCTGGACCATGTACGGTTTTTCACCCGACGTGCGGTAAGCCACTTCACGAACGGCAGCGAATCCAGCACGGATGTGGTCTTTCTTGTGGTTTCTGCGAGCGAAAACCACTCGCAGGTCCGTGATCTGTTGGTCCAATGTCTCGTCAGTCATTGTGGACCAGTGACCATCCATGGCCACCACGGCCTCAGCCTCGCGCCGCAGCTGTCTTAAACCTACACGGGCGTGTTTAAGCCGGGATTGCCACCGGTAGGCCGCTGCGTCCAGGCCACGAAGCGGCTCGGAGCGTCTGCGGCGAGTCCGCAACGCGTCCCACAACATCAAGTCGGATTGGACAGATGAACTACTCACCATTGACCCGCCAACCCGCATCTTGGATCGGCGTCGATCTGGCATGAAATGACCAGATCCAGACGCCACAACACGGGATTTTGTCCCTTCACCACCGGCCAGGGGCTTTACCGGCCTGAACCTGGGCCGCCCGGAAGGTACACCTTGCTTACATGTTAGGTTTCCTTGAGACCCGACGCGACGAAAGCATGTGCCTATTCGGATCACAAGTCGAATCGAGGGGCTCTGCCAGTGATCCGATCATACAGCCACAACAGGCCGTGATAGAAATTCATCGACAGACTTTCTCGGAAATACCACTAAATTTGCAATACTTCACACCGTTAAACGCCGACGAATCCTCACGACTAGGACATCGCCCACATGCTGACCGCCGCAGCGGCAAAAATCAGCCACGACGCAATCAACACACTCAAGCAAATCATCAGTCGAAGGTAAGTTGTCTTGGAAGTGTCCCGGGCGACAAAGAAACAGACCGCCGCACCCACAACGCCGATGGTCCCCTGAATGGTGCTCAGTGGAGAGCCGGCCAGCACGGCGGTCAAGGCGCATGCCACCACAAACACCCACGCCCATACTGGTACCCGGGTGATTTCTGTCATGCCTATGAATCGATCCTTTTCATCGATTTGGTCTGGTTGCGGCTTAGCCGTTATTTATGCCCGGGGCGTTGGTCTGCCCCGTCATTCAATGGAGCCGGGCGGGCTCGAACCGCCAACCCCCGCGTTGCAAACGCGGTGCTCTCCCAATTGAGCTACGGCCCCCCGGGTTGGTGTGGCCGATCTTATCCTATATCTGGTCCATCGTCATCAATCGTCACCGATGCCCCAGCCGCCAGTGACCCAAACTCTAGAGAATCACACTCTACAGGTTATTGGGATCGGCATATTCAGTGGCTGCTGGACAGCCTCAATCGACTTGGGCGGTCTGACGTCTGCCTTTCATGACACCAAACGGATCGATCAGGGTTGCGGGTTTCTATCTGTCAGACAACGACGACCCGCGCTGATCGGTGAAACCCATAAAACGCGCAATACGCCAGTTATCGGATGAGACGGCCACTGAGGGACAAGATTGTGCGTCAATCTCAAGAAAAATGCCCTGAGTGAATATCTGGTCCGTCGGCTGTCGTCGATCAAACCGGGATAAATAGCAGACTCATCTAAGACCAAGCAAAAAAAAATGATTTGCTGCGCAGGATCCCAATTTGAAAGTTGTATGTACTTCTAGTTCACCGACCGGGGCTTGGTGGGCTGATGGGATGTGTTGCATAGATTGTTTCTGTGCAAAGGATTATAAAGACTTCAATGGACGGTCGTGTCTATGTCAGGGATCGCCAGACGCCAGAGTCGAAAACAGGGCACAGCGTATCTCCCTCCGTTGGAATTCCCTGATATGGATCGTTCGTCTGGGGGAGGACGTACGTCACTGATTGGTCAGCCGTCCCAGTGGCGAGACTTGACGGATCGGGATCGGTCGGATGAACGCTGGGGCAAACACACAGGTCGACAGCGGTACGATGCGGTGGGGATGGGGTCAATTTCGCTTACAAGTTGTTTATGTAAAGAGTTTTGAATTAGTGGAAGAGGCCGCTTGTGAACGGTCTCTGGCCTGGGCAATGGCTTCGATAGCATTGTTCGATCTGATTCTTGCAACGTCGAACACAGCTACCCGGTGACCAGTGCCGGTACGAGGACGTATTATCTGAATGCTTACAGGAGAAGCAGCTCAGCAGACAAGAACGCCAATGTCTGGAACGTGACGTTCACAGCTCAGTACGTGCCAGATTAATTTAGATGGATTTTGTGAATACGACCCGGGTCTGTTCAGCGTGTTTTTCGCCTGGCCGCAGGCGGTGCTCCTGAACAGACCCGGTTTTTGCTTGTCGAGCGACTTGTCGCGATTGGATGCGGCACGTCATGTCAACAAAAAGTTCTTGTGTATGTGTCGTCGAGCGTGGGCTTGTGGCGACAGGACTTAGCAGATCCTCGATGTGTCAAAAAAAAAATACGCGATGCCTATCGGTCGTTTGACGACAAGGAATGGTTCCCATGGTCATATTTCTGTGGTGATGACAATTTTCGCACAAAGAAAGCGGATCGTTCATGTGCCCCAAGCCAAATTATGTGCTGAAGTACTTGGCTTCAGGGTGATGGACGATGATTGCACTGGTGGACTGTTCGGGATCGATCTGCCAATTTTCGGTTAGCACACAGCCGATCCGGCCAGGATCCAGCAGGCGAAACAATTTTTCCTGATCGCTCATGTCGGGGCAGGCCGGGTAGCCGAAGCTGTACCGGCTGCCACGGTACTTCTGTGTGAACAGATCACGAACGTTGGGGCTGTCATCGATGGCAATGCCCAGCTCCTGGCGCATCCGTTTGTGCCAAAGTTCGGCCAGCGCCTCGGCACACTCGACGCCAAATCCGTGAAGGTAAAGATATTCGCTATAGTTGTCGGCTTCGAAAAGGGTTCTGGCCCGACGGCTGACCTCTGGTCCCATGGTGACGCAAGATAGGCCCAGCACGTCTTTTTGGCCCGAAGCCATTTCTCTAAAGAAATCAGTGATACACAGCCGCTTTCGCCCTTTTTGTCGTGGGAACGTGAAACGCTCGATCGCCTTATCATGATCTTGCGCATCGTACACCACCAGGTCGTTGCCATCCGATGCGCACGGGAAGTAGCCATAGACCACCTTGGGCCGGAGGATCTTTTCTTCACGGCAGCTTGTTTGCAAACGCGCCAGGATCGGTTCCACCTCGTCGGTCAGTTGTGCTTGATACGTTGCGTCGTCTTTCTTGCCTTTTTTAAACTGCCACTGACCACGGAACAGTGCCACCTTGTTGATGTACGGGTAGACGTCTTGGAGCGGAATCGACTCGGCCACGCGGTGACCCCAGAACGGTGCGTCCGGGACCTGCGCATCAGACCGCACGCTCGACCGGATGGCGACCGTTGTGTCTCCGTCCGTCTGTCGGTTCGAGTCGCGGTCTTGAGACGCCCTATCGGATACCGACAGTTTCTGACTTGCTTCGGCCCGTTTGTTGATTCGAGTTTCGATCTCTTGATCGAGTTGATCAAGCTGGCCGTGTGTCAGATGGTCCATGATGCGTAAACCCTCAAACGCATCACGTCCGTGATAGACCCGGCCCTGATAGACACTGCGCAGATGGCTGTCACAATAGTGACGGGTCAAGGCCGCGCCCCCGAGCAACATAGGGACGTCGATGCCCTGTGCGTTGAGCTCGTTGAGGTTTTCTTCCATGACCGTGACGCTCTTGACCAACAGGCCTGACAAGCCAATGGCATCGGCCTTGTGCTGGCGCCATTGCTCGATAATGTGGGCGATCGGTTGTTTGATGCCAAGGTTGTAGACTTTGTATCCGTTGTTGGAGAGAATAATGTCCACAAGATTCTTCCCAATATCGTGGACATCGCCCTTGACGGTGGCCAGGACAATGGCCCCTTTGGTCTGGCCTTCCACTTTCTCCATGTATTGTTCTAGGTGGGCGACGGCCATCTTCATCACTTCGGCCGATTGGAGCACGAACGGCAGCTGCATCTGGCCAGACCCGAACAGCTCGCCCACCACTTTCATGCCCGCCAATAGGTGGTCGTTTACGATCTCTAGAGCGCTATACTTCTGGCGCGCTTGCTCCAAGGTTTGGATAAGGTCTTGTTTTTCACCGTCGATAATGTGCTGCTGAAGCCGTTGTTCCAACGGCAACGCGGAGATGTCCTGTTTGACAGATGTGGCTTTGGCATCGCCTGGAAATAGGTCGACGAAGATCTGCAACGGGTCTTTGGTTTCGGTGCCGTCAGCGAGCGACACCGCCACATCTGGCCAACGGTTGTAGAGCAAATCCAGCGCAGCGTTCCATTGGGGTTCTTCGATCTTGTTACGCGGTAGGATTTTCGACGCGTGCAGGATGCCGCTGGTCAGTCCCGCGGCAATCAGCTCGTGCAGAAAGACACTGTTGAGCACTTGCCGAGCGGCTGGCTTGAGGCCAAAGCTGATGTTCGATAGCCCCACCGTCAGTTGGCATTGAGGCAGATGCGTCGAAATACGACGGACACCTTCGATCGTTTCTAGGCCACTAGGCCGATCCTTGTCCATTCCCGTCGAGATTGGAAGCACCAACGGGTCAAAGAAAATATCCTCAGGGGCCAGCTTGTGCTTGTCGACCGCCAGGTCATACATCCGTTTGGCGATCGACATTTTTCGGTCGGCCGTGCGGGCCATCGCTTCTTCGGGGTCTTCGTCGATACAACCCAGTACCAGGGCGGCTCCGTATCTTTTTGCGATCTGGCAGAGTTCGGCAAATTTCTCTTCGCCTTCTTCCAGGTTTGCGGAGTTGATCAAACATTTGCCGCCCGCGCACTTCAAGCCCGCTTCAATGGTCGCGGGTTGGGTGCTATCGAGCATCAGCGGCGCATTAACCTGGCGAACAAACCGGCAAGCCAACTGAGCCATGTCCTCTTGATTGTCCCGACCGGCGTAATCAACGTTGAGATCGATGACATGGGATCCCTCTCGGGATTGGCTACGGGCTAGGCTGACCATGCCGTCCCAGTCCTCCGCTTCGAGCATCCGCTTAAACGCGCGTGAACCCGAGGCGTTGGTACGTTCGCCGATATTCAAAATCGACGTGTCCTGGCGGTAGTCGACCATCTGGTAAAGCGACGAACACCCGGGTTTAATGGCCTGCTTGGCCACTTGAACCGGTGGACGGTTTCCCAACGTTTGAGCCAGTGCAGCAATGTGAGCGGGTGTGGTACCGCAGCAGCCACCGACCATATTCACTCCGTCTTCTTCAACAAAACGCTTGACGGCTTGGGCGAAGGGTTCAGGCTTAAGCGGGAACTCGGTGCGGCCGTCTACCAGCAACGGAAGCCCAGCGTTGGGCAATACACTGATCCGGCGTGGCCAATGTTTTCCCAGCCAGCGGATGTGTTCAGACATCTCTGTGGGGCCTGTGGCGCAGTTTAGCCCCAGTGATAGGATCGGGAACGGTGCCAGTGCCGTGGCGACCGCAGCGATTTCTGTTCCCAGCAACATGGTGCCGGTCGTCTCAATGGTGACCTGGACCATGATGGGCACGTCGTCTGGGGTCTTACCCAGATCGTGCAGCGCCGCCATGCACGCGTTGATTGCACATTTGATTTGCAGCAAGTCCTGAGCGGTTTCAACGAGCAACGCGTCGACACCGCCGTCGATTAGCCCGCGGGCCTGTTCGCGGTAGCTCGCTAGCATGGTGTCCCAATCGGTGTTGCTCAACGTCACCAGCTTGGTGCCCGGTCCCATCGAACCAATCACAAAGCGGGGCTTGTCGGCGGTGGTCAATCGATCACACGCCGCACGGGCCACACGGGCGGCGGTGTGGTTGATCTCGTGGACGCGATCTTGAAGGTCCTGGTCCTCCATGGTGATGACGTTGGCGTTGAAAGTGTTCGTTTCCACGCAATCTGCGCCCACGGACAGAAACGACTCATGAATGGACTGAATCACATCGGGGCGGGACAAGACCAGCGCCTCTGTGCAGTTTTCTCGGCCCAGGTAATCTTTCTCCACGTCCAGATTCATGGCGTGAATGCTCGTGCCCATGGCACCGTCTATGACCAGCACACGCTTGGATAGTTGTTCAATCAGTAAACTCATCGCAACCCTGATCGCTTTTCCTGGTGGCCCACCGACTGCATGTCATTTACCACAGTTAATTTAATTGGCTCCTCTGTCTCATCCATACATCCGGATATAATGATGATATGCTCTGAGCCCCTTTGATGCAAAGCCTCTCAAAGTGGGGACTCATCAGGGTGCACACAGTTCTGCGATTGATCCGATGGTAGTATCGGATCACCGAGCGTCAGAACTGTGGCACTGGGGCGTTGCCCCTAAGCTACAAGAACCAAGTCGTTGACAGAGGGTTGTTAGACGTGATTGAAAATCCGACCCGCACACGCAAACAGCCTCTGAGCGTTCATCCTTAAAACAAAAAGGGTACCCCAATGCAGTGGTGGCAAGCATTGATCCTAGGCGTTGTCGAAGGTCTTACCGAGTACTTACCGGTCAGCTCGACGGGGCACCTCATCCTGGCGCAGCGGGCGATGGGAATCCCTAACAGTGACGCGGCCAACGCTTATGCGATTTGCATTCAAGGCGGCGCGATTCTGGCCGTGTTGACACTTTACTACGGGCACGTAAAGCAGATGGCGATGGGGCTGCTAGGCAAAGATCAAATCGGTCGGCGTCTGGCGGTGAACATGGGCGTTTCTGTTTTGCCCTTGGGCTTGGTGGTTTTATTGGAGAAAACGATCAAGGGATATCTCTTCGGCCTATGGCCGGTGACCGCGGCGTGGTTTGTTGGAGGTGTTGCGATTCTTGTGGTTAGCAAGTGGCAATCTGACCGTGATCGCTGGTCGAAGGGCTGTGGTTTAGAGCAACTGACCTGGCAGATGGCATTGATCATCGGTACTGCCCAGTGTATTGCGGTCTGGCCCGGAACCAGCCGTAGCTTGGTGACCATTGTTGCTGGCGTGGCGGTTGGTCTGCGTCTGCAGGCGGCGGTTGAGTTTAGTTTTCTCCTAGGGGTGGTTACGTTAGGCGGCGCAACGATCAAGGACACGATGGAATACGGCAGTTTGATGTGGTCGGAGTACGGACTGGGTTCCATGGTCATCGGTAGCGTATTTGCCTTCCTCTGTGCCGTCGCTGCCGTCAAATGGATGGTCGCGTACCTGAATCGTCACGGTTTGGCACTGTTTGGCTACTACCGTGTGGCATTGGCAATGATTGTGGGCGGTTTGTTGGCAACCGGTGTGCTTGCATCTCCGATGCGTTCCTAATCTATGCCTTGTTATATCCGTATTTACGTCGGAATCAACGTAGGTAAAAATCTTGACACCCACCGCAAGCTTGCCTATATTACCATGTGTCGGTTATTGGACTCGATTCAATTATCCTAATTTATCGCCATGCCTTAAAAGTCCAAGTCGAGCCGACAAAATCCGCTGAACAGAGGCCGGAAATTCAATTCGGCGGCAAACGGAAAGGGGGTTACCAGGGACAGGATGTTTTCACGCACTTAGAGGCGTGTGGGCAATCTATAAAGAGGAGCCATGATCATGTATCTGGTTTACCTGGCGTCTGTCTACCTGGTGGCTTGTTACCTTTTCGGAACATATTTAATGATCCGGTTGATTAAAGCTCAGAGACTTAAATCCAAAATTTCTCAGGGGATCAAGATGTCTGTGCTCCCGCAGGCACAATCTGCCAAGAGCTCTATCGGTTTGGCGCGGTCCGGGGGAGACCAACACCAGATCGTCTGATCAACTGTCTTCGACACACTTCTCTCATGCCGGCAGGATCGTCTTGGCATGGTTGTTGCCGTAGTTCTTTATGATGGTGGGCCTCTGATGTGGTGGGTTTTTTTCGCATCAGTCTTGGTTGGGTCTGAACCATGGCCAGATCGTATTCGGTCACACAATCGCAGTAATTCTCGCTGACGGGTATGATCGGCACTTCGCCTACCCATTGAACGCGTTGAATGACCAAGGATCACCCGCCGCAATTCGAAATTGTCGAAGTTGTTCAGGTCAACGACGAGCTGGTCGCGGCGTTTGAACGACTTAGCAAGCAGCTATCACAACAAAGCCAATCTCCATCAAGAGCTCACCTACACAAGATCGTTTCGTCTTCCGCATGTGTGCTGTATGTGGCCCGCTATCCTGTGCCTAACGGTACGATCGTGGGTGGCCTGACCCTTATCCTATTCCCCATCCCTACGGGTGTAAGAGCACGGATTGAAGATGTGGTCGTGGATGTCCAAACACGTGGAAGGGGTATCGGCCGAGCCCTCTGCCAAGCCGCTGTGGATCGAGCTGTCACGGCCGGTGCAGCATCAATCGAACTGACGTCCAACCCCTCTCGTCGAGCAGCCAACCGACTGTATGCCAGGCTGGGATTCCAGTTGCGGCAGACGAACGTTTACCGGTATCGCTTGGGAACTTAGCTATCCCTACCTACACATGTCCGGCCGGCTCGCCATAGCTGGCGCGATTAAGCTAACGTTTGGAGACAGACTGTGGTAAAATTTCCAACGGTGACCACGAGGAGGGTTTTGATTTGCGATGACTGATACGCCGGCCATTGAATTTGTCGTGGATGGTCTCCACGATGGTCCTCCCGGTTGAATGGTGGGGCGTACCGAATCTCTCCCGTGAATGTTGCGATCGACACATGCAATAGGTCACTGGCCGTTGTGGGATCGGCTAGCACGGAAAACTGTTAACAGCTAGTCGATAGATCGATCCATACCGATATGACCCACACCGCTTTATGATGTGGGAGAAAGGACAAGCCATGAAAGCAACACGTCTTCTCGTTTTGTTTGTCGGTGGTGCCATCATCTGTGTGCCTGGATGCGACAATCAGGATCAGGCGCAAGATACCATTCCGCGACAACAGCCGTCACAATCCGCTCCGGATGCCCCTGAGGTGTCCGAAAGTGATCTTCAGATGGCCGAGCCGAAAGCGACGGCGATCGAACTGCAGCGAGAACCTGAGCCGACCGAATCGCCAAAGACCGATCCACCGCACGGCGGTGAGGGTCAGAAGCTTAAGACCGCCGCTGTGACGTCAGAATTGCGGGCAGATGATGCGCTAGATGAACTGGATACCAGTACACCAGCCGCGATCGCCAAACTCAGCGAAACGCATAGTCCATCTCAAGAACACCTACAGGAAGCCCGGTCCCTCTTGCAACAGGTGCGCCAGTATCTCGCGGATCACAAAATGGAATTGGCTGAGAAAGGTTTAGATCAACTGGAACAGATGAAGCCGTTATTGCCCGAATCGCTGCAACAGCAGATCGCATCGCTCCAAGAGCTTTTTAATACAACAAAGGCAGCGGCGGACGTCCAGGAGAATCTGCAGGGGTTGATGAAATAGTCGGGATTCGCATCATGGCTCTAGCAGGATCTTGATCACGTCGCTATGGCCAGCGGCGTGTAGCGCTTCGACGCCGTCGTCGAGTTTCATCCTTCGAGAAATGAGGCTCAAGACATCTATTTTTTGCTGACTTAGGGCCGATACCGCTTCGGCGAACGGGCCACATCGGCTCCCGATCAATTGGATCTCGTTGACAACCAGCGGTGACAGGTCAATCGGCGTCGTATCAGATCCGCACGCCACGGTGGTCTTGAGCACAATTTTTCCGCGTGGTCGCACCATGGTCATCGCGGTCGAAAGCCCTTCGGCACGACCGGTGCAATCCACGACAATGTCCTGATCAGCGCGTCGCCCTACGTCTTCCAACAGTCTGTGTTTGACACCCCATTTCTCGCACAGCGCCAGCTTGTCCGTGTGTTTGCCCACACAACGAACAGTGGCATTGAGCTGGCTCATGACTTGAGCGCAAAGCAGGCCCAGCCGTCCGTCACCCAAGACGGTGATATACGGTCGGCCTTCGATGGTCAGTTGACGGAGGATCTGATAGGCCGCAGCCAGTGGCTCGGTGAAGACGGCGTGATCATCATCAACGTTTTCAGGTACTTCGAACAAGTTTCGTACAGGGAGCGTAAACGATTGAGCAAAACAGCCGTCCCGACCAGCGATGCCTAACACAGTTCGTTGTCGGCAGTGCTCGGGCAGACCACCGCGACACATATCGCACGACCCACACACACAGTTGATTGTCCCCACCACACGTTTAGAAACCCATTTCTTAAAGGACTTCGAGCCGACCCTTTCAACCACGCCGACAAATTCGTGGCCCAACACGCCCTCAAATCCCATATACCCACGGCATATTTCTAAATCCGTCGCACAGATGCCCATTCGCAACGGTCGGATTAACGCCTCATCATCGCCAAGCCGGGGTTCCTGATAACCCTTTTCCAACTTGGGTTCGCTGCCGTTATAGATCAGTGCGCGCACCGTCAATACTCCATAGTGTGTTTTTGTAGAATGACTTAAAGCTTGTGATGGCCACGCGGAAAATGCCTGTGTAAGCTTGTAGATACAATCTTGAAAGTGTATCGGTTAGGTCGTCACGGGGCTATACCCAGTGACCATGGGGCCCAGTCCCATGCGGCTTCAATGGTTTGTTGGATTGGACGTAGGTACACTTTGACGCCATGACCAACCCTCGTAAACGCCTGATCGTTCTTGCCAACTTGGACAAGTCGCCGGTGGCCGGAGCTCTCAAGCAGCTACGGCCATGGTTGTCGCAGCGTGCGGTCATCGTCGCCGAGCCCGACTTCAAATCATTGGCCGCGCAAGGCAGTTCCGTAGAGCTTCCGGAGGCTGATCTGGTCATTGTGCTAGGTGGTGACGGGACCATGCTCGCCGTTGCTCAGCACGCCGCAGCCGCCAATCTGCCCATCCTCGGAGTGAACTTCGGCAAACTTGGGTTCTTTGCCGAGTTTAGCCTTGACGATCTGAAACGTCATTGGGACACGATTGTATCAGGTGCCTGTCAAACCAGCCAACGGTTAATGTTGCAGGTGATGGTCTTTGACGCCACTGCGGCTCCGTGTTGGACAAATCGCTTGGACGAACCCCATCAGTCCTTCCGGGCTGTCGCACTCAACGATGCTGTGATCACCGCAGGTCCGCCGTTCCGTATGATCGAGTTACAACTGGCCATTAACCCCAGTCCTAAACGTATGACCGACACGATTTCTACCGGTGACGGCCTGATCGTGGCGACGCCAAGCGGATCCACTGCATATAACATCAGCGCCGGCGGTCCGATTGTCAGCCCAGGCATTGATGCTTTTTGCATTACCCCGATCTGCCCGCACAGCCTGGCTTTTCGCCCGATCGTGATCAATGCCGACAGCGGGGTTCGTGTACGGGTGCTTAGCGCCAACGAAGGGACATCGTTGGTGATAGACGGCCGTTTACCCGTGCAGCTGCGGTGTGGTGAGCAGGTTTATATCCAGCGTCACGAAAAACCTCTGACCCTTGTCAATAATCCCGATTTGAGCTATTGGTCGATGCTGGCTAAGAAGATGCACTGGGCGGCTAGACCCAGGAGTCAGTAGGGCGGATGAATTCATATTTTTGTTTTGTGTAATATCCGTCGAAGAACATGGGCTGGCAATGAGAGATCTTCTAAACGTGCAAACTTTACCGACGAGACGCACCGTCTGTGTACATTCACACCGATAAGGGTTAGGCCATGGCCATTCACCGAAACCCGATTCACTTCATGTTCATTCTGTGCTTGATCGCCTTCCAGAGCGTATCTCCTGCGGCCGCAGAAACGGCGGCACCCAGTCCACAGACGGCACAGACGCTTGTGCATTCATCTCACGATCGTGTCTGGGTTGGATGGATGGAGTTGTCTGGGCTGTTACCGGATGACGCTCAGCAGACCTTGCTTGTGCCAGACGAATTGCAGGTGTCGCTGCGTCGGGTTGTTGGCCAGCTAAGAAAGGCCGGCCAGGATGATCAGTGTGTTGGGGTGGTGATCTATTTGGACGAACCGGAACTGGATTTGTCACAGATCGATGAGATTGGTCAGGCCATGCGCGCCGTCCGAGCCGCTGGCCGAAAAGTGATGGTGGTCGCCCAGCGATACGATTTGTTGTCATATGTGTTGGCGTGTTCGGCAGACCAGATTCTCCTGCAGCATAAGGGGGTGATTGAGCTGGCAGGATTGAGTGTTGAAGAGTTGTATTTGGCGGGGCTACTTGAAAAATTGGGTCTAAAGGCCGACCTTCTGCAGATCGGCCAGTTTAAAGGTGCTCAAGAACCGTTCACACGCAGTGAGCCAAGTCACGCCTGGAATCAGAACATTGACGCTCTGCTGGACGATCTCTACGGCATGATCCTGGATCGTATCGCCCAGGGCCGGGGGCTTGCTCGCGATCAGGTCGAACAGCTGTTGGCCGAATGTTGGGCCATGACAGATGGCGATTACGTCGCAAACGGGTTGGTCGATCAGCTGACCGATCGCGATCTGATTGATGTCACCGCGGTTGAGTTTGGCGAAGTGTTTGAGTGGGAAGACCTGTTAGAAGGCGATGATGCCCAGCAGAACCTGGACAATCCGCTTGCACTGCTTCGGCTGGTTTTCAAAGAACCGGTCCTTCGACTGGACCGCCCGTCGTTAGCGATTGTCCGTGCCACCGGTCCCATTGTGCAAGGCGACAGTCAAATCGGGGGAGCGTTTGGCAGTGACATGATCGGCAGCCGTACCGTGACCCGTGCCCTGCGTGACGCGCAAGATCGGGCTCAAATCAAAGGGGTGGTGTTGAGAGTCGATTCCCCTGGTGGGTCGGCATTGGCCAGCGAAGTGATTTGGCAAGCGGTACACCAGTTGAGCCAGACCAAACCCGTGTACGTGAGCGTCGGTTCAACGGCGGCCAGCGGCGGGTATTACATTGCTTGTGCCGGCGACCAGATCTACGCGTCTCCCGGCTCCCTTGTTGGGTCAATCGGTGTTGTCGGTGGCAAGATCGTGTTGGGCAATCTTTACAACAACATCGGTGTGAGCGTTTATCGGCGTAGCCGCGGGCCGTTGGGGGATATGTTCAACAGCGTCGAACCTTTTACCGCTCAGCAGCACGCCGCCTTAGAAGCGGCCTTCAAACGCACTTATGATCAGTTTACCGATCGGGTCGAAATCGGTCGAGGCGATCGGATTACCGATATTCAGGCGGTCGCGCAAGGACGACTATTTACAGGAAATCTGGCGATGAGCCGGGGTATGATCGACAAACTTGGCGGCATTGAAACAGCGCTGGACGATCTTGCAACCCAGCTTGGACTAGCGCCCGGCTCGTATGACATTGTTCATCTGCCACCGCCAAAAAGTTTGTCAGACGTGCTTGAACAGTGGTTTCGGTTTCCCGCGGTACAATCCCTTGATCCGAGCACGACCGGTATGGTCAAGATGGCGTTGGAACCACGGGGATGGCGTGAGGCGAAGCGTGTGTTGGCAGGACTGATGTTGCTGCGTCGTGAGCCCGTCCTTATGCTGATGCCCACCGCTTTTGTGTTTCGTTGAACCATGGGGGTTCGCCAAGACCGGTTGGCTTTGTCGCCACTGGACCGTCGTGAAAGTAGCAGTCGTCATTCCGGCCGCGGGTCAGGGCAAACGGTTCACCGCGTCGCAGACGCCCGGTGAATGGTCTGTTTCTAAAAATAAAATCGAAGTCGACCTTGCCGGCCGTTCGGTTCTCATGCGTACCGTCGAATTGTTCGTTGCCCGACCTCGCGTCGAACAGGTGATTGTCGCTGTCAATCCCGATCACATTGCAGAATTCAAGTTTCGATGGGGCGACAAGCTTGGGTTTCATGGTGTGCATATTGTCCCCGGCGGCCGAGCCGAGCGGTGGCAAACGGTTCACTTGGCATTGGATGCGGTTGAGGACGAACGTTGTACCCATGTCGCGGTCCACGATGCCGTTCGGCCGCTGGCAAGCGACAAGCTCATCGAGCGTATTTTTGAGGCAGCGATGCACTACCCTGCCGTGATACCGGCCGTACCCGTCCATGGTACGCTCAAGCGGATTTCGCACGACGAACCGGAAGAAGACCGGTGCGAAGCCGATCCCATCGATGCGATCTTGGGATCGGCAGGCAAATCACGGACCGCCGTTCGTCGTGTCGTTCAAACGGTCAGCCGGGCAGACCTGGTCGAAGTGCAAACCCCTCAAGTTTTTGAGCTAGGGCTTATCCGTCGAGCATACGCACAGGTGGCCAGCGGTGAGCTGGCCCCAGCCCAGATCACCGACGATGCGGGTTTGATTGAGGCCATTGGCCAATCCGTCTATGTGGTCGACGGTGAGCCGTCTAATCTGAAGATCACACGTCATGGGGACTTAGAGCTCGCTACCGCTGTGATTACCGCCCGTGAACAGAAAAAAGCGGTCGCCATAGGAAAGAAGCACCTTTTTTCTAGTGACGACGGTGATGAGCATTGAGCCGGTCGTCCTGCATGGGCAACCGGGCACCCTCCGATAATCTGGTCAATTAGGCTACCCTGACGGCAGTCATATTGTCATATTGTCACATCAACAGATTCGAATTTCACTAGGACGTACACGGCTGAGTCTAGGGTGATCGGTAAATTTCGCGGACGGTGTCATTACAACAATTGGGCACGGGAGATCACACATGAATAGTAAGTGGACATGGTGCGGCATTGGGTGCATGCTCTCGGCCTGCATTTCACAAGCGGTGGCTCAAACGGACTCGATGGCGTTGTACACGCTTTATGGCGTGAGCAGTCAATCCGGTAAATTGGTCCGGTACGCTTTTGGCGATCAGCAGTTCGAAGCGGTTGGCCTCGTCTTTGTGGAAGGGGTGGGGTACGTCGACGGGATCGAAGGGATGGCCCACATCCCAGAGCATCTGAACATCATGGGGTTTTGGACGGACCCAAATGACCATCAAACCAAACTCTTGTACATCAACAGCCAGACCGCTCACGCGACCGTGGTGGGTCAGAGCCTGGGTACCGGCCGAATCACCGGTGCAACTGTCGCAGGTCTGCATAGTGATAGCGGGGATCTAGATGGCACCGGTGGTGTGATCTCAGGACATATCAACATTAATCCCAACAAGAGCACGCACAATGAATTTACATTGGTCGAGACCAACCATCAATTGATTACAAGAGACGATCTTCACGCCAATTCACCGTTGATCAATGGCAATACCTACCATGAGGGGTATGCCCGAAGCATCATGGTCAAACCGAAAGGAAATGGTCGTCAAAGCAGCTTGTATGTCGACGGTGTCGAACATTCGCTGCAGAATAGTCAGATGTACCATATCACCACGGAAGATCCGGCGGGGATCCCATTCAAAATATACAACGATCATGTGGCTCAGAATGGTAAGGCAATGGGGCACTGGTGGATCCAGTGTACCGGATCGGTCACCGGCTACATTCGTAACGCGACCACCGGTGGTGTGTTTGCTCTCCAGACGATCGAAGCCGAAGAGGAAGACAGCATTGCTTTTTCGATCCAGCAAGGGGCGGTGGTTCCCACCGAAGACTTTGCCGTCAAGGCGACCGTGCTGGGGGCGGCCCCGGGCAATAATGTGCCGATTACGGTTCAACTGAAAATAGGGCAATCCATTCTTACTCCTTTTGGTGTCTTCAGTGATGCGCTGGAGGGTGATGTCCATGACGATCAAAACCCGCGCCGCTACGTGTCACAGGGCATTCACCCCGCCGGGACACCCATCGCTGTTGTGGGCCGTTCTTGGGCTCAGGGCACAGGAAATAGTGGCCATCAAGCCTATCTCACCGTCGATACCCAGACCCATGCCACCCATGCGTTGGTATTGAAAAATGGCGATCCCGTACCCAACAAGGCTTCGTACCTCAATCCACATCAGACCCGAGACTTTCTCCGCGACTTTGTAGATCTGAACACTGCCACCGTGGTCTTGGATGAAAATCAGGTTATGTGCCTGTTTGAGCTGACCACGCCCGATCTCACCAGTGTGAAAGCTGACTTTGACGATCTGGCGGTGATCGTTACGTTCGCCACTTCGCCGAGTCAGTTAAGTGAAGAGGATGACGATGACACCTTGGCCGGGCCGGCCAGTCGGATCGTTAAGGTCAATCGACACACCGGTGGTCTCGAACAGATCATGACACTGGATCGCGTGTACACCGGACTGGCGGCAGCCCATGGCGGGACCTTCTATGCTAGTTCGGGTCAACAACTCTATCACCTCGATCCATTTCAGCAATTGGAGTCACCTGTCAACACCATGACTTATGAGAACGTCGTGGGCTTAGAAGGTGTGGACTCGAATTTCTATGGGTTCACGGTCCAAGCGAATAAGCTTTTGGCGGTGGATGTCCAGACGGGACAGCAGATTGGATCGGACATCGATCTGGGTGTGACCGATCTCCACAGCATCGTTTTCTTTAAGCAGCAGCTGTTTCGAGATGGATATGATTGATGCACCAAGATTTCGTCGTCCCAAACCAAGTGTTTCGAATCAGCAGGCAGGTATAGGAAGACCGCCACAAGGCCATTTAAAGTCCTTTCGAATCAAGCTCAGCGGCTGCCCAGATCGTTGGCATGCCGCTGAGTTTGATGTAGATCGATCCGCATAAGGTTCATTGCGCTGATACGCCTTGCGGCATCTCCCATTGGGTGCCGGTATCAGATTGATCCTTTGTGACTTCGTCAACCTGGCTGGGTGATCTGCGGCGTGCCATTCAAGTTCTTGCCTGATCTGCATGCCCAGAGGGTGGGCGAAGACGAAGTGGGCACTGCAGTGACGGGGCTACTTGCGACCCTTAAACCCCACCACAAGTCCCAGTATCGCCATGGCCGAAGAGGGGATATGTCCGGTGACAAACATTTGAAATGTGGTTGTTTGTCGGCCCAACCATTCGGTGAAGGCGTCATAGTGTGATCCCATCACCGTCCAATTGACGTCGATCAAGCCCCCATACTGTAGACCGAGGAGAACCAACAATACGATCCCCGTCGAAACAACGACGATTCGGAGGAAAATTTTTGTGGCGTACCCCACACAAAATCCTGCAAAAAACCCGAAGCCCACCCGAAACACCGCCGGGGACCATACGGCCAGACCACCGCTTTGGTGTGGGGACAGGTCGTCCTTGCCCTTACCTGAGTCAGAAAACGTTGAGCTGGGCTGCAGCTGGCGGGCCGACAGAAGCCCTTGATCGGCAACGGTTTGGGATGTCGAAGAACCGCGCCCGATGCTCGGTTCGCGCACGTAGCGATAGCCGTTCAACAACGCTCCCACGAGCATGAGCACGACCGAAATAGTGACAAGCGATTTTTTCCAAACCGGCAGACCGGTCCACCGGAGCATTGGGTCTCGGTATGGATCACCACCATGATCGCGTTTCGGATCGCAGGAAGTCTCTTCTAGGTCGGTCGGACTGTTCACCATATGCCTCTTGGGATCATTCCAGTGTCAGGTCCAAGCTCAAGGCGTTGTCAGGCAGCACATCTATTGGGCCAAATAAGATTCTACCGGAGCCGCGGGATCCAACATTCTGGCCGCTTTTGCGGCCGTCGAGGCTTGATCTGCTCGTCCCATTTTTTGGTACAACGCAGCCAATCGGATCTGATGGATCGATCGGTCTGGTTCAAGCATAGCCAATGACTTTAGATGATCCAAGGCCGATTGAAGCTGACCGGCCTGTACATCGATGGTCGCCGCCAACTCTCGGTAGGTTGGGTTGTATGGCTGGCGGTAGAGTGCCCGACGCGCCGCATTGGCCGCCGCGTCCAGACGCCCCGCCGCACGGTGAATCTGAGCCAATTGATGTGCCCAAGTGCCTGTTTTATCCTCCTGTCGATCCAATTCTTCCAGTGATCCGATCGCCTCTTGGGGCCTGCCAGTGGCTAAGGCGAGCTTGACCATTTGTTGATCTGACCAGGGATCAACAGGTCGGGCCGCTGCGTACTGGAGAACGGCCAGACGGGCTTCTTCGGGAGAAGCACTTGTCATGGCGCGGTTTGCGACAACACGGAGCAGATCAGGATGATCTGGATATTGCGCTAGCAGACGATCGAGCCCCAGTTGATCTGGCGGACGCAGCACGGCCATCGCTTGTTTGACCGTTGTGTGATCCGGATGGGGTTGCAGTCCCCAGCGATGGATTTGCGTGTTCGCCCAGCCCTTAAAATCGTCCATCAGTTGTTCGGCATGGTGGCCCGTGGCGCCGTGGATGGCTTGAGCGTCTGTCGCTCCGTCGCGGTAGAGCTCCAGCATTTTTACAATCACTGGAAAACCATAGCGCATCGTCAGGTACTCAACCATCCAACCGGCTTGTGCATATGCCAGCGGTCGGTCTTCTGGAGTCTTCGGACGCACGAATGCCCAATTGATTTCGTTTAAATCAAAAAGGCCGTCTTGTGCCAGCGACCTCGCCAGAAGCACACATTCCTGATACGGACGTTCGCCAGGCTCTTGTGATACAGCACACCCTTCGGTAAACCAGTGGGGGATCCGGTAATGGGTTTGATTGAGTGTAATGGTGTGTACAAACTCGTGCTGAATCACACGAACCCAATCAAAGGTGCCGCTCAAGTCTGTCCCGATCCGCGGTGGTGTCATGGCGATGACGTCACCGGTACAAGCCGCGACCGTCCAGATGTCAGGCATTCCCGTAATCCTTACCGCGAATCGTTTTTCATCAGGTAGGATTTCAATCATTGTCCGGTTCGGTGGGCGGTAGCCAAAAGCACCAGTGAGATGCCGATAAATCCGTTCTAGTTCGTCAGTCATATCCCGCGCCAGGATCTGATCGATACCTGGGCGAAACCTGATCTGAAAGTGCTCAGTTTGGATCTGTGCATAGTTCGTCAGCTCCTGGGCGAGCTTGAGTTGATTATTGGCTCGCCGGTTGAACGGATCCAGACGCACCGCGTGTCCTAGCTCGGTTAACGCGGCCGTCTCGTCGCCACGTTGCATCATCAGCAGTCCCAGCTCAATCCGTGGCTGGGGCCAATTGCCCCCGCGCTGGATCGCCGTACGAAGCATGGTTTCACCCGTAGCGTATTGCCGCCCTGCGGATAAAAATCGCCCGGCGGTGAAATGAGCCAACGGTCCACGTGGTGACAGTTGTTCAAAGCGGGTCAAAACAGTCTGAAGGGCGGACTGGTTGAATGTCATCGCGTACGCAGCGGCCAATAGCGCCAGCATCTGACGGTTTTGAGGGTACCTCTCAAGTGCGGCTTCGATAACCGATTGGGCCGTCTGGGCATCTTTTTGAGTCAGCAGACTTTCGGCCGCGAGCAAGTCGGCCAAGATATGCTGGTCGTTGATCCGACGCAGTTGTCTCCCGCAATGATCGGCCTTGGCAAAGTCAAATCCCCCTAGGGCCAATCGGCCCAGAAGGTACCAAGCGATCGAGCATTGTGGGTTCAGCCGCAACGCTTCCCTAAGAGCGTCCCCGGCTTCGGGAATGTTGTCCTTTTCGATCAGAGCCTTTGCTTCGGCAACAAATGCCGGCCAGTAAAGAGGATCCAATTCCTCTCGTACGTTGCCTAGCAGAGACATCGCCAGGGCATATTCACCGGCGGGCCGACCTTCTAGGCGGGCGAGCATCATGATCGCTTCGGCCACGGCGGTCAGTTCTTGCGCGTCGGTTGTCTGCGTGTCGGTGAGCTGTTCACGCAACGGGGTCAACACCACGACCGCTTTGCCGGTCTGACCGAGGTCTTCCAGGGCCTTAGCCTTGACCAAAGCGCCACGGGCGGTCAGGTGATCTTCTAGGATCTGCACCACCTCGTCAGCCGCGCCACGCGCTAAGGCCGCGCGGCCGCGAAGGACAGCCGGAACATCGTTGTCGTTGAACAGCGGGTTGGCCAGATCGTACCGCTGCATGGCGATCTGGGCCTGTTCTTGCCGTGTAGGGTCGTCAAGCCGATCCCACTGGCCATGGAATATCGCCAGTGATCGGCGCTGAGCCGGCGTGATCACTGGGTCGTCTAGCAGCTTGGACACAATTGAAGACAGTTTGATCTGGTCATTCGGTTTTGCGGTCGCCGACGGCGTTCCAGCGATCAACAACATGGCCGCCAGTGATATCACCATGATGCCCGTCATGAAGACCTCTGGTCCGCAAACCGCCAAAACCGGACTAACAGTGCCGGGACGTGTCAACTTGTCAACGCTTTCTAAACAAATACACGATGCGAGCGATCACCAGACCACACACCGGTCTGGGATGCACCGCGTGTCCCCACGTTTTGTCAAGTATGGTACCACGTGTTCATGGTCAGCTGACGCTGTACAGGTGGCCTTATCGCCCCTAATCGGCAGGGGCCGTTTACATCTCTTATTTTCCCGTATCGCTGCGTCACCGCCGGACACTGGCCCCGGCGACTTGGATAGTCTAGGATCGACATCCATGGCAAGCCAAGCATTCCGGGATCTATCGGTTCAGTTCCCGATTTTGCGCAAGCTGGTTTTTTTTAACCATGCGGGCGTCGCACCCATCAGCTCTCCGGCGGCAGAAGCGATTCATCGCTACGCCGATCAGGCTCAGTCAGCGGCTTACTGTGGCGCGGCTTGGTATGCACAGGTCAAGAACATCAAACAACGAGCAGCTCAGTTCATCGGCGCTGCGGGGCACGATGAGATTGCTTTTGTCGCTAACACGTCGACAGGCCTGAGTCTGGTCGCCAAGGGCCTTGCGTGGCAACCCGGAGACCGTGTGGTCATCTCCGACGTCGAGTATCCCGCCAACCGCTACCCGTGGGAGGACCTAAAGCGTCTAGGCGTGGAGCTTGTAGAGGTCCGTCAGAAGCCCAATGGCCAGATTGATATCCAGGATGTGCTAGACGCCACGACCCAGCGAACACGTGTTGTATCCATTTCTCACGTGCAGTACGCCTCCGGATTTAGGATCGATTTGCGGCCTATCAGTCAAGCGGTGCACCGTGTCGGGGGATACTTGTGCGTCGATGCCATTCAGAGTCTCGGAGCGATGCCGGTGGACGTACAGCAGATGGGAATCGATTTTCTATCGGCCGACGGCCACAAATGGTTGCTATCTCCCGAAGGATGTGGCCTATTCTATGCCCGGAAAGACTTGGTGGGCCAGTTGCATCCGAATGTCATTGGTTGGATGAATATGGTGGACAGTACCAACTACGGCGACTATCGATTTGAGTTCGAATCAACCGCTAAGCGATTCGAGCCTGGCAGCTACAACATCCCAGGAATACTGGCATTGGGTGCTAGCTTAACGTTGTTGGGCCAGATCGGCATCGATACCATTTGGTCGCGCATTGAATCGTTGACCCACAGACTGCGTTATGGACTTTCCGGAAAAGACTACCGTATTTATAGTCCGGCCGGTGATTCTGAACGCAGTGGCATCGTGGTATTCGATCCTCCCGATCCGGCACGTCGTTTGACACCGCCGCCGGCCAAGATCGTGGCGGACCTGGAGCGGCGTGGTATTGTGATCGTGGTACGCGAAGGTCGATTACGGGCCAGTCCGCACTTTTATAACAGCGCCCAACAGATCGACGCGCTCATTGCGGCGTTGCCGTAACGGAGATAGCGCAGGAGCATGATACTACCGTGATGTCATCGCACCCGCTGCTTATGGGTGCGCGGGTTGATCTTCCAAAGGTTTGATCTCGATCCGCCAGCCATCTTCAGTGGGTAAAGAGGTATCGATGGCGTGATCGTTCACCGGTTGGTTGACCATGGTCTTGCTCAATGTCACCACGGACTCGTTCTCTGACTGATCGAGGGTGCGAACCCGAACTGGCAAAAGTGTTCTACGATCGTACCAAAGATCAATTCTGATCAGACCACCGGCTTGAGCGACTTTGGGCACCAAACCAAAATGAACTGTATCGGCGGGATCATCACGCTTCCATTGAAGCAATGTCACGTTAAATCGTTTGAGCAGCCTGTCTTTTTTTAGGCTCACAGGTACGACAAATGGACCGGATCCCAACGCCAGGGGGTCGACATCTTGACGGGTCTGGCCCGGCGTCGGTGGTCGGGTCACTTGGCGTTTGATCAATAGTTTCTCACTGTCATATCGTTCGACAAGCCACTGGCCGTCAAAGATATAGCGCCGGACGTCGCGGTCCAGCCGACGATCGACCAGAAGGCGATCAAACTGAACACAAAACCGACCTGGCGGGCCGGCATGGAATACAAGCTTGCCGAATCGACGCTGTCGGTCACCCACGAGTCTCTGAATCCGATCGTACAGCAGGTCCGCGTGCAGGGTCACGACTGTCGTTGCGCGGGCTTCGATTCGACTCAGCCAAGAATCAACAGACTCGATGGTACCCATGGCGTCGTGGGAATCGTCACTAGGTGTCGTGGGTGGATCGTGCTCGCTTACCGACTGCTGTGCCGTCGCGGCACTTTGACAAGCCACAATGCCAGCGATCGCAAAAATCATCCACCATTGGGCGAATCGCATCCAGACCATCGTGGCACTCAAACGTCGCCTCTGAGGATCGGCGGCCCCAACGGGCCGACACCCAGTTGCCCAAGCGGCTCTGATCGCCATCGGTAATGGTCGTCTCATGTTGTGGATGGTTCCTCTGTTCGACTCAAACATGATCCAACCGAACGTTGGGTCTATCGTTGAGGATCGCCAACGCCTGATCAATCAAACGACCCTGTTGCTGAACCAACGGAAACTGTGCCACAGCAGCCAATAGGTTGACCGCGAGGGTCGTCAACCCCATAAGCATGTGGATGATGGATGGTAACCATGGCTGTGCCGTGGGATCCGCTGCGGCCCCCGCAAACATTGTCAAGATCGTTATGACCAGCGCTGCGATCACCGTGCTCAGAATACGGTGTTTTCGTGACTTCGCCGGTGCAACAAATACCGTTGGATCGAGGTCGGCCTTGTCAGTTGCGGCTTGTAGCCACTTGCTGGTCGCCATGAAGTAGGTATAGACCGCTGTATGCGTCAATGTTGTCATCAAGCCTGCGGCAATACCGATGGTAATGTGAAACGCATATCCTGACGATGGTAGGGCGGTGGCGGGTCCGGCGGCCAGAAGGCCCGCTCCAAATGTTAACCCCAACACCAAAATATTGGCAGCGCTTAGGCCTAGAAACAGGGGAATCATATCGGCGGCTATGGTAGGAGATCGGCAACGGTTTGGCGATTTTTCTACCCTGCGGATCGGTCCAGGTGACGCAGAACACTACGTGTGGGGTCCATTTCATGGATCCGGCTGGCAATCATGTCCGCCGCCTGGTCGGCGGGGCCTACCAGCCACCCCGCTAGAGACGGATGGCCCGCCAGGCGGTCGATCTGAGATCGATCACTACCGTGCAGGTCTGCTGTGACGGGGATTGACTGGACCAAAAGTGTGCCTGCTCGATCCGCCGCATCGTACAACAGATCGGGACCATAGTGGCCGCGGACGACCAGCAGACAATGCTCACCGACAGGCAGCACACTCTGTTCATCATCTGGATTGACCGGCACCACTGTACGGATCAGGCACTGCCGACCGTTGACAAGCAGTGTGGCTTCTTTTTCCAAGGCCATGCCCATGCCTGCGGTATCGTGGGAGACATCGCCGGTAAAGACCGGTTGCACGTTGACCGGACGCACCGAGGTCAGCCCGATGGTGTTGTTCCACTGATAGACCGACTCGTCGTTGACCAGAATCGACACACTTAGGTTGTAGAGCGTCTGGTCACCCATACCCGAAGGCCACCACCGCTGCGGATCGCCCATTTCAAAACGAATTCGACCAGCTTGACCTTGGATGTTCAGCCGGGTTTGCTGCTGATATGCGCAGCCGTCTGGTCCTTCGACCAACACATGGACCTCCAGTGGCAAGGCTGATATATCGGGGTTTCTGCCGTGTGGGTGGCGAGATTGGAAGATAGACACGTAGACGTCGACGATGGCCTGACGCTCATCGACATAACGTACCAGCGGCCGGATGGCGAACAGGAGGTCTCGATGATTGTGGGTGGGAGTCATGTTTGTTTCAGCGATTGGTTGCTCATCGACGTTTTAATTATATTCGGCACAAGCCGGACCAGACCTCAGAATTCGTTCCCGGTCTGCTCACACCCGCGCCGACGGCGTATCGGTCGTGATTCCTACCGGACCGATGCGGGTTTGGCGTTACAGACCGTCCGGCCGACGTCGCTGATCGTCACACCGAAAAAGTACGTGATGATGGAGGATATTATGGGTCCTTGTCCGCTCCGATGAGAGTGTGCATACAACCGAGGATAGGGCGCTGGGCCGACCGGAATCGTTGATGGCCGAATCGTAGTGATCGTAGGGTGTTGGCATCGCATTGGCCTTTGTACTGATTCGTTGTTGATGTGGGCACGATCGGGCCACCGGTCCTTGAAAACTGACAATACTGGATATACTAAAGCTCTGAACGTGATCTTGGCAGAACGGCGACGCCATATTGCCGTCGATTGAGTCACCGAATGTGTAGTAGACCTAAACGTGACGCCAGCACGGGTCACAGACCAAAAACTCACCACGTCAACAGGATTCATAGCAATGCCGGCGAAAGCATACCGATTCCGGAGAACATGTCACGGATCGTCGGTTGTCTCGGTGTGGAAGGACGGGGCGTAGAACCAGATTGGTCAGGAGGGAGGTGGCAGCGGCGCTTATCTGAAACAACGGCTTAACTTAAATAAATGGAATTAGCTGTGAATCATCCGGCACTGGCAACAGATAGCCTGGTCGCGTTCCGGAATAGCCAACTCGTTGAAGCAAGAGGGACCTTATTGCGCCTCAGCCGTAGTTCGGCGGTGTTCGAGGTGTATAACCCTTACTCAATCGTTCAGCTTAGTGAGGTCATCACCGATTTACGTATCTGTCGTGGAGACCGAACGATTTACAGTGGCCGGGCGGTCGTAAGCAACCTGGTCAGTACAGGGTTGGTTCTGATCGTGTCGGTCACGCTAATCGATCCCTGGTCCAATCTCATCGACTTGGCACCTGGGCCCGAGCTTCGTGGCGAGGTTCGAGAATTCGTCGAAGATTGGGAGAGCAGTCAACGAAATCTGCGCCCCACATACGAGCTGGCTGTTTCCAAGCTGCGCAACTTTCTCGATGAGCTGAGCCTTTGGTTGGAAGAAGGAGAAGCCGTTGTGGGTGTTCGAGAGCCCCACGCATCTGAAGATGTTGCCACTGAATTTGTGGCCGATGTGGAGCACGTGGTTGGATCAAAGCTCGACGAGTTAATCGGATATCTTGAACAAGAAGCCAGACAGATTTCCGGTGATGAGCTGACCAGCCACAAAGCGTTTGCTCAACGTGAACTCCATCCATTTATGCTTTGTTCGCCCTTTATGCACCGAGCTTACACCAAACCGCTTGGCTATGCGGGTGATTATGAGATGGTCAACATGATTCTGCGAAATCGATGGGAGGGGAGCAATGCATACGCAAAAGTGATCAACTCCGCGTTCCTTCGCAGTGACGTTGCTCAGGCCCATCGCAATCGTATTGATTGGTTGACCCAATGCCTCAACGCAGAGGCCCGTCGCATCGCTAAAGAAGGCCGGGTATTTCGTGTGGCCAACATCGGATGCGGTCCGGCAGAGGAAGTCCGCCGTTTTGTCAGTGATCCCTCCACACCCGGTGCAAGCGAGTTTAGGCTGATCGATTTTAATGAGGAAACGCTCAGCTACATCATGGCTCAGATCAACACCAGCGTGCTCAAGGAAACACAGAACACACGGGTTGAGTTTGTGCACCAGTCGATCCATGATCTGCTAAAAAAAGCATCACAACGCCAAACGTGCGTCGAACCGTCCTACGATATAGTGTATTGTGCGGGTTTATTCGACTACCTGTCGGACCGTATCTGTCGACGATTGATAGACTTATTTTTCGACTGGGTACTACCGGGAGGTCTAGTGGTGACCACCAACGTTCACACACGCAATCCGAATCGGCGTTCGCTGGAACATGTGGCTGAGTGGTATCTGGTGCACCGCGACGAAAGTGACATGTTGGCTTTGGCATCCAGATACAGCCAGCGGCGGGTTGTTACAGAGGAAACGGGAACCAACATTTTCCTGGAGGTCCGAAAGCCAGCCACACCTGGCCGACGGTCCTAAAGACCATGAGCCGCGTGCTGGAGAGCGATGATTTACAGCAGGCCTACCGAGCGGTCGTGCACGATCTGCTGCTGCGGCGTACCCGTATAGGCTACGTCTTGGTGCTGGTTTTGGTGCCTATCGGTGGCGTGCTCGATTATTTTATCTACGACCAAAGCGGGCTTTTCTGGCCGATTTTCTACGTCCGGTTGATCTGCACAGCGGTCCTTGTGCCGTCGTTTGTGTGGACGCTCAGCGCCTCGGGCTCCAGGTATATCCGTATTCTTAACAGCGCGCTGGTCCTGGCACCTGTTTTTGCGATGTGCTGGATGATCTATCTGACCGACGGCGCCGTGTCGTCGTATTACGCCGGGATGAACTTGATGATCGTCGGCACTTGCTTGCTGGCACCCTATACCGGCAGGGGAGCCGCGGCGTATTGTGCGATTGTGATCGTCTCTTACACGGCCGCGTGTCTGCTTCACCACAAAACACTGTTGGTGCCAAGCATCCTGATGAACAATCTCTTTTTCATCATCCTCACTTCTATCATCTGCGTGACAGCGCGCCATTATTCAACCGTTCGACACATGGAAGACTTTCGTCTGCGTCACGAGTTGGATACACGGAATAAAGAGTTAGACCACTCATACCGACGCCTGACCGAGATGGATAGACTTAAATCGCAGTTTTTTGCCAACCTCAATCATGAGCTGCGAACGCCACTGACACTGATCCTGTCACCGATCGAAATGTTGCTTCATCGGCAGCCGCCGCTGCCCGAAAGAGTCGGTCATACGCTTTTGCTGGTCAAGAACAATGGTTTGCGTTTACTGAAATTGATCAACGACATGCTCGAGGTTTTACGGTTGGAAGAGGGAAGGTTGGCGTTGGATAAGAAGCCCGTTAACCTGGCCACCTTTGTGCCCGGGATCGTAGATTCGATCCGGCAGCTGGCCGCAGAGAAGAAGATTGACATGCGTTCGGAGGGGCTTTCTGAACCTCTGATGATCAGCGGTGATCCTCCGCGATTGGAAAAAGTGATGCTCAATCTCCTGACCAATGCGATCAAATTTACGCCGGCGGGAGGTGAGATTATCTCTCGATGGTCACAAGATGGCTCTACGGCACGGGTGGAGGTACAAGATACCGGTATTGGCATTCCTGATCATGAATTGCCTCATGTGTTTGATCGCTTCCGTCAGGCTGACGGCTCTTCCACGCGTAAGTACCAGGGTGTTGGGTTGGGCTTGGCGTTAAGCAAAGAGTTGATCGAAGAGCACGATGGCCAGCTGTCGGTCCACAGTCAAGAAGGTGTGGGGACGACGTTCGTGATAGAAATGGCGGTTGACGATACGATCGTCGCCGAATCAGAATCAGAACAGGTCTCCCAGGCAAGCATTACAGAGGACGATCCGTTTGCGGTGACCTTCAGCGCCGCTGATCGTTTGGGGTCGTTGGCGCGATCTCGCCAACAAAAAGAGGCAACAGAAGTTGGCCAGGGGCCATTGCGAGTGTTGGTGGTGGACGATGAACCGGACATACGTAACTTCCTGGTCTCGGTGTTGTCGGAAGAATACCGGGTGCTTCAAGCGGCCGACGGAGCCTCCGGTCTAGAGTTGGCACGTCAGAAGCAGCCCGATCTGGTGTTGTTAGATCTGATGTTGCCGGTCATGGATGGTCTGGATGTGTGTCGGACGTTGAAACGCCATCAGGAAACAAGTGATATCAAGATCGTTCTGCTTACCGCGCGAGTCGACGAGGGGTCTAAGATCGAAGCTTTGGAACGCGGTGCCGACGATTTTTTGACCAAGCCGTTCAGCACGGTTGAAGTCAAGACGCGCATCAGGAATCTCTTGCGTACCGCCTTCCTTCAGAAGGATTTGCGTCAGCAAAATCAACGGCTAGAGGAGGCGCTGAATCGCCTTAAAGCCACTGAGGCTCAATTGATCCAGAGCGAAAAAATCAATGCGCTTGGTAGCCTGTCGGCAGGGTTGTTGCACGAGATTAACAACCCGTTGAACTTTGCCATGACAGCTGTTCAGTTGCTTCAACAAACCGCTGATCGGGCCGACGAAGACCTTCAAGATACACTCCAGGACATCGATCAAGGGATGCAGCGGATCCGTGACATCGTCTCGGACCTGCGCGCTTTCGCCTACCCGCAGCATGAGGTTGGTCAGGAAAGATTTGACGTATGCGACGCGCTGAAGACAGCGATGCGGTTTACGGCTCATCTGCACAACGGTCATCATATTGAGGAAGATTTGGCGCCGCGGAGCCAGGTTGTGGGTTCCAAGTCGCACATCAGTCAGGTGCTTGTCAACCTTTTGACCAATGCCATCTATGCCGTCGAATCTGTGCGAGATCGGCGTACACCACAGATCCGAGTAAGTTCCCGTCGCAACGAAAACAAGTTGAGCATCCAGGTATGGGACAATGGACAGGGTGTCAAACCAGAAGATTTGTCGCGTGTGTTCGATCCATTTTTTACCACCAAAGAGGTGGGGCAAGGCATGGGGCTTGGCTTAAGCATCTGTCATACGATCGTCCACAATCACCGGGGTACGATCAGGATCAGCAGCGACCAGGAGCGAGGAACTCATGTGACGTTCGAATTGCCTCTAGCCGACTCGGAGTCTTAATTTGATGGATCGAGGTTACGATTATAAGAAGTTTTCTGTTCTTGTTGTTGACGACGAAGAACAGGCATTAAAGTACTTCAACAAGGCGTACTCTAACGATTTTCGTGTGATCACCGCCCCAAGCGCCGGACACGCTCTGGAAATTCTTGAGCGCGCAGGCGAACAGGTTGGTGTGCTGATCACCGATCAGCGGATGCCCGGTCAGTCAGGGGTCGATCTTTTGGGAAGGGTTCGTCGCGACTGGCCGGATATTATTAGGATTATCACCACTGCATATTCTGATCTTGGCAGCGCTATCGAAGCGGTCAACAGTGGTGGTGTGTTTCGCTACATCACCAAGCCTTGGAATCTGCGTGAACTACGCGGCGTTTTGTTACGGGCCATGGAATTTTACTTGGTGCGGCGTGAGCGCGATATCCTGGTTCGGGAGAAACTCAGCGTCCTTCAGCGGATGATGATTTTAGACCGCGTCCGCAGTTTTACCGTCTTGGCGGCAAGCTTGGCGTTTCGGGTTCGTTATTCCATGACAGCGCTGAAAGCTTTTTTCGACCTGGTGCCTGTGACTGTGAGCGATCAGATCTCCGATGCCGACGTCAACTGGGGCGATCTTTGGGCGCTGGCCCAGCAGGAAAGTCAACGGATCGTTCAGGCTGTAGACGAGGTCCTAAATGCCACTGTGGAATCAGGGTACACGTTTACGAGTTGCGTCATGATCGACGAACTGGTCGACCAAGAGGTCCAAAAGATTTCACCTATCTTGGATGAACGAGGGGTGTCCATCCATGTAGATATAGCCCGGGGATTACCACCTCTTAAGGCCGATGTGAAGATGATCAGGCGCCTGATCTGTATTTTGTCGTCGCGGATTGGGATGATGACCGATCAGGGGCGTCAGGTACAGATACGGGTCAGACAGGACGACGCGATATGCGGATCTTCTGGAGTGCGGTGCACGCTTTCTGGAGATGGGCCGGCGTGGAATACCGAACAGACGGCATCCTTGTTCGCCTCTGTGCGCCCGGGTAGCGCATTTTCCGGGGAGATGAACATGGATATTTTGTCAGCTTTTTTTATCGCTCACCACCATGGTGGAAACCTGATGGTACATTCTGCAGCGCCCAAGGGCCCCGGCTTTGAACTTCTGTTACCGTTTGACCCTGAGGCCACCCAGCAACCCCCGCTTGAGTCAGATTGGTTGGATCGAATCTTTACAAACCTTGAAGCATGGTGACAGAACCGACTACGCTTAGCCATCGTCGCACCGCAGACAGGTGCAACCTGGGGACGAAAGACCCCGTCCTGTCCACGGTGACCCACGATCTGCGTACGCTGATTTCAGCGATCTTTGCGTGCACAGATCTGTTGAATGAATCATTGCGGGACCAGGCAGACGCAATAGGTTTGGTGAAGATTATCCGTCAGAACAGCAGCCACCTGTTGAAGCTGATCAACAACGCCTTGGACCTTTCGAAGATCGAAGCGGGTAAGATGTGGGTCGAACGTGTGGCCAGCGATCCGGGACAGGTCGTTACCGAGATCGTTTCACTGATGCAGGCGGCGGCGGCGGAAAAGGGTTTGGTCCTAGAGGCTTCATGTCTTGGGGCAATCCCCAAATACATCCATACCGATCCGATGCGGTTGCGTCAGATATTACTCAATCTCGTTGACAACGCCGTCAAATTCACCGAGCGCGGCGGCGTCCGAGTCACGGTCGAGATGCGTACGCTCAATTTGCCTGACGATCCTCATCTCTGCTTCCGAGCGATCGATTCGGGGATCGGGATGACGTCGAAGCACCTGCAGCGGGTGTTCACCCCTTTTGCGCAGGCTCAAGAATCCACTGCACGTCGCTACGGTGGTACGGGGCTGGGGCTGGCGATCTCTAAGCATCTGGCCAAGTTGCTTGGCGGTGATCTGGCCATCCACAGCAGGCTCAATCAAGGTTCAACCGCGACGCTGACGATCCCAGTTGGCTCTTTGGATGGCATTTCGATGACTGATCAGCTTCCTCAATTGACCCTTGGCACATTGTCCAAGGGACGATCGCTGAACACAGATCATCGTCACGAAGGTCGGCTGCAGGGAATCCGGGTGTTGCTGATTGCTGATCGGACCGATGGTCAGCTACTCATATCGGTCATCCTGAAAGGCGCCGGTGCCAGTGTGACACTGGCCACCGCCGCGGATTCGGCGTACGAATTATTGGCTGCCGCATCCGAATCCAGCCGGTCGTTCAATGCGATCTTGCTTGACACGCAGATGTGCGGAAACGATGACTGTGCCTTGGTCCGTCGTTTGCGAAATACAGGGTGTCACGTTCCGATCATCGCATTAACGACCCGTCCGGGGGAGTCAGGTCGCCATCGGTGGCTTGAGGCGGGTTGTACTGATTATGTCCAGACACTAACCCAAACAAGATCGCTGGTCGATACAATCGCGCGTGTCGTGGTGGGTTGACAAAGACCGACCTTGATTGGCTCCGGTCAAGCACGCCTCTTTCGCGCCATCGCGGTGACATGTTGACTTGTTAGGTTGGCTTCAGCGTATCACCCGTCGCGACACATTTTTCGCGATGCAACCAACATAAAGAAAGATCAACTTTTTCTCTACTTGGCTTCTCTACTGTTGCGCAAGGTTGAATCTGGGACTGATTGCGAACGTGGGGTATTGACGTTTTGCTGGTGGATTTGCGCTCGTTGGACTGGCTGCCCAGTGTCCCTGTGTGTGTCCTAACACCAGTCGCCAGCAGATCAGAACAACCAGATCACCGAAAAGCTCACGATATGTCCCCGGCCAAACTCCTTCCGAACCTCTGGAAACGTGTTGTAAGCATACGCAAACTCTACAGAGACACCCTCGATTCCGTAGTACCCTAACCCAGCGGAGACCCCAGCTTCGCCGAGGGTATCGAACACGCCACCAAACCGCAGCGCCTGAGTGGGGGAAATGATCGCCTCTGTGCCCACAAACATGCGGCCCAGTTCGGTCGTTCCCAGATCGTCCTCCAAATGGACATGCTGCAAGTCGACATATATCCCCAGCGACGGCTTCGGGCGCCATCCGACGCCGAGTTTCACTTCAGATATCTCTGTTGTGTCTTTGAGTCTGATCGGCACCGGTGCTGGCAGCATGACCTGTCCGTCTGTTTTTGTCCGGTCCCACTTGATACCCCCTTGTACACCCACGGTAAACGTTTCATGTAACGCGACTAAGACACCTAAGTCCAAACCCACTCCAAAGGTATCGCTTTCCGTATCACGCTCAAATCCTAAGAACGTATCTCCGATTTTTAGTGTCGAATCGGTCAACTGAACCTCGACACCCACAGCCAAAAACTCTTTCAAGCGATGGCTATAACCCAGAAAAAACTCATTGGACCTTAGGACATAGTCGTCGCCTTGACGGCTCTGGCCATCATGGGAGTCAAATCTAACGTACGCGGCCGAGAGGGTTCCCGCCTCGGGCAGGCGCACCGATCCAATGCCGCCACCTCCCGTAATCGTTGTGCCGTTGTTAAAAAAGACCTCACTGGTGATCAGGAGACCATATCCGGTGTAGTCCGCCGGTTTGGTGCGGACAAAGTCGTCGGCGGCCGGATTGGTGGCAGAAGCCAGAGGGTAAGCCACGGAGGCCTGGCGAGCGATCGTATCGGTGAAGACTTGAATCCGGTCCTTGGCCAGCGTGATTCGGGCGCCGATCGGCTCATCTGTAAAATCACCACCTCTGGCGACTCTAGCGGATGGCCAGATCACTGTACCGATGCACAGTAGGCTGCCGGCAAGTCGTCGTAATGGTCCGAAATAACGTTTCGGACGTTGCTGTGGCTTGCTGCCACTGCCGGATTGGACGACCGAGTTTTCCGCGCCGCTGACGTGATGCTGTGTCATAGAAACCAGGGGGTGAATTGCAGCGAGGTTCATAGAAAAGACGAAAGGTGTCTCATTATAACGTGTCCGTATGTTCAGGCGTCAGTGACCAACCTGTCTACACATGGTAGGTCTGTGATTCAATCACACATGTCTGTGTGTATTAGAGAGGACGCAAACGGATTGAGCAAGACACACCGACTGCCGAAAGATGGTTCAACAAACCGTACATCAACGATCTGCAGATCGGACCGAAGGAATAGCGGGTGACCGGATTCGAACCGGCGACGTCCAGCTTGGGAAGCTGGCATTCTACCACTGAATTACACCCGCCACGATTGCGCTCCAGCACGGCGTCAGTTTTGGTGCTTGACCACACTCATTTTCGGGTACCGCAGGGTCGTGTCAAGCCAGATTGCTTGGCGGACCCGCCCATGATCACAGTTGTGGCGAGCCGACAAACTGTTAAAATACAAGCCAGTAGCCCTAGATGACTGGACACTTCACACAGGTGGGCCATTATGACCGCGATCCAGATCGCTAACCGTCTGACCGAACAATTTGGCGCAGCGATCTCTGATGCGCGGCCGGAAGACAAGCATCCTCGAATCCACGTGGGGCCTGAACAGTGGCGATCCATCGCTCGGTTTATGCGCGACGATCCTGCGTTATTGTTCGATTGGTTGGGATGTATCTCTGCTGTCGACTATGTGGCCGACAACCAATTGTGCGCGGTGTATGAACTTTATTCGACCACACACCGACACTGGTTTTCGGTAAAAGTGTGGGTCGATCGTGACCATCCTACCATCCCGTCAGTGATGGACCTGTGGCCGGCAGCCGATTGGCACGAACGTGAAGCATATGATCTGATGGGGATTTCTTTTGAAGGTCACTCCGATCTTCGCCGCATTCTGTTGCCGGAGGATTGGGTGGGTTATCCATTGCGGAAAGACTATCAGTTTCCGCGTCAGTACCACGGTATCCCCGGTACGACAGAGTTGGATTGGCAGCAAAAACCAGATTACCCCGCCTGACCGTTGCGGGTATGGCCGTTGTTTACTTCCTGTATCACAGGGCCATGTCACAGGCGATTGGTGGCGTATGTCTGGACAGCCAGGTCACTGGCAAGTTCGTTCGGATTCCACTTGACAGGCCGTTCAATCGCTGCACCCAGCAGCTGCATATAGCGGGTGTGGGATACCTCTTCAACACCAAATTGCTCAAGATGTCGACTGGAAAATTGTACGTCCAGAAGAATGAAACCTGCCTGACGAAGAAGATTTACCAGATGGACCAAACAGACCTTTGACGCGTCGGTGACCCGATAGAACATCGATTCGCCGAAAAAAACACCCCCAATGGCGACCCCATACAATCCACCCACCGGGCAGGTCGTATTGTCCGGATTCACATCCGATGCACTTGACCAAGCTTCCACACTGTGGGCTAACCCGAATGTATGTAGCTGTAGGTAGGCTTCGATGATCTCTTGATTTATCCATGTCTCAGATGTATGTAAACGCGGCTGGGCACAAGCCCGAATGACTTGTTCAAACGCCCGATCGTAGGTGATGTGGAAGCGTCGCTGCCGCACCCGCCGCTGAAGGGATCGCCGTACGCGGAACCGTTCCAACGGCAAGATGGCCCGTGGTTCAGGAATGTACCATTTGACCGGGCCGTTGGCACTGTGTGCCATAGGAAACGCACCGTGCCGGTAGGCCCAAACCAATCGGTCGGGGGTCACACTCTTGTTAGGTGGGTCGGGCATGTTCTAGCGACGAAAATCGCTAACTGGATACCAAATCAATGGCTAGGGCCGGGATCGAACCGGCGACACCGGCATTTTCAGTGCCGTGCTCTACCAACTGAGCTACCTAGCCCGCCACATGTCCACGCAGATCGTACCGTCGATTGGCATGTGTTCGTCGTCCAACGGCCACCGGGCTTATACTGAAAACTTACGCGAATGACAAAAGTTACCAAACAAAAGAAAAAACGCAAAGCCAACGACGCTCGACCCAGCCGGATCCGCCATTTGGAGATTCCATTGCGAACCACGGGTTTCGGTTTGGCTTCATTCACCAGGCGGGTACGTCCGTGTGAATGCCAATCGATGGCTTGGTGGCCCATTCCCTGGGCATGTGTTGGATCCCATTGGGGCTAGTGAAGAAAACGACATAACGACCGAATTTAGGCTCGCCGTGCGTCCCGCCGTTGATGGTTTCAAGAATGTCGTGCGGACGGCGTTAAGGGGATGTAGCGATCTTCAATGCCGCGTTGTGCCAGGAAGGCGTCCAGCAGGCTCTGATCAGATTGAACCAAACAACGCGAGGCCCCCAACCCCAATTGATGGAGGACTTTTTGCACCGCTTGTTCCGAAGGACCGTTGATTTCGACAAATGGGCCCAAGTAGGGCACCAAATCAAGACTCACTGCACAACCGCGCCAAGTCCAGCGATGACGGCGTGTTTCGACATGTCGATAGGGCCGATACCCCAACGCTTCAATCAGATTCGATATCATCGGCACATCATTGCTGGTCATTTCCAACTTCTGACGTCCCGCATCATTTCCGTGATCGCTGGGACGGGTCCAAGATAGTATCGCTTTTCGATAACTATTTTTGACATCTTGCTCCAGCGATAAGCACAGCTTGAGACCTTCTTCTTGTGTTTCTGCTTGTAGGTTCTTGTAGTGTGTGGTCATCTGTGCGACGTCTTGAGCATGTTTGGCACCTTGCGACGCCAATCGTCGGGTCAGTGAATCGAGGCGTTTTACCTTTACCCGATATGTCACAAGCGGCCGGCGGCTCGGTGTACCATTGAATACAGCGCGACGAATTCGTTCAATGCGTAATTGGAGTTTTCTATTGCGTTGCGGTTTGACAGATTGGGTATAGGCACGGGCATGGTGGTCGAATGTGTGTGACGACATTAGAAGGGTCGACGGATCAGATATATTTAACCGTCGTGCCATACAAGCCAAAGTCCATTTTTCTGAGGGCTTTAATCCAGAAGGGGCCAGCAGTTGAACAACAGCTTGACCAGCCCCACCTAACTTCTGCCACATGCGCTGGGGCCATCGGCTGCGGATAAGCAGCAATAAGGCACCGAGGATCGCCGCTGTGATCACCAACGGGGTCAACGGGATCAGTTGGTCGCTAGACAGCTGCCACTGTTCTTTAAGTTCTGGCCAGGAAACAGGCTTCGGGCCGTATAAGTCTCGTTTTGCCAGGATGGACCAGAGCATCACTACCGATTCTTATCGGTTGATTGACCCGATTGGCTCACATTCCCTTTGTGCCCATAGCAGCACGCCCGTTGGCAAACGTCAAGACCGCCAGAGGCCCAGTGGTTCAATGGTTGTTCGCAACAATGCAAATATATATAAATACATAAAAATCAAGTAGATAAAGGCGTATCCCCCTCAAGGCCCGTGATCGAGGTGATGTCGCCATCGTTTTGGCAGTGAGCGAGCCTGTTTTCGACACATCGACAGATCGCTTTTGTGATCAACGGAAATCACTTTTTAACCAACGCCAAACACCCATTCAGTGTTGCTGCCCAGGGTCGGTACAACACATCGTCGGGGTATAACGATAGATCGAGACACACAAATGTGAAAAGAGGCGATGATATATGAGCATGGGGGTCAAACGGTATCTGAGAGTCCTCCATGTTCGAAGTTTGGCGATATGCCGCCGACCGTTGCCGTGGACAGTTGGCCAAATGAAAGAGATACGTCGGATGGCCGATTTTCATTCTGATCGCACGTTGGTCACCGGGGAGGTCTGCTGATCGCGCCGTGGTCACACAAGTTCGGTGCCAGAGCACGTCGCCAGCGTTCTGGTATGAAGATCTCGCTGGCGGCGTTCGGCAAACATCCGGGCTGGGACGACCATATCCCCGAGTTGGGTGATATGACCGATCTCTTGGTCGATGTCAGACGGGATCTGTACATCGAGGGCATAGGCCGGAGCATCGATTCGGGTGCCTGGGATCGGCTTGAAAGCACCCAACGTCTGGAAAATTTTCACCACCTGTTTGTTTGGCGGATGGGCCGAGAGATCGTCGCTGGTCGTATCTGGTCATCTAGCGATGGCAAAGGACGAAAACGCTATCCCATGGTGGTTTGCGCACAATGTGTTGAAATACCGCTTCCCTGGATCGTCCGTGAGGTTTTCTCCTGTTTTGCAGAGATCGAACAACAGTGTCACTCGACGACGTTGGCGTCTGACGTCAGCGAGATTATCGACGCTGCTCAAGCCCAGTTGCGGACGATGTCTGAGAATCTTGAACCTGCCAACATCGCTCAATGCGGTTTTGTTGACCCTATTGCCTATCTTACGGACCGAAAGGAAATGGGACAACGTCAAGAGGGGTTTATGCGCGTTCTTTACCAGATTGAGCGGGAAGTTGTTGGTCAACACCTCAGCCGGGCAGCGATTTCCGCTAAGCACATCCGTGTGCCGGTATGTGCCGGTTCGCCGTCAGAGACGATCTTGCTGTGGACGGCTTTTTTAGCGGACCGATTAAGAGGTCAATCGGTGCCGGTACTCTTTGTACTGCCGATAGGTCGATCGTGGGTCGATCTGATCTTCGGTAATCAGGTCGGTCCAAAAATCTACGGTATTCGCGTCCTGCCGAACACTCTGCCTTTCACGACCGACATTCCATACAAATTGGATTCGTCCTTTGTTCAATACGCCCGCAAGATCATCGATGAATCATGCCGAAAGGAAAGTACGGACGAAGGCGCACAGAAGATTGCCGCTGAGCGGTCAGCGGCCGGAGGTGTCAAGAAGAAAATAACTCTGGTTTTCATGTTGATACTTGTTGCCGTATTCGTGGGGTGGACATTGTTTTATCAGTTAGGGTTGATCGGTCCACCACGCGTGCCCGACATGACCTCATGGATTCAGTGGTGGGTCGATCGGTTCTCCATGTGCCGGTTGCCTACGTAACACAGGACATATGTAGTGATCGGTTTTGTGCCATTTACCACGATTCCGGCCATGCGACATCTTAGCGTTGATCTATGCAGCGTATTTTTATCCGCGACCGCATGGCAAGCTTCGGGTCATGCGAAGCGGTGTTCACAGACCATTCGCCAGAGCAATTTCAGATCGGTATTGTTTTCCAGATGACAGCGGAAGTTCTTACGGACCGGGAAGGATCGACGGCGCCGGAATAAAACGGGCCAACGTGGCTAAGAAACTGTTCCTCTTGATGGGTTTGGTCAGGTATTCGTCACAACCAGCACTGAGACATTTTTCACGATCGCCCGTCATGGCGTGTGCGGTCAAAGCGATAATGGGCTTGTTGTACCCTTTGTCTCGGAGAACACGGGTTGCTTCGTAGCCGTCTAACGCCGGCATTTGCATATCCATGAGTACGACATCGAACGGTGTTCCGCTTTCCGTCGCCGAGAGTACTTTTTCACAGGCGATCATGCCGTTCTCGGCGATCTCAACGGAGGCTCCTTGTTTGCGGAGAACCAAAGAGATAAGTCTTTGGTTGTCGATGCCATCTTCAGCCAGGAGGATTTTTACGCCGTTAAGGGCGTTATGTGTGCTCTGTTTCGTGTTGCAGCCGTTTGCGATATTGTTGGTAAACGGATAATTTTGCTGAACCATATCCACGCCATCCAAGGGGCCTGTCGGCAAGGTGATGGCAAACGAAGAGCCTCTTCCCGGCGTGGTCGTAACGATAATATCACCGCCCATCATGCGAGCCAATCGCCTGGAAATGGTCAACCCCAGGCCTGTGCCGCCAAATGTACGGGTGGTCGAGATGTCGGCCTGAGAAAACGGATCAAACAGCGACGATAGCTGCTCGGGTGTGATACCGATGCCGGTGTCAATGACTTCTATACGCAAACTAGAGATCGGGTTTTCAGGCGAGTTGACCATTCGCGTGACGATTCGAACGCCACCCACATTTGTGAACTTAATAGCGTTGCCGATGAGGTTCACCAAAATCTGCCGAAACCGTGTTGGATCACTTTGGATCGTCTTGGGAATGGCTCCAACGTATTCAATAGCAAGCGCAAGCCCTTTGCCAGTGGCTCGATCACGCATGAGCGTGCATACGTCTGCAATGATTTGAAAAGGTGAGCACGCGATCTGTTCGAGTGCCATCTTGCCCGCTTCGATCTTTGATAAGTCGAGGATGTCATTAATGATCGATAGCAGATGATCCCCATTGCGGCGAATGGTTTGGACACATTCATGTCGATGAACGTCTGATTGATCAGCATCCTCAAGCAGATCTGCGTAGCCCAGAATTGCGGTCATGGGTGTACGGATCTCGTGGCTCATGTTCGCCAGAAAATGGCTCTTGGCCTGGTTGGCTGCTTCAGCGGTTTCCTGTGCGGTCTTGAGCTGTGATTGTTCACTGCGTAGTTCGGCCAGCTGGCCGTACTCCCGTGTCATGTCCTTGATAATGATCAGCGCCCGCAGTGGCAAGCCGGGAAGTGGTCGGATATGGGTCTCCTGGACCATTAGCGAATGGGGAGATGCACTACTGATGTTAATTGGGATGAAATGCCGGTGAAATCCCGGTGACAACACGGTCACGCACCCAGATTCAATTGCGTTTCGTATCCGGCCGTGGTGCTTGTGGAACGCAGCTTCGGGAAAAACGTTGGGTAACGTCCGCCCGACCAGACGGTCACTGGAAAGACCCGTCCATTGGACCAGCCGGCGGTTCCAGAGAATAATCTCCAAATCAATCCCAACGATGCACGCACCGTCTGGAAGCATATCCAGGATCTGTTCAGCAGTAAAACCCAACCGATCCATGCAATGATTCCCACCTGTATGACGTGACCGTCCAATGATCATACAAGCGCATCAAGCGCCTTCGTCAGTGTCTTCACCGCACCAATCTCGAAAGCGATGAGGATGGATCCTTGAATATCTTTGTTGGCGACAGTGAACGTTGTGTTGGCCAACAGGTACGAAGAACGGTTAGGGTTTTCATCCGTTTGCGCACCGAATATATCAACACAAAAGGAATGTTCACAGATATCAGGTACATCATATCCAAACTTATAATCCAGTAAGTTTGCAATAGCCCCCATCACGCCGTTGAGAACGATATTCCCCGCCTCAATGAGTACGCCACTGAATTCGGTGTTCATCTTTTCAGACGCCGTTTCATCGTCGACGAGAAGTTGGGCCAGGGTCACCCCATCATGTTTTGGAAAGACAAGGCATGCCTGGCCATTGATCGGACCCTTGAAGCCTTGCAATACCGCCATCGCGTCGTCCAGGCCATGTTCCCTGAAATATTCGATGGCTGCTTGAGGCTCACACAGCATCACGCGGGGCACCCGAAGCTCAATCCGCGTGGCAATCAGATCGCTCAGCATCGACGCGGCCTGTCCAACGCCAATATTGAATGCTTCGGTCAGGGCATCGGTATGTTCCGCTGTGAGTTTCATCAGACTGGATTTGACTTTTCATGGATCATCTGCTCGACCCATTTAAGCAGATCTTCAGGGCGACAGGGTTTGTTGACGAAGCCAAAGCAATGGTGGTCCAAGCATTCCTTTCGAGTCGTTTCTTGTATATCGGCTGTATGGACCAGGACGGGTATAGAGATGCCACGAGCGTGTAACCCCCGAAGGAACTGCACGCCGTCGATCTTCGGCATGAGCAAGTCGGTCACGACACAATCTGGATGATGTTCTTCGACCGCCGTCAGGCCGGTTTCACCGTTATCTGCTTCCACGATGTCGTAGCCGGCGGGGCGCAAGATGCGGCATAACTGTTTCCGCGAGAACGCTGAATCATCCACGATCAGTACCCTAGCCACGGCCTACACCCTTTCAGTGTTATCGGTGTCGCGATTCAACATCCGGTGTGAATCAATCCTGCTAAACAATTGATCCGGGATAATCACCGTCAGGTCCGATCATTGTCTGGGCGATCACACGCACTTCGTAGACATTCGGCTTTTTTTTCTATGGTCTTAAGTCATTGTTTTGGCTCAGGCTGTCCGCTATTTGGCAGGTGCGGCCTGGCCGGGGTACCCGTTGGAGCGACCTCATAAGGACAACAGGTGTTACGGAGAGTTGCGCAGGAAAGCGGTAACCGATGCATCCAATACAGGTCGGAAAAGGGCAAAGTGTTGAAAGCCAAGTGGCAAGTGTAAACGGGCGCCTCATCTTCCTATTTGCCCCAAATTCTCAGTTTGTGTTGCTGTCGCAACCCGCTGGCCGGCCGTCGGGGTCACGGCAAAAATCAGTTTCATCTACGATTGGAATGAATCACACCCCTTGTCAAAACGTTCGGATAAGATTAAACTGAAAGTTCATCCCACGTCTTTTCATTCCTGCTTTGTTACGACCTCGGATTGCTAAAATCTACCTGGAGGTAAGAGAAATGCAACGTTTCAAAGACTGTTGGTTTGACGTTATGCGCACTGCATTGGCGCGGCGACGATTTTCTGTCAAAGATCCTCAACGCTACAAACGCGTAAGAGAATGTTATACGGAATACGAACACGTCTTGGAAGGTTTGGAACCTCGTGTATTGTTGTCATCGAATATTGTGCCATTGGACAATGAGGTTGGTAATTTTCCAGCCGTTATTCAACCTGTGCCTACATCAACCTTCTCCTCGACTACCGGATCTACATTTACTGCTGATTCCCGAGCGGTATGGGCGTCGTCTCCAGAGACCTTTCGTATGCTCTCTAATGTCGGTGGGGATCGAAAGCTTTTTCTTGATTTTATGGTTCAAAAGAAAGTTACGCATGTCTATTTATTTATAGGCAATCAGGAACCTGATAAGCACTTGGAGATACGGTCGCTTGACTATGCAGAACTGATTTCAGAATTGCATGATCGGGGACTAAAGGTATTCGCCCTGATTGGAGGAAAGGGTTCAGACACAGAAATCGACCCTGGCGGCAGTGTAGAGCAGTTGTTCCAGACAGTGGTCGACTATAACAAAGAGTCTGATCATCCACTAAAACGGTTTGATGGTGTGAACCTGGATGTCGAGCCGTGGAGGGATCCTAGTTGGCGGGACGATACAAATAGACTGAAGGCCTACGCCGATTTAGGTAAACGTCTAATAGCTGAGAGGAATGCGAACGCTCCAGGACTTGTAGTCGGTGCAGCCACGCCGCACTGGTTTGGCACACCTAGCGATGAATTGCCTGGGGCTCCAATTCTTGAAGGTCGTCAACTGCATAAGCACATTCTAGACGTTTACGACTATGTTTCTGTTCTAAGTTTCCGTGATACTCGGAGTTTTTTGAGGGAATTCGTGAGAGAAGAAGTCGAGTACGGCGACACGATCGGCAAGCCCGTGGTTGTTGGGGTGGAGGTAACTCCAATACTCCCTGATCCCCCTGATCCCGATAATCCAAACGGAAAACCCGCGCCTGATGAACTGACTTTCTATGAAGAGGGTGAGTTCGTTATGGAAAATGTGCTGGAGAGCGTCAAGGTCGATTACACGGCTAGTGCTTCGTTCGCTGGCTTTGCGATCCAAGACTTAGGCAACTACAGACAGTGGGCCACGGACTCAATCGTTTTCATTATTGACGACACGGACAAACAGCCTGATCGATTTACAGCAAGTAAAGGATGGTCGGGTCCGTTTCCCGGCCAAGGGTTCCGCAATGACGTGCATTTCAGCGCTAAGAATGACGGTGTTGCTCCTTTAGAGGAGGCAACTTGGAAGTTCACGGATTTGTTGCCGGGCCGTTACCGGGTATCGACAACATGGTCAGAGCATGACAACCGAGCGAAAGACGCACCGTATATGATCCTGGATGATACGATACAGCTGGGGCCCCAGATCAATATCAACCAGGAGCTAGTTCCAAATGCCGATGTGGTGGTCAACGGTGTGAATTTTCAAGATCTCGGCGATTTTGACATTATCAGTGGAACATTGGTGGTGAAGTTGACCAATGAAGCCGATCAGTTCGTGATCGCCGATGCGGTGCGGATCGAACGGATCGGAAACCTAGTACAGCTGATTGACGACGGAGATCCAGGTTTCGATTTAAAGGGGAGTGGATGGTCTGATCCGTTTCTCGGTCAAGGGTTCCGCAATGACGTGCATTTCAACGCCAAGAACGACGGTGTTGCCCCCTTAGAGGAGGCAATTTGGAAGTTCACGGATTTGTTGCCGGGCCGTTACCGAGTTTCGACAACGTGGTCAGAGCACGACAACCGAGCGAAGGATGCCCCGTATATGATTCTGGATGATACGATGCAGTTGGGGTCCCAGATCAATATCAACCAAGAGCTAGTTCCAAATGCCGATGTGGTGGTCAACGGTGTGAAATTTCAAGATCTCGGTGATTTTGACATTATCAGTGGAACATTGGTGGTGAAGTTGACCAATGAAGCCGACCAGTTCGTGATCGCTGATGCGGTGCGGATCGAACGGATCGGAAACCTAGTACAGCTGATTGACGATGGAGATCCAGGTTTCAGTTTACAAGAGAAGGAAGAATGGACAGGGACAGATGGACAGGGTTTTGAGGCAGATGTCCATTTCAGCGCCAGCGGTACGGGACAAGACGTGGCTAGGTGGACATTTACGGATCTGTTACCAGGTCAATACAGAGTATCAGTTACATGGTCGGCACACGCCAATAGGGCAACAAATGCGCCATTTTCTATTTTTGACGATACCAAGAAGCTAACTACCAAAACCATTAATGTCAATCAGGAAGTGGAGTTGGATAGTATCAGTGGTGACGTAGAAGTCGATGGGGTGTGGTTCAAGAACCTCATTAATGTTCCGCCTGATCACAGTAGTGGTCCTCTCAACCCCCATTTTAATATCACCAGTGGGATACTAAAGGTGGGGTTGAACGACAAGGCTGATCAATACGTAATCGCCGATGCCGTGCGGATCGAACGGATTGGAGATATTGGCACCTAGACCAGCTAGATCGGTTCATGGGCATTGCGGTGAATAGACATAAGCTCTCTTATGAGGTGTGGCGTATCGAGGTAATACGCGCGACGCTCGAAAGAGACCCACGGTCGTAGCAATCGATGTGACGATTGTTTGATCGGTGGAATGTCACGGCCACTTTCCATGTGTTAAAGGTTGTGCGACAAGCCACCGAACCAACGCTCTGTCGAACCGGTTCCCAGAGCGGTGTGTCCTCCCGGTGGTGTCGCTGTTTTGTGGAGCCATTAGCAGTGGCCTCGGATTGATACGAGCATTGCCAGTACATTGTCTTGTGGCCGAATGTTGAAGTGTGCGGTTGACCTCGATCCGCGCCGCCGCCAGCCAATACAGCCTACGTACTGAAGTCGCCGGAGTCCGCGTCGATCATCGTCGACAATATCGGTACCATGAACCATCAGATCTTTACGTGTCATGGTCGCGGGCTGGCACGAAGTTGCTGGCCAACGGCTAGACGGAAGGCGACGCTGTGCAACTGCCCTACAAAGACCGGACCGAAGCGGGCTGTGTGTTGGCGAAGGCACTGGCTTCATACGCTGGCCGTAAGGACGTTTTGGTGCTCGGTTTAGCGCGAGGCGGTGTCATTGTGGCCGGCGTGGTGGCCCGGTCACTGGAAGTGCTGTTGGATGTCATGATCGTGCGTAAATTGGGACTACCGGGCCAAGAAGAATTGGCCATGGGTGCGATCACCCTCGACGGTCGACGGATTCTAAACGCGGAGGTGATCCGTGGGTGTAAGACCTTGTCCGCAGATGATATCGACGCGGTCACAAAACGAGAGACCCAAGAGTTGCATCGCCAGCTACGCGTTTATCGTGGCGATCGGGCGGCTGTGGAAATCAAAGACCGCTGTGTGGTGCTCGTGGACGATGGTCTAGCGACCGGCTCGACGATGCGCGTGGCGATTTTGGCCGTTCGAGATCAGGATCCTGCTCTGGTGGTGGTAGCAGTACCGGTTGCGCCACCGGATGTGATCGACTCGCTCCGCGATCAGGTCGATGAGGTTGTTTGCCCCTCCATGCCGCCGATGTTCCGAGCGGTCGGGCAGTGGTACAACGCGTTCGATCAAGTCGGGGACGATCAAGTGCGGCAATGTTTAGAGCAAGCACAGAGGGGAACGGTCTAAAAGTGGGTGAGTGGGTGCCGGCACAGGCAGAGCAAATAGTTCTGTGGATTGACTAGAAGTGTCGGAACACCGATACGCGAACTTGGGTATCGAACTCATCGTCGTTTGAAACGGGAAAGCTCACACCCACGCCGATTTCGCATGGCTGATCCGGGTCGGGTCTTATCTTGATTCCGGGAGTCAGATTCACAACAGTTTCATTCTCATGGCCGCTGACCACAGAACTGCCGTCGATTTCAAATAAGCCGATCACCTGCGGTGTAAGATGAAATGAGAACGCGATATTAAACTCGAGCTCAAGATCCACTTCGTCCTTCTCACCACTGGGTTCATTGGTCGGTATGCCAAATGCCAGAAACCCGACAATTTCTACCCGATCCGCTTTATAGCCCACATCGACGAACGGCTCGATCGTCAGGACATGGTCGGTCCCGATCGCCTTGTCGTCGTTGCCTGTGGGCAGACCAAGCTCCAGACCGCCCCCCACAAGCACACCGTGTGCCGCCCATGCGAAGGTTGCTAACTTTAGTCCGATTTCGATATCACCCAGGCGATTTTGATTCGATTGACCTGACGGATCTGTGAAAACATATGGCACGTCGATCTCGATACTCATGCTTTGATGGAAGGCGTACTCGGCTTCCAAACGAAGCGTCTGTTCCTTACTGTCTGCTTCATGATTATCGATGTCTCGGAACTGATAGTCGATTCTGAGTTTGGTATCTGGTGACGGCGATTCGGCAATCAAGGGGTGCGAAAAATGTAGTGGGGCGTCTACGCGATGGGTATGCTGATGGCCTGTCGTTGGTGTGGGCGCGTCGGCTTGGGAGAATGCCGGCGAGCTGAGCACAACGCCTATAAGCATGGCCCACAGAGTGATTGATGATGGACACACGGTGTTTTTGTGTTGATCATGCCGTACGCCACCTTTCTGTGGCCGGGCGCGAAGCCGAAACGTCGTGAGTAACGAACATCTGTAAAAATGGGTAAGTATCACCAATGCACCTCTGTTCATACAAGAACACACAACACGTCAACCAGTGTTCGATTTAAAAATAGAAGTGTTTTGCCTTTAAGACGCGAATGGACACTTCAAGCCAATACGGTCGGGCAAGCGGAAAAGAGTTGGCTGGTATCGGCCATGTTGCCCGTCGACCTTCCCATGCAGTTGTCCGGTGAGGCGGTCAGTGACCCCAGGCCAGGAAATCTTTCCACATGATCGCCCAGTAGGCCGTGCAGGTCCGGTTCGGTAACGTACGCACGGCCGCCGATCCTAGGGGGAATGACCCAATTGTCAAACAGGTGTTATGCCATACGCAAGCGCGATTGCTAACCCCGTTTCGTGTACGGGGCAGCATAAGACATGCGCGTTTGGGCTCTAGCGGCAGCGGTGGTGACCTTGGAGTGCCTTGCTGACCTGAAGTGTGGCTTCGAACGATGTTTCTTTGACGGTTGCCGATACAATCTAGGCATGACCATACGTTGTGTCGACGCTATCTACATTGCCGATACCGCTCGAGTCTTGGGCGAAGTGGAATTGGCAGAAAATGTGAGTCTATGGTACGGCGTATCGGTCCGGGGTGATGTGGCGGGTATCCGGATCGGTCGAGGCACCAATGTCCAAGACAACGCGGTGATTCACTGCGATTCAGGTGTACCCAACGAGATCGGTGCTGGTGTCACCATCGGTCATGGGGCGATCGTACACGGCCAATCGGTTGGTGACGGCTCATTGATTGGCATGGGCGCCAAGGTCTTGGGGCGAACACGTATTGGATGTCATTGTCTTATCGCTGCCGGTGCCGTGGTGCCGCCGGGGATGGCGGTCGGCGACGGTAGAGTTGTCGTGGGCGTCCCCGGTAAGATCGTCCGAGAGACGTCAGAAGAGGAAAGAAAATATCTCGCTTGGTTGGCACCTCACTACGTCAGGCTGGCCCAGTTGCACCATCAACATCCCGACGACCCTCGAGTCCGAGCTCGTTTTGTCAATACGGGTATGTCCGCACAGAATCGACCAAGCGGCTAACCGGGGACGGAAAGGGGAGCGAGGGTGATGGTCTGTTTAGCGATCTGGTGGTAGTCTATTATGGCCGCCGTTGAAGTGTGGCCGTGGTATCATCTATCAATCATGTACTTATTCCCTGCCATAGACCTACGTGATGGCCGCGTGGTGCGCCTGCACCAGGGTGACTATCAGCAACAGACCACCTATGAGCTGGACCCGCTCGAGCAAGCGCAGTCTTTCGCTCAAGCGGGGGCGACCTGGTTACATCTGGTGGATCTGGACGGTGCCCGCACGGGGCGGATGGTCCACCTGGACGTGATCCGTCAGATATGTCGAGAAACGGTCCTAAAGGTCGAGGTCGGTGGCGGGGTACGCACCACCGGTTCGATGGATGAGCTGTTGGGTTCTGGGGTCGAGCGGGTGATCCTGGGCACGGCGGCGCTGAAGAACTGGGCCTGGTTTGAAGGCCTGATGGGCAATCCGACTTACCGTGGACGAACCGTATTGGGGTTAGACGCTCGCGAGGGGAAATTGGCGGCCAGCGGGTGGTGTCAGCAGCTTGACCTCACGGCCATGGAGATCGCTCGGCGTATCACCGATTGGCCCGTGCCGGCGATTATCTACACGGATATCGCGACCGATGGCACGATGAAGGGTCCGAATATTCAGGCGACCCGTCGGTTGGCAGAAGCGACCGGTGTACCGGTCGTGGCGTCGGGCGGCGTCGGTAGCTTGGATCACTTACGACTGTTGCGTCAGCTGCCCATTCAAGGCGCTATTGTTGGACGAGCTTTGTACGAAGGCGCGTTCACAGTGGATCAAGCCATCGGTGTGCTCGAACAAGGAGAGTGAGTCTTGCGTATTTCATGATCTGGGCTCGCTGCGTAGCGGGGATAAGGGTGGCATTTCGGCGACACAGATGGCGCTGCCCAATAGCAACTCAATGATAATGATGAAGAGAACGGCGCAAGGGATCGCTATAATATCCGGGGTTGTAGTCGTTCGTTCTTCATGAACACGATCTAAAATGAGGAAAATTTATGCGTCGATTAATTTCTTCACTGTTCATTGTCTTGACCATTTGCGTATCCTGCGTCGAAGCTAAAGATAAACCGGTAGAAGAGAACGCGATGGGACTTTGTCTCGTTATGAACTTTGACGATGGGATCGTGAACCGTCTGGGCGGTTATTACAACAAATTTGAGCGTCCCCCATCGACCGCTTCCACCTTTTTGGCGTCTGATGTCCACCGCGGTCAAGGAGGACGGAGTCTACGCGTTGCCACCGACCGGCGCGATGAAGGATTTTGTGGCGTGTGGATGCATTTTTTCAACTTCCGAGCGGGAGCGTCTAAGCGATATTTTGATGCCAGTGGGTACGAGTACCTCTCCTTCTGGGTCAAAGGCCAAAAGGGTGGCGAAGATTTTACGATCAAACTTGCTGACGAAGATTGGGTTGTTCAGGAGGATGGATTGCCGGTAGGGTCGGTTGGGGAGTTTCTGCCTGGCGGGGTCACCACCGAATGGAAAGAAGTACTCGTACCGCTCAAGCGCTTTAACACGCTGGAGCTGACCAAGATGGCGGGGATTACTCTCGACTTCGATGCCATCGGCAAGTTTGTCGTATACATCGATGATTTTTGCTTCAAAACCAGTGCTCAAGCTCCCACACCGTTGACGCCAGCGTCAGAGGCGGTATCCGTCGCCAACCAGACCCATCCCCGGGCCATGTGGGTGTGGTCGACCGAACAGTTGCTGAATGACGATGCGGCCAGGCAGTCGCTGTTTGCGTTCTGTAAACAGGAGAACATCAACCAACTGTGGCTGCAGATCCTTTACCGGTTTGAACCGGATGTGGCGGTGTCGCAGGTTGCCGTCGACGGGAGACTGCCTGAAACGTTACGGTGCGTGCTCCAACATGCCGATGCTTTTAGGCAGTTTCTGGAACAAGCACACAAAGAAGACATTTTTGTCCACGCGTTAGACGGCTACCCCGAATACGCCCAGAAGATCTATCACGCGATGCCACTGGCGATTGTCGACGCGATCATCGCATTTAACAAGGAATCGAAGCCGGCGCAGCGGTTTGACGGCATCCACTTTGACAATGAACCCTATCTGATCGCCGGTTGGCGCGATCCGACCAGGAGCAAAGAGATCCTGAAGGAATTTCTTCATTTAAACGCGCAGTGCCAAAAACGTGTACGTGAACAGTCGGAGATGGTGTTCGGTGTGGACATACCTTTTTTTTGGCACGAAAGAGATCCCAAGACAGGACAGATTATCGGAGAGGTTAGCTTCAACGGTCAAGTCAAACCGGCCAGCTATCACTGCATTGATATGCTAGACAACGTGGGCATCATGAACTACCGTGACACCGCCGACGGCGCCGATGGCATGATCGCGCATGGCCAAGAACTGCTCGAATATGGCGACACGGTTAGTAACGCCAAAATTTATATGGGCATTGAGACGTTTTCATACCCACCGACAGATTGCTGGTTCGCACTGGGGTTGCCCAAAGACGTCTTTGCTCGTGTGATCGAAAAGCAGGACGGTGCCCTGTCACGGCTTAGTCGCATTGACGGTTTTAGAACCCAAATTTTCGACGACGGGTCAAATATTCACTTGGGCATCGAACTGCCGGCAAACCCGACACCACAACAGAAAGAACAAGCCAAGAAAGCGGTCATGAAGATCGCCAAACACCTTGGCGTTCTGAGCGTGCCTGAATTGAAAAGTCGACTCAAGGAGATCGCTGTTGCTGCATTCGAGGGCTTTTCTTATGACGTTGAGTGGAAGAATCCGCAGGATCGTGTGATCTTCGACACGGTCACCGGTGCAAAATTCCCCGGTCTGGTGGCCACAAGCATCATGCTTCCCAAAGTGAGTTTCTCACAGGAAAGCTATGGCCAGATTCAGGCGCAGACTCGTGCGGCCGAATCAGTTTTCAATAGATACAACAGCTATCGCGGTATCGCGATCCACTACTATCAGACATACAGATCGAAAGTAGAAACGGATCGCTAAAGCAGAAACATATCGTCTGCGACGAAATCTGTAGGTGTACAAGATCACCCGTCAATAGCTGCAAGCGTATCAAACGCATTGAGCCATGTTTGTCATGAACGGGATGAGGCGGTGACGGTATTGCGTCGACGCTGGGCCTGATCCATTTGTTCGGCCGATGGGCTGTGACCGGTGGTCATCATGTCGACAAAACAATCGAAAAGATACCGTGCGTCGTGAGGGCCGGGGCTGGCTTCTGGGTGATATTGCACAGCGAACAGTGGCTGAGATTTGTGCCGGAACCCTTCGAGCGTGTGGTCGTTGAGATTGATGTGGGTTGGTTCACCACCGACCGCTTCGAGACTGTCGATATCAACAGCAAAACCATGGTTTTGACTTGTAATCTCAACTTTCCCGGTATGAATATTCTGCACCGGCTGATTGGCACCGCGATGACCGAATTTCAGCTTATAGGTGCCGGCACCCAGCGAAAGGCTAAGCAGCTGATGGCCCAAGCAGATACCGAATATAGGCAGTTGCCCGGTCAATGCTTTGAGCGTGGCAATGGTCGTGGTGACCGCTGCTGGATCCCCGGGACCGTTGGAGACGAATAGGCCGTGTGGTTTGTGCTCAAGAATCTGATCCGAGGAAGCGTCGAAAGGCAACACGGTCACATGACACCCAGCTGATACGAGGTTTCGAAGGATGTTGTGCTTTGCCCCGCAGTCGATGGCGACGACATTGAGGCGATGTACCGGCGGTTGAACGTACCCTTGGATGGGCTCCCAATCACCCAGATCGGTGTCCCAAACCACGGGCCGGCGCCCGCTAACGGTTTGTACCAGGTTTTGGCCGACAAGACCGGGGGTCTGTTTAGCCATCGCCACCAATTGGTCGTTCGAACAGGTGTCGACGGGCTCCGTCGATAGCACACCATTCATCGCGCCATCAATACGCAGCTTACGCGTCAGTGCCCGCGTGTCGATGCCAGCAATTCCGGTGACGCCCTGGTCTTTTAGCCAGTCTTGGAGCTTCATCTGAGAGCGGTAATTACTATCCAAGTGGGCCAGTTCCCGGACCACGAATCCCCGGACGTGAATCTGGCTCGACTCCACGTCGTCTGGATTGATTCCATAGTTCCCCATCAGTGGATAGGTCATGGTGACGATCTGACCTGCGTAAGAGGGGTCGGTCAATACTTCTTGGTAGCCGCATAAGGATGTATTAAAGCAGACTTCTCCCCCGATCGACCGGGGTTTCGTGTCACCAAAACCAGCCCCTGTAAAGACGCTGCCGTCTTCGAGTGCAAGCCTGGCGGGCGGGTAGGCGGGGTCAGAGGGTCGAACGTAGGTGCTCATGGCCGGTCATTATACACAACCGACCGGTAACTTTTCTATGCAATCGACGGCGGATAGACGGCCAAATTGTGCCGCGGCAATCGTGATCGTCCCCGCCACTTGATGGGTCACTGGAGAACGCCCGGAAATCAATAGGTATATGGGCCTTGCCGGTTGATGCGCTACTGGTCTTGTAGGCTAATCATCAACGAAAGGTCGGTGTCGCCAGATGATATACGCCCGTTCCTTATTGGCATCCGTGACGGTCTGTGATGCGGCGATGATCTCGTGTGCCATCAGGACCAAAGTAACGCGTGTTGAGAAACAACGCATCACCCGCTGTCATCTGCATGTCTTGGTGCACGTATAGGTCATACAGGCTAAGGAGGCGAAAGCCTCTGTCGCGCAAAAACCGGTCAATGTCCGAGAACAATGGGGCGCCTTGAAACAGTGGTGAGAACTGTACCTCTACGACAATCACTCGGGTTCTACGCAATACACTTTCAGCACCCTTGAACGCTTCCAACTCATAGCCTTCAAGGTCGAGCTTGATCAAGTCGACAGTCTGCTGTTGATCAATCACGTCGTCGAGTCGAACCATGTTGACCTGGACCGTTTGTGCGATGTCTAGTTTATGGCCGTGGTATTGCCGGCTTAGATGAGATGGAATCAGCAATGATGATGAATTAACATCGTTGCTAATGTTAAAGTGGATCGGTCGATTGTCCTGGCCGATTGCCCGGTTCATGACCGCAATGTTGGTAAAGGCCGAAAAACGTTCTTGTTGTTCAGCGGCCAAGTCAGGATTGGCTTCGAAAGATACAATCTTTGGTCGAACGTACTGACGATTGAATCGTTCAGTCAGATCCCCATGGTTACTTCCACAATCAATGATGAACGGATCGTCACGACAAATGATCGTTTTCACATCGTGATATAACGATTTAGATTCCCAGCGATTGGCGTTGCCGCCGGACATGGATGTGGCCCGGATGCGCTGCCTGACCTTGTACGGCAGGATCCGTTCGATCAAGTTCACCGCAATATCTGGGACCATGCGTGTTTCCTTTGACGCAATCGTAAGAGTACCTATCGACTGGTGGCGAAGGTCACACTGACAGAAGGCATCCTAGAACGTGCTATCGGACCCAGAATGACCGCCACTGTCGGTCGCCATCGCGAATCAGTATGGATCGCCACAAGGTGTCGTTTCTTTGACCGATGCCACCTTTGCCGGTGTCTTGTTAGGCCGAAATCATGGCGAGGGGTTTGGCAGGGCACCCAGGGCGGGTGGTCCATCTGAAAGGTGGCATGAAACGTAGGATTCAGGGTGTAGACTAGTCATGACGTTTTCGATTCCGGTGCATGGTGCCGTCTTCACACAAGCAATAAAGCGATTTAGAAACCATGCCGATCCGAAAAATCATCTCTGGAGGACAGACTGGTGCCGACCGTGCGGCCCTAGACGCGGCGATCGAACTGGGGCTTGGTGTCGGTGGTTGGGTGCCCAAGGGCCGCAGAGCAGAAGATGGGACGATCCCAGATCGTTATCCCAACATGATTGAAACAGACTCGCAAGCGTATGCGGTGCGGACAAGGCTTAACGTCCGGGATTCAGATGCCACTGTGGTGTTATCTGACGGTAGGCCTTCCGGTGGTTCGGCACTGACGATTCGAATTGCACACGCCTTGGGCAAACCCGTTCTTCACCTGGATCTCGAATCTCGTTCGCCGTCTGAAGCCGCTGAACGACTAGGCCAATGGCTGGCCAGTGTAGAACCGGCGACGCTCAACGTGGCTGGCCCTCGGGCCAGTAAGGATCCACATATTTCTGACGCCACGAAGGCGATCCTGATCGCTGCGCTAGATCAACAGCCCGGTGTCAAGCCATGACACTTGTCGGATTGTTTTGCAGGTTGATGGCGGGGTCCGTATAAACCAATTTGGGTCTGGTGACGAAATGACTTTGTATTAGAGCCTCGTAGGAGTGCGAAACTCGCTTCCAAGGCTTTCAATACATACAGCTTGTGTCAGCCGGTGTATTTTTCCTTCAAGCATTGCTTCTAAATCAGACTCGAGGATGGATTTGAATGTGTCCCGATCGAGCGCCAACTTGACGATCCTCGTCCCCAACGGAATATCTTGTCCAGTGACAGAACCTGGAGTTGGATCGCCGCCGTCGAATCTTTTTTTGGTATGCAATAATTTCTACGAGTTCTTCAGACCGCAGAATATTCTGAATCACCTATCGACCCGTCGAGGGACAAGCATCCACCATCTGCAGTTCGTCGTCGGTCAGTTGTTTGTGACGGTACACCGTGATGATCGTATCGGAGGGCAGTGTCACGCTGCCAATCTGAGATAGTATCGCGCCGACTTTATACTTGCACACGTGTTTGACACCCACGTGGGTGCCGATCTTGCCAACCAGGCCTTTTGCGCTCGAAGGCAGTCCGAACGCGTGTGGTTGACCTGAGAAAGGACATCGGTGAGCACGTTGATGCTCTCCCGAGGTGTTTTCCCAACAGCTCTTTTTCGCCGTGACAAGAAGGCAACGTTGAATGTCCGCTTCGATCGCGTTCGCCAACACGTCCGGGGATCGGTCGTTTTTGTCGTTGGACCGCAGGGCATCTGTTTGCAACGCAAGCGACACCGCCCCCCGGACGGGCGCCGATTCGGTATGATGGATACGACTGACGCGCCGGGCGGTACGGTCATCAGTGACGACCGAGAGATGAATGTTTTACAAATCTTGCCTTCAGTTAAAGCGGTGGGGGGATCTGGGGAATTCAACGGCCTTCTGTCGTCGGCATGCGCTGGGAAGAACGATGCAAGTCATTGAAAAACAAAGGGATTTGACTCGATACAGCAAGCCGACAACAATGCTATTTATTGACGGCCGCGTGCCCGAGTGGACTAAGGGGACGGATTGCAAATCCGTTTTTTCGTGGGTTCGAATCCCACCGCGGCCTATTGGGACCATTACCCCATGATCCCCCGCGAACCACCCAGACGACCTCAGTTAGGCTTTTTGTACCTACCCCCTTACCGGGTTCAGGGACTCTCCGTGGCCGGTGAAGAGACCGTGGTGCAGATCCCAGAGCTGGATGTGTGCTTTGATATTGGCCTATGTCCTCGTCCCGCCTTGGCCAGTCCTTACGTGGCGTTAACTCACGGTCACATGGATCATTCCGCGGGTTTGGCGTATTACTATTCTCAGCGTCACTTTCAAGGGATGGGTGTGGGGACGGTCGTCTGCCATCCGGACCTCGAAGCCCCGATACACAACATTATGAATGCCTGGGTCGACCTTGAGGGACAACGGACCCCTTTTCAACTAATGCCCCTGGCGCCCGACGGTGAGTTGGAGATTAAGAACAACATCTATCTGCGCGCTTTTGCAACCTTACACACACCAAGTTCTCTTGGATACGTGGTGCTGGAGCGTCGCAGTAAACTCAAGCCCGAATTGGTCGGTCAGCCCCAAGAAAAAATTGTCGAACTAAAGAAAAAAGGACAAGAGATCACGCAAACACGGGAAATCCCGCTCGTCTGTTTCACAGGCGATACGATGTGGGGACCGCATTTTGATCGGTCGGATGTCCAGAACGCAAAAATATTGATCACCGAGTGTACTTTCTTGGAACCTGATCATCGTGACCGCGCCGGAGTGGGACGACATCTGCACCTGGATGATGTGATCAGGCTCTTGGAGCTTTCCACCGCAGACGCAGTCGTATTAACACATATGTCTCGGCGTACCAATCTGTCAGAAATGCGCCAGCAGATCGAGCGGCAGATCCCCGCAGACCAGCGTGATCGGGTCCATGTGCTGATGGATCGACGAGCGAACCGCGCGCGGTATGACAGACAAACTCATCAACCGTCATCGGCCAACGCATGCTGACGGGCTCTGCCGTTACCCACGTTGGTCGCAGCACGCTCGGGAGAGTCATGTCGCCTTGTGCGACGGTCGGTGTTGTCGCTGATCCTTTTAACGATTCACACCTCGGACCTTTGGCACAACGGCTGGCTGATCGCCTTGAGCTGCCGCTGACCACAATGGACGATACCGATTATGACTTTCACTTGGTCGTCACGTCCGATCGGCTTGAGATACGCCAACCCCCAAAGGGCTGTGGTGCCCATCGATCGCGTCCGATCTATGTCGACTTTAGCAAATTGGACACCACATCCCCAGCTGGTCGACGCACCGATCAACCGTTAGCCAAGGCGGTGGGGGTGAGACGGGCTGCGGGGAAAAGGCTTTGGGTGACCGACGCCACCGCGGGTTTGGGCGCCGATACTTGGCTATTGGCGTCATGGGGTTGTCAGGTCACCGCGATAGAGCGTTCTCCAGTGATTGCCGCGTTACTTAACGACGGCCTAGCGCGAGCCAAGCGACTCAATCCGACGATCGCCAAGCGAATTGTGTCAGTCACCGCCGATGCGCGTCGTGTGCTGCTAGAGGCGCAAGCCCGGCCCGACGTCGTGTACATTGACACCATGTTTCCGCCCAAGCGTAAGCAGGCGCTGATGCGGAAACCATTGCGGGTTTTACGGCAAATTGTCGGCGCCGATACTGATGCTTGCCAGCTACTGGACGTGGCATTGCGTGTCGCCCGTCGTCGGGTGGTGGTTAAACGGCCGTGCCACTGCCCTGCCTTGGCGACGTCACACTGTGCGGCCGTTAGTCATCGGGGCAAGAGCTTGCGGTACGACGTGTATACAGCCGCATCATCGCGTTCCTGACTTACTCAACCCCGAATATCAATGCCGAGCTCGAGTACGTCGTACTGTAGTTCTTTCGTAACTGGATCACTTGTTCCACGCCACGATGAAACTCTTGTTCAGACAGCTCGGCAAGCGGATGTAGGAAAACCGACCATATCTTATTCTGCCAAATCGCATATCGGGCATCCAGAGCGCGGTCAAAATTGGCTTCTAGCATTTTTCGTTGCGCTGCTTCCTCGAGCCGGGTCGCGTCACCGATGGGCGACATGATCCGCATCCGGTTATGCTGCTCGTTAGCCAATACGAAAATCGGTGTATCTCGTATTTCCAGCGCCCATTGGCCTGGTTGGCCCTCGACGTCCTGTGTCCAGTGGTTTATCAATCGTTTTAATGTGTTGTAATCGGTAGGCTTAGGCTCACGACCTGACCTTTCTAGATTTCCCTCCATGGCCATGGCCAACACGGTCATCATCATCAACACGATCACAATGGTGATGGATGCTTTCACGTCACGACTCCTGATACTCAAGGGGCCGATCGATCAGGTGCTACCAGCAGGTGTCCTGTTCGTAGCCCAGTCGGATCAGAAGATCACCCCATGTCTTTTTGATCATCTGCTTGTGTCGATCGGAGAAATGATTTTTCCAGTCGCCCGGTGTTCCTTTACGCAGGTGGGACCGGGTTTTTTCTTCTCCCGGTTTTCTGTCGGATTGATTCATTAATGAGTGACCTTTCATCACATCCACACAGGTTTGTAGTCGATGGCCTGAAAACCCGTAATGTTCGAAAATAGACTGAATTGTCGACTCGTATCTGGGCGATACCAGGTCTTCATACTTGATTTCCAGGATCGATGGATTGTCATAATCCCACTGGGAGATGTTTCGTAGCAAAAAGCAGCTAGACCGTTCAATCTCGAACGCGATCCCGTCATCTTTGGATAGTCTGTTGAGCTGTTCTTGGTACGACACGCCATCATTCCAACCGTACTTGATCGCCCATGGTTGGTCCTGCCACCGGTGGTGCTTTTGGCAACACCACGGCTCTTGGCACCACAGATGATAAAAGTAGGCCGACACGACGATATCTCGCGGGTCACGGACGATATGTGTCCCCGTGTATGCGGTCAGCTGAGTAAAATTGATCTGGCTGTGTTCTTCAAAGAAAATCTTTGTATCAGGGTCCAGCGCGTCCTGGGTACATTTCTGATATTTTAGGCCTAGTGTGTCGGCAATCTCATGAAACGTCCTGTCGAAGTAAACGGTCATCACTTTGTGGTGACCGCCATGGATGATCAACACGCCGCACCTCCCGTGGCACAGGGCCGACACCGCCGTCCATCGACGTTGCCCCATTCGCTGGGCACTACCAGTTGTGGTCTGGCTCGTATCCTAATCGGACAAGCAGGTCACCCCATTTTTCTTTCATCACCTGTTTGTGCCGGTCGGTAAAGTGATTTTTCCAGTCACCAGGCAGGCCCTTCCGCAGGTGTGACCGAGCTTTTTCCTCTCCGGGTTTCCTATCGGGCTGGCTCATCAAGGAGTGGCCCTTCATGACGGCTACGCATTTCTCCAGATCGGATCCGGTGAATCCGTAATGTGTGAACATAGCCCTGATCGTGTCTTCGTATTGGGGTGAGACCAAGTCTTCGTACCTTATTTCCAAGATCCGATCGTTGTCGTAGTCCCATTCGGACATGCTACGCAGCGTCGTTCGACTGCCCCGTTCGATCTCGAAGATGATCCCGTCTTCTTTGGGTAGGGCGTTGAGCTTCTCTTGATAGGACATCCCGTTGAATTTGCTCTTGTCGTGGCACCAATCTTCTTTGCACCAGAGGTGATAGAAGTAGCCGGACACGACAACGTCTCGCGGATCACGGCTGATGTGTGAACCGACGTACTCTCTGAGCTGCGAAAAGTCGATTCGGCTATGGTGCTCAAAGAAAATATCGGTGTCCGGATCCATCTCGTGTTGTTTGCACATTTGATACTTCAGACCCAACGCATCCGCGATCTCCATGAAGCTCTTATGGAAGTAAACGGTCATCACTTTGTGATAACCACCGTGAACAATCAACCTCTGATTCATCGTACAACCCCTATACAGCGCTCAGCCGCCCCGACAAGAGGGAGGCCATATGTCTAAATTCACACCCAAGCGATACACTTGTATCTTTCGTCCACCGGGCCACCTTGGCTTGTACGTCATGCGGCGGCCACATCCTTTGCGCGACCATGACGGTCGCGATGCTGATCGGTACCGGTTGCCGATCCGATCAGCAGCACCGGTGCCGCGATCGCCACCGAACTATATGTACCAACCGCCACACCCACGATCATGGCAAACGCGAAACCATGAACGCCGTCACCCCCGAAGATATAGAGCGTCAGTACCGCGATCAGCGTTGTCGTGGAAGTCACGACAGTACGACTGAACGTCTGATTGATCGAGTCGTTGACGATGGCCGCGGTAGCGGCCGGTAGCCGACCGCGGTTCTCACGGATCCGATCAAAAACAACGATCGTGTCATTTAGCGAGTACCCCACGATCGTCAACACCGCCGCGACCAGTGCGAGGTTAATCTTGAAATCGGTCAGGAGCAGGGCTTGTCCCAATGCCGTTTCATAAACCAGGCCAGACAGGGCCAAGAGCCCTAGTGTGATCGTGACGTCGTGCACCAGCGCAACGATCGCGGCCAGGCCGTACCGTAGGCTGCCAAACCGGAACCAGATGTAAACGACCACAGCCATCAGGCTCAAGACCAGGGCCACGATGGCCTGCTGCTTCATGGTATTGGAGATTTGGCTCGAAAAATTGGTCACGCCGCTTAGGCTTGTATCACGGCGTAGTGCATCACGTACAAGCCGCCATTCTGAGTCTGCAAACCCGTCTACATTGGCGAACGCTTCGGGTGTATCAAGATAGTTTGTGCCTGATTCTGCTACGACCACCGCAGCCGATCGGTAGCGGCGAAGCTCATCGCCGCTGCCCGCGGACTGCAAATCCAGCCCGATCACCGTGAACGAACGATGCCCCAGTGTTTCGTACGCAGGCTGCAATCGCATCCGCTCAATACGATCAGTCAGCTCTTCGGTGGTCACCGCCGGGTTCATTTGGTCCAGCACCACAGCGATCCCCCCCAGGTAATCTGATACGTCGTCTCGGACGTCAGGTCGGTTGATGTTTGTACCCAAGTCAGGCTCGCGCACGACGTAGACCGGTGCGCTGCTGATCGGTGGTGCGTCATGCCCCTGGCCCATGGCCGTAAAGTCAATCGATCGTTGGATGTCTAGCACGTCGGCAAAGGCGGTTTTAATCGCTTCGCTGACTGTCGCCGTGCGGGTATCCAGTGTCGCGATACTAAACTCGCTGGCCCGGGTGCCGGTGACCTCACCGACGGTTACCACCGTGGCTCGGTCACCGGCCAGGTGGGGTATTTGGTGTTCATCGGATACCCGTGTGAGACGATCGCGAACGTCACTCAACGATAACAGCTTGCCCTCGGCCAGCTCGAAACTTACTTGGGTTCCGCTTCTAAATTCGATATCCAGAAACTCCTGGCCACGCTGACCAATCACCACGAGACTGCAGATCACCAACACCAAACTGATCACCATGAATGCCGGCCGCTTGCCGGCCCAGTCTACCCGCGGGGCCAGCAGCCGCCGCACCACACCCACAAGCGTGGGTAGCATGTACACCGTCTTCGGGTTCCTCGTCTTTAGGTATATATCCACGATAACCCTTGTGCAGAACAGGGCTGTGAACATGGTCGCCAAGATACCGATCATCAGCGTGATGGCGAATCCCTTTATCTCTGCCGTTGCCGTGTAGTTCAAAATGACGCATGTGATAAGTGTTGTCAGGTTGGCGTCGATGATTGTCGATAGGGCTTTGTCGTAACCCAGTCGGATCGACGTGGTCAGGTCGGCGTCGCGATCCACTTCTTCACGGATCCGTTCAAAGATAAGCACATTGGCGTCGACCGCCATGCCTATCGTCAGCACAATGCCTGCAATACCCGGTAGGGTGAACGTGGCGTCGAACACCGCCATGGTCCCGAGGATCATGACCATGTTCGCCGCCAACGCGAAATCAGCCACGAGTCCAAACAACAGATAGTAGACCGCCATGAACCCTGCGACGATGACCAGGGCCCACACTGCTGCTTGCATTCCGTGTCGGAGATTATCCTGGCCAAGCTGCGGCCCGAATTTTTTGATGTAGATCGGATCTTCGCTTAACCGTCCCTGGAGGCTACCGGCGTTAAGTGTGCGGATTAGATAGCTCTGTTCCGCCTGGTTAAACCCGCTTCGCCCCCCGCTGATCACGCCCTTATCCTGAATTCGATCGTTGATGGTCGGTGTTGAAATGACCCGGCTGTCCAAGACGATCGCCATCGGCTTGCCACGGTTTGAGCCCGTCAGGCTCGCCATAAGCTGACCACCGACACGGTTGAGTTCAAACCCCACCGCACGAAATCCGTTGTCATCCGGTAAGGGATAAGATTTGACAAGTTTCCAATCATCATGACGTCGCGTAATGCTTGAATTCGCTGTGTTGGCCAGCAAAATGTAGTAGTCGGTTCCGAACGCCTGACCGACCAATCCTCGAGATCGGAAATAAGCCTCCGGGTCTTTTGTCATAGCGCTGTGGCCGCGAGCGTCGTCGGCAAAACTGATCGGATCGTCAACGACAAACCACCGATACGGCTTGCCCGAACCGGTCTTGGGCCCGCGCTGGCGCAGCTGATCGCGGTAGGTTTGGCTGTCGGGCATGGTGGGCTCTGGGGCCACGCGAAATTCAAGCACACCCGAACCACGCAGTAACGCCACCAAATCGTTTGGGTCATCCAGTGGTCCCCGTACCTCGTCGTAAAGCGACTTGGCGTCAGCCACCGCTTGGATCTGATCTGCCCGATCGGTGTGGCGGGCGATATACGCCTGCAGCACCGCGGCTCTGGCACCGCCGGGTTGAACGTTTGCTGGTTCTGTCGGATCGTTTTGGACGGTGCCTTTTGGGGCCTGACTTTCAGACAGGCTAAGAATATGTTCCAGTTCATTGGGGTCGACGTTGGTCGCTAGCAGGTCTGCTTGGGTTTTTTCAAAAGCTTGTCGAGCATCGACAAAAGTTCGCGTCTTGGCGAACAAGTCCTCCTGGATCGCCTTGAGCTGGCCTTGCAGCAGGGTGTGTTGATCCGGAGAATCAACCGACGCCGTGGCCATGGCGTCCTGAAGCTCTCGCTGTTTCTGCTGAGTGTCTCGGTAGGGCTGTTCCGAAGCGATTAGCGCATCGCTGGCTTGGGCAAGCTGCTCGAGTAGCTGGCGCCGCTGAGTGTGGTCGCCGGCCAGTTGTTTCAATGCTTCTGAACGATGTTGTTGGTCTACGATCCGCAGGGCACTGTCGATCTCTCGACGCTTGATGTTCCCTGACAGAAGCTCGTCCTTGAGCTGGAGGTAGGTTGAACGACGCTGGCCGGTTTCCGCCGGAGGCAAGGGCACTTGAATCTCGATACGGTTACCGGCCTGCTGACGCCAGACCAGATTTCGTACGCCGTTTGGGTCAACGCGTTTCTTAAGTGTTTCGATGACCTGCTCAACGACACTCTTAGCGTCTTGACCGTCAGGCACATCGACCTGATAGACCAGCGTCGTGCCCCCGGCCAAGTCCAGCCCAGGCTTGAGCCGTTGGCTTGGTGGGTACAGGCTCAGACCGCAAAGGCCTAAGACTCCCGCGATTAACAGCACTTTCCATATGGGGATGTCGGGCATGAAAAATCTACTCGTCTTGGTCTGCAACGACAGCTTGAATGGCGCTGCGGCTGAATTTCACTCTCGTATTGGTGTTCTCGTCGATCTTCACCACCACATGTTCGTCTCGGACCTCCACTGCCGTGCCCAGAATCCCACCGATGGTCTGAATCCGATCTCCCTTTTTAAGGCTTGCCAGCATTTTTTCACGCTTTTTTTTCTCTCGCCGCTGACCACCCATTGAGAAAATGATCATGACGATCAATGCCGCAAAGATGATGAAAAATACAGGTGGCATCGAGGGTTGTTGGCTTGGATCCGCTCCACCCGGGACCGATGGTTGCTGGGTGACGGGTGCCTCCGGGTGACCCGTCGATGGGGGTTGAGGTGGAGCGTCTTCTTGGGCTAGCGTCAGGAGCAGCGGATTGGACATCGTCGTGCCTTGTTACAGGGTTGGTGGTCTACACGATCGTACGAATGGTTATGATGGCCACGTCTTTTGGTGAAGGGTACTTAGCCCATACCGGGGTTCTGTATTGCCACGGGCCAATCCCGTGAGATTAAAGACCAATCATTGTGGGTGATAGCCCGTCGAATGTCCAGCAGGTACCGCTGGAAATGGCGAATATTGTGAATGGTCAGAAGAATGGGGCCAAGCATTTCGCGACCCATAAACAGGTGGCGGAGATAGCTGCGGCTAAATCCTCCCAGACAAGCGGGGCAATCGCAGCCCGGTTCGATCACTTCTTGGTCGCGGGTGTATTTGGCATTTTTTATACGGATCTGGCCGGTTGGTGTAAACGCATTGCCGTTTCTGCCGTTACGGGTAGGCAATACGCAGTCAAATAGGTCAATGCCCGCCCGCACAGCGGTGAGGATATCGCGCTGATAGCCAACCCCCATCAGGTAACGCGGCTTGTCGGTCGGTAGCAGCGGAGCGGTGTGCTCAACGACGGTCCGGAGTCCTTCGTAGTCCTCTCCGACCGCTACACCACCGATGGCATAACCTGGCAGATCGTACTGAGTCATCTGTGCCACACACCATGAGCGAAGCTCTAGATCTGTACCGCCTTGGACAATGCCGAATAACGCTTGATCTTCCGGACGTTGGTGTGCCGCGACAGATCGTTGTAACCATGCCACGGTGCGTCGGCAGGCATCCAGGCACCGCTGAGCATGTTCGCGTTCATCCAGGCGGTACGTTTGGTGTTGGTTTATGGGCGTAGTGTGTCCAGCAGAACAGACGTTGTGACGGCCGATCGCGGCTGGCGGGCAGTCGTCAAACGCCATGATCATATCGGCCCCCAACTCGTTTTGGATTTTGATCGACCGTTCGGGCGTCAGGTGCACCAACGTCCCGTCCACGTGGCTTTTGAACGTCACGCCGTCATCGGTAATGCGATTAATGTGGCCAAGACTAAAGACCTGAAAGCCTCCCGAATCAGTTAAAATTGGTTTGTGCCACCGCATCCAACGGTGTAACCCGCCCATTTGAGCGACCAGGTCAGAACCGGGCCGCAACATTAAGTGGTAGGTATTGGCCAAAATGAACTGCCCTCCGAGCTGATTGACCTGCTCGGGTAGCAATCCTTTTACCGCACCCAATGTCCCCACGGGTGCAAACGCGGGCGTGTCAATGTCGCCGTGGGCGGTTCTGATTCGACCGGCGCGGGCATGACAGCGGTCACTGGCAGTCAGAACCTGAAAACTCAGTGCGGGCATGATCTGGCTCTAATCGGGTCGCCGTCGCGTGTGGGGCGGTCCGGCGTGGGGCGATCAACCCGCGCTGCGGTGACGGTTTGTGGCACGTTGAAGGATTTTTTTCTCGCGGCTGGTAAGGCTTGCCAATCCCTTATTGCGGACTTTGTCGAGGATACGGTCGACCTGGGCTTCCTCTCGCGCTTGGTTGCGGTGGCGGGAGCTTTCTAGAGCATCGTGGACGCGTTGTGGGGATAGGCGATCTGCCACATCGAGCCAGTGGGCGCGATGGATCAACACCCAACCCATCACCGCTCCGCCCAAATGTGCCGCCTCTCCGCCGGCGTTTGGAGAACCGGCAACCAGCGACAACAAAGCCAAGCCCAGAAAAAACATGGCCATCGTTTTCATTTTCATCGGGATCGGAGGGATCAGGAGCATGACCTGTTGATTCGGGTACAGCATCGCACAACCGACCAAAACCCCAAAGATGCAGCCCGATGCACCCACCAGTCCTGTCGAAGATGATACGTTTAGCAACCCCGGGACCAATGACAACAAGGTGTAAACCCCCGCTGCACCCAAGCCGCATAGCAAATAGAAAGCCAAAAACCTGCGGCTTCCCCACCAACGCTCTATCAACGGACCAAAAAAGTATAAACCAATCATATTGAACAGCAGGTGAAAGAAATCGTAGTGCAAAAACTGGTAGGTGATCCATCGCCAAATCTGTAGTCCGAAAATCCCTTTTGCAACGCTAAAATGTCCCCACTCCGATGGTGATATCCAACCGCCGCGGGAGCTGCCTGATAAGATCGAATCGATCAGAAACGTCAGGCCATTAATACCCAGCAGCCACATGACCATCGATGCCCCAGAAAATCGATCAGCGATGGGGTGATGGGGTTCGTCGCGGTGATAATGTCGATCTTGCCAGGTCATGATGGTTTCTTTTTCAGGAACGTGACGTAATACAATAGCACCGCAATTGTTTTCCCATCCTGGATCGTGTTGTCTTGCACCATCTGCATCGACCGATTCAGGTCGACCGCTTCAACGGTGATCCGTTCGTGATCCTCTAAGTTTTGACCCACGTGATCTAGTCCCGTGGCTAAGAAGCTATACATTCTTTCGGTACAGATCCCTGGGCTGGGGTAAAAATCGACCAACGGTTCGATCCGCCGGGCGCGATATCCGGTTTCCTCAGTCAACTCTCTTGAAGCGCAGAGCCGAGGTTGCTCGTGGTCTTCGAGGGTACCGGCAGGCAGCTCCCATAGCGTTTGGCCGACGGCAAACCGTTCGTTACGGATCAAGACGATCGTTTGTTCGTCCAACAACGGCAAGACCACCGCGGCGTGGGGCGCCACGACCGCCTCCCGCTTCTGACCGTGGTGGCTTGGCCAGGCCACCGTGCGTACGTTGAAACGACGGCCACGGTAGACGTACTCAGGCACCTTGTCCGCGGGTGTTGACATCTGGACGTTATTCTACCGGGCAACGCTCTCAGCGCTGTCCATCCAGATCGTGACCGGCCCGTCGTTGTGGATCTTCACCAGCATATGTGCTCCAAACTTGCCGGTCGCCACGGGCTTGACGCCTAGTGCATTGAGCCGTAAGCAGAACCGGTCTATTCGTGGTCTGGCAATTTCAGGGATTGCGGCGCCCTGGAAACTGGGTCTAAGCCCCTTTCGACTGTTGGCGTAGAGTGTGAATTGTGAAACGACCAAGGCCCCGCCACCGACATCGATAAGGCTGCGGTTCATTCGACCCGTATGATCGTTAAAGATCCGTAAGCCAGTGATCTTCTTTGCAAGCTTATCGACGATCTGATCATCGTCTTCTGGCCCGACGCCGACCAGAAGCACGACACCCTGTCCGATCTGCCCGACCGTTTCATGATCGACTTCCACCAACCCAGACGTCACGCGCTGAAGCAGTACCCTCATCCATCAGATCCTCACACGCCGTTGTATCCACGGAAATGGTAATAACCACAGGTCAAACAACAGTTTGGCGCACGCGTGATTCGGGCAGGCAGTGATTTGAGCATGCTAGCTAAGGAAATCGTCTTCTAGCAGCTGGCGGATCTTATCTAGTGCTTTATTCTGTATTTGTCGAACGCGTTCTTTGGTGACACCGATGACCTGACCGACCTGCTCGAGTGTCAGTGGACGACAGTCTGGATCCTCTTGTCGGCGACCACCCAACGCAAACCGATGCTCGAGGACAGATTGCTCGATGTCTGTCAGGTCAGCACGGTTTTCGCTCACAATGATGCGAACTTCATCGACGCAGTCTTCTTCGTGTTCAGTCCGCTTGCGATTCATGAAGTCAGACTTTTCAAGCTTCGGATCAAAGTCGGTAGGGAACAGTTGACGGTACCGGCTATGGGTGACACCCATTCGACTAAAGGCTTTCAGAATTGCTCGACAAGCATACGTTGAGAACTTAAACCCGCGCGCGACGTCGAACTTGTCGGCGGCGCGCAGAAGCGCCATGTTGCCCTCACTGACCAGATCGGCAAAATCAACTTCACTCATGCGGGTGCGTTTTGCCATGGCCAAGACCAAAGCCAGATTGGTCTGAGCGATCTGATCACGGTACTTGTCCGCTCTGTGGTACCAGTGCAGTAACTGTCGCCCTTCGGCGGGATCGACCGGCGCGTCCCCGATCTCTTGGCGGAGCTGGGCCACACGGAATCGACAGTAGTTGAATTGTAAAAACAGCGTCCGCTCTTGTGCAGCTGTTAGAAGCACGGTACCGACGTTCTTGCCAGCAACGTGGCCGGTGGTCGTGTCGGAAATTTTCTCCATCAGTGGGTGGTACCAACTGGTATCTGGGCGACTGATATGGGACGCCTCTGAAAACAAACGCCGCTCAGCGTCGTCGTGTTCGAAGCATTCATTGCCCACGTAATCACATTTATCAGCTAAGATCCGATTGAGCGTCGTTTCGTCCTGAGGACTAAACTGTCGCTGCGAATCGGCCGTGATGACACGGTGCCGACCCCGAGCCAATTCGATAGGTGAATACCGATGGTTAAGCGTAAGTGCCATCTCTTTTCCTGCCTTACAGACCAACCCCGTAGATCCAACACAACCCCCCCCGAGATAGGCGTCTCACCCCAACCCCGATGAGGATGTAACGATAATTCAATATACCAGCAAAAATAGCAATTTGTTCGATTTTTTTGGAACGATTCCAATAAATTCCTGCTATTTTACCCAGGTTGACTGGAAAAACGTCAGCAATAAAAAGTTCGTAAGTAAGCTATTCGAAATACTTTGCGGTGTATTATGGGCGAATTGATTGTCGCGAGAATCTCGCGCAGTTCACGTGCAAGTTCACAAAAATTTGCGGATTGGGTCGGCTAAACAGGCAGTCTTGACCGGTTCAGGGTCGTATCTTACCATGGTCCTTTGTTTCTCCCTGGGCGGACCAGACGGTTGAACATCTGACCTGAGAGCGGCGTGATTGGTCTCGTCAGACTTCTTTTATTTTGCAAAAAAGTTCACCTGTTATCGCATGATCAGCATCGGCGATATGATCAGCGGTGGAGTTGCTTCGTCAGGGTTGCTGAGCGTGCTGCACGCAAAAATTTATTAGGAGATGTTTATGCCATTTGAGCTTCCAGATCTGCCTTATGATCACGACGCTCTGGAGTCTGTGATTGACGTTCAGACGATGCAGATTCATCACGGCAAACACCATGCCGGTTATGTGGCCAATCTCAACAAGGCTGTTGGCGGTTCGGCCTTAGAGGATCAGTCCCTTGAATCGTTGATCTCTGACCTCTCGCGGGTACCGGAGAACGTGCGAACAGCCGTCAGGAACAATGCGGGCGGCCATTACAACCATCGTTTGTTTTGGACGGTTATGGCACGGCCTGGTCGTGGAGGTGGTGGCGAACCAGCCGGTGAGCTGGCGACGGCCATCGATAGTGAACTGGGAGGATTTGAAGCCTTTAAAAAAGATTTCTCCACAGCCGCGGCCACACGGTTTGGTTCGGGGTGGGCTTGGCTGTGCGTTCGCGATGGACGTCTTTGCGTTTGTTCGACGCCAAATCAGGACAATCCGCTGATGGCGGGCGTGATCGAATGTCCCGGGAAACCGATCCTCGGGTTGGATGTCTGGGAACACGCCTACTATTTGAAATACCAGAATCGCCGTCCGGACTATGTGGCAGCGTGGTGGGGGGTCGTGAACTGGGCGAAAGTCGGTGAATACTACGCCATAGCCAAAACAAGCTAAATCGCGTCGGGTCGACCTAAACCCATACCCCACAACAGTGGGAGACGGTTTGCCAACCGGTGTGGGCCCTCGAGCGCCCACACCGGGTCGGTTTGGTCTGTAAATTCCCAAAAATGGCTCAGCTAGTGGTCCGTCGAACCAGAACGTTCCTGGCAAACGTCGACGCCGATCGAAGCGGTCATCTGGCTTTTGATACGAATTTGCTTACTTCATTCGTGCGCGGCAGTATCGTCATAAGCCTTGCGTAATACCTGAATTTTTGCATATAGAACATAGAAGTCAGCCTTGTTTGATCGGGCTCTTTTTCCGCTTTGGGGCATTGGGGCGAACGTCTTGCGCACCGGCTTGTTGGCTATTCGTTTCGTGCTTATTTTTCCCTGAATGATGCCGTTGCGTGGGTTTGGGCGTTTGGCCCGTCGATAGGTCCTAAGCTCCAGGATGGGTTTAACCGATGAGCTTCAGTGGGTTCTGACCGATCAGGTACAAGAGCGATATCGAGCAATGAAACACTACGACCTAGCGGTTATTGGAACCGGGCCCGGAGGCCAAAAAGCGGCTATTCAGGCCTCTAAACTGGGCAAACGGGTAGCGATTATCGAAAAGAATAACGTGGTCGGTGGGGCGGCAATCAACACCGGTACCATCCCGTCAAAAGCACTTCGCGAAGCGGCTATACACCTCACCGGCATTGGCAAGCGCCAGCTGTTTGGCCATCACCACCGTACCAAACGCAACATCACGATTTCCGATCTGATCTTTGTCAGTCAGCAGGTGATCAACAGCGAATTGAACGTGATCCGGGACGCGTTTGACCGCAACCATATCGATCTGATCTGGGGCGAAGCGCACTTTGAAGGGCCCAATCTGTTGCAAGTACAGAGGCCAGATGAGTCGGAGCTGCTGACGGCCGATAAGTTCATACTGGCGGTGGGAACCAAGCCGGCCAAACCCTCGCATGTCCCGTTTGATGATCATACGGTGTTCTGTTCCGATGCGCTTCTGAAACTGAATCACCTGCCCAAGAGCATTATTGTCGTCGGTGGTGGCGTCATTGGTTGTGAGTACAGCTGTATCATGGCCACGTTAGGCGTGCGGGTGACGTTGGTAGAAGGACGAGACCAGGTTTTGGGCTTTCTTGATCATGAGATCGCCGAAGCGTTCCAGTATCACATGCGCCGCATGGGCATCACATTGCGTCTGGGTGAAAAAGTCGAGCATATTGGCGAGATCTCACCGAGCAACGGTACGGGTGCCAAGGTTCAGGCCACACTCGAGTCCGGCAAGTGTCTGCGCGCCGAGTCGCTTCTCTATGCGGTCGGCAGACAGGGTGTGTGCAAGCCATTGTCGCTAGAGAATGTGGGGATTCAGTACGATGACCGTGAGCGTCTCAAAGTCAACGAAAACTATCAGACCAGCGCTGATCACGTCTATGCGGTTGGTGATGTGATTGGCTTTCCGGCGTTGGTTAGCACGGCGATGGAGCAAGGTCGCATGGCCGCTTGCCATGCATTTAATGTCGAAGTGCACTCCATGCCGGAGCTTTTCCCTTATGGGATCTATTCGGTACCAGAGATCTCCATGGTTGGGAAAACAGAAAAACAGTTGACCGAAGCGGGCATCCCCTATGAAGCGGGTATCGCTCAGTATAATGAGCTGGCTAGGGGTCAACTGTTGGGAGATGACACCGGTCTGCTAAAGCTGTTGATCCACCAAGAAAATCATCAGATTCTTGGGGTGCACGTGATCGGCACCGGTGCCACGGAGCTGATCCATATTGGCCAGGCGGTGATGGCGTTCAAAGGCACGATCGAATATTTCTTATCCAACGTATTCAATTTTCCGACCCTGGCTGAGGCTTACAAAACCGCTGCCCTCAACGGGATCAACAAGCTTCAGCACGTGTGATCAGCGTCGCGTTTTTTACGCATGATCGAATCGTGACATATCTTTAGCTAAACCGATCTCCGTCGCCGGTAAGGCGTCACACAAGGATCAATCTTCGCTGGCAAGAATCGCTGGTGAGATAGGTGGTTGGGAACCGCCAGTCACGCCCGGCCGATCACGGTGTACCCGCGGACGTCGCGGCCGTACATTGACCGTCACCAGGACAGTCTGCGGCGGCAATGTCCAGCATGCGGTCCAACGCCACCGTGGCGTGGTGCCTGACGGTAGGGTCGACTTTGATTTGATTGACGATCTGTCCTTGTATTAGGTTTTCCAGAGCCCACAAAAGATGGGGCATGTCAATCCGATACATGGTCGTGCACAGGCACTGGCAGTCACTGAGCATTCGCACAGTCACACCGCGTTCGGCGGCGTGTCTTGCTAAACGAGTGACCATGTGCACTTCCGTTCCTACCGCCCATCGACTACCGACTGGAGCGTTTTCGATCGTTGCTTTGATCTGCTCGGTCGAACCGGTCAAGTCGGCTCTTTGCGTCACTTCATAACTGCATTCAGGGTGCACGATGACCGTGACATCAGGCCACTGAGATCGGATCTGATCCACGTGTTCTGCCCGAAAGAGTTTGTGGACCGAGCAGTGGCCTTTCCACAGCAAGAAGGTATATCGCTGAAGGTCCTGTACAACCAGACCGCCCAATCTTTCAGGACTTTGAGGGTCCCAGACGGCCGTTTCGGTGGCGGGATCAAAACCCATCATCGCTGCTGTATTTCGACCCAGGTGTTGATCGGGTAGAAACAAGATCTTTGCCGATTGGCCCGGGTCCAGCGGTCGATCTCCGCCACGCAACGCCCATCTAAAAACCGATTCGCAGTTGGAGCTCGTGCAGACGGCACCACCGTTCTGGCCGCAGAATGCCTTGATCGCAGCACTCGAGTTCATGTAACAGACGGGCACCACGCGTACCGATGATGCGGGCATCTCCTGTTGGATCTGTGTCCAAGCTTCGACGACGTCTGCATGATTGGCCATATCGGCCATCGAACATCCAGCACCCAGATCAGGCAGGATGACGGCCACGTCGGGGGGGGTCAGGATATCGGCACTTTCGGCCATAAAGTGTACACCGGCAAAGATCACATATTTGGCGAAAGCTTGCTGCACACGTTCGCTGGCCAGCTGACTGAGCTTAAAGCTATCGCCGGTGAAGTCAGCAAACTGGATAACCTCATCTTGCTGGTAGTGGTGGCCGAGAATGATTAGTTTTTGGCCAAGTTCCCGTTTGCACGTAGCGATCGTGTCACAGAGCTGGTTGTCGCTCATCTGGGTATATCGCTGGGGCAGCGGGGGTTGCCAGAGCATGATCAAGTGTCTCCGAAACTAAAAACCTAAGGTGATTCATTATAGATATTCGGTTGAGCAAAGAGCACATACCAGAAAGTTATTGGCCTGTATCGTTCAGGAGAAAACTATTTTGGAAACAGGCTTGCTGGTTGTGTGGTGTGGTAAACTAACAATTCATTGTGTTGGCCAGTGGTGTCAGAAGGTGATCGAACGAATAAGATAAAGCCATGCCGTCAAGTCTTAACTGTTGTGTCGTATGGCCTTACAAGGTATAGTGCCCAGTTATTGCAAGTGTGTTTTTCACGAAGGAGACTTCGGATGACCAGATCACGTGTAGCAAAGAAAAGTTGTGGCTTGGGGATTGTTACGATGGGCGTGTTTGTGGTGGGTGCGGTGGCGTCATCGGGATGGGCCATGACATTCGATCAACTGATCATTTTTGGTGACAGCTTGTCGGATACAGGAAACGTGTTCACAATTACCGGTAGGACGGCTCCACAGCCACCGTACTTCAATGGGCGCTTCTCAAACGGACCGGTCTGGGTCGAGCGGTTCGCTGAACGGCTTGGCGTGCCGATGCCCACTGCGAGTTTGTTGGGGGGGGGGAACTACGCGTATGGTGGAGCCGACACCGGTTTTGGCACTTCGGTTCGAGGTACACCCAATATCAGCGAGCAGGTATCGGCTTACTTGGCCGGCCTCGGCTCAGCGACAGCCGGTCGCAATGATTTGTTTGTCGTGTGGGGAGGATCGAACGATTTCGCGAACGCTCCTCTCCGCGGCGTGTCGGTAGCGGATACAGTCCCACTCGATTCGGTAACAAACCTTGCAAATGACATCGTCAGGTTAGCTAACAAGGGCGCAGAGCAGTTTATGGTGCCGAATTTGGTGCCGCTGGGCCAAACGCCTGGCTTTCGAGGCACGTCTGACGAGGCTGTCCTGGATGCAAAAGTCGAAGAATTCAACGCCTTGCTTGACGTGGCTTTGGACGAAATCGAATCCACTTTGAACAACGTTACGGTATTCCGATACGACGTATTTGGTCTATTTGGTGAAATCGCATCTGTTCCTATTAATTTTGGGTTGACGAACTTGACCGACCGGGCGTTTAGCGGATTTTTAGGGGTTCCCGGTAGTGTCGTACCCAATCCGGACGAATATCTGTTTTGGGATTGGAATCATCCCACAACGGTTACACACGAAATCCTCGGCCAACGCGCGTTTAACGTTGTTATCCCGGAGCCAAACACAGTAGTGTTTGCCGCTATCGGGTGGGTGGGCCTCTGCGTTGCAGCCAGGCGGCGACAGGTAACGGTGTGACGTATTCGTGATCTGCTGTCCGAAGATTCTTTGAAGATAAGGCTCTATATTCGGAGTCGGTGCCTTTATTTTCAGCTCCTACAACCCCTCTCATGACCAAGAACCCCGGTGGCATGGAGTTTCGTCCCGGGCGGCCGTTGCGCCTGCCGCCGCCACCTGACCGACTCCCCGCTACGCCAGTCCGGTTGTGGTGCCACGGGCCGCCGGAAATAGGCGTCGGACAAACCGTTGAGCAGGGGCAGCCGTTAACAGCGACAGGTCGAAGTTCTGGTATATGTCCGATTTCGGGCACTGTGAGCGATGTGTGTCTTGTCGCATCACACCCGACAGATGGGGCAAGTGGTTTTTATGTCACCATCAAACCTGCTGGTCACGACATGCCCACCACACTGGCGGTTGAGCCCCCCCAAAGCCGAACGGTCGATGATTGGTTGTCGGTTTTGGGGCGGATGTGTCCGTGGGGTAGCTGTGATGGGCATGTTGGATTGACCGCTCAACTAGAGGCGTCCCGTGACCGCCGTCCTGATACATTAATCTGTGTCGGTCTAGATGAATACCCGCCATATCCGGTTTGCAGCAGTCTCATGATGAGTTTTTCGGATGATGTCGTTCTAGGCACGTTGATCATTTCAGATGTGGTCGGAGCGAAGAACGCAATGCTTTTGTCGTCAAAGCACCCGCGGGTCTTAGCAAGCCTCAAGCCCAGTTGTCGCAATTTTCAGATGCGATTGGTCACCAGAGATGATGTCTACCCATCGGCCGATCCGACGCTGGTCGTGTGGTCGCATCCGCAAGGGCGCCATCGGCTCCCGGTCGGGGCAAACCCGGTGCAGCACGTGGGTATGGCATTGATTCACCCCTGGACAGCGGTTTGCGTCGCGCGCTGGTTTACGCGACGTCAGTTTGATCTGGTTCGTCCCATCATGATCGGTTGGACCCGGCCGGCGGTATCGATGACGCACTGCTACGCGTTGGTTGGTCAACCTTTGTCATGTTTGGGGCCACGGATAGCGGAAGCCATTGATCGCGGTGATAGGATGATCATGGGGCACCCCATGGCCAACAAACTCGCCTGCGTGGCCGACGATCGAGGGTTGCCTGTGGTTCTTGAGAATCAACTGCTTGTGACCGTGCTGGGGGCGATCACCGAGCCTCAACCCAAGCCATGCATCTCCTGTGGCTGGTGTGTGGAGATCTGTCCAACTGGGCTTAGACCCAATCGCTTATGGGAGCTTTGCGATCATCGTCGTGGGGAATCGTATCTGACCAAACAGCTGGCTTGGTGTATTGATTGCGGGTTGTGCTCGCACGTATGTCCATCATCGTTACCGCTGGTTCAGACCTTTCGACAAACAAAGGCGATTGAGTCACAGCGGCAAAAACCGACCACATCGGCGTGAAACAACAGATATTCAACTTGTGCGTATCCATGCGTGGGCGGTTCACCGGATCGCGTCGCGCCGGCACCGACTCAGTTTCTTCACCAAACCGGCGCGTAACAACGGGGGCGCCGGATTGGGGTCCGCCGTGGATTGGTCCGATTCATCATCGCGATCAGATCGATCTATTGTGGTTGTTGGCGGCGTTGTTGATGTTGGCTTCAGGATTGGTCTTTTTTGGTTGGCGAGCGTTGCTTGGAGTGTGCACGACATCGCTGGCGACGCTGTTGACGTATGGGGTCGGTTCGGCTGTGTTCAAGCAGATCAAACCCAATGTCATGCTCGATTCTCATCTGCACGCGTTGGTGCTAGGGCTTTTTATGGGCCTGACTTTGCCGGCGCAGTGTAGTGGACAAACCGCGTTTGTGGCGGGGCTCTTGGCCGGCTTGGCTGCTCATGTGGTGGGGCGATCTCATCGCGTCAGGTGCCATCCGGTAGCGGTGGTCATCTTAGCAGGTGGGCTGTGGGGCACTTATGGCCATGTGCATGGGCCCTTTCAGGAAATCGCCAGGTACCAGAGCGCTGGGGCGGTGCTTCGCCCCGAGCGCGTGGTCGTCGGGGACCTGTGTCAAATAACCGAAGGTCTGGATCATCGACCATGGCTGACGGCACGCGCGCCGGCTGCGGGTGACGCGTTGGCGAGGGTCGAACCGATCACATTGTTGACGACCTATCGACGGGATATGTTGCGAGACCGGTCGATGTTGGCAGGGGTGCTGGGCACCGGTCGGGTCGTTCCTCTTACAGATCTGGTTTTGGGCGCTGTGCCGGGACCGGCAGGTGGTACCAGCCGAGTGTTGCTTATCGCCATCGGTCTGTATCTGATGTATCGACGTCTCGCCTGGTGGCCCATGGCACTGGCCGCGTTGGTGGCGTGCTTGACGACACTATTGGTCATGCCAGTAACCCATGAGAATCAGGGGACGTTGGTCGCGTTGCGATTGGCCGGCATGGGCAAAACCGCCACCATCACTTACCTGGCGTACGAGATCCTCGCATCGCCACTGGCGTTGGTGCTCATGATCCTGGCGCCTCAGACTGCACCGGTAAGCGCTTCGGGAAAGCTGATATACGGCACGATCATTGGGTGTGGGATGATCCTGGCCCAGTGGTTCTTGGCGCCGCCGTTCGCCCCTTTTGTGGGTCTTTTCGTCGCGGGTCTTTTGAGCCGACCGCTCGATGCGCTGCACCAAGGTCCGTTCTTAAAGCAGCATCGAAAAATCGCAGATTGATCGGTGACACGGCCATATAATGCATCCGGAACACTCGTACGATTGTTATCATGCAAGGAATGTGCGGTCGCGGTCCGATGACTAGGGGGGAAAAAGCAGCTCGTTCATCGCATGTAAGGCCCTTAACCAAACCAGAGGGAAGTCCGATATCGACACATGATCGCAAGTTATTTCACCAAATTGTTTTGAGGTTATTTTGAAGCGAAAATGTGATCATTGCGACAGCCCCGCGACCCATCATTCGGTGGAGATCATTAAGGGGCAGAAAATTGAAAAGCACCTATGTGACAAACATGCTGCAGATGCAGGGCTTGCGATCAAGGCGGTTCATACACCGATTAACGAGTTGTTAACCAACTTCGTCAAACTGCACAGCGGGGCGTCCAGTGAAGCTGATAAGTCATGTACCGAATGTGGTTTAACCTTTTCCCAGCTCCGCGAACAGAGTCTGCTGGGTTGTCCCTTGTGCTATGAGGAATTTGAGCAATCTTTGTCCCCACTTTTAGAACGTGTGCACGAAGGGGGGACACAACACTTGGGAAAGGTGCCACGCCGAGCCGGCGCGGCACAACATCGGCAGCAAGAACTGCGTCGGCTGCGAAAGCGGTTAGGTGAGGCGATAGAGACCGAAGATTTTGAACAAGCAGCGCAGCTGCGTGACCAGATCCGTCAATTTGAGGACCGAATATTGTGAGCCTCGGACAGATCACCAGACATGCCGGAGAATGGCTTCGTGGTGCCGGGCCCCACAGCGAGATTGTGATCTCCAGCAGGATCCGATTGGCTAGAAACGTGGCAGGTTTTCCGTTTGTGGGTCGAAGCAGTGCTGCGCAGCACCGAGAAATTCTCGATCGTTGCCGTGACGAGCTGATGAAGGGCCGTCTGAGCGATGGACTGCTGTGGGTGGATCTGCCTGAGAGTACCTTGTTGGATCGCCAATTGCTCGTAGAGCGCCACCTGATCAGCCGTCAGCACGCTGCGGCGGATAGCATTCCCCGTGCCGTGGCGATTGGTGCCGACGAAACCTTTGCAATCATGGTGAATGAAGAAGACCATTTGCGCATTCAGGTGCTACGCAGCGGTATGCAGCTGGTTGAAGCGTTTGATCAGATCAATCAGATCGATGATCTGCTCGAAGAACATCTGGATTATTCATACTCGCCCCGTTTTGGATACCTGACCGCTTGTCCAACGAATGTGGGCACTGGGATCCGTTTGAGTGTGATGCTTCACCTGCCCGCGCTGCGGTTGACGGGAGAAATTGAAAAAGTACGCCGCGCAGCGCGAGACCTTCATTTGGCGGTCCGAGGGTTGTTTGGCGAAGGTTCGGAGGCCTTGGGCGACCTTTACCAAGTGTCCAATCAAACCACCTTGGGCCGCAGCGAACAAGAGTTGCTGATGGACTTTCAGCAAACGGTCGTACCCCAGATCATCGCTTACGAGCAGCAAGCTCGTCAGGCGTTGCTTCGACAGCGTGAGGCCCAGCTCGATGACAAAATTTGGCGTGCATGGGCGCTGCTGACACACGCTCGAATTCTTAAGTCTGAAGAAGTGCTTTCGCTGTTGAGCGATCTTCGGTTGGGGATTAATTTGGGGCGGATTGCCACTGTCGACATCCCGACTATCAATGAGCTGTTTCTGTTGATGCAGCCGGCTCATCTGCAAAAACTCAGTGGGGCTGAAATGAATCCTCCAATGCGGCGCCAGGTCCGCGCCAAACTGATCCGGCAGAGCCTTCTTGGGGATGGTAAGGGACAGGACTCTCCTGGCGGTCAAACGCACCTCTAGTGCCTGCGCCGCGATGTCTGTGTTTGGAGACCCACCTCACCAAATTCTTTAGGATCATGCCCAAATGTATGGTGGTCGTGGTACCTGAGCTTCGCGGTTGACCAGCGATTGATGCGGTTGATTGTGGGTCCTGCACCGTGACCCTATAATAGGTGTTCAGCCGTGATTGACCTCCGGTTTTGGCCTGCGTGACCGTGGCCGGAGGCAACCAGGGGCCCAGCCACTTAGGAGGTGGTCCGGTGACCGCCCGCTAGGTGTTTATCGGTGCCAAGGAGTCTGATCACCCGTGGGATTACAGCAGGATATCCTGAACCAGCCTGTTTCACAGCTGGAATTGCGCGAGCTTATCGCGGTCGATCGGCAAACCACGGTTCGTCAAGCGATTGGTCAAATGCAAGACCGAAAATTGGGTTGTGTTGTGATTGTCGACCAAGAGGGGCGGCCATTGGGCAAATTTACCGAGCGGCTGTTGGTGAAACTGTTGCTGGATCACCCTGACGGCTTGGATCATCCTGTGGGTAAACATATGGCTGAGGCCTGGGCGTTCGTCCAGGAGACCGATCCGATTGCCGTGCTCATCGATTGTATGAAGTCCAAAAAACTACGGTTTGTCATCGTTTTGGATGGCCAGGGCCGGGCAGTGGCGGTGACGGGGCAAAAAGGCGTGATGGAATACATCGTCGATCACTTTCCGCGTCAGGTCCGCGCCCAGCGGATGTCGTCAGAATTTTTCTCCGGCCAGCGAGAGGGCGGTTAAGTGACTAAGCGCAAACGAAGAATTGTGGAGCAGGGGGAATTCGAAGATCCTTTAAAGGACTATAGTCCCCGTACTTACGAAGACAAAATGGAGCGATCGCTCTGTGAAGGAAATGTGAGCGAATTGCAGACCACGCCCTTTATCACTGTTGATGTGAACAAGACGGTGGCCCAGACGCTGCAGATGATGGCTGAAAGGAACATCGCCTATTTGATGATTACCGACGCCGATCGACTGGTGGGCATTTTTTCAGAGCGTGATGTGTTGTATAAGGTGGCTGAACAGTATGAACAGATTAAAGATTGTCCGATTAGTCAGGTCATGACCCCAGACCCGGTGTCGGTCTATGAAACCGATAGCTCAGCCAAGGCGCTGAATCTGATGGCCATCGGCGGGTTTAGGCACTTGCCGGTGCTCAATCTCGACGACAAGATTGTGGGGGTGGTGGGGCCTCGCCGAGTCACGGCGTACCTCTGCACACAGTTCTCAACGGAATAGTCCCACATTGTCAATGGTCGATGGGCTGTTGACTGCACGATACGATCCATTGTGATTTAAATGCATGTGTGACTCTCGGACGCGGTAATTTCGGTGGCGGTCATTGATGCCGCCAACGGGCACACACAAAATAGACCTGTCACGCATATCCGTCTCCGTACAGGATGCTCTGATCTAATGTTGTTTGTTAGACCAGCATCGACGCGATGCGACGTTGCGGGTTGGCCAGCGGTAAGTCATCGATCTGATCCAGGTGTCGCCACCGTCCGGTCGTCGGACGTAGTCGTCCGGATTGGACTGTGGCGGCCCACAGGACAAAGCGTATGGTCCGGTGGGTGGTTTGGTGGGTAAAGTGTCCGACGTGGCAGGGGGGGGTCACCGTCAACGAGAAACGACACAACACCCACTCTTGTAGCTGAACGCCGCATCCCGGCCGCGATGTCGTTCGCTCCAAGGTCGGCATCTGCCACATCGCCGCCCAGAGTCCCGTATTGGGTCGTTGTTCGAAGAGGTAACTTGCCGCCCGTTTGACCGCTAACACGTTGTGAGTCACACGCTGTGGCGGCGATCGCCGCGTTTTTACCGGTAGTTGTAGGACGATACCAAGACGTTTGGCCCTGCAAAGGCTTCCGATGGGGCACAAGTGACAGCTGGGCCGGCGGGGTAGGCAGATGACCGCACCAAGTTCCATCAACGCTTGATTGAAATCGCCGGGGCGGTTTCTTGGAACAAGCTTGTTGGCCAGGGACTTTAATCGCATCTGGGTTGCTGGTTGATGAAGCGGTTGGTCGATTGCATTCCAACGAGAAAGAACTCTTGTCACATTGCCGTCCAGTACGGCGGCGCGTTGGCCGAACGCGATTGAAGCGATTGCACCTGCCGTGTAGGGCCCTACGCCCGGAAGTCCCAGCAAACAGTCGACGGAATCGGGCACACGGCCATTTTCATCACGAACAATCTGTTGGGCTGCCTTATGAAGATGACGTGCACGACGGTAATAACCTAGACCCTGCCAGAGTCGAAGCACCTGCTGCTGATCAGCTGCCGCCAGCGCCTGGATCGTGGGAAATCGCCGCACGAACCGTTGAAAATAGTCAATGACGGTTGCCACTTGCGTCTGTTGGAGCATCGCTTCGCTAACCAGGACGTGGTAGGGGTTAGGCGCTTCTGAAGGTTTGCTCCGCCAGGGAAGCTTGCGGTGGTGGACATCGTACCAGGCCAACATCGCTCGGCGAAGCTTTCTGACGGTCTGTGCGGTAGGCTCCGCCATGTCAACATCTGTCATGGTTCGGCCCGGATCGACGTTTAGGGTTGTTTTCTTTTTGGTCTCTTGGCCCATGGCGAACGACCTAAGATGAAGCTATGCTTTGTAGGCGTGTGCCACACACGACCGCCACGTTCCAGGCAGGTCGAAAGGTGATTGAATATGACCGCCATCCACCGACAATCGTTACCCACGACCAGGCACTCTCTGACTCACAAATTCCAGATTATGGGCCATGAAGGGTACCTGACCATCGGGCTATTTGAAAACGGTCAGCCGGGAGAGATTTTCATTAAAATGTCTAAGGAGGGATCAACGCTCAGCGGCTTGGTCCAGGGTTTCTGTCGTGCCTTTAGCTTAGCGATGCAATATGGCCTTCCGTTGGAAGAGGCGGTTTTGAGGTTTAAAGGCATGCGATTTGAACCGATGGGCCACACGTCTAACCCAGATATACCAGAGGCCATGAGTATCATCGACTACGTGGCTCGTTATCTCGAAGTCCGATTCGGTGACGATGGCTTGTGATAAAGAACATAAATGCGGCGTGTTCGGGGTGTGGGGACCACCCGATAGCGCTCAACGGGTCTACACAGGGTTATTTGCCCAGCAGCACCGCGGTCAAGAATCTGCGGGCATTGCGGTCAGTGACGGTACAGATCTCCACACTCATACCGGTATGGGGCTAGTCTCGGAGGTTTTTTCTACAGAGATTTTGAATCGACTTCAAGGCCACGCGGGCGTAGGGCACAACCGTTACTCGACGACCGGATCAAGCCGAGCCAGTAACGCCCAACCGCTCATGGAACAGTACGTGGGGGGGCAGGTCGCCGTGGCTCACAACGGCAATCTGATCAACGCGGAATTGCTCCGTCGCAACTACGAGCAGCGTGGGCATATTTTTCACACCTCTACCGATACTGAGGTCATCATCCATCTGCTGGCTTCGCATCACCTATCGAAAGAGGACCCTCTCGTAGAAGCATTACAACATCTGCAAGGGGCCTATTCACTTGTGTTCCTTTTCGCCGACAGGATCGAGGCTGTACGCGACCCTTGGGGGTGGCGCCCGTTGGTTGTGGGTCGAACAGAAGATGGTCATCACTGTGTGGCCAGTGAAACCGTAGCGCTGGATGCCCTGGGCGCTCAACTCATTCGTGAGGTCGAACCGGGCGAGATCGTCACGCTCAGCGATGAGGGGTTGGCCAGTCGACGTTTTGCCGACCCTCAGCAGCCGGCCTACTGTATCTTCGAACACGTGTATTTCTCTAACCCCAGCTCGAAAGTGTTCGGCCAAACGGTGCAAATGGTTCGAGAAAAATTGGGCGAGACATTGGCGGGCGAAGCGCCTGTCGCGGCCGACTATGTGATTCCCATGCCCGACTCCGGTCGGTCGGCGTCTCTTGGGTATGCCCGGGCCAGTGGTATCCCGTATCGCGAGGGTATCGTCCCCAATCGCTATGTGGGTCGGACGTTTATTCAGCCCACACAGGTCCAACGAAGTGCCGCCGTGCATCTCAAGCTCAATGTCATCCCAGACGTGATTTCAGGCAAGCGGATCGTCGTGGTGGATGACTCTATTGTCCGCGGCACGACCACACGAGGGAAGATGGCGCAGCTGCGTCGAGCCGGAGCCAAAGAGATTCACCTGCGGATCAGCTGCCCGCCCATCCGTCATGCCTGTTACTTTGGTGTCGATTTTCCCGACCCATCACAGTTGATCGCCAATCGCCACGAGGTCGATCGGATCGCTGGGTACCTCGGGGTCGATACGTTACACTACCTGTCATTAGACGGCATGCTCAGCTGTGTTGACCGGCCGCCGGAGCACTACTGTACCGCCTGTTTTAGCGGCAAGTATCGGCTCAATGTTGTCAAACCGGTCAGTAAGTTGGACCTCGAACAACACCAGTTGAAAATGTTTACAACCTAGATGTTGGGCATCACGCTAAGCCGCGGCGATCATCCAGTCTCGATCAGCCTGTTTAAGGTCCGATAATATATGTTATGTATAACTCAGGAGAAGGGGGGCATATTGGCAAACCTCTGGCATGGGTTGTCTTAACGGATCAAGCTTCCATAAGTTTGGCTTCAACAATGCTTTTTGCAAAGCTTTGATAGACGCTACCGACTTGTTTTGCCATCGTGTCGGGGAAAAGGTGAAAATCGTCGGTCTTGAGGGCGGCGATGATACCTTCGCTGACCATGGATGGCGGATCGGCAATCTCTCCTAGGCCGGCGTCGTTGGCCATATCCGTAGAGATGGGGCCTGGGTGGACACTGAGCACCGCAGTGCCCTGTTCTTGGAACAGCTCGCGGAGAGCCTGCGTGATTGAATAGGCGGCGGCTTTGGAGGCACAGTACGTGGCGAAATCGGAAAAACTTTTCATTGAAGCGACCGAGTTAAGCTGGACGAAAACACCACGGCCATTGGCCCGAAGGACGGGCGCGAATGCTTGGGCCATTCGGATCAGTCCGAAGACGTTTATTTCCAGTTCATACCTAAGTGTCTCGATGGCATCTTTGGCCAACGGCGTGGCCCCACGAAGAACACCCGCATTGCTGATCACCAGTTGAACGTCGGATGCAGCGGAGGCAGCGGCGGTGATGGTCTGAGGTTTTTCAAGGTCGATTTGAACAGGGGTGATTTTATCGCCGTGTGCCGTGACCAAAGCAGCGGCGGTCTCGAGATTGCGTACCGCCGCATAGACCTTTGCCGCGCCGTGTTGAATACAAGACTCAACAGTGGCCTTGCCGATACCGCGATTCGCACCTGTGATCAGAGCAATTTTTCCTCGAATATCGAAGCTCATATCGCATCTCCCTAAGAAGTTTGTCGATCATCTAAAATACCACAAACGCCATCGTGTCCGGATCTATTCCCTATTTTTACTTTTTTCCTGTTCTTTGCTTCTGATCTGTCCCGGAGCGGGCCGGCGAGCCTAAAATAGAAGCATTGTCGAATATCGACTTAATAGGATAAGGAGACTAAACCATGGACCATACCTGTCTTCGAATACTGTCGGCCACGACCATCGGCTGGCTGCTGGCGGCACAGGCCATCGCTGACCCGGCTCACGAAATGCCACCCTACCAAGGATCCAACGCCCTTCAGCGTATCAAGGCGTTGGCCGGTGATTGGATAGGCGTGAAGAATCAACCGGACGGAAGTCAGAAGCAGGTGCATGTCACCTACCGTACGACGTCCAATGGCAGCGCGGTGGTGGAAACGATCTTCAAGGACACCCCGATGGAGATGACGTCGGTCTATTTCGATCGGGAAGGTCAACTCACCATGACGCACTATTGTGCCGTGGCGAACCGTCCGACGCTTAAGCTTGTTGGAGAAGACGATGAAGGTCTTGACTTCGAGTATGCCGACGGCGAGGAAATGGATCCCAGCAAAGATATGCACATCCACGGGCTGAGACTTGAAATCAAGTCGGACAGTGAAATTGTTCAGCACTGGCTAGGTTACGAAGGCGGGCAGGCTACGCACAGTACCGTCGTGACACTCAAGCGTGCTTCGGGACCCTAAGCAGCGTTGAACCAGCTTTGTAATCGGTTGTCTTGAGTCGATCATCTAACCACTCCCGGGGTCTGTCGTGATTTGCGTGTAGCGAAAATGGGCTAGATATCCTCCTGTGTCACCACCAACGACCGATCCCCCCTACCTAAACCAATGGACAAACGTTGCTGGAGCCGACCCGGAGGTGGCCCCGTCGACACAATACCCGGTTTCCCACCCGGACCACTGCTTGCCGCTGCTGCGCGTGGAAATTTGACCCTCTGCCAACCAGACAACTGGCAGCGGAATTGTTCGATAATGATAACGTTGCCAGCAGTGACCATGGCAGAAGTCGTGGATTGGTCAGTCGATATCCAAGACAAATCGCGAGAAAGGGCATAACAATGAGTCGACCCGATGTGCCATTTTGGCGGCGTGTTTCCATCCCCGTGATTGACAATACACGTGGGGTTCTAGACGGTACAGATAACGGCTTCCTGTGGCTCAATAGGGCAGGAGAAATGCATCTGCCAGTCGACAGCGTCGCTGACATGGTCAATAAGTTAAAGCGGATGTGTACCAGTGGTATGTGGCGAACCTACCTGTACCGAATATGGATTGTCGGGCACGGTAATCGAACCGGGCAGGATATTGGTGCAGACTTTGTTAGCAACACAAACGTGGGTACGCACCGTGCAAAATTGGCAGAACTAAGGTCCCACTTTTGCGCCGGCGCAGAAGTCACTATGGGTGGATGTCGCGTCGGCTACGCGACGCAGCTGTTAAGAGCCATGTCGTCTGCGTTTGGCGGTGTTCCTGTCCGGGCCGGAACAGCCAATCAACGCGCGTTTCCCGGTCTGGAGGGCGGTGTTCGTTCCTGTACGGCCAGTTCGTGCACCTATTCCGGACGGACGATCTTCGATGAATTGGACGACTGACAACTCGACCAAAGCAGTGTCCATCTCTGTCCCAATTTCGCACAGGAAAACGCTCCTCCTCTCTTGTCAACGTAGCCTACCACGACGTGTTGTGAGAAAAAATTATCGTTCCAGCGGCGCGTTGGCGTGCGGTCTGGTACGTGGGCGATCACCAGCCATCCGGCTATCCCCACGATTCACGCACCGCTGTGGCGGCCATTTAAGCTGAGGTCACCGTTGAACTTTGTTGCCAACAAACCAAAATCGAAAGCGTTGGTGATGCATTGTCCGTTGAAGCGATCCGCCAGTAGGCCGAAGTCGAACGCATCAACAATGGCGACGGTGTGCCCACCGTGGACCGCAGCGGCTTCCTGGCTGGTCAGTATCTGCAACACATGGTTTTGCTTAGGACACATGACATTTTCTCCGGCAAAGGGGTTAGATGATGCGGCGCATCACGGCCACCTTCCGTCTCTTAGTATCCACCGGCGCTAAAAACCTTTCACACGTCTCCGATGTCTTATGCGGCCGAATACCACTCAGTTTTCCTGCTAGGAAATAGTAACCCTTTGGAAGTCCATAACACTGGGCCTACTCCTACCGACCGTCTATCCCCAGGGTCTGTCCCGGTTTTCGCATAGCAAAAATGGGACTGACCCCCTCGATCCCCCGATGGTATTATCGAATCAAGATCAACCAGATTGGTGCCTACCCATGATGGCGTCGACAACGGCACATCAAGTTCATGGCGCCAATGAAGATTAAGCCGAACGTCGTCGGTTCCGGTACCGTCGTGACAGAAATAAGCTGTTCGACGCCCAGGATGGCACCGGTGTCTGGATCCAACTTGTGACCCAGTATCTGGCCCACACCCGGCGCGTAAAACTTGTGTTCAAGCACATCAGGTTCCAATGCCGTCGTGTCTGCGATTCTTACCATATCGCCAAAGGTTCCGAAAGGGACCGTATGGGTTTCACCAAGTCCAAGGATTTTGCCTTCGTCTTCGGCTTCGCCCGCCAGGAACTCCTGATAGTAACTGTCGCCGACCATCGGATGGGCTAACATGAGATAACCGGGTCGTGCACCATCCACACCGGCCTCCCATGCGCCGGGGTGACTTGTCCCGATCAGATTGCCATCGTCATCGTAGTGAAAGTCGGTGACCTCTTCGCCCAGGTACCAGACGTTTCCGGTGACATCCTGGGCATACCAATCGAAGGTATCCTCCATGAGCAGGCCCTCCGCCCATACCTGATCACGAACCACCCGGGCGCTGATGCCGGCGACCGTCCGGGTGTGGGTGGTGACCTCAACCAGGATTACTTCCGAATCGACTTCGCCAGTATCGGGATCGGTCTCTTGCCCTTCATAGCGGTATAGTCGTCCGACGACCAGTGGAAAATAGGGATTGTCGACCTGTGCCGAAGTTCCATCAAACACGGCGCTGCTGAAATCCGGCAACGTCGGTACGGCAAAAACACTGTTCATACCCAAGGCTCCCACGGCGACGATCACTGTGGCCCATGCGGTGCGATATCCGAACATACCCGTACTCCTTTGAATTAGATGAGGCTGTCAAACCATGCGCACGTTCAGGATCGGCCGAAGCAGACCATCCAGTCGCGCTTCACACGCAAGAATCTACCCTCTGTCCGATGAAGCGATGATGAAGCCCCACCAAAAACATGGTTGCCGTCTATTTTTGATGTACTTATAAAAGAAAGGCAACGGCCGAAGAGGCCAGTTGATCGAGTAACAGCCGAGAACCCCCTGCCGTCAAACCTCATACCGATTTAAGACCATCGGTGAACGTCGGCATCACGCTAACAACGATGTACGGTTTTCCCCTCGCGAAAAAAATATGCGGTAGTGCAAGGTTCTTTCTTGCATCAGGTGAACATTGGTCAGTGTTCCAAGCAGATCGCCAGCTGCAAGCGTACAGAGACTGCCCCTCAGCCCCTTTGCCGTTCCGTTCTAGCGGTGTAGAGAAGCTCGGTTAGAGATTCAGATTGAATTCGGGGAGATAGACGAAATACTTGAGGGTAAAAACCCATCTCAAGACCATCTTCACTGGCAGCAATGCCATGACCACGAGATGAAATGCCATCACATAGAATCTCATGGATCCCATCGTGTCGTACATCCGGCGCATGACGGTCCTGGCCAGGACCACTGGTATCACAAAAATCCAGGCACCCACAAACAAAATCCCTAAGAATTCTCGAACGATCGGGTTGCTTGGCAATGGTTGATTCAGGCCAAAGACCCAAAAATAGTCGCTTAAGTTAATGTTGGTCAGCGGAACTTGCAGGTGTGAATCCCAATACTCATAGGGGCCAAAGAAATTCCAATTGGGACCCCGAAGAAAAGTACCGAACACAATTAACACCACCCACAAGATCAAAAACCCAAACATCCAAACCGAAATTGCAAAGGGTCGCTGTTTAAGGGTGTAGTAGCCGTTGCCTTTAGGGTTGGTGTCCATGTAGGGCATGGCGATTAGACCGGTGACGATCAGGCCCGGCAAAATGACACCCGCCATCCAGGGGTCAAAATAGACCAGCATCTCCTGTAGGCCCAAGAAGTACCACGGCGCTTTGGACGGATTGGGCGGTCCGGCCGGATTGGCGGGGCTTTCCAAAGGTGCTCGCAAGAGGATCGACCAGAGCGTCAACGCGGCTGTTGCCACGATCATGCAGATCAGCTCGGTATAAACCAGATCGGGCCATACCAACACCTTGTCGTCTTTGTCACCTTCTAGTAGCGGTCTGCCGGATTCCAGTCGGCTGTCATTGACCGCTGCCTGACGAAATGCCACCCACAAGCAGATTGCCAAACTGATCAGCATGATCGTGATCGGTACGTTGTCCGGTTTCTGGATAATCAGAAGGTAGTTGTGGTCGATGAGCATGCTGCCAAAGTATGCCAGGCAAAACACGATCAATAGCGCCAGGGCTACGCTCGGCTTGCTCCACTTGCGATACCACACCAGCATCAGCACAAAGCCAATGGTGAATATGGGCAGGCTGATCTCGGGCACGCTAACGGCATTGACAACCGATTTAAAGCTTTCAATCGCGGGATTGGTGATCAAGGGTTGACCGGCAGCGGAAGCGACTGTCAATACGCTATCGATCATGCCTCGACATCCTTGAATCTGGATCGGTTATCCAAATGATTTCAGTCAGCCACGAGATCTTCCGCGGCTACAGCGGCCCACTGATACCGCCATCCTTACGGATCCTCCAGAAGTGCACGGCAATCAGAACCGCCAGAGCCAGAGGCAGGGCAATGCAGTGTAGCACATAAAAACGCATTAACGCGTTTTCACCGACGCTGGTACCGGCCAGCAACAAGTACGCCGCGTCCGACTTGACCGTGACCAGCGGCACGCCACCGGGCAGTTGTAGCACGTCACTAAACGGTCCCTGCATGCCCACGAACGGTGTGGCCTTGCCCATGTTGGCTCCGACGGTGATCGCCCAAATGGCCAACTGGTCCCATGGCAACAAGTAGCCGGTGAACGAAAGCAGCATCGTGATGACCAGCAGAATCACACCCACGCCCCAGTTAAACTCGCGTGGTGGCTTGTAAGAACCGGTCAGGAACACACGCATCATGTGCAGCCAAATCGAAATGATCATGGCGTGGGCCCCCCATCGGTGGATCTCCCGGAGAAGCCCCAGTGTCACATGGGCCCTTAGCCCGATGATGTCGGTATACGCGTATTCCGGTACAGGTCTGTAATAAAACATCAGCAACACACCGCTGATCGCCTCGGCCAAGAAGAGGAAGAACGTTAATCCCCCCATGCACCATGTGAATGACAGACGAATCCCACTCTTGCGCACTGCCACAGGGTGCAGGTGCAAGAAGAGGTTGCTCATGACCGCCATAACACGAGTGCGTCTGTCTCGCGGGATGCCATGGCGAAAGATCGAGCTCCAGATCTGCGTAGAGCGAACGTAGTCTAGCGATGAACGGATCAGGTGGCTCATTGTGGGGTTTTTAAGTTCGAACCCAAAAAGAAAATTTCTTGCACGTCACCGATACCGCCGGGCGTGCCCCAGTAATGTCGGTGCATTGTCACGTTCTGACGGGAGCTTGCAAGTGGTCAACGTTCCATTTTTGATCGTCGCTGATATTTCTTGAGCAGCTCCAGAAGAGTCGGTCAATCTTCAATAGGCTGAAGGCGGCCCTACACCGTGACCGACGCCCCCGGCAAGGTCCACTGGCCCAACTCCTGGCGGTACTTCTGGGACTTATCCACAACGACAAACTCGCCGTCCAAAGCGATCTTGTATCTTTCCAGCGGCCGGGGTGCCGGGCCTTCGAAATTAACGCCATCCATATAGAACCCAGAGCCGTGGCAGGGACACTTGAATTTCTGGTCAGAAGCCATCCAATTCGGTATACAACCCAGATGCGTGCAGGTTGTGCTGATCGCCACAAGCTGGCCATCGGTTTGATGAACGATCCAGACGCCCTGACTTCCTTTAAATTGCTCATAGACACCCGGTTCGGCATAGTCGCTTAGTCGGCCAGCTCGAAATACACTGGGCGGTTCCTTGGATACCTTGGGCACGAGAAACGACTGCAACGCCGCACCGGCCGTGGCAAATGTCGCGGCCATCGCCCCCCAGGCAACGGCAAGCGAGCCGCTAAACTGACGTCGTGTTATGGTTTTGGCAGCCGCCAGCACACCGGCTTTTTGGCGGATCCTATCAGCCACACCTTGGCCGGGCCGAGTGTAGCCACTGCCCACCATGGCCGCTGTCTGGGCATCCAGCGGTGCGTGGGGACCCATTGCCGACGCGATCGCTTCGGCCGGCGCTTTTGCCGGTTGCACGTGGACACCAGGCCCGCCTGCCGATCGGCTCCCGCTGGTGTGGGCCGTCCGCAGCAAGCCGGCCCACTTGGGGTCTGGCGGCCCATCTGAGATGACAATGCGCTGCCCCCCACCGGCCGCTGCTGCTCCTGGCGCGTCACCGCTGGCGGACTCTTCTTCTTGACCGGCCCATGGTTCAGGGCCCTCTACCTCGATCGTTTCAAATTTGATGACATCAACCGGACAACCCTCGGCGGCGGTGATGATCGAAGGCGTTAAGGGCCTAGTAAATGTAGCGTCCTGGGCTTCTGGACGGATGATGCACGTTTCTTCCTGGACGTCAAACACCTTCGGGCTATCTGTTTCACAGGCGTCACAGACAATGCACCCTGGTGCAATCCACACCTTGACCACTTCCTGATGTGTTTCAGCCATCGCGTCTATGACCTCTGCTGCTCTTGCCACGTCATCATGAGTTTCCTGGCCGCGTTTCTTACCGGCCGACTGGGATCATTATCGGCCAAGTTCCTTACCTGATCCCATAATAATGGACTGTCGACTTCCGCCAGCGATGCCAGGGTCGATAGGATGACCCGATCTTGCAGTACAATTGGCATCTTATCCTCAGAAGCACGGCCCGACTCACCGGCCGGCATCTGGCTTAGGGCCTCTCGATCCAGGAGCACCGTGGCGACGAACCGACCACCGCCAGCATCGCCGAGCTTAGCCAGTGTCACCGCCGCGTTCCACCTGGCTTCTCGCATGACCAGGCCTGCCGACGCCTCCATTGCCGTTCTGACCCTAGCGATCACCCGCTGATCTCCCTGTTGGGCGATCCGTCCCAGGGCCGCCGCTGCCGCCGTACGCACTGCGGGATTTTGATCCTCTAGCCGTTCCAATAGGCCATCTAACCCAAGTCGAGCCGTTTCTTGGTCTGGCCAACTTAGAATCCCTGCAATGGCGCTTTGGCGAACTTTCGGGTGTGCTGACTGGAGGCCTATCAATATGGCCTTCATCCCCCCTTCTTGCCCCAGCTGCCCCAGCGCGATAAGAAGATACGATTGAAGCAGCTGTTCGTCATCGGCGACGTGCTCTTGGAGAATTTTCGCCAGGGCGCTACTGACACGCTGTTTTTCCTTCACATCTGTCAGCCGCCGAATCATGGTGGCAATGTTGTACGCGGCCAAGCCACGGTCCTTGTATCGTGGATCCTGCAGGCCCATCGCCAACTTTCCCGCACCGCTGGATTGCTGAAGTTTTAGCAGATGGGTGTCAATACTGTCCTTTGCACCGGCCAGTCTACCGAACAACACCGCCATCGTGATACAGATGATCACAATGACAGCCGGGATCACCACCAGCTGGGCCACTTGACGGCCCCAGGACGTGGTGTCCGAAGTGGTGTCGGCCGGTCTGGTCTGCAGGCCGTCTACCTGCTTGGGCATGGGCATCTGGTCTTCCCAAGGCCCTTCGGGCGGTAGATCACCGGCCTGAGCGTCTGGTTTTGAAACCGATGTGTCAGATTCTGAATTGGACGATTCAACCATCACGGGTGTGCTACCGGCACCTTAACTATTGTGGCCCAATGCGTGTGATAGAGTATCCCACAACTGCCAACTTTTATACCGGCATCCGTGGGGCAATGCCAAACTCACAAACTCCGTAGATCTCCGGCCCTGTTCGACCTGACCCTATCCCTGGTGCCAGCACCGGCGGCATGTGTCGATAGGCAGTGTTCGTGTTATGATTTAGCGTTTGTCTCAACGACTCGATTCGTGAAAATCTGCTGTAGCACGAGGACCAACGATGGGGACCACGACGAGCTCTAAGCGGACCGCGGTGATTGCAGGGGTTGCTCCGGTCGGCCAGCGATTGTCCCCGAAAGTACCCGCCGTCATCAAGGATCCTGTCAAAGACACTTGGACCGTCGACGACGCTGGCAAATTGTACGACGTCGAACGGTGGGGCCAGGGATACTTTTCAATCAACACTGCCGGGTGTGTGACCGTGCACCCCACCAAGCAGCCGTCTGGCAGCATCGATCTAAAAAAATTGGTTGACGAACTTCGGCAGCGCGATATTCAGCCGCCGATGCTGATTCGGTTTACCGACATTCTTCGTCACCGGGTTCGGGAACTCCACGACGCTTTTGCGCGGGCGATCGCAGAACATGATTATCAAGGCGGTTACCGATGTGTCTACCCGATCAAGGTCAATCAGCAGCGGCACGTGGTGGAGGAACTGCTGGCCTTTGGCCAACCTTATGGTCTGGGCCTGGAGGCCGGCTCCAAGCCCGAGCTGTTGGCGGCCATGGCCATCGTCGAAGACGACGCGACACCGATTATTTGCAACGGGTTTAAGGATGCTCGTTTTATTGAGGCGGTGATCCTTGCGGCAAAAATCGGAAAAAACGTCATTCCGGTGGTCGAGAAATTTAGCGAACTGGCGCTGATTGCCAAATACGCCAAAATGCATAATGTGCGCCCCGCGATCGGTGTCCGGGTCAAACTGGCGGCGCCCGGGGCAGGACGGTGGGAGCAGTCCGGCGGGGTGCGCAGCAAGTTTGGGCTGTTCATCAGCGAGGTGCTCGACGCCCTGGTGTATTTACGCCAGCACGACATGGCGGATTGCCTACAACTGCTGCACTGTCACTTGGGCAGCCAGATTACCCACATCCGTAACATTAAGCGGGCGGTCATCGAGTTGAGTCGTGTCTACGTTGAGCTGCAGAGAATGGGAGCCAAGCTCAGGTACATCGATGTGGGTGGCGGGATGGGCGTCGATTACGATGGTTCCAAAACGGATTTCGGGTCCAGCACCAACTACACGCTCCAGGAATACGCCAATGACGTCGTGTTCCATATCAAAGAGGTCTGTCAGGAGTCGGAGGTGCCTCATCCGACGATCATCAGTGAATCGGGACGAGCGCTGGTGGCGTACCACAGCGTGTTGGTGTTTAACGTGTTGGGTTGGAGTGGGTTTGATCGGTTTGACGCGTCTGATTCACTGACCAGCAAGCAGCGCCGGGAGATCCCTTCGCCGGTATTAACCCTTTTTGATGCTTACCACGATCTCAACAACGAGAATTTTACCGAGTACTATCACGATGCTCAGTTGGCCAGAGATGAAACCCTTAACCTGTTTAACTTAGGGTACTGTAACCTAGAGCATCGCGCTATGGCTGAGCGTCTGTTCTTTGGTTTGTGTTCTAAGGTCTTACGCATCGTGCGAAGCCTAGACTTTGTGCCGGAGGAGTTTGAGCACCTTGAAACACTGCTGTCGGATATCTATTTCTGTAATTACTCGATATTCCAGTCCATGCCAGACCATTGGGCAATCGATCAGCTATTCCCAATCATGCCCATCCATCGCCTGAATGAGAGGCCGTGTTGCCGCGGTATGCTCGCCGACATTACGTGTGATTCCGATGGCACCGTGGATCGTTTTATCGACCAACGTGACGTCAAAGCGGTGTTGGAACTGCATCCGTTTACCGGTGACAATTATTACCTGGCTGCGTTCCTGATCGGTGCCTATCAAGAGATTCTCGGGGACCTGCACAATCTGTTTGGTGATACCCACGCTGTTCATGTGAGTCTGGACGAAGATGGTCAGGTCATGATCAACGAAGTCGTTCAGGGCGATACGGTGCGGGAGGTACTGCACTACGTTCAGTTTTCAGCTGATGACCTGATGCGTACGATGCGAAAACGCGTGGAGCAAGCGCTCCGGGAGAAGAGGATTTCGCTGGATGAATCGGCGGTGTTTCTCAAATTCTATGAGTCAGGGTTAACGGGTTATACCTACCTGGAGCCAGGCTGATGAAGCGCATGTTTATCCCGGTCGTCATCTTCGTATTCACTGTGGTCACGCCTGCGTCATTTGCGATAGTGGTGTTCGACCTGCGCGATTTGTCGGCGGTCGACCCCAACGGGTTGACCATTGAGGACCTTGACGAGACTCAAACATTTCAGTTGATACGTGGTCGAATCACCGCCACGTTGACCGCTGGCGTTGCCGGTTTGCCCGGCGGCCAGTTAAATCAAACCGGCAGTGGGTTTGGCGTCAACGCTCCGGGTGGTCTTGACGATACCGATCAGATTGACGGTGATGAGGGTTTAGAGAGCATCTCCGTGAACTTCGATTCAGACGTGTGGTTGTTGGCCGTTCAGGTTTCAGAATTTGGTTCAGATCAAGCGTCGCTACGGATCGGTACCCACAACCCAATCCCATTGGACAGCAACGGGTTTCAGGATCAAGACGGTGTGTTCATCGCCCAAGGTGAGAGTTTTCAGCTAAGCCACATTTCTGGTAACGGTTTGAGCTTCGATGCTTTTGAAGCGGCCAGAGTCCCCGAACCCGGCACTTTCGTTCTGTTCTCGGTTCTGGCCTTGGTCTGGCCGATTCGTCAACAGGTGATCACAAAGATCTGATCATGACGCAATGGCCCCGGCGGGACTCGAACCCGCACGAACCTTGCGGTTCAGCGGATTTTAAGTCCGCTGCGTCTGCCAATTCCGCCACAGGGCCAACCTTTATTCCACAGTGATTTGTGCCACCTTTTGTACCCGAGGCGACTCCTAAAAAAAGGAGTCCGCGATACACTTTTCAGTGTCCCGAGAGTGTCACAAGTGACCATGGACTATTGAGCAATATTAGCACAGAACGACACCCCGCGTCACCAAACGTTGCGCAACGTCAGAGCGGCATGAATCGAATCTGAAGGTCGTCAGAGAAGGTGTCAACCCATCCGCTTACATCGGCGGGTAAGATCGGGGGACGGGACGACGAGCCTTGGGCGAGTCGGTTTACGCCGAGTGTCGTCGCCGAGGCCTACCGGGCAAGCTTAGGATTATCATTCCAAGTCGTGAGACGATGGTCGGCTCGGGAACAAATCAGCTTAGATGACTGTCGGTCTGGCGTGCCGAACGACCTTTGCCAGCTTGTGTCAGCCTGATCTGAGACTCGCACTAAACGACATTGAGTGGCCTTTAAGCCCTCCGGCTCTTATTCAAACAAGACATGCAACGCCTTCATTCAAGTCCGCTGCGTCTGCCCATTCAGAGCCCTTCCCAACAAGTCTAAGATGAATTTTTCGGTTCTGGATCAAACAGCTGTTTGTTTTCAACGAGAACTCTGGCTAGATCGGAAAGGCGTTGTCGCGAGTCTCGGGCGTGTTTCTTCAAACGACACATCGCTTCGTTTTCACCCAGGCCCAACCGATCCATCAGTAGCCCCTTGGCACGCTCAATGAACTTGCGGTCCTCTAAGGCATTTTTTAGGTCCTGGACCTGGCTATATAGATTGACGTGTTGGCAATATTTGCCCCACGCGACCGCCACATTCACCCGGAGTTGATCAATGGTCACAGGTTTCACAAGATATCCGAAGACCCCTCCGCGTCTACCCGCCTCAACATACTCTGGGTCACAATGGGCGCTGATCAGAACGACTGGAATCCCCATATGCTTAAAAAGGATAGACGCAGCGCTGAGACCATCGATCCCTGGCATGCGGATATCCATCAGGACCAAGTCGGGTCGTTGCTGCTTGGCAAGCTTGATCGCTGTCTGGCCGTTGTCTACCGGTCCCAAGACATTGAAGCCTAGCTGCTTAAGGTGGAGATCTAAACATTCGGCCAGGATGGGGTCATCATCGGCGACAAGGACATCCGAAGGTTGATCCGGTACATGAGCTGACAGCTGGGCGGCACTTGGTTCGACGATCGGGGTAGAAGACATCTGTTTGTTCGTATGGCTCTAAAGTAACCTTTGCAACATAACAGACTTGCTTATTCTCAAAAACAGCCTCAATACACAAATTGCCATTTTACCAGGGCCGTATGCTGTGATCAAGAAACACTCCAGCTACAATCCACGACCGAGCGTCCGATGTCTTTGGTATTCACGGCATCTGCGTGACCGATACCCTGAAAATATACCCTGAAAACCGAGCGCCAACCGAGAACATGACCAGTAGCACGAGTCCTCACGATACACCGGCAATGCGGCAGTTTCGTCACTTCAAAGAGCGCTACCCGCAGTGCGTTCTATTCTTTCGCATGGGAGATTTTTACGAAACTTTTTACGACGACGCCAAACTGGCCCACAAAGTGCTGGGAGTTACTTTGACCCAGCGCACCAAGGGCATCCCGATGGCCGGGGTGCCTTACCACAGCGTCGACGGTTACCTTCGGCGTATGATCGAAGCGGGTTACCGTGTTGCCGTTTGCGATCAAGTGGAAGAGCCGTCTCAGGCCAAAGGCGTCGTACGACGCGAAGTCACGAGAGTGATCACACCGGGCACACTCACCGATGAAGCCCTGTTAGAGGAGGGCCGAGAGAACCCTTTGGCCGCTATTTTCCTACACGATAACGGACAGGCGTCCATTGCGTGGGCCGAGCTTAGCACCGGATCATTCTCACTGGCAACCGTACTGGAGCAGGAACTGACCGACGAGTTGGCCAGGATCGCCCCCAGCGAGCTGCTCTGCGCCGAGCCGCCACAAGGCAAGAGCGTTCCGGATCAGATCAGTGCGCTAAACCAAGTGCTTGGTTGTGCGGTCACCCTACGACCGCCTTGGCAGTTCCGCACGGCCGAGGCCGTCGAAACACTTTGCAAGCAGTTTCGTGTGACCAAGTTGGCTGGGTTTGGACTCAGCCATGACGATCTCACGCTCGGTGTGGCTTCAGCGGTCGTCCACTATCTGTTGGAGACTCAGGCCCCCACTGGGAACCACCAGCCATTGGCACACCTACGCCCTCCCCGACGGTTTATGCGCGATGACTATTTGATCGTTGATCAGGTATCGCTGCGCAATCTCGAAGTGGAAAGTGCTCTGCGATCAGGTGGTATTCAGGGCAGTCTGCTGGGCGTGTTGCAGGATTGTCTCACTGCCATGGGCAAGCGCACACTGCGACAGTGGTTGTGTTATCCATTGTGTCGGCGAGAAGCGATCCAACAGAGACAGCGCGTGGTCGGGGCGATGGTCGAAGACGATCAACTCTTGACGGACATTCGGCGGACGTTGGACGACATTCAAGATATCGAACGAATCATTGGAAGAATTTCTGTAGGCCGGGCAACACCGCGTGACTTGGTCGCGTTGGGTACCAGCGCCGGTCAGGCTCAGACCCTGGCCCAGCTGTTAGCAGACCGGCCTTCGATGGCCTGGTATTACGATCGACTGGTGAGCGTGATCGATTCAGTAGCCACGCTCGCCGACAGGATCACAAAGGCTTGTGTGGACGCTCCTCCGGTCCACCTCCGTGAAGGTGGTTTGATTCGGGACGGCTACGACGAGTCGTTGGACCAGTCGCGGCGGTTGTGGAAGGATAGTCATGCGTGGCTGGCGAACTATCAGAAACAGCTTGCCAGCTCATCGGGCATCTCGAATCTCAAATTGGGGTTCAATAAAGTGTTTGGGTACTATATCGAGGTGACGGCAGCGAACAAAAACCGTGCGCCCGAAGACTGGTCGCGCAAACAAACCCTCAAAAACGCTGAACGATACACGACCACTGAGCTAAAGCAATTTGAAGGTCAAGTGCTCACATGCCAGCAGCGAGCCATCGCACGCGAACAGGAGCTTTTTGTCCAACTCACAGAACAAGCCCAATCTTACTTAGCGCCGCTGCGCCAGTTCACAGACACCGCGGCTCAACTAGATGTTCTGGCCTGTTTTGCCCAGCGTGCGGTCAAGAGCCGATACGTCCAGCCCAAAATTGTAGATGAACCGGTCCTCCGTCTTCGAGCCGGACGTCACCCGGTTCTGGACCAACTCTTAGGGGACCAGTTTGTGCCCAATGACGTGTTGATAGGCGCCGGGCACCGGTCTATCCCCTCCTGCAACGGTAACGATATCAGCGGTGACAACGAACAAGGCGGTTCGGTGTTGGACTCAGCCGTTGAGACATGTTCGGCCACACTTTCGCTGATTACAGGGCCCAATATGGCGGGCAAATCAACATATATTCGGCAAGCGGCGCTGATCACATTGATGGCGCACACCGGTAGCTTTGTGCCTGCCGAAAAGGCCACCATTGGCCTTTGTGACCGTATCTTCACAAGGATCGGTGCCAGCGATGAGCTGCATTCGGGTCAGTCTACCTTTATGGTGGAAATGACCGAAGCGGCAAACATCTGCCACTATGCCTCCCATAGCAGTCTGATCATCTTGGACGAAATTGGTCGAGGCACCAGCACACTGGACGGGTTGTCTCTGGCGTGGGCGATTGCCGAACATCTGGCGCAGCGACGCAGCCGGACGTTCTTCGCGACACACTACCACGAACTGACCGGGTTGGCGGATCAATTTGAGAACGTCGCCAACCTCCACGTGACTGTTCGTGAGTGGAACGATCAGGTTGTCTTTCTGCACCGTATCGTGCCCGGCGCGACCGATCGGAGTTACGGGATCTACGTCGCCAGAATCGCCGGATTGCCCACAGGCGTGATTGCGCGTGCCAATGAGTTGCTCGGGCAGCTTTCGGTCAGTCACGACCGCCCCGCTTGCCCGTCTTCAGAACGCCCCCCGCCGTCAAACCCTTCCGCCGAGTCGCAGTTGCCCCTCTTTACCGAATACTTGGAGCACCCGGTGATCGAAAAGCTGCGAGACATGGACTTGGACCAGTTGACCCCCATGGCGGCGTTCGATCTGTTGCGACAGATTTACCAGGAAGCGCGACAGTCTCGTCACTGACGTGCCCTCGGCGGCAACCATCAGGTCCCTCTGGCCAGAGCCCGAGGCAAAGCTTAAACTATCGGTTTTTATGAGTCGTTTCATTGTGTCATTGCGGTACCGCTGCTTACGGGAACGACGGGCATGAACCAGTCTCAGTCAGCTAAGCTTCAGATCAACGACCAAGTGGTCGAATTACCGGTGGTCGAGGGCTCGGAGAATGAGCGTGGGATCGACATTGGGGCGCTTCGCGCCCAGACTGGCCAGATTACACTGGACAACGGTTACGCGAATACTGGCGCGTGTACGTCAGCGGTTACCTATGTCGATGGCGAACGAGGCATCTTGAGGTACCGCGGTATCCCGATCGAGCAGTTGGCCCAACACAGCTCTTTTATTGAGACTGCTTTGCTATTGATCTACGGCGATCTACCCAATCAAGATCAGCTGAACAATTTCCGCAACCTGCTATTGGAACATGAATTGCTTCATGAAGGGTTGCACCACCATTTCGACGGATTTCCTCCCAGCGCTCACCCCATGGCCATCTTGTCGGCCATGATTAACGCTTGCAGCTGCTACCATCCCGACATTATCAAGATGGAGGATAGATCGACCTTTAACACCGCTGCGGCTCGGCTAATGAGCAAGGTCCGTACGATTGCCGCGGCCAGTTACAAGACATCCATCGGGCAACCGATCATCTACCCTGACCCGCGCCTACGGTACTGCCATAATTTTCTGCACATGTTATTTTCAATCCCTCACCGCCCGTATGAGCTGGATGCAGACATTGTGCAGGCGCTGAACCTGATCCTCATTCTCCACGCCGACCATGAACAGAACTGCTCGACCAGTACCGTCCGGATGGTTGCGTCCAGTGGGGCCAACTTGTTTGCCAGCTGTGCCGCAGGAGTTTGCGCCCTTTGGGGCCCACTACACGGTGGGGCCAATGTGGCGGTGCTTGAGATGCTCCAGACACTGCATAATCAAAACGTCAATCTAAAGCAATTCATGACCACCGTGAAAGATAAAAGCTCGGGGATTCGCCTTATGGGCTTCGGGCATCGTGTCTACAAGAACTTTGACCCACGGGCACGGATTCTCAAGATTGCCGCAGACAAAATCTTGGAAAAGCTCAATGTCAAAGACCCGCTGCTGGACATCGCCAGACAGCTGGAAGAAACTGCCTTAGAGGATCGCTACTTTCAGGAGCGCAACCTGTATCCCAATGTCGATTTCTACAGCGGTATCATCATGCGAGCAATGGGCATCCCGGTCAACATGTTTACGGTGATGTTTGCCATCGGTCGCATGCCCGGCTGGATCGCGCATTGGAAAGAGGTCTACGACAACGTCCAAAGCAGGATTAGCCGACCGCGTCAGATCTACATTGGGCACACGCAGCGTAATTATGTAGCGCTACATCATCGCCCATAATGACCGTGGTGTTTTGATCTTCCCTGATCTGTGCGATCCCCGCGGCCATGAAGTCTCGAAACTCACTTGCCGATTTCACACCGTAGACCCGCCGCCTGAGCCCTGGCCACGGCTGGAGGGCTTGAGAATACCAGCTGATCCGCTGGCGGATCGTATTTAGCGCGATGCGCTCGCCTCGCAGCCGGTGAAGGATCTCAAAATGATCCACCACAATCTTGGCCCTTTCGGATCTTGAGATGGGTGCTAGGCACTGCCCTGTTGCCAGCAGGTACGCTGTATCTCGAAATATCCAGGGCTGCCCCAAGGCCCCGCGACCAATCATGACCCCATTGCAGCCGGTGGTGTCGAGCATCCGCTTGGCGTCGTGAGGTGACTTGACGTCTCCGTTGCCGATGACCGGTACCTGAGGATGGCGCTTCATGGCGTCGACCACTTGCGCGATACCGTCGAGTCGACATTGGCCGCCAAATTTCTGCTGCGTCGTCCGTCCATGCACGGTGATTGCAGTGATTCCTACATCGGCTAAGGCCGGTGCCAGGGTGGGTCCGACGATCTGATCATCGTCCCATCCCAAACGAATCTTTGTGGTCACAGGGATCTTGACCGATTCGACGACCCGTTTGGCCAGTTTGATCGCGGCGGGTGGGTTGCACAACAATTTAGATCCACCGTTTTTCTTGGTGACTTTGTCCACCGGACAACCCATGTTGATATCGACCACTGCCGCACCGTGCCCAGCAGCCCATATCGCCGCTTTTGCCAGTAGGTCCGGGTCAACCCCGTACAGCTGCATGCACAATGGTTGATCTTCTTGACACGTGGCCGCTAGCCACATCGATTTACGGTTCTCGTTCAATACCGCTTGCGGACATAACAAGTCGGTGCAGGCCAGGCCAACGCCCGCCGTGACGTCTGATTCGGGGATTGGATGGGTGATCCGTCGTACCAAAAGCCGGAACGCCAGATCGCAGTAGCCGGCGATCGGTGCAAGTAACAGGTTGGTGTTTAGACGAACGTTACCGATAGCGAACATGGGCTTATTTTATATCCATCGCACACGAAATAATCCCAGGCAGATGTGTTTCCATACCGAAAAAGGTTTGCCGGTTCCTGCGCCCGTGCGCCGGCGTCTTTCCATCCGTGTATCGCCGAGCACCGTCATTCAGGCAATGCCCGCTAGCTCAGTGACACAGCCGGTACCTGCTGGTGTTGTTCTAGCGTCAAGAGTTTTTGTTTGGTTTCGAGTCCACCTCCAAACCCAACCAACTTTCCGGTATGGCCAACCACACGGTGACACGGTACCACAATCGACAATGGATTTTGACCGCACGCCGCGCCAACCGCCCTGCTGGCGCGGGGCTTGCCAATCCGGTCAGCCACTTGGCCGTACGATAAGGTCTGGCCATAGGGGATTTGCCGAAGGCACTGCCATACCTTCATCTGAAACGGGGTCCCTGCCGGAGCCAATGGTAGTGTAAACACCCGAAGTTGCCCTGAAAAATAGGACTCAAGTTGATCGTTTAGGGCTTGGAATACCAAGTGGTCTTCTTGCCAGCTGGGCTCCGGATCGCACGCCGGGGGATCAGACGAAAAACCAATTGCTGTAATGCGCTTTCCATCGCTGGTAGCAAAAAGTTGGCCGATCGGGCTTGGGATCCACCTGTAATAAAGTTGAGGGCGCAACATTGTCACTTGCTACATTATGGCGTACAGATTTTCGCGTCAAGAACTGGCCATGGTTTATCTTTATCCTACGACAATCGTAGGCCCCCAAGCCTTTTACGAGTCGCCAAGGTAGAGACGAGAAGCGCATACGACCAACCTGGCGTCCTCAGACAGCCAGGTTGGTCGTACTAGCGCGACACGACGATCCAGCGTGTCGGCTGCTTGCATGTCTAGCGATGGTGTTGTTAAGCGATATCACCAACACTGCGTGAGCGATTCGGCAGCGTAAATGCGTCTGCTGCGTCCAGGTTGACTTGGTAACCTAGATCGGCAAGTGCACCGGCTGTTACTCGGCTAAGCGGGTTGGGGCCAAAGTCAAGGCTGGGGGTCATCAGTTCGCTGTCAAAGACCGACTCACGCCAGTGGCCACCGCCGTTGATTTGGATCGGTACCGGCGTGGGACCAGTCCCCAGGAGTTTGCCGTATTCAGCTTGGGCTGTCGACCCGATGAATACCGGGTTGGACCCGCCGCTACCCTGGATCAGGCCCAGGTTGTCCCAGATCGTGCCCAGACCCAAAACGTGACCCATTTCGTGCAGAATCGTGTTCACGAAACTGCCGTTGGCCACCTGATTGCCTACATCCGCTGAATCAAATGTCATACTGCCTCGCGCAGCTAGCAGTGAACCAGGACGCAGCCGGTCGGGACCAGCGAACGCCAGAATCCCACCTGAACCGTCAATCGGAGCGGCAATGGCATCGATGACAACGTCGTCGACCAATCCGATATCCGTGTTGAAGTCGGGTAGATCGCCGATGATGATCTCTTCCCAGCGATCGGCGGCCTCTTGAAAGATTGCTCGCTGGGCCGCGGTGAAGCTGCTGTCGGTAAACCGAACCTCTATGTCGAAATCGCCAGCAGGTGGCACGTCATCGTTATCGCTATTGACGGCCAATACGTCGTCGGGGTCCAGCCCATCGTAGTCAGGGTCATCACTGACGGCCGGCCCTAACTCAATGACATACGAGGCGTCTCCGTCGACGACGTCGTCGTTCACCCCGGTCACATCAACGGTCTGAGGTGTGTCCCAGTTGTCAGGGGTAAACACCAAAAGCGTTGTGGACACAGAGCCTTCACCGGGCGTATCAGACACCACCGATATGGAGACGTCCTCTAGCGGCTGACGGTCTAACACAACTTCAAAGGAATCGGTGCCGCCATCTTCGGTGGTGATCAGGCCGCTGGTTGGGGTTACGGTGATCCCGGCAGGCAACTGTCCGACGGGTGTAAAGCGGACGGCGTCGGCGTTGGCTGGGCTTGAGCCGTCGGTGGTGCTGGTCAGTGTGACAAGCTCTTGTCCCGAACCGTCGAAGGCCAATGTATCAAGCACAACCCACTGACCGGAAGTTTGGTTTTGATCGATCACGAAGGTATCTGTCTGCCCGTTGTGGACGACCGTGTACTCGGCGGCGGGATCTCGTGGGAAGCTGGTACCGTTTGCACGCTGTGCACCCCAACGGACCGCGACCTCGTACACATTGGCTTGTAGTGTCGGCGTCCAGGTTGCGGTGGCGCCCACGTTCAAGTTAAACAGTGAGCTGCCCTGAAATTCGTCGACCGACCCTGATTCCTGCCACTGCCCGGTGGTTGAAAACCCGGTCGGGTCCTGGTTGTCGACAATCACTTCGACCACATCATCTTCATCGTTATCGCTATTGACGGCCATCACGTCGTCGGGGTCCAGCCCATCGTAGTCAGGGTCATCACTGACGGCCGGTCCTAACTCAATGACATACGAGGCGTCTCCGTCGACGACGTCGTCGTCCACCCCGGTCACATCAACGGTCTGAGGTGTGTCCCAGTTGTCAGGGGTAAACACCAAAAGCGTTGTGGACACAGAGCCTTCACCGGGCGTATCAGACACCACCGATATGGAGACGTCCTCTAGCGGCTGACGGTCTAACACAACTTCAAAGGAATCGGTGCCGCCATCTTCGGTGGTGATCAGGCCGCTGGTTGGGGTCACGGTGATCCCGGCAGGCAACTGTCCGACGGGTGTAAAGCGGACGGCGTCGGCGTTGGCTGGGCTTGAGCCGTCGGTGGTGCTGGTCAGTGTGACAAGCTCTTGTCCCGAACCGTCGAAGGCCAATGTATCAAGCACAACCCACTGACCGGAAGTTTGGTTTTGATCGATCACGAAGGTATCTGTCTGCCCGTTGTGGACGACCGTGTACTCGGCGGCGGGATCTCGTGGGAAGCTGGTACCGTTTGCACGCTGTGCACCCCAACGGACCGCGACCTCGTACACATTGGCTTGTAGTGTCGGCGTCCAGGTTGCGGTGGCGCCCACGTTCAAGTTAAACAGTGAGCTGCCCTGAAATTCGTCGACCGACCCTGATTCCTGCCACTGCCCGGTGGTTGAAAACCCGGTCGGGTCCTGGTTGTCGACAATTACTTCGACCACATCATCTTCATCGTTATCGCTATTGACGGCCATCACGTCGTCGGGGTCCAGCCCATCGTAGTCAGGGTCATCACTGACGGCCGGCCCTAACTCAATGACATACGAGGCGTCTCCGTCGACGACGTCGTCGTCCACCCCGGTCACATCAACGGTCTGAGGTGTGTCCCAGTTGTCAGGGGTAAACACCAAAAGCGTTGTGGACACAGAGCCTTCACCGGGCGTATCAGACACCACCGATATGGAGACGTCCTCTAGCGGCTGACGGTCTAACACAACTTCAAAGGAATCGGTGCCGCCATCTTCGGTGGTGATCAGGCCGCTGGTTGGGGTTACGGTGATCCCGGCAGGCAACTGTCCGACGGGTGTAAAGCGGACGGCGTCGGCGTTGGCTGGGCTTGAGCCGTCGGTGGTGCTGGTCAGTGTGACAAGCTCTTGTCCCGAACCGTCGAAGGCCAATGTATCAAGCACAACCCACTGACCGGAAGTTTGGTTTTGATCGATCACGAAGGTATCTGTCTGCCCGTTGTGGACGACCGTGTACTCGGCGGCGGGATCTCGTGGGAAGCTGGTACCGTTTGCACGCTGTGCACCCCAACGGACCGCGACCTCGTACACATTGGCTTGTAGTGTCGGCGTCCAGGTTGCGGTGGCGCCCACGTTCAAGTTAAACAGTGAGCTGCCCTGAAATTCGTCGACCGACCCTGATTCCTGCCACTGCCCGGTGGTTGAAAACCCGGTCGGGTCCTGGTTGTCGACAATCACAGCGACCGATGGATCGGGAGGCGCGGTTGTGTCCACGATCGAATCGATGAAGTCTTGATAAACATCGACCCGAGTGTCAAACGAGTTATCTCCAATCGCCGCGTCGAACCGCGACCCACCCGAGGTGACGCCGGCGACAAACAACTTGTTGTTGACCGTGACATACGCCGGACCGCCAGAATCACCCGGTGCTGTATTGCTTTCAGCATTGTTATCGAATCGCCACCGGATCAATGATTCAGTGACGTTGTCGATCGGGGTCGTGCCAACCCGTTTGGTCCCAAAGGAACCATCGTGCCCGGCGTTGCCGGTGCCGCCTGCGCCAAAACCGACCAGGGTCAACAGGTCACCGACGTTGGGCGTGTCGCGTGAAATCGGCGCCGGCTCAACATCCGTTACATCGCTGTCTAGGACCATCACTGATATATCGTTGGCGCTATCGGTACCAAGCTGGCCAAGGTTCATCTGTGGGTGTTCAATCTGTTGGGTTGTTTGGTAAGTGGTTCCGTTGACCCGAAATGTTCCGTTGCTTTCGCCCACCCCAACGGTGCAGTGGCCCGCGGTGAGCACATGGCGCGAGCCGATCAGCGTGCCGCTGCATTGACCGTTCACCACACCAACCTCGGGGAAGTCGCTGGTGGGTGTCCCGTTGACGATCTTGGCCGTTTCCCCTGTGTCCACAACGAGTTCAGCAGGTTCAGCGAAAAGCGGTAGCGGTCCGACAGGCAATTCGGCGCTCATCAAGATCCGACCCTCGAGGTTTTCGATCAGTGGAGATCCCGTCGGTAGGCCTCGTCGTTGTACCCAACGATGAAACCAACTTCGGCCAAACAGCGTTTTGTGTCGCTGTCTGAGTCGGGTCTTGGTACCATCAAACCTCTTCTTGAACATCTCTGTCTCCTTACTTAATGAAATAAAGAAATAATGGAACAAGACGAAAAACCAGCATTCCAGCATTCATAGGTGCCGCACATTGATGATGCGCGATGGAGGCGCGCCGTATACACGTGTTTGTGATGGTCGTGCAAGGATGAATCTGAATGGAGATCACGCGCGATTGCTCCTGAATCTGCCCTCCAAGCGCAGACCGATCTTGGGATACAGCGGCGGTTGCTGTATCAAGACACACAAGTTCATCTCATCTTCTCGTCCACCGTGTATGCGGTGGTATCGAGTGCTCTGACTTCTGGGGTGCTATCCAAGCCCCCACCGGCTCGAGTCCGGCCCAGGCGTTTGTTATGCCAGGAAGGCCGGGCCAAGATCACCTGACGGTAGTCGAAGTCCGCCGATCACCGCGAAAAAAGGCCCCCCCCTGCTGGTACGGATTGACGGTATTTTGATAGCGCCGCTTAACGGTTCGGATCGTTTAGATCCAGTGATGTCGATCGTAAACGTGATGCGGTCGTGTCACTCGAACAACACCATGGCGGGGCCCGGAAGGCACCGGAGGAACTTTACATCTCGGAAGTAACCCGAGTCTAAGCACACAAAGGCGACCAAAATACACTTTGTAAAACGATTCTTTGGTTCGACAGCACAAGCAGCTTTCGCCATACAGCCAATAACCGAACTGTATGATCTGAACGTTGTGCTTCTAACCATTCGGCGAAGCAAAAGTCAGGCAAGGATGATGAGTATACACGGATCCCCTAGTCTGTCAAGTAATTTCTGATATCCAAACCAAAAGCCATGCGCAATGGAGCAAAATTCTTGGCGTTGCGGTTGTTCGCCGTGCGGTGGGTGAACCGTATTGGAATTTTTGCGTGGGACGGAAGCGTCACCAGTTGTTGTCTTACGTATGGGAACTTTTCAAGCACGATGGATGTGCCATGACTTGTGATCATCCCCGTCCTCGGGAATGACCCTCGCGATTTAGCAAAGTCGTTCCTTTCTTGGCCACAGGATGGCACCACCGCTGATCAACAGAAAAAGTGTTCTGGGTTCGGGAATCACCCACACATGAATCGGCGCAGAGATCGCTTTAGCGCCTTTGGGATCAGTCAGCCTTGCGTAGATCCGATGAGAACCGGATGTGTCAAACGTCGCGATCCATGTTTTGTCCACGACCGGCGGTGTATCGAATTGAAGGTCCCCGTTTAGGTCCCATTCCACTGTTACCAGCGACAGGTTGTCGTCCGGATCAATCGTTCGGGAGGCATCCAAAAGGACCGGGTCACCGATATGGAGTGTGTCCTGGTCAGTTTCAATAAAGGGCCTGGGAGCAGCGTTTGAGCCTGTGTTAACAGTAAGTGAAAAAGGTGTGATGGTACGATTGCCCTGCTGGTCATACACGGTGATGGCAAAGGAATCGGTTTGGCCCGCTACGTAATAAGGTGTGGTTAGCGTGGTGGCAACGGACGTCCCGTGCAAGGTCGTTTCTGCCACCGTGTTGCCATTGCGTTTCAAATGGACGGCAGCGAGCCCGACATTATCGGTCGAGGTAAATTGGACTTCAAGCAAACCATTGACCGGATCCACCTGGCCGGTTGTCAACACGGTAACCTGAGGATCGATCTGATCGGTGATGACGCTGTCGGCGTTGAAATATTGGTTCCAGTTTAGTGCCAACGCCGATCCGTACGAGAGCCTGACCTGGTTCTGTGGAAAATGTTCCGGGGCGAACCAATGGCCCCACCCCCGCAAGCCGTTGCCCATGAGGTTGCCGTGAGCGTTTCGGTCATTGCGAAAATCGTGTGAGAGTCCGAAACCATGACCCAATTCATGCGCCGTTCCACCCTGACCGGCGGAACTGATCTGGCCAATGGTCGAACCTGAAAACGAGGGGTATGAAACACCCTGTACAAGCGGATAGGGCCCGATTTCAGGGACGATCAAGCCATCGTAAGTTCGCTTATCGGTTAATGTGGACGGTCCAAGCCACGGTAAAGATCCGCTGCTGGTCAAACCAACCCCCGGATGGCCTGGACGATTGATATTGCGGCCGAGAAAAGCGCCACCGGTCGCCGATCCGTCGGGCGCTTGAACATGGGTTTCGGGCAGGAGCAGCCACACCTGGTTGGAAGACCAGACAGGCAAGCCTGCACCTTGTGCGGACGAAATCGTTCGATCAAAGAGCCTGCCACGCAAAAAAGCATCGGTTTGCTCGATCTGAACCGCGTGTATTTTGGGTGTGACCCCGTCGCTTTCGGTTTCATAGCGGAAGGTTTTTGGCCCAAACCCATTGCGTTGCATCTGATCGCTGTACCAAGCTTGCGCACCGGAAATGAACCCTTGGAGATTTTTCACGGCATTGGGTTGGGGTGTGCGGTTGGTGGGAACGAGATAACCTAGACGCACTAAGCCGCCTGGTGGAAAATTCGCAAGATCTTGATCAAGACTGATTGGATTGGCAATGGCTGTTTCTGAGGAAAAAACGGCGAACAAAACCACCGAGCCGAGTCTTAACACAAACCCAATTTGAAGCTTGCCAGAGATATACGTGTTATTGAACATCCTCGCCTCCGATGATCCTGATTAGGCGATGCTCGCCATATCGGTGTCCAGAGCGGTACCGATTGATCATTGGATATTATAGTTACAATATAGGACACTGTTGTATTTTGTGCTGAGTTTTCGAACATTTTTTTGTTATCCGGCCATCACCACTGGTCCGGTTGAGCATCTGGCAGAACAAAGCGCCACCGCCTAAACACGACTTTGCGACGTTGACTTGTTAGAGAGCCGTTTAGCCCACCACACCGCCACAAGCGCTCCAAGCAGTATGAGATCTCTTGTGATCAGCCATCCGTAATTGACGTGGGAATCGCTTGCACCGAAACAACCACAGGAAATATCAAGACCTCGCCACCATGCCCAGATCAACGCCGCGGTAAAGATTCCCATCAAGCCGGTGGTGATCGCTAACGAACCATCTAAAAGAAAACGGCCCATGACCAGCGCCAGACCGCAGACAATTTCTAACCATGGCAGGTAAACCGCCGCGACGACCGCCAGCTTATATGGCAGTATCTGGTAACCTTCGATGTCAGACAGAAATCCAGATGGATCCCATGCCTTGACCGCACCGGCATAGACAAACATCGCACCCAAGGCGATACGTAATGCTGCCCAAAGGAATCGGATCATTGGTTTTGCCACGCTTCCCAGCCACCTTTGAGCACGTATACATCACCCAAGCCGACCTCTTCTCGCAGCCGCTGGGCGACCGCCGCGCTGGCTTGGCATGCCTGGCTACTGCAATACACCACCACCTGTACACCGGGGCGCCATTGCTCTAGCAACGCACCAAGCAGTTCGTCCCATTCGTCCTCGTTTAGTAACACCGCACCGGGTACGTGATCGTCGGCGAAGCTCTTGGCCGACCGGGCGTCTACCCACAAAACGTGCTGCCAACCCTGGACCGTCACCAACAAGACCTCGCCCTCTTTGAGCGCTTGATGATCCCAAGCGGGTCGATTCGGGTGAACGAACGCGGCTGCGATGGTCGGTATCGCCGCCAACAGACAGATCCAGACTGCGTCGGTTAAGGTTTTTCGCATAGGCGTGCCCATCACAAAAGACTGGGGAACACCCAATTGTTGCTGACTTTGACACCAAGTCAAAAAAAGAGATTACACATTGGTTGTCGAGCGGGGTTTTGCGGAAAGCGAACCGGGTAGGATCGATAAGAAAAAACGATGCGTGATCCTGAAAACACCCTATTTTTCTGTCGCCCGACGGATTATTTCGCTCAAGATATCCAGGGGTTTGGGCTCTTCCGGGTCAGGCTCTGGTGAGGTTTCTTGGGCCTGGGCTTCTGATACACGGTTGTCCATTGGCGGGCGATTGTGCCACTTGGCGTCGGACCACGTGTCATCGTCTGGTGCGATCGATTCTTCATTCTGGTCCGGTTTTTCAAAAATGGCTTTGCCCAGATCAATCGCCAGTTGTCCGATCGGTGCGCCCGCTTCACCCAACGCTGCGTCAGCGACGATTCGAGTCAGTAGTGACCCCACATCCGGTTCCAGCTTGTGTAGTGGACCGGTCACGGGTAGCTCATACAGGGCTGCCGGCGAGATGCGCTTTGCCAGCCTGGGTACGAGGTGCAATGTTTCACCTGGAATACCCATCAGTACGTCCGCACGCCACCGGTCCTGCTGCCCGGTTAGATACACACGCGCTTGTGTACCAAGCAAAAGATCTGCCGTATCCATCCAGAGGTCGTCTGAATAGATCACGCCGTCGTTCATGGTGAAACGCAATGTTGTAAACGTCGCATCAAAACGCTGTTGGTTTTGGATAGAACTGCCCATCGCACGGAGTCCCATGACCAGTGCCCGACCGAGATCACCTTGTTGCATGGTCAATGTGCCAATCTCCAGCTGTCCCTTCATCTTGAGATCGGCAACGTCCAGACGAGTCAGTGATATGGCAAATCCCTCGTGATCGATCGTCAATTCAATAGGTTGGTCAGCCGAACGCACGTCTGCGAGAATCGGGTTCAGCGCCGCCAGGTATCGCTTACCCAGTGCGTCTGTCACCATCAGTGTCGCTTTGAGGTCGTCGGTCAGTATGAGTTTTCCCCATCGATCAATCATGCCTTGTGCGGTCACACGGGCGTTATCACTTTCTAATGAGAATTTTATGTGACCCGGAAGGCTAGCCGGTCCGTCGGTCTCAAGTATGATGGTGGCCGTTTGTCCCATCAGCGCGATCAGCTGGCCATTGCCGTGTACCAGTTTGTCAACGAGTGGTACGGGCCACTGATCCAGTCGCGTGGTGGACGTGATCGTAGCGGTTGGAACGCTGAGTCTTCCGTCGGAATCGAACAAGCTGGCGATGCGATGGGTCGACCACAAGATCGGCTTTCCGGCGGATTTGGAAGTCGCTGAGTCATCGATGACGACCTCGGCCACGAGATCCACCCGTTCGTCGGGATGCAAGGTATTGACGTTGATTCGGACCTGTTCGAACTGACCGCTGAGGTGCTGAGCCTTCGGAAAATGTAGTGATTTGGTGTCGGCGATGAGTGTGGCGGCGAGCACACTCTTTGACAGGTCGATCGGTGAGACATCTTTACCCTTCTGTGTATCTTGCCATACAACCATTGCATCGCTGACAGTCAGTCGCAAAAGTGTCGGTGCGGCGACTGTCATCCGGTCTGGGGCGACGCCAAATGAAGCCAGAAGATGATCCAAGGATGCTGGGGTTAATCTTAGATCGATCCACGACACCCGATCTTTATGTTGAGTAACCGTCAGATCCGGACGGATGATCACGGACAGATTGGCACTCAGGTGCTGCGAGTTGGCCTGCAGCGTGATCGGCACGCCCGCGGCCGTATGATCAGAATCCGGCTTTAAATGCGCACGGAGTTCCGCCGAGAGCACCGGTCCAACCAGTTGGGCTACGCCCTTGGCCGCTGGTACAAATTTTTCGAATAACATCACCGGCACGTCGGACAGTTCAACGACCGTCGCCGTATCCAGTGTGCTCATACTAAGCTGGCCGACCTTGTCGAACAGTTCACTGAACTGGAGATCAACCCCGATACGACCACGGTGATCTGCGTGCACGGCGAAAGATTGCCCCGTCACAGCGACTTGGTTTCCGATCCCCTTACGGCTGACCAAGCGAAGATTGGAATGACTAAACCCCAGTTTTCCTAAGCGCTGACCGGCATCGATCAGTAGATCGTCTACGCTCACACCTGCTTCGACGTCAGTGCGGTGAATGGCAAATCGGCCTTGCTCACCAAGCGGGATCTCAAGACGCTCAACAACGCCACGAATGACCGCTTTCTCGACAAGTGCTGTTCCTGAAAGCGTGGGATGGCCGGCAGACAGCATCGTCCATGCCCTGGGCGTGATCGTCCATTGCAGCGGTATTGGACCTAATGTTCGTACATGGCCGTCGCGTTTCACCAGATGGGCTTGGACGCTGATATTTGGCGAGGTGACCATGAGCTTGGCCTGTACATCTGAGATAGTGCCTTCGATCTGCAATTCGCTGTCCACATGCGAACCGATTAGTGCGGCCAGCAGACCGTGCTGATTGGATAGGGCCTCGATCGCCTCGATCGGCACCTGACCGAGATTCACCTCTGCTTCGACTTGCGCACTGTCCCAAGCGGGTAGTCCCTGGGGGTCAAAAAAGTGCCGGATCATCGCATCCAGATTCCACTGCCCTGTTTGACCCTCACGCGTGACCTGACCGCTCATTTTCACCGTGATCGGTCGCGTCTGGTTCAATTCGATCGCCGCGGTGTTCAAGATCGCAACAATCGGTGTTTGATCAGGTGCGCTATAGGTGATCTGAGTATCGATCAGTTCAACCGACATGTGAAGATCGGTAAAGTCGCTATGTAAATTCGACTGACCGACACCACTGGCGGGTTTCTGTGGGGCCGAGCCACTACTGTAAAGAGCTCGCTGGATGTTTGTGGTGCCATCGTCGAATCTCTCCAGGTCGACAATGACACCGGTGACGGTGACATGACCGTACTGGCGGTAGCCCAGCACTGTTGACACCAGGGACAGGTCTGGCATCGCGATGTCCTTGGCACTCAGGACATCGTTTCCCTCTAGACCTTGAAGCCGCAGCCCTTCGACCCGCTGTCGACCAAACCATGAAACGGTCAGTCGATCGATATCGACCGTGCCGGGGATCTGGCCGTTCAGCGCAGCGAGCACCAAACGAGTCCCCACATCAGTACTCACGAGCTTGGGCAACATGAGCACCGCGGCGGTCAACAGCAAAAACGTTCCGGTACCAATCACTGCCATCCGTCGGTATCGTCTGGTTTTAGACGGCTCGGCGCCCTCTTCGCCATGATTCTGTAAAACCGCACGATCTGTCATGGACCGGCTCTCCTATCGATCATCATATACACGTATCCCCAGAGCACGACTGTCGAATCGTTAAAAAAGTGTTCATGATAAAAAGCCGCTTCTGGCGACCAAATTGAACCGGTGATCTCAAGTGGCCGCGATCACCCCCATGTTGGGCAGCGTTGTGTTAGCCACCCCCCCACCTACGGCAGATGAAGCACCGCTTTGATCTGTCGCACCGCGTGACCCGGTATGGTCAGGGCAAGGTTCCTTCAGCCACACCGATCGTCCCTAGCCGATGTGGTATCATGACGGTCTGCTCACAAGCTCGATGCTATCCCGGTGGATGGTACCCACGAGTTTTGGTGGCCGTGAAGATATCTTGGCCCTTCGACTATTGGGACAGGTAGAACACGGCTGGCCCAGGTGAGTGTCTTATGAGCCAACGCAAATGCGTGTGGTTCCATAATTATGGATTGAATGGGTCGGGTCTAGAATCACATCGGCCGAGCGGTTTCTTGACAGTGTCGAAGTTGATCCGGTTCATCAATGAGACACCAAGATCATCCGCACGAGCTAAAGACACCTGGCGTGCGACGGTGATCGGGCCTAGGTGTGAACATGAGGCCCGACTCAATCGTTGAAGTGCCAGAAGGAGCATGCGGCATGGACAAAAGCGCGATTTTGGAGTTGGACGGCCAGGCGCATAAGTTTCCGATTGTTCAGGGGACCGAGGGCGAACGTTCGATCGACTTAACCGACTTACGGAACCGGACCGGCGTGGTGAGCCTGGATCCTGGTTACGCCAATACCGCTTCCTGTCTTAGTGAGATCACATACATCGACGGTGAAAAAGGTATTCTAAAATACAGGGGAATCCCTATAGAAGAATTGGTCGAAAAGGCCTCTTTCCTAGAGACGGCCTATCTGTTGATCAACGGTCACTTACCCAAGCGTCAAGAATTGGATCGTCTCACTGCGCAAATCACACGACACACCATGCTGCATGAAGATTTCAAGCGATTTTATGGTGGTTTTCCCAAAGAGGCCCATCCCATGGCGGTCTGTTCTGCGGCGGTCAGTGCCCTTGCGGCTTTCTACCCTGAGCTTTTGGATCCAAGAGATCCCGAAGAAGAACAGGGTGCGATTATCCGCCTTCTGGCCAAGTTTCCGACGGTAGCGGCCTACTCGTACAAACACTCGATCGGCCAGCCCTTCGTTTACCCTCACAATCAGTTGGGTTATGCCGGGAACTTTCTGCGTATGATGTTTGCCACGCCCTGCGAAGAATATGAGGTGGATCAGGTGGTCAGTAGGGCCTTGGACATTCTTCTTATTCTCCACGCCGATCACGAACAAAACTGTTCAACCAGTACCGTTCGTCTTGTGGGCAGCGCGTTGGCCAACCTGTTTGCATCCATTTCTGCTGGGATCTGTGCGCTGTGGGGTCCGCTGCACGGCGGAGCCAATCAGAAGGTCATAGAGATGTTAGAAACCATTGTTGAAGGTGAGGGCAGCGCCGAACGGTTTGTCGAGAAAGCCAAGTCGAACGATGACACATCGCGCCTCATGGGGTTCGGACACCGTGTATATAAGAGCTACGATCCGCGTGCCGGTATTCTCAAGAAGTCTTGCTATGAGGTGTTGACCAAGCTGGGGATCCATAGCCCATTGCTCGACATCGCCGTAAGGCTAGAGGAAATTGCGCTTAGGGACGAGTATTTTCTCTCCCGCCATCTCTACCCCAACGTCGACTTCTATTCTGGGATCATCTATCAGGCGATCGGCATTCCGACAAACATGTTCACAGTGCTGTTTGCCATGGGGCGTTTGCCGGGCTGGATTGCTCAGTGGGTGGAAATGCAAAACGACCCGAATTTCAAAATCGGCCGGCCACGGCAGGTCTATACAGGCCCCACGGCCCAGCACTATGTGACCATCGATCAGCGTCGATGACATGGGCCTGTCAGGTCAATTTGCCAATCTTGACGACGGTGGGCCAAGTCAATATGACCCAAAACCATACGCTACGACGTGTTGGCGGTCTCGGACAGAGTGTGGTGTAGTCGTTCAGCAAAGCCTTTTTAAGTGACGCTTGCTGTTTCTCGGTCTATCACCTGTTCGATCCGTCACGTGGCCGGGTCATCCTACCGTTTAGATGGCGTACCTTCGGTCGTCTCGCCGAGCAACTGGGCCACAAGGCGCGACTCGCCCACGGTCTTGACGATCTGATCCGGCGCCTCGGCACCGGCGGCCTCTGCGATCGCCGCGGCGTCCATGAGATCTTCCTCACGGGTGGGCAATTCCTGCGCAGGTGGCTCAGCCAGCTTGACCACTTTCATCTGAGTGTACCGGAGATAACCTGTACCGACCGGGATCAAGTGACCCAGCAGGACATTTTCCTTTAACCCAGATAGCTCATCGGTCCGTCCGGCCAGCGCGGCCTCCGTGAGCACCTTGGTGGTCTCTTGGAACGACGCGCCTGACAGGAACGAATCGCTCTGCAGACTGGCTTTGGTAATGCCCAGCAATAGAGTGGTCGCTGTGGCCGGTTTGGTGCGACTGCCTTTGGCTGGTGCCTTTCCAGATGCTTCGGCCTTTGCATTGGCTTCGCGGAGTTCGTGCTTGCTGACCAACGCCGCGACCGGTAGCCCAGTGTCACCCGGTTCTGTAATCCGTGACATTAGCAAGACCCGCTCGTTGGCTTCCCGGAAACGGAACTTGTCAATCACCTCATTGGGCAGCAGGCTCGTATCACCCGGGTTCTCCACACGGACCTTACGCAACATCTGTGACAGGATAATCTCGATGTGCTTGTCATTGATGGGCACGCCTTGGGCTCGGTAGACGTTTTGTACTTCATCGAGCAAGTAGTTAAACAACGCTTCTTCGCCCTTGATTCGCAAAATGTCCTGGGGGACAAGCGGGCCATCAATCAGCGGGTCGCCAGCGGTTACGAAGTCACCCGTATGGACCAACAAGTGTCGATCCTGCGGTACATGGTGCTCAACTTCCAAGCCCGCTTCGGATTTGACAATAATGGTCATCTTGCCACGACGGCGATCACTACGCAGTTCCACTGAACCGGTGATCTCTGCCATCACAGCTGCCTCTCGGGGCTTTCGGGCTTCAAAGATTTCTGTCACCCGTGGCAGACCCCCGACGATATCACTTGAACCTGAAACCTCCCGTGGCTGGCGTGCAAGCATGTGGCCGGCTTTGATTTTCTGGCCCTCAGACACTTCAATGCGGGCCTTGGCTGGCAGGTAGTGGAAGTCTAGGATTTTGCCCTGGTCATCTTCGATGACGATCCGGGGATGCATTTCACCTTTGTGCTCGATGACCACAAGAGATTCGCTCTTGACCGTCGATTTTTTCGTGCTGGCGGCTTCCTGTTCGGGCCGAACGGTCTCACCGATTTTGATGTCCTCAAAGCGGACAAGACCGGCTTTCTCTGCCAGAATGGGGGTGCGGTGAGGGTCCCATTTTACCAGAATCTGGCCCTTTTTCACCGTCTCGCCTGGCTTGACCAAGATATAAGAACCGTAGTGGATCTTGAATTTCTCTAGCTCTCTGCCCTTGGCGTCGGTAATGTCCATTTCCCCGTTGCGTTTCAACGCCACGAGCACCTCATGACCGTCTTCATCAACAATCGGTACCTCATTGGCGTCGCGAAGCTCAACCTTGCCGGCGTGGGAACTGCGGTAGTCGGTTTCGACCAGGGTGCGGTGACCGATTCCGCCCGTGTGAAACGTTCTCATGGTCAGCTGCGTCCCCGGTTCACCGATTGACTGGGCACCAATAATCCCAACGGCCAGTCCGTGCTCGACTTGTTGGCCGGTTGACATGTCCTGCCCGTAGCACATTGCACAGACGCCCTGACGGGAGTCACAGGTCAGCGGTGATCGAACAACCACGCTATCAACCCCCAACGCTTCGATCTTCCGCGCTGACTCCTCGGTAATCGTCTGGTTTTCTGCGACGATCAACTCGTCGGTAATCGGGTTACGAATCGTTTCCCGGGCGGTGCGACCAATGATGGCTTCACGCAGCGGTACATCGATCTCCTCGCCTTTATAGATTGCCCTCTTATTGACGCCGTTCTTGGTCTTGCAATCGGTTTCGGCAATAAAGACGTTCTGAGCCACGTCGGCCAGTTTGCGGGTAAGGTACCCTGAATCTGCTGTTTTCAACGCGGTATCAGCCAATCCCTTGCGTGCACCGTGTGTTGAACTGAAGTATTCCAATACGCTCATGCCCTCACGCGCATTGGCGCGAATGGGTGCTTCGATGATCTCACCCGAAGGTTTACTCATCAAGCCGCGCATCCCCGCTAATTGTTGGATCTGGCTTACGTTACCTCGTGCCCCAGAGTCACTCATCAGCCACACGGGGTTAAGGTAAAGTCGGCCTTGCTCTGAATCCAGCGGCAGCGGATCGCCGTTGTCATCTCGCCGGTCATGCTGCAGTTCTTTCAGCAATTCTTTGGTGACTTCTTCACGGCAATGGGTCCACAGATCCAATAGCTGGTTGTACCGTTCTCGCTCGGTGATCGCACCGGCGTGGTAGGCTTTCTCCACGCGGTCAACCCGCTTCTGCGTTGCATCGATAATGTCTTGTTTGCGGTCCGGGATCCGCAGATCGGTGATCCCAAAGGACAGACCCGCCAGTGTCGACTGTTTGAAGCCCGTCTGCTTCATCATGTCCAATAGCTCAATCGTGGCTTGTCGACCGCGGTGTTCATACGTGTCATCGATCACACGGGAGCAGCCTTTTTTGCCCAGTGGGCAGTTGTAGTACGGCATCCCCTGGCCGAGGATGTCGTTAAACAACAATCGACCAACGGTGGTGACCAGCCGTCCTGACGCTGGGAACGCTTTGGGCTCGCCTTTCTGTTCCTCCACCAGTGCCGTGTAACGGCCCGCGGGCATTCGAACAAGGATGGGCTGGTGAACAGATATTTTGCCCAGGTCATAGGCCAGGATGGACTCGGCGGGGTCCTTGAATCGCCGACACTGCGCTGTGTCTTTGGGTGGTTCAGACATGGCAGTCATGTAATACACACCCAACACAATGTCCTGGGAAGGCGAGATGATCGGGTTGCCGTTGGCGGGGCTAAAAATATTGTGGGTCGCCAGCATCAGGATCTGGGCTTCAGCCTGGGCCTCGACCGATAGCGGCAAGTGCACCGCCATTTGATCGCCGTCAAAGTCCGCATTAAATCCGGTACAAACCAACGGATGGATCTTGATCGCATTGCCTTCTACGAGCACCGGCTCAAAGGCTTGAATGCCCATGCGGTGAAGTGTCGGGGCACGGTTCAACAGAACCGGGTGCTGATAAATCACCTCTTCAAGAATGTCCCACACCTCCGGGTCACGACGCTCGATCATCTTCTTGGCGCTCTTGATCGTATCGACGAGCCCGTGTTCTTTTAATTTGCGGATGATGAAAGGCTGATAGAGCTCCAGAGCGATTTTCTTGGGTAGACCACACTGGTGAAGCTTAAGGTTGGGACCAACGACGATCACCGATCTGGCCGAATAATCCACACGCTTGCCCAGCAGGTTTTCGCGGAATCGGCCTTGCTTGCCCTTGATCATGTCGGTCAACGACTTCAGCGGCCGGCTCGACGAACCGAGAACGGGCCTGCGGCAGCGGCCGTTATCAAACAACGCGTCGACCGATTGCTGAAGCATCCGCTTTTCGTTGCGGATGATGACCTCTGGCGCGTTAAGGTCCATCAACTTTTTAAGCCGGTTATTGCGGTTAATGATTCGGCGGTACAAGTCATTCAGATCGCTGGTGGCAAAATTACCGCTCTCTAACAGCACCAGCGGCCGAAGATCTGGCGGGATCACGGGGATCACGTCCATGACCATCCACTCAGATCGGTTTTCAGAATGGCGGATCTGTTCGACGATCTTGAGTCGTTTGGACAACTCTTTGATCTTCTGCTTCGATTTAGTCGCCTTTAGCTCACCTCGTAGCTGCTGATTTAGCTCGTCTAAATCGAGCCGCTGGAGCAGGTCACGGATTGCCTCGGCGCCCATCATCGCGGTAAACGCAGAGCCGGATGTTTCTACCGCTTGGCGGTATTGCTCTTCGGTCAGCAGCTGCCGCTCCTGCAGTGTCGTATCACCAGGGTTCACCACGACGTAATCCTGGAAGTAGATCACTTTTTCCAGGTCGCTGGTTTTCATGCCCAGCAAGTTACCCAAGTGCGATGGAATGGCCTTAAAAAACCAGATATGGACGATCGGTGCGGCCAGGTTAATATGCCCCATGCGCTTACGCCGAACGCGCGAATGGGTGACCTTCACGCCGCAGCGGTCGCAGATGATCCCTTTAAACTTGGTGCCCTTGTATTTGCCGCAGGCACACTCGTAGTCGCGTTCGGGTCCAAAGATCCGTTCGCAAAAAAGACCATCCTTTTCCGGCCGGTAGGTGCGGTAGTTGATCGTTTCTGGCTTCTTGACCTCACCAAAGCTCCACGAACGAATGTCGTTGGGGCTGGCAAGGTTAATCTTGACCGATCCAAAGTCGTTCACGCGGTCGTAGATTGGCTCTGCCATTTCTGATTGTGCTTCCCGTAATTGGGCGTTAACAAACTCTCATCACTCGATCGGCCCGTGACGGCACCGAAGCTCTTGGTTTCTATTGCTTCAGGTGAACCTGGCCGACCGAACCATTCAAATTATCTAACGTTACAAGATACTGCCGCCCTCTACATGGGTTTTCTCCAAGGTGAGGTTCAGGCCCAAGCCCTTGATCTCGTTGCACAAAACATCAAAAGCGACTGGCATTCCAGCCTCTAGCGTGTTCGAGCCCTTGACCATCGACTCGTAGATCTTGGTTCGTCCTTCCACATCGTCACTCTTGACAGTGAGCAATTCCTGTAGAATATAGGCCGCCCCGTAAGCTTCGACGCCCCACACTTCCATTTCACCAAACCGTTGGCCACCGGTTCGGGCCTTGCCGCCTAACGGCTGTTGCGTGATCAGGCTGTATGGTCCGGTGGCACGGGCATGGATCTTGTCGTCGACGAGGTGGTGAAGTTTCAGTAGGTACATGTATCCCACCGTGGTTTGCTGATCAAACGGCTCCCCGGTGCGCCCGTCATAGAGCTGAACTTTGCCGCCGCGGGGCATTTTGGTCAACAACTCGTCGGGATCTGGTGAAGTGTTCTGTGCCGCCAGCGATTCGAGTCGTTGATCCACGTGGGCATTGGCTTGCTCAATCGCATCGTGTACCTGCGCCTCGGTGGCCCCATCAAAGACCGGTGTGACCGCTTGGAACCCTAACACACCGCACGCCCAGCCTAGATGTGTTTCCAGAATCTGTCCCACGTTCATTCTTGATGGCACACCCAATGGGTTCAACAACACATCAACAGGTGTCCCATCTTCCAGAAACGGCATGTCTTCGATCGGCACGATTCTTGCGATGACGCCCTTGTTGCCGTGCCGGCCGGCCATCTTGTCGCCAACGGACAACTGTCGCTTTGTCGCCAGATAGATCTTGACCATCTCCAGCACACCAGAAGGCAGCTCATCGCCGCGTTTCATGTGTGCCAGTTTGCGCTGTTTCTCTTTGATAATCGCTTGAATCCGCGGCCAGAACTGGCCGTAGACCTGCTCGGCCTGCTGACGAACCGCTTTGGATCCCTTGACCCAGTCGGGTGAAAACGATTCGATCTGCTCAAGCACCACCTCGGTGAGTTCGGATGCCCCCACCTTTTGTCGTGTGCTGGGATCGACCATTTCTGAACCGGTCAGCTCGTTGATCTGATCAATCAGCTGTCGGAACAACCCGGCGGCACGGGCATCCATCGAAGTTTCGTATTGACGGATTTCACGTCGCAGACTCCGTTTCTGCTCTTCGCTTAGGTGCATCCGCCGGCTAAACCGCTTGGCGCCGATCACAATGCCCTCGCTGCCGGCGGGGACTTCTAGCGAGTCATTCTTGACATCCTCCCCGGCCCGTCCAAAGATCGCGTGCAGCAGCTTCTCTTCGGGAGATAGTTCACTTTTGGACTTGGGGCTCACTTTGCCCACCAAGATGTCGCCCGGCTTCACGTAGGCGCCGATGCGGATCACACCGTGCTCATCGAGCATACTCAACATCTTTTCGCTGACATTGGGGATGTCTCGCGTAAACTCTTCCCGTCCCAATTTGGTCTCACGGATCTCCACATCAAATTCTTCGATATGGATTGATGTGAACACATCGTCCTTCACCAGCCGTTCGGAGATCACAATCGCGTCTTCAAAGTTGTAGCCGTCAAAGGTGTTGAACGCGACCAACACATTTTTGCCCAGCCCAAGCTCACCCTGATAAGTGGCCGCACCGTCGGCAATAATCTGTTCTTGCTTGACTTTTTGGCCCAGCTTGACGATCGGCTTTTGATTCAGACAGGTTCTTTCGTTGAGCCCCACAAACTTACGCAAGTCGTATTCGTCGGCGTTGTCGATCACAATCCGTGTGGCATCGACGTCAGTGACGGTGCCGGCATTCTTGGCTCTGACCACCATGCCCGAATACCTGGGTACCTCTTTCTCCATCCCCGTGGCCACGCAGGGCGGTTCGGTCTTAATTAAGGGGACGGCCTGGCGTTGCATGTTCGATCCCATCAACGCGCGGTTTGCGTCATCGTGTTCGAGGAACGGGATCAGTGCCGCCGATACGCCCACGATCTGTTTGGGGCTAATATCGACAAACTGGACATCACTGCTATCAACCTGAGTCAGATCGCCGTCGACCCGAGCGAGGATGTGTCCCTTCACAATTCGACCGTCAGCATCGATTGTGTCGGTGGGCGCCAAAGTGACTTTCATTTCCTCATCGGCCCGCAGGTATTCCACTTGCCCGTTGGTTACCTTGCCACCCTTGTTCACGGGACGGTAAGGGGTCAGCAGAAAACCGTAATCGTCGATTTTCGAATAGATCCCCAGAGAGGCAATCAAGCCGATGTTGGTGCCTTCTGGGGTCTCGATCGGACAGATCCGGCCATAGTGCGAGATGTGCACGTCACGTACTTCAAAGCCTGCTCGTTTACGGTTGAGTCCCCCCGGCCCTAGAGCGCTGAGGCGTCGCTCGTGGGTCAGCTGGCTTAGGGGGTTCGTCTGGTCGACGACTTGGGATAGCTCGCCGCGACCAAAAAACTGTTCAATCGCAGAACTGATCGACTTTGAGTTGATCAGATCCGCGATTTTAGCCAGCTCGTCAGGATCTTTGACACTCATTCGCTCCTGAACCGTGCGACGCAGCTTCAAGAAGCCCTTGCGCATCTCCTCAACGGCAAGCTCATCAAGCGTACGCAGCCGACGATTGCCCAAGTGATCGATATCGTCCACATGCGCCTTATTGCGGCTGCTACGCAGATCCAAAATGTAAACGATGATATTTAGAAAGTCCTCGCTACGCAGTCTCATCTCCGTCTCAGGTACGGAGAGATCAAATTTGCGGTTGATACGGAACCGACCGACTTTTCCTAAACGGTAGCGGTTTGAATCGAAGAATTTCTCGGCAAAGAGTTGTCGTGCTTTCTCGACTTGAGGCGGATTGCCCGGTCGCAGCCGTGCGTACAACTGCAGCAGTGCCGCTTCATGCTCCGATACGCTCATCGTCAAATCGGCCTGCTGCTCTTCGGCGATGGTATTGAGGATCAGCTCATCGCTCAGATCGCTGATCACGTCTACTTTTTTCAAGCTCGACGCCAACACGGCTTCGATTGCCTCGCCAATCACAGCTCCGCCTCTGACAATTTCTTCGCCGGTTTCTGTGTCAACGATCGGATTCACCACAACATGCTCGGGCTTGAGCTTCTTTACGTCGACACTGTCGACCCGATAAAACAGCCGAAGCAATGCTTCAGTGGTGGAGTGTTCTTCGTCGATGGCTCGCAAGAAAGTCGTTGCAGGGATCTTCGTTGATTGATCGATCCGCATGTAGAGCACGTCTTTCTTGGACACCTCCAGCTCGATCCACGAACCCCGCTCTGGAATAATCCGTGCCGAGTGCAGTGGCCGGTCGCCCTCCGCCGACGCGATTGAAAAATCAACCCCCGGCGAACGGTGCAGCTGATTGACTATCACCCGCTCGGCACCGTTAATGATGAACTCGCCACCGCCCATAATGACCGGGATCTCACCGAGGTAGATCTCCTCTTCAGGGATCTCGGCGACATCTTTACGGACCAACCGAACCCTGATCCGGAACGGTCGACCGTAGGTCAGCCGAAGCTGACGGCATTCATCGGCGGTGTACCGTGGCTCGTCGAGCTTGTAGTGAAGATATTCCAGTTGCATGTTCCCGTCGTAACTGACAATTGGGAACACTTCCTGGAGCAGGGACTCAAGCCCCATCCACACTTCGCGTCCGTCATGGGCCTTCGTGAGCTGGATAAACCGCTCATAGGCAGCAAGTTGGACTTCAATCAAATTAGGTATAGGTAGAGCATCACCACGCTTAGAGTAGTCGCGCACCGACTTCAGGAGCATCGATCACCTCGAGCAAACAGATCTTAAGTGAAAATGAAACAAAGCCTTATAGAGGACTACGCCCGCACTCAACCGACATCGCGAACCAGTGAGTCTATCCATATTTTCACTGAACGCAAGAGCACCTACCCCAAATTATAGCAAAATCTCTGCCGAACGAAAATCGCTCTTTAGTCACAGCCAACCTGCCCCCCCCCGCTATCCTATTCCGCGGCCGCGACGAAGCTGGCTGAGCCCGTCCGGACCACCGGGCAAGCCTACGGCCTAGCCGGCTCAATCCGCTGGATATAGAACAGCGAATCGGTGGTTTTTGGCCCGATCATGTGCCAGCTCAAAGGGAACTTGGGCTTCAGGTCGGTATAGACTTCGAACAATTTTTGACCCCATTGGTATTGCTGTTCAATGTTCAGTTCGACCTTCGCCGCATCGGTTGGAGAAATGAGCTTGCGAGTGCTGTAGTTCCAGTGCGGATCAAGTCTGACCAGCAGGTGGCCCTCACTCCACTCGACGGGGTACCCCTGGACGTACCCGGAGCCTGTACCGGGCGTATGAAACCAATAACACACAAACCGATCCTTATTTGCAGTCGAGGCGTCGTGGGTGCCACCGGCCAGTAGCCGGGCATGGCTGACGCGGATCGGAACGACCCCTAAACGTTTTTTGGCAATCCACGGACGTCGTTGTTCTACGTCCAAAACGCCCACATGGGCATAGTTGGCTCGGAGTCGGTCTGTACAGTACTTTCGGTTGATCTGACGGTGTTCGGCGGACATGGCTGGATTGTATTCTCGTCGGGGATTAATATATATCGATTCGAGTGCTCAACACCATCGGACATCAATTTCGGCGACCGCTGGGGAGGGGCGAGACTCCCGTGGCGTTCACGATCGGGATCACCGGTGGGGCCGGGCCTCTTTCTTGTTGACCCGCTGCCACAGCTCTCAATGATTGGACCGCTGGGCTGAGCTTGGCCGATCACGACCGTTGATTATTCGATCACCATCCTCGTTTACGAAAGGCATGGTTATGAGTCGAGCTGCCTCCCCAGAGGCCTCATGGACCCATGGTGTGCTTGTCGATCAAACCCCGGACCAGATTGTCCTGGCACTTCCGGGGACCGACTACCAGTTGCATCTGCGGGTGGACGGGGAGATCTGCTGCGCAGGGCCAAACCGACGGATCGCCGGGTTAATTCACGCACGGGCGCGACGGGTAGACATTGTCCACACCGGTGGTCGGTATATTGAACCGATCTATGGTCGTCCCAGGCGGTTGCAGGGTACGATTGTCCAAACAGACCCCGCGGCCAACACCATCACCGTCGATTGTGTGTGCAAATTTGTTTGTAAACTGGGTGTTGGCCAAAAAGCGACAGTCTTTGCAGAGGGCATGCTTGTCAGCTTTGACATTGAGCCAGGTGCGGTCTTTGTGCCTGTCTGATCGCTGCTCCCGGTGACCTTTTGCGATAAAAAAACCGCCACCTGATTCACACGATTATCCATGATGTCAAGCCAACGTTCAGCAATGTCCCATGGCCTTAAGCGCGTTCTCGTTACGGGTGGCGCAGGTTTTCTCGGGTCACACCTTTGTGATCGGCTGGTCGAACAAGGTCACGATGTGATCTGTGTCGATAACTTCTTTACCAGTCAAAAAGTCAATATTGCCCACCTGTTGTCAAGGTCCAACTTCGAGCTGGTTCGTCACGACATCACGCGTCCTCTCTGGCTGGAGGTGGACGAAATCTATAACCTCGCCTGTCCCGCCTCTCCGGTTCACTACCAATACAACCCGATCAAGACGGTCAAGACATCGGTCATGGGTGCGATCAACATGCTTGGCTTGGCCAAACGGGTCAGGGCCAAGATTTTCCAAGCCTCCACCAGTGAGGTCTACGGCGATCCTGATGTTCACCCTCAGCCCGAAGGCTACCGCGGAAACGTGAATCCCATCGGGATCCGTGCCTGTTACGATGAGGGCAAACGCTGCGCCGAGACGCTCTTTTTTGACTACCACCGTTCCAATGGTGTCGATATCCGTGTCGTGCGAATTTTTAATACCTACGGGCCGCGTATGCATCCGTACGACGGTCGTGTTGTGAGTAATTTTATTATCCAGGCCTTGATGGATCAGGACATCACCGTCTACGGTGACGGGTCTCAGACCCGGTCGTTTTGCTATGTGGACGATTTGGTCGACGGGTTCGTCCGTATGATGAACGATGCCAACGACTTTGTAGGGCCAGTGAATCTCGGCAATCCGGGAGAGTTTACGATCAAACAGCTGGCTCAGATCATCATTCAAATGACCGGATCGCGTAGCCGGATTGTGCACCTGCCCATGCCCGACGACGATCCGACCCAGCGCCGGCCCGATATCACACTGGCCAAGCAGCATCTAAACTGGGAACCGGCTGTGTCATTGCAAGATGGTTTAGCCAAGACCATTGATTATTTCCGCCAGATCGATCTTAATTCATTCCGGAAGCCCACCGACCATACCGCTCACAAATCTTCTGGCGCATAAGAGACATACACGTGGACCTGCTAGAAAAGCTGACCCAGACCCCTTCGGTGGCCGGCCGAGAACACCGGATCCGTGACTTGATTAAGGCCCAAACTCGCGGCCTGTTCGATGAGGTCCGGGTCGACGCGATGGGTTCGTTGGTTTGTCGGCGTGCCGCTCGGCCAAAGCGTCGCCAGAAGCGAAAGGCAAAACCACTTCAGGTCATGCTCGCAGCACACATGGACCAGATCGGGTTTGTCGTCCGCCACATCGACGGGGCGGGATTCTTAAGAGTTCAGAACGTCGGTGGTTTTGACACCCGAAACCTGTTTGCACGATTGGTAACCGTCTGTACGGACAGCGGCGATTTGCCAGGGGTTCTCAATCCCGGAGGTCGGCCGATCCATATCGCTTCTGAGGAGGAGCGGCGGAAAGTGCCAGAGATCAACGACCTGGTTGTGGATCTGGGGCTTTCGGCCAAGACGATTAAGGCGAAGGTGCGCATTGGCGATATGGTGGTGATCAGCGCACCGTTTACCCGCGTCGGCGATACGGTGGTCGCCCAAGCGATGGATAACCGCATCGCCTGCTGGCTCGTGATCCGCGCGATACAGAAACTTGAGCGCACCGGCCATCTGTGTGATGTCCACTGCGCTTTTACTGTACAAGAAGAGGTTGGTTGCCGTGGCGCCGGACCGGCCAGCTTCGGCGTGGACTCGGATGTGGCGATCAGTCTGGACACGACACTCTGCGTCGACACGCCGGCCGTTCCAGAAGAGCAGCGTGTGACCCAGCAAGGTGGCGGTGCCGGTCTGCTGGTCATGGACTCTTCGATGATTAGCGATCCGGATCTGATCCGCCAGTTCGAGACGCTTGCTAAAAAGCACAAGATTAAATGTCAGCGGACGATCCTGCCGCGTGGCGGCAACGACGGTGCGACCGTGCAACGCGCGGCCAGTGGTCGGCGGGTGATGGCACTGGTCTGTCCAACACGGTACATCCACACCGTCACCGAGATGGTCCACGTCAAAGATCTGTACGCCTGTCGTGATTTGCTGACCGCGTATCTGGCTCAGGTATGCTGACAGATGATCAAACTCAGCCCGCTTTTTACTGTGTTTGCCGGTCAAACGCCCTGCCAGGTCCTCAACCAATAGCATCTGACGCGGTCATTGGCCTGTCGCGATCGCTGAATGATCATGATAGAATCGCTGGCGACAAACTACGGGGTGTAGCTCAGCTTGGCTAGAGCGCCTGCTTTGGGTGCAGGAAGTCGTCGGTTCAAATCCGGCCACCCCGATATTAAAAAAGCTGGCCAGTCGGGCCAGCTTTTTTAATATCGGGAAGCCACGGCGTAGCCGGGGCAGTGATGAGATAGCAGTACTGTGGCTGGATTCCACGAATTTGGCGCAGCCGAGTGAAGTGCAATCCTTAAGACTAGTTCGCTTCCTTTAAACCTGCCGGCCAATCTTCAGCGGCACGCTCGACGGCCTAGTTGGATCGGGCGGTCACGGCGCAAGCCGGGGCAGTGAGGCGAGAGCGGCACGGTGGCCGGACATTGGTCGGCTGAGGCGCAATTTCTACGGAAGCCCACTTCCCTTAACGGTATCAATCCGTCAGATTAGCGAAATGACCAGCCTTCCTTATCGAAAGAATCTGATTAATTGGACCTGTCCCGTTTTCTGCCCCTTTTTCTGCCCGTTTTCTGCCCCTTTTTCTGCCCGTTTTCTGCCCCGTTTTCTGCCCGATCCGGCCCATCGCGGCCACGCAGCCGTAGCGTAAAAGAAAAAGCCCCGCTTGGAGCGGGGCTTCAGAGGGTTTCAACAGACCACCGTCGAGCCGACATCGCAGCGTGAATCCATCCCTTATTTAGGCTGTCGAGGTAGTACGGCGAATCCGCCGGCTTGCAAAGCCCAAGAGTCCCAATCCAAGAACCATCGCCGAAGCCGGCTCCGGTACGAAGCCGCCATCAGTGCTGCTATACACCTTGTACACCCCCAACAGTGGATCGTTGTCGGTGTTGGGTGCGGTGCCATGGACCTCTAAAAACGCGGTCAGTGCACTGAAAGTGAATTCGGTTCCGCCCGGCAGCGCCAAGGGGGGAACGTCCACCTGGATCATGCCGCCATCGGTGGAGACCGCAAAGTCGGGTGAGTCGATGTGGATCGCAAACGGCGCACCGGGATGAGTGGTCGGCTTGGTCACGGACGGGTCGCCAAGATCCAGGGGTTTGACCGCCAGATTCACAGCCACGCCGTTGTATTGGGTGTCCGACGGGACCAACACCACCCAGTGTGAATGGGGCTCAGCGCCGTCGTCACCCATATCACCGTTGCCGTTCTCGTCGGCGTTGGGGGTGTCGTCAAAATCGGGGTGCTGGGTGATCGCCAGCGCCACGGTGCCCAAGTCGGGGCCGAAACCGATATCCGCAGAGTTCAACGAGGTCGGAAAGACATACCCCAACACCGCCGCGCCGTTAAGCCCAAACTGCGTGATCGGCGTTTCGCCGGCCTGACCCGCCACGGTCTGCTTGAAGACGATGGTGCCGTCGGGCTTGAGTGTGGCGCTGGCGCTTTCCAGGATGAGGTTGTCATTTTCTGCCGGCGGATCGTTGATCGGGTGTGCCGCCTGCGCTGACACCGCCGTGAAAACGGTGACCATGGCGATCATCCCGGACAACATAGTTTTACGAATAAATCTGTGCATCATGATGATGTTCTCCAACTCGGTTACTCCCTTTCAAACTTGTAATGTAAATAGGGTGTCTCGCCCTGTGTGTGCGTCCACTCCCCTAACGTGGAACAGAATATCATTTTTCCGGGAATATTTCATGGTCGGTACAAAAATCTCGCTAAATACCGGCTATGGTCGCCCCCTCAGCCCCGCCGACGCAGAGTAATCCCGCGGTGGCGCCAGTAGTCCACAAGCCCATAAGACATTCAAAAAAAAGTGTTTATCCGACATTTCCCATGTGACCTCCGCCGACAATGCATGGATTGCCATCATACCGTCAAATGGGCGGATGACCAGACCGGATCGGCGGAATTCCTTTGGCACCGCGGGGGGCTCAATTCAAGAATATGTTCGACTGCTTGAACTGGCCGCCCGGCAAAACCTTCTCGAGCAGGATCCACACAAGCAACTCAAAGATGACCTGGAGGAAATTGCCGAAATGCTCTCGGGTCTGATCAATGGGTTGGATAATCGCTAAATCTAACCGGCGTAGCCGAGTGAAGCGCAATCCCTAAGACTAATTCGCTTCCTCTAAACCTGCCGGCCAATCTTCAGCGGCACGCTCTTGGCTGACGCTGGGTACGACGGAGAATGGGTGCATGAATTTGTGCGATCAGAATTAGGGGGTCGAACCATCATTCCACCGAAGATCGGACGTCCAACGACCAAGCCGCCAAGTGGATACTGGCGGCGTGTGATGAAGCAACGATTTGGATTGATGAAGAAGAAGTATGGTAAACGTTGGCAAGTCGAAACCGTGAACAGCATGATTAAACGCTTACTAGGATCGGCCATGCGTGCCAGATACTACTGGTCACAATGTCGAGAAATTATCCTTCGTGCCATTACACTCAATGTGATGATTCTCAGACAGACTTAGATAGGTTTTCTACAGAGCAGACCTGTCCCGTTTCGTTTTTGCCCGTTTATTGCCCGATGTTTGAATCTCAAGGCAATTCTTTCAAAACTGTTCATGATTTCGTGAGAATAATCCATGTGAATGATTTTAGGCTGTTGTAACCGTTCACGAGCATCCGGTCATCAAAGATGATGGTCTGGAGCTGGGCTTGATCGACTATAGCCTCTGTCTTCGAAGCGCAACGCCGTTTTATAACAAATTGACGTTAGCGTATGGCCCGGTGTTCACGTGGTAGGTACTGTGGTGCGGCATGCGAGCAGGTTGTCTGCGGGATCGTGTGGTATGAGCCGGATTTGGATGAAAGTGGCTCTTGTTCTGATGGCGTGCGCGTTACCAGGTTGTATCATCAGCTACGGCTATAGAACAGTTGAAATCCAAGTGACGGATCACGACACAGGGCAGCCGGTTTCAGGAACACCGGTTGTCGTCTGGCATCTTCTTGCTGAGGTGCTCAACCCGCCGAAGCCAGTATTCGGCACAACAGATGACCAAGGCCGGGTCACGGTCAAGGTGGCAATAGGCGAGGGATGGTGCTGGTGGCTTCCTGTTTACATCGATACGCCCAGTACATATTTCGTTTTTAAGACTGATAACGATTCAAGCACCGGGCTATACGCGGTGGGAACCGAGCCGCGACAATGGTTCTTTATCGATGACGTTGGTCTTGCCCAGGGCCCGTTTGATCGCGGTGGGAAAAAGTCTGAGCGACACCATTATATGATGCCCTACCTCGAAAAACTCGGGCCGGTTAATCCAAACAATCGTCAAGTAGATATTACGCTTACGCCGAGGTAGTTGTTGCGCGTCAATTGTAAATTTATTCCGGTGCAGATACTGCTATGGCCGGCTCAAACCAACCTCTTTATTGAAAGACGATCGTATGCGAGGTGGTTTTCGTGTGTTCAACTGGGGCGTATTGGCTCTGTTTCTGTTCCTTGGCGCTTCAATGCTAATTTTTGGTGACAAGGCGTTCAATGAAAGGAACAGTGCGATCGGGGCGCTATTCGTCGCGGTGGCACTTGGCAGCGTATGTTGGGTGCCTGTTGTGGCAATAGCCGCTGTGATCTCACGCTACCTGGAGATCAGATATATTTTTCGGGAGAACATGTCGGTCGGGGAGGTGATCAAAGCGCCAGCGGTATATGTCATTTTTGTGGTGATCTTGCTTTTCGTTTTGCTTGTGGCGATGAATATGACGTAGCGCGCGTTGAACTTACACTTTGATCACTGTTATACCGTCTGCTTAGATATCGGGGTCACCAAAGGATTACCGGCATACGTCGCGATCATGCAGCTGGGGATCAGCGCCGACGTTTGGCCCTTGATGAAGATCGACGGGCTTTGGCTTTGACCGTGGGTTTGCGTGACTTGACTTTCTTTGTCGTCTTTTTCCGTCTGACGACAGTGGCGCGTGTTCTTCGTTTGGTCTTCTTGGTGTTAGACGACTTTTTCGCCTTGGTGCCCCGTTTGGCCGGCGCCGGTTGGGACGTTTTTCCCGCCGTTGTTCGAACCTTACGGTTTTTGCCGGCCTTCGTTGGTACGGTCTTACCGGCTTTGCCGGCAGCGGCGGGGTTGCCGGCGCTCTGATGGCCAAGTGGGCTTTTTAGGATCCGCGTCAGGTCGTGAATTAAATTCTCAGCGTCGCTCCACTTCTTATCGTAGGTCTTCTTCAGTTCAATCAGCTGATAAAACTGGACCAGCAGTGCACGCTGTTCCTTAAGCTGCTTGTTCTGCTGATCGAGGTCACCCTGCTGTTCGATCAGCGTCGCACGCAGCGCTTCGACATCGGCCATCTGGTTTTCGAAGGTCTCTCTGTGGGCGGCGAGATCTTCTTTTTCAGCGTTGATCGCGGCCCAGGCGCGATCAATTTTGGTTTGGGCACTGCTGGCTTTTTGAGCTTCGGCCGCCGCATGACGCCGTTCGTTCTCGAGCTGGCGTCGCTGGTTCTCCAGGTCGTTGCGTAGGGCCTCCAGGTTGCCGCGTTGGGTCTCGATCAGGGAGCGGTACTGATCCACCTGGGCCTGTTGGCTGGCGACTTTCTGTGTCTTTGCCCTGAATTGTTCGTATTTCTGATCACTTTCTTGTTGCCACTGTCTGACCTGCTCTAGAAACACACCCAGTGAGTCAAGAGCCTGTTGTGTATCGGGGATATGTGGCAACTTGATCGAATCGGCTTCGGACATCACCTCGCCCTCACTTTGAGCCATTGGTCGGATACAGGCACAGATATAAGATTGATATCGGGTTGCCGTGGCGCCGACGTTAGTTTCTATTGGGCGTTGGCAGGCGGAACACAAGCCTGATTTTCAGAGCAGATAGATCCCACGCATTCGGTGTTCTAGCCGGATGGCTTAGCCACACGGCTGGCCCAAACCCACCGCTCCGATAAACGTCGCTGTCACCGGGACCGGTATCAGTCGATCTGTTCGTTACCACTGTCATATCAAGTACGACACCAATATTTCCGACATGGTTAGCGTCTCTCGAAGAAGGAGTCAGCGACATGAGCAAGGCGACGCGGTTATGGGTCGTCGTATGGATGATTTGCATGACAGCGGCCCCGGTAGGGTTGTGGGGTGATAAAGATCAATCGGTCCAAGCGGATCAACAGGTCCGCTGGCTGGCGGGAGATGACCGGTCCGCAAAAATCGAACTCAATAGAAATGCCAGCTTAACGTCGCTTCATGTGGCTGCTGCCAAGGCACCCGTCGATGGCGTTAGGGCTCTGTTGGTCAGTGGCGTCGACGTCAACGCTGTAGAATCGATCCACGCCCGTACACCCTTGCACTATTCGGTCTGGAACCCCGATCCGGCGGTGGCAAAACTTCTTCTGTCGTACGGGGCCGATATTGAAGCCCGAACAGACACGGGTGCCACACCGCTGCATATGGCTGTTATCGCTCTGAGTACCGCGGTGGTGGAACAGTTGCTGGATCACGGTGCGGACATCGACGCCGGCGATGAGGACGGCAACACTGCGCTTCACCTGGTCCCGCAGTACCTCGAGGGCACGACCGAGGTCGTACAACTATTGCTGGCCTACGGCGCCAATGTGTATGCCCGAAATCGAAATGCCGTTACGCCGCTACACCGGATGATTGGCCGGTTGGGAAATATCACCGCAGCGAAGATGCTGATTGCCAAAGGCGCTAATGTCAACGCGACCAACCGCTGGGGCACCGCCCCGATTCATAAAGCGGCCAGCGCCGGAAGTGTCGAGGAGATCAGGCTCTTACTAGACCACCACGCTCATATCAATGCCATTGATGCCCAAGGCAATACGCCGCTGCGACTTGCCCGTCACAAGGGAAATATTGACACGGTGGAGTACCTGCAGTCACATGGCGCCCGATAGAACCACGGCCCCTGCTTGTCGTGACGTTACCGCTTTCATTCGCCGAAGCGGATCGGTTTGATCCCGGCAACAAATGGTTGTTTTGGACGTCAGGCACGACCGGGTGGCAAGGCGACGGGTGGATCGGGCCTCAGTCGCGGCGGCAAAAACCCTCGCGGTAACTGGACGCCTCTTCGGGCCATCGCATCTGTCCAAGGATATCGGCAGTAGAGGATGGTGCCAGCGGTCACGCCGATGGGTAACACCAGCAGCCCTACAAACGGGACAAAAAATAGCAATTCCATGGCTAGCCCCAGTCCGAGGATCTCCCAACGGCGATCTGCGATGATCAGATGTTTGTGGCGGCGTCGTAAGTGATTCCTGGCCATGGCCACATCAATAAAACCCAGCCCGGTGAAATAGGACGTCACGATCAGCAGCGGTACGAAGCCGATGATCGGTACCAGCAGCAGAGGCAGTACCAGCAGCGAAAACAGTCCTTGTTTGAGTACAATCACCAAGGCGTCAAGCAAGCTCACTGCCATCGACTTCATTGCCGGACCCCACGGCAGGGTCGCACACTCAGACGACAGACACAGGCGACGCTCAACGCGATCGGAAAGCAAGTCGTTGAACGGACTGGCAACCACCATACCCACCATCGTAAAGGTGGCATAGCACACCAGCAGTAACAACGGAATACCGGCAATCCACTTAAGTGTCGCGAACAGAAAATTTATCGCGTTCGCCAGCAGTCGGCCCAATCCCCAGCCAAAGTCCCAGGGCCCCACGTGTGGCTGCCAATGTGCCAACATGGTGATACCCAGGCCTATCACGCACCCATATAGGATGACGTTGACGATAAGGGGCACGACGGCATACCTCTTAAGCCCGGACTGTTGTAGCAACAGCGCAATGGCCGTCGTCGGAGTGACAAACCCACGAGAAAACAGTGTGGTCATAGACGTATCTAACGAAAAACCAGGCCGGGACATGATGCCAATTGTGAATTAGACGGAGTCAATTTTTCGAACGCGGGCGTATGCGTCACGGTGTCTTGCACGTCACGCATATCATACGCAGTGCGTATGTTCTTTGCGTATCAGAAATTTGTTCATTCCTGTGATGGAAAGTCCGCGTTTGGAAACACGCACGCAAGAACGTTCTGCGTTTTGAACGCATATTCAAATATAACACAGTGTTAGATACATCGCTACGGGGATAGCGCGATTGACAGGAACGGTGCCCGTACCGTCAATTTGCACCCCATGGCCGCCATCGTGCCTGGGTCGGCACAAAAACGTCGCTGTGACCAATCTGCCTTTTCAGCTTGCTGACGGGGTCAAACCGGTAAACACCATTGATGTCCTAACGCCCGCTTTGTGTGCCCTTCGCGCCGCGGCGGCGGAGGATGAATGGACAGCCCAAGACGATCAGCACAAGACCGGTCGCTGGTTCGGGAACCACCTTTGCAATAAAACCTTGGTCAAATGGAATAATATCCTGATCTGGTCCGAAAAGGTCCATAATTCGCGTTCGTTGACCGCCGATTAACGCGTAAACGTTGAATTCGTCGATCACAAGGGTAGATCCGCCCAAGATCCGTAGCCCGTCCTCTTTTTCAGATTCGTCTCCCTCACCCAATCCAAACAGATACAGCGCTTCAGCTTCAGGATCTCCCCCGTTTCGGTTTCCGTTGTCGAACTGATCAACCAATTGGACGATCGTTGCCTGGCCATCTTGGCCAACAATCAATTGACCGATTCCGAAGTTGTCCTCAAATACCGATTGAAACCCGATGTCGAAATCTGAATCACCGATCTCTAGCTCTTGTATGCCGCTGCCGTCGAATTGCACGATCGTTTCGTCGAGTAGGACGTTATCCTCGGCGTCTTCACCTGTGTGCTGATAGGAAAGGTTGCCGGTGATGGTCACCGTCGTTCCCGCTGTGGCGTTGACAGAGATGTTGGTGCCAAGGATTAATGAACCGTCAACGTCAAGCAAATCAGCGGTGTTGGTCAGCGAAACGGTCGCAGAACCGCCGTTTGTTGCGATCAGTCCACCCAGGTGAAGCGTAGATCCTCCGCTAAGAATAAATTCTGTATTGGGTGCCTTCACATTAAGGTCGCCGGTCCGTATGGTGGCGCCGGTTGATAGGGTGAAGATCACACGGCCGTTAGCACCACTGGTAATCTCTGCAAGCGATTCCATGGAGATGTTTGATCCGCTGCTGGCCGTGACAAACAGTCGTTCGTCGGCCAGTGGGCCTTGGATGGTCTGCAAGTTCGGCATATTCAATTGGCCGTTGTTGGCCGCCAGGATCTGATGCCAGGCTGCACCGTTGAGGTTGATCCGTACGTCTAGTTCCTCAAGTGACGTCATGTTCAGCTGTGAACCCGAACCATTAACGTCAAAGAAGTTTATGCCGTGGTTCAAGCCCACAGACGAGTAATTCGCCAGTGCATTGACATCAACCACACTCCCGCCGTCAACGTCGAAGACCACCTGTTGGGCGGTTGTCAGTGCCGGCATGGACAGGGGGGCGGCGTTTGCGGTGATCACCGTATGGCCACTGGTGGTGCCTGGAGAGATCAGGATTTCCTCAAGTGAGGACAGGTCCATACCACCGCCGCTGCTGACAGTGATAAACAGCCGTTCGTCGGCCAGTGGGCCGTGAATGGTCTGCAAGTTCGATAGATCCAATTGACCGTTGTTGGTCGCCAGGATCTGATGCCAGGCTGCACCGTTGAGGTTGATCCGTACGTCTAGTTCCTCAAGTGACGTCATGTTCAGCTGTGAGCCGGCCCCATTAACGTCAAAGAAGTTTATGCCGTGGTTCAAGCCCACAGACGAGTAATTCACCAGCGCATTGACATCAACAACGCCGCCGCCATCGACATCGAAGACCACCTGTTGGGCGGTTGTCAGTGCCGGCATGGACAGGGGTGCGGCGTTGGCGGTGATCACCGTATGGCCACTGGTGGTGCCTGGTGAGATCAGGATTTCCTCAAGTGAGGACAGGTCCATGCCACCGCCGCTGCTGACAGTGATAAACAGCCGTTCGTCGGCCAGTGGGCCGTGAATGGTCTGCAAGTTTGATAGATCCAATTTGCCGTTGTTGGTCGCCAGGATCTGATGCCAGGCTGCGCCATTGAGGTTGATCCGTACATCTAGTTCCTCAAGTGACGTCATGTTCAGCTGTGAGCCGGCTCCATTAACATCAAAGAAGTTTGTGCCGTGGTTCAAGCCCACAGACGAGTAATTCGCAAGCGCATTGACATCAACAACGCCGCCACCGTCGACGTCGAAGACCACCTGTTGGGCGGTTGTCAGTGCCGGCATGGACAGGGGTGCGGCGTTTGCGGTGATCACCGTATGGCCACTGGTGGTGCCTGGAGAGATCAGGATTTCCTCAAGTGAGGACAGGTCCATGCCACCCCCACTGCTGACGGTGACAAACAGCCGTTCGTCGGCCAATGGGCTGCGGATGGTCTGCAAGTTCGATAGATCTAATTGACCGTTGTTGGTCGCCAGGATCTGATGCCAGGCTGCGCCAGGTAGATCGATCTGAACGTCCAGCTCTTCAAGTGACGTCATATTCAGCTGTGAGCCGGCGCCATTAACATCAAAGAAGTTTATGCCGTGGTTCAAGCCCACAGACGAGTAATTCGCCAGCGCATTGACATCAACAACGCCGCCACCGTCGACGTCGAAGACCACCTGTTGGGCGGTTGTCAGTGCCGGCATGGACAGGGGTGCGGCGTTGGCGGTGATCACCGTATGGCCACTGGTGGTGCCTGGTGAGATCAGGATTTCCTCAAGTGAGGACAGGTCCATGCCACCGCCGCTGCTGACAGTGATAAACAGCCGTTCGTCGGCCAGTGGGCCGTGAATGGTCTGCAAGTTCGATAGATCCAATTTGCCGTTGTTGGTCGCCAGGATCTGATGCCAGGCTGCGCCATTGAGGTTGATCCGTACATCTAGTTCTTCAAGTGACGTCATGTTCAGCTGTGAACCCGAACCATTAACGTCAAAGAAGTTCGTGCCGTGGTTCAAGCCCACAGACGAGTAATTCACAAGGGCATTGACATCAACAACGCCCCCACCATCGACGTCGAAGACCACCTGTTGGGCGGTTGTCAGTGCCGGCATGGACAGGGGTGCGGCGTTTGCGGTGATCACCGTATGGCCACTGGTGGTGCCTGGAGAGATCAGGATTTCCTCAAGTGAGGACAGGTCCATGCCACCCCCACTGCTGACAGTGATAAACAGCCGTTCGTCGCCTAGTGGGCCATGAATGGTCTGCAAGTTCGATAGATCCAATTTGCCGTTGTTGGTCGCCAGGATCTGATGCCAGGCTGCACCATTGAGGTTGATCCGTACATCTAGTTCCTCAAGTGACGTCATGTTCAGCTGTGAACCCGAACCATTAACGTCAAAGAAGTTTATGCCGTGGTTCAAGCCCACAGACGAGTAATTCGCCAGCGCATTGACATCAACCACACTCCCGCCGTCAACGTCGAAGACCACCTGTTGGGCGGTTGTCAGTGCCGGCATGGACAGGGGTGCGGCGTTGGCAGTGATCACCGTATGGCCACTGGTGGTGCCTGGAGAGATCAGGATTTCCTCAAGTGAGGACAGGTCCATGCCACCGCCGCTGCTGACAGTGATAAACAGCCGTTCGTCGCCTAGTGGGCCGTGAATGGTCTGCAACGATAGATCCAATTTGCCGTTGTTGGTCGCCAGGATCTGATGCCAGGCTGCGCCACTGAGGTTGATCCGTACGTCTAGTTCTTCAAGTGACGTCATGTTCAGCTGTGAGCCGGCTCCATTAACATCAAAGAAGTTTGTGCCGTGGTTCAAGCCCACAGACGAGTAATTCACAAGGGCATTGACATCAACAACGCCGCCGCCATCGACATCGAAGACCACTTGTTGGGCGGTTGTCAGTGCCGGCATGGACAGGGGTGCGGCGTTGGCAGTGATCACCGTATGGCCGCTGGTGGTGCCTGGAGAGATCAGGATTTCCTCAAGCGAGGACAGGTCCATGCCACCGCCGCTGCTGACGGTGACAAACAGCCGTTCGTCGGCCAGTGGGCCGTGGATGGTCTGCAAGTCAGGCATATTTAATTGACCGTTACCTGTCGCCAGGACCTGATGCCAGGCTGCGCCACTGAGGTTGATCCGTACGTCTAGTTCTTCAAGTGATGTCAAGTTCAGCTGTGAACCCGCCCCATTGACGTTAAAGAAGTTTGTGCCGTGGCTAAGTTGGGTGGAAGCGTAAGTTGTCGTATCACCACCAATGGTGACATTGGATCCGTTTGAAACTAAGACACGGGCGCGGCTACCGCCGGTATCAGGTGGGTCGGTAGGGAATACCGTACCTGTACCGGTGGCAGTAAAGTCGCCACCTACGGCATTGATCGTTCCCAGCAAAATTGCCTCTTCCAAAACAGTGAGGCTCGTGTTGAGAAGAATGTTTAGTTGGCTGCCACTTCCAAGAGTCAAGCCGGTGATCTCTGATTCACCGGTTCTGTCGTAAACCACTGTTACATTCAGCGGCGTCGGGGCGATGCCAATCGTGACGTCAAAGTCAACAAACTGGTCGTTCATCGGGCCTCCGGCTGTATCGGGATCCCAATTGTCGCCGTCGGTCCAATTATTGGTAACACCGCCGTTGTCCCAATCAACGTCGATCGCGTATGTTAAGGTGGCACACAGTGCCCAGATCAACGCCGCTGCCATGGCATGTCGGCAATAGAACATTCTCCCAGTCATTGCGCTTCGCCTCCTAGAAGTGAATCGGATATGGGTGACTCGTCCTCCGTTCCCTAAACGTGAAGGACTACAAACGTACCGATTTGTTCCCAGAAGTCAACAACAATTTTGTCCTGTGATAGCGGTTCCGTCATCGGCACGCCATACGCACGGTTCTAGCTGGGCTAGACACCCACATACCTTTATGGACTGAAAAATCAGTGCGAAGTAACAGCGTAAAGAAAAGCAGTTAACTGATTGTAAAATTCATCTTTACGATTTTTACATGTGAAGAGAGACGTCGATGAGATTTGGCTATCCAGGATCCATGATGCAAGTTGTACGGCGGTTGGCGCTGTTGCTACGATTCTACGCATATGCATGATGTGTTTGTCGCCGACAATAGCGCCATAAGTTCTTGTCGATCCCATACTCGTGTTCGCATGTCACACACGAAGATTCATTCAGATTGGTACTAAACCTATGTTCATCACCAGCTTGCTGACCGATCCACTTTATTACGTCAGCGTCGTTGTGACCGTGATCGTTAGCATCATTCTTCACGAGCTGGCCCACGGCTGGGCGGCGATTTGGCAGGGCGACGATACACCGATCCGCAGCGGCCACATGACCGTCAACCCGCTGGTCCACATGGGCGGGTTCTCGTTGGCCATGTTGGTGTTCATCGGGATTTCTTACGGGCAGATGCCCGTCAATCCCAACCGGTTCCGAGGTCGGTACGGCGACGCTATGGTTAGCGCTGCTGGGCCGGCAATGAATCTGGTGCTTGCGTTAGTCGGTTTGACCATATTGGGCGTGTGGCAACAGATCAACACGGGCCCGGTCAGTCAGGTGTACGCCAACGCCCAAACGTTTCTGTGGATCTTTGGCAGAACCAATATCGTGCTGTGTCTGTTCAATCTGTTCCCGGTGCCGCCTCTGGATGGGGCGTCGATTCTCGCCAACTTTCATCGCGGTTACGCCAGGCTCGTGGACGACCCCAATCAACAGCAGGTGTTCATGTTCATTTTCTTCTTTGCACTTTTTATGGTCGGAAGTATTTTGTTTGGCTTTGCAGATAGCATTAGCGCACAGTACCTGGGTTGGTTGGCCGGTGCGGTGTAGTACCGATTGAGATTAATCTTTTCGTACTGTCTTCGGTCGCCAAGTTCGCGCAAGTGAATACAGAGGTATCCATCGGCGTATGTGTTGACTGCGTCGAGATCACTTCTGTTCGCAAGCGACGATCGGTCACGACTTGTGCCGATTGGCATGATGACGACGCGGCTGTGCATTGAGAATGCGCAACGCGATAAACGGGTATTCGCAATGTTCTACGGTCGCGCTTTGGTCGCCGCCATGGAGGTCACGCCAGCGCCGCTTGCGCTGCTGCCAGGCGTGCAATCGGTACACGAAACGGCGAGCAGCTTACATAATCCAATCCAATCTGGTGGCAGAACTTAATAGAGGCTGGATCACCCCCGTGTTCACCACAGATACCGCGTTTTAGCCGGCTGTTGGCGTTTTTTCCCTTGGTCACCGCGATATCGACCAGCTGTCCCACACCGGTGATATCCAGCGATTGGAATGGGTCAAACGGCAGGATCTCCTTGGCCAGGTAGTCGGGCATGAACATATTGACGTCGTCGCGGCTGAATCCGAATGTCATCTGCGTGAGGTCGTTGGTCCCAAAGCTAAAGAAGTCAGCGTGACAGGCTACTTCGTCAGCCGTGAGAGCGGCACGTGGTACCTCGATCATCGTGCCGATAGAAATCGGTAACTGACCAGTGAATTTCTTAGCTCGCTTCACATTTTCAATCGTCTGTACAGTCAGCTGTCGTAAGATCCCCAGCTCGTTAGCCGAACCCACCAAGGGGATCATGATCTCGGGTCGGGCGTCGATCCGCTTCTTCTTGCACTGGATCATCGCTTCCACAATCGCGGTCACCTGCATTTCTAGGATTTCAGGGTAAGTGATCGATAGCCGACAGCCACGGTGCCCCAGCATGGGATTGGCTTCGTGCAGCTGGCTAACCCGAGTCCGGACTTTTTCCACACTGACCGCCAGGAGACCGGCCATTTCGCGTTGGCTGTGCTCGTCGTGAGGCAGAAACTCATGTAGCGGTGGATCAAGCAGTCGCACGGTGACGGGTAAACCTTTCATGGCCGTCAAAATCCCTACAAAGTCCTTGCGTTGGTAGGGCAACAGCTTGGCCAACGCGGCTCTGCGCTGGTCTACCGTTTCGGCCAAGATCATCTGGCGCACCGCCAAGATCCGATCTCCCTCGAAGAACATATGTTCGGTTCGGCATAGCCCTATGCCCTCGGCACCGAACTGGCGGGCTCGTTTGGCGTCGGCCGGCGTATCTGCGTTGGTGCGGATTTTGAGCTTTCGGTATTTGTCAGACCACTTCATTACCGTTGCAAAGTCGCCCGATAGCTTGGGGGCTTTGGTGGCCACGTGCCCCTGCATGACCTGACCTGTCGATCCATCCAATGAGAGTGTGTCCTCGTGGGTAAAGGTCATGCCGTCGACGGTGATCGTGCGTGCCTTTTCGTTGATATGGACCTGTCCCGCTCCGGCGACACAGCAGCGGCCCCACCCACGAGCGACGACCGCTGCGTGGCTTGTCATTCCCCCTGTGCTGGTGAGAATGCCGACCGCCGAATGCATGCCGTCAATGTCTTCGGGGTTGGTTTCTTTGCGGACCAGCAGGACAGCCTGGCCTGCTTGTGTCCGTTCGACCGCCTCTTGAGCCGTAAACGCCAGCTTGCCTACCGCCGCGCCAGGTGAGGCGGGTAACCCCACCGTCAGTATCTTGGCCTGCTTCGTCGCCGCTGGATCGAAACTGGGTAACAACAATTGGATTAGGTCACCGGCTGGGATCCTCACAATCGCTTGCTTCTGACTAATCAATCTCTCCTTGACCATATCGCAGGCGATCTTCACCGCCGCGGCTCCGGTCCGCTTGCCGGTACGGGTCTGGAGCATGTACAGCTTGCCCTTCTCAATGGTGAACTCGATGTCCTGCATTTCGCGGTAGTGCTGCTCAAGCGTTTTCTTGATCCCGAGCAGCTGCTTGTAAACCCGACGGTTCCAGCTGGGCATCTTCGCGACGGGAAGTGGTGTGCGAATACCCGCGACCACATCCTCACCCTGAGCGTTGATCAGAAACTCACCGTAGAACTTGTTTTCACCGGTCGAGGGATTGCGGGTAAACGCAACACCTGTTCCCGAATCGTCTCCCATATTGCCGTAAACCATCGACTGCACATTGACCGCCGTGCCCAGCAAACCGGAAATCCCTTCGACTTGACGGTACCGCACCGCACGCGGCTGCATCCAGCTGTTGAATACCGCTTCAATGGCAAGCCGCAGCTGGGTCATCGGGTCTTGAGGGAACTCTTTACCCACGTGGTGTCGATAGACTTTTTTGTATTCATCACACAGCTCGATCATGCCTTGTGTGGGTACGTCGGTATCCAGTCTGGCGTTGTATTGCAGCTTGACGCGATCAAACGCTGCCTCAAAATGCTCGTGGTCTACACCCACCACGACATCGCCAAACATGTTGATCAGGCGGCGGTACGAATCGTAGGCAAAGCGTTCGTTTCCGGTGGCGTTGGCGACCGCGGCCACAGACTGATCATTGAGGCCCAGATTCAGAATCGTGTTCATCATGCCTGGCATCGACACCGCGGCGCCCGAGCGCACCGACACCAATAGCGGATTGTGACGATCACCAAATTTTTTACCCAACTCTCGTTCTAGGATGGCGGTGGTCTTCTGGACGTCCGCCATAAGACCGTTAGGGAGCTTGCGGCCCTGGGTGTAGTAACGATGGCAAACCTCGGTGGTAATCGTAAAACCCGGCGGTACCGGGAGTCCGATACCGGTCATCTCAGCAAGGTTAGCCCCTTTGCCCCCTAGAAGCGCCTTTTGTTGTCCTTTCCCGTCCGATCGGGTTCTACCGAAATAGTAGATCATCTTGCCGCGGGCTGTTTTCTTCACCGTTGATCTTTTGACGGTGGTGATGACCGGCTTCCGGGTTTTGCGCGTCGTGGCCAAGCGTTTTCGGGTCGTGCTCATTGCCATGGTGAGTACCTATAAATTAACTTTCTCCAGAGAATTACAGAAGTGGAGATTCTAGTGGCTTAGCCCGCACCGTCAATATCACCACCGGGGGGCCGCGCCAGCAGACTTTCGGGGACGGCCTGAGGTCTGTGCTGACCATCGACACAGACCAGCGTGGTATACGCTGTGGCCAAGCGTTCTGGACCACGCAGGATCTCATATCGGTGATCTAGTTTGAAAGGTATCCGGTTATTGGTCGCGTCTTCCCAGACCGATACGCGCACGATGTCGTCGTACATAGCCGGTTTTTTGTACCTGACCGCTAGCCGGGCCACGACAAACAGCACGCCACGCTTTTCCAGATCTCGATGGGGCGCTCCGGCATCCCGGAGCCACTGAGCGCGGGCGATTTCCAGCCACACGGGATAGGCACTGTGATGCGCCATGTTCATGGGATCACATTCGGTGTACCGAACCCGTATTTGAATCTCAGTACGGCGACACCCGTCAGACGCCTTGGCTTGCCTATCCATCGTCGACAGAGTGTATTTGAAAATGATAGGATGGTCATGATCAAGCGTTTTCTGCCGTTGATTTTTGCATCCAGGGAGTAACGGCCATGCGATGTCATGAAGTGCAGTATGAGATTGTCGGTGACGATATGCAGATGGTCCTGGTGGAATTGGATCCTGACGAAACAGTGATCGCCGAAGCCGGCGCGATGAACTATATGGAAGAGGACATTGACTTTGAGGCCAAGCTTGGCGACGGCTCGCAACCCGACAAGGGCTTCTTTGGCAAGTTGCTCGACTCAGGTAAACGTGCGTTGACGGGCGAGTCGCTGTTCATGACGCACTTTACCAACCGTGGCCGCGGCAAGCGGCATGTGGCGTTCGCTTCGCCCTACCCCGGCAAGATTATCCCCATGGATCTGGCAAAACTTGGCGGGGAACTGATGTGCCAAAAAGACGCGTTTTTGTGTGCGGCACTGGGCACCGAGGTGGGCATTGCGTTTACCAGGAGACTGGGCACGGGGTTTTTTGGCGGGGAGGGTTTTATTTTAGAACGCCTACGCGGTGATGGGATGGCGTTTGTCCACGCGGGCGGTACAGTCATCGAACGGTCATTGCAAGGCGAAACCCTCCGCGTTGATACAGGTTGCCTGGTCGGGTTCACACCTCAAATCGATTACAGCATCGAACGGTCCGGTGGCCTAAAATCGATGGTCTTTGGTGGGGAAGGATTGTTTCTAGCTACACTTACAGGTGTCGGTACTGTCTGGCTCCAGAGCCTTCCGTTTAGCCGCTTGGCCGATCGTGTTTTGGCTCACGCACCAAAACATGGCGGCTCAGATAAGGGTGAAGGGTCCGTTCTGGGTGGGCTAGGCAAGGTATTTGAACGGTAAGCAGTGCTCGGCCATCTCTTGCCTGCGGGGACTGTGGCAGTGTCATGGGCGTTGGGCTCTCGGACGTCGTCTTCGGGTCGTCATCGTTGTTGATGGGGGCAACCGTTAACCCCACTGCGACAATGCCCTATATGCCACTTGCTTCAGATGAATCGCCAAATGGCTAAAAATGGTTTCTGTCTGTGTACGGCCCATGTCATGAAGATATCGTTACTCGTGACATGGCTTGTGACCAAATCTTCCCTTATTGACCTTGTATGGCACCCTTGATGTGGACCGCGTGGCCTACAGCCAGATGGGTTTGGGCTACTCTTCGCAGCAGACGTGTTTGCCTTTCTCAATAATATGGCCTGAATCCGTCACACGTTGATCGGCTATCTACGGCCAGTCCAGCACCACTCAGGCCGCTCGTGAGCACCTGCCCATTTGCCGCTATTCCGTGCGTGCCTGTTTCGATCGACGGATCGGCTCGATCGCACGGCCACGGCCTCGCTGATTTCTTACGCGTGCTAGCTGGCCAACCCTTCGAACAGCGGCGTAGAAAGGTATCGCTCGCCGAAGCTGGGCAGTATGGTCACGATGGTCTTGCCCCTGTTTTCCGGTCTGGCGGCTATGCGAGCGGCGGCACAAACATTGGCGCCAGAACTGATGCCGCAAAGAATCCCTTCTTCTTTTGCGGTACGACGACCCCACTCAAAGGCGTCTTCGTTGGAAACCTTTTCGGTTCCTTCGACTAGATTCACGTCAAGATTCTTGGGCACAAAACCGGCTCCAATCCCTTGAATTTTGTGTGGACCGGGCTGACCACCCGAAATCACGGGTGAGCCCTCCGGTTCTACGGCGATAGCTTTGAAACCCGGCTTCTGGGGTTTAATGTGTCGGGTGACACCCGTCAGTGTGCCCCCCGTGCCCACGCCGGCGACCAAAATATCCACCTTGCCGTTGGTGTCCTGCCAGATTTCCGGTCCGGTGGTCTTTTCGTGGATTTCAGGATTAGCCGGGTTCTCAAACTGTTGTGGCATCCAGGCGTCTTGTGTGGTCGCTACAAGCTCGGCCGCTTTGGCGATTGCACCCTTCATCCCATCGGCAGCTGGCGTGAGCACCAGGTCAGCGCCCAACGCACGCAGCAGTGCCCGGCGTTCAAGGCTCATCGACTCGGGCATGGTCAGCGTGAGTTTGTACCCCTTGGCCGCGCAGACGAAAGCCAGCGCAATACCTGTATTACCGCTTGTCGGTTCAATAATATGGGTGGACGACGTGATGGTCCCGTCGGCTTCCGCCGCTTCGATCATCGCTCGGCCAATGCGGTCCTTGACACTAGCGAGTGGGTTGAAAAACTCACACTTAGCGAGCACGGTCGCGTGATCGGATGGGATCACGCGGTTGAGTTTTACCAATGGCGTATTAAAGGTCGTGTCGGCGATAGTGCCATAAGTCTGCCCGTGAAGGAGACGAAAGGTATTTGATAGCGTGGTCATAGCCGGACTCCCAGAAGAAAACAGTTGGTTACATGACTCGTTTTGAGAACCTTAAATATGTTACAATAGCTTCATCTTGACGCCTACCCTTCCCCTTCCCAAACGGATGCTATCCGTCCAATCTTCTGTCACCGGCGAGAACCTAAACACGAGATCGGTGTGATGCAAACATGAAAGTTGCCATCTGGCATTCGGTCCTGCACCGTCAGGTCGTCTCCGTTCAACACGTTCGGGTGTCAGGGGCATGGGCACCCAAATTCAGTTGACACCGCCATGGTTGTCAACACGGCACGATCCCGTACAATTCCCCGCACTGGCTGTTTAGGTTTAAATTTGGGCCGGAAGAAGGCATACCAGAGCTGTCATCAAAGCAAAAGGCGATTGACCATGACCGAACGTAGCGGAGCAATTACATTCAAAGGCAAGCCCGTAACCCTTGTGGGCAACGAGATATCTGTCGGCCAGCCTGCCCCGGAGTTTTCGGCGGTCGGTAACGATCTCTCAGGTGTGAGCCTATCGGCATATCGGGGAAAGGTTATTATCCTTTCGGTGGTCCCGTCTCTCGACACACCGATCTGTGACCTTCAGACCAAACGATTCAACGAAGAAGCGGGTCGACTGGGCGACAATGTGATCGTCCTAACCGTGAGCATGGACCTTCCGTTTGCCCAAAAACGCTGGTGTGCGTCTGCCGGCGCTAGTCACGTGGTTACACTATCTGACTACAAAGACAGGCACTTGGGGGCCAATTTTGGTCTATATGTCAAAGAGCTTGGATTACTGGCCAGAGCGGTTTACGTCATTGACAAAACAGGTGTGGTTCGACATGCCCAGCTTGTCAAGGAAATCGTCGAAGAGCCAGACTACAACGCTGTTCTAAGTGCAGCTAAAACACTGATTTGACTCTGTTCTGGAGGGTGCGACAGCACCTGGCGATTTTGGATCGCCGTCAGACCAAGGTCAACGGCGCCAATTTCTACCCATGGTTCTTGAAGAGGCGTCGCGGACGCCACCGGGCGCTGCGTGTAGCAGTGTTTGGCCCGATTTCCGTCCACTCTCTCATTTCGATTTGTTGTCTAAGAGGCTCTTTTAGGCCCCGCTACCATACCACCACCCACATGCACGTCGGCCAATGGACCTGGCTGGGCATCCCCCGGTCGCCCATTGGCCAACCAGATCAGATCGTTCTGCGAAATGGAGGTGGCGAGGCTCGAACTCGCGACCTCTTGCATGCCATGCAAGCGCTCTCCCAACTGAGCTACACCCCCAATCTGCCCCCCCTGTCGGCCGGGCCAATCATAAATGGCCCCGCCCCCATGCTCAAGGGCCCTCCAGCTTGAGCTCCACCCGGGCCGCGGCCGGGCGTATCCGGTGATCCCGTGGTCACCCTGTCAATGACAGAAAAAATGCCAGAGATAACGGTAGCCAGTGATTCGCTTACGACCGATATCATGGTACACTATAGTGTTCTGGGTGCACATGTGGAGCGTTGCATGACCTTGCAAGAAAATCTACGAAAGCTGTACCTGCTGGATCAGCAGGTACGGGGCATACGGACCCGGCTTGATCACGCCAACGACCGGCTTCACGCCCAGAAAGTAAAGCTCACTCAATTCAACCAACAGCAGGCCGAGATGGGTGACCAACTGAAGCACACCCAAGCCAAAGCGTCGGCCCTTGAAAATCAATCAGAAGGTATTGAACAGCGTATCGCACACTTACGACAGCAGATGCAGATCGTTAAGAGCAATAAAGAATACTCCGCGATTTTGATCGAGGTCAACACACTAAAACTTGACAAAGGCAAATTAGAAGACGAAGCCCTGGAGCAGCTGAATCAGGCAGAACGGCTCAGCGGAGAACTGCAGGACATCCAATCGCGTGTGGCCGAACAGGAAAAGCTCGTCGAGGCAGCAGCGTCAGATGTGCAAACCTGCAAGGCTGACATAGGCCAGCAGCTCGACGATTTGACCAGTCGCCGCGCCGAAGCCGAGCAAGACATTCCAGAGTCGATACGGTCCGTTTTTAATCGCATGGCGGATATGCACGAAGGTGAGGCAATGGCCACGGTGACCGAAGAAAGTCGCCGCCATATGGAATATGCATGTGGGGGATGTTACATGAGCATTCCCGTCGAACGTGTCAACGCGTTGATGACCCAACAGGACCAGCTCGTACTATGCCCCAGTTGCAATCGGATCCTGTATCTGGATCAAGACCTCAAAGCGTCAATTAGCTGCAAATGATGCGTACCCAACACGACGTTGTGTATGGCTCGCCTTGCTTGCCCGTCGGGTACGAGTCGATTGCGTCGAGTGTTCAAGAACCTAGGCCATATCCTTACTGGAAACGACGGCCGGATTATCGTCTGCTCTGTAACTGTCGTCATTTCACCTCAACATGAATTTGTGCATTTATATTGATGGCGGTGCCCGGGGCAACCCCGGCCCCGCAGCGGCGGGGGTGACAATCCACGCTGGCGATCCCTCTAAGCCGCTGCACGAAGCGGGCTATTTTCTTGGGCACACGACGAACAATATTGCCGAATACAAAGGTCTATTGCTGGCGTTGAGCATTGCGGTTCAGATGGGGGCTGATCAAGTGAGTGTCCATAGCGATTCTCAACTGCTCGTCCAGCAGATCCTTGGAAAGTACCGTGTGAGCTCGCCTGCCCTCAAGCCGCTTCACGAACGTGCCAATAAGCTCCTGCAGCCGTTTGCGAAGTGGAAGATTACGCACGTGCGCCGAGAATACAACCGGCGGGCAGATGAATTGGCCAATATGGCGATGGATCAGCGCGATGATGTTATCGTGACGACGGTGCCAAAGGATGTCGCCGCGGGAGAATTGGCCCAGTCCGGACAGGATGCGGGCGCAGAAGAACACGCTACGGTAACGCCGCCCAGCTGGAGCGTACAGCTGTCGACAGATCCGGGCCCTGTTTGCCCGGCTCGTCAGCCTGCGGGGCGTTCTTACCACTTCGGTTCCACCACACCCGAAGGATTTTGTATCTATGCGACGAGGGCTGTCTTAGAAGACACGCTGGATCGAGCGTCAAGTTCCGTGATCGGCCCAATTCAATCCCACTGCAGGCGCTGCGGTGTGAGTATCACCGTCCAATCGGTACCGTCACGATGATCAGCTTCAGCGGCTGCTATCACTAGAATAGGCGGGTTGACCCCGGATGGATCTCCAATCCAACACCCGGCCACAAGAGGTGACCATGACCGAACAAACCAGCAGTAAACAGGACTGGGTACCGGCGTTGCGGCTGATGATCAGATCTTTTGTGCTGTTGGTCATCGCAGCGGTAAGTATTTTTGTCCTAGTGATGTGCACACCGGTCGTCACTCCCATCTGGTTGCGGGTGATTACGTCTGGGGTGCTCGTGGTGCTTGCGATGGCCGCTGGTTTCGCGAGTCTCGGCTTTTTCAGCGTCGGCGTGATTCGGTGGGCAGCGTTGGGTATGAACTTTTCGCAGATCACCGCAGCCGAGTCGACCCGTCAGCATACCAATCGTCTCTTGAGTGCGATCGGTGATCGATTACTGGCAAGCGACATGTCAAAGCGGATTGTCTATCGTGAGCGTGACCGGGAAGCCCTACGAACAGCGATCAGGCAAGACATCTCACAGCATGAGCTGAATTCAGCAATGTCATTGGTCCAAATCATGAGTCAGCTCTATGGCTACCACGAGGAGGCCGAAGAATTTCGAGACCAGATCAAGGTCGCCCGTGCCGAGGAAATGGACCTGAAGGTTGCTGCCGCGATCGAGAGACTCGATGAAATTCTCGGTCGGCGTGAATGGGACCAAGCGGCTGACGAAGCCGCTAAGATCCAGCGTCAGTTTCCCGATTCTCAACGGGTCAAACACCTCAATCAACGCGTCGTGGACGCCCGTGAAGTCCACAAGCACAACCTGGAACGACAGTTTCTCCAAGCCGCCCAGCGAGACGATGTCGATCGTGCAATGGAACTACTGCGGGAGCTTGACCGGTACCTGACCGAAGTGGAAGCCGAACCGTTTCGTGAGACCGCCAGAGGGGTTATCGGGAAGAAACGAGACAATTTGGGTGTCCAATTTAAGCTGGCCGTCCACGATAAGGAGTGGACCGGAGCCGTGCGCGTTGGCGAACAGCTGATTCGCGAGTTTCCCAACAGCAAAATGGCCGACGAGGTCAGGGGCATGCTTGACCTTCTGCGGACACGTGCGACCAGCCAGCAGGCGGCACGTGCGTAGCCCGTCGGGCCGAGTGCATTGTCGGTTTGCCAGCACATTTCTTCGTTCCCCAGCTTACCAAGCCGGTACAAGAACACGCCACTACCACCCGGATCCGCCGCTGGGTATTGGCTTCTGTCGAACTAAATTGGAAGCTTATACCGATCCAAATTCGCGTGACATATGCCAACGCGGATGCGAAGACTAAATCATGCTGCCATCGTGCAGACATCGTTAGGTGGATCCGATGCGGTCAAATCATAAGCGGACGTATATCACCACTTGTTTGGTCCGTTCGTACAGAATCCAGGCGCGTATACCGAAGGGGTGATTCTGGCCATTGCCACGATCATTGGAGGATCACGGTGAAGACACACGACCCGTACGGGCTTCTGAAGGCTACAGATCGATTCCCGTCTCCACGCCGGATCACGATTGAAGTTCTCAGTCTTATCGAGAAAGAATCGACCGCCGTTGAGGATATCGTCGCCGTGATTCAGTCGGATCCGGCGTTGTCACTTCAGGTTCTCAAATTAGCGAATCATCCGCTGATGGGTCTAGACCAGAAGGTATCTTCGCTTTCGCGGGCAGTCGTCTATTTGGGATTCAGAACCATGGCCAATCTCGTCTTGAGTTTATCCCTGGTCCAGAACAACCAAAACAACGCGTGTGCCGGGTTCGATGACGACACTTTTTGGTCTGAGTCATTGGCCAGGGCTGTTGTGGCGTGCCAATTGGCCAAGATCACCAAAATGTTTCCCAGCGATGAAGCGTTTGTTTGTGCGATGTTGTGTCAGGTGGGACGATTGGCGTTGGTCACAACAAATCTCCAGAGGCACACTCAAGCGTCGGTACATGGCCGGGATCACGGTCGATGCGACCCCGATTTTGAAGTGGTTGCAATGGACCGCAATGTTTTAACAAGCAAAATGATGGCGGCATGGCATCTGCCTGTGATATTCGTGCAGGCGGTGCGGGTCCAGGCAAACCCAGAGGCCGGTGAGCCGGAGGTTCATCCCCGCGTTCGGGATTTTGCACGATTGCTGTATTTGAGCGGTTCGATTGCCAGAGTGTTCATGACCCCGTCCGATCATTCACGGGTCCCTTCGGTGCCCATCGAACGTGACGCGTTTGGGATGGGCATCAGTCGTGACGTGTTATGTTCGGTGATCGAGTCGGCCTGGCGGCTATGGCCCGAGGTGGCGGGTATCTTTGCCGTTCCGGTGTGTGGGCCGGCGGTAACGTCCGGTTTCAACACCTCTCAAACCAAACGTCGCCATGAAACGGTGGGTAAGGATCCGGGCCGGGTCCAAACCACTAAAAAAATCACACGATCGATCGGCAACGACGCAGAACAACCCATCCTGCCAAGCCAGCCAACCACACCCATGCCGTCGTTGGTTCGGGAACACCCGTGATAAAGGGGCCCTGAGCGATCAATCGTTGGTACCATATGAAATCGTGTAAGACAAAACCCGAGAACACATCCGGCCAATTGTTCTGAAATTCTGTCAACGCAATGGCCAGCTCTCGTTCAAAGATTTCCGGTCCCTCTTCCAGAAACGAAACATACGTGGGGGACGTTGGGCTGGTCTCGACACCAATGTACACAGGCTTTCCGATCATCGACGCGTAGAGCAGTTCTTCGACCGCCAGGTTGACGATGCCATCGGTTCGCCCCGGGGCAATGCCGTCGCCACGGTCTTCCCTGGTTTGTGCAAAGTCTCTGTAGTCCATGATGGTGATATAGTCGTGGACGTCCAGGACATGTTCATAAAGCGGCTTAGAAACCGGTGCGGTTGAGGGCAGGAAAGGATCTTGCCATTCGATGTCATCGATGGTCTCGAACCAAAACGGTGTGGCCGGTCCGACAGGAAATTGCGACAAGTCGGTCTGGCCAAGACCGTTTAAGTATTGTCGTTTCATGTCCATGAATTTGGCTGAAAGATTCAGGTATTGTGTCGCGCGTTCAACCGTTTTGTCTGCCCAATCTTGAAGGATATAGGGCTCGATATCCATGTTGGCACCGTCGAAGCGCTCGTCAGGCTGAACACTGGCGTTGTAATCGAACATGTTTTGGAACGCGGTGATGGCTTCATTTTGCCTGTCGGGTAAGATCCAACCTTCCGTATCGCGCCCATTGTCGCCGAACAGTGCAAAGACCTTCATGCCACGGTTGTGCGCTTCGGCGATAAAAGATCTGTATTTTTCAGGTTCGTCGACAAGAACGTTCCGCTTGTGATATGAATCTAGATCAGCATACAGATAAATTGTGTTAATGTCCTTCTGCTGGAGAAAATCTAGTGACGCGAGTCCCAGCTGCGGGCTATCGAGCATTGGAAAGCCGTGTTGGGACCACAACCATACCGACCGCGGCGGTGGATTCGTTTCGTCGGCCACGACCATGGTGGACATCCACAACAAGCAGATCCCGATATGTACCCATCGACTGCCGCTCATCAGATGATCCCCCTAATCTGACTCATAGACCCGGACCCTCACTCTAGGCCCAATGGTTCTTGTGCAATACGAGTAGAGAAAGGCCTCCTAACGGAATTATAGTGTCATATTCCGCTGATTTCTAGCCGATCGATATCCGACGCTCGGTCGACGCTCTTGTCACGGGCGATCTGACGACGGCCTCCACATGGCGCTGGTGTGGCACCAAATTGAGGCCAGGCATGGTTGTTTCTCAGTCCAATCCCCGTCATCTGATCCGAAAGCGTTCTATTCGACTCCACCGGTCGTGGCGGCAGCGCCTTCGATGTCGACCGACCTGTCAAGAAACACCCGGATAGACTGAATTGGTTCGGCTGGTGATTTTGAGCGGTTACGCAGAGTCGGTCATGGGTATTGTTCAGTTTCAAACATATCCTGTTTCATCACGTGCGGTGATGTATGTCTGTGGGTGCTGTGGTTGGGTATGATGGGCTTGCTGGAAGTCATGGTTAAAGTGAGTGTGTGATCAGTGATTCTAGGTGACGCCATCGTTTCAAACCTATAAGATACTTGTTCATGTTTGGCGTCGATCATCGCCGAGACGAGATGTTTGTTCTGATAAGGGATCGATCAGGCCCATTCAAAGATTGTTGATATCTGCGTATGAACGAATGTTGTTAAAAACATTTCGGGTCTCGATCAAACCGTCTAAAACCAAAGGAGATCGTCGTTGAAGCTCGCCGTCTTTAGCGTCAAGCCTTATGACCGCCGGTTCTTTGACATCGCCAATCAAGACCACGGCCATGAACTGGCTTTTTTCGAAACTCGACTAACGCCTCAGACCACCGCGTTGGCGTGTGATTATCCTGCGGTCTGCGTCTTCGTCAACGATATCTTGGACAGAACGACACTTAAAAAACTAGCTGGCCAGGGGGCAAGACTGGTGGTGTTGCGGTGTGCGGGCTTCAATCATGTTGATCTTCAGGCCGCTAAGGAATTCGGCCTGGTGGTCGCGAGGGTACCGGCTTATTCGCCGTACGCGGTTGCCGAACATGCGGTGAGTCTTATTTTGGCGCTGAATAGAAAAATCCACCGCGCTTTTGCCCGGGTTCGCGAGCAGAATTTTGAGCTTACAGGTCTGATGGGCGTCGATCTGCACGGCAAAACGGCGGGCGTGCTGGGAACGGGTAAGATTGGCGCCGTGGTCGCCCGGATTTTGACAGGATTCGGTTGTACGGTGATTGGGCACGATCCTGTGTTGAACCCGGAATGCCTCCAGATGGGCGTCGAATATGTATCGTTACGCCAACTGGTCGAACGGTCGGATATCATCACGCTGCACACCCCGCTGACACCCCAAACGCGTCATCTGATGAACGACCAAGTGTTTGGTTGGATGAAACCCAAAGCGATGCTCATTAATACCAGTCGTGGAGCGGTGATCGACACCAGGGCGGCGATCCGGGCACTCAAGTCGGGTCAGTTAGGGTCTTTGGGTTTGGATGTCTATGAGGAGGAAGCCGATTTGTTCTTCCGAAATCTTTCCGACGAGGTCATCCAAGATGATGTATTTGCCCGATTGTTGACATTTCCCAATGTCGTGATCACGGCTCATCAAGCTTTTTTTACGGATGAAGCGCTTACTAGCATTGCGGCAACATCGCTTCAGAATGTCACAGACTTTGGCCGTGACCAGGTACGGTCCAGCCATGTTGTGACCACATCGCTAATTGCCATTTAAGTGCGACGTCACGGCCAGTGGCAGTCGGTGAAAAGTCCGATGGCACGGTCAGGCCTTGGTTATACGTGTATATTTATCCCTTAAATGACAGGGTCGCCGTGTCACGTCAATCTTAAAGATAGACACCAATAACGACGACGCGTTGGTGGTGTGGCTGCCGGTTTCTTGCCCGCTCGGATTCGTTCTCTCGGCGCCACCTGTGGTGTGTGGGTGTCATCTGAACAAAGACTGGCCACGCTTCTACGGCGTATGATCGAACCGCGACCTGTGTTGTCCGCTCGTCATCATCGATGCGTTTTCGTCAACCCCGTGATTTGGGAGGGTGAAGCCATACGTCTGCCGTTGCGCTTCACACTGCAGGCTATTTCAAGGAAGCGATGTCAATGACAAATCGGTATTTAACATCGCTGCTGAGGATGCGCTGGTATGCCTCATTGATCTGATCCATATTGATCATTTCGATATCGCATACGATATGGCGCTGCGCGCAGAAATCTAACATCTCCTGCGTTTCTTTAATGCCCCCAATCAAGGATCCTCCTAATGTACGGCGTTGAAATATCAAACTAAATGGGGCGACGGGCAATGGTCTTTCAGGGGCCCCAACGAGGACCATGTTTCCGGAACGTTTAATCAGACCGAGATAGGCGTTGATGTCATGGTCGGCTGAAACCGTATCCAGAATGAAATCGAAGCTGTTTGCATGTCTATTCATTTCCATCGTGTCGGTTGAGATGATCACCTCGTGGGCACCCAATTTTTTCGCATCGTCATATTTTGCCTTGGAGCGGGTCAACACCACAACGTGCGCACCCAACGCGTTGGCGAACTTGACACCCATGTGCCCCAACCCACCCAAGCCAACGATGCCGACCTTCTGTCCTTTGCCCACTTGATACCGCTTAAGCGGTGAGTAGGTTGTGATGCCAGCGCAGAGCAGTGGTGCAGCGGCGGCCAGATCAAGGCTCGAAGGTACGTTGAGAACAAAATCTTGGTCAACGACAATGCCCCGCGAATAGCCGCCATAAGTTACGCCGCCTGTCTGTTTCTCCGGACCGTTATAGGTAAAAATCGGGCCCTGTTCACAATGCTGCTCCAGGTTTTCTTGGCAGCTGCGACAGCGGCGGCACGAATCGACCAGGCAACCAACGCCGACGGTGTCCCCCTTTTTAAATTTCGACACGTTTGCTCCCACGTCGGTGACACGACCGATGATCTCATGTCCCGGGACACAGGGGTAGATCGTGTTTTGCCATTCGTTGCGTGCCTGATGGATATCGGAGTGGCAAACCCCACAATAAAGGATTTCGATCTGCACATCTTTCTGCCCCGGATCACGTCGAGCGATCTCGTGTGGTTTTAACGGCTGATTAGCCCTATGGGCTGCGTAGGCTTTTGTGGGCGTTGCCATGTTTGCTCCCGTTTTGCCTCGAGTGGTGCCGGCTGGGCGATTTTCGCCGGTCGGGGTTGCCGTCCGAGCCCTCGGTGATCCCAAGTCATACACTCACCGTAGTCTCACGGACGCCGCCTGACCCGAATTTCAGTTCATTTCTCATTTCATGACGGTGTTGGGTGCCGTTGTCTCCGTCGTTTCTGGGTGCCGAACATGAAGTGTTCAGGTTTGAAACATGAGTCTCCATTCATCGGTTTTGTCATCACAACTCGTTGTGTCGTCTCCGATTCAGGCCGGTTTCCGTTTAAAGAAAATGCCCCATGCGCGTGTGTTACTTTATCACAATCGCCCATCGGATACATCGCCATCAAATCGTATCGTCAGAGCCGTTGATCGATCGGTTTGCACGGAGCATTCTTTGCCGATTTTCGATAAAGGAGATCCAATCATATCCGGTCGGGGTTCTGGGCATTTGAGGGGTGATATCCACACGGGCTTAGAAACTGGGTGCCGACGGCCGGAGATGCTATCGTGTTCTTTACGATTTGCCGTAAGATGCAGTGGCTCTGCTGACCCATTCAAACTGGTGAGCTTCTACAATGGACACCGATCAAAGAGTCTACTTGGCTAGGTAAAGCACCGATGGACAAGATTTGTCTAGTTCGTATCGCAAAGGCGACCAAGGGGATGTTTCCCGTATTGTCGTTCCGTATGGGCGCAGCGGCGGTGTTGGCCCTGACTATGGCGATGGAGGGTTGTAACGATCAGTCGCAACCAAAACAGCCATCGGCACGGCCGGTCGCGGTGGCGAGGCTGGTCAAGACAGATCCTTCACACGCGTTGCGAGTAACGGGCGTTGTCGAGGCTTGGGCCGACGCAGACATCGCTTTCGAGGTTTCTGGAAGGGTTGACTATATTGTTGAACAAGGGACGTCCCTTGAAGGACGCTGGGTCGAGAACGGCAAGGTCGTGATTGAGGGAGATGTGCTGGCGGCTGTGGAACGGTTGCCGTATGAAGCTGCTGTGCAAGCGGCGCAAGCGGACGTCGACTACGCAAAAGTCAGCTTAGAGAGCGTGGTGCCGGCTGAATTGGCTGAGGCCGATGCCAACAGGGTCAGGCAATACACAGAATACGACAAAATACGCCAGCTCTACGAGAAAAAATCAGCTACAGAAGTCGAACTGATTGAAGCCCGAGCTGCGCGTGATGCGGCGCAGGCTCAGGTCGACCAAGCCAAGGCGCGATTGGAAGCTGGTAAGGCTTCATTGGCTAAAGCTCGAGCGGCGTTAACCCAGGCACAGCTGGATCTGGAACACACCCGTCTGGCTGCACCGTTTACCGGTGAAGTTGCGGAGGTCCGCGTTCAGGCTGGCGGTTTCGTTTCCACTGGAGAAGCCGTCGCAAGGCTCGTGACCATGGACCCGGTGAAAGTGGTGGTTACCGTCTCGGCGAACACCCACCGGACGCTCCGTCACAACGATACGGTTCATGTTTATGTCCCTGGTCACGACACGCCGTTGTTAGGAACGGTCTATCAGAAATCTACCGTGGCGGACTCGGCGACACGCACGTTTCCAGTGACGATCATTACCCGCAATCAAAAGACAACGGATTATCCAACAGACGATCCTGATGTTGACAAGCTTCCTCGGATCCAGGACATGATGCCCGCGACCCGTCCGCAGCTGAACAAGCCGGGGGCACTATGGATCGAAGAACGATTGGCTCTCAATGAGGATGAAGACGGCTATTTTGTTTGGGCGGTCGAAGGTGTGTCCCTGCGGGACGGCGTTGAGCTGTCCCGGCCGGTGTTTACGCTGCGGAGGATCCCGGTTGAACTGGGTCAGCGCCGGATTAATTACCAAGGGCTCTACATCATGCGCAAGCTGAAAGACGCCGGTGGTCTGAAGCTCTTCGACGCCATCGCCATGGGTGTACCCGCGGGAGTTGCCGACGGGGACCAGGTGCTGTTGGTGCGTGAATCATGGCTGGTCCAGCCGGGGCAGCTGGTAGACGTCCAGTTCAAACACGATACGGTCGAGCAAGGGTACTACGTACCAACTCAAGCGATTATGCCTGTTACCAAAGATGTCGCTTATGTCTATGTGGTCACCGGTTTCAACGGACAGGCCGTGCCTCGGAAAATCGATGTGACCCTGGGCCAGAGCATCGGACAGCTTCAGCGCATCGAAAGCAACCAACTCGATGGCCTTGGCAGCGACGTGGGGGTTGTTGTTGAGGGCGTCAATTATATTGAGCCCGGCGAGCCGGTGAGGATTGTCAGGATCCAGACGCAGCTACCATGAGCCTTCCGCGTTTTACGCTTCAATACAAGACGATTGTTGTCTGCATCACCCTGGTGGCAAGTGGGTATGGGGTCTTCCGGTTCTTGACCATGCCTCGTCGGGCCGATCCATCATTCACCATCCGCACATGCCAGATCATCACGCGGTGGCCCGGCGCCGAAACCCAGCGGGTTGAGCAGCTGGTGACCTACCGGCTCGAAGAGGAGATCTCTACGCTTGAAGAGGTGGACTACGTCAATTCGGTCACGACCACCGGCCAGTCTGTGATCTACGTCAACCTCGAAGGCACTTTGGCGGTAAGCAAAGTCCCACAGGTTTGGGACCGGGTTCGCGCTAAGGTTGACATTGTCAAACCCAAACTCCCTGAAGGGGTCGAGGACCCGGTTGTCGAAGACGACTTTGGTGACACCGCGGTGATGCTGATTGCCCTATACGAGAAAGCAGCGATCGGTCAGGACGACGCGGCAGCCAATCAGCTAGCGGCGTCGCCGTCGATCAAACAACCGCCCTTCTATACACCGCGACAACTCGAGATCATCGCAGACAGGGTGCGAGACAGCGTCGCATTGCTCCCGGCGGTGGCCCGAGCCGATACGCACGGGGTAAGACAGGAGGTGGTCTATTTAGAAACCTCGCGCAGCCACTGGGCCAACATCGACATCACCATTTCACAGCTAGAGAACCTGCTCCAGGCCCGAAATATCTATGCATCGGGGGGCAGCATCGATACCGATCGATCGCGTTTTGGGATCCAGCCGTCAGGTGAATTTGATGCGGTGGCGCAGATTGAATCGCTGGTGGTCGGGCGACAAGACTCGGGCGCCGCGATATACCTTAAAGATCTGGGGATCAAGGTCCGTCGCAGCTACGAGGATCCGCCAGGCGTATTGGCCCGATACGGCAACGTGGGCGGAACCGCGCCGTGTGTGGTCGTTTCTTTTACCATGAAGGACGGGGCCAAGGTGACCGACTTGGGCCGACAGGTGCGGCGGCTGATCCGTGATCTTCAGGATACAGACAAGATCATCCCTCCAGATATTGCTGCTGAAGTGGTATTCGACGAGTCTGTGTTTGTTGAGCAAAAGATCTCAGATTTTACCGGTAACGTGGTTCAAGCGGTTGTGATTGTCTTGAGCGTGGCCTTGGTGCTGGCGGGTTTGAGGCCTGCTCTGATCATGGCAGCGGCGATCCCGTTCGTGATGATGGTGTCTGTCGGTCTTGCCGCTTCGATCGGCATTGAGCTCGAACAGATGTCGATCGCCAGTCTCATCATCGCGCTGGGCATGCTCGTGGACAACGCCGTGGTGGTTTGCGACAACGTCCAACGTCTACAGCGTGAAGGATTGAGTCGAAGAGAATCGGTGATCCAAGGTACAGAAGAGATCATGTATCCGATTCTCATGGGCACGCTCACAACGGTGTTCGCGTTTGCTCCGCTGGCGTTCTTCGTCACCGCTGAAGCCAAGGAGTACATCTTTTCGATCCCGGCCGTCGTGTCGACGACCCTGTTGACCAGTTGGGTTGTGGCTTTGACCGTGACATCGCTGATGGCTTATGGTTTTATCCGACCCCGGTCCGACGGTAGGCAGGCACAGACCCCGGTGGTTTGGTTTGGTGATAAGATCAGTGCCCTGCGGCGAGGCAAGGTCGATAAACCAGCAGGCCTCACACCCGCCGATCGCTACGAAGTGCTCATCGGTGCATGTTTACGAGCCAAGCCACTGGTGATCGGGATTGCGATCGCATTGATGATCGGCGCAGTGATGCTCCCGGTCGGGTCGGAATTTTTTCCCGATGACAATCGAGATTATCTCTACATCGACATTTGGTTGCCCGAAGGGGCATCGCTCGAAGCGACCAATCGGATGACTCGCCAGGTTGAGGCGGTCGTACGAGATCTATCTCCAACCGAGAGTGGGTTGTCGATCGATCAACGGTTGGCTCGGTTCTATTCGTCGGTGGGTCAGTCGGGTCCCCGGTTTGCGTTGGGGGTCAATCCACAACCACCGGCGTCCAATTTTGCTCAGATCATCGTGCAAACGACTGACTCACAGATGACAGACGCTTACGTGGCGCAGATCCGCAACGCCACAGCGACGTCGATCGCAGGCGCTCGGGTGATTCCGCGCAAGCTGGCGCTGGGTCCGCCGGTGGACGCACCAATCGGCATTCGTATTTACGGATCGGGTTTTGACACGCCGGGGTTTGCCGACGAGACCGAGCTGCGTCGCCAGGCCAAGCTGCTCAAAGATACCTTCGCCTCTCTTGACGGCGTGTGGGATGTCCATGACGTCTGGGGTGACCCGGGGTACCAGTTAGACGTGCTGATCGACGAAGACCGAGCCAAGCTTGCAGGGGTCACAAACGCTTCGGTCGCCAAGGCGTTCAATGCCTACTACACCGGACATCGCCTGACGACCTACCGTGAAGGCGACCACAAAGTACCGGTCTATTTGCGCTTGCCGCCGAACGAAAGAACAACGATTGCCGATCCCCGCACCATCTTCGTCGAAGCGTCGGGAGGAAAAGTACCGCTGGATGCCTTTGCCCGGGTCGAATCGCGTCGCGCCACAACCCGGATCGATCGGCGGGAAAAAAAACGGATGATCGAAGTACGAGCGAAGGTGGCCCCGGGGGTCTTGGCCAATGAAAAACTGGCCGAGGCCATGCCCAAGATCCGTCAGCTTGAAGGCGCGTTGCCGCCGGGGTATTGGTACGAAACGGGTGGAACCCTAGAAAGTAGTGCCGATGCGTCTGCAGAAATGGGCCGGTCATTCGCTGTGGCGATTGTGTTGATCATTCTATGCTTGATCGTGCAGTACAACAGTTTTTTCAAGCCGGTCATTATCCTGATGACCGTACCGATGGGCGCAGTCGGAGCGTTTTTTGGTCTGTGGTTAACCGGTAACGCTCTGGGTTTCATGCCGATGCTCGGATTGGTCTCGCTCGCGGGGATCGTGGTCAACTCCGGGATCCTGTACATCGAATTTGCCGAGACGCGGATCAAAGAGAAGCTGCTTGCGGGTAGAGACCTGGCCGGTCCGGATGAAAAAAGCTGCTGTGGTCTGACGCGCCAGGGGTTTCACCGGTGTCTGGCTGAAGCCGGACGGCTACGGCTGATGCCGATCTTTCTGACCGCCAGCACCACGGTGGGAGGCCTAATCCCGTTGGCCCTATTTGGCGGGCCGTTGTGGGAGGGTATGGCCTATTTGCTAATTTTCGGCTTGATCGTGGCTACCATGTTAACCTTGCTGGTGTTGCCGGCGATCTACGCCGCGTTTGTCGAATATCTCGGTGTTCGTACGGTGGTCGTTGACCGATCGTCATGAGGTTGTGTCAACGTGGACAGCGGTGAATGGCTCTTACGCATTAGTGCGCTAAGAACCGGTCATGCCGTTAAGGTAGGCTTCGATCTCAGGAGCGCCCATGGCACGAGGATGCACGAATCGCCCGGCGCGTCTCCGGTGGTACAAGGCGAATCGACACTTTGCCAGATCTGCCCAATCAACTGTTATACGCCTTTAGAAACATGAAAATTCGCCCCGAAACTGAAGTAGACCTACCCGCAGTATATGAATTGAATGTTGCAGCATTTGAAACCAATGCCGAAGCGGATTTAGTAGAAGCTTTAAGACGCAAAGTAATCAATTATATTTCTCTTGTTGCTGAAGCAGAGAGGAGAATTGTGGGGCATATTATGTTTACCCCCGTAAGACTAGTAGATTGCTCCTCTGCACTCATCATGGGTCTTGCACCGATGGCAGTAATTGAAGACTGTCGCAACCAAGGTATCGGAAGTGCGTTGATAGAATCAGGCATTGAATCATGTGTTGAGTCCAAAGCCGGTGCTATAGTGGTACTTGGTCATCCAAATTACTATCCCAAGTTTGGATTCAAAGCAGCTTCAAAATTTAATCTGTCATGCGAGTATGATGTGCCTGACGATGTTTTTATGGCCATGGAAATTGTTCCAGATTATCTTGCCGAGAAATCTGGTGTTGTTAAATACCACGAATCTTTTGCAGGTGTATAACAAGCGCATGCAGCGCGACCTCAAAACGGCTGCATCGTTTTTCGGCGCCTGATGCGGGGCGTTAGCTTTTGTGCCTCGAACCACCAAAAAGGAGAGGCCAATGCCCAAAATCAGACGAGCCAACCTACCACTCATCTATGTGTCTGACATTCCGACATCAACTGAATACTATAAAAACATTTTTCAGATTGATCCATACTTTATAACACCTCGATATGTTGTTTTCAAAATTGACGGAGATGCGGATTTCGCTATTTGATCGGGAGGCGGGGCGCCGGGGGGTATCGTCAAATCTTGTGGATGAAGACATGATCAGGCGGCGACCTTGGCTTCTCCGTCAACGAACTTTACACCTCGGATAATCTGAGGCAACAGGGCTGAACCGTTCAGCGCCCGCCATTTCTTCGATGCCGATTGAACCAGTTTGAACACCATTGTTAGGCACGCGACTCGACTACCACAACCTTTGGTTTTGTCGGTTCGCAGCCGCACCGTGGCAAAGACGGATTCGATTGGGTTCGTCGTGCGTATGTGTGCCCAGTGTTCTGCTGGGAAGTCGTAGAATGCCAACAATTTCGTACGATCCTTGTCCAAGCACGCCGCGGCCTTGGGATACTTGGCGTTGAACGTCGTCAGAAAGTGATCAAACGCTGCTCCTGCTTCCTTGCGCGTCTTAGCCATCCAAATTTCATGGAGCATCGGCTTGGCTTTGCCGTGTAAGCTCTTGGGCATGTAGTTCAGTACATTCATGGTCTTGTGGCACCAGCACCTCTGATGCCGCGTCGGGGGCCACAATTCATCGATTGCCGCCCAGAAGCCTAAGGCGCCATCGCCAATCGCTAGGCTTGGTGCTTGCTTCAGACCACGATGGATGCAGTCACGCAAAAGCTCAATCCACGACTGTTTGGATTCCCGATAGCCATCGGCAATGGCCAATAGTTCCTTCTTGCCATCGTTCATGGCACCCATCAGAACAAGGATGCATTGACGTTTGTTGGCCGAATCTTCCAGGCGGACATTGAAATACACCCCATCTGCCCAGACATAGACGAAATGCTTGTCTTCTAAGCTTCTGTGAGAGAATTCTTTGTATTCATCCTGCCAGGATTGCTTAAGACGCTCGATCGATTTGGCGCTCAGACCCTTGGCATCGGGCCCGACCAGGGCTTCCAAGGCCTCAGCCATATCACCTGTGCTGATGCCTTTGAGATACAACCAAGGAACCAATTCCTCGATCGTTTTTGACTTACGTAAGTAAGGTGGCAGAATCTTCGAGCTAAAACGCTCTTTGGATCCTTCGGGCCGTCGATCATGCACACGTGGCTGGCGGACATCCATCGCACCAAGGCCTGTCAGGATTTGTCGTTGGGGAAGATGGCCGTTGCGAACGACCTGGCGATGACCCTCCGAATCGACCACATGAGCATGATCTTCAATCCATTCAGCAACCTCGGCTTCAATGGCCTGCGTCAGCATCGTGCGTGCTCCTTCACGAAGGACTTCAGTCAATAGGTCCTTCGATGAAGCAACTGGATAACAAATCGGTTCAGTGGTACCGTCTTGCATGGGTGGCGTCTCCTTGAATGATCTACTCAATCACCAAGGTACGCCGCCTTCTTTATTTAGTCATCCATCCACAACTTTCGACCATACTCCGGGCGCCGGACATCGATACCCCACGATTTTCAGAGATAGGTATTAACTTAGATGCCGACAACGATGTGATTGATCTATACAATGAGTGGAAAGACGCAGAAGGAATCAAAATTGAAAAGGACCTCTACACTGATGTTTTCGGCCAAACCTTCTTGGTGAAGGATCCGGATGGTCATATCATTAGAGTGTCATCGAAAGACTAGAAGCTAACAAATCGCTCGAGCGGACGCGGCTTCGCCTCGCCACTCAGCTTAGACGTTATGCTGCAGATTCTTGCTCGACATCGCACCCAGGAAATACAAGCACTGCCGGATGACAACGCAGCGCTCTAGCGATGGTCTTTACGCGTTCAACGCCAAGGTTAACTCTGCCATTCTCGATGGCTGAAATCGTCGACTGCGCAATGCCAGTGAATTTGGCCAAATCGTTCTGGGGCAACTCCTGCAGTTCGCGTATGAAGCGTGCCGATTTGCCAATGGAAACGTCAATATGTTTTTCGCAGAATGAAAATTCTTTATGTTATTTCTTCCAATAGTCGTGTGCCGTCATGTCGATTGCTTGGATCAGTATCTTTTGTGATTCGACTTTATTAATCACGCGGCACTGTGGACCTAGTCTGGACGAACGATATCCCTTCTATTCTCCTGGCAGCTCTTCGTCGTGCATCCCCCTGATCCGGCGTAGTCCGGGGGCAGACATTCGGATGATGTCTTTTCACTTTTCGTGCCGTTTCAAGATCTCCTTTGGGAGCTTTTTGATTCGCCTGCCGAGGTCGCACCGCTGCCAATCTTTACAGCCTTGTGGCCAGTGCTAAACGCCAAGGCCTGGATCCATTCGTCTATCCTCGTAATGTCCTTGGTTTGGTCGGTTCAACACCGAGTACTGAGATCGAACAGTTACTGCCCGAGCAATGGAAGGGACAGCAATTTAAAGAAATTTCCGATGCCTGACGGAACTAAACAAGGGTCATCGCCGGACGCTTACGTTCTACCCACCGTGGTTGGATAGGCCGCAATTTCAGATTTCTCGTTGAAGCGTGCGGAGAATCGGCAACTCAAGTCACTTTTTTACGATAACAGACAATATAAGATCGGCGTCGTGTGCTTCGATGAACTGCACCCGAAAAGGGAGCGTCGAGAGACCATCGCCAACCGGGTGCACGTAGGCAAAAACACGTCGCCGTGTTTGCCCTGTTTCCTAGAAAAAGAGTCCGTCCATCGTGGAGCTATATCGTGTCACACCATATTGATACTAAAACTGCGACCCGCGCTAATCGCAGGTTCTGCGTTATTTGCGGATGGCGAAACCGATTTCATCAAATCATCGATCTGCTCGGATTCACAAACATGTGCCCGGGCGAAGAATTGTTGGCAACCTCAATCGCCAAATGGCAACGCTCGCATCCGCCGCTAAAGCCGGACGGGATATTGGGGCCCAAGACATGGAGAATCATGGAGCCGGAAACGAGATACTCGCCGGATTTCCGGGCGCCGCGCCCCGGCTGGCTATCGACGCCCATCCACCAGGGCAAGACCCATGAAAGCTGTATTTCGTACTATCACGGAACGTCAAAAAGCGCCGGAGAGCGACTTATTGATACCGACATCACGCCATTCTTGATCGCACAACTTGCGCAAATGGCGCCTGGGAATTACAAAGATTTTACTGACTTTGGAAAGGGCTTCTATACATTTGACAAAACCGGAAAAAGAAACGCCTTCGGACGGGCAAAGCGACGTAACCCGGAATGGGCCGTTGTCGAGTTTCTTGTAACCAAAAGCGAAGACAGGAAGATACGCTCGTCACTTTTGTTATACTCAAACAAAAAGTCAAGGCCAGGAAACTCGCCTATCATTCGAAACGCTGCTTCGTTTTCATGTTCGGGTGGACGGCCGGCGAGTTGGCTGGAGTTTGTTGAACATAATCGGCATGTCGAATCTAGACCAGGCTTCCTTTGTCGATTCCGGATCCAGCGACCAGCGGACAAGGATTACACCGACAAGTATTCACTGATGGTCGGTCCGTTGTGGGTCCCTCGCGATAGTGGGATTGATGAAGGTCCTCCGAAATCGCCTGACTCACTGCATCAGTTTAACTTCGGAAAGGTGGGCTTGGGTGTGTTGAATTCAGAGGATTGCAAGAGCCGGCGCATCCTTCACACCAAAAAGCAGGAGATGGTGCCGCAATGATTACTTGACGCCAATCGTTATGCTGCAGATTCTTGAGTAATCCTCCCCTAAACTAACGTTGGTCTTCACCCCATCTTGAGTCCAAGCGGGAAGCAAGTTTGACGCTTTACTGATCTTCACCCCATCTTGAGTCCAAGTGGGCTGCAAGTTTAACGCATCTATGTTACCCCGGTGTAGGCCGCAGGCGAAGGCGCAGCCGTAGCCGAAGGCCTACACCGAATAGCAAATTCGTTGGGGGTTAAATTCCCCAAGCTGCTGTGTGGTCTGGTTCGGTTGTAATCTTGTCGCCATCCTTCGATCTTTTCCTGGGCATCATCCAAACTTAAAAACCAATGCTCGTTCAAACACTCCAATCGGAACCGAGCATTAAATGACTCAATAAACGCGTTATCCGTTGGTTTGCCAGGACGACTGAAGTCCAACTTGACTTTGTTCCAATAGGCCCACAGATCTAGATCCTTGGAAATAAATTCTGGACCGTTATCGACTCGTATGGTTTGAGGCAGACCATGTTTGTCCGCGACACGTTCCAGCACCTGCACGACATCCCGTCCACGGACACGTGAGGCGATGTGCAGAGCCAGGCTCTCCCTGGTGTGATTGTCGACTAACGTCAATACACGAATACGCTGCCCATCGAACAGCTGATCCGACACAAAATCCATGCTCCAGCATTCGTTCTTCTTCGAGGCTACGGGCCTAATCTCCCTTTTTAAGCACGCCACACGACGACGCGGTGGTTTCTTACGCATGATCAAGCCCTCTTCCCGATAGATCCGAAGCACACGTTTATGATTCACCTGCCAACCTTCACGCTGTAGCAAAATGTGCAGCCGACGATAACCGTAACCCACCCGAGATGTTGCTAGTTCACATAATCGTAACCGCAATGCGATTTGCGGATCCGCAATGCTCTGGTATCGAATCGTCGCTCGTGAAAACCTAAACACCGAACACGCCCGCCGCTGCGAAACCTGGTAGCTTTCCTGCATCTGAACCACCAGCGTTCGCCTGGCGGCAGGCCTTAAGGTTTTTTTGACAACGCATCCTGGAGCATCTGGCGGTCTAACGTCAAATCCGCCACCAAACGTCTCAGACGGCTGTTCTCTTCCTCGACCTGCTTGAGCCGACGCATCTCCGGCACGCCCAGTCCGGCATACTTCTGCTTCCAACGGTAAAACGTCGCTTCGCAGATCTGCATCTTCCGAAGAATCTGAGCCACCGGTGTGCCCGACTCGGCCTGACGAAGGGCAAACGCGATCTGAGCCTCTGTAAATCGTTTCCTTTTCATGATCAACTCCTTGATCTGGATGCAAAAAATATAATCCAAAAACTTGCATCCCATTTGGAGCAAGATCAAGGGGGCAGATCATTACTATGGTACTCCGGCGTAGGCCGGAAGCGAAGGCGCAGCCGTAGCTGTAGGCCTACGCCGGTTGGCAAATTCAGACGGGGGCAGATTTTTCAGAGAGCTGTGTGGTCGCGCCGTATTGTGTTGGCGATGCCAGTGTTCAATCAGTATCTTTGCCTCCTGCAACGTGTCGAAGATTTCTGTATTCAACAACTCACCTCGAAGCTTGTCATTAAACGATTCGTTGTATCCGTTTTCCCACGGGCTGCCTGGTTCAATGAACATACGCCCACGCGGAAAAAGCCAATCACGTACTGCCTCGGCTGTGAGCTCACCACCGTTATCCGAACGGATATACGTCGGCATGCAGCAGGTAGGTGACCCGGCGGTAGCCATGCCGACCGTACTGGGTTGCTAACTCGATCATCCGTCTGACGAGTATCGACTCGCCACTTGGTACATGCCGTTGACGACGTTGGGTCGAACGCGGCTGACCTAGGACTTGGCATGCCCGGCGTTCGCTGACGACTTCCTGACCGAAATTGTTACCCACGTCATCGACCACACGTCGCCGCTTGGTCGGGATCAGTCGTTTGGGGCTGCTGCCTTACGCAGGATTGCTTTGTCCAATTCTGCATCGGCCAACAAACGCTTCGGTTGCGTGTTCTCCTTCGCCAATTCTCGCCTGGTCCATCCCAAGGCCGCCAAATTCCTTCCGCCTGCGGTAGTAGGCCTGCTCCGTTACACCGAGCTTTTTGCAAACCTGAGGAACCTTTAAACCCCTACCCAATTCAACCTTCGCTTCGCGCAGTTTAGAAATGATCTGTTCCGTTGTGTGTTGATTCTTGGCCATGATCCGTTGCCTTTCCTGAATGTGCATCTATGCTGAATTCTGAACATTCAACATGGGCTCGGTTCAGGGGACAAGGTCATCCCTAACACGGGGATTCAGTTTATTTTATGTTAGTGGGCCATACTGGACTTGAACCAGTGACCTCCTCGATGTCAACGAGGCGCGCTAGCCAACTGCGCTAATGGCCCTTTCCACTTCGATGCGGCGGCAATGCGCATGAGTCCTAGAACACCAGACCAATACCGCCGGCTATCGAGACAAACCGCATTATAACGATCACGGCCGGTGTCACCAGCATAGGTTGTCTAGGGATCCGCCCAGCCAAGCATGGCATGAATCTTATCGGCGATTAGCGGGACGGCAGCTTCGCTAAACAGTTCCAAATGGGCAGCGGGTACCGAAAGTTGTTCTAACCCGCCACGGAAGAGCGCTTGCCAGACTTTGTATCCGTCTGTGGCATACATACCCAGTTCATCAGAGTCAAGGGTTTGTTGTGCTTGAACCAAGACCCCGTGGCCGGGGTAGGGTTCGGGTCTATAGGTTTCAATGGCTCTTTTGTTGGCCTGGGTGACCCGATCGATGGTCTGGGAAAGCGTGGTGTGTTCGTCAGACCCCGCCCGTTCGAATGGTTGATCAGATCGGCGGTGAATGTCGGTGTACCAATCGCTTAGTCGGCCTCGAATACCGGTCGCCCTTCGCCATCGCGCTCGCCACCACCGCGTCGTGAGCCAGCGATCCTTCGATCGCTTCTGGACCAGAGCTGTTGCGACGTAAGTGTCCAACAAGATCAAAAGCCCAACGGTCTGTCCTTGCTCGGTCAGCCGGCGGGCGATCTCGTATGCGATCAGTCCTCCGAAGCTATAACCGATCAAATGGTATGGCCCGTCAGGCTGTTGGCCACGGATATGAGGGATGAAATAGTCTGCCATCTGTTCCACACGATTCAGGGGAGATTGACGGCCGTCTAGGCCCGGTAGCTGCAGTGCGTAGAATCGGTGATCCGATCCGAGCTTCTGAGTCAAGGGCATAAATGAAAATGGGTGCCCCCCAATTCCGGGTACAGCGAAAAGCCTTGGACCCGTCCCATCGGGTTGCAGTGGAACGACGGGTTGGCAGGTACCAACGGTGACGGCGTTGTCCAACAACGCAGCCAGCCGACTGATCGTGGGTGCCGTGAACAAACTAGACAGCGGTAGAGATCTCCCGAATTGCTTTTCGATCTGGCTAAATACCCGCAATGCCACCAGCGAATGGCCGCCGAGTTCGAAGAAATTGTCCTCAACACCGATTCGGTGCAGTCCCAGCACCTCCTTCCATATCGCCGTTAAGCGCCGCTCTAGCGAGTTACGTGCGGGCACGAAAGACGCCTTCTGATCCAGCCGTTCCTCTTCTGGCGCGGGCAGTGACCTGCGATCGATCTTGCCATTGGGCGTTAGGGGTAGCTCCTGGAGAACGACAAACGACGACGGTACCATATGACGCGGCAGCGACTCGAACACGTGGTCGCGCCACACCGAAGTTTGTGGTGGCGGTTGTACCGTCGGTACGACATACGCGATCAACTGTCCATCGCCGCGCGAATCTTCGCGCACGACGACCGCGGCTTGCCGCACCGTGGGGTGTCCGGACAGCACCGATTCGATTTCACCCAACTCGATGCGGAAACCCCGGATCTTGACTTGGTCGTCCAGTCGGCCCACATACTCGATATTGCCGTCGGGCAGATAGCGGCATTGATCACCTGTTCGGTACAGCCGGGCGGATGGTTCGTCGCTGAAGGGGTCTGGAATGAATTTCTCGGCGGTCAATTTGGGGCGGTTGAGGTAGCCTCGGGCCAATCCGTCTCCGCCGATGTATAGCTGGCCAGGCACACCGACCGGCAGTGGCTGCAAGTGGTCGTCGAGGATGTACACACGCGTATTGTCGATCGGCCGTCCGATCGTCGATGGACCGGCTGGGTTTCTGAGAGCATAAGTAGAGTAAGTGGTGTCTTCCGAAGGTCCATAAAGGTCGTAGACCCGCTCGACACCCCGCTGCTGGTATATCCGCTGCACGAGTGACAATGCCAACGGTTCTCCCGCGAGGTTGACCGTCCGAACCGAGTTTGGAAGTCCGTTGGCGTCCAGCAAGTGCGACATCAGCGACGGCACGGTGTTGACAAGCGTGACCCGTTGCAACGTCGCCAGCCGCGGAAGCTGTAGCAGGTTCTCCGCCAGCACCACGGTACCGCCGGCAGTCAGGGGAACGAAAAATTCGAACACAGACAGATCGAAATTGATGGACGTCGATGCGAGCACGCCGGCCAGCTCTTCTTTGGTAAATACTTTGTGCGCCCACGACAGCAGTGCCACCGTGTTACGGTGTTCAACGGCGACCGCTTTAGGCCGACCTGTCGATCCAGAGGTGTAGATCAGATACGCTAGGTTCTTGGATGTCACCCCGTGGGCCGGGTTGGCTTGACTGCGATTGGAGATGCTGCTCTGTTCCGCGTCCATGCAGAGCACGCGGGCATTGGTGGGTTTGGGTAACTTCGCCAGTAATGGCCGATGAGTCAAAATAAAAGCCGCGTGGGCGTCGTCGAGCATGAAGGCTAACCGGTCGGGTGGATATCCCGGATCCAACGGAAGGTAAGCCCCTCCTGCCTTCAAGATACCAAGCAGGCCAATCGCCATAGCCGCGGACCGTTCAAGGCATATTCCAACGACACTCTCAGGCTGTACCCCCAGTGCCCGCAAGTGATGGGCAAGCTGGTTGGCCCGGTCATTGAGTTGACGGTAGGTCAGTGTCTCGGGTTCGCTGTACACGGCAACAGCATCTGGCGTGATAGACACCTGTTGCTCGAATGCGTGGTGAATACAACGTTGATTCGGGTAGTCAGCGGCGGTGTTGTTCCACCGCACAATCAACTGGTGTTTCTGTCTATCGGTGAACAATGGCAGTTGGCTTAGCGGCCGGTCGGGACAGGATGCAATTCCCTCTAGCAGCGTTACCATATGGCCGGCCATCCTTTGGATCGTTGTCGAATCAAAGAGATCTGTGTTGTACTCAAACTCACCGGACAAGCGGCGATCCACCTCATGAAATGACATCATCAAGTCAAACTTTGCCGTTCCTGTCGACACGGCAATGGGCTGCGCGTCAACCCCAGGTGGCGCAAAAACACCCTGGTCGTCCTGGTTGATTAGCACAAATGCCACCTGAAACAGGGGGCTTGAAGAGGCTTGTCTATCGGTACACAGCCCGCTGACCAGCTTCTCAAAAGGCACATCGGCGTGAGCGTATGTATCCAATGCCGTTTGCCGCACCCGGTCCAGGAGCTGGCGAAACGTTGGATCTCCCGATAGGTCCGTTCTAAACGGAAGGGTATTCAAAAAGAAACCTATCGTGTGACGAATTTCGGTCCTGTCACGGCGGGCGATCGGCGAGCCAAGGACCAGATCCGTCTGCTGTGTGTAGCGAAACAGAAGTGACTTAAACGCTGCCAACAGTGTCATGAACAAAGTCGCGTCCTGCTGCCGCCCCAGCGATCGCAGCGTTTCGGTGGTCTGGGCGTCGACTTGAATGGCGTGGGTGGCCCCCACATAGGTCTGCACAGGTGGTCGTGGCCGGTCCGTGGGCAACTGCAGCGTCGTCGGGGCGTTTGCCATTTTCTCTCGCCAGTACGCCATCTGATCGTTCCAGGCCCCACTGGACCACGTCCGATGCTGCCATACCGCCACGTCTGCCATCTGCACGTCCAGCGCGTCAAGGTGGGCCTGATCAGGATCGCCGCCTGCTTGATACAGTGCGTTGAGCTCTTGGTACATCTGACGAATGGACCATTCGTCACAGACGATATGGTGGAATAGCATCACCAACACGTGATCTGTTTCATTCAACCGCCACACCTTCACACGCATCAACGGAGGTCGCCCAAGATCGATGCGCTGGCGTACCCATGCGTTGACCTGATCCATTAACGAGCGTTGTTGGTCCGATCCATGGAGATTGTCCGGGTCGCTGATTTCGATGCTGAGGTTGATCTGCGGTGCGATCACCCGGACGGGACCACTGGCGTCGACTTGGAAGCCAGTACGCAGCACCTCGTGTCGTTGGGCCATGGCGTTCAACGAACGTTTAAATATCTCAATATCCAAGGGGCCACGCAGCCGTAACGCCACAGGTTCGTGGTAGGTGTAGTGACCAGAACCGTGGCGATCGAGAAACAACAGCCGCTCTTCCCCAAATGACAACGGCAGCCGTTGCTTGCGCGACACAGGCTGGACATCACCCGTCGATGCCCGATGCCCTGTTGCTAACTGGGGTTCGATCACTTCTGCCAGCTGCCAGATCGTCGGCGAGCCGAGCACTGTGTGGACAGATAGCTCCACGTCAAACGCCTGGCTGATGCGAGCGACCAAGATCATCGCCTTCAGGCTGTGCCCACCCAAGTCAAAAAAACTGTCGTGAACACCGACACGATCGATGCCCAGGATATCGATCCAGATTTCGGCCAATTGGCGCTCCACTGGGGTTCGTGGTGTGCTGTCAGGATGGTCGGGTTCCTGTTGGCTTTGATCAGGTGCTGGCAACGCCCCTTGATCAACCTTCCCGTGCGGTGTCAGCGGTACCGCATCTAGGACGACGAACAAGGCGGGCACCATGTACGGCGGCAGCGCCTGTCGTAGATGATCACGCCACACCGAAGCCGGAGGTGTCGGATCGACCGCCGGTACGACATAACCGACAAGCTGTTGGTCGTGGTGGGAGGTCTCGCGCACGGATACCACAGCTTGTTTTACCGACGGATGACTGATCAATACAGCTTCAATTTCACCCAGTTCGATGCGAAATCCACGAACTTTTACCTGATCGTCTGCCCTGCCGAGAAACTCAATATTTCCATCGGACCGATATCGACACCGGTCCCCCGTGCGGTACAGGCGTGCAGCCGGATCACCGCTAAAGGGATCTGCAATAAATTTTTCGGCCGTTAACTCGTCGCGATTCATGTAGCCTCGGGCCAACCCATCACCGGCGATATACAGTTCGCCGGGTATCCCGATTGGGACCGGTTGCCGTCGAGCGTCCAAAATATAGACCCGTGTGTTGGCGATTGGCCGGCCGATCGGCGGAGGTGGATCACCCCTCGACGCAACGGTCACCACCGCGGATGTGGTCACGACCGTATTTTCTGTAGGGCCGTAGTGGTTGACCAATTCGAACGGCAAGGTTACCTGCGGTGCGTGACGCAAGCGGTCGCCACCGGTTAGCATTGTGCGGAGCGATAACCCCTCTGGCAGCGGCACGCGCAACAGAGATTCAGCCAGCGGTGTAGGAGCGAACACTCTGGTGATATGCTCATCGGCCAGCCACTGCCATAGTGCCGTGGGAGTGGATCGGGTGACCTGATCCACCAAGTGAACACAGGCCCCCGCAGCCAGGTAGGGCCATAGTTCCCAGACACAGGCGTCGAATCCCACCGCTGCCAGTTGCGTGGCACGGTCAGCGGGGGTCACGTTGTAGGTACGCTGATGCCAATAGATCAGGTTCAGAAGGCTGCCGTGGCCGATCGCCACGCCTTTGGGTGTCCCTGTCGAGCCCGACGTATAAATCACGTACGCCGGGTCCCCCACTGCTACGCCGCTAGACGGGTCAGTGTCATCTTCTAACTGAATCAGTGGGAGATCGGTGTCCAACGCTACAATTTGCCCGCCGTAGCCACCCACCTGGTCTTTTAGCGTCGACCAGGTGACCAATACACCGGCTTTGGTATCTGAGAGAATGAACGCCAGACGCTGCTTCGGGTAGGACGGGTCCAGTGGGACATACGCCCCACCCGCTTTTAGAACGGCTAGCTTCGCGATCACCATTTCACAGCAACGTTCGGTACAAATTGCCACAATGACACCCGGCCCGACACCCAAGCGACGAAGATGATGGCCCAGCTGATTGGCCCGGCGGTTTAGCTGAGCAAACGTTAGTGACTGATCGTTGAAGATCACCGCCGGCGCGTGAGGTGTTCGATCGGCCTGCTGTTGAACCAGATGATGAACACGTCGGTCACGGGGATATTCGGATCGGGTTTCGTTCCATTGCACCAGCAGCTGATGGCGTTCAGATTCGGTCAATAGTGGCAGTCGGTCTATTTGCTGATTCGGATCAGACACGATGCCTGCCAACAGCGTTCGCAGATGATCTGCAAGTCGTTCGATGGTTTGCTTGTCAAAGAGATCGGTGTTGTATTCAATGCGACCGACGAATCCGTGTTCGGCTTCGGCGACGTGAATCGACAAATCGAGCTCGGAAGCGCCGGTTTGCACATCCATTTGACCGATCCTCCAGCCCGAGCGATGCGCCGAAATCGCGGGCTGGGCGACGAATTGGACCTGATACAACGGGTGCGGGGTAGCGTCGTCGCCGATGGACAGATCTTCGGTCAGTTTCCAAAAAGGTACGTCTTGATGGACGGCGGCTTCTTGGTAGAGATCCCGCACGCGACCAAGAAGTTGTCTAAAGGTCATCCCTTCCGTTAGAGCTGTGCGCAGGACCACGGGGCGGTTAAAGTGGCCCAGCACCTCCTTGTATTCGTCACAGGCACGACCGCCTATCACCGTCCCTACGATGATGTCATCCTGGCCGGTGTAACGCCACAGCAACACCTTAAACGCCGTCAACAAAGTGATATTACACGTCGTACCTTCTTGATCGCCGATCGCTCCGAGCGATTCGGCCATAGAGCTTGGCAGGCTCAGGCCGTGCCAGGCACCACCGAATGTACGGGTCGATGGCTGCGATCGATCGCTCGGTAGTACCAGCGGTGTTGCATCGGCGAGTTTTTGTTTCCAGTAAGCTCGGTTTTTGTCGAGTGTCTTCCTGGACAGGTGTTGCCTGTGACGCCCGACACAGTCAGCATACTGACGGGGTGATGGTGGCAAGGGCGATGGTTGGCCGGCACTAAACGCGTCATATAAGCAACGAAGCTCGGCGATCAAGACCTCACAGACGCTGTACGTGTCAGCGGCGATACGGTGTACCGTCAGATACAGTCGATCACGACGATCGTCCAGTTTTACCAGCAAGGCCCGAAACGGTACATCCCGTGTCAGATCAAATGGACGCCGTGCATCAGCGGTCGCCAGTTCCACCGCTTGGGATTCCCGTTGGAGAATCTCCACGGAGGTCAAATCCACAACTTGAAGCGCCAGCTTCATCTGAATGTGAATTTTTTGAATCGGTCCCGTGTTTCCCAGATCATAGGTCGTACGCATCACCTGGTGACGACGGATGATCTCATTGAAACTCTGTTGTAACGCGTAGGGGTTCACCGGGCCGGGCAGGTCAATGGTGAACGCCTCGTGGTATATCGGTTCCTGGCCAGCAAGCGTGTTGGCTAGCCAAATGTCTTGTTGCTGGATGGATAGTGGCGTGGTTGCCTCGATCTGATGCTGACCACCCAGGTCCAGAAGTTGATCCTGGATGCTCAAGCGGTGCATGTTTGGCTATATCGGTTCTTGTTGGCGGCACCTTCTGGTCGTTGGGCGCGCCGAAAAATTCCATGGGCAAATCGGCCCCATCCGCAGGGTCCGATAAAGACCGACGCCGTCGGTGGGTTCCGGTGCTTGGGTTGGGCTGTTGGTGCGGGTATCAAGAGGGCGTGGGGGTGAAGCCACGCTGCTCCGCAGGCGCTCTTGCCGATCGCTTAGGGGCTTACCCTGCTTTGGCCAGTTGACGCTCTTGGATATAGGTTCGTAGAGGCGGAAACAGTTTAAGCCTCAACGCCTCTTCCGGCTTAAAAAAGCCGGCCGCCACAACCTCTCGATGATCCACGTGGACATCTAACGGCTTGGTCAGTTCAAGCTGAAAAATGCGGACACGGTCGCGCTTGTGTTCCCAGTTGTGGGTGACATCCACAGCAAGCGCCAGCATCTCTTCGGGCACAGACAGACCGATCTCTTCTTTCAATTCTCGGCACGCGGCCTGAGACGCGCTTTCGCCACGCCGGAGATAGCCGCCGGGGAGGTTGTAGTAAGGCACATAAGAATTGCGGACCAACAGGATCGTGTTACCCTGCCATATCGCGACCAACGCGCCATACGTGCGGGGTCGAGCGACCATCCAATAAACCCTCATCAAGCGGTAAGCACAGATGTACGCCACCTGATAGAGCCGATCGATGAGGGTGACCTGTCGATGATGGTTGGTCATGCCGATCACCTTATCCCGAACAACGTATCTTCATTGCTTTAGATCTCTCCGGCCATCGCTTCAACGGCCAGATCGTTCACCCCCAACGCCCGGCGAGGTTCCTAGCGGGCTCTGCGATAGACTGAATCCGTGCAAGCCGAACCGCGTCGCGATTCCGGATCGACACGAGCGGCATGAAGCCTCGGCGAAGGATTTCCTGTACCGCTTCGGTGCCCAGCCACGCCTGACCACAGGGGGTCATGGCCGATTGGTCGTTCTGTGTATATCTGTGCACGGGTAGATCCTCAATATCCAGATTGACGCCGGGGGTGAAACGCCAGCCTTGCTGGCTGTAGGCCTGGCCCAACAGATAGGCACAGATGATCGCCCCGTTGCCCCAAAGATATGGGGCTTGACCGGGGTCGCCATCGATTTCCTCAAATTCGAGCTGATCAGTCGGCTCGTGGTTGGCTCCATACGGCTGTCGCAGCAGGAATCGGGGCAGCACCAGGCCGACCCACGATGCCTGGGAGAGGTGGCGAACGGTGTGCCATGCCTGATGGGCTCGTGGTTCGATGGGATCTTGCCATTGAGTCGGATCGGGGGTCTGTGTCAACGATCTGCACCCTAACAAATTTGGGCTGGCCGAAGCGATAAAGGGCGAACGGGTGTGGGCTGCGATCGTGGCGATCCGGCTCAGGGCTTGCGCATCTGGCTCGGTGGCGTCAAACGTGTAGTCGCCGACCACAACAGCCCAAGGCGGGTCGTCAGACGAGCCGCCGACCACGGTCCCGAACAAACGTTTGTATAAATCGGTGCAGGCCAAATCGTTGGTTGCCATTAGGTCGTCGATCAGCTCCTGTTTAGACATATCCACAATGTACAGCCGTAACTGTTGATCTGTTTCGAGTTGGCATGCCAGAAAATCTAAACCGCGCCAAGTGGCTTCCATCGCCTGAAAATCGGGTTGGTGAATCAAAGATCGCATCTGCATGCAGATCGCCGCGTTGACAGCTGCGCCGAGTTGGACCTGGCCCGAATGTGCCTTTTCTAGGTGTGGGTTGATCACCTGTCTGAGCAGTGCGTGGACGTGATCCAAACACCGCTGCGGCGGTGCGCTACGTTGCAGGGTGCCGGGTACGCCCAATGGTGATCCGGCGCTGCGGTTCGAAGACTCTGGCACATCTTCGTGGGGCGGGTAAGTTTCTTGGTCGTGTTGCACGCCCGGTCCGTTGGCCCGACCGTCAATCTGTACGGCGGTCTGGTCAAAGGTTGAGGGGTTTTGCAGATTGTCGCGTGTCTGTTCAAGTGCCTGAAAGAGGTCGACGCGAGCATAAATCTGATCGGGGTGAAAGTCTTCTATTGTCCCAAACCGCAGTTCGACAGATTCTTGCTTGTGCCCATCGATCGGTAATTGCAGCGCTACGCCCAGTGTAGACATCACTTGGTCTAAACGATCATGATCTACGGGAATGGGGGTCAAATCTCTGCGTGGCGTCAATGGCTGCCGCAGCCGACGGTTGGCCCGACCGCTAAAGTCGCCAAGAACAACGATGTTAAAAGGTGCGTCGGGCGAAGGTGGCTGGTCGGTTGCCGTGGGACGATCGGCGGCGAAACCAAACGGTACGTCAGACGGGTCGAGGACAGCCATGATCAGTGACTCCTATTCGTGTAAGTGTCCATTTTTACCAACGCGAAGTGAACCGGGCCAACGTGTATGCCGATCGCCCAAGCCTACACACACGATCACGTCGCGTTGTGCGAACTACCGAAGGTAATTGATGGAGATTAGCGATCACGGAAGGATCTTTCTTTTATAAAGCAATGTTCGGCATTTCCTTGGCCTTTAGATAAAAGGATTGACACCAAGCCACTTGCATGAACAATAGAGAAGGTCGGCCAGGCATGTACGCGGTTGCTGGTGATAGCCAACGTCGAACGACCTTCACAATGATTTGGCCATGGCAAATTCGCGATCATCACACCAGCGTACGGTGTTCCTCCAGGTGGCGTCGTTTCTAATTGGGTGTCGGATATCGTGTCCTCTACGGCATTTAAAATAGGACGAAATGTCAGCAAGTGGCTCTGCATATAGGGGTTAGATAAAGTAAGGATTCATAGTCTAATGATGGTCAACGATATGTTTAAAGGTGTCTTGCCGTCGATTGTGATTCTCTTGGCAGCGGTTTTTCCACTACGCGTCGTACAGGCCGAACCGAAGCACAGTCCTCGACGCGACCAGATCGTAAGCCACGAAAAACTTCGTAAAGTATTGCAGGCCGTGGTGGCCGAGAAGAACGGTGGTTTTGGCCTGCACATGTGGGCGACCGTCGTAGATCGAGAAGGTGTGGTTCAAACGGTCGTTTTTTCGGGCAATGATCGGGCCGATCAATGGCGGGGCAGCCGTGCCGTTTCGGCTCAAAAGGCCAATACCGCTGGGGCTTTTAGTCTAGACCATCTGGCGCTATCCACCGCCAATCTCTACACTGCCACCCAGCCCGGGGGTAGCTTATTTGGGTTACCCTTTAGCAATCCCGTGGATCCTGACGTGGCCTACCGCGGTCCAACGGACACGTATGGTCAGCCCAATGATCCGATGGTAGGCCGGGTGATAGGCGGTATCAATGTCTTTGGCGGCGGTCTACCGCTTTACAATTCGGCGGGCAAGCTGGTCGGCGGATTGGGTGTCAGCGGAGATAGTTCGTGTGCCGACCATAATATTGCGTGGAAAGTTCGACATGCTTTGAACCTTGACCACGTGCCGGATGGCGTCAGTACGACCGGCGATGACAATATTGTCTACGACATTGTCGACGGCACCAGTAAAGACGGTTGGGGGCATCCCCAATGCGCGGATGGTGCTACGAGGATTGGCAACGCGTTGCCCCAAACCCACCCCATCGGGACGGATCCTTAAGGGTTCGCTCGTTAAGTTAATGAGCCGGATTGATTGACATCCTCCGTTGGTGATGCCATGCGTGAATGATCGCTTCAAACCAAAGCGAAACAGCTGGACGACCACGTGGTGGGATCATTGAATCGGACCAGCGTCACTTTACCGACGCTATCAAGGTCGTCTGCGGCCTTCTGTCTCAAGCGTGTGTGTTGCTGTCAATCGATCGATTTGGTGTCACGTTCGCTCGAGCGGTTGGCTGAAATATGCGATGTGTCTCGTTTACCTTTAGATCACGGTAGGCCTATGACAGGAAGTCATTTATGGTATCCTTGCGTATCACTAACCAAATGTTAACAATAGGTCTCTATGATGTAACATCTATTCGTGGTTTAATTGGTTATGCTGGCGTTTGGCACGACTAACTCCACTGTATATCGAATCTGGAGACAACCTCGGTGAACAGTTCGAAACAGCTGACAGTTTGTGCGGCGGTTCTCGGAGCGATGGTCGCAACAACAAATGTTTGGACCGATCATTGCTTCGGTCAGACATCCAGCAAAATCAAAGGCACGGTCAGAATCGACGGTTCGAGTACCGTATATCCAATCGCAGAAGCGGTTGCAGAAGAGTTCGGTAAGAAGTACCGGCGGGTGCGTGTCACGGTAGGGATATCGGGTACCGGCGGTGGTTTCAAGCGGTTCACCGTCGGTGAGATCGATATTTCCGACGCGTCGCGCCCGATCAAGAAGAAAGAGCTCGACGCCGCCAAGGAAAATGGCGTTGAGTTTGTCGAGGTGCCAGTCGCTTACGACGGTCTTTCGATTGTCGTCAATAAGGAAAACCAGTGGTGTGAAAGCCTGACGGTGGATCATCTCAAGCAGATCTTTTTAGCCGGTAGTCAAATTCATACCTGGCGAGATCTCGACTCAAAATGGCCCGATGTCCCACTTAGGATCTACGCCCCCGGAACGGACTCGGGCACATTTGATTACTTCAAAGAGATCGTCGCGGGCAAGAAAGGATCGATCCGCAGTGACATGTCGGTTTCTGAAGACGATAACGTGTTGGTCCGCGGTGTGTCAGGTGATCGTGGTGGTATCGGCTTTTTTGGGTGCGCGTACTATTTCGAGAACCATGATAAGCTCAAAGCGATTGCGATCGATGGTGGAAACGGTCCGGTGTTACCTTCTGCCCAGGCGATCGAAGCCGGTGCTTACACGCCCTTTAGTCGTCCATTGTTTGTTTACGTGAACGCCAAATCCATTGACCGGCCGGAGGTCAAAGCGTTCATGAATTTCTACTTTGAGCACGGACCAGCGCTGGCAGAAGAAGTGGGTTATGTCAAACTACCGAACGCCGTGTACGATCGCGGGTTTGAGAATTTTACTCAACGAAAGTTGGGCACGCATTTCTTAGACGAACACGGTGAGAAATTGCACGGACCGGTAACGAAACTCTATCAGTAGCAACGTTATTTTTACGAGCAAGAAACAGCTGTCCGTGTGGCGACACTATTGTCGGGAGTGACCATCGCCCAATGACCACGGTAAACGTGAGCCTCGATAGAGACCGCGTGATTGGTCGCCCGCGATCCGTCGCACTGCGGCGCTTCAGCGAATCGCTGATCTTGGGGGCTCTGATCCTGTGTGGTGCGTTTTCGTTCTTGACCACCGGTGCCATTATCGTGGTGCTGGCCAAGGAGACCATTGCATTCTTCGGGCTAAAAGAGGTCTCCATTGCCGATTTTGCCTTCGGTACTCAGTGGAACCCGCTTCTGGGTGCCGAGAAGCATTTTGGCATCTGGCCGTTGATCAGCGGAACGCTACTGGTGGCGCTGGTAGCCATGGTGGTTGCGTTGCCGTTGGGCCTAATCAGCGCGATTTATCTAAGCGAGTATGCCCCGAGTAAAGTTCGCAGCGTTTTCAAGCCGGTCCTGGAGGTTCTGGCCGGCGTGCCCACGGTCGTGTTTGGTTTCTTCGCGTTGACAGTGATTACCCCAAGCCTGCAATGGCTACACGATGGGTTCGGTGTCTACAACGCATGTAGCGCTGGCATTGCTGTCGGCGTGATGTGCCTGCCGATTGTCTGTTCGCTGGCCGAAGACGCCTTGCGAGCGGTACCCCGCAGCCTCCGGGAGGGCGCTTACGGTATCGGTGCGACCAAGTTTGACGTTTCGGTCAAGGTCGTGGTGCCCGCGGCGTTGTCTGGCGTGATCGCGGCATTTTTGCTTGCCATTGCCCGGGCGGTAGGCGAAACCATGATCGTTGCGTTGGCCGCGGGTAGCGCTGCCAAACTCACCGTCGACCCCCGAAACGAGGTTCAGACCATGAGCGGTTACATGGTGCAGATTTTTCTTGGGGACGCAAGTAACTTTGGTCCCGAATATCTTTCAAGCTATGCCGTAGCTGCGACATTGTTTCTGATGACATTTGTATTGACCGTGGTGGGGCAACGGGTGCGCACAAAATACCGTGAGGAGTACCAGTGAGCGTCGGTTCCAGCCAAACAGCTTCGTCCGTTGAGCCCATCGTGCTAGCCGCCCAAGAAAATCCGGTATGGCGGCGTGTCCTCAAAGATCGGTTATTTATTGCCGCTTGTATTGCGGCGACCGGTGTTTCTGTCGTGATCCTGCTTGTTCTTCTTTCGGCGATTTTCATGCAGGGAACAGAATTTTTGTCGTGGCGTTTCCTGGATAATCCCCCTTCTCGCAAACCCGCGGTCGCCGGAATCGGTCCCGCGCTGATGGGATCGTTGTGGGTGTGTGTCACGTGTGGTGTCTTTGCGTTGCCCATTGGGATCGGTACAGCCATACTGTTAGAAGAATTCAAACCCAAACACACGGTGCTTAGGCGATTGCACGGATTTATTCAGCTAAACATTGCAAATCTGGCAGGAGTGCCTTCGATTGTGTATGGCATCATTGGTTTGACCGTGTTTGTCCACATGTTTGGTGTCTTTGGCGGCGTGACCGATCCTGTCTGGGCATTGGGTACACCCGATGACTGGTACCACTTCCACTTTCCGTTTGGCCGCGGTGTACTTGCTGGTGGTTTGACGCTCATGCTCGTGGTCTTACCCATTGTGATCATTTCTTCCCAGGAGGCCCTTCGGGCGGTCCCAGAGTCGCTCCGCGAGGGGGCACTGGCGATGGGTGCTACAAAATGGCAGGTGGTGGCTAAAATTACCCTGCCGGCTGCGGTACCTGGTATGATGACAGGTGCGATCCTAGCCATGAGCCGTGCCATCGGCGAGGCTGCCCCGATCCTGATCATTGCCGGTATCGTATATATTACTTTTACGCCTATTCATCTCATGGATGATTTTACGGCGATGCCACTGCAGATCTACGACTGGGCCAGCCGTCCTCAGGAAGACTTTCATCGTGTTGCGGCTTCAGGGATTATCGTTCTGTTATGTGTTCTCCTGTCGTTTAATACGGTGGCGGTCGTCATCAGACACAAGTTTCAGAGGCCGTTGCAATGACGACGATACAGAACCAAACAGATCCGCCGATCCATGAAAGGCCACCGATGGGTTCACCCGTATCAAAGCCGGTCGTGATTCAAGGGGAACTTTCAAGCCCGACGACGCGCCAGTCGGTCGCATCCCCAGCCCAGGCAACTCCCACCGCGATCACCGTCTTGGATTTTAACGCGTGGTACGATCAGTTTCACGCGATCAGGTCGGTTACGATTCGTATTCCCCAAAACCGTGTAACGGCGTTCATCGGACCAAGCGGATGTGGAAAGAGCACATTTTTGCGGTGGATCAACCGGATGAACGACCTTGTTCCCGGCGCCAAAGCCGATGGTATGCTTCGGCTTCACGGGATCGATCTCCTGGCAAAGTCTACGGACGTCGTGGAGCTACGGCGTCGGGTGGGAATGGTCTTTCAGAAGCCCAATCCGTTTCCGAAGTCGATCTACGATAATGTCGCGTTTGGCCCCCGATTACACTTGAAGTTGTCCAAAACGCAGTGTGATGACCTCGTTGAGAGGTCACTTCGACAGGCGGCCCTTTGGGACGAAGTGAAGGACAGGCTTAAGCACTCAGCACTGGGGCTGTCGGGCGGCCAACAGCAGCGGCTGTGCATCGCGCGAGCGATCGCGGTGGGACCGGAAGTGCTGCTGATGGATGAGCCATGCTCGGCGCTTGATCCCAAATCTACAGCGGCCGTTGAGGATCTCATGGCCCAGTTGCGCCAGTCGTATACGATTGTGATTGTAACCCACAACATGCAACAGGCTGCTCGGGCTTCGGACTGCTGCGCATTCATGCTCCAGGGCGAGCTGATCGAGTTCGGTCCCACACAGAAAATATTCACCAATCCTGATAGCGAGCATACGGAAAGCTACATCACCGGTCGATTTGGTTAACGGTCAAGCTCGTGTGTCGATGACGGAAGCCGTTCATGTCTATCTTGCTAATCCAACACATCGATCGACTTAAGAAATTGATCCTGAGCGTGGGTGCCATGGTCGAAGACGCACTGCAAAAAGCAGTACAGGCCTTCGAAACCAAAGATCTTTTGATGGCGGAGGGTGTCATCAATGGAGACCGTCAGATCGATATGAAGGAAATTGATGTCGAAGAGGAGTGTCTCTTGACACTGGCGATGCACCAGCCGGTTGCTCATGATCTACGGTTCATTGTGGCCGTGCTCAAGATCAACCGAGATCTGGAGCGTATCGGTGATTTGGCGGTGAATATTGCCGAACAATCCATAGGACTCGAGAATCAGGTTTCGGTCAATGTACAGCAATTTGGCATTCCCGAAATGGCGCGGAAGGCACAGAAGATGCTCAAGGAGGGACTAGATTCACTTGTGGAGCTAGACACGGAGCTGGCACAGGCGGTACGCCGTACCGATGACGAAGTGGACGAAATCCATCGCCGGATGTACGACAAAGCCGAGCGGCATATCCGTGCGGAACCGGATCATTTTGCACAAGTGGTGCGTGTGATCAATACGGCCCGCCAGCTGGAGCGCGTGGCGGATCACGCTGTCAATATCGCAGAGGATGTGATCTATCTGACCAAGGGCCAGATTGTTCGGCACGGACACTCCAAGAAAAAGTGAACGTTCGTTCTTGGTATGGACGATCGTCGTTCATGGCGAGTTGGTTTGCCAGAAGCTTTGGCAATAGAAGTGATATTCAAACCTATTAGTGGACCTGGATGTCCTGATCAGCGATGTCGGGTCAACTTCACATCTGCAATCGCCAAACCCTTCGATTTTCGGACGGGTATACTCGTTTTCTGATTGTTTTGATCGTACCGCCGATTCAGATTTTAGGATGACTTCAAGATGGCACAAAAGACAACGAATCATCACGCCAGTTGTTGGCTTGGCTTTGACCTGGGTGGGACCAAGATGCTTGCGACCGTGTGGGATCAGGACTTCAAGCCTCTGGGACGAGAGCGAAAGAAGACCAAGGGCTCGAAGGGTGCAGCGGTGGGACTGGACCGTCTTATGGAAACCATCGATGACGCGTTGCAGCAGGCTGAGCGATCAAAGCAAGATCTGGTGGGGATCGGGGTGGCCTGTGCGGGCCTGACAGATCCAGAAAATGGCGTCCTGATCGAAGCGCCCAATCTCGGATGGAAGGGTGTGCCACTTCGCAAAGAGTTAGAGCGGCGATACGGTTGTCCCGCTGTCATTGCCAATGACGTCGATGCGGGCGTTTACGGAGAATACCGATTTGGCGCTGGCCGCGACGTCAGGTGTCTCGTCGGGGTGTTCCCGGGAACGGGGATCGGTGGTGGGTGTGTCTATGAAGGACGCATCCTTCGCGGAAAGCAGACGTCGTGTATGGAAATCGGTCACATCCCCGTGATGCCTGGTGGGCCCCTTTGTGGCTGTGGCAAGAGAGGATGTTTGGAGGCGATGGCCGGCCGGTTGGCCATTTCTTCGGCGGCCGCAACCGCCGCTTATCGAGGTGCCGCACCGGTTCTGATGGAAAAGGTCGGCGCCGATGTCTCAAAGATTCGCAGCAGCACGTTACGTGCATCCGTTGATGGCGGCGACAAAGCGGTGGAGCAGATTCTGCGGGTGGCCGCTGAACAACTGGGCGTCGCCCTGGCGGGTGTCATTCACCTGCTGGCTCCTCAAGTTGTGGTGCTCGGCGGCGGTCTGGTCGAGGCGATGCCTAAGCTGTACGTCGAAGAGGTATCCAAAGCACTGAAGGGACGGGTTATGAAATCATATATAGACACCTATAAAGTGGTGGCCGCCAAGTTGGGCGACGACGCTGCGGTGAAGGGGGTTGCGGCTTGGGCCGCAGAAGAGATTGGTGCCAGTACAATCAGAAAAGCGGATTCGTCATGAGTTTATATGGTCCACGGCCTGCATCACCGAAGAACCCACCGGACACCACTGACGCACGTGTGTTGGCGGTGATTGACGTGGGCAGCACATCGGTCCGCATGAAGATCGCTCAGGTCGACCCTGAAGGTCAGATGCAAACCCTCGAGACCCTTGAACAGACCATCAGTATTGGGAAAGACACCTTCACCCAGCGCCAGATTTCGCGAGACACCATAGAGCAATGCGTCCACGCGCTCAAGAGTTTTACGCATGTTTTGAAAGAATACGGTATTGACCCGTCGCAGCAACTGCGCGCGGTTGCCACGACTGCTGTTCGTGAGGCGATTAATCGGCAGGCATTTCTGGATCGTGTGTATATTGCAACGGGCATCGATGTGTGGGTCTTGGACGAAATGGAGGTCGCACGCCTGACCTATCAGGCGGTACAACCGTTATTCCACGAGCATCCGCGTTGGCAGGATACGAAAACGGTTATCGCCGAGGTGGGTGGCGGCAGCACCGAATTGATCGTGGTACGCGGAAAGAATATTGACGCGGCTCGTTCGTTTCGTGTCGGGTCACTACGGATGCGAAAGACGCTAGAGACTTACCGTGCACCTGTTGGCCGTCATCAACAAATCATGCGCAACCAGGTCCAACGCATGGTCAGCCAGTTTCGTCAAGAGTTCAACCCCGACGGCCCGCTCCGCCTGGTGGCTTTAGGTGGCGATGCACGGTTTGCGGCCACACAGCTGTGTGCGGGTTGGGATGGACGCAGTCCGGTACGGCTAGAATTGGCCGATTTACAAAAGTTCGTCTATGAGGTTTTGGCTCTGTCTGTGGATGAGCTTGTGCTGGCGTACCGAATCTCGTTCCCGGATGCTGAAGCCCTGGGGCCCGCATTGCTGACATATCTTCACCTGACACGTGACTTGGGGGTCGATCACTTGCAGGTGGCGGTCAACACGATGCGCGATGGGCTGCTAACCGAAATGGGTTTCGATACGGTCTGGACGCCCGAGTTTCGCCAGCAGGTGATCCACTCAGCCCTAGAATTGGGCCGAAAATTTGACTTTGACGAGGCTCACGCCACCCGTGTGGCCACCACGTGTAAGACATTGTTTGGGGCATTGCAGCAGGATCACCAACTGCCTGTCCGTTTTGAATTGCTGCTGTATGTGGCCGCTCTGTTGCACGAAATCGGCTTGTACATTAGTTACCGCAGTCATCACAAACATTCCATGTACTTGATTCAAAACAGTGAGCTGTTCGGTCTGGGTGCCAAGGACCTGGCACTTGTGGCGATGGTCTCCCGTTATCACCGTCGTGCTTCACCGCGGCCCAGCCACACGCCGTACATGGCGCTTGATCGCGACAGCCGCATCGCGGTGGCGAAGCTGGCGGCCATTCTCAGGCTGGCCGATGCACTGGATCGGTCACACAGCCACCGCATTCGCTCAATCGACATCTCTCGGCAAGATACGCGTCTGGTCATCACGGTGCCAGGTGTTGATGATCTGAGCCTTGAACAGATGGCGTTGCGGCAGAAAAAAGATCTGTTTCAGCAGATCTACGGTTTGAATGTGGTATTGGGTATTGGACGATCAAAAGTCAAATGACAAAACGCAAACACACCACACACAACTACCTCAATCGTGAGCTGAGCTGGCTGGAGTTCAACCACCGTGTCCTGGGCGAAGCTCGTAATCGGGACGTCCCCGTGTTGGAACGTCTCAAGTTCCTAGCGATCACGGCCTCGAATCTTGACGAGTTCATGATGGTCCGAGTTGGCGGTTTGCAGCTGCTTCGGGGTCAGGGCGTCACACGCCCCGACCCTTCGGGTCTGACACCGGATCAGCAACTAACGGCGATTAACCGGCGTGTGCGCAGGATGGTCGAGGATCAGTACCTTTGTTTTGATCAAGAACTGTCGCCTTTGCTGGCTCAATCTGGCATTCGTCAGGTTTTGTTTGGAGACATGACTAGCCAACAGCAGGAACATGCCGAACGAGTGTTTGACGAGGAACTTTTTCCACTGCTGACCCCGCGTGCGGTTACGGCTACAGAAGTCTTCCCGTTGCTGATGAACCTTGTCTTACGCTTGGCCGTACGCCTCAAACCAGATCCCAAGGAGCCCCATCGTTCACGTTTCGCCTTTGTCTCCTTGGGACGGAAACTCACCCGATTTATTACGTTGCCCAATTCGACGGGGCGGTATGAATATGTTCTTCTTGAACAGTTGGTCAGCCACTTTGTCGATCGGTTGTTCCCTGGCGAAGAGGTGATTGAATGTGTGCCATTTCGAATCACCCTTAATGCTGATCTGGGTGTACGAGATGACTTGGCCGCGGATCTCTCCGAACAGATGGAAGCTGTTTTAGAAGCGCGCAAGCGCAGTGATTGCGTGCGGTTGGAAATCGACGGGCGCGGCAGCGACGAGCTGTGTCGGTTCGTACAAGAGTCGTTACACCAATCAGATGATAACGTATTTCGTATCACCGGACCGCTTGATTTTGCCGGGTTTATGTCACTGGCCGGCTTGGGTGGTTTCGATTCTCTAAAGTATGAGTCATGGCCTACCCAACCCTGTCCACAGGTCGATCCGGAGCGGTCCATCTTCGACACGATCAGCCAACACGACATCTTGCTGTATCACCCCTACGAATCATTTGACACCGTGCAACGACTCGTGGAAGAAGCCGCTAACGATGATGATGTATTGGCCATCAAGCAGATCCTCTACCGCACCAGTCGCGACAGCCCCATCGTTGCGGCACTGATGCGCGCTGCTCAACAGGGAAAATACGTCACCGCCTTGGTGGAACTGAAGGCTCGCTTTGATGAAGAGCGCAACATTGAGTGGGCCAGGGCCCTTGAGCAAGAAGGGGTCCAAGTGATCTATGGCGTTCGTGGTCTAAAGACTCACGCCAAGTGTTGCTTGATCGTGCGACGAGAGCCTCAAGGTCTGCGACGCTACATCCATTTCGGAACGGGCAACTACAACGAGGTCACGGCACGGTTCTATAGCGACGTGAGCTATCTGACCGCGGACACCGATCTGGGGATTGACGCATCTCAGTTTTTCAATACGGTCACCGGTTACTCACAACCGCAGGCTTTTCAAAAACTTGAGATGGCACCGCTGGGTTTGAGGAACAAAGTGATCGAGATGATTCGTGGCGAGACCGAACGAAAGAAGCAAGGCCAGCCAGCGTTGATCATGGCCAAGGTCAATGCTCTGGTCGATCCGCAGATGATCGATGCACTGTACGAAGCCTCACAGGCCGGTGTTGACATTCGCCTAAACGTTCGCGGTGTCTGCTGCCTCAAACCCGGTGTGCCCGGGCTCAGTGAGTCGATCCGGGTGGTCAGTATCGTCGATCGCTACCTCGAGCACGCCCGGATCTTGTATTTCCGATACGGGGGTGAAGAGAAGCTGATGATTTCCAGTGCCGATTGGATGCCCCGCAATCTCGATCGCCGTGTGGAACTGCTTGTACCGATCGATGACCAAGCGGGAAAGAAAAAACTGATCGACATTCTCTGTGGCTGTTTCGACGATAACGTCAAGGCTCACGAACTAGGATCAGATGGTCAGTATCATTTACTCAAGCCCGGCGACCAACTCCCACTGCGGAGTCAGCTGCGATGCTACGAGCGAGCGTACGGGGCCAAGCGTCAGGCCAGGCAGCTGCTCAATACGGTTTTTGAACCCCACCGTCCCCCTTCTTCATGACCGTAGGCCGTCCCGTCCGGATTGGAGGCCGACACGCCCGACGGTGGTCTGTATGCCAGGCACCGGCGCGGTTGTTGGACGTCGTCCATCCCCAGACGCTTAGATGATTGAGCCTAGACGTTTGAGGTGCCAGATCACGGGATGTCGTGTGCCGAACGTCCTGGTGACGGATGGCGATCGTGACGAGCTGCGTCGAGACTAACTCGGCCTTGAGGATGACGACATTCACCAAGCGTTGGGTTAAGCGGCCCAGCACTTGGATGACTAACGCTTGGTGGTCTTAAGGGATGCTTCGTGGTGCTGGACTCCACTTACTGACCGACCATTTGTCCCTCTCCGGTCGATTCATGATGATTTGTTTTTTGCCTACAGTTTCGAATTGGTGAGATCCCATTTGCCGTCGACCTTGTAAACGATTTTCTTGCCGGCCAATCTCGACAGGTAGGTGTACTGGTCGGTGAGCCAATCTGCAAAGATCGAATAGTGGCGTGGACGAACGGTTTCGCCCGAGTGCATGACACTTGTCCCATCGGTCAGCCAGCTGGCGTTGCCTTTATTGGCGCCGGCATACTCATCTCGCAAGCCAAGCATATGACCGAATTCGTGTACGGCGCCACGCTGTTTGATCGCACATCCACTGCCGCTGCAGCCGACTTTCTTCGCTCCTTTATCCACGGCGACGGTGTCCTGAGAATCCAGCTCCGAGTCTCCCCAGAAATCGCTGACCCAACTGCCTCGGAATCGATCCGTTCTGTAAACCTCAACTTCATAATGCTCGTAGGCGTACCATTCCCGATCCACTAGGTGCAAATAGAAAAAGACGCGAACCGTTTTGATTTCCACGGGCCCGGAGACGAGTTTGATGTCCCATTGGTTGTCCCAAACGGAGTAGATCGAGCTCTTGTAATCTTTCATGAAACTTTGCTTGCTGCCATGATCCCACTTGTGCTCTTTGCCCGCACTGTTTTTGCCACTGCGAAACATCATCTGCAGCGTCATGTTCACTTTGAGATACCCGATGGACGAATCCGTCGCATGTTGGTGCAGGGTCAAATCATAGGCGTCATTTGTTTTTAGACCCGCTGGGCAAGTCACATCCTCTTCCTTAAAAAGGATCTTTCCGAGCGCTAGTGCCATCATATCCTCCTTTTTTTGTGTGAAAATGGGAGTAAACGATCCGTGTGCTAACGATCGAATTTCCACGACAATATGCCAATTGGCACGAGCGGACAGATCTCCTGGGCGCACCGCGCTTGCCAAACATTCAGTGCGTGGGTTGGTCGCGTTCTATTATCGTTTCCGCGTGGCGTTGGTTTCGTTGCGATCAACAATTTTCCAACCTCGTCTGCAGACACCGATCCGAACATCCTTCCACAGCAATTGAAATTGGGGTCTACGTGACGTCGCACATCACGGATGATCCGGGCGGTCCGCGTCAACCTTGACCGTCATTCGAGCCACGGCAGGGTCGGCGGGGTTCTATAGAGATTTGACGACGATGGCCTCATGTCATGGGTTGAGGGCGCCGAGTGTAAGCCTGATTAAAACGATGCAGTGGGGTATTAGAACAAAAAGTATCGCTGTGCCAACGCTAGACGGTCAGCCGGTTCACAGGTAAGGTGCATTCCGTCAGCGGTGACACGATACGTCTCTGGATCGACGTGGATCTCTGGTAGTGTCTTGTTTAACCTCATGTCACACTTGCCGATGTCGCGGCAGTGACGAACGGCCTGAATTTGTTTGGTCAGCTCGTAGCGTTGATAAACGCCCTTGGTCAGACACACCTGACTGACGAACGCGATCGAAATCGGTCCCGTCGCCCTGCCCCACGCGCCAAACATGGGCCGCATCAAAACCGGTTGGGGTGTGGGGATTGAAGCGTTGGGATCGCCCATCTGCGACCACGCTATGACACCACCCTTGATCACCATCTCAGGCTTGGCCCCGAAAAACGCGGGTTTCCAGAGGACCAGGTCGGCTAGCTTGCCGACCTCAACGGAGCCGATCACGTGTCCCACGCCATGGGCGATCGCCGGGTTGATCGTGTATTTGGCGATATAGCGTTGGATCCGTAGGTTATCGTTGTCACCCGACTCTTCGGGCAGACGCCCGCGCTGCCGGCGCATCTTATCGGCCGTTTGCCAGGTTCGTGTGATGACTTCACCGACCCGACCCATGGCCTGTGAATCTGAGCTGATCATACTTATCGCGCCAATGTCGTGGAGGATATCTTCTGCGGCGATGGTCTCACCGCGGATTCGGCTTTCTGCAAACGCAACATCCTCAGGTAGGTTCTTATCGAGGTGATGACAAACCATCAGCATGTCCAGGTGTTCGTCGATGGTGTTCACAGTAAAGGGCCGGGTTGGATTGGTGGAACTGGGTAACACATTGGACTGGCCGCAGACCCGGAGGATGTCCGGGGCGTGGCCACCGCCGGCCCCTTCAGAATGGTACGTGTGGATCGTTCGATCTTTGAAGGCGGCGATTGTCGATTCGACGAATCCTGATTCGTTTAGCGTGTCTGTGTGAATGGCCACTTGTACGTCGTATTGATCAGCAACACCTAGACAGCAATCGATGGCTGCCGGCGTCGTCCCCCAATCTTCATGAAGTTTCAGCCCTACGGCGCCGCCAATGATCTGTTCGGCCAGACCTTCAGGTTTTGAGGAGTTGCCTTTGCCTAGAAAGCCAAAATTCAATGGCATGCCATCGGTGGCTTGGAGCATCATACCGATGTGGTGTGCGCCTGGCGTACAGGTCGTCGCGCAAGTGCCTGTGGCCGGGCCGGTGCCCCCGCCCATAAAGGTCGTCACGCCACTGGCGATCGCTTCGTGGGCCTGTTGCGGGCAGATAAAGTGAATGTGCGCATCAAATCCACCGGCCGTCAGCACAAGGCCCTCACACGCAATGACCTCGGTGGTGACACCCACCACCATGCCCGGCGTCACCCCTGCCATGACATCGGGGTTGCCCGCTTTGCCAATGCCGCTGATCATCCCGTTTTTGATACCCACATCGGCCTTGTAAATACCGGTGTGGTCCACAATAAGTGCGTTGGTGATCACACAGTCCAGGGCGTCTTGTGGACCGACACCAGCGGCCTGACCCATGCCTTCTCGCAGCACTTTACCTCCGCCGAATTTGCACTCGTCTCCGTAGACTGCTAGGTCGCGCTGGACCTGCAGCACCAGGGAGGTGTCCCCAAGTCGCAATCTGTCGCCCGTGGTAGGACCGAACATTTCCGCGTAGTGGCTGCGTTGTATTTCGTAGGTCATTGCGCCGTATCCTCAGTCTTTCTGTCTAGTCGTTTCGTTGGCGAAGCCCTTGTCACCGACGTGTTGGATCGCCAGAAGACACCCCTGTTCGCTCACTGGACCGTCTGCCAGATGGTTGCCGCCGCGGATGACTCGGCGACCGGCGATCTCAACCAGCGTCACTGTTTTGGTTTCACCGGGTTCAAATCGCACCGCTGTGCCTGCGGGGATGTCAAGCCGTTTGCCGTATGCCCCGGCCCTATCAAACTTCAGCTGACTGTTTGTTTCGATGAAGTGGTAATGGCTGCCAACTTGAATCGGGCGGTCACCCAGATGGGTGACTGTTAACCGGACAGTCTGTCGATCTTGATTAAGCACAATCTGTCCGGTCTTGGGTTGGCAGTCACCCGGGACCGGTTCTGACATCTGAGCGTCGTGGCATGAATCAAACAAAGATGGATCTGGCACAGGCAGAAAGCTACCGTACAACGCCAGCTGTAGGTCGCCATCTTGGGCCGATATCGGGTGATGTACGGTGACGAGTTTCGTGCCGTCGGGAAACGTGCCTTCGACCTGAACCTCACCGACCAGCTCCGGTACGCCGGACATCACGTGTTTGCGACCGAGCATCTGTCGGCCAAGGTCCATCAGTTGGGCCACTGTCTTGCCATCGCGGATCAGTTCCAGCACTTGGGTGGCGATCAGTGCGACACTTTCTGGGTAGTTCAGCCTGATGCCGCGGGCCAATCGTTTCTGTGCAAGAAATCCGGCTTGATGGAGCGTCAATTTTTCGACTTCACGGGGAGTCAAGTGCATGTCCAACCTCCGTTAAATCCATTTCCTAGTCCATGGTGAACCGGTTCCAAGTTGGGCAGGAAGCGCGACCGCGGTGTTCAGGAATCTGGCCACTTTTTCGGTGCAGGTCCCCATCAAACGTAACACAATCCCATGACCAAATTGACTGGCAGCTCCGATCAGCGGCTGTCGCGGGCCCAGCGGCAGCGTGCTGAGCTGTTGTATCAACCGCTCTGTGATACCGGAATGAGGCGGCCCCACCCATACGACCATGGCCATGCAATTAAACCTTCCCATGCGGCTGGGTGTACACAGCAGACCTTCGTCGGGTGTCAGCAGCGTCGCATCGGTAAAGACGAGCTGATCGTCGATGTAAATATCGCTGCGACTGCGATACCGGCTGAATGCCCACCGCTCACCGCCAGCAAGGCGGCCACTGGTTAACCAATCAATCAATAGCAGCGACGCACTGTGATGGATACAGAATGTTTGACTCTGTTCATAAACCGCATCGGTGAAGCAGGTCACCGGGTCGGGGATTACACACAAAGCGCCACCTTCGTCTACCTTTGCATAGAGTGATTGCCTACACGCGATGCCGTTGGGACTACGATAGACCTTGGTCGAAGCCTGCGTACCCAAGATGCACGCGGCCACCGGTCCGACCCTTACCTCCAGGTCGACCTGATCGCCCGCCACAAGGCCCCCGCCGTAGGTGCTGCTGTAGACAAGTGCTGTCCGGTCAGACCCTCTGGGTGCCATCAGCTTGAGCGGACTGGTCGCATAGCTTCGCGTGGTCACCGATCGGTCAGCCACGCGGTGTACCTCCACCAGACCGCGGAGCAGTGGTCGTGAGCAACCGGCGGGCATCGCCGCCATGGCCGCTGTCGAAGGTTCGAATCGCTTCGTTGGAAGCGGCGGCAGACAGACAGACGAGGTGCAAACGTTCGTGGGCTGAGCGGTACCGGTCATGCTTGCCTCCATTGCCGTTCCCACCGACCAACGCCCTTGACCAGCCCACCCCACCAACCCAAAGCCCAGACCCGTCTGCCCCATTCTTCGTGAAGGACTCCAGCTGGCAAAAAGATTGGCGTCGGTAACAGAACACCCACCTCAATGATCGCTCTGTTTGCCACACCGTCCTCATCTTTAACCGGGTCGGCCCGCAACGTGATTGTGTTTTAAACACTTAGATAATGGTCGACGATACCGCGGTCGAGCTTGTCGGTTGTGCCGTGTGTGGCCACCTGACCACGGTTCATGATGTAAAATGACTTCCCAAACTCCCGCACAAAACTCAGGCACTGTTCCACAAGCACCACGGTCAATCCAAGGTCATCAACCAACCGTCGCAGCACTGTTCCAATCTGCTGAATCACGTTGGGTTGAATCCCTTCGGTGGGTTCGTCCAGTAGTAAGACGGATGGTCCGCTGGCCATCGCCCGAGCAATGGCCAGCTGCTGCTGCTGCCCGCCGGACAGATCACCGCCCAATCGGCCAGCGATCGACCTGAGCACAGGGAACAGTTCATAAACGATCTCTGGGATCTTTCTTGATCCGTCACTTCTGCCTTCCAAGCCCACGCGAAGGTTTTCGATCACGGTGAGTTTGGGAAAGATTTGTCGACCCTGTGGTACCAGCCCAAGTCCCATCCTGGCCCGTTTGTACGCTGGCAGATGGGCTAGTTCCTGCCCGTCGATTACGACAGAACCGCTGCGGATCGCAAGCAGGCCCATGATCGCTTTCATTAGGGTAGTCTTGCCCACACCGTTGCGACCCATCACGCATGTGATCTGACGGTCCACCATGGTCATGTTCACTTTTTCCAGAGCGGGCACCGAACCATAAGAGCACGATAGATCTTCAACGGTTAACATCAGTATCCACCTCAACGTCCCAGATACGCTTCGATCACATTTGGATCCTCTTGAATGTCATCGAGTGTCCCATCCGCCAACACCCGACCTTCGTTGAGCACGGTCACATGCGTATTGAGTTGCCGAACGAATTCCATGTCATGCTCGATCACAATTAGCGTATGGTGATCCATAAGCTCGAGTAATAATTCGGTGGTCAGAGCCGTTTCAGTCTCGGTCAGCCCTGCCGCCGGTTCATCGACCAGCAGTAATTTTGGCTGTGCGAGAATGAGCATGCAGATTTCCAACCACTGTCTCTGTCCGTGGCTGAGGTACTTGGCATTCATTCTGTGTTGATCCATCAGATGCACACGGTCTAACAGAGACATGATCCGGTCTCGATCTTCCGCTGATTCGCGGCCCCACAGATTACGCGTTATCCCTCGGCGATCAGGTAACGCCAGCTCCATATTCTCGTAGACTGTTAGACTATCGAAAACAGTAGGTGTTTGGAATTTTCGTCCGATCCCTCGCCGGGCAATATCAGATTCATTTAGACCACTGATCAAGCAGTCCTCAAAATAAATGCGTCCGGTCGTAAGTCGCGTTTTTCCACTGACCACATCACATAGCGTGGTTTTGCCCGCGCCGTTGGGGCCAATGATGACTCGCAGTTCATGGTATTCGATCTCTAGTGTGTCGATCTCCAGTGCCTTGAATCCATCGAACACCACCGAGATGTCTTCGAGTCTCAGGAGCGGGCGTCTGGCGCGAACCGGTCGGTCCGACGAAGGCGTTTCTATGGCTTGTGGGCTGTTCACAGCGGCTGTCCTCTTGCCGTTCTGATCTGTCGCAGAATCCGGTCGCCGATTGATGTGCCGCCGGTACGGTGACCACCGGTAACCACCGACCGCATGACCGTGTACACGGCCACGGCAACAAACAGCACGTGATACTTGCCGTGGATACCCAACGCACGCTGCTGAAGCAATCCGGGTGTCAATCCAAGCGCTTCATTGACAACAATAAAGGCCATGACCGCCAGAGGAATCGTCGTCAGGAGCAGTCGCCACCACCGGTCGCCCGCAGCGACCTGTGTCTCCAGATGATTCCAAAGTGTCATCAAGCCTTCGGGCAATAACAAGACGATCAGCAACACCACCGCCCCGAGGATAAATGGCCACGCCGTGGCCATGTCCGTCGTCATGGTGGAGTAAGCATAGTTGAACACCAACGCTCCGATCACCGCTCCCCAAAGTCTGCCCCTACCCCCTAGCGCGACACAAACAACCATCAAGATCGAATCTTCGACGCGCATGATATTGGGTGTAATGATCCCGTTCTGAGGGGCGTAGAGCGCTCCGCCCACGGCCGCCAGCGCCGCTCCAGTAGAAAAAGCAAACACTTTGAATAGATGCGGACGATACCCGGCAAAATAGAGCCGTGGTTCATTGTCGCGGACGGCTACGAGCAATCGTCCTAGCCTCGAGTGTGTGATGTGGATACAAATCAGAAATGTCAGCACCAAGGTCACCGCTGTGGCCAGATAAAGGCCGATGATCCAGCCCGATGCCTGATTGAGCGGTTTATAAAAATTGGTCAGGCCGTTGGTGCCACCTAGCAGCATCTCGTTGCGGCAGAAAGCCAAGAAGACGCCCCAAGCCACGGCTTGTGTAATGATGGCGAAATAGACACCACGCACCCGGCTACGGAAGATAAAGAACCCGAATACCGCCGCAACCCCTGCCGGCAGCAGTACCGCCGTCAACGCCGCGATTGTCAATGAGGCAAAGGGCTTCCAAAATAACGGGAGCGTATCGACGTTGTTAAAAAAGAAGAACTGTGGAATGTGGTTGTACTCCGGTCGCACATCGCCACCGCCTTCGGGTAAGCTCAGATGCATCGCCATTGCGTAGCCGCCCAGGCAAAAGAAAAATGCATGGCACAAAGACAACACACCGGCATAACCCCAGATCAGATCCATTCCCAATGCCGCGATCGCGAAACACAGATATCGTCCGGCCCGGTTCACCTCTTGATCCGCAACGATACCGGCCAGGTTAAGACCGGGGATAACAACAAACAGCATGGCCAGGCACAAGACCACCGCGACGGTTCGCAGCCGATTCACCGCAGGATAGACCGGTGTCGTCAGCAGTGGATCGTGCTCGGAGTGTCTGACCGCTGAAGGTTTTTGTCTAGAGCTGTCGGCCGGTTGTGCGCTACGCATCGGCAAGCCTCCCCTTGGCTGGAAAGAGCCCTGAAGGCCGCCATTGCAAAAAAATGACCACCAGTGTCAGTACCGCGACTTTGCCGTAGACCGCTTCGAGCCAGGGTTCGATGTACTTTGTCATGAACCCCAAGCCTAATCCGGCGACCATCGCTCCGGCGAGATTGCCCACTCCGCCAACCACCACCACCATGAAACTATCGACGATGTAACTTTGTCCCATCCCCGGGTTGAGTTTGTCAAATAGAATCACGGCGCAACCCGTTACACCGGCCAACCCTGTACCAAACGCGAACGTGAAGCCGTCGACCCATCGTGTTGAAATGCCCAAAGATGCTGCCGTGTGGCGGTCTTGGGTTGTCGCCCGAAGAATTAATCCCCATTTCGTGCGATAAACGACCCAATGCACCAACACAATGCAAAAAGCGCAGAGGGCGATGATGAATAGCCGATTTGCTGGCAGCACAATGTCATGGGCGACTTTCCAGCCACCGGTCAGCCAGCTAGGGGGGGCCGCCGCGATCGTATCACCAAAGATGACACGGACCGTCTGGATCAACAGCAGGCTGATTCCCCAGGTGGCCAGTAGTGTCTCCAAAGGTCTGCCGTAAAGACGGCTGATTACTGTCAGTTCACAAACGTACCCCACCGCTCCGGCGACCAGGAACGCAGCGGGAATTGCCACAATTAAGTAATAGTCGAACAAACCGCTGGGCAGGTAACGACTGAATGATTCGCCCACCATATAAGTGACAAAAGCACCAATCATCATGAACTCACCGTGAGCCATGTTGATCACGCCCATCAAACCAAAAATGATCGACAAACCCAGCGCCAATAGAACCAGAATGCTGCCCAACGACAGACCGGTGAACGTGTGCTGAAAGATACGCACAAAAGTCTGATGACGTCGGACCGACACAAGTGATCGTTGGATCTGCGAGATCAGTTGCTGATCACCTTGTCGCTGAGCCGCCTGTAAGGCTTTTCGTAGAGAGGCGCCGGCACTGCTTGAGCCGATCTCCCCAAGTGTTTGGACCGCCGAGAACTTTCTGTGTCGATCGCCGTGGATCAATTCAATGCGCGCAATCGACTCACGAAGGACGGTGGTCAGACCGACGCGATCATCGCTGGTCAGCTGATCTTTGAGGATGTCGATCACCTGCACGTCAGCACGGTCGCCAGCCGTGACGATGGCCTGTCGCCGGATCGTTAGATCCGAATCTAACAAACAGAGCTTCCAAATCAGCCGTCGAATGACTTTTCGGTCAGAGCGAGGAGCACGTATCATTGACGCGCCGAGTCGACGGGCGTACTGCCTAGAACCCCCTGGGTTTTTGATTGGGCTAAGCGTCAAAGCGTCGACCAAGGGGTAAACCCGACCGATGGTGGGATGCTCGATCGGTGATTCATAGATCACAAGCCGGCCCTGGCGCAGCTCCAATAATCCTCCGAGGTATGCTTTGAGTATAGGGACCATTCGGCTATCGGTGTCATGGGCCATGTGCTGGTACACTTGAAGCCGGGTGGTTTTGTCAGAGGTCGCCGCCGTACGCACGAGCTGCTCTGCCACTCGTTGCATGCTCGTCGGCTCTGAGTCAGCTCGACAAGGTTCACCACAGACCAATGTTCCGACCAGTGCAGCGATCCATGGCCAGGTCGAAACATGGCGTGGCTTTTTATGGCTGCCGATCGGTTGTTTGATCGTGGTTGGTGCGGATCTGTTCTTCCGGTACGTAGGTCCTTTCACGCCAATCACCTGCCCACCTGGAATCCCGTGTTTTTCAACATGGTTCGGTTCGGCGACCTGTGCCCACTTCATGCTTCACAACGGACAGGTACACCTCATCGCGGCACATCGTCCGTATATCGAAACCCTGTTTGCGTGCATGGTCAACTGCTCAGATGATAGATTCACGCTAGACATTCGCTGAGCAGAAATACCGACTACGGGGTTTTTAAGTACTTGCTAAACGACTCTGGTTCAACCAAGCCGTCGGTCTGCCAGATCACATCGAACTGACCGTCAGGACGGATTTCACCAATAAATACAGGCTTGTGCGTGTGGTGGTTGACCCCATGTATTTTTTTACGGCCCCCGGGAGCATCGAATTCCATACCCAGCGCCGCCGGGATGACCTTGTCCACCTCGAATGACTCGGCCTTCTCAACAGCGGCCTTCCACACGTAGACACCGAAATAGGCAGCTTCAATCGGATCATCTGTCACGCGAGACCGACCGCCGGGCAAGTCGTTGCGACTGCAGTACGCCTTGAATCGTTCTACAAAACGCTGGTTTGTAGGTGTGTCAATAGATTGAAAGTAGTTCCAAGCCGCAAGGTGTCCGATCAGGTGTTCTGTCTCCATTGACCGAAGTTCGTCCTCGGCAACGGAAAACGCCATGATTGGGCAGTCATCGGCGGTCAAACCTTGGTTGGCAAACTCCTTGTAAAAAGGCACATTGCTGTCTCCGTTGATCGTGGATAGAACACAGGCATTGCCGTCTCTGGAAAAATTTTTGATTTTCCCAACGATGGTTTGATAGTCGTTATGGCCAAAAGGTGTGTATTCTTCGACAATGTGTTGTTCCGGTACACCTTCAGAAAGCAAGTAGGCCTTTAGGATTTTGTTCGCGGTGCGAGGAAACACATAGTCGGTGCCTAAAAGATAAAATTTTTCAAATCCGCCCCCTTCTTCGCTCATCAAATATCGGGCGGCAGGGATCAGCTGCTGGTTGGGTGTCGCGCCGGTATAAATGATATTGGGACTCTGTTCTTGTCCCTCGTACTGCACCGGATAGAACAACAGACCGTTGTACCCTTCGAACACCGGAAGCACCGACTTGCGGCTTACCGAGGTCCAGCAGCCAAACACCACGGCCACCTGTTTTTTTAGCAATAACTCTTTCGCCTTCTCGGCAAACAGGTCCCAATTGGACGCCGGATCGACAACGACAGGTTCAATCCGCTTGCCAAGTACGCCGCCGTTGGCGTTAATTTCTTCGACGGCCAGCAATACAGCATCGCGCAGCGAGGTCTCAGAAATCGCCATTGTCCCCGTTAAAGAATGCAACACGCCGATCTGGATCGGTTCTTGCTGCCCATGAACGATAGAAGGCAGTCCCATTAAAACAGCAGACGAATACGCACAGAACACAAAGATCGTTCGTCTCATCGCATCATGCCTCCTCTGTGGGGTAAGATGTTTCTTTATCGCCACGATCACCATTTCTTCTGGCATGGGCGGTTAGAACGAACCGCCCAACGAAACCGAAACGATCACTTGCGTGTCGTTGGATTGGCCGGCCACGTTGGAATTAAATAAACCCACCGCGTCATCGTTACCCAAGACGACATCTACCCCGGCGGTCAACGTCCATTGACCTTCTAGCACTGGCCGGAAGGGCACGCTTGCGTGGGCACCAATGGTGACATAACCAAACACCTCGTCATCTTCATAAAAATTGTCAGCTCCAAGCCCGACAATGACAGGTGTTGTCAGTGTGATCGGTGTGTTTCGGGTTTGTGATATCAAAAATGACGGCGCTACACCCAATTCAATATACACACCTTGCTCAGGGCCGGGCCCGACCTTGCCGTCGGCTTCGATCAAGAACCTTACATACGGTTTCAGGTCCACCTTTTCAATCAGATCATCGCCAAGTCCGTCCCACGTCAAGACCACCTGAACATGCTCTGACTCGAACCCGCCTGTCTGGGAAGCCAAATCATCGGCAGGATTGAGAAACTCTTCATAGTAGGCCGTTACGTTAAGGTTGCCGACTTTTGCCGATAGCCCAATCCACCAGTCGAACTCATAGAAAGCGTCTAGCCCGGTGTCACGGGTGCCCGCGCCGAAGCTAGCGGCATTGGGGCCGGGATGAAAACTGTGGATATCGGTCCAGACCCCGGTGATGATCGATACGTTATGGCTCACCTTTAGACTGAGGCCCAAAGAGCCCTGGACGATCAGGCCTTGATCTTCAAGCACCATGGCCCGAGCGTTGCGCTGGTTTAGAAATTTGATCGACGCGGTGGATGAAAGCAGGTCGCCATCACCGCTTCCTGACCACCCATGATTCGTTTCCATCTCCAGCGTTTCTTGTTCTTGTCCAGCCGCCGCGTCCCGCGACCACAGCGGGACACCGACGCACACCGCCAACGCGACAGGATTGAAAGTCGTTCCCCTCATGACACACTGTCTCCTGCTTTAGGGACAAAGTGAAATATGACAGCAAGCGGTAATATGAAACAACAAGTTGCCTGGGGCAAATCTTTAACATCGATTGTAGCAAAGCCTGCATCCCTTACCAGTTGGCAGGTGTCCTGAACGTCCGGTCAATCGACCCGAGACGGTACTTCAAAGTGCTTATAAGCTGGATCCAAAACATCAGTCGATCCGGATTTGTGAATGGTTTGGCTCCCTTGTCTTCCGCCAGAGGAAAGTCAGACGAACCAGACATTCGGTCTGGATCGATCTATTGACGAACTGATTGACAAGCCGACGAGCCTTAAGACAATAAGTTTGGAGACATCAATCATGATCAACGAAGGCAGCACGGCTTACATGCTGGTCGCTACGAGTCTGGTCATGTTGATGACACCCGGGTTGGCGTTTTTCTACGGCGGCCTGGTGGGTCGGAGGCAGGTCTTGACCATCATGAACCAGAGTTTTATTTCCCTGGGGTGGACTACGATCATCTGGTGGACCGTGGGATATTCGCTGTGTTTCAGCGGCGATGGGCCTGTGATCGGTAACTTGGACCACGCTTTTCTTAGGGGGACCACGGCCAACGATATTTTTACAGGCAATCACGCGATCCCTCTGTATATTTTTGTCGCCTATCAGATGATGTTTGCGATTATCACCCCCGCATTGATTACGGGTGCTTTTGCTAACAGGGTGCGCTTCCCAGCGTATATGTTATTTCTGACCGGCTGGCTGTTATTCGTCTATTTCCCGCTGGTGCACATGGTTTGGGGCGGCGGGGTATTGGCTCGATGGGGCGTCATTGATTTTGCCGGCGGTATTGTGGTACACGCCAGTGCCGGCATGGCCGCATTGGCGTCGGTATTTTATGTCGGTCGCCGGACCGACCTAGAGAGGGGCCCACACAGCATTCCCCTTGTGGCGCTGGGGACCGGGCTGTTGTGGTTTGGTTGGTATGGGTTCAATGCCGGTAGCCAATTGCAGGTCGATACGGTGACCGTTGCGGCTTTTATCAATACAGATATCTCCGCTTCGTTTGCGGCGATCACCTGGCTTGGGCTGGCGTGGCTGCTGGAAAAGCAGCCCAAATTTGTCGGTTTGCTTACAGGGGCGGTGGCCGGTTTGGCAACCATTACGCCAGCAGCAGGCTACGTGACCACCGCAGGTGCGGCAATGATCGGTTTTACGTCTGGGCTGGTCTGCTACTTTGCGGTGTCGTTAAAGAACAAACTTGAGTGGGATGACGCGCTGGATGTGTGGGGTGTCCATGGTGTCGGGGGCGTGCTTGGGATTACCATGCTTGGGTTGCTGGGATCGACCACGGTCAATCCGGCTGGCAAGGACGGTCTGTTTTATGGCGGTGAGAGCGAATTCTTGATCAAACAGGTTATTGCCGTGTTGGTTGTTAGCGGCTATTGCTTTGTATTTACCTACGTGATGCTCATGGTCATCAACGTGGTAACACCCGTACGCGTTTCTGATGAAGAGGAAGCCACGGGACTGGACATCTCATTGCATGGAGAAATCGCATACGAACACGGACACAGCTAAGAGGCGTAACCGTACGCCGAGGGCGGAGGAATGGGTCGTCTGGCAGCTGGTCGATTCCGCCTTTCCCACAGGAGGCTTTGCGCACTCGGGTGGCTTGGAGACGGCCTGGCAGTGGGGTGAACTGGATGATCCCCATAAGATTGACGCGTTCGTGACTTCCAGTTTATGGCAGACGGGAAAGGGCGCTCTGCCGTTTGTCATGGCGGTGCACCGCGATCCGGCGGATTTTGCATATGTCGATCGACGGTGCGAGGCGTTTATCAGTAATCATGTGGCCAATCGTGCAAGCCGTGGTCAGGGACAGGCTCTGCTGGCCAGTGCCGAAATGACGTTTTGCTCCGAAACGCTTGCCGGGCTTCGCCACGCCGTGAAGATTCAGCGATGGCCCTGCCATCTGGCCCCGGTGTTCGGTGCTGTAACGCGGGCCGTCAACGCCTCATCGGATCAATCAGCAAAGTTATTCCTGTTTCTTGCGCTGAGGGGTTTGATCTCCAGCGCTGTCCGTCTGGGAGCGGTCGGTGGTCTTGAGGGCCAGGCCCTTCAGCACCGGTTGATGCCCTGCGCCCAGCGGATCGTAGATCGCTGTGTGGGACTGCCGTTGCAAGACGCCGCTCAAGTCGCACCACATATCGATGTTTTACAAGGTTCACATGATCGTTTGTATTCACGCCTGTTTCAGAGTTGACAGCTAGCCCCTACGACTGGAGAAGACCTGATGCACATGCGCCATGACCAAGGACCCAGTGACGAAAGCCATCCCGGCCGCTTTGGCGATCGTCAACGGCCAATACGCAAGCCCCAAAGAGATTATGTTCAGCGCAGCTTTACGGTCGGTATCGGCGGCCCTGTGGGTAGCGGCAAGACCGCCCTGGTCATGGTCCTGTGTCAGACCATGGGTCGGCGGTTGAATCTCGCGGTGGTCACCAACGATATTTTTACAGAGGAAGACGCACAGTTCCTCATTCGTCACCAAGCGCTGGATGCCTCACGAATCGCAGCGGTCCAGACCGGGGGCTGTCCACATACCGCCATTCGAGAAGACGTTTCAGCTAACCTGCTGGCACTGGAGCGGCTGACAACTCAGTTCCAACCGGATCTATTGTTGATCGAATCGGGGGGCGACAATCTGGCGGCGCACTTTAGCCGCGAGCTGGCTGACTACACGATCTACGTCATCGACGTCTCCGGCGGTGATAAGATCCCCAAAAAGGGTGGTCCGGGAATCACCCAATCAGATCTGTTGGTGGTCAACAAAACTGACTTGGCCCAAGCGGTGGGTGCGGACCTGACGGTCATGGCAAACGATGCCAAGCGCATGCGCGACAGCGGACCGGTGGTCTTTGCACAGGTCAAACACGGTGTGGGCATCGATGACGTCATCGACCACATCGTTTGTGCGCGGCAGATGTCCCTAGCGGTGCCGTCTGATCAGGGAGGATCGGTCCATAGACGTATCAGCGTCGATCCTGTGTCGTTCGAGGCATGAAGTTGGCGGCCGCGTGCCGATACACCATCGCCAATGAAGCCGGATCGAGTCTGGCACCTTGTAACAAAGCGCTATGCTCAGGCGGCCGACCGACGTCGGGATCATCTATGGGACTGGGCGCGTTGTAGTCCGTTTCTAGCAATGCACGCAGTGCCCAATAGCGACTGGCCAACAGATCGAATGTGGCATCGGCTGAGTCGGCAACAATATCACTGCCAAACAAAACCCTGCCTGGGTTCAATTGACAAAATTGTCGGAAATGGTCCGGGTGCTTACTGAGCTCGCGAACCATCCACTTGGTTGCGGCTGTATCCACGTGCAGATTGGGGTGTCGGTCTAGCAGTCGCTGGACATGATCCAGGTGTTCGGGGTCGCCGGCCATGTGTGCCGCTAACCAGGGAACATCATGGAATTCTTCCAGCAGGCGTGAGAAGGCGTCGTACTGTTGGGCTTTCGTGCCGTAGCGTCGCTGATCCCGATATTGGTTGGCAAACCAGGTATCGGGATCGGCAATATGGGTCATGAACGTCATGCCCAGCGATCGGGCCAACCGCATCCCTTCGTACCGGATTGGAGAATCAAGTCGCAGTGCCGGGTGAAAGTCTCGTCCTCGAGGTGCGGCCCAGAACTTACACACACGGCAACCTTTGGCCGCAAACCCCTCGATCCGCTTGAGCCAGTCGGTGGTAAACGTGTGGGGGTTGCGGTGTGCGTCTTGGTAATTTGGCACAGCGATGAACTGAATTCTGCCTGCGAACTCTGTACCAATCCTATCTACCTCTTCTAATGGGCTCATGCTCCAAACTTTTTCGATACCAAAAAGGTCCGCCACCTGAAAAAATGTGCGTGCCGCATCAAGGTCATGTAAATGGGTGTGGACGTCCCAGATGCGACCCGACCAAGGCAGCTGCGTGACCTCGTGACGGTACAGCATGCCTAGCCGATTGGCCGGGTGAGCGGGTACGATATTTCGGTGGATGTGCATGCAGAACAGGATATCCAATTCGACGCGTCGGCGCCTGGCCATCCAGCCGGAGCACGAACCTGCGCCAATTGCGCTGGTCGCGATCGATTTGGACGGCACACTGCTGCGGTCAGACAAAAGCATCAGTGAACGCACGGTCCAAACGGTGGCCGCGGTCACTGGGCGCGGGGTGTCGGTCGTGCTGGCATCAGCTCGACCCCCCCGAGGTGTGCGGGCATTTTGCCAACGGCTTGGGCTTCATGGCGTTCATGTGAGCTACAACGGAGCGCTGATTTATCACAACGCCGGTCAGCGGCATCTGTATCACCAACCGGTGGACGGTGCGCTGGCCAAGCGTATCGTGGGGCTAGCAAGGCAGATCGAGCCAAGTGTGGTTGTTAATATCGAGATCCTGGACCGATGGTATACCGATCGTGTCGATCCGGCCCTACACGTGGAAACGTCCAAACAGGCTCAGCCCGATTATTTGGGACCGATTGAAGCGTGCATCGATCAGCCGGTCACCAAGATGATGTTCTTGGCGCCACCCGGTTTGCTTCTACCGGTTCGATCAGCAATTGAACAGGCCTATGGCCATCAAATCGCCGTGGTGATCAGTGATCGGCATGTCGTCCAAGTCGTCCACGCCCGGGTAAACAAAGCCCATGCCCTTCAGTGGATCGTCGCAGATCTGGGGATCAGCGCCCGGCAGGTCATGGCAATCGGCGATGCCCCCAACGACGTCGAGATGATCCGTTGGGCTGGATTGGGGGTCGTGGTCGAAAACGGCTGGCACGAAGCCCGCCTAGAAGCTGATGTGGTGGTGGCCTCGAACGACGACGACGGTGTGGCTGACGCGTTACGCCGGTATGTGCTGGGCCAATGACCCCTTTGAATCATGGTCCTCCCGTCCGTTCGTATCTGATCTGGTCGAGGCTTATGCTCACGTCGTCCACGATTGATCGATCCAGACGGCTACCGATCACCAAATTTGCCATTATGTTGTTTGAACCGCGTATCAGCGGTGGGATGAGCAAGACGCGCCACCCTTTTTGATCCTTAACAGTGATGTGGAAACATGTTTCGTTTGAGCTACTGAATCGGCCGGGTTTACGACTCCGGTAACCGGTGGCGGTTATTCCTCAGAAAAAAACAGCCACGGAATATACCGCGGCTGTTTGACAGGCTTGGTTGAGTGATCTCAGGTTTTTTCACTTGACCGCAATGCGATGGGGTTTAACCTCTTCGCGCTTGTGGAGCTTGAGGAACAACACACCTTCGGTCAGTTTTGCCTCTACATTGGTTTCGTCGACGTCCGTCGGCAACGTAAAGGCGCGGGCAATCTGTGTGAAACGGCGTTCCGACAGGTGGACCGCCCCACTTTTTTCCTTGTCATCTCGCTGCGCAACGATTCGCAGGATGCCTTTTTCAAGATTTACTTCGATCTGATCTTTTCGGAAACCGGGCAGCTCGGCTTCAACATAAACCGCGTCCTGATCCTCTCGGATGTCCACAGGATACGCCCCGGTCCCGGTATACTCTCCGGTGTTTTCCCAGCTGCGGCCCAAGATGCGATCAATTTCGTTCAGCAAAGTGAGTGGTCTGTCTAAGTGCAAACCGCCTGTTCTTCTTCCTAGCGTCGGTAACATGGTGAAATCTCCTTTCATTTGCTGGTTACACCTTTATCGTTTCGTCACCACGCAGCTGCGCGTCTCTAGAAAGCTCTATCGCAAGGGCTATGCCAATAGGAATATTTTAAGTATATGATATTAAGGTGGTTACAAGACTGGTCTTCGCTCCGTTCATGCCATTATGGCAGTCTGTTCGCGTAGCGGACACGGGGTTGACAAACCGCGGCAATCGGTCACAACAGTAAGGTGACAAGAGAGACGTCTGTTTTGTGTGTCGTCGATTCGGCGTCTGCTTTGGTTGGAATGGTTGAAGCACGGTTATGAATCCGGGAACGCATTATGAGTATTCGCGTTGCGATCGTCGGCCCGACGGGTTACACAGGTCTATACCTGATCGAGATTTTGTCACGTCACCCCGGCGCGAGCCTAAGCTACCTGGCCAGTCACCGGCAGGAGCTGCCCAACATGGTCGAGGAGTTTCCCAGGTTGCTGGGAAGAATCCCTGATACCGTTGCGGCGTGCCGTCCCATTGACGCCAGATCAATTGCCGAGGAAGCCGATGTGGTCTTTTTGGCGCTTCCGCACCGCGTGGCCATGACATATGTTCCAAGGCTCCTCGATGCCGCGGTACGCGTGATTGATCTATCAGCTGACTACCGATTGGCAGACGCCAGTGCGTACGAGGCTGCTTATGGTCAGGCTCACACCGACGCGGCCAATCTTTCGACGGCGGTCTATGGTTTGCCCGAGCTGTTCCGCGACCAGCTGGCCGGTGCCGTGTTGGTGGCCAATCCCGGTTGTTATCCCACTGCCAGTGCACTGGCGATCGCGCCATTGGTCAGAGCAAACCTGATCCGTCAGGATCGAATTGTGGTCAACGCCGCTTCGGGTGTTACTGGCGCGGGACGCAATCCGATCCATCACCCGCACTTTGTAGATCAAAATGAAGCGTTCGGGTCCTACGGGATGATCGGACAGCACCGCCACCAACCCGAGATCGAGCAAACGTTATCGACCGTTGCCGGCTCCGGTGTGGAGGTATTGTTCGTACCACACCTGTTACCGATTGACTGCGGAATTTTACAAACGATCTACGTGGATCCAGCGGACCCGGGTGTGACCGAAGAGGACCTGTTCGAAGCTTTTGAAGTGGCTTACGGCAACGAGCGTTTCGTGCGCGTCCGCAATGATCTGCCTAACATTAAGCATGTGGTAGCTACCAATTTTTGCGACGTGACGGTTCGCCTGGTGGGTCCGCCACAGAGCCGAAAAATTGTCGTTTTCAGTGCACTGGATAACATGATCAAGGGCGCCAGTGGACAGGCGATCCAGAACATGAACATCATGTTTGGTTTGGCCGAAACAGATGGGCTGCTGTAGTTACTTCTGGCTGGCGACAAAAGTAAGAAATGTCGTTAGCTCTGTGGTGTCCCGCGTTCACAAATGGTTTGTGATCATGAGTGCAGGTCGGTATCAATTATGTCCGGGCACGCTCAGGGAAGTGGTGTCAGCCACCTGAAGCTCTAGCAAATCGCGCCGTCCTAGCTCATGGCTTGGGTACAATGCCAACAACACTTCGTAGCGTAACAGTGCCGCGTCCAAGTCGCCCCGAAGTAGCGCCAGCTTTGCTCGGCTATACATCACTTCGGCGTGAGTGGGTGCTGTCTTTTGTGCTTCGGCGACGTGTCGCGCAGCGGTTTCGAAATCTTTGTCATCAATCGCCAGCTCCGCAAGATGGATACGGGAAGGCACATCGTAAGGTTCCAGATTCAGGATCTGTTGATATTGCCTACGGGCGGCGGTGAAGTCACCACGCATATGATAGGCCTGTGCAAGTTTGTGCCTTGCTCCGATCGACCGAGGCTTCAATTCAATCGCTAGATTCAACCAAAATATTGCGTTTTCGTAGACACCGGCCTGAATGAGCGCACCGGCGTAGTTGTACATTAATACAGGATTGTGTGGGCGACGCTGAAGGTCACTGGCCATCAAACGTGGGGTGCTAAACCATCTGGCGTTGATCCCCAGCACCGTCACGTACATCATCAGCAACAGGACAGCGCAAGGGATCACAGCCACCGCTCGTTTGCGTAAAGAGTGACCGGTCAGATAAGCGATCACAGAGGTCATGCACATGGTCGCGGCCAGTGTCATCGGCATGACCAGCTGATTTGACGCGTAGACGGGGCGTTCTAGCCACAAACCTGTGACCAACACCAGTTGTCCCAGCACGAGCGTTGGTGCCATACACAGCCAATGACGTTTAGATAATAGGATGACCAGCATGACCACCAACCACACCACCACCACCGTTCCAAAGATAACCGATACACTTGTCATGGTCGGCCAATTTGTGGGTACGTGGCTGTAACTGGTATCCGGCCAAATCACCTGACGGGTGTAAAACCAGACCAATGAAAGCGCTGCAGGGACACGGTCGACCAGGTTCACCGACAGAAGCGGGTTGTGGGCCAAGTCGTCGGTCGCCGGAGCCAGTTGTGTCGGGTTCCACGAGACCGGTATCACTCTGGCAGCAAACGCTCGCCCGCTCCAGAAAGTCACAGCGGGAATCGTTAGACATACGCCGGCCAACGCGTGTACAAACCCGTCGCCTTTCCCCGGTGGCCGTGGCGCCTTTCGATAATATTTTGACCGCCAAAGCGCTGCCTGAACCACCACTGCGGGGATAAGCAGCAATCCCGTCAGCGAGCTAAAAAACGCGACTGTGGCCGTGATCAACCCCGCCAGCGCCGCGGCGGACGTGCCCAGACACCTCTTGGTCCGACTAATCTGATCGCCCCCTCGCCACCCCACCGTCTCTAACGCACGGATGTGTAGCAGCAAGAACCCCACCACGCCGATCATGGCCAGTAACTCGGCACGACCAACGATATGGTTGATCATCTCCGCGTGGGCTGGATGAGCGACGAAAAGCAGCGATCCGAGCCACGCCACTGTTTTGTACACCGTATACCGGCTCAGCCACGCAGCAACGATCCACCCCAGAAGCCCCAGCAACGCGATGTTGACCACACGGAAGGCCAACGGTGACAGGCCCGCCAGCTGGGCGTTAAGATAGAGGCTAAACGCCGTGATCGGACGGTAGACCACTTGTCCGACCCGACGGCCGGCCCAGAAATCTCGCACCCAAAGCGTCAAGATACCCTGTGATTCTGAGACGTCTGGGTTATCCACGATCGCCGCGTGGTCGTCCAGTATGAAGGGATTGTCCAGAGACGATACATACAACCCCAATACCAGCACCCCCATGGCCAGGGGCAAATAAAACCGTGAAATCACTTTTGAACGGGGAAGTAAGGTCATGAAGGATATGTTAAGTCAATACACAATGGAAAACATAAAAAAAACAGAATATAAGAATCTATGATTCCAGTTCTGTTGCCTGACCTAATCGTAGGGTTGGGCCACGTCTTATACCGACGATGGACGACGATCGATGTCAGCCAAACCACGGCGACTCCTAGAGGTCATTGGGCCACCTTGTATGAAGAAAACGGTCAAACATCAAAGCAAAACTGGGCCATTCCCCAAGCGGCAAGATCGATCTTCAATTTCCTCGGAGACTCATTCTAGGCGTCGTCAGCGTGCCGGACGTCTTTATCTCATACTCTTGCGTACCTACCCCGATGCCCAATGCGCGCTGCGTTATCACGACGCCTACCAGCTGCTCGTTGCGACCATCTTATCCGCCCAGTGCACAGATGCCCGCGTTAACAAGGTAACCCCCACTCTCTTTAAAAAATACCCCACTCCCGAAGCAATGGGTAGAGCGCCAATCCGAGAAATTGAGAAAATTGTTCGTACCACTGGGTTTTTTCGCCAGAAGGCCAAGTCAATCCAGGGCAGCAGCCAGATCCTGACCCAGAAGTACGCAGGTCGTGTACCCGACACGATGGCACAGCTTACCCAACTCCCCGGCGTGGCGCGCAAGACCGCCAACGTTGTATTGGGCAACGCCTTTGGCAAGAACGAGGGCGTGGTGGTCGACACCCACGTTGGCCGATTGAGTCGGCGATTGGGCTTGAGCCGTCACACCGATCCAAAGAAAATTGAGCAGGATCTCATACCCCTGTTCCCGCGTAAGAATTGGACCATGTTAGCTCATCTGCTGATTCTCCATGGCCGGGCGGTCTGTGGTGCTCGCAAGCCATTGTGCGACCAGTGTCAGGTGATCCGCCACTGCCCAAAGGTGGGGATCTAACCGATGGCCTTCACGCATCTGGCTAACCCAAACAACCGATATACGAATCAGGTGTAAATCGACCCGCCCGCTGGGGCCATGGTGGTTTCTCTGTCTGCTGGGAAACTCCGGTCCTTGGGTGGGAGCGTCTGTCGGTCCTGAGACAGTGGTCAGGTGATCCACAAGCGATACGTTATTCATATTTCCCATCGCCGCGTGGTGCGCGTTAAAGGAGGATGAAAGTGTCATGAGTGTATTGACGCACCTTCAGTCGGAAGTGGGCGTGTTTGACGACGCCGTTGGCCGATTGGACCGCGCTGCGGCGTATGCCAAACTTGACCAAGAAGCCATCGAACGATTGAAGCACCCCAAAGCAATCATTCAGGTCTCAATCCCTGTTCGAATGGACGATGGTTCATTGCGGGTCTTTTCCGGTTACCGCGTGCGCCACGACGATACCCGTGGTCCGGCCAAGGGTGGTATCCGTTTTCACCCCAATGTGTCGCTAGATGAAGTGAAGGCACTGGCACTCTGGATGACCTGTAAGTGTGCGGTGGTGGGGATTCCCTTTGGGGGCGGTAAAGGCGGCGTGATCGTCAATCCAAAGGAGCTGTCGCGGATGGAGCTAGAGCGGCTCGCTCGCGGTTTTATTGGCCAGATCGCAGACTTCATTGGCCCGGAAAAGGATATCCCCGCTCCCGATGTCTACACCAATGCCATGATCATGGGCTGGATGATGGACGAGTACTCCAAGATTCGCCGTGCTCATACGCCCGCGATGATCACGGGTAAGCCGCTGCCTTTGGGCGGTAGTCTTGGCCGTGACGACGCGACCGGTCGGGGCGCTTACTACTGTATTAAGGAACTTGAACACCGCCGCGGCTGGAAGCCCCAACAGGTCCGTGTGGCCGTACAGGGGTTCGGGAACGCCGGACAACACGTTGCTGCTTTGTTGGGTGCCGACGGCTATCAGCTCGTCGCGGTCAGTGACTCTCGCGGGGGTGTATACCGACCGGCAGGTTTTGATGTTCCCAGTTTAATCAAGATCAAGAGCGAAACGCGACACTTGAAGGCGGTTTATTGTGACGGTTCGGTTTGCGAAGCGGTCGAAGCAGAGCAGATCACCAATCAGCAGCTGTTGGAGCTGGATGTCGACATACTGATCCCGGCGGCACTCGAGAGCCAGATTACCGCAGACAACGCCGCGGCCGTCCAAGCTCCTGTCGTCGTTGAAGTGGCCAACGGCCCTGTCACCAGTCAAGCCGACCAGATACTGGCCGAAAAAAATACGTTGGTGATACCCGATATCCTGGCCAACGCCGGCGGTGTCACGGTCAGCTATTTTGAATGGGTCCAAAACCGCCAAGGCTACTACTGGTCGATCGAGAAAGTACACCGCCGGCTGCGGGATATCATGTCCCGGGAGTTCAACGCGATCTTCAATCTTATGACTCAGATGAAAACCGATATGCGCACTGCTGCATACACGCACGCTCTGGGACGGATCGGTCAAGCCATCGAGGCCCACGGCACACACCGTTTCTTTTCTAACGGACAGGCCTAGCGGCGACATTGTCTTCGCCGGCAGGCTGTGACGCTGCTGTTCGACCACAATCTGTTTTAGCAATGATCTGCGATCTTCTTCCTCATCTAAGATATCAACCGGTTACCGTGACACACTGTTGTTGTGTCCTGTGATTGCCGTCCGAGAGAGAGCATGGCTTCACCCGAGTCACGATCTGTAGTGCTTGAAGCCGCCGCCACCACACCTCAAAACGATCGTCGACGGTGGCTACGTGGGTCCTTCACGGACGATCCGTTGCTTAACGCTCCACCGATGACCTTGTCACGGTAGGGACAGGATGGATCGTAGAAGGTCCGATGTGTGTCCACGCGGTTAACCATGACCCCGGCGCGGTGCTGCTTCAGTGAGGCGACGATCTTACCGTCAGGCTGGATAAACACGCTGGGGTAGGATTGGTAGTAGCCGCAGGCGTTGACCCCGCTGAACCACAACCCGTTGGTGGCCGCACGGGCCTGCATGGTCTGGCGCATGATGTGGCGATGAACCGTCGGCCCGGCAACACGAGCGTTGTAGAAGGATTGCATGACGAACTGGATCCGTTGTTTGACCATCTGACGATACAGCTCGGGAAACCGTAGGTCAAAGCAAATCAACAAGCCGCAACGCACGCCATTGAGGGCAAAGGTCACGAAATGGTCGCCGGGTGTGTAGTGCTTGAAATCCGCGTTCATGCAAAACCGCTTGTCGTAGCGGTCGACGACACGCCCGGTGGGGTTGATCACGTAGAGACAGTTGTGAGGCAATCTTTCACCGGTCAGACGGTGGGCACTTCCCAGGATCACCCATATTTTTTTCTTTGCAGTCAGATCACAGATGGCCTGAGTCTGTCGACGCAGGTGGTCCCAATCAAACCCTGCCCAAGAACACAGATCGGTGCCGGGGTAGCCGGTCAACGCCGATTCTGGAAAATGAGCAATATCAGCACGCAATTTTTTGGCCTGGGCAATCTGCCGACAGATCTGTGACGCATTACGCTGCACGCTGGCGCTGACAGCAAACTGACAGGTCGCGATTCGAAGAACACCGGTTTTCATTGTCTGTCACCCAATGTGTGATTCGTCCCGATCATCCAGAGCCTGGGATCAGTCGGTCACTCGTTTGCTGCGCTGACGATTGTCCACTTATTCTACACACGCAAATGTTCGAGACGACCGTCATTGACTTCAAACATCAAGTGGGACACGAAAGGTTTCGTGTTGAAAAGGCAATCGGAAGCTCCGGCACACCCATCGTCGACCAATGGGTAACAGCCGGCGTATGGAGCGGTACGGGCACCGATTCCCAATCCTTTTCCGCGTTTGCAGGACACCGCTACACCGTGACCAGTGAAGGCATCAGAACATTTGTGGCCAGATCATGGAAGAGACTGTTGGAAAGTAGACATATCGCGGATGTGTGTGATATCACTGTCAGCGCCCACGTTTTGCCTGCGTCAAGAGCCTTGTCTATTTGCGCGATACCGACACACCATCGAAGACCGTGATTGGCTTACATCTTTGTTCGTTAACGGTTCACAAAGATCATCCTCTACGCTTGGTATAAAACGGGGCAGTGTCCATCAACGGCGAGGTCACGGCATCGACTGTGCCCATCAGCGCTCATTTATGTCCAGTTATTTTGAAGCCATCGTGCGTATTGGATAATGGCTTGTTGCACATCGAAAGACGGCTGCCACCTAAGCCCGATTCGAGTCTGGGTTAGATCGGCACACGTATAGTCTTGATAGAACTTGTAAGGGTTCTCAAAATAATCGGGCTTGTGGTCGGTTCCTAACGCTTCATTAAGCGCTCCGATGATCTGATTGAAGGTCGTGGCGGACCCCGATCCCACGTTGTAGATCCCGCTTTTGGCGTCGTTGGAAGCAGCGGCGAGTGTGGCATCCACAACATCTAGGACATACACCTGGTCCCGGGCCTGTTCGCCGTCGACGAAGACGCGTGGTCGTTGGCCGTTGAGCATCTGCTGGGCCAAGCGGAACACCATGCTCGCCATATGATCCTTATTTTGCTCACCGGGCCCGAAGACGTTGAAATACCTAAGCCCCACGATGTGGGCGTCAGGGTGTTTTGCCAGCATACGCCGGTGTGCGTTTTCCATAACCCACTTTGAGAAGCCGTAAACATTTGCCGGACAGCCGGCGTCACCAAGCACAAACGGCCGCCGGGCGGCCGTCGCGCCGTTGGCGTGTATTCCATACGTGGCCGCACTGGACGCCCACACCAGTTTGGTATCCGATTGCACAACCGCTTCGAGCAACGCTTCAAATGGCTCGACGTTATCGATCATCATTTTGGCTTGATCGGTGACGGTGGTATCGGTAATCGAAGCCTCGTGGAAGACGACATCAGGTTCATAATGTTCGATCAGCTCATCCAGAGCAAGGTCATTGAGTGACCGGGCGATCAGTTCACCACCGAACCGAAAATCGCCGTCACGGTCATGGGCCAAATTGGCAAATGTACCAGTTCGAAAATCGTCGATGACCACAATATGGGCATTGGGATTCTCCGTCTGAATCCTCTGAACCAGATGCGAGCCGACAAACCCCGCGCCGCCTGTGATGATGATTCTGTTCATGCCAATGGCCGATGATCATATCGTGCTCGGCGGCTTTTACAAACAACCACCGCACAGTCTCCGCCGAGCTGGAACGACAACGCCGACGGGTTGGCCGCAGATGGCTTCTGTTGCCTTGTTCTGTCGCTCATGGGTCCCAGTTGAAGATGACAAGATTGGATTGATCTGACGGGACGGCGACCGCTCCGACGTAGTTCGGCTCAATCTTAAAACTGTGTACGCACCATTGGCTGGCGTTGGGAAAATCGCCCACCACTCGAAACCGATCGTGTTGACGCTGGTCGTCTGCCACAACGCCGAACGTGTCCAGTGGCCGCATCAGTCCCTTGCCTATCGCCTTAAGCGCTGCCTCCTTACGCGTCCAACAGCCGCAAAACGCTTCATCGCTGTGTGCCGGTCCAAACAGACTCCGTTCTTGACTGGTAAAGTGTGATGCAGAAATCGAGTCACGCTCCTGAACAGGTCGGACCCGTTCGACGTCGACTCCCACCTCCATACCGGACGTCATGGCAATCGCTGCAAGCCCTTGGGTGTGGCTTAGATTGAATTGAATGTCCGGACCACTGTCGTGGCCTTGAAGCATCGGTTTGCCATCGGGTTGATAGTCGAAGACGACTTTTTCTGGTGGCAGTTGAAGGTACCGACCCAGAAGCGCGCGCAATGAACCCCTGGCATGTATAAACGCCAGCCGATCTCGATCGAAGCGGAACGTATCTGATCGGTTCACTTCGTCGTCGGTTAACAACGGAAGGACGGCGGTCGCCTCGTCCGCGTTGAACGGGATCTTCCAAAGATGAACCGTATGATGAACCAGCTGGATACCGGTCTCCTTGCTCACGGGGTCCGTATGCCCAAAAAGTAGAGAATAACACATTGATCGCCAACAAATAAGCCGGGTTGACGATATCGAACCCGACGAAACCAAACCGCATGCCTTTAGAACCGCAGACCCGCTGAGGTCCATGTGACGACACTGTACGCGGCCAGTAGCCGGTAGTCCGTCAAACCTCTGCGGGAGACCCGGTGGCATTCTGGCCGAGGTTAAGTTGCTGCATCATTCTAAAATAAAACGCTTTACGTCTACCCGTTCGTTTGCGATTGTTCGTCACAATCTCGCTTTTACTGGCTCGCTCGTGTAAGCTGATCTGACTAGAATAAGTGGCGTTTCCTACGCTGCTGATCCCCCCGAACCAGAGAAAGGAACCGATCGATGAATAACGGTCTTGCAAGCATTAAAACGACTTTGTTGTTCGCATGCACGTTGGGCGTTGCGGTGTCGACCGCATCGGCCGCCGATGACTACAAACTCGATGAAAGCCACACCGGAATCGTTTTTGTGATCAAGCATCTCAACATGAGTTACACCTACGGGCGGTTCAATGAATCGGAGGGCGTTTTTGCGATTGACACGAACGATCCGACACGATCATCGTTTTCCTTTACCGTTAAGACCGCAAGCGTAGACACCGGTCACAAGAAAAGAGACGAGCACTTGCGTAGCCCGGATTTCTTTAATGCCAAGCAGTTTCCCGTGATCACGTTTAAGAGCACGGCCGTTGAAGCGGTCGAACAAGGATACCGGGTGGCCGGTGACCTCACGCTCCACGGGGTGAGTCGATCCCTGACCGTCGAACTAGAAAAACTGGGCGAGGGCAAGGATCCTTGGGGAAATGACAGGATCGGCTTTGCCACCGAATTGAGGATCAAACGCAGCGATTTTGGCATCGATCATATGCTCAGCGCCGTCGGCGACGACGTGCGAATCTTGATCAGTTTCGAGGGTATACGACAGTAGGCTTCATCTGTGATCGCCTAGATACTCCTTTTCTTGACGGCACTGCAACGATGATCGAGCCAGTCTGGTTTTGGTGGGGTTTGGCGTTACCGGCAATCCTATGCGCCGCAGCTGTCGTTGCGCTGGATCGCTGGCAGCAAACCGGGCTAGGCTGGCCCGTAGGGCTTTGTGTTGGCTTCACTGCCGGCTACCACGCCACTGAAGGCTGGCCTCCCCTGCCACCGGTTCAGTCACAACAGTGGCTTCTGACTGTACTCATGCCGGCGGCGTTTCTAGTGTCCTGTTTGGCGTTGGTGCGTCGGGTTTGGTGTCGGCGGGTGTGGATGTTTCGCGCGGCTTTGGCTTTCAGCGCTGCGCCGTTGCTATTGCAGTCTTACCTGGAGTACCACTGGTCAGCGTCGCAGTCCACAGTGTACGCCGTCGGTTTTGGTGTCGTCTGTTTATTGATTTGGAGCGTGCTTGCCAGAATCGCGACAGACAGGACCTGCGGTCGGTGGCTGGCCGCAGCGCTGTTGGTGACCAGCGGTGGTGTGGGCCTGACGACGCTCTTCTCTGGAAGCCAGACCTTGGGTCAACTGGGACTGGCGCTGGCCGCCACGCTCGCCGGCGGTGGCGTGGCGGTATTGTTGGCGTTTGATAGACAGAGTTACCCCACCACCACCGCCATGATCGACGTACCGATCGTTCTCTTGGCTGGACTTCTGCTCAATGGCCGCTGGTACGCTGAAATGGCGAGTGTTCATTCCGTATTACTTGGTTTGAGTCCGCTGGCCTTTGGAGTGAGTGTAGCGCCAGGTGTTCGGAGATTACAAACGTGGCAGCGGATCGCCCTGGGTCTGGTCCTTACCGCGATCTTCGTTGCCGCGGCAGTGTTTCCGTCAGCGATCCAATTTGGTCGGGAGCTTAACCAGACAGGCACCGACAGTCCCTACAGCCATTTGGATCGAGTGTCGTCGGCAGTATCTGGATAGTGCCCCCCCGTGCAACTGCACATCGTCGTCACGTCATGTGGAAGCGGACGTTAGGTCAGTTCACACCCAATCGTGATAAGCCTGTCCTCAATACGGACGGCAATTCGAGTTGACCGTGCCAGGACCCGTGGGTGACGGTCTAACGGCCATCTGATCACGGCGATGTACTGTCCAGTGATAAACCATCGATAGTCGTTCGATCCGAAACGCATCGTTATCGGAACGTGGTCGGCAAGAGATGTGTATGCCAAGAAGTGGTCTGACAAGCCAACCTGATAACTTCAATTAGCCGACAGTATAAAGGCCAAATAATGTATTTGTTAGATACCCACAATCGAAATTTTAAAGTCGCGGCGCTAGGATTGGCCGGCCTGCTGGTCATCGTCGTTACATATTACGGCGGTTTCGCGCAACAGCTCAGCAAAGCGCTAGAGCCCCGTGATCTTGCCGGGGTACGTCCATTGGTGATGGGTACCAATGTATGGCCGGGTTACGAACCATTTTACCTTGCCCGCGACTTGGGTTACTACCAGCAAGACCACATTCGTTTGGTCGAGTACTCATCGGCGACTCAGGTTCTGCAAGCATTTCGAAATGGCGCCGTTGATGTCGGTGCGCTGACGCTCGATGAAGTGCTGACACTGCGTCAGGACGGTCATCAAGTTCAGGTGATTCTGGTGACCGATATCTCAACAGGTGCCGACGCCATCTTGGCAAGGTCGCCTGTGGAGACACTGGCCGATATTAGCGGTCAAAAAGTTGGCGTAGAGAACACCGCCTTGGGTGGGTACATGCTCACACGGGCTCTGCAATCGGTTGGGCTGTCTGTCGACGACGTTCAGGTGATTCCTTTAGAGGTGCATGAACACGATCGCGCATTTGATCGCGGTGAGATCGACGTGGTGGTGACGTTTGAGCCGGTGCGAAGTCGTCTGTTGTCGCGGGGCGCGCGACAGCTTTTCGATAGCTCTCAGATCCCAGATGAGGTTGTGGATGTTTTGGTCGTTCGCACAGGCGATATCGACCCATACCGCACCCAACTCATCACGCTGTTACAGGGTTGGTTCTTGGCCTTAGATCACTTAGAACATCATCCATCAGACGCCGCACAGCGCATGGCGGCAAGGCTCAAACTCAGCCCAGACGACATCCTATCTGCCTATGACGGATTGCGGTTACCTTCGCACCAGAAGAACAAGCAGTTGCTCAGTGGGCCTCATTCTCCGATCCGTCAGCTGGGCGACAGGTTGGCGACCGTCATGACCGGATCAGGCTTGCTGCGGGCTGGAGTAAACGTTGATAACCTTTGCGAATCGGGGTTGCTTGACGGCGTGGAACCGCACGTCTCGCCTTAGCGGATTCTAGCAATTTATGGATGTCCTGCAGGCACGAGCATCACCTTGGCACAGCCTTCGGGTATCCATTCCCCTTATATTGATCCTGTTTACCGGTTCAATTGCCGGCTGGAGCCTATTGGCCAACGAGCGGCGTGCTCATCGGAATGTAGAACGACAGGAGATTGACGATCTACATCACTTCATGACCTGGCTTCAGGCGATCATTGAGCGTCAGTGTTGGAACCAGCAATATGAACGAATTCAGGCTCACGTGGCCTCGCTTGGAAACGACGTCAATGTGCAAACAGCTATTCTGATTGACGAACGACGCCGGGTGATTGCGTCTTTGCGTATCGACGAAATAGGTCAATCACGCAGCCAGTTGGCGGTGACCGAGGATCCTGCCCGATCGTCTTTGGTTGAACAGGTCGTGATCGATAGACGAGGTCAGGTCACTTGTCTTGACGATCGTCAGATGGTCATCGGCGTGTATCCGATTCTTATGGACGCCAATCCCGGAGAGATCCGGTCGTCGCGGATAGGTGCACTGATCATTGAGAAAAATCTTGCGAATCTCAAACGGAATGCAACGGCGTCGGTCAGGTTACAGGTGGCTCAATTCGTCGTTGTCTTGGGCTTATTTGCCACCGGCCTTGGCATATATCTGCATCATCACCTGACCAAACGGATACGGAGGCTTGTGTACGTTAACCACCGGATCGCCACCGGTGACACCGCTGCGCGCACGGGCCTGTCAGGAAACGATGAGGTGTCAATGTTGGCATCGTCAATCGACCAGATGGCCCAGCAGCTATCTGACAGAGCCGAGCAGCTTGAAGATTCAAGAGTCCAAGCCCAAGCGGCAAGCCAAGCCAAGAGCGAGTTTTTGGCCAATATGAGTCACGAGATCCGCACGCCCCTAACCGCGATCATTGGTTTCGCCGACCTGCTTCTGGATCAGAGTGATACCCATCAGTCCCGAATTGAACGGATCGACGCAATCAAGACCATCCAGCGAAACGGGCAGCACCTCTTGGAAATCATTAATGATATCCTCGATCTGTCCAAGATCGAAGCGGGCCAAATCACGATCGAAAAGATCAAGTGCTCGCCTGAGCAGATTGCGTCTGATGTGATGGCCCTATTGAGGAATCGGGCAAGCGCAAAGAAACTCACATTGAGCGTAGAGTATGCCAGCCCGATTCCAGATATGATTGTCAGTGATCCGACACGCATCCGCCAAGTCCTGGTCAATCTGATCAGTAACGCAATCAAGTTTACAGAACACGGCGGGGTACGATTGGTTGTCAGCGCGCACGCCGTTGAGTCGCTGCGGGGTACGCGTATGACGTTTCAGATCATTGATACCGGCATCGGTATGACACAAGAACAGCAAGCACGCTTGTTCCGAGCATTTTCCCAGGCCGATAGCTCCACCACACGAAGATTTGGCGGTACCGGCCTTGGTCTAGCGATCTCTCGTCGTCTTGCACAGATGCTTGGCGGTGACGTCACCGTTTCCAGCGTGTACGGGCAAGGCAGCGCCTTTACCGCAACCGTGCAGACCGAATCGCTGCCTGGCGCGTCTATGACGAATCAAACCACGGAGGCCCAAACACCCATCGCACAGGACACTGGGTGTTCAGGGCGTGTCCGTGAAAAGATCGGTGCGCGTGTGCTTTTGGCCGAAGATGGCCCGGATAATCAAAAGCTGATCTCTTTCGTGCTGCGCAGAGCCGGGTGTGACGTCGAGGTGGTTGAGAACGGACAATTGGCGTACGAAACGGCGATGAAGGCTTATCATCGGGGTCAGCCGTTTGACGTCATTCTGATGGACATGCAGATGCCGGTCCAGGACGGCTACGCGGCCACGACTCAGTTACGGTCGGAAGGCTACCTAGGTCCTATCATTGCTCTGACCGCGCACGCGATGTCCATTGATCGCCAAAAATGCCTCGACGCCGGTTGCGATGAATTCGCCACCAAGCCCATTGAAAAAACTAGGTTGTTGAATCTTATCCTAGACCATGCCCGGGGCCATAGAGAAAACGCCACGGCTGATCGACAGCGATCAACGTAAGTCCGTATGTTATCCTTTGCCTCCCAGCTGATCCGATATCGTCGTAGAACGCCGTCACCTTAAGCTGATATGACCCCTGCCGACGCGTGTTGTATGGATGATCAATAACAACCCTCGGTTCATGTCAACCGAGGATTGGGTTCGTCATCGAATGGATGCTTTGTTTACACCGACCTGCGCCTGATGGCCATACCCAAAGTACCCAAGCCCATCAGGCCAAGCGTTGCGGTGATGGGTTCAGGTACAATGTTTGGGCCATCACCATTAACGGGTGAAAAAACAATCGAAAATGTCGGTTCCTGACGCCCACCGCCTTGCTGAATGGTGAGCGGGTCGCTGAATTGCCAACCGGTCAGCTCAGAGAATTGCAGCATATCGGCCTCGATGTGCAAGAAATATTCGAGCTCGATCCGTCCGGCTGGCGGGATCGTGCCGATATCAAACGTCTGAAATGAAAACGGGATATCCACCGCGCCGCTGCCGTTAAACGTTGCTTTGAGGTCTTCGCCGAAAGCTCTGAACCCGTCTACGGGACCAAGCATTTCCTCGACCTCAAATCCACCCTGCCAACTCTCTCGTCTAAGAAACGTGTTGTCGCCCCGGAAGATCACCGCTTCCAAGTTGACCTGAAGCTCCAAGATAGATCCGGGCCCCGCTTCAATAAAGGCGTTTCCGCCGTCAATAATGAAGTTCGCAACAGCGTTCCGTTCAATGCCGGTGAGGTTGACATGTTCGTCACTGGAGATGATGACCTGATTGACCATTCTCGCACCTCCGCCACCGAAGCGGTTGGCCTGCACACCCAGCTGGCCGAAGATGCCTACCGATCCAGTGGAACTGTAGGTCTCGGTGCCCGTCGGTGCGGTTGGCAGCGATGCAAAGATTGATGTGGTGATGTCCCCAGACGTTGGGACGCGGATCTCGTCGGCGGCGCCATCGATTCGGTTGCCCGCGTCATCCTCCAAGATGAGCGTGACTCTCTGTGTAACCAGCGCCGACGTGTCTACCGCCAATACCATCGCTAGTGCGCAAGCGGGATATGGTCGAAAGTTGTGGATGAAAGACTAAATGAAGAAGGCGGCGTACCTTGGTGATTGCTGAAGATCACTCAAGGAGACGCCACCCATGCAAGACCGTACCACCAAGCCGTTGAGTTTTCCAGTCGATTCTTCGAGGGATGTATTGACGGAAGTCCTTCGCGATGGAGCCCGCAAGATGCTGGTCCAAGCCATTGAAGCAGAGGTTGCAGATTGGATTGAAGACCGTACCCATCTGGTCGATTCGGATGGGCGTCGCCAAGTCGTCCGCAACGGGCATCTTCCTGAAAGGCAAATTTTGACAGGGCTTGGAGCCATTGGAGTTCGCCAGCCACGTATCCATGACAGGAGGCCCGAAGGATCGAGGGAGCGTTTTAGCTCGAAGATCTTGCCACCGTATCTTCGTAAAACCAAGACGATCGAAGAATTGATCCCGTGGCTGTATCTCAAAGGCATCAGTACAGGTGACATGGCCGAGGCCTTGGAAACACTGGTCGGTCCCGATGCCAAAGGGCTCAGTGCCAAATCAATCGAACGTCTTAAACAAGTATGGGAGGATGAATACAAAGAATTCTCTCACAGGAGCCTGGAAGACAAACACTTTGTTTATGTCTGGGCCGATGGGGTGTACTTTAATGTCCGTCTGGAAGACTCGGCCAACAAACGACAATGCATCTTGGTTTTGATGGGCGCCACGAACGATGGCAAGAAGGAACTGTTGGCCATTACCGACGGCTACCGCGAATCAAAGCAGTCTTGGCTTGAGCTTCTGCTTGACTGCCAGCACCGTGGCCTGAAGACGGCTGCAAGCCTAGCCGTCGGCGATGGCGCATTGGGTTTCTGGGCGGCGATTGAGGAGTTTTGGCCGACGACACGACATCAGAGGTGCTGGTGCCACAAGACCATGAATGTACTCAATTACATGCCTAAAAGCTTACACGGCAAAGCCAAGTCGATGCTCCACGAGATTTGGATGGCCAAGACACGCAAGGATGCGGAAGCAGCATTTGATCACTTCTTGGCTACGTTTGAGGCCAAGTATCCCAAAGCCACCGCGTGCCTGGACAAGGATCGCACGAAGTTGCTGGCATTCTATGACTACCCGGCCGAACACTGGGCACACGTGCGGACGACGAATCCAATTGAATCTGTATTCGCCACTGTTCGGTTACGAACCGATAAAACCAAAGGTTGTGGCAGTCGAATCGCCTGTCTAACCCTGGTGTTCAAATTAGTTCAATCAGCTTCAAAGAAATGGCGAGCACTGAACGGTTCAGCCTTACTGCCTGAGATCATTCGCGGTGTTAAATTCGTTGATGGAGAAGCCAAGGTTGCCGCCTGATCATGTCTTCATCCACAAAATTTGACGATACCCCTGCGCAAGCTAGACCCAGCCGTAATTCGTTAAGGTTCTTCATTGGATAGTTCCCCTATGTTTCACATATGTCGCCGCGGTGTCGCGTTTCAACTTGTTATTGTAGTTTTAGCATTCACTTATACGGAGGTTTTTTCATCGAATCTTCAATCATTTTTGATGCATCTAGTGCTTGGATGTCAAGAAACTTACCTACTTTGCGCGGTTTAACGTGATGCCGACATATGGCGTATCCCGTTAGGTCTGGCCAGGTGACAAAATAAGCGTGTATGGTTCCTGCCGAGAATAGAAAAGATATCGGTTTACGGTTGGGGCAAACGGGTAAATGTACACCGAGGTGCCCTTCTACCCCACCTGAAAACATGATCCGGAGTTTGTGGCCGAATCGTTATGGATCCCTACTCGTCCGAGATCAACGAACGCAAGGTGGCCACGCATTGTCCGTAATAACTCCGTCCGAACAAGACAAGATGATTTAATAGATGATAAAGTTTATAGATTTCTAACCGTAGCTCATACCCGGGCGCCAATGGCCAGGTTTGCTGGTAAGCGCTGTAAAAGCGATCGTCAAATCCGCCAAAGAGCATGGTCATGGCCAAATCGGCTTCGCGTCGACCATAATACACCGCGGGGTCAATTAAAACCGGTTTGCCGGCCTGGTCTACGAGATAATTTCCGCCCCACAAATCGCCGTGAAGCAAACACGCCGCTTCTTTGGGTGTATCTATAAAGTCTTCCAATCGGTCCATGAGCTTGGCGCCCAGTTGATCCAGCGTGGTGTCGCTGACACCCTTCTGGCGCGCCAGTTGAAGCAGATAACCCAGCCTGCGTTGGCGCCAGAAAGCGCACCAGTTGTCTGACCAACGGTTGGGCTGACGGGTGCTGCCCAGGTAGTTGTCCTCATCGAAGCCAAATCGATCCTGTTGTGTGGCTTGATGCAATCGGGCTAGATCACGACCGAAATGCTCAGAAAAGGATGGGCCCGGTCGGACCGTGGCAATGGATTCCATGACGATAAACGCAGGGACGTTGCCGTGATTCAAACGGGTACCAAGGACTTGTGGTACACGGATGATATCCGCGTTTCTTAACGCGTTGAGCCCGTTGGCTTCAGATTCGAAAAGACCCGGTAAAGGGTTGGCGTTGGACTTCACGAAGAAGCGTCGACGATCGCTTAGCGTAACCGAACAGGCCTTGCTAATACAACCGCCTCCAACGGTGTCTGCCCCAACAACCGTAGCCGGCTGGCCGGTGATCTGCTCGATGACTTGTTCGACGGCGGTCCGAAAGGAATCATCCATAGCCCACTCAAGCTGTGTCGGCTAGCACGTGATCAAGGATGCGCGGACAAGCCTTTTCGATCATGTCCAACACCCGGTCGAACCCCCTCGCGCCGCCGTAGTACGGGTCGGGTACGTCTGGTTCGCCTTCGTCTGAAAGAAATGAGCCGAACAGTCGAAGTTTGTCTTGATAAACATGCTGTGGGTCTAGAGAGCAAAGCTCGTCAAGGTTGCTGCGGTCCATCGCCAGGATGAGATCAAAGGTCTCAAAATCATCACGACAGAAAGCCCGCGCAATACTGTCAAGTTGGTAACCTCGCTTTGATGCCGCCTGTTGCATTCGTATATCGGCGGGGTGACCTGCGTGGTATGAAATCGTTCCGGCCGAATCAATTTCGACACGCCCCTCTAGACCACGGTCACTGATTAACTTCCTCATGACGCCTTCACCTGCTGGCGATCGGCAAATGTTACCCATACAAACGAACAAGATTCTTTTGGTCAATTCGTGTTCTGGCATGATGTCATAATAGACTCCTGGCATCGCTACCTCAACGCGTGGTCACAGGACGATGTTTACGCCCGCAATCACTGGACCTAGATCTTGGCTGCCCGCGTCGGGATCGGCGTTACGGTCGCCAACAGATTTCTTGTCCGTATTTATCTGACTGTGACGGCCATGTTTCTGGGTAGATCCGGCTGAGATAGATCCCCTGCTCACCACATGATGTCGCACACAGGAACCCGTACCCAATCGTACCTGACGTTGCCAGCAAGATCATTTCGTGTTTGGTCCACTCTTAATGGCTCCTTCGGTCATGACGTTGTCCAAAGATTCATTCGACACAGGAACGCCCTCGTACGTCGCGACCTCCATCTCTTGGCAATCGTCTCTGGCTGACTCATGGTGGCCAGATCTGCTCCTGGTGACGACGATGTCCACCAACGGTCTGAGTGATCAAACGTTAATCTGAGTCGGAGGTACCGGCACGCCATGATCGACAATCGATAGGTCTCACTACCCTCACAATCGGAAAAAATTAATTCCGTTCCATCACTTGACACAGGGGCGTTTGGAACCGTTTTTATGTAGGAGCCGGAAATCATTCACTTCATTCTCATTATTTGGAAAGGATCGGTTAATGAAAGCATGGAGCAAACTGCTTCAGCGGAAACGCAAATGTGTATTGACTCTGGTAGTTGCGATGATCACGCAGGCGGCCGCCACGTGGTGTCCCCAGCCGGCTATGGCCCAGTCTGCAGAGTGCTATACCCGGCCACTAGGCGATTCTAAAGTCATTGCCAGCGTCCCATTGCCAGGTTTCCCGGAGGGGATTGCCGTAAGGGGACGCCGAATATATGTGGCCGGACCTGCGGTGTTGGATCCGAGCACCGCCCCGCCAGGACCGGCAAAGATCTGGGTTTACAAACGAAAATCGGGTCACTTGGTCAGGGAGATTCCCATCCTCCCAGATCGGAATATTCCTATTGCAGCAGCCGCAGCGATCGCGTTCGATGACATGGATCGACTGTATGTCGTGACATTGATCAACGCATTTGGCGAATCGGGAATCGTACGCATTGACACCGAGACGGGGGAGCAAACAGTGTACGCTGGCCCGTTTACACCCTTCTACTTTACTTCTCCTCTTGGTATTCGAGGACCAGCACCTAACGACTTGGCATTTGACAAGCACGGCAATCTCTACGTCACCGATTCGTTCCAGGCGGCAATCTGGAAAATCCCACCCGGAGGCGGTACGCCCGAAGTGTGGTTCCACAGCCCGACGCTTGACGGTCAGTTCGGGCCCAATGGCATCCGTATCGATAAGAAGAGTAAACACCTCTATTTTTCGGTGTCGGTCGATGCTCACGGCCTTGGCCATGTCTATCGGTTGCCGTTGTGCGATGTGCCGATGGAAAGTGATTTGACGGTGTTTCACACGTATCCGCCTGTGCCCACACCCGCCGGACCGTTGCCGCAGGCGCCAGATGGCGTTGCGTTTGGTCGATCGGGGAATCTCTACGTCGCGATGGCGGTGACGAGCCAGATCTCAGTGTTGAACGACAAGGGTCAACAGACCGCCGTGTACTCCGGTCCTGCCCAGACACAGGACCCCGCCAATCCGCTGCCTTGGGCCAATCCTGCCAATATTGCTTTCTGCAAAAAGACCAGGTCGCTGTTGGTTACCAACCACGCTCATCTCACCGGGCTGCCTGATCCCAGCCCACTGTTTGCCGTGTTCGACGTCTTCGTCGATGACAAGCCGGGCCGATTGTTCTATAGCTCGGGCGACTAATGCGCTACAAATGACCGTCGTATTCGCGGCAGCGTCGCTTCGAAAGCGACGCTGCCGCGTTTCCAAAAGTCCGGTCCCGCGTGTCAATGCGGTGTTGGTCCCATGCTCTCAATCGATTCGTCGACCAATCTCGATTAATGGCGTTCGGCCTTCCTCGACGACAAGTCAGGCTTGGTGCTCCATATCCAGGAAGGTGAGTGCTAACGCGATGGCGTGAAATCGAACGGTTTTATATGCTGTTTTGCTAATCGGCAGATTCCTGATGAACAGGTCGTTTCGTTGATCTCTTCCTTGCCGTAAGGTGGATAGGACTCCAAAAAAATTTTTACCTCTTTTGAGCTCACTGATTCAGGGTAGATAGAAAAATATGTGCTCACATTTCGTAGGAATTTCTTCTGCTTCGAAAGGTCCACATCAAGCTTTGATGAATATCTTGCCACGGTGAAGAGAGTCTCATTAAGTCGTTTTTCAGCGCGAGATAGTGCGTCGGAAACATCGCCCAGGCGTAGTTGAGCGCATTCGTTTGTCTGTACGTAGGCAGTGAGCGCCGAACCTTGCGTGAAGCTCTCCATTCTCTCAAAAAACGCTTTGGTGTAGCCAACGTGATAGGCGATGAAGAATGTGGCAACACTGCCGATCAACACGCCCGCAGCAACAGCCACCAAAAAAGAAACGACTCGCTTGGTCACAGATGTCATTCGCCTACTAGATCTGTGTAGTCGATGAACACACGATAAACTCGATCCGCGCGATTTCAAACATTCAGCTATCTTGCTAATCGATGTTCTTGCCGGTCCAGCTCTACGACAAGATCGGCCAGAGGCCTTCATTATACTCGAGAGCCCTATCAAGACGGAAATAGATCGGATCGATGATCCGTTTGTAAGGTAGAGGGGACGGTTCAATGATTTGTGATCCGATCTGGAGTGCCCGACGATCAGTGTTTGTAAGAACCGAATTCGCAGCGACCACCACGGATTATGCAGGGCTTCGGCTGACCCGGAGATCTAACGTTAAGGAACAGTTATTGTGAAGTCATCCGTAAGCACGAATCGATGGCGGCCCGTGGTCGCCATGGTTTTGACGGCGATGCCAGCGTGTCTGCACGGATTTGATCGTGCACGCCCTGCTTACGGACAACGTATCCGAGGGTTTGATACACGCGCTGCTCAGATCAAGCAATTCAACACCGATCAACTGACGGTAGCGCCTGAGAAAATCCTTTTAGGAGGACCACCCAAAGACGGAATCCCCGCATTGAGTAGCCCCAAAGTGGTTCGCCTTGAAGAGGCCTCGTATACCGACAGGGACCGAATCGTTGTGGTCACGGTCGACGCAGTGACGAGAGGTTATCCGATCAGTGTGCTCAATTGGCATGAGGTCATTAACGACTTTCTGGGCACGGTGCCTGTCGCAGTGGTCTATTGTCCACTGTGTGATTCCGTAACCGTTGTGGATCGCCGGATCGATGATCAGACACTTGAGTTTGGTGTCAGCGGTCTTTTGTACAACTCAAATGTATTGATGTACGACCGTACCCACCACGCGTTTTGGTCACAGATCGGTTTTGAAGCGGTCAGCGGTCCTTACGCCGGTAGATCACTTCAGATGTTGCCTTGGCAGTTAATCCGGTTTGAAGAGTTTAAAAAGCAACACGGTAACGCAGAGGTGGTGAGCGCTCAGACGGGCTATCGGCGTGATTACAGCCGTAACCCCTACGCCACGTATTTTCAAAACGACCAACTCATGTTTCCGGTCACCCGACAAGACGCCCGGCTACCGGTCAAGTCAACAGTCGTCGGTGTACGCGTAGGCAACGACAGTCGCGCTTATCCGGTGGACGCGATCCGTCGGTCGAAGGGCCATGCAGTGACCGACGACTTTAAAGGTGCCGGACGCGTGGTCCTCACAGCGACCTCATCGGGCCAAGTTGATGTGGTCGAACTGCCGCGTGGTGCACAAGTGGCACACACGTTCTGGTTCGCGTGGGTGGCGTTCCACCCTGATACAACGTTGTATGTGGCTCAGTGATCGCTAGTTGCCGTCTACGCGATGGCCTGAATCTCCGATTGACTCAACGCCCGTTGGTAGATCCTGACGTTATCGATCAAACCATCAAACGGTTTCGACCCCGCACCTGCCGGTTGGTTGCCGACCGCTACGGATAACGCCGGATCCATATCCACCGGTCCAGTCAGTGCTGTATTACCGACCTCCACACCGTTCAGGTACAACCGCACGGTGTTGTTGTCGTAGGTCACCGCTGCGTGATACCACTGGCCGGTGGTCAGGTTACCGTTGCTGTTGGCGACCAGTGTCGTGGTTGAGCCTCCCACACGGATCCGCGCTCGCAGACGCGTGTCCGTGCCTTCAGCGACCGTGCTGAGCATGAACACGTGATCATCTGCCGCAGTTCCCGACGCCTTGGAGATGATCCGTGAGTCCCTGGCAAAGCCCGTAAAGTTGTCTGCATTGATCCACGCCGCCAGGGTCAGGCCGGAGCCATTGACGTCCAGTGTACCCAGGTCGATCCGGTCATTGGCACCGTCGAAGCGGACAGAGGACGCACTGCCGTCACCGCTATCGGCTTCAAATTGTGAGCCGTTCTGCAGCGTCCCGTCGTTGTCCATACCACTGCTGTCATTGGCCACTGTCCCCGTGCCTTCGTCTAGCAGTAGGATCACAATAGCGTCTGCGGTGGATGTGGTCTGAACGGTAAAGCCCTCGGATTCGACCACGTTGGCGTTACCGGCCAGGTCCTGGAACGTCGCGGCAACAAAGTCGACGGACACTGCCCCGTCGACAAACGCACCGGTAAAGGCGTAGCGGTAGGTCGATCCGGTCTGAAGCACCGCTGTGCCGTCGAGCACCGCTGTGCCTACGCCTGCGCCACTGATGGCAACTTCGTCACCGTCGATCGTCGATACATCAAGCCCGTCGCCAATATCGGTAAATGTGACGTCGATATAAGCACGACTGTTCAGATCGGATGATTCGATCGTCCCACCGTTGACCGGATCGGCCAGATCCGCCGTTGGCGGCGTGGTATCGGCCGTGGTCTGAACGGTAAAGCTCTCGTTTTCGACCACGTTGGCGTTACCGGCCAGGTCCTGGAAGGTGCCAGCGACAAATGCGACGGAGACTGCCCCATCGACAAACGCGCCGGTAAAGGCGTAACGGTAGGTCGATCCGGTCTGGAGCACCGCTGTACCGTCCAGTACCGCTGTGCCTACACCCGCGCCGCTAATGGCAACTTCGTCACCGTCGATCGTTGCGACGTCAAGGCCGTCGCCGATATCGGTAAACGTCACGTCGATATAAGCACGACTGTTCAGAACGGTCGATTCGATCGTGCCGCCGTTGACCGGATCGGTCAGGTCCGCCGTCGGCGGCGTGGTGTCGACCACGGTGGTTTGAACCGTAAAGCCCTCAGTCTCGGTCGCATTGGCGTTACCGCCAAGGTCTTGGAAAGTGCCAGCGACAAAGTCGACGGAGACCGCCCCATCGACAAACGCGCCGGTAAAGGCGTAACGGTAGGTCGACCCGGCCTGGAGCACCGCTGTACCGTCCAGCACCGCTGTGCCTACACCCGCGCCGCTAATGGCAACTTCATCACCGTCGATCGTTGCGACGTCAAGCCCGTCGTCGATATCGGTAAACGTCACATCGATATAAGCGCGACTGTTCAAATCGGTTGACTCGATTGTTTCGCCGTTGACCGGATCAGCCAGGTCCGCCGTCGGCGGTTGAACACCGCCAACAATCGCCTGGATCTCCGTCTGGTTCAGCGCCCGCTGGAGGATCCTGACGTCATCGATCAAACCATCAAACGGTTTTGATCCCGCACCTGCCGGTTGGTTGCCGACCGCTACGGACAGGGCCGGATCCATATCCACCGGTCCAGTCAGTGCTGTATTACCGACCTCCACACCGTTCAGGTACAACCGCACGGTGTTGTTGTCGTAGGTCACCGCTGCGTGATACCACTGGCCGGTGGTCAGGTTACCGTTGCTGTTGGCGACCAGTGTCGTGGTTGAGCCTCCCACACGGATCCGCGCTCGCAGACGTGTGTCCGAGCCTTCAGCGACCGTGCTGAGCATGAACACGTGATCATCTGCCGCAGTTCCCGACGCCTTGGAGATGATCCGTGAGTCCCTGGCAAAGCCCGTAAAGTTGTCTGCATTGATCCACGCCGCCAGGGTCAGGCCGGAGCCATTGACGTCCAGTGTACCCAGGTCGATCCGGTCATTGGCACCGTCGAAGCGGACAGAGGACGCACTGCCGTCACCGCTATCGGCTTCAAATTGTGAGCCGTTCTGCAGCGTCCCGTCGTTGTCCATGCCACTGCTGTCATTGGCCACTGTCCCCGTGCCTTCGTCTAGCAGTAGGATCACAATAGCGTCTGCGGTGGATGTGGTCTGAACGGTAAAGCCCTCGGTTTCGACGACGTTGGCGTTACCGGCCAGGTCCTGGAACGTCGCGGCAACAAAGTCGACGGACACTGCCCCGTCGACAAACGCGCCGGTGAATGCGTAACGGTAGGTCGATCCGGTCTGAAGCACCGCTGTGCCGTCGAGCACCGCTGTGCCTACGCCTGCGCCACTGATGGCAACTTCGTCACCGTCGATCGTCGATACATCAAGCCCGTCGCCAATATCGGTAAATGTGACGTCGATATAAGCACGACTGTTCAGGTCGGTCGATTCGATTGTTCCACCGTTGACCGGATCGGCCAGATCCGCCGTGGGTGGCGTGGTATCGGCCGTGGTCTGAACGGTAAAGCTCTCGTTTTCGACCACGTTGGCGTTACCGGCCAGGTCCTGGAAGGTGCCAGCGACAAATGCGACGGAGACTGCCCCATCGACAAACGCGCCGGTAAATGCGTAACGGTAGGTCGATCCGGTCTGGAGCACCGCTGTACCGTCGAGTACCGCTGTACCAACGCCTGCGCCACTGATGGCAACTTCGTCACCGTCGATCGTCGACACGTCAAGCCCGTTGCCGATATCGGTAAATGTGACGTCGATATAAGCACGACTGTTCAGATCGGATGATTCGATCGTCCCACCGTTGACCGGATCGGCCAGATCCGCCGTTGGCGGCGTGGTATCGGCCGTGGTCTGAACGGTAAAGCTCTCGTTTTCGACCACGTTGGCGTTACCGGCCAGGTCTTGGAACGTCGCGGCGACAAAGTCGACAGAGACTGCCCCGTCGACAAACGCGCCGGTAAAGGCGTAGCGGTAGGTCGATCCGGTTTGGAGCACCGCTGTACCGTCCAGCACCGCTGTGCCCACACCCGCGCCGCTAATGGCAACTTCATCACCGTCGATCGTTGCGACGTCAAGGCCGTCGCCGATATCGGTAAACGTGACGTCGATATAAGCACGACTGTTCAGAACGGTCGATTCGATCGTCCCACCGTTGACCGGATCGGCCAGGTCCGCCGTCGGCGGCGTGGTGTCGACCACCGTGGTTTGAACGGTAAAGCCCTCAGTCTCGGCCACGTTGGCGATACCGCCAAGGTCTTGGAAAGTGCCAGCGACAAAGTCGACGGAGACCGCCCCATCGACAAACGCGCCGGTAAAGGCGTAACGGTAGGTCGACCCGGCCTGGAGCACCGCTGTACCGTCCAGCACCGCCGTGCCCACACCCGTACCGCTAATGGCAACTTCGTCGCCGCCGATCGTCGACACGTCTAGACCGTCGTCGATATCGGTAAACGTCACGTCGATGTAAGCGCGACTGTTCAAATCGGTCGATTCGATCGTGCCACCGTTAACCGGATCGGCCAGATCTGCTGTCGGCGGTTGAACGCCGTCGACAATCGCCTGGATCTCCGTCTGGTTCAGCGCCCGCTGGAGGATCCGGATGTCATCCAACAAGCCGTCAAATGGTCTCGACCCGGCGCCCTGTGGCTGGTCGCCGACCGCTACGGACAGTGCCGGATCCATATCCACCGGTCCGGTCAGTGGTGTATTACCGACCTCCACACCGTTCAGGTACAACCGTACCGCGTTGTTGTCGTAGGTCACCGCAGCGTGATACCACTGGCCGGTGGTCAGATTGCCATTGCTGTTGGCGACCAGTGTGGTGGTAGAGCCTCCCACGCGGATCCGTGCTCGCAGGCGGGTGTCCGTACCGCTGCGGAACGTGCTGAGCATGAACACGTGATCATCTGCCGCAGTTCCCGACGCCTTGGAGATGATCCGCGAATCCCTGGCAAAGCCCGTAAAGCTGTCTGCGTTGAACCACGCTGCCAGGGTCAGACCAGAGCCGTTGACGTCTAGCACGCCCAGGTCGATCCGGTCATTAACACCGTCGAAGCGGACAGAAGACGCGCTGCCGTCACCGCTATCAGCTTCAAATTCCGAACCGTTGACCAGTGCCCCGTCGTTGTCCATACCACTGCTGTCATTGGCCACGTCCCCTGTGCCTTCGTCTAGCAGTAGGATCACAATGGCGTCTGCAGTCGATGTGGTTTGAACAGTAAAGCTTTCGGTTTCGACCACGTTTGCGTTACCAGCCAGGTCTTGGAACGTCGCGGCGACAAATTCGACGGACACTGCCCCGTCGACAAACGCACCGGTAAAGGCGTAACGGTAGGTCGTTCCGGTTTGGAGCACCGCTGTGCCGTCCAGCACCGCCGTGCCTACGCCTACGCCGCTGATGGCAACTTCGTCGCCGTCGATTGTTGCGACGTCAAGCCCGTCGCCAATATCGGTAAACGTCACGTCGATGTAAGCACGGCTGTTCAGATCGGTTGACTCGATCGTCCCGCCATCAACCGGGTCGGCCAGGTCGGCTGTTGGCGGTGTTGTATCGACCACCGTCGTTTGAACGGTAAAGCTCTCGTTTTCGACCGCGTTTGCGTTACCAGCCAGGTCCTGGAACGTCGCGGCGACAAATTCGACGGAGACTGCCCCGTCGACAAACGCGCCGGTAAAGGCGTAACGGTAGGTCGTTCCGGTTTGAAGCACCGCTGTACCGTCCAGCACCGCCGTGCCTACGCCTGCGCCACTGATGGCAACTTCGTCGCCGTCGATTGTTGCGACGTCAAGCCCGTCGCCGATATCGGTAAAGGTCACGTCAATGTAAGCACGGCTGTTCAGATCGGTCGATTCGATCGTCCCACCGTCGACCGGGTCGGCCAGGTCGGCTGTTGGCGGTGTCGTATCGACCACCGTGGTTTGAACGGTAAAGCTCTCGTTTTCGACCACGTTGGCGTTACCGGCCAGGTCCTGGAAGGTGCCAGCGACAAATGCGACGGAGACTGCCCCATCGACAAACGCGCCGGTAAAGGCGTAACGGTAGGTCGATCCGGTCTGGAGCACCGCCGTGCCGTCGAGCACCGCCGTGCCTACGCCTGCGCCACTGATGGCAACTTCGTCGCCGTCAATTGTTGCGACGTCAAGACCGTCGCCAATATCGGTAAATGTCACGTCGATGTAAGCACGACTGTTCAGATCGGTCGATTCGATCGTCCCACCGTCGACCGGGTCAGCAAGGTCGGCCGTCGGCGGTGCGGTATCGGAGGTCTGAACCGTAAAGCTCTCGTTTTCGACCACATTGGCGTTACCAGCCAGGTCCTGGAACGTCGCGGCGACAAATTCGACGGAGACTGCTCCGTCGACAAACGCACCGGTAAAGGCGTAGCGGTAGGTCGTTCCGGTTTGGAGCACCGCCGTGCCGTCGAGTATCGCCGTGCCGACGCCTGCGCCACTGATGGCAACTTCGTCACCGTCGATTGTTGCGACGTCAAGCCCGTCGCCGATATCGGTAAAGGTCACGTCGATGTAAGCACGACTGTTCAGATCGGTCGATTCGATCGTCCCACCGTCGACCGGGTCAGCAAGGTCCGCTGTCGGCGGTGCGGTATCGGAGGTCTGAATCGTAAAGCTCTCGGTTTCGACCACATTGGCGTTACCAGCTAGATCTTGGAAGGTGCCGGCAACAAAGTCGACCGTCACGACGCCATCGATAAATGTACCCGTAAAGGTGTACCGATAGGTCGATCCAGTCTGAAGCACCGCTGTACCGTCGAGCACCGCGGTATCGACGCCAGCGCCGCTGATGGCGATCTCGTCGCCATCGATTGTCGACACGTCAAGACCGTCGCCGATATCGGCAAACGTCACGTCGATGTAAGCACGACTGTTCAGATCGGTCGATTCGATCGTGCCGCCGTTGACCGGGTCAGCAAGGTCCGCTGTCGGCGGTGTGGTATCGACCGGGATGGTCCCCACGGTAAAGCTCTCTGTGTCGACCAGATTGCCGTTACCGGCGAAGTCCGCGAACGAATCGGCCGCGAAATCCACGCCTACGACGCCGTCAACAAACGAATCGGTAAATGCGTAGCGATAGGTATTGCCAGTGACCAGGACAGCTCCACCGCTTAGCGTCACACCCGCTGCCGCTGTACCACTTAACGTGAACTCATCATCAAGGTCGGCCAATGTCGACGCCTTCAACCCACTGCCACCGGTGTCCGCAAAGGTCACATCGATGTAATTACGGCCGTTGATCACAGTGGCTTCAATCGTTTCGCCATTGGCTGGCTCGGCCAAGTCGGCGGTCGGGGGTATGCTCTCCAGCGTAGCGGTCACGACCGTGAAACTCTCCAAATCGGTTGCGTTGGCGTTACCTGCCCGGTCTTGGAATGTGCCAGCGACAAACTCGACGTTCACCGTTCCGGTTGTAAACGCGCCCGTAAATGCGTACCGATAAGTGTTGCCAATGACCAGGCTCGCCGCACCGTCTAGGATCACACCCGCTGCGGCAGTGCCGGTCAAGGTGATTTCATCGGCGCTGTCAGTGATTGTTGTTCGATGAATGCCTTCGCCAGCGTCGGCGAAGGTCACATCGATGTAACCGCGGTCGTTTAAGGTGTCCAGATCGATGGAGCCGCCGTTGGTCGGGTCGGCCAGGTCAACGGTCGGTGCTGTGGCGTCTGTCACCGTGGTCTGGACCGTAAAGCTCTCAGTTTCAGCGGCATTACCGTTGCCGGCCAGGTCGTCAAACGTGTCGGCAACAAACATCACTTCGACGGTACCGTCGGGCAGTTCACCGGTAAATCGGTAACGGTAGGTCGAGTTCCCCAGTGGCTGGGCCGTGCCGTCCATCGACGCCGTTCCGTGGCCACTATTAAAGATCAGTTCGTCACCGTCGATGGTATTGGCGTCAATGCCGCAGCCGTCGTCATCAAAGGTGACGTCGATGTAACCTCGGGTGAAGTTGATCACAGAGGACTCGACGGTCGTGCCGTCGGATGGACTAGCCAAATCTGCCGTTGGTGGTGTCGTGTCGGTCTCATCCGGTGGATCACCACCTGTTCCTGTGACCGTAAAGCTTTCGCCGGTTTCAATCGCATTGTTGTTGCCGATCCGATCCTGGAACGTTCCCTCAACAAATTCTACGTTGACCGTGCCAGCAACAAATTCGCCCGTGAACCCGAATCGGTAGGTGTTACCACCGACCAACCCCGCCGTGCCATCGAGCACGGCGGTGCCCACGCCAGAACCACTGATGGATATTTCATTCTCATTAAGAGGCGCTAGGCTATCGACAATCGATCGTGGATCGATCCCTGTGCCAGTGTCAGCGAACGTCACATCGATATAACGGCGATCATTAAGCACTGAGGCGTCAATCGTGCCGCCGTCGGCTGGGTCATTCAGATCGGCCGTGGGCAAGTCGTTGTCTACGGTGACGAAAAAGGACTGATTCTGGCCACCTGAGTTTCCAGTACCGGTATCATCAAAAACGGTCCCGTCAATGAACGAGACAAGTACGTTGCCTTCAACAAAATCACCCGTAAATGAATATTGATACGTGTCGCCTACTTGGTTCGGTGCACCCGAATCGATCGTCACGGGGTTGGAGCCGGTTGTGGCGGTACCGCTAACACTTAGTTCGTTGCCATCAATCGTCCCGGTGTCCAGTCCAAACCCGGTCCTGTCGTAATAGGTCACCGCGATGAATCGGCGGGTGTTCAGATCGCTCGGATCAATCACACCATTTCTGGCCGGGTCGATCAACCTGAACAGTGGTCCAAAGCCTTCGGCGGCGGTCGTCACGGTAAAGCTCTCGGACTCAGCCACGTTTAGGTTGCCGTCCGTGTCGGCGAAGGTGCCTGCCTCGAAGGTGACGGTGACAAGACCCGCGGTCATCAATCCATCAAAGAAGTATTCGTATAGTCCACCCTCGGGGGTTGGTACAACGGTGCCATCTAGCACGGCCGTGCCGACACCCGGTCCGCTAATAGAAAGCTCCTCACCGGTGATTGTCGTTGGGTCAAAGTCGCCGTCGACGTCACTGAAACTCACAAAAATGGAACCGCCTTGGTTGATCTCACCGACGTTAATAGAGCCCCCATTTGCTGGGAAATCCAAGTCCCCGGTCGGTGGGCTTCCTTGCGCCACAGCCGCAACGGTAAATTTCTCCGTTTCGGACAAGTTCACGTTCGCCGCCAAGTCCGCGAACGAACCGGCGATGAACTCAACCGTGACCACGCCGTCAGTGAAACTGCCAGTAAACGAGTAGCGATAGGTCGTGCCGGTGACCAAAGTCGCCGCGCCGTTGACGGTCACGCCCGCAGCAGCCATGCCACTGAGGGTGAACTCTTGACCTGTGCCGGTGATGGTCGTTGTATCTAGACCATCGCCAATGTCGTTAAAGGTCACATCAATAAAGCCTTGGGCGTTGAGGGTCGTCGCATCGATGGTATCGCCATTTTCCGGGTCGGCCAGGTCAGCGGTCGGGGCAATGGCGTCGTTGACGATGATGTCCAATGTATCCGTGTCGGTCAGCGTTCCACCGGTGCCGGTGTTGCCTTTGTCGTCGCTAACGATCGTCAGTACATCAGTGCCGACGAAGTTGAAGTCCGGACGATAAATCAACCCGGCTTCGAGTGCCAGATTGATGTCCTCCAATACACCAGTGATCATCAACGGGGAGGCCGACGAACCGTCGCCCGACACGGTCAAACCAACGCTTTCAGGTAAGACAAGTGTGCCATTTTCGGTCGAGAGTGTGACCATAAAGTCGGTCGCACCCTGCTCGTCCGAGTCAGCCGCCTTGAGTTTGTTGCCGTTGGCTTCCGACAGCGTCAGCGGCGTGTTCGAATCGGTCATCTGCGTGCTGTCAGGCAGGAAGTTGATCGGCCCGTCGTTAAGCCCGACACGGTCGACCATTTCGATACTCACATAAGTGAGCGTCGGGGAGGCGGCAAACGTCACGGTACCGTCACCTGGGGTCGTGGCGTCAGGGTTGATGGCGGTCGTCAGATCACCGTCCGGATCGATGACCAGGATATCGCCCGGCATGGTGGGCAGGGTCGGTTCGTCGCCGAATACACCGGTGCTGGCAATTGGGCGGATGATATCAAACAGATCCTCGTCTTCACCGCCGTTGAGTTGGACAGTGCCCAGTGACGAAACGATATCAGTGCGGACCGTGATCACGCCACCCAGAGCGTCTGGATCCGATACACCGGTCGCCGCGTCGACCGCCGGATCGACGTTAATGACGACGTTGCTCAAACCGCCCACAGTCGTGCCAGCCGGCAGCGTGACGTTGTCACCGGCGGTGAGTGAGGTGCCATTGAACCCGGTAATCGTACCGGTGACGTCATTCATCTGGGCTGATAGATCCATCCCAGATTCGATTAGATTCAGATCGTCACCGTCCGCAGAACTGTCCAGTACGCGTAGATCCAAAACGCCGGTCGTGGTTCCGCCGGCGACTGCGGACAGAACATTGAGTTCTCCACTAACCTCAGTGATGTACACGCCGTCCGCAGAGGAGGCAATCAGACGGCCGGTGTCTGGGTTCGACGAGTCGATATCCAGGTGGTTGCTGCTCTGACCGACATTGGTCACAGCGACTAGATCGATCGACGTGGCAATGACGTCTGCGGCCGGGGTTGTACTGTCAGCATTGGCATCCAAGATATCGGCGTTAAGTGACACGAGCCGAACGTTGCTCGCCGTCGACTGTACCCGATCAACATTGAGATCACCTGCCGTCTCGGTGATGAAGATGTCATCTTTGGCCGTTGCGGTCAGTGATCCGGTCGCCGCATTGGAGGAATCGATATCAAACGGGTTGATCTTGGTGCCGATCATCCCGATCAACGCGGTCAGTTTGATGTTAGTGCCCACCGCGTCGGCATCGTCCTCGCCCAAAACGTCGTCCCGAGAATCGGGCGCATCGATGATCGAAGCGGTTGACGACGTTAGATCGACATCGCCGCCGGTCGACTCGATCAAGCCCACACGTAGATCGTCTGCGGTTTCGGTGATGACGATATCGCCGTTCGTCGAAACGTCGACATTGCCCATGCCAACTTCAGGTGTATCGACAATATCGGTGTTGGCGGTGACGTTGATGGACTCCGTGTCGAACAGGCCCTCGATGTCAATATCACCCCGCCCGCCGTCTGCATCCACGTCGACCCCACCGGCTTCGATCAGCTCGAAATCGTATGTCGTCTCAATCGGCAGTGGGTCTAGGCTCGGATCGTTGCCGCCGAACACACCAAGCGGAACGTTCAGTAACGTTGTGTTGTCGTTGTCGTACCGGTTCTTGTACTGGTCCGTCAACGCCGGATCGGTCACGATGATAAAGAAGTCGGGATCAATAAACTGTCTTTGATCCAGCCCTTCGAGCAGATCGAGATCGACGAACCCTTCGGCGTCCACAAGGTCGGCGTTGATGGTCATGTCTGTGACCGTCGGGTCAATTGTGTCGTCCCCGGTTCGCAGCAAGCCTTGAAGATCCATGAGGATGTTCCCACCGGCGATCGCAGTGAGTTGAGTTGGGTCGTCGTCGTCGCTCAAGACCAGCTGGACAAACACACGATCGTTAACCTCTGGCTCATTGCCGCCAATGTCCCCAGCAGCGTTGGCCTCGAAAATGTTGGTACGAACGATCGCCGGGTCAACACCTGTATCATCAAACTGGTTGACGATATCACTGTTCGTGGAGGTGATCCGCGTCGTCCCGATCGGGTTGTCGATCAGGCTGTCAAGGGTGATCAGTTCGACCGTGGTGATCTCGACGATGGGTGTCTCGACATCTTCGTGATCCTCGTCGGGGCAGAAGATCGGGGGCTCAAAGTTGTGGTTAATATCGAAATCAAGTTCCACCGAACCGCTGTTGGTAATCAATACGTCAACGAGATTCGGCGCCGGTCGGATCTGACTGCCGTCGTTGTACACTTGGATATCACCGGTGATCAGCAGGTCTTGGTCCGTTTCGATGGTGATGGTGACCCTCTCGTACGCCTGCTGGAAGCTGAACGTGCTCAAGTCACCCGTCACATCGCCGTCGCCGGCGAACCACACCTGGCCCAGGTCCGCACCGGGGACGTCCACGTTGGTCACTTCAATCGTGTCGCCCAAGTCAACGAAGTCGATCGCCTGTTGGGCCACGATATTGCCCAACGCGTCGATATGCAGTTCGGCGTGGGGTGTGCCCAGCAGCACCAACACATCGGCTTCCCAATCCGTGGAGGCTACGTCGTCGTTACCCGTGGCGTTAACATACAGCGCCAAGAAATCCTGGCCACCAAAACCGGGCAGTGGCGGTGGGGTCAGTGGTGTGCTCACCAAGTCACGCGGCCCGGCGCTGACCAGGACGTTTTCCTCGGCGATGATCTGGGTCACCTCGGTTGGGTCGCCGCTACCTTCCGTTCTGACGCCGCGGTCTTCTGGGAAGAAGACACAGATACAGGTCTCACTGCCCGTCCGGTCGGTGTTGGAGTCCAGCTGCCGGGCGAGGATGTCGACGCCCGCATCGCCGCGGATCTCGGTTGGCACCGCCGTGGTGCCCTCCATCAGTTCGACCCGCACGACCGGATCATTGTTGACCGTGGAGCGGGCAAACGCGCCGCCGGCAAACGCGATCGTACGCGCATCGGCGTTGGCTCGCGCGTCGGAGTCGATGCCGGTGGCCTGAATGTCGACGGTGTTGCCCCGGATCATGGCCCCGCCGGCCACGCGGGAGTCGGTCGTCCCGTCGAGGTTCGTGGTGGCCCTTGCGTCGGCGTCGCCAAACCCGCCGCCGCCCTTGGCCGTGGCGTTGGAGCTGGCATCGTTGTCGGTCGAGCTGAGCAGTCGGAACTCGTCGCCGGCGATGATCTTGATCTCATCGCCACCGGAGCCGCCGCCGGAAATGGTCGACGCACTGTTGTTGTTGGGCTGGCCGACAAAGGCCCTGGAAAGTGTGTTGAGTGTCGACCTGGCGACCGCCTCGCCCAGATCGATGAACCCGGCCGAGCTGTTGTTCGTCGTCGATGAAACCAAACCGGTCGCGGTGGTCTGGATGGTGACGTCGCCGGCCGCCTCGACCAGGTCTGCGGCGATATAGGCCAGCACCGTCTGGGACACGTTGGTGTCGGATGTCGGGGCCGACGCGCCGAAGACCGCGCCGCCACCGCCACTGGCCGAGGTCGACGACTTCCCGTCGCCTGACGGTGGTGTGACCTCGTCGAGCGGTACGCCGCCGGCACCTAACAATGTCCCTGCCAGGAACCCGTTAACGTCGATCCGCAGCTCGTGCTCGCCGGTGGCAATGCCCAGGTCCACCGCCTCGATGGTCAGGGTGTGATCGCTGGTCGCCCCGACCTGATCGGCCGTGAGTGTTAAGTCGACCACGTTCAGGCCATCGGGGGTGCTCGAGAGCTCGATGATACCATCGTCGTCAGGGTCTACCACGTAGTAGGTCACACCGTCGACAAGGTCGCCGATCGGTTCGTCGGCCAGCCGACGCAGGGAGTGGACAACTTGCTGTGCGGAGTTGGACTTGTCCGGCTGGAGGTCGATGACCGTCGTATCGCCCACCGCGACCAGTTGGATCGTATTGGTCGTGGAGTTGGCGATTTCGTATGCCGTATCCACCGTCAGCAGATCGAGCCCCGCCCCGCCGTCGGTGGTGTACATGACCACCTCGCCATCGGCGAATCCGTGATTCTCAATAAAGATCCTGTTGTTGTCTTCGGTGATCAGGTTGCCGTCGGCGTCTGTTGCCAAGTCGTCCCCGTCCAACTCGACGTCCGCCAGTAGACTGCTGAACTGGGTGGCGGCCGGCGCCCGGTAGGTCACCGCGTCGCCGTCACTGAACACGCCGGTGCCGATATCGAGCATCGCCGGAATGGCCGGGTCGGGCGGGCTGGCCGGCACAGGATCGACGTAATCGTCGGCAATGTTGAACTCGAACGGATCCACCGCACTGGACGCCACTGTGGACAGCTTGATGGTCCTGTCGTCAACGACGCGCACAAAGTAGGTCTGAGTTGGGTCGACCACATCCGGGTCGGTGCCGCGGTTCGCGTACACCACCACGTCGTCGTCTTGGAAATTGTGCGCATTGCCGAAGGTGATTGTGTCGGTCAGCGGGTTTACGTCAGCACCGTCGAACAGGTTGCCGATCTTGATCGTGTTGGTGCCTTCGTTGAAAACGTTGTAGTCGCGGGCTGAAGTTAACCCGCCGATGGGGACGCCGAGGAATTGAACGGCGTCGCCGTCCTCTAGCGGGAATTCGAAGTTGAGCGTGTCTTCGGTCGCGTCCACGCTCAGGATCGCGGTCGACGGTGGTGGGGTCCCGACGGCTTCGTCGAGGGACTCTGACTGGACGTTCACGTCTCCGCCGGCCAGCACCGTTGAATTGATATCGATATAGCTCTTGACCGATGCGTCCACGTCTACATCGCTGACGGATACGCCGTTGGTGACACCGCCAGACGATTTGCTTGACGCCTTTCCGTCGCCTTCGGCCAGTGACTCGGACAGAACGTTGACGTCGGTCCCGGCGTCGATCGTTGTGCCCTGGCCGATAAAGGCTTCGACCGGGGGTGTGACCGTGGCAGTCGCAAACGCACCGCCCTCGGAATAAGAGATCAGGCTGCCGCTATCACTGGTGGCCGTGGACGTGGCTGCAGCGGTGGAGGCCGCCACCACGGGGTCGGTGGAGGGGTTGACCTCGAGACCGGCGGTGATGTTCAGGCTACCGTCTAGTGTGATCGTACCGCCTTCGACATACGCCTGGGTTGAAGTGGTGTCTGTGGCGATAGCGTCGGTTGACGCACCCGACGACTCGATGTCGATCACTGCGGCGCCCTCGTTCTGGGTACTGGACACAGAGTCGGAGATAATCCCCACTTCTTTGCCAGCGATCACGTCAATGTCGCCGCTAGCAAAAACGTTCGAGTCGGTGATATAGGCCTCGATGACATTGTCGACTGTATTCCGGGCTACTGCCGACGATAGTGTCTTGGAGACAGCGATTCCCGCCAGATCACCGTCCAGTGCGGCGGCACCCACATCGGCGATCGCCGACACGGTGTTCTCGGCCTTCACCAAGATATTGCCGCCAACGTTGATGTCTGTCGATGTGGCTGTGTTGTTGTCCAAGTAGGCCCTGACCTGCGTGTCGATGGTGTTGATTGCCGACGATCCGGCGTGCGTACGGCCCGCCGATACGGCTCCGACCGCCACGGCCGCGGCGAACCCGTCGACCGTCACGTCTACTGATTCGGACGCGTCTGCGGTCACCTCTAGATCACCCACGGCGTCAACCAGGGATCCGGTGACATAGGCCTCCACCATTGACGCAATCGTATTGGACGCGGTGGACGACCCGATCGAGCTCTGCACACTGATGGCACTACCGGACACGGCGGCTGACGCGGACTGCACCAGGGCATCGATGAACGTGGTGCTGTCGGCGTCGACGGTGATACCCGCACCACTATTGACAGTGCTAGCCTCGATGTACGACCTGGTTTCGGTCGTGATGTCGTTTGCCGCGTCAGCGCCGGCACCGGCCAGCGTTACTGAGAACCCACCGAAGTTGGCTGCCAGCGCTGCCGCTGCACTTGTGGCGTCGATCGTGGCGTTTTCCACAGCCTCGATCGTGATATCGCCGCTGGTGGAGGTCACGCCGGTGTCGGCGTTGAGGATGTAGGCCTCGACCACGGTGCCGACTTCGTTGAGCGCTTCGGATACGCCAATGGAGACGGAGGCCGATAGAAGTCCAATCGAGCCAGCCAGCGCCGCGGCCACAACCGTTGAATTGATCTCAGAGTCATCGGTTGCCAGTAGGCTCACCGCGCCCGCCTCGATCCCGTTGGCTCCATCTCCGACGATGCGGGCCTTGACGTCGGCAAAGATCTGGTTCGTAGCGTCGGCGTCCGCAACAGCGCCGGAGCCGCCGGCGAAACTGGCCGACAGCGCAATGGACCCGGCGGCCACAAGGGCGTTGATCGTCTGGTCCGACTTAGCGTCTAGGATCAGGTCACCCGCTGCGGTAATGCTCGAGTCAATCACCTCTGCGTAGATCTGAGCCAGAGATGTGCCCTCGGCGCCGATGAGGTTTTCGGCTGTCGCCAGTCCGAACGAACCTGCGATTCCAAGTGCACCGATCGCAACGGCTCCCGAGAGGCCCAGGACGATCGCGTTGATCGAAGAGGTATCGTCTGCCGCAACCATCACGGCGCCGGCGACGGGGTCGCCGGTTGTGCCAACCACACTGCTGTCGATAAAGGCGTTGGTCTTGGACTGAATCACGTTCGTGGCTTGGGCACCGGCGCCGGAAACCGATACGCTGCCGCCGATCGCCGCGGCCGCGGCAATCGCTGCGGCAGCCGACACGGTATTGATCGAGGCCGAGCTGCTGGACAGCAGATCGATGTTGCCGGTGTCTGTCCAGACGTTGGTATCGGCGTTGGCGATGTACGTTTCGGTTTCGGTGGTAATGGTGTTGGTCGCCAAGGACAGTGCGATCGAAATCGCCGCCGAAGCCGAGAAGTCCACAACCGCCGCGACCGACACCGCTCCGGCGAAGGAGAGGATCGTCGACCCGTCTTCGGCTCCGAGACTGATGCTCGCTGCATTGATCCCGCTATCGCCGTCTCCGTCGATGAACGACGCCACGGCCACGCCGATCCTGTTGACGCTGCTAACGCCCGAGCCCGACAGACCCGCAGATCCTGCCAGCCCCGCGGCAAGCGCGACCGATCCGGACAAGACCAGTGAGCTGATCGCCTGTTGGCCGAAGGCGTTGAGTGTCAGGTCGCCACTGGCGTCGACGCTCGAGTCCTGGATATACGCTCGCACCTGGGAGCCCAATACGCCGTTGGAGTCGCGCACCTCGTTACCGTTGCGGTCGTAGCCGATGAAGTTGTTGGACACCGCCGCTCCGATCGATGCGGCGAAGTTGACGCCTGCCGATGCGCTAGCGGCCAGCGATGCAGACGCTACGGTCGACGCGATCGTGGCCGTGCTCAACGCGTCGATGTCCACATTGACCGCTTCGATCGCCGTGCTGTCTTGGATATAGGCGTTGGTCTTGGTGAGGATGACATTGGTCGCTTCGGCACCGGCGCCCGACAGGGTCACCGAGCCTAAGCCGGTGGCCGTGCCCGCAAGCGATGCGGCCGCGGCGATCGCGGAAATGCTCGTGCCCGAGACCTCCAGCACCCCGCTGCCTACATTTTGGATGAAGTACGTAATCCCGCCCAGGTCGGTCAGCACCCAGCCCAGCGAGTCCTCCATGGCCGTCAGGTAGACCTCGCGGTCTTCGCCGATGAGGCCCGCGTTGCCCAATAGATTGATTCCCGCTGCCGCGAAGTCGCTTGCAAGGCTTGTGAGGGTCGCCGCGTTGTCGTCGTCTGCTGCTGCGGCGTTGAGGGCGGCGATGGTCACCGACGAGAGGGTAAACAACGGCCTGCCCTGCGATGTGGCCGAGATCAGCACATCACCGGTGGCGACCACGCTTGTGTCGGCGTTGGCGATGTACGCATCGACCTCGTTGCTGATCTCGTTCAGCGCCACACCCACGCCGATCGAGACCGAACCACCGACCACACCCGCTAGCGAGCCGGCGATGGAGGCCGCGGCGGTCAGCGAGGTGATCGACGACTGGTCGTCGGCGCTGAGATCAATATTGGCCGCAGAGATACCCGTATCGCCGTCACCGTCGATAAAGGCCCTCACGTCCGAAGCAATCTTGTTCGTGCTGCTGGCACCGGCGCCGCTGAGGCTCCCACCGGCCACACCGCTGCCCGACAGGGCCACCGCGGCGGCCAAGACATTGGCGGTGATGTCCTGGGTCGACGTGGCGTCGACGGACACGTCACCGACTGCGCTGATGTTCGAATCGATGATATAGGCTTGGGTATCCGATGCACTGGCGACCTCGTTGATCTGCCGCCACAGATCGCCGTTGGCGTAGTCCTGCAAGGCCAGAATGATGTCATCAACGTCAGGGTCACTCTCGTCGATCGCCTCACCGACGTAGACATACACATCGCCCGACCGCGCACCGCGAACCGGCTGGACGTCTACCTGTTCCCAGCGATCTGTATCGAGGTAGTTCTCAGCACCCAGGTTGACACCCGTATCGGAAGTCTCCAGGAACTGGTAAACGGTTCCCGGTTCGCCCAGGGTGTTGTCAAAATCGTCGGCCAGCAGGACCGTGTCGCCCTCGGCCAGGTCCTGAGAACCGTCGCCCGACGTGAATGTCGTCTCCGGCGCCCGGGTCAGCTTGACCAAGTCGCCCGGGTTCAGTTGCGTCGGGTCGTCGTCCAGTGTCAGTAGTGTGGGGTCGGCGTCAAACAACGTGGGATCGATCTGCCAGCCCAGCAGGTTGCGCGCGATGGCCACGCCGACCGTTGCTGCGCCACCGACCGTGCCGCTGGCGCCGATCCCGGCCGCCAGTCCCCCGACCAAGGCGTCGATCGCCGCGTCGTTTGATGCCGTGACCACAACGTCGGCGGCGCTTGTCAGGTCGCTGCTGTCCACAAAGGCGTTCACATCGCTGTTGATGAAATTGGTCGATTCAGCGCCCGCTCCGCTGAACGCCAGCCCGACCGTGCTGCCGAAGGCAGCGGCGATCGCCGCTGCGACGGAAACACTGCTGATAAACGCGGTCGATTCGGCAAACACGGTGATGTCGCCGACCGAGGTGGTGACCGTATCGTCTTGGATATAGGCTTCCACTTCAGTGGTGATGGTATTGGTTGCCAACGACACCCCGATGGCCAAGGACACCGCGCCGGTACCACCCAAGGACGCGGCGACGGATGCGGCACCGGCGATCGACGTGATCGAAGAGTTGTCGGTCGCGGCCAGCGCCACGCTGTCGGCGTTGATCGTGCTGGTCGTGCTGTCGCCATCGATGTACGACTGGACAGAGACGCCAATCTTGTTTTCAACCCCGACACCCGATCCTGCGCCGGCCAGACCGGCCGTGCCACCGCCGGCCAGTGCCACCGAACCGGCGACAACCAGTGCGCTGATCGATTGTTCCGAGACGGCGGTGAGGGTCAGGTCGCCGGCGTTCGCGGTGACCACCGAATCTTCGATATAGGACCGCACCTGCGCGCCGGAGAGTGTCGGGTCGTCTTGGTCGACGACCACGTCACCATTGGCGTCGTAGCCGATAAAGTTTTCCGCGATGGCCGCGCCAATGGAGACACCCACACCCGTCGAGCCGCCCGCTGCCGCGACGGACGCGGCCAGCACGGTTGCGGTAATTGCCGATACGCCACTGGCGTCGACGGACACGTCTTCGGCGCTCTGGACGTTGCTGTTGCTGATGTAGCTGTTCGTCGTGCTATTGATCACGTTGGTCGATGCTGCGCCGGCCCCGCTGATGCCGCCGGAGAAATTGGTCGACGCGCTGATCGCTAGGGATGCCGCGGCGGCCACGGCGTTGATTGCCGATTCGGTGACGACCAGTTCACCGTTGTCCAGATCGATGACAAACGAGGTGCCGTCGCCGCCGATGACCGCCCAGCTCTCACCCTCTTCCAGCAGTGAGAAGTCGAAATCGGCTTCGACAAGCTCCCACCTGGATGCAACCGAATAGTCCTCTTCGTCCAGGTCGATGATTTCTGGGCCAGTTGGCCGGAACCTGTAAACCTCGCCCGGATCACCGCCGCCGGCGTAGTCGGCGGTCAGCTTCACGGTGTCACCGGCGGACAGCGACGGTGCCGCTTCGGAGGCCGTGGTGTACTTGGACACAGTGCCCGTGGTGTCGGTGGTCGGTAGGATCTTCCCGCCGTCCGTCGAGAAGCGGTCGCGAAGTGTATCCAGAATCGCCGCGTCTTCGGCCGCGTCGTTGGCGTCAGTGTCGTCCACCGTCGCCGCGTCGTTGAGCTGTTCGGCCGTTAGCCCGGAGAGCGTGAAGTCGGGGTCCCGACCACTCTTGGCCGATAGGCTCACATCGCCGGTGTCGGTCGTCACGTTGGCGTCGAGGATATAGGCCTCGACTTCATTGCCTATTTCATTGTTCGCGATCGAAACACCGATCGACGCGGCCACGGCGGTCGTGCCGACAGCGCCGGCGACCGACGCCGCGCCCGTGATGGCGTTGATCAGCGATAGATCGTGAGCGGTGAGCGTGACCGTCGCCGCATCGATGTCATCGGCGACCCCGGCCCCGTCGATATACGCCTTGACGTGCGTCTGGATCTCATTGGATGTGCCGGCCCCTGCACCAGCCAGCCCCACGCTGGTGTTGGCTGAAGCGGCCAGTCCAACGGCCGCGGCGAGTATCGTGGCGTCAATCGCGCTGGTCGATGTGCTGGCTAGTATCAGGTCACCGGCGGCCGTGACCGTTGAGTCCTCGATGTAGGCCAACACCTCAAGCGGCGCGTCAATCGCAATGGTCAGTCCGAACAGGTCGAAACTGGTGACCAGACCGATGGTATTGGTCGCTCCGGCGGCCCCCAACGCCAGCGCAACGGCGGGGCTCTTGAGCCCGAAGGAAACGCTTGCCGCTGCCGCCGCGACCAACGCATTGATCTGGGCGTTGTTGACTGTCGTCACCGCGATATCGCCAACGGCGCCCTGGGCGGTCACTGTGCTGCCCTCGATAAAGGCGTTCGTCTTGCCCAGGATCAGGTTGTCGGCACCGGCACCGCCACCGGCGAAGGAGAAGCTGCTGCTCTTGGCACCGGCCGCCAGGGCCACCGCCGCGGCGAGCGTTGTGGAGTTGATGCTCGCATCATTCGAAGCGTTGATCAGCACACTGCCGTCCGCGGCCGTCACCAGGTCTGTGTCTCGGATGAATGCCTCGACGTTGTCAATGACCTGATTGAGCGCCACACTCAGGCCAAGAGAGAACGCGGTGCCGCTGCCCAAGCCAAACGCCAGGGAGACCGAAGCGGCCAACACGTCGGCGTCGATACCCGATACGTCGATCACGTCGATGGTGATGTCGCCCGTCGCGGTTTCAACGACGGTGCCGCCTTCGATATAGGCCTGAGCGTTTGTCTTGACCTTATTGGTGGCGATCACGGGCGTGACCGTAAAGACGGCGTTGTCCTTGAGGCTGACGGCCGTAGCCAGTGCCGCGTTTTCGATTGTTGCATCGATGGTGGCACTGAGTTGGGCGTCGATGTCGATGCCGGTCCCCGCGTAGACGTCTGAGTTGGCAATATACGCCTTCACCTCGGCCGGCTCCTCGCCGTCGTTGCCCACGAAGATGTTGGTGTCTAAGAGTGTGTCGACGCTATCCAGGAAGTCGAGGATCACGGTGCCGATCGCCGACTTGACGCCCATGCGGTTAAACGCCAGCACGGCGCCAACGGCGACACTCGTGCCGGCACCTTCCACAGACAGCTCGCTGTCGGTATCGGCGTCGAGCGTCGAGGTGTTGGCCGCGTCGATATCGACCATGCCACCGATCGATGTCGTGTCGTCACCGATCGAGCTGTCGCTGATAAAGGCCTGCGCCGTGCTTAGCAGCGAGTTGGTGGACAGCACGCCACTGACGGCCAGCGATACGCCTTTGCCCGTGAAGAAGCTGCCGCCGTCGGCGCTGGTCCGGGAGGTGTTGTTTGCGTCGAGCGTCGCGTTCTCGGTCGCGGTCACGATCACGTCGCCAGCGACGGCGGCAATATCCGCGTCGTCTATGAAAGCGAAGACCTCAGCGCGAACGTCGTTGAATGAGATCAATCCGCCGGCCGCCTTGGAGTCGGAAGCCGTCACGTTGAAGTTCAGGCCGGGTGGGATCACCTCGTCGAGGTTGATGTTGTCGATTCTCAGCCACGGGGTACCGGGCGCGGTGTAGATGCTCAGGTCGGAGAAATCAATGATGCCATCGTCGTCATCCTCCGTGAGCTGATAGATGGCCCCGCCCTCCAGCGCGCCACCGGCGTCGGAGTCGGCGATCCGCACCTTTCGCCATTTGAGATCAGTGACGTCAAATGAGTCGTCGATGTTCTGCACACCGGACTTGGTCGTATAGCTGTACTCGTCCAGCAGTGTTTGAGCGAAGTCGATCACCAACGATGCGCCGCCAAGGTTCTCCGTTGTGGAAATGGCTTTGACCACGTTGTCGGCATTGATCGTCGTGCTGTCGTCCGACACGATCTCCACACCGCCGTCGGCATCGATGGTGAGGCTCACGGCGACCGCTGTCCAGTCACCGTCGGTAAAGTCAACGGCGCTCAGGTCGAGAATATTGGCGCCGAAGTCCAGGAGGTCGGGGTCGCTGATAAATTCGTAGACCGTCCCGTCGGTGTCTTGGACGCGATCACCCTTCTCGATCAGCCGATTGCCGTCCTCGGTGGTGTAATCGGCCACACCCACAAATGCCCGGGCGGTGCTGCTGACCTTATTGGTCGACATGATCCCGCCGGCGACCTGGCCGGTGGCGTTGTAGAAAGCCGAAGCGGCCGAGGTCGCTTCGTTGCCTGTGAACGCGTTGACGGTTGCGGTCGAAGTCGCCGTCACGTCGAGTTCGCCGGCCAAATCAAGTGAGCTGTTCTGCACGAAGGCCTCGACCTCAACCGGGTCCTCGCCCTTGAAAGCTGTCGAAAGCGCCGGGTCGCCGATCAGTGCTTCGATTGCATTGAACAGCAAATTCGTGGGCCGCCAACCCGCGGCGTTGAACGCCAGCAAAATGCCCAGGCCGGTGTCACCCGTTGTTGTCGCGCTTTGTGCCGTGGCGTCGACGACCGACGTGTTGGACGCCGCGACCGTCATATTGCCCAGACCGCCGCCGAGTGTGTCCTGCGCCGTGATCGAACTATCTTTAACAAACGCCCGGGCCGAGCTGAGTAGGTTATTCGTCACGATCGTGCCGTTGATGGCGATCGACGTACCGGTGCCCTTAAAACTACCGCCCGAGGATTCTGCCGTGCTATCGGTCACGGCCATGAGGGTTGCGTTTTCCGTGGCGGTCACCGACACGTCGCCGTCGGTCGTATTCACTGTCACGTCCTGGATGTAAGCCTCAACCTCCGATCGCAGGTCATTGAAGACAAGCATGGCACCGACACCGACCGAATCCGAATCGGTAATGTTGTTGCCCTGTGGAATGAGCTTCGAAAACAGGGCCGGCTTCCAGTAGTCGAGATTCGTAAAGTCTTCGGTGGCCAGGTTGCCGTCGGCATCGCCGCCCGTGGCGTCTGTGCCCAGATAACGGAAAACCCCTCCGGCGATATCGCCATTGATCGTGTAGTCGTCGCTGATGCGCACGACGTCGTCGAACTTCAGATTGACCGTCTGGTCCGCGTCCGTCACCAGCCAATCGGCGGGGATCACGTCGTTGAGCGTCTCCTGGAACACGTCGACGCCGCCGCTGTTGGAGGTGCTCGAGGAAGCTACTATGGTCGTGTTCGCAGCGACGACTGCATTTTCCTGGGCATCGACGGTGACATTCCCGCCAGCGTTGACGGCTTCGGCGCCCGTGACGCCACCGTTATCGATGTAAACGTTTGCGAAGCTATTGGCAAAGTTGGTCGCCAATACGGCACCGAACGATTTTCCACCCGCGTTTACGATCGCACTGGCTTCCGACTCCGTCGCATTGGAGAGCGTCGAGTTCAGGCGCGCGTCGTTGGCTCCGGTCACGGATAGGTTGCCAGCGGTGTGGACATCCGAATCGGTGATGTACGACTGGATCTGTACGGCGTCATCTTCGTCGAACAACCCGCCTAACGGATCACCCGTGACCACGGCCAGGACATCGATTTCAGCGAGATCGATGCCAAACCAGCCCATGACGTTAAACGCCAACGATGCGGACGCGGCGGTGTCGCCGGTATTCGTCTGACTGTTGAGCTCCGCGTTCAATCGCGACGTATTCTGGGAGTCAACCGTGATATCGCCGCCAATCGGGTTTGCCGCGTCACCCAATGTGCTTTCGGTGATGAACGCATCGGCCTGGCTGAGCACCAGATTAACAACGATTTGGCCGTTGAGTGCGATCGACGTTCCCGAACCCCAAGCACTTCCACCCGACGAGCTGACGTTGGATTCCGAGTCGGCGACGAGTGTGGCGTTTTCAGTGGCCAATACGTCGACATTGCCGCCGGCATCGACATCGATGCCATTGATGAAACTGGCGACATCGCCACGAACATCATTGCGGACAATCAGGCCACCGACTGCGCGCGAATCGGAGTCCGCCAGATTGCCGAAGTTGGGCGAGAAAAAGTCGAACGGATCGGCGATCGCGGTGACGTTCACCCAAGGTGCGTTGTTCAGATCGGTGTCAGTCAGCGAGCCGAGGTCAAAATCTACCAGCGTCGGCTCGGCCGCATCGCTGGGATCGGCTGAGCCGTATTGGAAGACGGCGCCACGCAGCGGGTCTCCGTCACTACCGAAACCGGGATCGACCCGAACACGATCCCCGTCCCGTATGGTCTGGGTGCCTGAGAGTGTCGTAAAGTCGTAGTCGTCTTCAAGCACCGTCCGTGCAAAATCAGTGAAGGCGTTCAAGTTGTTTTGCGTCGTGGATTCGATGGCGACGTTGCTGTCTGCGCTGATCGCGATTGAATCGTTCGCGTCGACCAGCAGGTTGCCGCCGACGTCGACCGTATCGGTTTGTTCGGTCACCAACTGCCATTCACCCGACGCATAGTCTTCAGCGGAAAGGTCGATGGACAAGACAGGGTTTACCAGTTCCCACAACGACCCGTCGCCGTAGTTTTGGTCCAATAGATCAATACCGGCCAGTCGCCAGTTGATGGTTGCGTAATCCTCGGTTTCAAGATTGAAATCGGTCCGTTCCCAAAGCTCGGTGTCCGAATAGTCTTCGGTCAGGAAATCCACATCGACCCGGCTCCATTCGGCCGGATCGGAGAAGTCTTCCGCGGTGAAATCCACTGTCTCGTCCCGGAAATCGCCGACGAATTCGTAGATCTCACCCGATGCCAACTGCACACGTTGACCCGCCTGCAATTCCGACGGCGTGTCGGTTTCCACGAAGTCCGCGGTGTTGAAACGGTCAGGGCCAACATACTCAAAGACCTGATCGGTCAGTCCACCGGTCAGATCGGACGCCAGCTTGACCGTTTCGCCGGCAACGAGCGTATCGGGCGTCGTGTCGCTGGACAGGAAATCGAAGGTGTTTGAACGGTCATTGCCGCGATACTCAAAGACCTGGTTCTCCAGTGCCCCCGTCGCGTTGGTGATGTCGATCCGGACCAGATCGCCGAAGACCAAACTGTCCGGCGTGTCGGCATCGGACGCAACGTGGTCGACCGTCAGCGTGTCGAAATCGACTTCCAGCGGGTCGGTGCCGACATACTCGAAGATGTCTCCCGCGGACCCGCCCGTGGCGTCCTCGTGCAGCAGGACACGATCGGACGAAATCAGCTCGCTCAGGGCGTTGAAGACCCGAGGTTGGATGGAGGAAGGCTTGGTGTTGGACAGGACGTCAAATTCGGTCACCCGGGTACGGTCGTCGCCAACGTACTCGAACACGTCCGTACCGACCAGCACGCGAGCGCCGTTGATCAGCTGGTCAAGCAGATCTGTCGATTCGTGGTCGATTTCCTCGCCGATAAAGGCGCGGACATTCGAGCTAGCTCGGTTCGTGGCCAGTACACCGCCAGCGGCCAAGCCGGCCGCACCGTACTTGAGTTCCTTGATGCTCTTGCCCTTGTTGGCCGTATCTTTCTTAGCGATCACCGCATCGAAGAAGACCGCGTCGTTGCTGGAGTTCGAGACAACTTCGTTGCCGGCGTTGGCGTTGAGCAGCGACGCCTCCGAGACGCGCAAGACATCCCCGTCGCGGCGGATGGTGTACACCGCGCCATCTCGATCGTCCACGAGCCATTCACTGCCGGTTGCCACTGTTGAGACGGTCACACCGGGTCCGTCTTCGTCCGAGTCTTCCGACAGCACAATGGATATGGCCGGGAGGCTGGCGAACACCGTTCGAATCAAGTCGATGAAGGTCGCGTCCTGCGTCGCGTCGTCGGCATCCTCGAAATCCTCGTCCGACGCATCGTCCAAGGCTTGGCCAAACATATCGACGGTGTTACCCGGATCAACAGTATTGAGGGCGGCATCGGTGATGTCGAACAAGTCTCTGATGGTCGCTCCCAGCACCGAGAGATTGCCGTCCGCCACAATGTCCGAATTCTTAATAAAGGCCTCTGCGCTGACCGGCTGTTCGTCGATGAAGAAGTCTGTGCCCAGCAGTGAATCGGCCGCGTTGGCAATGATGTTTGAGGCGTCCCAACCCAAGGCATTGAAAGCGACGATGACGCTGACAGCCGTATTGCCCTCTACTTCGGTCAACGTCGCTGCGTTGACTTGCGAGATGTTCTGAGATTCGACTGTGATATCGCCGAGGCTCCCGCTTGTCGTCGTGACGTCGCTGTCGACGATGAACGCCCTCGACCCGCCCAAGACCTGGTTGTTGGCCAGGATGCCACCGAAACCACCGGAGCCGTTGTCGGCGGAACTCGACGAGACGATGCTTGACTCGTTGGCGGTGATCCGCGCTGCTTCCACCGCAACGACATCGATGTTACCGTCAGCCGTCACGGTCGCGTTCTTGATATACGCCTCGACGTTGCTTTCAACGTCGTTGCGGGAAACCAGGGCGTAAAAACTCTTGGCGGTTGAGCTTGCCTTCGGCTTGAACGCCGAACGGATCCCAGCGCCGATGTTGCTGGGGATGGCGTTGCCCTCGTTCAGTAGCTTCCACAGGCCAAAGTTGGTGTAGTCCAGACCCGCCAAGTCCTGACCGGTCAAAGAGTCGCCCATGAACTGATAAAGGGCGGTGGGCGTCCCATTTGGATTCGAGTCGTTGAAATCGGAAGCCAGTCGAACGGTGTCACCAAACGCCAGGGCTTGCGTGCCGGACTTGGAAGAGAACGTGTAGTCGCGGAAGATCGTGTCGACCAGATCGTTGATAATGCCGATCCCAAACTCGTTCTGCTCGCTGACCGTGGGTACCAACTGCGTGACGGCGAAAATCGTGGCATCGTCGCCGGCCAGGATGGCAAGGTCGCCGCCTACCTGGACCGTGTCGGTATTGGTCACGTACGCCTGGGCGTCGGTGGCCACCATGTTGCTGGCCAGAACGCTGTTAACGGTGTCGCCGCTGGCACCAAAGAAGGCCGCCGCCGCGGCCGTGGCGTCCATGTCGACTCGCGCGTTTAGGTTGGTGACATTGTCGGCGGTCACCGACAGATCGCCGGCCGGGGTCACGGTCGAGTTGTCAATGTAGGCTTCGACGGTTGCCGGTTGCTGATCGCCGATATCGGTGCCTAGGACAGCATCGATCGCTTTAAACAGGACGTTTTGAGCCTCATAACCAATCGTGTTGAACGCCCAGACGACCCCTGCCGCAACGGCGCCGCTGGTCGTCACGCTGTGTGTCGTGGCGTCAATAATTGAGGTGTTGTCTGCGTCGATTGTGATGTTGCCATCGTCACCCGAAGCATCGTTGTCACCAGCGATCAACGTGCTGTCGATCACGTAGGCCTTTGACGAACTTAAAATCATGTTCGTGGCAATCACACCGTTGAGCGCGATCGACTGCCCGGTTCCCCACACCGTGCCGCCGGAAGATTCCACCGCGCTATCTGCCGTGGCGACGATCTGGGCGTTTTCAATCGCTACCACGTCGATATCACCGTCGGTCGTCTGGACCTGGGAATTGTCGATGTAGGCCTCGACGGCGGAGGTAACTTCATTGCGAACGACCATGCCGCCCGACGCGGTCGAATTCGATCCGATCCCGCCGGGTAGCCTGCTGATATTGTTACCGGTGGGGAACAGGTCGGTCTCTGTTGCTTCCTTCCAAAAATCGAGTTCCTCGAAGTCTTCATTGGCAAGATCAACGTCGGTGCCGTCCGCCCCAAGGAACTCGAAAACCGAGCCGGCAGCACCGTTACCGTTGCCGCCGCCGGGGAATCCCGTGTCCAATCGGACCCGGTCGCCAAAATTGAGCGTGACGGTGGTGGAGGGTTGCACAACCCCATCGCCATCGGTCACCTGGTCACCGTCGGTGACATATTCCACGTTTAGCAGCAGGGCAGTCGCGTTGCGCGCAAACGTTGCACCGCCATCGCCGGTTGTGATGGAGGACGTCACGATCCGCGTGTTGGCGAAGATTTGGGCATTGTCTTCCGCTCGAACCTCAAGGTCTCCGGCAACGACGACGGGATTGACGGCGTCCTGGATGAACGCCGTGGCGGAGCTGCTGATTCGATTGGTGGAGACGATTCCGGCCGCGGCGTGCCCTTCGGCAAGGAATCCGGGGCCCGACGTCGTCTCGGACGCGTTACTGACCGTCGAATTCAGTAACGGGTTCGATTCTGCCGTGACGGTCATATTGGCCGCGGCATTGACGGTCGAGCCGCTAACGAATGCGGAGGCATCGTAGCCCGTTTCGGTCACGCCAAGGTCCGTTCCGATCAGGGCGTCAAAGAACGATGCCAGAAGCTCGACACCCCCCAGGTCATTGAAGTCCCAACCAATTGCGTTGAATGCAACCGAACCGCTGCCCGTCAACGCCACAGCGCTAGACTGCTTGGAACCGGCCTGGGCCGTTGCATCGATCAGTGAGGTGTTCTGGGCATCGACCAGTACGTCGCCGACAGTCGAAGTCACACTGCTTCCTTCGATGGAAGCGGTCACGTCGCCAAGGACTTCGTTGGCGGCAAAGGTTCCGGCCACGCTCAGTGCGAAGGTCGACAAGTCCACCGCGGCGTCATTGGTCACCAGCGATTCGGAAGTGGCGACCAGGGTCGAGTCGTTGATCGCCTCCACGCTGACACTCGAACCCACCACGGTCGAACCGACGATCTGAGCGACCGTGTTCTTGTCGATTTCGTTGATCGCCGAGGCGGTTTCGAGTGTCAGGCCAGCCGGGAACGTGGTGTCGTCCAAGTCAACCTCGAAATCCCCAGATCGGGCTGTGTAAGACGAACTGTCGATCGCAGAAAGCGCGATCCCCTGGCCGTTGGCGGTGACGTTCAAGCTGTCCGTAATGAAGGCCTCTGTCGCACCTGTGGCGATGTTCTGGCTCACCTTGGCATCGGCGGAATAACTGGCAGTATTTTGGGCGCTTAGGTCCAGACCTTCGGTGTTCACCGCTGCATTTTCGACGAACGCCATGACGGTATCATCCACGTCATTAACGTGTTTGCCCGTCAGGTTAGAGATGATGTCGCCTCCAACGCCGCCGTTGCCACCTTCACGGATCGCAGCGCGCACAGCGACCAAGCCCACCGGCGATCCGATCGCCGTGGGCAGTGTGGTGACGTTGCTGGCGTCACCGATAAAGGCCTGCGTATCACGGTCCAGTGTGATATTGCTTTCGATACCGTCGAATCCACTTATAACCAGATCGACCGCTGTATCGTTGGCAGTGATACTGGTTTGAATCTCCGCTTCATCGATCGCCTCGATGAGCAGACTGGCGTCCTCGACGCCTGGATCGATCATGCCGGTACCCAATGAAACGGTCGCACCGCCCTCAATGCCAGCGTGCGTCTGGTGGGTGGCGTTCACTGCCAGCAAACCACTTGTTACATCGGTGACATCCAAATCGAACAGGCCCGTGGTCAGCGCTCGAATCTCCAATGTCGCCGCGGTCACATCGGCTGTGCTGGCGACCACGGACGTGGCCGTCGCGTTGGAGTTGTAGCTGCCAAGAGCGGTTTCACTGCGGGTGACGTCGACCGATGACAGCAGCTGGACGTGACCGTCCACGTCAATCAAGGTTTGAATCAACACATTGGCTGCGACACCCGTTTCCGTGTCACCACTGTCGCTAACTTGAATGCTAATGTTGTCGGTCGCGCCTCCGTCGATACCGGTCAACGAGCCGTTGGCGCGCAGTTCGAAGTTTCCGCCAACCACGTCGATATCGAGGTCACCTTGAAAGGTCAGTGCTTCGGCGACAAAGATCGTTCCCATGTCCGTGAATGACAGCGGCGTGATATCACGATCATCGACCATAAGCTGGGTGATTCCGACATCCAGCAGAACACGCTGTTCCAATGGCTCTAAGCCAAAGCCGTGACGATGATCCACCACCAGATCCGAGACCGCCGTGGCCAACGCGTCGCCCCAACGCCTGGCCTGACGGGCTGTCGCTTGCCACGCCGTCGATCCCGAATCGAGTAGCCGGTGCATTGACCATGAACGTTCGGCCGGAGATCCACACTCAGACGAGCCTGGACCGATCCGCATCCGCTGACGACGCCGACGCTCTTGAAGACGTTGGCGAAGCAGGACCCGACGGTACTGGTCGTTGAGCATTCGGTAGATTCGCGAATTAAATGACATGTAAAACCTCCAGGTCCTGAGCCTCTGTCAGGACATCACGGTCAACGTTTAACTTTTTTCTTGTAAACCCAGCGCAATCTATGACATGACATAGATAGAAGGCACGAAGAACACGTGTCCTAGTAGATCTAAATGTACGGCCAGAGGATCTGCTGGCTCCCCATGCCTTTAGGTTGTACGCCACAGGACTTCCTTGTTGTGTCCTTGCCGAACGACCCTCTTCTCTCTCTTCACCGACGCTCTACGACGGTACTTGTACCTAGAGCGAAATGCTGTTTTACCACGTCAACAGATTCTGTCAATGGTGTTTGACAGACGATCTTCTAATATAAAATTCGCTTGTGATTCAGGCTCAGTATCACAAGTACTTGAATACGTTCAGAATAACCCTTTGACGCTCCCCCCCCCGAGCGATGGTCAGACGGCGCCTAAAAAAAATCCCCTGTCACGTAGGTGACAGGGGACCATTCAATTGCCGTGAAGGCTATTGATGGGGATTCGTGATCAGAGCACACGCCGACGCCGAACCGCCAGGCCTATCGCACCGAGCCCGAGGCAACCCGCCGCTGCGGTTGCTGGTTCTGGAATCACCCGGGGTGTGGGATTGGGCGTGGGCGGGACCGGGTCTACGGTGAACCCGCTATAAACCACATTGGATTGCGAGAAATTATAAAAGGCGAGCCGGCCGTCATTGAAGCTCCCGTTGATGTCAATCTCTAACACACCGTCAACAAAAACCTGCAGCATGTCAGCCCGGAAGATGAACTGGAACTCGTATTCTTGGAAATCGTTCCAGCCTGTGTTGCCCAGGTTCGTCCCGCGGGCCAACTCCGTCAGTCCGCCGGAGGGATTACCAAGAAGGTCTTCGTGTTGCCAGAACTCGTCTGCGTTTGCCAGGCCTATCACCCGTGACACCGCCAATCCCGCGGGAGCCAAACCACCGGGTGTGGTGTTCGCAGGCGCACCGAAATCAAAAGACTGCGAGCCCTGTTTCCAATCCACGAGCAGGTAGTCTGCCGAGGCGTTGCTCGAATCGCCAGGGTTAAATCCAAGCGCAAAGCCAACGAAGTCGTCGTCACCGCCCGTATTGACTCGGATCGTGCCGGTTAAGTCGGTGTTGAAAGCGCTAAAATCACTGTAGTACAAGGTTGGCTGGCCGTTGACCGTTTGAGTCACGGTGTCATTACCGCCCGATACGACCCAATTGCCCGGACTGAACCCCGAAACCGCCGGGTAGGATTCACTGGTCCATGTGCTCAGGTCCACCGGCACCGCTTGGCTGGTGGTGTTCGTACATACGACTACAAGAGTCAACACGCCAAAGGCTAAGATCTTTCTCCCCCACCGCGATGTCTTCATTCTTTCGTCTCCAATAGTGACAGTGATATCGAGCGCGCACCTTCGCGCTACCCGTCCCAACAATGTGTTTATCTAAAAGGGCTCACCCTCATCATCGAATTGAACACTCAATTATACCCCAAGACCGCACCCCTTACCACCTCATAATTGTAATTAAATTGTCATATTGCCTATCTTTACGGCGTTCGAATGTCCATCAAAAGCGATTGGGATTGACGATCGATCCGTTTATTGATGTGCCGTCTGACACGCGTCGCCCCAGAGGGTATTGACAGGCTGTCGTGGAACGCATTGCCACCTTCTATAGAACACAGGGCTTGGGTTACTGGTACCTCAGAGCATCACCGTGTGGCCAGGCGCTACGATTTGGACACCGAGTTCGTTTAGATGGTTCTCAGGAAAAGGTTATCAGCGGGTAGAATAGGTCATCATGCGGCACGAACCGCCGACATCTGCGATGAATCGACTTGTCGCACGTCTATGTCAGCTCCCGGGCATCGGCAAGCGATCGGCAGAAAGACTGGCGTTTTACCTACTTAAACAGCCAGCTCAGGAGGCGGCGGCGTTGGCGGCGGCGATTACAGACCTCAAGCAGAACATGCAACACTGCTCGATCTGCTTTAATTTGACCGAGTCGGATCCCTGCGCCATCTGTCAAGATCCACAGCGGAACCACCGCATGATCTTGGTGGTCGAACAGCCTAGCGACGTGGCCATATTTGAAGCCGCAGGCACCTATCGCGGCGTGTATCACGTGTTGATGGGTCGGCTATCACCGCTGGACGGCATCGGGCCTGGCGAACTCAATATCGCCGCACTGCTCAATCGGGCTCAGTGTTTCCAGACATGCGACCATCGACCTTGTCAGGGTCAGGACAATGATCCTGGATCGGTAGATTCCATAAATCGCCAGCAGGGTAGCCCATTTGAGCGTCAAACAGACCCGGCCGCCTTAACTGGTGACGGCGTCATACCACCGGCTGGCGAGGTGATCCTCGGGCTAAGCCCGACGCTTGAAGGCGATGGCACAGCTCTTTACCTGGCCCAGCAGTTTGAGGCCATGGGAATGACGGTCACCCGGCTGGCCCGGGGCCTACCCACAGGATCCAATTTAGAGCTGGTTAGCAAGGCGGTTCTCTCGGACGCGATCGAAGGTCGCCGGACGATGACGGTTGATTGATCTTGGGTTATGACCGATCTTTTGTGTGAGGCAAGACTTTGGTATCGGATTCTCCTGCGACGGACCAATTGGTGATCGTCAGCAACACTGGGTGACCCATGCGGATTGATACCGGACAACACATGCGGTTGGACCAGCGCATGAAGCTGGTTCCCAGGCTGATCCAGTCCATGGAGATCCTTCAGATGCCGGCGTTGGCTTTGGAGGAGCGGATCGAGCAGGAGCTGGCCAGCAATCCCACCCTTGAGCTTCGAGAACCCACGGCCAACCCAGATCAGCTTGAAGAGCAGCGGGCTCAGGATCAACGAGATTCGAACGAGGGCGAGCGTGAGCTAATCGTCAAAGACGAGGGGATCGATCCCCACCATCGCGACGATTTCGAACGATTGACCAATCTCGCCGAGGCCTATGGGTCCACTTGGGAAGCAAACACCTATGAGACTGGGGAAAGCTACGCCCGAACGCGAAGTCATGGTGAGCCGGATGTCAAGATGGATGCGATGGCCAACACCGCTGCCCGTCCCATGAGTCTGACCGATCAGTTGCTCAATCAGTGGAGTCTCGTGGACACGTCACCCGATATCGACCAAGCGGGAAGGTACCTCATCGGCTTCATCGACGACGATGGCTACCTTCGCACAGACCCGCAGACACTGCTTGATCAGGCGCCCATATCCGTTTCAAAACCGCACCTGGACCAGGCACTTGATTTGATCCAGAAAAGTCTCGAGCCAGTGGGGATCGGCGCCAGAGATATCCGTGAATGTCTGCTGTTGCAGATTGAGGCGAAAGCGCGGACGATCCAAGATCCGAACCACACCGAAAAAGCTGATGCCGAACGTCTACTGGTCAGCTCTTACCTCAAGGATATCGAAACAAATCGCCTGCCACGCATCGCCAAAGCCACCGGACTGAGTATCGATCAAGTCAAAGTCGCCATTGTCGGTTTGCGCCAATATCACCCACATCCCGGGCGGCTGTTGGTCGAGGAGCAGCCCCCTGTCATACGACCTGACGCAACCGTGGAATACGACGACGATCTGAACCGTTATGTGGCTCGACTTACCCATGAACGCATCCCGTCACTGCGGATCAACGCTCAATACATGAAGATGGTGCGCGACTCCGGTGTGGAGCGGGGCACACGGCAGTTTATTGGGAACAATCTGCGCGCGGCAAAGTGGCTGATTGAAGCCATCCAGCAGCGACACAGCACGCTCTTACGCGTGATCAACGTGGTTTTGGAAGCTCAGCGCGACTTTTTTGATCAAGGACCGCAGTTTCTTAAACCGTTGCCGATGACGCTGGTGGCCGATCAGTTGGGTATTCACGTGGCCACCGTTAGCCGAGCGGTACACGAAAAATATCTTCAGACCCCGAGGGGTATTGTCCCGTTGCGAATGTTCTTTTCCGGCGGCACCGAGACAGAAGACGGTGACCAGATGAGCTGGTCAGCGGTTCAAGCGAAGCTCGAACAAATTATCGGTGACGAAAACAAATCGTGCCCTCTTAGTGACGATCAGCTCGTGGAGAAGCTCAAAGCGCACGGGATCGATATCGCACGCCGCACGGTCGCAAAATACCGAAGTCAACTGAACATTCCCACCGCACGGCGGCGAAAGGAATATTAAGTCTTGGTCAGGCACGCCGTTTTTGTATGCTGGTGTGTCCCATGGGATTCGGTGTTGGACTGTCTTCGAATACGTATGGCCTTTTGATGTGCGACGGAAGCACCGTCAGCCGCTGTTGGCTCTATGTCCGTCTTCGTGGACGGTGCACAAAAATAAGTTCCGTTTTGCATCCACGAACGTCAACCGCCACCCGACCGCATCTTGGCAAACCATGTCCATGATCACACTGTTGACCGACTTCGGCACGCGTGATGGATACGTCGGCCAAATGAAAGGCACGATCTTCTCGATTGCTCCCAGCACGCAGGTCGTGGACATATCACACGACATCGATCCTCACGACGTCATGGGTGGTGCCGTGGTGTGGGAGTCGACGGTGGATTGCTTTCCAGCGGGTACGGTCCACGTCGGCGTGGTCGATCCGGGCGTTGGCGGTGATCGATCGGCGATCGCCGTCCGGACCGACCGTTGTTTTTTTGTCGGCCCGGACAATGGGCTGTTGACCGCCATCCTGGATCGCCATCGGCTTGAAGAAGCGGTGTGTCTGACCAACCCTGCGTACCATCGCCGTCCGGTCAGTCATACGTTTCACGGTCGAGACATCTTTGCGCCTGTCGCCGCCCATCTGGCCAACGGTACCCCGATCAGGGATATGGGTCAGCCCCTGGGTGCTCCGATGCGGTTGGCGTTAACCGCACCATTGGCCAAAGGCGATCGTCTAGAGATTCACGTGGTCTATGCCGATCGGTTTGGAAACCTGCTGACCGACCTGACCACTGAAAGATATGAACGCTGGCAGGCCAAGCACGGATCGAGTCCAACCAACACAACGATCCAAGTAGGCAACCATACGATCGACCGGATCAGCCGAACGTTTAGCGACGCGGCACTGGATCAGACGGTAGCCTACTTCGGTAGCGGCGGCCGTCTCGAATTGGCGGTTCGTAACGGCAGTGCCGCCAAAGCTCTGGGCGGTAGATCCGGCACGATTTGCTACCTGGCTGCCGGGGAACTCACGTAGTCGTTGCCGGTTCTGCCGCGCTTGACACGAAAAGGGTCAGAATCGCGTAGCGCACCGATTGCCAGGCTACCCAGCGCTGTCTGGATGACCCAACCGGCAATACTGGCGGGGATGTCGTTTTTGAGCCAATCGTTATCACCGGACCCGCTTACCGCCGCTGCCCTGATTACCACCTCTACGCCACCGGCATCATGCGACCACAAAGTTCTAGCATAAAGGCGTTTACGCCTGCTTGTCGTTCGGCCGAATCGTTTAGTCCATGTAGTCATGAACGGTCGCTAGCGACAAACAACCTGTCACACGGAGAATGTCATGTTCAACCAGCGTTTCCAGCCACTGGCCACACAAATCTGCTTTGCGGTCATTATCGCCCTGGCGGTTCCAGCCACCCGCCTCTTGGCTGACGCCCTGGACGGCCACATGCTATTCGGAATCAATCGCCATACGGGCCAGCTGTTGCGTTACCACTACGGCGATCACAGCGCCGATCGCGTTGGCACGATTGGGCTTCATCACGAGCCTACCCTTATCGGAATCGAAGCATCCGCTTACGTGCCGGGAAATACGAATCTATTTGCCTTTTGGAAAGATCCATCGGATCAAAAAACCAAATTGATCTATGTCAATACATTTGACGCCAGTGCTGCGATCGTGGGGCAAGATCTCGGTGCCGGAAAGATCACCGGTGCCACCGCAGTTAAACCTCAGGTCGGTGCCGACCTGGCCGATGACCAGTCCACACCGCTGAGCGAGGTTCTCCAACACGAGATTTATGCTGTTCAAGAGAATGGGTCTGTCTTGTTCGAGATCAACGAAAACCAGGTCGTACCAAGCGAATCGTACGCGGCCAAGGTTACCGTCTTGGGTGCAGCGATCTCCTATGGCGGGCAGTACAACATCCCGGTGACAGTCAAGTTCCGATTGGGCGATTACAACGAGCAGCCTTTCGGTGATTTTAGCCGTCCGGTCAACGCAAACGTTAACGACAACAGCAATCCCCGCAACCGTGTGTTCCCGGACGTGATTGATCCGGCAACGCCGATCTCCGTGATCGCAAAATCCTGGGTCAAGAAGAGCTCTTCGTATAGCGGCAGCTACAACAGCCACTGGAAGTCCTATCTGACCATCGATTCAAGCCAGAACCACCCCAACGTCATCACGCTGCGCGACGGCGACACGGTGCCCCAGATCGAGCCGTTTCTGAATCAGAGCTCGATCGTTGACTTCCTCGCGTCGTACGTCGATCCGCACACAAACACCATGGTGCTCGACAAGAACCAGGCGATTTACCTCTTCGAACTGGGAACCACCGACCTGCACAGCGCCGCGGCCGACTTCCAGGACCTGGTGGTGCTGGTGACCCTGGCCAAGGAACCCCAGGACCTGGTCGACCCCAACAGTGCCCCTGTTGCTCACCTGATCAAAGTCGATCCGAAAACCGGTGCCACCGAGCCTGTGATGCCGCTGTATCGGCACTACGACAGCCTTACAGGGACCACCGCCGAGCGTTTCTATGGCAATGCCGATGGCCAGCTGTATGAGCTCAACCCGGTCACCGGTACCGAAACGGCTATCGGTTCACCTTCGCCGTCGTCGGTCAATGCTATGGCTGTGACCCAGTCCACCTTGTGGGGTTTCGCAACGATCGATTCGCAATTACGCCAGCTTGACCTGACAAACGTTCAGACCCACAGCCTACCCCAAAACATGACCAGCGAAAATTTGGGTACCGCTGTGTTTGTACGGAGTGCCGATGTGCCCAAGCCAAGGATTGCTTACGACTAACAAAGACTGACAACAGCCGTTTGATCCGTGTGTCCAAACCCGTCGTAGGCCATCCTGCGGCGGGTTGTCTCTTGGACACCGGGTGGCTGCGCTGATGCAGGGTTGGCGTTGGATGTGATCTTTCGCCCGCAGGCCGTCGATCTGGTGACGACTGCTGTTAGGGTGTGTGAGTCCTCGACCCAAAAAGCGGTGCTTAACGCTTTGCGGTGCGGCATCTGGCGACCCATGTGGTAAGACCGACAAAGGACGGTGCTAAATTGATTGGCTATGGGAAATCGGATTGATCGCTTCTTCTATGGACCGCTCAAACCACCCATGCCCTGCGTTTGTCAAACGCTCTCCTTATGGTCGCCGGCCGGTAAAGAAAAACCACTCCCTGGTACCGGGGAGTGGTTTCTGCTGATTGCGTCAGGCATGGCGCGACAGCGTCATGACCTGACGCTGTCAACCGGTAAGCGAAAGCGACCCGGGAATTGACTCGCCGGGTGAAAGTCCCGGTGGAGGACCCGATGACAGGAACTCCTAGCCGAACCGCAAGGGCGTCCATCGCGAGGTGGGGTCTGAAGGAAGCGGCAGGCAAACTCCCGGCCCGAGGAACACGAATCGTATATGAGGCGTCGGCTTGGTGGGCGAGAGGGCTCATAGACTCGAAGCCCGATGTCATCCGGACCGAGCCGACGTATATGCGGCGGGTTGATGGGAGGAAAGTCACGCGTCTTACCCTGAGAGATCTGACGTTCTGCCTTCGGGCTAGGTCCGTTGTAAAGCGGGCTGATGGGACGTCAGAAGTCAGCCGAGGCCATATTAGCGGCGTGCGTTGCGTCGTGAAGGGCCGAACAGTTTAGACCGAACCGATGCAGAGCATTCGATGCCTGAACAAGACGCAGACAAGAAGGCTGAGACGCCGGAGCGACTGCCCAGAGTAGGCGGCGGAACCGCCGAGGGTAAGCAGGGCGTGCGTCAAGCAGGCTCGGCATGCGATGATCCCGTCGGGGACCAGAGTACGTTGATGATGGAGGAGGTTCTATGCCGTGAGAACATGCTGGCGGCTTACCAACGGGTCGTAAGCAACCAAGGGGCGCCGGGTGTGGACGGGATGACCGTCGACGAACTGATGCCCATGCTTCACGAACGATGGCAAGTCATCCGGGAAGAATTGCTCAGCGGCAGGTACAAACCGTCACCGGTTCGGGAGGTGCACATCCCCAAGGCCGGTGGCAAAGGCCTGCGTATGCTGGGTATCCCGACGGTTCTGGATCGACTGATTCAACAGGCCCTTTTGCAAGTGGTTCAACCCGTGTTCGACCCCACGTTTTCGGATTCAAGCTTCGGCTTCCGTCCCAAACGCAGTGCCCACCAGGCACTGGAGCGAGCACGTGCCCACATCGCAGCCGGCCACCGCTGGGTGGTCGACATGGACCTCGAGAAATTCTTTGACCGCGTGAACCACGACGTGCTGATGTCACGTTTGGCTCGACGGATCGAGGATAAACGTATCCTATGGCTGATCCGCGGATATCTGCAGGCGGGGATGCTCAAGGGAGGATTGGTGTCGCCACGGACCCAGGGAACCCCCCAGGGGGGTCCGTTGTCACCGTTGCTCAGTAATGTCTTACTCGACGAGTTGGACAAAGAACTGGAGCGACGCGGTCATCGCTTCGTTCGCTATGCGGATGACTGTAACGTGTACGTCCAGTCGTATCGTGCGGGCAAGCGTGTGCTCACCTCCATCGAACGCTTCTTGGCGAAGCGTTTGCGTTTGGCGGTCAATCCAGATAAGAGTGCAGTGGATCGTCCCTGGAATCGCAAGTTTCTGGGTTACACATTCACCATGCATTATCAGCCGAAGTTGAAGGTGGCGACTGAATCGATCAAGCGATTCAAGGGCCGCCTACGGGAACAGTTTCGCCGCGGACGTGGCCGTAGCCTTCGGCGCGTCTTGGAGGAGCTGCGTCCGGTCTTGATCGGCTGGGTGTCGTATTACCGGAAATCGCAGGTACGGATCACCTTTGAACGGATCGACCAATGGATCCGGCGGAAGCTGCGTGCCATCCTATGGCGTCAGTGGAAGCGGCCCTGGACCCGAGCCAAGCAACTGATCCGGCGAGGTCTAGCCCATGAACGGGCCTGGATCTCAGCGACGAATGGCCGAGGTCCCTGGTGGAATGCTGGCGCCAGCCACATGAACCAGGCGGTCCCAACTCGTTACCTCAGCCAGCTTGGACTCATCAGCCTCGTCCAGCAGTCACGACGACTGGAGCGTCTCAATTGAACCGCCGTGTACGGAACCGTACGCACGGTGGTGTGGGAGGACGGCGGGGGCAACCCCGCCTCCTACCCGGTTCGGCTTTCAAGTACCCAATCGAGGCTACTTGACCTCGACCTCGGCACCTTGTTCTTTGATCTTCTCGGCCAGCGCTTCCGCTTCTTCTTTAGGCAGCCCTTCCTTTACCGCCTTGGGAGCGTTGTCGACCAACTCTTTGGCTTCCTTAAGCCCAAGCCCGGTGGCTTCACGGACGACCTTGATCACTTGAATCTTCTTGTCGCCTGCGGCCTTGAGAATCACATCAAAACTGGTCTTTTCCTCAACCTCTTCACCTCCACCGGCCGGTCCGGCGACCATCACCGCCCCACCGGCAGCTGGTTCGATCCCGTATTGATCTTTCAAGTAATTGCCCAGGTCGACCGCCTGTTTCAGGGTCAAGTCGACCAGCTTGTCGCCCAGATCTTTGATCTCCTTGGGCACCTCTGCTGTGGCTGTTGCCGCTTCTTCTGACATCGTAGAACCTCTATTGAAACACGTTGAACTCAATAGGTCAGGAGCCGTTCTCCCGATTTAACCCGAGGGCCAGTTGAGTTTGAATTTATCTAATCGATTCCATAAGTGACCGCTGCGGTTAACCTGCGGCCTTAATGGTTGATCCTTCCTCGAGCTTTTCCTGGACTGCTTTAACCAATGATGCGATCTTGCGCCCCGGTCCCACAATTTGGCCCGCGAGATTTTTCGCTGGGCTCAGGATGATTTGGATCGCCTGAGCTTGGGCTTCTTCACGCGTGGGGTATTTGCTTAGTTCGGTGATCTGATCGGGCCCGAAGAGTTGCCCCTCCATGAGGGCGCCCTTGAACTGGAGATTTTCAATCTCCTTGGCCAGATCGATAAGCTGTCTGGCAACGTTGACCACACTTTCGCCGCCATAGATCAGTGAGCTGGGACCGTCCAGCAATGGGCTTATACCTTCCAAGGCCGTGCCGGCGACCACGTTTTTGGCCAGGGCGTTTCTTACGACGGTCATTTTGATTTGGTTTTGGCCCAAATCGGTACGCAGTCGATTAATCTGGTTAGACGGGACGCCGCGGATGTCGATCAAGATGGCCTGATCAAGCTCACTAAAGCGACGTCGATACGACTGGGCGATCAAATTTTTTACCGGCTTGCTCATCGCATGGTTCCTAAACGGGTCTCGTCTGGGTTGGGGCCCTACTCTCTTGGCCTAAATCTCCACCTGGACACCGGGTGTCATGGTTGCCGACAGCGTGATCTTTTTCACATAGTGCCCCTTGGCTGCCGATGGTTTCATTTTTTCGATCGTGCCAATAAAAGCCTGAGCGTTTTCTGCCAGTTGATTCGCCTGGAAGCTTTTTTTCCCAATGATCGCGTGGACGTTACCCCCCGCATCGTTACGGAATTCAACTTTGCCCGCGGCATATTCTTTGATCGCTTCGACCACGTTCGTGGTCACGGTACCACTCTTAGGTGATGGCATGAGCCCTTTGGGGCCGAGCGTGCGACCCAGCTTACTGACGATCTTCATCATGTCAGGGCTGGCGATCGCTACATCGAAGTCCATCCAGCCATCCTCTACTTTTTTGACCAGATCCTGTCCGCCGGCCTCAACCGCGCCGGCCTCTTTTGCGGCGTCAATCTTATCCGTATTGCAAAAGACGATAACGCGCTTTGTCTTTCCGATCCCGTTTGGCAGCGAGACGGCTCCTCGAACCATCTGATCGGCTTGTTTGGCGTCAATGCCCAAATGGATACAGATATCTACCGATTGATCGAACTTGGTATCTTTAAAAGATTTGACTCTGTCTACCGCCTCTGAAAGAGGTAACGGTTGACCGGGATCCCAATCCTGGCGATCGGCGCGGAGCCGCTTGCCTGACTTTGACATGACTTTTCCTTTCGATCGTCCGCCGCACGAACCCGCGGCCGGATCGGTCTACCACGATCAGGCTCGTGGTTGGCCGCCGATCCTCCAAGGACCGGCTTGTCAACTGGATCACATCCCTTCGACCGTCACACCCATGGATCGAGCGGTCCCGGCGATTGTGTTCATGATCGCTTCAATGGTGTGACCTGTCATCTCCTTCTGCTTCTCCTGGGCGATCGCTCTGAGCTGTTGTTGGGTCAGCTGACCTACTTTTTCTTTGTTCGGGACACCCGATCCTTTGGCGATGTTTAGCGCGTCTTTGATCAACACCGCTGCCGGTGGGCTCTTGATCTCAAAATCAAAGGTGCGGTCGCGATAGACCGTAATCACACAGCCAACAATCTTGCCGTTAAGCTGGCGTGTGCGTTCGTTGAACTGTTGGATAAACTGCCCGGGATTCACGCCGTTTTGGCCTAGCGCTGGGCCGATCGGTGGCGCCGGCGTCGCCTGGCCGCCTGGGGCCTGAATTTTGAACTGAGCGGTAATTTCTTTCTTGGCCATGACAAAAGTTTCCGGTGCTCTGCTCGTGTCCAACCTAGATCGCTAGACGCTCGCGTTCTGGTCCACCCGCCCGACGCCGGGACCGATTTCCAGACCGTCGGACGCCTGATCCCCAGCAAGCCACGTAATATAGCAAACTCGATCCGGTATGACCACTATGGCCAGGACCGACGTTCAAGCCTGCCGCTGAGCGATCTCAAATCTTGCTGCCGGGGCAGCCAAACCCAACCGTCCAACGGATTGACAGATACAATAAACAGAGTGGGTGCTAGCCGTTTACCGATGCACCTGCGGTGTATCGACTGGCGACGGACAGCGGCATTGGAGTCGCGTGATGGGTCGTGCTAAGGCACGCAAGAAACGTCAGCATTCGATGCCTCTGGGGCGCCTTCATGCCGTCAGACGGATCGAGCAAAAACGAGCACTGTCGCCAGACGGACAGGGTGATCACCGATCTCAGATCGATCCTTCGACCTCCGATCAAATCCGGCAGCTACGCAAACTGGGATTGAGCGTTAGCGATCACGCGACGCCACAAAAAATTCGGGCCTTGCAAGAGGAATTCGAATTGGTCGCTCAATACGTTCGAGACGTATTCGTATCGTTGTATTCTCATGATCGGTCGGCGCCGCCCGACGACCAGGTGACACGGTTCGTGGCGATGCTGTTTGCAGATGGCAAGCTTGTAGTGGGTATCGCCACGGCCCAGCGCGATCGAAATATCAACCAGGTTCGGGCAAAGGATCTTAGCAAGACGTCTCCGTTCAATCAGGTGGCCAAAAGACTGCAGCAAACCTTTGGCCAGCCGCGAGCCAAACGATCATGGTGGCTACGGCTGTGGAGGATGTAGCCCAGATCCCTTGTCACCGTTGATTCCCATTCTGCAATCGCCCTCTCGTGCATCGGTCTGCGAGCAGCGGGGGCAGACAGGGAATCCCCATCGCGCATAAAAACACGTCACGCCTCTTAGATGTGACCAAAGCAGATACGTCGGGTCTCTAACAGCGGATAATCACCGCGATCAGTAGACCACATGCGTTGGCCTAAACCCACGCGAAACCCGCTTTCGTGCTCTATCCAATCGGTCTTGCTCGACATGACAACGTGGCTGTCCGTACTGGCTTCCGACCCGGGGTAGCGTGTGGGGATCAGACCGTCGATCTGTGTTCCATCGATGGATGTGACGTGGATGGGCAGCCATACCAGACCCCGTAGATCCGTCGGTGGTTCGAACACCAATTGCTCAATAGCGCTGATCGGTATCCAGTAATACCGGCTACCCACGATCGCCTCAATCACTGGTCCCAAACGTGTATCGGTGTCCGTCAGCCATTGGAAGGGGATCTGATCGATTGTTCCTCGGGTCGCCGGCGCCGCATCGATCGCTTGTTTGCGCAGCTCAGTAGACGCCTTGTGACAGCCCAACGCGGTCATCTGGTTGGCCTGGATCAGCCAGCGTATCCACTGTTCATGCTGGCCAAAAACTTCCGGCAGGCGGCGACCGGCAAAGACCTCGGCTCGCAGCGATTCACCGTTCAATGCAACGCGGCCCATCTGGGCGATCGAAAGATTGGTATGGTCCAGCTCCACGGCAACGTTTAGCTGTGTCATCGCACGGTCCCATTGCCCCAACAACGCCAACACCTGAAACAGGAACAGTCGACACCTTGCATTTGATGGATCGTGTCGAACCTGTTTTTGAAGCATGGTTACCGCTTCATGGAGTTGGCCGACGTGTATCAGCTGCTCGGCGTTACTCATGGATAACGTGGTCATCGGCTAAACCCTCTTACCAACGGTCGGGGGCATACACCCCTTCCTGCCAGAAGGATACGGTCGGATCAGCTGTCGATGACCGATGTCACCACACCACTGGCTCGATGCTATGAACGGTATGAAACTCATGGTTCGTCCGATGGCCGTGACGCCGGCTTTCCTCTGTTGTCCTTACCCGGCTGGGTGTCTGTCACTGAACCCAGTGTTGCGGGCGGGTCCTGCTCGGGGTCGAACAGGGCATCTTCGGCAATGCCACCGGATCGTGGCAGGCGTAGATGTGGACCTTGATGACCGTCTATAACCCCAGACGCATCGTGTGTAGGTTCGAACAGAGCCTCCGATTCCGGTCCGCTTTGGCCTCCTGCATGCGGTTCGGACGCCGCACAGGCGCCTACCAAAAAAACCCCTGTCGATAGCATCGCCCTGCGCCAGATACCGTGGCGTTGAGTTAAATTAACCAAATGGTCCTCCTATCGCCCCTTTCAAAAACCCTTTTCGCTTGAACTGTGGATCGACATACTCGCAGTCGCTCTTGTTTCCTTTTGGGCGCTTTTGTGTCTACTTTCACGACCAACTGTAGATTTCAGAAAGTGAAATGCCAAAAACCACATGGCCCCAAGAGCACCAAGTAGTTGTCGTGACGGGCTCTAGGTGATCGATCTCGCGTCAGTCATGAGTGCCGGGCTTAACAATCGACTCCAGACATGAGCCCCAAGATCGTCCTAGGACACGCCGAAGGATCGATTAATTGCCGCGGAAGTGACCTAAGTCTTTGTTATTGCTATACCCACGTTCGCAGGTGTCGTGTCAGACTGATTCTGGACGGTTATTCGCAAGTAGGGGCCTAGGGTTTAACACGCTCCTCCCACCTGGCGACGTTGTCTATCGGACCGCGCCTTACCATGGCGGACGAAAGCCGGACCCGGTGTAAAGCGGCGTTACGCCTTGACCGCGGTGACGGCAGCGGCGGCGACTTGTTCGACCACCTGTTCTAGAGGGGCCTTGACCTTCGCGCCTGCGGCACGGGCGTGGCCGCCACCGCCAAACTGCCCGGCCAACCGTGCTACATCGACGGCGTTGGGGCCGGGTTTGCTACGAAAGCTTAAGCGGATTGTTTGCCCGTCCGCGGGCGCACCGCTTGAGGTCGCGGACGGTGCTTGCGTGTGATGTGGGGGAGGCTGCGTAATCAACACCACCACCTCCACGGAGCGGACTGACTGTGGCATGTCTACGAAGCGCTCGGTTTCTTCCAGGATGGCTCCCGTCTGAATAAAATCGTCAGCACTTAGAACCATCAGCGCCACGCGGCCAGCGGCATGTAGTTTTAAGCTCTCTAGTGCACGGATCTGCAACGCCAGCTTTTCGGGACGGGCTTGTTGTTCCAGCTGATAATAAAGTTGCGCTTGATTAACACCTCGTCTGATCAGTTCGGCCGCCAGATCATGGGTCTGAGCTCGTGTATTGGAAAACCGAAACCAGCCGGTATCAGACGCCACACCCGCAAACAGGGCCTGGCAAACCGTCGGCGTGAATAGATCCACGGCGGTCTTGGTGTCACACTGAATTTGTTTGATCAACTTGGCAACAATCTCGCAACACGCCGCCGCCTCGTGATCAATGTATCGCCAGGTCGCCGGGACGTCGCCGGCCAGGTGATGGTCGATTAAGAGCGTGCGATCCAGCACACGGCCAATGGCCTGGCGCATGGGGGTCAGCTGTGACCACGCGCCGGTATCCAAGACAAGCAAGAGATCGGTGTCTGGTAGACCGACGCTTGGGTTGTACAGCTGAACCAGTTCACGGCCTTGAAGGTCAGCAAAAGTTGTTGGCACCGGCGACATGAACCACGCCGAAACGTTGCGCCCAAGCTCACGCAGCGCCGCGGCCATCGCAACGACGGATCCAAACGCGTCGCCGTCTGGTTTGGCGTGGGTGGTCATCGATATTTTCTTGGACCGACAGATTTTGTCTGCGACGGTTGCCAAATCGATATTGGATCGGTACGGGTTCATCGGTCATTCACCAGCGGGATTTCGATGGACGCCTGTCGCATCGCGCGGCAGGTCAAGAAGAGCCATGTCTGCCCATTGACGTGTTTGTGCCTTATCGCGATATAACTGATGACATAGCGCTTGTACACCGGGAAACGGCTGCTGATCACGTAGCCACCGGCTAAAATCGATCGCCACATCGCTGCCGTAAAGATCGCCGTTAAAGTCTAACAAATGAGCCTCGACCACGCGGTGTTGGCCATCAAACGTGGGTTTGTGACCGACACTAACCGCCGCCGGATAGACCGAGCCGTCGCTCAAATGGGCCATCCCGGCATACACGCCGTTACCCGGGATCAATCGGTTCATGCACGCCTGGGGTTCAATATTTGCCGTAGGAAACCCGATCGATGTGCCCTGTCGATCGCCGGTGACCACACGGCCCGATAGCCGATACGGGCGGCCCAAGCAACGGGCCGCGTCGCCTACCCGACCATGGACCAATAGCCATCGTACCAACGAACTGCTGACCGGCACCAGGCATTGGTCGCACAGCGAGACGTGTACACGATCGATCACGTCGACGTCAAACCCGAGCCGGGGCCCAAGCGATTTCATGGTATGCACGTCGCCGGCGCGGTCCTTGCCGAACCGAAAGTGTGGGCCTTCAACCAATGCGGCTGGTGCGTGGCGACCAACGATTTGACGCAAAAATTGTTCTGGTCCCAGGGACAACAGTTCGGCCGTCGATGCCAGGACCTCGACCTGATCAGCACCGGCCGCCCGTAAGGCTTCTATTCTTTCGGACCGGCTGGTCAGATTGGCCGGTCCGTTGCCGGGGCGAAGTGTTGTCGCAGGGTGAGGGTCAAACGTGATCGCACGGACTGGCCAACAGTGTTCCTGACCCAACTGTCGTGCGCGTTGGAGCAGTGCCACATGGCCCAGATGGACCCCGTCAAAGTTGCCAATCGTGATTACGCTGTGTTGCGCCATAGAACCCTGTTAATTCGGGAAACCAGGGGCCGAACACGTCTGGGTCGATCAATGGCACAGAACGATCGACGACCCCGAACATGCCCTCAATCGCCAACCGATCGATTCTGCCGCCACCAGTCGATCGTGGCACGCAGACCATCTTCGAATGAAGTCTTGGCTTGCCAGCCTAACACCCGGCGTGCTCGTGTGGTGTCAAGACAACGACGCGGTTGGCCATCGGGTTTGGAAGTGTCCCACTGAATCTGTCCTAAAAATCCACAATGCTTGGCGATCAATTTGACCAGGTCCTTGATGACGATTTCCTGCCCGGTGCCAAGATTGATCGGCTCGGGTGTATTGATCTGGCTGGCTGCACGCACAATGCCCTCGGCGGCGTCTTGAACATAAAGAAATTCGCGAGATGCCGAGCCTGTTCCCCAACACACAATTTTGTCGTGTCGGTGTTGAACCGCGTGATCACACTTGCGCACCAGAGCCGGGATAACGTGAGAAGTTTCCAGGTCAAAATTGTCGAATGGTCCGTAAAGGTTGACCGGTACAACCACCGCGCTGTCCAGACCGTATTGGCGCTTGTATCCGTCGAGCATGACGAACAGTGCTTTTTTTGCTACGCCGTAGGGCGCATTGGTCACTTCCGGGAAACCGCTCCACAGGTCTTCTTCGCGGAACGGTACCGGCGTGAGGTTTGGATATGCACAGACAGTGCCCGTGTGTACAAATTTCTTAAGCCCGCATCGGCGGCCGTATTCGATCAGATGTAAGCCCATCGCCATATTGGCAAAAAAGAAGCGGCCGGGCTGCTGCCGATTGGCGCCGATCCCACCGACCTCCGCCGCCAGATGAATCATGACCGTGGGTCTGACGTCTTGATAAAGTCGCTGAACGTCGGCTTCCCGCGTCAGATCGTATTGAGCGCGACGGGGGACAAAGAGGTGTTCGGATTTGACACCAAGGCTAAGGAGTTTTTGACATACGAATCGTCCCAGGAACCCTGCACCGCCGGTCACACAGATTCGCTGTTCGGACAGATCGATCATGCCCGTACTCCGGACGTGTCCGAAACAGCATGTCCGGCGCGGATCAATGACTGTTCACGTCGGGCCAACTCTAGATCGCTGTCGACCATCATCTCGATCAGCCGGTCAAACGAAACTTTGGGCTGCCAATCCAGCTGTCGCTTGGCCTTGCTTGGGTCTCCCAGCAACAGGTCCACTTCCGCGGGCCGATAGTAATGAGGGTCGATTTGGATGAAATCCTGGTAGTCCAGATCAAGGCGAGCGAAAGCCTTCTGGCAGAATTCACGGACAGAGTGGGTCTCGCCGGTTGCCACCACGTAATCGTCGGGCTGGTCCTGCTGGAGCATCCGCCACATCATCTCCACATAGTCTCCGGCGAACCCCCAATCACGCTTGGCGTCGAGGTTGCCCAGGTACAGCGTCTTCTGTAAACCACATTTGATGCGCCCTAACGCTCGGGTGATCTTTCGTGTCACGAATGTTTCACCCCGGCGGGGGCTCTCATGATTGAACAAGATCCCGCACGACGCGTGCATGCCGTAGCTCTCACGGTAATTGACGGTGATCCAATGGGCGTAGACCTTGGCCACCCCGTACGGCGAACGAGGGTAAAAAGGGGTCGACTCCGATTGAGGTGTCTGGACCACCTTGCCGTACATCTCTGAGCTTGAAGCTTGGTAGTATCGTACCGTATGGCCTTCCGTGTCTTGAAAATTACGGACGGCTTCCAACAGCTTTAGCGCTCCAAGGGCGGTCGCATCGCCGGTGTAGATCGGCTCATCAAAGCTCACGCGTACGTGACTCTGTGCCGCCAAGTTGTAGACTTCTGTCGGCTTGATCTGGTTGACCAGTCTGGCCAAGCAGTTGGCATCGGTCACGTCGGCGTAGCACAGATGCAACCGGGTCCCCGCGTCGTGTGGATCTTGATAAATTGTGTCGAGCCGACCGGTATTAAATGACGACGACCGGCGGATCAGTCCGTGGACATCGTATCCTTTGTCCAACAGCAGCTGAGCAAGGTATGAACCGTCCTGGCCGGTGATGCCGGTGATCAGTGCACGTCTCGGATTCATTGACGGGGCGCTTTCTTTTCGAGTGAAAATTTCCGATTCTTCAATTTAACAATGATATCGCCCTTCCGCCAGCGGCTGACAACCGGGTGGACCAAGCCGCGATTAACCATCTCATGCCCCCCGCGTCCGATCGGCCGCTCGTGTGTCCTGCTGCCTTTTGGTCCCGTCTGAGCGGGAGGTGTCCCATCGTCTTGATGTCTATCCACCGCCACGCCGTCGGAGTCGGGTTCACCCCGTGTGGATCATTGTTCTGGCCAAGCGGTCGCTTTTCAAGCGATACCCTATAGCCCGCACCGGCAGCCCTTCATGCACGAAAATTTCTTTGTTCTCTGTCTCGTCCTTGGTACACTTATACCTGCCCGCCGTGATTTACACTCAAGCGAACGATGGTGGAGACGCCATTACGACTGTTCTAACAGGTACCTTGTCGCATTAATAAGCATTTGCACCGTACGGATACGACTCGGATCAACGAGGGCCCCTGACGGATGCAAAGAAAGACATATTCCCCCGCTCTTGACGTGGCTGTGGTGCCAACAAACCACAGTGACCGGTTCATGAAGCTGGAGATCTTCAGTTGTCAATCCCAAGACCATGCCGTGCTTTGAGCGCCGGTGAGGTGTGGCTGTTGATCGTGACCGTGGTGATCCCAGCTTCCCCCGCGGTTGCTGAGGAACAATCCTTGCATGATGTGGCGAAAATCCCCTTGACGGTGCATGAACGGCAATGGCTAGCCGCGCACCCGGTGATCCGCCTTGCGCCAGACCCGGATTTCCCGCCAATCGAGTACTTCAATGCTGCAGGCGAATATGACGGGCTCGCAGCCGACTATGTTGCTCTGATCGAACACATCCTGGGAATCAGATTTGAAATCGTGCGATTGGGCAGCTGGGACGACGTGCTGCGCCACGCTCGAAGCAGGCAGATTGACATGCTCGGCGCCGCCATGGACTCACCCCAGCGTTCACGTTATATGCTTTTTACTCGATCCCATATCGAACTGCCGGGCGTCATCATTGTCAGGAACAATACCCAGGACGATCTGACGATGAAGAAACTAAAGGGTATGAAAGTGGCGGTGGTTTCTGGCTATGTATGGGAGGACTTGATCACCAACGACTACCCGGATATCCAGCTAAACTTGGTTCCTGATATTCAGACCGGTCTGAGGAAAGTGTCGTTCGGCATGGTCGACGCCATGGTCGGTGACCCGGCGACCACCACCTATTACATCCAACGTGAGGGGATCACAAATCTGCATATTGCCGGTGATTCAGGCTATCGGTATGAGTTGGCGCTGTCCTCGCGTAGGGACTGGCCACAACTGCACACCATCCTAGAAAAGGCGATGGCCCGCATCTCCGCTCAACAGAGGCGGGCTCTGACAAGCAAATGGATTCGGCTACAGTCCAATTCCCTGTTCACCATCAGAAATTTCTGGATCGCGGTTTTGAGCAGTGTTGGTGTGAGTCTTCTTATGGTCTCTGTGACGCTCATGTGGAACCGTTCGCTCAAGCGACAGGTTGGGCAGAGGACCAATGAACTGGCCCAAATCAATGATGAACTGAAAATCGAAGTCGAACAACGCAAAAAGTTAGACGACCTGCTAAGCCAAACCCAGGCGATGGCTCGAGTCGGCGGCTGGGAGATTCAGCTTCCCCAGCGCACCGTTAAGTGGACCAACGAAGTTTACCGAATTCACGAGCTTTCCCTCGATACCCCTCTTACTTTAGAACATACGTTGTCGTACTATCACCCGGATTCGCGAGCCATGATCACACAGGCCATGCAGCAAGGCCAGACGCACGGCAAAAGCTGGGATCTTCAGTTGCGGTTGATGACCGCCAAGCAACGATTGATCTGGGTGCGGGTGATTGGCAAGGCCCAGACTGATATTGATGGTTGCATATGCCGGCTCACAGGCACGTTTCAGGATATCACCGATCGGGTCCACACGGAACAGGAAAGCAGACAATTGGAGCAGCGGCTTCGCCATTCACAGAAAATGGAAGCTGTGGGGCAACTGGCTGCGGGCGTGTCCCACGAGTTCAACAACATTCTTGTGGGCATCTTGTGTAACGCGGATCTGTTGTTGACGATGGACAACACGGATTGGCCCGACGATGTGACCGAAGCGTTACGGCTGATTAAAAGATCTGGTAACCGTGCCGCGGCACTGACTCGTCAGCTCTTGGCGTTCAGCAGGAAACGGGCCACCAAGGTCACACAAGTCGATCTGAACGGCTTGATCAGTGAAATGAAGGTGATTATTCAGCGGATACTTGGTGGGCACATCAGGTTGATATTGGATCTGAGCAAAAAACTCTGGACCATCCAGGCCGACTTGGGAGAGATCGAACAGATCGTCATCAACCTGATCGTCAATTCCCGCGACGCCATGCCCAACGGTGGCAAGTTGACCCTCAAGACGGCCAACGTCAGTCTGGACCAAGACGAGACTTCCTCAAACCCCGACCACGCTGTTGGTTCACACGTCGTGTTGTCTGTGATCGACGTCGGTCACGGTATGTCTGTAGAAACCACTGAAAGGGTTTTTGAACCTTTCTTTACCACCAAGCCCACCGGGAGGGGAACCGGATTGGGGCTGTCGACGGTTTACGGTCTGGTCGAAAAAATGGGAGGTCAGGTCAAGGTGAACAGCTCGTTGGGTATTGGCACGGCGTTTCACGTCTACCTGCCTCAGTCTAAAGTGAATCCGGACCGCAAAACCGATACTCGTTATGAGCAGATCGCTACGCCAATGGGTCGAAACGAAACCATCCTGGTGTGCGACGACGACGCTGTGGTGCGCGATGTCACGTCTCACGTGCTAAAAAACAATGGCTATACAGTCATCACAGCGGCAGATGGTCACCAGGCGTTATCCTTGGTGACAAAGTGCAGACGACCGATATCTTTGCTGCTGACAGATGTGGTCATGCCAGGGGTCAGCGGCCAGCAACTGGCCAAACACACGCGACGCAACCATCCGGGTGTCAAAGTGATTTATATGTCAGGGTACATTGACCCCAACACGGTGCCGGATGGGATGGATCAAGACGCCCATTTCATTGAAAAACCTTTCCTGCCCAATACGATTCTCCGGTGTATCCATAACGCATTGAGTGCCGATCAAAATAAACAGGAGGCGCAGTGCACCGAATTATGATACGGTCACTTCAAAGCGACCGAATCACGGCAACATCTTCGGTAAGTCTTGATGACGATGGGTTTCCCGGAGTCGATCGAAGGGAGGATCTTTTGGGGGCTGTTCCGTCGCGTGGTGATATCCCTAGAAGATTAATTCGAGTCTATTTTTCAAACGCGGGTGTAAGCGCCAGAATGACGCCTCTCGTTCACATCGTGTTAAGAATACAACCAATGTTTAAGCTTCACATTTGAATGTCATAGGGGGGGGCGGATATCGGCGTTGATGTATTGGCCGCATGGCGGCCCGTCACGATCCGACCGGGTCAGGGCGTGAAAAATGGTTGTCAATTGATAAAGGAGTCGACAAGCTGCTGTGCTTCGGCGCCTAGGCCGTTACGGCCACCGGTGATCATCACGTGAGTGCGAATCCGAGCCCGGACCACAGGAGCAACCAAGAGCTGGCCGTCAATCAGAATTGCCAGAGGCCGGTCCAGCTGATCGCCGGTTAGATCCCACATGAGCCGAGCCCCTTCGTCGGTCAGGCTCATCACGACGGCTCGATTGCCCCTGTTGTCGGTTGCCATCGCTGCCGATTCCACGTGCTGATTTTCCAGTATGGGTTCAGTGTCGACCCAAACCGTCTGATCGCCATAGCGAGGTGTCAATTGCAGTGCGTTCTCAAATGGTTCGAACGAGGCGGGTCGAAACTCGATGCGCACCGGGGAAGATGGGTGGGGCTGATGATACGCAGCGCAACCCAGCAGACAGATGATACCCAACCATTTTGTTTGACCCATCATCGATCGGTCATCCGCCAGATTGACGTCGCAATTTAACGGACCGTCTCCATTTATGTGGCGGCCGTGTAGCAGTCGCGTGATTCAGAGCGGTCAGTCTAACACGCTTAGTCCGTTTGGCCAAAGTGCTAGAGTCGTAACTTCGTGGTGCAGGATTGACCAGTGATATCTGTTGTGATTCGTTTTCTACAGTCCAACGCCTTCACCGCGGCTGAAGGGTCCTAACAGCCTGAGGTGCCCCGACCCGCTGAACACTCGAAGCCGTATGAACCACGACGCGGCCAGATGATCAATGGTCATGCCAGCGGTTGAACTTGGCCCAATGACCAATGGTGTTACGACCTCTCACCGGGGGATCCGTAGGTCGTCTGACTTTCATGGATTAACGTGACTTGACGGCTCGTGCACATCTCAGCCGCCATTGATACTCAATGGGCACAACCCTGGTGGCGTGTTCCAGGCGCGGTCTCCTGGTTTCCAGGGCATCAAAGAAGCCCCATTTTGCCGATAAGACGGCAATGGCATCTTCGCGCCACACGGATTGATCGCGCACAACCTCTGCGAGGCGAATTTTCCCGTGAGGGTCAACCGTCAGGCCAACAGGATTGTATTCGAGCACGCGACGGCGTTCTTCCGCGTTCTTAAAGAGCCCCGTTTGTTCCGTGCGGACACACGGATAACGCACCATGATCGACGCGCACCCAGCCTTTTCCCTGCTTTCAACCTCAACGGTCATGGTGCTGTTCTGTTCTGCAATTGTTATGGCAGCGTGATGAAATCGAAAATCTGTCAATCTCTTACCGGCCGCAATGATCAACCGGCTATCTACGTCACTTCGTAAGAAATACAGACCCTGAAGCTGCTGTCCCTGGTCCGTGTCTACAGCGACTTGGAGCCGGTAGGCGACGTGGTGGTAGGTCACGCCAGTCCATCGTGGAAAACCCCAAGGCCGCATGTTGTCAATTTTGGATATGACCACGTTCCAGAAAGCATGGCCATCGTGCGTGACGATATTTAGACCTCGAGGAACCAGGTTTCTAACCGACTCAAGTGGCGTGCTGTAAGACAACAAAAGACACTCTGACAGTCGTCCGACCATGACAAGCGTCATCTGATCAACCCATCAAATAAAACCACGCGGCGATGACCAGTCCGCATAGACCATTGAGTATCAACACCCAGAAAGCCAAAAATCGTAACACAGTCATTCCCATCCGGCTTGCGTTGAAGCCGAAATACACAGCCATTGTCACGTCCGACGTGCCCACGATCGCAACGTACGCCGTCGGTGGGATCTCTGTGTGGAGGATTTGATGATGGAGTAAGCAATGAATGATCAAGATGCTTGATAGTACCGTCATTCCAACGGCCATTGTTCTAAGGCAAAGGTCTACCCAGGTGATCGCTGCCACCTCTCGTATTGCCCTCAGAAGTACGGCGCCCAAACCGATCCATGCAACGCTAGCGCCGACCCCAACCGCAACACCGGCTTCTAGAAAACGATGCTCGTTGGTCCATGCAAAACTTCCTACAATTGCGACTGTTCCCGCGATTGCGATGAATCCCAGCGAAAGCCATCGTATGACGGGAACAACGATGCCGGGTTTAGGGATCGGCAGATCACAGACTTGCGGTGCGTCTTTATCCGAGACTTCGGTGAACATCCCTTCGTAACCAAAAAAATCTCCTAGTAGCGGATTATTGACCGTAACTTGTATACGCTGGTTAGACTTCTGGTCAATCCACTCTCGAATTGTGGCTTTGCCAACCATCCAGCCCGGCAGTGGGAAGTTGGCGCGGCCAACACGCAGCCATTGTTTTCCCGATATGATTTCGATACCGTGTTCGATAATCTTCGGATGTAATTCGACCTCCAACGTCCCATTTTTACCGACCCAATCGACAATGCAGCCGCGAGCGGCGTTGTATTGCATCACAGCGTCGAACCGGCGCGTGACTTTTGGAAAATGAAACCACCGTGACCACACCATCTTCGGGCCGTTTTCATCTTGCTGCACACGGTGGCTAAGAGAGAAGCCGACCTCGTTGCCTGTTTCCGCAAACAACATGTCCGCGGCGCTGGCAAGCCGCAGAGCCGGGGCTGCGAGAAAACCGCGTACCCCCGCACATCGCCATACCCTGGTCATCGTGCCGCGGTAGTGACGGGTGCCGTCGCCCATGCCGAAATGATGTTTGATCCGTGTTGGCAGCGAATCGATCTGTTCGCCAAGAGCCTCTGTAAAAGGGTTGTGCCTCATCGTCGAGCGTTCTTCATGGGTTTGGCGTTACATGCGTGGGGAGACCATGGCGACAAGATCCACACCGTCGCCGCGCAGGCGAACAATCCCAAATTCTTAGATACCCCACCGAATGGATCTGTCCACGCCGAGGGTTCAACCATGACCACCATCGTGACAATCACAACGGTAGCCAGGCTAATCAGCAGAGCTGCCAATCGTTCTGCTTTGCCGAATAAGAGCCACGCCCCTGCTGCAATTTCGGTTGTTCCCAGGATTGCCAATGTTAACTTCGGAGAATAGAGTATCAGCCCCGATCGTGTCACCAACTCCAACTCGCTGTCTCGCACAAAGAGAAGTTTTGGCACGACTCCCTCATGGATCCACACCGCCGCAAGCGCGACGCGAGCGATGATCTTTGCAAGCCAAAGCCGACACGATACCGCAGGGTGCGTGCCCTGCTCGATCCAAATCCTAAGCCGATCGAAACTCCATCGGACCGCCCAAAGCATGATCGGACGAAGCACGATAACGTCGATCACCCAGCCAACAAGGCCGTACCGTACGCTGTAGTCATATACCGTGCTAAAACGAACGCCGCCGTCCACGCTCCTATAAACCCACGCCCCATTGCCTTCGGTGATAAGGGACTTGGGGTCGTCGGAGCCGAATTTTAGCACCGACGCCTGTTTGTCTGGTTTGTCAACACTTTCACCCCAGCCCTCAATGACAAGGCCGAATCCTAGCCGTGTGACGTATCGGAACCGTTGGGTTTGTGTAGGAGTCGTATTGCGTAGATACACGATATCACTGAAACGGATGTCCCATTGCACATGCTGTTGTGGGTCCTGACTCTTGCTCCAGACGGTGTTCCGATCCGCCTTAATCATGATGTCTGCTGTGAGTTTCATTCGGATGCAATGAACCGTTCTCTCCACGCCGGAGCAGGAACAACGCAATGATCGTGTTTTCCGAATAATCGGTAGCGGTTGTATGCGATCAGGCGATAACCGATATTTAGAATAAACGTTGGGAAAATGCCAAAGACCGTGAGGGCACGCCAGGGACCGCCCAATACCCGCAGCACATATAAAGCAGCGCGTGATCTAGACCGTAGCTGCTCTTCGTCAGTGTTGTGATTTGTTACCACGTAAAAGGTGTCCAAGCCTTCTGAGTTCGTCCTGTGGCGCGTCAAAATCTCGCGGGCAAATCCGCTCTGAAGCGCAGCGAAACGAAAGATTTTCTGCTTATCTCTTTTTAGAGTAAATTGGTTTAGTCGATTGCACAATCCACACACACCGTCGTACAGAATGATGGGGTGTTCAGGTTTCACCGAAGACAATCATACCAACTGATAGGCCACGGCTAGCCGATACGTTGCGGTGCGCCAGCGACTGAGGTGATAAGCCGCTGGCACCCTCGTCTTGCCGGCCTGACGTTGATGTGGAAATACACCCCGTCGCTGTTGGCCGTATGAGGTCTTTGGCTTGCGTCACCGCAGCGCCTTCAATTTTTGTTCGACCGGTGTTTACGTTCGCGTGTGGCACAAACCGTTCGTTTAGACGTGTATGGCTTGAACAATCCCCGATTGGCTGAGGGCTTAAGTCATGTCGATAACGATTCGTCGCGTCGGTTTGGGCGCAGAATGATGCGTTCTAATGTGTCAACACATACATCAAGATATTTGCATTGATTTGGCCGGCGTGGCGAAGCTCGTTGCCGCCGCAGCAGCAACAGCCCTGCCCGGCATGGGCGGTGTCGTTTAGGCCGACCGGCGAGAACACCAACCCCAATCGTCCGTCAATGTCCAGCCCAAGAATCGGATTTGAAGTGTTGCCCTTGCGCGAAGGAATACGGTCAATATCGTATAGCGTGTGAAAGATGGGGTGCTCGACGCCAATCGGACGTAAAACACCTTGGCCAAACAGCTGTTCGACAATTTGTTGAAAACTAATTGCCCAATCGCTGTTAGAACACCCGGCCGAAGCCAGCAAGAATCCGCCACGCTCCAGGTACGCTCCGAGCCGGCTTAGCTCAGATGGCGACAGTGTAAACGGACCGGTGCCGGACATGACCAAAAAAGGATAATCGAATACGGCCTCGTCGCTGAGATGCACAAAATCGAAACCACGGCTGACACGCACCAGGGTTCGGCGACCGGCCATTGCCAAGAAGTTGTCGGCGAAACAGACGCCGGTCAACCCGCCGGCGTAGACCATCATCCCGACACGGACCAGACCCACTTGATCCTGACCCATCACTTCGTGATCGATTGCCTCGGTCTTGCCCACAGCTGGTTTGGTCCGCACCGCGACAGTCGTCAAACCTGTCGCAATCACCAACCACCCGCCAACCAAAACACGACCGAAAACGGTAGTCCATGGTCTCATCGCCCGATCTCCGGATCGCCTACCTACGTCTGACGGAACACCCTATGCGGTCTTTGTGCTTCAGACAAGGCGACGCGGGCGGCTTAATTTGTGCCTGGTGCGGAGCGCTGCGGCACAACCTGATCTTGAGCCAAACGCTGAAAATACGACGCAACCGCTTGCCGATAAGTGTTAGGCACGCCAGACATCACCGCTTCGAGATGTTCGACTGGCGGTTTCGGTTCGATCGTCTGTTCTTGATGATCACCGATCGCCATGGCTGGTTTCTGGGGCAACACCAGGTTGTGGGTTGTGGCTGTCTTCATGCCCAAAACCTGATTCAGCAGTGTCTGAATTTGGCCTAGTGTACGCTGGTCCAGGTCTGCGGCGTGTGCCACTTGTCTTAACCACATACCAAGATGTGGCCTATCGACTTCTCCTGCCGAAATCGCCCGCTGTGTCGGGTTTTGGTGGCCGATGGCGTCCTGACTTGATGAAGACCCAACACTCGGCAATACGAGTTGGTTTAGTTGATTTGTCACCACCGTCAACCGGCGATCCAACGGCTGGTCCACCACCGAGCGCCGATACGCGTGAAGTTGACGACCGGCTGCTTGGCCAACGGTCTTGAACCGATCCAGTCGCCGATCCAATTGTTCCATTTGCCGGGTGATCTGATCGCGATCTTCCGCATCGCGGCCTTGATCGACCAATTGATGGGTCAGTTGATCAGCATCGTGCTTCAGCCGTTTGGCGTTATCAGCCATTTGTCTTAGTGCCGCCGCGATGCGGCGTGTTGTACGGGTCGCGTCAATGGATACTGATTGACCGCTGGAGGGTGTCCGAGGCTGAAGCAGGGCCTGCGAAGAACGCTGTGATCGCGGTGTGATGCGGAATGAGCGTGAGTGACCAGAGACGGTATCGATCCTAAGATTCATTGGCCCGTCTATCGAAGACAGACGATGCCTAAAGTGGTTTGAACCCCATCGTGTCATGAACCAGCGATGTTCGGTTTGGCCATGATCGTTTAGCGCCACAAGGTGGGCCTTCTCGGGCACGCGCCCAGACAGTGTCGCGACGATCGTAACGCTTTGCCCCACCGTTGGTTTTTTGGGTAGGACGGTCACTTCAAACCCAGTTAGGTCATGGGACCAAATCTCTTTCCATGGTTGGAAAAAACGCGTCAATCCTTGTGTGACCAGCAGCGGCTGGATCAGCCACATCAATATCCACAGAGCGATCACGCATACCACGCGGATCACCTGACCGCGCCAGCGATTGGGTCGGATCCGTGGGTCACCGTCAATAGATTGGAGTTCACGGATCGCCAAGGTCACGCAACGTTGTGCCAGGACCGCCGTCAAGTCACCGCCACCGCGATCTGCCTGCGGTGCCAGCCACAAGGCGTTGGTCAGAGGGTTGTGCTTAAGTCGAGCCTGTCGCTCGATCTGGACCGCCTCTTGTAATACCCGCCGGTCTGAGCTTTGCTTGCGGTTTCGCCACAGAGGACCGACCACACCCAGCGCTGCGACAGCCACCATGGCTAGACACAAACTCAGCCTCAGACCCGCCGGCATCGGCCACATCATGTCCAGCACGACCAACCCCGCCGCGACCGCACACCACTGCCAGGTTGCAGCAAGCCACTGGGTGGTACGCTCCCACCGGAGGCGTCGACGATCGATCTGCAACAACAGTCGTCGGAGTTGGTGGCCCGCTTGACACGATGTCGCCATCCTCGCCATGATCGTTTGTAGCCCTAGCGGCTTTCGGCCGCTTCTTCTATAAAATCCCTCGTGCTCTACGCCAGAACCAGTCCAGCCCAAACAAGCAAGTTATCAAGCCAAACACAGCGATTCGATCAAATACGTACCGGTGACCGGGGGCGGACCGTTGTGATTGCCCCCGGGCCTGGACGATCTTCAATAGGTCATCGGGTCGTTCAACACCCACGCGTTGACCGCCTGTGGCTTGACTGATCTGGGCCAACAGGTCGGGACGGGCTGACGGGTCGAGTCGTTCGACCGACCGGTCATGCACAGCCAAATGACCGACGATCCGCCGGCTCTGACCGTCGGCATCGCGATAGCTCAGCTCTAATTCATATACGCCTGATTGGTCTGGTTCAAAGGTCGTCGTGTGGTGTGGTGATCGGGATCCGGGCACCGTGGTGAGCGTCCGGTTTTGTGTTTGGCCGTCGGGCCAAATGATCTTGAGTTTGGGATCAAACATCCGTGGCTTAACAAATCGTGCAGTGGCCGTGACGGTCACCGACTCGCCTGGCTTGGCGACCAAGGTGCTTTGATTCATGGACACCCACTGACCCGGAAGGAACGGCCCTCCGATTGCTAACCAGCGGATGGCCCTGGACCAGAACAGCCGGTAGACAGAATCGTACGTGCGTACGCGATTGGGCAAGAATGCCCAGCGCCACAATCCGTCACCCAAGACGGCAAACACGCGACCATGCCCAACGTTTTGATAAGTCACAGCGGCCATGACGTTGGTCACTGATCGGTCTTGAGTGGTTTGCGTCTGGTTTGTCCCCATAGGTGTTTGGCGCAGCAACACGACCGATGCGGCTTTTTCCCCTTGGATATCAGTAGCCGCAATCATCCCCGGTAGCTGCGATAGGATGACCTCTGTTTGACCCAAGGGCTCAAAACGGGTCAGCGGATCGGTGTGGCCGGCTCGGGCGAGCGTCAGTTTTAGGTGGCGCCATACCGAGCTTCCCCACCGCACCGGTTCAATCTCAGAAAAGATTCGGGCCGCTCGACGACTGGTATCGGTCGTGTCATCAAACGCCTGGCCACGAGCCAAGATCACAGCGCCGCCTTGTTGTACCACGTAATCGACAAGCAGTTGGGCGTGGTCATCGGCAAAAAAATGGCCGGCACCTCGACCGAGAATGACGACATCAAACTGATTGAGCCATGTCCTCGTAAGCCAATCCTGTTCCGACGGTCCGGTGGATTCGGTGTCAAGCGATACCTCTGCCGCAGACCGTTCATGCCGTTTCAAGAATCGATTGTGCCCTATCCGGTACACGGCGTAGAGTTCGACCTGTGGGTCGTCTTCTAACACCCGGGCTAAAAACCTCGTGTCCCAGTATGGCTGGGCCTCGAACATCGCGACCTTTATCTGATCACGCGACACTTTAATGAATACGTATTGGCTGTTGTTGTCGGTAAATGGTTCGGTATCGTCGACATTCGACAACGCGGGATCATCGCCAGAGGGCACCCGTTGCGCCTCTACGCGATAGGCATGTAGCATCTTGGGTCGCTGGCGTACGAACGGCGGGACGACCCTAAATCGTGTGTGGACCACAGGTCGGTGATCGAAGTCTATTTCCTTGGATTCGACAAGCCGATCTTCATGAAATAGCTGTACACGCACCCGCTGCCCGTCAAATCCTCTTTGGGTAATGTCCACTTCGATCCACGTGGGTTGATTTTCAAACAAGACGTCCGATTGGGCCCACGCCGAGACGGCCACGTCACCGACACCGGACGTTGCTCCGACAGGCACGGTGATGACCGGCCAAGGCAACCGAGCCAGCTCACCGGGGTCGGCGGTGTACTGAGAATCGTGACCGTCGCTCAAGAGCACCACAAGGCCTGGCGGTTGTCGCTGATTTCCGACCGGTTCTTGCCAGATGTCGTTGGCCAGCCGATCCATCGCGCGATAAAGGTGTGTATGGTTACCGTCTGGCTGGCCCATGCGTCGCGCGTCATCGAATGTCATGGGATGCACTGTGCCATCGAATCCGTACAAGCGTACATCCAAGTGATGATCACGTAGCCGTCTGAGAAACGCCGGATCAAACCAGTGCCGCACGATCGCGTCCCAACGTGTGATCATCTGCTGGTCAGCGGTGCCGGATGACCCGGACGTCATACCATGCTGGGGCACATCCTGCTGGGCCATGCTCGCAGACGTATCTGCCAAAAACAGCACCGGTATGGAGCGACCGACTTCTTGGAGTTCTTCTCGCTGAATCTGCGGACCGGCCAGCACCCACGCCAGTGTCCCCAGTGCGCCCAGGCGCAGCCACGCCCACGGACGTGCCCCGGGGCGGGCGGTCTTGTTGGGCCATACAAGATCCAGCCATGCCGTGATCACCATCGCGATTGTGATCACGGCGATACTCGTGCTCAACCCCAACGGTGGTCGGAAATGAACGCCCCAGTCCGTCACGCGAGAACCACCTTTTCAGTCACCGAATCGGGTTCAGATCGCTCACGCCACTGCCACAACTTCACCAGGACCGGCTCCATGGCCGCAAGCAGCACCGCAACACATACCAGGTACGGCCACAACGCCCACGTTTTCATCGACGGTGACTCCCCGGCGGCTTCTGAGTCGTTATCGATAACCGGTTTAGCAGCACGCCCCAACGTGTGTTTAATACGGGAGGCCCAGTGACGGTCGACCCGCAGGTCGCTCTCAGCAAAGGGCAATTGGACGTATACGCCGCCAACCACCTTCGTACCGTTGACGTCAGTGACGATGTGTGGGCCCGTGCGTTCTAACGGACCTAACACGACAGTGGGTGTTGGGGTCATCGCCCCGCGGATCGCCAATGGCACGACACGGTTGTCCGGGCCGCGGGCCACCGGTTGTTTTTCTAGATCCTCGCGTCGAATCGTCACAACCGACCGTTCGCCAGGAAGGCCATGGCCGTTGACGACCGGGCCCGGAGCCAAGTGTCGGACCAGTTGATGCACCAAGGGCAAAAACGACGGGCTCTTGACCATATCGCTATGACGTGGCGATATATTGGCCCCAAGGACCGCCAACCGACCCCTACCGACCCAACGGGTCGATAGGGCTGGTGTGCCATCAGAGAAACTTAACAACAATGTCGCCGACGGGACCGTTGTCCCTACCATCACGGCAGAAAATGTCATCCCCATCAATCCGCTGCGAGCGGGGCCTTCAAAAACATGCAAAACCGGATCATCAAATCGACCTGATGCAAACGTCAGGTCGACACCTGTCACCCAAGATAACGTTGGATCGGGAACGACGGGACTCAGTCCCCGTTTCGGATCCAGCTGGGAAAACCGATGTAACATCTGCGTCGCGTGCGGATCGTCAACGATCCATATCACCGCACCGCCAGCGATCAGGTACCGATGTAGCGCTGTCAGCGACAACGTGTCCAACAGCCCTGTTTCGACCATCACGATCATCTCTGGCGTTCGGGTTGGGCCGACGCTGGCCAGCGCTTCGCCGAGTGTGTCCGAATGCCACACGGTCAGCTCGACACCTGGTCCGTCTTTCCCCGTGACCGCCGGTGCCAGCGCTCGTGTGACGTAATATGCTGCGGAATGGGCGTCAAGTAGATCTGCCGCACTGACCAACGCCACGTGACGGGCCGGCTCAACCGTGAAAAACAACCCGGTACGGTTATCTGTTTCAAACGGCTCTGGACGGTCCACCTCTAGTTCAATCCAAGCGGGCCCCGATCGGGTTGGTTCAATGTGAAAGTTGACTGAGGTTATCGCTCCGGCAGCAACACTGGCGGTTTGAGCTTGCCACTGGTCCTCGAAGGTCAAACGGACCGCAACCGGATCGGACGCTCCGTCCTGTAGACCAAAATCGGCGACCTGTACCGTCACCGTAGCCCGCTGTCCCAGCACCGGGCGGTGGGGTTGAATCACCGGTCTGATTAACGCCAAATTAGAAACGGTATTGCCGAACCGGTGCGTGCGAACGATCGCGCTATTCAACGCCAAAGGCAGGGACCTTGCTTCTGAAAACTGGGTTTCCTGCAGATCACTAAATAGCTCAAGATGAATCGGCTTTCGTCGGTTCAGACGTGGCGTCTGGTTCGAAATATTGCCGGAGTCAATCTGAGCGGTCTGAGCAACGGCGACGCGAAAAACGGCGTCCAGATCGCCTTTTTGATAAGTCGGTGGGGTCTGCTGAACCAGACTCACCAACCGTTCAAAATCGTTTGATGGGGCCGGCAATAACGACCGAGGCGCTTGATCCAAAAGGATCACCGTGGCGATGTCCTTAAAGGGATCCAATCCGCGTAAAGTACGTATGACCTGACGCCGGGCCTGATCAAAAAGCGTCGTGTCTTGGCCCAACCGGGTCATCGACGCCGATCGATCCAGCACCAACACCGCAAAATGGCCGCCCGTCTGGCCCGCAGGCGATCCTGCGTGCGACCACACCGGTCGAGAAAACGCCGCGGCGATCAGTATCAACACCGTGCTACGCAACAGCAGCAGCCACCAATGGCGAATACGAGACCAGCGAGCCTGTTCTGCCGCTGCTCGCCTAATCCATCGAATCGTTGGAAAAACCTTTCGACGGCCACCGCGTTGACTTAACAAGTGCACTGCCAACGGTACGCCCACCGCTGGCACCACCGCCCATGCCCAGACAGGGTTGGTCACGTATAAGTTGCCGATGGTCATCCCGTCACACCATGCTTAAGGATCATATGCCCTCAAAGCATATCGCATCAGCATCCGGAGCAAAGGGTTGCCCATCGATCATTTCGAAACAGGGATGACGGCTAACCCGATTGACGTTGTGGTCCCTTCTTACGTGGCTTGGGCAGGAGTTGTGGACTCAGCTGGACATTGTCGTCCTGGTCAACGCTGGCCAATCCCAACCCAAACAAGGCTTCAAGGGCGGCCTTCTGCTCCGCCTCTTTTTTGGAATAGGCCCAAGCAGACGTGAACTGCCGGCCCTCGATCTCGACACACACCTCAAAGCACTTGGAATGATCCGGGCCCTTCTCGTCGAGATAATGATAGACGGGGTTACGGGGCAGGTGTTTCTGAGCATATTGTTGCAACACGCTCTTAAAATTTTGTTGGTGTGCCGATGCCACAGATTCCTTGATAAACGGCGTCATATGCTTAAGAATAAACCGACGCGCTGGCCGAATCCCGCCGTCGAGATAGATCGCAGCGAGAATCGCTTCCAGCACGGCAGCGGCAATGCTCTTGGGCAATGCCGGTCGGCTGCTGACACCTTTACCCAAATTGAGCATCGAACCGAGATCGATTTTTTCGCTGACTTTAGCGCAGACCGTCCGACTGACCACGGCGCTCTTGACCTTGGTCATGTCCCCTTCGAGCATCTCCGGATAATTGCGGTACAGGTACTCGCAGACCGCATAATTTAGGATCGCGTCGCCCAAAAACTCCATACGCTCGTTGCTCTGGAGGCGGTGTCCAGCACTCGAGGCATGAGTTAGCGCCTCATCCAACAGACGTCGATCCCGAAACGTATAGCCCAGGATCTGAGCCGCTTCTTGGACGATGTCGCGGTTTGTCAAGGTTGATTCCTGATTCACAATGATGATCTATTGAATGATATAGCCGTCGATATGATCGGGGATCACCTTATATGTTCGCCGGACGCGAAACATGCCGCAGTCGGATATCCAGAACACCGGTCACGCTCCCTCGGCGACCAGACGTGAGGCCATGAGCTGGTTCGTGATACGGTTCAATACGGTGTTCAGGGCCATGCGAGTATCTGGGCAACCCGATCGCTTGTCAACGGCCCGCTGGCCGATTACGCTTCTAGAATGCCGCACGTGCCACGTCGTGCACATTTTGTCTGTGTTTGTTTTGTATTTCTTTCGAGCTGGTCGTGGCCGGTCAGTCGCGCCCCGGCACAAGAACCAACTCAACGCCGTCCTGCGCCGATCCTCTCTTTGGATGACATTAGGGTCGGTATGAAGGGTTACGGATTAACCGTTTTTCAGGGTACACGGATTGAACCATTCGTCGTCGAAGTCGTTGCCGTCATGCGCAATTTCGCGCCCGGAAGGGGTGTGATCTGGGGTCGCTGCACCGACCAGCGGATGCAGAAACTTGGTCCGGTCCAGGGGATGAGTGGTTCACCGATCTACCTTTGGTCAGATGCAGATCCCGCCCCGCATAAGCCGGGCCAAGGCGGACGCCTGATCGGGGCGCTGGCGCTAGGTTTTTCTGGCACAAAAGATTGTTACGTGGGGATTCAGCCCATCGAGCAGATGCGTCAAGTCGCCGCACGGGCCGTATCAGGGGCACCGCATCCACAGTCGTCAACCCTTCAGGGTATCAGCCTACACCGGCAGCTGGAAAACCTGCTGGATGTAGAGCCAAAGACCGGCCCGAGAAGGTGGCGTGCCCGGGCTGTGTTAAGGCTGCTTGACCGTTTGCATCCGTACCGTGAGTCGACGTTCGCGTCCCAGACGACTGGGATGGGCATCCCACAACCGGTAGGCCTGGCGGGTCAGGTGCACCGGTTAAACGTGCCCATGACCATCGGTTCGGCCCAACTGGCGCAAGTTATTGCCCCAGCGGTGGCTCCTCTGGGCATTACACCGGTCTGTTTGACGGGGATGGGTGGTGAGCGTCGTGCCAGCGGTCACGCTTCGCCCGTGACCGCGCCACCGCCAGGCATCGATGTGCAGAGTATCCGGCTTGAGCCGGGTAGCGTGTTAAGTGTCCCTTTGGCGTTCGGTGACATCGACCTTAGCGCTATCGGTACGGTGACGGAAGTGCAACCCGACGGGCGGATCTTGGCATTTGGTCACGGGATATTTAGCCAAGGCGTCATCGCCGCGCCCATGGCCACCGGATATATTCATTTTATCATGCCGTCACTAAGTAGTAGCTTTAAGCTTGGCGGTAGCGCTGTGATTCAGGGCGCGATCGTTCGCGACGAACACAGTGCTGTCGTGGGTGTGCCATCGGGTCGCTTCATTGCCGCGCCGGTCCGGGTGGCCATTCACCGTGATGGCGATCAACCCGCCTCCACATACAAATACCAGATCGCTCATCATAAACAGCTCACGCCGTTTATTACCGCTGCCGTCGTCCTTCAGAGCATTACCGCACAGAGCAATCTACCGATCGAACACACGCTTCGACTGAACGGAAAGATCCAATTTAGCGGTGATCACACACTCGAGCTCAACAGTACGCTGATCAACATGTCGGCGACCGACCTGGTGCTTGAGATCATGCCGGTCATCGCAACCATGATGCAGAACCCTCACGAGTCAATGACTCTTGAATCGTTTGATGTCACGGTAGATATCGAACCGGCGATTTTGTCAGGATCCATTGTTAACGCACACATTGACCGAGCCGAAGTTGCACCGGGAGACACCTTGACCGTCACGGCAGAAGTTCAGCCGTATGGCGCGTCGCCCATCAAGCAACGGATCAATCTGAACATCCCCAAAAGTCTGGCCGACGGCGACTATGACCTGATCTTGTGTGACGCCAAGACTTACATTCAACTGCTGCTTGACAGTCGTCCACATCTATTGGCGACAAGCAGCGTCGGTGATCTGCATCGGGTACTCCAGCGCATCTTGTCCGTCTCTGGCGATGCGCTGTATGCCGTACTGCAGTTGCCCGAATCGGGACTGGCTGTTGGACGCCAAGAACTGCCGCAATTACCGTCGAGCCGGCGGGTCATGTTCGACACGCCCACCAGCACTGTCGCCGCGCCCTATATGGATTGGATTGAGAAGGTGGTACCGATGGGATTGGTGATCGAGGGCAACACCAAGTTTACAATCGGGATCCGCCAGGCGTTGGTCGAGCCCCAGACGATGCGTCGCTGATCAAGGAAGGAACACGAACCCGTGATCACATCGACGGTGTCCACCCATCCCGTGATGCTACATCCGCACCAGCCGGAGCCGTCCGCGTGTCTGTCAGATCCCGCATGGGATACCAGCTGCGAGTTTAAACGACGATGGTTATAAGAGGAAACAATATGAAGTTTGGCCGAGCGTCGCTGACATACCTCTTGATGACCACTAGGTGTGGTCTAGCGCGATGGTCTGTTCTTGGCCACGGGGCTGTGGCGATACTGGTTTGCTTGACGACGCCGGCGGTAGCGATCCAGCCGAGCCATTGGGTTCACACCACGGAAGCCGATTTCGCCGCCGGGGAAACAGATTACACGGTCGTGACAAACCTGGGGGATGTGAAGCTTGCTAAGGGCACCGAGTTGATCGCGGAAATCTCTGAACATGCGAGCATCATCCATGATCTTCAGGTGACCGAAAACGGCAAAATCTTCTTGGCGGTCGGCCCCCGAGGAGCGCTGCTGTGTCGCAAGGACGACCAGGTCGAGCAAGTCGTCGCACTGCCAGATGAGCAAGTGTTTGCCCTGGACGTGATGGCCGACGGCCGGCTACTGGTGGCGGTCAGCGCAGCACCGGACAGTCGCCTGGCGGTGATCAACGGCGAGGCGTTAGAAACACTCGTTTCATTGGAAGGAATCCGGTACATATGGGACATACTCGTGGTCGGTGACCAGGTCGTTCTGGCTACAGGAACGGAGGGCAGACTGCTACGGGTCGATCTGGGACAGGAGCCTGACCAGGGCGGTGAACCTGTGATCGTTGAATTGCTTGACACCGCCCAAGACAACCTCTTGTGTCTGGGTCGCGACGCGTTTGGACGAATCTACACTGGCACTGACGGTGAGGGACTGATCTACAGACTCACGCTTCGAGAACCCGACACGCCTGAAATATTTGTCCTCTATGACGCGCCGGAACCAGAGATCGGGGCCCTGCTGGTCAACGGCGATGGGACAGTCTACGCCGGCACCGCTGACGCCGATCAGGCACGACCCGGACGACTAGAACAAGCGGCCACGGCTGAGTCTGGACGGCCAGAAAGGGTTGAACCGGCCAAACAGGACACTGAACCGGGGGACATGCCGCGGGTCCCTCCCACGCCTGAACCGATGGATCGCTCTTTGCAGCAAGAAGGTCTACCGGCTGTGTCAGAGACACAAGAACCCCAAGCATCGGCTCCAGACGAAGACCAGCGGCGTGTTTCGCGACAGTCCCCCCACCGTTCTTCCAGCCGGCCGCCCGAACGCAGTGGCTTAGCCGTCGAGCCGATGGTCCAGCCGGGCCACCGGTCGTCGGATACGGCCGCCGAAGAGTCGCGTTTTCAAGATGGGGATTCCCAGCGATCTGAACCGACGGCGGTTCAGCGAGATCGGTTACGCGACGTCATTCGTCAACGTTTGGAAGCAGCACGGCGATCTGGAACATTAAACGGATCTAAAGCTGCCCTACGCACGACCATCGGCCGCCCTCTATCCAACAAGAAAAACGGTAACAGAAAAGGGTTAGCCCGCGACGTCGCCAAGGAGGGTAACGCCGTATATCGCATCAGTCCGGACGGTTTTGTAACGGAAATATTTCGTGAATCTGTCATGATCTTGAAACTCCTGGGTGATCCAGCCGATGAGGGCAAACTTCTTGTCGCCACCGGCAACGAAGGCCAACTGTTCCGGGTCGACCCCGCTGCCGAGGAGACCACCATTTTGGTCGATCTGGACCCACAACAGGTACCGGCAATGATGCAAGACGGCCACGGACACGTGGTCCTGGGCACGGCCAATCCCGCACGCCTGCTTCGCCTCGAGGCAGGTTTTTCGGATAGCGGCACCTATACCAGTGCGGTGCTGGATGCCGATCAAATCAGTCTTTGGGGCAATATCAAAGTGAGTGTGACGACCGCCCAGGGAACGTCGGTGGCTGTGGCGACCCGCAGCGGTAACGTACACGATCCCGAACAAGCGGCCTGGTCGGACTGGACGCCGGCTTTGGCACTTGAAGCCCAAGCACACGCCATGGTCCTAGCGCCGCGTGAAGCCACGATTCAGTGTCCTCCGGCCCGTTTCATGCAATACCGGCTGAACTTTACTGGCGGTGCAGACGCCACGCCGATTGTGGATCGGGTTCATGTGACTTATGTCGTGCCTAATCTCAAGCCTGTCATCAGTAGCATTCAAGCCAAGTACCCCGACTCAGATGGATCTGGTTTAGGTCAACAAACACTCGGGGCCAATCAGAGCCGCGAGCCCAATTCATCGCTGCAACTAGAGTGGGAGTCGACAGATCCAAATGGTGACCGGCTTGTCTACACGCTGGAGTATCAACCTGCCGGGGCGGCAAGGTGGATCACACTGGCTAAAGACTTAGAAGAACAATCATTCCAATGGCAAACGCGACGAGTCCCTGACGGGAGATATCTGGTTCGGGTAATCGCATCTGACCACTTGGATAACCCTTCTGGGATGGCCAGGACAGCGGTCCGCCGCGCCGATCCCGTGCTGGTGGACAATACCGCTCCAACTGTAGAGCCAATGGTTCACCAGGTCATCCGCAAGGGGGTCCAGATCGCCAGTCAGGCCCAAGATAGGCTCTCGCCGATTAGATCCGTCAGGTACAGTATTGACTCGGGCGACGACTGGAACCCGGTCATGGCGGACGATCTGATCTACGACTCGACACGAGAAACGTTTACCGTTAATATTCCTGAACTTTTACCGGGTCCCCACGTCGTGACCGTCTGGGTCACCGACGATCGCGGTAACAGCCGATATGAGGCTGTTTTTCTGGAGATCGACTAGAAGCATGCAGCGACTGATCGGAGATCGACTCATCTATGTCCACTCACTATCCCAAACGCCGCAGCCTAATCAAACGAGCTCGTAAGTTTGGTTTTCGTGCGCGGATGCGTACCAGAAACGGACGCCGCATACTTAGCAGAAGGCGCCGCGTGGGCAGATCCGTTAACGTCAGACCACTTTGATCGGTGTGGCTAGCCGGGTGCTACGATGGGGCTTATGGCTCACCGTTGCGGTCCTTGTGCTGGCGGTGGCCGGTGAGATGACCGCACGCCTGTTTTTGGGGCTCGGAGATCCTCCGCTGTGGGTGGCAGACGCGGAGATCGAGTACCTGTGCAAACCGTCCATGGAGTATCGTCGGTTCGGACGACGGGTGGCATATAACGCGTACTCGATGCGCAGTGATCCCTTTCCGCCAACCAAAAATAACCCACTTGAATTGCGTGTGCTGATCATGGGCGATAGCGTCGTCAACGGCGGGTCGCTTGTCGATCAGTCGCGGGTGGTTTCGGAGCGACTTAAATCACAGCTGACAGAAGAGCTGGACCGGCCAGTGGTCGTCGGGAATATCGGCGCGGGCAGCTGGGGGCCGGCTAATCTGTTGGCTTATGTCCGTCGCTTCGGGTGGTTCGATGCCGACGTTGTGGTCATTGTCCTGTCAAGTCATGACTACGCCGACGAACCGACTTTTGAGCCCGTGGTCGGCATTCGTTCAAGCTTCCCCGATAAACGGCCGTGGCTGGCCCTACAGGAATTATGGACCCGATACCTACCGCGGTACTTACCATTTGGTCACAACACTTCACCCCGATACGCCCCCGACACACGGCCCAATATTGAAGCGATCGACAGGACCCGATCCGTGTTGCGGCAGCTGCTTCGCTCGGCCCAAGCGGCCGTTCGCCACGTGGCCATTGCCCAACACCTCGAAAAATCAGAGTTGCGTGGTCAGTTTAAACCCGGTCATGCGGTGATCGGATCGCTTGCCCGTGAGCTAGGAATGACGGTCATAGAGCTGGGACCGGCCATGGCTGCATCGCTGGATCGCGGTCACGACCCTTACCACGACCGGATCCATCCCAATGCCCAGGGGCATGACGTGATCTGCCAGACCATTTTTCGCGCCATCAAGACCTACCTAACTGAAATACAGAGCCCGCAACGCACCTAGCGATTTATCGTGGAAGTACGGTGTGATACACTGATCCATTCTGCGACGATAGCCAAAAGACACCCTTTAAGACGAGAAATTTCTGATGACAGGTTACGAGATTCAAACCATTAGTGGCCGACAAGTGCTCGACAGCCGGGGCAACCCCACCGTGGAGGTTGAAGTCGAGTTAACTGACGGCACCACCGCCCGTGCGCTGGTACCCAGCGGCGCAAGTACGGGCGAACATGAGGCGGTGGAGCTGCGTGACGGTCATGAGGCGGTGTATATGGGCCGCGGTGTACACAAAGCGGTGCAACATGTGAACGATACGATTGCGCCGGAACTGGAGGGCTTGGACAGCCGGGATCAAGAGGCGCTCGATGCGTTAATGATCCAGCTGGATGGGACAACTCAAAAAAGCAAGCTTGGTGCCAATGCCATGTTGGGCGTTTCCATGGCGATCGCCCACGCGGCGGCGGATGCATTGAGTTTACCGCTCTACCGGTACCTGGGCGGTTCTGCCGCCAAAGTGTTGCCCGTACCGATGATGAACATTCTCAACGGAGGAAAACATGCCGATAACAACGTCGACTTTCAGGAGTTTATGATCCAGCCTTGGGGCTTCGATACATTCGGCGAAGCATTGCGGTGTGGCGTGGAGATCTACCACGCCCTAAAAAGTGTTTTGGCAAAACGGGGGCTATCGACGGCAGTGGGAGATGAAGGTGGTTTTGCGCCGAGCCTTGAAGACAATGAAGACGCCTTGAAAGTCATTGCCGAAGCTGTCGACAAGGCGGGTTACCAATTCGGTGATCAGGTTTTCGTCGCACTGGATCCGGCCACGAGCGAAATGTACGACGCTCAGAAAAAAGGATATGTCTTCTTCAAGAGCAATCCCGGCAAGGTGTGGTCCAGTCAAGAGATGATCGATTACTGGGCGGACTGGTGCCAACGCTATCCGATCCGGTCCATCGAAGACGGCTTGGATGAAAACGATTGGGAAGGCTGGAACAAACTGACGCAGAAGCTAGGGCATCGTGTCCAGCTGGTGGGCGATGACCTGTTCGTGACCAATCCCAAATTCCTTCAACGGGGAATCGATAGCCAGACGGCCAATGCCATCTTGGTCAAGGTTAATCAAATCGGTACGCTCAGCGAAACCTTTGACGCGGTCAACCTGGCCAAGCGCAGCGGTTATCACGCGGTCCTGAGCCATCGGTCTGGCGAAACCGAAGATACCACCATTGCCGATATCGCTGTGGCCACCAACTGCGGCCAGATCAAGACCGGAGCGCCCTGCCGTTCTGACCGCAACGCCAAGTACAACCAGTTGATCCGAATTGCAGACCAACTGGGCGACACGGCGGTGTATGGCGGTGTCTATTGGAATCGATAGCTAAGGCCGTTGGTTTGGTGAGAGTTCGAAGGTCCACTTCCTTACCGTTGATCGACGAAACCGGAAAATCGGTCAGCAGACCACTTCGTTGTCGAAACAGCCGATCGGAGATCAGACGATCGCTCTGCCACCCACGACATCACGTATGGCAACGATAGCTCACCACCCGCACGCTGATACGGCAGCTGGCAGGATCATCCGGGATCTAAAGTGGCACGCGCGGTGTGCTGCTACTTTACTTTCTTTTTCTTAGCCTTGGTATGGTGGACTCGGTGATAACCGATGATCTGCCAGTCTTCTGGTTCTGGAAGATGGTCGAAGCCAGGCTTTCTGTTGGGTTTGGGTCTAAATTTGTGCAAATCGGGGAAATTGGTCTTCTTGAAGGTCAGTTTAAGATTCCGACTAAGATTACCCTTGTCTGACATCGGACTGGCATAGTCGCCTGTGAGCACGAGCTTGTCACCATTCCACGACTTCCGCAAGATGATGTACGAATACTTCGTACTGTCGTTGCCAAAGGCCTGAAGATGGTTATTGTTGGTCGCTTCAAACACATACTTCTCAACGTCCAGGATCAGGTAATCGCCCCGAACCTGCCACCATCCGTACTTCATACCGGGGTCGTATCCTCTACCGGATCCGCCACCGCGTACGGTGGCGTGTGCAAAACGTCCGTTGGGCGATAACTGAAGATAGACGTCATACTGGTTGCCTGTTCTTTTGGACCGTGGTGAAACCGAAAGCCAGCCGCCGAGGATCGCCTGTTCTTCAGCGCTGGCCTGATCGCTAGGCTGAGTTTGTGCGCCGGCGGGTTGTGTCTGAGCCGTTTGTAGAGCAGGCTGCGTGGTCGGGGTGTTTATCGCGGCCATCTGATCGTCCGTCGTCGGCTGTGTCGTGGGCGGATCGTTCTGGGAAAACTCGGTCGCATCACCGACAGGCCCATAGGATGGTTGATCTGCCGTAGGTTCACCATCCCAAGGGGTCTGATCCGCGTCTGGTTCTAGATCCTCCAGGGCCGTCTCATCAACCATCATCGTTTCCGTCTCGTCGACGGGCCTGGCGCGTACACCCGACAAGCTCACAGGCACAGATAGCACCCCTTTGTAAGACCAGGACGGCACTCGTATGGGTTCGACCCGCATATCGACTGTCACCACAATCAGATCAGAAGTCTGTTGTTCTATTCTTAGCTTGCCCAGCACTCTGTTGGGCTGGACAAACATTGATCCTTCATGATCCAAGCGTCCTTCGTCATAACCGACCAAGAATTTCTGTTCGAGTTCTTCAAGTTTGAAGATTTCGCCGGCCGGAGTCCCAAAGGGCAACGAAATCCACACCCGCTCTAGTACCTTTTCGGCCCGGGGCGCGTCTTCCTGAGTGCTGTCGGCAAATGAAGTAATCCGACTGAGCACCAGTAACCCGTCGGTGCCTCGCTTGAAGGCGTATCGACCCAGTTGCCACGCTGGAGACGTGTCTTCACGTACGAGTGTTGCGTTGGCAATGTATTCCGCCTCGTATCTGTAATCAGCTGCCGATGGCTCGATCGTCCGCAATTCTGCGATCCCTGCTCGCGTGCAACCGTAGACCATCGCAGCGTAACACCCCAACAATCCGACTTTCCAAACAGTCCATTTCATATTCGTCACCTTAGCCATAACATGATTGATAGCAGTTGTTTATGCTAAATCTTCCACGTGACCCAACCAACATTGCCGCATGCCAGAGCACGTCAGCGGTCTGAAGATTATATGTCTATACGACGTTTGGCGACCTGATTGGTCAGCTGCTCAACCGCCGAGCAATACCCCAATAGAAAGATCAGACCCACATCAGACTGCTTTTGCCTTCCAACCCAGTCGTTTTGATCGGATCTGACGCGTGGTTCATGGCCAGATCGTTAGAACTCCTGACAGCATAGCTCACGGGTGGACCGGCTGCATCGCATTGTGGTCGCGTCGCATCGACGATAGACCCAATATCATCCGCTTTGATCTCCAGACCACAAATCCGCTGCATTAGAGGCTCTTAGTTTACTTGGAACTGGCCAGATCGCCCCTGGCGAGTATCGATCAAGATATCTGACAGGTTCCGCCGTATGGCGTCGTGTCAGAGCGGCGGCATGGCACCATTTGACTTGGGAATCAAGTACCGAATCAATGCTTAGACACAACATCGTTGTGGATCGGCGGGATTGGGTCCTCAGCGGCCCACTTGAGTGTCACGTGGGGCTGCGTAAACTCCAATGAAACCCTAGCTTCTTTGCAGCTTCACCGGAAGAACCGTGATGCCACGCCAAAAAAAATCGATGAGGTTATGGTGGTTACCACTGACGATCCACGCTGTCATGACCATTGGGGTGATTGTTGGGGGTATCAAAATGGTGCCGTACTGGCACCGTAAACACATGATCGGCAAACTCACAGACCCTTCGATCAAAGATCGAGAGCGGGCTCTAAACTATGTCATTCACCGGGTGAACCGGGACGAACGCGTGCTTGCCGGTGTGATTGAACAGCTGGCCGCGGCAGACCAGACACCTTTTCTGCAGACGGTCAATGCCCTAGACCGAGCCGGCCAGTGGCGCCGACCGCCCATCCCAGACCCTTTGTGGCTGCGATGGCTCCAAACGCTCTGTGATGAGCAATCACCAGACGCAAGACTAAATGCAATTCATTTTGTGACCAAACTTGTCGACTTGGCCGCCAACGATACGGTCCATCACATTCTTCGGCGCTTACTGACCGACGTTAACGACGAAGTACGTTACCTGGCAGTTCTAGCCGTCGGCCAGTTACTGGGCAACGTCGAAGACCCTACGGCATACAAAAACATGCTTGTGACCGCGACTGGCGACCCAGACCCCACCGTCGCTCGGCATGCGTGGTTGATACTCGGGCTATTGCCGTCGCACAGCGGTGTGACTGCCAACTGGCGCCATCATCAAGTGTCGGTCGCCGAGGCCATTCTCTGGGCAGCGGTGAAGACAAACCCTGATCAGCCTGCACCCGCCATTGAGGTGCTCAATGACCCGCAGGCCGATCCCGCGGTCCGTGCGATGGCCGCCTACTGCCTGCACCTAAGTCGGACCCGACCCGCTGATGACGCACTGTCCTCATGGATTAGACCACCCGACATGTTTGTGAAGCCCTCCGATCAGATGATTCGCTGGCGTGCGATACTCGCGTCGATCGACTCATCCAACGGTAGCATCACATCTAAAGTGATTCCCATGCAGCTCGATCAGCTGTCAACCCAGCCGCTGGTTCTATCGACCCTTTACCGAGGTTTGTTGCCTGCTGAAGCATTGCGACAATTCGAAACCGTAAGGCGAGAATATCCAACGGCATGGCTTGCGGCGCTAGAGGGATCAACGGTCGGCGAACGCCACTTTCCTATTGACCCGGATATGCCGGAGATGTTGCGGTTGGCGACTGTGGCGGTGACGCGCGCCCCCAAGCCGGTGGATCTACACGATCTGTTTACATCTGACGCCTCGACGATGCGGGATCTGGCGTGTGTGGTTGCTCAAGACAGGTTTTCCGATCAGCAGCTGTCCCGGCTTATCGAATCACTGCTGCACGATTTCAACGACCTGGCCAAGCAGAGTGGGGCGATCCTCGCCGGATTGACCGGCCAGCACACCATTTTGCTTAGAGCAAAAACGCGAGACGAAGATATCTGGTCCGTACAGCAGATCATGAAATTGGGTTTGTGGATGCAAGGCCACCTGCCCGAGATGGATCGCTTGGCGCCCGGTCTACTGACACGTCAAGATCTACCCACGACGACCATCCTCTTGGCCATGCTAGACCGGTGTCATCCAATCGCATGGGACCACCTATTCAATCCTCGCGGTCAGATCCCCAGCGATCTCTTAGAACTGCTGGACCACTACCGCTGGTGGCGGGTGCTCGAACGCTACCTACCTCGTATCGGCACCGATCCACCCCCCTTCTGGATCTGGGCCGATGCATCCCTTCAACAATTTCAGTTGGACGTACTGCGTGATTGGTACCTGCTGCACCGAAGCAGGCTGAAGACTTCAGTAGAGGGATGGGGCGACTCTGTCCAGATCCTTGACCGGCCTCCGTCGGGCGGAGATTAGCAGCATCCACTGGAACTGCAGCAAGCAGCGGTGGGCTTGGCCAACAGCAGATCCAGGCTGACCACATGTGCGTGACCATCGAAATGTTCAGGCACCTTCTCTAGCAGCTTACCAGCCTCCGGGCTACAGCCGAGCACTGACATCACGTCGTAGCTCTTGCGATCCGCTCGGGTAACGTTCAGACCTGCGGTCATGGCGTAACCCAAATAGTCGCCAACCTTCACTGCGCCAGCAATACATCCGATGTAGGCTTCCAGGTCCTGCTTGACCGCCTCCGGTAGCTCTTTGAGTAACACGATATCCGTGATTGCCGCCTGGCCACCAGGCTTGAGCACACGGGCAATCTCCTGGAAAACCCTTTCTTTATCCGGCGATAGGTTGATCACACAGTTGCTGATCACCAGATCAACACTGCTGTCTTCCAGGGGCATGTGCTCGATCATGCCTTCCCGGAACTCGACATTGGCGTATTCATTGTGCTTTTCGGCGAAAGCCCGTGCCTTTGCGAGCATGGCTTCGGTCATGTCGATGCCAATGACCTGGCCACCGGGACCCACTTTGGAGCTGGCCAAGAAACAATCGATCCCGCTGCCGCTACCAAGGTCCACCACGGTATGGCCTTCTTTGATTAGCGTCAGGCTTATTGGATTACCGCACCCAAGCCCCAGGTTGACACCCTCAGGTAGTGTTTTTAGGTCTTGGACGCTGTAGCCAATCGCCTGAGCGTGTTCTAGGACCCCGTCCTTCGCAACAGATGAACCACAACAGCTGGCGCCCCCCGTTTGGGCGATTTCACCATAGCGTCTTGACACTTCTGTTCGAATATCCTCGCTGACCGATCCAGTGTTACCCATCAATAAACCGCCTTTCTAGAACCCATTGGGTGTCCGCGTATGGTACCGCCTCTGTAGACCAATCGACAAGCTGGGCTGGTTATTCCTCTTGCTGCGTCATGAGATGAGAGCTGGCCTGTATGTCCTGGTTAGGCGTGTGGTCAGAACGACCGATCTGCACCGGCAGTGCAGGTAAAGCAGCGATGAAGTTGCGACCATAGCTTTTGTTTACGATACGGCTGTCCAACACCACCACTGTCCCAGAATCCTGCTTGGAACGGATTAGCCGACCAAATCCCTGTTTGAATTTGAGAATGGCCTCAGGCAAACAATACTGTATAAACGGGTTATCTCCCTGGGCCTTGATCCGATCGGTCCGGGCTTCGATCAGCGGGCGATCTGGTACCGCAAACGGTAAACGTGTAATGATGACGTTGCGTAGACCGTCACCTTGAACATCGACGCCCTGCCAAAAACTGTCCGTCCCCAACAGCACACTACGTCGATCGGCGCAAAAACGTTCCAACAACACCGTTCTCTGCTGGCCATCGCCTTGAACCCAGGTCGGCATACCCCGAGCCACCAGCCGTGGTTTAAGCCAATCAGCGGCGGATTGAAGCTGGTCATAGTTGGTAAACAACACAAAGGCACCGCCGTCGGACCGATCAATATGTTCTAAGATTTTCGGAAACAGCTCCTGATTGTGCCGCCGATGGCCCGGTGGCGGCAGCGCCGGCTCGAGCCATAGCCGAGCTTGAGTGATATAGTCAAACGGCGAACCTAGTTGAAGTGTGACGGCATCTTGGCAGCCCCATCGGTCCAAGATATGACCAAACGATCCGTATGCTTTTCTCTGGACCGATTTGTTCGGTTCAGTTAAGGGCGCGGCACCGTTGGACAGTCCCGACCGAAGCACACCGAAACGCGTCGCCAGTGTCGCGGAGGTCAGCACCACACCAATGGGCTTTCCCGCTGGCGACGTCTGCCCAAACAGCCGGTCGGCCAGAATGGGGCCCACATCGATTGGCGCGCAGGTGATTGTCACCCTGCCTGCACCGGACGACCGACCATGGCGGCCGATATCGATCCAATAGACGCTGCCCTCCTGCTTCTGGTCGACCAATGCTCTTAACACCGAACCGACTTCTTGGCACCGGGCGGCGTAACCTGACAGCTCAAGCCGGTCGGTTTCAACCCCGGTTTGCTCGCGGATCATTTTCAGCGAGATCGAAACCTCCTCCAACGCTGGGGTCAACCCGTTTTCAACACAACCCGGGCCTTCGACCCGACCATTGGCTCGACCGTGCTGCTGTTGGAATTCGAGCAGGGCGGTGAAGAACAGTCGCTGGGCGTATCGGGCATTCCGCACCGCACGGCGAGCACTGTCCACATGCACGGTGTCGACTTCGGGTGCTAGGCTCGTAAGTAAACCGCGACCGGTACGCGGGTGTTCAAGTCTGTTGAGCAGAAAACGAATCTGGCCTGAACTGGTTCGTAAACCAAAGTGTTCCCCTGCGACATCTTCGATCGTGTGCGCTTCGTCCAAAATCACGTGATCATATGGCGGCAAAAAACCGTGCCCGTGTGCCCGAAGCGCCAGATCTGAAAAGAACAAAGCGTGGTTGACCACGAGCAGGTCCGCGTTTTCCATCCGCCGTCTTGCCAGCTGATAGAAACAACGGTCGTAGGTCGGGCACCGGCGACCCATGCAGTGACCCGAGTCGCTTTGCACAGCATCCCACACGCCGGGGCGGGCCAGTGGACCCAGAGTCGCCAGAGACCCATCATGGGTCTGCTGGGCCCAGTCGTACACCGCCTGAACACTTCGAACCACTTCTGGTTCACTGAAAAGATGGTGCTGCTTGTCGATTGCGTCGTCGAGCCGGCGTCTGGAGAGATAGTTGCCTCGTCCCTTTACCAGCACCGCGGTGAATTCCTGGCCCGCGACCGCCTGCAACATCGGGATATCCTTATGAACAAGCTGCTCCTGAAGCGCGATCGTATGGGTGGAGACGATCACACGCTCACGTCTACGATCATGGGTCTGTTCGTGCAGGTCCGTCAATCCGTTGTCGGGAGGTACGGTTACAATCCGCTCGACCGCCGGTACAAGATAGGCGAACGACTTACCCACTCCGGTGGCCGCTTCAACGACCAGATGACGACCGGTGACGAAGGCTCGTCTGACCGCCTCGATCATCTGTTGCTGTTGCGGTCGCTGTTCGTAACAGTTGCCTAGCCGGCGGGCGATCGGTCCGTCAGGCGAGAGAATGTGTTGGGCATCAAAGGGCATTTTGCGGTCGGTGAAGAAACTGGCATCGAAGAATCACGTGCCGTGTAAAGCGCTCTAAATCTGATCAACCCAGCAACCAGAAATTGTAGCCGCCCCGCCGGAGAACATCCGGTCGGGCCCCCCACGGCACGGCGAGTCAAACGGGTCCGGATCCGTCAGCGGTCGGTCGCTAACATCCAGCGCCGGTGTCCTTGCCGTTTCGTCGGAGAAATGCGAAGAATACCCAGACATGCCGTGATGGCCGATCGGTATCCACACGTCTCAATCCAGTATTGATAAACCGCTCTTTACCGAAACCTCAGCTATTCCTTTTTTAGGTCACGACAAAAGAGAACTTTGAGGATCGGGAACCGACCACACAGAGGACCCGAGCAGCCACCGGACCAGAAGGCGCTGCGCGGTACGTCGACATGACAGACGCCCTCGAATAGGAGCACCTATGACACCGGCCGCCATTCACAACTCTTCTTGACAAGTCAGGTGGTGACATATCCGACGACGACCGATAAAGTTCGATCCTGAATCGACCCGGTCCTTCACCGATATTCAAGCATTGGAAGACAGCCGCCACCGACACCCGTGTGCGGTCCGAAGCCCAGCGGTCTATACGGGTTGTAACGTTTAACCGGCATGATACCTATGGTGATGAATAAGGAAGCGTGACGCCTCAATGTGGCAACAGCAGCGGCAAGCACTTATGACGGTTGGGAGATGACTATGCCGCGGAACCGAAAACCGCGCCATTCGTCCTCGGAATGCTGCTGATGGCGAAGCGGTACCTGGCCGATATCTTCTATGACTTTAGGAGCGTCGTTGCCGACACATATGCTAGAGATAAACGCCTCTACGCTTGCACCCAAGGTTGCTCAGGCCATCTCGCTGTTGGGATGGGGCCTGCCGCCGCTGGACTGGGCCCCGAGGGCCAACCAGGCTGCCAAGTCATTGCTGGAACAAGCTGAGGATCAGCATCTATTTACGCCCCAGCCCGTGGAAAGCGAAGAGATGGCGTTGGCCGTCCGTGCCATGCTCTATCTCTGGGCGGGCTGGCCAGACGAATGCCTGATGTGGTCGGCCGCCGCACCTGAACGGGAGCGTCTTTATGTCCAGGCGTTGGCGTATCGTCAACAGAAAAAGGCACACGAAAGTAAAGCGTGCTTACAGCCACTGACCGAAAACCCGCTTGAGCAATTGTACGAATCGTTGGCGGGCCTTGCTGATCAGTTGATTCTCGATAGCGCCGAAGCACCGATAAAACGATTCCGGGACCTGATCAAGCTAGGCCAGGCGTGGGAGGCATTCGCGTTTACCGACCTATTCGAACAGGCTCGGGACGGCAAATTCAACCACGCCAGTGAAGAGATCGTCCGTAAGCTGCAGTGGCAAGAATTCAATCAACTGTTTCATCACTGCTACCGTACTGCGACGGGTGTCGACATTACCAAATCAGACGAAACACTGACGACCAGAACCGACACTCCCGCGTGGAAAAAGAATCTCAACACGCCGCGCGTTCGCCCGGTAAAGATTGAGCGTCCCGCTGATGCTGACACAGCGACAGCCAAAGCGGCTCCCAAACGCCAAACACCTGAAAAAATAGACGACAAGCCATGTGGAGTACGTATCAAGTGTCCCAAGTGTAACCACATTTCGGTGGTGCCTGATTCATCACGGGGAAAACCCGTCAAGTGTTCTCGTTGCAGTGGCGTTTTGCGTGTGGCCGGCGGTGACGGTCAACACGCAGCGGCGGGTAAAGCCAAAATGACCCGATTGGCGTGCCCCAAATGTCGTAGCGTAGCCGCCTACACAGAGTCAAGCCGAGGGAAAAAAGTAGCTTGCCTCAAATGCCGTACGTCTTTTCTGTTTGCGGCCTAATACGCATTTGCGTATCTTTTGATCGCGTCAAGATCACCCCATTGTTTTAAGCACAAGACCGCGTACAAACGGTGACCCGCCGTAATTTTTCGTGTCTCCCAATGGCCAACGGATATCGCTGGAATCCGGACACGGACGCCGATCACATGGTTCAAGTGAGGTTTGTCCAGACGCTAGTGGCGATCGACATCTGCCATCTGGTTGACGTGCGACCACGGCAAATCTCGACTGCGACCGATCTGATAGGATAGCCTCGTCCCTGGGAGCATAGCTCAGTGGTAGAGCAGGGGACTCATAATCCCTTGGTCGCGGGTTCGAATCCTGCTGCTCCCATTATTTTGCAATCAACCAGAGCACACGCAATAGTTCCGCTACCGACCAGGCCTGAGCAATGCAGCCGACGGGTCGATGCGGCGGATCGCCTTCGTAGATCTCGTGGACCTGACCAAAACCGCGACTGACCAGCTCTGTCAACAAAGGTTTGACCACCGCGCGGGCTTGGGCCCGCGACGCTGGGCTAAACTTGCCCACCCGCATTAATGCTTCGGCATACGGACCGATCAGCCACGGCCACACGGTCCCTTGGTGGTAGGCTTTGTCTCGATCAAACGCCGATCCGGCGTAACGGCCGTGATAATGCGGATCGTTCGACGGGAGCGTACGCAAACCAAACGGCGTAAGCAGATGCTGACGTACCGCTTTGATGACCAACCGTTGTTTGGTCTTGGGTAGCGGTGAGCGGGGTAAGCTGACAGCAATAATTTGGTTGGGACGCAGAGACGAATCAATCTGCTCCTGGCCGTCCTGATCGACCCACACGTGGTCCCGGAGATATCCCAGCTGCTCATCCCAAAATACCTTTGAAAAAGAGCGTTTGATGCGCTTGGCCAGCTTGCCATAGTGGTCTGATATCGATTTGCGTGTCGTGGCGACCTGTTCGCCAACTCCGACCAACGCGCTATACCACAACGCGTTGACCTCTACGGTTTTTCCGTGCCGAGGCGTGAACACCACCCCGTCACACGCCGCATCCATCCAGGTCAGCTGTGTCGACGCAGAGCCGGCTGAAATCAGTCCATCGCCGGCCATTCGGATCTGGTCGTTCGTGCCGTGAAGAAATGCCTCGATCACACGAATGGTGGCGTCCGCGAGCCATTGCGTCCATGCCTGCGTGTCACCGCTACAGGCGACATACTCCAACGCCGCGTGGATAAACCACAGGCTTGCGTCTACAGAGTTGTAGTGCGCTATTGTCTTGTCGTAGTCGTCAAATCGGTTGGGAACCAAGCCATCCTGAATCGCTTCGGCAAATACCCGGAGCGTGGATCTGGCCTCATCTAGCTGGCCTGTGGCCAGCAGCAGGCCTGGTAGCGCAATAAATGTATCGCGACCCCAGTCAGAAAACCAGGGATAACCCGCAATCACCGTTTTGAGTGTGGCCGCGCGAAAACAACGATCAACCACAAAATCGTCAGCGGCCATCACCAGCGCTCGGTGAAGAAGGTCGTGACCGTCTTCATTTTGAATCTGCTTAACCGACTCAAGCCTTCGCTGGAGGTGAGCCTGACGGCTGTTTTCCGAATAGCCGACCGTGTCGGCTGGCTGTGGGCCCAAGGCGACTGTCAGTGTCACTTCAAGACCCGAACTTAATTCCACCTCAAAACAACCAGGCACAAAGTAGTCTTCTTGATCGTCCTGACCGCGCTGCGTCTCCTGCGCATAATACACACCGTACCACCACAAATTTTCGTCCGAGCCGGCTCCTATAAATCTTGCTCCGGAACACCCAAGCGTGACCGTGACATCGCTCCGCTGGACACGAACAACGCTGTCTTGGGACGCGGTGACCGACGGCAACGTTGATTCTCGTGCATGTTGCAGCGAATGAAAATCACGCAGTGTGAGCATGGGACTCAACCGCAATACCCCCGGCCGGACTGAACCGTCTGCGCTGTCGGGCCAATGAACACGATAGCTGAGCGTGGCCGCCTGTTCCCGCCAGTGCAAGGACAGCTCTCGGACAAATTCGATCGACGGCACGCGTGGGTGTTGGGGGTCACAAATCGTATAGGTCCAACGCACACTCAAACCCTTTTCGAATCGCCGAAGGTTCGAATAGCTTTGTGGCTCAAACACGGGACGATCATCCGGGCCGCGGAACGAACACGTCGTGCCGTGCCAGGTTTCTTGACCTTCGCCGTTCTGAAAGATCAGCTGTTCAAGCACCTGATTCAGCGCGACGACACGGCCCACCGGCGGCCGCGAGGCCGCCACAAGGAGACCGTGATAACGCCGGGTGTTACAACCCGCCACGCTCCCCATGGCGTAGGCACCGGTACCGTTGGTCAATAGCCACTCCTGGTCGACCATTGCCCGAGGGTTCGGATCAGGACCAAATGCCAAATCGCAAATGCGCCATTGCGTATCCATGGGTCCAATGTAGCTCCATCGTGAGTCTGAGAAAAGATCGGCTATTGTGTTATCGCAGCTTGATCGTTGCCAGAGCGACCGCCGCGCAGATCGCGCTGAGCAGCCAAAATCGCACGACCACCTGCTGCTCGGTCCAGCCGGCTAGGTGAAAGTGGTGATGGATCGGTGCACACCGAAAGATGCGCCGACCACCGGTGAACCTAAAGTAGCCCACCTGCATCAGCACACTCATCGCTTCAACCACGAAAACGCCTCCAATGACCAATAGCAAGAACTCCTGACGGATCACCACCGCGATATAGCCAATCAGTCCTCCCAGCGGAAGCGAACCGGTATCGCCCATGAAAACCTGTGCCGGGCTGCAATTGAACCAAAGAAACCCCAGACAGCTCCCCACGATCGATCCAGCCACCACGGCCAATTCGGAGCTCAACGGAATATAGGGCACCAGCAGCATTTTCGAACTGGTTTCGTCGCCGGCGATCAGCGCCAAGACCATAAACGCGAACCCTACAATGCTCATGGTTCCGCTGGCCAATCCGTCCATTCCGTCGGTCAGGTTGACCGCATTGGAAGAACCGGTGATCACCGCCACAGACAAGACCACGAACGCCAGGGATCCCATACGAATGAGATTTGGCGACGGCACATAGGAGTGGGTGGCCCCATCAAACACCCAGGTCTTGCTAAACGGTAGTGTGAGGCTAAACGCCATTTTGGACAGATCGTTGGCTTGGCCGTGGTGATGGATAAACAGCCCCAATAGCACCGCCAAGCCAAACTGAAAAACCAGTTTTTCCCAGAAATACAGCCCCTCTCGCGAACCCGGTTGGCGACGGGCAGAAGTCAGCTTTAGCCAATCGTCAAAACCGCCCAACACCGATAACCAGATCAAACACAGCAACGCCATCTGTACATAGAAACTACGCAAGTCTGCCAGCAATAGCGTGACGCATAAAATCGCAGCGCTGATCAGCACCCCACCCATGGTGGGTGTGTTGAACTTTTTCTTCATCATTTGGTTGAGATCTTTATGGTAGAACTCGGCATGATCACCGATTTTTAGACGTAGTAAACCGCGGATGGTACGGCGCCCAAGGCATATCACCACCAAGAATCCCAGGATCATGGACAAGACCGCTCTGAATGAAATAAACGTCAAAACACGACACCACCCAAACAGGTCGTGTTGGATCAGCCATGGCTTTAAAAGGATGATGAGGTTATAGATCATAACGAATCGCTGACTTCTGATCCGAGCGATACCGGACCTGCATCATTGGGGTCAACGGCAGATTCAATTTGCTGGACAAGTCGTTCCAAACCCATGGCCCGCGACCCCTTGATCAGAACAACATCACCGGGTTGGACCATGTCCGCGGTTCGGCGTATCGCGTTTTGATCCCAACGGTCAAAGACGCGCACACGATCATTCGGCCAAGCCGAACCAAGTCCCTTTACCGTGTACGCTGAAAGGGGGCCAGCCAGGATGACCAGGTCGATACGGGCGGTTTCGTTGGCAATGCGGCGCCCGACGTCTCGATGCAACTGGGGACCCGCTTCGCCGAGCTCAAGCATATCACCCAATACAAGCACCCGGCGTCCGTGGGGTGTGTCGCGTGCCGAACGGTCACTGGCTTTAGGCGCTTGGCGGGGGTACTGGGCCAATACGCCGATAGCCGCGGCCACCGAGTCCGGGCTGGCGTTGTAAGTATCATTGATCATCACCAACGGCTTGGCCGCCGGGCCGATACACGTAACCGTTAACCGCATATGGACACCGGTCACGCCATCCAAACCTCGCACGATCAGCGTGTCGGGCACGCCCATCCAACGTCCCACGCAGATCGCAGCCAGGGCGTTAACCGCGTTGTGCCGTCCCAGCAGCGGCAGGTGGAAACGACTGCAACGACCGTTGCCCTGATCCCGAGCCACCGCGGTCAGCGTTAGTCCTTCTTTATGACAATCACATCTCGTCAGGCGCAGATCGCAACCCGTCTGAGTCCCAAATTGGAGCAAGGTTACCCCAGAAGGGACAGTATTTAGGTACGGTTTCAGTAGAGGCTCATCACCAGGCACGATGGCTAAACCGCCTGATTGGATGTGCTTTAACAGCGATGCCTTTTCCGCAGCGATGGTTTGCCGGCTACCAAATTGTCCAAGGTGCGCCGACCCGATATGGGTCAATACCGCCACGTCGGGCTGGACGAACGCTGCCAAAGACGCGATCTCTCCTGGGGCGTTACTGCCCAATTCAATGACGACAAAGGCGCTGTCGGGTTTGGCCGCCAGCAGTGTCAGAGGCACACCGATATGGTTGTTAAAGCTCTTAGGACTTTGTGAACCAACGCTATTGCCTGACAAGATCGAATAAATCAAATGGCGTGTGGTGGTCTTCCCATTTGATCCGGTTACACCAATCACGGTTGTACCGCCGCGACGCAATTGGCCACGGTAAGCACCGGCCAATTCTTGTAGAGCTCGAATTGTATCATTCACGAGCAACACACCCCCAACCGCCCGTGCGGTCACGTTCGCGGCGTTCGACACGACAAGCATCTTTGCCCCGCAGGTCACGGCCCGGCCTAGGAAATTATGACCGTCAAACCGATCACCGCGTACGGCCAAGAAAACCTCCCCTGAGCTAATGGTGCGAGTGTCGATGCTGACGCCGGCCAACCGAATATTCTCGTCCGACGGACGGACCAGCCACCGCCCCCCTGTTATCTGGCTGATCCGGTGCGGAGTCCAAAAATCAGCTGCTGGTTGACCGGTCCGCATGGTGGATTGAGTTGATTCCATCAGTGTTCTATGAATCATACATCGCTTTTTTGGCAGTTAAACGTCCGCGTGCTCAACCCAACGGCCCAACGCGGCTCTAGCATGCTGGCGATCATCAAAACCCCGCTTCTGCCCGCCGACGATTTGATAATCCTCATGCCCCTTACCGGCCAGCACGACCGTGTCTGCCCGTTCGGCTCGACGAATCGCCGTGGCAATCGCTTTAGAACGATCCGCTTCCACAGTCACGCGCCCCAAAATATTCCGCGGCACACCAGCAAGCACCTGGTCAATAATCTGCAAGGGGTCTTCCGTGCGAGGATTGTCTGTTGTGACGACGACCGTGTCTGCCAATCGGCATGCCACAGCAGCCATCTTGGGACGTTTGTTGCGATCACGATCTCCGCCGCACCCGAAAACGACACATACCCGACCCACGGTGACCGCTCGTACAGCCCGAAGCACATTCTCCAGCGCGTCATGAGTATGCGCGTAATCCACCAGTACGACCGGTCCTTGGGCATCGCGATCCGAGCGTCGGACCTGTTCGAGTCGACCAGGTACAGAGGGACAGCTTTCGATTGCTCCTTTCAGGCAGGACCCCAAATCCAATAGCTTGTCTGCAACGGTCATCGCTTGCAACATGTTCGCAACGTTGTGTCGGCCGACAAGGGGTATTCGGGCATCGATGATCCCCCACGGTCCCTCAAACCGCCCACGGCTATGATCGATTGCCAAAGAGAGCACCCGTCCCCAGCGGTGACTAGCGTCACTGGGGACTCTGGACGCGTTTGATAGCATGTGGCACCAGATCGCCGGTGCGGCACAATCCTCCACCATGCGTTGACCATAGGGATCATCGGCGTTGACCACCGCCCATCCGCGTGACGGCAATTGATTGAATAGTTTTGCCTTGGCGGCGGCGTAATTCGCCATGGTGCCGTGATAATCCAAGTGATCACCGCTCAAATTGGTAAACACTGCAGCGTCAAACGCCAACGCGGCAGTTCGACCTTGATCCAGCCCATGGCTTGACACCTCGGTCACCGCGGCTTGACACCCATTGGCCACCATGGCCGCCAGGTGTTTGGACATGGCAATCGCGCCGGGAGTGGTCAGCGGTGCGGTTGTGCGTTGTGCGCCGTTGTCGACATACACCGTTCCGATCATTCCGCAACGGCACCCGGCGTGTTCGAGCAGATGTTGGATCAAAAATGCAGTGGTGGTCTTGCCGTTGGTACCGGTGACGCCAATGAGCTTGAGTTTCCCGCTAGGATCGCCAAAAAAATGCTCTGCAACCTGACCAACCATGTCCGCATCGACACAACGACCCCAGACCCAGGCCACAGATCGACCGTTCGGTTCTTGAGCCAGATCACAGATCGACAGCGGGCAATCTGTTATGACGGCAACAGCACCTTGCTGGATCGCTTGTCTGATAAAGTCACGACCGTTGGCACTTGATCCACGACGGGCGATAAACGCGGCACCTGAACGGACCGATCGTGAATCATCCGTCAGATCACAAACCGTCGTCGACCCGTCACCACGCTCTAGACGCAGGTCATGGTTTTTGATCAGCTCGTGAAGGATCATCGAACATAGATCTTATAGGCATGGCGTATCTTTTATGCGCTGAGGACATACCACACTTCCGTCATCACTCCGCCCCCGCATTCGTCAATGTCGGGTGAAGGACTAAATACTAGCCTGTTATTATATCAAATCTGATCCATTCACAGTCATTGACAATGGTCAATGTAACCGTGTGACCACCGCCGGTGTTCTGCCCTGGCGAACCCAAACGCTAGACCGGCCACGGCGACCGCTGATTAAGGCCAAACGTTTGAGATAGGTGGTCAACGTTCGCTCATCAAACGCGTCCAAAAACGTCACCGCTGCCGACCGATTCTGTCTACGGATCGCGTCGATAATCTGGATCTTGCTCATGACGGCACCTCCTGGCTCAAAGGATTTAGCCCCACCCGCAACGGACACCGATCCGCCGTGGTGAGCTGGTCTCGAAAATCGACCGTACGGGCCCATAACCTTGAGCCGGCCACGGCCAAAGCCCGATAATCGGCCGCCCTAGACAGTCCGGTAACCACAACCCATCGCTCATCGCCTTCGTCGATCAGTTATCATCGGCACAACCGCAAGTCAATGGAGCTTCGTGACATGAATCGCACGACACTGATCGTCTTGATCCTTGGGATCACCGGTTTGGTCGGTTGCGGCAACGATTCTCCAGATGCGGATTTTCGATTTATCAGCCCAAGCGCCCATCACTACCTTGACCCCCAGAAGATCAGTTGGTCACACGATATCCGCATCAGCGAATGTCTATTTGAGACCCTGGTAAGGGTCGACCCCGACAACCTTGAGATCTATCCCGCCGTCGCCGAATCTTGGGACATCAGTCGCGACCGACAGACGTATACGTTTTACTTGCGTGCCGATGCCATGTGGAGCAATGGCCACCCGGTCACTGCCCATGACTTTGTCTATGCTTGGCGGCGAGCCCTGCTGCCTGACTTTGCCGCAGATTACACACAACTGCTTTTCTGTATCAACGGAGCAGAAGCTTTTTTTAATTGGCGTGGTCGTCAGCTTGCCGAATATCAGCGCCAGGGTGCGTCCCGAGATCTGGAAACATCGGTCAAGCTGTGGGATCAGGCCCAGCAACGATTCACCGAAACCGTGGGCCTATCGGCCCCAGACGACCACACGCTCGTGGTCACGCTAGCCAACCCCACACCATACTTTTTGCAGCTCTGTGCGTTCGTCACGTTCACGCCGGTCCACGTCGCCAGTGTTCAAGATCGGGTTACGATCAACAGCGACACCGGCATGTTGGTCCAGGACCCGACGTGGACCAAGCCCCCGCATCTTGTCACCAACGGTCCTTACGTGCTCAAGCGGTGGGAATTTAAGCGGTTCTTGTTGTTAGAGGCCAATCCACATTATTGGGACCGCCGGTCCATGAAAAATCACAGTATCCTTGAGTTGATCGTGGAGAACCCTCAGACCGCCCTGCTCAAATACGACCAAGGCGAAATTGACTGGCTGCCGGACATCCCCACCACCAAACCGATCACCGCCGATCTGATTCGCAGCGGTCGTCACGACGTACACGTCACTCGCGCCGCAGGCACGTATTTTTATAATTTTAATTGTAAACCGAAGCTCAACGATGGCTCACCGAACCCGCTGTTCGACGTACGTGTGCGGCGAGCCTTGTCGATGGGCATTGACCGACAGACCATCGTCGATAAGGTCACCCGACTCGGTGATCAACAGCCCATCGCCCTGACCTTTACACCCCCCGATACGCTCGCCGACTACCAGCCTCCCGCCGACGCCGGGGTTCGCTTCGACCCACAGGCCGCACGTCGGCTGTTGGCCAGCGCAGGCTACACCGGTAATCGGTCCCTGTCGGGTTTGTCAATTCTCTACAACACCGAAGGCGGCCACGAAACCATTGCCCAGCAGATTAAGCGATCCTGGGAGACGCACCTAAACGTCGTGGTCAGACTCGAAGCGGTAGAAAGCAAAACCTTTGGCCAGAGGCTAAAGAATCAAGACTACACCATATGCCGGGCCAGCTGGTTTGGCGACTACCGCGACGCCACCACCTTTCTGGACAAATTTCTGACGGGCAACGGCAACAACGACGTCGCCTGGAATCACCACACATATGACCAACTGATGAAAACCGCCGCCGATGAAACCGATCCGACAGAACGAGCACGGCTGCTTTTTGAAGCTGAATCGCTGATGTTGGCCCAGCAGCCGATCGCCCCCATCTATCACTACGTTCATCTCTGGTTGTACGATCCCCATCGCGTCGAAGGTCTTCACTTAAATCCGTGGAAAATCCGTAGGCTCGAACGGGTGCGTGTGAATCGGTGATAGAACGACGAACAGAAACAAATCATGCGTCAGGCCACACCCCTGCCCACCGTCGTTCACACACGATACGGTCAGACGCGTCGCGTACGTTCCATCGCACGCCGCCGACACCAATGACTGTCACTGTGGTTGCCACGCCCGAGAGTCAAGCATGCGTTTCAACGATAGGTAGCAGGCGATCACCGCTGACCATGGGATGACCACGCATGAAGTCCATGATCGCCATGGGCCGCCCGCCAGGCATTTGTACTTCCAGCAACCGGATCGCACCATCGCGCACAGCGACCCCGGTGTCGGGCAGGACCACACCCGGTTCCGGACGGCGATCTAGACCGATAAAGCATGACAGATCAGGCTCGGCTGCCACGCGGCGTAGGATCAATGTCTTCTTGACCGCGCTGCACCCCGAGCCATGCAGCCAATAGACCCGAGCGCCCGGCCAGGGCGTTAAACCATGTACGCGGTTGCGGACATCTTCGGCATCACGGTCGAAATAAACGGTGCCGTCTGCCTTACGCAGCTTGGGTGCCTTTGTCGCTGCCGATTCATCTTGGGCCCGACCGACCAGCGTGCCGTGTGTGAAGTCGTGTAATACGTTCTCGACCAGATCAGGCCCCATATCGGCGAGCCGATCGTGAAGTTCACCGGCTGTTTCTAGCGGTCGAACCGGCGTGGCCGCTTGAGCATAAATCACACCGGCGTCCATGCGCTGGGCCAAGCCGATCACCGACAGACCCGTTTGAGGCTGGCCGTGGATCACCGCCCAGTGAATAGGAGCCGCCCCACGATACTCTGGCAACAGGGAGGCATGAAGATTCACCGTCAGCGAACCGAGGGCCTTGAGCAGCGGTTGGCCAAGTTTTTGCCCGAACGCGATCACCACAGCGGCGTCGGGTTTGAGCTGGGCCAGGCGTGCTACGATCGTTTGATCATTGATGTCGCCGACTTTCAGCAGATTCAATCCCGTTTGATCAGCCCAAGCAGCGATTGGTGTAGGCGTCAACTCTCGTTGCCGGCCGGCGGGTCGATCTGGCTGACTGACCACCGCGACGACGTCGTCCCGTGTGGACAAGTGCTGCAGCGTAGGTAAACCAAATTCACCAGAGCCAAGAAAGACCAAACGCATCACCGTATCCTCGACCGTCAAAACCCATCAGGACAAGATCACATCAAAGCGATGTATGCAAACACGGACTTTTCGGCGATGTACTCGTGCGCTCGACCGCACCGCGACTTAGGCGTCAGGCGTATACACCCTCTCCAAACCTCGCAGTACCTTCTTGTTAGCGATCTTATCGATCTGTGTCATCCGATCGATAATCAGCACACCATCTAAGTGATCAAATTCATGCTGCCAGATTCGCGCCGCCAGCCCATCACTGGTCATCGTGATCGCGTGCCCCTTAAGGTCTACCGCCTGAATGGTCACGGTTCTGGGCCGGTGAATAACCGCCTTGACATCTGGCAGGCTCAGGCAACCCTCTTCGTGTTCAGCGGTGTGCCGACCGACGGGACTGATCACCGGGTTGATAAAAACATGGTCATCTTCCGGGTGACCGGTGGCATTGGCCACAAACAACCGCCAGCTCAACCCGACCTGAGGCGCTGCAAGCCCTACGCCAGGCGCATCGTGCATGAGTCGGAGCATGCGTGCAGCCACCTGACAGACCTCTTCGGTCACCGCTTGGACCGGTTGAGCTGTGGCACGCAGCACCGGATCCGGGTAAAGTACGATTCCGAGTTGATTAACGTCAACTGGCATATTTCGGTACGGATATTAGGATGGACCGTGTCAGACGACAAGCACGCGGAAAGGGGATTAACCTTGACCCAACCTTTCGGCTTTGTCATACTAGACTATTGCACTGGTAGAAATGGTGATAAAATAAATAGCACTATAAACTTGGAAGCCGTTGAACGTTGACCGTTAACCACTGACCTTGGGCATTTATCCAACGAATCATTGCTGCACTGGGAGCGCCGAACATGGCCACTGTGACGAAGAAAGAATTAATCGACCAGATCGCTGAAGCCACTGGGCAAAAACGGGTTGTTGTAAAGAAGGTCATTCAGAGCTTTCTCGACAGCATCATCGTCGAACTGGGCAAAGATAATCGCCTGGAATTCCGTGATTTTGGTGTTTTTGAGGTGAAACAACGCCGTGCACGTACGGCACAAAACCCAAAGACGCTGGAGCCGGTAGCTGTACCACCCAAACGGACCGTTAAGTTTAAGGTGGGCCGGCTTATGAAGCAGACACTTAGCAGTGATCACCAACCCACCAGCCTTGCCATCGGCCGCGAAGAATAAAAGTCTCTGTCCTCTGTAGGTATTATGGACAGTTGGCTCGGACAGCTCCAGGCAGAGCTAGATCGCCAGGACGCGAATGTTTTGCTGCGCCGACTGCAACCGGTAGAGTGTGATGGTCCCAAAATTTATCTTCATGGACAAGAGCAGGTTAACCTGTCCAGCAACGACTACCTGGCTCTAAGTCGTCATCACCACCTTCAGGCTGCGGCGATCAACGCCATCAGCAAGTTTGGAACGGGCGCGGGCGCAAGCCGACTCGTCAGCGGTCATCGATCTGTCCACGCTGAAACCGAATCTCGATTCGCCCGATTCAAACATGCCCAAGCCGCGTTGATCTTCCCAACGGGTTACATGGCCAATTGGGCGGTGATCACCACACTGGCCGGCCGAGGCGATCTGATTTGCATCGACAAACTTAATCACGCCAGCTTGATCGACGCCGCTAAGGCAAGTGGCGCTTCGCTGCGTGTTTTCGGCCACCGTCAAACGGGCAAGTTGGCTCGGATCTTAGAGCGACACAACGCCAGACAGCCAGCTGGTCACAATCGGCCATCACGTCGCTTGATTGTTACCGACAGCGTTTTTTCGATGGACGGCGACTGTGCGGATTTGCCGGCGCTGTGTGACCTGGCAGACCAATACGACGCGATCTTGATTGTCGACGAAGCGCACGGCACTGGGGTGTTGGGGGCGATGGGGTCTGGACTGTGCGAGTTGCAAGGTGTCACGGATCGAGTCGATATTGTCATCAGCACGGCCAGCAAGGCGATGGGTGGTCTTGGAGGAATTGTGACCGCTGGCCGCCAAGTCATTGACACGCTCGTGAACCAAGCAAGGTCGTTTATCTACACGACGGCCGTCCCACCGGCGCAGGCCGCGGTGATCGACGCGGCCTTGGAAGTGATTCGTAACGAGCCCTGGCGTCGTCAGCGTGTACTTGAGCTTGCCACGACGCTGGGTCGGATGCTGGTAGACATGCAATGGGCCGCGTACACCCATGATCCTGTGACACCCATCATCCCGATCGTGGTCGGCTCGTCGCGCGCCGCGTTGAACCTGGCCGACGATCTACAGCAGAATGGATTGTATGCTCCAGCGATCCGTCCGCCGACAGTGGTTCCTGGCACAGCCCGCGTGCGCATCAGCTTGCGTGCGGATCTGGAAGATCATCACCTGACCCGATTGTGCGATTGTCTGGCCCGTTGGCGCAGACGGCACGGCGAGTTGATTCGCTAGCACAGACTTGACTGGGAGACGTTTCCGGCCCAAATCCACGTTTAACCAGCGCACATGCCTATCTGGTCGCACTACACAGTCGTCACCCCTCTGTCGATCGTCACGTGATGCGCATCACGAATTTTTCATGCACCACGGACGTGCGGTAAATTCCTTCACCACCACCCGTTTCCTTAGCCCGGATTTCCCATATGGTTCGCTGAATCTATGGGAACCGCCGGTACATTTTTCACGTCTATTGAAACGGATTCGTTCACTTCTCTCGCGAACAAGGGGCACACCTGATGGGTAACGGGCAAAACGGTATGCTGCGTGTTGATTTTGAGCCCCGGTTACGTCTGTCTTTTCGACGTGCCAAGATCAACTCGGACGCGGGGCTGCTGGTCTACCGGGAGTTGGATGAGGCGATGAAGCTCACCGAATCAGCTGCGGATGCGTTGTTCGACCTCCGCTTCGGCCTGTCTGTGTGATAAACTTCGATCAGAATCACCTCGGCGGCGATGAAAATCCAATACCTTGAGATTGTGACCCCGGAAGTCGATGCATTGTGTCGTCAATACTCAACAGTATATGACATGACCTTCAGCGAACCCGATGCCAACTTTGGCGGTGCTCGCACCGCGAAACTGGATGGTGGCGGCTTGATCGGCATTCGCGGACCTTTGCGTGGCACGGAAACACCAGTCGTGCGGCCGTATGTACTTGTCGATGACATCAAAGCAGCTGTCGAGTCTGCCGATGAAGCGGGAGCCGAGATTGCGATGCCACCAATGGAGATACCCGAACATGGCAGGTTCGCGATTGTTATCCACGGTGGCATCGAGTGTGGGTTCTGGCAAAATTGATGACCGCGACGACCGCCACATCACAAGCAAATGCACCGGAGTTGCGGGCCGGGCGTTTTCTGAATGACATAAGATCTCTGAGCTTGCGATTATATAATCGCTTTAAAAATAGGTGGTAAAGGGTCAAGATGACTTAACATCATCTTCCTCAACCTTCGCATCAACAAGTCCATCTCCGATGAGATGTCTTCAAGTTAGATTGACATCGTAGTTTGACTGTACGCCGGTTCCACACGACGACAGTTATTGGCTAATTCGTTTGTTTGAAGTCGATTGTTAGCCCTCAGGCAATCAGCATATCCATGCGGCACCTCTTATCGGGGATGTGTGACATGCCACTTGCACATTTATGATCTTAGATAAAGCGTGAAAATGCATCTAGGTTGACGTTGTCAATCTAGCTGATACTGATTGTCGGTGGCTGCCCCGTACCGCTTAGTGCCCTGACGCTGATTTGGCCTGCTAGCGTTTTGACCACATGAACCAGCGGGCTTGCCAGCTCAGGTGCTTCAGTAAAGTTTGCCGTGGGGTTGCCATAATCGCTGTTGGCACGCAGAGCCATATTAATCGGCACAGTGCCCAGAAACGGCACTGCCATCTGTTGGGCCATTGTCTCTGCGCCGCCGCGGCCGAAGATATCGTATTCCTTACCGTCGTCACCAATAAAGTAACTCATGTTCTCAACCACACCGAGTACGTCGATCTCCAGCTGTCGAAACATCCCAATCGCCCGGCGGGCGTCGTCTTGAGCTACTTTTTGTGGTGTGCATACCACCACGGCACCAGATAAAGGTAAAAGCTGAGACATGGTTAACGGGACGTCACCCGTGCCCGGAGGAAGATCGATGATCAAATAGTCTAGATCACCCCAGTCGGTCTGTGTCGCCAACTGGCGAAATGCTCCGTGGGCCATGGGTCCCCGCCAGATCAGCGGTTTGTCCGGCTCGACCAGCTTGCCGATGGTCATGGTTTTAATCCCGTGCACGTCGAACGGCACAATCAAGTTCCCACCGGTCGTTCTTGGCTGATCCGTAGCCAGGCCGAGCAGCGTCGGCAGCGACGGCCCATAAATATCTCCATCCATCAAGCCCACCTGGGCCCCTTCTCTGGCCAGTCCCACGGCAAGGTTGACCGCAATGGTACTCTTGCCCACTCCGCCCTTGCCTGCGCCGACAGCGACGATATGCTTAACGGTTGGCAAGGGATTGCTCTCCGCGGCGCGCTGTTGGGGTGCCCGTTGTGCAACGTCAGCTGTGAATTCGACCGCCACCTCTTTGACACCTTCTAGCCGCCCGACCGCAGTTTGGACGTCACGCTGAATCTGGTTTTTCATCGGACAAGCAGGTGTCGTAAGTTGGATCGTCACTTCGACCAGGTCTTCACACACGGCCACACGCTTGACCATGTCCAGCGTCACCAAATCACGGTGAAGCTCAGGATCGTTGACACGACGGAGCTGGTCGATGACCTGCTGTTTTGTCACAGCCATAATGGCGTACTCCTTCACCGCTGGGTATTGGAACACGGGATCATAGTCAGAAAATGTGGCCGTCAGCCATCATGTCAAGGAAACATCCAACATTTTTTTGGAGATGCGGATTTTATTGTTGACGTCACCCGTCTCTACACGATAATAGATATACGATAACCACGACCTGCTAACACCATGGTCATTGGCCCCTAGGTATGTGTGAAGGGCCGTAGATAAATGAACAGCGTCGTGGTTTTTTACTGCGCTCAGACGACCAATGATACGGTGCTCCCCCACACGTCGTTGTTGATGGCGCTTACCTGCATACACATACGTCCACCAGATCTGAACCCCGTGTTTGGTACTTTAGACACGCAACACGTAACATTGTTCTATTGGTAGGGAAACGCCAAATTTTATCGAGAGCGAGCTGTTCTTCGGGAACGGTGCGTCGCTTTGGCTGCTCGTGTACGTTTGGTTACCATCTCGATTCGCTTAAGCACGGCTCGCTTACCAAGTCCTCGTACCGCCACCACACCGGCAAGTTGTCTTTGTGCGGGCTTAGACTTCCCCTGTTCCCAATTATAGATGGTCTTACCTGACACACCCACGAGTTTGCCATACTCTTCGGCAGACACGCCCAATCGTTGGCGATGCGACGTGAGCCATTTCGAAGAGAATCGTCCATGTGGATGAGTTGACTTTCTGGTCACCGTACCGCCAGACAGTCTTTTTCTTTCTTCGGCTTCTAGAAAAGCGATCGTTCTGGCCTGCCTTTGGATCTGACGCTTCAACGCAGCGATTTCTCTGCGGTATTGACCAACGGCACGTTTCGTAGCCCCGACCTGAGTACGAATTTCTTTCCGGGCAAGACGACGGATCTCATCATTCAACACAGCAACTAATCTGGGCATCAGAACCTCACGCTTTGAGTTAATTTGTGATCCAAAACTCAGAGGGCGTTACTCCGAGCAATCTTACATGATACCAAATTCCCGATATGCCCGCCAGGCAATCACGCCGTTCGCCGTCTTCTCACCGATGACACAAATCGATACAAAGATTCTATCTGCTTGCTTGGTACGACCGGGTCTATCTGAGGCCAAACTCACGCGCAGTGATTCGATGTCATTGGTCTGATGTCTGATCGTTCATTCTGTTCGATCATCGACTTGACACACCACCTGTTCACAAAGTAAGAACACATTATTGTCCGGAATGCAATGGTGGTCGGTATGATTTTGGATCCCCATGGGTCGCTCGCGTCGGACTGATATGGCTCGCTACCGTTTATATGGCAATGGGTACCCCCTATACCCTATTAAGCGGTTTCTATAAGGACAGCCCATGGGGATAAAACCATTGTCCGGCGGTGCGACAGGTGCCCCAGGACCCCTTGAGTATTGACCCAGCAGCGCACATCGGCTTACCGGCGACGTGGATTGACGATGCACACAACAGCATGGACACCCAGACACGAAAAAAATTGATTCAAGAGCACCTCGACGTCGTCCGCCGTCTCGAGACTCAAGATTCTGCCGACCCAAACCCATTGGGGTGGCCGCCTGACGGGTATTATTTTTTGTGGCACCTGGTGGTGGGCATGCTGCTGGGTATCGTCGGTGCGACAACAAGTTTGATCTTTAACATTGTCGGATCCATTCTGGTCGGTCAACATCCTCTGCGGCTGATACAGGTTTTCTTGACCTTTCCCATGGGGCAACGGGCGTTAGACAGTGACGACGGTCCGGTCTTGTTTGTGGGTTGCATTCTTTTTTTGTCAACAGGCGCTCTTTACGGCGCTGCGTTTCATTTGGTCATGAGCCTGTTTTTCGGACAGGCCACGACGACCAAGCGGATTGTGATCGCTTCACTGTTGGGATTAGGGCTATGGGTGATTAATTTTTACTTTGTTTTGAGTTGGCTGCAGCCGCTATTGCTGGGCGGCAGCTGGATCATTCGACTCGTTCCGTTCTGGGTCGCAGCGCTGACTCACCTCGTGTTTGCGTGGACCGTATTGGCGTGCGATTTTTGGGGCACATTTGATCGCCGCCTGCCGTCTTAACGGCGTCTTGTGACGATCCGGATCAATGATTTATGGCGATAGAACAACCCACCACGAACGGTGACGCCAACCGACTGTCAATGGCAGAAAGTGCCAAGCATCTCTCCATGTTGGGCATGTTAAGCCAGGCCATGCGCCGAACCCTCGGCGGGCGATTGCCATTGGCTTGTATTGTTGTTGGACTGTGTGTGGGCTTCTCCGAGGCTAGGGGCCAATCCCCCACCCCTTCTCGGCCCCGGTCCCTTCATGTGGGTGAACACGAACAGTACAACCAACGGTCCAGTCTGATTCAACGTGGCCGTCAGGTATACAACCATTATTGTGTCGGCTGTCATGGTCCGCAGGGCAAAGGTCAAGGCCCCGCAGCACAGCGATTGATCACCAAACCCCGTGATTTCACCAAAGGCATCTATAAGTTTCGGTCTACAGACTCTGGCAGTCTTCCGCTAGAAATTGATCTGTACCGGACCATCACCCGGGGATTGTCGCGGGTGAGTATGCCTGGGTTTCCGCTGATGGCTGAACATGACAAACTGGCTGTGATCCAATATATCAAGTCGTTCTACCGACGATGGGATCAGGAAAAACATCATCGAAAAAAAATCTTTGTTCCCCCGGCACCTGCGGATCTGGACACCCCTCAGCGCGTAGCACGGGGCAACATTGTGTACATTGCGATGCAGTGTGGTAAATGCCACGGTAGTGACGGCGCCGGGACCGGGGCGACACAGACCCAATATGTCGACGCTTGGGGCAACCCCCAAAAAGCATTCGACTTCACACTCGGCAAACTCAAGGGCGGTGACGACCCCGAAGATATCTACCGTACGTTTCACACCGGCCTTCGCAGCGTCATGCCGTCGTACGGCGGCGTCACACTGGCTGCGGTGAACCAGGAGACGTTTATCTCCCAGGTGGGGTTCGTCAAGAAAGATCAAACCCAGACACTGATGCCGATATTGAAGACATTTCCCCGTACGGCGGCGGATGTCTTTACCCAAATGAATGAACATCAGCAGCGGCAAGCTGCAGAAAAAAATAGCTGGGATCTGGTCGCTTATGTCCGGTCGCTGCGACGGGGCGCACCAGCGGTGTCAATCGAAGCAGACACCGGATCTCGATCCGGTACCCCGTAAATTGCTTGGAGAACCTTGTCGATGGCCACAACCCCAGCGACGAACGGCGAACCTCGTCCTCTGACTTGCCCGCTGGTCAATCATCAGCTCGTAAAGTGGCACCTGATCGCCGCGTTTGGCTGGCTGACATTGGCGATGCTGGACGGACTGTTCTACGCGACGCAGTTCTTTAATCACTGGGTGTTGCCCCATAGCGAGTGGTTCTCCCCGGGACGGATCAGAATGGTCCATACCAACCTGGTCGCGTTCGGTTTTCTGGTCAATGGCTTCACCGCGATGTTGTATTGGTGTGTACCACGCCTGACAGGCCGACCGGTGCTGTCGCACAAACTAGGATGGGTCATTTTCTACGTCTGGCTGGCCGTGATCACGGCGCTGGTGATCGGTTTACACATGGGCCAAGCCCAGGCCGTGGAGTGGGGTGAAACTCCGGTCTGGCTCGATCCGGTGATTGTCGTCGCGGTGGTGCTGGTCGCCGCTCAGTTTTACACACCGATCATCCAAAGCGCAGAAAAGGCGATGTACGTCAGCCTATGGTACTTTTCTGCTGGGTTCGTTTGGCTGGGTCTAACGTACATCATGGGTAATTTCTTTACACAGTATCTTGTGCCAGGGACCGGCGGAGGACCGATGTTGGGCCTGTACATTCACGACCTGGTCGGCTTATACGTCACACCCATGGGTTGGGGCATGATGTACTTCTTTGTCCCCATCCTTCTTCGTAAGCCCATTTGGTCACACGCGCTGTCACTGGTGGGGTTTTGGGGCCTAGCGTTCTTTTATCCGCTTCAGGGAATCCACCATTTCTTATGGTCGCCGATTCCGATGTTTGCCCAGTACGGTGCTGTGGTGAGTACGATCGCCGTAGAGATTGTGGTGACCACCGTGATCATCAACTTCTTCATGACCTGGCGCGGCAAAGAAGAATCGCTGCGAGACAATATGGCGATCCGATGGTTTTGGATCGGAGCGTTTAATTATTTTCTGACCTGTCTCCAATGCGCGTTTCAGGTGACATTGACGTTTCAAACGATTATTCACTTTACCGACTGGGTGGTTGGACACGCTCATCTGGTGATGTTCGGCGTATTTTCGTTTTGGATCTATGGAATGACCGATCATCTATGGCCCAAACTAACCGGTCGCCAATGGTGGAGTACGAAGTTGGCAGCGTGGCAGTTTTGGTTAATCGTCATTGGCTTGGAAGTGATGTTCTTAGACCTCACCGCCGCCGGGCTGGTTCAGGGTTTTATGATGCGTGCTTTATCGCCATGGGGTGAGATCCTAAGAGCCCTGCATCCGTTCTGGATATTACGGACGGTAGCGGGCATGGCGATTATGGCCGGGCAGATCTGCTTATTGGTGAATATGTGGGCCACCGCGCGGAGCAGCAAGATATCGCATGTGGATACAGATTACGTCCCGTATGAACAGGTCAGCGATGAGGTCGCGACGGCGGTCGTATGACATCGACATAGCGATGTGGTGTCAACCCTGGCGAGAGGCGTCGAGCCGAAGGTGAAACGATTATGGAACGATTGAGCTTTGTTTTATTGATCGCCGGACTGGGTTTCTTTGTGCTGGCGTTTATGGTTAGCGGATGGGTTCCTTTTATTCCTTTTGCCGATCTCAAGGTCGTCTCGGTTAAAGAATTGGCCCAGCACGTTCCTCTGGCCTTTGTAGAACTGCAACAGCAATACCCAGAAGCTTTTCAGAAAGCATTTGGTCGCCAGCCGCTCGACGAGGCGTTGGCCGAAGCGCTGGTTGTTGGCCGAAAACAGTATGTCGGTGACGGCTGCTGGCATTGCCATTCCCAGCAGGTTCGACCCGTTGGCAACGACGAGGCTCGTTTCGGTAGAGTCCACTACCCTGAAGAGTTCAACAACGACTTAAACTATCCTGCGCTGTGGGGTACACGCCGCGTGGGTCCCGATCTGTTGCGCGAGTCGGGACGCCAATCCAACGACTGGCACGTCGCCCATTTCTGGAACCCACGAGATGTGGCTCCCCTATCGGTCATGCCGCGGTATCCGTGGTTCTTTGAGCCCGATGGCGTCACACCCAACAAGAAGGGCCTGAGCGTCATCGCTTATGTCCAGTGGCTGGGCAGCGATTGGGAAACCGGGAACGAAACCATCTTTGGCGTCGGTGCGATTGAGCGGGCCTACCCGGCACCCGAGATGCGTCCGGTGGTATCCACAGACCCAACCGGCGACGAAGCGGTGACCAACGAATATACCGACCAAGACACTCAGGATCAGGACGACCCATACGATGAGTATTAGCCAAATGCCACAAACTCACATGCCATCGATTTTCCAGACAAGCCAGATTCTTTCTGCGGTTTTACCACAACAGGACACGACAAGCCCACGGCCTGGCGTCGACCCTGTTGGCCTGACCACAGGGACGGGGAACACGTGATGATCGCCATCGAGAAACCGTCGTCCTCACCAAGCCCGTCACCGAGCCTGCCCAACCAGCCGGTACCCGTCTCACGCGCGACGCGTCGCTTTTTGTGGATTTTTAGCGTGGCGATGATTCTCATCACCGCATCGGCTTTTGTTTTTAAACTCATCGAATTTGCCTACAGCTTTAGAGCAGACCAACCGTTGCGGTTTGCCATGATTCCTGTCGTGACGTACCTGATCGTTGCCGCCGGATTCGGTTGTCTATTCCTATGGGCGTACCTGACAGGTCAGTTTAGGAATGTCGAGGCGCCTAAGTACAGAATGTTAGAGATGCAAGATCAGATTGATGCACAAATCACCGCGAACGATTCTTATGCCGTAGAGGACGGGTAATGTTTAAACGACACAAGTTTCTCACCTACCAGGGCTACGCGTTTCCGTGGTACGTCGCACTGGTTTGGATCTGTTTCTTTGCCGGCGGCCTGATCTACTTGGTCCGGTTCATTCTCTTGCCGTAGTCATCGACAGGACGGGCGCATGGCAGCCCCACCTGACGGCGGTGCGTCGTTCTCCATTTTGCGATCCCTCCGGTGCTACTGTGTTATCGCGGTGCGCTATTTCATTTAAAATGGATTCGTGATGTGTATTTTTCATTGATGATCGAAGACCCCCAGGCTTTTATAGGTATCACGTATTTTCTATGCGCGTCGAAGATTTGCTAAGTCCTGTCACCGCAAACCCACGCTCGAAGACACATGCGCAATAACTTTTTGTGTTTGGCATTAGGCCTGCGTTCGCGGGTGACGCGCAAAAATGAATTCACATGGTGTTAAACGTTGCTCACCTATGACACACTCAACCATACAAGCGTCTGCCCCAGACGGTCAGCCAAATATGCCGGTACCGCCAGGCCCCCCACGTTCGCTGGCCAACAACGGCGGATCGAACCCGGCGTGTTCGCACTGTCGCCTGCCAGTGCCGCGATCTCGCCGCAACGCTGGCCGGAACACCAAAGCAAGTGATCCGCCGCTACAGTTTTGCTGTTATGGCTGCCGTCTGGCTTACGACCTGGGTCAGATGGCTTCCGATCAAACGTCAGGCCTACCCAACACACTCTTGCTGCGACTGGGCATGGGCCTCTTCTTGGCATTGAATACGATGGCGTTCAGCTTCTTTTTTTATTCGCAAGAGGCGTACCAGCCGGTGATCAGTCCAGACCAGCAGCCCCAGTACACCATGATGGCGAGTCTGTTTGCCTATCTGCTTTTGTTTCTGTGTACCGCCGTGATCGCCACACTGGGCACGCCCGTGGCGATAGACATGATTGAAAGGTGCCGCACAGTGACAGATCGGTGGCGGGCGATTGACGCGAATGTGCTGATCCTTATCGGCGTGTGGGCGGCGTATGGCATCAGTGTGGTCCACACCCTATCTGGCACAGGTGCGCTTTACTATGACACCGCCGCCATGATTCTCGTGTTGGTCACACTCGGTCACTATCTAGATTCGACGGCTCGGCGCCGCGCCACACAGTGGGCCGAATCACTGATCGATCAAACTCCCACACGGGCCTGGACTCGCAGAGGCCATCAGATCATAGACATGCCCTCGGACGCACTTGCCGTGGGCGACGAAGTTCGGATCCGACCCGGCGAAACAGCTCCGGTAGACGGAACGGTATTGGAAGGACAAAGCCATGTCGATGAATCGGTGCTCACCGGTGAATCGTGCCCACGTGCCGTCGGACCGGGCGATGCGGTGCTCGCCGGCTCAATCGTCATTGACGGACAGCTGTGGGTGACCGTCCGGTGGGCTGGCCCCGACCGTATCATTGCCAGATTAAAACATCTGATGGAGGTGGCGCGTGGTTGCCAGCCTCCGATCCAGCGTGTTGCCGATCGAATGGCCGCGACGCTGATACCCGTGGTGATCGTGGTGGCGTTGGGTGTACTGGTATTTCATGCCTACCACAATCGTGCGACAATCGGTCTACTGGATGGCCTGAGTGTGCTGCTGGTCAGCTGCCCCTGTGCGTTGGGACTGGCGGCGCCGTTGGCCACGTGCAACGCGCTGCGCCGGTTGCAACAGGTGGGCGTACTGGTGGACTCGGGCGTAACGCTTGAGCGCGCCGCAGCCGTGAAAGCGGTCTTGTTTGATAAAACCGGCACGCTGACGACCGGTCAGATGACCGTCCGTCGCATCCGCACCCACGAGGGAATCTCCCAAAACCGTAGCCTGTCCTTGGCCGCGGCGATCGAAGCCGGTAGTGTCCACCCCATCGCCACCGCGCTGGTCGAGCATGCAGCCGCGTTGAAGATCACCCCGCTACAGGCCAGTGCCGTTCGTGTTCTTCCAGGCGTCGGCGTCGAAGCGGTGATCGATGGCCAGCGCTATCGCATTGGTAACGCACACGTATTGAATCAGAATCCGAACGACCTCGACACGACAGATCATCGTGTCTATCTGACTGATCTTCGGCAGGAACTGGCCTGTTTTTGGCTTGGCCAACACATCCGTCCCGACGCCCGTCAGACCATCGAATCGCTTAGAGCCATGAACTTGAACGTTCAGGTACTCACCGGCGACCAACCAGGGCCCGCCCAAGAGATCGGGCACGCCCTGGGCGTGTCCGTCCATTCCCAGTTGCTTCCGTCGGATAAATTGGCCCTCCTTCAGCGCCTACGTACCAGCGTTAACGGCCGTGTTGCAATGGTAGGCGATGGTATCAACGACGGGCCGGTCCTGGCCGCGGCGGACGTTGGTATCGCGATGGTCAACGCCACCGATCTGGCTCGTCAGGCAGGCCACGTGTGTCTGCTGTCTGACCGGCTAGACCGCATACCACTGCTCTTGGCCGGATCGCGTCATATGTTGCGCCGCATCCGACTAAACTTGTTTTGGGCCTTTGGCTACAACATGATCGGCGTGGCATTGGCCGCCGTCGGTTACCTGAATCCTATCTTCGCTGCCTCGGCAATGATCGCGTCGAGCTTCCTTGTGGTGACGACTTCTGCCGGTGCCGGCAATTGCGCCGAACATGCGATAGAATGAACGGCATGTCCACTGCAACACTGTTGGCGTTGTATGGCGGACTGTTCGTGACCGGCATTGCCAGCAGCCTTCATTGCGTCGGTATGTGCGGTCCGATCCTTATCGGTTTCTGCCAGGTGTTTGAGCGGACCGCCGTTACCATCAGAGGTCAACGCCAAACATCGCAACCACCTTCGTTGGCCTGGGATCTCCTCTGGTACCACACGGGACGGATCTGGACGTACGCCGCCCTGGGGTTCATGGTTGGCATCGTGGGCCAGGCCCTACACCACGGGTCGGCGTGGATCGGTTGGCAGCGTGCGGCAGGACTGATCCTTGGCGTCGCGGTGGTGGTCGGCGGGGCTGCACTATTGGGTGTGGTGCCCGGCTTAAAACTCGAGACGGTGCTCGATGGCTGCAAAGCAAAGAAATGGTTCCCGACGGCAGGTTTTCAATCGCTGGTACGCGGCAACGGTGTGACGGCTCGATTACTGCTGGGTGTGGTCATGGGACTGTTGCCCTGTGGTTTGGTCTACGCGGTGTTGGCCATTGTCGCCGGCCTGCCGACGCCTTGGCACAGCGCACTGGGCATGGTGTTTTTCGGGTTAGGCACGCTGCCATCGCTGACGGCGGTGCTTGTCGCTAGCCACCTGGTTCCCGAAAAACTCCGCGTGCGCGGCACAAGGTTCGCAGCCGTCATGATCATCGCGTCAGGTCTGTGGATGATTGCCCGCGACTTAATGCCACACGACCACAGTGGACATCACTCACCGCCATCGGTCCCGTTGATCCGTTTCTAACGCCATCGCACTTTTAACCATCGCCCGTTTCTATGGAACGAGGTGGGCGCCAAGGTGTAGAGACGCGATCGCGTTCCAAAAACAGTGTAGTGTTAATGGGACCAGAAGCGATCCTGATCGGATTCTTGAATACGCCAAAACAATCCCTCCCAAGAACAACCAAGCCATATCGTAAAGATCGTATTGACAATGGGGCACGATCCACAGCAGAGACAGCAATACAATCGCAGCAAATTGCGGAATCTTGGAGTCTATCCAACACTGCAGGACATAACCCCGATACAAAACCTCTTCAATGACTGGGACAACAAGAATAAGATTAACCAGGAACAGCAGGCGATTGTCTGCGGTGGCCATGGCGTTACACAATGTTTTGTGGTGTTCAGACCGATCAAAGATGATATTGAAAATGTATTCCAGGCCGATAAGGCTCGCCGCGATGACGATCCACGGAACGAATGCTTTAATGCTCACAGCTTTGATAGCGAGATATTCTCTTATCTTCTTCTGCCTTCGCCACCGAATCACGGGTGCGATGACACCTAGGGTAAGCGGCAGAGAGATGAGCATTATGATGCTCATAAAATCGCCATCCAGAAGGAATTTCTCGACCTGTTCGGGCTGAAGCTCTTGCCCCGATAGCTTGGCGTGGATCGCTGCAATGACCCCAACGACAACCGCCACCAAGATCGTCAGGACATTAACGACAATCAGCCAAATAAGACCGGAGAAAAATATTCGCCAGTTTCGAGCAGTGACATACGCTTTCATGGGCACGATTCTCCATGCATTTCCAACTTCTACGTGAATGAAAGGCCACGGTTTGTTCTATCGTGACACCCGTGAACAGTAAACTCATCACGTGTTATCCTTGACCTGCGGTTAGAACAAGCAATATTTATGTGCCAGGCTGACACTTATAAGATACGGTACTGTCATATCAGTCCTGCGCGCCGAACAAAATAATCTTGGATCGATATTTGAAGTCGTTGGTTGTGTATTGTTCATGGATCCTGGGGATCGTGAAATGAGAGGATAGTCGGTCGTATTTTTCACCGCCTTGCCGCCTCGGGTATTGGCGAGGGCACCGAGTCGGGAAAAAAGACTGGTTGAAAGGCAACACGATTCTTGAAGGAGACGTGGCATGATGGGCAGACGTGCTCAGGCGATGGTAGAACAACGGACGGAGGCAGCGTGGTCACTGCTAAGACGCGAAGAGCCGGGCGTGCAGATTGCTCAAAGGTACGGGATTCCCGAGGCCACGAGGTATCGATTGCGTGATTAGTTCTTGGAAGGTGGGACAACCGCGTTAACCGCAGGCCAGGGCAAGACCAACGGCCAAAGTCGTCAGATCGAGCAACTGGTGAAGGACATTGTCCGACGGGATCGGGTGATCGGTGAGCTAACCATTGCTAACCGGATCTTAAAAAAAACAACCGACGGATTGTACTGAGTCAATAGGTTCGACACGACGTGAAACAGAATCTTGAACAACATCCCGGCGTTCGATTGACTGGCGCGCTGTACCACGTCGGTCTGGCCGGTTCTGTTGAACATCACCGGCAGGCCGACAACAGCACCGTTTACGTGAAATCTTCCACCACTTGGACGTCCTGTCATCCCGCGTCGATCCGATTCACGATTATGGGACCTTGGCAATTCCCAAAATGCTCCCCAGTTCGATCGGCTGATCGATAAAGCACCACGGTAGATTTCGGCTTGTATCAGACGATCCCCTGCGTGTGAATTTGCCGATACATCCAACGGAAATCAAGTGGCCGCACAGGGTGTTCCCATAACACAAGGGACTCTCCGTAGGTGGTTATCGAATGATGCGCTATTGCGTATTCTCTTTAGCGTGACGGAAGTACGATGCGTGCTTGTTGGCTCTAGATTCACGTCCCTCACGGCACGCAAGGATTTATCTAGATGGTGATGAACAGTCACTTCAATTGATGGCTTGCCTTGATAATGGATCAATTTGATCTGCAAATCCATGGGATCAATGTCGAGACGATTCTGCGAAATCCCTCACCGGCCACGCTCTACGAAGAGGCGATCAGGTTTGATTCCCACTGCCACCTGGCTGATTCAGGTGCCTTGATCGCCTACTCGGGATCAAAGACGGGGCGTTCGCCCAACGACAAACGTGTGGTGAAACACCCGCGGTCCGAGGCCGACGTTTGGTGGGGACCGGTTAACATCCCGATCGATTTGTACTCTTTTCAGATGAGCCGTCAACAGGCCAAAGAGGATCTGAACGCCTGTGACCGACTCTACTGCGTGGATGCGTTCGCTAGCTGGGATCCAGGGCATCGTATTAAGGTTCGCACCATCTGCGGCCGCGCTTACCACGCCCTCTTTATGCACAACATGCTGATTTGCCCGAACGCCGACGAACTGGTCAGATTTGGAGAACCCGATTACGTGATCTACAACGCCGGTTCATTCCCTGCCCGTCAACTGACTGAGGCCATGATCTCCTCCACAGCGGTCAACATCGACCTGGAAAGCCGAGAAATGGTGATCCTAGGAACGGAATACGCTGGTGAAATGAAAAAGGGTGTCTTTACGGTCATGAACTACCTCATGCCCAAGCAAGGTCTGCTGTCGATGCACTGCTCAGCGACCGAAGACCGACAATCCGGTCAGTCGTCGGTGCTCTTTGGACTATCGGGGACCGGAAAGACCACTCTTTCGGCTGATCCTCACCGCAACCTGATCGGTGACGACGAACACCTCTGGACCGATTCGGGTATCGTCAATATTGAGGGTGGCTGTTACGCCAAAACGATTGGCTTGACCGCCGAGTCAGAGCCACAAATCTTCCAAGCGCTGCGATATGGATCGATCTTAGAGAATGTGGTGTTCGACCATTTTCATCGTGTGGACTTTTGTAACACATCGATTACCCAAAACACACGAGGCTCCTACCCGCTCCAGTTCATCGCCAATGCCAAGATCCCGGCCATCACCGGCCACCCGACACATATCATTTTTTTGACCTGTGACGCCTTTGGCGTGATCCCACCTGTGAGCAAATTGTCACAGAAGCAAGCGATGTACCACTTTATTAGCGGATACACCGCCAAAGTTGCCGGCACCGAAATCAGCGTCACTCGACCGCAAGCCACGTTCTCACCCTGTTTCGGCGGGCCCTTTCTGGTGTGGCACCCCGGAAAGTATGCCCAGATGTTGGCCCAGAAGATGGCTCAACACAAGACAAATGTCTGGCTTGTGAACACAGGCTGGACCGGAGGAGGCTATGGTATCGGTTCCCGTATCAAACTTCAGTTTACCAGAGCGATCGTTGACGCGATCCATCGTGGAACACTCACCGACGCGCCAACCCAGCGTGACCCTATTTTTGGTTTTGAAGTGGTCACGCAATGTCCCCACGTTCCCAGTTCCATCTTGGTTCCGAAGAACACCTGGGCCGACAAGTCTAAATTCGACGCGACGGCCTACAGGCTTGCGCGGCTGTTTTACGAAAATTTTCAAGCTTACCAAGACGGCGTCAGTGACGACGTAAAGGCCGGTGGGCCAATTGTGCGAAGCACAACAGCGGCCTGATTCCTGCCAGACGAAAAACTTAGCGTGTCGAAAATTCTTTAAGTTCCATCACAAAAATCACTCTCTACACGCGGCCTCGTACTTAAAGAAGTTAGATGGTCTTGATGTGGTCCAACAACAGCAGATGCGTATAAGGCACCGTTTGTCAAACGCATGGCGTATGGCGCCCCAAACAACCCATTTTTTGTTCCGTACGCGCTTTCCACGGCGACCATGAGAAGGAATCCAGGTTCGTATCATACCCCCTATACACACCCCACATCGTTATCCCGGTTAATCGACGCCACACCTCCACCACGGAAACCATGACCGCGATCGGACGATTGGAAACGCCACCACTTGTGCATCGGGGCCATAGAATAGATGTTCTGTTAACCGTATAATCAAACGTTTGAGAGGTACTCGTAAAAATATGTCGCACCTAAAAACCCTGAGCGTTAAGTTGGCCGTGATCTGCTTGTGGTCGGTAGCCACGGTAGCCTCGGCTGAGAATATTGCCATTGTCGATGTGGGTGGTTTTGCATTTACCGATCAGAGCGGTTCGGGTGCTTCAGAATTATCGGGTATCACTTATGGCGGTGGGTCGACCTATTTTGCAGTCAGCGATGAGCTTGCGAAACTTTTTCAAATCAATATTGACTTGAACTTGGATAACGGAGCCATTCAATCTGCGGCCATCGGTGGTTCCCCTCTGGAGCTTCAAGGCGAGTTAGGTCAAATTCTTCCGGGCCCCGATCGTGAGGGTGTGGCTTTTGCGGGCACAAGCATATTCATCGCCGACGAGAACGGACCACAGATCAGCCAACACGATTTGACGACCGGCCGGCGTCTGTCGCTGTTGTCGATTGGCAGTGATCCTCAGTTGAGTGTCTATTCGAATACGCGAGATAACCGTGGTTGGGAATCCTTGGCTCGTCGGACCGACGGATCAGAGTTTTGGACCGCCAACGAAGAAGCACTTTCCGTCGACGGTGACTTGGCAACCACCACCACAGGCACGGTTGTTCGACTTCAGAAGTTTGACGGCAATCTCAAGCCAATCGGGCGCTGGGCTTACGAAACAGATCCGATTGGGCTCAATTTTGGCACCGGGTTTGAAACAAGCGGTGTGGTCGATCTTGTGGCGCTGGACCACGATCGGTTGCTGGTCATGGAGCGGGCGGTCGCCAACGGCTTGCGGATCCGAATATATCTGGCTGAAGGATTTGACCAAGCCACTGACATCTCCGCTGGACAGTTTGACGGTGGCCTGGTCAATCAAAACATTGAACCGCTGACCAAGACGCTACTATTCGAAAAAGTATTTCTTAGCAATGCCAATTTTGAAGGATTGACGCTTGGCCCCACGCTAAACACTGGGCATCGGAGCCTGGTGCTGGTCGCAGACAACGGCTCGGGCTCGAATCATTTCCTCTACGCCCTTCGGCTGGTGCCCGAACCTTCAACGGCAACTTGGATCATCGGCCTCTTGTTCGTCCTGTGTCGTTCAGGGACGTGTTGCCCCACAAGATTGACACTTCGGCAATGAACGGTGTTGTCACCGTTAAACGATTCGGCCATGTCCATCCAACCCATCAAAGGGTTGGCATGCCGAACGCGTCAGGGCAAAGGGCTTTACGAACACTCACCGTGCGGCCGACGCGCACATGATAGTTGACGCGGGCCGTCACCCGACCCTAAACTCAAGGTGTGGTACACGTGCTGAATGGGGCTGATGGGCAGGGTGTGAGTTGAGTGCTCATCGTGGCTTGCGGGAGGATCATACCAACCTGGATTATCCCAGGCATGACGATAGAGAATGTGACGGGTCTGCGTGCAGGAGAATCGACAATGGGATTGAATAGATCAAAATCTTGTGCTTGGGGTGTAGGACTGTTGATTTCAAGTATCACCGCCGCATTGGCACACGGCCAGATTAGTTGGCCACGTCCGGATCAGTCGTTTGAACCGGGCTTAACCGATAAGGACGTGGTGGCCGAATTTGAATTCGTTAATGACGGGGATTCGCCCGTCAAGATCACCTCAATCAAAACAACGTGTGGATGCACCACGGCAAAATTGGCAAAAAGGACCTATCAGCCTGGTGAAGGCGGCAAAATCGTGTCAACGTTTACCATCGGCAAACGCCGTGGCACACAGGTCAAAGAGATCAAGGTGCACACCGATCACCCCGACCATCCTTCTCATGTCTTGGTCATACGGGTAAAAATTCCGGAACTGCTTAAAATCTTGCCACCCTACGTGTATTGGCAAGAATCCGAGCCGCGAGAACCCAAAACCATGCGCGTCACGATGACAGAAGATACGCCCGTTCAACTGAAAAGTGTAGACACAACCAACAAGGCGTTTTCGGTCTCCTTTGAACCGATCCAAGACGAGAAGGCTTATAGGATTACCGTCACGCCACCGCCGACAGAGCAAACGTTTGCCGGCACCATTCTCTTGTTGAAGACCGACTTCCCCTCATCGGAAACGCCGCGAACATTTACGGCGTTTGCGCGTGTGATTCCGGCGTCCGACCCTGTTGCACCGTTGCCGGGTCCACTGCCTGCGCCATAGGCCAAATAGTGGGTATCTGAACCTCATTGGCGTTCATGGCAAGTCGACGGTCAGTCAGGGAAAGACGTATCTTGACATATGGCTGTTTAAACGCCCGACTCACCACGGCGCGGCTCATATCGAAACACAAGATCAAAAACCTGTCCGCCATAGACCTCGGCCACACCCCTGTCTTTGATCATTGCGATTTTTAGTGCGTCACATGAAAAGGTGGCGTCGAAATTGGATTCTAACGCTCGCCCCATGCCTTCGAGTACCACCAGATCCACGTCCTGACGATGTACCGCTTCGACCAATGGCATTGCGCACGCGGCCAGATCAATCAGCGGCACACCGTTTCCGCTAGCGATCAACATCAGACGCTCATCAGCCAGGGCCTGGCCAATCAAACGATCCCATTGTCCGACCTGTTGGACCAAAGCCAAAAGCTCACTGTGGGTCACGTCGTTGAGTGATGGCGTACTGTTGGCGGTCATGATCACCTTTGTGCCTCGCTCAAGCAGACAGCGGGCAAACGGGATCATGCCCAAGACAATATCGACCCCGGCGTTGTCGACAAAAAGTGCAGCGCAACGGTGTGGCTGACGTTTTGACCAGTGGTCTAACCACAGATCCAAATCGTCCACCAGCCAGGGCCGAGCTTTGAGTCGGCTCCGAGTCGCATAGAAATCAACCGGTCCCGACGCAAACAGTTCCATTGTCGCTGTCACGCCGAGATCAAAAATATTGCCCGCAAAAATACCTTCGATCAAGCGTACGGCCTGTTGCGTTTGCGGCAGTCCGTCCAACTCGGCCAGCACCTGTGGCAACAACGCCATGGCCGCCTGGTTCTGATTGGTCTTGGCCAGCCGGTAGGGATCGTCGAAGTCGAACTTTCTTAACACGCGTTCGCGCTGGATACAGATCGATAAGATATCCAGCCGACCAAACTGTTCGGGGTCTCGTTCGATCTGGTTCAGGTACGCCAAGAAATCCTGCGTTGCCGCCTGACACCGACGGTGTAACGAGGCGTTTTCCTGACCCCTGGATTGGGCCTCGATCACCGCCTCGGCCATCAAACGTGGAAAATGATCTCGAAACAGTGTTAACCAATAGCTTCGCCTTTGCGCGTCCCGTCCCAGATCGACTCCACAAGCGACATACTGGTCGGGATCGACCAATAGCCTCAAGGGTCGTTCCATACAAGGTTGCGTCATGGTCGGTTCCACTGATCACCCCGCCAAGCATTGACTAAAACGATGTGAAGTTCCGGAGGATCGTCAGGCCTACCTTCTGAGATTTCTCTGGGTGGAACTGAGTCGCCCAGACATTTTGATATCGCACCGATGCGCAAAAAACACCACCATAATCGGCCACCGCACTGACCATGCTGTCAGCCACGGGCTGCACGTAATAGCTATGTACAAAATAGACCGCCGTATCTTGATTTAACCCACGCAACAGAGGATCGTCGCGGTGCCATCGGATCGTGTTCCACCCCATGTGCGGAACCTTGAGTCTTTGGCCCTCCACGGCGGTATGATCAAACCGTACGACCTTCCCTCGCAGGACCGACAAGCCATCAACCGGTTGATCTGGGCCCGCTGCGTCTTCTTCAGAACTGTCAAACAGCAGCTGCATACCCAAGCAGATACCCAGAAAAGGCCGACCAGACTCAACAAACGATCGGATACCGTCGATCCAACCGCCCTGGCGCAGATGGGCCATACCGTCGGCAAAAGCCCCCACACCAGGCAGGACCAGCTGATCTACTTCCTTCTGATGGTCCGGCACCGTCAGCAACACCGCTGGTGCACCCACAGATTCGAAAGCTTTCTGCACACTACGCAAGTTTCCCATTTGATAATCGATGATCCCAATCATGATGCTGGCTCAAATGTCAGATCATGCCCGCCTGGTGTTCTGTTTGACGGTTCAAGATTCGCTAGTTCCCATTGTTAAAAAATCGTGCTCACGTCACACAAGCGCAAAAACTTTTCGTGTCTTATATCATCGGAATGTCCAGAGGATCACCGTCGAGATCAAATCCCCCCGTGTCACATATTCCCTCAATAGTAGCAGCGAAAAGAACCGTCGCTTACTGGCTTGTGTGCTGATCGTCGTTGGCGAACCTGTTAATCGGATCGCTTAAATGCCATAAGCACATCCGCGATCTCTACCACCATTCGATGTTTGCCTACGTTAACCAGTTGTTCTGCCGATACACCACCCAGTGCTCACGGTCCCTCAGACCGCACCGGCAACGGCGCGATTCGGTCAAAGCCTACTCGTCTAGTGCGACAACAATCTCCACACGACGGCTATCGGCCTTGGTCTGCCGGGGATGCCACGGGCCATGGCCGACAGCCTGCATCCGAGCAGGATCGACACCGTGTTTTTGCAGATACCGATGCACCGCCGCAGCGCGCTGCAAACTCAGTTCAAGGTTGTCAGACCACTTGCTTTTCTTGATGGGATCGGTATCGGTATACCCTTTAATCATGACCGTGTGGTTCGCATACTGCTGTTCAATCACCTCTGCAATCTGATCAAGCGTCTTCATGACAGACCGTCGCAGCTTGGCTCTACCGGCGGCAAACAATACGTCGCCGGGTATGCGAACAGTCACTCGGTCAGGGCCCTGTACCGCCTCAACACCCTGGATTTCACCAAAACCCGTTCCGGTGTTGGCCGCGGCTCCGGCCGTGAAAACGTTGACCGGGCCGTCCAACTCTCGGCCGGTGGAGCGAGCCGAATTCAGGTCTTCCTCCAAAGAGTCCAGCGCCAATCTTTGACGCTCCAGCTCTTGCTGGAGTTCCTGATTCTGGGACCACAGCGATTCATTTTGTCTTGTGAGCTGTTCGTATTTGCAGCCTGTCATCGGACCGAGGATCAACAATAGAAGGATCGCACTGATCGGCCGCAACCCGTCGCGTACCATGATATCTACCTTTCTTCTACTAACTATAGAGCCGCCGTGGTCCGAGCCACACCGTGTCGACCACTCGGTCTCAAGGGCTATAGGATACCAAAAAATTCCCACATGGACTGGCGAAAAACCATGACTGTACCGGCCGCAAGGGCCAGGTACGGCCCGTATGGGATCACCTTGCCCCGACTACGCCACAACCGCTGTAGGCCGCCCAGGATCACTGCTCCGGCCAACCCAAAAAATGGGGCAAGAAAGAACACCAACACGGCGTCCGACGCACCCATGACCGATCCGATCGCCGCTAACAGATGTACATCGCCCAACCCCATCGCCTCACGGCCAAATACGAGCGTACCCAAAATTCGCACACCCCATACGACCGCTGCTCCGACCAGGTAGCCCGCCACCACCCCCGCCAAGACGCGAGGCATCAGGGGCAAAGGAACCTCTTTCGCATGCGGCACCAACCCAGACGCATAACCCACCAACGCCCCCGCACACGGCAAGAAGACAAAAAGGCACTCTTTAAGCACTTCCCGTCTGGGATGGGGATGGTCTAAAAAGGCGTCGGGAGACGGGTCCTCGTCGATCGCCTGCTCAACTTCATCGAAACTGCGTGGCAGTAAACGAAAATGCAGCAACAACAGCGCCACCGCTAAACCGACAGCCCCCCCGGCCACCGCCCCGATGCCCTCTTGCCGCATCACCGGCGCTGTCTGCTCCATCGCGGGCAACCAGATGGCCGCCGTCGGTAACACAAGCACCGCCGCAAGCGTCACTGTCTGTGGAATCCGAATCGGTATGATGTACAGTCGAGCGTCAATCACCGTTGCGGCCAAGAGGGCTCCAACCAGCACCAGCTGCACGACCAACACCGGCCAGGTCGCTGCCAGCCCCCACTGCACAAACTCCGGACGCAACCCACTGGCATAATCCAACAGGAATACCCCGGCAAACATAGCCGCACACAATAGCTCGATGCACGGATACTGGACACTAATCGGCGTCTTGCAAAATCGGCATCGACCTCGAAGCCACAACCAGCTGATGACCGGGACATTGTCGAACCACGCTACCCTGTGGTGGCACTTGGGGCACATAGACCGTGGCGTCACAATACTGATGCCTTCGGGCAACCGATAGATGACAACGTTGAGCAAGCTACCGATGCAAGCGCCATAAACCGTCACCAGGATCAACCAGGGCGTATGGGGCATATGGACCTTCTAGTGGTCTGTGCCGGCGTGGGACCACGTTATCACAAGCACACGGACATCCGAACATGCTCTGCGGCCGTCGGGACATTGGACCGAGTACAACTTCAGAGAGGCAAACAGTATCAACCGGCGTGACATCAAATCGCGTCCGATCCCTCGCCGCCGTGATCTGACACGCGTAACCGGCCATCGGTGTCAGAAGTGAGTTCAACGATTTTCTGTTGAGCTGATTTTAAAATCGATTGACAATGGACAATCAGCTTTGTCGCCCTTTCATATTCCCGTAGGCTCCGCTCCAATCCTGCTTCACCCGATTCGATCTTCTCGATCACCGCTTCGATCTGTTCGACGGCCTCTTCAAACTTTAGGTCACCTTCGCCTGACGGCACATGGGGGTCTTTGGATCTGGTCATGCGGCAAAGTGTACCCCAAACGGACCGTACAATTCCAGCCAGAATCAATCCATCGCGGTTGGCTAGACAGCCCGGTCTATCGGGGAGCCGAATCCGTGCCACCTGCGCCGGGTTGGATGGGACTGTCGGACGCCGATGGGTGGCAAACGCGCTGGACCTGACTTTCGACCGCCCCATCGGCCAACACCGTTGTGATGCGATGGCCGGGTTGCACGCCATCAACGCTACGAAGTACGTGTCCGTCGGGCCCAATCGCGTATGCATAGCCCCGTTTAAGCACATTGATGGGGCTGATCGCTTCCAGACGCATGGCCAGGGCCTGTACGTGATCTTGACTGGCTTTCAATCGTCGGGGTAACCCGCCATCCAAACGCTGGACCAAGCCATACAGCCGCTGGGCAATCAGCTCGAACAGACGTTCCGGCCGGCGAAAAATGGGATGACCGACCAACGAGTCGAAACGCTGAGCGCTGATTTGAACCTGTCGCTGGATAAGCAGCTTTAATCGTTGGGACAGCTGATACAGCTGATGTTCCATGGCCTGCCGATCGGGGATCAAGGTCATGATCGCTTGCGTGGGCGTAGCGCATCGCACATCGGCCACCAGTTCAGCGATCGTGGTATCGGTCTCATGGCCAATGGCTGCCACGACGGGCAAAGAACAAGCAAAGATGGCGTCCGCCACGATCCGTTCATTAAATGCCCACAGATCTTCGATCGAACCGCCGCCACGGGTCAGGACGACCGCATCGATTTCCAATTCAGCGCCGTCGCTGGTTAGCGCGTCAATCGCCTCGGCGATCCGTGGCGCTGCGGCATCCCCTTGTACCGGTACGTCCAGTAACATCAACTGGCAACCGGGCCAGCGTCGGTCAGCGGTGTGGATGACGTCCTGTAGTGCAGCGGCGCTGCGCGACGTCACAACGGCCACACGCCGCGGGATCACCGGCAGAGGTTTTTTACGGGCCGAATCAAAATATCCCAGCTGCCGAAGTTGGTCACACAACGCCCGATAGCGCAGTTCTAGCACACCTTGGCCCACCGGCTCAAGGTTGTCGACATAAAATTGCAGCCGTCCCTGCGTGTCGTAATAATCGATTCGCCCTGTGGCGATGACCTGCATCCCATCGGCCAGCACCACGCCCACGCGCCGGGCCGACGATGCAAAGCAGACGCACGCCAATGTCGCCGATTCATCCTTTAAACTGAAAAACCAGTGCTGGCGTCCAGAAAAGTTGCTGACCTGACCTACCACACGCAACTTTGACGGTAGGCCACCGGCCAAAACACTGCGGACCTGCTGAGCAACTTGACTGACGGCCAACGGAGCACCAGGAGGACTATCACCGCCGTCCGATGGACCGGGCGTGCCAGACTTGTCGTCTGAATCAAACAGAGTGGTTTCCATGTTGAACAGGGATCCTCACCGCAGACCGTGGTGTTGTCAACGCATGCGATATGCTGATTTTCTGACCGCATGGAAACCACAGTACGGACGGGCTGGGCGTAAAAGTAGGCAATCTCAAGTGGTTTTACGGCAGCGTCAGGGCCAGATTCATTAGCAAATGTCGATGATCATGGCAGGCCGGGCCTTTGTGCAGCTGGTTTTGGGCCGTACAATGACATATTGGTGGGCCGGTCGGCATATCTCCTGTTTGGGGATGGGAGAACGATAAACACAAATGGCTCCAATGTTCAGGAGAATGTTATGAGATTGACTGGGACGTTGGTACCGGCGGTTGTGCTGTGGACGATGCTATTGGGTGCACCACTGCCCGCTTCACACGGGGCGATTATGATTGGGGATTACTTTCCGTTGGTGTCCGGACACGTCTGGAATTATGTCGGCGCTGTCAATGGCACTGTTCCCGCCACAGCAATGATTCAGACTGTCGACGGCGGCCAGATTCATTCGACTGCGACCACCCGGGTCGATTTTTTGACGAGCATTCCCGGCGAGTCGGTGAATCGTCGGTTCTTCAGCCTAACGTCAGAGGGAATCAGCTTGCACCGCGAAGAATACAACGCTGCCGGTGACGACTTTGATCAATGGGATGCACCACTCAACAACGTGCCAGCCATGGTGGACCTCAACCAGACGTATATGGATTTTCAGACCTACCAGGGTCAGGACCCCGACGAGACCTGGACAGGTTCCACTGACATCGCGATCCAGATCATCGGCTTCGAAGACATCACCACACCGGCTGGTACGTTCAACACGCTAAAGCTCACACTGGAATCTGAATACGACGAAATCGGCGTGGGCTACACCGCAAGCGGCACACGGATCGGTACGTGGTGGCTGGCACCGGGGATCGGCCGGGTGCGGATGGATGAGACGTTCGAAGACTTTGAGAACGGTGTTTCTGAAGGCCAAGTGACATTTAGCTTTAGCCTCACGGATACCACTGTTCCTGAGCCCGCAGGGTCGATGATTTTGGTTGTTACCGGCGGTTTGGTGCTGGCAAGTCGTTATCGTACAAATATCCGTCGGTAGCTCGTCGTCCAATTCCTGTTAGGCGCCCGAACTGGCTGAACTGAGCAAGGGCTTGGCTGTTGCGCATGGTTCAACAACCGGTGGGGACCTGCCAATAGAGCGCACGGCAACCCCAACCATGGTCATGAGCCGTGTTGGCCAGATGATGTCACGGCGATGAACGCAGTTCTCGCCCCGCTCTTTTAGCCATGATTGTCCTTCGCGCCAGTATCTGCGATTCCTATCTGGTGCCAGATCGGAAGATGATCGAGCCTTCGTATAGAATGCGCGCCATCGCATGACACGCCCCCCGCGTCATTGACAAGATGACCACGAATGTGAGATTCGTTCATGCCGCCCAAACCCGGACGACCTTTTGTTCTCTCAGAAACGACTTGGAAAACTGTACGAGATACGCCATACGAGGTTGCGGTCCTGCCCTGGGGTGCCACTGAGGCCCACAATCTACACCTGCCCTACGGGACTGACGTGATCCAATGTGATTTTGTCGCCGCTGAGTCGGCACGCATCGCGTGGGCACAGGGTGCAAAAGTGATCGTGCTGCCCACCGTGCCTTTTGGTGTCAATACCGGTCAGTTGGACATTAAATTGGATATCAATATGAACCCGAGCACTCAGGCTGCGGTATTGGGCGATGTGGTCGAATCGCTATTCGGCCAAGGCATCTTCAAGCTGGTGATAGTCAATGGACATGGCGGCAACGATTTTCGACAGATGATCCGAGAGCTCCAGCCGCGCTATCCAGACATGTTTCTTGGCGCGTTGCACTGGTACAAAGTGATCGACGACACCGTGTTCTTCGACCACCCAGGCGATCATGCCGGGGAGATGGAGACCAGTGTTATGCTCCACATTGCCAACCAATGGGTTCTTCCCCTGTCCGAAGCGGGCAATGGCGCCCAACGTCAACCAAAACTTCAGGCGTATCGCGACGGATGGGTGTGGACCCAGCGCCGGTGGAGCAAGGCCACCAAGGATACTGGCGTGGGCGACCCCGCCGCGTCGACTTCCGATAAGGGTAAACGATATTTTCAGGCGGTCACAGAAAAAATTGGTCACTTCTTGGTCGAACTGGCACAGTGTGACACGGATCGCCTATACGATTGAATGCCACCGGGTTAACAAAACGCGCCATCACCACGATGCCCTGCGCCATGTCGTTTACGATATTGACGACATGTCCAAATCCATTCAATCCGTCAGTAGAGCAAACCGCCATACCACGACAAATTATTGTTGATCAGCGCAAGATCTGATCGCATCGCCTGTATTTATTCTCGTAGCCGTGTCGTCAGGGCGCATTGAATGAATTAAAATGAAGAAGAGTATTAGGGCATCGATCACCGTCACACCCTCAGCAAAATCTGTGGAGGCAAGGCGGCAAAACATACAGGCCCCGACGCACTTACCTCACGACGCCAAGGCGCTGCGAACAGTCATAAATCGACATACCGTTTGGATCATCGGCGTGATGGTTGGTTGACAGCACATCGCGCATTCGCGTCTCTTTAAAGCAGACACCCTACAGATGGATAATAACGTGCGTCGCTACAATCTGTAGAACCCGCTACAGAGACGGTCGGTGCCACTCTCCGGAGCGCTCTGACATGACACCGTATAATCAATATATCTGTATCGACGGGACGTCCTATGGCCAGAACGTCGCCGCGGGAGCGACAGATTTGACTGATTTGGCAAATCCCTTAGGCATCGCAACGAACCCATTTCAGCCAGACACCCAGCAGAAAACTCATCGCAAGGAAGCTGAAATGCGCCGCCAAAAAACAGAAACACGCCGCTATGAGACTGGCGTACGAGATGTTTTGAACCGCATTAAGTGCACCCAATGCGGAAACGCGGTGATGTGCGAAATTGGTCGTTTTGGTCGGCATGTCACGATTACGCCATATCTTCCGTCCGATCAGGATTGGAACAACGGCTCGGCCAGACCATCCGACGCCCAGGCGGCGACACGCAAGCGATGGCTGTTACGCGACGGTGATGGCGATCCTTCCGATTCAAGAAAGCGCGGAACCGGCATGGGGTCAGATTCTGTCATCGAGTTTATCACCCCCCATCTGGCACGCCGGATCAATCGCAATCTGCCTGTTGCCGTGAAGTCTTCGTGGAAAAAGGGAGGCGATCCGAACAGCCTTGCTTTTGAGGACGAAATTCTTGTCCATGAATTGGTACATGCCGCACGGCACACCACAGGATCACGGATTCGCCGCCGGGTTCCACGCCAGCCACACTACGATAACATTGAGGAGTTTTACGCCATTGTCGTGGCAAACATTTACCGTTCAGAATGTGGACGGTCCGGAGTCCGCAACAGCAATCACGGCGGTCATGAGCTCATGTTTGTCAGCGGCGAAGGTTTCTTAAAGCTTCATTTCAATCGAATGCACCTGCGTCGGTTCCGCCGTCAACACGATACACTGGTCAAGAAGCTCAAAGAAATTAATACCTATTTCAATCCGTTTCGTCACATGCTTTTGTAGCGTTCCGACGTCACGTTCAATACAACTTGGCCCTGAACAGCGGCGACACACTGATTGCTCTTGCCACTTCTGGCCCGGTCTGTCACTGACACCGATTCGTCTGACAGTTGTCCATTTCCATTGTGCGCGCCAGATCCGTATGGATCGTCAAAATGGCGACCATTTCTTTCTGCTCGCCGGATCGGAGTGGCCTATTGCCAAACGACTTGCAAGAAATTCAAACACCCAAACAATGCGTCTGAACCACCAGCGCAACGACTTGGGGACAGTCAAGATTCAGACCAGTCGACCTGCGGTAGAGGTTCGCCATGGACGTGTGACGGGTATGAAGTAAAATTCGGTCATGGGCCACACCGCGGAGTGGAGAGCCGGTCGTTTCATTACAGGATTGATCACGGGATTCTTGTGGATTGGCATGGCCGAAGCGCAAATTGTGCGTGATGGGTCTTTAGGCTCGAGTCCGGCTGGGTCGTTGGCGGGTCCCGACTTTACGATCTCTGGGGATTTGGGACACACGGTCTGCAACGAAGCTAAGACGTCATGTAACGTTTTTCACAGTTTCAGTCAGTTCAATATCCATGCAGGCGAATCGGCAACCTTTACGGCTTCGCCGAACGTCGCTCCAGGAAGTATCGCCAACGTGTTCGCTCGGGTCACGGGCGCTTCTATTTCTAGTATCAACGGTGTGCTGAGCACCTCTGAATTGCCAAGAGCTGATTTCTTTCTAATGAATCCTAACGGCGTGGTGTTCGGTCCCAACGCACAGCTGGATGTTGCAGGCTCATTTCTTGTGACCACGGCAAGTGAACTTCACCTGGCCGACGGTGGTCGGTTTGCAGCAACCGATTCCCAACCGGGTGCGGGTGTATTGACAATCGCAGCGCCTAGCGCATTTGGGTTTTTGCCGGTATCGAAAAGCTTGGTCGAAGATTCGGTTCCTGCGGGCATCAACGTAAGCCAGGCTTCACTGGAAGTATCCCAGGGCATGACCCTGTCGGCGGTTGGGGGAGATATTCAGATCAAAGGCGCCAACTTGAACGCGCCCAGCGGCGACGTCACGTTGATCAGCTTGACCTCTGCGGGCCAATTGGAATGGGGTTCGACAGAGAAAATCCAGGACTCCATCACATCTTTTGAGAGCTTAGGATCGATTGACCTGTCACAGGCGACGAAGATTGACGTAAGCGGTAACGGTGGCGGCGGCGTTGTGATTCTAGGCGATCAGTTCCAGATGACCGGCGGTTCAGAAATCAATGGTGATACCACAGGATCCGCCCCAGGCAAGGGTATTGATATCCAAGTTCGAGGAGACTTCTCCGTCGGCGAATCGTCCAGAGTAGGCGCAACGACATTTGATTCAGGACCGGCCGGCGGCGTCATCGTCCGCGCTGGCGGAACGATTTTGATTGATACCAACGGCCTGATCACCAGTAACTCAGGGATTGATGTGTCCATTGGCGGCGGCGACGGTGGTGGCCAGGGTACCGGCGGCGGTGACGGTGGTGGTCAAGGCTCTGGCGGCGGTGACGGTGGTGGCCAAGGCTCTGGCGGCGGCGACGGTGGTGGCCAAAGCTCTGGTGGCGGCGACGGTGGTGGTCAGGGCTCTGGCGGCGGTGACGGTGGTGGTATTGAACTGGGTGATGCCGGTGACATACTGCTTGCGGCACAGTCTATTGAGATCCTTGACGGCGCTCGTGTTGAGAGCTCTTCGTCTGGTCCGGGCGAAGGCGGCTCGGTGCATATGATCGCCACCGGACAAGTCACAATCTCTGGTATTAGTCGCGACGGAGAATTCCGCAGTGGTGTGCGAGCCAAGGCTCTCGGAACCGACCCCAACGCTGGTGACAGCGGCGATATAAGGATCGATGCCGGTGCCGTGACGGTCAGCGGCGGCGCTCAAATCGACAGTAGCACCATCGGTCCTGGTACAGGAGGAACGGTTCAACTCACCGCGGCGAATTCGATCGATATTTTCGGTCTCGGCACTCGAATCTCCTCAGATACTCGGGTTGAAGGCGATGGCGGCAACATTCGGTTCCAGGCCGGTCGCGTGACGTTGAACGATCGGGCAACCGTGACGGCGACGACGTCCGGTATGGGCAACGCTGGTCAGATCAACCTATCCATGCTCCAATCACTTGTCCTGGAGGGCGCTAGCCGAATCAGTACAAGCACCAGCGGACAAGGTCGGGGTGGCGCTGTCATCGTGGAATCGGAACAGATTCTGTTAAGTGGTCCCGACACGAGCATCGTGGCAGAGACTTCGCCAACACGAGCTGATCTGGCCGTCACCGTTGATATCACTCATCCCTTTGACGCCCATGTTGTGGTGCGACTCTTCACGCCCGCCGGCACGCGTGTGGCACTGTTCTCGCGGGTCGGCGACGACGGGGACCACTTCATCGGAACTCGACTAGACGACCGGGGCGACACACCGATCGCGGATGCGGCCGCGCCATTTACGGGCACGTTTCGGCCCAGAGAACCGCTGGCGCAACTCGTTGGTGAACCGGTCGCCGGGACCTGGACGTTGGACGTCCGTGACCGGGTTGCCGGGCAGGTCGGAACTGTTGAGCATTGGTCTTTGATATTTTCTGATCAAGAACACCACGCCAGCGACGTGCCCAAGAATATCCCGGACAACGGATTGGTGCAGTCTTCGATCGTCGTCGACGCCGATGCCGCTTCCGTCGTAGCCGGTGCAGGTGGGATCACTGGTAACGGGGGTGATATCACGCTAACCGCCACACGTTTAATCGTGCAAGATCAAGCGTTGATATCGGCCGCCAGTTCAACATCCGGCAAAGCTGGCGATGTTGCCGTCACCGCGCGCGACAATCTGCTGTTGGCCGACGGTGCACAAGTGGCAACCTCTGCTCTGCAGGCCAACGGTGGAAATATCAGCTTGTCAGCGGGAACGTCGGTCGACATCCTTTCTGGAACAGTGAGCGCTCAAGCAGGTCAAGACGGTGGAAATATCAAGATCACAGCACCTCTGAGGGTCCAGCTGGTCGATAGCACGCTCACCGGTCGCGCTGGTCGTGACGGAGCAAATATCTCGATCGATCCGCAGTTTGTGATTTTGCGTAACAGCCTGATTGACGGTCGCGCCGGCGGTAAACCCGTACAGGTGTCAATCGATCCCAACGCGATCTACTTAAATTCTCACAGTCAAATCTTAACCGGGTCAGCTTCTCTGCCACCTGAATTGGATCTGGCCGGCAGTCTGATCACACTTCCAGTATCACTGTTGTGGGCTGGCGCTCAGTTACAAGCACACTGCGCAGCGGTCTTCAGTCGCAACGATAGCTCTTTTACGGTGCAGTCGACGACAAGCGGTCTGCCGATCGAACCAGGCGGTTGGCTACCCAGTTTCCTGAGCTCCCCTCCCGAACAGACGATCTCCGTATCATCGCTTCTTCACATCCCGGACCTATTGTCAGGACCTCTCCCACCAACCGCACACCGTGGCAGACCCGTCGTCCAGACCCGTCGCTTGACAGCCACGTCGAAGTCCGTACCTTGATCGATTCTATTTACCCGGGTGAAAGGCCGCACGGTTAGCAGCGATCCCGGACGAAGTGCATCAACCCTTATTGGCCCTTAGGAGGTCCACCGGTGGCTTTAAAAGTAGGCATCAACGGTTTTGGTCGCATAGGACGTCTGGTATTCCGAGCAGCAGTAAACCACCCAGATATCCAGTTCGTTGGCATTAACGATCTGTTCCCGCCAGAGTGCTTGGCGTATCTATTGACCTATGATTCGACTCACCGGCGCTTCGATGGCACGGTCGAAGCCCAAAAAGATAGCCTGATCGTCAACGGGAAAAAGATCCCGGTGTCGGCCCAACGCAACCCCGCTGACCTGCCGTGGTCGGCGGTTGGAGCAGACTATGTGGTCGAATCGACCGGATTGTTTACCGCACACGATCAAGCCAGTGGTCACATGTCTGCGGGCGCTAAACGGGTGGTTATTTCAGCCCCTACCAAGACACCCGATCTGGTTCCAACCCTGGTCATGGGCGTCAACCATGAGCAGTTCGATCCAAAAAAGAACCACACCGTGGTCTCAAACGCCAGCTGCACCACCAATTGCCTGGCACCGGTGGCCAAGGTCGTCCATGAGAATTTTGGCATCGTTGAGGGCCTGATGACAACCGTTCACGCCGTCACTGCCACTCAGCCCACTCAAGACGGCCCCAGCAAAAAAGACCTGCGTGGTGGACGGGCTGCCGGCTTTAATGTCATCCCAGCGGCAACAGGTGCGGCCAAGGCGGTCGCACTGGCGATGCCCGAACTCAAAGGGAAGCTAACGGGGATGGCATTTCGTATCCCCACAGCTGATGTCTCGGTGGTGGACCTGACCGTCCGCACCGACAAATCCACCAGCTATAAGGACATCTGTGCCGCGATGAAGCAGGCTTCAGAAAGCCGCTTAAATGGGATTTTGGGCTACACCGATGATCCGGTGGTCTCAAGTGACTTTATCCATGACCCGCGTAGCTCCATATTTGACGCCGGTGCTGGGATTGAACTTAACAACAACTTTTTCAAATTGGTCAGCTGGTACGACAACGAGTGGGGCTATAGCTGCCGGGTGGTCGATCTGATGCTCCACATGGCTAAGGTTGAGGGTCTAATCTAAACATTGGCAACACCGAACGGGACACCACCGCTGGACCGCTTTATCGGCCAAGCTCAGCTGCGTGACCTGCTTCACTGGGCCAAAACCGAAGATATGGGCCCGGCTGACTTGGATGTGACCACTCGGTGTCTGGTACCTGCAAACCAAAGCTGCTGTGCTACGATCTGTGCCCGCCAATCTGGGCACCTAGCGGGTGGGGCCCTGCTGCCGGCGCTTATCTCTCTCTATCACCCGGCAATCGGGTTAAAGGTGCTGGTCGGAGACGGACAAAGGGTAGAACCCGGCGTAGCGATTGCTCAGCTCGCCGGTCCGTTAGCCCACATCCTGGCGTTAGAACGTGTGGCGCTGAACTATCTGATGCACCTGTCGGGCGTTGCCACTGTGACCGCCCGATATGTATCGGCGGTCACCGGCACAAATTCGAAGATTTTCGATACGCGTAAGACGCTACCCGGGCTGCGGGCGCTGGAAAAGTATGCAGTGGCCTGCGGTGGTGGGTATAACCATCGTCGCGGACTCTACGACGCGGTCCTGATCAAAGACAACCATATTGCCCACCTGGCCACCCGTGAATTACCTGTTACACTCAAACGCGCTTTGAGCCGGGCTCGTGCCGCTTCGCCGCCGCCAAGGTTTGTTGGAGTCGAAGTCGATACACTCGAACACCTAGAAGTCGTGCTTCGAGCGGTGCCGTCGGCGATTGACATTGTGTTATTGGACAATATGGCACTCCCATCCATTCGCCAGGCGGTAACGATTCGTGATACGCTCGCACCGGGCGTTGAGCTTGAGGCCAGCGGGGGAATTAACCTAGATACGGTCGCCCAGATCGCAGCAACAGGCGTAGAACGCATCTCTGTCGGGCAGATCACCCATAGCGCCGTATCGTTAGATCTCGCACTGGACATTGTGTGAACGTGCCGTCCACGGAAGTATCTCCAGGCTTTCGTTAGGCGATACCATGACCGATGTAAAACTGCTAGATCTTCTGTTGCACTGTGGCCGTGCGATGACCATCGAAGCGCTGGCGCTTAAGCTTGACCGAACACCGGCGACCGTCTTGAAACAGTTAAACGGTCTAAGATGTGCCGGCTGTCAGATCGATGTTCACCCGCAACATGGCGTGACGCTGACGCACAGTGGGTTGGCCACGTGGACAGATTACCTAGAGTATTCAAACGGTCGTTACGGTCAGCGAAAGATTGAGGTCTACGCGCAAACGACCAGCACCCAAGATGTCGCTCGCCGCATTTTTACGTCGTCTAAAGCGACAACTGACGGGGCGGTCGTGGTCGCTGACATGCAAACCGCTGGGCGCGGCCGTTTGGGACGCAAGTGGGTCGCCCCGTCTGGTGCTGCGGTTACATTTTCGCGTGTTTGCGTCCTTCCGCAGGAGCAGCAACCTTCTGTCGATCGGCTGACATTGGCCACGGTCGTGGGTGTGACCCGGGCGATTGAGACGTTGGTTTACCCAATCAATATACAGATCAAATGGCCCAATGACCTGATGGTCGGCGACAAGAAATTGGCCGGTATCCTCGTCGAAACGTTTACCGTTCCCGGTCAACCTCAACGGGTCGCCGCGATCGTCGGTGTCGGGATCAACGTCAACCTTCAGCCTCATGATTTACCGGATCATCCGCCGGGCATGCGCGACCGTGCAACCAGTATTTTCGGGTTAGGTCACCGTGTGGACCGGCTACTGGTATTAAGTCATACGTTAAATGAGATCGATCAAGCCCTACGTCAAACAGATCTCGCGGCGATGCTCGACTACTGGCGTCGCCGTTGCCCCTTGTTGTCGCACCGGTTACAACTGAGCCACAATGGCCAGGTCTTTGGTGGTCGCGTGATCGATCTGGATCCCTCTGCGGGCCTGATCGTCTGTACCGATTCGGGCACCATCGTGCATTTACCCGCGGCAACCACGACCATCCTCTAACCATGGCGGACCGGGGCACGATCGATCGATCATCGCCTCGGCCGTTGAGCCAACGCCAGCAACACATCCAGCCCGCGATCCAGCATTTCGTCTGGACACGCATAGCTGATCCGGAAGTGTGTATCACGATTGCTAAATACAGCCCCGGGGATCATCAACAAGCCCCGCTGAACGGCTTGTTCTACAAACTGCGTTCCCGTCATTTTCAGGTGCGGTGGTACTTTGGGAAAGGCGTAAAACGCGCCACCCGGAGCAGTCAGGTCGTACACGCCCGACAATCGTTCGACGAGCCGATCTCGTTTGTGACGATAGGCTTGGACGTATTGGCCCATGTCGTGGTCCAGCGCCGTCACACCAGCCGCCTGCGCCATGGATGGGGCACACACAAATGAGTACTGCTGCAGCTTCGTCATCTGATCGATGATCAGGCGAGGTCCTACGGCATATCCCAAACGCCAGCCGGTCATACCATATGTCTTAGAAAACCCCCGCAAGACCAGAAGGTTTGTGCTATACGCCGCGGGGGTGGGACAGGACCGTGGGTGATTATCCGAACCCATGCTCTCGTAAAAAAATTGGTCGTAAATCTCGTCGGAGAGGATCAAAAGACGGTGCTGATCGGCGAGCTGGACGACCTGACGACAGGTCGCCGCTGACGCCACGGCTCCGGTGGGATTAGATGGTGAATTGCATAGCAGCAATTTGGTCTGAGGCGTGATGAGCGGCTCGATGCGCTGGGGTGTAAGCTGAAAATCAGGATAGGTGTCGACGTACACCGGCGTGGCTCCGGCCAGTGTGACCAGGTGCTTGTACATCACAAAGTAGGGATCGGGTATCAACACTTGGTCACCCGGTCCGACACAGGTCAATATCGCCAAGAGCAAGCCACCGGAGACACCCGACGTAATCAGTGTGCCAAAGTCTTGGCCGTCCGTTCCGGACCAGCGAGGCAGCGTCCGGGCCACCTCCTGGGCGACCCTCGTATACAAAGGTTCGATCCCCTGCGTCACTGTATACCGATTAAACCCGCCCCGGATGGCCTCGATCGCCGCGTTTTTCACCAAATCAGGCACATCAAAATCTGGCTGCCCAATCGACAGGTTAATCGGATGATCAAGCTTCGAAGCCAGATCAAAGACACGACGGATACCCGACGCATCGATCGCGCGCAAGCGGTCCGTGATGAATCGTTCGGGATCAAACACCAGATCTTCGCTGGCAGGAGGTGTTACTTAGATTCTTCGGTGGCAGTAGCTTTCTTACTCTTGCCACCGGTGACAACCTTACGGTTACCAACTTTGGGCAAGCCCAGCGGATCGCCAGCATTCATATCAAATTGATTCTTATCCAAAAGCTTGGCCACGCGTTCAGCGCGGGTTAGCACATTGCGGTGCCGATTGAGGCCTGACGCGGTCTTTAAGCTAGGGTCGATACTCATGACGAATCTTCTGTAAAAAGGGTTTCTGCCACCGGTTCGTTCTCTTCATAGAGGTCCAAATAGATCCCGGTCTGAGAAAAATCGGGTCCTAAACGCTGGCTCTTCCAGGCCCGGCCCAGCTGACGCAACTCCCGTTCAAACTGCCGTCGTCCCGGGCTTTCGATCTGATCTCTGCGGAATCCACGCAGAGCGATCACTTGGAACAGACGCTTATTATGAGGCCGAACCGCGGTTGCTTCAACCCCGTGTCTACGCAGAAAAGTGACCAGCCGCCGGGCGTCGGCTTCAGGGTAATGTGCCAGAACAAAATAGTTCAAGCCAGCCCGCCGTTCTGTGACACCCTCCTGACGATCTGCTGCTGCCGAACCATGCCGCCCACCGGAGCCTTCCTGGTGGTCGACAAGGCTCATCGCCGGCTGGCCTGCTGCAAGCTTCGACGGCGGGGCCTGGACGTGCCCAGGCTCAAGGGGAATCGAACGTACGCTTGCCCCACGCCGGCCATGGGCCTGGCCAGCCCAGTATGCCAGGACAATCAGCAGCAAGAATGTGAGCCCTAACACCACGGCCAATCCCACGGGTAACCGCAAGACCAATGGCTGGGCGGTTCTGGCCCACCAACGTCCAGACCGACCAACCGACGGCGGCGTGATTGAGTCTGTGTCGGTCTGGCTGCGATACACCGGCCCCGGACTGGTCAGTGTTCCAGGATTCATCAGCTCGTACGGTGGTGGATGGTGACGATAACGCGAGGTCACAACCGCGTAATTTAGCATAGACCGCGTCTGAACGCCGATCCATGGGCCTCCGTTGGCTCGTCAGACAGACGCAGCGGCAATCGCACTGGCCGTGGCGTGAGAATCGGTGTGGCTAATGGTGATCCACCATTGGTCGATGCCCATCCGATCTGCCAATTTAGCGCAAAGCCCGTGCAACGCTACGGACGGTTGGCCAGAGGGAAGGCGAATAATCTCGGCATCGGTCCACGCGATCCCGTCCCGCCAACCCGTCCCGAGGGCTTTAAGGATTGCTTCCTTGGCCGCAAATCGGCCCGCCAGATGCTCGACCTGGCGACGACGACTCGCAGCATAACCGGATTCGGCCTCGGTAAAACATCGGGCCAAGAATCGTTTTCCATGCCCTTCAAGCAGACGTGAGATCCGGTGAATCTCGACAAGATCAATACCGTGACCAATGATCCGCATGATGCACTTAGTGTGGAGGGTCCATCTTGTTTGTCAAACCATTGGGGATGTGTTGACCTGTTTTTGTGATGCCTGAGCAGATCACGGATAGTGACAGGTTCCAATGAACCGGTCTACTGCATCGTGGAGAGGCGGGCTCGTGGCTATTTTCTGAGCCTTGACAACGCCAAGTCACGCGACGTGGTTGGTGGGTGCCGCCAAGATGATAACGAGATCATCTGTTTTGCCGTCTCGGCGTCCACAGGTGGAGAAAAGTAATAGCCCTGAGCATAATCGCATCCGACGGACACTAGTCGTTTGAGCTGACGGTGTGTCTCGATGCCCTCGACTGTCACTTCCATATTGAGATTGTGCGCCAGCACCACAACAGTATGAATCACATTCGTACATTGTTGGCTACCGGTCATGGTCCCCATGAAGTGACGGTCGATCTTTAGTAGATCCAAGGGGAAACGGTGTAGATAGCTCAAAGACGAATACCCTGTTCCGAAATCGTCCATGTGAACGTGAACACCCAGTTGTTTAAACTGTTCCAGCACCTTGGCAATAGAATCCACATTGGCCATAATGACACTCTCGGTAATCTCTAGTTTTAGATTTGCTGCACTGAGCCCTGTTTCCTGAAGCACACATTGCACAAGATCGACCAACCCCGGTTCAGCCACTTGCCGTTTGGAGACGTTCACGCTGACCGATAAAGCGGGATCCACGTCTAGCTCTTGCCGCCATGCGGCCAGTTGACCACAAGCCTCTCTCAGCGCTCTTTCGCCAAGGGTGACAATCAATCCCATTTCCTCTGCGTGCCGGATAAACTGACACGGCGGCACCATGCCACGCTGTGGATGATCCCATCGAAGCAGCGCTTCAAACCCGGTCAGACGCCCCGTGGACAAAGAAACGATGGGCTGGTAATGCACCAGGAACTCGTCGCTCTCGACGGCTCGGCGCAGGTCGTTGCTTAGTTGTAACCGTGCCACAGCCTCAGCATGCATCTGCTGCGTGAATACCTCGTGCCGGGCCTTCCCTGATGCTTTGGCGTGGTACATCGCGGCGTCTGCGTCACGAAGAAGGTGGTCGGGTGAATTGTAGGAAAACTTGTTAGAAGCAATGCCAATGCTTGCCGTCGTGAAGACCTCCTGTTCACCCAGCTTAAACGGTTCGGCCAGTGATTGTTGCAATCGTTGGGCCACGACAATCGCGTCTGATTCCATGCGGATTCCGTCCAACAAGACAACAAACTCATCACCGCCAATGCGAGCAATCGTGTTGCTGTCGGTGCGTCCAAGAGCATCTGTATTTCGCAGGCACCCTTGGAGGCGCTTGGCGATCGCGATCAGCAACTGATCGCCGACCGTGTGCCCCAGGCTATCATTGACTTCTTTAAAACGATCAACGTCCAGAAACAACACTGCAAATCGATAGGCACTGGCCCGATCTGCTCTCTGGATACAGCGATCAAGGCGATCCATCAGCAGCTCGCGGTTACAAAGGTTGGTCAGCCGGTCGTGGAATGCGATGTGCCACAACTGATTCTCGGCCCGCCGGCGGATGACCATTTCGCGCTCGAGATGTTCTTTTTGCCGTTCTAGCTGGGCCGTGCGCTCCTGGACCTTCTCTCTGAGCGCTTGGACGAGTCCCGAAAGCATCTCGGCCAACGTGTTAAGTTCTTCCGTTCCGCAGTGTTCCAAATCAGGAATCGACTCGTCTCCACCGACCGCCTGAATAGCAACCTCCGCCAGTTCTTCGATCGGCCTGACCAGACGCCGGGTCGTCCAGTGGCGTGTGTGTTCAATCACGGCCAGGTACACGATGCCCAATAAGCCGATCATGATCATTGCCAACCGCCGATGCCGCGTGGCCAGCTTCTGGCCCACCTGAATCCGGCGAGCGGCAGCGTCTTGAAGGTTTTCCAACGTTTGGGTGTACGATTGGACCGTGCCACTGACCTGGTCCGCGACATCTATGTTGGAACGCGATGAACCGCTCTGTGACGTAACCCAGCGCTGCGTAATCAATGGCTCTAGTGCCTGGATGGCACGGTCAGCGTAGTGTCTGTTAGCAAGAGGCAAATCGGCACGCAGCGTGGTCAAAACCTGGTGCCACTGTTTGATCGACCGATCCAGCGAGCCCAAAGCGCGCGGTGGTAGGTTGGGACCAAACGCGCCAAGCATATCCCGCAGCTGCCCGGCCTGAATCCGCAGTGATTTTATCTGTTCCCATCGCCGTGCCGCGATAGCGGAATCGTCAGCCAGAGATTGGGCTGTTGACATGAACCACCCGAACGCCAGGGCCAAACTGACCGTGCCGACAATGGCAACAATATGAAGCGTCGAAACGTGGTGACGGATGCGCATGAGTTAAGAACGCCAGAGGTGTGTCGGCATCAACCCGGTGACCGTCGCGGCCGCCTTGTCGCCGACAGGGCTTACAACAACATTGCTGCACGATTCATTCGGTTCTGCTACGGCGGGCATGGAGGGCACAATGCAACCATCGCATTCGCCGAGCTCCTATCGGCCCCCTTCTTGTTCTGGCGACGGATTGCGGGCTGAAAACTGAGTTCCCGGTTGGGGTCAAAAATGACCCCAGCCGCTCGAGCCGCCGGGCGACCTGACATTGACCAATCTGACGCCCACCATGAGCGTCCGAAAACGTATTTCGGTCCTTATCGGGCTCGACTTTCCGTCAATTTCACAGTCCATGCCGGCGGCTGTGCCGTTTGAACCGCTTTTGCCGGTCATCGGGCCGGTAAGGGATGTCAGCCGGTCGTTGACCCGAAACGTTGATGTTGATTTACCGCAGGGCGATTGGTTTCACAGGTGACTGATCGGACCTTCCAGGTCCCGAAACAGAATCGTCCACACCGCCTCGACAGGCCATCCAAACCCCCAGCTCCTTGTTCTGAACAGGAGTGTCTGAAGTGGACCGGTTAGGCGCTACTGATTCGTCCCGTTTGTGTATCATACGGTCGTAGACCATGGACTGTGATCTGAACCCCATCGCCGAGAAAGTGTATGCCGGTAGGCGCCTAAGCCCTGAAGATGGGCTGACACTGATTCAGAGCAACGACGTGTGGACCCTCGGAGAATTGGCTGATCACGTTCGCCGCCGATGGCACGGCGATACCGTCTACTACAACGTGAATCGACATGTCAACTACTCAAATATTTGTGCGTTGAGCTGTAAGTTTTGTTCTTTCTACCGAAAAAAAGACCAACATGGCGCTTATGAACTGTCCGCAGAACAGGTCGCCCGCCAGGCCTCCGACGCCGCGGCAGCAGGGGCCACGGAAATTCACATTGTTGGTGGACTGCACCCCTGGCTACCGTTCGATTACTACACCGACATGCTCAACGCGGCTCGACAAGCCGCTCCGAAGTTACACATCAAAGCCTTTACCGCCGTAGAGATCGTCCACCTGGCTCGGATATCCAAGCGACCTGGCAACCTTGCCGGTGTGCTCAACGACCTGAGGGCAGCGGGGCTGGGTTCGTTGCCCGGCGGCGGTGCGGAGGTATTCGATGACCGCGTGCACGATGAAGCGTTCAAGGGCAAAATTCGCTCCGATCAGTGGCTTGAAGTTCACGAAGTAGCACACAAAATCGGGCTGCGGTCCAACGCCACAATACTCTATGGACACGTCGAATCGCTCGAGGACCGTATCCATCATTTCTGCATGCTTCGTGACGCTCAAGACCGAGCGATTCAAAACAAACATGCCGGTCGGTTCCAGACGGTGATCCCGTTACCCTTCATTCCTGACCGATCCGAACTAGAACGTCTACCGGGTCCCACCGGATTAGACGATCTGCGTATGCTAGCGGTTAGCCGACTGATGCTGGACAACTTTCCGCACGTCAAAGCGTTTTGGATCATGCAGACACTAAAGCTAAGCCAGCTAGCGCTGCACTTTGGTGTCGACGACATCGATGGGACGGTGGTGTGGTATGACATTACCAAGGTCAACGGATCTGGCACGCATCAAGAGGTGAGCACAACCGATCTGCGGCGTGCAATCTGCCAGGCCGGGTACAAACCGGTCGAGCGAGACACCCATTACCAGTACATTGAAAGGGACGGTGCCGATTGGCATGTGGCCCAGGCGCCCGGAGCGTTGGCGACACCTCATTAGCGGCGACCGCATGATCGACGAAGCCTTCGCAGCATGTCAGTAAACATGGCGTGGTTTTTTATGCGCGCCCAAAGTGTCACGAGTCTTTGTTGATCCTACGCTCACGTTGGCAGATCATCCCCGGGGATGAATCCGGCTGGGTATGACTCGACCGCTAAGAACGCGGCACGTTGGATAACCGCTCTTCCCACCGCAATAGCCACTGGGCGTTTCGCCAACCGTTCCACGACTGCCATCCGATGAACAAGGCCATCAGCAATAACCAAACCCGACCGGCCAGCAGTGACCCAACAGCGGTCACCGCGGCGACCATCAGACCGATGATCGTGGCGATCTTCAGACTCCTGGCCGGGCCAAGAAAAAACCACAGGAGTGCCTGTAAAATCTGCCCGCCGTCCAAGGGATAAATCGGTAACAAATTGAAACCCAGGATCCACAGATTCATCACGCAGATCGCTAGTAGAACAAGTTCGATATCCTTCATTTGTGAAAACTGACTCACGACGGTCGTGTCTGTGGCGACCAGAACATACGCCAGCACCGTGATCGGCACGAGGATGACATTGACCAGCGGCCCGGCAGCAATACTCCACAACACAGCACCCGGTCTAAACGGCGGACGCACAAAAGCAATTCCACCAAGCGGCCACAGCACAATACGATCGGCCTGGCCTCCAACGGACCGACACGCCAAGGCGTGACCAAATTCATGGAGCAATACGATGGCGAACAGCGCCAGATACGTGACCAAATGCCATACCGGATGCCGGAACAACTGTGCGTAATGCAACTGAATTGCGGCCACGACAAACCAAGTCCAGTGCAACTGAACATCAATCCCAAACAAGTTTACCAAGTGAAAGGAACCAGACGATTTTTTGTTCATATTTAGAGTATAGTCGTATGATCTGCTCCCGTTTGCCTGGTACAAGCCGCATCCTGCTTGCCAGCCGGCTGAGCCTGACAGAGTCGAACCCCATGACCGGGAGGGATACCCATGCTCGTTGAAGACAGAGTCGCGATTGTCACCGGTGCAAGCAGCGGCATCGGTCGTCAAACCAGCATTCAGCTGGCCGACAAGGGCTACCATCTGCTGTTGGTCGGTCGCCACCGCCAAAAACTCGAAGAAACACGGCGGCTGGCCCGGAACCGATCCTCTAGCGGCCAGGCAGAGATCGCCCTGACAGATCTCTGCGACGCGGCCTCCGCCCGACAGTTGGTCGACAGTGCGTCGAAGCGTTTCGGTCGCATCGACGCGATCGCCAATGTCGCCGGCTACGCCCCAATGCTGCCTATAGAGCAGGTCTCCGCCGAGCAGTGGCGAGCGGTCATTGACACCAATCTCTCCTGCGTGGTGAACCTGACCGCGGCGGCGTGGCCCATCTTGTGCAAACGGAACGGGGGCGTCATTGTTAACGTTTCCTCTATGGCCAGCGTCGATCCGTTTCCGGGCCTATCGGCCTATGCCACGGCAAAGGCCGCGCTGAACATGTGGACACGAAGCACCGCCCGAGAGGGTCAAGACGTGGGCATTCGAGCCGTTGCGGTCGCGCCAGGGGCGGTAGAGACGCCGATGCTACGGGCGCTGTTCGATGAAGCTACGATTCCTAAACATAAGACGTTGGCCCCCGCCGACGTCGCTCGCGTGATCGTTGACTGTGTGGCCGGGACACATCCGTTTGAACCGGGCGAAACGATTTTCTTGCCCAGCCCGTGATCCATCGCATCACCACGACTGTTGCCCTACCGATCTGCTCCCAGCGACCGGGCATGGCATGTGCCTATGTTTGGGGCCCGTGAACCCCACCGGTCAAGAGCGGCGCATTTGCAAACCCATGGGTAAATTGTCTGTGTGTTGGTCCTATGAGTCAGATCAGCCTGTCGATACCGGTGTTGCGTCTTTAACGGACATGGGCACCGGTGCATCACTGCCTCGCCGCCACAGGTCATGGCACCGCCACGCATCAAGGGTCTCTGGATAATCTGTTCGAAAGTGGGTGCCACGACTCTCTTTTCGCCACTGTGCCGACCGCGTGATCAGTGACCCTACCAGCAACATATTCTGCACTTCCCAGCCCTGTCGGTCGTCAAAAATTTTATCCAGCGTGTAACGCGACCAAAACTCAAACATCTCACGAACCTCTGCCAAACGATCACCGGTCCTTACAATGCCGACATGCCGCCAGAGCACCGACCTCAAGCTCGAGCGTACATCCGCCACATCAAGCCCCGATCGATCGGAGGGACGGATATCTGATACGATTTTTGGGGGTCGACCGCCGGCCGTGGGCCCAAGCCGACCCGGATCTCGCATTTCTTGACAGATGCGACCTGTCCGTTCACCAAAGACCAAACCCTCCAGCAGACTGTTACTTGCCAATCGGTTCGCGCCATGAAGTCCGGTACAGGCGACCTCGCCGCAGGCGTATAGCCCGTCAACGTCGGTCCTACCGTCAGGGTCGGTATAGACACCGCCGACCATATAATGCGCAGATGGGTGAATCGGAACCGGGTCGTGGCCCGGGTCGATTCCAAACTGTTTCAAAAACGCATAAATACCTGGAAACCGCTTGGCAAATCGCGCACTGCCGATCGGGCGACAGTCCAGGTACACATGTGTGAAATGGGTCTTGGCCATTTGCGCGAGGATCGATCGGCTCACCACATCACGAGGTGCCAATTCTGCTCGTTTGTCGTAATCGGGCATGAATCGGTATCCGTTGCGGTCCTTCAGCAAAGCGCCCTCGCCGCGAACCGCCTCGGATACCAGAGAACGAGCCGCGCCGGCGACATACAGCGTGGTTGGATGAAACTGCACAAAGGCCATATCGGCCAGTTGGGCACCGGCGCGATAGGCCGCGGCCAGACCGTCGCCGGTCGCGGCGGTGGCGTTGGTCGACTCACGATAGACCTGTCCACTTCCACCACAAGCCAATATGGTCGCCTCGGCCCAGATCACCTGTAAGCCATATTGTGGATGGTGCGTGATTGCACCGATACAGCGCCCACCGCCGCCGGTCTGGCCAGCACGTCGCTTGTCGAGACAGGGGCCAGAGGGATGATCCACCGTGATCAGATCCAGAACGAAACATTGATTAAACAACCGGACCCGCTCAGACTGCTGCACCTGCCGCCATAGCGTATGAATCAGCTCCTTGCCGGTGGCGTCACCGTCGGCGTGAAGCACCCGAGCCGCAGAATGGCCGCCCTCGCGACCGCGTGCGATCATGCTGGTGTGACCAGATCGATCGTGATCAAAACGCATGCGCCAGTTAAGCAGTTCTTGAATTCGGACCGGGGCACTCTGAACGACGTCGTGCACCACTTGAACGTCACAAAGTCCCGCTCCGGCCTTAGTGGTATCGCGAGCATGCAAATCAAATGAATCGCAGGGCGTCTTGAGCTGTGACGGCATGACGTCCGATTCACATTGATCCCATACCGCCGCCACACCCCCTTGGGCCATATAGGTGTTCGACTGACGGGTGTCTCCTTTGCTCACGACAATCACGTCGCTGTGCGCTGACGCTGCCAGTGCCGCTCGCAGACCCGCCACACCCATACCCACCACAAGCACATCGATAAAAATCTGCGGCAATAACGCCGCTCGAAATGGGATCAAGTATCTGCGATCATCCACAAAATGATCCATGGTCTACCGCTTTCACTGCCGTGGGGCAATTAAGCCAAATCGTCGTTGTGCCCGTCATCGCGATACACTGATCTGCGACCACGATTCAATCGGCGGAGGTTGGTGCCTCCGGTGCGCGAATCTGTCCAGAACCGTCAAACGCAATCGTTGGACGTTGGATCCTAGAATAGGCAAGAAGCTTGCGGAATTCACCGGGTGGTTCGTAAACCACACAACCGTGCACCTGATAGTTTCTACCGTTCAGCGGCGTGGCCTGTCTGACCAACGACACCGGAAGATGCACTGCCTGACGCCCCACTGAACTGCCACGCTCCTGTACACCTGCCGGTACCGTACGGTGCAGCCTATCGGTCAGCTGAAAACGACCTACCCCCTCGACCGTGACATCGTACCAAGCTTGAAGCAAGGGCAATGGTACAAAACTGGGATTCTGGATCATGACCACGACTTCAAGGCGGGTTCCCTCGGGTGTCTGTTCTGTGATATTCATCCCGAGCACTTGCGCCAATGGCGACGCGATCATGCCGTCGCTATGACACCCCCCCACGAGGGTCCAGACCAGCAACCACACCCACGCATATCGCGTCATGCCGAATCTGCTTCGATCGTGGGGCTCTCTTGTCAACAGAACCATGTCGTCCTTGTGACCGGACCGATCCGATCAAGAATGATATTGCGATCCAACACCCTCACGGGCATCGGCTAACGTGGTTTCTACAGTCGCCGTAGACGAAGACTCCAAGACGCCCTTGTTCCGCGACAGCAGAAACAGCGCCTCGCCGACCATCCAAAACTCTAATCCCAGTGTCAATGCCGCCATGACCATCAAAGTATAATTGGGTTGTTCGTTAACACTCCAACCACGCAGCTGAATCAGCGTTGCCCACGCGGGCATGACGAGCATGAACAGCATCGGCACCAACAAGAACCACACGGGTTTGTTCCGTCGCCAGAGATAGAACGTGATCACCAGAAATGATAGCCCGCCCAATAATTGATTGGTCGCCCCGAACATAGGCCACAAGATCATTCCGCCCTTGCCTGCGTTGGCCATCGACCATGGCTGGCCGGGTAACGGCCAGGCCGCCACCAGTGCTGCAAGCGTGACCGAAAAGATCGCAGCGGCGTGCTTGTGCGTCAGCCATGTCAGTGGATTGGCATTGGTCACGGTCACATCGGTGTTGCGTACCGCATCGTCACCGGTCAACCGCACCCCACAGGCCGAACATGTTTGGACCGATTGGCCAAACGACAGTTGACTGCCACACGCCACACACACTGTCACCGACACACGCGGCGCAAACGTCGCAGCCAGTTCCTGCACGACATAGCGTTGCAACCGACAGGCCGTGTCCAGCGTCGTACCGGCAAACGACGCAACGAGCACACCCATCATGGCCACCGCCGCGTCCGACGGCATCCCAATCGCTTTGAGAAAATTAGCCGATCCGTCGACAAACGCACCGACTTTTGCCCCAAGGCCTCCCGCGGTGGTCCAGGATGAATATCGCGTCTGCCAAGCTTCAGCGCCTACCAAAACCGAACCGTCCTCCGCTGCGACACCCAATCCTAGGCCCGCGACACACGCCAAGATCACTAGCGTCGCAAGGAACCCTTCTGTCAACATCGAACCAAAACCCACGAGCCGCGCGTCGGTTTCACGGCTCAGCTGCTTGCTGCTGGTGCCACTGGAGACCAAGCAGTGGAAACCACTAATGGCCCCACAAGCGATCGTGATAAAAAGAAATGGGAACATCACCGGCGCACCGGCCGGGCGCGGCTGCCAAATCGGTGCGACCAAAGTGAGTTCGGGTCGGGGGGCGCCTTGGGTTAGAGCCGCACCGCCGAACAAAGCCGCGATGATCAGGCCCGCGACCATCAAACCCAACGCCGTGATCAGCTGCAAGGAGTTGATATAGTCGCGTGGTTGTAGCAGAGTCCAAACCGGTATCACCGAAGCGATATACGAATAGGCCAGCAGCAATACGACCCAGGTCATGACCGACCACCCAGCCATGAAGGTATTGACGGTGTGTAACCACCCGTGGTCGCCCCAGGCAATCGTCAGGTACATGACGGCCAGAGCCACCAGTGATGGGATTAGCAAATGCACGCCTTTACGGTGCAACCATAGGCCAATCACCACCGCGATGGGGATCTGCACCAAGCACGGAAATATCGCCGCAGGATATTTTGTGAAGACCTTGGCAATCACCAACCCAAAGATCGCCAGCACGATGGTCAACGCCAAAAAAAGCACGATCAGGAATAACAACCGAACACGCCGGTTCATGACACGGCCAGCGATATCACCGACGGTCTGGCCGTTGTGGCGCAGCGACACCACCAGCGCCCCAAAATCATGCACAGCACCTATAAAGATCGAACCGAACACCACCCACAACAGCGCGGGCAGCCATCCCCACATGATGGCAATCGCCGGGCCAACGATCGGGCCTGTACCGGCGATCGACGTAAAATGGTGCCCAAAGACAATCGCTTTGGGGGTCGGCACGTAGTCCACCCCGTCATTGAGCTTGTGCGCCGGGCACACCGCGTGAACCGATAGGTCAAAAACTTTTCTGCCCAACCATCGCCCATAGGTGCAATAAGCGATAATGAAGGCCCCGCCGGCGCCGACGGCGATCAACAATGTAGCCATAAAGTGAAAGATCCTGCGGTGCTTGTCCGTAACAATCAGACCATCTGATTATAGCGATCAGATAGAGGACCCGATCAGGCCACAGGTCCACGACAATGGGATGAACACGACGTCGACGATCTTCGCCATCGCGCCAATCCCAGTCGCATATCCTCCACTTGCCGCCGAACGTGCTCCAACCCGGGTTCGTCGCCCATGGCCATCAGTGCTTCGGCGCCAATCGGACAGCCAAATTCGATCCCGATCCGACCGGTCAGCCGAGGCGCGGCCTGATGTTTGGGCCAAACAGTGTAGGCCCCTTCGATCGCCACCGGGACCACGACCGGTTTGGCTCGCTTGATCAGCAACATTGTCCCCTTGGCAAAGGGCTGGGTCATCCCATTGGTCGTCCGTGTCCCCTCTGGAAAAATCAACAGCGCGTGTCCCTGCCGCAACACACCCACAGATTGCCGCATCGCTGTCAGGTCGGCCACGCCCCGGTCGACGGGAATCGCGTTCATCGAATTGATCAGCCAGCGGAACGCGGGGTTTTGAAACAGCGTCGATCGAGCCATGGCGTGGAACTGACGGTAATGGCTGGCGATCCCAACGATAATCGGATCTAAATAGGATTGATGGTTGCACAACAGCAGCACCGGTCCTGATCGAGGGATGCGATTTAGCCCCCAAGCGCGGTAGCCATAGCACAGGTTGAACCAAGCGTAGCACACCGCGTGTACCGAGTACCACCAAGCAATCCGGGATAGTGATGCCCCTGGCTGGCGAGCTCTTAGTGCCTTGATCACGACGGTGTTCCGGTTGAATCATCGGCCGGCCGCTGATGGCGTGTGGAGCTTTTGGTGTCATCCAGTTCATCGCCGGCACGTTGACGTGCGATCTTCTCGATGACATCTACGACCTTGTTGAGTGTCAATGTGGATGTGTCGATCCGCACCGCATTGTCAGGACAGATCAGAGGTCCGTCTTTACGATGCCTGTCTTTGTGATCGCGCTGTGTCATCCGTTGAAGAATCTCATATTCGTCGGCAGGCCGGCCCGCTTCGATCAGCTGCCGGGCACGGCGTTGAGCGCGTACCCTAGGGCTCGCATCTAAATAGAATTTAACCCTTGCGTCTGGAAACACGACCGACCCCTGGTCGCGCCCCTCGGTCACGAGCCGCCGGTGGATCTGGGCGATACGCCGCTGAGCGACAACCATGACCTGACGAACCTTGGCGATCGAAGACACGTCACTGACATGTGCGGTGACGTCTGGGTCTCGCAGCCGATTGGTCACATCTTGATCGGCAATATACACCCGTGGCGGATCCGTCTGCCAATCAAACTGCACTGGCGATCGCTGGGCCAGCTGCGTGACTGCCAAGCCGTCGTCCGCGGGATCGATCCCACGATCCAAACAGTGTGCGGTCAGTCCACGATACATTGCCCCGGTATCCAGCAGTTCCAAACCCAGCCTTCTGGCCAGCAGCCTTGCGACGGTTGACTTACCTGAACCGGCCGGGCCATCAAGTGTGATAATTAAAGGCTGCATCGGGTGGGTAAATTGACCAAACCCACACGAAGCGGGATTAGCTCCAAGGTCTTGACGTGGCGGGTCGCGGCGCCCACGGTATCGCTGCACAAGGGTACGACAGTAGGATCGATCAGTGCCCAAGCCCCCGTGGATCTACTCCTGTAACCTGATCGGCAGCCCATCGATCTTGGCCGCCAGGATAAAATCGTTTTCTGACAGCCCGTCGATCGCATGCGTCCAGATCTCAATCGATACGTTGCGGTATCCTTCCAGGTGCAAATCGGGGTGATGCCCGGACGTTTCGGCGACCTGGGCCACACGCTGGAAAAACGCCAGACCGGCCATGAAGTCTTGAACCTGCCACTGTTTTCGAATGCGTTTCCCATCGTGCGTCAGCTGCCAACCGGTGAGCTGGAGGGCCTGATCTCTAGCCACGTCTGGCGGATAAGGCTTCACACCGCCTTCGCATGGAACACACTTCTTGGCCGCCAGCTGTTCTGGGGTTTGGGTTGCCATCGCCTGTTGTCCTGTCTGCAAGGGACGATCCTGGCAGATGTCCTACACCTATTTCCGCCCTGGCTCAACTCATAAACACCGCGTCGCCCTATCATATCCAGGTTCCGCTTCAAGAGGGAACCGACGGTTGTTATCTGTATCAGGTGATCGGCTTTTATGCAACAGTCAGACACGTGCCAAGTGAACGCGGATTTCTCGGTGCGGTTTACCCACCGACTTTTCTTCACAAGAGATGTGCTAGCGCCAACGAACCCTACACTGGCTCAGGCACTGACCGGCGAACAACCCGAAGCCGCGGCCTCGGCTGCAATCAACGACCGATACGGCGTGCTGGCGTTTGTAGACGATGGCGTTGCCCACCATTGGCCAGATATCACAGATCGATTTAGCGACTATGTGGAAAAGCGATGCGGGCCACAAGCGTTTGTTCGACCCGCCCACGTGATATCGGGCGGTGAGTCGTGCAAAAATGATCGACGTGCCCTCGAGGAGATCTGCCAACACATTCATGAAGCGAAGTTGTGCCGACGCAGTTATGTCGTCGCCGTAGGCGGCGGCGCTGTACTCGACACGGTGGGGTTTGCCGCGTCGGTGGCTCACCGAGGCGTTCGGTGTGTTCGCCTGCCCACCACAACTCTCGGTCAGGCTGACGCGGCAATCGGGGTGAAAAACGGCGTCAACGCCTTTGGTCAGAAAAATTTCTTCGGCTGCTTTAGTCCTCCCTGGGCGATCATCAACGACGAACGCTTTCTTTCGACGCTGTCGGATCGCAACTGGCGGTGCGGGTTCAGTGAAGCGGTCAAGGTCGCGCTGGTCAAGGACCGGTGTCTGTTTGACGACATCTGTGCCTCGATACCTGAACTGATTCAACGCAATCCGGCGGCCACGCAGTCTGTCTTGCGCCGATCAGCCATGCTGCATTTCCGACACATTACCGACGGCGGCGATCCTTTCGAACTTGCGCAGGGTCGCCCGCTTGATTTTGGACACTGGTCTGCCCACAAGCTCGAACAGATGTCTAATCACCGCCTGAGCCACGGAGAAGCCGTTGCGATTGGTGTGGCCCTAGACGCGGTCTATAGCTGGCTCGCGGGGCTGTTGGACAGAGCCCAAGCCCATGCTGTGATCGACTGTTTAATGTGTCTGGGGTTCAAGCTCAATGATCCCACGTTGGGCCACCCCGACGCCTTGCTTGACGGCCTCGATGAATTTCGACAACACCTGGGTGGCCCGTTGACCATTACGCTGCTGGCCGGCATTGGCCGGACGATCGACGTGCATGAGATCGACCGCAGCAAGATGATCGCTGCCGTGAAATATCTCAACGATATCCAGGTGTCGGCGGGCTCGCACGCTACTGGACCAAGCCCTTGGTCAAGCGCATGAAGGCCGTTTCGAGGTCGACGCGCTCTTCTTCGAGACGGGTTAACCCAAACCCAGCTGTGACAAGTCGGCTAGCAATCATCGATAGATCACCGTCCTGGGAACTGAACGTTACGCGCATCACACCCTGCTGGCCATGACATGGCTGCACCTGAACAACGCCCGGCAGCTGGCCCAATAGTTGGGTTGCTTCGTTGGCGCGCTGGGCTACCGCCACATACACAACCTTTCCGACACGAGCTGTCTCCAGGATTTGGCTGACCGTGCCGGTAAACAGTAACCGTCCCTGTTCGATAATCCCCACCTTGTCGCACAGTTCAGCCAATTCCAGCAAGATGTGTGAACTAATCAGGATCGTCTTACCCAGTCGATGCAGCTCTTTGAGCAATTCTCGAATCTCGATACGCGCCCGTGGGTCCAAACCGCTGGCCGGCTCATCCAGCAGGAGCACCTTGGGATCGTGCACCAGCACCCGGGCTAAGCTTAGACGCTGCTGCATGCCGCGTGAAAGATGGTTCACGTCGACCTGAGCCTTCCCGCCCAGGTCAGTCAGCTCGAGTACATCATTGATGATCTGTTGCCGCTTGGCACCATGGATGTTGTACGCGGAGGCGAAGAAGGCCAGGTATTCCTTCACGACCATACCCTCATACGTACCAAAATAGTCAGGCACGTAACCGATAATCGACCTGACCCGTCGCGCATTGACCGGCCCCACCGATAGACCGTCGACGCGTGCCTCGCCCCATGTGGGTTTGAGCAGCGTCGCGAGGATCTTGATGGTGGTTGTTTTGCCGGCACCGTTAGGGCCGATGAAACCAAAGCAATCACCGCTGTCAACTCGCAGATTAAGATTGTCTAACGCCACCAGGCTGCCGTATCGTTTGGTTAGGTTGATGGTCTGGATCATGGCCAGCTACCTCTCGAAAATGTCGCGTTTCTTCCGAAATCATGTCGCGATCCCCAAGACGGGGCACGGTCTTCGCGGGATGACCCGGAAGCAACCACTGCTGGCACCGGCGGGGCGTCAAGCCAGCCTATCCACCTCACGACCGTCCACCCGTCAGCGTCGACCGGCCGTCCATCGACGGTCAAAGGCACAGGCAGGGGCGCCCGTTCCATATGCCCAATGAGCATCACACAATGAAATGAGGTCAGGGTCGTCAGATCCAGCGATCTGGCCAGGTGTCGGTCATAATTGACCACACGGTTCATTGGGTTGGTATTTCGATAGTCCGGTGGTGGTAGTAGCCCATAGAAGCTGAGCATTTCGATGGCCTGAACAATTTCACTGCTGGCGATTGCCGTTGGACCGGTCTCCTGGGTGGCCCAGCGCCCTCCGGTCTTAAATGCAATCAACCGGCCAAGGTACCCCTGGTCTACCGCGAGACTGTCGTGGTCGTTACGCCCCACCAATCGCTCTGCCGACGCAGGCTGCTGGAGCTGCCACGGTTGATTGACCATCCACGGCCCACGTCGCCGCCATACCCAAGGCGTCTGGCTGCCGCCCGGGCAGTAAACCACAAGCACGTTCTCAAGCTCTCGTGGCAAACGATGCTCAAGGACACCACGGAGACGACCATCAACCACGTGCAGTCGCCCCTTAGACACGATCCAAGCGTCTCTCGGCTCCACCAAGCGACGCATATGACTTAGCTCCAGCTGCTTGGCCGTCGCCCGTATTGGCATGGTTGCTCGATTGGGTGACGCCGCGTGGATCAGGTACTGCTGAGGGTCTAAGAATCCACTGGCGCGCGTCCCGAATCCGGGACTGGCCAGCGTATCGCCCTTTGTACTGCCCTGTTGCCGGTCCAGGGCAATGTCCACCAATCCGTGTTTGGGCACGAAAAGCGACAGCCAGCTACGGGCATGGCCCCACCCCGATCCGGTGACCGCGTCCAACACCGTGAAGTGTGATATCATGCTGCGCTGGGACCTTAACAGCCAGGCACTCGACCAGGTCAGCACGCTAAACGTTAACACCAGGCCCACAAAGACAGTCCAGCCGTGATGTGTCTTTCCCCACCGTTTCAGTAAGGCAAAACTGACGGGTCCGGCCAATAACCAATAGACCCCAAACACAATCATCGCCGCAAGCAATGCCGGCGTGGCGGTGTCCCTCATGGCAATGAGCCTGGGGATAAAACGGTCTAACACGACACGCTGACGAAAAACCGATCCCGTCATCCGACGAGCTTTTACTTCCTGATCAACATAGCTTTTGGTGTACGCTGGAGCACGCCAACCGAAGACCTTGGACCACAGACCTACGCCGTTAGGCAGACCCGCTTGCGTCAATGCAGGATCGGCCAAATTCACCCCGATCAGCGTCACCCGGCCGAATCCATGGGGCCACGCCACAACCACCGGTCGTTTCGACTGATCTCGCAACAGTACAGACACGTATGGTGCGTTAGGGCCCGTTGGCTCGATCACCCTCATATGAACCCTCGCGCGACGCTCGCCGGTGGGACGACCCAACCAGTCAGGTGCGTCGACGGTTTGCACTTGACCAACCTTGACAGGTGGCCACAAAATCCCCAGAGGTGACTGTGGCCACGGGTTGCCAACAGACTCGAGTACCACCACCAAATGCCCTCCGCGTTGGACCCATTGGTGGATCGCCTGGCATGTACCGGTAGATATCGCCCCAGAACCCGGATCTCCGCCGTCTGGGGTCCAAACCAGAGCTTGCATCAGCGATAGACCGTACCAGCGATCGGGCAGCCACGCTGGCTCAATCCCGCGTAATAGTTGACAAGGTTCGTGCTGGGTCGCCGACAGGGTATACGGCTCGAGCCCCACCGCTGACGAACCGGTAATCCCTACCACTCTCACGTGTTTGCCTAAAAGCCGCAACGGTCTAACAGCTCGCGTTGCGACTGTTTTCTTTCGATCCTCGTCAATAATTCGAACCAACCACTTGTCATGGACACCAGTGGCCAGCGGTGCCATGGCGTACAACCACGCCCGGTGATCGCGTTGGGGTCCCAGTGTGATGATCCTCTGGGCATGGACCTGGTCGCGGTCGGCGTCTGGGACCAGCCACTGGCAGCGCATGCGATACGACCGCGTCGACGGGTTCTCCAATTTCAACAAGAGCGGTGCCCAGGTCCCTCCGCGGACCTGCCCCAGCAGGCCCACGCCCTCTGACTGGATTTGGAGGCGGACGTCTTGGCTTTGTGAATGCACCGCTCGGGTACAAATCCCGACGGTTACAAAGAATATGGCGATTACACACCGGCTATTGCTCATGACCCAAGTGTATCCCATATCCCAGACGACGTGGCATCCCGAAGAGATCAGTCCGATGGTTCCAGACAAGCCCACAAGAGCTGTTCATGTCCTCGACATATCCCCTTCCTGATCGAAAGCTCGCTATAGGCCACTCACCCCCTACAACCCCACCGCTCCGCCACCGACTAACGACGATTCATACAGTTCAGATCAGCTATCGGCCGATATATCTACCAATGACCTGGTCCTCTCTCCAACTGATGTGGCCGCTGCTGGCACTGTTGTCGTACATGATGGCATATTGCATGATGCGGATATTGTCTGCCAACCTGTACCACGAGATCCGACTGCACAACCGCATATGCGAAGCCCGCAGTATCCGCCGCAGGTATGTCGACGATCTGAGAGGTTAACGCACAGTCCGCCCACGTGTGTCTCCGATCGGTCCTGCCGGCCCGCTAAACAGGTCCCCAACCGTGGTAAAATAGATTTAGGGATGTGAAGCATGTCCCGTGCCCGATCCGATACCGTGAGGAATCGGTAGCGTTACCATGACGATATCGACCACCGTATTTGTTCAGACAGGAAGGCATCACAGGTTGTGTCATCGCTGACCATCACCCACGGTCGAGTTATCGATCCAGCCAACGCGATCGACCAGATCACTGATCTGGTCATCATCGATGGTCGGATTGCTCGGATGGGTCGGATCACCCGACCCGATACCCAGCGCGTATTAGACGCGTCGGGCTGCATCGTTTGTCCGGGCTTGATCGATGTCCACGTGCATTTCCGTGAACCGGGCCAGGAAGAAAAAGAAACGATCGCTACCGGAGCGGCGGCCGCGGTGGCCGGCGGTTTTACCAGCGTGTGTTGCATGCCCAATACCGAACCGGCGATCGACGACGACGGTCGTGTAGATTTTGTTTTTCACCAAGCCAATCGAGCCAATCAGGCCAATGTATACCCAGTGGGTGCGATCACAAAGGAACGGGCGGGCTTGGAGCTGGCCGAGATTGGTTTGATGGCCGCCGCCGGCGCAGTGGGTTTTACCGATGACGGCGTGGCCGTGGCTTCGGCAGGAATCATGGCCAAAGCAATGGCATATATCGCGATGACCGGCAAGGTGGTGATGCAACACTGTGAGGACCCTGAGTTGGGCGGCGGGGTCATGAACGCGGGCGCTCTGGCCACCCGCCTTGGGCTAACGGGCAATCCCAGAGTGGCTGAAGAGCTAATCATCCAACGAGATGTCCTGTTGAACCTGAGCCAGCACATTGGTGCTCGTTACCATGTCCAACACGTTTCTAGCGGTGGCAGTGTCGAGCTCGTTCGCCGCGCTCGTCACGACCTTTTTGGACAAGCCCATATCACTGCTGAGGTTTCGCCCCATCACCTTCTTCTGACTGAGGACTGTTGCGTGGGTTACGACACATGCTTCAAAATGAACCCACCATTGCGATCGTCCCGCGACCTTGAGGCACTGCGGGATGGAATCAGAGACGGTACGATCACCATCCTGGCCACCGATCACGCCCCACACACGCAAGAAGAAAAGGAACTCGAGTTTGCCGCTGCGCCGTTCGGAATCATCGGGCTCGAGTCGGCCCTACCGCTTTACATTAAGGCGCTGATCGAATCTGAAACAATCGACTGGTCCACACTCGTGGCCATGATGACCGACAACCCAGCCCGTCTCTGTACATTGGAAAACAAGGGCACGCTATCGGTCGGGGCCGATGCCGACGTGACGGTCATCGACCCAAATGACCACTGGACAATCGACATCTCTGACTTTCACAGCAAGAGCCGTAACTGCCCGTTTGATCAATGGAAAGTCACCGGCCGAGCGACAACGACAATTGTCGGAGGTGATATCAAATTGAATCGAGATACCGGTCGGCTTACCGGTGAGCAACCGACCCTTCAAATGCACACCAAGACCACATGAACATACATAAAAAGACCCCCGCCCGATAGAGATCAGGCGAGGGTTCTAGAGCTATCCCCCTACTCCTTCTTTGCTTTCTCCGTATCCCCCCGTTCTCCCCGCTTTTTGCCTATGTCTTGGGTTATCAGTGTGTCACCGACGACCCCACATCATTAAAGGCTTTGCGGTCAAGTCCCGGAAACGCACCTGATTTCTCAGTGGCACTGCCAAGACACCTTCAGCCTCTTCACCTACTATTGGCGACCCGGGCGTTATTACTGATTCCGAATGATAGAAAACAAACACATCGGGGTGGGACGCAACTCTGGGGACAACAACCGTTATTGTAGCCAACCTTGGTCCGACCTGCAACCCTTTTTTTCCGAGGGTGGTGGCAATGTGGAAAACTTCACTTCGACACCACGTCCGATCATCCTTTGCACGCACGTACGAGGACTCATCGCTTTCCGGACAGGGCCGGCTGTTGCCCGAGTTTGTCGCGTTCTGGATCGAGATCTGCGATGCCGACCGGTAAACGTCAGAACGAAGCATTAAATGCCTTGCCTCTATAGAAGACCAGGCCGGCTGCTATCTCAGTCACGGGACTTCGGGGAAGTGCAACGGTGCTTTATGTATGCAACGAAGTAGATCATAATCTGTTGTCATGGCCGAGCCGATCCGTGATATGCCCTTACATATTCTGCGTACCATGTTTGGTTATCACGAGTTTCGTGGCCAACAACGGGCCATTATCGAACATCTGGTCGATGGCGGTGATGCCCTGGTGCTCATGCCCACCGGTGGCGGGAAGTCGCTGTGTTACCAGATTCCTGCGGTCGTCCGTCGGGGGGTAGCAGTGGTCATTTCACCCTTGATTGCTTTGATGCAAGATCAAGTCAGTGCCCTATGTCAGGCCGGGGTGCGTGCCACGTTTATCAATTCAGCCCTGTCACCAGAACACGCCTATCGCATCGAACAACAGGTGCCAAGCAACACCTTTGATCTGGTCTACGTCGCACCCGAACGTCTGGTGACGCCTCGGTTCCTGCAGATTCTAGATCGTACCCATTTGGCCTTGTTTGCTATTGACGAGGCGCACTGCGTATCACAATGGGGCCATGATTTCCGTCAAGACTACCTTCAACTGGCGTTGCTACACAAACGGTATCCCCACGTACCGCGGATCGCTTGCACCGCCACCGCTGACAAGATCACCCGGCGAGACATCGCCAAACGGCTGCACATGGACAGTGCCAAGCTTTTTATCGACGGATTTGATCGACCGAATATCCGCTACCGCGTCACACCCAAACACAACGGGCGTCAGCAACTCCTTCGTTTTATACGTGATGAACATGCCGACGACAGCGGCATTGTGTACTGCATGACCCGACGACGTGTTGAGCAAACCACGTCTTGGCTAACTGATCTTGGGATTAAGTCGCTGCCCTATCACGCCGGCTTGGACAGCCATCTTCGCCAAGATCATTTGCACCGATTTCTGTATGAAGAAGGGCTGGTCGTCGTGGCCACAATCGCTTTTGGCATGGGTATTGACAAACCGGATGTGCGGTTTGTGGCACATCTAGACGTGCCCAAAAGCCCCGAATCTTATTACCAAGAAACCGGTCGTGCCGGCCGAGACGGATTGGCCGCCGACGCGTGGATGGCGTATGGCTACGCGGACGCGGTTCAGCTACGACAGCTGATCAATCGATCGGAAGCCGACGAACAGCATAAGAAAGCTGAACAACAGAAGCTCAATGCCTTATTGGGTTACTGCGAATCGGTCGAGTGTCGACGCCGTGTGCTGTTGAGTTATTTTGGCGATGACCTGCACACACCCTGTGGCAACTGCGACACTTGCCTGGAACCGGTCCAAACATGGAACGGCACTACCGCGGCGCAAAAAGCTTTGTCTTGTGTCTACAGGACCGATCAGATCTTTGGAGCAGGCTACCTGACCGATGTGCTACTGGGCACCGGAGGTCAGCGTGTCCGACAGTTCGGACATGATCAAACATCCACTTTCGGAATCGGCAAAGATCTTTCCAAACACCAATGGCTGTCGGTATTCCGTCAGCTGGTTGCGTCGGGGATCGTTGCGGTTGACCCTGAACACGGCTCACTTAAGCTAACGGGCATGGCCAGAGACGTCCTGCGGGGCGACCGCCAGATCCAATTTCGACAAGATCCGAAGCTCCCACGCAAAACCAATCAACGGACGATCAAGCATAAACAAACCGTGAGACCAAACCACCAGCTGGATGATCCGCTAGATCACCGCCTTTTCGAGGCCCTACGCGCCAAACGACGCCAGATTGCCCACACACAGAACGTGCCGCCCTACGTTGTGTTCCACGACGCGACACTACTGGAAATGGTGCGGGTGAAACCGCAGCATCGCGATGATTTGGCCCAAATTACAGGCGTGGGGCACACCAAACTTGAACGGTACGGCCAGGCCTTTATTGACACGATCCGCGCCACCCACACCGATGGGGCAATCCCCACGACATAGATCAAGTCTGTTCGGTTGAGATGGCCTTTAGGGTTGCTGCATCGTTCGCCGAGAATCGGCGCTCAAACGGTGGCCGGGCGCGTAAAGTTTGCCATCGATGATCTGAATCATCCCTGGTTTGCTGGACATCGGCTCGGTACCGGTCACACGAAGGGTCTTACCGTCGACCCGCACGCGTGTCGGATTGGCTTTCAGGAAACCAAAAGAAGGGGCGGATGCCACCGTCAAAATATCGTTGTCAGGTCGAACCTCATTGAGCCACGAGCCACCGATTTCGTAGAGTAAGTCTGAAGAAGTCAGAACGAAAGAATGATGATCGGTCGAGCTGATCGTCGAGCATCCAGCGATCCACCAACCCAGAACCACGACGGTCAGACACGATAGAAAAGCAGAGGGTGTTTTCGATCCGGAAGACCGAATTTTGGATAAGTATCGATCTCTTAGCCTACTGTTCACCACGACATCTCCTGGTCCTATCAGTAGGTGTCGACAAAGCCAACAGAGGGCTTTATTCAAGCGGAACCGATTTTTCTGATTGGGGTGACCAACACCCGTCCAGCCAGCCAATCAACCGGTCATGCGCCTCTCCGGCTAGCTTCCACTAGAAAGTACCCAACACAGAAAATTCTTGTGTATGTGTTTGCCATCGCGGTCTTTTCATCACAGGAACGAGACAATCCTCGACGAACAACAAAATACGCAATGCATGTAACTCGTTGTGGCACTGGTACGCACCGGAATTTTCAATCTGGGTGATGATCTGAAGGACTCGATATTCGCTAAATCATCTACTCCCTTGCCCAATGACCCACCGCCGGTCTTAAGACGATCACGTCAAGAACGGTTATTGGGCTTTTGACGATGAGATCTCAAATCCGGCTTGCCGGTCACTGGAGAGCAAGGCGTAGTCATCGGATCCGTCCGATATCGGCGCCGACAACAGATCGGGCGAACACCGATGGACGTGAGACATGAGCCGGCATTACACACTAAACATGCCACGGACACGTCGAGCGCGATCCGCATAGCGAGCCGAATCACGCACGGCTCCCCCCATCGCCAGTTCGAGCTGCCTCTGCCGTAATTTTGCGACCAGCCGCGACACGCGGTTACTACCTTTTTGACTGACGCGTGCCACGGTGTCTTGCAACGTGACCAACGTCCCACGGGCTGTCTGAGATTTTTTTAAATTTTCTGCTGTGATACGGGCCATCGCCAGTCACCTCCTTCGAGTCGCAAAGATGTCTTTTGGTTTCACGACATTTCTCCCCGCCATTTCGAATCGATGCCGAGCTGGTCTGTTCATCCAATGAGCAGATCGTGTGTCAAGATTTAAGCTATCGCGTTTCATTCTAATAGTTGATACACCAATCCAGATCATTTCTTGCGCCGAGTGCCAAAACAACCATTCCTTACTTAACTGATAGAAAAATAGCGACTTACGCTATATTTCGCAACTGAAAATAATTAGACCCACTGCAGGTATCGGTTGATCGTGCTGCTCGAATTTGTGACCTAAGGGTTGGCCTCTACTCCACTTTCGATCATCATCAACAAGGCCATCGTCGTCAGTCCTAACACCCCACCAGGCAGACGTTCTGGCCAAAATCATGGGTTTGGTGCGACCGAGGTCTGCGATTGGGTCGTGCCCCTGATCGCCGTTGTGAGCGTCTGATCTCACCACGGTGGCTTTGGAGCCGAAACAACGGTCACGGAGGCGGCTGTCACAGCACAGGTATAACAAACTTTTTGCACCTGGCGCAGAAAGTGATCCGCGGCCATGTATGTACTTATAGGAGACGTACATCAGAAATGGTGGCAGGTTTTATATGGGAAGCAGATCTCGAGACAGATCGAACGGCAAAGGAGAACATGAGGTGCCTAAAACACAAACACTGCTTACGCCAAGTCTGTTCCCAGAGGAATTGGGCCAAATGACTCGCCAGGATATTCGCATGCCTGACCACGGAACGGGTGGCTTCGGTGTGTCTTACGTCTCCGATCAAGGCATTCTTCTGACAATCAGTGTTTACGATAGCCGCTTGGGGTTACCTCCCAATGGCGTCCATTCGTCTATGGCATGTGCCCATTTCATCCAGCTCAAATCCCAACTTTGTAGCTTGGTCAATGCGGTGGGCAATGAATACGGCCAGCTTGAGCCGCTGGGAGATGAGATGGTCAGTGTGGGCCGTCCGCCCCACCAACTTGAGGTCCTGTGTGCCAGATTCCGGTTGAGTATTGCCCAGCACCCTGCACTGACTTACATCTTCCTCACAGTCCTCGGACATCAATTTTTTAGAATTCGTTGCACATACCCCCAATCTCTCAAGACCACCGGTCAGCAGATCGTCGCCACATTTCTGGATGCGATGGCAGAATTGTTGGGTGTGTCACAAGACCTCCGAAACCTCAAAGCGCAGACCGACCATGGAAACCGTACCGGTCCCGGAAGTGCAACGGTCAATGCCATTAAACGGATCGTTTGCTTAGAACTGGGTGTCCCGATGACGGCGTTGAGGGTTACACAACCGTTAGATAGTCCATCTATCCAGGCCGACGAAGTGGATGTGGTGATGATTCTCGAACGGATCAGGCACGTGATGGGAGTCAAGCTGGACCGTGCTGCCTGGACATCTGTTATTGATCTGCCACCAGGGGCAGATCATCCGTCGGCCCATGTCGTGACGATCGATATGCTATCGAGGGCGGTTGAAGCCAGTGGTATGACTGCTCAAGATTAATCCGGCGACGTCATGGACGTCTCGGCGGGGCTTGATTTGTCCGTATTGGATCGGAGCCGATATGGCCGGGTTCGTCTAACGAACGATCAATGGTGCCGGTGTGAGGAGGTGCAGCCAAATTCACGCTGGGTTGCCATCGGTTTGGGGCCAACGGCGTACCGCCACGGCCTGACACCACAAAAGTGCTCACCTCACCAACCCCAAACTGGACCGCACAGTGCGGCTGCAGCTGAGCGTCCAGATCCAGTAGCGACGCCGATACGTCCACCAGGCTCCCGGTCAGGTCAAGGGTGGAATTGACATTCACCGTGCCCGAGACGCCAAACATTGAAGACGCGGTAATGCGGCTGGCGGAGGACTGATGCAAAATCGTCGTTTGAATCGTAATATTGCCACCGCTACCGGCAACGGCGTCGGCAGTAATCGCGCTACGACCTCGCAGATCCACTAGCAGTGGATCGATCGTAATATCTCCGCCGTCGCGGTTAGCCTGGACATCGATCTGGCTGTCCTGTAATCGAAGAATATTCGGTGCGACGATGGTAATGTTACCGCCATTTTGCGCCGCCTGGGCTGTCATTTGACTGTTGGTCAATTCAAGATTGTGTCCTGTTGAAACGGAGATGTTCCCGCCGTCAGCGTTGGCTGCAGACGTGGCAATCTTAGATTGATCGTTTATGACCACGGAACCCGTGGCCAGAACGGTAATATTACCGGCGGTACCCGCGCCGTCGGTGACCTGATCACTGCTAGCGGCGAGGCTAGCCTCGTTACGCATGTGCAACTGATCGACCTTAAAGTCAACCGCACCGCCGTCCCCTGTCGACGTCGTACTGGTTGCGATCTGTGCACCGTCTTCAAGTGCAACAAGCGGCGCTTCAACCTTGATCGAACCGGCATTGCCCACCGAAAACGTTCTCGACGCGATGGTCGAGCCCGACCCTGACTTGGATGTGCCCGATAGCGTGATAGCTTCGGCGGCCATCATTTCGATGTTTCCAGCGGGACCACTTTCGGTCGTGCTCGTGTCTACAGAAGCACCATCTTCTAGATGAATCCTCGGTGCATCAAAGAGGATCGTGCCGGCATCGCCACTGCCAGACGCCAACGTCCCGGCCATGACGGACGACGCAAGGCCGTTGCCATTGGCACCCGACAGGAGGATACTTTCGGAAGCAATAAATTCGATATTTCCGGCGGATCCATTGCCAAATGTGTCTGCACTAACGGCCGCACCGTCATCGAGCCAAATACGTGGTGCTTTGAGAAGGATGGTGCCAGCATTGCCACTTGCGAAGAACGTCGAGGTAGCCGAGATAATCGCGCCTTTACCTTGGTCGCCGACCCCCGAAAGCGTAATACTCTCAGAAGCGATGATGTCAACGTCTGCACCGTCTGTACCAAATAGGTTGTCAAGAGTCGTGCTAATCGATGCCCCGTTGTCGAGCCGAACGATCGGCGCCTCGACGTGTATCGAGCCAGATTGACCGAACGGCAGGTGCAGCGTCAAGACACCAGCCGAAGAGCCGTTACGATTAATGCCCGATAAGACAACTTGATGTGATCCGATCAACTCGATATCACCGCCTCTAATGGTACTCAACATAGATCCGCCACTGATTTCAACGGAACCGGCCCTGATTGAGATCCCGTCGTCATTGATTAGATCGCTGTTCACAACGACCCGCGCCTCAGGGCCACCCAGGAATCCAAACGCTTCAGGCGGGGCACTGGTGAGCATGCTGTCATTTGCACCGATCGACGCTGTAAAACGCCCGCCGTCAGCCAGCTCCAGCGCATCGGCAGTGGTCACCGTGAAAGAACCACCCACGTCCAGTTTAGCACCGGAACCAAAGATCACACCGTTGGGGTTCATTAGAAAAAAATTGGCGTTGGGCATGCCCGACGTGGCCAATAATCCACGAATATGCGACGGCGTATGTCCCGTCACCCGTGCCAATACGTTGGTGATATGCGAAGGACCGGTGAAAATCGCTGACTGACCCGTATTGACATTGAACCGACCAAAACTATGAAATAGGTTTGCCGAAGCGCCACTACTGATCACCGTCCCCAGATCTGCCCCGACCTGAAATTCGTTACCCACGGGCTGGAGATCACGAGCGATACCAGGTCCCACCGATCCGTCAAGTGAGATCTGGCCAAACACCCACAAGGCCCATATAGGGTTCAACCACAGCAAGACCGCCAACCAGCAACACTGTCGATTGAACGTCATGGAACACCTCTTGCCAGTTCATAAAACGAAAAACCGTCACGAACCACGTCCATGTTCGTTTGTGCCTTGAGAAACTTCGCCCACACCGCGTACCCGAGCGTCCGTGTTCAGCTTTGCACGCGATCCTCCCGGCCGGCTACGACAACGTGATGTCACTAAATTTATCTATCGGGAGCAGCCAAATCCACGCTGGGCTGCCACCGGTTCGGGGCCAACGGCGTACCGCCACGGCCTGACACCACAAAAGTGCTCGCCTCACCAACCCCAAACTGGACCGCACAGTGCGGCTGCAGCTGAGCGTCCAGATCTAGTAGCGACGCCGATACGGCCACCAGGCTCCCCGTCAGGTCAAGGGTGGAATTGACATTCACCGTGCCCGAGACGCCAAACATTGAAGACGCGGTAATGCGGCTGGCGGAGGACTGATGCAAAATCGTCGTTTGAATCGTAATATTGCCACCGCTACCGGCAACGGCGTCGGCAGTAATCGCGCTACGACCTCGCAGATCCACTAGCAGTGGATCGATCGTAATATCTCCGCCGTCGCGGTTAGCCTGGACATCGATCTGGCTGTCCTGTAATCGAAGAATATTCGGTGCGACGATGGTAATGTTACCGCCATTTTGCGCCGCCTGGGCTGTCATTTGACTGTTGGTCAATTCAAGATTGTGTCCTGTTGAAACGGAGATGTTCCCGCCGTCAGCGTTGGCTGCAGACGTGGCAATCTTAGATTGATCGTTTATGACCACGGAACCCGTGGCCAGAACGGTAATATTACCGGCGGTACCCGCGCCGTCGGTGACCTGATCACTGCTAGCGGCGAGGCTAGCCTCGTTACGCATGTGCAACTGATCGACCTTAAAGTCAACCGCACCGCCGTCCCCTGTCGACGTCGTACTGGTTGCGATCTGTGCACCGTCTTCAAGTGCAACAAACGGCGCTTCAACCTTGATCGAACCGGCATCGCCCACCGAAAACGTTCTCGACGCGATGGTCGAGCCCGACCCTGACTTGGATGTGCCCGATAGCGTGATGGCTTCGGTGGCCATCATTTCGATGTTTCCAGCGGGGCCGCTACCGGTCGTGCTCGTGTCTACAGAAGCACCATCTTCTAGATGAATCCTCGGTGCATCAAAGAGAATCGTGCCGGCATCGCCACCGCCAAACAACGTTGTCCCGGCAACGACGGCCGACGCAAGGCCGTTGCCATTGGCACCCGACAGGAGGATGCTTTCGGAAGCAATAAATTCGATATTTCCGGCGGATCCGTCGCCAAATGTGTCTGCACTAACGGTCGCACCGTCATCGAGCCAAATACGTGGTGCTTTGAGAAGGATGGTGCCAGCGTTGCCACTTTCTAAAAACGTCAACGCCAAGATGAACGCGCCGTCGCCATCGCCATCGACGCCCGAAAGCGTAATACTTTCGGAGGCGATCACGTCAATGCCTGCACCCAATCCGGTCTCAAATCGGGTTGTGCTAATCGATGCCCCGTTGTCGAACCGAACGATCGGCGCATCGACGTGTATCGAGCCAGGCTGACCCGACGACAAATGCAGCGTCGAGACGCCAGACGAAGAACCATCACGATTAATGCCCGATAAGACAACTTGATGTGATCCGATCAACTCGATATCACCGCCTCTGATGGTGGTCAGCCTAGATCCGCCGCTGATCTCAACGGATCCGGCCCTGATTGAGATCCCGTCGTCATTGATTAGATCGCTGTTCACAACGACCCGCGCCTCAGGGCCACCCAGGAATCCAAACGCGCCCGGTGCCGCGCTAGACAATATGCTGTCGGTCGGATCGGTTGAGGCCCCAAACCGCCCCTGTCCCGCCGAACCCATGTGCAACACGTCTGTGGTGGTCAGCGTCAATGAACCACTGACATTCAGGTCTGCTGTCGGGCCAACGATCACACCACTGGGGTTGATAAAAAATAGATTTGCGTCCTCGATGCCGGATACCACTTGCCCATCAATATGGGACACCCCGGCTCCGACAACCCTCGACAAAATGTTGACAATGTGATCCGGACCCGTAAACGTTGCCGTCTGGTGACACCGTAAGTCAAAACGGCTAAAGCTGTGAAACAAGTTGCCGCCCTTGATTGTCCCCAGGTCAGCGGTGATCTGAAAATCAGGACCGGAAAGGGTGGCCCCCGATCCCAGGCTATGATCCACCACCACCCCGCCGCCGGACGGGAAAAAACAACCCACTCCTGGCAACCACGTATGGCCAAATCCACCTTCGGTACCGTTGAGAAAAATCGTCGGTGCGGTGACCGATACATCGCCCGCTGGAGCATCAAGATTGGCGCCGGCCGCCGATATCGTCACGTGGCCAAACACCTCCACAACGCTCGATTCGATCTTGATATCACCGGCAAGTTGAACACCTGTCACCGTCAGTCCTGGATTGTCCACAGACAGCCCTGATCGGACAACGGGCTGGTCAAAGTCGATCATCTGACCCACATCGGCCGACTGAAACACAGATGATCCGATCTGCACCGACCAGCTGTTGAGCGTACCGTCATCTGCCAACGGGAACGTATCTGTCAACTCCAAAACCCACTGTCCCAGAACCGATTCCCCGATAAACGCCGATAGCGAATTCTGAGGCCGGAACGTGCCGGTAAAGGGCGCAGAACCATCGGAAATGGACGTGGTGGCTCGATCGTCCAACACGGTACCGGTAAAGTCGTCACCGCCGCCGCCCACACCCTCAAACAGCTCCACACGTGTACCGGCAGGGCTTTCAATAATCGCTTGTATATCTGCGTCAAACGCGTGTGTCACATCAAGCGTCACACGCATGTTGGTCGGAGATTCAGTCTTCGTACCGGCCAACACTCCCACCTCACCAACCGCATCGCGGGCGTCGAGCACGAGCGACTCTGTGACAATATGGACGTTTCCGCTTCGGCCTTGGCCTTCAGACCGTGTGTCGATCTTGCCACGGACAATGCTCATCTGATCTTTGGCGACAATATCGACGCCACGACCATTGGTACCCCCCAACGACCTGGCGGTGACCGACGAATCCAACACTAACAGCTGTCCGCCGCGGATCATCACACGCCCACCACCGTCGCCATCGACCGCGACCGATGAGCCGTCAATGACCTCGATCAGACCCAGATGTTCAAATGCGCCCACATCGACATTTACGTCCTGTCCGGTATTTTCGAACGAGATTTGTCCCGGATCGGAAACGCTTACGATATTGACCTGGCCTGCCGACGCGGAGATGGCGCTACGGGCCATGTTTACATCCCCGGCAACGATGGATAGAGATCGGCCCTCTGCCACACTTAGAACGGCATCTTGAATCGATATACCTTTCGTCTGCGCACCGAGAAAACCAAACGCTTCAGGCGGGGCACTGGTGAGCATGCTGTCATTTGCACCGATCAACGCTGCAAAACGCCCGCCGTCAGCCAACTCCAGTGCATCGGCAGTGGTCACCGTGAAAGAACCACCCACGTCCAGTTGAGCACCGGAACCAAAGATCACACCGTTGGGGTTCATTAGAAAAAAATCGGCGTTGGGCATGCCCGACGTGGCCAGCAATCCGTGAATATGCGAACGCGTACCGCCGGTCACGCGTGCCAACACACGGGCAATGTGAGAAGGACCGGTGAAAATCGCTGACTGACCCGTGTTGACATTGAACCGACTAAAACTATGAAACAAATTCGCCGAAGCGTCACTACCGATCACCGTCCCCAGATCTGCCCCGACCTGAAATTCGTTACCCACGGGCTGAAGATCACGAGCGATACCAGGCCCCACCGATCCATCGAGAGTAATCTGGCCGAAAACCGACAAAACCCAAACCGGGTTCAACCACAACAGGATCACCAACCCACAACACTTCGACGTGGACATGACCGCTGGCCTCCTGCAACTGGTTTAATATAGTATACAAGATCCTGGGTACAAGACGAACAGCTTGCGCTGTTGTACGCCACAACCCGGTTGGGATCATACCAGCCCTCCCGACACTGTGATGGCGCAAAATCTGTTCTTTCGCTGATGCGGCCGATCAAACGCATAGACAGTGTTCTCTAGCTAGGGCCACAGCTGCCAGGCTACCCGTGCATGGCCAACGTGGCCCTGTTACACTCTTGATTGTCCATTAGGAGTGCCAAGCGATTTTCCAACTGTTAAGAAACGTTGCCACTGTCTATCTGTTATGGACCCTGTCCCTATGGTCAGTATGCCTAGGAAAAGATCCAGCAACCGATCGTGAAGGTGACCGATCTGACGAACCGAAAACGCTCAACAACGCGGTGTCCGTAGAAGTCCACAAATTTACTTTTGAAGGCAACACCGCGTTTTCTGACGATGAACTGGCGCAACTGCTGGAAACATTCGTTAACCGAAGAATAACCAATGACCAGCTTGAAGAAGCTCGCCTGATCCTCGTTCGGCATTACGTTAACCAGGGCTATATCAATTCGGGTGCGATTCTACCAGATCAAACAGTGACAGATGGAGCAATCAAGTTTCTCGTGATCGAAGGCGTGCTGTCGGACATCACCGTAACCGGCAATGAGCGTCTCAAAGCTGGTTACGTCCGTAAGCGTATCGAGCACGGTGTGACTGCACCGCTGAACATGACAGATCTTAGAGACCGACTAGAAATCATTCGCCAGGATCCCAACATCGCCAGTGTCAACGCCGAACTTAAACCAGGCGATTTACCGGGCGAGAGTCTCTTGGACGTGTCGATTGATGAGCATCAACCGTTGAGTGTCGGTATTGAATTTGGCAACAACCGATCGGCAAGCCTTGGAGCCGAACAGTTTGATCTTCTGGTGTCGCATACCAACCTCACAGGACACGGAGATGCCCTTCATATTGATTATGGCATCACGGAGGGTGGTTTAGATCACATGGACTTTGCCGGAAACGACGAACTTGGCATCACTTATTCCATACCGCTTAACGAAGATCACCTGACACTGATCATTGATTACAACCGTAGCAACACACTCATCGTCGAAGAACCGTTTGACACCCTTGACATTACCAGTGAATCAGAAAGTGTTGCGATCGCCGTGAGAGCCTCGCTTTACCGCACCCCGTATCGAGAGTTTGCGGTAACCGTATCTGGTGAACGCTCGACAAACGAGACGTTCTTGCTCGGGCTACCGTCCTCTTTTTCGCCCGGGGCACAAGATGGTGTCAGCAAGATCACCACCCTTCGATTCAGCCAAGAATGGACCGAGCGCAGTCGACACAGCGCTCTGGCCATCAGATCGACGTTTTCTTTGGGTATCGATGCCTTCGATGCCACCGAGAACCCCATACGAGGACTAGATGGTAATCGCCAGGCAGATGGCAAGTTCTTCGCTTGGCTAGGACAGTTGCAGTACATCCAACGATTAGGAGATAGCTCAAACCAACTCGTGGTTCGGGTCAGTACCCAGCTGGCTGATGAACCATTGATGTCCGCCGAGCAATTTAGCATCGGCGGCTTGGACACGGTCCGAGGCTATCGCAAAAATCAAGTCGTCGTCGACAAAGGCCTTGTGGCATCAATTGAATCTCGAATCCCTATCTTGTTTGATACCGCGGGGAGCGGTACTTTTTATCTCGTTCCTTTTCTAGACGTCGGACTAGGAAAAGACGCCGGTGGGCACGGCAAGTCACAGGAAATTACCAGCGTCGGGATCGGCGTACTGTTGCAGTTAAACAACCGGATAAATGCCGAACTATATTGGGGCTACCCCTTTAGAGATTTCGATAACTCAAACGACGATCTGCAAGACAAGGGCATACTGTTCAGAGTGGCCGTGACCGCTTTTTAAAAGCCCACACCTTTCTTTGGTGGCTCGCTTTCGGAACATCACGACAGAATTTGATCATTTAGACCCGGATGAAAAACGAGGTCAAACCCATAAGGCCCGACCTCGCTCTCAGCTCTCTGGTTGCATTGGACGTCGAACAACCAAGGAATCTGTTTGAAAAAATTTTCTGCGTCTCGTGACTGTTCACCTACGGGTTTATCGACCATTGATCAGAAAGCTACCAAGCCGAAAATCGGCAATGGATTTGGGTGGAGGCAACGGTAATGTCGGGCTCATCACGACATCGGGACTGAACCACGATACCGATAACGCGGTCTCAAACCAGCCGCCTTGTACAGTCGCTAGTCTATCTTCACCTACCGGCTCTAGATATTTATGCTGATTTTTTAAGCAATCGTGACTGACGGTTTTCATTGTTTGATCCTTTCTCACTTAAGGCTTATGCCAATCCAGACTAATCCCCACGCGATATCTACGAATGTGGGCAAAATGATTTACAACAAACTTAAGGTGCTTTTATCGTGAGAGAAAACATACGACGCGTATCAAAATCTGTGGTAAATCACCGGCCACCTTAAAGTATTTCGCTCTGCTCCACAGGTATATACAGTCAACAGACAGCGATCTTGCGCTGAAGAATCCCAAAATCGTATATCTGGGTAAAACCCGCTCGGTGCCACCCGGATTTGGGCGGCCGATACTGGATAAGTTTTCCTTTCTTATCGAATTCACATCGACGGTGTTTTGAGCAAGGAAAACTCAGACGTAGACCGCAAAGAATAGCCAAGGACTCGACCTCTCGGGCCGGAACCGAAGAGATTGCTTCGATGGCCCTACCGACCAATCGCTAAGGCTGTGCGACAGCCATCGCGGACGGAAGATGAACTTCTTCATCAAATCCGTGATCCGCCAGTGTTTTGACGGCAACTTTGAAGCCCGCCTGTCGCAAGAGATCGGCCCGATCACGACGTAACGAGGAATCATTGGGATGATGTTTAATGAGGTCACTAAGCCCCGCCAGGGCGTCGACCCAGACCCCTTCTTCGGCGGCAATCTCCGCGCGTTCTCGCTGGTCTGCGGCGTGCATGAGTCGATTCATTAACTCCTTGGGACCATCCACACGCCAGACGACACTCTTGGCGTACACTTGTCCGGACGGCGCCTGAGGATCGGTCATCACGGTGACCACCCAGTCATACCGCACACCCGCTTTGAGTTTGATCGCAAATTTTGCCGTATCTAACCTTTGAATACCGCGAATCTTCGACGCGTCCACGTTCAGTTCAAGGACCGAGTCGTCGTGGCCTGGTGTGCTGATACTTAATCTCACTGGGTGATCAACGGGTTCTGACAGGTACCAGAAGAGCGACGGCTGCGCCTGGGCTGTCAATGCGATCTGTTCGGGCAATAGCACGTAAAGCTCCGGGGATACCGTCGCGCTACGAGTAAGGCCTCGGTGTCTACCCACGACCCTCGTGCGGTGTACCGGAACCCCGGGGATCCGCTTGGGTGTGAACACCAATCGCCCATGGCGTGCCGCCCGATCGATAGACCGAGTGTCGATCTGATCGGTGCGGGCCACCGCCTCTTCTTGAGCCTGATCGCTGGGATCACCCCATGTGACCGTGCCATTGATCGAGCATATCGTCACGACACTGAGCACAAAAGCCGGACTGGTGGAGCTCATATTAAGGCCTCCCGGTGTTTAACCATATGAACCTCGTCCACGAGTAGATAACCCGAAACCTGCCAGTCCTTGCGCCGTTTAGAGCCAATTTCCGATGACGAGGAATGGGGACCAAAAATAGGGATCGTCATACATCCATTGTTGTTCTAGCAGCATGCGTTGGGCCCGCTGCATCGCCTTGGCTTTGGACATCGTATGGTCTTGTTTGATCTGCTTATAGAACTCGTGAAGCAACAAAGCCGCTGCGTTGTCTTGGACCGACCACAGTGTTGCCACTGCGCTGCGAGCCCCAGCTCTCAGCGCGACTCCCGCTAACCCCAGTGCCGCCCGATCGTCTCCGGCGGCGGTCTGGCAGGCACTCAAGGCCAACAACTCAACGGGACGATCACGAAAACGCGTCGGCTGGATCAACTGTGCCAAGCCCGAAAGCGTCAACTTTGAGTCGTATGTCAGGACAAAAGTTTGTTCAGCCGAATGGCCGAATTGGCCGTGTGATGCGAAATGAACAATCGAGTACGGGTGGTGTGCGATCTCCTGTTCAAGCCGATGGAGCACAAATTCTTCGCCCAACAATTTTGTCCCTCGAAACAATTGTGCAATACCCTCAACTTCGTCAGATACGTGCTCCAATGGCGGAAGATCACCGTGGTTGATCTCGGAGAGACCACAGGCAAGCACCTGCCCTCGATGACGTTCTAGAGGCTGAGGGTCTATCAGCGTCAACCCTGGCGTGATAGCCGTGGCGTACTGCTGGATAAGGAACTGACGGCCGTCATGCAACGCGGCCATGGGAATCAGCCGCAGCACGCCATCGGGAACGAACACCAACGTATCGATGTGTCGGGCCTGTAGTGTCGGTCGGATGGGGATCATCAGCCACCGATAAAGCTGCTTGGCATACCGCTGATGACGGGCGGACGACAGGTCTTCCAACTCTATGCGAAATCGCTTCACTGCCTGACTTAGTTGATCCCGATTCACGTTGACGGTGAATCGCTCCAAGTCACCGCCGTGAAAACTCAAGAGTAACTCTGTACGGTCCTGCAGAGGGATCATGTAGACAATCGCTGTATCTGGCGAAATATTCTCAATATGAGCGATTCTTGAATCGAACATATCAACACACTCGTCTTGAAAATAGTCCACCAACTCGTTGGTCTTGAATCGTTCGATCGTCCGTCTTGCCTCCCAAAGGTCGTGCCGTGCTTGATCTGGGTCGTCGGTGAGTTGGGCGCGCTGCAGTAACACGTCCGCCATATCGAAGAACAGCTGGCCGACCTCTTGCCGGAATGAGGAGGCGACGTCCCGATTGCCGCGACCGACCGCTACATCGTGCCAGATGACACCGAATGTTTCGACGGCCCTACGGTACGCCGCGAGCGCTTCGTTAAGTTGCTCCTGTGCCTGGTATAACCTGCCGGATTGCCAATACCATTGATAGAGCGCGTCGGGAATCTGAGCCCGCTGAGCGGCAAAAACAGCCTGGCGAGTCATTGCCATGGCACGGTCGAACTGGCCCTCTGATTCGTACAATCGGCCCAGGTATCCCGAGGCGTAAGCCAACGCCCGGCCATCTTGGGTCGCTGTAGCGGCGCGGATCGCCGACTGATACGCCTGACGCGCCAAAGCCAGTCCTTCGGCGCGTCGCTCCGGGGATAATTGACGAAGCAAACGTTGTTCGGTACTGCCGATGGTAATCAGAAGATTGGCCCGGTCATGCGTCTGGGGCAGGTTCTGAAGCCGGCTCAGCGCCTGTGTGTCCAGATCGTGTGCTTCCTGAAACTTCTCTGAGGCCGCGGCTGCCATCGCTGCATTGACGAGCGCTTGGGCCGACAGTATGCCGTGGCCCACCCGTTCGGCAATTTCGGCCGATCGCTTGTAAAACTGCAGCGCCTCACCGTGCATTCCTTGGGCGGTGGCCAGATTACCCATGTTGTTTAGGATCGACCCCATCGCGGAGTCATCTTCGTCCTGTGTGACTAGAGCCAGACACTGATCAAAATGTGACTGGGCTTGGGTTAGGTCTCGTGTGAGCGTAAGCACCGCACCCAAATCGTTGTGAACCGCGATTCGCCTGGCGTCGTCGTCCAGAGTCTCGGCCAGTTGTACAGCCGATCCGAGATGCTCGATCGCCGTTGGGAATTTGCCCTGGGCTCTCAATACAACAGCCTGGTTTCGTAACGTGTCGATCTGTCCCTCTACACTGCCCGCTCTGTCATAGGCATGCCGAGACTGTCTCCAGTCTTTAATGGCCTTGGCAAAGTCCCCTCGGTGGTAGGCCTTCAAACCACTGGCCAACAGCTCATCGGCCAGATGAGTCGGCGATCGCGTCACCCCTTCTGCGACGACAAGATCGGGGTCAGCGCCCTCTACCGTCACAGCAACGCACAAGACCCATCCTACCGACCGCAGACACCCAAGCGAACAGAAACGGGGCAAGATGTGATCTCCCACGCCGAATATGCCATGGATCCTGTCCATCATGTTATCGCAAGATCGCGTCCAAAAGGCCATAAAGTTACTTTGACTTGATAGGGACATTGCGTTTCACCGTTTGTATGATGATAGTCACTCAACTCGGTTTTAGGAAGGCGTAGCCGACGATCACTTTGTCGTCATGGGTGGTTGTCGTTGACCGCTTCGCCACGACATGACCATGCCGCAGAATAGCAGTATTCGTTCGATATTGACCGGGATTAGGACCGTTCTGTGTTCTTTGGCTTGACCGACAAACCCGGTAGCCGCTTACGGCCAGGGGCTTACGTGATTGGCAAGCGGCGCGTGCCACAAACGAACATGGCCATCCTCACCGACCGATGTCAGCCGTCTGCCGTCCGGAGTAAACGCCAAATATCGGATGCCGGTTTTATGTCCATGGAGGGTCATGACCTCGTTGTTCGAATCTAGGTCCCAGAGCTTGACCATTGAGTCGTCGCCGCCTGAGACCAACCGCCTGCCATCAGGGCTAAACGCCAGTGCGTCGACGAATTCTTCATGGCCACGGAAGGTCATGGCTACAGCGCCCGAATCGGTATCGACGATGCGGACATCGCCATAACCACCCAATGCCATCTGTGTCCCATCGGCGTTAAACGCCACTGTACGGATCTGCATGTTAGGCTGTAACGCCTCGACAAGTCGTCCGGATCGAAATTCCCACAATTTGATCGAATCGTCTAAGCCAAACGAAATGATGCGTTTATTGTTCGCGGTGACCACAACGCGTACAACCGTCGTCTGATGACTATCGAGTTTCGTGGTCTGTCTAAAAGACCGGGTATCCCAAACCCGAATGGTCCGATCATCTCCACTGGACACGACACGGTGACCGTTGGGACTGAACGCAACGGTTCTGACCGGACCTCGATGCCCGGTCAGATCAGCCAACGCACCCCCTGTCTGTGCGTCCCAAAGTGTGACTTGTGCCCCACGGATCGTTGCGATCATCTGACCACGAGGCCCAAATACCGGAGACCGAACCTTTTTGTGCAATCGGTTCAGGCGCACGCCTGACGCCACGTCCCAGATCTGCGCCGTCATATGACCCGTTCCCGATAAGGTAATCATTTGCTCGGCGTCGCTTCGAAACACCACGGTGTCCAAGTCTTTCTGATTTGGTAACGACCGATACACACTGCCCGAGGCTGTATCCAGAAGTTTTAGTGATTGATCTGGAGCCGCCGCGGCAAGGTATCGACTGTCTGCACTCATCGCCAGCAGCGGTGACGTGACCTGATACGCTTTTGTGTGTGGTCTTACATTCCATACCTTAATGGTCATGTCTAATCCACCGGAGACCAGCCGCTGTCCATCGGGACTAAATGCCAGTGTCGTGACCAGCCGCTGATGTCCCCGGAATGATCTGACCCTGGCACCTGTTTCCACATTCCAAAGTGTGATCGTGGCGTCGGCACGGCTAGTCGCCAGGTGCAGACCATCGGGACTAAATGCCAACGCGTAACCGCCGCCGGCGAGCGTACGGATCGTTGTACCAGAGGCAATGTCCCAAATCACAACTCGGTCCCATCCTCCTGCCACCACCCGTTGTCCGTGGGTATCAAACGCCAAGGATCGAATCACTGTCTCCGATCCGAACACCCTCAATCGCTCGCCGCCATGGGTGTCCCAAACAGAAATCACACTATTCTGCGTCGGTCGCACATACTTGTCGCCCCGAGTCGCCACTGTGAACTCATGCCCCACGGTCACCACGCGTCGGCCATCGGAACTTAGAGCCAATGTACGGGTCTGCTCGCCAACCCCACGAAGAGGATGGGCCAATGTGCCGTTGGTCAGATCCCAACACTGAATGGTCCGATCGTCGTCGACCCAGGCCACATGACTGCCCTTGTCACTCAACGCTGCCAGTTCAAGGTTCTGCGCTTTCGGCGAACGTTGCGACCTGGTCGCTTGCTTGGAGCTCAATTGCCAAACGGTAATCTGATGAACGTCAGCTGCGATGATTTGTTGGCCGCCTGGGCCAAACGCCACAGCGAGCACGGGTCGACCAAGGTTGCTAATGGTATGTGTTGACTGATCGATCTCCTGACGCAGGTAATACCATTCCCAGTGACGCAGGTCCGTCGGACACGCGACCAACACCTGACTCGCAAGCTTGGTATGGTTGTTGCGAGCGTGAGTATCGGCCAGAGCAACGCGATTAAAATAGAGTGCCCGACGTGTTAACTCGGCCTGTCGACGCTGGTGCAGATACCCAACGGTCACAAGTGCGAACACCCCACACGCCACCGCCATGGCCACCATGATGGGCGCACGGTACTTTTGTGCTTGCTTGCCCAACACATAACGCACAGTCAGCGGCTTGGCCAGAAGTGGACGGCCTTCAAGATAGTTGTCGATGTCACGAGCAAGTTCGCCAGCCGATGGATAGCGATCTTGGGGTAATTTGGCCAGTGCTTTACGTAGGATGGCGATCAGTTCTCCGTCAACAGACCTGCGAATCACTGACGGCCAACACACCTCTTCGTCTGCGATTCTCTGTCGGACCTTGGGTTTGGGGCCAGATAGATCGTGGGGGTGTCGACCGTTGAACAACAGGCGGTATAAAATTACACCCAGGGTGTACACGTCCGTTCGGGTGTCGATGTGGTCGACATCCCCAGCCGCTTGTTCAGGTGACATGAACGCAACAGTCCCGGGCGCGTCGCCTTCTTGGGAAATCGCCGCATCCGCGTTGGGTTCAAACAGGGTTTTGGCAAGCCCAAAATCAAGTATATATGATCGCCCATCATCGGTGACCAAAATGTTCGATGGCTTAAGGTCACGGTGGATGACGCCGCGCTGATGAGCGTGCTGAACAGCCTGACACACGGCATGCATGAGCAGCACCACCTGTCGTGTGTTAAGGTGATGACGCTTGACATATGCTTGATCCAGCGCCACGCCGTTGATTAGCTCCATCGCATAGTAGTACACACCCCGGTCCAATCCGCTTTCGTAGACACGAGCGATGTGAGGATGACTCAATCCGGCGGCCAATTCAACTTCCCGTTCGAACCGGGCACGTGCCCTGTGGGAGCCGAGCATGGCTGCGCTCATCAGTTTGAGGGCAACCTGGCGCTTGGTGCCCAGTTGCACAGCTCGCCACACTGTGCCCATGCCACCTTCCCCCAGCCGCTCGATCACCTGATAACCGCTAATCTGTGGGACCGCAGCGTCGGTGATGCGGTGGTGCTGTCCGCTGGACGAGCTCATCGGCGGTTGTTCGTCGTAGTCAGAGGGGGGTGAGCCTAACGTGCCCTGTGCCATCGCTGGACCTCAGGTGAACGTACAAAACCCATGGGTGACATACAGACAAATGGACAGGTCTGCCGCGGTAATCGCATCGCGGTGGTCACTACGATATCATATCGTAATTCCTAGGAGACGGATCCGATCGAGGGCGACGATCTTGAAATCTTGTCGCTGATCCGTATTGAATGAATACGATGCAAAATCAAAATTCTATGAATACTCGGACTACGCCCACGGCTGGTTACTTCCCGACCACCGATTGGTCGCTAATCCACAAAGCTGGCGATGACAAGACCGCTGTGAATCGTCCGGCATTGGAAAACCTATTGAGGCAGTACTGGCCGGCAATTCAATCTCATCTGATTGTAAAAAGGAAAATCAAGCGTGATCGAGCAGAAGACCTGGTTCAGGGATTTATCACCGATCGAGTCATCGAGAAAAAACTTGTCGCCAGGGTCGAACGCAAGAAGGGAAAATTTCGAACGTTTCTATTGAACGCATTGGATTGGTATGTCAAGAGTGACCACCGATATCACACAGCCCAGAAACGATGTGCCGGCCATACAGTCGAAGTGGACACGTTGCTGGCCGCAGGCTGCGACCAAGATACGCCGGAGCACGTATTCGAAGTCGAATGGGCCCGGCTATTGCTGGCGCAGACCTTGCAGACGATGCAGCGAGAGTGTCACGGTTCAGGTCGGGACCAAGAATGGGGCGTCTTCGAATGCAGAATTTTACGACCGGTCTTAGACCCAGCGGCAAAACCGCCGCCCTATGAAGAACTGGTTGAACAGTTTGGACTTCAGTCGCCAACCTGCGCGGCGAATATTTTGGTTACCGCTAAGAGACGATTCGCACGAATATTGCGATCGATCATTGGACAATACACGCCTGATCCATCCCTGATCGAACAAGAAATTGCAGAGTTACGACAGATCCTGTCCGAGACCGGTGTGTTGTATCAGGCGGTCAGTGACACCGGAATGACAGTCAATCGACCCGCCGCGTTGAGCCAAGTGATGGACTTGGGAACAGATCCCGGAGTATCTTGGAGCCCCCATGAACTGGCGGCTGTGCTGGACCACCAGCTGTCCGCCTCTCTGGCGTCCGACCTGAAGACACTGCCCGGGCTGGCGGCTCAGGACGTCGTGACACTGGTTCAGAGCCACGATCCGGCCGTACAGACATTTCGTGATCTAATAACCCACCCTGATCCTTCTGTCGAACTACTGAATCATGTCAAGGTATTCGCGAAGGATAGCCGCGATCACCCCGACCGGCCGTTACCTCGACAGGTCGCATCGATCATTTATTACGCCAGCATTGCCGCTGCGCAGCTCCACGGCGATCGACGGATCACCGACCTGGATTACCAACAACTGGAGGTCGGATTACGGTGGGCGATCGATCAGCCGTGGATCAACCCCATGCTGCGATCGCTTTTTCAGAGGATGCAGCGATCGTTAGGGTCCTAAAACGGTCGGCTCACACCGCCGTGCCTCGCGGTGTTAAGAACTTCGAATTGAGCGATTTTAACCCGCTCAGCCCCATTTTCTGCGCAGGATTGCACCTCCAGCGGCCTATCGATAAGTACAGGCAACTGACTCGGTTTCAAAAACAGGCCGGGTCACCTGATACAGGAGGTGTTCTTGCCCATGATTGAATATACCCTTTCGATCATCGCCTATTCTATTTCTGCCGCGTGTTGGGTGGCCATCATGACTCTTCTGTGGCTTCGATGGCAGGAAAACGAAGGACGGTTGCCAGACCCGTCCTGTCGCGACCGTCGTGTAGACATCACACAATCCGTCACAATCAGGCATCGCCGTCAACGGCTGCCACGAGACCGATTCGGTCGTCATGTGGCCGCAAAACGATTGCGCCCGCACGCCGGCCCGTATGGATCCGACCTTCATCGAAACGGGCATACACGATCGCCCGTCAAGCCGACTGAGCTGATCTATCTACGCCATTGATACAACTGACAACCGGGTCCCTATAATGCGCCCGTTGCGTGCAGAACCTCTTGCGCTGTGTTTGCCACAGAACGGGTGACAGTCACAATTGAGTGTCGACAACTCGACCGTTCAGACCAAGACATGTCACCCGCTGTTCGGTCCTACCTGCCGGTCATGTATCGATAGGTCGATCTGCGACTCTTCATCCGTAGATTTTCTCCATCTGAGTTTCTGTATCGCCTATAGCGGTTTGGGTCGATCGCACCCCTCAAACCGCCTGCCTTCAATGCAAGGAAGGTGCTAAAGACCAGCCAATAACTCTCGCTGGTTCATGTACCAGTGTGTGTGAATCAGAAAAAGCGTTCCCGGAAGTCTTGTATCGTTGAACAGGTATTGTTATATTGTGTCACAGTTTTAACGCTTGTTAAAACTTAAATATTGATACACACGTACGATCAGAGAGGATGAAAGTAACTCACCACATTGCGATGTGCTGTAGGAGGTGATCATGTATCCGCTTCAGGCAACAATGCTCCTGGCGACTGTTTCGGCGAGCTTGTTTTGTGGCCAAATCCAAGCTGACCCGATCGCACCGACGGATCTGGATGGCCTAGCGCTGGGGGCCAAAATCGTCGGACCCGTAGGACCGGAGGTCGAAACCACGTTTGTCAATTTGACTGACCAAGGCATTGGCGATCTGATCAGCAGTGTATCCTGCCCAGGTGGGATTGCCCAGTGTGTGCCGCCAAACAATCCGACCGGGACCATTTATACATACGCCCATCAAGTGACACCGGGCGTCGATTTGCCGAACGATCCACCGTTTCCATCACCAGATGTCATTACTGCCCTCGACGACGTTGAACAGTTTAGGCTCGGCTTTGTCGCCGAGGGCTTTAGCGGTATAGCCGGCTTTAGCTTTACCGACGCGGCGTCGGCGCTTGGGACGCCAGACGCTATAACGATCGAGCACCTTGACGACGGAAGCCTAGCCTGGAATGTATCGACCGACGCTTGGGACACGGGTGAATCCATCACGTTGTTCTGGCAGACGACACAACCCCCCAGCGGCCCCGGAGGTACGTACATCATCAACAATGGTGTGACCGTGGGCTCGGGTGCCGGACCGTTACCGATTCCAGTCCCCGAGCCGGGCACCGCCGTGATTCTGGCTGGCCTGATGGTCCTTGTGTGTACACGAACAACACCCGATAGAGATTGAAACACCAGTCATTGGGTACTGAGACGGCATCGCGTATCTGTTTTGTGCGTCGAGGTGCTGCTAGGTCCTGTCACCGCAAGGCTACTTGTGCGTAGAATCAGTCTTTGTTTGTCGTGTGGACGCCTTGGCAGACGGTGCGTCGAGCATGACGGGCTCGCCTGCTCATCAGTTCGACGAGCACGTAAGGACAGCCCGGCCTGTTCGCCAAAACGCAGCCTCGCGCTATGACGACGAGCGACTGTCGCACCAACGGTCCAGGTATTGAAATGCCTTATATCATTGTTCTTAACAGATGCTTGACCATGACGCTGTGTGACCGTCACATTCCCCTGCCCAAGCTGTTGAACATCGCAGACCAGAAGGAACGCTCCAAGGCGTGATCTCACACAGGCCGGCCATACGAGCCAATAAAGAGAGCTTCTGTCCGCGCTTCATGATGGACTGTCCGAAGAACATTTTGGTGACGGGTTTCACGCCTGAACGCCGCATTCGGCGGGCATCGAGGATATCGAAGGGAACTCCTTATCCAGCACCTGTCACGTGTCTGGGGATTGATAAATCGGCGGTAAACCCGCATCCTATCGAACTCCAGTACGTTCCATGTGACATAAAGATGTGGTTTGATGCAGGCCGGTAGAAATTGCCGGATTTTGCCTGCCTGCCGACTGTGAAAGTCAGCGGCCGCGCATCTGACCTGGATTGCCGCAGCGTCTGAGTGAAATCTATGGTTTCGTCGACGTACCGGATACGCCGGGTTGACGGTGGCAGGAGAACAATCGCAGCACCAACAGGGCCCTAAGGAGCCACCCATACCAGAACAATATGAAAAAATTTATTGAATACCTCACCCCGACCCACCTTGCGAACAAGTTCTAATTTCATATTCTGATATCCCAATTCGCGGTCGGTTAACAGAATGGTGCCGAGCTCGTTCATTTCTGAGACATGGTTACCGATCGATCTGAATTTCTTGAATAGCTCCTCGCGTCCCTTTTTTTGATCCTTCACCACACCGGTACATTCCGCGGCACCGATCGAGAGGACAAATTCAGACCCCACAGATCTTCCAACATTCTCAAAGTTTAAATATACACGGTAAATACCGGACCGCTTCACGACCACTTTGTAATCGGCGTAATCGCCCGCTTGACGCCATCCGCTTGACCAGTGCCGGTATCGCGTGACGTTGGACGAGTGTCGAAATGCCAACACACTGTGCACCATGGCAGCATCACGCCCGTCGTTCCAACCGATATAACTGACCGGCATGGCGAAATGCTTCTTCACAGAATCGAAATGAATTCTTAATTTTGACTCAAGCTGATATGCTGTCGCGGCACCAGACGCAATAAGATTATTTTTTTCCCTTGAGTCAATCGACAAATCGTAGAGCTCTCGCGTTGAAGGGCCAACAATAAACTTATACTTACCGCGCCGGATCGCGTGTTGGTGGATATCAAATTTGCGATACCGGTTGGGATCTGTAAGTTTTTTTGGAAATGGCAATGTTTGAAAATAGAACTCTCGATTAATCCATCCACGCCGATTCGCCAGAGTCGGATCCTTGAGAACAGAGGCAAGGCTCTTGCCATCGATCGGTGAGTGCCCTCGAGGAAGACGCACACCTGCCCAGTCAAGGATGGTCGCGAAAATATCATAATCTCTAGCCATCACCGAAATTTTACGGCCGGGCGAATACACTCCCGACCATCGGATAAAACAATAAGAACGTATCCCACCTTCATACACCGTTCCTTTGTGTCCTCTAAAACGTTTTCGCCGCTGACGCATTTCGGATTCGGTAAACACGTACCGTACCAACGCGCCACCTTCGCTTTTCCATCGACCACGCAGTGCGGGACCATTGTCGCTCGTGACAACAACCACTGTACGATCGCTCAACCCTTGACGATCGATTTCGCTCAGCAGTCGACCGATCTGACGATCCATATGTTCAAGCATGGCATAGAGACGGGCGACGCGCTTTGAAAGGCCCATTTCTATATATTTTTTGTAGATGTTGTCCTTCACATGCAACGGCTCGTGCACATCCAAAAAAGACAGATAGAGCAAGAACTTTCTTTTTGATCTAATACAATTTTGCATGAAGGCTATGCTCTTATCAACAAGATATGTGCTACACCACTCTGTGGTGCTCACATATTCTCCATTGTAAATTCCGTTTGTATTCCTGTGTACATATTGAGATGCGTAATACGCTTCATCAAATCCTTTGTCCCACGGAAAATAACCTGGTTGTTTTCCGCAATGCCATTTGCCAAAAAATGCCGTCTTGTATCCCGTTTGTTTAACGGCTTGCGCAAATGTGGTTTCGCCGGGATGCAAATAGTCCCCTCCACCTTGAAGACCCCATACGCCGGCCCGGATCGGGTCTCGACCCGTGAGCAGCGCCGCGCGAGATGGAGCGCAAACAGGACACATATAAAAATGGGTCAATTCAACCGAATCGGCACAAAATTGTTCCAGATGAGGCTGTTGAAGTTTTGTGATGTGCGGCCGATAACTTAAGTCGTCCACCCCCGCGTCATCGGCCTGAATAAGAACGATGTTTGGCCCGTCGCCACCATCGTGTGCGGTGACCTGAGATGATGATCCCAGGACGACGCCTAACGTCGCCACACCGATCATGGCAGCCATCATGGAGCCGCCGCGCACTGGCAATCTGAAGAACTGTGATTGTGCCCGTTCGTGAAGATACCGCATAGTTCGTCGTTGATACGTCAGAGCAACACCGCTGACGACTCGAATCGAAGGTTATCCACTAAAATGCGATTTTCGGAAGATCGGCCGAATCCCAAATTTTGACGACCGCATCGTCGTCTACAGAGATAATTCGATGCCCGTCCGGACTGAATGCCACAAATCGAACCGGGGCGCGATGCCCACGGAGGGTCATCAACTCGACGCCCAGTTCGGTATCCCATAGTCTAATCGTCTGATCCATGCTGCCTGAAATCAAACGCAGGCCGTCGCGGCTATAAGCCACTGCGTGGACCGGCTCTTGATGCCCGCGAAGCGTCGCTTGTTCGCGACCGGTCTGAACATCCAAAAGCTTGATGGTTGTATCATGACTTCCGTGGGCGGTCGTGAGGCCATCGGGGCTCAAGGCAATGTGATGGACCGATCCCTGATACCGTAGGACGCTCAACCACATGTCGGTCCGCTGGGTGACCCATAGGTTGACCATACCGTCAGCGATCGGTGTCGTTGACGATTGCCAGTCGAAACTGAGAACCGCCAATCGAACCGATTGTGTGTCTGGGAACTGTGATACCGGCGCTAGCTCGACCAGACGCCAGAGGTAAAACCATTCCCAATGGCGAAATCGATCCGGACACAACGCCAGACAGCGCCGAGCCTCTAGCCGATCACCGACCTGAATCGCCGCCCTGGCTCGAATCACCTGGTGAGCATAGCGAGCCCGTTCTAGCCATTGGGCCTCTGGGGGAGCCCGTCTTGTTGTGAAGTCTACGCGCGGCTCTACGGGTAATGCGCTGGAGTGTGCAATCTTTCCACGCAGCACCTTGATCGCTCGATGGGCAATGGCGTCGGCGACCAGCGCTCGTTCTCTTAAACGTCGTTCACGAAAATATCCCACCGTCACTAGTGATATTGCCCCTATGATCACGACGGCGGCGATCGTCGCGGGCACTCGATACTTTCTTAGACGTTTGTAAACAAAGTACAACACTGTGGGGCGCCGCGCAATCAATGGTTCCCCTTGGAGATAATTTTCAATGTCGCGTGCAAGTTCTCCCGCCGAGGCATAACGATTTTCTGGCGCCTTGGCCAACGCCTTATGCAGCAGAGCCGCAAGTTCCGTATCGACAGTCTTACCCACGTCACGCGTCCAGCGTATCTCGTTTTCGGCGATGCGCTTTCTGACCTGTACCTGCGGGCCCGATAGGTCATGGGGGTGCTCACCATCGAACAACAACCGGTACAGAATCACCCCCAGCGCGTACACATCGGTGCGCGTGTCCACCTGCTCGACCTCCCCGGCTGCTTGCTCGGGTGACATATAAGCAACGGTACCGGGGATATCGCCCTCTTGTGAAATCGCCGCGCCGGGATTCTGCTCGAAAAGTGTTTTGGCCAACCCGAAATCCAACACGTAAGGCCGTCCGTGATCGGTAACCAATATATTCGAAGGTTTCAGGTCTCTGTGAATGACACCTCGTTGGTGGGCATGCTGGACCGCTTCGCAGACGGTCTGAATCAACACCAATATCTCACGCCGGGGTAACGCTCGAGTCGTGCTAAAATGGTCCAAAGGAATACCCTCGACCAATTCCATTATGTAGTAGTAAATCCCCCGATCCACACCAGAATCGTACACACGCGCGATGTGGGGGTGATCAAGGCGAGCCGTCAGCTCCACCTCGCGCTCGAATCGGACTCGGCCCGTGGCTGAACCCAGGTTCGCCGTGTCCATGATCTTCAGCGCCACAATCTGCTTCGTGCTTAGTTGCTCAGCTCGCCATACCGTTCCCATGCCTCCCCTACCAAGACGATCCAATACCCGATAGCCCTTGATCTGCGGCGCAACGGTATTGTCCGGAGCACTCCAAGTGTGTCCAGGCGAGCTGATCGCTGGTTGCTGGATGGTGGCGGATCTATCCGATCCAGAGGAACGCGGTCTTTTCATCGTGCCACCACATTTTGGCCTTTCGCTGATACTCAAGCAGGCCGCGGGTCATGATAAGAAAAAACTTAACAGCGATTATACCCCGTCGCTTGGCCATCCCCTCTGGCCGGGCCTCTGATGGCTCGGTCGCCTCTCGATGTGCCAAACACTCGAGTAAACGCCGGAATATCTCCGAAACATACGATCCACAAAGGCTCCCGATCATTTTGTGCGTGGTCATCCGTCTTGATACCGAAAATTTTTGCACGGACCTCGCAGAGAATCGTGATATCATGCGTATCTACACTATAGGAGGGGTGATTCTGGCAAACCGCTGTGTTGTGATTGCTTTAGACGTCGATTTTTTCTAGATTTGTACAAAATTCAACGCTGTCTGTATTTTGCGAAAACTGGCCGTGACAAAAGGATCATCGCCGAGGGGTGGGGCATTTCCATCCACCCAATGGTCACACATTGATCGCGCTGGCCATGCCCCCACGCAGATCAGACGCCAAGCTTTAGACGAATTGCTCAAACAGTACCTTCCGCCGATCCGGTCACATCTGATTCACAAAAAAAAGATCCAATACGATCTTGTCGACGATCTGATTCAGGGGTTTGTCACCAGCCGGATTATCGAGAAAGATCTGGTCTCCAGGGTCGAACGAGAACGCGGCAAGTTTCGGACATTCCTGCTGACCGCGCTTGATCGATACGTGACCAGCGAGTTCCGACACCGATGCGCCCAACGACGATCACCGGGAGTGATGGTCCATTTAGACCAGGCGCCCGAACCATCAGACCGCCACGGCGTCCCAGACCGACTCTTTGAGATCGAGTGGGCACGTCGGATCATTATTCAAGCATACCAGCACATGATCCGTGAATGCAAAGCGTCGGGACGGAATGACCTATGGTGGATTTTCAAGTGGTGGCTAAGGGTCACGATCTACGAGCGAGCAACACCCCGATACGAAGAGATTGTCCAACGATTCGAGCTCAGGGCCCGGGTTCAAGCATTAAACCTCGTGATCACCTCGAAGCGCAAATTTAGACGCGCGCTTCACCACGTCGTTAGTCAATACACCGACTCAGCTCATGTCGACCAAGAGATCCATGAGCTTATGCAGATACTCGCTGACAGCAAAGGCCTTTAGCTTATACGAGGGTTGTCATACAAACCCAGATGGGTGTGACATGAGTTTAAAGAATGTAAACCAACAAACCGCCGATACGTTAATTAGAGTTATGGCTTTGGGGATGAGCGATAACCCCACATGGACAAGCCAGGAGCTGGCTGCCATTCTTGAATATCAGCTCTCCGCGCCGTTGGCTCAGGAATTAAGCGGATTGAAAATGACCGATAGCGACCAGACCCGATCAGCCATTGTTCGACACGACCCGGAGGTGGAAACATTTCGTGATCTACTGACGCACCCGAACCCTCCGCTGGATTCGCTCACACTGGTCAAAGAATATGCCAAGGCGATCCACCACCACCCGGACCACCCTCTGCCACCTCCAATCACCATGATCCTATACTACGCCGCCATCGTAACCGCCAAATCACGGTACGAGAAGTATATTACGACACTCAGCACACAAACCGTACGAGAGGGCATCGAGTGGATATTAAACTTGCCATGGATTGACGACGCCATGCGCGTGCTTTTTCGAGAGGGTCTTAGAAACTGCCATGGCTAGAACAGGACACGCCATCTGTCATTTCAGACAAGAAACGAAAGTGCCGGCGGCCTTTGTCGCCCGGTTCGTTTGTCGGTAGAAGAATCGTCGATGCGCTGGTCGGCCCGGTGTATTTCCGCCAGCGCCAACAGCAAATCCAGCGTCGTATCGGTGTTTTGTTTTTCACTCTCGCCGCCGAACCCGAGACCTGTTCGACAACCGCCCGTTGAGGGACCGTACAGGCTAGACCCGTTGGGATTCTCACCCAAGAACCAACCAAACGCGCCGCAAGCCTCTTGCTTCTAACAGTCGTCACGGGTCACTCGGAACACCACTGGCACACGGCGACCATGCGCTGCACCTGGATTGGATCCCTATGGACATCGTGTTCCGGACAGACGCTCTGGCGACGGTCGCGCTGACCGCGTTGATCAACCGGCGGCGCACTGTTCAAACCAGCGCCCGGCCAGCGCCTAAAGACAGCATTGATGTCGAAGATCGTTGCCGATAAAGGCAACGCGATTGATCCCGTGACCATGTACACCACTGACCATACACCAAACGCCTCCCGTCGATTCGCCCAGGCAGGCTGGCGTCGAGTCATTCGCTGACACCGTCGGCTGGCTCAAGTCCATGCAGCGATCGGGCCCCGGGCCATTGTCATCGTAGCCGCCTTGCAGAAGTCTTGGTTGAACACGACGCGGGATCACAGCCTGGGCATTTGACGAACCCCACGGGGCAGGTGATTGGTGAGCACCATGCTAATCGTTACAACCCCGTCACCTGCCCGCGGCAAGCGTTTAATTATAGGGTAATAACATCTTTATATTTTATATACTGCGCTACGATTTGCCGATCCCCTCGTGGGAATCGGGCAAATACCAGTCAGTTTGTGAGTGTTCTTATCGGCACCCCTGCCGACATCAAGCGCATTATTGGGTCACCCGAATCTCCGTGCCCTCAGACCGGAGCTGATCATTGGGGATCCAAAGCCTGTCAACTTTCATGATCGAATCATAGCTGGCCTCTAACGGCTGGCCGTTGACCGTAAAGGACCGACGCGAACCACCACGATCCTCGAAAATAATTCGCACATCGCCACCGCGTAACCGACCGGTGAATTCGAACGATTGGAAAGGTGACCATGACGCGGGTTGAACCCACAGTCCTGCCATTGCCGGCTCGAAACCGAATACATACAAAATCAAAGTTCTCAAAACCACATTGGAACTTCCGGTCTGCCAATCGTTCATGTTCTGGCCATCGATGAATACATCAGGATTGTATCCATAAGAATTGGGCATCACGAACGGCGAATGCGATAGGTTTTCGTGGATATCAGTGAAAGGCAAAATCTTTTCTAATTGCGACCAGGCTTCACGGGCCTGGCCCATCTGAAACAGAGCCATAATCGCAAACGCGGTCGCATGGATGTACGTGGCACCATTCTCGGCCGTACCGGGCGGAAGTTTTCGGATCCGACCAACACCCGGCACATCTTCGGCAAACGCCGGCTCAAAGGTTTTCAGCCCGTATTTGCTATCAAGTCTCTTGAACGCCTTGTCAATCCAGGGACCCATCGCTGGATCTTCGTGGTGCAGACCCGACAACACCCAATAGGCATTCGACGTCAGACCATCGCGAGCCAGACCATCCGGGTCGCTAAAACTGCCCACGAGGTAACTTCTCTTGTCGCCCCAACCATGCAAGATTCGTTTTTCGCCGTCATCACTTTGAACCACGGCGTACCTTTTGAGGCCTGCACTTAGTTCGTCGGCAGCGTCTCTTAGCTCACGCACCCGCGCCCAGTACTTCTGCCCATCCAAAGCCTCCAGCATCTCAATCATTTCAAAACAATTCCGATAAACCTGCAGCGTGGCCATGACACTGACACCACTGCCGTAGGCACAAGAAGGATCCATGCTGATGCCCAGACCGTCTAGGGCATCGTTCCAATCGCCGTACAGTGCTCGCACACACCCGGTTTGATTGTGATCTCTATTGCTAAGCATGTAGTCCATAATCTTGAGCAGGTGATCGATGACGCTGTCTGTCAAATCAGACTGCCTAACGATTCCACCCTCCTCGTCGATGATCTCGTGATATCCACATGACTCGTTTAAGAAATCGATGTCCCCGGTCGCTCTCAGGTAGACTGCGATACCTGATATCACCCACGTTCCCTGATCAATAAATGGACGTAGATCCATTTTCCCGATTTGGCCGGTGCTCGATGGCAAAGAATACTGTCGAAAACATCGTCCGTCTGGTGCGGTGTATCCCAACGCCTCGAGCATCTTGGCCCGTACAGCGTGTGGACGCCAAAACAAAAGTGCTTTCAACGCTTGGAACACGTCGCGAATGCCGATCAGTGAATTGGGTGACAGCTGGACATACCCTTTGATCAACGAACAGAATTCAACCTGCCGCTTAAGGTGTTCGATAAACGCGTTGAACACTTTGGGTTTGATCGTCGGTAACGTTGACGCTCCCACGGCGACATGCAAACCGCTGTGGCGTGCCTTGTCATCTTCTCCAAGAGTCTGCAAACCTGCGTCGATTTGATCAGTCGTCACTGCTCTACGCGACAGCTCATCGGCCTGATCACCAGTCTCGGTGTGATTGAATACGACGTCGAACCGAGCGGACGACAACGACGCCAGGTGCAGGTGGTTCAGATCACCGGCGATCGCGGTCTGGGTAAAGGTACACAGCTGTTGGGGATCGCCGAACGTGCCCGCCACCAGTGCCGCCGGCGTGTGCAGACTGCTGCGCGATCCACCTACGTATTGATAGCGACAGGTGGTCTGCTCTTGACGAACCAAATGGCCATCTCCATCAAAAGCCAAGTGGCGACGGATAACCCCGTAGTGGCTCACCGAGCTCAATCGATCCTTATCCTCGTTCACCTGTGCCAGAAAACCGCCGAGTTGATTCTGATCATGAGACTCCGAAGAAAAAGTGCTCACTCGTTTAAACCATCGATCTTCGCCGGTTTCATAAAGCTGATGCCGTAAAAACGGATTAAAATAGGAAGACAATAGAAAATCTTGCGGCACCTCGGACAGATTCCTTATCTGCAAAGAAAAGCATACATCCCGTTCTGTTGTGACAAAGACGCGCAGGACAAAACGCAGCGGTCCTATCTTTGTCACGAAATACGCGGCGCTGCTGGAAAACACGGTGTAGTGATCGGGCGCTAGCGCCTCGCTCTGCTCCAAGACACGTGGCACCGGCATCAACGGGATAATGGAAAACCGACCGTCTTGGTCGGGCAGACCGGCAAAAAAGGCGATCTGAGGTTCTTGGCCCTCCGCGGCTCTCAGGAAGTGTGAAAACAATCCCTCATTGCAGTGCATATACCCCGATGCATAAACCCAAAAATTGAATCCGTCTTGCCCGTACGGGTATCGGCTATCGCCATTGTCACGGGGCAGCGCTAGCACTTGATTGTCGTTAAGGAAGAACACCCGCCCAGGCATTGCGGTCTGGGCCGCCACACCGGGGTCGGCCAATAATGCCTCTGCTTGTTCAATCGTTTCGTCAATGGCCTGATCAAATGATCCCATATGCTGCGCCAATACCATAAAGGAGTCTCCCATCCATTTTCTCGTTCCCAGCTTAGATCAAAACGCGTGGGTCAAAGAACGCCATATCTTGAGGATTTGGCCTGAAAATGCAACTAGCTCGATGCTCCATACCCATCCGGGTGACGCTTAAACCAACGCCACGCAGTCTCGACGATCTGTTGGATATCCGTGAAGCGGGCCTGCCAATTCAGCTCCCGCCGAATCTTCGACGCGTCGGCAAACAGCTGGGGAGGATCGCCGGGTCGACGGGGCCCTATCTCAATGGGGATATCAACACCTGTAACTGTCTTGGCGGCCGCCACAATCTGGTGCACACTGTGACCCCGCCCGATTCCAAGATTATAGTATCGCCGGTCACCGGGCTCCAGCGCGGCCATCACAGCCACGTGAGCATCGACGAGGTCTTCGACATGGATGTAGTCGCGGACACAGGTGCCGTCTGCCGTGGCATAGTCATCGCCAAATACCGTCACCCTGGGCACCTTGCCTAACGCCGCACGAAGCAGCACCGGGATGATATGGGTCTCCGGATCATGGTCCTCTCCCAACGAGCCATCGGCGGCACAACCGGCAACGTTGAAGTACCGCAACGCCGCATAAGCAAAGTCCTTTTTAGCCGCAGCGTGGTCCTGAAGAATCCGTTCGACAAACAGCTTCGACCAGCCATACGGATTAATTGGGGATTGGGGCGTGTTTTCTGTCATCGGCACCAGATCAGGTTCACCGTAGGTCGCACACGTGGAGCTGAACACCATGCGTCGCACACCCGCCTCGCCCATGGCCGTCATCAGGCTCAAGCTCCCCGCGGTGTTGTTATCGTAATAGCGAAGTGGTTCGGTGACCGACTCTCCCACGTACGCCAGCGCCGCAAAATGCATGACACAGTCGATGTCGTAGCGCCGCAGCACAGCCGTCACCGCTTCGGTTTGACGAAGATCCAGCTGCTCAAAGACCGCCTCCGGTCGAATCGCCTCTCGGTGCCCGCGGTGGAGATTGTCTACCACGATCACCGAATGCCCCCCTTCAATCAACCGTTTGACGGCGTGTGAACCGATATACCCCGCACCGCCAGTAACTAATACGTTCACGACATTCTCCTGGGCTAATGCAGCAGTTTGATCACGGCAAACCCGCCGATCAGCAGCAGAACAAACAGCACGCACAACAGGTTAAAGTACTTGTCGATGATCGGCAGGGCTTTGGGGCCGATCCACCAAAATGCCCCGGCAACAAGATAAAAACGCAACCCCCTCCCGACCAAAGACACCGCCACGAACAGCACCAATGGTTGCTGGAACACCCCCCCCGCGATGGTGAATACTTTGAATGGGATCGGCGTAAACGCAGCGGCAAATAACACCCACACGCCCCATCGGTCGTACCACTGGCCCACCGTTCGAAAGTGTTCGGCCGTGAAGCCGGGAACATAACGGTAAAACAGTTCTTCTGTGGCACCCCACAGGCCAAAGCCAATGACGTATCCCACCAGTGCGCCCAATACACTGGCCACCGTCGTCACCGTGGCAAACCAGATTGCCCGGTGGCGGCGGCCCAAACACAGAGGGCCCAACAGCACATCGGGTGGAATTGGAAAAAAACTAGACTCGGCAAAACTCAGAAAAAACAGCGCGGTGGTTGAATGCTTGTGGTGTGCAAATGAAAGCACCCAGTCATACAAACGACGGTGGACTGCCCATCTGGCGACGGGCCGATCGACCGCCCGATCACAGGACGTCAAGCAGACGCCCGCGCGGTTCGGCACCGACGTGGACGCGTCTGTTTCGTCACGGTTCACATGCGTCATAATGGCCCAAAACCGTCAAGCCGACCGGCCAATAAACCCGCCATAGGCGCGGTGAACCGCATTTTTTCTAGCAGGATCTTCGTCACGGCCGTAATGGGCGTTGCCAGGAACATCCCCACAATACCCCAGATCATACCGAAGAAAATCAGTGACATGAGCACGACCACCGGGTGAAGATCTAGCGATCCGCCCATCACCCGTGGCTGAACCAGGTTTCCCAACACGAACTGGACCAAGCCCGGCACCACCACCGCGAGAACCTTGGCGACCGGTGACAAGTCGGGACTTAGCCACACCACCGGCAGCGGCAGCAGTGTGGCGACGATTGATCCGATATTTGGAATGAAATTAAGTAGAAAGGCCAAGAAGCCAAACATCCACGCAAACTCGACACCCAACACACGCAGCACCACTCCAACCAGCAATCCTGTCGCACCAGACAGCAAGCCCATGGCCAACACATAGTGCTTGATCTGCGCCTGAACCTCGGCCAGGATATCCCCCCCGACCGACGTGCGGCTGCCCCCGTCCCCCATCAACATGAAGATCATGAAAATGAGCACCATCATGCCGTTGGACAACACATTCATGACACCGCTGACCGTACCAGAGATCATGCCCGCTACGGAGCCCTGCGTAGCCGATGCGACCGAGTCGGACAGATCTTCCAACCGAAAACCGAAACGCTCAAACGGAGCAGCGGCGGCCATCCTATCGAGCAGCTGCCTAATTTGAGCTTGGTAGTCGCCTGCATGGGCCGACATCTGTCCCACAGAAGTCGAAATGACCATCCCCACCGAGACCAGGATCACACATCCCAGAAAAGCCGCAACCAGAAGAGCCCCTGTCCGCGGGATTCGCAAGTACCGCACTTGTAAATCAATAACCGGTGCTAAACAGTATGTAAAAAAAACCGCCAAAACAAAAGGGATCAAAACCGGGCTTAACCAGTAAAGCGCCCCACCCAGGGCCACGGCGCTTAAGACGACAAGGCAGACTGTTTGGATCCGCTGTTCACGCTGGACGGTACTCGTCACGCAGTGGATTGTAACGGTCTGGCGGCGCTTTGTCGTTGGCCCTTCGGTGGGAGCCCAATCACCATCTCACCGCCACGGCCGTCGCCGCCGATCAGCCCAGCACCGGACAACCGGAAGTTGCCTTTTGAGAATACCTCAGTATTTTGTGATCGGTTGCTTAAGGTCGGTTCGTGACCCATCAGACGCCCAAAGTGACAGGCCGCAGGGATGAACAACCACCAAGGCCATAAAGAATCGTGGGGCACCCGTGTCGGAGTCATCCTTGCGGTCACGGGTAGTGCCGTTGGCCTGGGTAATTTCTTGCGCTTCCCAGGGCTGGCGGCCAAGTATGAAGGCGGTGCCTTCATGGTCCCATACTTTGTTGCGTTATTTCTGCTTGGCCTGCCTCTGGCCTGGGCGGAATGGGCGATGGGACGCTGTGGCGGCAGCAGAGGATTCAATTCGACACCCGGCATCTATCGGGTGCTGTGGCGGAACAAGTTTTCGCCCTATATCGGCGTTTTAGGACTCCTGATCCCGGTTGTGATCTACATGTATTACGTGTTGATTGAGTCCTGGTGCCTGGCATATGCCTATTACTTCTTGACGGGAAAAATGGCTCAACTGGGCGCTGCATCAGTCTTGCCGGGCGGCGGACTGAATAAGCAAGTGTACACTGACTTCTTTGACACCTTCACGGGTACGAATATGAACGGCGCGGTCTTGACTCGCGAAGGTTTTCCCGCGTTAGCGTTCCTGGCGATCTGCTTTGTCCTAAACTTTTCATTGATCTACCGAGGGCTAAGCAGAGGCATCGAGCGATTCTGCCTGGTGGCGATGCCAGCGCTGGTTGCCTGCGCTGTCTTGGTATTGGTTCGGGTACTGACACTGCCAAACGTGACCACCGGGCTTGGCTTCATGTGGAATCCCCGCACCGAACACCTAGGATTTGTCCAGTCTCTGCTGAACCCGAACATGTGGCTAGAAGCCACGGGACAGATTTTCTTTTCCTTGTCCGTAGGGTTCGGAATTATCATCACTTACTCCAGTTACCTGAAAAAAGACGACGACATTGCGTTAAGCTCGCTCACCGCCAGCGCGGGTAACGAGTTCTGTGAAGTCGCGCTAGGAGGATTGATTACGATTCCCGCTGCGTTCTTGTTTCTCGGAGCGGCGAAGGTTACCGATGCATCGGGGTCTTCGTTTAACCTGGGGTTCAACACACTGCCCATGGTGTTTGAGTCTATGCCGCTGGGACACGCCGTAGGATTCCTTTTCTTTTTGTTGCTGTTTTTGGCTGCGGTCACGAGCTCTTTGTCAATGCTCCAGCCAGCGATCGCGTTGCTGGAAGAGGGCCTGGGCCTTAACCGAAAGGCATCGGTGTCGCTCTTGGGCTTTATCACCCTCATGGGCACCGGGTTTACGCTGTACTTTTCGGAAGGGACACTGGCCCTGGGCATGTTTGATTTTTGGGTCGGCACATTCTTCATTTTCCTTTTAGCGCTGTTTCAGACGGTGCTGTTTGGGTGGGTATTGGGCATCAAACGTGGCATGGCAGAGCTAGACAGTGGCGCTGAGATCCGTGTGCCAAGGCTGGTAGGCTATCTCCTTAGATATGTATCTCCTGTTTATCTGCTAATGATTTTTGTTTTCTGGCTCTATCAGGAGATCACGACACAAAACAACAACAAATTCCAGATCATCGTAACTCAGCCAGTCGCAGCAATGTCCGTTGCTTTCATTGGGCTGGTTGTGATTCTCTTTCTCTTCCTCATCGGCCAGTCGGTACGGCGGTGGGAACGAGCTGAATTGGCTGAGCGAGAAATCCGGTTATGACGATTGGTGGTTGGGTGATTATGGCTCTCTCCGTCGGCGGGGTCACAAGCCTGCTGGCTTGGTGCATCAATCGCATTTTACGCCAGCCGGAAACCACCCGAAAGCTGCACAGCCAGGCCGACATCAACACGCACGATACACAGTGAAGCACCCGTACCCGCGGCCCCGCACTGATCACGGGTAAATTTTTTTACACCTGTAACCATTCCGCCGCGAGGGTCCATAACCTCTTTAGAATGCGGAAACATCGCCTGCCAGCCCGGATCAACGATAAGGAGCCGCCGATGAAAACCACTGTCACGATCCTGTGTATCGCCGTCTTCGGTCTGATGGCCACCACCCTGGCAAAACACACACTTGCCGGTCCGCGTCACGGCGGCAAACGGCTATGGTCACACGAGTTCCACCACCCCATGGACAAACAGCGATGGCAACATCCGTACCGTAGAGCGTTGGTGCGCCACGAACGGCTTATGTCGCGGCTGGTGCAGCTCGACCTTACACCTGCGCAGTGTGAAAAACTACATGAACTTTTTAAGTCGCACGCCAGCGAATTTGTGGATATTGCTTGGCCGATGACTCAAGCCAAGCATCAATTGGCCAAATCGATTCACAGTCACAGTGGTGACGAGCAAGAGATCCGCACCGCCGCAGACAAACTCGGTGATGCGATTGCCAATGCCGCAGTCTTACGATCCAAGTTTCGTCGCGCCATCGACAAGGTGCTCACGCCAGAACAGTCCAAACGCCTTCAAAAACAACGCGAAACACAACACCCGAGGCGCGGACGGCGGCACACCAATCCAGCTCAAGACCAGACGCCCACGGATTAATCCTACGCACGATTCCGGTTGCAACACGGTGCCAGATCGGATCGATTCCGGGCTTACACGTGGGTGGACTGGGTGTTAGCGGTTTTCAATCATGACCACGGGTATCCGTATCATCGCTACCGATGCCGTAGCCGTCAGTGTTAGCCGAACGCTGATAGAGACCCTGTTGGCGCATACCAAACCCTCACACAAAAACGACACCGCGTGTGTCGAACCAGACGAAGATCGGCAAGACATCCGTGCCAGCCAGGATGGCGATCCAGATGCCTATGCCCGCTTGATCAGGCGCTACCGGGGACCCATCGCCGCGCGAATGTGGAAGTTCACCCGTGATCGTCATGAGTATGAAGAACTGGTCCATGAGGTCTTTGTGGAAGCCTACTTCGCGCTGCGACGCTATCGCGAGATGAATACATTTGCCGCCTGGCTCAACCGCATCGCCACCCGCGTGGGCTACCGTTTTTGGAAACGTCAGCGGCGGGTGCGACAAACCGTTCAGCTCAATGACCCAGACGATACCTGTGCCACCGCTGACATCAGCAGTGCCGAACCTGATCAAGCCGCCGATCGGCTGCTCCGGCTGCTGGAACAGCTGGGTCCTCGCGATCGTTTGGTTTTAACGCTGCTGTACTGGGAAGGCTGCTCGGTCGCCCAGACGGCACAGCAAACAGGATGGAGCCAGACCATGGTTAAGGTCCAAGCCCATCGTGCTAGAACAAGATTAAGAAAGCTTTTAGAACAAACATGAAAGAGGTAAGACTGATTCAAAAGATGGCCATCGCGGCCAATCGCAGCCGCGCTCCGGACTTTGATCCTGTCAACCGCGTGATAGGAGAAATCCGTAGACGCGAACAGGCGCCTTTTAGGATGCTCGGCGTACTGACCACATTCACGGTCGCGGCTGCCGTCGCGCTGGGCTTTCTAGGCCTTCAAGCGTGGCAAACACTAATCGACCCGTTAAACGCGATGCTCACCCTAACGAATTGGGTCACGTTATGATCGAGCCTACGTCACCTGATCCGAACGAGCATGGCCACCTTGCCTCAGGCCGTCAAGCCAAACGCCACCGCTGGGCCCTGTTTGGGGTGGTCGTCCTGGTATTCCTAGCCGGAATGGTCGCGGGCGGAGCGATGGCCCTCCACACAATGACCGATCGCTTTCACTTCAGACCCAAGGACCCACGCGCCGTGCCCCATCGGATCACCCGTCACATGCAGCGAAAGTTGGATCTCACCGACCAACAAGCTCAACAAGTCGAATCAATCCTAACTCGTCGCTTCGAATCATTGCTTGCACTGCGCCGTGATCTTCGGCCGAGAATTCACGCTCACTTTCAGCAAACTGAAAATGAAGTAGCCCAGGTCTTGGCCCCTCAACAGTCCCGTAAATGGCGAAAGTGGTTTACACGCCGCTTCCGTGAACATTGGCCGCCGGCACGGCTTGAAGATCCGTCCTCAGGGCCTGGCCGCGTACGACGCCCTTAGAAGGAACGGTACGCCTGGCACATTTTTGTGCGATATGAAAGCGCCCAAAATCTTTGTTCGTCCTACACCCGCGTTTGTAGATGGAAGGCGAGCATGAATCCAGAAGGGTGCTAGAGCTGCATGGCTTTACGAAATTAGCCATCAACTGTGTAAGTGTCCCCGGCATTGAAAAGTGACTCAAGCGTTCCCACACCCTTGGCCACGACGGCTTGATGAACCTGCTGATCCAACAGGTCCTCGTAGCAGTCGTCTTGGATGCTGTAGAACACACCCATAGGCTCCGGAAAATCGGGGTAACACATGCGGCTCATCAGGAAGGCCAGACTTTCATCGTTTTCGTCGTGGACCAACAAATCGCCCTCATCAATACCGTTACCAAGCTGAACGACTTCGGGTTTGTGATGACTGTTGACTCGGATCCCTTTGTCCCGATCTCGACCAAATACAAGGGGTTTACCGTGTTCTAGGTAGAGGATATGGTCAAGTTTGGCGTTTTTATCGGTGGCGTAATCGAATGCTTTGTGGTTAAAAATATTGCAATCCTGGTAGATCTCGACAAAACTTGATCCTTTATGACTTGCCGCACGCTCCAGGACACTGGCGAGGTTCTTATCCACGTCAATCGCACGAGCAACAAAACTCGCCTCGGAAGCCAACGCGACACTCAGTGGGCTCAGCGGCATGTCTATTGATCCCATCGGGCTGGACTTGGTCTTTTTACCTTCTTCACTGGTCGGTGAGTACTGGCCCTTGGTCAATCCGTAAATGCGGTTATTGAATAAGAGAATGTGCACATTTACATTGCGGCGCAAGACGTGCATAAGGTGATTGCCGCCAATACTCAAGCCGTCGCCATCGCCCGTCACCAACCATACGTCAAGATCGGGATTGGCAATTTTGATCCCCGTGGCGATCCCAGGTCCACGACCGTGAATCGAATGAAAGCCATATGTATTCATGTAATAGGGAAACCGGCTTGAACAACCGATGCCCGACACGAACACCGTTTTTTCTCTGCGCGAGCCGATCTTTGCCGCCACCTTGCGCACCTGATTGAGGATGGCGTAGTCTCCGCAACCCGGGCACCACCTGACATCCTGGTCGGATGCAAAGTCTTTAGCTGTGTAAACCGGAACCTCTAAACTCGCCGTTGACATCACTTGTTACCTTCTTCAATAGTGGCGATTTAGCGTATCATCACCAACCGCCGTTGTATCGTCCCCACCTATCTCACCCGGGCCAGCCTTCCGACACGATCAAGGATCATCCTTGATTGAATTCAACAGTCACCTTGTGACCTCGCGGGGTCAACGATTCGTCCTGATCCCAAGAACCGTCCAGCAGCAGATCGATCGCCTGCTGAATCTCTTCGACCAAGAACGGTTTACCCTGAACTTTATTCAATCCCTTGGCATCCACGAGGTACTTGCCACGGATCAACAAACGCAGCTGACCGGTATTCAGTTCGGGGATTAGGATCTTTTTAAAACGCCGCAGCACGTCGCCGAGGTTATTGGGCATCGGATTAAGGTACCGTAGGTGTGCCGCCGAAACTTTTTGGCCGGCTTGCCTGGCGTTGTCGACCGCTGTCACGATAGAGCCGTAGGTCCCTCCCCAGCCCAACACCAAGAGGTCACCCGATGCACTGCCGTGCGGCTCAATCGGTGGAATATATTCACCGATTTTGTCGATTTTCTGGTGACGGAGGTCGGTCATAATCTGATGATTTTCAGCGTCGTAGTTGACGTTGCCACTGAGGTGTTGCTTTTCAAGACCACCGATTCGGTGTGCCAGCCCTGCCGTACCCGGCACCGCCCATGGCCGTGCCAGGTTTTCATCCCTTCCGTAGGCCTGAAACGATTCGGGATCGCTGGGATGCCGAACGACAATCGGGTCAAACGATCGATGATCGGGGATACGCCACGGTTCTGCACCGTTGGCCAGGTAACCGTCCGAGAGCACCAAGACTGGGATCATGTGTCGAAACGCGATGCGCACCGCTTCGATTGCCGTGTCAAAACAGTCGGCCGGTGAACGGGGCGCCAACACCACCATGGGGCAGTCACCGTTTCGACCGAAAAGTGCTTGCAGAAGATCAGACTGCTCGGTCTTGGTCGGCAAGCCGGTCGAGGGTCCCCCTCGCTGCACGTCTACGAGAATCATGGGCAACTCGGTCATGACCGCCAGCCCCATGGCTTCACTCTTCAGTGCCAATCCTGGTCCAGACGTGCCTGTGACACCCAGCTGACCGGCGAACGCGGCCCCGATCGCCGCACAAACCGCGGCGATCTCATCCTCAGCCTGAAACGTCTTTACGCCGTAGTGACGCAACGCCGCGAGACTATGCAAGATGTCGCTGGCAGGGGTAATCGGGTATGAACAGTAGACGAGCGATTTCTCCGCCAGCGTCGCGGCGGTGACCAAGCCCATCGCTAACGCTTCATTGCCCGTCACTTTTCGGTATTTTCCGGGTGTAATCGCCGCTTTGGCAATGTGGTATCGTACCGGAAACACTTCAGCCGTTTCACCAAAATAGAAGCCGCTCTTTAGTGCAGAGACGTTGGCGGCGGCCACCTGCGGCAGGCTCTTCTTCCGGCCGAAGTAATCCTCGATGTATCGGATGGTGACATCCAACGGCCGATCGTAGATCCAGTAGATCAGCCCCAGCGCAAACATGTTCTTGCAGCGTCCGATGTCCTTAGCGCCCATGCCCGATTCGGCCAACGCTTCTTCGTTGAGCCGGGTGATAGGAACACGGTAGAGTTTGTAATTCTGAACCACCCGCTCATCGTCCAGCGGATTGTAGCCCTCGGCATATCCCGCTTTTCGCAGGTTAATCTTGGTAAATTCGCTATCGTTGACGACCACTATGCCGCCTTGTTCAACATCACCAATGTGTGCCTTCAACGCAGCTGGATTCATCGCGATCAACGCGTTGACGACGTCACCGGGTGTATGAATATCGGTCGCCGCAAAGTTGATCTGAAACCCCGATACGCCCGCTACCGTCCCAGCTGGTGCTCGAATCTCGGCCGGAAAATCGGGGAGAGTCGCGACGTCGTTACCCACGATGGCAGACGTGTCTGTAAACTGTGTGCCGGCCAGCTGCATGCCGTCACCCGAGTCACCGGCAAACCGCACCACGGCGGAGTTGATTTCTCTAACCGGAGCTTTCCCCTTGACGTCTGCAGATCCCGTGGCCATGACCAGCTCACTCCTTAAAAAGAAAAGCCCCTCTCCCTCGAGAAAGGAATCTCATTTTAGCCCATCCGATACAGTCATCCAATTGATATTAGATAAGGTTTTATACGACGTTTTCGATATTGGTTGGTATCGGCCGGATCGGTCTAACGCTATTGAAAACACCCACAGATCCAGCCCCATGTTAAACAGAGTGTCATCGGTCCCTGCCGCGGTATTATGAGACCTAGTCATTTCCCTCCCGGCCGGGTCATCGATTCTGGGTTCAGCAGCCTACGGAGTGTGGCATCATCAAGTAATTGCTGCTCTTGGGCCAATTGCCTAATCGTCTTACCCTCCGAAAAAGCCTGCTTAGCCAATTTCGCGGCGGCATCATACCCGATCTCCGGTGCCAACGACGTACACATCATTAAAGATTGATCAATTAATTGTTCGCACCGCTTGGCGTCGACCTCCAAACCAGCTAACAACTTGTCGACAAACACGGCACTGACATTGGCCAGAAGCTTGATCGATTCCATGATGGCATCGGCGATCACCGGCATCGCCACGTTCAGCTCTAAGATCGATCCCACCCCACCAAAGCCCCCCATGGTCACTGCCGTATCGTTGGCGACCACACGCGTGGCAACCTGAATGACCGACTCGCAAATGACCGGGTTCACCTTGCCGGGCATAATCGACGACCCGGGCTGAATCGCCGGCAGAACCAGCTCTGACAGGCCACACCGCGGTCCACTGCCCAGCCAGCGGATATCATTGGCAATCTTGGACAAACTAACGGCGATCACCCTCAGTTGCCCGGAAGCTTCGACCAACGCATCTTTGGCGGCTTGGGCTTCCGGATGATTGGCCGCTTCACGGAACGCCACGCCTGTCCTGTCAGATAACGCTTGAGCAACGCGTCGTCCGAAGTCCGTGTGCGTATTGATTCCAGTGCCCACGGCGGTCCCCCCGATAGCCAGTTCTCCTAAAGCGTATACCGCTCGATCCGCCCGGTCTACGGCGTGCTCGATCTGCGAAGCGTACCCGCCAAATACTTGCCCCATGCGAATGGGCGTAGCGTCCATCAGGTGGGTGCGACCGATTTTGACCACCGTGTCCCATCTTTTAGACAGTTGATCAAGCGTGTTGTAAAGTTTGTTCAATTCTGGCTTAAGGCGTGTGTCAATGGCAACGGCGGCAGCGACGTGCATGGCGGTTGGGAATGTGTCGTTAGACGACTGGCCCATATTGACATGGTCGTTGGGATGAACCGGATCCTTGGAGCCAATCGGCTTGCCGACTTTTTGACCGATGCGATTGGCAATCACTTCGTTGGCATTCATGTTTGAGCTGGTCCCAGAGCCGGTTTGGAATACGTCCACAACAAAGTGGGCGTCCAGCTGCCCCGACGCCACTTCATCTGCCGCGTCGATAATCAGCGTCGCTAAATCAGGTGCCAGCTTTTTCAGATCCAAATTGACCTTTGCGCATGCCGCTTTGAGCAGCCCAAACGCGTGTATGATTTCGACAGGGATCAGTCGACCACTGATACGGAAATTATCCGCTGCCCGCTGAGTGCTCGCACCCCATAATGCCCACCGGGGCACGTGCATGTCACCCATCGAATCTTTTTCGATCCGGCTGTCGGTTTCGCTCATGGATACCACTTTCCTGCCTGTTTCCTGTCGGGCCCGCCGAAAGAGGCGAGAGTATAACGAATCTCCGATGAAATGCTCTTAGAAAAATAGGTCACGTTGTGGCCGAGAGGAAGACGGTCTGTACCCCCCCTATCCGTACCCACACGACCCGACAGGATTGCACAACCCACCTGATCGATCTACAACTTAACTTGACCATGAATCTGATTGAGACTGTCGCCATCTTAATCACGCTGTCGGCCATTTTTAGCTATATCAACCACCGCTGGTTACGGCTGCCGACGACGATCGGGGTGATGCTCATCGGGCTGCTGGTTTCTCTGGCATTGACCACGTCCGGCGAGTTCGTACCTGCCATCCAACAATGGGCCAAGGACCTGCTTTTGGGCGTAGACTTCAACGCCACGGTGATGCACGGGATGTTGGGTTACCTCCTATTTGCCGGCGCGCTGCACGTTAATCTGAACGACTTGACCAAACAGAAGTTTGTCATCGCGCTGCTGGCGACTGTGGGCGTGCTGTTATCGACGGTGCTAATCGGCGGCATCACGTGGCTGATCCTGCGAGCAACAGGCGTTGGCACGCCCTTCGTCTTTTGCCTGTTGTTCGGTGCGCTGATCTCACCGACCGACCCGATCGCCGTGTTGGCGATCTTGAAGCGAATTGGTGTACCCGAGAGTCTCAAGACGAAAATTGCCGGTGAATCGTTGTTCAACGACGGCGTGGGCGTGGTCGTCTTCCTGGCCGTGGCCATGGCCGCCGGACTGGATCCCCACCACGGAGCGCTCACCACGGCCAGCCTGACCAACTTGTTTGTGACCGAGGCGTTGGGCGGAACGATCTTTGGTCTGGTGATCGGTTTGACCGCTTATCAAATGCTAAAGAGCGTGGATAATTACCAGGTTGAAATCCTGATTTCCTTGGCACTGGTCGCTGGCGGGTACACGCTGGCCGATCGGCTGCACCTGTCCGGCCCAATCGCCATGGTCGTCGCCGGTCTTCTGATGGGTAATCACGGCAGGCGATTTGCGATGTCCGCGCGTACCCGCGAACACTTGGATCTGTTTTGGGAACTGGTCGATGAGATCCTCAACGCGGTGCTGTTTGTGCTGATCGGTCTGGAGCTGATTGTCCTGCGGCTGACTGGGGCATCCCTTCTGGCCGGCTTGGCGGTCATTCCGGTCGTGCTGGCGGCGAGGTTCACGGCGGTCGGTCTCCCAGTGACTGTTCTGCGGTGGACAGGTCGAGATTTCACGCCTCACACGGTAAAGATCCTCACTTGGGCCGGTCTACGTGGTGGGATTTCGGTCGCGTTGGCGTTGTCGATTCCCAAAACTGTCGGCGAGCAACCCATTGTTCATCGGGAGGTGATTCTGGCTATCACGTATTGCGTTGTCGTCTTCTCTATTGCAGTACAAGGTTTAACCACGGGACGGTTGATCCGGTGGTGCGGCATGAGGTCCAGGGCGGGGCACTGATTTATGTCGCTGGCGCTTGTCAACTTACCAGTGAAACCCAACATTGGTCGTTGACCACTTGAGCACGTCTGCTTAACCATATGCTCTTTTATCACTGATAGTTAAGTCCAACTGTCCTCCAACGCCTTGCTCAAAAATGGCGATCACGCCCGTCGGACCGGTCGCCAGTTCGTCGATTCTACCTCCGGCAGACCGATTGCTAGGTGTGTGATCGTTGTGTCTTGCCGCCAGCAGCCGTGCGCGGTACAAAATAGGGTTCTAGACCTACGGTTCACATTCAAATTGATCAAGGGGTTACGCCGAGAATGCCAGCCAACTATAGCAACGGCCGTCACTTATTTACTAGCGAATCTGTCTCGATGGGCCACCCGGACAAGGTGTCGGATCAAGTTTCTGACGCGGTTTTAGACAGCCTAATCCGGGTCGATCCCAAAGTACGCTGTGCCTGCGAGACGCTATGTACAACGGGGTTGGTGGTTGTTGCGGGTGAGGTGACCGTCCACAACGCCAGAGCGATCAAGGCCATGGAGGATATTGAGAAGACTGTACGGCGTACGCTTCGTGAAATTGGGTATACCGATCCTGCGATGAAGTTTGACGCCGAGAGCTGTGCTGTGATCCGAACGATCCATAGCCAGTCGGCCGACATTGCAATGGGTGTCGACAAACAGGGTGCAGGCGATCAGGGTTTGATGTTCGGATTTGCCTGTCGGGAAACACCGGCGCTGATGCCCATGCCCATTTACCTGGCACACCGTCTGGTTGAGCGCCACGCGACCGTTCGCCAACAAAATACAATCAAGGGTCTTAGGCCGGACGCCAAGAGCCAGGTCACCGTCGAATACGCCGGCAATCAGCCGGTACGCGTTCATACGGTCGTGCTCTCAACCCAACATACACCTGATTGGAACGGACGGTCCAACCAGGCCAAACTCAAGAAGCAGGTGATTAAACACATTATCGAGCCGTGCATGCCCAAGCGGCTGTTCGATCCAAAAAAAGTGCTCATCCACGTCAACCCCACGGGACAGTTTGAGATCGGAGGTCCCCATGGGGACACCGGTCTGACCGGCCGAAAAATTATTGTCGACACGTACGGTGGGCGCGGCTGTCATGGGGGTGGGGCATTTTCGGGCAAAGACCCCACCAAGGTGGATCGCTCGGCCAGTTATATGGCTAGGTATATTGCCAAGAATATCGTTGCAGCAAGGTTGGCCGACGTGTGTGAGGTGCAATTAGCGTATGCGATCGGCCTGGCGCAACCTCTGAGTGTGCTTGTAGACACGCAGGGCACCGGCAAAATCCCCGGACGACAGCTAAGCAAGCTGGTTAGAGATTACTTTCCGCTCACACCCCAGGGCATTATCAAACACCTTCAGCTGCAACGGCCGATCTATCAGAAAACGGCCCGTCACGGTCATTTCGGCAGATCGACATTCAGCTGGGAAAAGACAGACCTGGCAAAAAAACTAGCCAAGGCTGCAGGAATCGACTAACTCGTGCAATATTCATGGGTTTGTAAACCGGCCCGAGCGATTTGGGGTCGGTCCCCGACACATAGATCCCATTCGACGCGCCAGCGGCCTTGCAATCTTAGAGCCGTTTTGGCCACCCCATCATGTTGACGAAGAAAGGCATCCCGGTTTCGCCTGGCGTCGCCATTAGCCGCGCGGTGGTGATCGACGCCGAAGATCTGCCTGTTCCGCGCCGCGCGGTACCTGCGCACAAGATCGATGACGAACACAAGCGGTTAGACACGGCAATCGTTCACAGCCGCCGGGACATTGAGCGTCTCAGCGCCCAAGCCACCGCAAGGTTGGGAACCGATCTGGCAAAGATTTTCGGTTTTCATCTGGGCATGATCCAAGATGAAAAACTGATCAGCCAATTCAAACAGACGATCCAAGCCGATCATGTGACAGCTGAATATGCTGTCTATTCGGCGATGAGGCGGATGGCAAAAATATTCTTGCAGCAGGACAACAGGTACTTTCGAGAGCGGGTCGGAGATATCTGGGATCTGGAGCGGAGAATCCTGGGCCACCTGATCGGTCGCACAAGAGCTGAACTGGCTAATCTAGACCATGAGGCCGTGGTCATTGCTCACGATCTGACCCCAAGCCAGACCGCGGCATTGGATACGAACAAAATCAAGGCACTGGCGACCGATGCCGGAGGAAGCACAAGTCATACCGCCATCCTGGCACACGCCCTGGGCATTCCGGCCATTGTGGGTTTGGAAGATCTCACTGCTGAAGTTAACACCGGTGACACCGTCATTATCGATGGCCATCACGGGGTGGTGATTATCGACCCTGACGCGGCAAAGCTCATGGGATATCGGCAACAGCTGCGTCGAATGGCTGAATTCGAGAATCGGCTCGGTAAAATGGCCCACCTGCCGGCTCAGACCAAAGACGGTACCGCGATCAGCATCCTGGCAAATATCGAATTCCCCAGCGAAATTGCCTCAGCCATTGACAAAGGGGCATCAGGCATCGGTTTATACCGAACAGAATTCTTGTTCTTGGCTACCGACAACGAACCATCGGAGGATTATCAGTACCAGACGTACCGAGATGCGATCAAGGCACTGGACGGTCGACCGCTGACCATCCGCACCCTGGACCTGGGCGCAGACAAGATTGGTCACAGCGCCAGCACCGGCGAACAAACCGAACGCAACCCGTTTTTGGGCTGCCGATCGATCCGCTTGTGTTTACAGAATCTGTCGTTATTTAAAACCCAGCTCAGAGCTATCCTGCGAGCCAGCACTCAAGGCCCTGTACGGATCATGTTTCCTATGATCAGCAACATTATGGAGCTGCGTCAGGCCAAGATGATTCTCAATGACGTCAGAGAGGACCTGGAAGAACAGGGTTTAGACTATAACGACCAGATCCCGGTGGGCATCATGGTGGAGGTGCCTTCGGCGGCACTTCAAGCGGCGACCTTTGGACGGGAAGTGGATTTTTTTAGTATTGGCACCAATGACCTGATCCAATACACCGTGGCGGTCGACCGTGGCAACGAACGAATTGCGAGCCTCTACTCTGCGGCGCACCCAGCGATCATCCAGCTGGTGCGAGATGTGGTGCGTGTCAGCACAAGAGCAGGAATCGACGTCAGTCTCTGTGGCGAGATGGCCGGACAACCTGAGTTCGTCATGATGTTGATCGGACTGGGGCTGCGGAGCCTATCGATGACACCACCGGCGATCCCAGAGGTTAAGAAGATTATTCGGTCGGTCAGTATTGAGCAGTGTAAGCGGGTTGCTCGCCGGGCCGGTGGGTACGATTCGGACCGAGAAGTACTCAATTATCTTCGGGACGAAATCAGTAAGATTTTACCCGAGGCTTTCGACGGACGGTCGGTCGAATATTAAACGAAACAGGCACAACGACATTTGGCATGGCGCCGACTGATGACATAGGCGATCCAACAACGAACGTGGCGGAAAATCTTATGCCAACACGAGAGATGCTGATCAATCATGCGCCAGGCGAAGAATGCCGCATCGCGATTGTGGAGGATGGGCGGCTCGAAGAACTCTACCAGGAGCGAGCCAGCGCCGAGTCACACGTGGGCAATATCTACAAAGCGAAGGTCGTTCACATTGAACCGGCCATTCAAGCGGCGTTCGTTGATTTCGGCCTGGAGCGCAACGGGTTTTTACATATTTCAGACCTCCACCCGATGTACTTCGGAGACGGATCGAGAGAAGAATCCGAACGCATCGGGAAAAAAACACCTCACCGCGATCGCCCACCGATTCAGAGTTGTCTGCGCCGCGGTCAAGATGTGCTTGTTCAGGTGCTCAAGGAAGGAATCGGTACCAAAGGCCCTACGCTGACCAGCTACCTATCAATCCCGGGCAGATTCTTGGTCTTGTTGCCTTACATGGAGCGCCTCGGCGTTTCGAGAAAGGTTGATGACGACCAGTCGCGCCAAGAAATGCGTAAGATCCTCGATGAGCTTAACCCCCCCAAAAACTTTGGATTCATCATCCGTACCGCGGGTATTGGGCGGACCAAGACCGATATTAAGCGAGACTTGGCCTATCTGCAGCGATTATGGAAAACCATTGAGCAACGGATGAATAACACCTCTGGTGTGGGTGAGCTCTACACAGAATCGGACCTGGTGATTCGAACCATTCGTGATGTATTCTCAACCGATATTCATCGGGTTGTCGTTGATCATGACGCGGCCGCTCAGCGGGCCAAAAATTTCTTGGCCATTGCCAGCCCGCGATCGGGATCAACCGTTGTGGTGTATCGTGAGGCCATTCCGCTGTTTCACCGCTACAATATTGAGCAACAAATTGAGAATATTCATAGCCGCGTCGTGCCCTTGAGGTCTGGCGGATCATTGGTCATTGATTCCACGGAAGCTCTGGTGGCAATCGACGTTAATAGCGGAAAAAACCGTGAAAGCCGCAACGCCGAAACCACGGCCTACAAGATCAATCTTGAAGCCACTGACGAGATCTGCCGGCAACTACGCCTACGCGACTTGGGTGGGGTGATTGTCATCGACCTGATCGATATGAAGCCGATCAAACACCGCCGCGAGATCGAACAACGTTTTAGACACCACCTAAAACGAGACCGGGCCCGGACGCAGACTTCATCGATCAGTCAATTTGGCATCCTTGAAATGACCCGTCAGAGAATGCGGCCGTCGCTTAAAAGATCAGTCTATGTCGACTGCGCCGCCTGTCACGGTGCCGGCCAGGTCAAAAGCCCGGAGTCGGTGGTGTTGGACGTAATGCGGCGTTTGGCGGTTGTCATGCATCACCCGGATGTCGCCCGCGTGGAATTGATGATCAGTCCCGACGTGGCATTTCAGTTGCTCAACGGCAAACGTAACCAGCTCGTGGCGCTTGAACAGCAACATGGCAAGTCGGTGACAGTGCGCGTGGGAGGCGGATCGATCGACTATATTCATTTGGCACCATTTGATATTCACGGCAGCGTGCTTCAGGCTGACACGCTTGAGATCAGCCATACAGACACGCCCGCGACCCAGTCGACCATCGCGGACAAGGAGCCGTCTCCACCTAGCGACGCGTCACCGACCAAACTCCGTTCCGAATCGGTCAGCGATACGTCACCAGCGGAAACGTCCGACAATAAGCCCCGCCGCCGCAGGAGACGCCGTGGTGGGCGCAGCAAAAAGACTGACCAAACCAACAACACCACTGCTCAGCCGTCGCCCAACACAACCCAAATCGTTTCCAAGGAACAATCCTCTTCGGACCTGTCCCAGCAGACCGAAGCGTCTGGCCACCCAAAGAAAGCGGCCAGTGATGGAAAAACAGACCAGCAAAATCATAGCGCCCCATCACCCGGCACAACGCGGCCGCGTCGACGACGACGGCGAGGCACACGTAACGCCAATCATCCGGAAAAAAACCAACAACTCACGGCAACAGCAGACGAAACCCCCGACGAGCACACCGCTGCCGTACCGGCTCAGATCAACGATCGTGCACCGCAATCCGGAAAACGAAATAGACGCCCCAAGGCCGCCGCAACAGATGCCGCGGCGGTCTCTGGACAAGAAAACTAATGAAACCGACCGGTGATCCTAGCTGTGGTCACGTCGTGGAAGGCACCCCACCGGTAAAGGAGCTGGCCTGTCCACACGCTCAGTCAAAAGCACCTCACACGATTCGACGCCGAAGACTGATCGTGATGGGCTCGACCGGTAGCATTGGCGTGAACACGCTAAAAGTCGTAGAACACCTCAACGACGCGACCACAGACGAACTGGCGAAGATCGACGTTGTCGGGCTGGCCGCTGGCCGCGACGTCCGCAAGTTGATTCAGCAGGCCCACCGCTTCGATGTCAAAGCGGTCGCGATTGCCGACACCCAACAGGGTGATACGCTGCGACAAGCGCTTCCAAAAGCCGAAGTTTATGTTGGACCTGATGCCTCAAGGCAACTTGTCGAATCCACCGAAGCCACCGATGTCAGTGCGGCCATTGTCGGTATTGCCGGTCTGCCAGGAACGCTGGCCGCGGTGCGGAAGGGGTTGACCGTCGGGCTAGCAAATAAAGAGACGCTGGTTGCCGCCGGCCCACTGGTCATGCCGCTGGTTGGCCAAAATCAAGCGCGGTTGATTCCCGTCGATAGCGAGCATTCGGCCGTCTTCCAGTGTCTGGCCGGTCGGACTCAGGAACCCTTGAACCAGCAGCTGAGACGGATCGTACTGACGGCGTCCGGGGGGCCGTTCCGAACGGTCGACAAGAAAATCATGAACCATGCTACTGTCGAACAAGCGCTGAATCATCCAACCTGGCAGATGGGTCCGAAGATTACGGTCGATTCAGCTACGATGATGAACAAGGCGTTAGAAATCATCGAAGCCCACTGGCTTTTCGGATTGCCGGCGGAGAAGATTCAGGTGATTATTCACCCCCAATCGATGATCCACAGCTTTGTTGAGTTTACCGATAACTCGATCCTCGCTCAGCTTGGGCCGCCGGATATGAAAACACCAATTCAGTACGCGCTGGCGTACCCCCACCGGCACCACAGCTGCAGTCAAGCCTTGGATTGGACGACATTAGGAACATTGGAGTTCGAACAGCCCGATCATGATAAATTCGCCGCGATAGCGCTGGCCTACAAGGTGATCGAAGCCGGTGGGACCGCGGGAGCCATCTTCAATGCCGCCAACGAAGCGGCGGTCACCGCATTCTTAAATCGGAAGATACGATTTGGTCGGATCGTGGAGCTTGTGGATCAGGCTCTAGCCCACATCCAACCGCATTCGGCCGACTCCTTGGACACGATCTTGTCGGCAGACCAACGGGCACGGGCGTTCGTCGCCGGTCGGATAAACTCGTGACGGGGCTGCTATGATAGGGTCGCTTCAACGCGACTGAACCACTGACACCTAACTGAGAGTTTCGTTGACGCATGCAAAACTTGTTTGGCCAACTTGAGTCGTTTCTGGCAATTCTCGCCGTGATTGCTGGATTTAGTTTTCTCATTTTCGTCCATGAACTGGGCCACTATCTAGTGGCCAAATGGGTGGGTATCAAAGTCACACAATTTGCGATCGGGTTTGGTCCAAGCCTCTTGGCTTGGCGCAAGGGGATCGGGCTTCGCTGGGGATCGACCGAATCGGAATACGAAAAAAGACTGGCCGAAGGTGCATCTCCCGATGACATGGGCGAAACCGAGTACCGACTCAACGGTGTCCCATTGGGTGGGTATGTCAAGATGCAGGGCCAAGAAGACCTCAATCCCGAAGCGGCTTTGTGCGATGACGAACGGTCGTTTAGCGCCAAGCCCGTGTGGATGCGAGCCTGCGTGATCAGCGCCGGGGTTGTCATGAACCTCATATTTGGAGTGATTTTTTTTGTGATCGCTTTTATGGCAGGCGTTGAGCTATCTCCTGCAATGGTCGGCAAGGTCGTTCCAGGAAGCCCCGCCGCAGTCACCTTTGCTACGGGCCACACCGGCAATGATCGTTATCGCGGATTGAAAACCGGTGACCGGATCACACACATCGACGGCAAGGCCATGTTCGACTTCTCGGAAATCGCTGTCAGCGCGGCCCTGGCCGGTCGCGACCAGCAGCTGCAGCTGACTGTTGATCGAGTAGGAGAATCATCCCCTCTGGTCTACCCCGTAACACCCCGAAAAGAGCACACGACGAATATGCTGACCATAGGCGTTGGAAGACCGATTTCCCTCACTCTGGCGGAACACGTCTTGGGCGACGCCTTGCCCAAAGTGTTAAGCCAAGCCGGTGTGAAGCCTGGCATGCGGGTTGTCCGCGTCAACGGTCGAGCCGTTGAACACTATGGGCAGTTTGAAGAGGCGGTGGCGGCCGCCGAAGGCCTACCGGTGACCGTGAGCTTTGCGAACGCGGCCGCTGAGCAGATGATCGATGTATCACTGTCAGCCGTACCCACGGTAACCGCGTCTCCAGATGGCCGTCAATTGCATGTGTTTGGGATGGTTCCAGCGATCAAGGTACCCGGCGTGATACCTGACTCGCCTGCGGCGCAAGCCGGCTTGGTCGGAGGTGACATGATCGCGAAGATTGGTCCTATCAGCTGGCCAACCTGGGATGAAGTCGTGCAAATGGTGGAACATGCCGCCGGCCAACCAATTCAAGTGACGGTTCGCCGCGATGACCAACTGATCCAGCTGCCACCGATCACCCCCGGCTACAATGGCAAGATCGGGATTTTGTACGGGTTGGCTTTGGACGAAACGATCGTCACCCGTGTGTTACCTAGCTGCCCGCTGGCCAAACTGAACCTGAATCCGGGATCGCAGATCCTAACCGTCAACGGCCAGCCCGTCGGTAGCTTTGGAGACATCCAGCGCTTGTTGTTGCAAGTGATCGCCTCGACGCCACCGGATCGTCACGCTCAAGGAGATACCGACACAGCCCATACGGTGGCCATCGGTTTTCAACCGCACATCGCCAACACCCCGCCGTCCCAGGCCCGGATCCAAATCGATGCGGACTGGCAACAGCAAATCACCCGCGCGGGCTGGGACCAACCTCTAACCTCGACGGCATTCAATCTGATGGTCACTCCCATGGCCGCCGACAATCCCTTCACGGCAGCGTGGCTGGGGATCAGAAAGTCGCGCATTGTGATGCTACAGACCTACGTGACACTGCTGCGGTTGTTCCAAGGAACGGTCCCGGCTTCGCAGATGCGTGGGCCACTGGGAATCGCCGACGCGGGTACCACTTTCGCAAAAGAGGGCTACGCTTATCTGTTTTTCTTCTTGGGATTGATCAGTGTGAATCTGGTGGTCATCAACTTCCTACCCATCCCCATCGTCGATGGGGGCCTGATGGTTTTTCTTCTTATTGAAAAACTCAAAGGATCACCAGTTAGCGTCAGGATCCAAACCGCGGCGACTGTGGTGGGATTGGCCATCATTGGTAGCGTTTTGCTGTTCACCCTCTTCTACGACGCTAAAAGGCTGTTTGATCTATGATAGATTTAGCGTCTTTTTTTGACGCGATTCCGGGACCATCCGCCATGGTTGGGCTACATCTGTCATTCGTGGCGACACACATTGTGACCACGACGGGTCATCCAAAGGGTTTTCAACCAGCCGTGGGACCTAAACGCTATGTTACCTCCACTTAACCCGTACGAATGTCGCGTGATCGGCGTCATGGTGGAAAAGGCGCAGACCACACCCGCCCAATACCCGATGACCGTCAACGCGATTCTCGTAGGCTGTAATCAAAAGAGTAATCGCCATCCGGTGGTACGGTATGAGGAAGAAGAGGTGGCCGATACCCTTCACAGCTTACGTACGAAAGGCCTGGTCGTGGTGGTGGATATGTCTGGCAGTCGAGTGCTCAAATACAAACATAATCTGCGTCAGGCGTTATCGATCAACACCAGCCACCTGGTGATCTTGACTGAGTTGCTATTGCGTGGCCCTCAAACCGCCGGCGAGTTGCGTACACGGGCCTCACGCATGCATCCGTTGGAGTCGTTGGAGGTGGTTCAGAATCTACTGGCGGACCTCATGGAACGGGACGGACCCCTGGTCCAACGTATGGCTGCCGGACCTGGAAGCCGAACCGAACGTTATCAACAGGTATGGTGCCCTGATCTTCACCCCACCGATGTCGCGGCCACACCATTGAACCCACCGGGATCAGCGCTGACCGATCGGGTGGTACAGCTAGAAAACCAGGTGGCGCGATTAACCCAAGCGTTGAACCACTTTGCCCGAGCCCTGGGTAAACCTCAATTGCTTGATACGATGCCTGTACCGGACGGCGACGAGGTTCATCACTCCAGTTAAACCCACGCCGTACCCGCCCCAGCCCGTCGTCAAGGGATGTACTGAGCGACCAATCGGGGAAAGCCGATGACCGCTCCACCGCCGCCTGGCTGTAACAGATTGGCGTTTAGATAGTACGTCTGAGTCCCCGCCTGCGCGACAGGGAAATGTTCTTCGTCGTGGCACGGCGTAAATAAGCCACTGGTACCGATACCTGTCCCGTTGAGTCCACCCCAAACACCCCCAACCATCGTCGTGGCACAGGTGCCGATGCCAAAACGGGTCAACGAGTTTTCGCCCAGATTTTCGATATAGCCTTTGGCTCGCACCACGATGGTCCCGGGGCCCGGTGCGACAATGGAGATCGAACCCACGTTGGTTACGTCGGTAGAATTAAGGTTAGTCGTGAGAAAACTCCTCTGTTCGATCGGAAGTCCCGCGGGATAGTAATAACCCAATACGTCAATCACCACGTGCGCGGTCTGCGATACTTTCACCGTGAGATCAGAACCACACCCGAAGCACGTCTTAACGCTTGCCGCATTGGCGGTATTGGTTGCCTGGCCAAAGTTCACAAGACTGGCATTTGGCTCGGGCGTGTTGAAAGGATAGACCTTCAAAAACCCGCCACCGCTCAGGGGCACGACGGTCACGTTGATGTGTACACCCCGTGGCTCTCCTTGGGGCGCAGAGCAGCCAGCCGGATTGCCACCTTGGCCACCAATCACTGTTCCATCGCCGTGGACATCAAAACTCCTGCTGCTGCCCGCGGCAATGGCACCCGTGCCCCCTGCGAATGGCCGGGTGTCTACGACCCGACAAGGTAGTACGGGGGTAAACACGAGGTCTTCATTGAGCGCTCCCAAGGCCAGCGCTTGCACCGACTGATCCTCGAACTGACCAAACACCGAATCTTCACCATCGTTCCGCCGCCCCAACAGGATGCGCTTGACTTCCTGATAACTATTGGCGTCTTGCATGGCCACGAGATCCTCACCACTGGCGCCAATGAGAATCATCTCTGCCAGAACCTCCTGGCTCTCATCGGTCAAGGGTGCCCAACGCTCAGCCAGTGACTGGACAGCACCGCGCCGGTCGGCGTCAATAGCAGCGAGTCGCTGCTGACGATATCGGTCGGCGGCCGTCTCGGCCGTTTGTGCTTGTTCTTCTGCCATAGAAACAGGCAATCCGACTAAACAAACCGATCCCAGGATCACCCCAACAAGCCCGGAATATTTGGCGCGATAGTGCTCTAACATGGGTTTCATCTCCTTTGCGGTTTTACTCTTGTACGATCGGATCAGGCAGGCTACTAATTCGGAGGCGTGTGATTATACCAGGTGATCGTCGTATCGTAACGATAAAGTGACTATCGACGGTTGTACGAACGACAAGCTGACGTAGGCTGGGGCGCTAAGGGACCCGGCCGTGGCCCAATTGAATGTCGGCAAATCCCAACGGAGGGAAGAACTCTGGCGCCACCGACATGTTCGACCGGTCGAATTTTTTAGCTTAGCCTAAGATGAAATCGACAACGGCGGTACGTGGTCAATCTTCTGATGCCTAGGTCGAATCAGCGGCGATGGCTAGGGTCTGGTTTGGAATCGTTTCTTTCTGGTTCGCCCTTACCCATTTTGTCTGGCTTGATCACCAGATGGTGGACTGTATAGGGCACAGTTTCTCGGGCGCGCCCTTCCTCGTCCAAAACAGGCTTTACAACATAACTGTCTTTTAAACAGGTTCTTACGACGACATGTCGCTTATTTCTAACTTTGACAAAATCACCTGGTCGGTACATTGATCGGTCTCCCACGACCCATTTCGCACGACTCCAAGCCGCCATCTCCATCCGCGATCAGCACAGAACGATTCGGGCATATTGGCGTGCCAGCGTAGCTCTAAGTATCTGCTGACGGTTTTGGCCTGAAATCTCTCACAATCATACGCACGCAGCCGCGGTGTGGTTCGAACGGGGCAATCATCTCTTGCTCTGGGCCCCGGTGTTGTCTTGCCAACCCCACAGCCGTCTCATCAAACGCTTTGGGTATACTCAGCCCGGTCATGGCCAGTCACGCGACGAATCATATAACCGCCCCAACCAGCGGGCCGGTGTCATGGCTAAATCGAATGGGCATCGGTCCGGGGAGAATTGGCCTGGTCACACTGGTGGTCATCGCAGCGCCTTGCTTTATCACGCTGCCTTGGTCACTGTCGCGTTACGATGTACAACGGCTCGATGGCGATCTAGCGCTGGCGGCACCAACCTTGACCGATCCGATGGGAACGGACCTGTTAGGCCGATCCCTGCTATGGCGATGCCTTTTGGGCGGAACGGTCAGCCTTTGCATCGGAATATGTGCGGCGGGAATCGCAGTGGTCATTGGCGTGTGCTGGGGCGCCGTAGCCGGTTACGCCGGCGGCTGGGTCGACGCGGCGATGATGCGCGTCGTGGATGTCTTGTACGGCCTACCTTACATCCTGTTGGTCGTACTGCTCAATATCGCTTTGGAACCGACAATCGAAACGGTCATACGGTACGCGGTCGGTCATCAAACGGGATCGGCCGTGGCCGGAGTGATCACACTGTTGATCGCTATTGGCGGGATAAGTTGGCTGACCATGGCACGGGTGATCCGTGGCCAGGTCTTGAGTCTGAAAACACAACCGTTCATAGAAGCGGCGCGGGCGTGTGGGGCTGGACCGGCCTGGGTGTTACGGCGTCATATGCTACCGAACCTGGCCGGTCCGGTGATCGTATACACCACGCTGACTGTACCAACGGCCATCCTCCAAGAATCATTGCTTAGTTTTTTGGGCATTGGTGTGCAAGCACCAGTGCCCAGTTGGGGCAACCTGGCCACAGAAGGTCTCAACGAGCTACACGGCCTGGGTCAGACGGGGATCAGCGTGCGTTGGTGGTTGATTGTGTGGCCTTGCACGCTGTTGGGACTCGTGCTGCTATCAATGAACCTGCTGGGTGATGCGTTGCGGGACTATCTGGACCCCAAGCAAGCCCGATAGACGTGTCATTGGGACAATTTGATCTTTTGACCTTGTCTGACCTTCACAACGCCGATCCCCCCCCATCGTTGTGCCGGATTCTTGACGAATTCCCAATGATCGTATTCACGCTTGATCTGTTCCCAGAACAGATCGACCTGTGATTGTGTTGCCTTCGGGTGCGTCACGATGTCATGAAACCCAACCACGCCGCCGTCTCTGACCAACGGTGCATACATCTCAAAATCTTGCCTAACGCCCTCATACGTGTGATCACCGTCAATAAACAGAAAATCAATCTGGCGATCCCCTAGGATCTGCCGAATCTTGACGAGTGTTGCCGGATCGTGAGAGTCCTGCCTGACCAGATGCAGCTGCTGACCAGGCAATGCGAACGCCTGATAGAGCGTATTCTTCCATGCCGGATATCCTCCCCCAAACGCCCCGCCGGGCAGATCGAGGCTGATCACACAGGCATTTTCGGCGGCCGACCGACAAAAAGTAAACAGCGTTCCGCCGTTGAGCGTACCGATCTCCATCACACACCGTGGCCTGGGGCCGTCAAACACATCACCCAGCAGCGCCGAGAACTCACTTTTGACCTGCACGGGTCGGATTAACCGACTCTGATCACTCCAAACAAAGTTCACCACCTCGCAAAGGGTCACATCCGGACTCAGCGAAGTGATGTGGGTGATCAGCCACCGTGCAGCCAAGCGCGGCCATAATTTTTGTACCAACCTGGCACACAACGATCGCAGACCTTTTTCGCGACACCAGGTCCAAGCCGATCGAAACACAATCACAGCCTTTGCCACAGGCATCAAACGCTCGCTATCGAATCCCAAGCCCCACAGCCCTGACCATACCTAGCTGGTGCACTCTGGTGTATTCTTGGCCCTATTCTTTGACGCACCCGCGTCCAACGGTTCGACCCCACCAGTGTACAGTCATAGGCGGCCATGTCCGAACGTATTGCCATTACAGGCAGACGACCGGCAGTCGGCACAACACTTGGTGCTTTTCGTTACCATGATGCAGACATCATTGGTCTGTGGTAAAGGTTGGCCTTATGGAAAACCGTTTCGGTATCAAAGACTTCTTGCTGTTGGTTTTGCTGACGGTCTTGATCGTCAGCGTTTGGTTGGCGATGAAGCAGTACGACCGCCAGTGGGACGAGCTCAAGACGATTGGTCAGCAGCTCACTCGCCAGACCCAAGACCTATCACAGATCCACCGCATGATGGCCCAGGGGATGACCCTGTCGCCAGGTCATCAGGCCGACACAGTGAGCCAGCCTGTTACAGAACAGGTTGACCCGTTCGGAGGTCTCTTGGTGGCCAAAGCCGATCCCGACTACGCCCTGGGTGATTGGCTGGTCGAGGCGTTTAGCGTCAAGCCTCCTAAGCTCACCCCGCTTCTGTCTTCGGACGTATATGCTTCTATTATTCAAGCCCGTGTGATCGAGACACTGTGTACAAGGGACCCACGGACGCTGCAATGGAAACCGTTGCTTGCTGAGTCGTGGCAGATCAGCGACGACGGATTGGTCATTACATTTCGACTCCGAAGGGGCGTGACGTTCTCCGACGGCGAACCGTTCAACGCGGACGACGTCGTGTTTAGCTATCAGTGGATCATGAATGACCAGGTAGACGCCCCTAGGGCCCGCGCGTATTACAAGCGGATCGAGGGTGTTGAGAAACAGAGCCCTTACGAAGTGATTTTTCGGTTTACCGAGCCCTACTTCCATGCGTTTGAGTTGGCTGCGAGTATGGACATTTTGGCCGAACATTTCTATGGTCGCTACACACCCCAACAGTTCAATAAGAACCCGGGCCTGTTGCTTGGCACCGGTCCGTACCGCCTGAAAGATCCCGTTTCATGGCGACCTGGTGATCCTTTAGAGCTCAGACGTAACGAACGGTACTGGGGCCAGCCCGGTCCATTTGATCGGATGATCTACCGCGTGATCGAAAATGAAGCGGCAGAACTTACGGCGTTCCGGAATGGTGAACTTGACATGTACGCCGCAGAACCCGAGCAATACCAGGGGATGCTCGGTGACCCAGAGCTGGGCCGCCGAGTGGACAGTTATATCCTAGACCATGTGCGAATCGGTTATATGTTTATCGCGTGGAATCAAGTGCGACAAAAAGAACCCACGCCTTTTGCCGATCGACGTGTTCGCCAAGCGATGACCCTACTGACCGACCGACAATCTTTGTGCGACAAGATCTTCTTGGGCTACGCCAAACCCGCAACCGGTCCGTTCCATGAGCTCAGCGAACAAGCTGATGACCGCATTGTACCCTGGCCCTATGATGTGGACCGCGCCAAGTCACTGTTGAGAGAAGCAGGCTACGAAGACCGTAACGGCGACGGCTTGGTGGAATCGAAAGACGGTCAGCCACTGCGATTTAAGCTGACCTACCCGTCCGGAGGCGAGACCTATAAGCGAACGATTTTATTCCTCAAAGACAGCTTCGCCCGTGGTGGCGTGGTCATCGAGCCCGATCCGACCGACTGGCCCATCCTTCTCCAGAAGATCAATACCCGAGACTTCGACGCTGTGAGTCTGGGTTGGAGCGGTGGGATCGAAACCGACATTTATCAGATTTTTCATTCCAGCCAGCGCGATGATGGCGGTGACAATATGGTCGGCTACAGCAATCCTGAACTGGACGTCACCATCGATCGGGCCCGACAAACCGTCGACGAATCAAAACGGATGCCCTTGTGGCGCAAATGTCATCGCATCTTGCACGAGGATCAACCGTATACCTTCCTTTTCCGCCGCAAGGGTCTATTTTTTATTGACAAACGGATCAAAAACGTTCAGCAAACCAAGGTCGGTCTAAACTACATCTCCCGGTGGTCCATGCCGATCGAGTGGTACGTTCCGCAGGCCGAACAGAAGTATACCGACTGATCCGCTACAAACGGCGATCCTATGACTGCCACATCTCTCAACGCGTGCCTGGACTCAATAGACTAGCTAACCTTCCCCATGACCACCTATCTGCTCCGCCGCACGTTGCTGATCATACCTACCCTGCTGGGAATCACCGCTGTGGTGTTTTTCGTGATGAAGGCAGCCCCGGGAGACGTCGCGGAGATGCTCATTAGTCCGGATGGCGAAATGAAAGCCCAGGAGCGTCAGGAGCTAATCGCCTATATCCAACAGCGCTACGGACTCGACCAACCGACACTGGTGCAATACGGGCGGTGGCTTAACAAAGTATCGCCGATTGGGTTCGCCACTGATCCAAATGACGGCTCCGTTCAATTGGGTCGACCGATGTTCAAATGGCCAGACCTTGGCGAAAGTTTTGTGGTCAGACGCCCCGTACGAGACATGATCGCCGAATCGCTACCTGTGACAATCCTGCTCAATACCGTGTCACTACCGGTGATTTACGTGATCGCGATCCTCACTGGTCTGTATGCCGCTAGACACCGAGGTGGCGCTGTCGACGTTACATCCGGCGTGCTGTTCTTAGGTTTGTGGTCGGTACCGACCATTTGGGCCGGCGTGTTGATGATCGGTTTCTTGGCAAACAAATTTTATCTCCACTGGTTTCCCACCGGAGGCTTGCATGGTCTGTACGCTCACTCGATGACGTTCTTACCCAGGTGGCACGAGGGCGGCTTTGAAATGGGATATCTTTTGGACGCAGCGTACCACTTGGTTTTACCCGTCTTGTGTTTGAGTTATGGTGGGTTGGCGTTTTTGTCGAAACTGACACGCGGATCGATCCTTGAAAACCTCTCTTTGGATTTTGTGCGTACCGCGCGAGCCAAAGGTGTCAGCGAGTCTCGTGTGTTGTTCAGACACGTGTTTCGTAATAGCCTGCTGCCGCTGATTACCGTAGCCGCTTACATTTTGCCGGGACTGCTGGCCGGATCGGTCATTGTTGAAACGATTTTTAGCATCCCGGGTATGGGCAAGCTCACCATCCAAGCTGTGCAGCTACACGACCAAGAGGTGGTCATGGCCACCACCTTGATCGGCGGCGTCTTGGGATTGTTTAGTTATCTCATTGCGGATATCGCCTACGCTATTGCCGATCCGCGTGTCAGTTATGAGTAAGCCCAATGACCACCAATCCTCACGCGACGACATTTGAACCACAGTGGTCCGGTCAAGACCTATCGCGTCGGCGGTCCAGCTTCGCCGCGGGCCTGGCCCGGGACACTTTTCGACGCACCGGTGCGCGCGTCGGCGCCTCTTGGATTGTGGTGTTATTGGTTTCCGCCGTGTTTGCGCCGTTTCTAGCCAACAGTCATCCTTTGTTGATCGCGACCATCGATGGACAATGGTCCAGTCCTCTGCTCAAACACCTGACCGTAGCAGACGTATCGATCCTGGTTGGGGCAGTGACCGCAGTGGTATTGGTCGGGCTATACCGTGTGCGCTTAGCCAAGAAAATTTTGATTTTTCTTAGTGTGCTGACGGTAGCCCTGCTGGTAGGGGTCGTCTTCGTTCGTCCGCCCCAAGCGGTGGTTTACTCCCAGTACCGGGAAGCTCGGGCACAAGGTCAAGTCAAATGGGCGCTGTATACCCCCATCCCGTTTTCTCCGACCGACTATCAGAGAGATCAAGCCGACGCGCGGCTACAACCGCCCAACAAGCACCACTGGCTGGGCACCGAGGTCAACGGTGCCGATCTGATGTCACGTATGCTTTACGCCTCGCGCATCGCGTTGGCCATCGGTTTGATTTCGACCAGCATTGCGTTGGTGATTGGTGTGGCCGTCGGCGGCGTGATGGGTTACTTTTCGGGAACGGTCGACATGATCGGCATGCGCCTGGTTGAAATCGAAGAAGCGATACCGACACTTTTCTTGTTAATTATCTTTGTGGCGTTTTTCGAACGCAACCTGTATTTGATGATGGCGATCATTGGCCTGACCAGCTGGACGGGTTATTGCCGTTTTATCCGGGCTGAGTTCCTGAAACTTCGACAGCAGGACTTCATTCAAGCGGCACGAGCATGCGGCCTACCGCTAAGTTCGATTCTGTTTAGACATATGCTGCCCAATGGGATCGGACCGGTCTTGGTCAGCGCAAGCTTCGGTGTGGCATCTGCAATCTTGGCGGAAACCACACTGAGTTTTTTGGGTCTGGGCCTGGTGGATGAGCCCAGCTGGGGGGCGATGCTCAACCAGGCGTTGGGCGCCGGCGGTACGTTTCAGTGGTGGATGGCCATTTTTCCCGGCCTGGCCATCTTTCTAACTGTCTTTTCTTACAACATGATCGGTGAAGCACTCCGCGACGCGATTGATCCACACCAGCAGCGCATGGCAAACTCGCGGTGACGATAACCTGATCATCCGGTGGTACAGAGACCACGATGGCCCGACAACAACCTTTGCTAAAAATTGAAGATCTGGTGGTCAGTTTTCCATCGACAGCCGATCCGACCCAACGGGTATCTGTGGTCAATGGATTAAGTTTAACCGTCTACCCGCGGCAGACCCTGGCCGTCGTGGGCGAATCCGGTTGCGGCAAATCCGTTTCAGCGATGTCTACACTTCAGCTGATTCCGACGCCGCCGGGTCGATACGAAAAAGGCCATATCTGGTGGTGCACCGACCATCGATCAGAGCCTTGTGATCTACTGACACTATCCGAGCACCAAATCCGCAAGGTCCGAGGTAGCCAGATCGCCATGATCTTTCAGGAACCGATGACCAGTTTGAACCCGGTGTATACGGTGGGAGAACAGATCCTAGAGGCCATCTTGCTTCATCAAAAAGTCGCACGCCGGCGTGCGGTCCAGATCGCCACCAACGCGTTGGCCGACGTGGGCATTGCCGACCCCGAAAGCCGGCTCAAGACGTATCCCCATCAGCTGTCAGGGGGTATGCGACAACGAGTCATGATCGCCATGGCTTTGGCGTGTCAGCCGCGACTCTTACTGGCCGATGAGCCCACCACGGCCCTGGACGTGACCATCCAAGCACAGATCCTTGAATTGTTGCGCAAACTACAACGTCAAAGAGAGATGTCGGTCTTGCTGATCACACACGATCTTGGGGTCGTCGCCGAGAACGCCGACGTCGTGGCAGTCATGTACGCCGGACGCGTCGTCGAGTACGGTCTGGTCCAAGATATTTTTGACCAACCCCTTCATCCATACACCCGAGGACTGCTAACATCAATGCCGGTCCTGGGACACAAATATCGCCGACTTAATACCATCCCGGGTAACGTACCAGACCCCGCTCGACTGCCTTCGGGATGCCCGTTTCACTGCCGCTGCCGAGACATGAACGACGACCCCCGATGCACAACTGACAACCCGCCATTATTGGAAGTTAACAATAGGCATTGGGTCGCCTGCTGGCATACGCCGGGGTACACCGGCGGTCAAGCCAAAACACCCGATTGCGATGTCGTGCCAGCGGCCAACCCGCCGCTGAAAGACTAACGCGTCTCGGAAAGCGCAGCACCCATATACCACGCAATCGCGTAGTCCCAATCTTGATTTGCGTGATCGTGTCTGCTGACCTCCAGATCATAATGGCCGGCACTCAATGTCTTCACGTAAATATGCTCAATATTGTCTACCGAGCTTTCGGACTGTCCAACGATGTTTCGGCGTCCATTCTGATCCCTTCGCGCCACACGAAGATTAAAGTCAGCCACGCAGGGTCGATCCATCCATTTGGGTGCACCGGACAACAGATCTTGCCCCAGTCCACCTTCAATGTGCCGGTGCCATACAAGAACGATCGAAACGTCGCTGATCACTTTAGATACTCTTAGTCGATAGACTCGCCGTGCGCCCGGGCCCATGCTCTGGAAATCCCAACTGTTACCGTCGGCCGTTTGCGCACGATCCCAAGGGCCGCGGCGCAGAATAGCACAGCTTTGATCAAACCTCACGATACCCGCACCGAGGTGCTCGTCTAAGGGCTTACCCGGCTCACACCGCCAATCCGAAGGCTTCTGTGCACCTGCCATGAGGACCGCTTTGATCACCTCTGCCCGAGTGGCAACGGTACCATCTGCGATGGTGCTGGCCGCTTCGAGCAAACGAGCCACCGTCGCCGTCACGACAGGCGTAGCAGCACTGGTCGTGCTGCGATCGGCGACCACGTCGGGTTTACAGCGGCCTTGACCTTCAAACACGGTGTACCCTCCACTGCTTTCACCGTTGGCCTTGCCCACCGCAATGACGTTATACGCGCTTGCCAATAATGGTGGGACGGGTGAATCCCTACCATTGTTTACGCCGACGACCATAATCGTGTCATATGTATCGATGACATAATCGGCGCGCCTTAACACATCGATCGCAAAGGGCCCAAAACTGCCAATCCAGCTGTGGGTAAAAAGAATACGCCCATCGGTCGTCGGTGGCTGGTTGCTGCCGGCACGCAACACCGCTGCCCCCATCCAATGAGACGCGGTATAGAAATGTACATCTCTGATCCCCGGTGCCAGGCCTACGCGGCCGTAGATCGTCGACGCGGTCGAATGAGTGTGGCTGTTCACTTTGCTATGCCCGCTGCGTGCGGCCAGCCTGACCCCGGCAAACCGCGCAGATTGCATACTGGGCAGATAATCCCCTGTCGCACCTTCAACGTGGCCCACTTTGATTTCCCGACCCCGAAAATCGTCTGAGCCAACCGACGGCATGACCTGCGCCGGCATGCCGCCGGTGGCGCGCCTGCCGGTTGTTTTGGTACTCGAACCATCGTCTGCGTACGATCCGGGAACTCTGCGCGGACCACACACGAGGATCACCGACAACCCCACCAGCCCGACGGTGCTCAACCCCCAATATCGTTGGATCTTGGATCTATATGACACACCCAAGAAATGGCTCCCTAAAGCGTGGTTGTTGGCGCGGTCATCACGGTCCTTAAGACTCTACTACAGCCTTACAGCAGATCAACAGGTCATCGACAAAGTAGCAGACCTCGCTTGCGATCCAACCATAACGAAGCTGTATGTCCTATTCATCGGTGACCGAGTACACGATTCTTTGCATACGAAATCGAGATGCCTCAGGTTTGACTGCTCAGGTATCTCTCTGGCTTGACCAGGCGTCGGTTCGCACAGACCACGTAAGTTTGTGACACACAGCACACATTGTTTCTAGGTCATCGAAGCGCCATAAGTCTTTTCTGAAACTACGCCCACGTACGCAGACGGCAAACAACGACAGGTCAGGTCAATACCACGCAGTTTTAACAGCGCACCGACCCTCGCCATACCTCCGCTGTTGGAAAAAGTGTGTTCTGTCAGGTCAATTGGACACAAATCGCCGAAAGCCCGTTGATACAAACCGACGTGATCAGTCACCACGACAGCCGGCTTAGCCAAACCCTTAACGAGTAGAACGAAAAATGAACCGTTAATCTGGAATCGTCTGCGAAGATGTATATACAAAATCAGGTTTTGGGCCCCGTTTCAACACCCACCGGTAGACCTGCCGCATCTGGCTGGCAACCGTGGTCCATGAGTAGTTCTGCTCAATCAACTGCCGGCCCCTCTGGCCCATAGCGCGCCGGTGGGGATCTGGCAACGCCATCGCTTCGTGAAGCGCCTGGCATAACGGCTCGATCCCTACATCGATCCACCAGCCACACTCGGATCGCTGAAGATCACGCCAAGGTGTGGTGTTCGAAGTCACCACTGGCAAACCCGATGCCAATGCTTCCGCAACACCGATACCAAAATTCTCTCCGTCCGTGGGCAACACATACAAATCGCAACAGGCCAATAGTTGCCGCTTCACGGGATGATCCGTCACCGGTCCGGTAAAAGTCACATGGCCATCGGCGCCATGATCGGCGATCATCGCCTTGGCCATATCCTGGTCGCGGCTGATGTCTACACCGGTCACCACCAAATGCCAATCGGGCCAGTCTTTGTACATTCTGCACCACGCCTCAGCCAAACGAAGCAACCCTTTTTTAGGGTAGATGGTCGAAAGAAACAGCAGCCGCTTCTTGCCTGCCAGACGCGGCCAGCAATGAATAATCGTTGCGTCATCCGCAGTCGTTGTGTAAGCACTGACATCCAAGCCAATCGGTACGACTGAAATCGGGTTATTCAGGTGATAAGCCCGAACATGGCTGGCCTCCGAGCGTGACGTCGTGTGGATACACGCAGCGGTTTGCAAATTTTTATCTTCGAACAGCCATCCGATCACTCGCTTTCGCATCGATCCACCGGCCAGGATCCAGGGGTCCAATTGCCCGTGTGGCGATACGACCAACGGCACACCCCGCCGAACCGCATATCGGCGTGCTTCATAACTGGGCAACATCCTCAGTCCATGCGAATGAACCACCTCCACGCCCGCCACCTGCCGATCGAGCATTCGGCGTAACATCGGGCTGTATCCCACACGACGGGACCCGATACACCTGGCGACCAGCAGGTCTACGCCGGGGATATTAGGAACGTCCTGATGAACATACCGATCGTTCAGGGCTGCAATCCTCGGTACCAGTCCGACCTTCAGTCCCGCCGCCGCGAACGCCCAAAGGTATGCGGCCACACCACCGCCAAGACGAGAAACCGTCGGCGTAACATGGGCAAGGTGGATCGGATCATCTGCCAAGCTAAGCTTCTCCGGACTGCATCGTTGAAGAGACGCCCCACCAGGCGTTAATCGGGTGCCTCACTGGCTTTCCCTGTTCTGTGGGATTGGGTAGACCGTGACTAAGCCCGGACAATGGCACGCCTAAGGCGTTCGATCAGGTCAACCAAAGAAACCTGTTCCATCGACGGAGAGACGTTCACCACCACATCGCCCTCTAGCTGCTTTTTGACACGCTGGACAGCGGTAATGATCGTCGAGTGGGTCCGTCGGTTCATGGCGGCAGCGATCTCTGGATAACTCATCATGGTCATCTGCCTGGCCAGGAAGATCACCACCGAACGCGCCAGCACGACGCGGTGATGGCGTCCGGCGCTCAAAACCTGAGCACGATCTACGTTGAGGTGCCCAACCACTGTACTCAAGATGGTGTCAAATCGGACCGCCTTGGTGGGATAACTCGTCGCCTCACTATGAAAGAGCTGCTGGATCAGGGCATTTCCGACTGAAAGCAGACCACGGTGGCTGTCCTTATTCGGCCCCATCGACGTCGTTTGCCGTTTGGCCGCCAGACTGGCCAGAGCATGAAGTTTGGTCAGCGCGCCCTCGATTTCTCGGATCGAGCCGGCGCACCCACTGGCCAGAGCCTCGACGGCTGGTTCTAGTAACAACAGGCCACGACGATGGGCCAACGCCCGAATGATCTTTCGCCTGGTGTCGGCGTCGGGACGGTGGACCTGCACCACCATCCCGCGGACGCATCGGCTAACCAGCGCCTCAGTGAACTGGCGGATCAATGTCGGATGACTGTCGCTGGCCAAAATCACTCGAGCGCCACCCAGCTCGATTGCATCGAAGCTGTGCAAGAATTCCTGCTGGGTTGCCTGCTTGTTGGCCAAAAAGTGGATATCGTCTACTGCTAAGAGGTCGAGCCTCCGGATCTTGTTCCTAAACCGATCGATTTTATTTGCCCGCATTGCGGCAAGAAACTCGTTGGTAAATTGTTCACCCGTCGTGTACAAGACACGGTCTCCGGGCCGTTGCCGCATCATTTTACAGCAAAGACCTTGCAGCAGATGGGTCTTACCCAAACCGCAGCCACCGTGGACAAAAAGCGGATTGATCGCCCTGTGCTCGTCTTCGATCACACGATTGGCCGCTGAAAATGCCAGCTCGTTACAGGCGCCAACAACGAAGTCGTCGAATTGATAACGCGGTGCGGCGTCAGCTCGACGATGGGTATCGCCGTGGGTACAGACTCGCCGTGGCTCGGTCACGGAAACCGGACGGAATGCGGCGCCAACCACGGCGATCTGACTCTTGGTGAAAAGATCAGCGTTGACCCTCACCTGGAGGCCGACGGTCCCGTCCAACTCGTCGCGGGCGGCGTCATGCAGTTCATCTCTGAAGTTGCGATCAACCCAATCGGCTACAAATTGATTAGGCACCGCCACCTCCAGACGGTGCTGTTGACCGTAGTAGTTAATCCTAACCGAACGGTCGAACCACATGCTGTACCGCCGCGGCCCGATGCTTTGCACCAAACGATCCGCGATACGCGCACAAACAGATTTCTCGGACAAAGCCGTGCTCAACGTTCGCCCTCGCCTTCGCTAGTTAAAAGGGCCTTTGATGACTTTAAAAAAAAGAGAGAGACCTCAAATCAGGCGGCCGCACCCAAGCTCGGCACGCCACGACCATCACGACTTACTGAATCCGTTCCCAACCCCACTTGACCACGCATCCGGTGATGCCCATCCGAAGAATGATGCCATGGTCAGCCGTGACGACAGTCCCTTGTCGTTCATAGAAAGATAAACGGTGTCGTTCGGTTCATCAATAGGCAAAACGCGGATGACCACACACCGTACACTCATGACCTTCAACTTCAAGCAGTTGTAGCACAAAGTTTTTTTATGCACCCCGTCATGGACCTAGAGGACAATGTGTGGATAAACAGATCTCTGCGCAGACCGCTTTAAAGTAATGTGAAGATCATCGCTAATTTGCGAGCGTTGACGACAAATCCCAATTGTTGATACAACCGCTTGGCCGGCGTGTTGGATTCATCGACCGCGAGAATCATGGCCGCCACATCGTCATGCAGTTGGCCCCGCGCTAGCCCAAAACTGACCAGCTTCCGACCGATCCCCTTTCGTCGCCATGCGGGGGTGATGCCAAGATAAACCAACTCGATCGCTCGCCGGTGTGGTACCCTGTTCATAAGCATCACAGCCACGGGACGATCGTCACTGATCAAAACATACCACCATTCAGGCACAAAACATCCGGCGGCCATGTGGCTAGCGATGATATCGTCGATCTCCCGCAACCCCAGCAGCGCAGGGCAATCCATGGTGTTTTCGTAGCTGGCGAGAATCGCCTGGGCAAACAATGGTCGCCGTTGCTCACTCCATGTCAGAAGCTCAACGGATGTATCGAACGCCGTCGAAGGCACGTCAAGACGCACGTCCCGTTGCATGTACAACAAACATGCCACTTTTGTGAATCCGCCTTCAGACAACGCGTGAGTCTCGAGACGCTGATCGGGATCAACCAGCGATTGAATCATCCGGATGCAATGGGGATCTTGGCTCGAACAGGCCGTGTGGACTAGCTTTCCGATGTCACGGACCAGAGTACCTTGATCCAGCGGCGAAAGAAATGTCATCGCGGTGCGACCGGCACTGGGCACGATCAAGGTGGCACCAATAGGCTGGCCCTGTCGGTAGGCGGCCCATAGCTGATCCAATGACAACTTCTGTTGAGACGCAAAATCTAGAAACTGATCTACCGCTTTGACCGAAGCCGTATGGCATCGGCCGGTCAGAAGCAGTGCCAATGCCTGTCGTTGCCTAGCGGCATCCACAACCCCTATCTCCAACGGCTGCTCGCCGTCGGGGCTATCGGTCGTTCTGTTAATTGCCCCCATCAGTCATCACCCACAGATTGAATCCGATGCTCGCTGATCTTACAATCCGTTCAAGATGATCGTCCACAGCAGCACATGTCAGTCATCGCATCGCGCTAGGCCTAACGGTGGATTAGGGCGTAAGGGACCTGGTCTGGCTATTCTCGCGGCCATGATCTTCTGTCTGGCGACAGCATCTGCCTCACAGAATGCTTGGGCATTCCCAGAGCCGGCGATTGTTTCCAAGGCCTGGCAATACGATTTTTCTCACGGGCCTCCTCGTCCGATCGCCGTCTATGGCATAGGTGGACAGGTGCGTTGGTTCTGGTATATCACTTACAAGGTGGTTAATCATACAGGGGACGAGCGGCTGTTCGTGCCCGAAGTGACAATATTCGATGATCGTGGCCACATCTTCCCGGCAGGACGAAACGTGCCAGCGGCGGCCTTTCATGCGATCAAAAATCGGATCGAAAACCCCCTGCTGGAAAACCCTGCTGAAATCATCGGTCGAATTCTTCAAGGTCCCGATCACGCCAAAGAGGGTGTGGCGATATGGCCGGCGACAGAGGACGACATTGACCATATTACCATCTTTTTTTCCGGGCTCAGTGGCGAAACCGCCGTGATCGATCACGCAGAAACAGGCGAACGGGTTGTACTGCGTAAGACGCTGATGATCGACTACGATCTACCGGGCACTGGCGAACACATTCAGGACCAACCCGTGGTCCATAAAGGCGAAAAATGGGTCATGCGTTAACCCAAGCCACACGCATCAGCGATCAGTAAGCGAGGTAGTCCTTGGTGATCGGCGAGCACGTGTTCATGAATCAGCCTTTCGGACTTCTGGGCCAAACTCAACACCGCGTGTTTTTGCGGTGCGTCAATCTCTAGGACCAGCTGTCCTGTCGTACGCAGACAACAGGGGCCATGAGCAATTAAGGGCTGGAGATACTTCAATCCGTCCACCCCACCGCGTAACGCCAGGACCGGTTCGTATTCCTTGACGTTGCGTGGCAATCGCTCCCATTGGGCGTCGCTAATGTATGGGGGATTGCTGACCAGGTAATTCACCCGTTGGCCCGCCAATGGCTCTAACAGATTGCCCAGACGAAAATCGATTTGCCCGTCCACGTCATGGATCGACGCATTTTCTTGGGCAACCTTTAAAGCCGCTTGACTGCTATCGATAGCGATCACACGGCTGTGACGGATGTGCTTGGCGAGTGTCACTGCGATCGCCCCCGATCCTGTGCCGATGTCGGCGATCAACGGTGAGTTGAATCCCGGCGTACGACGAGCGTGCTGGATAACGTGTTCGACCAGGGCTTCGGTACTGGGTCGGGGTACAAGCACAGCTCGGGTTACCTTGATCATCATAGAAAAAAACGGTGTCTGCCCCACCAAATAATCGACCGGTTCGTGTTCGGCCGCACGTTCAACCAGGTCACGAAACGCCGCCCTTTCTAGCGCACTGGCGGGTCGGTCCGGATCCATGTAGAGTTTCAGCCGCGTCACACCCAAGATGTGCGACAACAGCATCTCGGAGGCCAAACGTGGATTGTCCACCCCCCTTCTGGCCAGATGACCGGTCGTCCATGAGAGCAAACGACGTGTGGTCCAGGAAGACAATGGCTTCTTTTGACTTGGTTTATTGTTACCCATCACGATGGCTGTGAATGATCAGCATGGGTCATCTCAGCGAGCCCTTGCAACGTGATCACAGCGGCCTGGCAGTCAATCGCCTGTTCAGCCAGCTGAATCCCCTGAGCCAAATCGGTCGCCACATCGCCAACCACCAGTGCGGCGGCAGCGTTGAGGCACACGATATCCCGCGCCGGACCTGGTTGGCCCGAGAGAACAGCACGGATCACACCCGCGCTGGATTCCGGATCGTTGACACGTAACGTCTCGATGTGAGCACGCTTTATACCCAGTGATGTCGTCTCGAGTTGATAGTTTGAAATGCTCCCATCACGCAGGTGGCTCACATAATTGATACCGGTCATCGTCAGCTCATCCAACCCGCCCATGGGTTCAGGCTCTTGGCCGTATCGTCCGTGCACCACCATCGCATGCTTTGCATTTAATGCTGTGAGCACCTGCGCCATCGGCTCAGTCAAATCTGGAGAAAACACCCCCAACACCTGCCGCGTCGTCGCAGCCGGATTGGTTAGAGGCCCCAAGAGGTTGAATAGTGTCTTGAATCCCAACTCCTGACGAACCCTAGCCACATGCTTCATCGCCGGGTGATGAGCGGGTGCAAAACAAAAACATAAACCCACCTCATCCAAACAGCGTGTCAGTGTGGCATCCCCCACGCTAAGCTTGACTCCCAATGCCTCTAACACTTGAGAGCTGCCCGATTGACTGGTCACCGAGCGGTTTCCGTGTTTAGCGATCACCATTCCCCTAGGCCGCCCGGCCGCGGCCGCCACGATCGCCGCGGCGGTCGAGATATTAAACGTTTGGGCATGATCGGCACCTGTCCCGCAAGTATCAACCGCTGTCAAACCCTCAGGCACCGTGACAGATCGAACCTTTCGACGCATCACCCGGGCACCACCAAGAATCTCTTGAACCGTAGGGCCACGCAACTGGATCAGAGACAACAGCGCCGCCACCTGAGCAGGCGTCGCCGAGCCAGTCATGATGGTCTCAAAAACCTTCTCAGCTTGGGGCGTGTCAAGCGATCGTCCAGAGGCAAGCCCATCGAGTAGTTGCTTCATGACTCGTCACCCCTATCGCTAGTGGACCAACCAACGATGAGGACTCTCGTTAGACAACTTAAGTCATCATCTGCGATCGTACGAACGCGGCGAACTCACGATTTACAGATTAACGATCCGTTTGGCCGTGTGGGTTGGTGGAGACCTATACCGGCCTTCCGAAGGACACATGAATCGATACAACAACGCCCCATGATATTTATAAACGCCTATACGGCCTTTTTTTACATGCGCATTCGACACACTTGACCGGTAGACGTAGTCGAAACAACGTCAGTGACGACGACGATACATCAAACGATGCTAGAACAACCCGCTAAACAAATCGGGTCAATAACCAAAGAACCACTGCGGCCAACACCATGAAAAAAATAATCTGTAACGCCAGAACCCAGGCCTCCCGGGGCAACTGGTTGATATCGTTCAGCTTGATCGTCTTGTAGACCACACAAATTGCGGCGATCATCGGCAACACCATCAACAGCCAATACCGATCCAGAAGCAGCGGTTGAACAAACAACATAAACAATGTTATCCCTTAACAGACCACCGGTGGTTCATCGCCTCCAGAAGTCACGTCAGGCCGGACGCTTGGCCAAGTTGGCGTCTTGTCCGATCGCCGTTGGCCGTTTCGGGCGGCGGTAGATCACGTCCATCATCGCCAACAGGTTCAGCAGTCCCGCCAGTGCCGTATATAGCGTGCCTTGTTCATTGGCATGGCCGAAGCTAGGCTCGTAAGCAGGCCAGCGGTTTGATGGTGACTGACGGTAGCCGGTGGCATGTTTGAGCTGTAGCTGATAATAGTAGTCTACAGCTAATGTTGGCGCCAAAAGGACTTGGCCGGCAAACCACGCAGAACGGCGGTCACATACACTGATTCCACCGATGATCAATCCGACCAACCAAAGTAACCCGATACTGACAGCGATAATCTTAGCGCGTTTACGCTCACCGAGCAGAAAATGTCCCAATCCTGGTAGCACCCATGCGGACACCGCAGCAGCAAAGTGCCACCGGGGCGGGCCGTGGGCATTGGCGTCTGTGGAAGTGGCTCTTTGCTGGGTCATGATCAGTTTCATCCCGTATCAGCCACCCACGCAAGATACAGATATTTTCGCATTGCGGGGAAAAAAACGTTGACAAACGTGCGACGGCCGATAGTGTAACCGCCAGTAGAGACACAGCCAAGCGTATGCCTGGCCGGTGTCTACGGGCTTTGGTATGGTCAGCGTTTTCGAATCGGAGGCAATCACTATGGCAATCTGGATTGAAAGGCACGCTCTATTCAAGAGTACGTCCGATAGATCAGATCAACAGGGCATCAATCTCTCCAAGCGGTTTTTGCCAATCGGCGAGGATAATGGGCTAGAGGAGGACGACTTTTTTGACGATGAAGATATCGACGACGACGACTCCGATTCGAGCGACGACGACGAATACTTTGACGACGATTCTGACGTCGATGAGGACGATGAGGACGACGAAGATTTTTTCGATGATGACGATGATCTTTAGCGAGTCGTAACCTCCTCTGAACCGTCCCAAATTGATTGGAATCCGGATTCACCGGCAGACCATCGAACACCGCCAGACACCATGGATCCAAATGGGCCAACCGATCAGCAGGACAGGAGAAAAGGCGATCGCCGCCAGACAGTTGTCGACAGGCGTACCGCCAAGGGCACGGGTTTGGAACGTCGTCGCGGGCCTGGTCGTCGCCGAAGCGACTTCATGAAGGCGGCTGAAGAAGGCGAGATGACCAGTGAACAATTTTTGTTTGTCATGGCCATTGACGCGTACAAACGGGTCAACAACCAACCCTATCCGACCTGGACAGAGGTTTTAGAGATTATCCGGAAACTGGGTTACCGTAAGACTTGCCCTATGCAGCTAAACCTACCAAGCTGTGAGGATTGGACTGAATCTGCTGATGCTCCGAGTTTCTCGGCCCCACCCACAACGACACACGCTTCCGAAGAGGCGTAAGCCTCTCCCCGCTCTGACACCAGCGACCGCGGCACATCACGGGCCACCGCTCGTCGCGGGGTCGTTGCCACTTCTATCGGACAACGACCGGTCGCCAAAGCCGCTAACATCTAGGGTATGACCGACCGCTTACCTTACACGATCGCTGTGCTGTGTTATCTGTTTGATCCTGCCGGGCGGCTCTTGCTGCTGCACCGTAGAAAACCTCCAAATCAAGACTTGTATTCGCCGATTGGTGGAAAGCTCGATCAGGGTATCGGTGAAAGCCCCAGTCAATGTGCCATGCGGGAGATCCGAGAGGAGGCTAATCTACATATCGATTTTTCTGAGCTACACCTAACGGGAATCGTCTCAGAAACTGGTTATGGCGGTCAAAGACATTGGCTTATGTTTTTATACGAAGTCATGCGACCCGTGCAGGTCGATCAATTTCGAATCGATGAAGGCCAGCTGGGATGGCACCATGCCAAAGACATCGTCGATCTGAACATTCCGCAAACCGATCGCCGTATCATTTGGCCACTGTTTTGGCGATACCGCCATCGGTTCTTTGCAGCCCATATCGACTGCACCGGAAGTCAGTTGCATTGGCAGCTGCAGCAGCCAGCGTCAGATGTCCATAGCGTCGCTTTCGATGCATGATCGGTAGGTGAACCGCTCGGCATGAGGGCATCAAGTCTCATCTACGCTGCTCCACAATCACAGATAAGTAAAAATACCTATGCTTGGGGTATTTTCTTTTTCATGTTTACTTATAATAATTCCAAGTACCACCTTCATTTTCCGTTGAAGGCTGATTTATCGCGATAAGCGACTCCCTCAGACCATGAATTGGGACACCGACAAGCCAACGTCATAGACCTTAGATAGGCTTAAACGCATCGGTTACGTACCGAATCGTATGAACGCTTCTCTTGAAAAACAGGTGTCTCACCATCGCGGACAGCGTCAACCCGCCCCATGGGATGCCAATCCGACGTGTTTTCTGAAGGAAGTGGCCAACGAGTTGCCTTTTGACTCGATCGCGGTGGGCGTGGTGGACTCGAAGCGTCCCCAGCCTGACGAGATTTTAGTCGCCAGCGGATGGTCCGATGGACTGCTTACTCATTGGTGTGAGATCGAAAGTACTCGGGATTCGTTGTTTAGGTCTGCCAAGCGACGCGGCACCGCGATCCGAACGTCGCAGGCAAATTGCCTGCCGCAGACGCTGACCACGCACCGCCACACCATGGTGCAGATGTTGCCTGAATCGCTCCCGACGCAGCGATGGTGGTGGCTGATGCTCGCTCGCCAACAGCGCCCGTTTTCACAGTCTGAGCAGCGAATCACGTCACTTTGGGTTCGCCAGTGGCAGGCCCGGTTTAATCGAACCAGGGAGCCAGGTTCGGGCCGCATGCTCATCGGCCACGATGGCCGGCTGATCCTCTGCGATCCGTGGACCCACACCCGATTGCTATTGCAACCCTCCATGCTCCCGCAATTGCTTGATTCATTTCTGCCGGTTGTGGCCCAACGCTGGAACCGGACCTGCAACAACATGATGCACGATTTTGCCATCGAGCTGACAGGCAAGCCTTACTGGATCTGTTTCCACAACCGCCCGGCGATTCGTTACCCACAGGCCAACCATTGGTACTTGGAACTGCGTGCCCTTGACTATGACGATCTACCGACGGTGGGACCGCTGCCCGACGACCGAATCGCCCAATCCATCGCTTATATCCACGATCACTTCCACCAGTCGCCCACGCTATCCCAGGTGGCAGGATCGGCCAGCGTCAGCCCATTCCACTTTCATCGATTGTTTGTCCGACACGTGGGTATCAGTCCCAAACATTATGTCCAACGCAAACAACTGCAAGTGGCCAAATGGCTACTGCGGTGTAGCCGCCAACCCATTGGTTCGATTGCTGAACGATCCGGTTTCGCCAGCCATGGACATTTTACCAGCACGTTTCATCGGGTCGTTGGCATGAGTCCCACTCGGTACCGCGAGACACACTAGAAACACCCGGCACCACATCGTGCTGACGGTCGACCGGCAATGGATCGGCTCGGCAAAAACCTTGCTTCTGTGTCGGTACGATGCCCCATCTGTGAACCCGGCTTTGGTGGCAGGCTTCTTTGAGCTCAACGGGACATGCGAATCTTCTATCTCGGTATCACAATGATGCTCGCTGACTCAGTGGGGCAAACCCGCTCACAAACACCACATCCGGTGCACCCCTGACGAACTTGCACCAGGCCTTGATCGTCAATCCCAATCGCCCAATCCCCCAGTGGGCAGTCATCCACACACACCCGACAGTTGGCCCGCAGGAGGGTGGTGGGGTCTTCGCTCTGACAGGCAGCATCCGAGCTACGCAGACAACGCAATTGATCCACCACTGCCACACCCATCTGGATCTGCGTCATCTGGTCAACCAATACCAGTGCGCCGGTTGGGCAGGCTTTCATGCAACTCAAGTCCTCGCAAATCACGCAAGGCGATTGGCGAGCCACGATATGGGGCGTGCCGCCGCCGATGGTTGAATCGACCACAATACATTGGGCCGGGCAGACGCGTACACAGTCTCCACAGCGTCGGCAGGTTTGACTAAAAGCGGGTTCGGGCAACGCGCCGGGTGGTCGAAGCAATCGCTTCTTGGAGGAAGGAGAATCCTTATGCCCTATACCGGCAGCTGCAAGCTGCTGGGCCAGCTTCCGTCCGGCCGATTCGATCCCATCCAATCCCAGATGCAAAACCTGGCGAAAGAATTGGCGACGTCGACCGGGAGACGTTCGGGATGTCGGGGACTGTCGATTCGTGGGCACGGATTCCCTATACTGGTGGCTGAATACATTCAGACATCTAGAATATACAGCATCATACGTACCCGAAAACACGTTGGCCCACATTGATTAGCAAGTTAATCTAAGACAAATAGAGGACTTAATCCATGTCAACCGCTAAAAAAACTTTTCTTGCATCTTGGATCTGCTTGGCGACCATGCTCGCTGCCTGCAGTAATGACCAGCATGTGTTTTATAGCAGCGTAGATCGACCGACCAACATCACAATATACGACCCGTTAGCCGATAAGCCGCTATGGATCAAAGAAATCCCGGTCGGCCAACGGTTAGAGCTAGACTTTGACCGGGGTGATGAAAAGGAACTGGAGAAAGTTGAACTGCAACCGGCCACGGCCCTGACTTGGAGTCTCTTTGACAACGAAAGCACAGCCTCTGATCCGATCGTCTCAGAGCAGGTTGCCTTGCCTGGCACGCCCGTCTTGATCAAAGTCAACTACCGACCAAGCCCTGAATACCCGACACAACATTAGGCGTTTCTGACAAGCACGGAACCTGCAAGCGGACATTGTATGGATCCGATGGCGATCACATATAGTCTGGCTCTGGCACTTGGGCCATGATCTGGGTCACCACATCGGCCGCCGTCACACCCTCGCCTGTGGCGGCATAGTTTGTGAGAATACGGTGACGCAGAGCGGCCATGGCCACTTGCCGGACATGATCGCAACTTGCAGTGGGTTGTCCCGCCATGGCTGCCAATGCCTTTGCCCCCATCATCAAACACTGCCCCGCTCTCAACCCGGCGCCCCAATCTACGTACTTTTGGGTTACTTCAGGCGCAGCGGATTCACCAGGACGGGTCGCTCTTGCAAGCGATACAGCGTAGTCTACAACATGATGGCTTACAGGCATCTGGCAGATTGCCTGACTACATGCCAGCAGTGTTTGAGGATCGATCACCGTTTGAACCCGCTGTGATTCTAAGCGCGGGGTTTGGCTCACGATCTCAATTTCATCCCGCTTGTCAGGATAGTCCATCGAGATGCTAAACATAAACCGATCTAGCTGTGCCTCGGGTAAAGGATAGGTACCCTCCTGTTCAATCGGGTTCTGCGTTGCCACAACGATAAACGGCTGATCGAGCTTCATCGTCTTGCCGGCGACGGTCACCTGCCGTTCGGCCATCGCTTCGAGAAGCGCAGCCTGGGTTTTAGGTGGAGCACGATTGACTTCGTCGGCTAATACCAGCTGCGCAAAAATCGGACCCGGCGCAAACGTCAGCGCCCGATGCCCCGTCGTTGGATCTTCCTGGATCAATTCGGTACCCAGGATGTCGCTAGGCATCATATCTGGCGTAAATTGAATCCGTTTAGACCGAAGGTTGATCGCATCGGCCAGTGTCTTGACCAAGAGCGTCTTGGCTAAGCCAGGCACACCTACAATCAAGACGTGCCCCTGGCAAAGAATCGCCGCCAACAGGGTTTGGATGGTTTGGCGCTGGCCGACGATGACCCGTTCTATCTGCGACCGCAAATCAGCGCTGAGCTGGCTGGTCCGATCGAATACGGCAACATCCTTCGAATCATCCGTCGACGTCGACATAATCAAAGGATATCTGGCGTATACCATTCAGCAACCTCGGCGGCAAGACCACCCACACCTTTGCCATTCTTTCCCGTCATTGGGAGCCTGGATACAATGTTTATCATGCGGTGGTATATCATCCCCACGTTCTTCATTTTTACCTTCGGCGCCGCTGCCGCTGCTGGGCCCGGATCAGACGGAGTCCCTATCGATCAAGCTGTCGCGGATCTAGACGGATTGGCCACCAGCCTGCGACGGATAGAACCGGGTCTGCGACACGACGGAGAACACACATCGTTGTTTTGGTTTAATCCGCTTGCCGATCAACCGTTGACGGTTGGCGCAGGGCAAACACCATTTCGATCTCGGCCGGTGCGATACAGGATCGCACCTGGATTTCAAGCGCGAGTCGATCGCATCGACTACTTGGTCCCAACCAGCCCCAATCAGGTGGCCCTTAATGTTCAGTCGTCGATCGACGGGCGTTTTATAGAGATCATGTCAGCCAACACCGTCTTTTTGTTAAATCCACCAACCGCCAACATGGGGCCAGCGCCCAGGATCGAAAGAGACAACCGGATCAACCGCAGGATCGACGGGCGGATTGATGGGCGAATCGACGGGTCTGGCCACCACGGCCCCATACCGTTTCTCGTGTACCCCGGACACCGCGATTCTCCCCCAACCGGCACAGACCGATCCACCTCCGAACACCAGTCGACCGGCACCCACCATCGAAGTGCTATTGAAGTACCTGATGGGTCGTAAGTATGGCCGGGGATATGCCCGGGATCAGCCGATGTCCAACGGTATCGAGTAAAGGTCTTGTTTCAGCGTCTATGTGACAACTATGCTTCTGGAACTCCCAGCACCATACTGTCAATCAGCCGGATCGCGTCGAGCCGACCAGCCACGAGCCCAACAACCCCACCCGTGAGCTGCGGCTCAATGTAGTCCAGACTGTGCAATGTTTTGGGGTGACGAACGACCGCATAGTCGATGTCAATTTGGTATGCGGTCAGCACTTGAACCATCGCCGCTTCGACAACGCCGGGATCAGATTCACCCGCCACTTCAACAAGTTGTCTGGCTTCTGTCAGCGCCTTGTATAACGCTGCCGCTCGCTGCCGCAGCCCTGGGCTGAGGTACCCGTTCCGGCTTGACACCGCCAAACCGTCATCTTCGCGGACGGTGGGCACTTGGATGATCCGCACCGGTATCGCCAAATCATCGACCATGGCCTGAATCACCTTCAGCTGCTGGTAATCCTTCTGGCCGAAACAGGCCACATCTGGCTGAATAATATTGAACAGCTTGTTAACGACACGGCACACACCGGCGAAATAATGGGGACGGTGTTTTCCTTCCAACAAGCCGGCCAACCTCGGTACCGAAAGCTCAATGGCGGTGCCATCGGGTGGGTACATCTGCGTCACCGGTGGACAGAACACGCCAGCGACCTGCGCTTGTCGACAAATATCGAGATCCTCCTGGAGCTGGCGTGGGTATTGATCATAATCTTCGTCTGGACCAAACTGCGTCGGGTTGACGAAGATCGAGGCGATCACGCGGCAGCCGGCTTGCGTCGCGGTGTTGATGAGCCGCACATGACCTTTGTGCAACGCACCCATGGTCGGAACGCACGCCACCATACCGGTAACTTGATGCCTATACTGGCGTGCCTGATCAATGGTTTTGGCGATCCACATCGAGTCACCCATCAGATAGGAGGGGATCATGTTAAGCACCCAAACGTGGTGTGTGTCTTGTCCGCCGTTGGGTATGACGCCGTCTATCATTTGCAACAGGCATCACCGATTTCAAGGCCGTGGAAACTTGATCGACTCGCCTGTGATCTGCCGGTACAGCCGCAACACATGATCCACTTGTTGAGCCGCCAGGTGTCGCTTGCGGATCCATGGCCGAACGCGTCGGGTCAGCTCTTGACCGCGCCTAGGGTCTTGGATATACGATTGGATCTGACGGCGCCATAGAGCCGGGTCAGGCTCTTGGATGACCCATGCCGTCTCCTGGTCGACCAAGTAATCCAGCCACGGGTCGGCCAGCGCCATGACAGGTACGCCGTGTGCCATGGCTTGAAGTGTGAGCATCCTTGATTGGCCAAGAGCCTGCGGTTGAATCAATACGTCAGCACGCAACAGCAGTTCACGATGGCCGGTCCGGCGAGGCACAAAGCTAACGTTTGACAGTATCCTGTATCGCTTGGCCGCTTGCCAAAGCAATCGCTGATCGGTCACCTGACCGTCAAAGAAAAACTGAGCCTGTGGGTATTGCGTAACAATCGACTGAATTGCGATTAACAAGGCTTCGTACTGGGCATCGTAGGTTCCATTACCGGTCACGGCCGCATACAACGGCGAAGACTCCGCGCCACCGACGACGCGCCGCACCGTGGGCGCCTCAGGCACATGTACTCCCGGAAGCATGGTTTCGACCTGCACATCTGGATCAATCTTTTTCTGAATCGCGGCGGCGATCGGCCCTGTGGTCGCTACAAAAACGACCTTCACCAGTTCGTTGAGGCCGTGAAGACGATCAATGCGTGCCACATCTGACGCCGAGCTGCTGCCCAAAACGATCGGTGTCCATAGTCGCCTGGCCAAGGATACCGCGCCGTCCCAGATACGCCCGTCTAGCGCGTGTATGACATCCACGCCCAGCTGTTTTAATGGTCCCAATGCCCGAGAAAGCCTTCTTCTTCGAACCCATTTCCATCGCGAATCTTGCCACGACACGCGGTCACAAAAACCGCTAGCCTGATGATTGGATCGTCGCTCAGGCAAGACCTGCACAACACGTACCTGCTCGTCCATCAATCCGACGACCAGATAATGGAGCATGGCCAAGTCTTCGTCCAGCCAAGCCGTATTTGCAATCAGAGCCACATGCACCGTTGAATGCTAGCACGAACCAGCCTGTGGATAAACCGCCGCCTGTACAGAGCCCATCAGCGCCCAATGACAATATCGGCGGCCTCACCGATCACGCCCCGATCCTGTGGCATACAATCAGCAGATGATCAAAAGGCGCTATAGTTTGGCCATAGAGACGTCCAGCCGGTCAGGCTCGGTGAGCTTGGGATCTGAAGATCGGCTGATCGACACCCTGGATTTGGTGGAGACAACGAACACTCGCACCGGTCATGTATGTCGATCAGGTGAGAAGCGATCACCCCGTCGGTTTGGCAACCTCATGGCAGCGATTGATCGCTTGACCTCTCGTCACCAGGTCGGCCCTAGCCACCTGGATCAGATCTATCTTTCGGTTGGCCCCGGCTCATTTACAGGACTGCGTATCGCCGTGGCTACGGCCAAGGCCATGGCCATGGTTCTGCCGGTGAGGCTCGTCGCCGTGCCCACGGCGCACGTCGTGGCACAGAATGTGCCACCACAGGCTATCGCGGCGACAGGCACCTGTTTCCTAGCGGTATGCTTGCACCACAAGCGTGACACCGCCTATACCCAGTTGTTTCACCATCATCAAGGCGTGTGGCAGCAGTATGACAAGCCTACGGTGTGTTCGTTACGATCATTGATAAAGACCGCCCCTCGGCCGCTCGGGGTGGTGGGTGACACGCTGGGCAAGATTCCCAGCGAATTGGCCACAGACGTAACCCCGCTGCCTCAGGAGTGGGTCATCGGCCGGAGCCAGGCTGTTTGGCGTCTTGGCCGAACCCAGGCCGAAAGGGACCACTTTATCGATCCGCTCAAATTACAACCGTTGTATGCGCGGCCGCCCGAAGCACAAGAACTTTGGGAACAACGTCACCGTCAAGGTGCAGCAGGAGCCAAGCCACCGACCGTTAGATCAGGAGCCAGAACACCGTGATCCCCAAAGTGACCATCGTCGGACGACCCAACGTGGGCAAGTCGAGCCTGTTGAACCTGTTGGCCCGGCGGCGGATCAGCATCGTCGATCCCACCGCCGGGGTCACCCGAGATCGCGTGTCGGTCCAGATTCGTTTGCCCGCCATGCCTCCGGATCGTCCACTGGACCGCGTTATCGAATTGATCGACACCGGTGGATACGGGATCGACGACGCTCAAGACTTGACCGCTCAGATCCAACGCCAAATTGCCTTGGCGATCGCCGACGCCGATCTAATTCTGTTGGTTGTCGATGCCCAAAGTGGCATCGTACCGCTGGACCACGAGGTAGCGCAGCTGCTTCGTGTGTCAGAGACGCAAACCCCGGTCGTCTTAGTCGCCAACAAGGTCGATAGTGAGATACAAGAACCAGCGGCATTCGAGGCGGCGAGCCTTGGTTTTGGTCCCCCGTTTCTGGTCTCAGCGGCCAGCGGCCGCCACCGTACGGCGTTGTTGGCAGAGATTCACCAAAGCCTCCCAGACATGATCGCCGAGCGTGATACACACCACCAGCATGGGTCAACTCCCTTGTTGGCGATTGCCGGAAAGCGCAACGCCGGCAAGAGCACGCTGGTCAACGCTCTGGCAGGCGAACCCCGTGTTATTGTCAGCAAGCTGGAAGGCACAACCCGAGACTCGATCGACGTGCGGTTCGAGATCAATGGCCAGACATTAACCGCAATCGATACCGCGGGCGTTCGCAAGACCAAGAGCCTGGCTGGCGATATCGAATACTACAGCTACCACCGTACACTCAGATCAATCCGCCGAGCGGACGTCGTTTTGCTCCTGATCGACGCGGCGGTGCCGGTCAGCCAGGTCGATAGACAACTCGCCGCCGAAGTTCTCAAACACTATAAACCTTGCGTGATCGTGCTTAACAAATGGGATTTAGCCCAACATGACCACACCCAGCAAGAGTATCTCCAATACCTTGACGGAGCTCTCAAGGGCCTGAGCTTCGCACCGGTAGGATTTATAAGTGCAGCGCATCACGACGGTATTGCAGACGTGGTTGCCATGGCGATGAATCTTTGTCAGCAGGCGGGTTGCCGAATCTCGACCGGTGAACTCAACCGTGTCGTCGAACAGATTCTCAAGGAAAACACACCCAAATCAAACAGCGGCCATATCCCCAAAATCTACTACGCCACACAATTGGACACGCACCCGCCGACCATCGGATTGTTCGTCAACCACCCGGCCATGTTCGATCTCACCTATCAACGCTTCCTGATCAATCGATTCCGTGACCTGCTTCCGTTTTCAGAAGTGCCGATACGACTGTTGGTCCGTGGAAAAAAATCAGTCACCGCCGAAGCGAGACTGGCCGATCAACGGGATCAAGACAAGGCTGCGGTTTGACCTTCTTCTCCCAGCCACCGCACCAGCCATCGCGAAAAATCCACTTTGGTCATCTGCCCCAGCGCTTTTCGATCCCCGGTCGCGGCCAGCCACAGTGGTGTGATCAAGTCGTGATCGATGGCCGCCAGTGGATTGGCAACGATCGCGTCGACCCCTTTCCGTCTTAGTTTGTCCCTTGCACGTTCTTCTAAACCCTGTGCCTGTTCAAGGGCAAATGCGACGATTTTTTGATTCGGACGCCTCATTGCCGCCATTGCCGCCACAAGATCCGGGGTAGGTTCTAGATCGATCTTCATGGGCCTCTGGTTCCGTGGCAGCTTTCCCCTGGCCATGGTACGCGGTCTAAAGTCAGCGACGGCCGCAGCCATGATCAACACATCGTGCTCTGGCCAGTAAGATTCTAATAATGTCTGGAGTTGCTTGGACGATTCGAATCGGTACAGGCATACACCCTGACGATGCAAAAAAGCCAGTTCCGTTTCGTCATGTCCAATCGGACCGAGCAAAAGTGTGGTCTGGTGACCCGCCTCCGCAGCTGTCCGGGCCAGAGCGAGGCTCATTCTGCCGCTGGAACGATTGCCAATAAAACGCACGTCATCAATCGGTTCCCGCGTGGGGCCACCTGTGATCAGTATTCTCATGCTCAAGACAAATTCAGTTCTTCAGGCCCAATGGTCACAACGGTCATATGCCCGGGGACGTGTTCTTTAATAAAGGTGTTTACCCGTTGAACAGTTACAGCGTCCACCTGAGCAGCCCACTCGTCCAGTGTACGCGGCCGGCCGTAGATGTACTGATCTCCGGCAATGGCATGAGCCCGAGCGCTGGTCGACTCGCCTTGCATCACGAGCCTCGACTTCATTCCCACCACGGCTCGCTCATACTCATCGGATGTAATGCCTTCACTTAACCCACGCAGTTGGCCCACCAGTACGTCCAGCGTCTCTTGCGCTCTGGGCGCCGTCGTGCCGGCGTAGCTAAGCATAACCCCGTATCGCTTGTGCCCGCCATAGGAGGCAAACACCGAGTAACACAACCCCCGCTTTTCACGCACTTCGGTAAACAGACGACCACTCATTCCCCCGCTTAAGACCGCGGTGGCAACACGCTGCAGGATACTGTTCGGATCCGGTTCGGGCACGGCATCGTAAGCCAGACCAATATGCACCTGTGTCGATGATGCGTTCACGTGCTTGTATCCTCGTGACGGCGTTCCCTGATGCTGCGGCTCTGGAATTTTCCCCTGCCAGTCACCTAGCAACCGTTGAACCTGGTCCTTAAGCTGTAACCAGTCGAACCGGCCGGCGAATCCCACGATGGCGCCGCCGGGCACGCTAAACGACCGAAAAAACTGACGAACCTGGTCAACCTCCAACGACTCAAGGTGAGCACGAAGCCCCAGCGAGGATCGTCCAAACGGCGGAGGGTGATGAAGCGAGCGTAGTTCATAGAACACTTTTTGTTGTGGCTCATCTTCTAGAGCATCCAAGGCTTGTATCGCCAGATCTCGACTCGGGTTCAACGCCGATTCGGCTAATGCCGGCTTACGGATCATGTCCAACAGCCGTGGCAACGCCTCAGACAGCTTGCTGCCAATCATCGTGGCAGACAGATTCAAGTGAAATGTGGACACACTCGTGCCCCGTTGAACGCCCAGCTGATCCAACGCATCACTGTGCGCCTTGGCATCTAGACCGCCGGCACCGCGACAGACCATCTCCGCGGCCAACCCCGCCACCCCCTGCTGATCGGCCGGTTCGTAAGCCACCCCGGCGGGGATCAAACATGACATGGCCAGCGATTGGGCACCGGCAATCGGTTCAGCAACCAACCACAACCCGTTACTCAACTGGTATTGATATATCTGGCTCATCGCCGCAGCATTGTACAGATCTGACTTTTCACCGCACGGCGCGGGGGATCTGCCAACCCGACAGGGTCCATCAGCGGTCAACGAACCGCTGGCAGCCGCGTCAGCGGCGACACTTGCGTATAAATGGCAATGGAGAGGGTCACCCCAGGGGGCACCTGCGGCTTCAAATCGCGCCTTTTTCTCGCCCCATCCTGGCGTAACTTAAGTACTGGGATTGCTGCTGGCTCTGCGACACAGCGACAAGAGCTGGGCGATCGATCCTTCCAATTCATCGATCTGCTTCTGGGTCTTCGCCAGCTTTTCCACCTCAGCAGCAGCGTCGGTGATCGTGCCGAAGCCATATCCTCCCGCGGCCCCCTTAAGCTGATGCGACAGTGTGGTGAGCATGGCAATGTCAGCTTCTTGAACGGCCTGCTCAATGGCGGATATTCGATCTGGCATCTCGTCCACAAACATCTCAACCAACTCGAGCATGTCCGGGTCCTGGGCAAAATCGCTAACCAGGGGTGGCCCGATCACTGAGTGGCTTGTGTTGGACTTCTCATCTGACATGGATGATCCCCCGTGTACTACTTAACCTTGTATTGTTTTTCATCGACCCGAAATACTGGCGGCTTGACTTGAAAGCCCCCAACGCCCGCCTTCGAGAATCTGAACCGGGCGATTGTGTTAGGCGTGTATCTCACCTATCACAAGCAATGTTCATCCCTAAGAATATGAACTTGGCGTACGTCGGCCAGCGTCCACATCAACTCATACCAAAGGCTGATCACATAAGAGTAAACTGTCCGTTCAGTGGGACGGGACCGGATCGGCGATCAATGAGGTGTGATCGTCGGCATCTTCGTCAGGTGCATCACCCATAGACGGCGAAAGTTGATCTTGAGATTCGTCCTGTTGTTGTGCCTCATCGGCCGCTGCTTTCGCTTGGGCTTGAGCCCGAGCCTCTAACAAAACGAGAATCAGGGGTCGTGGTTGACGCGCTTGACGATCGGCTGTCGGTAGCAGTTTGAGCTCCGTGCCGTTGAGTTTGTTATACAGCGTGAGCGTCGCTGATTCGGACCCCTGGTCCTGCACCCGCGCTCTAAACACTCCGCGATTGGGGTTGTACCAAAGACCCGCCTGGCCGGCGTGGGTAACAATCGGATCGGGTGGATCGTCCTCCATATCACCGGTGGGTGCAACGTCCAGCCAAGGGTGCCAGCCGGGAACGAGAATGTTCATAGGTAGCCCGGTCTTGAACCACAGCGGTGAGGCCGCCGCTGGAAACACCGTTGTTCCTGATTCCCCCAACTCCATCGCTGCGTGGTAGGCGATTTGATCGTGTAACACCGCCAGGGCCTGTTGAACCAACTGGCTCTGCTGATCGAGCAGTTTTTTGTTGCGGTGATACAACAACACGCTGGCCAACACGCCCAGAAGCAACAAGGCAATCAGGCTGTCGACAAGCAGACGCTGCCTGCGGTGGACCAGCAGAACGCCCACCAGCACCCCCACCAGCACAAGTCCGATCAGGCTGTCGATGAAGAAGCCCATGGTATCGTTTCACCCCTGTGGGCTGAAATAGGACACACCCGGGTTCCCATCGGCACAACGGGCATAGGACGTAAGAGATTGTTGAGAAATTTATCGCCGCCAATGCCGCCAGAACGAGTCCAGAACGACCGATCCGGCCAACAGCTACCGGAATCCGGTACGGCGTAAAGCCACGAAATCAGGGCTTGCCGACGCCGCCACCGGCACTGCTAGACTGTAACATTGGGGGGACGAAGCCTGAATGTGGCGACCGAGGGCCGTCCGGTTGTCTTCATGGCACGTGAGCACGCCGAATCGGATCGGGCAAATCGCCCGCTGACCGCCGGATCATCCGAAAGGCTCTTCGCCATAACACACTTATACCAGCAGTATCGCCGGGTTCTCCAACATCTGCCGCAACGTCTGCAGGAACTGCGCTGCAACCGACCCGTCGATGACCCGATGATCGGCGCTGAGCGTCACGGTCATTTCGTACCCCACCGCCATCTGCCCCTGGCGAACGACCGGTTTCTGAATCGCCGCACCTACCGCCAAAATTGCTGCCTGTGGCGGGTTGATGATCGCTTCGAAGTGCTCGACGTCAAACATCCCTAAGTTTGAGATGGTGAAAGTCCCATCAGCCATATCCTCGATGCTCAACCCCTGCTGGCGTGCCTTTTGAGCCAACTGCCGTGTTTCGGTGCTAATCTGACGAAGGGTCTTCTGGTGAGTGTTGCGGATTGTCGCGACCACAAGCCCTCCCCCCTTTTCTTGCGGCAGCGAGATCGCCACCCCCACGTTGATCACACCGTGCTGTTGAATTTTTCCCTCGGCCCACGAACTATTGACCTGAGGGCAACCGGCCAATGCCAACGCAGATGCTTTGACGAGAAAGTCGTTCACACTGAGCTTGATGCCCCGTTCTTCGACCTGGGCGTTGATTTGAGCCCTTAAGTCCATTAACCGATCTACGGCCACGACCACGGTCACGGTAAAGTGAGGAATCGTTGTTTTCGATTCGACCAACCGCCGAGCGATTGTCTTTCGCATATTGGACAAGGCAATGGTTTGGGACGGTGGCATGTCCACCGCTGCCTGCCCCATCGGCAATTCGGCCGCCGAAGCGTTATGGGTCACCGGCGTTTTGGCAACCGCGGGCACAGAAGGACCCCGAGTCACCGCAAGAATATCACGCTTGATGATCCGCCCGTCGGGGCCAGTGCCTTTGACCGTACTCAGATCCACACCGAACTCCTGGGCCATCTTCCGGGCCACGGGACTGACACGCACACGTTCTGATCCGGCGATGTTGCTGCCACGAACTGAACCCTGTTCGGTGGCGACAACCGATGGAACAACGGTATTTGTGGCAGGAGGGGAATTTTGCGACTGGGCCTGTGCAGCGTTGTTGGCGGCTACGCCCACGGCGCCAACCACGTCTTGGACCGTCTCGCCTTCCTCAGCTAAGAGCAAAATCATTTGCCCCACGGGTGTTGTTTGACCCTCTTGAACAGCCAATACTGCGACCGTCCCGTCATCGTAGGACTGAAGCTCCATGGTCGCCTTGTCTGTTTCGATATCGGCTAAAAGATCACCGTTGGCAACTTTGTCCCCCACCGATACACGCCACTTGATCAGCGTGCCTTCTTCCATGGTATCACTCAACCGCGGCATGGTGATTTCGATGGGCATGTTCGCTAAACTCCTGGTTCATCTACTGCTGGCGGACCATCGCCCCTCTGCCCAAAACGACCCCATCGTAACAATCTCTTCGCGTTTGTGGTGGCCCTGCCCAGCCGTCCTCACGTGAGATTCGGACCAGGCCATGGCTGACCACGAGTTCATCTGATGGGGTGTGGACCCGGTCGCAGCCATCAGGCACTTGCTGTCACCGAGGTGAACTGGTCACCCCGCGCCCACCCCACGGTCGCCGCTCGAACGCGGCGTCAAGAAACCAGACCCCCATCGCCTCAACCGTTGTGTGTTGCAGTACGAACGGCCTGACAGATCTTACGAACGTTGGGCAACATCTCGTGTTCTAGCATTCGGTTGTAAGGAGCTGGCACGTCGTCATTGTTCACCCGAATAACATGGTGGTCCAGGTCATCTAGCGCACGCTCATAGACCTGAGCGGCAATCTCTGCCGCGACCGACGCGAACGGCCATGTCTGGTCTACCACGACCAGGCCATTGGTTTTTCTGACACTGGCGACGATCGTTTCAATGTCCAGCGGCCTGATGGTCCGTGGGTCGATCACTTCACAGGAAATACCCTCTTTAGCCAGCTCGGCCGCTGCCTGCATGGCGAAGTGAACCGGCCGTCCCATCGCGACCACAGTACAGTCATCACCACACCGCTTGACGTCAGCCTGTCCGAAAGGGATCAACAAGTCGCTTTCAGCCGACGGCACCGGTCCCCTGAACCCCAATAGTCGCTCGGATTCGAGAAAGAAGACCGGGTCATCATCGCGGATGGCGGTTTTGAGCAAACCCTTGGCGTCATAGGGTGTCGACGGCATCGCCATTTTCAATCCTGGTACCGATGCAAACATCGACTCAACCGACCAAGAATGCGTCGACCCCAACTGTCCACCGGCCCCGTTATTACCGCGAAACACAATGGGTACCGGGAACTGCCCACCGGACATGTAGAGCATCTTCGGCGCGTTATTGATGATCTGATCGGCGGCCACCAGACAGAACGACCAACTCATAAACTCAATGATGGGCCTTAACCCATACATCGCAGCACCAATCCCCAACCCAGAAAATCCCGTTTCACTGATCGGCGTATCGACCACCCGCCTGGGACCGAACCGATCGAGCATGCCCTGACTCACTTTATATGCGCCGTTGTACTGGGCCACCTCTTCACCCATGAGGAAAACCCGGCCGTCACGCTGCATCTCTTCACACATCGCTTCGTTTAACGCTTCACGGTACTGAATTTCACGCATGAATCGGCCCACCGATCACTTTCCGGTCGTCAACTCGGCCCCGCTGCCATCCTGTTATGTATCTAAGTGCGCGTCGTCCTGGCTCTCGGGGGCCCGTGTGCTGGTGTGATACGGCCCGTAGGGTTGAGCATAGACGTCCGCATAGAGCTCGTCGACGGTTGGGTCGGGCGATTGGCTGGCAAAACGCACCGCCGCAAGGGCTCGTTCCTTGGTCGACCGGTCTAACTGATCAATCTGTGACTGCGCGGCCAAACGCTTGTCGATGAGATGGTTGACCAATGTGTTGATTGGATCCTGATGCTGGAAATCAGCGACCTCTTCCTTGGTTCGGTATTTTTGAGGGTCGGACATGGAATGTCCTTTGTATCGATAGGTTTGACAGTCCAGTAGCACCGGCCCGCCAATGCCACCGCGGATGTCATCGGCAAGACCTTTGACGCAGTCGTAGGTCGCCAATACATCCATCCCATTGCATTGGGCAAAACGAACCCCATACGCCGCGGCCTTCACCGACAGATCGTCTGCCTGGGAGGTCCCGCGGTTGATGTGCGTACCCATCGAGTAGCCGTTGTTCTCTATGACAAAAATAATGGGCAGATGCCAGATCGCCGCCAGATTCATCGATTCGTGGAAAGCCCCTTGATTTAGCGCACCGTCGCCCAGGTAGCAAGCGCATACCCTGTTCTGCTGGTTGTAACGGATGGCAAAGGCCAGTCCCACCCCCAACGGACACTGACCACCTACGATCGCGTGCCCACCGTACATATGGTGGCGGCGATCAAAGAAATGCATTGACCCGCCTTTGCCCTTGCTACAGCCTGTCCGCTTGCCAAACAGCTCGGCCATCGCATCATTGGGCGTCATACCGCGAGCCAACGCATGACCATGATCACGGTAGGCCGTGATGATGGGATCGTCATGTCGCAACCCGGCGATCGACCCGACCGCGACGGCCTCCTGACCGATATAGAGGTGACAAAACCCACCGATCTTGGCTTGTTGATAACTTTGCGCACAACGCTCCTCGAACCGCCGAATCAACATCATCTGCTCGAGCATGTCCAAGAGTGCAGACGCATCAAGGGCATCAGACCATCGCCCCGTTTGCTTATCGCTGGTGACGGTCGTCATTGTCTATCGGTCGTCCTAGAAAAGTGACAAGGAAGTCGTGGCAGTGCCAGGCTTACGCAAATAAGGATCATGCGCCTGACCCATTGCCGGTCAACGGCTTGGCCTACTACATAGGCCTGATATCGGCGCCATCGTCATGCCGCCAGTAGAAGTTTAGAACCACGTGCAATTCCCGACAAGTCGTGGCGATAAACCGACACGCCGGTGCTGCACGGCCAATGATCAGCGTGACCGGCCGATCCCGGCGGGGCCGTCGGGGCCACAGGTGTTGACCGGCCTTGGCCCGCAGACCCGTTCCGATTACACTCGCCGGCCAACTTACGCGTCTGTCAGGCCGTGACAGCCTGTTCCTGGTGTGTAAAAGGCGGTCAGATCAGCCGAGGGCTGATCTGACCGAGCCTGTGTTGGTATCGGTTTTGGTACCGAAGCCAAGACCCCAATCGACGGAGACATCGGTTGGAATACACCCGATCGCATACCTCTATCACGAGGATCATCATGACGGCCTTGGCGTTAACGCTGTGGGCCCACCGCACCTGCGCGCAGGGGATCGACCTGACAGACCGCCCGATTGCCCAAATTAAAATTGAAGGGCTACGTGATGTGTCCCGCCAGTTGGTGTTAAATCAGATTCGTCTGGTCAACGGTGCCTCGTACGATCCCCAAACCGTTCAGGAAGACATCGTTCGGGTGACCCACTTGGGCCGATTCAGTAGCGTCCTGGCTCGCGTAGAGCCACAGGAAGACGGGTCGGTCATTGTCATCTATACCGTCACCGAACAACCACTGCTTGCCAGTGTGCGGATCGTTGGCAACAAGGCGATTGATCAGCCACAGCTGTTGTCCCTGGTGCGGCTTCGCGTAGGCGACCCCATCGACTCTTTTTTGATCGACCGCGGGATCCAACAAATCAAAAAAGCCTACGAAAAAGCTGGCTACTTCGCGACTGCGGTAAGCGTCGACAAGACATCATTGGATGAAAAAGACGCGCTGATCTTCCGGATACGCGAGGGACCACGAGTCCGCATTCGACAGATCCAATTCACCGGAAACCGTACGTTCACCGATAAACAACTGCGAAGTAAGATCCAATCCAATACGTATGTCTTTATCTTACGACCCGGTACGCTCAACCGTCAGCAGCTGGATTCGGATGTGGCTCGGCTTCGTGAGTTCTACCGCGACCGTGGCTACCTCGATGCACAGGTCGGCCGGGAAATCCGTCTATCGCCGGATCAGCAGGATGCTGTGGTGGTTTTCTTCGTCGATGAAGGTCGACGGTACACGGTCAGCACGATCAGCACAGAAGGCAACACCGTCTTTGGATTGAAGCAGATCACTGAAACGATGCCCTTGAAGGTGGGCGACGTGTTTTCTTCCGATGGATTGAGGCGTAGCCAGCAAGCCTTGGTCGATTTGTACGGCACGCTCGGCTACATCGAAGTGGAGATCCAAATCGATCGATTATTTCATGAAAACCAGCCAACGGTAGCCCTGCGGGTCAAATTTGAAGAACGGCGACCTCATTGGGTCGGAACTCTTTCGGTACGCGGCAACCAGCTGACCAAGGACAAGGTCATCTACCGCCAAGTGCGCGGGCTGGTCCCCGGAAGCCGCTTCGATCGGGCGGGCATCCGAAAAACCGAGCAAATACTCAAACAATCAAGTCTGTTTAGCGACGGCAAGGTCACCATCCTCGGTGATCCCCAGGACACCCACCGGGACGTGTTGATCGAGGTCAAAGAAGCGAATTCGGGATCCCTGAGTTTCGGCGCCGGAATCAGCTCCGACGCGGGGATCCTCGGCGCTTTGGATCTGGTGCAACGCAATTTTGATATCACCGATCTACCCGAAAGCTTTGGCGAGTTTATCACGGGCAAGGCGTTCCGCGGCGCCGGTCAGTTCTTTTCTCTAACGCTACAGCCCGGCAATGAATTGAGTCGGTACTCGGTTTCGTTCAGTGAACCCTTTTTATTGGATAGCAACTTTTTTTTTGACACGAACCTCTTCTTTTTTGAGCGCCAACGCGAGGACTGGGACGAAAAAAGGTTTGGCGATACGCTGGGAATCGGCCACCGATTTGGGGATGTGTGGTCGCTGACACTTCGCCTGCGGGCCGAACGGATCGACATCACGGACATTGATCCTGACGCCCCGATGGACGCATTCGACGTCCAAGACGACAGCGTGATCACATCCGCTGGGATCACCGTCTCGAGAAACACGACCGATCACCGTATTTTTCCTACACGGGGCAACCGTTTGCGGGTAGAGCTTTCTCGCGCCGGTGCGCTGGGTGGAGATTACAACTTTACCCGGACGAACATGGAGTTTAGACAGTTCTGGACGGTCGATGAAGACTTCTTTGGCCGGCACACCGTGGTGAGCCTGCGGGTGGAAATCGGGTATATTTTCGAGCGAGACCGATCGCCTATTTTCGAACGATTTTACGCCGGAGGACACCGCAACTTCCGTGGCTTTCGCTTTAGGGGAGTCGGACCCCGTGGCATCCGTCAGGACGACAGTATGATCGGCGACGACCCGGTGGGCGGTGACTGGCTATTTCTCCTGGGCCTAGAATACAACTTCCCCATCTACCAAGATGTGGTTCGCGGCGTTATTTTTGCAGACACGGGTACCGTAAGAGATGATTTCGGTTTCAATGACTACCGCGCGTCTGTTGGCGCCGGCGTTCGATTGAAGGTTCCTTTTTTGGGCCAGGCTCCCTTTGCCTTGGATTTCGCGATACCGGTGGCCAAGGAAGACGGTGACGAAACTCAGGTGGTCAGTTTTGACCTGGCCCTTCCATTTTAGCACAACCGCCAGCGTTTTCGGCATGCCCTACAGTGGATGATGTTTGCAGTAGAATCTGGTAAGTTTATGAAACCTACGCCCTATTTTTTGCGTACAGATTGCGTACGAGTGCGGATTGGTACCGCAACGCCGTGGTTATATTTCAACAGCGAGCGATCGGGCTAAACAGGCCAACTGCCGACGACGTGCGATCGCTAAAACATCTTTTGGAAACTTGTTACAACCCTTACGGAGCACTTTGATGAGATCAAAAGACATTTGGACTGCCTTGTTACTCGTCGGGGCTTTGGGGCTGACCGGGTGGGTCGCCGCCAACGCCAACCACCTGCTATCGGGCCGGCCCACGGCCGCAGCGGTGGCGGATATTCAGCTGATTTTTGAGTCACTCAAAGAAAAAATGCAAATCGAAGCCGACTTAAAGAGTCAGCTAGAGCAGCTAAACCAGGTTGAGCAAGAACGCAAGCAAGAATTGCAAGAACTCAAAACCGACTTGGAAATTCTGGCCGCGGATACCCCCGCGTACAACGAGAAACAAGACAAGCTTGAACAGAACGCGATCGAGCTGCAGAGCTGGCGGACCTTCCAGACACAGAAGCTTAACCGCGAACGCGGCCTGCAGGTTGAACGGCTTTACCGCCAGGTGCTCGACGCCGTCGGACGCATTGCTACGCAAAACGGCTACGACATTGTTTTTTTCAAGGAAAAACCGGTCGATTTCAGAGGTTCGAAGCCCGAAGCGCTCAATACGCTCATCCAGGTGCGCAAGGTACTCTGGTCGGCTGATGACCTGGACCTAACGGATCAGGTGATTCAGTTGATGAATAACGAGTTCAGCAACAGGGCCCCCTAACGCCGGTCAATGATCACGCCCTAGCCACCATTGCCCAGCGCTAGAGGGCGATATCCCCGCGAACGAGTCTCGAGTGTATGCCAGATAAGAAAAGAAAAGCAGTGCGTTTTTCAAATCAATCATGCCGCAATATCAACTCCAGCAGATAGCCGATTGTGTCGGCGGACAACTGCTGGGCGCCGGCGACATGATCATCCGTGGCGTGGATCGCATTGACGCTGCCGGACCCGCCCAGATCACATTCATTGGTGACCAACGCCATGCCCAGCAATGGGTGCGGTCATCGGCCGTTGCAGCCTTGGTCTCCAGCCAAATCGATCTAGAGCCTGGCCCGGATCGAGCGCTGATTCGTGTCGAAGACGCAGACCTGGCGCTGGTCAAGGTTCTGGACCTGTTTGCCCCGGTCGCTAGCCGTCCTGACCCTGGAATTCACACATCGGCCATGGTCGACGTGTCGGCCCACGTCAGCCCCGATGCAGCGGTTGGCCCGTTCTGTGTCGTCGGAAAACGGGTGCGGATTGGGTCGGGTTGTGTCTTACACGGCCATGTGACGGTGCTTGATGATTCGGAGCTGGGCCCGGGGTGTGTGTTGTTTCCCGGAACCGTGATCTACGACCGCTGCAGGCTGGGTAGTCGTGTGACGGTGCATGCCAACGCCGTGATTGGTGCTGACGGATTCGGGTATCGCCGGACACTTGATGGTTTGGGGCTGCCGATCAAGATCCCGCAGATCGGATCCGTGGAGATCGGCAACGATGTGGAAATCGGTGCCGGCTCGTGTATCGACCGCGGCAAGTTTTCAGCGACCACGATCGGCGACGGAACGAAAATTGACAACCTGTGTCAGATCGCTCACAACTGCCGGGTCGGTCGGGGTTGTCTGTTGGCTGGACAAGCCGGTTTGGCTGGCAGTGCCGTCTTAGGCGATGGGGTGGTGATGGGGGGTCAAGCGGGGGTCACGGATCACGTCCACATCGGATCGGGCGCGACGCTTGCAGGACGATCCTGCGTACTGACCAACGTACCCCGTGGCGCAAACTGGTTTGGACACCCGGCGCGTCATATCCACACTGCGTTGCGAGAGATCGCGGCCCTGCGTAGACTGCCAGGCCTAATGAAGACCCTCAGAAGGCAACGTCGATCAGGAGAATCACCAAGCGTAAGACATCCAGGTACCGGATCCGCTCAAAAGTAGCTTCCTGGCCACCGACACACTGCCCGAACCACGATATGTCCTGCTCATGGAACTCCAACACACCATCAGCAAGCCAGTCACGATTTCAGGACACGGCCTTTTTACAGGCGAACCGGCGACGGTCGTCTTCCGGCCGGCCCCGGCCAATCATGGTGTAGTCTTTGTCCGTCCAGAACTAGGTGGCGTACAAATTCCTGCTCTGGTCCGCCACGTCGTCCATCGCGCTCGCCGTACGACGCTTCGCAACGGGGATGCAACGGTTGACACATGCGAACACTGTCTAAGTGCCGTCGCCGCACTCTATATCGACAATCTTATCATCGAGCTCAACGGTCCCGAACTACCCGCAATGGACAGCTCCCCGATGCAATATCTCGACGCGCTTGGCCAAGTGGGGCTCCAAGCCAACGACGCACCGCGCCGGCGAATGGTGATCACCGAGCCGGTGGTGGTTCAAAAGAACGGTGCCATGATCGCGGCGATCCCTGCCGATGAACCGACCATGCAGGTGATCTATGATTTGGATTACGGTCCGGGTACGGTCATCGGACGACAGCTGCGAAGCTTCAGCTTTGTCAACGGCGACTACGCTAGCCAAATCGCCCCAGCCAGGACGTTCGTATTAGAAGCCGAGGCTCGAGCCCTACGTTCGGCTGGGATCGGCGCCCATCTTAGCGAAGAAGATGTCCTGGTCATCGGTGACGAGGGACCGTTGGGCGGAAACGCATTCCGCTTCCCCGACGAACCGGTGCGCCATAAGATCGCCGACCTCATCGGTGATTTGTACCTATTGGGCGCACCGATTCAAGGGCGGATCGTAGCTTATAAATCCGGCCACTCACTCAATCACGACTTGGTGCGTCAGTTGATTAAGCAATACCGGCGGACCCATGGCACTGGCAGCCCCGGCCATCTTGATCAAGGTTCACTGGACATTCGTACACTTGTGCGGATCCTACCCCACCGTTACCCCATGCTCCTGGTTGACCGGGTGATCGAGATCGATACGGGCCGGCGGGCCGTGGGCATCAAAAATGTGACCATCAATGAACCTTTTTTTCAGGGTCACTACCCGGGCGTCCCAATTATGCCGGGGGTGCTGATCGTCGAGGCCATGGCTCAGCTTTCTGGGGTACTTATTGGTCAGAAACTGGAACATACGGGTAAACTGGCGGTCTTGCTGAGCCTGGATCGGGTCAAGCTTCGTAAACCCGTCACGCCCGGTGATCAGCTGATGATGGAAGCCGAGTCGGTGCGCGTGCGAAGTCGGATTGCCCATGTCCGCTGTCGTGCATACGTTTCTGAAGAGCTTGCCGCCGAAGCGGAAGTCAAATTCATGCTCGTAGATGATGAACAGGACTCGACTTGATCACGGTCCAGACAACCCGTTGATCTGCTGATAGCGTTTTTATGAGCCATATCCACCCTACTGCTGTCATTGAATCCGGTGCGCAGATTGCTGATGACGTCTCCATTGGACCGTTCTGTTATGTCGGCCCTCATGTGACCATCGGTCCAGGTTCGCGTTTGGTCGGCCACGTGACGATTTTGGGTCACGCGACCTTAGGCTCAGGCAACACGGTCTGGCCCTACGCAACACTTGGCGCTGATCCCCAAGACCTCAAATTTCGCGGCGAAAACAGCAAACTGATCATCGGTGACCACAACGCGATCCGCGAATCCGTGACGGTCCACCTGGGCACTGAAAACGGCGGGGGTGTGACCAAGATCGGAGATGATAATCTGTTGATGGTCGCCACCCACGTCGCTCACGATTGTGTGATCGGAAATCACGTGGTCCTGGCCAACTCGGTTCACCTGGCCGGACATATCACCATCAACGATCATGTGGTCGTATCCGGTTCTACGGGTGTGCACCACTATGTCACCCTCGGGCAATACGCATTCATCGGCGGGATGACACGGATTGTTCATGATGTGCCGCCGTTCATGATCGTTGAAGGCAACCCGTCAACGGTCCGTGGCGTCAACACCATTGGTCTAACACGTCACCAATTCCCCGAGGAGACCATCGATCGACTCAAAGACGCCTATCGTCGCCTTTTCAGAAAGGGCTCTGACGACGGTGCACTGGCCACGATGGCAGAAAATCTGACCAAGCTCGAAGCCGACTACCCCGGGGATGAATGTCTAGCCTTATTGGTTCAATTTCTCCGCAATACCTCGATTGGTGTGTTTGGTCGTCACCGAGAATCCCGCCGCGCCGATGACCGTCACCAGAGCCCTGTGAGATGACTTAGGCTTTCGCCGCCCCGACCAGGGAAACAGTCGCTTATGCCTGCGACAATTGACGCGATGATCATCACGTTCAATGAGTCGGCCAATCTGCCGGACTGCCTATCGGCGTTAACCAGTTGGATAAAACAGATTTACGTTGTCGACAGCGGATCCACCGACGGGACCCAGCAAATCGCTCGCTCGCTAGGAGCCACCGTTGTAGACCACGCTTGGGAAGGATATGCCCGTCAGAAAAATTGGGGATTACGAACACTGACGTTTGAATCAGATTGGATCCTGATCCTCGATGCGGACGAGATTGTGACGCTGGAATTGCGCGCCAAGCTACAGGAAATTGCCTCCCAACCGATCGACGCGGTGCCCGAGAACGGTTTTTTCATCAATCGTTTGACGTACTTTCTCGGTCAGCCTATCCGTCATTGTGGTTATTTCCCCAGCTGGAATCTTCGGCTGATTAAGCGCGGTAAGGGCTCCTATGAAGACCGCGAGGTTCACGAACATGTCATTATCCAAAACCCCGTTGGGTACGTGAAAGAGCCGATGTTACACATCGACCGCCGCGGTCTAGAACACTATATCGCCAAACACAACAGGTATTCCACGCTTGAAGCGCGAGCGTTGTTCCGTGAAATCACCAACCCACCGGCGACCCTTTCACCGCCCAATCTCAGCCGTGCGACGCGTCTAAACCGGTGGCTCAAACGTAATCTCATGCCCTGGGTACCGCTGCCGGCAACGTGGCGTTTTCTATACATGTACGTGATTCGATTCGGATTCCTGGACGGCAGAGCGGGATTGGCGTTCTGCAAATTCATCGGCATGCACGATTACATGTTGTCACTAAAGCTACGCGAAGCGCTACGCCAATACCACAGACACGGGATTGATCCGTATCTACCTGAGAATCATGGCGGCCTTGTCCACCCAGAAGGTCAGATAAGTTCAGATCTCACGGATTCTCCCACGCCCTCGGAGGCCGCACCCCATGAGCAACTGCAACCCGAAGCCAGTCCCTGGAGCTTCAAGGAGAAACTCGGTCGTGCTCTGTGGATGTTGATCGGCCGTCCCATCTTTAGGCTCAGCTTTCACAATTGGCATCCATTGCGGGTGGCCGTGCTGCGACTGTTTGGTGCCAAGATCGGTAGAGGTGTAGCCATTAGGCCTTCGGTCAACGTCGAAGTCCCCTGGATGCTAAGAATTGAAGATAACGCGACCGTGGGTGACCATGCCATCCTATACAGCCTCGGGGCGATCCAGATCGGTAAACGTTCAATCATTAGCCAATACGCCCATCTCTGTGCAGGCACACACGACTATACCGACCACCGGTTCAGATTGATCCGTGCACCGATTACGATCGGTCACGACGTATGGATTGGTGCCGACGCGTTCATCGGGCCGCAAGTTAACATCGGAGACCTCACGGTCGTGGGGGCTAGATCAAGCGTCTATAAAGACCTGCCTGCAAAACAGGTGTGCATTGGCAATCCCGCCAAACCCGTCCGAGAACGGCTGCTTCAATGAGCCAATCACCCACCCCAGCACACGCGGTCAAGCCAACCAGGCAACGGTTCCTAAGACTTACCGCGTCAGAAAAGGTAAGGGCCTTCGCTTGGAGGATTGTCTGGCACCTGCTATTCGGATCAAGCCCTGCCAGCTGTCGTCGCTGGCGCGTGCTCTTATTGAACGTGTTTGGCGCCAATGTGCATCACACAGCCAGCATCGCCACATCGGCCTGGATTGACTATCCATGGAATCTGACCATTGAGCAAGACGCTGCTGTTTATCACCACGTCTGTTTAAACTGCTCAGGGCACATCCGGGTGGGCAAGCGTGCTCGTGTGAGTCAGTACTCCTACCTCAACACGCATACCCACCAGACAGAACGAGCGTCTATGGAGCTGTGCTGTCTTTCAATCGATATCGGTGATGATGTCTGGATCGGCGCTGACACCTACGTCCATCCGGGCGTGACGATCGGCCCCCGAACAGTCGTCGGCGCACGGACCACCGTCATGTACGACCTGCCGGCTGAAACCGTTGCCATGGGAAACCCGGGTGTACCGGTCAGAGCCCGTCAACAGCAACGCGACAGCTCTGACGCGGTTTAATCACCTGCGCTGGGTTTCCAGCAACAACCACACCAGCCGGCACGTCCTTCGTGACCACAGACCGAGCGCCCACCACGCTGTTGTTGCCAATGGTGACTCCCGGGCCAATGAACGCTCCAGCACAGACCCAAACCCCACTACCGACAGTGATCGGTTGCCGCAACAGGGGCAGCTCAGGGCGCGTGTAATCGTGCGTACCGGCACAAAGATAGGCATCTTGTGACACAACGGTATGCCGACCGATGCTAACCAATCCCAGATTATAGACGGTCACCCCTTCCGAGAGAATGCTCCAGTCACCAATTTCCAGCAGCCACGGATGCATAATCTTGGTGCGCGGTTTTATCGCGCTGCCTTTGCCCAACCGTGCGCCAAAACACTTGAGCCACATTCGACGCCACCGGTAACCACGACGAGGGCTAAAGTGGATCATTGTGCGCTGGACCCATTCCCAGGCTAAGCGGCGAGCGTATTCATTCAGCGGGTAAGGATGCGACGCACACTGATCCAACCGCTGGTCTACCGTTTCGGTGGTTGAGTCGGGCCTGCTTGTCATAACCATGATTCGCGGTACTCACCGAGCACAAAGTGCTTTACTGTATGTCCCCAAACACCCTTTTGCTGTCGATCTTGTCGCCGGAACACGTCCCGGTCTGCTTGCTCACGGTTAGTGGTTCGGTCGTCAACGTTATTTACGATCATACGTCCATCGGCACGCTTGTGCCTTAGACCGGGATCAGTCCCTTCTTCCTCGGAGGTTTTGTGCCGACCATGTCGCTTTTATCGATATACTATCGGACATGATCGCACGTTCACGATAGGGACCCATCACCCAGCCCTCGGGCCCGCTTGAGCACCAACGTATGGACCACATCACCGTTCTGATTACCGGCGCTGCTGGGTTCATCGGTTCACACCTGGTCGAATACATGCTGAGCCTGGGCAACAGAGTCGTTGGCCTGGACAACTTCTGCGATTTCTATGACCCGGCCACCAAACGGCGGCATCTGGCTGGGGCGTTGGCACAAGCCAACTTTAGTCTGATCCAGGCCGATATACGCGACCGCCAAGCCGTCGACCAAGCATTCGATGAATACCGTCCATCGGTCGTCGTGCACCTGGCGGCGATGGCTGGTGTGCGGCCCAGCATTGAAAACCCAAGGCTTTACACGCAAGTCAACATTGACGGCACAGTCAATATGCTCGATGCAGCAGTTGCCCATGGGTGCCAACGATTTATCTTCGCTTCTAGCTCCAGTGTGTACGGCAACAACCCCAAGGTCCCGTTCGCCGAAACCGATCCTGTGGATCACCCGATCAGTCCCTACGCTGCAACCAAGAAATCCGGAGAGGTGATCTGCCACACCTACTGGCACCTTTACCGATTACCCATGGTTTGTTTGCGATTCTTTACCGTGTACGGACCACGTCAGCGCCCAGATCTGGCCATCGGAAAATTCATCCGACGAATCGCTGCGGGCAAGCCTATATCTGTCTTTGGCGATGGATCGACAAGCCGAGACTATACGTACATCGATGACATCATCCAAGGCATCGCTGCAGCGATCGACCGCTGTGGTGCATCTCCAGGTTATGGCATTTACAACCTTGGTGGAAACCGCCCGGTCAGCCTCAAGGATCTGATCCGTATGATCGAATCGGTCACCGGCCAGGCAGCGTGCGTTCAGCGACAACCCCTGCAGCCGGGGGATGTGACCAGAACCTGGGCGGATCTATCCCACAGTGCGGCAGATCTAGGGTATCGACCGCTCACGCCTTTGGCTGATGGCATTGCCCATCAATGGCAATGGTTCTGCGCATCGAGCCGGCCAATGCAGTGACGCTAACACAAACGGCCGCCGTCTCCGACCGGGATCACATGTGGCACGTCAGAAATATGGGACAATGCGGGCTAATTTGGCGTATGGGACGCTGAGGTGCCCTGTAGCCTACCGATCATGTGCGTATCGTCACGTCCGGTGCCGACAAAAATATCGTCGTCTTGGGTCTTGGCATCCCCGTTCTTGGTGTTGAGCCCAGAATTGCCATGAAGCGGGTTGACCGACGGAAAACTGACGAACTCGACATGGTTGTCGTTGAAACCCACACTACCTCGCCAGCCATTAGCGGCATGGATACTATCGTATGTTGTTCCGTTACCAGAGGTAAAACCGCCGTCACCGGTGATGATTCTGTCACTGACCACGACCGCTTCGGCGTTGGTACTGTCTTTCCACTCGTTCTTTCGCTGCGTCGCCGTTGCGTCCTCAATCCTTAGCAGCGCGAACGAATAGTGATTGCTGAGAGTTCCACTTCCGAAAGTCGTATCCGATTTGGGCAGGGTATTGTTGTAGACATCTTTGCTACCTGTCTCAGCAGGGCTCACCAGATATTCGGCTGGGAATAAGTCATTGCCGAGCATGATCGCGAAACGACCTTCCACAGAATGACCGTCCTTCTGTCCGTTTCGGCCATCGGCGTAGGGCACGGACTCGTCACTTGCCGCGGTATCGGTCACCTCATTGCCCTGACTATTTAACCCCGGATACCACGATCCGTTGCCCTGGGCAAAAATAACCATGGCCTGCTGAATCCCGCGGACTTGCGTAGACCCTTCCATTTGTCTGGCAGTCTTTCGGGCCGCCCCCAACGCCGGCAACAAAATCCCGATCAGTAAGCCAATGATCGATACGACCACCAGCAGCTCAATCAACGTAAATCCCTTTGTTCGACGCATCACTTATCTCCGTATCAATCAGATGAATGGAACTGGTGTGATCCTGGTGTGCGGTTCATCACGCGACACCTCCCCCCCACGGCTTGATCGGTGACGTTCACCTTGATTTAAATGGACAGAGCGTGAGAATGACAGCAATCGCCACCGCTGTGCCGTTGTTAACCAAGTCGTCACACATTTTATTTTATCGACCAATTGACGTCATGATCTATTGATAATCGTAACTTATTAATTATAGGGTTCTTTATCATACGACGACTCGGCATCAATGGCACAATCCTCGTAATTGTGCAGCAGACTGCGTTCCGATCCAATTGGAGCCATATGGACAGGGCCGTTGCTGACACACTGCACTTGAACACCCACCGGCGGCCAACGGACAGGTCGCCCCGAACGTGTGAACGCCGTTAGTGTAGAATCGGGTACCTTTTACACAATTGCTTCACTTCGTCCCGGACCTGACATGCCACCCCCGGATCTCCGCCGCTATCCAGAACTCGATCGATCCATGTTGCCAGGACTGCCATCTGCGGCTCCTTCAGCCCACGGGTCGTTGTAGCGGCGGTCCCGAGCCTCAGTCCACTGGTCACACGCGGCGGACGCGGATCGTTGGGAATCCCATTCTTATTGACAATCATCCCCGCCGACTCGAGCCAACTTTCGGCTTGGGCACCGGTCAGATCCTGATTTCGAGCACGCAGATCAATGAGCATTAGATGATTATCGGTTCCACCACTGACCAATCGATAGCCACTATCAGCCAAGGCCCCTGCCAGCGCTTTGGCGTTGGTGACCACCTGATCTGCGTATTGTTTGAACGCCGGCTGCAACGCCTCGCCAAAACACACCGCCTTGGCAGCAATCACATGCATCAACGGGCCACCCTGAATCCCGGGGAATACGGCTTTATTGATTTTCTTTGCCAGAGCCTCATCGTTGGTCATGATCATGCCCCCGCGAGGGCCACGCAGGGTCTTGTGTGTGGTGGTCGTAACCACATGACACCACGGGAACGGCGATCGATGGGCACCGCCGGCCACCAAACCGGCGATATGGGCGATGTCAGCCACCAATAACGATCCACATTCGTCGGCGATCTGACGGAATCGCTGAAAGTCAATCACCCGTGGGTAGGCTGAATACCCGCACAAGATCATCTTGGGTTTGTGCTCCAGGCACACGGTACGAACCGCGTCATAGTCGATCTGTTCAAAATCCTCTGCCCCAGAATCGTGGTTTAGTGGGTAGTGCACCGGGCGATAGTACCTGCCAGACAAATTAATCTTCATCCCATGACTGAGATGCCCACCATCGGCGAGCACGAGGCTTGCAAAGGTATCGCCAGTCTCCAAGAGCGCAAAAAATACGGCGGCGTTTGCCTGAGCGCCGGAGTGAGGCTGGACATTGACGTAATCGCAGCCAAACAGTTCCTTGGCACGATCGCGTGCCAGATCCTCTACCGCGTCCACAAACTGGCATCCCCCGTAATATCGAGCACCAGGGTATCCTTCGGCATACTTGTTCGTCAGACACGTCCCCATCGCCGCGATCACTGCAGGGCTGGCATGGTTCTCACTTGCGATCAGCTCTAGCGTGGTTTCCTGGCGCTGTCGTTCGTCCTGAATCTGCCGCCACACGCTGGGATCGGCTGCGGCAAGTGGATTGGTCACCGCCGTATCCTGGACGGCAGCCTGCTCTAACTCGCTGACACTCATATCGTTTGACTCCATGGCATGCTCTAAACCCAGTCCCTATTCGACTGGCTTACTTGATGATACATCCGTAGACCGTCCCCGTCTCTAGGGTTGATGGCACCGCATCCCCGACAAGGGGTACCCTAAACCACCCATTTATGCCAGTCACAAAGCAGCTGGATCTGAAGCTGACCAATCTGCGGGGACCAACACACTATATAGTGAATCGTTGATACGTCACATGTTTGAGCCGATGCGCACCGCTAGGGCGCCGGGGCTTGACCTGTGATCACGACCATCGACGACCCGCTGGTCAGCACCAACTGGTTGTCCAACATCATCCCGACCTGGGGTGTGATCGCATGACGCAATGGCCCAACCGTATGCTGATAGTGGATGACCCCACTGCTGCGCTCCAACAGATACAGCACGTACGTAAATGGAGTCTGCGCAGATTCGTCTGGGTGCAGCAACACCACATACTGCCTGCTGATCAGCTGTAGCACCCGGTCTGTCGCTACCTCGCCCTCGACCGCATCTTTCCATCGGACCATGCCGTCGGGCCCCAACGCGATGGCTTGCAGTGGTGTTAATACGTGCCACTGGTCCTCCACATGATTGACACTCAATCGCCTCCGGACGTTGGGCAAGAGTGAAGTGATGCAATTGGCCACTTGTCCCGTCGTCGGCTTAATCGCGATCACTGTGCCGTTGAACTGCTCGGCTTGCAGTAGCAGTAGGTCGTGATTGATCCACCCTTGGTCCTTAAACGTCATCCCGGCCAACGCGACACCCCACTCGACCTGGCCGCGACGGAGATCGTGTGCCACCACCTGCTGGGTCGTGGCGTGGATCATGAGACCATCACCGGTTAAACCTAACCAATACACTGGGCTCTTATCTTTGAGCATCGGAAACAACGGCTCGCCTGTCATGGTATCCAGCACGAGGACCCCTCCTTTGATCGCATCAGACGAATGGGTAACACCCCCTGCCAGCGCGACGACGTCGTCGTCCATCTCCATAAGGTTCAGCCGATCTAAGGCACAGGCTGTTCGCCACAGTACCTGACCCGTATAGCGATCGATGCCGACGACCCGGCCACCAGGGTCACCGACACATATGACCATTTCGCTTACCGCCACCTGAAGGTTGTTATCCTCTGCAACTGCGGTCTCCTTCTGATGACGATCGTCGGCTGGCAGGGCATTCATCTCCCACCGCACACCTGGCATATTGGCCTGTCCGGACCCCACGGTCGACGGCGCCGAGCCTATTTCTGCCAATAACGCTCGCGTATTAAGCGATGGCCATATCGGTTGGCCGGTGTCAGTGTTTAAGGCCCATAGCACACCAGATCGATCAGACCAAAGCAACACATGCTCGTCGGTCATCGCCAGTAGCCTCACGTCCCTTGATAACACGCCCGACCGCCAGCGCTTTTCAAACAAAGGCCCACCTCGTAGGCCCACACGGCCGTCCTTCAGGGTCGCAACCACATGCTTCGGCCAGGAGGCCTGCGGCTGCTCGGCGGGCACAAGCAGCTGTTCGGGCACCGACCATATTTGGCTCAGCGGCAGTCTGATGATCGGTAAATGGGAATCGGTGGTCGGTCGGCCCACAAGCCGGGTTAACCACCAATCAATCGACACGGGCTTGTTATCCCGCAACGGTTGGACCGTCGGGTCATCACGGCGGATACGCCTTAGCCATTGGCTAGCCCGACCGGGCTGACCCTCTTGTTCATACAGCTGAGCCACCAAACCAGCGACGTGTTGAATCAGCTCGGGTTCGCGGGCGTGACGGTACGCTCGACGCAGCTGTCCAATTGCCGCCGCCGTCTCACCTCGATCAGACAACGCATTGGCTGCCGCCAACATGGCGACAGGTGCAGCACTCGACAACGCGTAACGCCTCGCCAGCTCAATGAACTGCGACGCGTGAGTCACATTGCCTTTGCTGGTCAGTTGGGCGATCTGGTGGACCGCTTCAGCCTCGTAACGGGCATAGACACCTGGCCCATCCTGCTTAATCATCTGAGCCAACCGTCGCTTCGCCTCGATCCCCCCTTGGCGCCAACCGGTTTCGTGATGATACATCTGGCTGGATAGCGTGGGATCGTTCAATATCGCTTGGTAGTGATCCACAGCCCGGATCGATTGACCGGCCTCGACCAGAAATGCTCCCTTTTCCAGATGGTAAGCGACCTCGTCAGCAGGACCAGCGGTCACCGTCGCCAGACGATCCAGCAGCTGCCGTCGTAGTGTCACGCGGGACGAACCTCGCCGTTTGACCAGCTCCAAAAGCTGTTCAAAGACCTCGCGTTGCACTGGGTCAACTGGGCCAGAAATCACTGGCGCCAACGCACGACCCTCTAAAACCGCCATGGCCTGGTCGACCCCTTCTAAGACCGCCGAAGGCTTATTTGCCGCCAGCGATATATGTGCTAGCGCCAATGCGGGTCCCGGATCTTGCGGGTGGTCGATGATCCGCTGCTTCAAATGCTTGTAAGCATGTGACCAAGAAAGGTAGCTGCGTATCGACGATTGCCCGGCAATCACCACTTGGTCTGGCAGCGCCAACACGTTGCCGGGTTCGTCAATCTGATGCCGACGTAAGACCTTTCCGTCAGTCGTGTCCAATACGACCATCTGTTTACGCGTGGGGATCAACACCCGATCTTCAGTGACGGCCGCCAAACCCCAGGGATGCTCATCTTCTAAATCACCCAGCTGGACACTCCACCTGGGCTGCAGATCTTCACCGTCCAACAGCCGAACAGTCTTCCCGACGAGCAGCACCCCGCCGTCGTGAAAGGCCGTCAGCTGAACAGCTTCCCGCCACGAAGAATCTGTCAACCGCCGCACCACCTGTCCTGTCAACGGGTTCAAGAGCACCGCTGCAGAAGCCCCCGACCTCAGGCTGACCAACAACCCCGCCTTCACCAAAACAGGACGTGGCACTTGGCGCTTCAAATGCTGCCAGTGACGGGCCGAAGCTCCTGTTCGCCGACCGCCTTTTTCCCGTAACACCGCCAACCAAACGATGGCACCGTTACGCCGTTCTAGACAAGCCACGTGACCCAAGTCGTCGGCGACAAACAGCCTGCCACGATCACAGATCATCTGAACAAATCCGTGGCCGGCCTTTTGAGCTGCTGCCACACTGAACAGATGCCGGCGCCACAACAGTTGTCCCGATTTCGCGTCGACCGCTAACAGATATGCATCTTGGAACCCAGAACGACCCATTCGACGCACCAGCACGTGCACACGATCGTGGCCCGGTAACGGTGTGCCGTAGAACTCACCGGTGGTCAATGAAGGATCCAAGTCTTTGACCCCGACCTGCCACAAAAGCCGCCCGTTAACCCGGTCAACGCAAACCAGACCGGTGTGACTACCCGCACGGCTGAAACCGGGCCGCACCGGCAAGGGCACGCCCAATACGGCCATCAAGCGATCACCGAGAACCAATACCCCACGACGGTCATTTGCGGCGGCCGACCTGATTGACAACGCCCCAAACGGACTGTTCAACTGATCACTCTGTGCCGAGCGGTTGATGTGATACGACCAAACCTGCCGGCCAGAGCTACGTTCTAGCACCTCTACGGCGTGGCGATTCGCCACGTATAAACGATCGGCATCGGCCGCTGGGATGGTCGGCGACCAGACGGGATCGGGCCGTGTACCTCGAATCGTGATCGGTGTGCGGACCCGGGGTGCGAGGGTATGTTCGGGTACGACCGCCGTTGATCGCGTCCACAGCGGCGTGCCCAACGGATCAGGGATCGGTACCGCCGGTAGCACCTCGCTGCCATCAACGACCCGATCCTGCTGCGGTCTCTGGATCCGGTCAGACCATGCCCGCAATTCAGCCACGACTTCATGGTTGGACATCCGTTTAAGCGCCTCGACGTGGGACCGGTACCGGCGCAAGTCGTCACCGAACAGCCCGACCGATGCCTGCAGCTTGTGCCATCTGGTCATACGCTGGGACAAATCAGGATGGCCCTCCAAACCGTCCAGAATGCGGCCCGCATCGTCAATATTGGCCCGCTCTAGATACAGTGCCGCGAGCTGCAGACCGGCCTCCAGACCCGCCGAACAGAGCTCGTAGACGGCCAGCAATTGCTCCAACGCCTGTACATTGGGGGTCGGCGTGGCGGTCACCTGGGCCAAGCCCCGTTGCGACGGCGGTTCGTACAAACGGCGATAGGCGTCTAGAAGAGGTGCATCAGTTCGGATGATCTGATGCACCCGGCCAGCCACATCGGTGTGCATCGCCTGCCCGATTGCAATCAGCTTACGGGGATACTGCTCGATCACCTGCTGATACACGGCCACCGCCTCGGCCAATCGATCCTGGCGACGCAAGCTTGATGCCCGGGCGATCATCTCTTGAGCCGCAGGAGAATCTTCCAGATAGACCGATACCTCGGGAAGCTGGACTTGAGCCTGTCCAACCCCTGTCCAGACCGCCACAAGGATGCAGACATATCGACCCATCAAGGTGTAGCGCATACTGGCGATTTTAGCTGGGTGTTGCCCGATCTGCATCAGTGGAGGTCTCCCGGCCGGAACACCGACACCGCCGCAACAGATCTAATCTGGCCAGGTTATATGAGGGCCACATCACCCCATCAACCGTCCCACTCCCGTATCGTCATCACCTCATCACCGACATGCCCGGCCTACAATCGAACATCGGCTCGTTTGGTTGCGTGCGGGCCAAAATAAACAAGGACGCGGATCGGCTGCCAACACCCCATGGGGCCAGCCACAACCCTCGTTCCGGATCGTGATATGATGTTATGCTTTTTTAAACTGGCTCAGGGCGGGAGAATTGGAGTGGATCCGTGGGGCATATGACAAGTCACGCGCTAGATATCGCGGTCGTTGGTGCTTCCGGGGCGGTGGGCCAGGAATTCCTAGCCGTCCTGGAACAGCGTCAGTTTCCAATCGGTCGCTTGAAGTTGCTTGCCAGCGCCAGGAGCAGCGGACGGCAAGTTCAGTTCCGAGGTCGGACATACACCATTGAACAGCTGACTGAAGATAGCTTTAATGGCCTTCATTTGGCATTGTTTAGCGCTGGCAGTTCAGTCAGTGAAGTATTTGCGCCGATCGCCAGCAACGCCGGCGCGACGGTCATTGATAACAGCTCTGCATTCCGTATGACCGAAAACGTACCGCTGGTGATACCAGAGGTGAACCCTGAAGCGGTCAGGGATATCACCCCAGGCCGCGGTGGGATTATCGCCAACCCAAATTGTTCGACCATTATTATGCTGGTCCCTGTGACCCCGCTGCATCGAGCAGCAGGGGTCAAGCGAATGGTCATTAGCACCTACCAAGCCGCCAGTGGTGCCGGTGCCGCGGCGATGGCCGAGCTTCAGCAACAGACGCGTCAGGTACTGGCGGGCCAAGCGCCGACCTGTGATGTCTTTGCTCAGCAGTATGCGTTTAATTTGTTCAGCCATGACTCGGCGATGCAACCGAATGGCTACAACACCGAAGAGATGAAAATCATTCGTGAAACGCACAAAATCTGGGCGAAACCCCATCAGTCGAACGTAGGGATCACCGCTACTTGTATCCGCGTGCCGGTCATGCGTGCTCACGCCGAAAGCATTAATCTCACGCTTGATCAGCCGCTGGAAGTCGAGCAAGTTAAGACGATACTCCGCAACGCCCCGGGCGTGTCGATTGTTGATGATCCGACGAAAAACCTTTACCCAACACCACTGAACGCCTCAGGACGGGACGACATTCTCGTGGGCCGTGTCCGCGCCGATATCAGCCTCAATGGAACACAGACCGGCCATGGCCTGGACCTGTTTGTTTGTGGTGACCAGCTGCGGAAGGGTGCGGCCCTCAACGCGGTTCAAATTGCTGAACTGCTGTTATAAATTCGCCGGCCGAGCCGTTGGCACACCGGACCACCAACGTCGGCCGATATTGAATTCCGGTAGGCAATACACCGCCATCCGTCCCGTAGACCACAAACCTGCCGGGCCGGGGTTTTGGTTGGAAGCTCTTGATCCGTGCGCTGGAGCGACTCGCGGATCTACAAAATTAAGTGCTCTCAACACTGCTCTTGGCCAGGTCACCCTCATCGGCTGCGGCGGCCTCGCTCTGCGACGCCTTAAAGGTCAGATGGTCCTGATCCGGCAAGCTGCTAACGGTAATCGTCTGTCCCGATTTAAACTCACCACGAAGGATCGATTCGCTCAACGAATCTTCGACGTACTGCTCGATCGCCCGTCGCAACGGCCTGGCGCCATAGTCGGGATTGTAGCCCTTCTTGATCAAGAAATCTTTGGCCTGTTCTCCCAACTCGAGCACGAAACCCTGTTGCTCTAACCGCTGTCGAACTTTCTTCAATTCGTACTCCACAATGTTAATCAAGTCGTCGCGCGTCAGCGGACGGAAGACGATCACATCATCGAGTCGGTTGATAAACTCCGGCCGGAAGTATCGTTCGATTTCGCTGTTGAGCGTCTGTTTGATTTTTTCATAGTTGGCTTCTTCTGACTGCTTTGCGAAACCAAAGCCACCTTTGTTTTTAATCAGCTCGGCGCCGATGTTGCTCGTCATGATCAACACCACGTTCCGGAAATCAACCCGCCGCCCGAAAGAGTCGGTCAGCTGCCCTTCCTCCATGATTTGCAGGAGCATGTTGAACACATCCGGGTGAGCCTTCTCAATCTCATCGAGCAACACCACGGTATAAGGGCGACGGCGGATACGCTCAGTCAGCTGTCCGCCCTCCTCATAGCCCACGTAGCCCGGCGGGGCGCCAATCAGCCGACTGACGTTGTGCTTCTCCATGTACTCGGACATGTCAATACGGACCAACGCCTCCTCATTACCAAACATAAACTCGGCCAACGACTTGGAAAGCAGCGTTTTGCCCACACCTGACGGTCCGACAAAGATAAAACAACCCATCGGACGCTTGGGGTCTTTCAACCCCGACCGTGCCCGCCGAATCGCCTTTGAAACCGCCTTGATCGCGTCATCTTGACTGACCACCGACAGGTGTAACTCCTCTTCGAGTTTTAACAAACGTTCGGACTCGGCCTTTTCTAGACGTGTGACCGGCACCCCGGTCATCTTGCTAACAACCTCAGCAACGACCTCTTCGTCGACCACGCCATCCACTTCTTGGGCCTTGGCCCGCCAATCCTTCTGGATCTCCTCTTTTTTGCGGCGCAAACCCTCAGCCTGATCCCGCAGCTCCGCTGCGCGCTCGTAATCAGCGGCCTTCACCGCCTCGTCCTTCTCGATCGACAGCCGCTCGATTTGCTCTTCAATTTCCGCCAGGTCCGGCGGCTTGCTCATGCTCTTAAGCCGAATACGAGCCCCGGCTTCGTCAATCACATCGATCGACTTGTCGGGTTGAACCCGCGCGGTAATGTACCTCGTGCTGAGCTCCACCGCTTGCTTGATCGCCTCGTCGGTAATCTGGACCCGGTGATGAGCTTCATACCTGTCACGCAAGCCCTGAAGAATCTGTACGGTCTCTTCTTTATTGGGCGGTTCGACCAGAATGGTTTGAAATCGTCGTTCGAGGGCCCCATCTTTCTCAATGTATTTGCGATACTCATCTAGCGTCGTTGCACCGATACACTGGATCTCTCCCCGCGACAGTGCCGGTTTGAGCACATTGGATGCGTCGATCGCTCCCTCAGCGCCGCCGGCACCGACCAGTGTGTGCAGCTCGTCGATAAACAACAGCACATTCTTGGCTCGACGGACCTCGTTCATCACCGCTTTAATTCGCTCTTCAAATTGACCGCGGTATTTGGTACCGGCGACCATCATCGCAAGGTCTAACACCACAATCCGCCGATCCGACAGCAGTTCGGGCACCTCTCGGTTCACAATTTTCTGAGCCAACCCCTCAACGATCGCGGTCTTGCCCACGCCAGCTTCGCCCAGGAGAACCGGATTGTTCTTTGTTCGCCGACACAAAATCTGCACGAGCCGCTCAATCTCATTGGCACGACCGATGACGGGATCGAGTTGACTGTCTGCCGCCAGTTCGGTCAGGTCCCGACCGAAGCTGTCCAGGGCAGGGGTCTTGCTCTTGCCTGCCTTTGTCGGCGCTTCTGATCCGTGGCCGGTCTTTGCCGACGCCTCTTCCGGATCGACACCCGCACCCAACAGATTGAGCACCTCCTCACGTACCTCTTCGAGTTTCAGCCCCAGGTTCATCAACACCTGAGCAGCCACCCCTTCGTGTTCGCGTAGCAAACCGAGTAACAGATGTTCAGTACCCACATAGTTGTGATTGAGACTTCGAGCTTCCTCGATGGCATACTCAATGACTTTTTTGGCCCGTGGGGTCTGGGGAAGCTTGCCCATGGTGACCATATCAGGGCCGGACTTCACAAGCTTTTCGACCTCCAGACGAACCTTGCGAAGATCGACGTCCAAATTCTTAAGCACATTGGCACCCACTCCCGAGCCCTCTTTCACCAGGCCCAAAAGTATGTGTTCCGTACCGATGTACTCATGGTTAAAACGTTGGGCCTCTTGATTGGCCAGGGCCATGACTTTGCGAGCACGATCTGTAAATCTTTCAAACATATGCCTACTCGCCGTTTAAGTTCCTGTTAATGCCGGACACGTGTAATTATAGGTTATATTTCTGAGAATCACCCACCGACAACTGACACCAAACCACGATTCTAGTTCGCCACGCAGCTCCAGGCTACATACCGGACCCGAGTATTCAGCACAATCGGCACAATCGGCACAAAACAATAGTCGCCGTACGATTGATGGCCCTTCAATCGTATTATCGACACCTATCCCGCGACGGTGCCCAAAAACTCTCCCCTTAACCCGCCGAGCGCCTTTTTGCCCGCGTCCATGGCCCGCCCCGAATGACCTTTCGACCAGATTAAGCTATTGTAGCGCCAACATTGATCAGCTTCATGACCACTTGCGCCGGCAACCTTAAAACAACACCAACTGTTCATCGTAGGCCGGCCTACGAAAACCCGCAGAGGATAGGCTTGTCATCATAGCCTTAGAGTCGGTTAATCCATTTCGGCGAGCAAACACATCGAAGACCCGTCCGATCTGACCGGCAACTTCACCTTGACCTTTCATCCGACGACCAAACATTGAATCATAGAGCCCGCCCCCACGCGTACCTCTCACCAATGCTTCGATGTGTTTGGCCCTATCTGGAAAGTACCGTGCCAGCCAGTCCAGAAACAACGTTTTTACCTGAAATGGAAGTCTAAGCAGAACATACGTTGCCGACACTGCCCCCGCTTGTGCCGCGGCCGCCAAAAGCTTGGGAAGCTCGCGATCATTCAGGCCAGGGATGACAGGGGCGATCATGGCCATCACCGGTACGTTCGCTCTGGATAGCTTCGCGATCGTTTCCAAACGATCGCGGGGACTGCTGGCACGCGGCTCCATTTTCGCAGCAAGACCACTGTCCAACGACGTCAGGCTCACCGCGACACACGCCGCACGATGTACGGATAACTCTTGCAACAAGTCTAGGTCGCGCAAGACAAGACGGTTCTTGGTCACAATCCCGACCGGCTGGACACACTGTGCGAACACCTCCAGGCACCGGCGTGTAATCTGAAGCTTTGATTCGATCGGCTGGTAACAATCTGTCACCGTGGACATCGAAATAGGCTGCGCTTTCCATCGTCGATGGGCCAGCTCCTGGCGAAGCCTTTCGGGCGCATCGAGCTTGGCCATGATCTTGGTTTCGAAATCCAACCCACACGAAAAACCCAAATACTCATGAAACGGCCGTGCGTAACAGTAGATGCATCCATGTTCGCATCCGCGGTACGGGTTGACGGACCATCTGAAACCGATATCTGGACTGTCGACCCTGTTGATGACTGTTCTGGCATCGTCGTGAATCACCTGAGTCTGGACCTGGCCTTCAGTGCCGCCATCTACGCCATTTCTCAGCTGATCCAGGTGATCACCCAAGACGTGTAAACGAAGGGGTTCAAATCGATTGCCTGGGTTCAGCCCCGCTCCGCGACCACGGAACGACCCTTCGGCTTTGGCATCTGAATCGTGGCGGCCATGGCTGTTGATCATGCTAACATCATACAAACAAACCCAAACGTCGACAGCCCACGGCCAACGATGAACCGTGATCGTTTTGTGTGCATGGCGTACTTATTGTATGCCACGACGGCGTTATAAGTCTTTGTCTATACACCACTGGTATGCTACCAATGACGTACAGAGCCGATCGACACGTCACGGCAAACACACATGATCCGTCAGAGGAACCGCCAACATCAAACGGCACACGGTGCCAACAGTCGATTCAGAAGTAGATGGGATGGGGACGCGACGGATGGCTGTGGGTCGGCGGCATCACTTGTTGACCGTCGAACACGCTTAACCGCCACCACCGGTCGGTTGCCACCTACGGTGTGGGCTGTTGGCTCTTTTGAACTTTGGCCCAGGTATCGCGCAACGACACTGTTCGGTTAAAGATGAGGCGCTCGGACGTTGAATCGGTGTCGACACAGAAGTAACCGAGCCGCTCGAACTGGTAACCCCGGCCCGGTGTGGCCCCGGCCAGTGACGGTTCAACCTGGCACGACTCAAGTTGCTCCAGCGATTTCGAATTGAGCGATTCCTTGTAGTCTTGGCCTTCCTTGACCTGTTCTGGATGCGGGGTGGCAAACAGATGATCGTACAGTCTCACCTGAGCCGACAGGCTGTGTTTGGCCGACACCCAATGCAACGTGGCCTTGACTTTGCGACCGTCGGGTGTGTTGCCACCACGTGTTTGCGGGTCATACGTGCAGCGTAACTCAATCACTTGCCCGGTGTCAGGATCCCGAATCACATCGGTACAAGTGATCAGATAAGCGTAACGCAGTCGAACTTCGCGCCCGGGAGCCAAACGAAAAAACTTTCGCGGTGGGTCTAACTGAAAATCGTCCTGCTCAATGTAGAGCTCGCTAGAAAACGGGACCTGACGGGTACCCATGGCTGCGTCTTCGGGATTGTTGATCGCCTCAAGCGTTTCGGTTTGATCTTCGGGATAGTTCTCGATCACCACTTTTAACGGACGCAACACCGACATCACCCGTGGTGCGCACCGGTTGAGGTCCTGCCGAACACAGTGTTCTAGTAGGGCAATCTCCACCGTGTTCTGGCGCCGAGCCACGCCCACACGATCGCAGAAATCGCGGATCGACTCAGGGGTGTAGCCGCGACGACGCATCCCGGCTAGCGTGGGCATACGCGGGTCGTCCCAACCGGCCACATAGCCGCCTTGAACCAGCTCGGCCAGCTTCCGTTTACTCATGACGGTGTACGACAGATTGAGCCGAGCAAACTCGATCTGCTGGGGATGATGAATGCCTAACTGGTCCAAGAACCAGTCGTATAACGGGCGGTGATCTTCAAACTCCAGCGTGCAGATCGAGTGGGTCACGCCCTCGATCGAATCGGACTGACCGTGGGCAAAATCGTACGTCGGGTAGATGCACCAAGTGTTGCCGGTGCGATGGTGTGTCGCCTTTAGAATGCGGTACATCACCGGGTCGCGCAGGTTCAAATTGGGCGAGGCCATATCGATCTTGGCACGAAGCACATGTGAACCTTCATCAAACTTTCCGTCTTTCATTGCCTCAAACAGATCTAGGTTCTTCTGTACCGAACGATCGCGGTAGGGACTGTCTTGACCTGGCTTGGTGAGTGTGCCACGGTATGACCGAATCTCTTGGGCAGACAGATCACACACGTACGCTTTGCCGGCCGTGATCAGTTTGATCGCGTAGGCGTAGAGTTTGTCGAAATAGTCGGACGTGTGGTAAAGACGGTCACCCCAGTCCCAACCCAGCCAACGCACATCGGCAAGAATGGACTGGGCATACTGCGCCTCTTCCTTGATCGGGTTGGTGTCGTCAAAACGCATGTGACACACCCCCCTGTGTTCGGCGGCCAGAGCGAAGTTCAGGCAAAGCGACTTGGCGTGCCCGATGTGGAGATAGCCGTTGGGCTCAGGCGGAAAACGCGTGACCACCTTGCCCCCCCACTTGCCGGTTCTTAAGTCTTGGGCGATCAACTGACTGATAAAATGGGACGCTTGCTCGGATTCGGTGGTGCTCATGTGGACCGATTGTATGAATTCGATACCGGCAAGTCCTGTCTGAGCCCCACCGGGCGGTTCTGCAACAGCCAGGCAACGGGCACCGAGACAAAAAGCCACCGACAATACGGATACAATCTCCAACTGCCATGATCAGTCACGGAATTGTTACGCGTTTTGCCCCCAGCCCGACCGGACAGCTTCACGTCGGCGGGGCCCGTACGGCCTTATTCAATTGGGCCTACGCCCGGCGCCACGGCGGGCGGATGATCTTACGGATCGAAGATACCGACCGTGCCCGATCGACCGCCGACAGCACACGCCGAATCATCCAAGACCTGCAGTGGTTGGGCCTGGACTGGGACGAGGGGCCAGATCCCAACGCGGCGGATCCATACGCACAGCAGCTGGGCCAACGTGGCCCTTACTTCCAAAGTCAGCGTCTAGACCTGTACCAAAAATATGTCGACCAGCTCCTGGATATCGGCAGTGCCTATCGGTGTTTTAAGACCCCCGAGCAGTTGGCGGCCGATCGTCAAAAGGCTCGTTCCGAAAAACGTAACATCGCCTATGATCCGGCCCAATCCAAGGCCCTGGCCCCCGAGCAGGTCGCTGAGTATCTCGCTCAAGGTAAACCACATGTGGTCCGCTTTGCCATGCCAGCGGTGGCGATTCGGGTCCAGGACCAAGTGCTTGGCGATGTTTCGGTCCAAGCTGGACAGATCGAAGATTTTGTCATTCTCAAATCAGATGGCTTTCCGACCTATCATCTGGCCGTTGTGGTCGACGATTGGCTCATGGGCGTTACGCACGTCATCCGAGGCCAAGAACATCTCAACAACGCACCCAAGCATGCCGCCCTCCAAGATGCGCTGGGCTTTAATCGACCACGGTATGCCCACATCCCGCTAATTTTTAATCCGGACGGATCGAAGATGTCCAAACGGGACAAAGCCAAGCTAGCTCGGGCACAGGCACGGGCTCACGGCATTGATGCACAGGACCTCGGTGCTGCAGGCATGACCGACAATGCGGCCTTCGATGCGTTTATGAACAAGAAAAGCGACGACCTGACCGTTGCAACGGCGATCGCCAAGAAACTTGACCTGATGCTACCGGAGATCGATGTGGTCGACTTCCGGGCCAGTGGTTATCTGCCCCAGGTGCTGTGCAACTATCTGTCTCTGCTGGGCTGGTCCCCGGGCGACGGTACAGAACGGTTTGATATGGTGTACTTGATCCAACGGTTTGGCCTGGATCGAATCGGCAAGGCCAATGCGCGATTCGATCGGGACAAGCTATTCCGATTCAACGGCGAGGCGTTGGCCCAACGATCCAGCCAGGAATTCGCCGCGATCCTCCAAGTTCATCTCAAGCACTACCACCCGGAATTTCTGACCAAGCTGGGCAATCAGCTGGCCCACTTCGCAGCAATATACCAACCACGCAGCCGGACCCTGAACGAACCGACGATTCTGGGGCGGTTTTTCGTCGAACCGATCCAGTGCTATGACGCCAAGGCTGTCAAGAAGTTTCTTGTGAGCCATGACGGCCAAGGACGAAAGATGCTTGAATCGCTTCGGCCTGTCCTGGCAAATTGCACCGACTGGACAGTCACCGGCCTGGAAACAGCTGTTGCTGCATACGCCCACCCGGCGAGCTTCAGTATTCGCCAGGTGGCTCAACCGTTGCGAATCGCTCTGGCTGGTTCAACGGTCAGCCCGCCGATTTTTGATACATTGGCGCTGATCGGGAAGACCGCTTCGCTAGAACGGATCGACCGTTGTATCGAACACACGAAATTGCAAACCCAAACTCGGGCGTAACTGCTTATGCCTTACTGGCTTGTTAAATCAGAACCCGGTGCCTGGTCTTGGCAGGACCATGTCAAAGCGGGCATCACCCAATGGGACGGCGTGCGCAATCACCAGGCGGCCAATCATATGAAAGCGATGAAAAAAGGTGACTGCGCGTTTCTGTACCATTCAGTCAACGAAAAACAGATCGTTGGTATTCTGAAAGTGGTCAAAACGTATTATCCGGATCCCAGTGACCAAACCAAGCGCTTTGGCATGGTAGATTTGAAAGCCTTGTATCCGCTGCAAGCACCCGTTACGCTCAGTCAGATCAAAGCGGAGCGGCGCTTGGCACACCTGGCGCTGGTCAAGCAGTCTCGCTTGTCGGTCATGCCAATCGACCCGACGTCGTGGCAATTGATCTGTAAGATGGGCAAGACCAAACCATAGCTCACAAGGCCACGTAGCGCCCCCGGCATGACCAACACCTGCTGTCAAAAATCGCTAAACCAATGAATTCGGAGGTCATATATGCCCTTGATCGTCACGGGTAGCATCGGTATCGATAGTATTCACACACCCACTGGCAGCGCCGAGGAGGTCTTGGGCGGCTCCTGCATCTACTTCGCTGCGGCGGCGAGTTTTTTTGGCCGTGTGCGGGTGGTCGGCGCCGTGGGTGACGACTTTCCCCGTGAACACCTGACCACCTTCGATCACTTTAATCTGGATGTCGACGGCTTGGAACAGCGACCCGGTTCTAAGACTTTCCGTTGGCGCGGGAAGTATCATGAGAACATGAACGAACGCGAGACGCTGGAAGTGGATCTGAATGTCTTGGCCGAACAATTACCGCCGGTACCGGACCACTACCGCGACAGTCGTCACGTGTTTTTGGCCAATACCCATCCAGCCGGCCAGCTGGAACTGCTGGCCAACTTTCCTGACCGCGACCTGGCCGTGGCCGACACGATGGACCTTTGGATCGAAACCGAACGGCCCACGCTGCTGAAATTGCTTAAGCAGATCGATGGATTGGTACTGAACGACTCTGAAGCGATCATGCTCACCGAACAGCCTAACATTGTGCGTGCCGCCGACGCGATCCTTGAGCTAGGCCCCACGTTTGTCGTGATCAAGAAGGGTGAACATGGCGCGTTGCTGTGCCATCACCACGGGCAAGCGATCCTACCGGCCTATCCGGCACGCAACGTCGTTGATCCCACAGGTGCCGGCGACAGCTTCGCCGGTGGCATGATGGGCCACTTAGCGGCAACCGGCGATCACTCTGTGAATAGTCTGCGCACCGCGATGGCCTATGGCACCATGGTCGCCAGCTTCAACATTGAGTCATTTAGTTTAGAGCGACTCAAGCATATCGGGCGAAACCACCTTGACAACCGGCTCGCTGAGTATCGCCAAATGCTTGAGATCAAGCCATAGCCGGTGATGATCGCAGCAAAACCGTTCATCGCCTGACCTGTTGATGGCCACGTCTGGCTTGTATGGGTGATTTAAGGGCCACCCGGTCGACAGCACCCGCCTGTTATCGGTAGGCCTCCGGCCGTACCCATCGTAAAAGGTCACAGTCCATTGACTCCAATAGGCGGTCATGTCCTTAAGAGAGGCGTGACCTCGGCGCGGTCAAGACAGGCACCCAGCACATCTCCATCATGGGCCTTGGTCGTCGTTGGAACCCTCCTCGGCGAGACCCAGAGCGATCAGTTTTGTGTCACCTCTTTTCGAACCAATTCGACCGACTATGACGATCGGTCTTGGCCGGCAAGGTTGCGGCGGTCCAAAAACGTAAGCTGCTGGTACATCATTTGCATCTGCGGGACACTTACACCAACCGCACCGGCGGCGCGGACCGGGTTCCCGAAAATCGCTTCGACTTCCATCGGTCTCTTAGCGTCGTAATCTATTTTCATGCTCGTCTGATACGGGACCATGCGAGCGGTGCGTTCAAACATTTTGTCGATCGTTCCTTCCGGCACCGCGTGATGACAACATGCAGCGGACATCGCCACTTCCTCCATCAATTGCCGGACGAGTTGTCGGCCGTCAGGATCATCCATAATCTGATCGGTCGTCGCGTCCAACAATACCGATAGTCCGTTGTAAGGAATATTCCATACAAGTTTTTGCCACCGTGCAGCCTGTAAATCGGCGACCTTGTTCACCGAAATGCCCGCGTGCTCAAAGTCCGCGATGATCGATGCGAGCCGTCTGTTGACTGCATTGTCAGCTACATTCGATTCGAACACCCCTAAATGTACTTGACCATAGTCCAAATGCCGGACGTGGCCCGGCCCCACCTTCTGACAGCAAACAAAACACAATCCACCGAGCACCCGGCCTGAATTTACAATCGATGCGGCGTACGCTTCGTTATCCAATCCGTTCTGTAGCATAAGAACAACGCCATTTGGTTTCATCACAACCGGGAGTATCTGCCGCAGGACGTGGTTGTGTGTGGTCTTCAACGCCACGATCACCACATCACATCGTGGCATGCGATCTGCTTCCTCATACACATTCACCTGAGGCAAACAAAAATCACCCTGTTTTGACTGGACCACCAGCCCGTAACGCCTTATATGTTCACAGTCACGCCGAGCCAAGAAATGTGTCTGAGCACCGGCTCGGTGTAGACAACCGCCATAATAGCCGCCCACCGCACCACATCCAATGATCGCGTAACTCGTACTCGGGTCCATCGGTGAGGAATGTACCACACTCAAACGACAGTGCCACAACGGATGACGTCGCCGACCCTATCAGGCTACCACGGATCAGATCTAAACCAGCGCCACCCATGGCTTCAGCAGCGCCCCTATTCCGAATGCAATTCCGGCAGCGGCACCACCCATGAGCAGCGTTTCGGCACCCGACAGCCACCAACGTTCGCCGACCCAGCGGCTCTTCATCGCTCCAATGACAAAAAATGTGACAGCGGTGATCATACCACTGGCCACAAACGGATGTCCTAATCGGACCACTCCGGGCACCGCGACCTGATATACAAAGACTGAAAGAGGCAATGCGCCGACCACGACAAACGCGCCAAACGTGACCCACGCCGCCTTGAATGGGTTCGGGCCTGTCAACGTCAACCCCAGCTCGTCGGTGAGCATGGTATCAACCCAACGTCTCGCGTCAGACGTGATCACGTGGACGGCTTTCTCCAGGTCGCCGCCCTCAAAACCCTTCGCGGCGAACAGTTGGCGGATCTCTTCGCGCTCGCCAGCGGGGTATCGAGCGATGTGCTCTTGCTCAATCCGACGTAGACGTTGCCGAAGCTGGTGGTCGGCACGGGTACCAAGAAAGTTACTGACCGCCATGCTAAAACCGTCGCCAAGCAAATTCGCTAGCCCCAGAACAACCAACACGCCCTCGGACATCTGTGCCCCGGCGACCCCAGCGACAATCGCAAACGTGGTCACCGCCCCGTCGATCGCCCCATAGACGAAATCACGAACATAATTGTGTTTCGGCCCTTCCTGGAGTCTGTGTCTGATCGCCTCCGGCGAGTGGTCATTTTTCAACTTGGACAGGGTTGTTTGGTTTGGTCTTTTTGCCATCTTTCCTCGCTATCCAACAGCTAAGATGCGATACTGATCCTAGACCTTCGGACGGCGTACATCGCCGCGCTGCACCAACTGCCATACGATGCGTGCTGCGGCATCCTGGGGGTCCTGGTCCACCGCGTGGACCGTCAGCTCGGCGTGCTCGGGCGGTTCGTATTCGGCGTTCAACCCCGGAACGTGTTGGGTGCTGTTTTTGCGACCACGACGGTAGATCCCTTTTGGATCGCGTTGCATACACACGGCCAGCGGACTGGCGACATACACCTCTGTGAATCGCTTGATTTGCGATCGGGCGTTTTGGCGGTATGCACGACGGTTGGCCGTAGCGTCGAAAATTACGGGAACACCATGGTTGACCAACAGCTGACCGATATAGACAACCGCGCCATAAAACTCGTCTCGCTCCTGATCGCTGTATGTCGCCCGGGGGGTCAAGACTGACCGTAGCGCGTCAGATTCGAGCACGGCGGGCCGGACACCACAACCCTCCAGCTGTTTGACTAGCTCAGCGGCAATCGTGCTCTTACCCGATGCCGGCAACCCGGTCAGCCATACGGCAAATGCCTGATCACTGTAGATCTGTTTCGAGGTATTCATGGATTCGTTGAGGATCAAAAACTGTCGCGTCCAATGTTGCCTTAACCAATCCAATCATTCGCCGTCGGACGTGATCGTCGATGTGGGGATACCAGACCGGGCTAGCCATGACCAGCCCGCGGAACGCCACAAACGGGGCGGCCACCTCGAGGATCTCTCGGTCTGCGCTTCGATCCAGATACCTCACCCAGAACCGATCAAACAGTTCGAGGAACGCGCCCTGCACCCGTCCAGATGCCTGGAGTGATTCGAACACATAATTCATTGTTAGCGCGGTGACGTCGTCGGCGGGATCACCCCACTGACCACGAGAACGATCGAGCAATCGAAACTTCGTCCCCTCCTGAAACAGAATATTCCACGGGTGAAAATCACCGTGCACCTGAGCCAGCCGGTGTGAGCGCCCCTTGAGTCGCCACCGCCAATGGACGGCTTGCTGTTCAATCGATTCAAGGAACTTGGGACTGATCCATGGGTGCTGAGACGGGTAGCTATCGATCAAACCCATAATGCACTGCCCGTGACCCACCAGCTCTCGAATCCGCCGGTCATAGAGCCCCGTCTCGGTCCCTCGGACACGATGGATATCAATCAAATAATCGCACAGCGCATCGGCACGGTCCAGGTCCTGCTGAGTGAGGGCTTGTTCTTGTCGTAAACGGGTCAGATCGTGGGCGTATTCGCGGCCTTCGGCAAACTCGGTCAGCAAAAACAATTCGCGGACCTGCCCTAAAGATATCATACCGTCCTTGGGCCCCAACGCGCCGACGTCCAGACTGCGCACATGGCACGGCAGTGTATTAAACGCGTCGTGGCTCCAAAGCAACTCCGCGGCACGGTCGGCCATGTGTTCGTGACCAAACGGTCCCGGCTTGATCGTGTGGACAACCGCCCGCCGGAGCTCACCTCCCACTTCAAATTCCAGCTCGACAGGCTTACCATAACCAAACTCTTTAGCCACCTCTGCCTGCAACGACTCGCCCAGTGGCGCCAGCCCTAGCAATCGCACCGGTCGATCAAAGAAGGCCTGGAGATAGCCCTCTAGGAGGGTGCGGCTGATCTGAGTCTGTGGTGAACGGTCAGGTGGCACCGACCCATTTTATCAACCGGCCCCGTTCATCGCTGCGACCCGGCCATAAAGGGTTTTCACACGAATTTCTATAGATCACGAAAGATCCCGCCGCGCAGGTTCGATTCGCTTGCTATCATACGTGGACATTCATGCCAGCAAGAGTTTAGTGACTGTGGATCAAATACCCAACGACAACGACCAACAACCGCAGCAAATCAGACTCAACAAGGTCACCGCTCGTGTACCGGAAGGGGTCGGTCGTGGCGTCTTTAGTACCGGCGCTATTGTGATGAGCGGGCCCAACGAGTTCCTGATCGACTTTACACAACAGATGGGACGTCCACACAACGTGGTGGCTCGTGTCGTGCTTCCGTTGTCGGCCATGGCACAGGTCATTCACGCGATCGAACAGAACCTGCAGGGCTATGAACAGAAGTATGGCAAGCCCAAGGAGATGCCCAAACCGGATACCGGGACGCGCAGACCCCCTATTCAAGAGGTGTACGAAAACCTCAAACTACCCGACGACATGCTCAGCGGCACCTATGCCAATGCGGTACTCATCGGATACACCCCGGCCGAATTTTCGTTTGACTTTGTCACCAACTTTTTCCCCCACGCCGCCGTATCCAGCCGTGTGTTTGTATCCGCGCCCCATGTGTTACAGCTCCTTGAATCGCTTAAATCGAACTTCAAGCAGCTTCAGCAGCGGGCGGCCCAGCAGCGCCAGACACCACCCTCAGATGAACAGCCCAGAACATCACCCGAACCGGGATAAAACGCCGCAACGGCGGGTCTTCGCTCTTTTTCTGCCTTCCTGAAACCACCTGTCACTGACACCTGGCTGGTATTCCTGCTCATGTTGGGGTCGACACTTCCCACGACAACGAAAAGCGAGAGAGCTGATACGTCGATTTATGACGTTCACGAGTGGCCCCCTTCTGTGAGGTGCGAGACGCCTTGGTGCCAGTAGTCCCGACCATTGGTTCGGCATTTGTGCCAAGTCATCGCGCGACTTCGGCCCGATTCATCCCGTAAACGCCAATCGTTCTGACACAGAACCAGGCCTCTGTGAACGGACCCAGGGCATGATGGTTTGGGTTTGAAAAGAAACACCAGCGAATTCTTCGAACTGCTCCAGAGTTCGCACAGTTCCCAAGCCCCACCACCGGTTAAGACCGACTGTGACCTTGGGATCGTCGGCCCTGGCCGCGTTTAGCAAGTGATCGATCCGTTTGACAGCAAAGTTATGCCGAACCCACCATTGTGGATTATCATCCCAGTGACGTTTTGCGTCGGGACGATCGAAGCGGTGATTAATGAAGCATTGATGTGGACTGTAGATATCCCAACCCCATGTAAACGCACGGACCGAAAGGGCAGGCTCCTCGCCCGTGAAATAGAGCCATGGATCATAAGGCACCTCCTGAAGAAACGATGCACTACAAAAACTGAAGCCGCCGCTCATAAAAGCCACACGTATTGGTTCGTTACCGTGGTATCCCAGCGCTGTCAGATGTAGCACCCCCTGTTCGTCAAACCTATCCGCGAAGATGTAAGTTGCATAGTCACTCAAATTTGCCAGGAGGTTCGTAGGGCGCGGGGTAAGTGCTCAGTATGGGTTTAGGAGAAGGACAGTTGTTCAACATGGCGATCATCGCCTCATCCCAGCCCAAAACGAATCGCATGTGACTATCGATGTTCAAGACATAGTCTTCCCGTTGCCATAACTTCTGTGCTTCGGCCTTCGCCCAACAACACCCTAAGGAGTATCGCGCATCGTAATAAATGCACCGCACCTGACCCTGTCGAGTTGGTGTGTGGACAAAATGATCGTCATCAGGAGAGATGTATTGCCAACAAGTACCGACGGTAATGCGATGCGGATAGATGGCCTTGTCAAACAGATCTCGCACCGTCCAAGTCCATTCCGGGTCACGATAGCTGGCAATGGCAACAAAAATACTCTTCATGTTTCCGTCCAGTCACTCTACACTTTTTCTGGATTGAGCCCATCTCTACGAGACTAAAGGCGCTGGGAGTGGTTTCCGCACATTTTTAGCGCAGTTGTGATTAGACACCTATTCAAGAATTGGCAGATCTTCGATGGGTGTTTCTCCCCTTTATATTGAAAAATCCAAAAGGATCAGTGATGAGTCGGTTGGGTCCATGATCCGGAATTGGATCATGAAAATGCTTGTTCTTTGTGTTGACATACAACTCATACGCAGGCCATGCATCGTGTTCGAATTTCACCTGATGTCTGAGCGTACCGGTCCGGCCTTTGGAAAGGATGACCGCGGTCTTTGCATCAATGTCTCTGATGGGCAAGTCGACAAGCAGAGCCAAAATATCACTGAATTTAAAAGCTTCAAAACCAGGAATAGGTATATTTCTATCGCCAAGCGGACCCAAGTCGAACGTCGGAAGGAAAGGATTTGCCACCACTTTGAACCCTACGTGAATTTCCTCTCCACGTTTTTCAACAACAGCCTTGGAGGTTTGAATCCGTCACTCTCAACGCCTTCGGCTCAAACAGTGGTTGTGCATCGGGCGTCTTTCGTTCAAACCAAAGTGGTTTGTTCGCCACATGCAGGGTATTTCCAATGTAAAGCTCTGCCTTCCCAAAATTTCTTTCTACGATGCGTAAATCTTGTACCTCCATATTAAGAATGTTCACCTTGAATTTGACGGTTAAAGTCACTCGAGCCGTTCCCTCGCTACGTTCTGTCTTCTCCCGGCCATCCCCACCATACCTCAAGTTTCTCATTAGAAATTCCTTCAGAAAATCTGTGGGAATCAACGGATTGGGAGCAGTAAGTGTTAGCAAGGCTGACCAAACCTCTGACTGAACAAAGATGCGGAATTTAACCTCAACCTCTTGCAAGCCTGGTGGCGGCGGAGCCGTGGTCGGCGGTGGCGGCGGCGTGGGCGGTGGCGGCGGCGTGGGCGGTGGCGGTGTGGGCGTGGGTGGCGGCGGTGTGGGTGGCGGCGGTGTGGGCGGCGGCGGTGTGGGCGGCGGTGGCGTGGGCGGCGGCGGTGTGGGCGGCGGCGGTGTGGGCGGCGGTGGCGTGGGTGGCGGCGGTGTGGACGGCGGCGGTGTGGGGTGTGGGCTGAGGAAGATTTTGCGAGATGCTCTTGGCAAGGTCCGTCGCGGACTTCAATGCCTCTGCCAGCGCATCGCCACTCAATTGGCCAGCTGCGATCGCGGTACGCTCGGCTACTCCCGCAAGAGTGTTCAAGATACTTCCCAACGCAGCGGCCTGTGATGCATCACGGAAGATATTGCTGTTTTGTACCGCTGCGAGGCTAGAGGCGAGACCGACGGGAGCGGGAAATACTGGTGGATTGACAATGTTCAGGATCCCGCCCGGGACGGTGGGTTCGATGCCGGTCGGCGGTTGGGACCGCGAGCCTGTCGCCACCGGCTGGATTTGTGGTGCCAGGTGCGGAATCGGCGACTCTTGCCAGTTGAAGAAGCGTGTCAGGTCGACTTTTTCCGACGCATTCGACACTCCTAAGATGGCCTCCGCAAACACGCCAGACGTCGGCAGGTACATGTCGCCGCCATGGACTGTCTGATGCCTTCTCTTATCCGGCCAGGCTAAGACAAACTGGTCCAGGTCAGTCGGATAGTCCACGATCGTGCCTAGAAAATCTCTTACAAGAGGATTGTCTAGGGTCCTCCTGTCACGTATTCGTTTCATACGAAACATGACCGTGTTTCCGGTGATGGCGACTGGCTCGGGGTCAATAAACTCAACCAAATGAACCGCCGAGGCAGTCACTGCGGGCGTATTCAGGACCCGATCTATCCCTCCGACCACCAAGTCTCTGAGTCTATCGGCCAGTTCCTTCCGCTCCGCGACGTCCAAACCCGGCAAGCGACCAAGGGCTACCGCAGCACTCCTGTGCACCTCCGAAGCCACACGGTCTCTATCTCCGGCATGTCTTGGATTAACCGTATGGAGGGTACGAAGGATTCGTCCGACCACCGCAGTAACACCTTTCTCACTCTTCTGTCGTTCAGCTGTGTCTCCTGGGTCGTGTGTTTGGGTGATGGCGGCAAGCAATGCCCGATTCAGCGGCTCAAACGGTGGTCTCAGCCACCGCAGCTGCGACGCTGCGCTTTCGGCTGACAAACTCAGGAGGCAAGCGGATGCCACCACCGACATGTCCACCGAGATCAGGTGCGTCGGGAAATTCGATACTGGCACGCAGCATGAGCGCTTCGACGAGGTCAACAAGCTGCTCACGCTCGATAGACAAAAGAAGAAGGCGAGTAAAAAGGTAGCGGCGAGCGTTAAAGTACTGCTCGACCTCAACAATAGAACCTTGAGTGGATCTGTCGTCCGGACGGGATGTGATCACCGTAAAGTCAAAACCCACCGTTCCTTCACGGTTGGCTCTCATGGGACCACTATTTTTTTCAATCGGTAGCCGGCGACCATCGTGATCGACCAAAAGGAGCCTTACACGGATTCGTACTCGTTCTTCAGGAAGTAAATGCGACAATTGAACGCCTGTCAAAAGCTCAGCTGTTGGCAATCCGTCAGCAAAACCAAAAATGGCAGTCTCCTTGGTCGCGGACACGGATCGTCTGACTTCTGGATCCCCGAGCAATTCGACTTCAACTGGAACGTCAGTGGGTGAAAAAGGGATCGAGGGCCCTACAGGACGTCTATCAAAGCTAATTGCAATCTGTTTGATACGCACGCGGGCATCGGGTGATACTGAATCTCTGCCGGAGTCATACGGCCGGACGATGCCATCGAACCGATCTCTTATAACGGGGTCAGTTACACCATGTTGCAGTATCTCCCAATAATCCACGATCAGATCAATCGTGAACTCCAATGGGCGAAATGGTAAAAAAAGTAGGGGGTTCTGCGGCTTTCAGTGAGATCTCAGCTCGGTAGTGCTGGAGGACTTCATAATACTGAATGGTCAAGGCATGGCTGTGGTTGTAGTTCGTAATATTACGTGTCGTGAGCCTTTCACTCTCGGCCTGCTCATCGGTTACGAAGATATTGGACCACAACGAACGGAGGGACGATGACTTCTGACTGGTCATCTCCGTAATGTTCTGTTGCTGTCCGCCAATGATTGACCGATCACCGCTGGAATCGGTCTGAATAACGCCCAATTGACCATTGGCTGCAGCAAGGGCAGATCCACCTGCAGCCACACTCGCCCCAATGCCGAAACCGATCACTGCACCAGCCAGCGCCCCAGCCAGATTGCCCAGCCCTGGCTCGATTGAACCAAGCGCGGTGCCAATTGCAGCACCGGGAACTGAACCGGCAAGCCCGCCCGCTAGACCTGCACCAACGACAGTCGCAGCGGAAGTGGCAAGCGTTCCGGCAGCGACCAAAGTACTTCCTACCAAATGCTCCGCTGCTACTGATCGAGTCGTCTCATCAAGGGCCCGGGTATGGAGCAGTTGATGATTCAGTTGTTCAAGCACGCTCGTGTCTTCGGCACGGCGAGTCAACTGGGTGCGCCTCCAATCGATGACAGCGATGTTCCGGGATTCGCCCGGCGCCAATGCGAGGCTGTGAACAATCTCGCCAAGGTGAGTGCCCATGTTGACCCACTGCTGGGTCAGCTTTCCGACGTAACCTAGATGAAGGATGGGCTCGGGTACCGGTGCTCGCGGAAATTTGTGAAAGAGATCGGGCGTATTCGACGAGGCGGTGGTTTCAGGCTTGAGTCGGCCCAGAATGGGACCTAGACCCCTTACGGGAAACAGAGTCGCTAATCTGCTATCGACAAAGTGCTTACGCTCAGCGTCATAAACTAACTCAAGCCCTTCGAGTCGCAGCGTATGTTCGCGGGCGAAAATGCTGTAGTTCACAGTTGATTCCACAGATCCGATGGCCTTAGGGATTAGTTCTTCCGGTGCTGAGGCCGGTTCCCTAAAAACGTCATCTGCCGGTAGGAGAAATCGCTGAGCTTCAACGAACGGCGGAAAAGACGCCAGATGCTCAATGGTCCTGACCTGAAAATACTCAACAAAAACCTTCGCGGCTTTCTCTGATACATCTTTGAGAATGCTCAGGTCAGCATTGGGTAGATCACTTAGCGGCGTCGGTGTAGCAGACTCAGACTGATCCAGAATGGTGGAGAGGTCCAGGTCATGTGCGATTTGGCCTCTCGCTGCGGCTATGAGAAGCTGTGCGTTGTGAATCGGTGTGTAATGCAACAATTGACTAACTAGATCTATTTCGATGCTGTGTAGGGCATCGATTTGGGTGGCGCTAAGTGACCTGATTGCTGAAAGCGATACAACAGCATGTAAGGCCGTCCCATCAGTCGCCTTATGCGTCAGCAAAGGGGTTGTCATGTGACTATCCTCCTTTTTGGACCGTATCCATGGATGATTTGAAGGTCGAGGATCTCCTCCATCTTCGGTGGGTTGGGACGAGCTCCATCAAATCGGTATGCGCTGCCCTTCCGGATTTTCCACCAATGTTGTCCGGCGTCAAGTGCCTGTTTCCATTAACGACCAGCAACATTCTTGCGGGCGTGCATCGCACCTAAAACCTCGCTGTGTTGGCGCGCCGTAAAGCCTTAGGCACTAATAACCCCCTCTTTTTCTGGCCCCATACCATTTGTCCGACGGGATTCACCTTGGTTTGTTTGAATCGATAACTGTTCACAATCACGTCCGGGGTGACGTTGTGATGCATCAGGCGATCAAACCGCCGTGGCCAGGTAACACCCCTGGACGTCGCCGGAATCCGGGTGAGGCGCAGGAGGAGTTGATCTTTGTATGTTTGACGACCCCGCGTACCCGATCGGTTCGGTCGCGAACCACCTGTGCTGGTGACGCGTCACCTAACAATATAAAAAACCCCCCGGCCTTGATCGGCCAGGGGGTTTTAACAAATGATCTGTACTATCGTTTCTTTGTTACGCGTTTCGTCGTGACTTGCGGCTGTAATTGAACAACCCCAATCCACCCAGTGCCAGAAGTCCTAATCCCGCAGCGCTTGGCACGGGCACAACAATCAGATCCACATCTGCTTTGGTATCTCCGACGTTGTACCACGTCTTGTTTGACGTTGTGGGATTCGAATACCATGCTTCGAAGGTGACACCTCGATTGCTATCAAAGTGCAACTCCGCCACATTGTGGTGTCCCAGATTGGGCATCGCCAGCCCGATCCACCCGGTGGGGTCCACACCGCCAGAATAGCCCGGATACGGCGTCAGCGTCAGCGCCAACGTCATCCATTCGTAACCGTAGCCTGTGCTGCCTTCTGGGTTCGTGCTTAGATCATTAATGATCTGGTCATCGTAAGTCGGATTGACATCGATCACGCCATTGGAGTCCTTATACTTCAGGTTCGACAACTCCATCGTGATGCCCCATTGCCTATTCACGTTGTCCATCACATCAACCATGCGGGTCATCGTACCACTGATGATCGCATCGCCGGCGCTGGCGCCGCCATCATTGTTGCCATCAAAAATGGTCATCTTGACATCATCCCAACGCCAGTTGAAAAATTCCCGGTAGCCGTTTTTGGAATTGAATGGCCCGGTATCCCAAGTCGGAAAATTGAAATCGGGACCTAGGTACAAGCCCGTATCTCCGTACCGACCCGTCTTGGCACCGTCAGTATCGGCATACCCGGAAAGATTCAGTGTGATGTCAGCGAGAGCCGTTGACAACCCAATGCACAGACTACTACCCACCACGACCGCGGCAAGCAGTCCCCGGAACGATTGCCTACTGAAACCTTCCTCACCCTTCATCTTCTACTCCTTATTAAGAAAAAAGAACGTAGACCTTGATTTGGCCACTAATGGACTATCTCTTTAACCAATCAAATGCCACTTGCGTTTTGGATATGTTTTGACAGCCAACACGGCCGTCATCTTTCTTCCCCGGTTTCCCACCGCAATTAGATCTACTAGACTACAAAGTAGACCCTAAAACGGATCGCTTGTCCAGTCAAAAATTGCGTGTTCTTTAGAAATTTTTTCATTTAAACGTTACAGACTGATCTATTAAAACAACCTATTTCTCCTGAGCATTCTCATCCCTGTAGCTCGCCCTATTTCAGACAACCCATGTTGCCAAACTTCTCAGTGACACCCGCGGGTATCGGAATCTGCAATACCGATTTCGACAAACTCTTTCGCATGATCGGCGAACACCGGTGAAGCGCAAAAAGGATTGCTTTCGTCTCGTATTCGCCTAAAAAATAGGCAATTTGTATACTTTCTCTATTTTGTCGCGGTGATATTACCTGTTCCCATTTTCAAAAACAGATTCATTTCAATCCAATGAAAAAGTGGCGAACTGGGTTCGGCAAGAAATCTGGAATTGTCTTAGTGGTGATCAAAGACAAGAAAACTTATCTATTCATTGGCTGGTCGCGTTGCCAATGTGGCGCGATCAATTTGAACGGGGTATTGTTGACAGGTTTGGTCGCGTATCACGGCAGACCTGATCACGATCTGCATTGTCTTCTACACGCCGCGATATTACGCAGACGGCTCTAAACGCAAGCAGATATGAGATTCTTATGGACGACGGGTTTCAGCACGCCGCAATGCGCACGGCCGTATTGACCATATCTGTCAAGAGCTCAGCGCTGCGCAGTTTCCGATCGGTCCCATCATCGGGTCACCCGCCGCAGGAGAATTCGCCTGCTTGACCAGCTGCCGACGTATCGCTTCAGCAAGGACCTGAACCCCCGCTTCACTAAATAAATCTCGATGGCCTACGGGCACTTGCTGAATTTCCAATCCGCCGCCAAAGAGTCGCTTCCAACCATTCGTCTCGTCGGCGGTGCAAAAATCTACGTATTCAGAGGCTTGAGCTTTAAAAAGAATCCCTCTGCCATCAAACGGTTCAGGCCTGTATTGATCAAACGCGCTTTTACTTGCCATCTTCACACGACGAATGCTCTCGGTCAGCGTACACCGGCTGTCGGTGTCCTTGCTGGCATGAGCTTGGAACCGTTTCTTGACGTTGGACCATCGATCTCGCAAATACCCCCACCGCGTCGCGGCGTCAAGCTGCCACAACCGATGACCGTGAGCCACCAGTCGCTGCGTCAACGGTCGCTTGCGAAAAGCGCCTGGCACGTAAGCGTCGAACAAAGCCAGAAGGCCAATCTGCTTACCCTGCAAGGCCAGCTGGCGCGCGATTTCGTACGCCACCACACCGCCAAAACTGTAACCGGCCAGATGATAGGGCCCGCTCTGACGAAGCTGACAAATGTGATGGATGAAATGACGAGCCATATCTTGAACACCCGTCAGCGGTTGCTGCTTCCCGTCCAAACCCGGCAGCTGCAGCCCGTACACAGGCCGTTCGGTTTGTAGGATCTGCGCCAAAGAACGAAATGAAAACGGGTGTCCCCCGACCCCTGGGACAATAAACAGCGGAGGGCGGCTTCCTTCCGGCTGTAGCGGCACCAGAGCGTTGATCGTTTGATTCGCGTCGGTTTGATCCAAAACCTTCGCTAACCGTTCGATCGTCGGTGCGGTGAATAGATTCGAGAGCGACAACGTACGGCCAAATTGTTTCTCGATCTGCCCGAACATACTCAGTGCTTTGAGCGAATGACCACCCAGGTCGAAGAAATTGTCCTTGATTCCGATCCGATCGATTCCCAGCACGTTTCTCCAGATCGCTGTCAAACTCCGCTCCAATTGGTTCCTGGCCGGCACAAACGGATGCTGTGCGTTTGCCTGCGAAACACCCCCTGGCTTAGGCAACGCTCTGAGATCCACCTTGCCATTGGGTGTCAACGGCAATGCCTTGAGGGCGATGAAGACGGACGGGATCATGTATTCTGGGAGCGTCTGGCGCAAGTGCTCTTGCCATACTGTCGGGGCCGGGGCTGGTTCGGCGACAGGTACGACATAGCCCACAAGCTGCCGACCGCCCTGCGGATCTTGGTCGACCGTCACCACTGCCTGTCGCACGGACGGGTGTTTGGCCAACACGGTTTCGGTCTCTTTCGGTTCGATCCTGTGACCTCGGATCTTGACCTGATCGTCCAGCCGGCCCAGAAACTCGATATGGCCGTCGGGCAAGTACCGACACCGATCACCCGTGCGGTAGAGACGGGCGTCGCCGTCAAACGGGTTAACGACGAACTTTTCAGCGGTCAGTTGCGACCGGTTCAGATAACCGTGTGCCAGACCGTCGCCGCCGATGTACAGCTGGCCAGGAACACCAACGGGTACGGGCTGCATCCCCGCGTCTAGGATATAAACCTGCGTATTGGCAATCGGGCGACCGATCGGAATCGAGCCCAGTCCGTCTTCCAACCGGCGGGGAATTCGGTAACAACAGGTAAACGTCGTGCCTTCTGTTGGACCATAACCGTTGATGATCTGTGTGTGCTGAAGGTGCTCATAGGCACGACGCACATGGGGCACCGACAACGCCTCACCCCCGATCAGAAGCTGACGAACAGGCGACAAAATATGAGGATCTTGGTCAATCACCGCGTTAAACAGCGATGATGTAAGCCACAATGTCGTCACCTGATGCTCTCGGATCAAACTTCCCAATGTCTGGCTGGTTGGAACGCGGTCCGGGCATAACACACAGCACCCGCCGTGCAGCAGTGCACCCCAGATTTCAAACGTTGACGCGTCGAAAGAAACCGGCGCCATCTGAAGAAACGTGTGTTCGGATCCCAGCTCAACATAATCGACACCCAATAACAATCGAAGAATCGCGCGGTGAGGGACCGATACGCCCTTGGGGCGGCCCGTCGAACCCGATGTGTACATGACATAAGCTAGATCGTCACCGGCGACTGTGACGCCCGGATCGTGTGTGGGCCCTTGAGCGATCTGGTCCCTGTCACGATCCACGTCCAAGACGGTGATGCCGCCGTGATCGATCGTACCTGCCAATGCCGATCCAGTGACCAGCACCGTCGCACCCGTATCCTCGAGCATAAATTTTAGACGCTGTGCGGGATAGGACGGATCCAAAGGAGCGTAAGCGCCGCCCGCCTTGAGGATACCCAGCAACACCACCATCAGATCCACGGAACGATCCATCATCACGCCAACCAGAACTCCCGGCTTCACGCCCAGGCTGATCAGGTGATGGGCCAGCTGATTGGCTCGGCTGTTGAGCTGGGCATAGGTTAACGTTTGATCGTTGAAAACCACCGCCACCGCATCAGGGCACCGCCCGGCCTGCTCATCAAACCGCTGGTGCACACTCGTCCAGTCACCGATCTGACGGTCTGTCGCGTTCCAGTCCTTGGTCAAACGCCGCTGCTCGTCGGTGGATAACAGACTGATCTTGCCAACGGCCAGGCCGACGTTCTTAACAATCGCTCGCAGCACTATTTCATAATGTTGTAACCACGACTCAATGGTGCCTGGATCAAAAAGTGACGTGTTATAATCGCACGTCAACACCAGCTGGCCATCAAGATCCAACGCGTTCAGGGTCAGATCCGACACGTTGTAGTGGCGCGGCTGATAAGCCACATCGACGTCCAAACCGTCAAACACTGCTCTAAGCGGTGCGGCATCTAGATTAAACTGTGCGTTGATTAAAGGAAGCCTGCTGGGATCTCGCGGCAGGTTGAGCTTCCTAAGCAATGCGCCTTCGGTGTAGTTGCGGTGTTCAAAGGCATCAAGAATCAATTTCTGAATCTGACCGATATGCTCACGAACCGACCAATCCCAACGGGTCCTGCTCCGGAGGGGCTGTTGGATCGCACAATGACCGACGACCTCTTGCCCCACCAGCGACTGACCGGATGACACCAATCCGACGACTACATCGTCTTGCCCCGTCAACTTGTGCAACCAAAGAACAAATGCTCCTAACAGCGTCGTGTAAAGCGTCCAGCGGTTTTCTCTGGCGATCCGTTTTATCTCACCACACAGTTCACTGGACAGGGTCGTCCGCACCATCTTGCTAGCAAACAACTTCTGCGATGGCCTGGGATGATCTGTCGGGAGATCCAACACTGGCGGGACGGGGTCTGAACATTGACCAACCCAATATTTCTCCGCTTCGGCGTATTCGGGTTTCTGCTTGGATTGTTGTTGCCACAAGGCGTATTGGTGGTACGACATGGGCGTATCAAGGTCTGGCGCACAACCGGTCGTGCAGAAAGCAGAATAAACCGTTGCCAGTTCTCTAACAATGATCCCCGCAGAGGTGCCATCGACGACGAGATGGTGAAAGGTCAATAGCAGAACGTGATGCTCGTCGGCGCATCGAACCAGACGCATACGAAAAAGTGGACCTTGATCTAGCTCAAATGGTGTTTCATACTCTCCATCAATCAACCGTTTCAGATCGTGCTGTTTCTGTTCGGCCGAGCGTACCGACCAATCTTCCACGGCCAACTCGACCGTGCTGGCAGTCGAAAAACAAAGGTGTTCTCCCGACGAATCGATGTACATCCGCAGGCCATCGCGACGTGCAAGCAGCGTGTCGACACTCTTTTGCAGTGCCTCCATGTTCAACGCCCCTCTGAGATCTAGCCGATAGCAGAGGTTAAACGAACGGGAGGCGTCTTGACTCCATTGCGAAGCAAGCCAAACCTCGCGCTGCTCTTCCGTCAGAGCGGTCTGGGCAGGCACGGATAGGTCCAACGCAGTGGACTGGGGTTCGGACGCCACCGGTTGTGGTGACCCGCCGCCAAAAAAGCCGCCTGCCCGCATGTCTTGCGCCGCTTCCTTGAAGCAAGTCTGAATGTGCGCAATATCTTCATCGGTATGTGCTGTTGTGAAGAAATTGGGTCTACCCTCGTGGCAATGGATAAATTTATCTCGCAGAAAATGGTAGTAAAGACCGGAAAACTCGCGCTCGCCACCGATTTCGATCAGGAACAGCGATGCGAAATGGCGAATTTTGATTGGGAACTGGTGTTCCTGATAATAATGATTCATTTCTTGGACAAACCGCTCTGTCCGATCATTGACCTGCTGCTGGAGCGACGCCCCATGTTCCTTCATGTGCACCAAGGCGGCGTGCGCCGCCGCCATGGTCAACGGGTGTCTGACGAACGTGCCGGCAAACCACGTCACACCAACCTCCGGCACACTGTCATCGCCAAACTGCCACATGCCACCATCCAGCGCATCTAGATACTTCGACTTGCCGGCAACCACACCGATCGGCATGCCACCGGCGAGTACCTTGCCGTAGGTTGCGATATCGGCTTGTACCCCAAGATAAGCCTGTGCACCGCCAGGATGGAGCCTAAACCCGGTGATAATCTCGTCGAACACCAGCGCGATCCCAAGAGACTCGGTAAGCTCCCGTAACGCGACAAGAAACGCCCGTGGCGGGGGCTGTGGGTTGCGACCCTGGATGGGCTCAACGATCACCGCCGCCAAGTCGTCGGCGTGCTGGCGAATGGTGTCCAACGAGGCCATGTCGCCGTAGTCGAGAATCAGCACTTGCTCCACGCTGCGCGTGGGAATGCCCGGTGCGACCGGTATCGACCGCCTCTTTCCGGAAACGGTAATGTTCTTGGCCAATACTTCGTCAAAGATGCCGTGATAGTCGCCTGAGAAAAACGCAATCTTCTCTTTGCCCAACACGGTCCGTGCCATGCGCATCGCCGCCAGCACCGCTTCGGATCCCGTGTTGCAAAATGCGGCTCGTTCGGAGCCGGTCAACTCACAAATCAAGCGTGCCGCTTGTCCGGCCAGTGGGGTCTGAGGCCCAATGGCCATCGAGCGTTGCAGCTGCCGTTCGATCGCCTCTGTTACAAAGGCCGGGGAGTGACCAAACAGTGTCACACCGAAACCCATGGTAATGTCGATCCACTCATTCCCGTCAAGATCCCAGAGTCTGGATCCCGCGGTGCGATCGGCCACGATGGGATAGACCATTTCCTTCCAGGTCTTGCGGAAACCCGCAACCGTACGCGGATCAGCCAGATGTGCTCTGTTGGATTGAGCATACTCTTTCGACTTGCGCGTCCGGTCAACAAATCGCGTGATCAGTGCTTCCAGATGACTCTGCTGGCCCGCCGACAGCCCATGAGATTTGGCTTTTGCGATGGGCTTCCAAGGGCCATGACTTGGCTCCTTCTGGGTCGACACTCTCTGGTTGGCACCTGTCTGTGATTGAACCGGCGCCAGGTCGGGCATGCCGCGCACCGGCGGGACCGCTTGCTTCTTGATGTTTTGGTCAGCCGGTGTTGTGGCCTTGCCAGGCGCCACGGACGGAGACACACTGCCCCCTTCTAGAAGCGCTATCTGCCGCTCCATAATTTGAAGCTGTTCAGCAATAATTCTTTCTACGGCGTCGCCCGGCGCTGACAAGCCAGGCACGGACACTTGCTCAACCACACCGCCCTCCTGTGGTCTTTCAACCAGCGGCCTGGTGACTTGGGGAGGGTCAGCGACGGGTTGAGATGACGGCTGGGGCTCAACCGGGGCACAAGGTGATCTCTTAGCGATATCGTCCGCAAGAGTCTCTAGCGTTGGTGTGGTGTCAAAAAGCTGTCGAAACGATACCTTGACGTTAAACCGCTTCTCAAACGCGGTCGTTGCGCGGGTCAGGAACAGTGAATCAAATCCCATTTCCAGAAACGTTTTTTCTGGAACAATCTCTGCCAAATCAATACCGCTTAATTCGTGAAGAATCTTGCTTAATTCATGAACGATCGTCTCCCGATGATCGACGGTCTCCGGCACGATACTGGCTGGGCCCTGCTCCGGCTGGGTTTGACCTGCCAGATCTCCCGACGGGTGAACGGAGGCGATATGGGCCGCAAGCAGGCCAACGGTCGACAATTCCTCAAACAGCTGACGAAAACTAATCTTGACATCGAACTTATTCTGAATCAACGCGTGGGCCCGGGTCAAGAAAAGTGAATCGAAGCCCAACTCCAGAAAAGTGGCCTGCTCGCTCAGCTCACCGGTTTCGATGCCACTTAGCTCTGAAAACAGCACTTTAACCGACTGTATGAGCTTTTCGTTTCCCCGGCCAGGAATCTTGTTCTGCATCATCCTCTCTCCTACGACAATTCAGCAAAATAGCACCTAAAGTGCTACTGGCAACTTGTCATTTTCTTCTGTCCAAGAATCAAACCTGTGTCTGTTTGACCAATCTCTGCTTCCTCTGACGGAAATACCGCGACGCGGTCAAACCCGCGCTTGGACAAAAGTTTGCTCCAGCCGTCCAGCGAGACGAGCGGGCCATCGTCACGGTACGGGTCTTGAAAGTACCACCATCCCTGCGCCAAACCCCATATGAAGTGCTCCCACCGTGGAGACTTGATAAACTCGATCATTCCCAGCAAACCACCGGGCGCCAACACACGGTGCAGGTGCTCAAGCGTTGCGTCCAGGTTTGAGGTGGCATGCACAACGTTCATGGCCAACACCAGATCAAATCGGTTGTCACCGAGCCCCTGCGACACGGGATCCTTGGAGATATCAAATACGTGGAAATCCATGAAATCGCAGTCCAGCTGCGCCGCGCGGACCTTTGCATCATTGACAAAAACCTGTCCGATATCACTGAAAGTGTACCGGACCGACTCACCGCGGAGCACGTGGGCGAGCAACCAAGTCAGATCACCACTCCCACCACCGGCTTCGAGGATCGACAAACGGTAACGACGCGCAAGGTCAATAACCGCTTGTTTCAAAAGCAGCTTGTATGTTCGAAGGTGCCTGTGCTCGACCGTCTGTTCGCAAAGGGCGCGATTGAGTAACCCTCGGCTCCCGTCTGGAAACAGCACGGTAATCGCGGGTATGCGTTCCGCCAGGGCATCAGGGTAGTGCTTTGCGCAATGTACCAGCAGGTCCACCAACCCCCTGAACTGCGGATACGAAGTGTGGAGACGGTCGCAGATCGCCTCGGGCGGATTGGGGCATGCTTGACGCACCGATACCGTATCCTGGCGCTGATCAAACTCAAGCCACCCGTCTTCGTCCAAGACGCGTAGCATATACACCAAGAATTTCATGAACTTGGAGGACACGCCGAGAGTCTCGGCGATGGCTTGACCAGAAAGCGTCGCTCCAGGCACCAGGTCACAACGACGACTCAAATACTGCCACGCGTGGGCGGCACACAGATCGTTCAGCAGCCCAGGCAACTCCGGATAAGTCTCGATGCCCCGGATGGCCAATTGGCTGGTGATCTGTTTGTGAGCGGACGTCAGGTCAGGGACAAGTGTGTCCAGATCGACTCGCATCGGGGCCTTGGATGGCTTCGATGCAGGTGGTCGAAGGATCGCAGGTGTCACCGGACGTTGGGGGTCATCGACCAGGTCCTGAAGTGTCTGAATAAAGTTCTTCAACCACTGGGTAATCGTGGAACAATCGAACAAATCGGTGTTGTATTCGCACCGGACACGGACTTCATCGTTTTCTTCAACCAGGTTAAAGTTTAAATCCGTTGCGGTGTAGATCCGTGGGTTTAGAGCCACAGTGCTTTCCATGTCACGAAAAGTGGCTTTCAGCGGCGCCGGGTCCATCGTAAACTGAATATTGAGCAGTGGAAACCGTGACGGGTCAGGCGGAAAACTGAGTCGATCGTGTAAACTTCCCTCGGTATAATTTCGGTGTTCATGGGCGTCGAGAACCAAACGACGAATCGTATCGACATGGTCGACGACCGATCGGGCCGGATCGATCCTGCTGCGTAACGGGTGATGATGAGCACAGTGACCGATCAGATCGTGCCGTCCCACCATCGACTGTCCGGAGGCGGGGATCGCGACGACAAGATCACCCTGCTCAGTGAGTTGATGCAGCCATAGTGTGAACCCGCCAAGCAGCGAACAGAAAAGCGTGCAACCCCGCTGCGCACCACTACGCTTAAGCGCCTGACACAGTGACGGCCGGATCGTGTCAAAGACAGCGGCGCCGTTAAACGTCTTGATCGGCGGTCGCTGACGATCAGTCGGCAGCCTCACCGGTGCAGGCAAGGGATCTGAGCATTGTTTGATCCAATACTGCTCGTCCTCTTGATATTTTGTTGTCAACCGCTGATCGGCTTGCCACCGAGCGTACTGGCTGTATTGCATCGGCTGGATCTGTGAAGTCTCTTCCCCGGCGGCGGAATACCATTGGCCCAGCTCTCTGATCAAGGTCCCCGATGAAAAACCGTCGGTGGCAATGTGGTGAATCGTTAATAGCAGCAAATGATCCTCGTGGTCTCGCTTGATCATCTTGGCGCGCAAATGAGGTCCGTGGGCCAGATCAAATGCTGTGTCCAATTCAGCGGTGATCTGGTCTGCCACGCCTTTGCGACGCTGGCTATCAGACATCTGTGAAAGATCGATCATCGGTACGTCCAGCGCTAGCGTCGGGCGGAACTGTACAACCTTGCCGTCTCGAGAAAATGTCATCCGAAGCGCGTCGTGCCTCTGGACCAAAACCTCAATCGCCCGTCGCATGGCCTTGGGATCAAAAGGGCCGAGAAAAGACAGAGCGTACGACAGATTCAACGAACAGGAACTCTCGTGCCCAATCTGACAGGCTCGCCAGATCTCCAACTGTTCTTCTGTGGCGGGAATGTCAGTCTCCACTGCAGCGCTTGATCGTCCAACGTCTGCTGGCTGTAGATCCATGGCAACCACCGATGAATCCGGAACAGGCGTTTGTGTCGGCAACGATGCCGTGTCGCGACGATGTCGGTCAGCCAGCACGCGAAGCTGTTTCTTCATCAACGTGAGTTGCCGGTTTACGATTGCTACTCGTGCACTGGACGCGGTTGTCTGTGGGGTTAACGGCAACACCCGATCCATCGCCCCATGTGACGATCGCCCATCTCCGTTAGCGTGCCCAGTCGCCGTGGTCGGGGCCGTTTCTTTGGCCACTAGATCTGCCTGATCCACCGCATCACGCTGGCGTGATGGTAAATCGGTGCGATCTTCGGTCTGATTGTTTGATAACCAATGGCGTTTGGCTTCAAACGGATAAGTGGGCAGCGGTACGCGCAAGCGCCGCTGGCCCCGACAGAGCCTCTGCCACGGGACCGGTACGCCCCGGGTCCACATGCCCCCCAAGGCCGCCATCATGCAAGCCAACTCTGCCTTTTGCTCTAACGGGTGCCCCCACGAACTGAAAGCTGATCCGGCGGTCACCTCAGACCCGTGTTGAAGACAAAGGGTCGTCAACGTCTTACCTGGCCCGACTTCCAGATAGATACGATTCGGCTCTGTCGCCAGTTCGCTAACACCTTGGCTAAACCGTACAGGACAACGCAGCTGCTGACCCCAGTACTCTGGGTCGGTTGCCTCTTGGTCCTTAATCCACGTACCAGTCAATGACGAGATGTAAGGACAGCGAGGCCGCTGGAGTGTGATTTTTCGCACTTCATCTACATAAGGCTGGACGACGGGGTCCATCATCGGTGAGTGAAATGCGTGCGATGTATGCAGTGGTCGCACCTGGATGCGCTGGGCCTCCAACTTCTGGCCAAGGCGTTGGACACGGTCGTCCGGCCCCGACACCACACACGCACCCGGCGCGTTGCAGGCCGCCAGATCAACACCGTCCCCTAAGAATTCTTCCAGCTTTTCTGGGCTCAGACGGACCGCCAGCATGCTACCGGAAGGTTGCTGCTGCATGAACATGGCCCGTCGCGCGACTAACTTGATCGCCTCCCGAGGCGTTAGTACCCCGGCCAGACAGGCCGCAACGTACTCACCGATACTATGCCCGATCATGGCCGCCGGATAAATTCCCCAATCCATCCATGTCATGGCCAACGCGTATTGGATCATAAACAACGCTGGCTGAGCCATCACCGTATCTTCCAGTTGGCGCGCTGCGCTATCGGTCACACCGTCACCAGGGTGTACCACTGTTCGCAGATCCTTGCCCAAGACCGGTTCAGCTTCTTCGGCCAGGAGATCCACGTGCTTGGCGAACGTCGGCTCTTCTTGATAAAGCTGGTGGCCCATGTTCACGTGTTGGGCGCCCTGTCCGGGAAACATGAAGACGACCGAGGGGTTGGCTTCTGACACCTGCAGTGTCGACGATCGGTCGGTGACCTCAAGTCCCTCCGCTGCTTGAGTGTGATCACAACACACCACAAAGGTGCGATGTGCCAGTTCCTGCCTACCTGTCTGCAGAGAAAAAGCAACGTCTGGCAGGGGCAATTCGAGATGACCACGCAGATACGCCGCCAGTTTGGTACGCAACACCTGAAGCGCTGCCGGCGTCTTGGCCGACAGTGGCAACAACTGCCAGGATCTGCCCGGGTCAGACGACTGGAATTGAGGCGCCTCTTCCAAAATCGCATGAAAATTTGTTCCCCCAAGGCCAAACGAACTGACGCCAGCCCGCCGAGGGGTTCCGTTGCGTTTCCAAGGCCGCAGCTGTGCATTGACCACGAACGGGCTATCGGCAAAGGGAATCTGCGGGTTGGGTTGCTCAAAATTCACGCTCGGGGGCATCGCTTCGTGCTGGAGTGAAAGGACCGTCTTGATGATACCGGCGACAGCCGCCCCGGCGTCCAGATGGCCGATGTTGGTTTTCACCGAACCGATGTGACAGTAGTTCACCTTGTCCGTGTACTTCCTAAATGCCTTGGTCAGCGCGGCAATCTCGATGGGATCGCCCAGTTTCGTACCGGTCCCGTGTGCTTCGATCCAATCAATCGTCGAGGCGTCGACCTCGGCGACGGCTAGCGCCTCGTCGATCACCGTCGACTGTCCCACGACACTCGGAGCGGTGAAACCGACTTTCGCCGCTCCATCGTTGTTGATGGCAGAACCTTTTATGATTGCTCGTATCGCATCACCGTTGGCGACAGCATCTGAAAGTCGTTTAAGTGCGATCATGCCAACGCCGTTGCCAAAAATGCAACCATTGGCTTTCGTGTCAAACGCCCGACAGTGGCCGTCAGGAGACGGGATCCCACCTTCAAAATAAATGTAACCCGCTTTAAGCGGGACCCGAATCCTCGCCCCGCCGGCCAGCGCCATATCGCATTCACCCTGAAGAAGGCTCTGACACGCCAGGTGAACGGCAACGCCCGACGACGAACAAGCGGTCTGCACGTTCAGGCTCGGGCCGCGCAGGTTCAATTTGTACGCGATTCTGGTGGCCGGATAATCCTTTTCACTGCTAAGCAGTGCGTCGTACAAAGCGCCTTGATCCAACAGATCCAGGTATGCCGAAGCGTGATGATAAAAATATTCGTTACGAGCGATCCCACAGAAAACGCCGATCAGACCTTCGAATCGATCCGGATCACATGCCGCGTCCTCTAGTGTCTGGTAAGCACACTCAAGCAGGAGGCGTTGCTGGGGATCCATGAACTTGGCTTGGACGGGCGTGTAACCAAAGAAAGCTGCGTCAAAACAGTCTGCTTGCTCCAACGCCGCCGACGCGGGCACATATTGCGGGTGGTCGATATGGCTTTGTTTAACACCCGCAGCAATAAGTTCCTCTGGTCTAAAAAAACGGACCGATTCGACACCGCGCTTCAGGTTGTCCCAAAACACTTCAAGATCAGCTGCGGCCGGATACCGGCCCGCCATGCCCACGATGGCAATCTCTTCCCGTTGATCGTTGGACAAAGGCGAATCCATCTTTAACGTTGTTCCCTCTGTCGCCTGCGCGCCAGTCGCAACTGCCGCTGGCGGCTGACCGACCGACCGGTGGGAGTCGCTTGGGTTAAGCCCCCCGCCGTGGGTGATATCGATTCGGCTGTTTGTTTTGTCGTCGGGGACGTGTAGCCCAACTGTTGGGCCACACGCCAGGTCACCTGGCCCAGTGAATTGTCGACACAGACATCGCGCCAAGCGTCAGCGACCTCAGGACGGATGCGTTGGTGGTCGAAAAACTTGGTATCGCCCATCGGGATCGACTCGGCGTAGATCCCGTCCACCATCTTCCGATCCATATCTTGATAAGGATCCAAAACAGCCGGATCAAACGCCATTCCAAATTGCTCGCACAGCGCCTCCATCACCGGCTGAGGCTGGGCGACAAGCCTTTCGAATTGTACCCGACACACACGTTCTTCCGGAACGTGACGAAGAAAGTCCAGTGTCGTCTGGTGACTAAGTGTCCAGACCAATTCAGCCAATATGCGTGCGGTATGCGGATGCGGGTGGAGGTACAAGATCTGGTCCATGTGGTAATTGACAAACGATCTGATCATCGCATAGGGATGCCGGACCAGGTGGATATACAGTGGACGGTCAAAGTCCTCTTCTATCTTCTGCAGGCACTGCCGATCCAACACGTACGACGGCGACTTATCAACGAGCATGAGATCACCGAGCCAACCCTGCATTTCTCGGTAGAACGCCCGTGTCGTGAAGCCCTGATCTTCGTAGGCCTGCATCATGGACTTCGCTTCCTGGACGGTACATTTTTTAATTTCCATGATGGCGCGGATAGTGCCCTCCAACCAGGCACTAAATTTTCCGGTGAATGCGGCCGACCGCTCCTTTAAGGTTTGAAAGCCCATAAGGTTGAGCTCGGTACCGCCAAAAAGTGCCGGATGACCGGCCAGCATGATGCGTAGCAGGGTTGTTCCCGATCGGGGTGGCGACAGAATGAACAACGCAGGACGGTTCTTTGGATCACCGGTAGCGGTCGGGACCGATGATCCACTGAGCATGGGAACATATCGCTTCATCTGCTCGACATCATGTTCTGTCACACAAGAATCAACGTGTGACTCGTCGAGTTGTTCTTGGGCCAACGCCCGTATCTGATCGCCGCCCCGATCAAAACGGTTTGACAGGGTTGACGCGTAGTCACGGCGTAAAAGCGATGCGTATTGCGAGATGGTCGGTGCCTCAAACAGCGTGACGACGTACACCATTTCATTAAGTTCGCTGCGCAGACGGTTGACGACCTGAGCCATCTGAAGTGACGTTCCGCCCAGCTCAAAAAACGGATCGTGGACACCCACGTGCTCCAGGTCCAACACCTGACACCAGATCTTTTCCAGGAAACGTTCCAATTCGTCTCGCGGCGCCGCGTACGCCTGACCGAGATCTGGTCGCTGCCGGGCCGGTGAAGGCAGCGCGTTTCTGTCGACCTTACCGCTGGGTGTCAATGGAAGTTGATCAAGCCGAACGTAAGTGGACGGGTGCATGTAGGTGGGAAGTTTATCTGTCAGACCAGCACGCAGATCCGCAGGGCTCAGTGTCGCGTCGGGCTCAGGAACAAAATAACAGATCATGCGTTGACAGTGACCGGAGCTTTCTTGCCGCACAGTAACCACACAGGCTTTGACTTGAGGCATGTCTGTCAGGATAGATTCAATTTCACCCAGTTCGATCCGGTAGCCTCGGATTTTCACCTGATGGTCTTGACGGCCTAGGAAATCGATATAACCGTCTGGCCGGAGCCGCGCCAGGTCTCCGGTGCTGTAAAGGAAAGTGTTGTTCTCTTTATCAAAAGGGTTATCAAAAAACTTTTGCGCTGTGAGGTCAGGGTCGTTGAGATACCCCGCACCGACCCCCACACCACCAATGTGAAGCTGTCCGGTCTGACCGGCTGGCAGCGATCGGTGGTCGTCATCTAAAATATGTAGTGTGGCGTTATCAATGGGCTGACCGATCGGCACCGCCGCACCGTCTGTCAGGTCTTGATCGGTTAATCGATACCAAGCACACACATCTGAACACTCGGTGGGCCCGTAGGTATTGACAATCTGAGCAGCACAGTCCGGACATCTTGTCCATGGACGAAGCCGAGCGGTGGAAATCGGTTCTCCTCCGAGAAACACATACCGAAGGGAGGACAGGCGACGGTATTGATGACCAGCATCCGACTCCAGCAGCAGATAAAACACGCTGGGCGTACAGTTGACGACGGTCACTCCATGTTGAGCAAGGGCATCTAACACCACATGCGGATCAAATTGTTCACATGGCGGTAGGTGAAGCGTTGCACCAACACACAACGGATAGAAAATGTTCTTCTGTGTGAGGTCGAAACTCAGCGAAGTGATCAGAAGCGCGTCATCCTGATCACCTAACTCGAACTCTCGGATATACCAGTCAACAAGGTTGTTCAATCCACGGTGATACACACCGGCACCCTTGGGCTTACCGGTTGACCCGGATGTATAAATGACGTAGGCCAGGTCGTTCTCGCCGCTCGCCTGCGGTGGCAGCGGGCCATTTGGCTCACACGGGCGCTTACCGATCTCTGAAACACTGACCACCTGAGCGGTAGACGAAACACGTTGGGGTCGACCACAAGTGCCGGTCAACAAGAACGACAGCTTGCAGTCCTGGACCATCATCCCCAATCGATCGTCAGGATATGCGGGATCCAATGGGACATACGTTCCACCGGCTCGGAGGGTCGCCAGGACGGCAGTCACCATTTCGATCGAACGGTCAATACAAATGCCGACCAGATCGCCTCTGCCCAATCCCCTTCGGATCAGATCTTCAGCCAGATGATTGATGTTTGTGTCCAGCTGACCGTAAGTCACACGACGATCGCCGTGTGTAACCGCCACTGCGTTTGGTCGGCTTTTCACCTGGGCCGAGATCCGATCGGTGATCATGTCTTGCACAGCGCTCATGGTGCAGTGATGACCGGGACGACGGCATCAGCAAGACCGACTAAGGAACGATCACCCACCTGCACGGACGACCGCGCAATCCATTCCTTGGCACGCTGACAAACTCTGCGGATGGATCCAACGACCAACTGGCCCTTAACCCGTACCCCCACTTACGACGATCGGACGCCCGCTGATTAGATCGATCCCTTCACACACAAACAGCCACCTTCGTTGACGTCGCCAGGTACTGCGTTCTCCTCTTACCCGATAGAAAATGAAAAAAAATAACAAGATAAGGAAAATAACCTACTTTACTCTACTTCGGGAAACACGAACAAGCAAACGGGCGCAGACGTAACTATCCATTTAATCCACCCCTGACCCGATTCGTATCCTCTCAACCGTTTATATTCGCTTCGACCGATTCGTGATGGATCGTTAACTACATATCTTAAAATCAGATACTATCAAACAATGATCACCGGTCAACAGCCGTATTATATGATCTTTCAACACAAAAATCGGCGTTTATATGTTGGATACTCGGTCACACTGGGGTAGCCCGAGCCCTGGCCGACGTGTTATAAGACGTTCATAAGAAACCACGCATTTATCGATCCGTTATCACTGTCGTAATCAAATCACCCAGACTACCGCCAACAGGTCAATCCTGACTTTTACCGACCGCGTCTAAAAGACGACATGCGCCGCTTCGTCAACAGACGACTCACCTCATTGTCCAGAACCATGCCCAAGCTCGCCGGGTTCCTCGTACGTTGATCACAACCCCTGCTTGTTTTCGGCGGTCGTTCTTTGCCCTGCATCGATCAGCGCCTGAACCGCGTCGCTGGCCTTGGCCACAAACAGAACCAGAAGCACCACCCCCACAACGGCCACCAGTGGTCCGACAAACGGGATAAATTCAATAGGCCACGCCACTACCATAAAAATACAGAAGGCCAATGTCTGTTTTTCGGGCATTTTCGGCGCGTCGACGTCAAGATCGACAATGAGGCGGTTGTAGTCCTTCGCCCACCCCCAGTAGGCCTGGAATACCCAGTAGAAGCTGAAGAAAGGGATAAAGAGGAACCCCACAGCTTTACCCGGGGTGGTTCGGGGCTGTCCCATCTGAATCGCCGCCCAGATCCGATGGATAAACACGCACATCGCTATCATTCCGGCGACGATGGGGATCATGCTGAAACAAGCCACGCCGCCGCCGATCTCCGGCTGGTCTGAAAGGAACGTGAATGTCGATGAGACTACCGATAGCACAAGCCCCAACCCAAATGTAATGACAACGACACCAATGTAGAACGGTGATGACACGGGAACAATTCGTTTCAGCGCTTCGATCTGTTCGCCGGCCAAACCCGAAGAGTGTTGTGAGGAAACCTCAGACTCAACCGCTGACGGCGCAGCGGCAGCCCCGAACGCGGCCAGCAAGACCAAGATCCAACCGGCGACATGAACCACCGCGGCCGTCAGCTGCAAGGGGATCAACGTTCGTTGGATGGTCTCGGGTGACGCCCCGTTCATCATCAAACGATCGAGCAATAGATGATGAATAAGACCAAAGACCAACGCCCCCATGATAAACAGCACCAAACCAATGATCATGGACAGTGACGAGCGCGGGTGGCGCCGCCAGCGGGCAATCGCGATTACGATCCCCACCATCCAGATGGTGAACACGGGAAGACGCCCGACCATATCCATCAAGAAATTGAAGATCGGGTTGGGTTCCGTCATATATTCCTCATTGTGAGGTTAGTTCTTAACAAACGCAACAAACTCCCTCCCTACAGAAGCTGTCACGGGTGACTAGCGGCCATCTGTACCCGCGTTCTCTATCAGACGCCGCTCTAGACAGATCTCGACTCCTCCATCGCGACGAGAAGAATGGTCAAATCTTGACGAAACGGCCAAAAGGCCAGTTGATCGGCTCCCATGAGATCGTCATCCATCAGATCGCGTGATTCACGCGTAGGTCAATCGCTGGTGTTGCTGCTGACTGAACGACATGATTGACACAAGGCCTAAACGACCTGTTCCGTCCGCCATAAATCGTGACCTCTTCACGACCAAAATCATTTCGGGATGACAATCAGCATTGACTCGCTTTTTCTCGTTTTGCCTGAATCCGTTTCTTGGGTGGTAGGCCAGTGCCCCAACACTGAACAACCGATGATTTGAGTTTTCTGTGAAAGACTTAGCTCCACCGGGAGTATTTATGTTTGATCAAACCATCGCCTGGGCACATCAGACCGTTATCGGCGTCAATGGTTGGCGCATCGGCTCGGTGAAACCAGGCACCAACACAAGGAGATCACAGATGGGAACGACAAATCGCAAGGAAAGCCGCAAGCCGGTGATTGACCGGCTCGACCGCAGCGACTTGGTCCGGGTTAACGGCGGTATCGGGACGACCAAGCCCATGGAGGAAGGCGTCTATATCGACGGCGTCCTCGTGTACACATCGGCCTGGGCGGTGTACGCGATGCTCAACTCAGGTGCCGTATCGAGCGTTGTTGTCAAAGGCATGTAATGGTCGACAACGACACCGTTGTGGTCGGCAAATCTACTCGAACCGCGTGGGATGTTACCCCCCACGCGGTTCTTGTAGCGCCCAGATTCAACGTGTGTCATGATCCATCGCACACGGTTAGCGACCAACCAGTCATGTTGCCCCCCCTTGGCGACATCATTCAATTTTCTCTTCACACGCCGTATTCCTTGTGGGGCACGTCCTGTTTGAGATTCGCCCGTACGTCTCGAATCTTCCGGCCGACAATGACCATTCGCTGCTCTTATTAAGGTGACGATTAAGACAGGACAAGGGTCAATCATCGCAGGTCCGACGATTTGCGAAAACAGGTTTGATTCAATTTGCCTTGTTGTCTTGTTCTCCGGTCCCGACCCCAGCACATTTTCTTCGACCTGACAGTCATGGTTGATTTTGCTTGGTCGGATCAACCAACAGGTCGTGCCAATACACCGGGCATATTCGCTGGCGGATCTAACCTGTTCCGCTGGCAAGTCGACGAAGACTTCATTCCACTACCCGACCGGCGATCTGAAAGTCGCCGATGCACAGACGTCAGCAACCCGTGTGAGGTGACGACCTCATCGACAAGGCCCGCCCCCCCACAGACGGCCGTATCGCCTGCATCACCTCACTCAAGCGGCCGGCCCCAACGACCGCTTGAACGGGCCAGGGCTCTTGCTAGCAATCAACGGAAAGCCATGCACCGGCAGATTTTTCTTGAAAGGTTCCTGAAATTGACCGGTACTCAGTCACACAGAGGCTGGGCGTTCCGGTCCGTATGCAAACCGACATGACGGAGATTCGCTGTGTTTCAACGATACACCTGTGTACGTCAGCACGATCAAACCGACTGCGGAGCCGCAGCGTTGGCCACCGTATCACTGCACCACCGGCGGCCGATCGGGCTCCAACAGATGCGTGACTTGGCGGGGACCGACAAGATTGGCACCAACCTGCTAGGACTTGTCGATGCCGCCGAGAAACTGGGTTTTGCCGCCACCGGGGTCAAGGGTTCATTTGAGTCGCTAACGAAGATCCCTCTGCCGGCGATTGCCCACGTGAACAACCAAGACGGCCTGGGTCACTTTGTGGTACTGCACCGAATCAAAAAAAACACGGTCATCGTCGCGGATCCAGCTCGCGGAATCGAGAAACTAGATCACCAAACGTTCTCCAAATCGTGGACCGGATACCTGCTCCTACTGGAACCTCAACAAGACGTAACTGCCACCGATAGCTCACGCGACACCACCTCCGTCGAACGTATCAAGCCGAAACCGATCATCCAGCCCTGGTGTCGGTTCCTATCACTGCTGAGCTATCACAAAAAGATCCTGATCGAAACGTTCTTCTGTGCGCTGTTCATGACACTGTTGGGCTTGGGCACCTCATTTTTTGTTCAGCACCTGGTCGATTCGGTCTTGGTACAAAGCCAGACCGGGCTGCTCAACGCTCTGGGCCTTGGCATGCTAATGGCGGTACTGTTCAAGACACTATTCAGCGTGCTACGCGGTTACTTCCTGGCTCATGTCGGGCGAAAAGTCGATCTGGCATTGCTGTCAGGTTACACCCGACATGTGATTGGCCTTCCGGTGAAGTTTTTTCAGATGCGTCAGGTTGGAGAAATTCTCTCACGTGGCAACGACGCGGCCAAGGTCCGTGAAGCGATTAGCGGTACGTCCTTGGTGGTCTTGCTCGACGGCCTTATGGTCGTGGTGTCGGCAATGGTGTTGTGGAGCTACGATGCGCCGCTAGCGGCGATGGCCACCGCTTTTGTCCCGGTACTCCTGGTGACAGTGGTGGCCCACCATCCCAGCGCCAAACGACGTTCACGTCAGGCCATGGAAGAAGCCGCACGTTTCTCAGCCCACGTGGTCGAAGACATCTCGGGCGTGGAGACAATCAAAGCGTTCGGTATCGAGCGATTCCGATCCCAAGAACGTGACACGCGTCTTATCCGACTGCTTGGCACAACCTTTAGTCTGGAAAAGCTCGGCATTTCCATGTCCAGCACGGGCACGCTGGTAACCGGTCTCGCGGGCATTGGCATCCTTTGGTACGGCGGCCACCGTGTAATGGCCGGGGGCCTGACCATCGGCCAGCTGATGTTCTTCTTTACGATGCTCAGTTACTTGCTGGGACCGTTGGAACGCCTGGCTTCGATCAACCTACAAATCCAAGACGCTCTGGTGGCGATCAATCGGCTGTATGAAATTATGGACCTGGAGGTTGAATCGCTGACCGAGCGAAAAAAGGCATCTTTTACAGGTATACGAAACGCGTTGGAATTGCACAACGTGAGCTTTCGGTATGGCTGCCGTGAAAATGTGTTACGAGGACTGCATCTGCGTATTCCGACAGGATCAACAGTCGCGATTGTCGGCGAAAGTGGTTGTGGCAAGTCAACACTTTTGAAGTTACTGACACGGTTCTACGACCCTGACGAAGGCACGATCATGGTCGACGGTATGGACCTCAGGGACTTTCGTCTCGACTCGCTACGATCGGGCTTCGGCCTGGTCAATCAAGACCCCTTCATTTTCAACGGCACGATTCGCGACAACATCGCCTTGGGCAAACCCGACGCTTCGATGACCCAAGTCATCGAGGCCGCCGCCGCCGCTGGCCTAGACGAATATGTCACCGGTCTGCCGCAACGATACGACACAGCGATCGGCGAGCGAGGCGCCAATCTATCCGGCGGCCAGCGTCAGCGTATGGCCATCGCTCGAGCGCTTGTGTGTGGTCCACAGATCCTGTTGTTTGACGAAGCGACGAGCCACCTGGACACCGCAACTGAACGCGCTATCCAGGACAGCCTTCGGACCGTCTTCGCCAACAAGACCGTGGTGCTGGTCGCCCACCGCCTTAGCACGATCAAAGAAGCCGACATCATCTACGTCATGAAAGAGGGACGCATTGTGGAGGAAGGGTCTCATCCAACGTTGATGGCCCAAAACGGCGATTACGCTCGTCTCTGGCGTGCTCAGACCGATTCGTCCACACAGAACCCAGGTCTTTCATCACAACCCAAACCGACCTGGCCACGCCCCGTCACACACCTTGCCACATGCAAAGCCAGCTGTTCTTAATGGAGACCAACTGCCATGCGTAAGAGCCTCATCATCGACCTGGACGACTGCAATGAACTTCGTCATATTCTAAGCGCGTCACCGACACCACTGGCCCACGTCACGGCGGTCACACTGATCGGACTTCTAGCCGCCGTGTTGGTCTGGATCGCCGCGACTCAGGTGAATTTGGTTGTGGTCACCCAAGGTCGTGTACGCAGTGTCGCTGAACCGGATCGCATTTTTACTGGCGAGCAGTTCAATGCCGCCACTGGGGGCCGCGTTATCCAAGTAGGATTTCGGGAAGGGGATTCGGTCCATACGGGCCAGGTGCTGATCCGCTTGGATACCCGGCGGATCGACAATCAAATCGCCACGGTACAACGGCGCATTGAAGCTGACCGGGAGGGGATGGCGAAATTGGACCATCTCGAGACACTGCTATTGCAGCAGTTCCAAACCCGGCAAGCTGCTGCACAAGCGGAACTGGATCAGGTGATGCTACAAGCCGAACATGCCCGGTTAGAGCGAGCGTCCAAGATCCAGCTGGCCGAGCTGACCCTAACCGACGCCAAAGACCGATTGGCTTGGACACAACAGCTGGTCGAATGTCACGCCGCCTCGCCGGTGGAACTACGCAAGGTCAAACTCGAAGTCGAACAGGCCCTCGTACAGCTAACATTAGCGCGGTTACCGATCGACGACGCTGGTGTCCAGGTTCGTGAACAAGCGCTACAGGCTGTCAAGCGGCAGTTACAGGTCGAGCTGGCCGACCTGCACATCAAGCAGGCCGCCAGGCATGCCCAGGTCACCCAAGCCAAGATCGAACAGGCGAACCTTCAGCTCGAGCGTTCCCAGGCGGTGATCCGGGCCACCGGCAACGGTGTTGTGGTATCGAAAGGGCCGCAGGTCGGCGATGTCGTTAAACCCGGCCAACCGATCATTGAAATTGCGCCAGACCAGCAATATCGTTTCGACGTCGCGTTAACTAGCGAAGACATCGGTCACGTTCGCGTGGGCATGCCCGTCAAAGTCAAATTAGATGCGTACGACTACCAACAGTACGGTACGCTCAAAGGCAAGGTGGTGTTTGTGTCACCCGATTCAAAATCCCCAACCGACACGACCGGTGCATCGACGCCGCTCTACACCGCTCGGATCACATTGGACAGTCAAACCGTTGGACGCGGAGACCTGTTGGGCCAGGTCAAACTTGGCATGACCGGCCGGGTCGAAATCGTTACCGATAAGGAAACCTTACTGTCGGTCCTTTTGCGCAAAATTCGTCGCACCATCAGTTTCACGTAGCCGATGTCTTGGCAAACGCAGTTCGTACCCTTTTCAGTACTGAAACCAGATAGTCTGATTGGTCAGATGATCTACCCTCGTACGCTGGCGACAGCTTTATGGGTATGGATGACCTCTCGATCGTCTGGTTCAGTCAGTATTCAGCATGTAGAGACATACCGTCGAGATGACCAACTGGCATTGGCTTGCCAACAACAAAGAACCGGAGACAGCCAACAGCGGCATGGGCTTGGTTCTGCACGATATTTGTGATGTCAAGCCACATTGGCATTCTCTAGCTTCTCATCAATTTTAATGAAAGACATTGGCAATTTGTCGGTATTTAAAGGTAACCAAAGCATAGAGTGGTTCGGCCACTGGCAGTTTTCAACGTCAGCGTTTGACGCACTGGCAACGGCAAAAATCACACAAAACAAAGGAGAGCGATCATGCAGCGTCACACCAACAACAAGGACGGATCAGTTCAGTCCATCACTGTCCTTACAGTCGACAAGCTAAAGGCGATCGACGGAGGCGTCGTCGTCGAAAGTTCCACGCATCGCGCTAGCCTGAACGTCAGGGGAAGTTCTGGCAGCCTGCTCTACCGGCAAACAAGCCGCCTGAACGACTAAAGGCGATTCCAGCTTTACACTTGCTGACGAGTCGATCTTCCAGCCGGCGGAAAGAGCGAGACGTCACAATCTGGATCGTGGGTCTGATACATACCGTTCGGCCTAAGACCTCCGATCCAAACTTGATAACGGCCGAACCAGAAGACAAGGAGAGCAATCATGAACACAACCACAAAACACATCCCGGACGCTAACCACGCGTCAGCTGATCGCAAGCTCACGCGCCATGACCTGGCAGCCGTTACCGGCGGCGCACAGTACGTTCGGCTAACAGCAAAACAGCGCGAGGCCTTGCAAGGCACGACGGTCACCGACCCTGTCAGTGATACGTTTAACAAGGTATGGAAAAAGGTCAGTCGTTAACCACCGCTTTTCAAGATCAGGCGATCACATACACCCTGGCGTTGGTAAAATTGATCTTTTACTCGATTAACGACGCCTGTTTCGCTGACATACATCTTCAAGCGGTAGACAACCGCGTGGGGACGAGCCTCACGCGGTTTTTATTGATGTGCGTTAGGGTGCTTTTGATTTTTACGCGAACGTCTGTGAAAGATTCAGGTCACACACTGGTATCTACAGGTCACCGAAGCACTGCTTGGGCAAACATCGAAACTGTCATTGCGTCAAGGGTTGACGCAAAGCTTCGGTACAGCCAAGCAAAAAAGAAGAAATACGGCAATGGCATTATCAACCAAACACCTCACAAAAGGATGGACGAAGGGCCTCACCGTACTTAAACCAATGCATCTACGCATGATTTTTTGGCGGCACCCTGCTATCAAGCAAAACCCGAACATTTGGCACGGCTCAAGGGCGCCCTGGCGGCAGAAAAATCTCGAACGGGTTCTGAACACATGAAATAAGGGGGTCACCAACCCGCTATCGAGACTGTCCGCACGTGCCAACTCAATGGCCCATTGCCCGGCTCTGTCCCAATTTTTGTAAAACAAAAATGGGACTGACCCGTTCGAATCCCCGATAATTACACCTGAAATCCCACTTCCTAACACACCAGCGAAAGGCTCTTTTCGATCAACACGGCGGCCCTGGGCGCTCCTCCGCTATCGTGTATCGCCTTCTGCATTCGCTGGGCACTTTTCCGATATTTCTGGTCGCTTAGAACACGTTTGACCGCTGCACGCAACGGATGGGCATTCATTCGTTTGAGCTGGAGCATCACTCCAGAACCAGACGACGCGACCCGAGCCCCGATACCCGGCTGCTCATTGGTCACGGGTACGGCCACCAGCGGTACCGCTTCACTTAGCGCTTCGAGCACGGTATTTAAACCGGCGTGGGTAATCGCTAGTGTAGCGCGACGCATCAACTGAAGTTGGGGGGCATAGGCCACAACGATAGGATCACCAGGCAACTGGCCCAGAACATCTGGCGAAATTCCGTATCCCGTAGAAATGACCAGCTGGACCTCTAGGCCGGTGCAGGCCGCCGCAATGATTCGAAACTTGCTAGCGATTCGGTTCTGAAGCGTTCCCAGAGAAGCATAAACCAGAGGCCTGCCGTCAAGCCGATCAAAGGGAAATGGGATCGAAGAATGGCCATTGGGTAAGCGTAGGGGTCCCACAAAGTGGAAAGACTGCGGCAAATCTGATCTCGGGAATTCAAACACTTCGGGTTCTTGACTGACTTGAACCAATGTAGACCAGGTCTCACAGAGCTTCGTTTGTAATGTTAGGCCATGCTTCGAACGAAATTTGCGTATCCGTTTCATGATGGGTGCCGTTAACAGGTCCAAAGCCATCCAGGCGATTCGATTTCGAACCCGTCCCCACCTCGCCTGGTGAGGTTGCCATGATGTGAAGTACGGCGGCACCCTCGACTCAGCGTTGAGCATCAGCGCATTACAAATAGTCGCATACGGCAGGTCCAGTCGGTCGGCAACGGAGCCACCGGCGAACGAAGCTTGATCGACCACCAAGGCGGTGACCCCGGACCGGCGGATCGCAGAAATACCCACTTCCAGAACCGCGTCTGTCGCCCGAAGCCCCAACATGACCGTATGCTTTCGTGCGCCTCGTCCGCTTAGGGCGCCGAGTTTTTGGGTCTCAGCCCGGTAATCGTCCGCCGGAAATACAGCGCCGCCAATTTCAATTGTTTCAAATCCCGCACGGCCAATCGAGGGTAGAGGATCACCTAATAAGAAAAATGTCACCCTGTGCCCACGCGAACGCAAGGCATCGGCAAGCGCAGTCATTGGGTTGATATGGCCTGGCAAATTAGGGCTGATGATTCCGATGTGAGCCATTCTTGATTGTCGATCGCATTGAACATGCCCGTCATCGGATCACGTCCACCGGAATCTGTCCAAATTTTTGTGGCAACAAAAATGGGACTGACCCCTTCGAACCACCAACGATCACCGCCCCCCTATCCCTGCCGTCCTTGGCCGCCCCCGCGATCGCACCGTCGATTCTAGTCCCAACGCCTTGACCTTCGCCGCCACCCATCTTTCACTACCAAACGGACACCCGCGATTCGCACATCGCCGCAGTGCCACAAGCTCTTGCTTCGTTTCGGGCTGATTGACCCGCCAGCGCCAGTTCCTTGGCCTGTCCACCGGCCAATCGGCCAAGATCTCTTGATCTTCAGCGCGCCCATAAACGCACCGCCAGAGACTGCCAAACTGCCAATCCTCTGCCCGCCTAACCTTTTTAGCGCGAAGGGCATTGCGTTCGACATAACGGGCAACGGCCAGGAAATGCTCATCGCTTTGAACCGGAAAGGACTTATACCGACCTTGATACACGTGTCCCATCCCTACCTCATGGCGACTCTCCACCCACCGCCGAACATGGGTGATTGTCAGACGTTGCATGAACCGGGCCAGATCTCCATCATTCCGAGGCCAAAGCAGTAGATGCCAATGTGTCGACATCACACAGTACGCACAGATTCGCATCGGCCGAACCGCCAGCGTCTGTTCAAGCACACGCTCAAACGCCGCGTAGTCATCGTCCTTGCCAAAGAGTTTTAACCGTCCAACACCACGGTTCAATACGTGGAACACCATGCCACCAGGAGCCTGCCGAGCAACGCGAGGCATCACAGATAGATAGTTAAATTCGGGCCATGTGTCAAATATTAGACCTGTCCCGGTTTATACCCGGCTTATACCCTATCGTGTTTTTTTTGCTTTCTGCGCAGTGAAGTAGCTGTTCTGCTGTATAGATAATCATCAGCCACACAACTTTAGAGAGTCAGTGATATGGGATCTGAAATAGTCAAAACGGGTATATGTGGAATCCGAAAATCGAGACAATAAGGACACCGACACCACGATGAGAAAGAAATCATGAGCACGATCGCCAGACCAGTAGGAAAAGTTCCCGCCTCAACGAAAGCTTACTACGGTGGGGCAAATGAAGTGAGCGACGTTCTGCTTGTCTCTAGCCTTCTCAATCTTCATTGGGGACACACAAAGGTCTATCGAGATGTCGTTGAGTGCCCAGTCCCTTCGGTCAATATGAACACAGAGTTGGAGGAGGCTATTCGGGCGTTCCAAAAATCAGTTGTGAAAATTCCGCCCGACGGTTGGGTAAGCCCCGTGGGAAAGACATTCAAGCATTTGAAGAAGCAGGTCGGCCATGCTGTGGCAACGGGAGTGGTAGGCACGCCAACATTGCAAGGCCAACAAATCGTAGGCAAGGCAAGGAAGATCGTGGGCGATCGACCCATAGGAGGACGCGCAACAAGCCGTGCAGGCGCGCATTGGCTTTCCGGAGCCACGGGCGCCCGTTTGGGTACCCCAGGCTTAGATCATCGGGCCATCCCGGTCAAGAGTTTCTTGAATTCCAAGATATCCGATCCTTCCATCAACGGCTGTAAAAACGCTTTCGATACCTGCTGGGGACGTCCACATGTCGTTTCGCACAGGATTCTGAAAAAATCCGATGTCATGCGCTATCTAAAATTCATGAAGGGAAGCGGTCTTCCGGTAGAAAAGTGGATCGGAATCAATGTCTTCCTAGACGAAAATATTGAGACAAAGGCGTCGGCTCTGGTAGGCCGTACTGTCCAATCATTCCTTGAGGAATGGTTCCGGAAGAGCACGACGCCGCATTTGTATCCGGTGAAGTCCGACAGTGCATATCGACTTCGAGAGAGTTGCCACGGTCGTTTACATTTTGACTGCATAGGGCTCGTGAGTTGGTGCTACTCAACAGTGCTGAAGAAAAAGTGGCGATTTACGCCTAAACAGATCACAAGAGATCTAGGTTTTGCGAAGTTACCATTAAAAAAAACTGCGAAAGAAGAGCTTGACTTGCTTGCTAAGAAACAACCGAGGCTTAAAGAGCCCCTCAATGACGGCGACATTCTTTACAAACTAGATCCTGATACCAACGGCTTCCACATGGGAATCTATACGTCGAAAGGGACGGTGATCCACGGACCTAGTTATCGGCGAGGAATCGTGGAGGACTCGTTCGATCCGGCGAAGAACAAGCAAGAATTCCTTTTCGCAGCCAGGCTTAGAAAACTTAAGTAAATCAATCGTAACCCTAGCTCATAACCTAATACCAGCCTTTCCCTTCCCACTAATTGCTACCTATTAGTTATGGAGCATTTTGGCACCGTTTTTTCTTGGCATACCCGACGGGTCACTTATTGTGTCTCCATGGGGTCTGTCGCGATCTTTGCGCAGCGAATGACTGATTCCATCGATCCAAAGAAGTATTACACGCGATTCGAGACGTGGAACGCCATGCCACCAGGAGCCTGTCGAGCAACGCGAGGCATCACAGATAGATAGCTAAATCCGGGCCATGTATCAAATTATTAGACCTGTCCCGTTTCCGAACCGTTTCCGAACTTCATACCGCATTGTGCGGTTTGCCGCAGCAAGCCCCACGACCTTAGGCGAGCGAGCTGACAAAATTACGCTTGACAAACTGTATATGTTTGGGGTATATAGATAATGTGAGTAGGTTGAGAAGCCAAAACTTCCTATCGGTACCCTATCGTCTTAACAGTCAACTTTAATAGACATTTAGGCGCCTAGGCCCTGAAACCAAAGGCCTTTGGGATTTTCAGTGATCACATGCGACAAGAACAGAGGGTGCTCGCCTCTTGAACCATTGATTTTCAACGGTTTCCCCTTTGGAGAAATTCACTAAACCCCGCGTCGCAGAAAGTAGCGGTTAATGAATGATAGACACAGCCATTAGTCTGCTTGCAAACGAACTCAATGAGTTCTTAAAAAGAACCTTCGACATGAATGAGGACGTTGTTGTGATATCCAATGTCTTAGAGCAAGACGGCACTGTGGCTTCGCATGTTAACAACAAAGTCGTTGTTTCCCTCATCAAAATTGAAAAAGACACCGTGCCGTTCCGCAAACCAGATCAAATCGATCTTGCTGCTGAACGGGTTATTCAGAGCGCAGTACCCTTGTATTTCAATTTGTATCTAATGTTTGCCGCTTGCTTTAGTGGCAACAATTACAGAGAAGGCTTGAAATTTATTTCAAATACGATCAATTTTTTTCAAAGACAACCAGTCTTTGATCGTCAAAACACACCTGACTTGAACGAGAATATAGACAAATTACTCTTGAACATCGAAAACCTCAGCATTCATGATCTAAGTAGCTTGTGGGGCATGCTCAGTGGAAAATACCTGCCATCAATTATTTACAAAGTCAGAATGGTGGCATTTGATGCAGGCGATGTCAACAGACAACGCAATGTTATGAGGAAACCTCAAACCGCCTTTCACCATTGATGGAGGCATTGCATTAGCGGTGGCTTATGTGCCTCTGTTCAATATTGTGGTTGGACACGAATTCTTTGCATCCGAGCGCTGTATGGGGATCGATTTTGTCGCCACATCAAATACTGAGAAATTCATACGCAACGCAGGTTTGCTTGTCAGGAATACAGGATTTGGCGTGTCTGTCGTCTATGACAGTGACAAAACAGAAGCACTCAAACGATACGCCGATGACGAAGATGACAGAGCAGTCTGTGAATTCAAAGTCTATTCTCGTGATCTATTTTTTAAGAGTTATACAGAAGCGGCGAATTTTCAATCCGACTCCATACTCTATTTCGACAACCTCCGGCTGGGCAGAAGAGCGGCGAATCGACTCAAGCTACACAAATCTAAATATGCAACGAACTTAAACGTAAAAAAACTGGACACAATCCAGATCAGGAGCATGTTCAGCCAGAAAAACCGGCTAATACCACCCGTTTTTGTTGTAAAAATTTGTATCACTGACAGGGAGCGCACCCTTTTTGAAGGGCAGACAAACGCAGCAGCAAACTACTACATTGGATTCAATACCCGCCAGAGTGTTTGGAAATATTGCTTGCTTGGCGCGATGGCAAGGAACGGTGTTTTTGTTTTTGACTTAGATCAGCAGATGGAATTTCGCTCCGGCGTGAAGGCGCCGTTGGCTGGTGACAAAAACGCGGTAACGATTATGTCAAAGAAAGCGATTCCCCTGCGCGACAGTTACGACTTCAGATTTCAGTTGCGAGAAAAAATATCAGGAAGGGAAAAGATCTTAATCAAGCGGTTACCGGTCGCTTCTGTGAGTCAGACCGACAAAACAATCGTTTCCGGACAAGAAGTCATGGTGTCAGAGATCTACGTTAACTTCTAGCTATAAGAAAAGAGCGATTTTATGGGACAGATGAAAGCACCCGGCGTGTATATCGTTGAAAAAAACGCCTTTCCCAATTCTGTCGTTGAAGTAGCAACCGCGGTTCCAGCCTTTATCGGGTATACGGAAAAGGCTGACAACAAAGGGAAATCGCTATCGAATAAACCTTGGCGAATTACTTCAATGTCTGAATTCCATAACTATTTCGGATTTGGACCAACGCCGCTCTTTAGCATCGACAAAAAGCCCGCCGACTCGCAAGAGGAAGCGGCATTCTCGTTAGCGGGATCAGAGTATCAACTAAATCAGACCGCCGGAGAATATTTGCTTTATTACAGCATGCTGCTGTTTTTTCAGAACGGCGGCGGAGCCTGCTATGTGGTCTCGGTCGGAGACTACGACGCGGACATCGATGCAGATAAGCTGACAAAAGGTATTGACCTTTTGGTTAAGGAACAAGAGCCCACCATGGTCGTGATACCTGAGACTGTGTTGCTGGATCAGCAAAACAGTATCAGCGTGCAGCAGGCCGCCTTGGCACATTGCGGCGGCAAAATGAAAAGCCGCATCGCCATTCTAGACATTTGGGGAGGGAGTAAAGATCGACAGGATCCTTCTGGGGATTGTATTGACAACTTCCGTTCGGCTCTGGGTATCAATTATCTTGATTATGCCGCCGCCTATTACCCCTGGGTCAACACCACCATCGTACATGATAAAGACTTGGGTTATGAAAACATCGCCAACCCCGCTGAATTACAGGGTCTGTTACGCACCGAAATTGGTCTTCCCAATAATATCGATGAAGCCACTCCGGCCAAGGTGGCACAGCAAGCTCAAGCCATTAATGACATTGCCAACAGCTGGGACAATAAGTCTGAAGACGAAGTGTTAGCAAGCAAGATGCTGTTGAATAAGAGCCTGCTTGCGATGAGTCCACTTTATGGCAATATACTCTCTTCGATCAAAGACCAAATTAACTTATTGCCACCTGCCGCCGCCATGGCCGGCATTTATACCATGGTGGACAACTCGCGCGGTGTTTGGAAGGCGCCTGCCAATGTCAGTTTGAGTGGCGTGACTTCACCAGCGGTGAACATCACCCACACTGATCAAGAAGATCTCAATGTTACCACCCAAGGCAAATCAATCAACGCCATTCGTGCATTCATTGGCGAAGGCACTCTGGTTTGGGGTGCACGAACACTTGATGGTAACAGTCTCGATTGGCGTTATATCAATGTACGTCGCACAATGATTATGATGGAAGAATCGATTCGTCTAGCCACCAAAGCTTACGTGTTCGAGCCTAATGTCGCCAATACCTGGGTGACCATCAAGAGCATGATCCGCAATTTCTTGACTGGTATCTGGAAGCGTGGCGGCTTGGCTGGGGCGGTGCCTGAAGATGCCTTTAGTATCCACGTGGGTTTAGGCGAGACGATGACCGCCGAAGATATTTTAGAAGGCATTTTGCGTGTGACGGTGCTGGTTGCGATAAGCCGACCAGCTGAGTTTATCGAAATCACCTTCCAGCAGCAGATGCAGAAGTCATAAGACGCCTGTGTGCAGCTAATGATTATTACTTAAAACCTTGCAAAAAAAAGGGGTGTGTACTATGGCTGATGACGGATCTGCACAATCCACCAGCGTATGGCCGATGCCAAAGTTCTATTTTCAGGTGAAATGGGACTCGCAGGTCATATCGTTTCAAGAAGTATCTGGGCTTGATGTCGAGGTGCAACCGATCGAGTATCGTCACGGCGATAGCCCCGAATTCTCGACAATTAAGATGCCCGGCATCAAGAAGTTCGGCAACGTCACCATGAAAAAAGGTGTCTTTAAGTCAGACAACAAGTTCTGGGATTGGTTCAAGCAAATCAAGATGAATACCATTAAGCGCTTGCCAGTCACCATCAGTTTGCTCGACGAAGCTGGCGCACCGACCATGGTGTGGACGCTTGCTAATGCTTGGCCCACCAAGATCACGAGCACAGACCTAAAGGCCGAAGGTAGCGAAACCTCTATTGAGACGATCGAGATCGCCCATGAGGGCATCACGATCGACAATGCCTAGAAAAATACCAAGACCAAAAGGAGATGTGTGTCCAATCATCGCCTTTACTTGGGCGATCTAGGCTCGGAATGAGCATCGAAGCTATGCTGACAACGGATGAGTATCAACCGTCTGCTTTCTATTTCAAGGTGGCATTTTCTGCCACCGCGGGGATGTCTGACACCTCATTTCAGGAAGTCAGCGGTATAAGCTCGGAGATCAAGACAGAACCGTACGTCGAGGGCGGCGAAAATAGATACGTGCATCAACTACCCAAATCGGTGGAGCATCCTAAGCTGGTATTAAAACGCGGTATTGCCAAAGTAACCTCGCCCCTGGTGATGTGGTGCCGCTCGGTGTTTGAGGGGGACTTTGCGATACCCATCGTGCCTATGTCAATGATGGTGTTGCTCATGAACGAAAACAAGACGCCCATTCGCGCGTGGTCTTTTGCCAATGCTTATCCCGTGAAATGGGAGGTGGACAGTTTTAACTCGGGTAAAAATGCAGTTGCGATAGAGATGATTGAACTCAATTATAATTATTCAAATCGAGTGATCTAAAAATGAGCATAGAAGTTAAGCAGATGATTATTAAATCAACCGTGCTCAACGATCGCGATATCGACGAGCAGCGTACTTATTCGAATATCGATATCGAGCAGCTAAAAGAAATGCTGATGGCAGAATGCCGTGAATTGATTGCAGAAAGTCTAAGCAGAACGCGAGAACGATAAATGGCTGGCTTAAGCACAGGGCTGAAAAAGAAACTCAAGATATCGCCGTGCACGATTGATGCCAGCGGCAATGTCACCGTCAAAGACAGCGCCTCCTTTGAGGTGATGCTTAATCCATCTAGCTACAGTCGATCCTACTCTATTGCTTACAACAAAAAAGAAGCGTTAGGCCAACTAGGTTCAGATTCCAAGTTTAGTGGCATTAAACCGGAAACAGTCAGTTTCGATATTGTTCTTGACGGTACCGGCGTGGTGAAATTGATAGGAGCGTCCGATGTGAAGTCCCAGGTCAAAGACTTAACGGATATTCTGTATAAGTACGATGGTTCAAATCATGAGCCCAACCACGTACGCGTGTTGTGGGGTAGCTTGATCATGTTTGGCAGACTTGAATCGATGTCGGCCGAATACAACCTCTTTAAGCCCAGCGGTGAACCACTGAGAGCAAAAGTCAAATTGTCATTCTCAGGCTTTATGACCAAAGAAGAAGAGTCGCTTAGGGCAAATCGATCTTCTCCTGATTTGAGTCATCTGATTGAGGTTAAGGCCGGCGACACTTTGCCTCTATTGTGTTATCGCGTCTATAAAGATTCTTCTTATTATCTGGAGGTTGCCAAGGTTAACGATATGACGAATTTTCGTGATATTAAACCGGGAAGAAAGCTCCATTTTCCGCCGCTGAGGTGAGTGATGGCAAAATCGCCAACGGTCGATAGCAGCGGCGTCATTAAACTCAACATATTTGCTAATGGTTCACAAATTAGCGATGCCATTTCGGTCGTATCGGTTTCAATCGCCAAAACGATCAACAGGATTCCTTACGCCAAAATCGTGCTGTTAGATGGCGACATGCCTAATAAAGATTTTCCCATCAGCGGCGGTGATGATTTTAAGCCGGGCAACGAAATTAAAATCAATGCCGGCTATGGGCAATCAGAAGAAGTCATCTTTCAGGGCGTTATTGTTAAGCACGGAATCAAAATAACTGGAGATAATTATTCACGATTAGTGGTTGAGTGTCGTGACAAAGCGGTCGCAATGACGATCGGCCGTCATAATGCCAATTACATTGACTCAAAAGACAGCGACATCATCTCTACGTTAATATCAGGCTATCGTGGCTTGAGTTCTGATGTAGAAGCGACAACAACACAACATAAAGAATTGGTGCAATATTACTGCACCGATTGGGATTTTATGATCTCCCGTGCGGAGGCCAATGGGCTGTTGGTCTGTGTTGAAGATGGCAAGCTGATCGTTAAAACTCCCCAGACCGACACTTCGGCCGAGCTGAAGGTCACCTATGGCGATGACTTAATAGAGTTTCATGCCGACATTGACGCCCGCACCCAGTTGGCCCAAGTGAGTAGCGCAAGTTGGGATCCCAGCAACCAGGCCGTGGTGGAAGAACAAATTGGCCCACAAACACTCAACAGACAAGGTGACCTTACATCGGCTGATCTAGCCAAAGTTGTTGATTTAACATCCTTCTGTTTACAAACACCGGCACAGCTAGAAAAAACGGCATTAAAGGATTGGGCCACCGGACAACAAATTAAAGCCGGGCTAGCCAAGATTCAGGGACGCATGAAGTTCCAGGGCACTGCCAAGGCACAGATTGGTTCGTTAATAGAGCTAGATGGTGTTGGTGACCGCTTTAATGGCAACGTTTTTGTCAGTTCGGTTAACCATGAGATCGTCGACGGTAACTGGTTTACGGAAGTTAACTTCGGTATGTCGCCTGACTGGCTAGCTGAACAGCGAGACCTCGTCGCACCCCCTGCATCAGGTTTGTTGCCTGGTGTCGAAGGCCTACAGATCGGGCTGGTTATGAAGCTGGACGAAGATCCGAATGGCCAAAACAGAGTCCAGGTATCTGTGCCAATATCGCAAGCAAAAACCAAGGGTGTGTGGGCCAGGATGGCAAATTTTTATGCTTCAAATCATTTTGGTGGCTTTTTTGTTCCGGAGGTCGGAGATGAGGTGGTGTTGGGTTATTTGAACAATGACCCTTCCCATCCGGTTGTGCTGGGCAGCATGTATAGCAGTAACCAACCGCCCCCTTATGACCTGACAGCAGATAATTTCACCAAGGCGGTGGTGACCAGGAGTAATCTCAAGCTTGAGTTTGATGACGATAAAAAGGCCATCACTATTGTGACGCCTGGCCAGAACAAGATCGTACTCAGCGACGATGACAAATCCATCCTGATGCAGGATCAAAATGGCAACAAAGTAGAGCTAAGCGATAACGGTATTGTTCTAGATAGCCCCAAAGACATCAGTATTACAGCAAAAGGTAAAGTTACAATCGACGCTACCGGACAGATAGGGATAAGTTCCAAAGCGGATGTATCTGTTGAGGGCATGAACGTAAATCACAAAGCCGATGTTGGCTTTGCCGCTAAAGGCAGCGCGAGCGCCGAGCTGTCCGCGTCTGGCCAGACGACAGTCAAGGGCACGATGGTGATGATCAATTAACAGCAGACAATTCAGAAAGGTATGACCATGCCACCGGCTTCTAGATTAACCGACATGCATGTATGCCCTATGCAAACTCCGGGCGTACCGCCTATCCCTCACGTTGGCGGCCCCGTCGTTGGACCGGGTGTACCAACCGTGTTGATAGAAAAATTGCCAGCGGCGGTGATCGGCGATAGCTGCACCTGTGTTGGACCTCCAGATACCATCGCCAAGGGATCTGCAACCGTCATGATCGGCGGTAAGCCTGCAGCCAGATTGGGTGATACCACTGCCCATGGTGGCAGCATTGTGTTGGGGGCGGCGACTGTGATGATTGGTGGTTAAGGGGTATCGATGTCTGAGAAAAGCATTGATAAAAGGTTTCTCGGTGTAGGGTGGGGATTTCCTCCCGAGTTTCACAAGCACGGCAATATGGTGAGTGTGAAGTTGGTCGCAGAAGAAGATGACATCCGTGAAAGCTTGATGATACTCCTATCCACCCGCGTGGGTGAGCGGATCATGCAACCGGCCTATGGTTGCCGATTACACGCGATGGTTTTCGAGACAATCAATGAAAGCACCATCACTGAAATAAGTGATGTGATCGAGCGAGCAATTTTGTTTTTTGAACCCCGTATAACTTTAGATCACGTTAATGTGGATACACAGGATATCTACAGTGGCAAGATTGATATCTTGCTGTCGTATACGGTGCGTAGGACAAACACGCGAAGCAACATGGTCTATCCGTTTTATTTTTCCGAGGGTCGTCATGTGTGAGTTCGTGTGGCATGCCGGGCATTACCGTGACGAACGGGATGTGGCCCATGGCTGATTGGGATAGCACCGATATCACCGATGGTACGGATCAAGCGGGGCGGATCGCAGTTGCGCTGCAACCGGGCTATTTTGATGTCGACGAATTGACCTTTGAGCAGTTGCTGGCCATGGCGGCGAGGGTCGCATCGCATGTAAATTTTTTCAATCTAAAGGACGAAATCCAAGGGACATGGCACGACATGTTCACTGCAGACGAGGCAGTGATCATGGCGACAATTCTCAGCACTGACCTTAACCACCTCGAACAAGACTTTGCCGATGTGTTTCGTTCAAACGTGGAAGATGTGGCCCAATTCGTTTTGAATTGGGTGCGTCAAATTAACATTTGGTTTATAAAGCTCAATCGAATTGAGCACAAGTCGGCGGTGGCATTACGTCAACAACTCACGACGATGATTGAAGACAAGCTCGCCAATGAGTTGCATAAGGTTGGCGCCATCATGTCTTTGACTGGACCGGGCACCAACGCAGGCACTGGCAATGACTTTGCCGAGTTTGCCAGCGCGTGGGGGATCATTAGCCGAAAAGGTATACTCGAGTTTCCCCGAACTGATATTGACACACCACAGAGTGACGAAGCTGCCAAGCAACACTTGCGGTCAGCTTTTTATACCATTACAAATGGACTTTCCTACCTCAAGACCATTACGCCAATCTATTTTCAAGAAAGTCTAGACAGTCGACAACATGATCCTGCAGTAGCTCTGTTTATGGTGTTTCTACGGCTGTACAGAAAGGCACAAAAGACAGTTAATCGGTTCAGCGAGCGCCATCTTCAATATTATTATAGGGACATACTCAAAACCAAGTCTCGGGCTCCGCTCGGTGACAGCGTGCATGTGATTCTTGAAGCTCGGCGGAACAGCGACAATATCTTAGTCTTAAAAGATACTGAGTTTAGCGCCGGCAAAGACGCAGACCTCAAAGATGTTGTTTATTGTGCGGCCAACGACGTGGTCGTCACCGAATCAAAGGTTGCCGCACTTGCCACACTTTGCCTGCAACACGACGACTTGGTGTCGCCCGAACGAGAACTTGCTTATGTAACCCGCATTAAGGCCGACTACCCACAATCGCTTGACTCGAACATGGGTAGCCAAACGATTCCTTGGTCACTGTTTGGAGCAGACAAGGCAGGCACCCACAAAGGCACTTCCCGTAACGCTGAAATTGGCTTTTCGATCGCCTCTTCGCTGCTATTTCTCGAAGAGGGGATCCGCAAGATTGTGGTCAACATCGAGGTCGAAGATAGATCAAAGACGGACACCAACGCGTTGGTATCGCTATTAACAAACGCAAACACAGCCCAAGCGTTTACAGCCATGTTTGGCAGACTGTTTAGCCGGCTGTTATTGACACCGGACAATTGGCTCAGTGATACGGAGAAATCGAACATTGTCGCAAAGGCCAATGATCTTCTTGATCACATCAGCGCCCGCGAGGTCAAAGAACTGCTTCGCCAAGATCGACAAGAACTGCTCATTAAAAAGATTTTTACCCTCAAGCTGACAACAACCACCGGATGGCTCAGTATTGACGACTACACGATCCTACCTCTTCCTAAGGGGGATAACAATAGACTCGGGTTCAACATTGTGGTTGTATTGGCACGGGAGGATGACGCGATTTCGTCTTATCATCGTGATGTGCACGGAGGTAATCTGGATACGACCCTCCCCCTGCTGCAATGCTGCATAAACGCGCAAACAAGTTTTTACGCATATTCGGTGTTTTCAGATCTTGCGATCAAAACAGTCGAACTCATGGTGGACGTGAAGGGCATCAATCATTTGAAGGCTTACAATAATCACGGCCAGCTCGACCCATCAAAACCATTTCACCCGTTCGGTCCGCTCCCCACCTGCAACTCATATCTTGTTTTTGGCAATTATGAGTTAGCAAAAAAACGACTGACAAAACTGACGCTTCACCTTGAATGGGCCGAGCTACCAACGCTTGACGGCGGATTCAAAGAGTACTACGCCGGCCATCACCGGGAGATTGACAACCGCACTTTCCAAGGCGCCTTTTTCGCGTTGAACAATGGTTATTGGCAACCGAACAAAAATGCTACGAATCGACGTTTCGCCTTGTTTTCGACAGACGACGCGAACAACCGAGTTCGCGATCACAACAGCTTAAACGTTGATGTCGTCGATTTTCATACACCCTTGGACAGACGTTGCAGCGAAAGCCAGTTTAACTACGGCCTTAACGCCAGAGACGGTTTCTTTAGACTGTCTTTGGTAGCACCAGAGGGTGCGTTTGGCCACACAAGATACCCTCACTTGTTGACCGAGATGGCATCGGTGAATGCCAAAGTCAAAAAGCAACGACCGATTCCTAACGCACCTTACACGCCAGTACTCAGCCGACTCTCATTGGATTATCGGGCGGTCACAGAAATCACTATGGCGTCGATCAAAAATCATGTGCCCAACGACAGTTGGTCTGACAAGATCATTCACAATCATCCTTTTGGCTTTGAAATTGTATACCCGACTAATCGTGGCAAACCTCCTTTTCTGTTACCGCAATACCGCTTGGCCGGCAATTTGTTTATTGGTATCTCGGCAGAACAACTCGCGGGGACATTGACGTTGCTGTTTCATTTGTCTGACGACCAACCGCATCGTCCTATGGCAGACCGGCCGCCTCTAAAGTGGTTTTATTTGTCCGCAGACAATTGGAGACCCTTAACGGCAAACCAAGTGCTAGCGGACACAACCGACGGATTTCTTTCATCAGGGATTGTGACTCTAGATATCCCGTCCGATATTACTCGATCTAACAATGTCATGCCCGATGGACTGTTTTGGTTGCGGGTGTCAACAGATGGTGATCTACAGTCCTTTTGCAGTTGCTATCTTGTACATGCAAACGCATTGAGACTTAACACAAGAATTGGTGATGGCTCGAAGACGAGCACACATTTAGTTTCACAAGGAAAATGGGAGCCAATGGTCGCTGTTTCCGGCTTGGCGTCCGTTCGTCAGGTGGGAGCGCCATTCGGCGGCAGGGAACCGGAAACAGAACTCCAACTCAAAACACGAATCAGCGAGCGTCTTCGCCACAAGAACAGAGCCTCACTGGCATGGGATTATGAACGATTAGTCCTGGAGCATTTCCCCCAAGTTGCCAAGGTTAAATGTTTTTCAAACATGGATAGCAGAGGCGGTGGGTCAAGGCCAGGAAGCTGTTTGATTGTCGTCGTGCCGCACCCAAGGGATGGCAGCGTCCGTGCATGTTCCGGTCCGATGTTGAACGCAGTGACGCTAAATCAAATAAAGTCAATGTTACAACAATTGGCCTCTCCTTTTGTCCAGATTGAGGTCAGAAATCCTGTTTACGAGAAAGTCCAAGTACGTTGTACTGTGAAATTCACGCACGAGGGCATGAGCGGTTTTTATGAGAGACAGTTAGATCAAGAGATTTCGGACTATATATGTCCCTGGACAGATATTGGCTATAAGGCTCGCTTTGGCTGGAGTATTCGCCAAAAGGATGCTGAATCATATATCCGTAGCTTGGATTATGTCGAGTTTGTCACCAATTTCTCTATGCTCCATATCACCGTGGACGCTGAGAATCGTTATCGCCTTGGCGATACCGCAAAGGGTAGAAAACAACAAGATATGGAAGTAAAGCCAAGAATGCCTTGGAGTCTTGTGGTTCCTGCCAGGCATCATTTCATCGAGACGACTCCAGTGGCCAGATCTATTGAGGCACAGATGACTGGAATCGATGAATTGGAAATAGGCAATACGTTCATCATTAGTGGAAATCGTAACTATGACAAAGAAGAATAGAAGCACATTAAAGCGGTATTTCAGTGAAGGTGCGTTACCCTCTGAAGATCACTTCGGAGATTTAATCGATTCCACACTGAATACCATCGATGAAGGTTTTGACAAGTCGCCCGAGCATGGTTTTGAGATATCGCTGATTGGCGACCACGATAGACTTATTAGTTTCCTTAGGGACTCAGCAGCAAAACACCCGGCCTGGGCCATTTGTTATGAGAAAGAACAGGATCGACTGAAATTTGTAAAAGCTGACGAGAGTAGCCAGTCCGTGCCCGTGTTGACATTGAACCCAAACAATCGAGTTGGGATTAACACAGGCCGGCCAAATTATACCTTGGATGTGGCGGGAGTCATTGGCGCCCATGGGCGAATTGGTGCGAACCCCAACAATCAAACCACTGTACCGGCCGACGGTCAGTGGCACGACATTACGGGCGTGCTCACCGGTTGCCAAGCGTTCGAGATCATGGCAGGGGCGGGCAATAAAGGCACCGGCAAATATGCGCTCATGAACGCATTGGCTATCAACACCTATAATCCAACCGGGTTCATGTTTAACTTCCTTAATCTAAAGAAAAGGATTAAGTATCATCAGGCCTATTATCTATCGCGCGGCAACAAGATAAAGCTCCGTTGGGTTGGCAAGGGACACGAGTACCGTTTACAAATGCGTACAAATTGTGAATACGGTAATGGCACGCAGATTAGATATTACGTTACTCAGCTGTGGTTCGATGAGTATATGCATGCTTCAATAGCGCCGGGCGATGTAGCCTCTAATCAGCAAGAGCTAGACGCGGATAACGAAGTGTAGGTCTTGTTTGGCGGACCAGGCCCAGAGCCAACTTCCACAGGGCGGAACATGCGTGAAGACCTGTCCATAAAAAGACGAAAAAGTGCCGACGTCGAAAACAGCTTTGATAACCTAAAGCGAGAAGGCGTAGCACTTGCCCAACAGTTCTCGGGAGACCTCTGGACTGATTACAACTTGCATGACCCCGGCGTTACCATCCTTGAGCAGATCATTTATGGACTTACAGATCTTATCCACCGTGCTGATTTCCCAGTAGGCGATTATCTAAATGACAAAGGCCGTATAGATTTTGAGCAAAAATCTCTGCATATGCCAGAACAGATTTTTTCGACTCGCCCCATTACAACTATCGATTATCGCAAAGCCATTCTTGATGCGGTGCCCGAGCTAGACAACCTGTGGATAACAGCAGACGACGAAAACGAATCAGACGACAGAATCTGTCGCGGTCTTTACCATATCGCCCTTAAGCTTGACCGCGGTCTAAGCAACTGTCAAATAGACAAAATTATTGACGATGTACGTCGTTTCTATAATAACAATCGTAATCTGTGTGAAGACGTCGCCGATATTCGTATCGTCGAAGGGGTTGATTACGAGCTCGCAGCCACAATTGAAGTTACCAGCAGTCGTCGTCCCGTCGACATTCTTGCGGACATATATTTCCAGTGCGCCAAAGCTGTCTCCAACAACATTTCATCCCGCAACATTAAGGAAGCATTGAAAGAAGATCGAGGGTTCGATGAAGTTTTTGATGGCCCCCTGACGAACCACGGCCTGTTGAATGATAAAGAACTTACCTCCCTTCCTTCACAATTCTTAATATCCACACTGTTTACCATTGTCAACGCAATTGATGGAGTGGACCATATTGACGACATTCACCTTGAACGTGACGGCAAATCTTACTTCGACAACGTTCAATCTGACAGTCCAAACGTAGCGTTCAATCTCAATATTCCGCGGCATCTGGCTGACCTGAAGGTGGTGCTATCGATTAATGGCCGGATTGTGCCGATCGTCCTTACCGACATGCTCGCCAAATTCGAGGAGCTGAGGTTTAAACATCACTCCCAAAAATGCGCACGTTGGGATAGAACGCTGTTATATGACCATCCCGGCGGTAACGCCAGACCGTTGGATCAATACTACTCGATCCAGAATCAATTCCCTATTAGTTATGGCATTAACCTCCACGGCGTGCCCGACTCCGCGGCCCCTTCCGACAAGGCAAGGGCAAAACAGCTCCAGGCGTATTTATTAATATTCGAACAACTGATGGCGAACTATCTCGCCAATCTTGACTCCATCGGCACGCTGTTTTCGCTGGACAATAACCAGGATCACTCATATTCATTCTACGAACTGACTAACAAACATATTGCTGGCGTGGAATGCCTGTACAACGGCGAACCTAGGACATTCGGAAGAGATACGCTCAAGGGCTTTGACGACTACGCTGACCGCAGAGGTCGAGTGTTAGACTATCTATTGGCGTTATACGGTGAATCTTTCGCGCAAAACTCGTTGCGACATTTTAATTATTACCACAGCCAAAACCAGGCGGCAGCGATCATCAATGACAATAAGCTGGCCTTTTTGAAGTCGATTGTCGGGCTTACGCGCGATAGGGCTTCAGCCAGCGACTATAGCGGCACAACAAGAAATCCGCGTGGCCTTTCTGGCGTTCAACAGCGGGTGGGCGTGTTGTTGGGGTTTCTTAATCGTTCGGCATATTGGTTGACCACAGCTCTACTGAAAAACGGCTTTCAGCTGACTGGTCATAAGGAGTATATCCGGCAGAGAGCCCAACAATTTCAAATAGAGCACCTGGCTTTTGACCAGATCGATGACACAGATCAACGGCTTAATAGCGTTCCGATGATGACGTTCGGAGGGGATGGAAAGGACCTTGCACACAACATTCTCAACACCGCGGCTCCTCAGAGAACTCGATTGCTTAGTGACCTGATGCTTAGACGGGGTGTCAATATTGACAACTATAGGATGTGCAAAACGACAGACGGGGATGAATATCAGCTGTTGTTTCAATATAGTGACAACCAATATTGGCGGCTGGCGACCTATCGTGACAAACATGGTTGTGTAAGAGCGGCCAACGGCTTACGCCGTTTTTTGATCCGTTTAAGTGTTGAGAGCGAGGGACTTCATCTTATTGAACATGTGCTATTAAGACCGATATGCAAATCAGAACATCGTGAGATTAAGTTAACGGCATCACACGATTTTTACTCTTTTAGAGCAAGTGTTATTTTTCCCACATGGACGGCGCGCTGCCACGATCAACAATTTAGGATACTGGCTGAAGAGACGGTGCGATTGAACGTGCCATCTCATATCTGCACTGAAGTCTACTGGTTTGATTTTCAACAGATGTATGAGTTCGAATCGATTTACGAACAGTGGCTCTCATTAAGGAGAACAAATCCGATCGATCCGGAAGAAGTTGATCGAATGTCGGCATTGCTGATTTCGTTTCTGATCGACAATGGAACAAAGAGCCGGAGGGGCTAATCGCCGAGCAACATGGGTCGCGATCACCTCATCGACACCGCAGTGATTGATATGGCCTTCAGTGATAACCGCGAAGCATATTCACAGCATGCGGAATTGAATACGTTTGTGAGCAAGACACTAATGCGTGTTGTTGACGAAGTCTTTGATCAATTCAGTGAGGATGAAGTCGTTTTTAGAATCCCGTCGCTTGAGATAGATCTTGGTGAGATTGTTTTCCACAACTACAAAGAGGACATGCCAAAACGGCTGCGGCAGGAACTTATCGAATTGTTCAAGCGGATCTTGCATACCGACAAACACCATATCGCCGCGAGCAACATTGTCATCCGCAAAACTGTGGATGAAACAGCACAGTTAGAATATTTTTTGATAAATGGTCACTTGCCCTGGCATTCCAATTTGCGTCAAGATCAGTCACTCGAAAAACAGTTACTTCAGCTGATTCGTTCGCGACCTTCGCGTTTGAGAATGCTTGTGTCTGGCGCTGCCCATAAACACCGCGTCATAGAGAGAATCGTCTTTCAGTTCTCGGAGAGCACGTTGGCGCGGCTGCTCGAAGTGCTAGTACCAAATGCAGCCGATGATATTGTCAAATATATCGGACACTTGGTGGCTGCATGGACGACTGGTAGAACCGGCACAATCGCAGGCAGCGTACCGTCGAACGACTTTGGCCGATGGTTGTGGATCGCAGCCATTCAGAGTGCCCTGCATGACGATGATCGTCAGAGCAATGCGAAGTCGCTTTTTGGCAGGACGTTACGCACCGTTATTGGTGAACGTTTCAATATCATCGACACAACAATCTGTGAAGAACTCACGAGGCAATGGGCAAAAGGGAAAGACGCGGGAGAAATATGCCGCATGCTTGACTCAGCGGTGCAGCGAGCCGGGGGTGATAGAAACAGGAGTATTGACGGATTCGTTGTTAACAACGGAACGAGCCACGACAGGACTTCAAGTGGAATAATAGCTGCTATAGACGCTGGCGCTGCGCCCGATCGACATGGAGCACCAGGGGCTAAGCTCCAAGGGCCGTCGGCATTCCATGAGGTATCGGAGTTAGAAGACGACACTGGGACGGGCCAGACGAGCGAGGTTCAGGCACGGAAGCAATATCTACACACATATGACCTCTATGACAGGCTTAGAAGGGCCTTGAGCGATACAGACCGCACTCCGCGATTTAGTGACGTCGTGCTCGAATATACAATCGCCGAACTAAGCCGCATGTACCCTTGGCAACTTGTGCGCCTCTTTAGCGAGTTGAAGGCTGGTGTGATCTTGTGGCGGACGGAAGCATTAGCCTTACCTACAGATGCGTTGCATCAACTCACGCTTGCTTTTTTGAAGGTGATCAACGAAACGGATTCGAGTCACCAGAGGGATATGATCACTGCGATCGAGACACGCGCCTTACGCTCCTCAGATTCACGGCGTTTCTATGGCCATGTCATATCATGTTTGGTCAATAATGAGTCTGTGGATCTGGAGTTGATAGCATCACAAATCGGTGAACACTCGGCCAGAGGCGATGAGCGCCAGCGGTCCGGCCGTTACACATCGTCAACCAGCATTTCTTCCGAAGCACGGCCATTTGACAATGACGATAACGCAATTGCGACGAATACACATCATCAGAGCATCAAGCATGACAACGGGCTGCCTCAGCTTGACAGTGCCGAAGCTCGTAGCTTACTTGATCAATACTTGCAGACAGACAAAACACCATCACAATCTGAAGTCAGACGTCTGGTGGACGTTGCCGAACATCTGTTGGTTTATGAAGCACAAGGCACGCGTCAATGGCTAAAGGCAACCATTAACGACAACAAATCGCTGGAACGATTCATTGGTTTGTTACCGGAGCGCCTTTTGGTTTTGGCTACGTCTCTATTGAGCGCGGCTGGTTCATTTCGTCTGCTGCAATGTGCCGAACTCATCACCATCGCATGTTATGCAAAAGAGATCAGTACGGCGCCGCATAATTTCCAACACGTTAAATGGACATTCATACTCCCTTATCTGTCTGGCTCTCCGCGGGCGTATAACGAAAATCACTTTATTCAAAACTACGTCGGACACCTTATCGAACAGTCACCTCATATAGAGCCTCAGGTGTTTCGATGTCTACTGGCCCAGCGGCTTGTTAAGGGACCTCTGCCGGCCAGTCGAGAGATGGCGATGCGCGTTCTCGACACTTTGAAATCGGCGCATGGCAAACAGAAGGCAATTAAGGCGGATGTGCAAGACACAGATGCGACGACCACGGACGAAGATTTGGATCTACCATTTCTCGACGAAATCAACATCGCTAATGCAGGTCTTGTGCTTACGGCACCCTATTTACCTCGCCTGTTTACCATGCTTGAACTAACCGACAATTTCGCCTTTAAGGACCATGCTTCAGCTGTACGAGGTTTGCATATGTTGCAATTTTTGGCCAACGGGAGTGTATCAAGTCCTGAACACGAACTGGTCTTAAATAAAGTGTTGTGTGGCATGGCAACAACGACGCCAGTCGATCGAGAAATAAGCATCAGTGATCACGAAAAGGAGATTCTCGAAGGGTTATTGCAAGGTATGATTCAGAACTGGCAAGTGCTGAAAAACACCTCAATCGCCGGTTTGCGGGAGTCATTTCTGCAGCGACATGGCCGATTGACGCATAGGGATAACGCTTGGCGCCTGAAGGTAGCGCCAAAGGCCTTTGACATGTTGCTAGACCGAATCCCCTGGTCATATTCAACCATTAAGTATCCATGGATGAACGAAGTCATTTATGTTCAGTGGCGTTGATGTATGAAAGATTGCCAATCCAATGCCAAAGTCCTAGATCGTGAAATCGACTGGTTCAGCCGCGTGCTTGAGACACGTTTGCGATTGTCTTTTGAGCAGGCCTGTGACTATAAAGACATCTATGCGATCACCCCGCCACGGCTCGTGAAGAATCGATCCGAATATGCTCAAGTGGTGTTAGAGAACGATTTCGGTTTCGAAGAACGCATTGTGCTCATCCTAGCGATGATTCCGCATCTCAGGCCTCAAGCCCTAGACATGCTTTTCATCCGTAACAAAAACACCGATCGTGTTTATACTGAATTCGGTGGATGGAAAGGCCAGGACCAGAGTGGCTTTTTGCCGACATGCGAAACGGCATCGTTTGTGGTCGCAGGACATGACCTAGAACAACGTTTCCGGCTTATGCGCCTATTTGAACGCGACCATGTTTTTACGACGGCGGGTATACTGCGTATCGATCGGCAGGTCGATCACGGACGAATGTTTAGCGGCGCATTGACGATTGCGCCTGAATATCTACTTCGTTTCACCTCGGGCGTGTGTCATAAACCAGACTACAACACACACTTTCCCGCCACACGTATCACGACCAAACTTGAGTGGAGCGACTTGGTGCTGGCGCCACAGGTGTTGGAAGAGATTGAAAACATCAAGGCCTGGATTAGACACTCCCAAACGATCATGACCGATTGGGGCCTAGAAAAATCACTCAAACCTGGCTATCGCAGCCTCTTCTACGGCCCACCAGGAACAGGCAAGACTCTAACTGCGATGCTGATTGGAGGAGAGGTGGGTGCCGACGTCTACCGTATTGATCTATCGATGGTGGTGTCAAAATATATTGGAGAAACAGAGAAGAATCTAGCCAACGTGTTTGATCAGGCGAAAAACAAAAATTGGATACTGTTTTTCGACGAAGCCGACGCCCTATTTGGCAAGCGCACCCATACCTCGAACTCGCATGACCGCTATGCCAATCAGGAGGTCTCATATTTATTACAGCGAGTAGACGACTTTCCAGGCGTCGTTATCTTGGCGACCAATCTAAAAGCCAATATTGACGATGCCTTTGCACGGCGTTTTCAGTCATTGGTGTATTTCCCTATGCCCGACGCTCAGCAGCGCTTACAGCTATGGAAAAAGATCCTAAACGGTAAGGCAAGCTTAGCGAAAGGTATTGATCTAGAGAGTTTGTCAGAGGACTATGAGTTGTCGGGCGGCGCAATTACCAACGTGGTGCGTTATGGCGCGATTGCCGCTCTACGGAAGAACCGTAACCGCATGAGCCGCGATGATCTCGTCAATGGCGTGGCCAAAGAGCTAAGAAAAGAAGGGAAGACGATCTAGCCATGGTCACCCTGCATACATTGCCAACGCGACAAATTGGTGTTATTGGCGCTTGTTTCGTGGGTATAGCGATGGCGCTGTCTGTTGCCAGTGAGTGTCCCGCGGACAGCGCGGTAGGTGTTTTTTATCAATGGGTTGGTGCAGATGAGTCCGAACCGCAAGAGAAAACAGCCAACGGGACGGCAGATTCACCCCGTGCCCCTTCCGCGTCAGACGCCCAACCACTGCCAGAAACAATTACCGATAAACTCGGTCTATTACAGGGCATTGCTTACCCCAATGAGGGATTGTTCAGAAAGTCACTAGCGAACGTCTTTGAAGGTTCGCGTGTTGACTATTCCAAATATGAGAACCAGATTATCAGTCAGGCACGCCAAGGGCCAGTCGAGTCTTTTTATGAGATCCGGCTACGTGGCAATGGCTGTGGTTGTTCGCGTGACTTTGACAGTGTTGTGTATGGCTTTTATCCCTATTGGCTGGCTACCGAGAGCAAGCCACAGGCACTCGATTTTAGCCTCTTTGGTCGTATCGCTTTTTACGCTCTGACGATTGATAAAGAGGGCAACATTGACAATCCCCTACAATGGCGTAGCGCTTCGAACATCGGCAGCTTCATCAATACTGCACACAAATACCGGGTCGATATTGATCTGACGGTATATGCCCAGAGCTGGCATGAATGGACGGACGGCGTGATTGACCATGCGGTCGAAACCATTACTCAAACTGCCACACAACGTTTTTCAGCAAAGCGCTTTAATGTATTGAGAAGCATTGTGCCTTTGTTAGAGGACCCCTCGTCTGTACAGGCCGACGGCGTGACGATCTATTTTCCTGACTTCACCAAGTTTGTCGACGCTGGCAAAAAGGTCGTCGATATTGTCGAAAAACTATCGGCAAAATTACAAGATGCGGATTCGAAAACCAAGCTAAATATCATGCTCGATATGGACACGGATACGGGTCAGATTGAGCAACAAAAAACCGTATTGAAGAATATCAGTGACATTCTGCTTGCTGACAGCACAAACCACATCTTGATTTTCTTACAAGAGCCCACAAGCTTCGCCAAGAAGAAACTTCGCAGGATCATCGAAGATACATTTCGTGGCGAAAATCGTAAGAAAGTTCTGCGAAAAATCATTCCCATTATTTCACCGGCTGGACGCGACAAAGACAAGCGTGGCGCCTATGAGCAGTTCAAAGATGACCTAATTTATTTCCAGGACAACTTCGCCGGGGTTGGACTTTGGCCGTTACCGTTGGATAGTGATGATGGCTCCGAAGAGATCAAAAATAGAATAATTCAGGAGTATAGCGCGCAAAATGGCGCGCAAAATGTGAGCGGCGTGATCGATAAATACGTACCGCAGCTGTGTCAGTTTGTCTGCCCCAATCGATGGCTGTTTCGTCTCGGTTTCGATGGCCTGGCAGGTCTTCTGACGATTTACGGCGTCTTGGCGGTATGGAACTGCAAGTTACGCCGTTTCTATAATGAACATGCCTGGTACTTTCTCGGCGTCGTGGCAGTGACAGTGATTATCTTTTTCGTTTCTCTGGTCTGCGATCCCTATTGGCGGGAACGCGCTGACGCCGTTCTTCTTGGCGTGCTATTGGCCGTTGTCGTTTACGCTATTTGGAAATACGTCAATAAATTGACACGACCGCCGTTGCCGTAGCCGGCCTGTTCTAGGTTATTGAACTGCACCCACGAGATAGCGGAATTGTAATCCTCCCTGTTGTCTGAGCGCTTAAAAGTAGAGACTTTAGGTTTCCATTTGTCTGATGACATTTCGCTGACTGTAGGTATTCTTCCGCCGCAAGACTCATTCACAGGCACCGGTGAGGCTGGCGGCGGAAGAATACCGGCCGCAACCTCTTGTGGTTGGTCTTTGGATGCTAGATGGGCCCGAAGATAACCCCAAGGCGTTTGCCGGTCCAAAGCGGTGTGTGGGCGATCACTGTTGTAGCTGTATTGCCAACGGGTTGATTCGTCACGCACTTCGTCCAGATTGCTGAAGGCGTACACATCCAAGACCTCCTGGCGGTACGTGCGGTTGAAGCGTTCAACATAGGCGTTCTGCGTGGGCTTGCCCGGTTGAATCGGGGTTTGTTGAACACCGTGGCGCGCCGCCCATCGCTCCAATGTAGCAGCGATCAGTTCTGGGCCATTATCCGATCGCAACTTCTTGGGATAGCCTCGATCCTCGGCGACTTGATCGAGCACCCTGACCACACGTTCGCTAGGCAGCGAATGATCAATCTCGATCGCCAAAGACTCGCGATTGAAATCATCGATCACATTCAGCGTACGGTACGGCCGACCATTGGCCAGACTATCGCTCATGAAGTCCAACGACCAGCAGTCGTTGGGCTTTTGGGCCTGGTCCAGAGGGACCGGGTCACGTGACGGCAGACGTTTCTTGGGTTTGATCCGAAGGTTCAACGCAAGCTCCTTATACACACGGTACACGCGTTTGTGGTTCCAGACATATTCGTGCATCCGGATCCAGTCGAACATCAACCCGAAGCCCCAACGTGGTCGCGACTCAGCGAGCCGGGTCAACACCTCGACCACCTCATCGTCGCCTTTACGTCTGGATTCGTACCAGAAACAGCCCAGGCTGATCGAGAGCAAATTGCACGCCCGGCGTTTGGACACGGGATGCTCGGCAACAGCCCACCGAGCGACCTCGCGACGCTGGCCGGGCTTCACCAGTTTTTTGCCAACGCCTCTTTGAGGATCTGCTGGTCCATCTGTGACTCGGCGTACATCTTCTTGAGTCGGGCGTTCTCGGCCTCCAATTCCTTGACACGCTTGAGCATCGACGCGTCCATACCGCCATATTTGGATCGCCATTTGTAAAACGTCGCCTGGCTGATCCCGTGGGTACGGCAGATCTCCGCCACCTTTACGCCCGCCTCTTGTTCATTGAGGATCGCCACGATTTGCGTTTCAGTGAACTTGCTGGTCTTCATCAAAGGCTCCTTTGGAGTAAGGGATTGTAAACAGGAGCCTCTACTTTTGAATGATTCAGTTTTTAGGGGGGATTACACTATCTTCTCGGCGCGTATTCTATTTGCCTGTTTGCCCATCACATCGGCTTCTCTCTCCAACCCCTCATCCTCATTAATCGCAACCCCATTGGCCTGCATCGTCGGCCTAACCCTACCTTGCAACTGCTGAACTGCATGCCAACCCTCATGCGGCAAATGTCGTTCTTGTCCCGGCCCGAGGTGAATGTCTCGGCCTTGCGCATAGGCCAATGCATTGAGCTGCGCCGGTTTGGCCGAGTCACGATGGACGCGCACGTCCGACAGGTCCAGACCCGAGTGCTGTTCCAATTCCCTCTTCAACGAATTAGACATCCCGGTATGGTTTGGGGCGGCATCCTCAACGCCTTGGCGCTGTGTCGGTGTTTTGCTAGCGACAAATCGACCTTGCACGAGTTCCTCGTCCTCGAGACCTTGCCGCTGGGCGGGCTGGCCAAACATGCGCTCCAGTTGTTTTCGTTGGGCCACCTGCCGTGGACTGTTATCGACCATGGCTTGAAGCTGAGCCAGTCGTTGTGCCTGCGGATCTGATCCGCCATGGCCTGTAACTTCCGCTGCGCAGCAGCTTCCGGTCGATTATCGACATGCGCCGAATCCAGTGAGGCGGATACCACGGCTGAGCATGTGCGTCGAGATGGCACGCGATCTCGTTGTGGTTCGGGCCGGTACTTCTCTGTCGCGGGCTTTGGCGCAAATGTGGTCATGAGCCCCGGTCCTCGCTAAGACGACGGTACAAATTTATGCCCTAACACCAGTATACCTATTCGCCATCAGCAGTTCGATTTTGAGTGTGGGGAAAATATGTTTGCCGCTCGTACCTGTGACCTCGATAGCAGATGAATTGTACGAATCTTCGCCGGTCGGTCTGCTATTCTCAACGTCGTTCAACTGGGCGTGTAAACGGTAACCAGCTCGTTAATCGCAAAATCATCAACTCCCGAACGACCTACACTCCTCGCTGACCGACATCCCACCGCAAACACGCAGCGACGAGCGGGTTGTAGCGGGCGCCTGGATCGAACCGACAACATTCGGCCTAGATACCAGCCAACGCGGGAAACTCAGCCCAGCTTGCCTTCGACGTGCACATCCATCTGCGGGAAGGGAATCGAAATACCGGCCCTGTCCAACCCATCCTTAGCCGCTTCGGTCAGCCGTTCGCGAACATCCCAATAAACCGCCGGGGCACACCACACGCGAACCTGCCAGTTAACCGATGAATCCCCCAATTCCACCAGATACACCTGCGGAGCGTGAGACGGGTCACCAGACGGGTCACGGTCGGCGACAGCGTCTTGAATGTTGGCGATGGCCTCTTGGAGGACAGATCGGGTCTGCTTCATATCGGCCTCATAAGCGACCCCCACGTTGACGTCCACGCGGCGCATCGGGTTGTGCGTCACGTTCTGTATCACCGAACCGAAAATCGATCCATTGGGTAGGATGATGTGCCGATTGTCCAACGTGTTCACCGTGGTTGTAAACAGTTCGACCTCTTCGACCGTACCCTCTTCTCCGCTAACCACGATGTAGTCTCCAACCTTGAAAGGCCTAAAGATCAGGATCATCACACCGGCCGCAAAATTTGACAGCGTGCCAGAAAGGGCCATCCCAACGGCAAAACCAGCGGCAGCGAGCACCGCGGCGAAGGCTGTGACGTCGATACCAAACTTGCTCAAAGCAAAAATAACACCGAAGGTCAATAGCACATAGCGTGCCACCTTGCCGAAGAAACGAGCTAACGTCTCTTCAACCTTGGCCTTGATCAATGAGCGGGCGGTGGCACGCCCGATGACACCAGCGACCACATACGCCATGACGAGGATGATGACCGCCCAAAGGATCGGCAGGCCGTAATCTTTGCCAAGCTGAATCAGGACCGAGGTGTCACCGTGCAGCGCATCGCCAACTTTGGATCCAAATTCTTGAATGGCGTGATCGATCTTCTCTGTCGTTTCTGGGGCGGCGTCCTGCGCCAGTGTTGTAACCACCTTCAAGATGACATCTCCTTTTATGCCTTGTCGTAAAAACAGATTGCCACAAGATGAATAAAATACCATAACCCTCAGCTGACCATCAGCGACGGCAAGACCACGCTGACGCGCCACAACGTATTGGGGATGAGCGGACAACCTACCAGCGATCGCCGGACCACCGGATATGGGGCGGTAGCAGGAGGTCGACACCACCACATATGTGCCAGGTCCAACGAGAACCGAAGACGCCTCACCGCCTTCCAACCAAGAACGTGGTTACGCCGACGGTAGCAGACAGAGGTTCATTCCGGGTCGTCTCATGGCATTTCCGGTCCCGGTTTGGACGACCCAAGAAAGCCCCCGACAGTCGGCCTGACGATTATGCGCAAGTCCCTGATTTATCAACGAGAAACGCTTCGCATCAGGGCATGTCACGAAGCGTCAGAAAAAAGCGGGCGATCGGACTCGAACCGACAACATTCAGCTTGGAAGGCTGACACTCTACCAATTGAGTTACGCCCGCAGGTTGTTCGCACATGATAGCATTGTGTCGCACATAGTCGCAAGACGTCGCATCAGAGCTAGAGTTACGTTCATCATCAGAAGCCGGTGAAGAACCGTCCATATCGCATAGTTTCGTACTCCAATTGCTGTCGGTCCTGATCACCGCTAGATGGGGCGTCAGCGTCCATTGTGGCAGTTGCCATCGCCGGTGCACCGATAGGTCTGCTCATGCTGATCAGTGCCATCCTATTGATTGGTAAACGATAGCGGATATGGCCATGCAGGTCGTGCCAAGCCGTAGTGCAGCGTTAGCCAAAAGTACTGCATGTTCAGTACGCTGTTCATGGCTGGATCATGCCTCAACCCGATTTCTTTTACGCCAGTTTCTGGATGCCGGACGAAGTAAGAGAAGAAAACCAGTTCCGATTACTAAGATACTTGCTGGCTCAGGCAATGTAACGATCCAGGCTTCTGTTTGGCCTAATGGATTTATTCCTGTCCCCGTGATTAAGAGTCCATTATCAGATATTCCTGTAGCTTCAGTAAGGTTCCAACCCGTCAGGTCGAGTCCAATTTCTAACTCCAAAACCTCTTGAAGTTCACGCATGCCATTTACTGCATCCCAAATAAACGCGACATTATTCGCACTTCCTACGATGATCGATCCGTCTCCTGAAACGTCGAACGCGATGCTATTCGAATCGATATTGGGAAGGTCTCCTAGACTGACGATCCCCGTGCCCGCAGTCCATCGAAATGCTTGATCCGGCTGACTAATCCCCGGATTAGTCGCTTGACCTACCACGACTGAACCGTCTGCTGATATCGCATTTGCAGAACTAAAATTACCCTGAGGAAGTGTTCCTAGTTCTAGCAGCGTTCCACCTGATTCTAAGTCCCTCCAAATCGCCGCTTCGGATGAGCCCCCGAGGTGAGGCATCAGATCTGTCCACCCAACTACAGTAGTGCCGTCATTCGAAATTGCTGCCGCACCACCGCGAAAAACGCTCGGCAATCGCACCATGCCATCGTTTTCCGTCCATACAAACCCGTTCACAGGATTTGGGAAAACACCGCTTTGCCCTACTATTACAGAACCATCGCTAGAGACTCCAAAAGCCCTACTAACTTCAAAACCTTGATCCAAAAATCCAAGACCAACTGCCCCATTCACAGATGTCCATCTGAAAGCTTCAAAATTCGATACGGATGAGCTCCCCCTGCCAACGACGACGGCCCCATCAGAAGATACCGCAAAAGCTTCACTGGCGAATCTAAATCCCGGTATATCACCCAATCCGATCATATTCTCAGACAAACTCCAACGAAACGCCTCTGTACCATTCTCTGAAGCACTTGAACCGACAACAAACAAGCCATTGTCTGAAATACCGATAGCACGGCTACTAACGCCTCCCCCATCCAAATCCCCTAACCCGAGGAACAAAGGTGAAGCCTGTAAACCGGCAGCAATATTCACTAGCAATATTGTCGGCATTATGAATAGTGTTAGCGGCTTCAATATGCGACCCTCCTACTCTTCCCTTGTGATTTTGTTCCTGCAACGCCGCTTAGCTCTAGGGCAACCATTGTAACGCCCCCTACACCGTTTCCAAGAATCATTTTTTCGATCCGCGGCGTGCAGCATTCACTCGCGCGTAGCAACGATTCTAATATCGCCGCATATGACGTGTTGACAGGTGTTTGTCCAGGAGGAATGGATTTACGCCAACGTTCTGAGCGACGATGGGCTGACGACGTCCTACATTGCGTCATCTGTGATTGGTACTGTCCATTCCCACTAATTATTACCAGTCGGTTGTAGAGCATTTTGGCACTTTGATCTTCACCCCATCTTGAGTCCAAGTGGGCTGCAAGTTTAACGCATCTATGTTACCCCGGTGTAGGCCGCAGGCGAAGGCGCAGCCGTAGCCGAAGGCCTACACCGAATAGCAAATTCGTTGGGGGTTAAATTCCCCAAGCTGCTGTGTGGTCTGGTTCGGTTGTAATCTTGACGCCATCCTTCGATCTTTTCCTGGGCATCATCCAAACTTAAAAACCAATGCTCGTTCAAACACTCCAATCGGAACCGAGCATTAAATGACTCAATAAAAGCGTTATCCGTTGGTTTGCCAGGACGACTGAAATCCAACTTGACTTTGTTCCAATAGGCCCACAGATCTAGATCCTTGGAAATAAATTCTGGACCGTTATCGACTCGTATGGTTTGAGGCAGACCATGTTTGTCCGCGACACGTTCCAGCACCTGCACGACATCCCGTCCACGGACACGTGGGGCGACATGCAGAGCCAGGCTCTCCCTGGTGTGATTGTCGACTAACGTCAATACACGAATGCGCTGCCCATCGAACAGCTGATCCGACACAAAATCCATGCTCCAGCATTCGTTCTTCTTCGAGGCTACGGGCCTAATCTCCCTTTTTAAGCACGCCACACGACGACGCGGTGGTTTCTTACGCATGATCAAGCCCTCTTCCCGATAGATCCGAAGCACACGTTTATGATTCACCTGCCAACCTTCACGCTGTAGCAAAATGTGCAGCCGACGATATCCGTAACCCACCCGAGATGTTGCTAGTTCACATAATCGTAACCGCAATGCGATTTGCGGATCCGCAATGCTCTGGTATCGAATCGTCGCTCGTGAAAACCTAAACACCGAACACGCCCGCCGCTGCGATACCTGGTAGCTTTCCTGCATCTGAACCACCAGCGTTCGCCTGGCGGCAGGCCTTAAGGCTTTTTTGACAACGCATCCTGGAGCATCTGGCGGTCTAACGTCAAATCCGCCACCAGACGTCTCAGACGGCTGTTCTCCTCCTCGACCTGCTTGAGCCGACGCATCTCCGGCACGCCCAGTCCGGCATACTTCTGCTTCCAACGGTAAAACGTCGCTTCGCAGATCTGCATCTTCCGAAGAATCTGAGCCACCGCTGTGCCCGACTCGGCCTGACGAAGGGCAAACGCGATCTGGGCCTCTGTAAATCGTTTCCTTTTCATGATCAACTCCTTGATCTGGATGCAAAAAATATAATCCAAAAACTTGCATCCCATTTGGAGCAAGATCAAGGGGGCAGATCAGTACGCTGAAGCCACTAGCTCGACCGTTTTCGATCGGACCAGCGGATGATATCCACGGATGCGTTAGTCCGACCGAAGGTCAGACGAACGCTCAGCTTGAGCGGTGCAGCTTTGCTGCGTGCGGCTCCAAGCTGTTGTTAGATTCAACCCCATTTTGAATGTACGAGATACAGTGCCACCCCTCCGACGAAGATTATTGCATGTGGAAGGAAAACATGCGGCCAACTCATGATTCGAAAGGTTCTCTTAGTACCGCCAGCACGCCACGACTTCGACCATGCATGCGCGACTCTCGGAGCACGGATCTCATCTAGTTCACCAGAATAGTACTTCTCGATTTCATATATGCGATCGTAGAAGGCATACTGAAACGTCTTCCAAAGTGCCTCAACGATCCAGAACAAAAATCCACTTAGAGCGGCCATCAGAAGGACTGCTGCCTTCCCTTCGAGGTATGCGGCCCCGACTCCCGCCATGCTCAAGGTGACACTCCAGGATTTAATGGTTAGGGACTTGGAATCGAAATCTTCCACGACCTTTTGAAGGTGGAAGTACTCCTCCTTGAGGAGCTCGGCCTCAGCGACAGATAACGCTTGCCGGCTCGTAGTCGAGCTTGCGGCAACCTCGGCTTCTAGATGGCCTTCTTCTCGTGGAGGCCCCATGGATCCGTGGTCCTCGTCCGGCATCGCGGCCTCCTTGAATCTAACGCTTCCGCGGCTCTTCGGCGTCCGCAGGCGAAACTCGTTTCGAACGCGGATGCGTTCGTCCGACCGAAGGCCGGACGAACTACAGCATCATCTATGGTGCGAAGCGCCGACAGGCTGCATGCTCGCGTTAGATGGTCCGCCGTTGCCAGATGAGTTACTTCCAGTAGTCATCATCACCTTTTAATCCTCGACCAATCATGTACTTGTAACGAGCGTAGTTATAGGATTCTGAGGGACGCGGAAGAGACACCAGCCGAGTTAGGTTATCAAGAATGGCTTGGATTTTGTCCACCGTTCCCGCCATGTCATTGCAAAGACGACAGTTATCGCTGCCCGTCCGACGAAAGCTCGACAGAACCTTTAGGTGCGAGTAATTACTGACTAGGAACTCGATGTCTTGCAGGTTCAATCTCCCTATACCCGCAGACAGCTGCCAAGGGGCCATTCCAGTTGTAGTGGGGTTCGTCGAGGCGGGGTCCGATAGAGACGACTTGATGTACCCGGTGAGATCACTTGCCGATTGTGCGGCCTGGTCATCATCATCGTAGCTGAACATGACGGTGCGAAGAGGCGCGACGTTGAACGGAACGGTGTGGTTCTTGTGAATCATGGTCACGACCGGCTTCTGTGTGACATGTCGAATAGCTAGCTCATAAAACACATTGGGGTTACAAAAAGTCAGATCTGCGATGACGAGATCACTAGACAAGATCGACTGAAGAACCTGTTCTACAACGATGCCTGTTCGCGTGATCTGATCACCGCGAAATGCGGAATATCCCATCGCATCTGCGGCGGGTGCGATGATCGAGGCGAACGTCGTGTCGGCGTGTATGCGCTCGGGACTCCCGGATGCGCCGATTGGAGAAATCACGAAGCAAGGTCTCAGGGATCTACGGCTCAACTGTTACTCTCCGATGATCCATCTAACGCATCCACGGATGCGTTCGTCCGACCGAAGGTCGGACGAACCATTGAGTGAACGGTTCCGTTAAGCAGGGTTATGGCCGTGCTGAACAGAAAAAGCAACTCGCGTGCCAGAGATCAAACAAGCTAAACGTCAATCGTGGCCCTCGCTCTGACTAGCAACACTATACCCACGAGTGTCAAATTTTGTTAACAGGCTTACGGTCGACACAAAGGACGTGGATTTACCGCTTGCCGGCGTTCACCATCGCGACGATCCCAACGCGAACGGCCGACGGCAGCTCTGGCCACGCGTCGATCAAGCTCTGAAGGTCGTCAGCAGCAGCCGAATTGCTATCGGCAACTAACGGCGGTCCATAACTTACAAACTGATAATCGCTTACATATAGGCGCATCAGCTTGGAAGGCTGACACTCTACCAATTGAGTTACGCCCGCAGGTTTGGGCCATTGCAGCATCGTGCCACACAAGATCGTAACGGCCTACGTCGCCAACGGGTTGTGCCTTGAAGGTTTCCACCCTACCCCACCTGTTTCGCAGCGACTGGCACACTGACGACGTACCGTCTCGCACCACCCGGATCAAAACCGGTGTCTGGAAACTCAGTGGTGGTTCTTCAAGAAGCTACTGACGACATGATGACATCATCATGATCTGAAGGCGATCTTTACGCTGGTGTTCATTAAGGCAAACCCAACGGCCTACAGCTCACTGGTTTTTTTGTGCGGTCGTGTCGCAGGTGAAGCTTTAGAAACCAAGCCAATACAGTGACGCGGTCCGGACATATCACGGACGAGATGCGCAGCTGAATATCGCTGGAAAACACGAATAAATTCCGCAAAATATCGGCCGGAAACGCGGCACGCCCCCGATTTCTGTGGTAAGCATAAATAGAAGCTGTGCCAGCGGCATAGCGACAAGTCAAGTTCCGTTCCGATTAACGGGGGCGTCAGACGATCGCCGGTCTAACGCGGTCCCGATCCCCCGTCGAAAGGAAACCGAGGGGGGGAACACCATGCACAGAAGGCTAAGACTATTTGTTGTTGCGATCATCGTTGCAGGATCGACCACCGCTTACGCTGTTCGCCAGTCCGACGTTCACGTGCTACCGCCACTTCACACTGAAGTGATCTATTTCGCGCACCACCTCAATGCACGTTTGGAGGATAGTGCGATCAGACGCAAACACTGGCAGATTTCCAATGTGCAAGAACAGGTCAACCAAATGATGGAGGTGTTCCAAACCACCAACAGTCACGATGACCTGGTCAAGGAAGCCGTCGACGTGGCGGTCGCAGCGATGATGATGGCCCATACCGAAGGCCGCAAGCCGCTACGCGTGGCGGTGATCCACTGACCGGCCACGGTTCACCAAGCAAATGGACCCTCAACGCCAACCAATCAACTGCCCGGTCTTTGGCGGTCAGTAGCGGCAGTGGGCTGCGTCGCTGTCGTGCCAGGTGGACGTGCGGTTCGATCGTGTGGAACAGACCAGGAGGCGATCCCGAACGTCGATGGCCCAAAAACGACTGGCACCCGACGACGGTTGTCGGCCTAGCGACAGTTGGTAAAATTTGGGCTTCCGCTGGCTGCGGTGAGTTCGACCCCGTCGTCTAGTCAGGTCCAGGACACCAGGTTTTCATCCTGGTAACACGGGTTCAAATCCCGTCGGGGTCATTTTTGCCAACCGGAGTGTGATCCCTCACCCGGTGACACCACTCTGGGACCTCCTGGTCGGTGTTATTGCAAGGCGCCGTACACCCATCGATGGCGCCCTTTGGGGTGGGCCCCGGTCGGCCAAGATGTGCCGCTTGCCACGATTGATCAGCCCGCAAACGCCGGCACCTGGCACTTTCAGCCGGTCGTATCAAGGCCGTGGCAACCAACTCTATAATGCGGTGTTACACACGGCCGACCAACGCGTCGACAGGATGACCCTGCCATGGACACACACCACGCACAATGCCCGTTGACCAAAGCGAAGATCCTTGACCGGTACTTTCTAGAACATCGCGCCAAACTGATCGACATTGCGGCGTTCCTGGACCGGGTTGAACGGGCCACGCCCGTCGACCACAGCGCGGGCCAAGAAGATTTTCGGCTCGCGGCCCTGCGCGAGGCGTTGGCCATCCTGTCGGACCGCCTGCCGGATCACACCAAACGGATCTTGGAACGGCTCAGTGACCCCACAACCGCACCGTCGACCGGCACCGCCGCCCAACCGGCGATCGGAGCCTATTGCAAGCCGACCGACCACCGGACCGGTTCGCACGGAAATTGTCCGTGAAATATATCGACCCCCATGTGCATATGGTGTCCCGGACCACGGACGACTATCAAAAGATGGCGTTGGCCGGTTGTGTTGCGGTCACTGAACCGGCGTTCTGGGCCGGCTATGACCGCTCTAGCGCTCAGGGGTTTTATGACTACTTTCGTCAGTTGACAGACTTTGAGCCCCGCCGTGCCGCTGGTTTTGGGATCCAACACTACTGCTGGCTGTGCATCAACCCCAAAGAGGCTGAGCATGTGGGATTGGCCAGGGAAGTGATCGCCATGATCCAGCCCTTTCTAGACAAACCCAACGTGTTGGGGATCGGTGAAATTGGACTCAACAAAAACACCAAAAACGAACTGGCGATTCTCGAAGAACAGATTGCGCTGGCTGACCGCTTCGATCAGCTGATCCTCGTACACACCCCACACTTGGAGGATAAGCTTAAAGGCACGCGTCTGATCGTCGACGCGATTAAACGGAACGGAAATATCTCGCCCCAACGTGTGCTGATTGATCACGTTGAAGAACACACCGTTCGAACCGTGTTAGATGCAGGGTTCTGGGCGGGCATGACGCTCTATCCCCAGAGCAAGTGCACGGTACAACGCGCTGTGGATATGATCGAAATCTACGGTGACCAAAGGCTGGTGATCAACTCGGCTTGCGATTGGGGGCCCAGCGACCCGCTGGCGGTGCCCAAGACGCGTTTGGAAGCAAACGCCCGTTGTCACACCGCGGCCACGATGAACCAAATCATGTGGAAAAACCCGATCGCGTTTCTAAGCCAATGCCCCAAATTTCAAGTGGACGGTACGCTGGACCCGTCATGAGAGACCTACTGGGGCCTGGCACCATGATGGGCTACTGCACAAACGTGCACCCAGGCACAACCTACACACAGGTGTTGGCTAACCTCGAACGCTACACCCTACCGATCAAAGAACAAGTCAGTCCGTCGGAGACGATGGGTATCGGTCTTTGGCTTAACGCCCAGACGGCACGGCAGCTAATCGAGCAAAAGCGTATTGAAGAGCTTTCGGACTGGCTGGCACAGCGCGGTCTCATCGCATTTACCCTAAACGGCTTTCCATACGGTGACTTTCACCAACCGCTCGTGAAACACCGCGTTTATCATCCCGACTGGCGCGATCCAAAACGACTGGCATACACACTGGACCTGATCACCATTCTGACGGGATTGATCCAACGCCACGACATGGAAGGCAGTATCTCCACGCTCCCGGTGGGCTGGCGTCTGGCGTTTTCCAATCACGGTGATCTTGAACTGGCGGTTGGAAACTTACGGCGTGTGATCGATGTGCTCGATCAGGTGGAACAGAAAACCGGTCGGCTGATTCACGTGGACCTGGAGCCCGAGCCCGGCTGTGTGCTTCAAGCCAGCGGAGATGTGGTCGACCTATTTGTCAATCATTTGGACAGGGACGGCCAACCTCAGCGTCACCGCCGATACCTGCGTGTGTGCCACGACACGTGCCACAGCGCGGTGATGTTCGAAGCACAAACCGACGCCCTCGAGCGTTATCGTCAATCTCAGATCCAGATCGGCAAGGTCCAAGTCTCCGCCGCAATCGCCGTGGCGTTCGACGATCTAGACCCTAACGACCGACTCGACGCCCTGACGCAGCTCCGACGGTTCAGTCAGGACCGCTATCTCCACCAGACCGTGATACAAACGGCAGACCGCTCGGGGGCGGTTCGAACCCGGTTTTACGAGGATCTGCACCAAGCGATGGCGACCTGCGACCACCAACACGGCCCGGTCGGCAAGTGGCGCGTTCACTACCACGTGCCGCTGTTCGTTCACCAGATGGGACCGCTCAGCACGACCCACCGCCAGGCGATTGAAGGGGTTGCATGGACGACACGACACCACACCACCGCTCATTATGAGATCGAAACGTACACTTGGAACGTGTTGCCCGAAGACCACCGGCCCGATCATCTGATCAGCGGGATTGCTCAGGAAATGACATGGCTGATTCGCAACACCCAACCGCTATGTCAAGGTATGGAATCAGGTGATCCATAGCTGAAGGTCGGGTCGGGACCGGTCGGCGGCAGCGCGATACGATCTGGCCGCAGTAAGACCATTGCGTCCCCTCCCCCAAGGTGACCTGGCCGCTGCACAACGGTTCCAGTCGGCAGTCGCGGTGTGGTGGCGGGCAGATTTCATGGCTTGGAGATCGCTGACCGGTGACACGTGAACCCAACGCAAATCCAGGTGTACTCACACACATCGCGGCATACGCCCAGCTGGCACGGGTTTCCAATCTGGGCACGTGCCTGTCAAACGTCTTGGTGGGCTGTGCGCTCGCCACGGTCGATACACCGCTGAGGTGGCGATCCGTCGTCGTCGCGACGGTCGCGGTGTGCTTGCTCTATGTCGCGGCGTTGGCCATGAACGACCTGGTCGACGTCGATATCGACCGACAGACCCGCCCGGACCGACCGATCCCGTCGGGGAGAATACGCCTTTGGCAAGCCTACCTGTTTATGTTGTGTGCATTGGCGATGGGGTTGGGTGTCTTGGCCGCCACGAACACGACCGCTCTCGGGCTAGGTGTAGCGCTCGTTATCGCGGCGATCGCCTACAACGTGACCCATCACCGGGACGGCAGATCGGTGCTGCTGATGGGCTTGTGCAGAGCTCTGGTGTACCTGGTGGCAACAGCAGTGGCGGGCGCTTCGGCGATGTTGCAATCACTGCCGATCGCACTGGTGCTAGCGGGCACACTGGCGGCGTACACGGCGGCGATCACATTCGTCGCCAGGGTCGAAAACGACGCGGAGGTCGGACGTCGGCGTTGGGTGCTTGTGGTGATGGTGGCGGTGGTCCTGGCCGCGGCTACGCCATTAAGACCACAGGAACTTCAATGGCCGCTGGCCATGGCACTGGCCATCGTCATCTGGCTGGGTCACGGCATTCGCCAGCTGTTTGACCGGCCGCCACGGACGCGTCAAACGGTGATGATTTGGCTTTCGGGCATGTGCCTGGTAGACGCATACTTCTTAACGATGTTAGATCGACCGGGCCTGGCCCTGGTGGCCGTGCCATGTTTTGTGAGCACAGCGTTAGCGCACCGCCTGATTCCCGGGACGTGATATGCATCGCGTACTTCCTTTGCGCATCGAAGAGGTGCCAAGTCCTGTCATCGCAAACCCACGCTCAAAAACACATGGGCGAGAATTTTTTGTGTTTGGTATGACCCACACGGTACCATGGCCGTCCACCGGGTCATGGCACACCCCACCGCAGTCATTCTCGTTGTCGGGCTGAACCGATCGCTCATCGGAGACCACTGTCCCCGCCTGCAGGGCTTTGCCCGTAAGGGGATCGTCCGCCAACTCACACCGGTCCTGCCGGCGGTGACCTGCAGTGTACAGTCGAGCATGCTCACCGGTTTACCGCCCGGCGGTCGGCACGGCCACGGGATTGTCGGCAACGGCTATTACCACAAAGAATTGGCTGAGGTTCAGTTCTGGAAGCAATGCAATCGTTTGGTCGGTGGCGAGAAGGTCTGGGAAACGGCCAAGAAACGAGACCCGACGGTGACCTGTGCGAACCTGTTTTGGTGGTTCAATATGTACTCCAGTGTCGACTACAGTGTCACTCCCCGACCGATCTACAAAGCCGACGGCCGAAAGATTCCTGACATTTACACCCAACCGGCGCAGATGCGGCGCCGGCTTCAGGAGAACCTAGGTCCTTTCCCGTTATTTCATTTCTGGGGCCCGGCGGCGTCGGTTCGGTCCAGTCAGTGGATCGCCGACGCGACGGTCATGGTACACCGTGAACATCGGCCGACACTCACACTTGTTTATCTGCCCCACCTGGATTATGCGCTTCAGCGATTGGGACCTGAACATGCAGATATCCCAGCGGCCACCGGCCAGGTGGATCGGGTGGTCGGTCAATTGATTGACTATTTTCAAGAACAGGGTGTACGGATCGTGATTGTCAGCGAATATGGGATTGAGCCAGTCGATGACGCGGTGCAGATTAACCTGGTGCTTCGGAACGCCGGTGCGCTTCGTGTACGCCAGGAGCAGGGTTTGGAACTGCTCGACGCCGGTGCCAGCGATGCGTTTGCCGTAGCGGACCATCAGGTGGCACATGTATATCTAAGAGATGTCGAAGCGTCGGACCGGATCGCAGATCTCTGCCGAGCCACGCCCGGGGTCGAACAAGTGCTAGACCGTCGTGATCAAACGCGGCTTGGATTGGACCACCATCGCGCCGGTGACCTGATGCTGGTGGCCGACGCGCGGCACTGGTTCTGCTACCGCTACTGGTCTGACCCCCGATGCGCACCAGATTTTGCCAGGACGGTCGATATCCACCGCAAGCCCGGTTATGACCCTCTGGAACTTTTTATTGACCCCACGCTCAGGCTGGCCAAGATCCAGTTGGCTTGGAAGCTGCTTCGTCGTCGAATGGGTTTTCGAACCCTCCTCGACGTCATCCCACTGGATACGACACTCGTCCGCGGATCGCATGGCCGGGTCGATCAGAGCCCCCGGCATGCGCCACTGCTCATCACCGCCGCCGATGACCGCACAGAGCGACCCGAGCCGGTTGCATGCCAGGAGGTTCGCAATGTGATCCTTGACCACCTGTTCAACGGTGACGGCCATTGACCGCTGGATTGACGATGTACATGCGTTAAACTATTCTCCTGTCCAGACGTATCGCTGTTTGTGGACCGATCGCGCGATCCCATGCGATGGGCTGCTATGGTCCAACGTGTGAGGGTTGGCAAGCCGAGCAATGGCCAAATTCTGTCACAGAAAGTCCCTGTGCCGTCGGCACAAGAAGAGTTTTTGTGATTCGGGATTGGGGGCTCAATGCCGGCCGTGAAAGGCTAGGCGACCCAAGCCCTGACCGCTCCGGCCAGTGCCAGATCTTGTCAGGGCAATGATGACTGGCAGTCGATCGTCTTTTGGACCTCTTTGCGTCGACCGATGCATAGATGATCCCATGACCAAGGCCTTGACCATGAAAGTGGGCAAAGAAGCCACAACGAAAGGCCTATGGACCACCTTGTGATCAGTACACGCGATGCGCACCGGACAAACACTTCACCCGACAACGAACCTTGACTGGAACTTGAGTTACCCCTAACCGAGACGTCATCGGCGGTGAAGATCGGTGGTGCGGGGTCTAGCCAAAACACGTGAATCGTAGGTGACCTCTTGAACGCTGTAAAAATCAAAGATTCCATCCTACAACGTCGGTTCGCCGGCTTGGCTGGAGTTTCAATCGCCTCACGATCAGTGGCGAGATGGCGGCAATCCTACCTTGACCCGTCGAGGGCAGTGGGATCACCAAGCCGCCAAGAGGGAATGGCCCATCGGCCGCATAGCCTTTGACACGATCCCGCGGCTTATCGGCCACAGTGAACGCGTGTTATTTCAGGAGTCTGGACAGGCATGGATACCAAGACTTCATTGACATCGAATTTTCGAAAGTTTTTTTTTCGAGGACTGGCCATCCTGCTGCCGTCTATATTGACCGTATGGATCCTCATGGCGGCGTACGGATTTGTCACCGATCGGATCGCCAAACCGATCAACGCCGGTGTCCGGGAACTGATCGTACAACTGACGCCGTGGCCCACGGTGGTCGAAGAACAGATCATGACACATCGGCGAACCGTTGAAGCCGATCCGCTTCTCAGCGCTGCTCTAACAAAAGCCCAGGACAAACGCGGTTGGCTTCGGCGAGACACCCGTCGGCAAATTGTCGTCGGGTGGTGGAAGCAATACCCGTTCCCTCTTGACCTGATTGGCGTGGTGATTGCGGTCGTACTGATCTATATCGTGGGTGGCCTGGTGGGCAGCTTTATCGGCCACAATCTGTACCGTCGTGGTGAACGGATTCTGCAAAAAATACCCTTGGTCAGGCAGGTGTACCCGTCGGTCAAACAGGTCACCGACGTGCTTCTGGGTAGTTCCGAAGAGAAGATCAAATTTAACCGTGTCGTCGCCGTTGAATACCCCCGAAAAGGGCTCTGGTCGGTGGGACTGGTCACCGGCGACACCATGCAGACGATCAGCAGCCGAGCGGGCAATGACTGCCTGACGGTCTTCATCCCCAGCTCTCCGACACCGTTCACCGGATATGTGATAACTGTACCCAGAAACGATACGATAGACTTGAGAATATCGATCGATGAAGCGTTACGATTTACCATCAGCGGTGGGGTGATCATCCCTATATCCCAGCAGACGCGCCGCGCCGATCCGACCGCTGTCCACAGCGTGACAGGGCCGCGGCCTGCCCCTGGGGCGGGTGAAGATATCATGAGCTAGGTTTTTTAGGGAGTTTTACTTATGGAAATCATTGTCACCGGTCGTCACATTGATATTACACCAGCGATCCGCCAATACGCCTCAGACAAGGCCGCCAAATTACCGCGCTACTTTGATCGTATTCAATCGATTGAAGTGATTGTCCATCACACTGAGCGTCAACATGAGCTGGAGATTATTGTCCATGCAGACAAGACCGACCCGTTTGTCTGCAAGACCGCCGGTTCGGATCTGTACGCCTGTATCGACGAAGCCATCGATAAGCTCGAACGACGGCTGACCGATCATAAGGCACGCCTGCGT
>CBDCUA010000005.1:0-479745 GCA_965222495.1 Phycisphaeraceae bacterium | reverse complement strand
AATCCAGTGCACAGGTCATCCACTGGGTCCCCTTGGGCCGATGCACTTCAACGTTTTTCATGGCGCTACTCGCCGTTGTGCGATTGGACAGCGCCCAGTACCAACGGTTGACGATCTGCGGAAACCGCCGGCTCCAGTCGTAACCCTATGGACAATATCGCTCTTTGGAGATTGGTTGGCTTGGCCAAGCCGGCAATCCGGACCTGGTGGTCCCACAGTTCGATCCGACATTGATTCATCTGACGATGCAGCAGCGTGATGTCGTGACCTAGTTCTAGCCGGCGCTGGCGCATGGCAAAGAGTGTCGTCGCCAACACAATGTGAGCCAATACCAACACCAACAGCATCCATCGCAACGCGCATCCTCGTCGTCGATCATGAAAGTAAGCACAGATAAGCGGTTGAACTGCCATGACAGTCGCTCGGGATACGGCTGACGGTGTATATCCCATGATCAGCGTGGAGGGATCGTTAACCGCTGGCCGACCTTCAGCTGATCAGGGTGATCCAGAACCTTGCGGTTGGCGTTATATATGTCTTCCCACCGGTCAGGTTCACCGAGCACATCTGCAGCGATTTTCGACAGGGAATCGTTTGCCTGCACCGTGTAGAATCGCTCAGACGACGCGGTGGCCCCGGTCTGTGGGGTCGCCGACTGCACGGGTAGACGGGACGGATTCTGTCGGTCCGCAGATGCCCGCGGATCGCCTGGGCGCGTGGACAAAGCAGCCTTGTTGGGTACCACCAGACGTACACCCACGCGTACACTCCCATTCGATCCGACGGCTTTGGGGTTGGCTTGTGCAACCACACGCCAGAACTCTCCGTTGCCATAATATTGCTGTGCTATCTGCCAGAGCGATTCACCGGTTTTGACATAATGAATCAGTGGTTGAGACGGCAAAGCATCCACCGATGTATCGGTTCCCGCAGCCTGACTCCGGCTACTGGTCGTGCCGATCATTTGCCGGGCTATACCCGTCTGACTCAGCGTCGGTACCGCGGCGGCGGTACGCGATCTGCTCTGCGCTACGCGGCGGTCTGGAGTCGGCGGTGCCAACATACGCCGGGGCGGCTCGGACGGCCGCACCCGGGCGGGCATGGGCAGTGGCCTGGTGGGTCTGGTCACGCGGGGTGCTGCCGTAGGCTTCTGGGGAACCCCCGTCTGGTCTGGATACGCACCAAGTATCGATCGTCCGTCATCATGGTCGACCGCCCGGTCCGGTGCCACGCTTTGCTGGGTCTGATCCGCGAAATGGGTGAGATCTGCGGGGTTCTGACGTTGGACCACAGATAAGTGATCGCTGACAATAATACCGACCAGCAGGATAATACCCAGGCCTACCAGCAATCCCACTTTTGTTTCACGTGTCATGGCCCGTTCGTCCTTGCTGGGCATGAACCCGCTGTCTTCCGTAACAGCGGCATGGATTTTAACAACCCACCACAGATTGTGCATGGGCGTCGATCCAGCGGATCGCTCTGAGCTTTGCCGACCGGCTTCTGGGGTTGACGCGACGCTCGTCTTGGTCGGCGACGACCGGTTTCGGTGTCAGTTTTTCAGCCCGACGGGCACGGCACAGATCCGCGAACAAACGTTTGACTGGCCGGTCCTCTAGAGAATGAAAACTGATAATCACCGCGACAGCCCCCATTCGAAGCAGTGTGGGCAGGTCCTTTAAGAACCGGTCCAACGCCGCTGTTTCGGCGTTCACCGCCATACGCAAAGCCATAAATGTTCGCGTCGCCGGATCAATCCGACGGCCACCTCCGCCACCCAACCGACGCGCTGGACCGTAAGCCCATCGGACCAGCTCTGCCAGCTGTGTCGTAGTTTTAATCGGTGATTCTCGGCGGTGTTCGACAATCTTTTGCGCTATTTTTCGGCTTCGCCGATCTTGACCATATCGGTAAATCAGATCGGCTAGTGCTTGTTGAGAAAGCCCGTTGACCAGATCGGCAGCGGTCTGCTCCAGCCTCGGGTCAAGCCGCATGTCCAACGGCCCTTCGGTGTTGAACGAAAGACCCCGGGTCGCGTCGCTGACCTGGTTCGAGGCAAAGCCCAGATCGGCCAGTACCAGGTCCACACCCGTCACACCAAGCTGATCCAGGACAGCCGGAGCCGTCGCAAAATTCGCGTTGACCAGGTCGACCGACACCGGGGCGTCTGAGAGCTGATTTTGGGCAATCGCCAAGTTCTGAGGATCGACGTCCAACCCGATATATCGCCCGCCAGGGGCAAGGTGACCCACGACCTGCTTGGCGTGACCGCCCAGGCCTACCGTGCAATCCAAACAGACCATGCCTGGCTTGGGATCTAGAAACCGCAGCACGTGGGGTACCATCACGGGCTGGTGAAGGGGCGCCGCGCTGGTCCGCTTCTCATTCTGATCGTTCATAGAAGCGGTTTATATCCCAATCCAAGAAAACATGGCGTTTTAGGCTCGCCTACACCAAGGGACCTTCATGCCGATGCAGATAAATCCTTGTACAACATCTGGCGAATGGAAGGATAATCATCACAAAAATACATGGCGCCTCGATCACATATGCGTTTCAATCACGATTGACATCACGCTACTTTACTGCTTGCGATTCCAGTGGTCTCACACCACCTACCACATTGTCGCCCGAAACGGTCCTGACCACCAGACCACGGCAATTTGAACTAAATTCTACTGAGAGGCCAGTTGCTGTACTTCTTGTGCCGACAGCGATCGGTTGTAGATCCGCGTGTCATCGATCAAACCCGCAAAGCCGTGCTGGTTCGACGTCGAATTGCCATCGTGAAATCTGGTCGCACCGTCGATACGCCCGATCGCAGTATTGTCGCCGTGAGCACCTATCTCAGCAGCCGTCCCAACACCAAATGACGTCCCGTCAAGGTACCCCGTAAAGGCGCCGGCCTGTGGCGTCTGGCTGCCATCGAGCACCAACGCCACGTGATGCCACTGACCTGACTGAATCTGGTCGGTACTTAGGAAAGTCTCCGTCCAGCCACCGCTCCCAGACGTGTCCCAGATACTGACATACAGGTTTCCGTTGTGGATATAAATATTTAATCCCCGCCCGGTGCCGCCCTCTTCGTAGACCACCTGTTTACGTGACGAAATCGTCTTGTCGGTCACCTGGAACCACGCTGAAATCGTTCTCTGACCGTGACGAGACGTGTTGATATCCGCTGAATCTGCAACAGTGACATAATCATTGACACCATCCAGCGACAGGGCTCCTCCAATGGCACCCTGGCTGGACCACGTCGCATCACCTTGCAGCGTGCCGACGTGGTCCGCACCGAACGGCGACGTATCACTGGCCGTCGTGCCGCTGGTCTCGTCAAAAGTCCAATGTGCCACCAGTTCATCTGAGCTGACCGGGGGCTGACCGTTCGTGACCGTCAACGTCACCGTCGCCAGATTCGAGTTGACCAAACCGTCGTTGGCTCGGTACGTAAAGCTGTCCGTTCCCGTGAATCCTGTGTTCGGCGTGTAATCAAACGAACCGTCCGCGTTCAATGCCAGCACACCACTGGAAACGTCATCGACCAGCACCGCACTAAGCGGATCCAAATCAACGTCCGTGTCGTTGCTTAATACACCTGACAACGCAGCAACCACCAACGTTGTGTCCTCGGACGTCGTGTATCCGTCGTCCAACGCCACAGGCGCGTCGTTCTCTGAATTCACCGTCAGCGTCACCGTCGCCAGATTCGAGTTGGCCAAACCGTCGTTGGCCCAATACGTGAAGCTATCCGCGCCGTTGAAGTTCGCGTTCGGCGTGTAGTCAAACGAACCGTCTGCGTTCAGCGTCAGCACACCGTTGGTAACGTCATCGACCAACACCGCACTAAGCGGGTCCAGGTCAGCGTCCGTGTCGTTGCTTAATACGCCTGACAACGCAGCCACCGACAATGGGGTATCCTCCGACGTCGCGTATCCATCGTCCAACGCCACGGGGGACTGATTGCCACTGACGATCTGGGCCAGTTGCTGTACTTCTTGTGCCGACAGCGATCGGTTGTAGATCCGCGTGTCATCGATCAAACCCGCAAAGCCGTGCTGGTTCGACGTCGAATTGCCATCGTGAAATCTGGTCGCACCGTCGATACGCCCGATCGCAGTATTGTCGCCGTGAGCACCTATCTCAGCAGCCGTCCCAACACCAAATGACGTCCCGTCAAGGTACCCCGTAAAGGCGCCGGCCTGTGGCGTCTGGCTGCCATCGAGCACCAACGCCACGTGATGCCACTGACCTGACTGAATCTGGTCGGTACTTAGGAAAGTCTCCGTCCAGCCACCGCTCCCAGACGTGTCCCAGATACTGACATACAGGTTTCCGTTGTGGATATAAATATTTAATCCCCGCCCAGTGCCGCCCTCTTCGTAGACCACCTGTTTACGTGACGAAATCGTCTTGTCGGTCACCTGGAACCACGCTGAAATCGTTCTCTGACCGTGACGAGACGTGTTGATATCCGCTGAATCTGCAACAGTGACATAATCATTGACACCATCCAGCGACAGGGCTCCTCCAATGGCACCCTGGCTGGACCACGTCGCATCACCTTGCAGCGTGCCGACGTGGTCCGCACCGAACGGCGACGTATCACTGGCCGTCGTGCCGCTGGTCTCGTCAAAAGTCCAATGTGCCACCAGTTCATCTGAGCTGACCGGGGGCTGACCGTTCGTGACCGTCAACGTCACCGTCGCCAGATTCGAGTTGACCAAACCGTCGTTGGCTCGGTACGTAAAGCTGTCCGTTCCCGTGAATCCTGTGTTCGGCGTGTAATCAAACGAACCGTCCGCGTTCAATGCCAGCACGCCACTGGAAACGTCATCGACCAGCACCGCACTAAGCGGATCCAAATCAACGTCCGTGTCGTTGCTTAATACACCTGACAACGCAGCAACCACCAACGTTGTGTCCTCGGACGTCGTGTATCCGTCGTCCAACGCCACAGGCGCGTCGTTCTCTGAATTCACCGTCAGCGTCACCGTCGCCAGATTCGAGTTGGCCAAACCGTCGTTGGCCCAATACGTGAAGCTATCCGCGCCGTTGAAGTTCGCGTTCGGCGTGTAGTCAAACGAACCGTCTGCGTTCAGCGTCAGCACACCGTTGGTAACGTCATCGACCAACACCGCACTAAGCGGGTCCAGGTCAGCGTCCGTGTCGTTGCTTAATACGCCTGACAACGCAGCCACCGACAATGGGGTATCCTCCGACGTCGCGTATCCATCGTCCAACGCCACGGGGGCGTTGTTCTGCACATTGACCGTCAACGTCACCGTCGCCAGATTCGAGTTGACCAAACCGTCGTTGGCTCGGTACGTAAAGCTGTCCGTTCCCGTGAATCCTGTGTTCGGCGTGTAATCAAACGAACCGTCCGCGTTCAATGCCAGCACACCACTGGAAACGTCATCGACCAGCACCGCACTAAGCGGATCCAAATCAACGTCCGTGTCGTTGCTTAATACACCTGACAACGCAGCAACCACCAACGTTGTGTCCTCGGACGTCGTGTATCCGTCGTCCAACGCCACAGGCGCGTCGTTCTCTGAATTCACCGTCAGCGTCACCGTCGCCAGATTCGAGTTGGCCAAACCGTCGTTGGCCCAATACGTGAAGCTATCCGCGCCGTTGAAGTTCGCGTTCGGCGTGTAGTCAAACGAACCGTCTGCGTTCAGCGTCAGCACGCCATTGGAAACATCGCTGACCAACACCGCATTAAGCGGGTCCAGGTCGGCGTCTGTATCGTTGCTTAATACACCTGACACCGCAGCCACCGACAATGGGGTATCCTCCGACGTCGCGTATCCATCGTCCAACGCCACAGGGGACTGATTGCCACTGACGATCTGGGCCAGCTCACCTTGACTCATCGCCCGCTGTAAAATACGCACATCATCCAAGAGCCCATTAAAGTATCGCTGCCCCGCACCCGGTGGTTGGCTACCCACCGCGACCGATACTGTTGGATCGACCGCCACCGCTCCGGTGAGTGCTTGACTCCCCACCTCGACACCGTCCAGGAACAACCGCATCATGGCGCCGTCGTACGTCACCGCGGCATGCTGCCATACACCTGTGGCCAAGTTACCACTATCGGCGATCAGCGTCGTCGTCGAACCACCCACGCGAACACGTGCCCGCAATCGCACTGACGAACCACTGCGAATCGTGCCCAACATGAATATGTGATCATTCGATCCCACCCCTGACGCTTTCGAGATGAACCGTGGATCATTCGACGAACCTGGGAAACTGTCTGCGTTGAACCACGCCGCCAGCGTCAAGCCCGACCCGGCCACGTCTATCACACCTAGATCAATGTAATCATCCACGCCGTCGAAACGGACCGACGACGAACTCCCGTCGCCAGTGTTCGATTCGAACAGGGCACCGTCCACCAGTATGCCGTCATTGCCCATACCACTGGCGTCTCCGGCTACCGTCCCGCTGCCTTCATCCAACGGCAATGCCACTAACAGATCCGGATCTGCACCCGTGACCGTCAACGTCACCGTCGCCAGATTCGAGTTGACCAAACCGTCGTTGGCTCGGTACGTAAAGCTGTCCGTTCCCGTGAATCCTGTGTTCGGCGTGTAATCAAACGAACCGTCCGCGTTCAATGCCAGCACGCCACTGGAAACGTCATCGACCAGCACCGCACTAAGCGGATCCAAATCAACGTCCGTGTCGTTGCTTAATACACCTGACAACGCAGCAACCACCAACGTTGTGTCCTCGGACGTCGTGTATCCGTCGTCCAACGCCACAGGCGCGTCGTTCTCTGAATTCACCGTCAGCGTCACCGTCGCCAGATTCGAGTTGGCCAAACCGTCGTTGGCCCAATACGTGAAGCTATCCGCGCCGTTGAAGTTCGCGTTCGGCGTGTAGTCAAACGAACCGTCTGCGTTCAGCGTCAGCACACCGTTGGTAACGTCATCGACCAACACCGCACTAAGCGGGTCCAGGTCAGCGTCCGTGTCGTTGCTTAATACGCCTGACAACGCAGCCACCGACAATGGGGTATCCTCCGACGTCGCGTATCCATCGTCCAACGCCACGGGGGCGTTGTTCTGCACATTGACCGTCAACGTCACCGTCGCCAGATTCGAGTTGACCAAACCGTCGTTGGCTCGGTACGTAAAGCTGTCCGTTCCCGTGAATCCTGTGTTCGGCGTGTAATCAAACGAACCGTCCGCGTTCAATGCCAGCACGCCACTGGAAACGTCATCGACCAGCACCGCACTAAGCGGATCCAAATCAACGTCCGTGTCGTTGCTTAATACACCTGACAACGCAGCAACCACCAACGTTGTGTCCTCGGACGTCGTGTATCCGTCGTCCAACGCCACAGGCGCGTCGTTCTCTGAATTCACCGTCAGCGTCACCGTCGCCAGATTCGAGTTGGCCAAACCGTCGTTGGCCCAATACGTGAAGCTATCCGCGCCGTTGAAGTTCGCGTTCGGCGTGTAGTCAAACGAACCGTCTGCGTTCAGCGTCAGCACGCCATTGGAAACATCGCTGACCAACACCGCATTAAGCGGGTCCAGGTCGGCGTCTGTATCGTTGCTTAATACGCCTGACACCGCAGCCACCACCAACGCCGTGTCCTCCGGCGTCGAGTAACTGTCGTCCAACGCCACGGGGGCTTGATTACCGCCGGCTCCGATCGTCAACCCAAAGGTCCCCGTTGCTGGCTGGACTCCATTTTCGCCGCCGTCTTGGACTGTGAACTCGAAGCTATCGGGAGACGAATCGCCCCCCGTATGCACGTAAGCCAGGCGGTTGTTATCAACGTCATCCTGCGTGAAGGTATTGCCGCCGACAATCGCTGTACCGTTGAGCCGGATCTCTCCAAAATCAGGTGCGTCCGTCAGCGTGTAGATCAGGTCCAATGGGCCATCATCTGCATCGATGGTCAAAAGCAGTGAATCATTGATGACCAACGTCCCTCCGAAGGCCACCGAAGCCGTATGAGCCTTGAAGTGAGAATAGAGCGCGATCGTGTTGTCGTCGCGACCGGCCGAAAGCACGTCCAGGTCACCGTCCCGATCCATGTCGAAAGCGTAAACGCCATAGGCACCATCGGCTGAGAGATCGATCCAATGCGGTGTGAAATTCCCGCTACCATCGTTGATATGCCACGCGATCGTATCGTCTTCAACACTGGCACTGAGCACATCGACGTCGCCGTCACCGTCGATGTCGGCGCCGATTGCTGTACGAGCACCCGGGGACCGATCGTCGATGATGTGTCTGGTGGTAAAACTTCCCCCACCCAAATTTTCGTACCACGCGATGGTGTTGTCGTACCGGATGGCGACCGCCACATCCACGTCGCCATCGTCATCAATGTCTAATGGTGAAGCAAAGTAAGCACCGTCAGCCGCGGCGTCGATGACGTGTTTTGTGAAATTCTCGTTTCCGTCGTTTTCGAGCCACGCGATCTCATCGACAATGAAGCTGGCGGTAATGATGTCCAAATCACCGTCGTCGTCGATATCCGCAAATTCAGCCCTTTTTGCACCGGTCGCGGTCGTGTCGACGATGTGTCGCGTAAAGCCGTTAGACCCATCGTTTTCATACCAGGCAATGGTGCCGGCGTTCTGACTGGACGTGACCAGATCGACGTCCCCATCCTCATCCAAGTCTACGGTAACAATGGAGTGCGGTCCGTTCGTTGCCGTATCAATGTCATGCCGCGTAAATCCACCGGCGCCATCGTTTTCATACCAAACGAATGTGTCAGCCAGATAACCGGCAGCCAGCACATCGACATCGCCGTCCAGATCCACATCATCCACGTGAGCGGGGTATGCGCCGTCGAGGTTGGCGTCCAAGACCCTTGTCACGAACCCACCGTTGCCGTCGGCCTCGAACCAAAACACCGAGTCATCGACAAAATCGGTGGCAACCACATCAGGGATGTCATCTCCGTTCAGGTCTGCAGCCGCCACGAAATGCGTCTCGTCCGCTGCATCATAAATGACCTGTTTGGTAAAATCATCAGCTCCGGTGATCAGCTGCGGCGCACTTAGCAAGACACGTTGCTCTAGCTGCTCCAGATAGATATTGCACCTCGAGGCTGCCGGAGGCGATGCCACGATCGACTGACGGTGACGATATCGCGCCACCAATTTTTTGTAGCGTGATCGCAGCCACTTCGCCGCTCGAGAGTTGTCTGCCATTGACTTCCTCCCTCCTTGGATTGATGGTCATACCGATTCTGCTCGAACCTCGTCGGAGCGCAAAATTAACATGGGTGTGTCCCCCCTCCCCGCTTCTCCGTGTTTGCGCGCCCAGTCACCGGAAGCGCATCACGGTATGCCTCACTGACGTTATGGAACGCCGGTCCAAATCCGGCTGGATTTACAGGCACGGGCAGGTCAAACCCAAGCCCATTATACCCTCCCCGGCCAAAATGTGAACCGATCTTCCTTCCCCCAAACGCGAAACCACCGTCCGGTGTCGTGATACCGGACTTCTGGCTTACTTTATCTTATGCACCAATCCGGCCCCAGGCCACACGATCCGGCGTCGGCATCCGTCGCTGAGGCGTCCCCTATGGTTGATCACCAGCATTTCGGGGGATCGACTTCAAAACGGCCAAACTTTCCGCTCGACGGTTGGTCGTTGCCTCTCTTGCCCGCATCCAGTGCCCCGCCTGCGATCAGTGTTAAAATAGGTCGCATGACGCAAATTCGCTCTACAACCATCCTATCCGTTCGGCGTGACGATCAAGTGGCCATTGGCGGCGACGGCCAAGTAACGATGAACAACGTAGTCGCTAAAGCCGATGCAACGAAAATCCGCAAACTTGAAGCGGTCGGTGCACAAGAGGCCGGTGTACTGATTGGATTTGCCGGAGCGGCAGCGGACGCTTTTGCCCTTCTGGAAAAGTTTGAAGCCCGTCTGAAGGACTCACCGGCGAACATCAAGAAAGCCGCCATTGAATTGGCAAAGCTCTGGCGAACTGACCGGCTCCTGCGCCGTTTAGAGAGTCTTATTATTGTGGCCGATCGGTCGTGCAGCTTGATCATATCGGGATCGGGTGACGTCATTGAGCCTACTGACGGCGTACTGGGCATCGGGTCCGGCGGTGCCTACGCCACCGCTGCCGCTCGCGCTTTGGTGGTCCACACCGATCAATCCCCACAGGAAATTGTGAGCCACGCGCTGACCATCGCCGGTCAGCTGTGTGTGTACACAAACACAAACCTCACCGTATTAAATTTGTAGTCTGGCCGTCGGCCCTTCTGAGCCACGGCCAACTAGTATCACCAGCGTACCGGCGTGCGCCGGTCGACCAACGCCTATCGCCGCTGTAAACGGTACGCCATGACGCACTCTGTTTACGCCAGGCCATGAACCAAAAAACCGTCATCATGACGATGCCGTGATCACGGACACAATCGACAGGCTCCCCTGCCATCTGGCTGACCTATCCAACCCGCTTGGGTACAAATGTGATACCCAAAGACCAACCCGCGCGCGGCCCCCTTGATTCTACCGCTGATTCCTCTAGACTCTGATCCGCGATATAGCAATAGCGGCCGTGGCGGAATTGGCAGACGCGCTAGGTTCAGGTCCTAGTGGGGGTAACACCCCGTGGAGGTTCGACTCCTCTCGGCCGCATGTGTGGTTATAGCTCCGTTTTGGCATGACACGTTAGAGAGTTCTCCAAGCAAAAACCGCCATCGCAACGATGGCATACAATCACCCGTGTACCGATGTTTGTCGTCGCGCACGATTTTTGTTTCTATCTTTGACGTTCGACGCGAAAACGGAGATGACGTACAGGCCGTGAGAAGAAGGTGGTCATCATGGCTTGGCCTGGCACGCACAAGAGTGGCATTCACAAATTGTCTAGACCGCGTGTTTCTCATCCTTATTGTCTTTTGTTTTTTTCTCGTAGAGCGTAGATCAAACAGAAGAACAACATGACCACACCGATCACGACGTCCGGATTGGACGTCCATCCACCACCACCGTAAGAAACAATAAATGCGGAATCCTCATTAGCGTCAAAAATAGGCCGAAATCGAAAAACAGTATTTCGGCCTATTGACAGTTCATGACTGTTGCCCTATATTTGTTCCGCAATATAAAACCACACGCTGCTGTGATCGTAACCCGCCTTAAAGTTTTAATTACGCTTCGTAAAAAGAATGTCTCTCGTAGCTTCTCAGGGGCGAGAGATCCAGATTGCTACCTAAAACGGCCACCAGGGAATATGTGAAGTTGCGAAGCAAGTAACTTTGCTGCGTTCCGACCAAAAGGTCGGCCCCGTAACATGAAATCCTGATTGTTCTACTTATCCTAACGCCGCGTTGCTGCGGTAGCTGGGTAAAGAGAAACCTTCACTAGATAGGGGAGAAAGACTGTGGATCGATTTGTTGTCGATCGAAGAAACCGACTGCTCGTCCCAACTGTTGTTCGTAGGCGTGTCGGCCGTCGTTCGGTCGTGTGGCTGTGTTTGTGCCTAGCTGCGTTGGTGTCGTTAGGCGTATCGCGTATTGCCGGAGCCCAAGCGTTGTCATTTGAACACGTGGTGATCGACGCGAACAACCCGTTGAATCCGCACTGCAAAGCGCTGGGTGATATCGACGGCGACGGGTTGATCGACGCGATTGTCGCCAGCTCAAAAGCAGAAGGGATGTTTTGGTACGAATACCCCAGCTGGAACAAACACACCGTGCGCGCCACCGGCACTTGGACAACCGACATGCAAGTCGGCGACGTCGACGGCGACGGTGATCTGGACATTGTCATTCCCGAAGACGGCGCGTTGCGTTGGTACGAGAACCCCCGACCGTCGGGCAACCCCCGCACAGCCACATGGGCCGATCACAGGATCGGTACCGATGGTGGCCGGAACCACGACGTGGAGGTCGGCGATATCGACGGCGACGGTGACCTGGACGTGGTGTCACGAAAGAAAGCCACCGGCGGAACCTATTTCTGGAGACAGCAGACCCCCACTTCGTGGACCCAGATCACCATCAGTACGGGGTTAGGCGAAGGCACGGCGTTGGGTGATATCGACGGCGACGGTGACCTGGACGTGGCCCAAAACGGCTACTGGATCGAACAGGTGTCACCGACCCAGTGGACTGAACGCAATTTTGCCACCAACTGGCCCGAAGACGCCCGTGTGCTGGTCGTGGACCTGAATCAAGATGGCAAACAAGACATCGTCCTCACCACTAGTGAAAGCGCCAACGGTCGTTTCTCTTGGTTCAGCGCCTCGAACCCAAAAAGCGGGCCCTGGACCGAACACGTTGTCGATCCGACGGCTTCTTACCTTCACTCCGTGCGCGCCGCTGACATGGACGGCGACGGTGACCTGGACCTGGTCACCGCAGAGATGCACCAGTCCACGAACCCCGACGAGGTCAGTGTCTATCTCAACAACGGCAACGCGCTATCTTGGACCCAACAGGTTTTGGCTACGACCGGCTCACACAACCTCCAGGTGGGCGATATCGGTAGTGACGGGGATATGGACCTATTCGGTGCCAACTGGAACGACAACGCCCCCAATTCGGCGGTCGTGGAGATGTGGGAGAACCTCAGCAGCAGTGGTGGTGCGACGCTTTCTCTGGACCTTTGGCGGCGTCACATCATCGAGACCTCTCTGCCGTGGAAAGCGGTCTTTATCAAAGGCGTGGACCTGAACGCCGATCAGCTTCCCGACCTGGTGCTGGGCGGTTGGTGGTACCCCAACCCGGGCAGTCTCGACGGGACCTGGACGAGAACGACCATTGGCCAACCCATGAACAACATGGCCGTGGTACACGACTTCGACGCCGACGGTGACATGGACATCTTAGGCACCAACGGCAACCCCTCTGGCGAGAACATCACGTGGGCCCGTAACAACGGTCAAGGCAACTTCACCAACTTTGACATCACCAACGCCCCGACCGGTGGCGACTTTATCCAAGGGGCCAGTGTGGCTCAGGTGGTGCCCGGAGGTAAACCTGAGATCGTGTTGTCCTGGCACAACTTTGTACCTGGCACCATCATGTTCACTGTGCCCAGTAACCCGACGCTGGCCAACTGGCCGCTAGATCAAATTAGCGCCACCACCAACGGGGAGCAGGTGCCCATCGGCGATATCAACGACAGCGGTCGTCTAGATATCCACCTGGGCACACAGTGGCTTCGTCAGCAGGCCGACGGCAGTTTTAACACCCGCGCCGGAGTCACCCTGGGCAACGGTGTACCTGACCGATTGTCGTTGGCCGATATCGATGCCGACGGTGATCTGGATGTGGTCATCGGCGCTGAAGGCGCTTCACGTTTGGTCTGGGGCGAGAACCACAACAACGGTGACAGCTGGACCGAACACGTGATCGCCACGGAGGTGAAGTACTTCAGTGTCGATGTCGGTGACATCGACGGTGACGGTGATATCGACGTGGTCGGTGGCGCGCATAAAGGCAATGGCGAGGTGTACATTTACGAGAACACCGGCCAGGGCGACACCTGGCTGCGCCACGTGGTGGACCCGGGCGATTCGAATCAGATCGATCACCACGACGGCACCCAGCTGGTGGATATGGATCGCGACGGTGACCTGGACATCATCTCTGTGGGCTGGACCAAGACGAGTGTGGTGATCTACGAGAACCTGGCGATCGACGGCAGTGGCGGTGGTGGCGGCGGTGATACAACCAAACCTTCAATCCAATCGGTGGTCGCGAGCAATGCGAATCAGGTGGTTGTCGGATTCAGTGAAGCGTTGGACCCTGCCACGGCACAGAATGTGACCCACTACGCGATCTCAGGCGGCGTGAATATCTCAGATGCCAATCTCAGTACCAACGGTCGTACGGTCACCCTTGTAACCACAACTTTGTCTGAGCAGGTGACCTATACGTTAAGTGTCAGCCAGGTCCAGGACCTGGCAGGCAATGTGATCGCCCAGAACACCCAAAAGACGTTCGAGTTTGTCGAGAGCAATACCCAGGGTGGTTTGGTTGCGCATTGGCCGATGAACGAGGGCGCCGGGTCCACCATCACAGACGTCACGGGCAACGGACACACCGGGGCATTGGTCAATGGCGCCAGCTGGTCAACGACCGGCGGTGACCCGGCGGTGTCGTTCGACGGGGTCAATGACTATGTGGATGTCGGCTCGTTGAATATGAGTGGCAACGCCATGACACTGGCCGCGTGGTTCCGAGTCGCCGACCTGGACAACTGTCCAAATCGCGACTGTCGGATCATCTCCGACGCCACGGGGACCGCAGAACAAGATCACTACGTCATGATCAGCACCATCGCCAGCGGTGCTCAGACCCGACTTCGCTTCAGAATCAAAACCAATGGCACAACCACCACCCTGATTTCCGGATCGGGCAACGTCCCTGAGAACCAGTGGGTTCACGTGGCGGCGGTGTACGACGGTGCGGCCATGCAGCTGTACATGGACGGGGTGAAAGTCGGCAGTAAAACCAAGACCGGGAGCATCACACCCAGCGGTGCGATCGCGTGCTGGATCGGCGGCAATCCTCCCGACGCCACGGTCCGGCCGTGGGACGGACAGATCGACGATGTGCGGATCTACAACCGGGCATTGTCGGCACAAGAGGTCCAGCAGCTCTTGGAATCTAGCAACAATCAACCCCCGGTGGCCACCAACAAGTCGGTGACCACAGACCAGGACAAACCGGTCAACATCACCCTGCAGGCCTCGGATCCTGACGGCGACACCCTAACGTACAGCGTGATCGATGGACCGGACCATGGGACACTGTCAGGCTCTGCGGCCAACAGAACCTATACCCCCAACCCTGGCTATAGCGGTAGCGACGCATTCCAGTTCCAAGTCAATGACGGCAACGGCGGTTCCGATATCGCTAACGTCGCAATTACCGTCAATCCGACCAATGTCATCGGGCTGGTGGCACACTGGACTTTTGACGAGACCAGCGGCACAACGGCCAGTGACTCGTCACCATTTGGTGCAGACCACGTCGGCACGCTGCAAGGTGATGCGACGTGGTCCAGTCAGGGTGCCATTGGAGGAGCCCTGTCGCTCGACGGTGTCAATGATTATGTCACTGTTGCCGATTCAGCGGATATCAACACCGACCGCCATGGTCAGAGAACGATCTCAGCGTGGTTCCAGGTGACCGACAAGACGATTTCGTCACGTAAACAGGTGATCTACGAAGAGGGTGGTTCCGGGCGGGGATTGAATATCTACATTCATAACGGAAACCTGTATGTCAGTATCTGGGACACGTCCGGAACCGGCGGCTGGACGGAGACTTTCCTAAACACCAGCCAGATTCAGTCAGGTCAGTGGCACCACGTGGCGTTGGTGCTCGATGGCAACCAGACGCCACAGGCCGGTGCCTTCACGGCCTACCTCAACGGATCGTCTTTTGGTGTTGGGACGGCCGCTGAGATAGGTGCTCACGGCGACAACACGGCTATCGGCCGTATCGACGGTGCGACCAGATTTCACGATGGCAATTCGACGTCGAATCAGCACGGCTTTGCGGGCTTAATCGATGACACGCGGGTCTACAACCGGGCATTGTCGGCACAAGAGATCCAGCAGCTCTTGGGATCTAGCAACAATCAACCCCCGGTGGCCACCAACAAGTCGGTGACCACAGACCAGGACAAATCGGTCAACATCACCCTGCAGGCCTCGGATCCCGACGGCGACACGCTAACGTACAGCGTGATCGATGGACCGGACCATGGGACACTGTCGGGGTCTGCGGCCAACAGAACCTATACCCCCAACCCTGGCTTTAGCGGTAGCGACGCATTCCAGTTCCAAGTCAATGACGGCAAAGGCGGTTCCGATATCGCAACCGTTTCAATTACTGTCAAAGCGATCAATGTCATCGGACTGGTGGCACACTGGACTTTTGACGAGACCAGCGGCACAACGGCCAGTGACTCGTCACCGTTTGGTACCGATCACGTCGGCACGCTACAAGGTGATGCGACGTGGTCCAATCAGGGTGCCATTGGGGGAGCCCTGTCGCTGGATGGTGTCAATGATTATGTCACTGTTGCCGATTCAGCGGATATCAACACCGTCGCTCACGGTCAGAGAACCATCTCGGCGTGGTTCCGGGTGACCAACAAGGCCATCGCTTCGCGCAAACAAGTGATCTATGAAGAGGGTGGCACCGGGCGGGGATTGAATGTCTATATCCATAACGGAAACCTGTATGTCAGTATCTGGGACACGTCCGGAACCGGCGGCTGGACGGAGACTTTCCTAAGCACTGGCCAGATTCAATCAGGTCAGTGGCACCATGTGGCGTTGGTGCTCGATGGCAGCCAGACGCCACAGGCCGGTGCCTTCACGGCCTACCTCGACGGATCGTCTTTTGATTCTGGGACGGCCACTGAGATAGGCCCACACGGCGACAACATTGGCATTGGCCGTGTGGCGGGCCAAACCAAATTCCACAGTGGCGATTCGACGTCGAATCAGCACGGCTTTTCAGGCCTGATCGATGACACGCGGATCTACAACCGATCGTTGTCGGCACAAGAAATACAACAGCTGGCCTCTCCGTAACCTGCCGTGGCGTGATTTAAATAATGCCAGCGAACTTCGAAAAACAACCGTGTGATTCCGGGATACCTCGCGTGCGTGTCTCCTCTGGATCTGATCAGACAAATGGCTGTGGCGTTGGCGTCCGTGTGCTTGAAGATGCTTGTATGCCACTGGGCCTGACTCTCCATACCAACGAACCATCGTAAGTGTGAATGAGATACTGTGGTTTCCAGTTATTGATAGTGTTTTGATAGTTAATGACTTGATCTGGTGTGTCACCACCGACCTATCCTAAATTGCCATCGCTCTCCTACGAACACCGAACCTGATTTTGAAAAAGAACTCTCTTTCAATTTGGGGCCGTTACTGCGCCGGTGATTGCAAACATTGACCACGCAATTGCAAGACATTCTGTCTGATCTGCCGGCATTGGACCACAACGATGCCTTCATGATTTTGAAATACGCGTTATCGCAAAATTAGAGTTTATGTGAAATTTTTTTTTCGGTGATGCTTTGTATTTTATATTTAACGTGCTTAATATTTACAGGAGAAATTTTTCTCTATGACTTCTATACGCTTTGCCCAAAGGGCGAAAGATCTATTTAGATCTACACTTGTTGTTCGTAGGCGTGTCGACCGTCGTTCGGTCGTGTGGCTGTGTTTGTGCCTAGCTGCGTTGGTGTCGTTAGGCGTATCGCGTATTGCCGGAGCCCAAGCGTTGTCATTTGAACACGTGGTGATCGACGCGAACAACCCGTTGAATCCGCACTGCAAAGCGCTGGGTGATATCGACGGCGACGGGTTGATCGACGCGATTGTCGCCAGCTCAAAAGCAGAAGGGATGTTTTGGTACGAATACCCCAGCTGGAACAAACACACCGTGCGCGCCACCGGCACTTGGACAACCGACATGCAAGTCGGCGACGTCGACGGCGACGGTGATCTGGACATTGTCATTCCCGAAGACGGCGCGTTGCGTTGGTACGAGAACCCCCGACCGTCGGGCAACCCCCGCACAGCCACATGGGCCGATCACAGGATCGGTACCGATGGTGGCCGGAACCACGACGTGGAGGTCGGCGATATCGACGGCGACGGTGACCTGGACGTGGTGTCGCGGAAGAAAACGGTCGGCGGCACCTTCTTCTGGAGACAGCAGACCCCCACTTCGTGGACAAAGATCACCATCAGCACGGGGGCGGGCGAAGGCACGGCGTTGGGTGATATCGACGGCGACGGTGACCTGGACGTGGCCCAAAACGGCTACTGGATCGAGCAGGTGTCACCGACCCAGTGGACTGAACGCAATTTTGCCACCAACTGGCCCGAAGACGCCCGTGTGCTGGTCGTGGACCTGAATCAAGATGGCAAACAAGACATCGTCCTCACCACTAGTGAAAGCGCCAACGGTCGTTTCTCTTGGTTCAGCGCCTCGAACCCAAAAAGCGGGCCCTGGACCGAACACGTTGTCGATCCGACGGCTTCTTACCTTCACTCCGTGCGCGCCGCTGACATGGACGGCGACGGTGACCTGGACCTGGTCACCGCGGAGATGCACCAGTCCACGAACCCCGACGAGGTCAGTGTCTATCTCAACAACGGCAACGCGCTATCTTGGACCCAACAGGTTTTGGCTACGACCGGCTCACACAACCTCCAGGTGGGCGATATCGGTAGTGACGGGGATATGGACCTATTCGGTGCCAACTGGAACGACAACGCCCCCAATTCGGCGGTCGTGGAGATGTGGGAGAACCTCAGCAGCAGTGGTGGTGCGACGCTTTCTCTGGACCTTTGGCGGCGTCACATCATCGAGACCTCTCTGCCGTGGAAAGCGGTCTTTATCAAAGGCGTGGACCTGAACGCCGATCAGCTTCCCGACCTGGTGCTGGGCGGTTGGTGGTACCCCAACCCGGGCAGTCTCGACGGGACCTGGACGAGAACGACCATTGGCAAACCCATGAACAACATGGCCGTGGTGCACGACTTCGACGCCGACGGCGACATGGACATCTTAGGCACCAACGGCAACCCCTCTGGCGAGAACATCACGTGGGCCCGTAACAACGGTCAAGGCAACTTCACCAACTTTGACATCACCAACGCCCCGACCGGTGGCGACTTTATCCAAGGGGCCAGTGTGGCTCAGGTGGTGCCCGGAGGTAAACCTGAGATCGTGTTGTCCTGGCACAACTTTGTACCTGGCACCATCATGTTCACTGTGCCCAGTAACCCGACGCTGGCCAACTGGCCGCTAGATCAAATTAGCGCCACCACCAACGGGGAGCAGGTGCCCATCGGCGATATCAACGACAGCGGTCGTCTAGATATCCACCTGGGCACACAGTGGCTTCGTCAGCAGGCCGACGGCAGTTTTAACACCCGCGCCGGAGTCACCCTGGGCAACGGTGTACCTGACCGATTGTCGTTGGCCGATATCGATGCCGACGGTGATCTGGATGTGGTCATCGGCGCTGAAGGCGCTTCACGTTTGGTCTGGGGCGAGAACCACAACAACGGTGACAGCTGGACCGAACACGTGATCGCCACGGAGGTGAAGTACTTCAGTGTCGATGTCGGTGACATCGACGGTGACGGTGATATCGACGTGGTCGGTGGCGCGCATAAAGGCAATGGCGAGGTGTACATTTACGAGAACACCGGCCAGGGCGACACCTGGCTGCGCCACGTGGTGGACCCGGGCGATTCGAATCAGATCGATCACCACGACGGCACCCAGCTGGTGGATATGGATCGCGACGGTGACCTGGACATCATCTCTGTGGGCTGGACCAAGACGAGTGTGGTGATCTACGAGAACCTGGCGATCGACGGCAGTGGCGGTGGTGGCGGCGGTGATACAACCAAACCTTCGATCCAATCGGTGGTCGCGAGCAATGCGAATCAGGTGGTTGTCGGATTCAGTGAAGCGTTGGACCCTGCCACGGCACAGAATGTGACCCACTACGCGATCTCAGGCGGCGTGAATATCTCAGATGCCAATCTCAGTACCAACGGTCGTACGGTCACCCTTGTAACCACAACTTTGTCTGAGCAGGTGACCTATACGTTAAGTGTCAGCCAGGTCCAGGACCTGGCAGGCAATGTGATCGCCCAGAACACCCAAAAGACGTTCGAGTTTGTCGAGAGCAATACCCAGGGTGGTTTGGTTGCGCATTGGCCGATGAACGAGGGCGCCGGGTCCACCATCACAGACGTCACGGGCAACGGACACACCGGGGCATTGGTCAATGGCGCCAGCTGGTCAACGACCGGCGGTGACCCGGCGGTGTCGTTCGACGGGGTCAATGACTATGTGGATGTCGGCTCGTTGAATATGAGTGGCAACGCCATGACACTGGCCGCGTGGTTCCGAGTCGCCGACCTGGACAACTGTCCAAATCGCGACTGTCGGATCATCTCCGACGCCACGGGGACCGCAGAACAAGATCACTACGTCATGATCAGCACCATCGCCAGCGGTGCTCAGACCCGACTTCGCTTCAGAATCAAAACCAATGGCACAACCACCACCCTGATTTCCGGATCGGGCAACGTCCCTGAGAACCAGTGGGTTCACGTGGCGGCGGTGTACGACGGTGCGGCCATGCAGCTGTACATGGACGGGGTGAAAGTCGGCAGTAAAACCAAGACCGGGAGCATCACACCCAGCGGTGCGATCGCGTGCTGGATCGGCGGCAATCCTCCCGACGCCACGGTCCGGCCGTGGGACGGACAGATCGACGATGTGCGGATCTACAACCGGGCATTGTCGGCACAAGAGGTCCAGCAGCTCTTGGAATCTAGCAACAATCAACCCCCGGTGGCCACCAACAAGTCGGTGACCACAGACCAGGACAAACCGGTCAACATCACCCTGCAGGCCTCGGATCCTGACGGCGACACCCTAACGTACAGCGTGATCGATGGACCGGACCATGGGACACTGTCAGGCTCTGCGGCCAACAGAACCTATACCCCCAACCCTGGCTATAGCGGTAGCGACGCATTCCAGTTCCAAGTCAATGACGGCAACGGCGGTTCCGATATCGCTAACGTCGCAATCACCGTCAATCCTGCTACCCCAGCAAATCAGCCTCCCGTGGCCAGTGACCGGACTGCGGTGACCGATCAGGATGTGGCGGTCAATATCACTTTGCAGGCGTCGGATCCCGATGGCGATCTGTTGACGTTCAGTATTATCAGCGGACCGCAACACGGGACACTGTCTGGATCGGCTACGAACCGGACCTATACCCCCAACCTCGGATTTACCGGAAGCGACACGTTCGACTTCAAAGTCAGCGACGGCCATGGCGGATCCGATACCGCAACCGTTTCAATCACGGTCACCCCAGTAAGCGCTGACGGACTGGTCGCACACTGGGCTTTTGATGAAACCAGCGGCACAACAGCTAGCGATTCGTCACCGTTTGGTGCCAACCACGCCGGGACGCTACGGGGTGATGCCGCGTGGGCCAGTCAAGGCGCCATTGAAGGAGCCCTGTCGCTCGACGGCTTTGGTGATTATGTCACTGTTGCAGATTCGGCGGATATCAACACCACCGCTCACGGTCAGAGAACCATCTCGGCGTGGTTCCGGGTGACCAACAAGGCCATCGCTTCGCGCAAACAAGTGATCTATGAAGAGGGTGGCACCGGGCGGGGATTGAATGTCTATATCCATAACGGAAAGCTGTACGCTGGTCTTTGGGACACAGCCATAGGAAGCTCTTTCCTGAACACCAATCAGATCCAATCGGATAAGTGGCACCACGTGGCGCTGGTGCTCAACGGTAACGCGACACCTCAATCATCGGCCTTCACCGCATACCTTGACGGTACTTCATTCGGCTCGGGAACTGGTTTCCAACTCGGCGCACACGGTGACAACATTGGTATCGGTGGTGTGGCCGGTCAAACCAAGTTTCACGACGGCAATACGACCACAAACCTACACGGCTTTGCGGGTCTGATCGACGACATACGCGTCTATAATCAAAACCTCACCGCCAGTGAGATCCAAGCATTAGAAATGAGCGCCGATCGTGACCAAGTCATCCAAGTGATCGACGACGGTGCCGAGGGTTTTGCCGCGACCGGTGACTGGGAACCCTTCAACGGACAAGGGCTCAACGGCGACCTACATTTCAGTGACGCCGGTAACGGATCAGACGTCGTCACTTGGACGTTTAACGGGCTGACACCGGGTCGATACCGAGTGTCGACAACCTGGTCAGCACACGCCAACAGGGCCACCAATGCTCCGTTTACCATCCTAGACGGCACCGTCCAGCGAGGGAACATTCGGGTCAACCAAGAGCTGATACCCCAGGCAAATGTGGTCGTCAACGGCAACAACTTCCAAGACCTCGGCACGTTTGACATCGTCAACAGTGTGCTCGTGGTCAAGTTGGCCGATAACGCTAACGAGTTTGTTATCGCCGATGCCGTTCGGATCGAGCGTGTTGGACATATCCAGCGGGTGATCGACAATGCCGATCAGGGCTTTTCAACGACCGGCATCTGGACACCCTTCAACGGACAAGGATTCGACAATGACCTACACTTCAGTGATGCCGGTAACGGATCAGATGTAGCGACGTGGACATTTGCCGGGCTGGCACCGGGTCGGTACCGGGTATCGGCAACCTGGTCGGCACACGCCAACAGGGCCACCAATGCTCCGTTTACCATCCTAGACGGCACCGTCCAGCGAGGGAACATTCGGGTCAACCAAGAGCTGATACCCCAGGCAAATGTGGTCGTCAACGGCAACAACTTCCAAGACCTCGGCACGTTTGACATCGTCAACAGTGTGCTCGTGGTCAAGTTGGCCGATAACGCTAACGAGTTTGTTATCGCCGATGCGATTAGGATTGAGCGTGTTGGAAATATCCAAAAGGTGATCGACAACGCCGATCAGGGCTTTACAACGACCGGCATCTGGACACCCTCCAATGGCCAAGGATTCGACAATGACCTACACTTCAGTGACGCCGGTAACGGATCAGACGTAGCGGCGTGGACATTTACCGGGCTGACACCTGGTCGGTATCGGGTATCGACAACCTGGTCGGCACACACCAACCGGGCCACCAACGCTCCGTTTACGGTGCTAGATCATTCGGTCAAGCGAGGAACCATCCGGGTCAACCAGGAAGTGTCACCCCTTGCCGACGTGATCGTCAACGGCAACAACTTCCAAGACCTCGGTACGTTTGACGTCGTCAACAGCGTGCTCGTGGTCAAGTTGGCCGACAACGCTAACGAATTTGTTATCGCCGATGCCGTTCGAATTGAACGCTTGGGCAGCCCAGGTGATTAAAGGGTCACACTTCTGTGCGTGATAAAATAATCCCAAAATTCTTTGTTGATTCTATTCTGCTGTGATTATAAATCTTGACTATGAATTAAGCCGGATTGGCACATCGGCCCAAGTCACAATCGCTATCACAGTCCGTGCCGCGGTCCAAGGAGACATCGGTTAAATTCGGTCTAGACCGCTCGTACTTCGGCTTCGACGCCCATGGCCGTTAGGCTCTGCCGGATTTCGTCGAGATAGATCTCGTTCATGACAATCACCAAGTCTGGCCTGTGGGAACTTAGCGCTTCAGGTGCCACGATGGCTTGACCGGCTCCAGCAACAAATTTCCCCTGCTTGCGAGGATTCAAATCCACGACGTATTCGATGGCGTGGTTCGACGCACCCGCCAACGCGTTTAGAAAACTAACACCCTTTGATCCGGCACCCCACACCACCGGACGACCTCCGCGCTGCTGAAGCTCTCGTAGCTTCTGATTCCAAAAGCCAATCGTTTGAGTATAGTGTCCACCGAAGCGATCCAATTCGTCCGGTGATACAGACCCGGCCCCGTCGTCGGTTGGCACCTCATTGCCTGGTGCGGGCTGAGCCTCGATGGTTAAAAACTGATCGCCGTACCGCTCAGCGACATGTAGGGGTATGAAACCTGAGCGACGGATCAATACCTCGAGACTTTGCGGGGTAAAGTACGAACAATGCTCGTAGATCACGTCCCAAAACCGCAACTCGCGGATCATCCATCGTGCGTTAGGTACCTCCAGAAAGAGGACGGACTCTCGATGGCCTATCGCCTGACGAATGGTCGACAAGAAGGCCAACGGATCGGCGATATGCTCCAGCACGTGTCGGCAGCATATTAAATCCGCCGGCTGACTGGCGTCCTGAGTACCGAAAAGCCGGGGCACAATCGTCACCGAAGTGCCCGACGCGGCGGTGACAGGTTTGCCTGCCATGGACGGATCGTAGCCAACACCACGGTTCTCTCCGCGTTGACACATCAGATTCAAAAAATGCCCGTCACCACAGCCGATTTCAACAATCGTCTTGCCTCGCAAACGGTATCGATCGATCAGCTCGGCGACCAGCTGTTCGGCATGCTGTTGAAATCGTTGCGAAAAATGAAGCGCGTTTTCGTAATCAGCGTCATATTCAACAAGCTGCGAATCAAAGCTGAGGTTGGCGATCATGCCGCACTGACCGCAGCTACCCAGCTCAATATCAGCTCGCGGTGTTTCCAGCGCAGCAGCCCGACTGGGCCACAACACATTGCACAAAGCCGGCATCTGACGAACCGCAAAAAAAGGCGTCATGGCGGATCGGCACACGGGACATTGGGCGGCGCCCTTTGCCGCTGCAAAACCAGATGCCACACCATGGTCTGACGGTGCTCTCATACCGCGGTGAGCTCCGGTCGAACACCCAGACGGTCTAACTCGGCACGGATCTCATCAACGTAGATCGGGTTCATGGCAATCACCAGATCCGGCTTATATTCTGCCATAAACGCTGGAGGAACGATCATCTGCCCGGAACCAGGCATAAACCGACCATGTTTATAATGATTGATGTCAACCACATACTCCACAGCACGACCCAGTTGGAGCGTGGTCAAAAACGATACGCCTTTGGAACCACTACCCCACAACACCACACGTTTACCACGGTCGGCGAAGTCGCTGACAAGCGAACGCCAGTGGTCAATGCGTTCGGCAACGATTTTGGGAAATTGTCTGACCGCCTCCCGAACCGCATCGAGATCCTTCTCTGCCGCGAGCGATGGCGGCGTCGGACCGTTTGCGGGGCGGGCGGTTTGGATGATGTACTGATCAGCATAGTCCAATGCCAGCTCAATCACATCGAATCCGCATTGGCGGAACAAGCGGGCGTGCGAGCCGAGCGTGAAATACGAACAGTGCTCGTAATAGATATCCCAAAACGCCCCTTCCCGAAGGATGCGGTAAGTATCCGGCACCTCAAAAAAAACCAACGTCTCCATCCGGTCTCCGATCGTCTCACGCAGATCTGCCACAAATTGCTGCGTTGCCGCTACATGTTCGAAAGTGTGCCGGCAACAGATGAACTGAGCTTGCAGATGCGCATACTTCGGACCGTAGAAGTCTTGGATAAAGCGGACTCGCTGGGACTGCTCCTCCGCGGTTCGCCAGGGGACATAGCTTCGATCGATACCAATGCCCTCGCACTGTCCCAACTCACACAACAAAACAAGAAATTCTCCTTTACCACATCCGATTTCGAGCACAGACTTACCGCGAAGGTCATATTGATCGACAAGCCGCTGCGCCAAAGACTTGGCAAACGCGTTGAATGTCGGGGAAAACCCCTGTGTCTCCTCGTATCGCTGTGAATATTCGTGGACGCTTTCGTCGAACGCGGTGTTAAACAGAAAACCGCATCCTTGACAAAACCCCAGCCGCAGTTTGCCGCGGCCGTATCCGGTCGCCTCCTGACGGCTACCCATCAGCAGACAACTGTGAACCGGAATATCGTCGACACGATAGATCGTCGATACATCTTGCCCGCCGCAACAAGGACAGTTCACATTTGCGTTCGCCGGGACATGGTCCACCTTCAAGCGCTCTGGTTCTCGCAAGTGGTCATTCATCACAGCCAAAAACCCTCTCTATCGACCAAAATCTATTATCCGTCCACATTTGATATTCCCATTATGCCATTCTCAGATTGCCACCGGCGCCACGCCACAAAGCGACCACACCGGTGGCCAATCGGCCCAAAGCCATTGTTTAAACTGTCACGCCCAGGTCTTTCTCAATGGACGCTGCCCTCTCTTCGAGTCTTGCGCGACGGGTGCAGGCTGCCGGATCCGGTTCGAGCCCCGCCGCATTAAGGATTTGCATCCAACGATAAACCCAGTCATGCCGCCGAAGGGTGTAGCGGACATTATTGTTGCGAATACGATCGACACGATGGGGATCCGCGTCGACGTGTCGGACCACGTCTGCGATGTCAACCGAGTTGTACGGCATGGGGATCACTGCGTCCTGCCACCCGAACAGCTCCTGGAATGTGGGACACTGCGGTGCTTGGCCAATCATAATCGCTCCACCCGCTGAGCCCTCAAAAAATCGCGTACCGACCTCTTGTTGCCCGCGAGTCTGATCCGAATAGTTGACCTTAGCACAATTCACCAAATAATAGCGGGTCCTCTTGACCAGCTGAGATAGCAAAAACCGGTGGTCGGCCACATCGGTGGCCCAAATCCGTCCCGTACCCGGTGGTACTGAGGCGGCCTTGTTTCCTGTCGTGGAATCGTACAAATAGAATACGCCCTGCTCGCGTGATAGCTTAAGCAGGGCTTGATGGGTCTTGGCAGCGCGCCGTCCCATACTGTAGAAATCGATAACCCTTGGTGGGGATTCCGGGTACGGACAAAAGGCCAGCGCGTCGACACCTGGAGCAAGATATGCGCAGGGGCGACCGGTGGCCTCTGCCAAGCTGGCGACACTACCTTGACAGGAGACGAAAATGAGGTCGAACTGACGCAACATCTCGATCTCCCCCGTGCGACGCGGGATGTCTCGCTCCCAGATCTCTTGAACATAACAGACACTGATGCGAGAGGATGCCAGCCAACGACGAAGATCCCCCATGTGAGCCAGGTCAGGTACGCTCTCACAAGCCAGAAACAGTAACTCGTAGTCGCGATCGACATACGGCCTTCGGGACGACCCTTTCGCACCCCTTGCGCCAATCGTTTGATCGATGGCTCTGCCAAGTTTGTACCGCCACCGACTGGGTGCCAGTGATGTGGGTAGGGCAACGATGTCCACAGAATCGATGCCATGGACGAGATCTTCAAACTCATAGATCAAACAACGTGAGATCGACGGCATGACCAGACGTTGCGAAACGATCAGCGTTCTGGGATTCGGTGATTGCTTCAAGTAGCTGATCGCAGACATACCGAGTTTCCTAACCTTACGTTCCGATCACAATTCGATGTCCGATTCACCGCCCCCTAAAGAATAGCCTTCCAGCTCTGAGCACCACTTGGCACCTTTGGAACAAGACGACAATGACCGCCCCGGGGCCTTACACCCTACACACATGTGGTAAAACAGTTCCCATCTCCATTTTACCAAGTCAATGGCCACGCCCCATCCTGCAAATACCCAGATCGGACGCGATCGCCACCGACTCACACGATCGTAGGCTCTGGGATGGGAACGATGAACTGTCCACCACCAGCCCGATATTCAGCCTGCTGGGCAATGATTTCATCACGCAGATTCCACGGCAGAATGATCACATAATCAGGCCGGTCTGAAAGCAACCTCGAAGGGGCGTGAACACACAACCGCGCGCCGGGCACATAACGCCCCTGTTTGTGTACGTTCTGGTCAACCACATAGTCAACCATTCGATGATCCAAACCGACATAATTGAGCATAATCGTACCCTTGGCAGCCGCCCCGTACGCGGTGACGCGCTTGCCATCGGCTTTCAGCTGCCTAATCATGTCAAACATCTGCTTTCGAAATTTCTGTACCCTCTGAGCGAATCCCTGGTAGTAGCTGTGCTCAGTCACGCCGTCGCGTTGTTCTTGGTCGATCAGATGGGTCACGCTAGGGCTAACGTTTTCTTTTGCCTGAACGTACAAGCGAAGTGATCCACCGTGCATCGGCAAGCGACGAACGTCATTAATGTACAACCCGTGCCTGCGGAAAAGTGCATCGGCACTGGAAAGAGAAAAAAAGCAAAGGTGTTCGTGATATATCGTATCGAATTGGCCATGATCGATAAGATCGCGAACATACGGCACCTCGACAGAAATCGTTCCGTCATCCTTAAGCAGACAAGCCAGCCCCGCGACAAAGCCATTGGTATCCGTCACATGGGCCAAAACATTGTTGGCGATCATGACGTCAGCCGATTTCCCCTCTTGGGCAAGCTTCTTGGCCAGATCAATCGTAAAAAACTCACGGAGGGTGGGTACACCTGCCTTTTGCGCCGCCTCCGCGGGTCCTGGTGCGGGGTCGATGCCCAACACAGGAATACCTTTGTCGACGAAGTTTTTCAGCAAATAGCCGTCATTGCTGGCCAGCTCGACGACCAAACTACCGCTGTCCAACCGACAACGGTCAATCAGCTCCATCGCGTTGTCACGCGAGTGTTCCAACCATGTTTCAGAAAATGATGAAAAATAGAGGTAGCTGGCGTCGAACAACTCGCTCGCCGGCACCGTTTCGATAATCTGAACCATCTTACAATCGGGACAAAACGCAACCTCGAGCGGGTAACGTGGCTCTTGTTGAGCCAGCTGGGACTCGATCAACAATCCATCGGCCAGTGGCATCAAACCCAGGTCTAGCACAGGATCGAGCCCCTGTCTTCCACAAGAGCGACAGCAAGCGTTGCGACAACGAGCCTCAAACTTCGAACCCTGCCCATTATCCTTGGCCCGGGAAGGGCGATCGCCATGTTCGACGGCATCGACGACCGACCGTCGATCTTGATAACGCAACGCCTGATCGAGCACGCCTGTCTTGACAAGCATTCGAATATGACCAATTCGTTGATATGTCGGGCCCTCAAACTCCTCGAGCGTGAGACCACTTCGTTTGTACGCCTCGTACAGCTGTTGCGCACCGCGCCGGGCATCCCATTGCGGCTGATACTCCGGCAATACGCTGGATAGATGATCGCAATTGACCCGATAGCACCGCTTGTCCGCCCCCGCACTTTCAGCGAATTCAACATGGCAACCCGGTACAGTCTCTGCGACGATCTCGGCCAATTCACGTATCCGATAGTTCTGATCGGTACGACCGACGTTAAACACGCCACAGTGAACCTTTTCAAGCGGCGCGTGCAGTACGGCGAGGTAAGCACGCGAGATGTCTTCAATATGCACAATGGGCCGCCACGGTGTGCCATCCGATTTGAGCATGACGTTACCGGTCGTAAACGCCCAAGCGGTCAGGTTGTTGAGCACCAGATCGAATCGCAAGCGGGGGGAAACGCCATACGCGGTCGCCGCCCGAAGAAATGTAGGGCAAAAACCGTCATCGGCCAGGTCAGCCAGATCACGCTCGACTCTTACTTTCGACTGACCGTAAGGGGTTACAGGATTGAGCGGTGCCGTTTCGTCAAGAAAATCGTCGCCCGCAGCACCGTAGTTGCTGCAGGAAGAGGCAAACACAAACCGTTTTACTCCGACTTGCTTGGCCACTTCCGCCAGGCGCACCGCGGCCTGGTGATTGATATCAAAGGTCAGACTCGGCTGGAAGTCACCAAGGGGATCATTGGACAAGGCCGCGAGGTGCAACACCGCATCGAACCCCTCGACGTCACGGGCAACGACGTCTCGAATATCTTTCTCAATGGTGGGCACCGAGGCGATGGGGCCCGCGGCGGAAAACGTACATCGACGGTAGAGGTCGCTATCAAGACCGACGACATCGTGGCCTGCAGACGTCAGCATCGGCGTCAGTACTGTACCGATATATCCAAGGTGACCCGTCACAAGAACGCGCATTATTCTTCCTTCCAGGTTTTCCACGGTGGGTTTCCACCACGCCACATTTCTTCCAACCGGTGCCTGTCACGAAGTGTGTCCATACACGCCCAAAACGAATCGTGGCGATAAGCAACCAGTTGCCCCTCTCGGGCTAATCGCTGCATGGGTTCCAATTCCCACTGGGTCATGTCACCCTCGATGTAGTCCATGACACCGGGTTCCAACACAAAAAATGCTCCATTTATCCATCCCTCAACGGTCTGAGGTTTCTCTGAGAACTCGGCAACGCGGTCACCGTCAAACACCAAATGCCCAAAGCGAGCCGGAGGTCGAACCGCTGTCAGCGTTGCCAGCCGACCGTGAGATCGGTGAAAGGCCAACAGCTGGTTCAAGTCGACATTCGACACTCCGTCACCCCACGTCAACATGAACGTACTGTTACCGACAAAAGGAGTCAGCCGCTTAATACGACCTCCGGTCAATGTGCTCTGGCCTGTCTCGATCAAATCGATCTGCCAATTTGGGTGCTCCTGACCGTGCTGAGTTACATTTCCGCTTCCGTTGCCGATATGGATGGTTAAGTTTCCCTGCAGCGAAGAGTAATCGGAGAAGTATTTCTTAATATATTCGCCTTTGTACCCCAACGCGACCACGAAGTCGCGCAAGCCATACGTTGAATAATGCATCATGATGTGCCAAAGTATCGGACGACCACCGACTTCGACCATGGGCTTCGGCTTAACCTCTGTCTCTTCAGACAGTCGTGATCCAACTCCTCCAGCGAGGATTGCAACTTTCATGAGTGAAATTTCCCTCTCCCACGCCTCGCTATTCTACGATGATCGATACCCGCAAAAAACAAATATAAGGAGACATTTCTCCTTTAATACCTCGGCTATTCTTATCACACTGCACGTACGCCTTAGAAATGGGCGCGACATCGACTCCAATATGTGCAGATACCGCCTAGACTTCCATAATCGGCAAGAAAGCGATGTTGAGTCAGTATACCCTACGATTTCATTGAGATCAAGCCGCGGCTGGGGGGCACCAAATCGTAGAAGTGCCGATACTGGAAGCAACTTCTGTAGCGGAAAAACAGAAAAAACTGAAACTTAATTTTCCGTACGAGCAGTTTCGACCAGTCTCAAATTCTAGCAAGCACTTCACGAGCGTTTTGGATACCTGGCCACGGACTGTCAAGCGACGTGGCATGAACCTAAAATCGTGATAAATATCGACCTGCAACGCGACGATCTGGCCGATGAAATGCTCCGGGGGTGGGTTGGTCGATTGAGGCGAGCACCTTCGACGGCCTGTCAGTACCTCTGGACCAGTCGCTGGTGCAGACAATCGTCGTATCGACGTCGACACAAGAAAGAGCCCAGACGGGGTTGCCCACGAGAAGACCTCTTTCGTGAAACCGGCTTATAATCTCGATCACCCCGACGAAGAGCGTCGGTCCTACGACCATGTTGCCGGGTTTGCCTGGTAGGTGCAACACGGATGACCAACGATCCCAGCCCCATCCTGATCCTCGGCGCCGGTGGCATGCTTGGGCGTGCATGGAAAGCTCTACTAGATCAGCGTCGCATGACGTATGACGCACCGAGCAAAACGGAATTTGACTTAACCCGTCTTGAGGATGTGCACCGTGGTCTAAGCGACCGATACGATACCGTCGTCAATTGCGCCGCATGGACTGATGTGGACGGCGCAGAATCTCAACCTGAAGCCGCCAACGATGTCAATGGGACGGCCGTCGGTCAGCTGGCCCAACGGTGTGCTGCCACAGACACCAGGCTGATTCATTACAGCACCGACTATGTCTTTGACGGACAAGCGGATCGACCCTATCCCGTTGATCACCCGGTCAACCCGGTCAACGCTTATGGCCAAAGTAAGCTGCTGGGTGAACGGCGAGTCAAGGAATCTGGCTGTCGGCACCTGCTCATTCGTACCAGCTGGCTCTACGCACCATGGGGCAACAACTTTGTTCGCACGATCTCTAAGTTGGCCGCTCAACGCTCCGTCTTGAAAGTCGTAGACGATCAGCGAGGCCGCCCCACCAGTGTCGAACATCTAGCAAGGGTCAGCCTGGACCTTGTCCAGAAGAACCTGACAGGCCTCTATCATGTGACAGACGGCGGCGAATGCACATGGTTTGAATTCGCCCAAGCTGTTGCCAAACGCGTCAACCCTCGCTGTCAGATTGAGCCATGCTCGTCCGAACAGTTTCCGCGTCCCGCCAGGCGTCCAACCTACAGCGTGCTGGCCCTTTCGCGTGTGGAAGCAGCGTGTGGGCCCATGGCCGACTGGCAAAAAAATCTCTCTGCTGTATTTGATCAGCTATTGCCAGAGGCGCTGCTGTGATTGCACTTGTGAAATCCGGTAAATGAATGGCTCGCTTTGCGGACGACCTGTTACCGAACCACAGCCGCTCGGGCTTCTTGTACACATGGCGTAATGTTATGCGCGACGGCTAACTTCTGTCTGCCGTATGCCCGCTTTGGCAGACGCAGCTGCGTGCGGGAGAATCAATCCAGATTGTTATAATACAACCCTGAGCCCTTTGCCTTCTCACGTCAATAAGCCGGAGATTGGTGAACACATCGCTCATTGGCGTTGCCTATCACCGCCTGATCTCTGCGGTCAATGACGGATGGACAGAGAATGGACTTGTCATCCCGATAGCCATTGACTGTCAGTCATGGATATCAACGCTAGGCGGCTCTCACGATAAACCACAAACCCAGCAGAATCAGCCATTATTATTGAGAACCGGTGTTCTAGTCGGCGCGAGCACGTGGAGGGCGACCCTCACCCCGGACCCCCAAAAGAAAATGGAACACCGCCTTCACAAAGGCGCAATGACACCGCCAGTTCCCCAAGCCGTAAGCCTTTACCTGTGACCAAAACGAACGAAGGATGTAGGGCGTGTTGCGGAGGATGGCCCACGGACGACCGTGTCGAAACAAACAAATCAACCGATTTCTCGTAAAATAGTACGTGATATAAGGCGACGCCCGCCCCGTCGTCGACCCTCGATCGTGGATGACCTCGGCGTCACCGACCGCGATAATTGGACGTTTCGCGTCCATAAAGCGCACGCAGAGGTCGTAATCTTCCCAGCAGGTCCCCAAGCTCTCGTCGAAGAGACCGACCTCCCGCAATACCGACGAGCGAAACAACAATGCGCAGGCTGACGCGAACTCCGTTTCCACCGTAGGCCACTTGCTGTTCGCGTACAGTTGCCCCTCCGGCGGACGGATGTGCTGGCCGCAATCACGCAGCAGGCGCCCCGTGTACAACATAACCCGCTTCTCTTCGTCTGGAAACAGGATCAATGCGCTAGCGGCGGCGGCGTCCGGCCGTTGCTTGATCGCGTCCACAAGATGCCGTATTGCCAAACGATCTACAATCGTATCGTTGTTCAATAGAAAAATATATTCAGCACCCATCTGGAGCGCCCGCTCCAATCCGCGATTGCACCCCCCGGTAAAGCCTTGATTTTTAGGAAGGACCACAAGGTCGATCGACGGAAACTGCTGCCGGAGTTGTTCGCCACAAGGATTCACCGACCCGTTGTCAACCAGCACCACCCGAAGCGGATCATAGTCATTGGCGAGAACCGATCCTATGCATTGGCCGGCCATCTCCGTGTCGTTCCACGTCAACACGACCGCAACCACAAGAGGATGGTGATCGGCTTGATTTTTTTCTTCCACGCCACGCCTCGTTTCACCGCTTTGGCCAATCCTGTCGTGAAAACCGTGTATCGCTCACCGGCAACCCTTCACCCTACGCTGACACGCTCAAACATCGACCGACATTCCTACGACCACCGCGACACCGCGCCAACCCTGCGTACAATCAACCGCCGTACGTCTGTCGGTAATAATCGGCCAGCTCGTCCCATGCTCTGCCCTCGTCCCAGTCAAGCTGGTCACGGTCCGGGACGTCAATATTGATTCGTACACGCGGCTCCGTGAACTGCGTCTGATTCTTAAACTCGATGGGGCATGAACGGTCAAGCCGCTGCTGCATCTGGTCGGCAAAGGCACGAGCAAACGCCCCCTGACTGGCCACGTAGCCACTGGGGTTAAGCCGCTCGAACCCACCGCCTGTCCCCAGCTGCTCGACAAAACGTACGTAGGCTTTGGCCAAAAGCGAAACGTGAATATTATCGCGTATGTAGTCAGGCGTGGATACCGCGGGTTTCTTACCCTGATACCAGGACCGAATGAGATACGTTGTAAATCGAGGCTCCTCGTAGGGCCCAAATGGATTTGGGATCACAAACTTGCCCAAACGAAAACCTCCGACCTCTGCGTAGTAACGGAACACCTGCGCGGTGACAGCCTTGGATAACCCGTACGGTGAAAAGGCGGCCAGGCCTTCCGATCCTGCGCCCTCTCCGTTCTCAAAAACCGATCCGGTGAGCACCACCTTGCCACATCCTTTGGAACGAAGCGCATCCAATACACCCCTCAGGTTTCTACAATTGTTCGCCACGGCACCCATGACATCGAAGTCGGGACTCTTGTAATCCGTCACGTCAGCCGCGTGGTGACACAAGACATCCCAGGGCCCCCCTTCGCTGATCAGCTTAAAAAACTGATCGTCGCCAAACACACATCCCCATGCCCTATTGCAGAACTCGGCCGAACGTTGGACCCGTTCGGCTCGTACGCCATCGTAACGATCTGCCTGGCCACGATAAGTGGCGACAACCTCGTGACCGGCGCCAGCTAACGCCCGAACGAACCAATAACCGGTGAATGAACTGGCACCCGTAAAGAGAATCTTCATGAGCCGACTCGCCTTAAGGCCGCAGGTGAAACTCGGGATTAAAATCGGGGTGGGATTGATCCTTGTCCGAAACCACTGTGGGTTTCAGGGGCCATTTGATGTCAAAACGGGGGTCGTCCCAGCGGATGCCCCGTTCCAAATCCGGAGCGTAGAACTCGTCAACGAAATAAAACGCTTCGGTGTCTGGTTCGAGCGTGATGAAACCATGGGCAAACCCTTTCGGCACGTAGAGCATCTTTCTGTTTTCAGCAGTTAGCAACACCGAAAAATGCTGGCCAAAGGTCTCGGACCCTTCGCGTAGATCAATGATAACATCTTGAAGCCCCCCCTTAATACAGCGCACGACCTTCACTTCCGCTTTTGGGGCGAGCTGGTAATGCATGCCTCTAAGGGTCCCTTTCTCGGTTGCCAGCGAGTTGTTAACCTGCACGAACCCGGACACAAGGCCGTGCTCTTCGAATTCGCGTGTACAGAACACCCGTGCAAAGAACCCCCGTTCATCGGATCGCTTCTCCAAACCTATTACGTATGCACCTCGGAGCGGCGTTTCTTCAAAGATCATTCGATCAACCTCTCGTGTTAGCCCAATCGTAGATGTGCGCGCCTGGCCCTCCGTCAATCAGACGTCAAAGCTCCCATTCGCTTCGACAGCCAACGAAGCCGCACAAATTGATCCCCTTCAAAGTCTGACACGCCGAATCCGTGCTCGACCATCTTTCGGTGAAGCTCTTCCATCCCCAGGGCAAGCGTGTACTGTAGACTAAAATCTGGCAACACCGATTTGAGCCGATCGAATTTCACCCGATAGTTACGGGGATCGGCACCGACCTGGCCGGTATACGTAATCTTGGCCTCTGGGAGCAGCCTTTGAACCTGATCGGCCACGTCGCGCACCCGGTAATTTTCGTCGTTGCCTCCTACATTGACGGCCTTGTTGAAGATGGCTTCTGCCGGTGCTCCCATAAACGCAACAAACGCCCTGGCAATATCTCTACAATGCACCAGCGGACGCCACGGAGACCCATCACTCATGATGCGGATTTCTCCGTATGACAGCGCAGACGCCAGAAGATTATTGACCACTAAGTCAATCCGCAGCATCGGCGAAAACCCGTAGGCCGTCGCGTTTCGTAGATAAGCAGGCGTAAACCCTTCATCGGCCAGTTGCGCCACGCGGACTTCGGTCTCAATCTTTGACCTCGCATAGGCGGTTAGAGGTTTCAAAGGATCGTCCTCTTCAAGATCCAGTTTCTCGCCCTGGCCGTAGACAGAACAACTGCCAGAAAACAGGTACCGACCAACACCCGCTTGCTTAGCCATCGCAGCCAGGCGGACGGAACCATCCAGGTTGATCGACTCGGTCAGACCCGGCTGGATGTCCCCCATTGGATCATTTGATAGTGCGGCCAAGTGCATGACACAGTCATGCCCGTCGAGATCCGCAGGTGTGACTTGGCGCACGTCTTTATTAAGCTCCCGGTCTGGGGCGACAGGCGATTCCCATTCGCATCCATCAAACAGGCCCAAGTCACAACCGGTCACTCTGTGCCCCGCCGCTTTGAGTATATCAACGAGATGGACACCGATATACCCTCTGTGACCAGTTACAAACACTTTCATCGCTCTACTCTACTTTCTTCCTTCTATTTGGAAAATGATGGATGTTCGATTTAGCGATCAAAAGGCGCTTTGTGGGCGTGCGTATGAGGACCGCCATGTTTTCCAAGGGGCCTGACCTTTTTGCCACAGGCCATTGAGGTAGTCGCGGTCGCGTTGAGTATCCATGCACGCCCAAAATCCCCTGTGCTTGTGCATGCAGAGTTGCCGATCGGCCGCGAGTGTCACCAGCGGATCTCGCTCCAGGACGCAGTCCTGGTCGGTTGACAGATAATCCAAAAACCTGCGGTGAAAAAAGAAATAGCCTCCATTGATCCAGCTGTCGACAAACTCAGGCTTCTCGGAAAACTCTTCGACCTGATAACCGTCGAGCTTCAACTCACCGAACCTAGAAGGCGGATTCACCCCTAGCACGGTCCCGATCCTGCCGTGAGACAGATGAAACTCAAACTCTTCTTTCAAATCCACATCGACCAATCCGTCCCCGTATGTCACCGCCATCTGCTGGGCATCTCCCAGATAGCGACCGGCTGCCTGGGCCACGCGGCTACCTGTCATGGCCTGCTCTCCGGTAAAAGCCAGGGTCACTTGCCAGTTTTGATCGTGATCCACAGAGTGCACCGTCACCTCGTTCGATTTCAAATCAACAGTAAAATCGCTGTTTAAAGAGGAGTAATTCAGAAAGTAGGACTTGATGACTTCCGCCTTGTAGCCCAAGCAAAGAATGAATCGTGTAAACCCGTGATGGGCATAAGAACGCATGATATGCCACAGAATCGGGTGGTTCCCTACGGGGATCATGGGCTTGGGGCGTACTTCCGTATCCTCTTTTAACCGCGTCCCCAAGCCGCCACAAAGCACAAACACCGGCACTTCAGAGAGATTACACACAATCGACTCCGTTAGCTTAACCGCCGAACACACTTCCCTTGACGCATGCGGAACATGCTCACTGTGTTCGCTTAATAAACGCGTGCAAGACTGAGCAGAAATCGTTCAACGTTGTTTCTTCGGGTCACCTACACTACGGACACCATTGATCCACGTTATCGCCCTCAACCGTGAGCCGACCCGACCTCCATATGGCGCCTCAAGCTACTGCAATCACGACGCAGGTGCAAGAACACGCAATACCCGGCTCGGCCGGGTTTGACGAACTGTTGCTATGATATCCATCGACCGTTGGGATGCGAGACTGATGTCCCGCGGCGGATGATCCAAGACCCGATCGGGACAATCTGAACAAAACGGTCGATCAATGGGAAGAACCCACCGATCGCAGAAGACGTGGGGCGATGGGAATCGTCTCCACGGGCCCGTTGGATCTTCTTCGGCATTCTGGCTGGATCGCTCGGTGTCGTGTCCCAATAGTCGCTTGGTGTTGTGCCGATAAGTAGGCCTTCGGCATGACATCAATCAGCTGAGAGGATAAGCCGTCAGCTATCGGTCTGGCACCAACCAGGGCCCGCCGATAGGTCGGGGCGTTGACCATTTATTGCGCCGGAACGTGCGTGACGCCACACCGCTGTCGAATCGGACCTAGAGTGCTAAAATAAGTAAAATATGTGTTTGGCGCAACCGGGGGTGAGATGCCAGTGCACCCCTAACCGCCGTTGACGAATGGAGTGGGGTGAAATTACAATCCGCGCTCGCTAAATCGCTAAGTGAGTGAAGAATGTGTAGCGAAAGGCCGAAAAAGCGAGGGTAGGAGGCGCAAGCAGCGACTCCCATGTATTCGACGAGGCGAGTACTTAGCAAGAAATGATCGCCTGATGACTGCGTAGAGCACGTTTCTTATCTTGCTGATTCAAATCATTTGAGTCGGCGGAAACTGTATATCCAGTCAATCGAGGCATCTCTCCGCAGCGACGGGTGGAGTGGGAGGCAAAGACCGATGGGGCCATCGACTGCTTCGACTATCTGTCCGTCTACCGCAGAAGCTAGATGGGAGCAGATGACCTGCGCCACAGGCCGCTGGTTCGTGCTCCATACCAAAAGCCGTCAGGAAAAGGTCCTGGCCGATGCATTGGAGGCCATGGGCGTCACGTACTTCCTGCCTCTGATGACCAAAATATCCTATCACGGCCGACGCAAATTCGCGGCCCAGGTTCCACTATTCCCCAGCTATGTGTTCCTTCACGGGGATCTGGACAACGCGTACGCGGCCGACAGAACCAAACGCATCGCCAGCGTGATTCCGGTGATCGACCAAGAACGAATGACCGGCGAATTGCGTAGTATTTATTTGGCTGTGGCCTATCGAGCGTCACTTGACCCTTATCCATACCTTAAGAAGGGTATCCGGGTTGTGGTGCGATCTGGCCCGTTTGAAGGTCTCGAAGGTGTCATCGAGAACCGGACCAAAAACGATCGGCTGATTCTTCAAGTCGAGATGCTGGGACAGGCCTCGAGCTTGGAGATAGACGGAACGCTGCTGGAACCTGCGGAATAGGTCAACATTCCGTGGATGACCCAGAAGCGTCTCATGAATGGACGAACTGGCCAAGTCGCAGCGTGGAGGGAAGGGAACCCGCGCAGCCGACCGGAGCGGAGCTTGCCCAAGTTCGAACAGCAGCTGATAAACCCGCTGCTTACCGGCGTGAGCTTGACGATATTCACAAAGCCCGTATGTAAGCCGCAATACGAACGCGGGCCGTACCCGTACACAACAACCTGACTGAAATGAGCATGTTAAATCAGTGCTTAGGCCATCGAAAACAAGGCTATCGTTTAAGCGACTTCAAGATTCGATGCGGCGGGTGTACGGCATTGTTGTTCGTGGTTCTGGCTGTTGCCGGCATCGGTGTCGCGAAAGACAGCGTACTGCATGACACTCCAACCACGGCAGCCGAAGCTCATCACGGTCGATCGTCGACGACGGTTCGTATCGGAATGAACTTGCCTGAACTGACCTACTGGAGCCATCAGTGGGCGTTTGTTGATGTGTTTAAACAGTCAAGAGAATGGAGGGTCCTCAAACCCGACGGAACCATCAAAAAAAATCCTAAAGATATTCTTACACTGACCCCTGAAGGCTGGCCCATCCTCGAACACGGGCAGGTGGTCGGAACGTCGATGTTCCGGGGAATTGACGGACATTATCCGGCGGGCACTTATCTCCTTGCTTATGGCGGTTCAGGAGACATCGTCGTCAAGGGCGACGCCCGAGAGGTCGTCAAACTGGGACACAATCGGTTTTTAGTACACGTGGTTCCTCGTAAGGGTTTGTTCCTCCAAATCGACAGGTCCGATCGCGGCGATCCGGTACGCGACATCCGATTGTGGATGCCTGGGTTCGAAGGGCATTCATCTCCCTTTCATCCACTGTTCTTAGAGCGTCTGCGTCCGTTTAAAGTGATCCGATTCATGCACTGGCAGCAAACCCTAGCCGGTTGTCTGACGCGATGGACCGAGCGGCCCACGCCCCGTTCGGCCCGCCAAAGCGGTCCCAACGGCGTCGCCATCGAATACATGATTGCCCTGTGTAACGAATTGGACGCCGACCCTTGGTTCAGCATGCCTCATTTGGCGGATGATGAATTTGTCCGGAACTTTGCGGCAATGGTCAAGGCCAATCTACACAAGAACGCAAAAATCTACGTAGAGTGGTCAAACGAAACGTGGAATCAAGGCTACACGGTGACGCGATGGGCCCATCAGCAGGCGGCCAAACGAGCGGTAGATTCGACACAGATCATCGCCGAGGAAACACGGCGTGATTGGCGAATCTGGCGAAATGTTTTCGGCCGTGAGCGCGATCGCATTGTACGTGTTGCGGCGGGCCATACTCACAACCCGTCGTTCGCCAGAAAATTACTGCGGCACCTCGATGGAGAGTTCGACGCTGTGTCTTGCGCTGCGTATGTCCATCCGAGAAAAAACTACAGCCAAGGATTTAATCAGCACACCACCGCTATGGAAGCCCTGTTGGCAGCCCGTCGTTACTTGCGGGAGCACCGTTTGCCACTGATGCAGACCCACGCGACGATGGCCGCCGAATGGAGCCGGCGCTTGGGTAGAAAAATCGAATTCGTCACCTACGAAGGTGGACCGGGGTTTGCGACAAAGGGACGAAAACGGCCCTATCTTCAGGCGTATATCGACGCACAAAACCATCCGATGATCGGGCAAGTCTACCGTGAGTTGCTGGAAGGCTTCCGACAAATGGAAGGTGACCTATTTGTGGGATACACGTATGTCTACGGATCAAACAAGTGGGGATGTTGGGGACATCTCGAGTATCAGGACCAACCGCTGGCCGAAGCGATAAAATACAGGACATTGGCGACATTCGGGGAAAATGTGCCATAAAACACCATCTGCTCACGGTAGCGTTGACAGCTGGGTTAATTTAGTTAAAAACGGCCACGGTGAGCGTGGCGCGGCCTTCGCGCAAGTCAACGTAATCGCAGAGCTGCCCCGGCAACCCGCCCAACCTATGTTGGTCGGATGATCAGCCCCTGGCGGCTGGACCAAAATTGGGACTCGTGACAACTGCTACGATCCAGATCACGTCGCACGACTTTGCACAGAAACCACATTTTGTCGACTCGCAGCTTGACCGGCGCAAACATGGACGGTATGAGTAATATAACCTCATGGGAAGAAGGTCTTTTTGATCCGTCTACCCGTGATAGTTGGCTAAGCGGAGACAGACCTGATGCTGTTTTAGGATAAGCCGTAGTATTTTAAGTAGCTTACAAAGAACCGTATTTTGTCTTTTAATAGTCCTGGAAAAGTGTAACGAAGTGAGATGTCTCGATTTGGACTGCCCTTCTAGATCCGAAAAGGGCGGCCGACCAGTGAGCAATACACATCATTTATTGCTCAATTATCGGTTGCGGCCAGACACTCCTGGGTACACTCAAATGGAGGAAACGGAGACATGCCTAGATCAGTGGCTCTACACAAGTTCGTGATTCGCCCGCCAAAGTGGACGGCAAACGCTTGGGCATCTCATACCGCCGTCCAGAAAATCGCATTTTGTCTTGCCATCTTTTTGGTAGTCGGTGTCGCGACCCCCGCTCGAGCGGGAATGGTCGTACGTTGGTGGGATGTTTACTTAGATGGGGGGAAACACATATCGGGCAGGTACCGAGGAGGAAGCACCTCGGCCTGGGGCCATGACACCTTTCAATTGGACATCGACGGGGATGGTAGCGACGACGACAGCCTTTTGTCTTGGGATTTTAGTCTCGATGAACCGCTCACGCCGCATCTGGTCACCGACACATCTGTTCCCGAATGGGCGCGGATTTACCATGGCGACCTGCCCAGTGCGATGTTCTACGGCGGAATCGTCGCGCGTTACCTCAACACGGTCGCAACAACACTCCCACAAGCGCTGGTGCAAAACGATGGTTTCACCGACCCTGTGACTTTCGACAATCGATTTCCAAACGGCATCGCACGCGGACCAGGTCCCGGATCCGATATGACTGTGTTTGCTGGACCGGTGTCAACGCTTCCTGTTTCCTTTGCCTGGAAGACTCAGGATGGTACAGATCCGACCGACGACTTGGGCAATATGCACTCCGTTTTTCTTTGGCGTCGTGATGGGTTCCTGGACGTTTCATCGGATCAGCAGGTTGAGTTTCAACAAGGCGATAGGATGAGCGTAGACATCACCCGCAAATGGGACCAAATTGACGAAGGACGGTTCGTCGTGGGAGACGGAGATCAATTGTATATTTCAGAATTCACGATCGACGGCGTGAGCAACGGCTTTGGCGTAACCGTCGAGCTAGATCCCACAGAAACCCACTGGGCGCCGTACGACCCAGCCGGGTCAGATATTGACTTTGACGAGATTACAGCGACAAGCAACGGCCTGTTCGCCGCCCATGAGTTCACCGATATTACCTCTGTAGGGGTTTACTTTGAACGCGATGACTGGACTTCAGAGCGGATTAACTTGGTATTTGATAATTTTATTGTAGACGCGACCATTGTCCCGGAACCAGCGTCGGCACTTCTGCTGATCGGTGGTCTGGGGCATTTTTTCCTCGGTCGAAGAAAGCGACCATTGTGGCACGTGTGAGAGATGAGTTGGTCTGACGCGTTCTTTCTCGCCGCATCCCTGACACCACCCTCGTTCCTCCGCAAAGCGTACCTGATTGTCCGGGGGACATCTGGTATGTCGATCAGTGGGCATTCGATTATCGCTTGCTCAGAGCGATGCACCTGACTCAATCGGAAACGCCGACGGGTTGGTGGCAACATTAACGATCGGTTGTCTCTAGGACAACAAAATAGGGTACGATTCAGGGAATATGCCGCAGGCCACAAAACTTCTGAAGGGCGGGGTGGTTATCCTATTAGGACAGGTGGCCAACAACGCCTGTCGATTCATTCGCAACATCATCATTGCGCGGTTGGTCAGCCCCGCCGACTTTGGCGTCGGAGCAACATTTTCGCTGACGATGATGCTACTGGAGCTCGTCAGTAGTCTTGGATTTGAACGATTGTTGATCCAGGCGCCCGACGGCGACGACCCGGACATGCAAGCAACGGCTCAATTTACCGTTGCCGTGCGGGGTTTTTGCATCGGAGGAATCCTTTGGGTTTTCGCCTCACCGATTAGTGCATTTTTTGGCTCCGCAGACACGGCCTGGGCGTTCCGATACCTTGCGATCGCGCCGATCGTCACTGGCCTTGCGCACATGGATATCTGGCGGCTTCAGCGAAAGCTCCAGTTCTTTCCCTTCGAAAGTTCAGCCACAATATCTCAAGTTGCGACGCTCCTTGTCGCTTACCCGCTGAGCCGTTGGCTGGGAGACTTTAGGGTCCTGCTTATTCTCGAAATTGCTGCGCCAAGTATCCAGACACTGTGGTCCCATCTTATTGCCAAACGCCCATACCGTTGGACGATCAATTGGATCATCCTGAAGCGATTTTGGGTGTTCGGATGGCCGTTATTGGTTAACGGCCTGGTATTTTTTGCGGTGACTCAGGGCGACAGGGCTATCGTCGCAAAAATCTTTTCGCTGGAAGATTTAGGTATTTTTTCCGTCGCATTTTTGCTGACCATGGCTCCGGCAACAATGATCGCGGCGGTGGTTCGACGGGTCTTGTTACCTTCATTGTCAAAGCTACAAGGCGATAAGACTGCGTTCGAACGGATGTACATGCGATTCAACGAAATCCAAGCGTTACAGTTTGGTTGTCTATTGATCGGTTTTATCACGGCGGGTAGCTGGCTGGTCCACGCCCTGTATGGACCGAAATACGCGGCGGTTGGCATGATTGTGGGTGTTCTGGCGGGCATTCAAGCGTTCCGCGGCATGCGAGGGCTTCCCGGCACAGCGGCCACAGCGTTGGGCGACACCAAGAACATGATGTACACCAACCTGTCACGAGCGATATCCCTGCCAGCGGCGGCGGCCGTGGGGATGTGGGGCGGAAGCATGAGCGATATCGCCATGACCGGCTTGGGTGGAGAGCTGGTGGCATACATCGTAGCCATCGCCCGGCTCAGACAACAACACGGAATTCCCCTGAGGCTAAGCGTCAAACCGGCCATGATGGTGATCGTCGGGGCCACCGCCGCAATCGCTGCCGTGCAAACCAAGTGGTCCCACCTCGCATGGCACCCGCCACTGGTTGCGGCGGCGGTGATCTTGGGCTATACCCTTATCGCACTGTGGCTCTTCGCTGACCTTCGCAGAGCGATGACCAAACAACTCTATCGGTGGTGCCACCGGAGCGCCGACCCGACATCCGCAAATCTTGTGACAGAATCAGCATCCGAGTGACTAAGCCCACTTTAAATTCCGCCCATGCCGTGGATCAGATCTCAGCCCACGTCGGGTCCCACCCCGGCCCAGGACGAGTGCCAGATTTCTTTGTGATCGGCGCCATGAAAGCGGGCACGACTTCCCTATTCGGCTACCTGTGTCGTCATCCCCAGATCTACATGTGTCCGCATAAGGAACCGATGTACTTTAGCCATGAAGACGTACATGCCAAAGGTGACGATTGGTACCGCTCTTTGTTTGCCCAAGCACTGCCAGATCAGATCTGCGGCGAGGCTTCCACGTCCTACACCCGTTGGCCTCACTTCCCGGACGTTCCGCCGCGGATTAGCAGCATGAATCCTCAATCAAAATTCGTTTATGTGATGCGGCACCCCGCCGACAGGACATACTCCCATTACGTACACAACCTTCAGCGAAAACATATCCATGGGGAAAAGATCAGCCTGACGTTCGAGCAAGCCCTACAAGAGAGTGATGTGTATGTCGACACGAGCTGCTATCTAATGCAGATTGAACGGTACCTCAAATATTTTCCCCGTGAACGCTTCTTTTTTATTGTCTTTGAACAGTTCAAAAAAGATCCGAAGAACATCACAAATCAATTACAAGAGTTCCTCGGAATCGAACACGCTGATTTAACCACGAACGGAAAAATTGTTGCCAATATTTCTGATGGTCGCCGCTACGCCTCCAACCGGATACAACAGCAGTTTGATTCATTGCGGCGTGTGCCTGGCCTTTCACAAATGATCGGCGCTATCCCCAAGACGTGGCGACATGCTGCCAGATCCCGATTGGAGCGATCCCTGGGGCGGTCAATATTCGGCAGGCATATCGTAAAAGACTTTAAGGAAAAAGTCTCGCCCCCGCTTCCTCAAACACGCGTCAAACTGTTGAAACGGTTCGAAAAACCCAACCGTCAGCTGGAAGAATTTCTCGGTCGCCGTTTACCCCATTGGTTTAAGTAAGTAGGAGATACCGTGCTTCCGTTAACTGACGCCATTTCCCAAAATGGACATCCCATCGCGCCTCACCGCAACCGCGCCGACGAAACGCCGATCACGATGACGATTGTGGGTGCCGACCCGACGTCGACAAATCTCGGCGTCGCCGCACTGGGTACCGCAACAGCAAAGGCGTGCCTGGATTCTTTTCCCACCGCGCGCCTGATTTTCCAAAGCTGGTCACCTCATCCGACCATCAATCTGCAATTGGCCGATCGTCAGATTCAGGTCGAATCACTGGAGCTGTATCACAGTTACTCTCCTCGCCAGCGACACGGCACAGCTCATTTGCGTTTGCTGCGAACATGCACCTCCGTTTTGCCTGCACCGCTTAAAAGATGGATGATCGCACACAACAGAACATTTGATCTTCTCCGTCAAAGTGATTTGGTACTCGATATCACCGGCGGTGATTCTTTTACTGACATTTATGGCCCCAATCGGCACAATATTCAGGCTGCTCGAAAACTTCTGGTGCTAAACATGGGCATCCCCATGGTGCTGCTGCCCCAAACCGTTGGGCCGTTTACGCGTGAATCCTCGCGGACAACGGCGCGCCAGATTATCGATCGCAGTCTTCTCTGCGCCACGCGAGAGTTTTACGGTTTAGATGAACTTGACGAACTTTTTGGCGGCCATCGGCCAGACCACATGGTTCAGTGCCCGGATGTCGCTTTTGCCCTCGATCCCGTGCCGGTACCGCTACGGCAAGAGCCGTTTCTGGAAAAACGCCATCGCAACGAAACACTAATCGGCCTGAACGTCAGTGGGCTCTTGTACTGGTGTGATCCCCAACGGTTCGACGTACAGCTGGACTATCCACGCCTGATTGACAACATCGCTGACTGGGCGCTGTCAAAGCCTGATACCCGATTGGTACTAATTCCCCACGTCATTGCCCCCGCGTCGGCAAGTGATGATCCCTCCACATGGGGCCGACAGAAGGACATGCACGACACCGGCGTGTGCATGATGGTGCGTAAGCAGCTGAGCAAGCGTTACGGCGATCGAGTCGGCTCGATTGGAGGGCCCTACACCGCCGGACAAACCAAATATCTCGTCGGACAGTGTGACTTTTTCCTCGGCGCCCGGATGCATGCTTGTATCGGTGCGATCTCCCAAACGATTCCCACATGCACGATGGCCTATAGCAAGAAAGCTGCGGGAGTGATGGGACACCTTGGATCGGCATCGGGGGTCATTGACTTGCGGGGGCAAAATGCTGCATCATGCATGGACGCGATTGATGAGGTTTATCGCCGCCGTGATTCTGTGAGAACTGAACTAAAGCATAAGATCAAAGATGTCCGCAGAAAGATCGATGACTTTTTTACGCAGCCATTCCGTCGCGTCGTTGAGCAGGTGGCCGCAGACCGACACCGGGGGAGAATACAGAAAGTGCCTTCGGACCGATGACAAACACCGCCATCACTGTGTGTCTTTTGGCTATCGCTGTCCCCGTGACATTTTTCTTGGCGACGTACGGCGTGGGGTTGTGGTGTCGCTGGCGCCAAACCGCGACACTGCGACGCAAAGTCAAGGGAAAATTGGTTTTGACCTATGACGACGGGCCAGGAAATGAGCTGACACCCCGTCTGGTTCAACTTTTGGACAAACATGGAGCGAAAGCGACATTCTTCCTAACAGGGTTTCGAGCCGAGAAAAGGGCGATCCTGTGCGACCAGCTTCGCAGCGCCGGCCACGAATTGGCATCGCATGGGTACGCCCATATCAACGCGTGGCAACGCCTGTGGTCCGCGATACGCGACATCGAAGCCGGTTACCGCGCTGTGGCCCATTGGGTCAAACCTGACGGTATGTTCCGACCGCCGCGGGGTCGACTGACGCTGTGGACATGGCTTGCCCTACGCTACCGTTCGAGGCGCCCCATCTGGTGGACCATTGATTCCCACGACTCGAGTCGGCAATGGCCCTCCGCAGAAACGATTGTTAATCAGGTGCTCGATCATCACGGGGCCGTGGTGCTTATGCATGATTGTGACCGCCATCACAATCGTGAAGCGGGTGAATACGTCTTGGAACTGACAGAGCAGCTGCTTGTGGCGGCAAAATCGTCAAATCTGGTGGTTTGTACGGTCTCAGAGCTTCTCGCCGCCTAAACGATCAAGGTACGGGGCGTTCTATTCTGACGCATCTTTCGGTACCCATGATGACCATCGGATCCGTTGAACGGGCGGACCCTGCTACCACACGGCGATAGAAATTCACGGATACGTCAACCGCATTAAAATGAATTGATTATGGAAAGTGGTCCGATGGATCGCGCCAGAATAAGCTACACACGAAAGTGCCTTGGGGTGACAGGACGCACCGCGTCGGCTAAAGCAATCCAGTGGAAACACGTGTCCCCCGGGGACGAAGCGCATCAACACCTGCATCATCGCCATGAAAGATGACCAACTGGACCGTCGGATACATGTGACATGTCCATCAGTGTATATATCGCTCTGTTTGGGATTATCCCCCTTGCGATTGTTCTATTTTCGTTTATTCAGCCACGGCATGCCGTTATTGCCACATTTCTGATCGGCTGGCTATTTTTACCTATGGCCGGCCTATCCATCACGGGGTTGCCCGACTACACCAAGGTAACCGCAACGACAATTGCCGCAACACTGGGCGCATTGGCATTTGATCGTCGTACACTGCTACGATACCGTCCGCATTTTTTAGATATTCCCATGCTGGTGTGGTGCTTGTGCCCGTTCGCATCATCCGTTTCCAACGGGCTGGGTGCATATGACGGCGCGTCAAGTGTTTTTCTTCGAATGATCATATGGGGAATCCCATACTTTCTTGGACGCGTTTACTTCCCAGACCTGGCCTCGCTACGGGAGTTGGCCATCGGGCTTGCCGTGGGGGGAATTATTTACATCCCATTTTGTCTGTGGGAAGTCCGAATGGCCCCAACCTTACACTATTCCATATATGGGTTTGCGCAGAAGCGATTCGTTTACCTCATGCGCTACGGCGGGTACCGCCCGGTGGTCTTTATGGATGGCGGACTCATGTTAACCATGTGGATGACCATCACTAGTGTGGCAGCTGTCTGGCTATGGGTATCACGATCGGTCAAGCAAATTTGGGGTGTACCCATGTCAGTGGTTGTGCCGGCAATGCTGATCACCGCGGCACTGTGCAAGGGCACGTATGCCATCATGCTGCTGTTGTTAGGACTGGGCGTATTGTTCTTTACAAAATGGACGCGCCACCCGATCGTTCTTGTGTCCTTGATTCTCATCGTGCCGATCTACATGATCGGTCGCACGACAGGTGTTTTATCTCGTGAGCCGATCGTTTCTTTGGCACAATATGCCGTTAGCGACGAAGAACGAATTCACTCCCTAGACGCGCGCCTCAATCAAGAGGAGCTATGCTCCGACAGAGCCCTCCAGCGTCCGGCCTTTGGCTGGGGTGGATGGAAACGAGCCTTCCCTGTCGACCACGAGGGCCAGATATCGATTCGCGGCATCGACGGGCTCTGGACCATTACCATCGGCGAGAACGGATTGGTGGGCCTGATCAGCATGACCTCCGCGCTGCTGCTGCCCGTTGTGATGACGATGTATCGCTACCCTGTCCGCTTATGGTCCAGCCCTCAGATCGCGCCGGCGGCTGTGCTCGCCACGATCATACTCCTGTTTACACTAGATAGTCTTCTTAACGCTAAAATCATCCCGCTGTACATCGTGATGATAGGCGCTGTGATCACTGTCACCACAAGTGGCACGCCCATACTCAGACATTCCACTGGGACTCGGAAATTTCGACGCACCGCCAACGCGTTAAGCACACATCGTTCAAGCGTGCCTGGTTCAGGCAGGTAGAGAGCGATACTCACGCTGAAAATCCTATGTCGACATTGGGGTGGACGATTGAATCTTCAGCGAACGTGATACGATGATTTGGCCTTCAGATAACTGGATTGACATGCGTCTAACCAGAGACATGATGATACAAGTATGAAAAAACAACCCGACATATTATCCCCCCCACCACTGTTTCTTGTCGGCGCGGAACGGTCTGGCACGACCCTGCTGCGTCTCATGCTTGACAGCCATCCCCAAATCGCGTGGTGCCAAGAATTCGAATACGCCGTTGATCTTGTATCGGATGAAGGGTGGCCTGCGGTCGATACATACGCCGATTGGTTGCAAACACACCGCGTTTTTCGGTCTATGGCTTTCGATATTGATCGTTCGCTGACTTATCCTCAGCTGGTGAACAGCTTTCTGATACAAAAGCAAACCCGGGATGGCAAGCACATTGTCGGCGCGACCGTACACCGCCATTTCGATCGGCTATTGACGATCTGGCCCACGGCAAAATTTATTCATCTTGTACGCGACGGACGCGACGTGGCCAGGTCTTGTATTGTCATGGGTTGGGCCGGCAATGTCTGGACCGGTGTCGAGTCATGGATCACCGCCGAGCGTTTGTGCGAGCAATTCAGACAACAACTCGCAGCGGATCGATGGATCGATCTTGTCTACGAACAACTTATCTGTGAGCCTGAGACGTGTCTCGAGCGCGTGTGCCGATTCATGGGCACCAAATACGACCCTCAGATGCTCGAATACCACCGGACGACAACCTACGATCGGCCGGACCCGAAACTGATCCATCAATGGAAACGCAAACTCACCCCCCGACAAGTGGGGCTTGTCGAGTCGCGCATTGGCGACATGCTTATCGAAAGAGGGTACGAGTTGAGCGGAAGGCCTCCAGCGCAAGTATCTTTATTGCGCACGCTCATGCTTCGCATCCAAAGCCGCTGGGGTGTGACACGATTTCGTATAAACCGTTACGGACCGTGGCTGTGGTTGATGAGTTTTTTGTCCCGGCGTATGCCATGGCGGTCGTGGCAAAAACGCGTCAAACTCCAGATCAACGCCGTTGACGCAGCGCATCTAAAATGAGTGAAATCAGTGGTACGCCATAGATGTTCAGTTCTCTCGATCAGATCAATGGCAATCACCTCAAGAGATGCCCATGACTCACCACCCGGACTTCATCGTGATTGGCGCCATGAAGTGTGCCACAACAACACTCCACAATCAGTTGGAGAGGCAACCAGGTATCTATATGGCGTCTCCGAAGGAGACAAGTTTCTTTAGCGATGATGAAGTATACGAACAAGGATTCCAATGGTACCAATCTTTATTTGATTCGGCTCCAACCGGCGCACTCAAGGGCGAAAGCAGCACCCACTATACAAAGCTGCCCACGTATCGTTGTACCGCTAAACGTATGCGGCATCACATCGCTGACACCAAACTCATTTATATCGTTCGGCATCCCATCGACCGGCTTGTATCGCAGTACATTCATGAATGGAGCATGCGGAAGATCAGTGTTTCGATCGATCAGGCCATCGCACAGCACCCAGAACTGGTCGCTTACAGCAAATATGCGATGCAGTTAGACCCGTTCCTAGATGCCTACGACAGACAACACATCTTGATTGTATTCTTTGAGCGACTTACCAGAGAGCCGTCGGTTGAATTTGAACGTATATGCCGGTTTATCGGTTACACCAGCAAGCCTCACTGGGACACAGGCCAGGGAGCTGCAAATGTATCCAGCCAGCGAGTACGGATGAGTGAGGTGGTCGACGCAATGGTTAATGCGCCGATACTTGCCAGAGCTCGACGCCGTTTCATTCCCCAATCGGTGCGAAATTGGGTTAAGCGACGATGCTCGATGGATGATCGCCCGGCGCTGTCACCCGCTGTCGAGCAACAATTGACGGAAATATTTGATCCTGATTTGGCCAGGCTGGGCCGATGGCTTGGCATAGAGTTAAGCTGTAAAAACTTTTTAGAAATGGCGTTACGAAGCGCTTACCCGTGGCGCGACGCACCTGTTTCCCAAGTCCAATCCAGCCAATGAATACGGTGCCGGTCAGCGGCGACAAATTCGGACATGACCCTGAGCCTCGCCTAAAGCGCAGGCTGCTTTTGAAAGCTCAAGCAGCGCTCTACTGGTGTGGTGTTGCTCGGGTATATTCATGGATACGGCGTGATCACCCGCTAACCATTCTCATGTACCACAGTGTCGCACGCGATGCCGACGCCCGCTGGATTGCCCCCCGCAACCGGATGGCGCCGGCACAATTTGAAAGGCAGATGTGCTTTCTTGCCCGACATCGACGAGTCATCGCTATCGATGAGTTGTTGAATCTGATCGACAACCGTCGTCCCCTCCTACCGGGAACGATCGTGTTAACGTTCGACGACGGCTACAAAGACAATCTTGAGGTGGTCGCCCCGATTCTACAGCGATACCGTTTGCCGGCCGTGCTTTACTTGGCCACCGCATACATCCGTGACGGCGAAAATCAATGGGCTGACCAGCTATACTCGGCAATCCGTCATCGCCGCAAGGATCAATTGCGCCTAGGCGATGACCGGGTATTCGACCTGAGTCAGGATGCTGGGCGACAGAAGGCTTATCAAGCCCTGGCCAGTCAGATGCTCGTGGCCGACAGACGCCAACGTAGCACCATGCTCAAGGCGATCATGGACCAACTCCAGCCCGAGAACGAACCGGCTCGTCAAACGCTAATATGGGATGAGGTCCAGAAGCTTAACAGGCAATTCCCCAGGATCACGCTCGGGGTGCACACGGCAGATCATTTGGACTTGACGGCGATGGATGCCAATAACGCGCTGGTAGAGATTCGGCGCTCAATCGACCATTTCAAAACGGCAATGGGCTACCCGCCAAGACATTTTTCGTTCCCCTTTAGTCGCCCAGTCAAGGAGGTCTGCCGCCGTTTGGTTGAGTTGGATATTCGCTCGGTCATGACCAGTGAGGGCGCACTGTATAGGCACAATATCAAACCGATTGACCTGAGGCGTTACGAAGCCCCACGAGATCAATCGATGCTGAGATATTACACCAGCGGAGCACACCCGGGCCTGAGCTTAAGTCTTTTTGGACGAGCGTGATATGGCGATGACGAAACCAGACATCGGCGTGGTCGTCATCGGACGCAACGAAGGCGAACGGCTTCAGCGCTGCCTGCGATCTGTCGTTGATAGCGGCTCCAAGGTTGTTTATGTCGACTCGGGATCAACTGATGGTAGCACGCAGCAGGCCCAGACAATGGGTGTAGACGTCATCTCACTGGACCTGTCCATCCCTTTTACCGCCGCTCGTGCACGAAATGTCGGCTTTGAACATCTAACCAATGCGTACCCGAAACTACGGTATATACAGTTTGTCGACGGGGATGTAGAAGTGGCTTCCGGTTGGCTGGACCAGGCTGAAAAAGCGCTGTCATGCCGCCCACAAGTTGCGATCGTGACCGGCCGTCTTCGAGAACGAAACCGCAACGCGTCTGTATACAATCGGCTATGCGATATGGAATGGGACACGCCTGTCGGCGCGTTACAAGCTTGCGGAGGAATTTTCATGACCCGCATTGAAGCTTTCCATCAGGCTGGCGGCTTTAATCCGGCGATCATTGCCGGCGAAGAACCTGAACTTTGCAGCCGTGTACGTGATCGCGGGTGGATGATCTGGCGCATCCCTGCGGAGATGGGGTGGCATGAATCGGCCATTATTCGGTTTGGACAATGGTGGAAACGGGCTGTGCGGTCGGGACACGCCTATGCGGAGGGCGCCTGCCGTGGCGGATTGCGGACCCCTGACTCACGACAACTGGCTTCATTCCTTTTTTGGGGGTTAGCGCTGCCGATGATCGTGATGACGACAGCGTGGCCCACCGGCGGGCTGAGCCTGATCCTTCTGTTAGGCTATCCGACGCTGTGTTTTCGGGTCACCCGACGGCTACACCGCGGCGGGGCTGTGTGGACCGACGCGATGTGGTATGGATTATTTATTGTGATTGGCAAGCTTGCGCAGGCCCAAGGCAGTATTCTGTTCGCCATGACACGCTTGCGTCGACGAAGCACCCAGATGATCGAATACAAACAGGCAACGCCCAAGGTCGGTACCACCGACACTCCTCAAGAAAGCTGTCAGGCGTGAGTATGTCTATTGGCCTCGACGAAAAGCCCCATACGCTGACCAAGCCGGCTGAGAGTTCCTGCCTGTTGAAAGGAACACCAGCGGCGATGCGCCTGGCGTACCTCACCACCGCGTATCCCGAAGTCAGTCATACTTTCGTACGACGTGAAATTCTTGAATTGGAAGAGCGCGGCCATCACGTCATCCGCTTGTCCATCCGCCCAGCGTCTAGCACGCTGGTGGATCCGGTTGATATCCAAGAGGCCAACCAAACTTTCTATTGTCTGGCCCAACCTGCTTTAAAACTGACATCTATCGCCCTGGCGACGGCGATCCGACGGCCCTTGCGGTTCTTCAAGGCTTGTCGGATGACCATGGACATGGCCAAGTGTAGCGATCGCGGACTCCTCAGACACCTGGCCTACTTGGTAGAGGCGTTGAATCTATTGCCCCAGCTACAGCGCCAGCAGGTCCAACATGTGCACGCGCACTTTGGCACCAACTCCGCCGCGGTCGCCAGGCTGCTGTACTGCTTAGGCGGACCTTCTTACAGCATGACCATTCATGGTCCCGGTGAGTTTGACGCAGCGATCGGCTTTAGTCTTGGGCCTAAGATCAGCGATGCCGCGTTTGTTGTTGCCATTACTGATTTCTGTGCTGCACAGCTATGGCGGTGGGTTGATTACCCTCAGTGGCCGAAGATCCAAGTCGTCGGCTGTGTGGTGGGAGAAGAGTTCTTCCAACACGCCAGACCGATCGATCGGGAATCAAAGACGTTGGTGTGCGTGGGGAGACTGTCGGCACAAAAAGGCCAACTGCTGTTGCTGGATGCCTTTGCCGAAATGGTCCACAAGCACCGCATACCGGCAAAGCTCGTGTTAGCCGGGGATGGTGAGATGCGTCAGCTAATCGAGCGGCATATCGCCGAACGGGGTTTGCAGCATTGCGTAGAGATCACCGGGTGGGTAAGCGCCCAACAGGTCAGACAGCTGCTGCTGGGCGCGCGAGCACTGGTGCTACCTAGTTTCGCCGAGGGACTTCCGGTGGTCATTATGGAATCGATGGCGATGCAACGACCGGTGCTCAGCACCTACATCGCGGGGATCCCTGAGCTGGTGCGGCCCGGTGAAAATGGGTGGCTTGTGCCGGCCGGCAGTGTGGACACACTGGTCGATGCGTTGATACAAATCATGACAACGCCAATCGATAATCTAAACGAGATGGGGCGGTGCGGACAATCTCTGGTCCGATCCCGACACGATACGACCACCGAAGCGATCAAGCTTGAACGGCTATTTCGTCAGGCCATTGACAACGATACGGGCTAAAGATGTCAACCGAAACTGAAAACGGCGCCTCTTCGTGCCAAGAAAATATGCCCTGCGACGGCGTGGTCTGTTATGCCGGCGTAGATTGGTGGTACCACAACCGCGGGCATAGTGAGTGTCAAGTCATGACCCGCCTGGCGCGCAGTGTACCGGTGCTATGGGTCAACAGCATTGGCATGCGTGCCCCCGCACCAGGCAAAACGGAGCTGTTGTGGCACCGGTACCTTCGTAAGCTCAAGAGCACACTCAAGGGCCTCAAACGCGATCCCGAGTCTCAGATGTGGGTTTATAGTCCCCTGTTTGTCCCCCGGTACACCCCGGCATGGCTACGCTTTAACGGTCTGATGCTCTCGCTGCAAATCAAGTGGTTGTGCCGAAAACTGGGCGTGCGGCGTCCATCCGTGTGGGTCACGGTACCGACCGTCGCCGATGCAGTCCAACGGGGTCGGTGGCAACGGATCGTCTTTAATCGTTCCGATGAATTCTCTAAGTTCCCAGAGGCAGACGCCGACCTGATTGCGCCACTGGAAGATCGATTGCTTCGTTTCTCCGACGAGGTCGTTTACGTAAACCACACACTATTCAACCGCGAACGTGACCAATGCCATTCGGCACACTTTATCGGCCATGGCGTAGATGTGGAACATTTTCAACGGGACCGAAATACAGGACCGGTCCCTGACCGGATGCGTAATCTCCCACGCCCTATTTTCGGTTTCTATGGCGGACTCGATGATTTTACACTCGACCGGGAGTTAATGGTTAAGGTCGCGCGTCATGTTCATCCCGGTACGTTTGTGATCATCGGCCCCAAGGTCATGGATACCAGCGCGTTGGAGGCTGAACCGAATGTTCGATACCTCGGCCCCATACCGTACAAACAGCTGCCCGAGTATGCTGCGCAGTTTGACGTGGGGATCATGCCCTGGCAACAAAACGAATGGATACGCAGCTGCAACCCCATTAAACTCAAGGAATACCTGGCACTGGGGTTCCCCATCGTGACGATCGGTTTTTCCGAGCTCCAGCCATACAGGAAGATTGTCTACTCTGCCGAATCGCACGATGGGTTCCTCGACGCGTTGGACCGCGCTCTGGTGGAGAAAGATGAATCGCTGGTCCGCAGGCGACGGCAATCTGTGGCGGGAGATACGTGGGACCGCATCGCCGATCGGGTCGGGGCGCTACTGAATGTGGGACCGATCACTTAATGGTATGATTTGCCCGCCGCATGGCGAAACGACACACATGTCCGGCACACGCCGTCAGTCGTGGCTCAAGGCCGGTGACACCTTGCACGATATGCAATGAGGCAAGACCGGCAGGCGGCACGCTGAACGCGATAGGAGTTTATCGAATCTATGCTTAAAGGCAGCGTTATCGGCTTCGGAAGGATGGGAATGGCCCATTACGCTACGTTGAACACCCACCCGGATGTTCAATTTGTCGCCGTATGCGATTCCACACAGTTCATTCTCAAGTCACTCAAACGATTTACGCCATTATCGGTTTTCACTGACTACCAAAAAATGTTTGATGAAACCGATCTGGATTTCGTTATCGTCGCCACCCCCACGGCTTCACATGCCCCGCTGGCCAGGGCCGCTGCTGAACGTGGGATCCATGTGTTTATGGAGAAACCGTTTGTCCTGGATCTGGATGAGGGTCGCGCGCTCGTTGAAAGGATGAAAGCTCGATCTCTTATCAACCAGATCGGCTATTTTCTCCGGTTCAACAGCGTGTTCAATGAAGTCAAGTCTCACCTTAACCGCGGCATGATCGGACGCGTCATTCACTATAAGAATGAGATGTATGGCTGTACCGTTCTGAAGGCCTCCAAGAGCAGCTGGCGGGCTAAAAAGAATATGGGCGGCGGGTGTATGATGGACTTTGCCTCACACTGTCTGGATCTAGCGGACTACCTCATAGGTCCCGTTCAGAGTATCTCCGGAGGACTCCTCAGATCGATCTATTCGACCGAGGTTGAGGACGCGGTTTACGCCAACCTACACCACGGGAATGACACAACCGGCAGCATTCTGACCAACTGGAGTGATGACGCCTATCGGCGACCCTACAACCGAATTGAGATATTGGGAACGGAAGGGAAAATCATCGCAGACCGGCAAGAATATCGCCTGTACTTAAGGGAACCCGATCCGGGGGGACAGTTCGACAAAGGCTGGAACGTGCGCTATCTACCGCAAATCGAAAAGAGTGCTCGGATATCTATTCGTGGACCGGAATTTACCCATCAGCTTGACGACTTTATCCGTTGTATCCAGCAGAAAGATCGGTCCGTGTGTGGCTTCGAGGACGCACTGAGAACCGACGTGGTAATGGAAAAGATTCTGCACGACCATCAAGCGAGGAATGATTGACCATGGACCGTCTAATTTTTGGTGACAACCAGTTCCTCGGCGTGAGCCATATGTCCGAAGAGAAGGGGATGCTACGGGCCCAACGGTTTCAGAATATCAACGCCGTGATTGATATGCTGGACACCGTCTATGATGAAGGCATCCACGCGTTTTCATTCAGCACAAATGAAAGAGTTAAAGTTCTGTGCGACCACTTTCGCGCCCACCCACAGAAATACGCTGATCTGCGCATCTATCCAGCGGTGCCATATGCTCGCAAATACGCCAACGCCGTCAATGAGAAAGGCGTGCTTGGAGCGGTGACCGATGCGCTGGTCACCGACAATACCGCCGGTGGTATCGTTGGCATGCTCGCACGTGGCTCGACGGCCCTGCTAACCAAGAACCCCATTGAAATGATGAAGTTGCTGGTCGATGCCGAGCTGAAAATGTTCCACGGCTTGAAATTAGAGGTCGTCTTTCTTCAGAACAACGTGACTGATCTGATGCTGGGTTTTGGCATTAAGGATATTTTTCGCGAATTTGTTCGCTACGTTGAAGATAAGTATCAAGCCCGGGCGGGGTTTCAAACACTGAACATGCCCATGCTCGTCGATTTTCTGATCGATTGTGGCATCGAAAATCCGATCGTCTGTTCTGCGATCAATAAACTGGGATTTCAGATGCATCCCGACGTCGCATCATATGAACGGACGCTGAAATCCAAACCCTTTCAGGCACTGGCGATGTCGGTCATGGCGGCCGGGTCGCTCGGACCCACCGAAGCGTTCGAATACGTGTTTGGAATCAAACAGGTGAAGTCTATTCTTTTTGGGGCTTCCACGCGCGCTCACCTGCAACAGACTAAAGCGCTCGCTGACAAGGCCGGTTAACAGGTGTCGATTAGGCCATCCCCTAAGATCTGCGTCGGGGCGTCTGCCGGCGGGCATACCAACGAACTGCTGGCCCTGCTAAAGGCAGCGGATCGGTGGCCCGTTAAGCCCTCGGTGTACATCACCACACTGGATATCGTCGCTGACAGTTTTGCCTCAAAGGGACGTGTCTATGTGATCGGAGAGTGTGATCGACGACACCCTGGGCGTGCCCTGGGCGTGCTTATGCGAGCAGTTCGTTGCGCTTTGAAAGAAAGACCCGATGTGGTCATCACCACCGGCTCGTTACCGCTGGCGATGGTATGTTTCTTCACGAAATTATTGGGATCAAAGATCATCTGGATTGATAGCGTCGCACAGATGGAGGATCTGTCGGTCAGTGGCAGATTTGTCCGCTTGTTCGCAGACATATGCCTAAGCCAATGGCCTGAGGTGGCTCAAAAATATCGCAACGTCGAATATGTGGGAGAGGTGCTATGACCTTTCTCACGGTCGGATCTTCTTATCCTTTTGACCGGCTTGTTCAGGCGGTTGACAGGGCCATGGAATCCGTTCATGTCTCGGATCACATCTTTGCCCAGATCGGGAATGGGGCCTACGAGCCTCGGAATTTTGAATTCACACGTTTTCTTAGCAAAGACGAATTTGAGGATCGAGTCAAAACAGCGTCACGGCTGATCGCTCATGCAGGGATCGGTTCGATCTCACTGGCGCTTGAGTACGGCAAACCTCTGCTGGTGATGCCAAGGAGAAGACACTTCAGAGAGTTGGTCAATGACCATCAACTCGACACCGCGCACAAATTTGAAGAATTGGGACACGTCATGGCAGCCTACAGCCCAGAAGATATCCCACAACAACTCAGAGCGCTGGAACACTTCACACCCAAACCGAGGGTCGTCAGAAGGGACGCCGTCGCAAATCGAATCGGTCAATTTTTAGAAGAGCTTATCCGGCCGTCGTCATAGACGCCAAAAGTGTATCGTTGGCTCGACGACGGTTGCTTAAGTATAAAAACATGTGCCGATCATCTGGATTCGTCCTCGTGCGCCAACCGCGAACACCGGGAATAGGGTGAAAGTAGCGTCGTTTGATGTTCTTCCTGTCGCGCGGCAAGGCGTATGACCTCTGCCGAGCCGTCGCACCACTTCCCTCACACAGATTGAGCCGATGATCTCGAATTGACGTGGGCATGGCCCGTGCAAAAACTGCTTCAGGCAGGTCCCCAAAAGTAGCCCAATCGGGAAATCGAACATCTATTTTGGTTGCCCACAGTTCCAAATCGGAAGAGTAAGATCGACCTAATATCCACTTTGTATAGACGACCGGTGCTGTTTGACGTAATCGTGCAAAGTATGGCTTTGAGGCTGATGAAATGGGCAACCTAGAAAACCAAGTCAACAAATGAAGTTCATTTTCGTTGCCATCGCCTCAGGGTTATGACACGATTGTCAGTCATCAGCGTTAACGAATCACGGCACTATGGGCAAATGGAATAAAGAATGTTGATCGTAGATACTTGATTATATATAGGTCGTTTGTTATGCTTTTATCGGAGTTTCGCCCCCCCTTTATGTTGATGGTGTGTGTTGTTGGGGATCCCGCACACCTGAAATGATTTGTAATGACTGACACTGGAACCCCGATCGGCGGGTTCCAATATTGAAGCGTTTTTCATGCTCCTACGAACCGAACATTCGTAGATGGGACATGAGAAATTGACCAAGGCGCCTGTAAACCAGTTTGATCCTACAGGGAACAAGCATCACCGCGCTTATTACCACGTCCGGATGGTTTAGATGCCGTGTTATGCATAGACGGAAAAAGCACAGGGTATCAAGAAGATAAGTTTCGTCATCGATGAATCGGTAGGTTCTCGACAGAAAGAGCATTCCAGAGAGGCAGGAGCAAGACCACATGCTGCGTTCACTACTAACCCTTAACAGTGGACCAATTTCTTCGACTCGTGGCAAGACGAGAAAAACTCGTCGCCAGCCAACCAAACTTCGTCAAACGCAAGCCACCACGGCGTTCGCTCCGATGACACTTGAATCACTCGAGCCGCGTGTGTTGTTTCACGGTGGTGAGATCGACGGGATTGTCGACATTGAGGTCGTTAACGGTACGGTGGTCGTGGTGGAGGCCCCGAACTCAGACGAGCACCTGCCCCACCAGGACAGCCAAGGCAAACAAAATGAGCACCTGGCCCTGCTCGACCTGGTCAAATACGCAGATGTAAACCGCGCCGCGATCAACGACGGCCTCTGGTCCGACCCGGCCACGTGGGCAGGTGGACTGATCCCCAACGCCAATGCCAATGTCTTGATCCCGCACGATGTCACTGTGATTTATGACCTCAATAACCTCACACCCTACCGAACAGTCCGGGTCGACGGTCAACTGCACTTTAAACACAACAAGAACACCAAGATGCTCGTCGATACCCTGGTGGTATCGCCTGAAGGCACCCTCACCATTGGTACCGAGAATCAACCCATTCAAGCCAATGTGACCGCCACTATCGTGATCGTCGATAACGGCGAAATCAACACCGACTGGGACCCCAAGCTCCTTAGCCGGGGCGTGCTTTCACATGGTGTCGTGGATATCCACGGCCAAGCCAAAACAGGGTTCCATGCTTTGGCTAAAACGCCCCACGCCGGGAACACAAAACTTTTATTGGCCGGAGAAGAAACCACATGGCGTATCGGGGACCAACTCGTGCTCACCGGAACCGATCCGGAGCAGAATCAAGATGAAGAGCTAGAGATTCTGGACATCCAATACGACGCGTCGCAAGACATCACCACGATATCGGTGCGACCACTGGCTTTTAACCACCAGCCCCCTGCCGACGATCTGTCGGTTTATGTGGCCAACTTAACCCGGAACGTTGTGATCACTTCGCAGAATAAACATGACATCAGTCGGCGTGGACACGTGATGTTCATGCACTCGCCTCACGTGGAAATCCACCACGCCACATTGGACGAACTGGGACGTACGGACAAGAAAAGTGCGATCACCGACAAGTTGGTCGATAACAATGGCAACCTGATCTTCGGCGACAACACCAATCCCCGAGGCCGCTACGCGTTGCACCTACACCGCACCGGAACCGCACCTGGTGCCGCTCCGGCTGTCGTTGAAGGTGTGGTGGTCGACGGCAGCCCTGGTTGGGGCGTGGTGAATCACTCGAGCAATGCCAATGTGAGTGACTCTGTATCGTTCAATGTCGTGGGAGCTGGTTTTGTGGGCGAGGCCGGCGATGAGATCGGATCGTTTATCGGCAACATCGCCATCCGATCGGAAGGATCGGGTGAGGTGATCGATCAACGGCAGATATTCCCAGACAAACCGTTCGATCTATCGAACCCCAAAAACGACGACTTTGGCCACGGCGGACACGGCTTCTGGCTTCAGGGCCCGGGCATTGCGGTGGAAAACAACATCGCCGTGGGACACCGACACGCTGGGTTTGCGTTCTGGTCACGTGCACTCAATGAACCTGATGTCATGGACGAGGTCTCTTTCGGCTTCGGCAACGTGGCAACGTTTAGGTCAGAAAACGTGATCGACCAGCCCGAGTTGATCGAGGGTGTCGATTTTGTGAGATCCGATCTGGTGCGTCTACGCAGCTTTAAGAACAATGTCGCTTTCGCGTCAGCGTCGGGATTGGATATCTCACGTCACATGCTGACCCTATCCTCCTTGTACGATTACAAGAGTGTGGTGGAAGACTTCACCGCATGGAACATCGGCACATTCACTGACGAGAGGAATGTAGCGATCAACGGTGATGACTTCGGTGCCCAGGGCGGTAACAACGGGGTCACCATCCGGTACAGCCACAACCTGGTCTTCCGAAACCTGCGTTTGATTGGCACCAACGACCCGACGTCGGTCGGGATTAATCGGAACCACGCGGTGTCTGACGTGGTCTTTGAAAATCCCCAAATCGAAGGCTTTGGTATCGGGATCAACACCCCCAGACGCGGCGATATTGTGGTAGAGGGTGGCTTCCTGGACAACGAGATGGATATTCAAGTCACCAACGCCAACGGTGGCAGCAGCAACAGACCGCTCGACGTGGATATCCGCGGCGTGGAGTTCCGTTCGAACTCCAATCCCCTGATCAATCTGAAAACCGACATCGCCAGCTCAATCTCCTTAACCCAGGTATTCGCCCCCAGCAGTGTGACGCTCAACAACGATCCGATATTCTTTAATTCGCAGAATGCGAACTTCGTACCCTTCCCGACATCCAAGAGCCTCTCCGGGCTCAAAACACAAGGGTTGGGCATTCACCCCTCTTTGCTGGTCGGCAAGACCAATCAGCAGCTGTGGAACAACTACGGCCTGGCCGTCGGGGGGCAGATTACACCCAACGAAGCTGTGGTGGATGCCCGTGCCGTCGGCGGGCTGATCATTAAGAATGACGCCGGTATCACGGTCACATCCGCGTCGAATCTGAAGACCACCGAAGCGGGCGGCGAGGCGACGTTCGATGTGGTCTTGAACTCCAAACCCACCGCAAATGTGTCGATCGGTATCGCCTCGAGCGACACTTCCGAAGGGATCGTCTCCAATTCCAAACTCACGTTTACCACCAGCAACTGGAACGTCCCAAGGACCGTCACTGTGACCGGTGTGGATGATGACGACGTGGATGGCGACACCGCCTACAAGATTCTCATCGCCGCATCCGTCAGTAACGATCTGAACTATCACGGCATTAATCCAAGCGATCTCAATGCGACTAACGCCGATAACGACACCGACGACGCGCCCACCGACGACGCGCCCACCGACGACACGGTGCGGATCATCAACAACGGCGACTCGGGTTTCCAAATGAAGGGCAAATGGACCGGCCCATACCTCGGCCAGGGTTTCGAAGACACCGTACATTTTAGCGCCCGCGGCGATGGCTCAGATACAGCCACCTGGACCTTTGGCGGACTGTCCGATGGTATCTACCGCGTCTCGGCCACATGGTCGAAGCATGACAACCGCGCCACCAATACTCCCTTTACGGTGCTCGATGGCTCTGTCGAACGAGGCACGATCCGGGTCAATCAGGAACTGGCACCGTCGGCCGATGTCGTCGTGGATGGCGTGAATTTCCAGGACTTAGGCACATTTGCAATCGTCAACGGATCTCTGGTCGTGCAGTTGACTGATGACGCCGATCAATACGTCATCGCCGATGCCATTCGCGTTGAACGGATCGGAGACGTTGCGAAAACGATCGACAATAGCGATTCAGGCTTCGCCCATACGGGCGACTGGGTCGGCCCATATCTCGGTCAGGGTTTTGAAGACGCTGTGCATTTCAGCGCCCATGGCGATGGCTCAGACGTAGCCACTTGGACCTTCAAAGGATTGCTGCCCGGGCAATACCGTGTGTCCACCACCTGGTCAGCGCATTCCAACCGCGCAACAGACGCTCCCTTTATGATCTTGGATGACACTGCCCAACGGGGCAAGATTTTGGTCAATCAGGAGCTCGCCCCCACCGCCGATGTGATCGTAGACGGAACTTCGTTCCAGAAGCTGGGTACTTTTGACATCACCAGCGGAGAATTGGTAGTTCGGCTGACGGACGATGCCGACCAATATGTCCTGGCCGATGCCGTGCACATCGAGTGGGTCGGTAACCTTGCGAAGACGATCGACAACGGCGATCTGGGCTTCGCCCATACAGGCGACTGGGTCGGCCCATATCTCGGTCAGGGTTTCGAAGACGCCGTACACTTTAGCGCCCGCGGCAATGGCTCAGATGTGGCCAGCTGGACCTTCACAGGATTACTACGCGGTCAATACAGCGTGTTCGTCACCTGGTCGGAACACCCCAACCGTGCGACTGACGCACCGTTTTCGGTCTTCGATAACACGACTCAACGGAGCAACATTCTGGTCAATCAGGAGCTTGCCCCCACAGCCGACATCATGGTGGATGGCACCTCGTTCCAGAGTCTCGGTTCCGTTGACATCGCCAGCGGGGTGCTGGTGGTACGTCTGACCGATGACGCCGATCAGTATGTCATTGCTGACGCTGTTCGCATCGAACGGATCGGAGAGCTAGGCCTACCGGCATAGGTCAGGCAAGTCACAAGCCCCAACAGGCTCCAGACGCGCCTTTGTCAGAGGGATCGATCGGCGGTGCATCAGGTGGTGCAGCGAATACGCACTGACCATACAACTCATTTACCTCAGATTACCCAAAATGCCTGACGCTCCCACTTGAACTTCCGGAGACGAAGCTGGTGGACAACATACGTCTATCACCCATCCGTGTTTCGCGTCTACCCATCGCAAGACACAAAACGAAAGTGCATTGGGCCTTCACGTCTCAGTAACAAAAGAACAGACATCACGATGTGACTCACCGCGTACCGGCAAAAACCATGAATGCGAGGTTGAACGGTTCTGATACATGTTTGCCCGACGCGCTGAAATTTTTGTACGGTCGTTGGTAAATCGTAAGAAACTATAAAAAAAATGACTATTTTGATACAAAGGGGTTGATCATGTAAACCGGGATGGTTATACTTCTCTCCGCTGAACGGCTTAATAGTCGTTATCAGTGTACCGGTATGGTTTGCAGATATTTTGATCTGTCGATCATCAGCACACTGGTACAAAAAAATGCTGTTATAGAACGATTAAGATGAACCAAGCATTGAGTTTTTAATGCTGGTGATTGAGGTCTTAATCGGGCGTGTGGGCAACCCACTCGCGACGACCCATTGGGAAGTTTCAAAGCAGCTTTTCCAAGGACTTGTTTAAACGATAGGTGGTATTTCCACTTATTGTTCACCGCATATGTGACCCGAGGTCTATGGTCGCATGTGCCGTTGACAAGCCCTCGCGGCGAGAAGAACCCAACCACACCCGGAGAACATGAAAATGCTTCGCTCCTTATTAACCGTCAAGAGTTCGCAGCCTTCATCTAGCCGCAAAACCAAGACAAATCGCAACCGTCGCCAGCCGACCAAGCTGCGTCAACCACAAGCCGCCACGGCGTTCGCTCCGATGACACTTGAATCACTCGAGCCGCGTGTGTTGTTTCACGGTGGTGAGATCGACGGGATTGTCGATATTGAAGTCGTGAACGGCACAGTGGTCGTGGTGGAAGACACGAACTTCGACCAGCAACTGCCCCACCAGGACAGCCAGGGCAAACAAAATGAGCACCTGGCCCTGCTCGACCTGGTCAAATACGCAGATGTAAACCGCGCCGCGATCAACGACGGCCTCTGGTCCGACCCGGCCACGTGGGCAGGTGGACTGATCCCCAACGCCAATGCCAATGTCTTGATCCCGCACGATGTCACTGTGATTTATGACCTCAATAACCTCACACCCTACCGAACAGTCCGGGTCGACGGTCAACTGCACTTTAAACACAACAAGAACACCAAGATGCTCGTCGATACCCTGGTGGTATCGCCTGAAGGCACCCTCACCATTGGTACCGAGAATCAACCCATTCAAGCCAATGTGACCGCCACTATCGTGATCGTCGATAACGGCGAAATCAACACCGACTGGGACCCCAAGCTCCTTAGCCGGGGCGTGCTTTCACATGGTGTCGTGGATATCCACGGCCAGGCCAAAACAGGGTTCCATGCTTTGGCTAAAACGCCCCACGCCGGGAACACAAAACTTTTATTGGCCGGAGAAGAAACCACATGGCGTATCGGGGACCAACTCGTGCTCACCGGAACCGATCCGGAGCAGAATCAAGATGAAGAGCTAGAGATTCTGGACATCCAATACGACGCGTCGCAAGACATCACCACGATATCGGTGCGACCACTGGCTTTTAACCACCAGCCCCCTGCCGACGATCTGTCGGTTTATGTGGCCAACTTAACCCGGAACGTTGTGATCACTTCGCAGAATAAACATGACATCAGTCGGCGTGGACACGTGATGTTCATGCACTCGCCTCACGTGGAAATCCACCACGCCACATTGGACGAACTGGGACGTACGGACAAGAAAAGTGCGATCACCGACAAGTTGGTCAATAGCAATGGTAACCTGATCTTCGGCGACAACACCAATCCCCGAGGCCGCTACGCGTTGCACCTACACCGCACCGGAACCGCACCTGGTGCCGCTCCGGCTGTCGTTGAAGGTGTGGTGGTCGACGGCAGCCCTGGTTGGGGCGTGGTGAATCACTCGAGCAATGCCAATGTGAGTGACTCTGTATCGTTCAATGTCGTGGGAGCTGGTTTTGTGGGCGAGGCCGGCGATGAGATCGGATCGTTTATCGGCAACATCGCCATCCGATCGGAAGGATCGGGTGAGGTGGCAGACCAACGGCAGATATTCCCAGACCAACCGTTCGATCTATCGAACCCCAAAAACGACGACTTTGGCCACGGCGGACACGGCTTCTGGCTTCAGGGCCCGGGCATTGCGGTGGAAAACAACATCGCCGTGGGACACCGACACGCTGGGTTTGCGTTCTGGTCACGTGCACTCAATGAACCTGATGTCATGGACGAGGTCTCTTTCGGCTTCGGCAACGTGGCAACGTTTAGGTCAGAAAACGTGATCGACCAGCCCGAGTTGATCGAGGGTGTCGATTTTGTGAGATCCGATCTGGTGCGTCTACGCAGCTTTAAGAACAATGTCGCTTTCGCGTCAGCGTCGGGATTGGATATCTCACGTCACATGCTGACCCTATCCTCCTTGTTGGACTACAAGAGTGTGGTAGAAGACTTCACCGCATGGAACATTGGCACGTTTACCGACAGAAGAAACCTAGCGATCAACGGTGACGACTTCGCTGCCCAGGGCGGTAACAACGGGGTCACCATCCGGTACAGCCACAACCTGGTCTTCCGAAACCTGCGTTTGATTGGCACCAACGACCCGACGTCGGTCGGGGTTAATCGGAACCACGCGGTGTCTGACGTGGTCTTTGAAAATCCCCAAATCGAAGGCTTTGGTGTTGGGATCAACACCCCCAGGCGCGGCGATATTGTGGTAGAGGGTGGCTTCCTGGACAACGATGTGGATATTCAAATCACCACCGCCAACGGTGGCAGCAGCAACAACCCGCTTAACGTGGATATCCGCGGCGTGGAGTTCCGTTCGAACTCCAACCCTCTGATCAATATGAAAACCGATATCGCCGGCGCAATCTCCTTTGCTCAAGTGTTTGCCCCCAGCACCGTCACTTTAGACGGTAACCCGATGTTCTTTAATTCGCAAAATGCGGGTTTCGTACCCTTCCCGACATCCAAGAGTCTCTCTGGGCTCAAAACTAAGGGATTGGGCATCCACCCCTCTTTGCTGGTCGGCAAGACCAATCAGCAGCTGTGGAACAACTACGGCCTGGCCGTTGGAGGAAAGATCAGACCAAGTGCAGCCGTGATCGACGCTCGGATCCAGGGCGGTCGGATTATTAAGAACGTCGGTATCACGGTCACATCCGCGTCGAATCTGAAGACCACCGAAACGGGCGGCGAGGTGACATTCGATGTGGTCTTGAACTCCAAACCCAACGCGAATGTGTCGATCGGTATCGCCTCGAGCGACACTTCCGAAGGGATCGTTTCCAATTCCAATCTCACGTTTACCACCAACAACTGGAACGTGCCAAGGACCGTCACTGTAACCGGTGTGGATGATAGCAACGTGGACGGCGACGTCGCATACAAAATCCTTACAGCCCCATCCGTCAGTAACGACCCGAACTATGACGGCATTAATCCCCAGGACGTCAATGTGACAAACGTCGACAACGACGATTCGCCCACCAACAGCACGGTGCGGATTATCGATAACGGCAGCCCCGGCTTCCAAACGACCGGCAAATGGACCGGTCCATTCAGTGGCCAGGGATTCCAGAACGACGTACATTTTAGCTATCCCGATGATCAAGACTCTGCCACGTGGACCTTTAATGGCTTGTCTGACGGAACTTACCGCGTCTCAGCCACATGGTCGACACATGATAACCGGGCGACCAATACCCCCTTTACGGTGCTCGATGGCTCTGTCAAACGAGACACGATCCGGGTCAATCAGCAACTGGCACCATCGGCCGATGTCGTCGTCAATGGCGTGAATTTCCAGGACTTGGGCACATTTGACATTGTCAACGGCACCCTCGTTGTAAGGATAAACGACGATGCCAACGGGTTTGTCATCGCCGATGCTATTCGTATCGAACGGGATGGAGAAGTCGATTTATCCGACGGTCAGGTGATCGATTTCTCGACAGCCACGATCACGTCCTTGAACTCGCAAGACAGTGAAGGCACTGCAACCGTCCAAAACAACGGCAAGACCTTGCGATTGGTGGGTAATCTATGGAAGAAAATATCGTTTTCGTACGATGTCACGCCCAACACTGTGTTAGAGTTTGATTTCCGCAGCAGCGCTGAAGGCGATATCCACGGAATCGGCTTCTCCGGACTGTCCAACAGAGTATTTCAGGTCTTCGGCACGCAATCGTGGGCAATAGATGCTTTTAACAATTACTCCCCCAGTAACGGCACAAAGCACTACGTCATTCCTGTGGGACAATTTTTCACCGGCCAGATGTTCAAGATGACCTTTATCAACGATCATGACACGCTGTCGACGGTGACTCCGGACGCTGAAAGTGTCTTCTCCAATGTCACTATCCATGAGTGAAACAGGCTGTATCCCATTATTCATGGAGCCCTATACCGCAGAGGCCCGTTCATGCAATCATCGTTGTTGCTGAAAATGTAGAACATATGGATCTGATAGACGCAGGTCTCAGCAATTCTGTTGCTGGCGCTTGGACCGGCCTGGCATCTTCCAAAGGCAAGTTTTTGGACATTCATATCGTCTAAACGTTGACCATTTGCTGTCTTGTGTCGATGGCGACTTCTATTTCAATCTCCAGCTGTCAATCGGACGCCTGCCGCCGTCGCCGTGCACGTTGACACAAAACCGTTCTAATGGCCTAAACTGGGTCATGCTTGGCCAAACCACCAAACGCCAAACGGGTTGAGATTGCACAGGCAGGTTGGAAGAAAGAGAACCAGGCACATTTACAATGACGAAACAAACGAGGACCATCGTTCTATACACCCGTTGTACACATGGAGAATTGGGGCATGTTCGAGTTCGCTCAATACCGCCATCACTCGCCAGAAAAACAGGAGTGGTCCCAACCACCTAATCGTAGAATGAACCCTAGCGACGTTCGCCACAATACGTGTCCACCGGACAAGCCGTTTAGTCAGCTACGGGCTTTGGTGCTCCTAGGCGGTCTGGTTCGACCGACCCAACTGAGTACGGTCATTGATCGTTCAGTCCTAGACCTTCCCATTAACAACACGCAATCGCTGCTGGAACATTGGCTTGCACAGGCGTGCGAGCTCGTAGACGTGTTACAGATCGGCAGTCTTCCGGTCCGAGTGGTCATCGATCAACAATCCGTTTCGCCTCACGTGCCCGCGAGTGACCCTCGCGTAGCCGTGACCATTGAAAGGGATATTGCCAGCTTCCGAGGCACCGGAGGAGTTCTCCATGATCTTTCCTCCGACTATCAGCCCAATGATTATCTCTTGGTGGCAAACGCGGCCCAGGTCTTGTTAGAACCTCTGCCCCAGCTCACCAACGATCTGGCGGGCGACCACGCCGACGTCTCGGTGATCGCTTCGACCCAAGGCGTACCGTCGGGCCTCATGCTCGTTCGATGCGATATTTTGAATTCGATCGCCCCCATCGGGTTTGTGGACATGAAAGAACAGGTCTTACCGAAAATCGCTTCCAGCCATTGCGTTCGAGTCAAAAAACGGTCCAGCCCCGCGGGCCTACCTATTCGGACGTTGTCCACTTATATTAACGCGCTGCGAGCTGGCGCACGTGGTAATGCCGACGCGACCGACGCCTTCGCCGAAGACTGGCAATCCACATTTTCTATTGTTGAAGAAGGCGCGGAGGTCGACCCCGCCGCACGCACACACGATTCGGTTGTGCTCAAAGGAGCTCGCGTAGATCGTGGGGCTTTGTTGGTTCGTTCTGTTGTATGCGCCGGTGCGATCGTGAAACGCGATGAAACCGTGGTCGATCAACTCTTGTCCCCGAATAAACAAGAGAGGAGCTAACCATGATGTCCAGAGCTCATCATAAGCGAACTGTCTGGAACCGCCAAAGAATCGTGGCCGCCGTGATCATGGCCGCCGCAGGCGTCATTGTGACACGCGACGCTTGGCGTGATATTTTGCGCATTGCGCTACGCGATGAAGAGTCGAGCCATATCTTCTTAGTGCCTATTGTCGCTGTATGGCTGGCATGGGTCCGGCGCGGCAGATGCCGCCAATGCAGAACCACAGGTACACTGGTGGGACCGCTGCTTGTTGCGATCGGCTGGGCATTATATTCTTTGGGCGATATTTATCTGGTTCAGTTCGCCTGGCACAGTGGCGCTGTGGTCATCGTGACAGGGTGCTTCCTCTCGGTCCTTGGCAAAGACGTCCTGCTTAGGTATTTGCCGGCATTTGCCGTACTGGGTTTCTTGATCCCGGTACCAGGCCTCGTCCGACAACAGATCGCCTTACCGCTGCAGGCAACAACGGCGTCGGTGACCCATACGCTACTGGAAGTCTTGGGCGTCGACATTGCGAGGGCGGGTAACGTCTTGATGATTAACGGTACCGATGTAGCCGTTGCCGAAGCCTGCAACGGGCTGCGGATGGTCTTTGCTTTGACGCTCGTGTCGTTCACGTTTGCGTTCGGCACCCCGTTACGCACATATGTACGCGGCTTGATACTCGTGGCCAGCCCCTTGTCTGCGATCCTGTGCAATGTTGTACGCCTCGTCCCAACGGTCTGGCTCTACGGCAATTACCCGGTGACTGTCGCCGACGCATTTCACAGCGTTAGTGGATGGATCATGCTCCCGATCGCGTTTCTGAGCTTGATGGCGATTGTCTACTCTCTCCGGTGGGCGCTGGTTCCTGTGACCCGCTACACACTTGCCTATGATTGAGACATGGCACCTTTAAACCCTTCTCCGTCACGTGTCGCCGACTTCACCCTTGAATCAACCAACGAGGAACGGCGTTGTGGCGCGATCTGTCCGTTGGTCGAACCTGCCGCCACGCGATCCGATGCCCCACAGTGCTCATGCTCGCGATCAAATTGGAAATGTGGGAAGTTTAGGCAACCATGATGACGGTGAATCTTGGGCGAATCATAGGTCGATCACACATTGGGCTTTGCTCTAGCAGGCACCGCGGGTGTTCAGACCAGATTCGTGGCTGAAATCGATTCAAATCACTATCTTACACTTTGGCTAACGTTTCACTCTCAAATTCCGATGACGCTGAAGAATCAATAGAGCAAATGCTACAAACCGACAGTAGAGATGTAAAAATTCAAGATCACCCGTGAGAGAGATTGACTTAATTGCGGTTCGGCAGCACGTTTATTAGTCGTAAGATCTTATTATATATAGATAAGACCTATCAGGGGAAGGCCAAGTCATCATGGCAATAAACTCATGTTCGGTGTTCTTCGCCCCGGCGGTGACCGCAGTTTTGCTGGCAGGAATCACGGTCGACCAATTCATGTTTCATCTGCCCAGCAGCAGCGCTGCACCCTATCACGAAAGGGTCCGCGTGGTGGCCCAGACCATGCCCTATAAAATCGGGAACTGGATTGGTACGGATATCGAAGTCCCGCGAGCGGCTGTGGCGCTGCTTCGCCCAAACGTTTTACTCAATCGCCACTTCAGGAACAGGCGAACAGGCCAACAGGTATCTCTGCTGCTGGTACAGTGTGGCGATGCCCGCGACCTCCTGGGACACTATCCACCCGTTTGTTACGTCACAAATGGCTGGACTCAAGACTCTGTCGTGCCCAGAGACTGGAAAGTTGGGGACCTGGCCATCCGTGGCGTAGAGTATCGATTTAGTCGATCAACTTTTAGCCAATCCACCACCATTGTCATCGATAATTTTATGATCCTGCCTGACGGCAGGACCGCCAGAGATATGGAAGCGATCAGTTTCGCCGCCGAAGATCCCAGGAAGAAAGTCTTCGGCGCTGCCCAGGTTCAGATGGTGTTCGATGCCGGTACCTCTCCGGACGAACGCGACGAAATTATCCACACTTTTTTGGAAGCCAACATGTCCATCCTTGGGACCATCCAGTCAGGAATTACAAAATGAATACTGGCGGCCAGATCATTTCGGTGGATACGCCCGACAATGGGTCGGGAATGGACGAGCAACATTCCCAGCCGGCAAACACACCCAACTTATTGAAGCTTCTTCACCGGCTGCTGAGGGGGAGATACCCCTACGCAATTGCACTGGCGATCGTGGGCGCTATCGTCTGCGGCGTGATCGGCTACGTGTATGAGGAGCCGGTGTACCAGAGCATCGGGTATATCGAATACAAACCCGTCCTACCAAGGGTTCTGTACCAGAGCGAAGAGAGCTCTGTCATGCCGATGTTCGATGCGTTTATCGAAACCCAGGCCTCACTGCTGCAAAGCCAACGCGTGTTGAATATGGCGATGCAAGATGAATCGTGGCGAACTTTAAACCGGACCTTTTCTGCCGACACCGTCCAAGAGTTTAAAGATAACCTTGAGGTTACAAAAAAACCACGTAGCACACTGGTCTTCGTATCATTCTCCGATCCTGTGCCCGATATCGCCAGGACTGCCGTAAAGACCACCATCGATGCGTATATAAGAATTCAGGATGAGACCAATGTCGCAAGCAATACGGGACGGCTTCAGCTCTTGGAACAGCGTCGCACGCGATTGGCCAACGAACGGGCTAGCATTCGAACCCGCATACTCGACATCGCCAACGAATTCGGATCGGATGCACTTGACAGAATTTATCAGTTCAAACTTACCCAGCTCAACGAACTGGAAGACAACCTCAACAAGGTTGATGTCGCCCTAGCCGCAGCTGGGATTTCTACAAACGATGATGAATCGCCTGCCGACACCCCCACGGACTCTGAGCCTATCGATCTGCCGGCCGAGACCATTGCCGTGTCAGACCCGGGCATGCGTCGTCTTCTCGAAACGCGTCGCTCCACCGAGAACCAACTTGAACTGCTCAAGACCCGTTTTGGAGACAGTCATCGCAACGTCGTAGAAGCCATGGCACAGCTGAAACTTCAAAACGAGATGGTCGAAAATTATGTGGAAGCTTATCGCGCCTCACAGCTGGCAATAGACGGAGGCTCGGTTGACGATAAACTAACAGGTATCGCAGACGTGGCCCAGCTGTTAGCACGGAGGCGTAGCCTACAGGTGCTTTTCGAAAGAGCCAAATCAGAAACGCTAGACCTGGGCAGAAAAAAACTACAGATCGACAACCTGAGAGTACAAGCCGATACAACTCAGCGACGACTTGATGAAGTAACCTTTCGTATTGAACAGCTCAACGTCGAATCCCCGATTGGTAGCCGTATCGTGATACGAAGCCATGGCAGTCAACCGGTTGTGCCGATCGAGGATAAACGAAAAAAAATGGCCGTCCTCGCCGGTGGCGCCGGCGCCACACTGGGTTTTGGTATGGTGGCATTGCTCGGATTGATCGACCGTCGGTTACGAAGTTCCCAGGACGCGTTGGCCAATGCGCCAAACGTCCGCTTCTTAGGCATGCTCCCCAATCTTCCCGAAAACTTAGGTGATCCGGAATATGGCAGGATCGCCGGAAACTGTGTGCATCACATTCGCACGCTGTTGCAGCTGGGGCCAGTCAAAGCCAAGCGACGCGTCTTTGCCATCACGAGCCCCGCTGCGGGAAATGGAAAAACCAGCCTGACGCTGGCACTGGGGTTGTCTTTTGCCACCGCCGGATCTCGCACACTTCTTGTCGATTGCGATTTCGCCAGCGGCAGCCTCACCTCTCGCCTAAAAACGAGTCTGCGCAGACGGATCGGCGACATCCTTATGCGACGCGGCCTCGTCGGGGATGAACAGATCGAGTATGCCGCCAAGGTTGCCATCTCTTCGGGAAACCGACTTGGAGATACGCTCATCCGTCTCGGCCTACTGTCAGAAGAAAACTTGACCCACGCACTGAATCTCCAGGGCACTGCATTGATCGGTCTGATCGATGCGCTGGAGGGCGAAGACATCGATCGGTGTACGATCAACACCGGTGTCAATAACCTTGACATCCTCCCCATCGGAGGAATCGATGCTTTGGATATGAGCCGCGTGTCCCCAGCTGCCGTGCATCGCGTGATTCAAGAAGCCCGCAAACAGTACGACGTGGTCCTGCTTGACACAGGCCCAATCCCGGGCGGTGTAGAAGCGTCAATCACGGCGTCCCAGGCCGATGGCGTCGTGTTGGTCGTATCCCGCGGTGAACAAATGACTCAGGTTAAGAGCACATTGGCTTCGCTCGACACACTGGGGACCCATGTGGAGGGCTTGGTCTTCAACCGTGCAGATCGGCGTGATATCGCCCAATCACCGTCGGTTAATTCCTACATGGCGCGACCGACAGACCCACCCCATTCAGGGGATGGCGAACCTGGCCAGATGACCCACACACAGTTACGGTCCGAAAAACTTGGGCCGGTCGCAAGAGCTGTCGCCTCGACAGTCCGATCTACGGAAAAAAACGGAGAGGCAGAATAGCGTTTGTATCCACTGGGAGTATCATGGCCGGTGAGTTGATCGGCTAGAAGTGCTCTGTTCGGATCGCCCGGGTGGTAGGGGAAAACAGTAAGCCCTCCTCACTATTGAGTGAATGAGCATTGGTGCCTTTTGGCAGCGTTGAAACCGCTTGGGCGAGCCTGGGCCCGGCCTTTGAACATCCAACATCGTGCCAGGAGTCTTTTCATGACGGCCGAATCACCGCGAACAGCTAGCATCACGAAGGCGACGGCCCAAGAGGACCGTCACGTCACCGTATGGGGCATGACGCCAAGCGAATTGCACGACCGATTCTGGGCATCTCGAGGCGTCCAGGTCGTTCGGCCAGGAGAACCCTCGGAGATTGTCGAAGGGGCTGAGCTTTTTCTGCTCATGAATCCCCAGCTCCTGATGGTCTTTCGACTGCGGACCTTGGTAGACCAGATCAGTTGGACCCAGCCTGATATCCTGTGGGTACGTGTCTGTGACAGGCGTGAACGCGGTTATAGTGAAATCGCGGTCACCGACGATCAAAATAGATTCGTTCGTTTCGAGCGTACTTATATAGGATCGGATTCCCGATTGGCTCGGGCATCGCTCACACCGAAACCCGATATTGCACGTCTGTGGCAGTCGGCGCCAGACGCCCGAACCGCCTGGCGGCAGTTGCGTCAGCACGTCCCATCGATCCGGCGTACGTCGGCATCGGTATCGGGCAGAACCTATGTTCGTCATGCAGACTACGAAATTATGCAGTTTATGCGTGATCTGATCGATACATGGACGCGCCCGGATATCACCATCGAACGCGCCCACCGGCTTCAGCCTCATGTTTGGGGCGATTCTGATTCTCAGGTGGAAAAGAGCACCACGTTCATTGGGCCCGCATGGGTCGGCGCCGGACGAAGACTAGAAAACAGTACGAGTGTCATCGGCCCGGCGGTCCTGTGGGACGATCCGTCCGCCCGCCCTATGGTTCAGGCTGTCAAGTGGGACAATCTCGAACCCACCCAGGTGTTGGAGCTGACACAAGCACTGGGACGAACAGTGCGACCACGCGATCAATCCGCGATTGAACGCCACATAAAGCGGTTGTTTGATATCGTGGTCGGGTCTCTGGTGCTTTTTCTGGTGTTGCCAATTTTCCCAGTGATTATGCTGGCAATTTGGCTTGAGGATGGCCGGCCCGTCTTCTTTGCCCACCGCCGTGAAACCATCGGGGGGCGTACATTCCCTTGCCTAAAATTTCGATCGATGCGAAAAAACGCCGAGGAAATCAAGGCACAGCTCGCTACACAGAATGAAGCCGACGGACCGCAGTTTTTTGTTCAAGACGACCCGCGTCTAACGCATGTGGGTCGGATCTTGCGCAAGTTTCAGCTCGATGAATTACCTCAGTTTCTCAACGTGCTTGCCGGGCACATGTCCATTGTCGGACCACGTCCCAGTCCATATGAAGAAAATCAGTACAGCCCCGCTTGGCGTGAAGCCCGGCTGAGTGTCCGACCTGGAATTTCCGGATTGTGGCAAGTCAGGCGCACCCGTCAAAAAGGGCTGGACTTTCAAGAGTGGATCAAATACGACATTGAATACGTGGAAAATAGAAATTTCTGGCTCGACTTGTGGATTATCTGGAAGACCGTGAGCCTTTGCTTCAGGAAAGGGCAATAGTAATGGCAGTTCACATCAAGAGAAGATATCGTCTTTCTCTTTTGTTGATAGGCACAACGCTCGTGATCGGTCTCTTCGCGAGCTTTTATGCATACCGGAAACACCAGCTGCGTAGCGAAAGCTTGAGCCTACGGCACGAGGGCATGTCCGCCTTCGATCAGAAGCAGTACTTCGACGCCATGCACAAAATCGGTAAGTACCTGCTTCGATACCCCGACGACGTCGAGGCAACGCATGCATATGCCCAAGCTCGGCTTCACGTCACCGAACCTGGAAACAAGCACCTGAGTCAGGCGATTGGTGTTTTTCGACGCCTGCTTGATCTTGAACCCGGTCACCCAACCGCACGACGGCAGCTGCTCGCGCTATACGTAGAAACTGGCTATCGCAACGAGACACTTGATACAGCCGAAATCCTTATTGATCAAAACCCAGACGATGTTGAAGCGGTACGTGCCAAACTCGACGCTCTGATTTATTTGCGTCAATTCGACAAAGCCATCGCGTTTGCAGACACCTATCTTGCTGCCACCAGCAATCGTAGACCGGTCGCAGAGGTTCGCAACGAAGCGACACGTTTCAAAGCCGTTGCGCTGGCAGCCGAACGCCGTTTCGAACAGGCCTTGGTCTTGGCCGAGCAGTACAACGAAGCAGTGCCAACGGATCTTGAAGGACACTTGTTGACCTTTCGGTTGCTGACAGAACTCGGACGGCCGACCAAGGATTTGGCGTTACGAGCCCAGCAGCTGCGGCAAACCCATCCGGACGATCCGAAGTTCGAACTGCTACAAGCCATTGCTTACAGGCTGGATAACGACAGGATCAATTCGGTGAAGTGGCTTCGTGTTGTGGCCGGACGGCAACCCAACGATCTGCCACTGATCAAGAGATTGGTGATCGAACTTGACGCGGTCGGCCTGGTCCAGGAAGCGACGTCAGCGCTCGAGACCGCGGTTCGTCAAACGGACGACATCTGGCTACAACAAGGCTTGGCATCTCGTTTGATTCAGGCGGGCCGATCCGATGCGGTCGTCGAGCTTGTGACGGAACAGATTCCCATAGATTTGCAATCCACAAACACCGATAGTGAACTGCTCGGCTTATACGCACTGGCCCTTTTCCGGCTCGATCGCGGCGATGAAACGGACCCGATCATCAACGCCTTAGTGTCGCACAAAGATGACCCCATCGCCGAGGCCTGGGTACTCTTTCACCGTGAGGTCTCCGCCAATAAGCACCCGGAACCCGTCTCGACGGTGAAAGCTTGCCAAGACGCGCTGCTCCGTCATCCCCACAATCCCTTTGTTCTTTACACCATCGGTCAAGCGTACGCCCTGCTGGGCGAAACCGACTTGGCAATCGATGCCTGGGGCAAGGCCTCGGGATACGCCCCGGCATGGTCAACACCACTGGTACACATGAGCCGCTCTCTGCTGGCAACCCAGCGCCCTGAGTCAGCGGTGCGTATGGCCCAGTTGGCCTATCAACGATCTCCCAACAGCGTGGATGCCGCCGCTTCGTTAGTTGTCGCCGCCGCGGCTAGCCTCGACACGATTGAGGAGGAAAAAATTCAAGGCTTGATTGCTTTAGCACGCAGGATCCAAGCCGTTCGGCCGGGTGAACCGCGGACACTACCAGCGATGATCTCGCTGCTGGCCCGAGCCGGACAGACCGATGCGGCAAAAGCGACACTCCAAGCTGCACTGGACGCCGAAGACCGCCCCAGTCAACAGACACTCATTCATCTTGCGACCGTCAGCCGGATCGCAGGGTTGGGACTGGAGGATGCATGCCTGAAACTAAGCAAGCAAGCCCACGGCGTCACCCCTGAACTGGCATATCGGACCGCGATCCAACTCCTGGATCGCGGTCGACCTGATCAAGGACTTGCGGCTCTTGAAGCGGCATCTGCATCATCAGGATCTGCCGATGCGGTGGCCTGGAAGATCGCCCGAGCCCGCTACCGCGATGCCATGGGAGATCCCGCCGCCAAGTCCGCTTGGATCGCACTTGGGGATCATTACCCCGAAAACGTAAATGTGCAACAGCTTGCGATCAAATCTCGTGGGGCGTGGCAGGATCGACAATTTATCGATCGTACGATCGACCGCCTCCAAGCGCTCAGCGGAGAAGACGGACTAAGCTGGCGCGTGGCCAGAGCGCGATGGCTCATCGACGGTTCTTCTGAGGAAAGGGAAGTTGCCAACGCGATCGAACTGCTAAATGACGTCATCCGTGTCACACCTAGGCTCGCCGAACCTCGTTTGCTATTGGCAAGATGTTACGAGAAGATGGGTAACACGTCAGGCTCAATCGAACATCTCCAAGCAGCGGCCCAGCTACGGCCAAATGACCCAGACATTACACTGAGCCTGGCATCCCTCTTCCAGTCTCTAGGCGAATTGGATCAATCTCTGCTCTATGTCGACAAATTCATAGAACTCAGCTCTGAAATGAGCCCCGACCACGCCCGTCGCGCCGCAAGGCTGCTGGTACTCCTGGGCCGCTCAGAGAGTGCGATGACGCTGCTGGAAGGACTATACAAACAGGACGAAAGAGACATCACCACCGCCCTGCTGTTAGCGGAGCTTTATCGACGGCACGGTGAGCTTGAAAAAACGGAGAAAATCTGTCAGACACTTCTCAAAAAACCGACCGCCGAGGTGGTCAAGTTTGTCGCACAGCTCTATGCGTCACAAGGCCATAAAAAACATGCGGAAGAAATCCTCACCATGTTGGAGGATTTGTCGCTGCAGCCTGGTGAGCGAGAAAAGATCATTGGAGACTATCACGCCAGGACAGGTGGCCAGAAGAAGGCGCTACAACAATACATCGCAGCCACAGAATCCGCGCCGTCCAACCCAGATGGCTGGCGAGATTTGATCGCGTTTAGGATTGGGCTCGGCGAGATCGACCAGGCGGTCACAACAGCCAAAAGAGCGTTGGACATCATCCCCAACGACGACGAGCTAGCCTATTTCGTCCAGCAGTCCGACTTGATTGTCGCGGCGAGCGAGAACGCCCGTCTGCGACCGATGGTAATCGGGCTTCTTGGCGACCCGGACCACCGGTCGGTGGCTGCGGAAGCACTTCAGATCTTTGCTGACGGGAAAAAGAAAAAGATCTCTGCCTATGACGTCGTATCCAAACTCCATCAATTGGCCAACCACCACACCCGGCATCTGGCTCTTCAGAGCCTGGTCACCCAAGCCTTGATCGCGACCGGCCGTAGAGAAGACGCAATCGTCGTCAGCACGCGTTTGGCCCAGACGTTCCCGAATGCTGTTCAGGCACAACGGCTTGCTGCCGAGGCATTGGCCGCTGCGGGTCGGTGGGATGAGGTGCTAGCCGTTAGCCAACGCTGGCGACAACAATCGGTTGACGACACCGTGACCCCGGATCTCATGATCGCCGAGGCGAATCTAAGACTGGGCAATATTCAGGACGCTGCCGTACCCCTAAAGCCCTATCTCAAGAAGGCGACGGACCAACCGATGGAACACGCCCCGATCATCGTACTCCACGCCAGGACGCTGATCGCGACAGACAACACCCGGAAAGCCGAAGCGTTGCTTGCACCACTGTTGGACAGCGCGCCGATATGGCGGGCAACATGGATGCGATTGGCCACCCAATCCATCCGTGACCCTGACACATCGGCCGCTTGGCTGGATAAGATTGAGCCGCATGTTCCTGCTGATCATTTTGACGAACGGGCCGCATTGGTACAAAGCTGGGAAGCACTGGCCACGCAGGCAAACTCGCGGCAGTATCATCAGCGAGCCAAGCACATGATCGATCAAATCGTGCAAGAACCTGAAGCCAATGCACACTGCTGGTTGATCCACGGTGTCATGTCTGAAACGGCAACACAGCCCGGTAGGGCTGAGGCCAGTTACCGCAAGGCGTTGGAACTTGATGGCAATCTACACGTGGCAAAAAACAACCTGGCCATGCTGTTGATCCAACGGGAAGGTCACCTAGAGGAAGCACTCGAGCTGGCCCGGGCTGCTGTTGCGGCATGGCCTGAGAATCCGTCCTATCACGATACACTCGCGCTGGTCCAAGCCAAGTCCCGCGACTACAACGCGGCATTGGACAGTATCAAAACGGCGATCGACCTGGATCCGACAAATCCACAGTGGCAAAACCGACTCTCGACGCTCCAAGACGAATCAAATCACGGTCAATAGCCGGCCGAAGCTTCGTATAGCGACCAACAACCGGCTCAACCGTTCTTCAGGTCGATATGGATTTGATTCATATCGGCCCCACACCGCATGCCGGAGATTGTTTTTGTCCGAGGCCAACAGCCCCGATTCGACGAACCGTGCATTATTTAGGTTTGTCCTCACCGATTGTCTGTGAGGGCGGGTAAAACAAGAACAAAAACTTATCACAATGACATCTTGTGTGTAAGAATACGCCATTGCGTGTGACACGTGTTGTTTGCCACTTAGACATGATCACACTGGTGGTTGGTCAGAAGCGTTTCGCCACTCGGTCGATGACGAGCCGACCCACGTTAAGCGAGGCTGTCGCAGCGGGGGAGGGGGCGTTACAGACGTTAATACTCCGGTCTGTTTCCTTGATAAGAAAGTCGTCGACCAGTGCCCCCTGCCGTGTTAACGCCTGTGCACGCACACCGGCCGGAGCCACTGTGAGTTTGTCTGAGGTGATTTCAGGCATCAGGCGCTGAAGGGCCTTTACGAACGCTTTCTTGGATAGAGATCGCCACATTTCTCCCATCCCCGTCCGCCAGTGTTTCATTGCCATCCTCAGAAAACCCGAATAGGTCAACGATTCCAATAGATCACTCACACACACATCCGTAAGCGTGTAACCCTCCCGAGAAAAAGCGAGCACCGCATTAGGGCCACACTCAACGCCTCCCGAAACCATCCGTGTAAAGTGAACCCCAAGAAACGGGAAACTGGGGTCGGGCACTGGGTAGATCAGATTGCGACACAAATGCTCAGCCTGTGGTTTTAGTTCGTAATATTCACCTCGGAAAGGCACGATCTTGGCCCCAGGTTCGGCACGGTTAAGCCTGGCCATACGGTCGCTATATAGTCCGGCACAGTTGACGACCAAGGAGACTTCTAGCTCTCCGCAGGTGGTGGTGACGACGGTCGAAGAAGACACGTGATTCATTCCGATCACTTTCGCGTTGTAAACGATTGCCCCACCACCGGCGCGGACGTGTTTTTCAAGTGAATGGCAGACTTGCCTGTAGTCGACGATCCCTGCCTCAGGCACATGAATGGCCGCGATCCCCGCCGCGTGGGGCTCAAGCTCTCGAAGACGATCCTTGTCGACGATTTGACACTGCACGCCATTGGCTTGCCCCCGTTCGTAGATACGATGCATGGCCGGAAGCTCTGATTCATCTAGAGCCACGATCACTTTGCCACATATCTCATGAACAATGCCATTTTCTTGGCAAAACGCCTGCATCGCCAGCTTGCCCTCACGACAGTTGATCGCCTTGAGTGATCCCGGTTTGTAGTAGATCCCCGAATGGAGGACACCGGAGTTGTGCCCCGTTTGGTGCTCTCCCGACTGCGGCTCCTTCTCCAAGACCACGACGGAACGATCGGGAAATCGCCGGACGAAGTGGTACGCGGTCGCCAGGCCAACAATCCCAGCCCCAATAATAGCTATATCTGATTTTTTTGGAACGAGTTGCAATCTTTATTCCCTAGTTGAAATCCGAGCAACAAGTGGTTTGCAGAACGTTAGATACCATCGGCCGATAGCGGAGAAATATCCAACTAAACTCATACTGTACTGTGGATTATATCGCCACATCACGTCTCCGCTCAGACCCAAAGGACATGAACAGCAGACCGAAATGAGTATGCCATCGGATATGGGTTGGCCACTTGGACCACCAAGGCCTATCAACGCGTCAATGGGTCCAGTTGGACGTCCCTTCTTAAACCCGAGGTTGGAGATTCCTTTGAACCTCACGCGCTTTTTGGTCTTGGATTGAGTTTAGAGCCACTGTAGCCAAAAAAACCATTCTTCACCTGCTGCAACCCCTCGGCCTTGGGCCGAGGGGTTGTTTTTGTTTTCACCCCGCAGCACCAAACGGGTTGAAGCGTATCATGTCACTGCCAATGGCGACAAACATTGTGTTATCATCCATACGGCTTGAACCCAAACGCCATACCCATGATGCCATTTAAGTCATTGTGGCGGCCACGACATACATGAGGGATTAAAGAGGCGATTTGGTAAAATCCCCGCTTATAGGGGCGTCGTCAAGCCGTAGGTGAAACATGAGATAACCATCATTGACCCTTGTGGCCGGCCGATCATGCCGGCTCCCATACGACGACCAGACGCGTTACCGAGAGATGCGCGGGCGTGGCGAAATTGGCAGACGCGCCAGGTTTAGGTCCTGGTGGGGTAAAACCCGTGTAGGTTCGAGTCCTATCGCCCGCATTTCTTCGCACCGGCCGAACATTCTGAGTCACCATCGTCAGATTCGACACAGGTCCTGCTTGGGGCCTTATTTGGTATTTATCCGGGGACGCCGATAGGCCGTCGAACGCACGTTGGCTCTGACAGACGGTCGATGACCGATCGACACGCGAGCATCACCGGCGGCCGTCGGAATCGGGTGTGGCTTCCGGGCCGAGATGTAAAATTCAAAAAACAAATTCGGCAAATGGCCATTGGCAAAGGAACCTTAGAGTCGTAGGAACAGCACTTGACTTTGCCAGTAGGAAGTGTAATACTTTGGGGAGAAATGTTTTGGCGTGATTTTTTGTGTTATTGGTTTTTTGGAGCTAGCCCGACCTAGGATCGCCGCGGGGGGGGGTATAAGTCAATCACCCAAGTTCGTACTGAAACCCTGACGCAGCATGTGTCGGGGTTTTTTGTTCATCACGCCCCGGTCACCTGAAGGAGATATTCGATGATAGTTGTCATGCAAACCATCGCGACACCCGAACAAGTGAAACACGTGGTGGCGTTGGTCCGCGAGATGGGCTTGCAGGACCACGTGATCAAGGGCACCGACCTGACAGTTGTCGCTGTAATCGGCGACGACCGCAAGAAAGACAAAGGTACGCTGGAACAGGCACCTGGTGTAGATCGTGTGGTACCCATCTTACATCCGTACAAGATCGCCGCCCGCGAGACCAAAAAAGATCGATCGCAGGTCGCCATCAGCCCGGCTTGTGTCATCGGTGGCATAGATGTTCCGGTGATCGCTGGCCCGTGCAGCGTCGAAAATGAGGCACAGATCATGAACTCGGCTCGCCAGGTCAAGGCCGCCGGCTGTCACGCGCTTCGCGGAGGAGCTTTTAAGCCCCGCACCAACCCCTACGCTTTCCAAGGACTCGGTGAAGAGGGTCTGAAGCTGCTGGCGGCCGCCCGTGATGAAACCGGCCTGGCCATCGTAACCGAAGTCTTAACCCCGTCAGAGGTGGATATGGTTTCGAGTTACGCCGATTGTCTGCAAATCGGCGCTCGCAACTGTCAAAACTACAAGTTGCTCGAGGCCGTCGGCAAACAACCCAAACCTGTGTTATTCAAACGGGGCTTATCGACGACGATCGACGAGTACCTTCAAGCAGCTGAGTACATTCTCGTTCAAGGCAATCCGAATGTTATTCTCTGCGAACGCGGAGTTCGCACCTTTGAAGACCACACCCGAAATACGCTCAGCCTATCAGCCGTGCCGGAGTTACACCTGCGAAGCCACTTGCCCATCGTTGTTGATCCATCGCACGGAACCGGTCATGCCCGACTGGTCGCAGACATGAGCCGTGCCGCGGTCGCCTGTGGAGCGGATGCCCTGGTCATCGAAATGCACCCCGATCCTGAACACGCCATGACCGACGGCGCTCAGTCGATCACGCCCACGGCGCTAGCGTCACTTATGGCCAGTCTTGTCCGTGTCGCTGCCGCGATCGACCGAAACATCAATGTATAAACCGCATGTCTCCAAAGTTGGGAATCACCGCCGGCTTGCCCGGCGCTATCAGTAACGGCGTGGGGAAGTACACAAAAAATGCCTTACCCATGATCAGCTGACGCGGCACAATACCGATGGCCTGTTCTCTATTGGTTGTATTTTGGAACAGGCGTTTTCTGATCCAGGGATTTACCTCGGTCCAGAAACGGCTGTCTTGGCTCAATGGGCTGTTGTCGCCACAGCAGAAAAACTGGTCATTTTTCAACTCGATAGGCCCCCCGTGGTGTCCGTTGCGACCCTTGACCAGTGCACCACGTGCGCGGTCACCGGAGGGGTTTATTGCGGTGTAAAAGAAATCTCTGTCGACTTGGACACGATGCAAGGCCACTTCACTCCCAGCCACTTCGATCGCAATCTTAGGCAAAGTAGAAGGTTGTCGACGCGCCTTGACCGTTTGAATCGGCAGGTCAAACCGCCACACCTGGATCTGCTTACCGTCCACCCACAGACTGGCTTCCTGGTCCACATACCACAATTCAACGGTCGTGGCGATCGCCGGCGGCAAGGGCTCGATGCGAATCGGTTGTCCCTGCGTCTCGCCTTGGCCGGTTTGAGGGTCCTGAACCCGAAGGGTAACCACTCCTTGCGAATCGATGTGCCCCACGAGCTCCAACACACGGCCCTCGGGGTCGTTTAGACGAGCAGTTGTTTTTATACTTAGAGACAATCCAGGCTCAACAGGCTCGAAAGACGCGGCAATGCGCACATCTTCAACAGGTGTAAATGGCAGTGCCCCATGTTTTAATTGATTGTAACTATACAAACCGGGCCCACCACTTCCTTTTAGCGCGTGCCGAAAATCGAAACGAATGATCCCCGTACCCGATCCTTTATACCGCAACTCTTGAGGGTTACTCAGCTGCCACGCGCCCGGATCTCCGGGCACCCACGGCTGCCGCCACGGGTGTTTGGCCCGACCGGGGCTGTGGCGGCCTCGGTCCAACGGGACAAAGCCGCTGTCGTAGATAGGCTGCCAAACCGCCTGTTGGACCTTGACCGGCTTACGAGCGATGCGCCACGATACCGGGCCCTGGTCGATCGGTTGAACATAGACGTTACCTTCAATGAGCCAGACTCGTTCTTGTGGCAACCCAACCAATCGCTTGATGTAGTTCGTTTCAGGTTGGTGCGGCGCCTTGAAGACCAAAACATCCCATCGCTGGGGGTCGGTCAGGCTGTAGAGATATTTTTGTACGAGTATCCGGTCTCCGGCACTGATGGATGTTCCCCGGCGCAGTCCTTGGGGGTAGTGGCACATTGGGCACAGCGCCACAGCGTCTTCCTGCAACACAGTCGCCTTATCATGGCCCTTTGGTGTGTCTGTCGCAAAGCGGTAACCGCACTGCCGACACATGACACGCACATGCCTACCCAGTAGCGTGGGAGCCATCGAACCCGTGGGGATCACGAATGCCTCAACCACATAGGCACGAAAGACAAATGCCAAGATGAATGCGATCACGATTGATTCGAGTGTTTCTTTGAAGCTATCCTCGCTGCCTCTTTCGGTTGGTTCCTTGCGTGCCAAGCTGCTTGACCTTACTAAAGATTAAATATCAAATGGTCCGACGTACATCTCCGAACAGCTGGTCTATCTCCCCGGTCGGTGACCTCGACAAGCACGGCACCGGACCTGGGTAGGTAGATTTATATTATTGTAGCTACTGGCTCTAAAGGTGTAGACCTCGGGCTTGCGGTGAGAAAAACGGATGGTTACAACTGGCAAATGATTTAGGGATCAGCATTGGACTGCGTGGGGTGACCACCGACGGCCCGTTTCATCGCTGGTCGCTTGGCCCCGGCCAAAGAAATATGGTCAAATGATCTTACAGATAGATTCAGGCTACGCCACTGGCAGACTATGGGGCCGCGAACACATTGGTGTTGCCCTACGGGCAATGATGAGGTTAAACCGATCATGATCAATGCCCAGCTCGTCGCTAGCATCGTAACGCTTCTGGTCGCGCTACAGGTGATTCTATTGGCCTGTACGTACTTGATCCTGTTAGAGCGTAAGGTTGCAGCGTGGATACAGAACCGTATCGGCCCTAACCGTGTGGGCCTGTCGTTCGGCGTGCTCCCCATACGGCATCATTGTTGGGGGCTTGGCCAGCCGCTGATCGACGGGCTGAAGCTATTTCTCAAAGAAGACTACACCCCCACACATGTCGATCGACCGCTGTTCCTATTGGCTCCAGTCTTGGTGGTCATTCCGTCACTCTTAGGATGGGCCGTAATCCCGTGGGGCGGCTACATGCAATGGGGTCAAACTGAATTAAATATCACCGCCGCTCCGATCGATATTGGCGTGATATACATTCTGGCGATTGGTTCGCTAGCGGTCTACGGTGTGGTGCTGGGAGGATATGCCTCAAATAACAAATACTCTTTTTTAGGTGGTTTGCGTGCAACCGCACAAATGCTCAGCTACGAAATCCCAATGGGACTGTGCGTATTGACGATCATTCTCATGTACGGCTGCGCCCGAACCGATGTGCTGGTGCAATTCCAAGCCAACGGGATATGGAACTTGTTTATCCAACCGGTACTGGCGGTGATCTTCTTCACATGTGTACTGGCCGAGTGCAATCGTGCCCCATTCGATCTGGCCGAATGTGAACAAGAACTGGTCGGCGGTTTTCATACAGAGTACAGCTCCATGAAATGGGCATTGTTCTTCCTGGCAGAGTATATACATATGATCACTGGATCTGCCTTCTTCGTATTGCTGTTTCTCGGCGGCTGGGATATCCCATTGATCAAGGAACCCGTGGTTGGCGGCCTTGGTCTGGTATTACTCAAATCGCTGATATTCGGTATCAAAGTCTTCTTCATGCTGTTTGTCATGATGTGGATCCGCTGGACCCTTCCACGATTCCGGTTTGATCAGCTGATGCGACTGGCTTGGCGGGGCTTGATTCCCATAACCCTTGCGATCCTGTTGGCCACAGGCATTCTGGTTTATTTTAGACACACCTTCTGGTGGACTTTACTTGCGACGAATATTGCCGCGGCCATGGCAACGGCATGGGTCAACACGTTTATGCCAAGAGGCACATCAGGCAACCGAAGAGTACCGCTAGCCGGTTCACGTTTTAGCCCGCTCGAACCGGCCTATGGGGGGCGAAGCTCTCAATCTTGACACATTTTTCTAGTAACATTCTCACCGCAGGCTAAGATCGACGAAGCCCAAGCAAGCATGCTTCGGCCGGACCAACACGTGCCCTCGGCCCGACTCGGAGATTGGAAAAGAACGCTGGTCCTTTGAACATTCGCTGCTTCCGCCGACGATCTCATATCATGAGACTGCGTAACGACAACGGATGTTCGTCCAACGTCAGACAATGGAGAACTTTCGACATGAACCGTCAAACACCAAAACCATCAGACTCCTCTGGATGCATTCCCGCCCGCCAATTGCAAGCGTTATTATAAATGTGGTCTCGCTATCGCATGAAACACACAAGGCGTATCAATTGTCGGTTGATGCAAACGGATCGTACGCTAACTGAATCTTCGGAGCCTCTCGTTCCAGATTGACCGGCATCTCTTGGCCACGGCCGGTCGCAGGATCGAACGCCCCGGGCCCCATCGCCAATATCGGTTGAACCAAACAATCTAGGATGGCCAACTGTCGTGGGATGTTGAAGCCCATGTACACATCGGGGAGGCCCTTAAATTTTGTCAGTGTGGTTTCATAGACGCAGCGCACGCCCCGTGGATTACCCCGGCGAATGTGTTCGATCGTCACCGCATACTGGATCAAGCCCTGATAGAACCGCTTCTTGTCCCCCGACGCCATATGCCAAATATCTTCCCAGGCCTCATGTGCTTCGAACCACTGGCCATCGTTGAACAGCCTCAATCCTTCATGAAAGATCTTGGCTTCCTCGGTGCTAGAAAAAGCAGGAAATTTGGCGGACATTTCGGCTGTCATCACAAGGGAATAACGGTATGTTATCCCACCTCTGCTTCTGTGAATAAAGGATCAGACGATAAAAAGTGGTCCTCATGTACACCCAAGATCATCGGTCCAGACTACGCTGCCCCTTGGTTATCTTGAACCTGCCTGGGCGTCTGTGGTTGACGATAAAGGTCCAAATAAAACTCTAACAGGTCTTTACCGTGGACATTCTTGGTCCGTGTGTGTTGGAAGCCAAACCGATCAAACAAATCCAACGCCACATCGGGATCAAATCGTGTATCCAGAACGATTTTAAGGTAACCGTAATGTTTACAGTGAGATAATGCGATTTCGACCAGCCGGGCGGCGATCCCTGAATCTTGGTAATGTTTTTCCACGCGGAGCCGGCGAATCTCTGCAGTATGCTCGCTGCTGCGGACCACGCCAATCATACCGACCACTTCATCTCTTAACTGAGCAACCCACAAATGGTTACACTCGTCGTTGAAATAGGCATCTTGGATGTGCTCGATGTCTGACCCCGTATCATGAGGTGGAATCTGACCAGCCAACAACCCCTGCGCATATAGCCGAGTCACGACGGCGTGGTCTTGACCGCCGTATGTACGTACAACGACTGATCCGAGATCATTGAACGACTTATCATCTGCCATCACACCACCTTGATTCGCTAACGGAGCCAACGTCGGCCCTTTTGGCCCCCCCGCGGCTTATCGGCCTGCCTTCGCCCGGTAAAAGACCAGACGGCCCCGTAACCGTATCGGATATCACCCATATGTAGACGATAACGGCATGGCCAATGTACCGGCCCTGGTCCAGTGCGCCTCGCCACCGGGTGATCTTCTGACGGGCTTGTGACCATAACAAGAACGCCTCGCGTACGAGTCAGTCAGGCCTTGCGCCAAGAACTGGCAGCAGCACCCTTGAGGAGATGGTCAATACGGGGTCACCATCTTCGTTCTACGCAGCCCGACAGGATCGCAAACGATGACGCTCATGCCTAGTTGATCAGCTCGTCCCGATCTTCGTCGGCGTGCCCAAACGTCAAATTGCCGCTGAACCTGACCACCTGCCAAATCATCGATTGTGCTCATACAGCCATCTCGCACTCAAGCGTCGTATACTCTTCACACGCTAGCCTGAGGCGTCGCTACGTCGCGATACGTGATGAACTTCTCAGCCCTGCGAATTTGGCTACATGCCGCAAATTGGCGAACGAGACCACCCGAGCTCTGGGATGGCGTCGCGGATCAAGAACCGCAATGTATATTAGTCAGTGTACAGTCGGGCTGGGGTAGTTCAACCGCCGCAGGGCCATCTGACACATACTCATCGATTGTGGAACCACTGGCATCATACTTGGTGCACGAGATCAACCCCATGACAGACATCTTAAAGAAGATTTTGGCCCACAAGCAGTCTGAAGTGGCTGCTGCCAAAGAGTTAACGCCCCTTAATGAACTGAAACGTAAAGTTATCGACAGCCCCCCGCCCCGTAACTTCTTCAAAGCTGTCACCACGCCAAAAAATCAGTTGAGAGTCATCGCAGAGGTCAAAAAAGCCAGCCCTTCCGCCGGCGTTATCCGTCAGCAATTTGACCCGGTAGCCATTGCACGTGCTTTCTACCAGAACGGTGCGGCGGCCATCAGCTGCTTGACGGACCAGAAATACTTCCAAGGCTCTCTTTCCTACATTTCGCTGATCAAGGACGCTATGCCTCTACCGGTCCTCCGCAAGGATTTTATTGTTGATATGTACCAGGTATATGAATCTAGGATCGCTGGAGCCGATGCGATATTGCTGATCGGTGAATGCCTTGATGAAGCTCAGCTGTTGGACCTGCTGATCCTGGCCACCGAACTGAAACTCACCACACTTGTCGAGGTCCACGATGTAGAGAACCTTCTTAAAGTCAGACCGCACATCGGCTTTCCCCACCCTGCGTACACACTCTTGGGGATCAACAATCGCGACCTCAAACAAATGACCACTGACCTGGGACATACATTGCGATTAATGGACATGGTAGAGAACCACGATATCCTCGTGGCTGAATCGGGAATCAAGACCCACCAAGACGTGGTCCGACTCAGTGACGCGGGCGTAAAACGGCTCCTGGTCGGTGAGCACTTGATGCGCCAACCAGACGTTGGAAAAGCCCTCCGTGACTTGATTGGCTAATACAGAAAGCCGCCGGGTGTGCGACCGCTTACCGGCGGGTTCGTGGATTTTTGGATCGTGTGCTCCCATCTCAATAACACGACCTGACCGCCAGATCACTTGGGGGGCCGGTAAGCCTTCAGCCCACAATCGACGATCCAACAAAACCAACGTCACGCCGGGCAACCCCCTGACCCGGGTCGCTGTAGCTGCTGCCCCGACGCCGACCTGGCGCAGCTCACATCCACCGTCAGACCATCAAAGGCGAGATAAACATGTTCTGGCAATCGAGCTTCCAGATCGGCATGTTGAATATCATGAGCAATATGGGTCAGGTAAGCGCGCCCTGGTCCAATCTGTTGGATCGTCTCCAGCGCCCTGTCGACCGTCATGTGCGTCGGGTGGTGGCGATAACGTAGCGCATCGATGACCAGCACATCCAAATTTTCCAACAACCGGTACGTTTCGGGGGGAACACTCGATACGTCCGTGCAGTACGCCAAACTGGCCACAGGCTGATCACCGGGATAATCCACACGGAATCCCAGAATCGGGCGGCGCCCGTGCATCAGCCGAAGCGGCGTCCACTTTGCGCCCCCCAACGGGATCGACACGGCGGCCTCGATCAACTGAGGAATCAAGTTCGGCACAAACGTCTTGTCCAAGTTCACATGTTTATGCGGCTCGAAGATATAAGAAAACATGGAATGAAGCGCATCCAAGGCAACCTGCTCGGCGTATATCTGAACGGGAGTTTTCATCACCGCATTGAACCGCCTTAGGTCGTCGATGCCGAACGTATGATCGGCGTGCGTGTGCGTAAACAGAACACCGTCGATCCTACTAATCTGGTGGCGGATCAGCTGAATTCGCATTTCGGGTGCGGTGTCGATCAAGTATTGGCGAACAGCCTGACCGGCCGATGGGCCATCCATCGGCGGCGTGGCCGGGTAACGAATAAGGACGCTTGGCCGGTTACGCTGATCGCGAGGATCGTGCGAGTGACATACGTCACAATCGCAGCCGATCATCGGGACACCGGCACTTGTCCCTGTACCGAGAAAAAGCAACTCCAACGGCATGCCTCGATTGTAACGGACCGGTACCCCCGTGGCACTGTCATGGCTGAATCGGCTTCGAGTGATTTCACGCGTAAATCACCACCCGTTGCCTGCCAGCCACTTCGTACAGCCACTCGAGAACCGTTACAATATTGTGCAGGCCTAACACAAAGGAAGATTCTCACATGTCCGCCAAATCCGATTCGCACGCTGATCGCTATTTTCGCAATCTCTACCAGACCATCAAGAGCGTTCTGATCGGCATGAAGATCACGCTCAGATACTGCTTCTCCAAACCGGTCACAATCTACTACCCGTTTGAAAAACTTGCGTTTGCGCCTCGTTACCGGGGCATTCACGAATTCGAGGCGGACAAGTGCATCGCCTGCGACATGTGCGCCAAAGCCTGCCCTGTTGACTGCATCTACATCGATAAGTCAGCCCCCCGAAAAATCGATAAGAACACGGGCAAGGCTGTTGGCGGCGAACTACTCCGATACGCGATCGACTACCAAAAGTGTATGTTCTGTGCCCTGTGCACCGAGCCGTGCCCAACCGACTGTATCCATATGGGAAAAAACCATGACCTTTCGGCGTTCAGTCGGCAGGACATGATTGTGGAGTTTCACCAGATCGATAAGAAGGGCCTGCGGACACCAGTCCCGTTGTGGATGGAACGCAACGCCGCAAAAATTCCATGGGTGGCAAAGGAGAAAGAACGGGTCGAAAAAGGGGAGTTAGCCACCAAAGAAGCTGATATCCCAGCCATTTAGTGTGCACAGGTTAACAAGCTGGCCGGGCATGGATCACTTTCTAAGACTGATATTCGTTATTACCGGACGCTTATTGTTATCGACACGCCGATTTTTTTTGCTCTTGTGGGTGGCCAATCATACCGTTCATCACACGGATGGTTTCTGGTCCACGGTACGACATGCGCAACCCGCAGAACAGGAGAACCGGCTTTATGCTTAGCGTCTTTCAGGTACTGGGCTCACACTTCCACGGTAACGCCAGCTCCTTTGATCCCGACCATTGTGGACCATTCAACCTAGCCGACCACTTTCAAGGGCAATTTGCATCGCCTGTCGTCGGCCCCAACTCGGCGACGACCGACGCAGACCTTCGCAGGTGCGACCAGCACACCGGCGTCGTCCACGAAGTTCCGTATCATGCCATTTTGGGTCGCATCGGCTCGAACCGTACGCCAAATCGGTAGCCTCTACCCCTCGATTGCCTCCTCCTTACACGACGGTCGTAACGACGGGTTCCAATGCCATGTCGTCAAACCACCGGTTTTGCATGTGGTGATAGGCCAAACCCGCAATCATCGCGGCATTGTCGAGACAATATGGCAATGCGGGGATACTTACGTTGATGCCCCGCAACGGTCCCAACTGAGCAACTTGGCGTCGCAAGAGCGAGTTGGCACTAGCCCCACCGCCGATGACCAAACCCCGCGGTGGCCGGCCACGTCGGGTCAACTGATCAACGGCCCGACCAAGTTTAATCATTAACGTATCGACCGCAGCGGCCTGAAAGGCCGCGGCGATGTCTGCACGTTCTTGATCACTCAGGTCACAGGCCGACCTCTCAAAGATGACGCCGCGTTGGCTACCGCGAGGTCTACCTCGCACCATGTAGAGCAATGCCGTCTTGAGACCGCTAAATGAAAAGTCCAGACTTTCGCTGCCCAAAAGCGACCGGGGAAGATGACAAGCCAATGGATTGCCCTGCGCCGCGACCTTGTCCAAGTTCGGTCCTCCTGGGTATCCCAGGTTCAGGACTACGGCGGCTTTGTCATACGCTTCACCGACCGCGTCATCGATCGTGCGACCAAGCAATCGCATTCGTGTTGGACATTCGATCTCGTACAGGCTTGTGTGCCCGCCAGATACGACCAAACCCACCGCCGGATACCGCGGCGGTCCGTTCAGAGCAACCGGCCCTTTGCCCACGACACAATCGGCTGTCCCCAAAACGTCGGGGGCACCTGCGGTAGCCCAGGGAGCTTCCCCATGGTCCACTAGGGTCGCAGCGTATAGGTGCGCTCGAACATGATCAACGCCGATAAGAGGTTTGCCGATCGACCACGCAAGGGCTTTGGCTGCCGATACGCCAACCAGAAGCGAACCGATCAACCCCGGCCGATGCCCTACGGCGACCGCATCGATCTGATCAAATCCGATTCCCGCTTCGGCCAACGCCTGATCGATCACAGGGATCATGCGCTCCAGGTGAGCACGGCTAGCGATCTCTGGCACGATTCCTTGATACCTGCGGTGCAAGTCATGCTGAGAGGCGATGACATTCGACCTGACGCGACAGCCTCCGTGCACGATTGACGCGGCCGTTTCATCGCAACTGGTTTCAATACCTAGAATAAACGTCACTGCCGGTGGTCTACAGTATTTGGACGACCTGGATGCGCGTCAGTACCTGATTCAAGGGGCTGATCTCCGGCCGGACTGTTTTCACGATCACCGACCGCTAACGGCGGCGATTCGGCGTCCTCCGTTTGATCAGCATGGTCCAGTTCGGCCAATTCCCGCTCGATCAACTGAAGTCGTTCGTCGAGCAAGTTGCGCTGCCGGACGAGGTTTGCTCGCATACTCTGACGCACCAATTCATCCGCACCCGATTGGCCCACGAACGGCCAGTCGCCTTCGGCAAGCTTATGAGTTATCGCTTCCAAGCCGGCCGCGAGCTGGATGTCAGCAAGCTTTTCTTCGACCCACTGCGGTGTGACTGTGGCCGGAACCTTGTTGTGTCCTCCTGCACGGAGAAGACCGCTGTCGCGACGAATCTCTATCATATTCTTCACCTGGTCAGCGTCCATAGGTACGAAAAATCCGTCGTCAGGATCCACGCCCCACACATCCTTACCCTCGCGACGGTGAATGTTACGGCCAGACGGCAAATAGTAGTAGGCGTGGGTAATCTTGAGTGCTCCTAAGCCGCTTTCGAGCATCTTGACCTGCTGGACGCTGCCCTTTCCAAAGGTCCGCGATCCAATAAACTTTGCCCGCTGGTTATCTGAAAGTGCCCCGGTAACAATCTCCGCGGCCGAAGCACTGGCCTCATTGGCCAGAACGACCATCGGTATGGCGTCGATGGCCGTATCATCATTTGACTCATGAACACGCTCGGGAACGGCCCGTCCTTTGACCGACACGATACGCTTGCTCCCTTCCAAAAAAAGATCTGATACTTCAACGGCCGATTCCAAAAGCCCCCCCGGGTTAAATCGCATATCCAAGATCAAACCCTTCATCCCCCGACGCTGTAACCGGTCTAACGCCTGACGAACGCCTTCGGCGGTACTATGGGTAAACTGCGTGATGCGGATATACGCGATGCCGTGGCTGATATCGAGCATGTAATTCCAATGATTGTCCGCGTCGCGACGAAAACCTCTCACCGTTTGGACGTTGATCCGAGCACGGGTGATCACCATCTCCTGCTCTTCTCCAGACTCGTGCCGTACTTTGATCGTGACGGTCGTCCCCTCGGGCCCCGTCAGCCGGCTCACCGCGTCAACAATGGTAATCCCCTCGGTGGACTGGCCGTCGATCTCGAGCACGGTGTCGCCGGCCATCACCCCTGCATTCCACGCGGGCGAATCTTCCAATGGTGAGACGATCCGCAGACGATTATCGTGGATGTCGATCTCGGCACCGATGCCGGAAAATGAACCGCGTACCTGCTTGTCAAATGGCGCTAACTCGTCAGAGGCGAGGAACACCGTGTAACGGTCTTCCAAAGAAGCCACCATGGCCCGAACAGCTTCTTCGATCATTCTTTCCTGGTCAGGCACCTCCACATAACTGCTAACAATCTCATGCCGGACGTCGACCAAAAGGTCGATCTGATTAAAGACACCCCCTCCCAGACGCGCTAAGCTTTCCGGCGCAACCGTCCACAACCCCACCATCGCCATCAACCCGATCAAGCCACCGACTATCGTCCTTTTCATGGTTCGCCTGCTGCGCGTTGGCGCGTCGAAAGTGGATATCACCAGATCGTCGTATCGGATTGTAGGACGCAAGCCGAGTCCTTCAAACCACCGCCGATCGGATAGGACTCAACCCGCACCGCTGCGAGTGTGTGTGCCACCGGCACACTTCACCCAGAACACCGTTACATCAATTCTATATTAACGAGCAAGGATCCGACACGGACACACCGGACGTTTGGCGGTTCTTCAGCTGAATCTGCAGACGGTCGCTTGGAACAAGTTTGCCATCGTTCACCCGCCGGTGAGGATCAAAAACTCTCTTGATCCGATCGAATACGTCCATTGTATCGACGTTGAACATCTTGGCCATCAGGTGCAACTTCTCGACACCCACACCGTGCTCGCCTGTGATCGTCCCGCCTATGCTGATGCAGTACTGGAGAATCTCCTGACTGACGGAAAGGACACGCTGGACATCTTCTGGATCATCCTCGTCGAATAACAGAATCGGATGCACGTTACCGTCTCCGGCGTGGAACACGTTGCTGATCCGGATCCCGTACCGCCGACCAATACGGCTGATAGAGTCGATCGCCTCAGCCAGTTTCGAACGTGGGATACATGCATCCTGGGTACAGTAGCTCCGGCTAATCCGGCCAATCGCCCCAAAGGCGCACTTGCGCACACGCCATAATTCGTCGCGCCGGTATGGATCAGCACACTGCTGAATATCTCTTGCCCGATTCGCTCGACAGATCCGCACCACCTGTTCGAGCTGACGATCCAGCACTTGCTCGATCCCATCGATTTCGATCAGCAATAGCGCTTGGGCGGAGGGACCAAAATCATCTCCGAAAGCCTCTTCGACCACTTGAATCATGGCTCCATCAAGCATCTCCATGGAGGTGGGCACAATCCCCTCTGCGATAATATCGCTGACTGTTTTACAGGCCTGCAAGGTGAAATCGTATATTCCACAGACCGTACGAAAGTGTCGCGGGGTCGGCGTCAATTGGCACCACAGACGGGTGATAATGCCCAGCGTGCCTTCACTACCACATAGCAACGATGGCAGATCGGCACCAATCCCGTCCCGCAGTCCCCCAGGTCGTGTGATCACCACTGAGCCATCGGCCAAGACAAACTCCGCGCCCAAGATGTGGCGGCAGGTTACGCCGTACTTGAGTGTGTTAATTCCACCGGCGTTGGTCGCGGCGTTCCCACCGATGGTCGCCACAGCTTGGCTGGAAGGGTCTGGTGAAAACCGCAGGCATGGGCTGGGGTCGCGACTTCCAGATGGGTCGACGTGATGACCTATACGGTCGTTTGACGGATCTGCTGGCGCCGCATTCATCCCCTTCAACCCAAACGCGGGGCTTGTTAGATCGCCAGGGGCAAAAGGCGTCCCCAAGGCCGCGACCGTGTCAGAAAATTCTTGATTCCGCACACCCGCCTGAACCACAGCCACGCGGTTATGCAGATCGATCGACTCGATCCGTGTCATCCGACTGGTCGAGACCACAACGCCACCACCGAAAGCCACACATCCACCGGCTAGCCCCGTACCGCTGCCGCGGGGCACCATCTGAATATCGTGCTCTGCGAGCACTTGAACGCACTGGACCACCTGGCGAGTGTCGAGGGGAAGGACGACGGCGTCGGGCGTTCCTTTGGCGATCGGTAGACCGTCACACTCATAGGCGATCAGCTCGCATCGATCACAAACGACCGCGCCGCGACCCACCACCGTTTGCAGCGCAGTTAGCACAGATTGATGTAGCCCCATCGTTCGCCCCTACCACGACGTGCTTGTCTCTCGTGAATCTCTTGATTCATCCCCGGGACAATCGGAACTTTGAGGTGAATGGGGTTTGGTGCCCTCAACAATGAGAAATTCCGACTGGCGGGTCTCTACCGCTTCGATACCTCGAATTGCCGAATCGAGACGTTGACGGCGCGACACATTGACCAGACCGGCTTGCTGAAGCGCCAATACCATCTGAATTTCGTCGTAACCCCACTTGTGGTAGTGGCCCATTGATCCCAGACGGGGCTTCTCTACGCAGATGTCGGCAAAGAACGCGCCGACCAAGCGACGCAGCTCACGATCGTCCCATTGTGTACGCGACGATTGAAGCATCTTGTCGACCTGATGGCAATATTTTTTCCAGAAAGCATGGACGTCCGGCACGCAGCAACGAAAACAACCTCCCGGGCGAAGCACGCGGACACATTCAGCTAGCACCTTATCCACATCACCCCGTGTGAAGTGTTCCAACAACTCGCCGCAATAGATCGCCTCAACACTGTGACTTCGATAGGGCAGTTTCTTTGACAGGTTGACGATCTGGGTCTTGGCCGAAAATTCAGTCGGTGCAAGCACGCCCCACCGAACCAGCGCCCGATCCAGCCAAGGTAGATAGTGTGCAAACTTGGCCCGGTTGGAGGCATCAATATTCACCCATCCTTCAGGTTGGATGTGGCCACAACCAAGGTTGAGTCGAATCCCTTCAGAATCCTTCATGGCTGACCGCTCCCGTCATTTGGGGCATCTCCGTCAAACGTAACTGGCGGTGAAAAACCCATCGCCACCCGATGTGGTGTGCGACCTGCCATCCGCATCGTCGTTTCAGACCTGTACGCGTATTATCTTACTGTTTGACTGACCGTCTGCCGGTAGGTGGTGTTGTGGTAGTGATCACGCAGGTGCCCGCCCGAAAGGGTTTGACGATCGTAAGTGATGTTCACCAGCCGATCGAATGTGCTACCGCGGAACCCAGCGAAGGTGGTTAGGCGTGCGTCGTTGCGCGAAGCATACCACGGCGGCCCGGTGACGTCGGAATGTTTACGCGACGCGTCACGCAATCCCCGCAATGCCGACGAATCAAACACGAGAGATCGCGAACGTCCTGATCCCCAGACACTGTCGGACAATGCCGGTTCGTCCTGAGCCCATGGTGACGCCTGACAGCCCATGGCTGCCAAAGCGGCCAACAAGACAAGACCGATTCGAAACCAACGATGCTCAATGCCGAAAAGCTCCATCCCGATCCCTCCTTCTCCCCACGCCAGTCACCGTCGTCGACGAGTGAAATCCAACGGTCGATCGGTAGCTATTGATTGCAAAGCGGATGCCGTGATTTAGCATAGACCCCAGTCATTGTCCTTACAAGCCGACAGGTCGCGATTTGTGCGATTTGGGGCACACGCTGCCCATCCAGACAACAGCCAAACGGCTATACCACGTGTTGTTTTTGGTCAACACCGCGGGTTGCCCGCACCCGCAAAACATGGCGACGTTGAGCGGCCGACAAACGCGGAAGCACATGATCTGGCTGTTGTAGGCCGTCGACGATTTTGCCGGCTCCTTGCTGCAGACCAGCGATTTTCGAAGATCCACACGTGCACTTTTTAGCCATGCGTCCTCTCGCTGGCAATGCGACCAGAATACCCGGCGAGGGACCCGGTTTAGTAACTTTTGCCCCGGGATCGTAACGAGTCGCCCCCCTTTGCATGGCAACGTCCTGACCAAACCCGCGTCGCTGAACACCTCAAGGTCGTTGTCTACCGTCGCCAGGCTCATCCCGGGCACATACGCACTGCCCCGCTCGAATAATTCCGCGGTCGTATAGTCTTTACGTGTCGCCAGAACCTGATAAAGCGCCGACCGTTGAGTCGTACAGCGGAGGCCCCCCGTGTAAATAACGATGGAATTTGCTCGCTGACCTTCTGTCTCATGGTAGAACAGCCAGAGCTTACGGCTTTGACACCATGCCGGACTCACACTTGGGGTAACACCTATTAGCGACCGCCGTGCATGTTGTCAGGACACAACCAAATATTCGCACTGCGACTGACCGATCGCCGAACTGTACCGCTACCGACTCGCCGGGACACCGCATTTGCCCATCGGCCTGTTCGCACATACGCTCCCGAACGTCATGAATTTCTACAACACGCTGTCGGCCGGAGGACAACCATGGCACTGCAAGTCGGTTCGCCCGCTCCCCCATTCAAAGCCAACGCCTATTTTCGGCAGTCCGACCAGTTCAAAGAGCTCTCCCTGGACGACTACCGAGACAAGTGGTTGTGCCTCTACTTTTTTCCGATGGCGTTCTCACCTCTGTGTCCAACCGAGATCATCGCGTTCGACGATGCACGCCAAGACTTCCAAGATTGCAACTGTGAACTTGTGGCCTGTTCAACCGATAGCTTCTTTGTTCACAAGGCATGGTGTCATGGAGGCCACGGGCTCGGACAGTTGGGGCATCCCATCCTATCGGACATCACCAAACGGATTTCGATGGACTACGGTGTCCTGCTCCCAGATCAGGGCGTGGCGCTTCGGGGCACTTTTCTGGTTGACCCGAAAGGTCTGGTTCGCTGGAGCGGTGTCAATGAGCTGACTGTGGGGCGAAATGTGCGTTCGATCAAACGCGAACTTGACGCGTTACAGGTAGAAGGCACGTGCCCCTGTAACTGGGAAAAAGGCGATCCACCAGCTGCAGGGTGAAGTTTATCCACAGTATCACGGCACACCCAGCGCAGAATGACTGATCCGGCAACTCCGTTCGTTGCTCAGCGTTGCCCCCAGAGGCTCCGTGCACACAGCTCTATTTATCAAACGTTTATGGCATTTCGACCCGCCAGACGACCTCCCGTGAATCACTCACGGCGACGGGCCTCGGGCCTTGACGGCTTTACACCAATATGCTCTACTGGCTAGGTTTGATTGATCAAGCATGAACTGGAGTATCGCAACACCATGGCCAACTATACCGGCCCGAAAGTGAAACTGTCTCGACGCGTCGGCGTGCCCATCGCAGACAACCCCAAGCACACGACAAAGCGACAACTCAATCCGCCGGGGATTCACGGGTTTCGTGGTCGGCGGCTCCGCGATTTTGGGGTCCGCCTCAACGAGAAGCAGAAACTGCGGTATCACTACAACGTGTTAGAGAAGCAGTTTCGGCGCTACTTGCGTGAAGCCGGAGGGGCCAGAGGCAATACCGGACAGGTTCTTATGTTGCTGCTCGAGCAACGGTTGGATAATGTGATCCGTCGCTTGGGGTGGGCCCGTACCATTTGGGCAGCCAGGCAGATCGTTTCCCACGGTCATGTCCTGGTCAACGGTCGAAAAACCGATCGGCCCAGCTATTCGATCAGAGTGGGAGACACGATTACGCTCAAATCGGGGATCCAGAAGCTTGTCCGCGAAAACATGGAATCTTTGCCAGGCCATCAGGTGCCTAGTTGGTTGAGCTTTGACCCATCTACACTCACAGCCAATGCTGTGGCGGTACCGACCGTTGACCAGGTCCCGTTCGACGTGAACATGAACCTGATCGTTGAGCTCTACAGGTAGAATCGCACACGAAGAAGATGCCCTGACTTGAAACTTAGGGCAGTTCTGCGGTTAACCATATAATTTTTGCCCAAACGACGCGGAGACCGCTTTATGGGTCTTATGACCGGCAAACGTGGTATTGTATTTGGTATTGCCAACGATCGCAGCTACGCGTGGTATATCAGCAAACAACTGATCACCGCCGGCGCTGAATGCATGTTTACTCACCTGCCGGACCCCAAAGGGAAGATGGAACGGCGTTGCCGGTCGGCGATCCAAGACCTGGGTATTGAGGACCCGTGGCTGGTGCCCTGTGATGCCGCAAACGATCAAGATATTGACGCGGTGTTTGAACAGTTGCGGTCTGACTTTGGTCACATCGACTTTGTTGTGCATTCGATCGCGTTTGCGGACCGGCAGTACCTCCAGATGGGCAACTTTCACACAACAACGCGCCAAGCCTGGACCCAGGCATTGGACATTAGTGCCTACACGCTGCTGGCAATGACCCGAGCGGCGGCACCGCTGATGTCCGATGGCGGCTCGATTGTTGCCATGACCTACTACGGCGGAGAGAAGGTCATCCCCGGCTATAATGTGATGGGCATAGCCAAGGCCGCTTTGGAACACACCGCTCGATACCTTGCGTCAGAGTTGGGCGAGAAAAATATCCGGGTCAACACCATTTCGGGCGGTCCATTGCGAACGTTAGCCGCTTCAGCAGTCGGTGGAATCGCCCAGATGCATGAACACCAAGAACGTAAAGCGCCCTTGCGTCGTAACATCTGTGGTGAGGAAGTGGGGCAAACCGCCGTATTTTTACTCAGTGACCTTGCATCGGCGATCACAGGTGAAAATATTCACGTGGACGCTGGGTTCCACGCCATCGGGTTATAGGACGGCTCTCATCACCCGTCGCCACGGTGGTCTTTGGACGGACTGCGGTGTTCTTGATAATCGTCTATCTTGGATGGGTCGTCCGCTTGTGTTGCGACATTGAGCTGCCGATATGTTGACCTAGAGGAAGGGATTAAGCTTGAGCAATTGATCCCGATTGGCCAAGGGCGTTTAGGAGTTGCCAATGCCTATTCGGTTCCATTGCCAGGACTGTCAGGCGAAGATTAAGGTCCCCGACGGCGCAGAGGGCCGAAAGGTAAAGTGCCCTCGTTGCGGAGCGGTTCACCGGGTGCCAGCGCAGGCTGTATCCGCATCCAGCCCGGTACACACATCAGAAACGCCCATCGGAGAAGACCTTGACTCGCTGGCATCGGCCGTTAGTGAGCTGTCGTCGGACGATGAGCTGACGGACGAACAGTTTGAACCCGACCCATCGCCAGCCCACGACCCGGATGTCCAGGATCCGGATCTGGACGAAGAAGCGTCGGAGGAACTGTTCGAAGATGAAGATCCAGATGACAGTGGCAATACAGAAGACCCCTTGGCCATGCTCGCATCGATGGCTGATCATGGGCCCGTCGATCAGAACGATGGGCTTGAAGAAACCGAGCCTGAGGACCTGGCAGACGACCTTTTCGAAGAAACCCCCGAACCGGACCCGCCGTCACCAGTCGCGGCGCCCGATGCCGCCAAACCCGCCATACCGCTGGCCCGTCCCAAGCCTCAGCCGACGGTCACAGCCGCCACCGAGCCGGTCACAAACAGCACGCCGCTGCCAGAGGAACAAGAGCCACCAAAGGCCCGCTCGCGGCCTACTTCACCGGAACCGCGTGCAATCCCGTTATCGACCCGACCCGCCGTCCATCGCCCAACCGCCAAGCCTATTCCACTGCAAGACCCGGCCCCGGCGTCGTCCGGCCCCTCGGTGGCACACCCATCCGCTTCACTGACGGTCTTGTTAATCCTGGGATGGCTGTTGCGGGCGCTTGCGGTCTTGACCGTGGGTGGCGCAGTCAAGCTCATGCTGGTCGCCATCAACGTGCCGTGGCCGTTTGGTGATTGCTTGTTGGTCCTCCTGTACGGGTTGGCTGTTTCGGTGGTGATTTGGGCACTGGGCGAGATGGCTCTGGCCGTGCGCCACATGGCAACCCGATAATACCCGTCACGGATGATATTGTCGGTCCTCAATGGTGTTCTCTGGTTTGTCTTCCCAATCGCGCCGGCATTGATTGAGACGCAAGTTCTTTCAGTGACACGTTCTCCATGATGCCAATGGCAATGCGCCTGCAATAAACCGGAAAGCCCATCATGCGTTAGCATCCACAGGCCAACACATGGTTTGTTAGAACCAGTGTAAAAGGACCTATACCACCGGTTTTAATGGCTCCGAGAAGGACCTGCCGGGCCACGGCGGGCATCGGTGGGAGTCGTCGCAGGGGTCACATCGAGCCGATCAAGCACGTCCCGAGCGGTTAACCGGACCAGCGGTGGCTCATCGGCGTCCATCGCCAGCTGCTTGATCCGGTTAACCAATGGCCTATCCAAATGGCTGGCGAGGTAGTTACCCGCGGCAATCAGGGCGTTGCGCTTAAGCATGTCAAGTTTAATCCGCTTCAGCGCCGACCGTGTAAATGCCTCCTGCCTCTCGCGGGGCTCCCAGCCCAACACATCGATCAACCTTAACACCGGGCCAGGTGGGCGGGGGGCATAATCTGGATGCGTGTTCGACCAGCTGGAAGGATCCGAGGGCTGAATTGAACCATCGAGCCGTTCAGGTTGATTATATGGACACACCTCCTGGCACACGTCACAACCAGCGATCCAATCGTCCATGGCATCGTGTGATCGAGGATCGATCCGGTCACGGTACTCGATCGTTAAGTAGCTGATACACCGCTGAGCATCAAGCTGATAGGGACTGATGCAACCGGTGGGACAGGCGTCAATACATCGCGTGCAGGTGCCGCAGTGATCGACCACGGGTGCGGTTGCGACCGGGCCGTGCTCAAGTGGGAGTGTGGTCACGATCTCACCTAGAAGCAGCCAAGACCCCAGCCGCGGGTGAATCAGTAGCGTATGCTTGCCGACCCAGCCCAAGCCCGCACGGGCAGCGTGTTCGCGCTCTAGGATGGGGGCGGTATCAACGGCGACCTTGTATCGATGCTCGGGGTGTTGGGCCCGCAACTCGTCGACCAGTTCGAACAGTCGTTTTTTTATCACGCGGTGATAGTCATCACCCCAGGCATACCTAGCGATCCGACCGCTCGCCCTTGTGTCTGCCGTTGTTTCACGGTCGACGGGGCTTGCAGTGGAGGGTGACCGTGTCGAGTCAAACCGCGAAAAGTCACAAGAAGCGGGATACCGATCGGCCACGCAGATGACCGAACGCGCCCCTGGCAACAACACTCGGGGGTCCAATCGCAGCTGAAGGTTCCGATCCAGATAGCTCATCTGGCCGTGCTTAGCCTGGGACAGCCAGCGACGCACGTACTCCGCAAACGCGCTAGGCTGGGCCGGGACGATACCCGCCAGGGCAAAGCCAAGGCGCTGTGCTAGTCGCAGTACTGTTTGGTGGTCGTACACGATCATCGCTGGCCGTATGGCCCTAGTCCTCGTCGCGTTTCGATCCTCTTCAACGCTTCTTACGATAAGTCGTTATAGCGCAGACACACGCATCCGGTGATCCATGCGCAAAAAAATTCTGTGATTGGTATGATGGATAAGCAATTTACGTTTGTCCAAATCGTCACGGACCGGACCACCATGCCCTACGAACTCAAGCCCTTTGATGTCGATGTAGAGACAACCCCTTACGTGGATCGCCGCGGTCAAGACCCGCAGTCTGGCGACCGCTGGACACTCAACTTCGGCCCGCAGCACCCGGCCACGCACACGACGCTGCGTATTGTGATGGAGCTGGACGGTGAGCGTGTCGTTCGCGCCATCCCGCACATCGGCTATCTGCACTCTGGCTTTGAGAAGCTCGCCGAGCACCTGGACTACAATCAATACGTCACCATTGTCAGCCGTATGAACTATGTCTGTCCGATCTCCAATGACATCGCCTGGCACGATGCTGTGGAGACTTTGTTCGATATCGACATCACACCACGCTGTAAGGCCGTCCGGACCATCCTGGCCGAGCTGGGCCGTATTCAGGACCACCTGTTGTGTGTCGGTGCTGCGGCTCTAGACCTCGGAGCATTTACCGCATTTCTATATGGCTTTAACGAACGCGAACGCATTTACGACATCTTGGACTACGTGTCAGGCCAGCGATTTCACCCCGATTGGACTCGGGTAGGCGGTGCCATGAGCGACTTGCCCGATGAACAGGTGTTTCAGCGGATGGTCAAGACGTTCATTCATAACCAACTCCCGCCCGCCCTTGCCGACATCGAAAAACTGCTAAATCGCAACCGCATCTTCCGCGATCGTACAGAATCTGTGGGCGTGATCAGCCACGATGACGCGGTGGCATGGTCACTGTCCGGCCCGGTCGCTCGAGCCAGTGGCGTCAGGCGTGACCTACGCAAAGATGAACCCTATCTATGTTATGCCGACAATTGGGACCATCAAGGGGCCCCGGCCGTCCAGTTCAAAGTGCCCGTGGCCACAAGTGGAGACGTTTTGGCCCGGTACCTGGTCCGGCTTGAGGAAATAAAGCAGTCGATGTCGATCATTGAACAACTGATTGACCGCATCCCATCGGGACCAATGAACGTGGGCGATGAAAGCAAAATGCACCTTCCCGACAAGCCGTCGGTCTACGGCTCGATCGAAGGCCTGATTCATCATTTTGAACTTGTCATGACCAACCGCGGTTGGGAAGCCCCCGTCGGTGAAGCCTACCGCGCCAACGAGTCGGCCAATGGTGAATTGGGATTTTATATCGTCAGCGATGGTGGCCCCCGACCCTGGCGGGCCAAGTGTCGTCCCCCCAGTTTTATTAACTACCAAACCTTTCCCAAGCTGATTGAAGGCCACCAGCTCTCGGATGTCGTCGCGGTGCTAGGTAGTCTCAACGTCATTGCCGCTGAATTGGATCGATAAACTGAACATGCCGTGGGGCTGCCCCCACCAAACTATAGGGTTAGAGCCTTAGGACACTGCCATGGCTTGGATTGTAAAGAACTCTGCCACGACGCAGATCGAGCGGTCAGACACGCCGCTTCTGGACCAAGACCTGCGGTCTGAACTTGAAGCCACGGTGCTGGTGCGTTACCCCACCAAGCGTGCAGCGATGCTTCCGGTCCTGCACGCGATTCAGCACAAACACGGCTGGATTCCACATCAGGCGATCGAAGAGACCGCTCAGTTCCTGGATCTGACCGCATCACAGGTTCTCGACACCGCCACGTTTTACGAAGATTTCTGGCTACGACCTAAGGGCAAGTACCTGATCATGGTCTGCCAATCGATCAGCTGCCAGCTGATGGGACATACCCGATTGTTAGACAAAATCAAACAAAAACTTGGCATCGATGTAGGGCAAACCACCGACGACAACAAGTTCACGCTGATGACCGCTGAATGTCTGGGATCGTGTGACACCGCTCCGTGTGCCTTGATTAACGAAACACTCATTGAATCTTTGACACCTGACAATATCGAGCGTGTCCTGGACTCGCTCGAGTAGGCTGATCCACCGAGGACTTGAATATGCCGTTAGCGGAACCCGTTTTGTGCGAACGTATCCCAACGTGGCCGTGGGGTGACCCTCGCGATCGCAAGCTGGTGACCGTGGATCAGTACCTGAAAACGGGTGGATACGAATCTCTGCGCAAGGCTTTAAAGATCGAACCGAAGAAAGTGGTGGATCTGGTTAAGGCCAGTGAGTTACGCGGACGCGGCGGCGCCGGTTTTCCGGCCGGGATGAAGTGGAGCTTCCTACCGACCGAGGACGGCGGCAGGCGATACCTGGCGGTCAACAGTGACGAGGCCGAGCCCGGCACCTTCAAAGACCGCCTCTTGCTGGACTACGATCCACACCTACTCTTGGAGGGCATCGCCATCTGCATGCATGCCTGTCGGATAGATACCGCCTACATCTACATCCGCGGTGAATATCACGCCCAGGCCAAGACCCTTCAGCGCGCTGTAGACGAAGCGTACCAGCACAACATCTTCGGCGACAAGTCGATCCTCAATCCGATCAATGGCCGGTCTGCGCACTGTTACGTCCACCGCGGAGCGGGTGCCTACATCTGTGGTGAAGAGACCGCACTGCTCGAGTCACTTGAGGGCAAACGTGGCTGGCCGCGAATTAAACCACCGTTTCCTGCTGTCGAAGGCGCGTTTGCCCGGCCGACGATTATTAACAATGTGGAGACTCTGGCCATGATCGGACCGATCATGGCCAAAGGTCCAGATTGGTTCAAGTCAATGGGCACGCCACGACCGGAAGGCGCTCCGCCGGCGGCACCGGCCAGCTTTGGCCCCAAGCTTTATGGCGTATCGGGCCATGTGAACCGTCCCGGTGTGTATGAAGACCAGCTGGGAATCAAGGTCAGCGACCTAATCGAAACCTACTGTGGTGGTATGCGGGCGGGCAAGAAATTCAAAGCCGCCGTGCCCGGCGGCATTTCGATGGGCGTGTTGGGCACCGATCAGTACGACGCCGAGCTGGACTTTGACATCGGCAAGAAATACGGCTGCCTCGGGCTGGGCACCGCCGGTGTGATCGTCATGGACGAGGACACCGACATGGTCGCCGTTGCCAGAAACATTACTCGTTTCTTTGCCCACGAATCCTGTGGCCAGTGCACGCCGTGCCGAGAAGGCACATCGTGGATGTACAAAGTCCTGACCCGCATTGAGGCGGGCGACGGCACAACCCGAGACCTGGACCTGCTTCTGGAGCTGGCCGGCTCGATGGGATCCATGCCCGGCACAACCATCTGTGGCCTGGCCGACGGTGCAAATTGGGCGGTACAGACCATCGTCAATAAGTTTCGCGGCGACTTCGAAAAACGTGTGCGCAAGGAGCGTTATGTGTCACTATCTGTCGCCGGTGCGATCTGAAGTCGCAGATCGTTTCTGACTCAACGGACAAAAGCTGACAAACATTTGGTACGGTTCGCCGGACGACCGATCTACGTAAGCATGCGATGGCAAAGCATGGTATTGGGTTCATCGCCTTCGCCTGCTCTAGTGTGGGGTGAACTCCACCGCGGCAACGATACGTCTAAACCGAACCAATCCCGCAATCAGAAAAACTTGCTGTGAGTTCAGAAACGGGTTCGGCGACACCGTCCTCTTTCGAGACCGCGTATCTAGCCTTTGGTCAGATCCACACGCACTTGTGACATTTTTGTGATTGGTGACCGTACAAGTCATTCTGATCTGAATCCGTTCGGATGGTCACCTGGGTGTCATCGCAATCTTTACCAAACTCGTCGCCACTCCACCCGACCTAGAGAAAACAGACCGCTCGACCAGATCTACACAACGATTTTTACGATCACGCGTGCTCAACCTCTTCTCCTACCCCGAACCAATATCATGCTCACCAGTGCTTAGATTGGCTTGCTTGATCACCTGCCAACCTGCCTGAAACGCGCCCCCGAGCCCCGCCTTCGCCTTGAGCGGCGTATCTGCATTGCAACTTGTCTGTTGCAGACAGAAGATCCGCGATTCGTTCGTCATTTGTCATACGCACGCCACTTGTATGGGCTACCACCTCAATGATCGTCGCCACACACTGTGACGCCTGCCGGCCAATTTTTACGACCGGTGCGCAGAATTCTCGCGTTGAACGCATAACTAAAAGTAGTACGAGCACGGGACTGTTTCAGAACAAGAGCCGCGTCTGACACCGGCCATCAAGAGGATGATTCGTCCGCGCTGACTGACCAAAACCCAGTCGAGCGATCGCAGTTTCCAACCGCGTGGAGCCCGATCCCTTCTGGCCGGCAACCACGCGTCGACACTGGTGGAAGTAATACAAAGGGCGCCGAAATGCCTCAAACGATGAAAATCAAACGAATTGGTATACCGGTGGTTGTGGCGTCATCGATTGTGACGGAGGAACTGCGTCATGCGATATGGTTCTTAGAAAGACGCTTGGCGTTCAATACGTGCTCAGAGACCTCCGAAAAGATATCGACCGCGTTTATCACGGGTTTGATGGTTGCATGGGCATGATTGCCGTTCGCCAATATCATGATCTCCATCGTCCGGGATCTTGTGATCATTTTTGTCTGCGGCGGATGATGGCTATCGCGAGATATATCTCCCTGACCATATGGAGCATTGGCTTGATGACCCCGGCATTCCGGTGGCAAGAACCTCTTAATCGTATCGTCGATCGAAGTTATCGAGAAATGCCTGCCCTGTCTCCGGTTGCAGTGTTTTTCTTTAGCACCTGGCAATTACAGTTCAAGATCAACAGAATTATGGGCACCAAGAAAACAACAAATGAAATGCACCAGCATTTCAATCCTACGTCCAAGCGCGCTCCGCTGACGATTGACATGGCTGATTTAAACTTCGTAACCAAAAACCATGATATACTGAAAGAAAATCACCGAATACTCGACCTCTTCTGTTTATAGAAAGAACGCGACGCGACCTAGTGACCGTCGGTGACCAGAACTTTAATCCCATGAAATCTATCGGATTACTGCTGATCGTATTAGGACTGGCCGTTGGAGCCGTCAGCTTTATTCTGTTCGGTACATCCGTCACGCGAGCGATGGCGGCACGACAAGTGGCGTCGATTCCACTGACACTAAACCACCAGACCATCACCGATCCGGTCACGCTGGACACCGATCGATTCGGCCAGGTGTCAATTTATCTGGATATCCAGGGCGACTCTGTCCACGAGGAGACCAGATTCGACGAGACTGAGTACAAACTCCGGTACCGGTTTCCTGTTCGCTATGAAGTTTCGGACCGCAACGATCAGGTTCTGATCTCCGAAACCACCACCGCATCCTGGGACAGCGGCGGCATACGTACAGGTTCAGGCCAAAACATCGACATCGCCGGCGGCACCGCGGCCAAAACACATCACTTCGGAAAGTTCAAGCCCCCCGCCAATGGACAGGTGCGAGTCAAAGTCACTGTGGAATCTGACAACACCTATGGGGCCAAAGCACGCATGGTCGAGCTGCGTCTTCATGACAACGTTTCTAAGCAGGCGGGCAGGGTCGCAGGAGCGTTTATGGCGTGCTGCAGTGGCCCAGCCTTGGTGTTGGCCGGCCTGGTGATCCTGATCATGGGCCTGGTCGGGGTCGGCGGCAAACGGCGATAGGGTGGGACCCGGCGAGCGAGGACGAGATCGCTGTCTATACACGCCTTTACACCCTGCCAATCCAAGCCGGCCCTGATCTGACCAGCTTGAACGACATATGGACTATGCCAAAACATAGGGATCGTCGTTCACTGCTCTGAAGACGCAGGTCCAATGATTGAGTCTCGAGCGGCGGTGACAATCGGAGCGGTTTGTCCACACTCTGGACAGACCATGCTCCCCTCGGCGAGTGTACCCCGTAAATCGAACCCACAAGCGAAACACGTCATGTAAGTCTTCGTGCCCTCGTCTGTACTCGTGCCGGCAAGATAACATTTGACCGCCGCGTCGTTGGCAGCAATCAGTCCTAGGATACCGGTCACCAGTGACAAAGGGTTTCCAAAAATCACATTGACGATCTGCATGACACATAGCCACACCGACAGATCGCTCCGCCGCGGCGGCGTGTCGTTGAGCTGATTGAAGTGCACGATTTCCAAAACACCCAGCACAATGGAGTAAAGACCCAAGGGAGCACACACGATCGTCGAACACAACAGACAACCCGCCACCGCCAGTCCCCCGAACAGATTAAGGATCCCATCGATGAGTACAAAGGCCATCAAGGTCGTGAGCAGGCCCGGTTTTGTGGCGGCGACGGCGACGGGAGTACTCCTTTCGTGACGTGTTTAGAAAACGTATAAGTTAGCTTATGTCGATGATCTGAAGCACGCAACGTTGCGCTGACTCAACGGCCGGACACCCGTCATCTGGCCGCCAGAATCGGGCCGTACGCTAATGGCCATGAATCGTGATCCGGCACATCTTCAAATCGACACGTTGGTCACGATGGGGACACGGTCACGTCCGACCGACAGTCGTATATCGCTTGTTCAGAAATGGTTGTCGATTTTTGAATGAACAGCGCAATATCTCTCGCTTCGCCCTGTATCTATAAGCAGCCACGATAGGTCTGTGCGGTACTTATCAAAACCCACGACCGGTACGACACGGGCGAATTAAACGTTTTTAGGGTGACAACCAAGAGTGTTTACCATGCCTTGGTGACACTCCACTTGGAGCATCAACACCGTCCACCGGACGGATCGAATGTGATCAACCGAATTTTGGGAAAGGAGACCAACATGTACTGGTACTTAAAAGCATTCAAAAAATACGCCGTTTTTGCCGGCCGCGCAAGTCGAAAAGAATATTGGATGTTCTTTTTGTTTAATGTCATCATTACACTCGTGCTGGGTGCCGCCGAGGGCGTGATCGGCACCGAAGGGACGATCGGACTCCTTTTTATGTTGGCAGTCCTCACACCCAGCATCGCCGTTTCTGTCAGGAGACTTCACGACACCAACAGAAGTGGCTGGTGGCTGTTGATCGCCTTTGTTCCCCTGGTCGGTGCGATTGTTCTTCTCGTGTTCTTGGCGGAGGGTGGCCGAAGGGGAACCAGCCAGTTTGGCCCTGATCCAAACGCCGTCATCGCGTGATAGACCAACAGTGTCACCGTCTAGACCGACCCCTCGGTATCACGGTATCGATAGATAGATCGGCTTATCCATGGTCGTGCCGGTCGCCTACGCCGGCACCACCTGGAGCGCCACCCAATGGTCCGACGGGCATGAAGATGGGGCCTGATCGTTCTCTATCTGCGAGGAGAGTATGAAACGTTGACAGTGACGTCGTGCCGCGTCGGGCCAAAGGAGCACCTTTATGTCAGGGGTTTCATCCGACGTCAGGGAGGAGGTCCGGAAGGACCAAATCAGGTTCCAAGTGGCGGGGCAAAAGCACGGAAAGGCCATACGACGTTATTTCCGGCCTATCTTGCCTGTGCTAAAAATCACCGCGTCGTCCCGGATCGATCAGAATACCGCTAAAGTCCTGGAACGTGTCGTTGCGTCGAACGTCGTACTTTTTCCTATCGTTCACATGTATATCCGTGGAAACGTTCAAGGGCATCGGGCCTGGTGAATTCCAAGGACAATTTGGTTCAGATTGGGACGAAGGCGTCACGCCATATTTGCCGACCTCGTCCTTAAAGAGCGGAGGGTGCCCTTGTATACAAGGCACAAATACGACCCGTACCTAAAATGTGCCCAACAGTTTGTGAGGGTCATGGGTCAAGACACTGTCGCTTGTGCATTTTTCAAGAAAGGAGCCGCCGTACCGATCGCTCAACGGTTGGCAAGACGATTGGGAATCACCTGGATCGAGTTCCATGAAATGAAGATCAAAGGCAAATTGTGTGCAAAGATCGCCGGTACATAGCGATCGTACACGCGGGCCGATCCTTTTGAAGTCGGACCTCTCCGATCTGATGGTTCACCGACGTGACGTCAGAGTCTCACCAAGACGCACCGTAACCCGCTCCGCGCGTTGTATGGGATCGCCAGATCATCCAATCCGTACCCGTTTTCGCAACGCTACGGGCCGAGGATCAACTTTGTGGAGAAGATGTCATGAACGTCAACTGGCTGCTGATAAAATCGGTGTCGGAACTTGCCGAACTGCCGCAACACGAACGGCAGTTGGTCCTGCGAAGGTGGAGTCGTAGGAAGTTGCCGTTCCGTCGGATCATTCGGGATCCGTTATTTTGGCTGTATTGCGGGCTGATTGTTCCCGTTATCTGGGGCAGGAATAAAGTTATCGTCGGCCATCTGCCTGACGATACGCCTGTGGGTGCCATGGGTCACGTCGCGATATCCGCGGTGTTCATTTTGATCATTCTGATCTGTGGATTGCTGGTCGACCAAAAAATGAGATTTCCTTACCTTCGTGAAGAGATTGACCAAGTTAAGAAGAGGAGAGGCGAATCGACAGACCCATGAGCTGGGCCTGACCGCTTTAACGACATCCCACTGACGAGCGCAGTCTTCGTCGGTGCGCTCGCCAAGGCAAACGGCCAGGGATCTGATCTGGGACGTGCCCCATCAAATGCCGCGCGTATTACACCCTTCGTGTATCGCCGCCGAGCATCGCGCGCCGGATCAGATACCTTCTGAGTGACAAAACCGCGGACCGATCCGTCGTAACCAGACTATAATCGACCCCCAGTCGGGAACAACCTTGACGTATCGCCGTCAGGTGTTTGGTCACAAGCTGCCGATACCGGGTTCTAATCTGTCCGACGTGGGTACTAACGGAATGGCCGATCTCGGCGTCAACAAACTTCACCCGCCGATCACCCAACGAACCGAGATCCAACTCGGACCGGGTAAGCAGATGAAACACAATCACCTCGAATCGATCGTGGCGAAGCCGCTTCATCGCATCTAACACCGGTCCGGGTTCTTCTAATAAGTCTGAAAGCAACACGATCACACCCCGCCGCTTCATCAGCGAATGGGTGTGTCGAAGGCCAACGCTCATATCACCTGGCCCGCTGGCTGTGTTTGCCTGCTCCAATGTCCAACAGATTTTCTGAAAATGTGACCATGTCCCGCCCGGTGGTGTGTGATGGTCCAGTCTGTTGGAGCACAAGCCCAGACCAACCCGATCGTGCTGACGAACAGTCAAGTACCCGATTGCCGCCGCCAGTGACTTGGCATAAGCGATTTTGGTCACGGGCTCTGAGCCACTCGTGGCCCCTTTGCCGTGATTGATCGCCGCGAAGTCCATTGAAGCCGTGCAGTCGACCAACAGATACACATGAAGGTCGGTGAATTGTCTGTGCTTACGGATATAGTACCGGTTGGTGCGACCGAAAAGCTTCCAGTCGATCTTACTGACCTCATCTCCCGGGCAATAAGCACGGTAATCGTAAAACTCTACACCGGGTCCGGTTCGGACCGAACCGTGGCGCCCGGCGTGTAAGCCATCGACCAATCGTCGTGCTGCAAACACCAAACCGTGCAGATGTGATCGAACAATCGGGTCGAGCATCATACTGATCGCAAGAGCCAAACTTCGCCGACGTCCCGTGGGCCGGCATGCCATTTGATTGGCACACGTCCAACGGTCGCGTCCGGATCTTTATTTATGCGCTACACCAACACATTGGTTGCCAACGGCGATCCTACTTGACCAATCGCTGTTGTTGCGCCCATAGCGAGATGTTCGTCATGAGGTTCCTAGCGGTGGTCGGCTGGTAACCAATGATATCCCAGTGACGGCTGCCTATCATGCCCAATGAAAGATCTTCATGAGAGATAATCACCATGGGTCGGCCGCTCGCGTCCAGGTAGGCCGCCAGGTAGGGTCGAGGTTCAAAATGCATGGTCACAACCGCACAGCGTCGATACAGCGCGCGGCGGTTGTCCTGACCTCCTTCTAAGCCGTGACCGGAGACAATCGGGTCCGAAGCCGTTAGCGGCACCGCGTAGCTATCGTCAAACAGCCCGGCAATCTGCTTGTCAAGGCTACGACTAAAATCTCCTTGTCCACCAACGGTCTCAATCAGAAGTGTCCCACCTCGATTGACATACTGCTTAATGGCTTGACGCTCCGATTCGTTGAGGAAAATCGCATGTGTCCCTGACAGATGGACCAGTTTATGATCGCAAGTGCCGATGTCACTGAGGTCCAGAACTCGGTTACCACTGGCAGGTGTGGTCGTCACACGCAGGCCGGTACGGTTGAATGTATAGTCTGACTGAATCTGCCAAGCCGCGGGTTCGGGTAGCCAGTTGCCTTCATAGCGTGCGCGTCCGACGGTGAGTTCACCGCTGAAAGCCCGCCCCATCAAAGTCTCAAACGGCTGGACCAAACGGTTATTCAACGCTCCCCGATTGGTGGCATAAGCAAACACATTGGTCGCCAGATCCCATACCGGACCGTGCCCCGGCTCTTTGTCCGACTGGAACACGTCACTCCAATCGCTTTGAGTCAAAATGATCAGCAGACGGGCGCCATTGGAAAGACCCCACAGCCGTTTACTCTCATTGGCATCCCCCACGTGACGCCAACAGTCAAACACCGCGTGGTCCTTGGGGATCTCTTTGACCTCATATTGCGGATAGAGTTCCGCCGCCAGTTTCCGCACCGAATCGGAAAACTGAACTGATCCGCCGTCGGCGTTCGCGACGATCAAACCCCCTAGATCGATATACTTCTTCACCGCGGCCTTCTGTTTTTCGGTAAAGACCAACGCTTGGTGAGAAGCCAAATAGGCAACGGGCGCGATCAGCCAATCTTCGGCCGGTAAATCCACACTGATCACTTGCCAGTTGACTTCTTTTTCAATTTGATTACTCAGATAGTGAGTCAGCGAATAGAGATCGCTGGGATAGTTGTTCCAGTGCTGACCAGGGATCTGAAGCTTGTTCACCCAAACCGGCACCCGACCGCGTGACAGGAACATCAGTGCAAACGCGGTGCTGACGAACTCATCGTCGATTCCGCCCGAGTCATCCTCTTGTACCTTTTGAACGATGTGGCTCGCACCGGTCTGATACCAATCCTTGCCGTTGAGGTAACTGATCCCACTGCTTAAAGCCACACGCTCTATGCCGTAGAGGTAGTAGTAGGTCCACTCGTTGGCATTGGGGTTGTTGTGCCCTTCGAATCGCTGGTCCAACCAAGCAAGACCTTTGGTGATGGCCTGGGTCACTCTCTGATCAGGCGTCTTACGGTCCCGATAGAGCTGTTGTTGACCGACATACAAAGCGGTGAGACCGGCCGCTGTCATCGATCCGGTCGTAATACCGTCCGGATTGGAACTATACGTCCAACCACCGTCATCCCGTTGCGCGTTGATAAAGTGGAGCACCCACCGCTCCCAATACTTATTCGGAATCCGCAGCCCTCGCTTGGAGGCCTCCCACAGCCCGAGCATGCCGTACTGGGTCGAACTATGATCCACCCGATCGGAAGGGATCGGCTGGTAATCGAACAACCCCAACTTGTGTCTGTTGGCCGCATTGATTAGCCAACTGGCATCCATTTCCAGCAATGGGATGTAGTCCGGCGGCAGGTGAGCCCAAACATGAGCCCGGATCGCGACGGCGTACAGGCCCTTCATCTTTACTTCACGCAGAAACTTCACGGCACGAGCGATCTTGGGGTTCTGAGCCGATTCGCCGCTGATCAACAGCGCCAGGGTCACCAAGGCCGTTTCACCGCCGATCTGCAACGCGTCACTGGCCAACCCGCCTGAACGGCTACGAAACTCCCATGAACCGGTTTGGGGATCTTGTTTGTAAAACAAGTACTCCTTCATACGATCAATGGTGTCACCGACCTGTTCATCGGTCACTGATGCGAACGCGGAGCACGTTCCGATCACCCAAGCGCCAGCTGCGCACAACAGCACAAGTATTTTTTTATCACTCATAAGAATCACCGATTATAACGTCGTCGACAGACTCTGGTTAGCCCGCAGGTGACCCAACTGTCTCACCGATCGCCCCTTCTTTTTTGAATCATCCGGAACAACATCTTGGCAGCCCATGACTTGTCCATGGGGTCGGAGGTCTGAACTAGAACGAGTGACACAGCTGCATCGCCGCGATCTCCAAACGGCTAAAAACACGTATCATCGTCTCGGGTCGTTCGCCCGGTCGCCGTTGAATACAGCTCATCACCAAACTTGATAACGCCGGCGGTACGTCCGGGTTCAATTCTCGGGGCGGCGGGCAAGCATCACTTTTCCTATAGCTCAGACCAGGTTCCCCTTTGGGAATCAGCGTGGGGATGTGACGCTGGGTCAGCAACCAATACATCGTCGCCCCGAGATTGAATATGTCTGTCCGTGGGGTCAGTGGTTCACGCAGCACTTGTTCCGGCGCGATAAAGTCCGGTGTGCCCTGAATTCTGTCCTTTTCGGTCCCTGTCCGGCAGCTCTGACCAAAATCGATAATCTTCACTGCCCCGCCATCGGTTACCAGAATATTGTTGGGCTTGATGTCCGCATGCACCCATCCTGCGTCATGCATCGCTTTTAGCCCCATGGCGATCTGCTTACACCATTCGCAAACTTCAATTAGATCGTCTGTGCGGACCTCTTCGAGCGTCAAACCATCGACAAGTTCCATCAACAGAGCGATTTCTCGCGTACGAATCAGTTTGCGATGACGGATGACCTTGTAGCTTCGGCGAAGTCGACAATGGTCAAACGTGCTGGCCGTTCGGTGATCCTCCAAAGCTTGATCCAAAAACCGCTGGTCGCTGGTATCGCGCTTGACCACGTGTTTCATGGCGTAAACTTGCTGGCGACGATCGGTCACAGCGTAAATCGTACTGCGAGCGCCGTGCCCGAGCACGGCAACAATATTGAAGCCAAATAGGCTTTTGGGATTCGCTACGTGCACGCCCGATAACATCGTGCTCTACCCTCTTGACGGTGACGGTCTTGCGCCGGCCAATTGGTCGATGGGTTCCCGATGAAGCGACCTGCCACCCCATCCAATCCTATTGCCATAACTCCTTGATTGCAAGGAGTTATAAATACGCAAAACCGCCCGCCGCAACCCTTGCCCAAGCCATATCACGGCGAATTGATAATAGCGCAACAGAGAAAGAAGAACGAGCTTCTCACAACCAAACTCTAGCTTCAAAATTCATCGACGCTGGCGGGGGCACGAATTAACGTGATGTCCAGGAAATGACAAGGCTCGCCAGCGGAGGTGGCTGGCCTAGGCGTGAGCGAAGTTTTGTCTGGTATGGGCTTAAGGAGCTGCAAAGGTTAACAGTTGCTGACGAAACCAGGCCACCGGAAACCACCTTGCTCCCGCGGCGGCTTGCCCCGTGTCGATTTGGAGGATCACCCGATCGGCTGGAATCTGAAATCTCGTCTGAAGCCGCTGGACCAGTCCGATCAACGTTTCCAACTGCTCCTGGGCGGGTCCTCGGGCTGTGCCATCATCCTCCAAGCAGATGCCAATCGCGTGATGGTTAACCCAGCGACTCTCCGGACCGGCCCAGTAAGCACCGTCCTGCTGGTCGCGCCAACGACCGCCAAACGCCACCTGTTCACGCCACGGGCCACGGCCGCGCCGAATCAAGAAATGGTAGGCCAAATCATCACCTGGGGGCATCAAATCGCCATCTGTGTGCACCACTGGCGTGACCAACGGCGCCGATCCGTAGTGAATGACCACAGCAGACCATCGGCCCGGAGCCGACGTTTGAATGTGGTCAAACAACCCATCACCACTCCGGTGAGGTGTACGGTCGATTGACGCCAAACTCATCCCTTTGACCGCTTTGGCCGGTCCCGGTTCCAGCAGTAGCAACACGCTGCTGGCGACCGTCATCGCACTGACCAAGCTAGCCAGTACGATCAGGGTTCGGCGATCGGGAACCAACATAGCCCGCTGCCTTCGACAAAGTGATGAACAAATCACTTGAGTGAGGATTGGCGTTCACACCAACACCAGCTTTTACATCGGACGATATATGCATTCAACTTTTATTTTCCGTGACCGTCTTCACCGACAGGTAATCCACAAAACGGTCATTGTTATCCGTCGATTGTCCGCACACCCATGATTGAGTTCTAGCGGCAAGACTCCGTTTCGGATGAAACCTTGCCTACGTTCTATCGGAGACACAGCGATGGAGCTGACGAGGATTCGTGATGCCCCTGCAGCGTACCAATGAGGCTGTGGGTATCACGCCGTATCCGCACCGCTAGAAGCGATCGGCGCAGGTCAACGCGTCGGGCGGCTGATCCACCGATCAGGGCGCATGTCATGTCAAGTTGCTGGTTCCGCTCGAATACCCAGGGGTATGATTACCGCGGATCCAAGGGCCGTAATCGCTGACGCAGAGCCGGCTGCTGGCCGCCATAAGCGTTCTCTTCCGTCGTCACCCGATGCCGACCGTGGAGCTGTTGGTACCGTTCATACGGTGTGCGGGGTGCATCCGGGGCGAAAATGGGCGCCTCACAGCCGATCAAGCCTCCCCCCATAAGGATCAGCCCTGCCGTCGCCAAACCGATCCCACTTTTCTTCGAATATTGCCCCCCGACCACAGAGCCCGAGCCCTCCCCGACCGGACATAACGTGACCTTCTTGCTATGCTGGCTCACAGACGTTAGGTTATTTGGGTTTTGCTCCAGTCGTCTGTCCATAGCCGGTTGCCAGCGATCAAACTGTGATACGAGAGATCCGTGATGAGCCACCATATTATCGAATCAATTGAACAATCGCAGCTCAAGGACGGCCTGCCCCATCTGAGCATTGGCGACACCGTAGACGTTCTGGTACGCATCGTGGAAGGCTCAAAAGAGCGAATCCAGGTGTTTAATGGCGTGATCATGAAAATGCAAGGGCGAGGCCTAAACAGATCAATCACCGTACGGCGAATCGTGGCCAATGAGGGTGTCGAGCGGACGTTTAAGATCCACAGCCCTAGGGTCGCCAATATCCAGATCAAGCGGCACGGCCATGTCCGACGGTCCAAGCTCTACTATCTACGGGAGAGAGTGGGCAAGAAACGCCGGCTGCGGGACCGACGACGGGGTTTGGGCCATTTGGTAGAAACCTCCCCAACCACTCGTGACAGCGGAGATTAACCTCACATCGCGGTGACGGCGGCTTCTGCAGGTGGGCCACGGAATCTGCCGCCTGACGACGATTGGACCGGCCATGGCCGACCAGCCTCAGACACCGGAAGCGACTTCTAACCCCAATACCGGATCGGCTCGGACCGGTCACGAGCTGGTGGCCGATCGCCGCGCAAAGCTGCACCGCCTTCGCCAGGAATTTAGCATCGATCCTTTTGGCTGCAGGGTTGACGGGTTGCTGACCCTCGCTCAAGCCCGTGGATGCTACGACGCAGCGGCAGATCAGGCGGCAAAGGCAAACGCTGGTGACGACCACCGCCCGACTGCCACCGTAGCCGGACGAGTGGTGTTACACCGCGATATCGGCAAGCTGGTATTCATGACACTGCGTGACGCCACTGGCGACTTACAAGTGGCTGCCAGCAAAAAAGATCTGGACGAAAAACCCTTCCGTTTGGCCAAACTGACCGATCTTGGCGATCTTGTCGTGGCGCAGGGCCCGTTGGGCACAACCAAGACCGGTGAAGTGACGGTGTGGACGACCGGCCAAGACGGGTTCAGGATCGTCACCAAGAGCCTGGCACCGCCACCAGAGAAGTGGCACGGCCTGCAGGACCGGGAGCTTCGTTTCCGCCGCCGGTACGTCGACCTTTATGCCAACCCCGATGTGATGAACACATTTATCAAACGCAGCCGGGTACTCCGGTCGATCCGCGAATTCTTAAGCCAGCCGCCCGACGAGATTGGACCGGGGTTCATCGAGGTTGAAACGCCGATGATGCAACCGGTTGCCGGAGGCGCCGCTGCTCGTCCGTTCACCACACACCACCACGCACTGGACATCGATCTGTTTCTGCGAGTCGCGCCGGAGCTGTATCTTAAACGACTGTTGGTCGGTGGGTTTTCCCGCGTGTTCGAGATCAACCGCAACTTCCGAAACGAGGGTATTGACCACTGCCACAACCCCGAGTTCACCATGCTCGAGCTCTACCAAGCCTTTGGCGACTACCGCAGCATGATGGTGCTGGCCGAACGGCTGATCCACCGGCTGGCGGTGGAGGTCGGTGGTTCGAAGCGACTACCGTTCGGCAATCATCACCTCGACTTTTCGCTGCCGTTTGAACGATCCAGTTACCACGATCTTTTTGCCGTACATAACGGCTTTGATGCCTCGAACCACTCAAAGCTGGTGGACAGAGCCCGCGAACTGGGCCTTGGGCACGCCGACAAAGACCACGATGTGCTGTTGCAAGACGTGTGGGAGCACACCGTAGAAGACAAGCTGATCCAACCCACATTCGTCATCGACTACCCGGCGGGACTCTGCCCGTTGACAAAGACCAAAACCGGTGATTCTGCCCTGGCCGAGCGATTCGAACTCTACGTCGCGGGAATGGAAATCGCCAATGCATACACTGAGTTGAATGATCCAGACACACAGCAAGCCAACTTCGAGCATCAGATCACTGGCCTGAATGACGAAGAAGCAACGTTTCGCACAATGGACCATGACTTTATCGATGCGTTGTGCGTGGGGATGCCCCCCGCAGGCGGCCTGGGAATCGGTGTCGATCGATTGGTCATGCTCATGACCAACCGTCAGAGCATACGTGATGTGATCCTGTTTCCGCTCATGCGACCGTCGGAACCTTCTGTGACTGAGCGGTCGATCCCCGCCGCGGCAAATACCCTGCCAAATGGGAAAACATGATGAAGTGGCCCAGCAACGGCAGCCCCGTCGCGCACAAGCCCAACGACTTAGAGGTGGGAAACATACGTGATCATCGATGTACAAACTCCTTCTGATCTCTAAGTACCTGCGTCGCAAGCTCGCTCCGCTATTTGCCGCCATGGCCGTTACCCTCTGTACGGCGATGGTCATCATCGTTATTAGCGTGATGGGAGGATTCCTGCAGTTGATGCGTGACGCTGCACAACGATTAACCGGACAAGTCACCATCAGCGCAGACCTGTGGGGTTTCCCGGAATATGAACCGTTGCTGGGTTTATTGCAGCGCCTACCGGAAGTCGAAGCCGCGACGGCGGTGACGCGGGCTTATGGTTTGGTGAATCTACACAACCGCGTACAAACGGTTGAAGTGGTCGGCATTGATCCCGACGGAATCGACGCGGTCACCGGCTACGGCGACACGCTGTACTGGACCCAACAGCATCTTCTCGATGAGCTGGAGCGGTCACTACCGCCTCTTGATCAGATGACACCACAACAACGTGCGATGTCCGAATCTCGTAGGCAACAGCTTCACCAGATTGATCTGCGTCAGCTGGGCATGCACTTCAAACCACCCGGCTTGTCCAACCGGCACGCCATTTCTAGTCCGGGGATCGTGCTGGGGATTGAAGTTAGTCCCTACAACCAACGCGACCACCGTGGGCAGTATCGTTTCGAAAGCAGCTCACTGGACACCCCATTAACGCTCACTGTTCTGCCGCTGACCCGACGTGGCACCATCATGGAACCGTCGGTTCGGCGACTTGTGGTCGCTAACGAATTCAAGAGCGGTCTCTACGAAATCGACGCTAACCGGGTATACGTGCCGTTTGTGATGTTACAGGAAATGCTCAGGATGGATGCCGCCGAACAGGCCGATCCAGAAACCGGTCTACCCACCGGGCATACCGAACCGCCTCGCGCCTCCGAAATCATGATCAAAGGCACCGCGGGAGTGGGACTAGATCAACTTGGAGCCGCGGTGTCGGCACTCGTGGCCGATTTTACCGCCGCCCACCCCACAACGGGTCCGTTGTGGGTACAAACGTGGCAAGAACGACACGCTACGCTGTTGGGGGCGATCGAAAAGGAAAAACTGCTGCTTACATTCCTGTTTGCGGTGATCAGCGTCGTCGCGGTGGCGATGATCGGCGTGATCTTCTACATGATCGTGCTGGAAAAAACGCGAGATATTGGCGTCCTACGCGCTATCGGAGCTTCACGCGGCGGTGTCAGCAGCATCTTCCTAGGCTACGGGTTGGCGATCGGCTGCGTCGGAGCGGGGTTGGGGATGGCGCTGGCAGCAGCCGTGGTGTACAACATCAACGAAATTCAGGATTTCCTGACTGAACACGCCAACTTTACAATGTGGGACCCCAGCGTGTACTACTTTGACAAAGTACCCAGTCAGCTGGATCCGATCGAAGTTGCCGTGATCGTGGTCGTAGCCGTGCTTAGCAGTGTGCTTGGATCGCTGTTGCCGGCTTACCTCGCCGGCCGGTTGGACCCGGTAGAATCGCTCCGGTACGAATGATGTGCACGCTGTTATTGTCGTGAGCGTGGCACGACCGCGTCGAAACCTGACGTGATCGCATCTATCATCCACCTCTGTTGTCGTGTCTGATCATTGATCGACAAGGAACGTTGAAATGACGACACCCAACGAACAGGCCGTGCTGCTTCAAGCCCGAGGCTTACAAAAAAACTTCCGCATGGGCGGCGAGGATCTTCAGGTGTTGCGCGGACTGGACCTTGACGTACACCACGGACAGTGGCTGGCAATCCTAGGATCGTCCGGATCGGGCAAGAGTACGCTGCTGCATCTGCTTGGTGGTTTGGATCGTCCAAACCAAGGCACCGTCCATTTCCAAGGCCAAGAAATATTTTCGCTACGTGGCTCTCGATTAGACCAGTATCGTAACCGTCATGTGGGTTTTGTGTTTCAGTTTTACCACCTGCTGCCGGAACTCGATGTCTTAGAGAATGTGCTGTTGGCGGCGATGGTTCGCCGTTCAATCGCCCGGTGGCCCGCTGTCCGGGCCGAGCGACGTCATCAAGGTCGTCAGCTGCTGGATCGCCTAGGCCTATCCCATCGGATGGGACACCGGCCCGCAAAGTTATCCGGCGGTGAACGACAGCGCGTGGCGATCGCTCGTGCACTGATCAATCAACCGGACGTGTTGTTGGCAGATGAGCCGACGGGAAACCTAGACGCCCGTACTGGTGATCAGATTTTGGACGTCCTGCGGGAGTGTCACCATGCAGGTCAAACCATCGTGATGGTAACCCATGACCAGAGAGTCGCCGAAGCGGCGGATCGGAAGGCGACCCTACATTCGGGACGTCTAGATGACATCGACCAAGAGCAGGACTTGCCGATAAACGTACATCCTGTCGGGCCGCCGGATGAATCGCACCCACCGACGGACCGATGAAATAGGGGATCAACCCACGTATTATGGGAGCAAACCAGAAATGGCCAAACGAAGTGTGGAGCGTACCGCCGACACCGGCATGATCGGGCTTGGCGTGATGGGCCGAAACCTGGCTCTAAACATGGCCGATCACGGTTTTAAAGTCGTCGCATTTGATGTCAGCCCAGAGGCCACACGTCGATTTGTGCGACAAAATCCTTCAACCCCCGGTGGACTGGTCGGCGCCACCTCGCTACGGGATCTTGTCGCCCGCCTACGGCGGCCTCGGAAGATCATCATCCTGGTCCCCGCAGGCGAACCCGTGGACGATGTGCTGACCAAACTTGTGCCGCTGTTGGACAGGGGTGATGTCGTCGTGGACAGCGGCAATTCGCTCTGGACCGATACCATCCGCCGCGAACGAGCCCTGGCAGGCAAAGAAGTTTTGTTTGTCGGATCAGGCGTGTCTGGTGGCGAAGAAGGAGCCCGTTTCGGACCGTCACTGATGCCCGGTGGTTCTAAGGCCGCATGGAACCTGCTCAAGCCTGTCTGGTCTGCGGTCGCCGCCAAGGTGGATCGAAAAACCGGCAAGCCCGTTGTCGGCGCGGCGCCGGGCAAACCGGCTAAGGGTGGCGTGCCGTGTGCAGCGCACATCGGTTCGGATGGCGCGGGTCACTATGTAAAAATGGTTCACAACGGGATCGAGTATGGTGACATGCAGCTGATCTGCGAAGCGTATCAGCTGATGAAAGAACTGTTGGGCCTGCGGCCAGATCAGATGTCGAAGGTCTTTGCGCTTTGGAACCGCGGGGACCTGGATTCGTTTCTGATCGAAATTACCGCCGATATTCTTCAGCAGCCAGACCCTGACCATCCTCGAAAGTATTTGGTCGACATGGTGCTGGACACCGCTGGCCAAAAAGGCACCGGGAAGTGGACATCGGTCAACGCCCTGGATATGGGCGTGTGCGCATCGACCATAACCGAAGCGGTCTACGCACGCTGTGCCAGTGCCATCAAAGAAGAACGTACCTTGGCCAGCAAGAAACTTCGCGGGCCAGGCCACCGCTACCGTGGGCCCAAGAAGAAGCTGATCGATGCCATCCGCGACGCGCTGTACTGTTCCAAGATCTGTGCTTACGCCCAGGGTTTTGCTCTGATGAATGAGGCTCAGAAACAATATGGATGGAAGCTCAACTTTGGCCAAATCGCCAAGATATGGCGGGGTGGTTGCATTATCCGTGCACGTTTTCTCCAACGGATCACCGACGCGTTTGAGCGCGACCGACGCCTGACAAACCTGCTGCTGGACCCATACTTCAATCGCAAGATCCGTGCGGGGCAAAATCATTGGCGTCATGTCGTGTCACTGTCAGCGGTCACAGGCGTGCCGTGCCCGGCGTTCGCATCGGCATTGGCTTATTACGATAGTTACCGCGCCAGCCGGCTTCCTGCGAACTTACTACAGACCCAGCGCGACTATTTCGGCGCCCACACCTACGAACGGACCGATCAACCCAGAGGTCGTTTCTTCCACATAGACTGGCCCGATCCGAATCGACCACAGAACCGGATGCGTTAACGCGGCTGGGCGGTCCATGCCCGTTTGACCATAGGGTCAAAGACGTCACCAAGGCCCAAAAGATGACTTGACGACACGTTTTCGTACGCGCGATCAGAGCATACTGGGCGTGGGGCGTCGGACTGAGCGCGCCAAGGGGCAGCTGGACACATCTGGCTTGAACACGCACATGATCGAGACAGCCTGCACCACCACCTTATTAGTCTCGTGACGCTGACGCACTTGGATTTATTGATGACCAGGGGAAAGATGTCGCCGAGAGTGCCACCCCCAAGCGCATTAGCATAACCGTGATCCATCCCGTCGGCACCCGATGGTCACACACGGGATTGGTCGAACCACGGCTCAACAAACGCACATTGATAGAACCCATCACGCTCTCTGGTATGCCCTCGACCAGGAAAATGTCGTCTCGTCAAAATGATGCGCATGAGGCATGTTTTATGCGCCATCAAATTACCCTAAATCTTTGCTCATCCTATACCCGCGTTCGCATATGGGGCGCGGAAATTAATTCAGATTGGTATGATAAGATCTACGCCGCAAGTCTCGGTCAAAGGTGATATGTGATGGCAAAAATCGAAGTGGGTACGGAAACCGAAGGCAAAAACCATTGGGGCTATCAGGTCAGCGTGAAAGAAAATGGCTGCTGTCACGATTACCAGGTCACGCTTAGTTGGCCAGACTACGACCTGTGGTCACATGGACGAGTTGCGCCGGAACGGGTTGTGCGGGCCGCGTTCGAGTTTCTGTTGCAACGTGAACCGGCCACGAGTATTCTCTCCAAATTCGATTGTTCGCTGATCCGCCGTTACTTCCCCGAGGTTGACGCAGAGCTACCGAGAATGATCTAGATCGCGTTCAGCCGCGACTGCCCAGAAACGTCGTCGCAGGCTGTGGCATTTCGGTGGCGATCCTCGACGTTTGTGAATCACCGTGCTCATCCTGGCTAAGCCGCGTTGTCTCGTCGAACTTTTCACTGACTTTCTCGAGCCGCCGCTCGGCGTCGGAAAACTTGCTGCGAGCTCGATCGATATGGGTACCGACCAAACGAAAATCTTCTGCAAAAAGGTTGAACTCGTCACTGATCCGAGAAAGTACCGCAAGGATCGCTGAGGCACACTTTTCTACACGAAGACCCTTCAGACCAATCAGGATCACGTGTAGGTAGGCCAATAGTGTGTTGGGGCTGACACAGAAAACCCGTTTTTCTCGAGCATATTGAGCGATCGATTGCGTTTGATCTAGCTTTTCGTCTACAAGGATTGTGTGGTAATAAATGTTCTCAGCCGGGATCCACATCAACGCAAAATCGAGCGTTCCCTCGTCCGGCCGGATGTATTTGGAAGACACCGAATCCACATGTCTCCTGCAATCGCGAACAAATTCGCGAAACGCCGTTTTCCGAGCATCGGTGCCCTCGGCAGCAACGAACCGATCAAAGGCGGGCTTGGGAAACTTAGAGTCAATCCCCACCAAACCGTGAGCCAGACGTACGACCGCATCGACCTTCTGGCCATCCTTAAACGTGTGTTGCATCTGAAACCCATCTTGAGTGAGCACGTTACGGAGCAATTCTTCAAGCTGTTCTTCACCAAACCTCCCTCGCCCCATGGACGGGACGAGGATCTGTTGCAGCTTGCCGATATCCGCGCCCAGGTCCGCCAACCGCTTTGAGGATTCTTGCAACTGGCCAAACTGCTGATTGATCTGCGCAAACAACTTACCACTGGCCTCAAGCCGTTCGAACAGTTGCTTGCTTGATTGCCCAATCTGTTTGCGGTTCTCGGTGAGCTGTTGCCCCAACTGAGTGTTCATATCGATCAGACGCTGGTTCACGTGCTGGGTCAGATCTGTGATATGCCGGTGCATCTCTTGGCGGCTATCACGAAGCTGCGATTCGGTGTGCTGACGGCTTCGATCCAGGCGATCAGCCAGATCCTGCCGCAGGGACGCCAGCTGATCGACCACCACCAGCTGTTGCGCCCGGCCAAAAAAGCCGTGCCTGCCTCGAATGATCTGAAGCAGCAAGTAGATGATGGCCACCGCCAACAGCGCAACGAGCAAACCCAACACGGCCATCAGCGGTGAAGAGGGACCGAACATACCGGTCATTGTAACGGTGCAGCGTCGCCCTTGGATCCATATGGCCACGTTGCGCTACCACGCCGTCGGGTGTGTCAGCCTTGTACGTCAAGATGGCGGTACAACGATGCCTCGCCGGCTGGGGCAGGCGGCGTGCCAGCAGGGTTGGCCGGGCCGGCTTCACCATCCTGAGGCACTGGGATGTTTTGCGCCTCGTCTTTGGTGGGTTTTTTCTGCTGGGGATGATTTTGTGACAGATGTCCGTCGATCTGCAGACGGTCAACCGGCTCAACCTGGTGAGCGTCTTCGAGCTGATGCAGGTGAGCTTCGAAGCTCTCACGCAGACGCTGGTTGTTTTGATCGTTCTGGGCCTTCTTCCGGTCCCGGTCATGGGCGACCTGCTTGGCCTGCAAGCTGGTCTGTGCTACCGCTGCCGCAACGCCAGTACCTAATACGCTCATTTGGACCTTGTCCTGTTAAGCCCCCATTCGGTACCCTATGGGTCTATATCGACCATCAGCCCATCCGAGTTTAATTTATTGCACTAAGTGTATGACCAAAATGATCTTGCGTCTGACCCACCGGTCGACATTCTGCTACTGTTCGGCTCGATCGATCATCCAATACTCCAGCTCCAGCGGGGTCGCCCGTCCGAAAATGGTCACGATGACGCGCACCTTGCCCTGGGCGGGCAACAATTCGTCCACCGTACCTTCCATGTTTTCGAATGGCCCTTCCTTGATCTTGATGGGGTCGCCTTTGGCGAACTCCATCTTCACCGTAGGGGTTTCTTCGGGAGCCCGACTTGCCGCCAACATCTTCTCAATCTCCGGTAGACTCATCGGACTGGGCCGACCGGCGGTGCCGATGAAATCACCCACACCCGTGGTTTCTTTGATCAGGAAAAAGACGTCCTGCGGAATACGTCCGTCGTCTTCCAACTTCATCTCTACGAAAACATACCCGGGGTAAAGCTTCTTTTCCGTGATCCGCTGTTTTCCGCCCTTGATCGTCTTGATCTTTTCAGTAGGGACGAGGATGCGATTAACCAGCTCTGCAAACCCTTCAATTTTGATCTTTCGCAACAGCGTTTGCTGGACAGAATCCTCCTTGTTAGACGCCACTCGCAAAACAAACCAGTTCATCCCTGGCGTGATGAGTGGTTCTTCCTCGGTAATCTGGTCGACGTGTGTTACTTCCTCGTCGGGCATGTGGCTTTTCCTTAGATCAAAAAGCGTCCGGTGGACCGGCCAGAGCCTATCCCCCTGCCTCAAGAACACCGATCGACATGAATAGTTTGGCAAAAGTTAAGTTCACGACAAACAGTAACAAGGCCATCAGCATGGTGCCGCTGATCACCACCCAAGTCGATCCGATGATCTCACGGCGCGTTGGCCAATTGACCTTGCGCATCTCTGACTCTGTGGCGATCATGAAATCCGCCACACGCGGCTTGTTAAGTATCCACCACAACAAACCGCTGAATATCATGATCACCGCCACCCCCACGCCCGCTTGGACATACAAACGGTACTGCTCGTCCCGGATGACGCTAAGCTCATTCCACAACCAACCCGACCCTGTCAGGACAAGAGCACCGGCTCCCACAGCGCTTAGCATCCGTGTCCAATAACCCTGGCCGGGTTTATACAGAGAAAAGGGAAATCGGCCCACGGATCACTCCTGCTTCTACTGACAGACCGATCAGCCACCGACCGATAGGCTCCACCGCCTCCAAACGTCCTATCACCAGCCTCCACGAGGCATAACCGACAACTCTAACACGCCAGGAGGGACTCGAACCCCCAACCTGCCGCTTTGGAGACGGCTGCTCTACCAATTGAGCTACTGGCGTACGCGCCCCCAAGCCCCGTTAATAGATTGTCGAACTCACTACTTGCGCTTGATCTTATGCAGTGTATGCCTGCGGAGTCGTGGACAATATTTTTTAAGGCCGGCCTTGAGTTTTTCCGGCAAGCCGCCCTTTACGTTTACAGGCGTACGATAATTCAGATCACCCGTCTGAGTGCACTGTAACCACACGTACTCTACAGCTTCGGCTTTCTTGGCCATCGCGTCACTTTCTAAAACGCCCCCACCAATAACACCACGATTCCCAACAGTCTATCGCCTGCTCGAGCAATCGGTGACGACAGGCGGCAACCGCAACCGTCTACTCCAGGATCTTGGTTACCACACCGGCACCGATGGTTCGGCCACCTTCCCGGACCGCAAAACGAACGCCCTCTTCCATCGCCACCGGTTTGCCCAACAGGTCGACTTCGATCTCAACGTTATCGCCTGGCATGCACATCTCAGCTCCGCCCAGGAGCTTGATGGTACCGGTAATATCACTGGTACGGAAGAAGAATTGAGGCTTGTAACCAGAGAAAAATGGTGAGTGCCGACCACCTTCCTCTTTGGTCAGCACATAAACCTCACCCTGAAACTTGGTGTGTGGCGTGATCGATCCGGTCTTGGCCAACACCTGCCCCCGTTCAAGGTCGCTTTTCTCCACCCCGCGTAACAGACAACCGACATTGTCGCCAGCCTGCCCCTCATTGAGGGTCTTGTTGAACATCTCGACGCCAGTCACCGTGGTCTTACGGGTCTCTGATGTCATCCCAACCACCTCAACTTCGTCGCCCACCTTGACCATGCCGCGCTCGATACGACCAGTACCGACGGTACCACGACCCTTGATGGAAAACACGTCCTCGATACTCATGAGGAATGGCTTGTCGACTTCTCGTTGCGGCTCTGGAATGAACGTGTCGATCGCGTCCATCAGTTCCTGAATGCATTTGGTCTTGTCCGGATCGTCGGGGTGCTGCAACGCGGGAAACGCAGCCCCTTTGATCACCGGTGTGTCATCACCGGGAAAATCATACTTGTTCAATAGCTCGCGAACCTCCAGCTCCACCAACTCCAACAGTTCTGGATCGTCGACCAAGTCAACCTTATTCAAGAACACCACAAGGGCCGGCACGTTCACCTGGCGAGCCAGTAGGACGTGCTCCCGAGTCTGGGGCATCGGTCCGTCGGCTGCCGACACCACCAGGATACCCCCGTCCATTTGGGCGGCGCCCGTGATCATGTTTTTCACATAGTCCGCGTGCCCGGGACAGTCCACGTGAGCGTAATGCCGCTTGTCCGATTCATATTCGACGTGGCTAATGGCGATGGTAAGAATCTTTGTTGGGTCACGGCGGCCATCGGATTCAGATGCTTTGGCGACTTCATCATAGGCCTTGAATGTGGCCAAGCCCTTCGCCGCCTGCACCGCGGTGATCGCAGCGGTGAGTGTCGTCTTGCCGTGGTCCACATGTCCGATCGTACCCACGTTGACGTGTGGCTTTGTTCGTTCAAATACACCCTTTGCCATCGGATCTATTCCTCTGCCTGTTCGGCTTGCTCTGCGGACCGCGACCAATCAGAGGGCCTGGCCCTGATCCAAAATAAAAACGTGCACCGCAATAAGCGGTCATTCGCCCCACTTCGAGGCGAAGTTTATCCTACCCAATTGAGCCGGCGCTTCCAAGCGCCACCGGCCGATACGACTGATTGTAATAGCCACCCATGGGACTTGAACCCACGACCTCTCCCTTACCAAGGGAGTGCTCTACCGCTGAGCTAGGGTGGCGCGAACCCGCTCGCTGCACCGTGACCAACCATCCCCAGGCCCGCGGCTTCAAAACACCATCGCGGTCTTGAATTGTGTGGCCGGAGCGGGCGAAGCAGTATCTCGACTCATTGGCCCCTTCCTCAGCCTACGGGTGTTGGATTGCCGCGCCGGAAGCCGTAACCCATCAACCATACAGTCATACTGTACGCGTGCACCGCCCACCGGTACGGCGGGAGACTATCACCGGCTCACATCGAAGTCAACCATCACCACTGCCATGCGCTGTTGAAAGCCGTGATCCTCTTTTTTCTTTGGCCTCCGCCAGCCGATCGTAAAAAATCGATCCACAAAGCTCACATCTAGATCAGCCTCAATGCATTGGCCGATGCGGCGAGCTGGCCCGACGTCGGGGCCCGCCCACGCTTGTGTGGCCGCGATAAACCACTGCAATTGCGATCCCCGGGCTTGGCAAAGACGTGGTTCACCTCTATTATAAGTGATACGGGTCGTATTTACATGAACCCCTCCTTTGTCACTTAAGTGCCTTGTTGACTCGACCCCATGGTCCCATGAACCCAGCAACGAGCCCCTCTAGTCGTGATAGACCTAGCGTATTCAGGCAGGTTGAGCAGGTCATTGAGCGAATCCGCCCGGCGGTGCAGTCAGACGGCGGTGATGTGGAGTTGGTGGAAGTTACCGGCGACGGTGTGGCGAAGATCCGACTACACGGCGCTTGCGTGGGCTGCCCTTCCAGCTCCATGACGTTGCATATGGGGATTGAACGCAACATCCGTGAAAAAGTACCCGGAGTGATTGCCGTCGAGCAGATCACCTGATGACGTAAAGCATTTCTAGGCATTAATTCCGGTCTGGACGGGAATCGACCGATGAATTAGAGGACGCGTTGGCTTTTGCGGGCACATCGCCCCGTTTTCTGTCGTCTAAGCCCACTCCAGATGGGCCGCGACTGCTCGCCCACGCCGCGCAAGGAGAAATTTCATGCTCGCATTGACCCGCCGAATCGGCGAAGAAATCGTCATCGGCGATCCGCGCCAACCGTTGGGCATCATCCGGATTGTCGACATTCAGGGCGATAAGGTACGCTTGTCCTTTGACTTTCCGCGGGAACTGTCGATTAACCGTCGAGAACTGGCCGAACAGAAAGCCAAGCAAGAGCAACCCAACACCGTGCCCAAGCCGCCTAGACCATCTTAAACGGACGCCAATTGATGGCTTCTTGACAGCCGCAGCCAGGACGCCGATCCGTCATCAATAGTGCTTTCCCCAAAGAACACTTAAACGACGTATTTCATCCGGATCAACCCGCGTCTTGTCTGACCAAATAGCAAGTTTTAAGGCATCGTGAGCGGGACTGGGTTCATCCAATGGCGACAGATCTCCCAACGCCGCGGTGATGAGTCGGACACTATGTTCTGTGGCTTTTTTTAGATTCCCGATGATCTGTAACAGCAGCTCTTGTGGAGGCTGTCCGGCTCGGTGCGGGCGCCAACAATCATAATCGGTCGGCAACGCGACCAACGCGTAGGCCATTTCTGCCTCTCGGGCCAGCTTCGCCTCAGGGCAAGCGGTCATCCCAATGACGTCGCCGCCCCAAGTCCGATACATTCGACTCTCGGCCTGTGTCGAAAAGGCCGGACCCTCGATACATACATAGGTGCCTGTCTCGTGGACGGTCAGCTCAGGAATCCGCCCGGCTGCATCGGCCAACCAACGCCGCATGATCGGACAGAATGGCTCAGCCAGCTCGACATGCACGGCCGCTTGCTCGTAAAAGGTGTTCGGGCGGCAGTATGTTCGGTCGATCATCTGGTCGACGATCACCAGATGTCCGGGTTCGATTTCTTCCCGAAGCGATCCCGTCGCACCGCTGGCGATAATATGGGTCACTCCCAGCTGTTTTAGAGCAAACATGTTCGCCCGATAAGGAACCTGGCTAGGACCATACACATGGCCCAAACCATGCCGCTGTAGGATGGACACAGACACGCCGTGCCACTGCGTCGTGACGATCTCAGAAGACGGGAGCCCAAAGGGTGTCTGAACCCACTGGGAAGCGCCTTTTTTGGCCCCCAGCGCGTCACCCAATCCACTTCCGCCTATGATGCCAATGGAGGGCTGAATCATGGGGACCAATCATATCCCAAACGCAATGGCCTGGCAGCGGGGCGGTGGTTTAGATATAAACGGCACTCGGACCGCTAGATAGATAGTCGGCCAGGCCGATGGCTTTACGATTGGTGGGAATAATGTGTCTTTCCTGCATGTCTTTTCTCTTGCCCGGGAGGTACGCCAGAAGTGGAGCCGCAGGCGTTTCGCCAGCTGGCGATTGCTGAGTTTGATTCGGTGTACCGCATGGCGATGCACCTCACACGCCACCCTGACGAAGCCGCGGAGTTGGCGCAGGAGGCGTATTTGCGGGCGTTCAAGGCAGAAAAGAGCTTTGAACTACATGGTAACGGGATTAGACCTTGGCTTTTCAAGATTCTGCACAACGCGTACTACACCCAACTCGGCAAACAACGCCGCGAGCCAATGCTGGTAGACGACTTGCAGAACGAAGCCGTCGCAAAGAATCTGGACAACCCCCATCCATGCTGGGACCTCGCCAGCTTGGATTGGGAGCAGGTTGATGAACAACTCAAGCATGCCATTGAACGTCTACCGGCACACTACCGTGAAGTGCTTCTGCTGTGGGCGGTCGAAGGGCTTAAGTATCGGGAGATCGCAGACGTGATTGGCGTAGCCCTGGGTACGGTGATGAGCAGGTTATTTAGGGCCCGTGCCATATTGAGTGAAAAACTGGCCGATTTTGCCGCGGAAAACGGGATCGAGGTGCGTTGATCACGCGCTCCGACTCATGAGCATGTTTATGGACGAGACTGAGGCTAATAAACATTTGGCAGCGTTCGCCGATGGAGAACTGGACACGCCGGAGACGCTGCGCGTGCTTGAACACATGGCCGCGGACCCTGTGGTCACCAAGCGGGTCATTCACCAGCAACAGTTGCGTCAAGCCGTCGGGCGCGTGATCAGTCAAAACAGCTCGCCTGCACCTGAAGCCCTGAGGCAAAAAATTCAGCAGCTGGCTGCCAGTCGGCCACGCCAACCCAACGTCCCCACAGCACCTTTGACCGGGCGAAGGACCGGATCACCTTCGGACCCAGCGGCGTCTAAGCGGGCTGTCCTGGCCCGGTGGGTTCCGCTGGCAGCAGCGTTGATTGCCTTGTCTGCGTTCATCTTCCTGACAAGGAAAAGTGCAGACCACCCTATTTCCCAAGCCCGTTATGCGATGTTCATCAACCGACACGGCAGCTGTAGCCGCAAGATCGAACTGCTGATGCACACGGAACGATTCCCTCAAAACATCACGAAGCTACCGTCGGCGGTGGCTGGATTTCTCGACAACCCGTTATCGTCCGGACTGGATCTATCTGCCATCGGCTACGAATTTCACGCGGTGGGGGAATGTAACGTTCCCGGAGGAAAGTCGGTCCATCTGATCTACCGCGCGAAGGACGATCCATCCGGGCAGGACACCATTAGCCTTTGGATCCGGCAATACAGAAACTCACCTGACATCGAACCTGACCGACCGTACCTGCTGACGGGCGTTGGCGTTACTGACCCGCTGATCCTGTGGCGACAGCAAGGCATGGTCTTTTATTTGGTGGGCAACTCGCTGGCCAGCGTAGAAACAGCCAAGAACCTGTTAGCGCTTGCTCGTTAGAGCCCGTGGCGCGAAGTGCATCGACCACCACACACCAGAAAAGCAGGGGGTCGATTAAAAAGATTTTTTCGGCCCAATGCCTTTGAAATGGTATAATTGCCTTGTCTAAATGATCGTCAGTCCCCTAGGCTGGTCCATACCGCTATGCACAAAAAACAAAGCCTCAATACCCGCGATGTGGGCCTCCAGGACCAAGCCAAACCCACCGATAAATACACCGGCCTGACCGGCGCGCAAATCTTTCACGAGCTCGTGCGTGAACATGGAGTAAAGCATATTTTCGGTTACCCTGGCGGTGCGATCCTGCCCGTGTTCGACGCGATTTTTGAGAGCCCCCACTTTCAATTTATTCTGACGCGTCACGAACAAGGCGCTGGCCACATGGCCGAGGGTTATGCCCGTGCCACGGGCAAGCCCGGTGTCGTACTGGTCACAAGCGGACCGGGTGCAACCAACACGGTCACAGCTATGCAGGATGCCCTGATGGACGGCACGCCCATGGTCGTCTTTTCAGGTCAAGTCGCCACTGGGGCAATTGGCACCGATGCATTCCAAGAAGCCGACGTGACCGGTATTAGCCGTCCATGCACGAAATGGAACGTGCTGGTCAAAAACGTGGCAGATATCCCGCGTCGGATCAATGAAGCGTTTCATATCGCCACCACCGGTCGGCCTGGTCCTGTTCTGGTGGACCTGCCCAAGGACGTCACTGCTTCCACACTCAAACGCCCGGTGGTCGTTGGGGCACACCTGCCGGGCTACTATATTCGCGAACTGGGCACCTCAGCTGAAATCCAACGAGCGGCGCAGATGATCAACCGTGCTCAACGCCCTATTTTTTATGTGGGACAGGGCGTTATTCTTTCCAACGCCCACGATCTGCTTCGCAGGTGTGCTGAACAAGGCCAAATCCCCGTCACCACAACATTACAAGGCTTGGGCGCGTTCGACGAACATTCCCCGCTGAGCCTGCACATGCTTGGTATGCACGGTTCGGCCTACGCCAACTGGGCAATGCGCGATGCCGACTGTATCGTCTGCGTCGGTGCGCGGTTCGACGACCGAGTCACCGGAAACCCCGATAAATTCGCGCCCGGTGCCCGTGCCGCCGAGAGGGAAGGCCGTGGCGGCATCATCCACTTTGATATCGCCCCCGAGAACATCAACAAAGCCATCCCGGTGACCATCGGTGTAGAGGGTGATGCGCGCAAGAACCTTGAGCTTCTGCTACCAGCGTTAGAACGCCAAGATCGCGCCCAGTGGCTCGAATGCCTGTCCAAATGGAAGACGCAACACCCATTTCAGTACAAGAAAGATGACCGACAGTTCCACATGAAACCACAGGCTGTCGTCGAAGAACTCTATCGCCAAACTCAAGGTCAAGCGGTGATCACAACGGGCGTCGGTCAACACCAGATGTGGGCCGCCCAGTTCTACCGATTCCGCTACCCGCGTCAATGGATCACCTCTGGCGGATTGGGCACGATGGGTTACGGCGTACCCGCTTCGATCGGCGCCAAGCTAGGGCGGCCAGATAAGCTTGTGATCAATATCGACGGTGACGGTAGCTTCTGCATGACAGCGATGGAAATGGTCACCGCCGCCCAATACGGCATCGCTGCGAAAACCATCATCCTCAACAACGACTTTCAAGGAATGGTCAAGCAGTGGCAAGACCTTTTCTACCAAGAGCGCTATAGCCACACCCAGATGCACAACCCTGACTTTACCGCACTGGCTGACGCGATGAACTGTAAGGGATTTCGCTGCACAAAGGTCAATGACCTCCCGCAGGTGATGGAGGCGTTTTTGGCACACGATGGGCCAGCGGTATTGGACGCTCTGGTCGAGAAACACGAACACGTTTACCCCATGCTTCCTGCCGGCAAGACTGTCGACGATATGGTGCTGGGATCGTTCGAATAGCACCGTTTAACGACGACGGTCATGCGTGGTCACCGGTACGATTTGACCGCCACCGGCTTCGACGACCAGAAAACCGACCAACCCCCCCGTCCTCCGGCTTAACACCGCAGCCCCGTGACTGGAAGCCTCAAACCCGATCGCCGGGTTGATCCGCCAGCGATCACCCGACCGTTGGAGATTTATCGCGTCAACGGGAATCGGCGGATCGCTTGATCCTGTCAATATCAAACAATGCTCCGCCTTAGACATCACAGCCATCCGGTCAACGGGCCATGGTAGGGTACCGGTGACCGACAATTTTACCCACGCCAGATCACCTCGCAGCTGAATCACCACCGGATCAACCGGCTGGCCAGCGATGACACATTGGCTCTGTTTGTCGTCAACGCCAAACAAGTCGGCCAACCCTAACAGCCCATTGTCGACCGGCAGCACCCAACCCTGACGGCGACGTTTGCTGAACCACAAACGGGCGCTCCCAGAACAGGCCAGGCTTATGCGCTGCATGTCTGGAAGAAGGGCCCCTGGCGGGAGCAATGCCGACCCCACCGGCAACGGAGGCCGCCAGTCCAACCACGCATCCTTGGGCTCTGAGTCAAGCACGAACCGTGAACCGCAATGCACTTGTTGACCGGGAGGACTGGGGGTCGCCATGGCAATGCGACCCTCCACAAGAGATTGCAGCGATTCAACGCGAAATCGAATCCCCTTCAGTCCCACATCGGTCCGAACACCCTCAGCCAACCAAAACCGGCTGTTGTGGCGAACCAGCCGTTGGTAAGCCGGATGGATGTACACCCTCGCGTGTACTGAAGTCGCGTCGGTGGCCAATCCGACTGACAGCACCTTACCGATCGGCATTTGGCGATAGGTCACAGGCATCGCGGCGCGCAGACCGCCGCCGCTCTGAGCCACGAGCACCAGCTCGAGCCCACCGGCGTCGATTGACGTCACGGCCGGTGGCTCATCGAGGGCCACAAAGTGATGCTGGGCAGGACCATCTCCAGGAAGTGCAACCAGATAACGCGGACCGGCGATCGTCTCTAGCCCCCCTACACCCGTAAAACTCACACGTGGCCGCTGGACCCAAAACCGGCTACCGGCCCGAGCCAGTTCCGCTGCGGCTGGATCCAGCCGCAGCACAATCCGTACGCCCCGAAGATTCGGCCCCAACGCCACCCGTTGGACCTGACCCACCACAACACCCTGACATCGCAAAAGATCACCCGCCTTGACACCGTGACCGTGCGACAAAGATAGCGTGATGATCGGGCCATGCTGGACAACTTCTTTAAACCATAAACCAACGCAAAACACCAACGCCACAGCCGGGATCAACCACACCCACCGTACCCCGCGATCGGGCTGAACCTTTGCCTTTGGCAGGAGATCGATCTGGCTATCGTTCAAGGGAATCCTCCCAAATCGCCCGTGGATCAAAAGAGATCGACGCCAGCAGACCAAGCACCACCGCCCCCGCGAACGCTGTGGCCCCCGGACCCGGTGTCACCGCCACCAAATCTCCCAACTTCAATGCTGCGATCAATACCGCAACCAACAACACATCGATCATGCCCCACCGGCCAGCCAATTCAATAACCCGGTACACCCACGCCTTATGGTGTCGACCCAATAGTGACGGCCATCCGGTCAGCGCGAACAGACCAACCAGCTTGAGCACCGGCAGAACCAGTGAGCACGCTAATACCACCAACCCAACCGCCACCTGTCCGTGCGAAAGCAAACTCACCGTCCCACTCCAGATGCTCGCCTCGTGACTGTGACCCAGCTGCTGCAGACGCATGACCGGCAACCCCACGCCAAAGGGGTAACATATGAGCGCCGCCAATGCCCAGGCGGTACACATTGTTCGACCCGCCCGGCGCGGTCGGGCCACAACCCGCCCGCATCTGGCGCAACGAGCCACGTAGCATTCAGGCATATCGGGCAGTCGCTGCACCAAACCGCAGTGTACGCAACCGCGTAATGGACCACCCTGCTGATCTGGCGCCATGACGCTTAGTTTACCGTCCACCTAGAGCATCTGTGGGTTGGTCGCCCGATGACACACCGCGAGACGTTAAGCCAATCACACCCATCTAGATTTGTCTTGGCTTGACGTCTGCGAACGCGAAAGAACAGGTCGCATAAACGCCTGTCTAGCCATCGTCGCGCGAAAAATTTGTGACGTCTGTGAGAGTGGAAGCTGTGACGGCCCGTGTCGGGTGGAAAAAGGACAACTGAGCGTCACGGCAGGCCGACGATCAGCCGAACAGTCCTGGGCTACTACTGCCGCCGCCCGAACTGGTGGCCAAGTTCAACGCGGGTTGGAAACCGGCCAGGGCTGAATTCTGAGATTGTAATTGAGCCAGTGCCCGTTCCATTGCCAAAAACTGGAACTCGAGGCGAGCTCTCTTGTTTTCCAGCTGGAGGTCAAGCTGTTCGATCCGCTGATTGCCCAGTTCGATCTGGCTGTCTAACGCGTTGACCCGACGTTGGACCGTGCCCGTTTGTGAATCGGTCAGTCTGGTTAGCAGCTCTTCGATCCGTACCAAGATCCCGCCCGAGGTGACGGTCACTTGACCGGTTTCAGTATCCGTTTGGGTTTCCTTGAGTGCAAACAGTTGCTGGACGGCGTTCGGATCGGACTGAAGCGCACTACGGAACTTTGTTTCGTCAAAACTAAGCCTCGCACCACTTCGCACGGTCAATCCAACCTGTGCCAGCGTGGTAAATTGACTGGTCACTTCATTGCTTCTGAGATTGACCAGTCGAAACAACGAATTACGAATCGTCGCAACGGTTGGATCCCCGAGCAGCACACCCCGCTCCTCGGTTTCGGCATTAAAGGAATCCACGTCATCTAACGTGGACACCAGATCGTTAAAGTCGTCGACAAATTGACGGGCAGCGTCGACGATGGCCGTGTCGTCCCTGGCAACGGTCACCTCCACCGGGTTATCGCTGGTTCCGCTCAGGTCGATCGTCGCGCCGGGGATGACCGAAGCAAGCGTATTGGTGGCCGAAGTGATCGCGATGGCTTTGGCTGGATCGGGCGAACCGAAAAACACCACCGCGTCATTGGCCTGGACCAGAGTCGACGCATCAAATCCCAAGCCGCCGTCGTCAAAAATGAACCGACCCCCACCACCAGCAACCGTGCTTTGAAGACTTAACCGGAAGGGATTTGTGACGGATCCGTCATTGACAATCGTGGCGCTGACATTGATCCCTTCGTCGTTAATTTGGTTGACCAAGTCGTTGAGCGTGGTGACCTGGATCAACGTGGTGCCGTTGATCACACCGTCGCCGTTGTCGTCGGAACCGAGAATCCCCAGGTCGGCCGCAGCACTAGAGCTGTTTGCCGCCTCGACCGCAAAGGTGCCCGAACCGGCGGTGTTGTCGGTCAGGGTCAGACCTGTCGCCGTTGTATTGATCGCCGCTGTAACCGCTCCGCCGGTGGCGGTGTTGATGGCGTTGATAACACTGTCAATGGTGGACAGCCCGTCAAGGTTGACGTTGTGGTCGGCGCCGTCACGGTCGGTGATCTTCAAGTCCACAAGGCCAGTCTCCACGCCGACGCCCTCTCCACCATTTAGCGTATCAAGGGCGGTCGTGCCCAGCAGCGTTTGCACACTGGCAATTTTGATCGATTTTTCGAAGCTGCCATCCAGATCGTCACCGGGGCTATCCGCCTGACCCAAGATGCCCAGATCTCTGGCGGTGGTCGATCCCGCTTCTTCCACCTGCAGGGCCACTGTGCCGCCACCTGTGTCCTGAATCAAAATGCCGTCACCGTGATCGTTGATTTGAGCATTCACGGCTAGACCGCGGCTGTTGATCTCGGCCAACACGTCTTGGATCGTCACCTCGTTGCCCTGCGTCAGATCGACGATGGCCGTGGCGCCGTCGGAGTCGGTGATGGTAAAACGGCCGCTGGCGACGCCCAACCCACCATTCAGTGCGTCAAGTCGTGTGGCCTCTGAAATATATCGCAGCTGCAGATTGCCGGAATCTATGGTGTCCGCCGACACCGACCCGGCCAGTCCAAGATCGCTTGCGGTTGTGCCAAGATTGTCGGCGACAATGAGATCTGAGGCGATGCTTCCGGTCGTGTCGGTTAAGAGTATCCCGGTACCGGCTTGGTTCAGCGACGCAGTAACCTGATGACCCGCGTTGTTAATTAACCCAATCACGTCCGACACGCTCTGGGCCGAAGACAAATCAAGACCGACCAGTGTGTTGCCGGCTCGGTTGGTGATATCGATTGTGCCCAGCGTAGAAACGCCCGTACCGCCGTTGATGTTCTTGATCAGCCGGGAATTCAATGAAGCGACCAGGCGACCGCCAACAAGCGTGTCAGCGCCAACCGCCGAAAGGATACCCAAGTCCTCAGCGGCATGAGATCCGTTCAACGCGGTCACTTGCAAATTGGTCAATGTGCTCCCGGTCGAATCGACCAACTGCAGACCGGTCCCGTCACCGTTGACACTCGCTGTGACGTTGCCACCCGAAGCGGTGGTGATCGCGTCGATCACACCACCCAGATCGACCGCTTGATCGAGGTTCACATTAAACGTGGTCCCGTCGCGGCGGGTCACCTGTAGATCCTCCACACCGCTACGAATGCGTACGCCATTACGATCGTTTAGGGCGCTAAGACCTGTGGCCCGACCCAAAACGTTGACCTTGGTCCCGGTCAGTGTCGATCCAACCGCAACCACATTCAAGCCCAAACTGGCCGTCGTGCCACTTGCCCCGACGTCAGTCACCGCCAGTGTCCCGGCGCCGCCGCTCTGGTCAACCAACTTGAACGCATCACCCTCAACGCTGGCAGCGACATTGATCCCTGTGGCGGTGTTTACCGCTTCTAAGACATCATTCACCGTCAACGCCTTGCTCAAATCGACCAACGCAGAGTTACCCAATTGATCGGTGATCTTTATCTGGCCGCGCTGGATTCCTGCGCCGGCGTTGAGCTGACTCAGAACCGAGTCGGTCCCCAGCGCGGCGTCGCCAAACTCAAAGGTCAGTGTTCCGCCTGAGGCGGCAATCGGTGTGGTATCCTGATCAGCAAAACCACCGGTGATCACCTGCTGGGTGCTGACGAGGCGATCAACTGTAAAGCTGTAGCTACCCGGCACCGCGGTGTTGGTGCTGCTGGCAGTCAGCACAGAGGCGTCGGAGCTGACGGCCGTGGTCGAGCCGAATATGTTGTTCGTCGCAAATGTTCCTGCTGATAACTTCATCGCCAACAGCTTGGCGCTGATGCTCTGGAACGCGACTTGTTGTGTTGTCAGCTGGACGTTGCGTTGTTCGACCAATTGCTTCGGGCGCGCTTCGATCGCTAGCAGCTGATCGATCACCTCAGCGGTGTTGATCCCACTTATTAAACCGATACTGCTACTGATCTGTCCCATCTAGCGCACCTTGGTCACGCCGCTTACTTTCTAAGATAGAACAACGTCGGTGTAAGCAGCGACATTGTTTTGAGTTATCGACACGGGGGCTGGGCACACTTGAAATCAACTGCCATCTCATCACCTAAGAAGGGTAAAAAAAAAGGTTTCAAAAAGCCCGATTTGGTCCAAAGCCACCAGATGAAAGCTGCGATTCGCCGCAGGGTCAGAATAGAGAAATTCGTGTTAAGTGTATAACTGAATTTTAGATAGTGACACGCCACTTCGTCCAAACCGTCAACAATCGGTCAAGCAGCGACTTATAAAATCATAAAATCATTATGTAAACCTTGCGCATCACGGAATCGACATGAGCTTGAATACCTACTCAAAAAGCGCATAATTCCTATATTAACGTCACTGATGAGGGGACGTATTCAAGTTCTCATCGTCAGGAAGATGCCCTAAATGGGACCGGGCAGAGACACACGACCAGGGACGTCGTGATCGGCCGACCAAGTACGTCGGGCGGCATTCTCATCGGGCAACCGACATGATCGATGAAGTCGATATCTACTCCAGGTTAGAGTCAGCGCTTTTTGGTTCGTTGGTTCATGCGGTCGGCGTATCCGCATCGGTTGTTTTTGCCGATGTCTCGGCGATCCGGATTTTCGAAGGCCCCGAAGATGCGTTGTCAACCTACGTCGACGCCAGCCGGCTGGGGCTAAACGGCCAGGTGGTTCAATCGCTACAAGCGTGGCCGGCCGCCGATGATTCGATCTTCGAGTTTACCCGGCAGAAAAAGCTGACCGATCACGCGTTCCGGCCGCCAACACTATTGGACGGAGCGGCGACCGACACCGCACGATTGTTTCGCCCTCTTGAGTCAATCGCCAACGTGAGTGATGCGTTTTGTGTTACGTTCCCGGTAATTGCACCCGCGTGGTGCATGATCGCGTACATCCGGTGCCATCCGAACGCTCCGTTTGAACACGAACAAATCCGAATGCTCAAGCGATTCAAACCCGCGCTAGCCCGGGTCACAAAGAGCGGTTACCAGCGAGAAATTCACTGCAGATCTGATGTGGAGATCCCTACGGCGCCAAATACCGAAGTTTCCAACGGAAAAACGGCTTTGCTGTTGGCAAAACTCAGCCGAACCGAACGGCTGATACTTAGCTTCTTAAGGTCTGAAGCCACCGAACGACAGATTGCCCAGACGATCCATCGATCGCCCCACACCATTCATGTCCATGTGAAAAACATCTACCGCAAACTGGGCGTCAATTCTCGCCGAATGCTTGTGTCGCTGTTTGAACCAGAAAGATAGACGATTGTCCCTATACAGGCCGGTCGGTATCGTCGCGAAGCCTGCGTAATGCTTTCTGTAGATCTGACCAAACTTTTTTGCGGTTCTCAGGTGTGTAGGCTCTAAGCAAGTATGCTGGGTGGAAAGTGGGCATCACCGGCACCGACAGGTTTTGCTGGTCAAATCGGTGCCATGTCCCACGAACGGCGGTGATCCCTTTTTTTGTGTCCAATAACAACTTTGTGGCCGGACCACCCAACGTCACAATCACTTTCGGACCAATCATCTGAATCTGTCGGCGTAGGTAACCCCAGCATGCCTGTGTTTCCGTGGGTGTGGGCGCTCGATTGTTTGGAGGGCGACACTTGACGACGTTGGCGATATAGACCTGTGAACGTTCCAGACCCATCGCTGCGATCTGCTTGTTAAGCATCTCTCCAGCGCGACCGACGAAAGGCCGGCCGTGGCGATCTTCTTCTTGGCCGGGCCCTTCCCCTATGAACATCAGCTGAGCGTCGGGAGCGCCCTCTCCGAATACCGTTTGGGTGCGACTCTGAGACAGAGGGCACTTGGTACAGACCCGCACTTCCGCGACGTCCATATGATCCAGTTGCTGCTGTTTGGTCCGCCCATCCGACCCCGACGCGCCGCCGGACACGCTTTCTCGACTCGGTGCTTGAACAGGCTCGTTAGGTCGTGTTCCATTGACCGTCAGGACCGGCACGGAGTTTAGACGTTGCTGATCCACCGGAACGACATCCACCCCCAGCAACCGGTCCGTCTGCAAATGTTGGCGTAGTACGCGTACTCGACGTTGACTCATAGCCACGAGCATACTCTGTCGTCCCGTCGGGTTCTACCGAGTGTCTGCAGCATCGGTGGACCGACATCGCCACGCTACCGGTTGGCAACCGACCAAAGGACGGATACGCTCCAGCGTCACTGGGCCGATACCCGGCACGTCCAACAGCTGGTTGAGGTTCTTCAAGCCGCCCACCCGATCACGAAATGTGACGATCCGCCCGGCCAACCGCGGCCCGATTCCCGGCAACAAACACAGAGCATCGACGTCGGCGGTATTCAACTGGACTTGGGTTCCGGTCGCGGCGGGTTCAATTTGATTGCGATTCAGTGGCCGGCCGGACCAAACCACAATCGCCAACCCCCACATCGCGCACACGAAGCTCACAAGGATGCGGTTAGAACCGTAACGCCGCTCTGCGATCGCAAACTGGCCTGTCATTTGCACTTTGACCATGGTTGCCAACAGCCAGAAACCCAACGCCGCCTCTACACATCCGTCCCTGTCGACGAGCCGTGTCCGCTACCGGCGGGACCAGCCCTTGGTCCTTCGGGATGGCTTAGCAGGCGACCGTGAAATGCAGCCAGCTTGCGACACGCATCTTTCGGCTGCAACTGCTGATTAATCAGGCCACTCATCGGTAGCTCCATCCCAGGCAGGTCCACGGACTCGTACCACGCCACCGCTTCGACAAACGGCTTGCTCATCGCAACCTTAAACACCGCTTCCAACCAACGACTCTGCACCAACTCCGACCACGGCCGCCGCCAATACCCACCACCGTCCGCTGGCCGGTCGGTGTGATGACCCGCGTGCGTGGGCGGTGCGGTCAAACCGCTGGGTACGGCGACGACGAGCGTCACGGACTTTCCGTAACCGGCGTACTGATCAAGCAAATGACTAATCTGCATCAGGTCGCGCGTCGAGTTTCCCTTGGGGGTCTGGCCCATCAACAGTTTGATGACAAATCCATCGGCATACTGGATCAGCTGATCGGCATACATCAACGGTGGAATCGAGCGGTGGTTTGTCGCGCAATATTCACCAAACGGCTGACAGATTTCGACCAATGCCCGAGCGGTGGGTTGGATCTTCTTGATCAACACCGCGGTCATCCGCGATAGGTCCAACAGCTGATCGAAGCTCAGATTGAAATGGCTGTTCACGTGAACGCCCGAAACGGCCTTCCAAGCGCTAACCACGTTTCGGTACCGGGTTACGACCCGTTCGGTGTGCTCGTAGATCAGATCACGTATGGTCTCATAGTCGTGCTCCCATATGAATAACCAATCCGGGACATGGTGTGGCTCGAAACTGGCCACCGGACCGGCGACGATCGGCACGCGGGCGCGTCCAAGCGCCTTAGACCAATGGTCCATCTGTTCCCAACGATACTCGCCCTCCTCAGGCGCCAGGGACCGCCACGGGGTTGGCAGACAAAAGAAGTCGACGGTCTGAAGCAACCCTGTGTGCACCCGGTCCATCGGCTGGATCAGTCCCATACCACAACCGACCGGGTGTTTGGGCAGCATACCACTGGCGGTGCGCCTGCTCAGCAGAAGTTCCGCACGGGTCAATGCCAACGCTTCACTTGCATCGACGGCCGTGATCAGGCTCCGCTTGGACAGCCGGTCAGCGCGGTGGGGATCTTCGTGTTGATCACACAAAGCCTCGATGAATTGCCGCCGCGCCAAATCAAAACGTTTGGCTACAACGTCATCGGGACCGCTATCGAACATCGACCAATCCTCGAGCTTGTTGAAGAACAACAAAATTCGATGCCTGGCCAATTCAAGGCTCAGAAGGTAGGGCTCTTCTCGTTCAGGCAACAAGCAGGTTTGAACCATCAACTGGCCGCATCCCCCCACGTGGTGCTCGAGCGCCATTGCTGCCACACCGGGTTCCCGCTTTTCGCATAGAATAGTTCCGTTATCGAACCAGATATGGGCTCTTCTGATTGCGTTGTTGTCGGACCCGATCAGATAGGCTCGACACAGAGGATATTCCTTGGCCAAACCGCCGTGATCATCTAATACGAGGAATTTCAGCATGTGAATCGGTGCTGCGACGGTGGTCCGCGGTAACCGTCACGTTGATCATCTCAACCAGGCAAGCATCAATCCCCCTCCTATCCTGTCCGGCCGCATAACCCAGATCGGAGTGATTGCGATTGAAGTTTATCTCTGATAACAGTGACGTCCTGACGTACACCGTAACGGCAAATACGACGAGGGACTGGCACTCCCGCCATCTAATAATGGCGACAATTATGGCTCAAATGATCCGGTACTGCAACGCCGAATCCGGTGGCGCTGCGTCCATAAACGTGCCCCATCTCGGGCGGCTCGGTTGACGATACAGCCGGTCTTGATAGATTGCCAAGGGTGTGTTAGACGCACCGCCCACCCCCTGCGTCGCTAAAGGAGTTCAAGGATGTTTGCTTTGCTACGAACGTTGCTAGGCCTGTCGTGTAGTCTAGGGTTGGCTGGCATCATGGCCGGCACGGCTTCGGCTCAGGATCAGGACCCCGCGTCTCACTGGGCTGATTTCAATCATTACGTTCGGGTCGCCCGACCGGACCTCGCTGAGGCCGCCGGCATCGCTTTGTTAAAACAGGTCGATACCGATCAACTACTGAATATTGTCGAATCGAGCGAATACAAAGACTACGAGCATACGCTGCAACGAGCTATCCAAATCGACACACTCCAACACACTGCCCAAGAGCTCACCAAACAGATCCAGTCCGCGAGAATCAAACGCAGCCGCGAGCCGGCAAGAATTTTGGCCGATATTAAGAAGCTTGCCGAAGGTATGCGAGCGAAGGTCAACGCAACACACCGGCTCAGAGCGGCAGGGCAGTATGCGTCGCCCTACCTTTTGGAGTCGTTGCTAGATGAAGACCAACAAAAATATCATTCGGTCGTACTGGCTGCCATGGTGGCGGTGGGACGGCCGATGGTGTACCCGTTGTCGGTTTCGCTGCCCCATCTCGAGCCCGTGCCACTGGGACAGGTGGTCCAGGTGCTGGCAGAAATCGGATATCCACAGGCATTGCCTTATCTGAAACAGGTGCTTGAAAACAGCCGGATTAATCCGACAACTCGGTCAGTCGTCCAATCGGCGTATGACCGGCTGATCAACAACACGACCGCTGGTACCTACGCGACCGCCGCTCAGCTGTTCCTGGAGTTGGGTTGGCGCCAATACCTCGCTAAGGACCATGGAACGATCTTATCGGGTTTTGATCGGGAAACAGATACAGGCTTGATCTGGGAATACGACCGAGAAGCTGGCCTGGTGCCCATCCCCGTACCAGGTGTGATTTACGGTGACGCGTTGGCGATGCGTTCTGCCCAGCAAGCGTTAAGGCTCAGCCCACAGATGGATTCGGCGCTAAGCCTGTGGCTCATGGCCAACCTTCGTCGAGAGAACCGCCTTCCCAAAGGTTCTAAGGACAGGAGCTATCCAGCGTCGATGCATCCTCCATCGTTCTATATGGAGATGGCAGGCCCTCTGCGCCAACACGACGTGCTAGACAGAGCCCTCAATGACAACGATGCGGACCTATCGCTTGATGCCATCGCGGCATTGGCATCCACAGCGGGTACCGAGGCTTTGATCAATCGGGAAGGCACCGTCCAACCGTTATTGCGAGCGCTGGCGTATCCCGATCGACGGGTCAGATTCAACGCCGCATTTGCAATGACCAACGCCCGACCTCGGTTCAGCTTCCCCGGCAGCGATCTGGTCGTCCCCGTGCTTGCCGAAGCGGTCCGACAAAGCACTTCGCGACACGCAGTGATTATTGGCAGTGACAGAGACTCACTTAACAAGCTGATGGCAACCGCCCGGGAGCTGGAGTACAAGCCGATCGGAGGCCTGTCGATCGATGATGTGATGACTCAAGTCAATACCAGCCCCAGCGTCGATCTAATCATGATCGAACACAACGCCGGTCGAGTCGAAGCATTGTATGGACAGGCGTCAGCCGACTATAGGATCGCGGCCGTGCCGATCCTGGCGATGGTAACCCCGCTGGACAGAATGAATCTTAGTCGTCAGCTGTCGGATCATCGTCGTCTCTTTATGATCGAAAAAACGGCCGACCCACAGGCGCTGCGTTTGGCGATCGAGCAGGCCTCACAAGCCAACGCCGGCCAGTCCCTATCCCCTGAAGAATCGAGTCGGCTCGCCTCAACAGCTTTGAGGCTGTTGAGGGGCATTGCCGCCAGCCATAGTCACGTATACAACGTATCAGACGCTCAGCCCACGCTCATTCAGGCATTAAGTGACACTCGGCAGGACATCGCCGTGCAAGCCGCGGGTGTATTGTCGCTGATCGATAATCTCCAAGCACAAAGAGCGATCGCCGATGCGGCGATGGACACGAGCCGTCCCAACAGCTTAAGGGTATCGGTGCTCGAACACCTCTCCGAATCGGCCCGTTTTTATGGCAACTACCTCTCCGATATTCAACTGGCCAAGCTGCTCGATTTGGTTAAGACCTCGCGAGGAGAACTGGTCAAAGCCGCCGCGCAAGCGCACGGGGCGCTGACGCTGCCGACTTCTGACGTGGTTCAGCTGATCGTCGAATAAATCGCTTGGACGGCTCGTCACCGGCAACCGGGCGCCACACATGCCCTGTCTGTTCGTTCTCCAACCGCGTTGGTCAATGGTGCCGTGCGGATAAATCCAGATGGGTACAACAACGATAGAACCGGCCAGTCCCGCTGGCTGCCCGTAGAAACCTACTTGAAAGCGGCGTGGTGCGTAAGCCGAATTCTGTCCCAACACGCCCCTTGACCGGCTCAAAGTCGGTTCAGGAGCGGTTGGGGGCGACCATTTCTCTGGGCCGAGCCGTTGCCGACCGGCTCATGCGGCCTACCCGCACCCTTCTGCGTCCAGCAGTGTGACCGGACCGATCACGACCTCAGGGTGCGACCGACAATAGGCCGTCGGGCCCTATTGCCCATACGCACGGACACAACGTCCCATGAGGCCAGGGCGCTGCTTGGCCTTGCACGCGGTGGGGCTTGCCGTGCCCGGTCTGTCACCAAACCGGCGGTGTGCTCTTACCACACCATTTCACCCTTACCTGTGCCCGGCGTCTGCCGAGCCATCGGCGGTGTTTTTTCTGTGGCGCTATCCCGCACCGCCACCTGCCACCTCCGGCGCTACCGCCGAAGTGAAAAGGAGACGATGGGTGGGTGTTACCCACCACCGGGTCCTGCCGTGTTCGGACTTTCCTCTCGCTTGTACGATCGAAGCGAGCGGTCGCCGCATCCACGCCGCAGGATCATTGTAGGACCACTCTCATTTTCGGGCGAACCCACATCGGCATGGGTTCACAGAGTCGTCGCCAATTTTCGGGATGTGTGATAACTTTGCTTGTCATGACCGATCATCGAACAGCGGACGCTGTCATTTGGACCGATGCGACCTGTGTTTCACGCGTGGTTCACGTGCTGGAACTCATGGGAATGTCCATCCGGCCAATCGGCATCGGAGGACCGCGCTTGGCCCAGATCGGGCGGTTGACCGACCGCTTCGACTGCCGGCGAGAGGACGACCTACGTAAGCTTTTGGTCGAGTGTCCAGCTCATTTTGTCCTCCTGGGATCCATGACCGGTGTGGGCCCGGAGGACGTGAGCACCGCCATGAATCAAGGCTCGGTGGTGCTGACACTCGAACCGGTGGCATCTGAGTTTAGCGAACTGATTCGCACAAAAACCCGGTCTGGAACCGGATCCGTCCGCTCCAAGCAGACCGCCCCCAGCGTCACCATCAAGGACGCACCGCCAGTGTCCCCACAAGCGGTCTGGATGCCCCGCTTTGATCGCTCCCCGGGCTGGACCGCCGCGACAGACCCCCATCAGGTATTGGGTACCGTCCAGGCGATCACCATCGGTAGTTTCGGGCAACCCGATGACTGCTCATTGTTTGCCAGGCTATACGACGCTTGGTATGTCGTGCTGTCCTTGGGCGATGTGCCCGAAGAGATCGATGCATCCCTGACCGGTCCACTTAGCGACATTCCAGAAAATCTCCGCGGCATCACCGGCCACCTGACCGCCCACGCTCGCCTGGGCAACGGGTGCACTGCGGCCTTGACGGTCAGTGATCGTGCCGGGGGACTGGGACGCCAGCTGCACTCGATCGGCGACCAGGGACACCTGCGTGTCAGCGATACGGGCTACCAGCTGTATAACACCAAAGGCCAGTGTATTGACCAACTCGCAGAACCGCAGGATAAACCTGGTTTTGCAGAATTGATCGCCCATCATTGGTCCGACCTTATCCGCCGTCCCACAGCAGAAGCCGTCCCACGGAGACCGACATCGGCCACCGACACGGTCATTGTGGCTTGTTGCCAAGCGACTCTGCTGAGTGCTCGCACGGGGCACCCCGAAAGCCCTAGAAAACTTCTGCAGTTGACTCACCTATGACAGCACGGTGCCTTGCTTGCGTGCGGCCGAAACGTCATAAGTCATTGTTTGCCCGCTACCCGTATTCGCAATTGGTACGCGTAGATGAATCCGGATGAACAAAAGCGGTCCAAACGGCCTCAGGCCCCGGGCGGGGCTGACTTTCGTTCTCTGGCCAATTCGTATAATACCCCTCGTGATCCACACGCTATGATGACAAATAGACGTGGATATAGCTGTAATAATGACTTATACCGTAAGGGACCATGCAAGAAAATCTGCGTTGCGTAAGATGAAGCCCGGTCGTCGATCACCCGATAGCCCGTGGTGTAACGGTAGCACCCCAGGTTTTGGTCCTGGTAGTCCTGGTTCAAATCCAGGCGGGCTAGTTGATCTACCGCAAACTGTCAACATGATCCGAGCACGAACGACACATGATCAACCACAGCGTCAACACCGATGAGTGTTTATCACCAACCAGCATCCGTTCCCCTATGACTGAGGCGATCATCTTGGCGGCGGGCAAGGGCACCCGGATGACCGGTGATCTGCCCAAGGCCATCTGTCCCGTCGCCAATCAACCCATGATCCGTTGGATCATTCAAGCTTGTCTTGATGCGCGGATTGAACGTTGTATTGTGGTGGTCGGTTATCGGAGTCAGGATGTTCGAAAGGTCCTGGAAGATCAGCCTCGCTGTGTCTTTGTAGAGCAGCACGAACAACTGGGCACCGGCCACGCGGCGCTCATGGCCAAACCGTTGTTCGATCCATACCGTCCCTCTAGCGTGGTGGTCTTGCCCGGCGACGGGCCGCTGATCACACCTCAAACGCTACTGAAGCTCATCGAAACCCACTGCCAGGCCAATGCATCGGCCACGCTCGCCACGGCCATCCTCGATCGCCCGGACGGTTATGGCCGCGTGATCCGCGACACAGATGGCTCGTTCCAATCGATCATCGAACAAAAAGACGCCACCGAACAGCAGAGGCAGGTCAAGGAGATCAATACGGGCTACTATTGCTTCCGTAGCGATACGCTGTTTGATAGCCTTTCGCGAGTTAGCGACGCCAACGCCCAGGGCGAGTACTATCTCACAGACGTACCGGGTATGCTCAAGCAAGCCGGTCACGCCGTGGCAATCCTCGATGCGGTACCACCGCAAGAGGTCCTGGGGGTCAACGACCGCCAGCAGCTGGCCCATGCGGATCAGATTCTGCGTGATCGCCTGGCCGCCGCGTCGGCAACGGCCAGCAATCGTCAGAAGGAACGAGCATGAGCCACCGCGACAACGAAGTCATGAAAATATTCTGTGGCCGGGCCAGCCGTGAGCTAGGCGAGCGGATCTGCAAATACCTGAACCTACCGATGGGACAGGGCCACACACAGATGTTTCCCGATGGCGAGATCACCGTCAAACTTGAGGAAGATGTGCGGGGCCGAGACTGCTTTATCGTTCAAAGCACGTACCACCCCGTCAATGCTCACCTGATGGAGCTGCTTATTTATATCGACTGTTTGCGGCGTGCCAGTGCTCGTCGGATTACAGCCGTTTTGCCCTATTTCGGTTACGCCCGCCAGGACCGCAAAGATGAAGGCCGTGTGCCAATCACGGCAAAGTTGGTTGCCAATCTGATCTGTACCGCCGGAGCCAACCGAGTTCTGGCCATGGACATGCACGCTGAACAGATCCAAGGTTTCTTTGATATTCCCGTCGACCATCTCCACGCTGCGCCTGTCATCGTGAGGCACTTCCATGCCATCCGTGAGCAATTGGGCAGAATCACGCTGGTTAGCCCTGACGTCGGCAACGTCAAGATGGCCAACAAATACGCCAGCTGGCTCGGCGGAGACATGGCGATTATCGACAAACGACGAAAAAGTGACACCGAAGTGGAATCGGCAAACATCATCGGTGACGTCCGTGACACGACCGTGGTCATGATCGACGACATGATCTCCACCGGAGGCACCATCTGCGAAGCAGCCAAACTGGTCATGGAATACGGGGCGAAAAACGTCGTTGCCGCGTGCACCCATCCCGTCCTGGTGGGCCTGGCACTGGAAAGATTGGCCGAATCACCCATTAGTAAAGTGCTTGTGACCGATACGATCCCCACCTCCCCCAGGTGCAAACCGCTTGAGGGCAAGCTTGTCGAGCTGGGCGTGGCCGAGCTGTTGGGGGAAGCGATCCATAGAATCCACCACAATCAATCTGTCTCCTGTCTGTTTCGGTTCGACGGAACCGACAAGCGGTCGTGATCGCCACCCGGTCCGGGTACGGTTAAACTGGCCCCAGGCAAAAGAATGATCCACGAGAGAAAGGACCTATTGTGACGATGACAACGACGCAGATCCCTCAGATTGCAGGCCAAGTCCGTGACCGCCTGGGCAGTCGCGACACGGCACGGCTTCGAACCCGCGGCCAGCTGCCGGCGGTCATCTATGGCCACAAGCGTGATCCGATGCACATTTGCGTCGACGCCAAACAGGTCACCGATCTGTTACACCACCGCGCTCACTTGGTAGAAGTGGTTCTCGATTCGACCAGTGAACCCTGCCTCATTAAGGACGTTCAGTGGGACCATTTGGGGTCGGATATCCTGCATATTGATCTGACTCGGGTCGACGTGACTGAGCGGGTAGCGGTCCGTGTCGATCTGGTCTTGACCGGCGATCCTGTGGGATTGAAGGAATCTGGCACATTCTTGCAGCACCCGATCAACGAGCTTGACGTCAGCTGCCTGGCCTCTCAGATCCCCGACCAAATCAAAGCCGATATCAGCGGTCTAACCCCCGGTGCGACTTTTACGGTCGCTGACCTGAAGCTGCCAGCAGGCGTTACCGTCAACGCCGATCCTGAAACAGTCATCGCTTCTATTCAAGTCATCAGCGAGCAGCCTGAATCTGAACTCGAACCTGGGCCGACGGCTGCAAGCGAGCCCGAGGTCATCGGTAAGAAAGAGCCAGAAAAGAACAGTGAGGGCTGATTTCGGATCGTGAAACTGATCGTCGGTTTGGGAAACCCCGGCCACCAATACACCAGGACCCGCCACAACGCCGGGTTTATGGTCGTCGATCGTTTTGCATCACGGCACGGACTGACCAATCCTAAAACCCGGTTCCATTCGGCCATACTGGAAGGGTGTGTGGCCAGCCACCGCTGTGTGCTGATCGAGCCGATGACTTTTATGAACCGCAGCGGTATGGCGGTTCAGCAGGTGGTCCAGTTTTATAAGCTTGACGCGGCACTGGACCTATTGATCGTGGTCGACGACGTAGCCCTGCCGGTGGGCCAGATCCGACTGCGAAGCGAGGGCGGCAGTGGCGGTCACAATGGGCTTGCCGACATTGAGCGAATGTTGGGCACACGCGCCTACCCCAGGCTGAGGATTGGCATCGATCCCCCTGGCGTGTGTCCTCAAGCCGATTATGTCCTTACCGCGTTTTCAGCAACTCAATTAACGCTGCTCGAACCCACATTCGATCGGGCCTGTGATGCCATTGATTGCTGGATCCGCGACGGGATCACGATGGCCATGACGCGGCACAACAATCCTGATCCAAAGTGATCTGCTCACAAAGTAAAACACCCCGACCAGATCAACAAACCACTGCCAGACGCCCCTCCGTGGATCAAATGCACCACATATCAAAACACACTGGACACGTCACCGTTTGACCTTTTTTGTCAAAAGCTTCGATATCCATTTTGGTCCGGCCATGGCAACACCCGGACGATAGGAAAACGCAGGGGTTTATACGCACTTCCCGGCACTCCTACAGCGATGTCGACTCTTATCGCCACTGTTAAACCATTTGAACCGGGCGCAGCGAAGCGCGGGTCAACAACGAACCGTACCTAAGACGCCGATGGCCGGTAGCCCAACGATCAGTGTGGTCGTGCTGTGTAGTATTGAATACGCCAGCGTTCAACGGACACCTTTGCTTCATCTAGCGTGTCGAACACTTCACGTTCCATCAGGTCGTCCCCTAGCATGCCGTCAAATGATTTCACATACCTGTTTTCCCACAGGCTGCCCGGTTCGATCTACAGTGTCCTGACCCCGACCCGCTGGCATACAATGGTCGTGAGATGAACCGACGGCGTAACATCATGACAGTGCCATGGACTTGTCTCCTGGCCGTCCTCTTGACCCCAATGGCCTTGTTCGCCGACGACGGCGGTCGGATTGACCGTTGGTACTCCGTTCTGCTCGAAGGCCAACCGGTGGGCTGGATGCACACCCGAGTCCAGACATCGAATCAGCCCCCACATGCGCCGCCCTCGATCATCACCGCCACCACATTGAAAATCGTTGTCCGCCGCGGCCAGACAAACATGCAGCTATCGGCCAGCAGCTGGTTTCTTGAGACTGTCAACGGCCGACCCCTGATCGCACGCAGCCGTCAAAAACTGGGCCAGATGCAGATCAGCCAGGTGATGTGTTTTCGTGGCGATACGGTCGAATGGACGCGCCGGCAAGGTGACACCTATGAACGACGGGTTGTGCCCTATCCCCGGGTCCCAGATCACGTATCACACCCGCAAAGCGCTCGCGGCTGGCTGACACCAACGGCGATTCAACGACTGCTGGCCAAACGGCTAGCCGAAGGCACCCGCCAGATCAGCTACTGGTCACTGGATCCCCTTGTGGGGGTCGACCCGATCGAAACACGCATCCAGGTCCGCGGCTTAGAAAACGTCCCTGTCCTGGGAAAAGTGGTACCGGCCGTCGCCTGCGATTCAACCATGTCCAATGTACCCGGTATCACCACCCGAGAGTACATTGATGCCGACGGGTGGATGGTCAAGTCTGTCCTGGCGGTGATCCCGGGCATGAAATTGACGGTGGTCGAAGCCGATAAGCGATTGGCCACCGCAAAAGTCCAACCCCCAGAGCTATTGGCCTCAACACTGATCCGACCCAACAGACCGATCAGCCAACCTCGCCAACTGCAATCTGCCGTCTACGAGCTGACGTTTGCCGCCGGTAACAAACAGTCAGTGCGTCCCGGGCCACTGACCAGCGGATTCCAGCACGCCGAGCGTCACACAGACACACGTTGGCGCGTGGTCGTCGATCTCAGTCATCCCGTCGGCGACGACGCCACTGAGCCTAGCGAGGCGTATCTTGAAGCCACCGCTATGCTCAACGGGCAGGACCCCAAAATCCGACAGCTTCTCCACGAATCACTGGTCACCGGCCCACTTGACCCGACACCCGCACAACGAGCCGAAACGATTCGCCGTTTTGTGCACCAATACATTCAAGCCAAGGATCTTTCCGTGGGACTTGCGACCGCCAGCGAGGTGGCGCGCACGCGTCAAGGCGATTGCACCGAACACGCTGTCCTGCTGGCTGCCATGCTCCGGGCAGCGCATATCCCTAGCCGCACGGTCAGCGGCCTGATCTACGTCGACCGGTTCCTGGACCGAACAGGCGTGTTTGGCTACCACATGTGGACTCAGGCGTGGCTCGGCGACAAGACAACCGATCGCGGCCGATGGGTCGACTTGGACGCCACGCTTGGCATGCGGCCGTTCGACGCCGGACACATCGCCCTGGCCACCAGTGATATGCATGACGGATCGATGGCCAATGATCTGATGGTCTTGGTACCGGTCATGGGACGATTAAAGATCAATGTGATTAATACGACCACGATCTCTACCCCCACCCAGCGATAATCTGCCCCTGATGCTTAAGTCCCACCTAACGACCATTGCGACTGTCCCCACCGCCCCGGTTCGACCTGACGACGCTCATAAAGGGACTTTTGGTACCGTCATTGTCGTTGGCGGATGCACAACGATGATGGGCGCACCGGCGCTATCTGCAGCCGCGGCGTTGCGCAGCGGCGCGGGTTTGGTCAAAATCGCAGCGCCACCGGGTGTCCTGCCCGTTGCGATGACCATCGAGCCGGGGGCAACCGGTATTGTTCTGTGTCAAAACTGCACCGATACGCTGTTCAACTTGGATCAAGCCGATCCTCGCCATCGCGCTATACTGGCGGTCGGGCCGGGTATGGGACCGTCGGACGTATCCGGACAGCTGGTCGATCAACTGTTGCGTGGCGATCGCACCGTGGTCCTTGACGCCGACGGTTTAAACGCATTGGCTCACACCAATATCTCCCGGCCCAAGCCCGGACCGGCATTGGTCATGACACCACACCCAGGTGAATTTTTGAGGCTGGCCAAACCGCTGGGCATCACCGCAAACCCCACGGATCCAGTGTCGCGACCGACCGCCGCCGCCGAGCTTGCTCGCGCCCACGAAGCAATCGTTGTTCTCAAGGGCCAACACAGTGTGATCAGTGACGGTCAACGGGTCTACCTTAACAACACCGGCAACCCCGCCTTGGCCACTGCCGGCAGCGGCGACGTCCTAACCGGACTGATCGCAGCGCTGATCGCCCAGGCGATGACACCTTTTGACGCAGCGGTACTGGGTACGCATCTTCACGGCCTGGCCGCAGACCGGTGGTCTGCTCAACACGGCCGTTCGGGGTTGACCGCCCCGGACCTGGCCAATCTGCTGCCGGCGGCGTTCAACGACCACCGTCACGCTGGTTGATCGTCAAAGAAAAATGTTCGGTCTTATTCCTGCGTAGTTGTGTATACGGAGACGACACGATTGCGTGACGATCTGCGTTTCGCCTCACTTATGGCGCATCGAAATTTGGATGCGTGGCGCATTGATACGTAACGAAAACAACACGAATCGCCGCGAACCCTAACCCAATACTCCGGCACGTCATAGGAATGTCGCTCTGGATGGACATTAGAAGTTGGCCGACCCCATATAAGCAATACGTCAATGATCTGCATCGGGCGTTGGATACGGTGATCCATTCGCCGTCATAGTCAACACCGCCCCAAACAACCGGCGAGTTGATGCCACACCAATTTGATCATTGATCGCGCGTCCCCAACGCCCCACGCTTTCCGGGTAGCGGCCCGGTTTCTTGGAGGATCGCGACGATATGCCGACCCATTTTGCGGCGCCAGTGGTCGTAAAAGCGGTCATCGCCCCAATCACTTGGTGTCCCGTTATAGAAGGTCGCCTGTTGATCCTGATCGCCGTTACAGAACCCCAATATATCGTTGAGATAGGCTTGGGCCGCGTCGGCTTGAGCAAGACCCCGTCCCGTGTTCCGGGCATGCGCGATCACATCAACGAGCGTATCGTGGTACCGCAAATCAATGATGCCTTCACCAAAATTGATCGCCGAACGGTTCCGGACAAACTGGTGACGATCGGGTGTCTGACCGTAGAAATTAAGAATGTGCCATTGGTGCCAGTAGTGCATATCCGCAGCAGCAATCATCATCCCGACTTGATAACGTGAGGTTTTGGGATTCCACGCTGTGCCACAAAGCCCGAACTTTCTTCTTTGCCGATGACAGTACTCGTAAACCGCAGGGCCCATTTCTTGAGCCGGATCGTCGCACGACGTATGCGAGATATACCGCAACGTCTTGTAAAAAGCCCAACCCATCGCGTCGCAGGTCGTGACGGCGCCGGTCCCCTTTAACAGACCAAACGCATCGGTCACCGCGCTGGGTGAGCTTGGTTCGTCCCAGATCATGTAGACCAACCGCCCCAGACCCGCTTCTGACAAAGCGTGGTCCATTTTGACCACCTCTTGCCGGTACCGTTCGGGATTCTTACCGCTCCTGGGCCACAGACCGTTTCTGCCAAACCGATCCAGCGCACAGTCCCAATACAGCCCCACGCCCGCGCTGAGCCCCATCTTCTTCATAAAGCGCATTTCGTTGACCAATCGGGCGATATCTACTTCGGGACCCTGCCCTTTAAAGGGCAGGAAATTGGAAAAGAACATGATGTAAGGAAAATTTGATCGACGGTAATATTTGAAAAACGCTCGGCTTTGCGGCGGCATTTGGGCGCCAGCATCGTGGCCCATACCGCGATTAAAAATCGCGCCGATATAGCGATCGGTGATCACTTTTAGAGAAAAGCCCTGGACTGTCAGTTCGATCGGTATCGAACCCACCACCGTCCGTCCGATCTTCACATCGATCGCGCCTCGGTACGTCCCGGGTTTGGCTTGCGGTGGGATGTCATAAGCAACGAAAAAATCAATATGACACGGTTCACTGGCATCAATGGGGCGATGCAGGTCGTATACCCAATATTCTTTGTCGCCCCAACGGATGTCATGCCACTTGACGATCTGGTACTCCACTTCGCTGGGTCGAAGCCGACCGGCCCCGACCAAGTCTGTGCGATCAACAAAAATCCCTTTCCCGCCACCGGGCAGGCTGATCCCCAATGGAACAACCTTTCGTTCTCCGCGGGCCGCTTCCAGCACAAGACGGTCGACCTTCTCCCACGGTGTGGGTCGTGGAGCGTAGTTTAAAATACCGCCTTCGGTCATGGTCACCGGACGGCTGTAAGCAAAGGGACCAGTCAGTTGAGATTTCTTCGCCACGCGATCGAAATCAAAAATGATCTGCGGCTGATCAAATAGAAGGATGTCATCGATCCAGACCCGAGCCGGCTGTTTCGGATTGATATAGGGCAGGTGCTTCTGCGTTAGGTGAAACGAGAGTTTTGATTTGTAGCCGGCGCTGTAGATGGCCGACACCTGTTCTTTACCTGCAACCCATTGGCGATGTCCTTTGAGTTTGAACGTCGCCGACTCCTGACGCCACTTGCCCCGAGTATACGCCACCCCTGCAAACGTCGGTTTGTAACAATACCAGTCGCGTGTGTCTTGTATCTTTGGCAGTCCACCGCGAAAAGGGTCGCCGGCCAGAAGGATCCGGCCGCCGGCATCTTGCCAACGATACCCGCTGCGTGCGACGTTTTGCGACTTGGCCCATAGACTAAAGTAGTACCGCCCTTCCGGCTTGAATTGAAACGATTTATTGAGTCGGACACCCACTGACTCGGCGTTGTTTTGGGCCCGAAGCAGCAAGGCCCGGCGGCCCGAGTGACTCATGTCCGTGACGATCTTGCCGCCGGCCCAGCGATCCGATTCCTGCTCAAAACCACCGTTGGGTACCCAGTTGTGACGGTGATGGGCAAGCCGCTGCATGTCCAGCGGGATTTGCTTCGAAACGGACGACGACCGCCGGTCGTTGGTGAAACGATATCGACTCTTGGCGCCGGATGGAAAATCGTCAAGGAAAAAGATCAGTTCATCGTTGGCGATCGAAAAGTAAGGCGGTAACGGCCGGTACATAAAGGGAATCTCCCGCCCGTGACGACCGTAAATGTGGAAGCCGTTCCTGTCGAGCTGACGAAAATCGATCCCGCGTCCAAACAACGACTTGACCGGCACGAACACGGGAATTCCTGTTAAGTCCTTGCCATTGACATTGATGAAACGGGCCTCGACATCGAAATCAGCCGCCCGACAGACCAAAGCAGTCGACCAAACCAAGACGCTAAAAAACCACCCATGCCACCGATTCACCTGCGACCCTTCGAAATATTCACACAAATCAGAGTGAGTCTTTTCTCAATGTCTTCTAAAAAATTTGACACCCATGTTGAAAATCTGGGATAATAGTATTATTCAAGTTGGGGCCATCTTGCCTGTCCTGGCTTGGGTTGAACCGAAAGCTGACCAGCATCAGCATGATAGATATATGATCGCGGTTCGGCGGGGTCCTCTATATTGGAACGAGGAGGGAGGACAGCCATGCTGTCTATCTTTGTTTTTGTCTGCATATTATTTATAGGTTGGGTGATTGTTATGAAGCGCTATATTGAACGATTCAGTGGTATCTGTTTCTGGAATCGGTGTAAATGTGCTTTGGCCATCGACCGATGGCACTGGCGAGGCGCCAAACCAAAGACCGGAAATCGTCGCATCTGGGACCAAACGACAGTCGTTGACCGTTTTGAGGCATTAGAGCAGCGGGTTCTGCTCAGCGGCAACCTGTTGGACAGCTTAAACCACCAGGATCAGTTGACGGTCAGTCAGGCCGGAGCCGTTGTTGCTGCCCCGTCATCGACGCCGCACCTGTTCGAAACCGACGACACGGAGAGCGATCCCAACGCGCTGAACGTCACCAAACTCAGCCAGGTATCGCTGGCCCAGTTCGGCGACGGCTCGACCCGCGCCAATGACATTACCAGCTACGTTTCTGGGTCAGGGCGTGAATATGCCATTATCGGCTTGGAAAAGAGTATCGCGTTTGTCGAAATCACCGATCCACGCCACCCGGTGATTGTCGACGTGATCCCAGGCCTGGACGAGGCCAGCGGCGGCCCGGGCCAGGCCTCTAGATCGCTGTGTCATGATGAATGTGGTCACGACCACGGAGAAGGATCGATTTGGCGCGACATGAAAGTCTTTGGGCATTACGCGTATACCGTGACCGAAGCCAGCGGTGGGATTCAAATCATTGACCTTAAGCTGATCGATAGTGGCACGGTCGCTGTGATCGATACCGGTGGTCAGATCGGTCCTGCCACGTCACACAACGTTACTGTTAACGCCGAGAGCGGTTTCTTGTACCTCACCGGTAGCAGTGCGCACAATGGTGGACTGATCGCCTATGACCTGAGCGATCCGACTGACCCTAGGTTTGCCGGGGCATGGTCTGTGCGCTACCTCCACGATGCCCTGGTGGTTTCATATTCCCACGGCGCCTACGCCGGCCGGGAAATCGCTTACGGATTTGGCGAGGGCGACGGGGTGTATGTCATCGACGTGACCGACAAGCAGAACATGGTCACACTGGCCACACAGGCTTACCCCAACGTGACGTATGCGCATTTCGGGGCGCTGAGCCAAGACAGACATTACTTATTCGTCAACGACGAATTGGACGAACGAAATCACCCCAGCGTCTCGACGTCGACCACCTATGTGTTGGACGTCCTCGACCCTGCTCAACCCAAATATGTCACGTCATTTACAAACGGCTCACCGGCCGTTGATCACAATCTGATGATCCAAGGTGATTTCTTGTTCGAAGTCAACTACCGCAGCGGGTTGCGCGTCTACGACGTGCAAGACGTCCACCAGGTGCAAGAAGTGGCTTACTACGACACATACCCGGCTAACGACAACGCTCACTTCAACGGGGCGTGGGGCGTCGACGTGAGTCTGCCCAGCGGGGTTGTCATCGTTTCAGACATTGAAGGCGGCTTGTATGTGTTGGACGCCAGCAGTGCCACCACCACTCAGGCGGTACAGGTCATCGATAACGCCGATCCGGGGTTCGCGGTCAGCGGCGATTGGACCGGCCCCTTTGTCGGTCAAGGGTTTCTCAATGACGTACATTTCAGCAGAGCAGGTACAGGCAGCGACGTCGCCACGTGGTCATTCACAGGATTAACACCAGGCCAGTACCGCGTCTCGACCACCTGGTCGGCACACCCCAACCGAGCGACCAACGCTCCGTTTGCTGTCCTTGACGGCACCGTGCCACAAGGACCGGCGATTCAAGTCAATCAGGAGCTCGAACCGTCCGCCGATGTCATCGTCGATGGCGTGGCCTTCCAGCACCTGGGGACCTTCGATATCACCGGGTCAACGCTGACGGTACAACTGACCGACGACGCCAACCAATACGTCATTGCCGATGCCGTTCGGATCGAACGGGTCGCCGACGAATCTTTGACACTCTCGATCGCGGCGGCTTCCCTGTCAGAGAGCGGCCAAACGACCACCGCAACACTCACCCGTAGCGGAAGCACCAGTGGCCCACTGGATGTGACATTGACCAACAGCGACGTCACCGAAGCGACAATCCCGGCCACAGTAAGAATTCTCGCCGGTCAGTCTTCAGTTTCTTTCGCCGTGTCTTCGGTCGACGATTCGATCCTTGACGGCACTCAGACGGTGACCATTACGGCGTCTGCTGCGGGGTTTAGTAACGGTAGCGACACGATTCAAGTCACGGACGATGATGCCGGCCAAACGGTCCAAGTCATCGATAACGCCGACCTGGGGTTCGCGGTCAGCGGCGATTGGACCGGCCCTTTTGTCGGTCAAGGGTTTCTCGATGACGTGCATTTCAGCAGGGCCGGTACGGGCAGCGACGTCGCCACGTGGTCATTCACAGGATTAACACCAGGCCAGTACCGCGTCTCGACCACCTGGTCGGCACACCCCAACCGGGCGACCAACGCTCCGTTTGTTGTCCTTGACGGCGCCGTACAACAAGGACCGGCCGTTCAAGTCAATCAGGAGCTTGAGCCGTCCGCCGATGTCACCGTCGATGGCGTGGCCTTCCAGCACCTGGGGATCTTCGATATCACCGGGTCAACGCTGACGGTACAACTGACCGACGACGCCAACCAATACGTCATTGCCGATGCCGTTCGGATCGAACGGGTGGGTGATCTAGACTCCCCGCTGGGGAACAACCCCAATCCCGTCACCTTCCAAGTTAATTACAACGATGCACCGGGTGAAGGCTTTTTCGATCCTGTGCTTGGCACAGCCCGCCGTAACGCGTTTGAGTTTGCACTGGACATCTGGTCCAGTCAGATCGCCAGTGCGTATCCCGGCCAGACCATCACGATCGCCGCGACCATGGATCCCCTGGGCGGCAGTCCCAACAGCGCCGTGCTCGGTCAAGCCGGGTCTGTTCTCATCCACAGCAATTTCGGCGGCGATAGCCTTTCTAATACCTGGTATGGCAGCGCTCTGGCAAATCATCTGGCCGGACGTGACCTGTCGACTTCATCTGACGAAATGGTCGCCCAATTCAATTCCGATCTGGACAACGCAACGGTGTTGGGAACAACCGATTGGTATTATGGCGTCGATGCCAAGCCGGGTGCAGACATCGATTTTACCACAGTGGTTTTACACGAAATTGGTCACGGATTGAACTTTTTTGATGTGATCAACTCCAACGGCTCCTGGTTTGCCAGCAGTCAACCGGGGATCTACGACAGATTCCTGATCAACGGCGCCAACGGTGGAACGTCCTTGGCGAACATGACCAACGCCCAGCGATTAGCGGCAATCACGAGTAACAACTTGTTCTGGAGCGGCTCCAACGGCACCGACGGCAACGGCGGGTCACGGCCTAAGCTTTATGCGCCGAGCACCTTGGACCCAGGCTCTAGCGTTGCGCACCTCGATGAAGGTGTACACCGCAATGAGCTGATGAGCCCGTTCTACAGCGGACCAGACCACGAACCCAGTCTGATCGAGCTGGGGATGATGGCCGATATGGGCTGGGACATCCCCACGGTCAATGCTACCAGTTAAGCCGACGACGCCTAAATGACACACAGATCTTTGATGTGCAACTCCGCTCGCCGGCGGCCTTGCCAAGTGCCTATCTTGGGTTCAAAGACAACATCTAACATGACACCTGCCGGTAGACGATCGGCCAGTTCGCCCATGCCAAATGCCACCGCCGACACCAGCCGTTGGCCCTGGCGCAAAATCAGCCTCAGGTGCCCGCCACGGTGACCGATACGTTGAGCCGGTCGATCGTTTCTTACACCCTGGACGCACAGAACCGGCCAGGGATTGGATCGTCCGAACGGCGCTAGCCTGTAGATCTGATCAAATATATCGACGTTGACATCTGCCAACGTGCACACCGAGTCGATCTCAATCGTACGAACAAGGTCTTCTGGTCCTATCCGCCCATTGACAAACTCCACCAAACGGCGACGGAACGGTTCGACGCGGTCGGCATTCAGTCGTAAGCCTGCGGCCATGGCGTGGCCACCGAAGCTCGTTAACATCGTCGCGCAATCTTCTAACGCCTCGTAGATCGATACGCTATCGACGCTTCGGGCCGAGCCGTGTGCCTGGCATGACGTCGGTTGCTCTTGAAAATTGAGCATCACCACCGGCCGGGCAAACACATCGACCAGACGACTGGCCACAATGCCCAGGACTCCGGGGTGCCAGCCCGCTTTGGCCAGGACGATCGCCCGATGATCGATGCTGTCATAACCTGCCGTCTGGATCATCTGCTTGGCGTCATCAAAGACCTCGCGCTCGATCAAACGGCGACGATCGTTTTCTTTTGCCAGAAATGCAGAGATGCTTCGGGCGTCTTCAGGACCAGCATCGGTCAGGAGACGCACCGCATGCTCGGCATGGCCCATTCGTCCGCAGGCGTTCAGTCGTGGACCGAGAACGAATCCGACGTGGTAGGCGTCGATCTTTTCGCCCCGCAACCCTGACGCATCGATCAGCGCGTTCAGACCGGCAAATCGCGTCTGCTTGATCCGACCCAGCCCGCAAGCGGCCAAGACGCGATTCTCGTCGACCAGGGGAACCACGTCGGCGACCGTCCCCAGAGCCACGTAGCCAAGCAGGTCTAACAACAGAAATTTAAATTCTTCTGGCAGACGCTCGGACCCACAATGAACCTTGGCGAACTGCCACGCCAGCTTGAACGCTACCGCAGCGCCGCACAGACCACCAAACGGATACTGTGAACCGGGAAGACGAGGGTGGACCAGTGTGTGCGCCTCGGGCAATGCCTGCAACTCGGGGGGCTCGAAGTCATGGTGATCCGTGATGATCAGATCAATCCCAGCTTCTTTGGCCACACGGGCCGGTTCTGAGCCGGTGATGCCACAATCCACAGTGACAATCAACGGATCATTCGCCGCCAGCCGGTGGATCGCTTGATTATTGAGCCCGTAACCCTCTTCAATTCGGTGGGGCACATAAATGTCGGCCCGAGCGCCAGCGAGTCTAAGCACATGCCATAAGACAGCACTGGCGGTCACACCGTCGACGTCGTAGTCGCCGTATATGACAATCGACTGTCTTTCTTGTACGGCACGAGACAGGCGCTGTGCGGCGCGGACCACACCGGGCATGAGCGCCGGATCGTAAAGCTGGCTTAACCGGGGTTCAAGGAACGTACTGGCGGGAGAAAGATCCCAATAGCCCCTCTGTGTCAAAAGCTTGGCGACCAGCGTAGGCAGCCTCAGTTTAGCCGCCAAAGTTTCCCGTTGCGTCGACGCCCGACTTTGGCGGTCAACGAAATGCCAACGTGTCTTGACCCCTGTCGTACGTACCACACAGCTATCATAACATCGCCGCCCAACCAATCGGTATGCCGATCAAACGATGTTGGCAATGTTCAACGTGAAAAGTTCCTTGCCATGACGTGTCACTGGAACGACGCTGACCACCTCGGATGGCCTCTAACCCATATTACAATTTGGATCGGCGACAGCTGCCGCCACGTTGTGACTTTACCAAATCACCCATACCAACTATACTCCCACGTGTTGAATCTTGTTTCTCCTTTTTGATGTGCCAGCAGCGATCAAACGCCCGCGCCAGGATCGAAATAGATGGCCCGCCGGTTCCTGCTACAGCAGATCGCTTGTAGGTGCGATCGTCTGTGGTGGATTCGTTTTGTCGCGGCGGTCGGTCGAGGGATGACCTTATGCGCTTTGGTCTACCTGTTCACCGGCGTGTTGTCCGCTTGCCAACCGAAGCCCATTCATCGCCATCGGTACATCTCCACCTCACGTCTGGCCCTTATCCAACACGAACCGATCGTTCGCGTCAGAATCGCCAAAGCGGTTGACGAACTATACCTCGACGGCCCCAAACGTCTCCGGTTCAGATCGCTGGATCCCCTTGTTTCTCCAGCGCACCAATGGGCGTTTGCCACCCCGGTGAGAATCCGCCATAACGATAACGCCTTCGTCATCCAATCCGGCGACGGTCAGTCCATGACGTGGAAAACTTCACGGGTCATCGTCAGGCCGGACTTTGGCTCGACCATTCGGGTTGACGGTATCACGTACCCGCAACAGATTGTGTTACACCGAGTCAAAGATCCAAACGGATCAAATTCCGATCGATTTGACGTGATTAACCACGTCGCGATGGAACAGTACCTGCCCGGCGTGTTGCAGCGAGAATTGTACCGGACCTGGCCGTTATACACGTTCAGGGCGCAAGCCATCGCCGCCAGGTCATACGCGATCGTCGAGTCCGCTAGGAACCGACGGCGTCATTTTGATCTTGAATCCACGACCGCCAGCCAGGCCTACGGCGGGGCGAAAGCTCATTGGCGGGCCAGCCAAGCGGTTCAACAGACGCGGGGCAAGGTCATCGCTTACGCGGGCAATGTGCTGCCGGCATACTACTCGAGCTGTTGCGGAGGGGTGGGCCAAGATGCCAGCGCTGCCTTTCCAACCGAGTCAGACATGAAACCGCTGTGGGGCCGTAAACATGGCGGGTGGTGCGCTGTGAGTCCTCACTTCAGGTGGGGGCCGGTATTGCGCAGCCGTGTCAATCTGGCACGCCGCCTCGCGGCGTGGGGCCGTCGTCGGTCAAACCCGATTGGGGCCTTGCAGGCCGTAGCCGATATCGTGGTGACAACAAACAAACACACCGGTCGATCGTCACATTTTACCATCACCGATATGACCGGTCGGTTCTTTACGCTGGGCTCTGAAGCGTTCCGTTTAGCGTGTAACTATCACGCGTCCCACTTACCTCAACTTTCGAAGGCAGCGATGCTCAAAAGCGGCTATGTGACGGTGCAGATCAGCGGAGACCAGGTGAGGTTTTCTGGACGTGGGTTTGGTCATGGGGTGGGCATGTGCCAGTGGGGTGCGTACGCCATGGCCAAACGTGGTCACGAAGAAAATACCATTCTGACGTTCTACTACCCTGGGACCAGTGTCCGGAAGCTCTACTAATACGCGTTGCATACGTTTCACGCGGGCCACAAACAACATCCATTGTGGATGAACGCCGCCGCCGCGTTCGACAGTCGTCTATGCCGCTTCATCACGATAGGCGGCGTAGCGTTAGTGCATAACAGACGCATCCCATGTCTTTTTTCATCTTATGCCCGTGTTGGCAACAGGGGCGCGAGATCAAATGCAGAATCGGTAGGATCACCGGACTAACGACCGCGTGGATCGGCCCGCAGATCAGGGATGGCGTGATGCCCAGGGTCGATCCCCACCCGTGTGCCCTCGGCCGTGTGCTTGGCCGCGGGCCCGGTAATCTCGGGCGGGCGAGGCCCGAGCCAGCATTCTTCGTCGTAGCACTTGCGGATGATCTGAACGGCGTCGTCCACATCATCGGTGACACGGAACAGGCTCATATCCTGGGGGTCGATGTAGGCATGTTCCTTCTTCATCGACCGCTCCATCCAAGTCACCAGGCCGTCCCAAAAAGCATGGCCGATGCAAACAACGGGGAACGGATCGACCTTAAGCGTCTGGATCAAGGTAAGACTTTCAAAGAACTCATCCATCGTTCCAAACCCCCCCGGGAAGATGATGAACCCCTTGGCATACTTCACAAACATCACTTTGCGAATAAAGAAGTATCGAAACGTCAACTCGTGAGTCTGGTACGGATTGGGCTTTTGTTCCATCGGCAAACTGATGTTCAGCCCTACCGACTGACCGTTTGCTTCCGACGCGCCGCGATTGGCCGCTTCCATAATTCCCGGTCCTCCTCCGGTAATCACAGCAAAGCCACTTTCTACGAGCCTTCGGCCACACTGCACTGCCAACCCGTAGTCACTCTGGCCCTCGGGGGTCCGAGAAGATCCGAACACCGAAACCGCAGGGCCGATACGGCCCAATGTTTCGATCCCGTCGACAAACTCCGACAGGATACGGAACATCATCCAGGTTTCTTTGCTTAGATTGGTGTCATCTTGGTTGGACATGCACGTCTTTCCGGACCACTAGGCCTTCGAAACCTCACCGTGGGAAGAACCTTTTCTTGCGGCCTGTCAAAACCGCGACGGTGTATTGCTGCGTGCCTCTACCACGTCGAGTGCCCTACATATCCGTTACGCCGTCCGCGGCCGAGGTTGGGACCGTCATTTCATTCGTGATGGGTATATCGGCAATCTGGCGGGCCGGCCTCAACGGCTACCAGGCCAGCCCAGCGTCCAGCGCAAAGCGTCTGGAGATCATCCGGCCGGCTACCGGCCAATCACGCGGCCGCCTTGCTCTGGCTGTCTAGCGCGGCCGTGGCCTGCTGGACAATCTGGTCGAATGCTTGGGGATCGCAGATGGCGATTTCGCTGAGCATCTTGCGATTGAGACTAATGTTTGCCGCCTTCAACCCTGCGATCAACCGGCTGTACGGCAACCCGCGCATTCTTGCCGCAGCGTTGACACGAATAACCCACAACCGTCGGTAGTCGCGTTTGACCAAATTACGGTGACAGGTGGCATTCACCCCAGCACGGATCACCGTCTCTTTGACACGGCGCCAACAGCGGCTCCGAGCGCCCCGGTTTCCCTTGGCCAGCTTGAACCAACGATTCTTTGCTTGACGACGTGCAGCACCCTTCAACGCCCGGGGCATGGCAATCACTCCGTATGTCTCAGTGTCCTGGACCTGAGCTCAATTGATTAGGTCGAATCTTTCTTTACCGCCGCCAGCGGGCGGTGCAACATACGCTCTAGCCGATGAATATCTCCCGATTTGGCTAGGCTCTTAGACCGTAGCTGCATCAATTTGCTACCGCTTTTGTGGCTGCGCAAATGACCCGTAAAAGCCTTTCGGAACTTGATCTTACCCCCCGATGTCACCTTGATGCGTTTGAGCAATCCCTTGTGCGACTTGAGCTTAGGCATGGCAGTTACGTTCCTAAATCAAACCAATCGTATAGTTTAGCTTGATCGCTGTCGGACGCAAGCAAGCGGCTTGGCGACGGTGAAAAGGTGTGGATACTAAGAACGTTGGTTTGAACGGCGGTATGGCACAAAGGTGGTCAGAGCCGGTAGGCCAGGACCTAGTGACTTACCGGCAGCGGATCGGCCGCCGGAATGACCAGTGGGTCTGTCGGCTCGTTGGCGATATCTGTCTGCGGATAGAGATCGGCTTGGTATCGAAAAAAAACCGGTCCCGGGCGGTTGTACACCAGGGTATGAAACGCGCTGGGACTATCAAAAACCAATGACGCCCCAGGCACCATCTGATCAAATCGGACACCGCCACTAATCCCATCGACAACCACGCGGCTGACGTGTCCCCGTCGTTCGATCCACACAACACTTGCCGAATCGGGGCTAAACGCCAGGTCTTCTACACCGTCACAAATCGCCCAGCGGTAACCGTCCACCACGACAGAGATCCTTTCAGCACGGTTCTTGGCCACGTAGGCCAACCGCTGCGAGTCTGGGCTAAATTGGATGCTCTGTGGCGCGATCCGGTCAAAATCCCGATGACGTTCATCGTCAATCACCACAAACCAGCCATCGTCTTCTCGCGCCGCGTACACCAGTCGCGAAGAGTTGGGGCTAAACCGCAAGCTTCCGGCCAAAAGAGCATCAAATTCACCAACAATGGTGCCGTCCCTGACCACTTTCCAACGGCCGTCGTCCATCGCCGCGTACGCGGTGTGTTTGGAATCGCCACTGAAAGTGAAACTTTGCCGACCTAGCGCATCGTAGCCATGGTGGAACCGCCCATCGATCATGACATGCCATCGGCCATTGCGCTGCCCCAACCCCGCCAGCTGGGATGAGTCCGGGCTAAAATACAGCCCCGCCTGGTGCTGGGCCCTCATCAGCGTGTTCTCCTGTCCGTCGGCCACAACCACCCAGCCAGCGTCTGGCTTTCTTGCCCAGTAAGCCAAACGCTGCGAATTGGGACTAAACACCGGGCCGTCGACCTGCACGTAGGCGATGCCCTCCTGGCCATTGAGGACCACAAACCATGCCTCGTCGCGTCGGGCCACGTAAGCCAGATGCTTCGAGTCGCTGCTAAAGGTCAGTGAACCGACGATCACCTCATCATAGACCACGCTAGAGCGACCATCGGCGTGGACCAGCTGCTTTTTGCCCTCCCGGCCGACATAAGCCACGCGTTGTCCGTCTGGGCTAAACACAACGGCCGCAATGGGGTCTGGCCCCGTTGTTTGCACGCCGTTGACGTCTAGTCGACCCTTTTGACCTTGACTGACCACCGTTGCCACGCGGCTTGAATCGGCGCTGAACGTCGGCCCAAACATGACGCCGCCACCCAGTCGCAGGGAATTGTCGACAAGCACCGACTGGCGGGTTTGGCCCTTGCCGTCTCTGCTGACTCTAACCGCCACGTGTGTTGAATCGGGGCTGGCAACAAAGGTGTCTCGAACGACCGTCCAACCCTGAGGCACGACACCCACCGGGACCATGCTTTCAACGAATGGCCACGTTTGCGGATAGGGCTCTGCGTCGGCTGCCCATGCGCTGACGTACAACGTCAACAACACCATCACCCCCCAAATCAACCAAGGGGGTTGCAGGCGAACGAATTGCGACCGATGCACGATCAATACAATTTCTCATGCGACAGCTCAGAGCCCGCTGGACCGGTAAGCGCTTATATCTTGTCGACTGATACCCCAGATCGCTTTACGGATCCTGAACACGGAAATAGGGCCGAGACACATAATGATCTACAAAAATAAGAACCGGATGACGCCGACTGGCCGGCCCAATGGCGCGTTATCGGACCAACGCCGACGCCCCCTCCGAATGGATCTGGACGTCGAGTTGGTGACAAGCCCACCCCGTACCTGGTGGTGTCATGACCAATGCGCGAACACGCGTGGGTGAATCGAATAAGAGCCTCGCCCCCGATGGCATGGCGCTGAAACCGAAATCACTCTGGATGCCATCGACCACGATACGCCATTGGCCGCGGCACTGATCCAACCAAGCCACGTGAGACGCGTTGGGTCCAAACAGCGGAGCGGTGACACCGCGGCACGCTTGATGGGTTCGGTCGTTCACCACCACATGGTGCTTGGTGTCGATCACACCGACATAGGCTACCGCACAGGAGTCTCCGCTAAACCGGATGCTGTCAGAGCGTATCTTGTCAAATCCTGCCTGTTCGTAGCCGTCGACCACCACCCGCCATTGACCGCGGCGATAACCGCCATAGACCAAGCGGCTTGAGTCTGGACTGAACCGTACAGAATCAGCAAGTAGCAGGTCATACGACGGATGTTCCCAGGTATCTCTGACCATTCGCCATTTTGAGCCCCTGATCGCACCATATGCAAGGTGATTTGAATCAGCGCTGAACATCAAGCTGCCGCGACCCAACGCGTCGTAACCCGGCCCTGTCGAACCGTTGACAATGACATGCCATCGGCCACGGCGTTTCACAAAGCTGGCCAACCTGTCCGAATCGGGGCTAAAGACCAACCCATCATGTGCTTCGGCTTCGTAACTGGGGTTTTCGATCTGATTGATGACGACCACCCACGGGCCGTCGTGCCGCTTTGCCCAATAGGCCAGCTGCGAAGAATCCGGGCTAAAAACAGGCCCATCGCCGATGCGCTCATAACCTGAACCGGGTCGGCCATCAACCACCACCAACTGTTCGTGACCGTTCTGGGTCACATACGCCAATCGGGCGGAGTCTGGGCTGAAAACCGGTTGCCCGACGATCCGGTCGAAACCAGGCCCCCGACGGCCGTCCTCAACCACCAACCACCGGCCCGCGTCCCGCGCGGTGTAAATCAGCCGAGACGAATCGGGACTAAACTGCAGCGACGTCGTCGACACCTCGTCGAAACGCCGATCTGGATGACCATCGACCACCAAAAAAGGAGTCAGACCGTCGCGGGCCCAATAAGCCAGGCGAGATCCGTTCGGACTAAATATCGGCGGGCCCTGTGGTGCAAAACCGGCTAATGCGGTCGTGTCAACCACCAATTGCCAAACGTTGTCGCGGCGTCCCAGATAGGCATAACGCTTGGAGTCGGGGCTGATGACCGGCCCGACGACCTGCTGGTAAGTCGCACCCATGACGCCGTCGAAAACAACCGCCACTTGACGATGGTGTGTGATGGCATAGGCCACGTGCGCTGAATCGGCACTGGCTCGGATCGATTTGGGAATCGGGGTCCAATAGGCCGGAGGCTGACTGAGGGTTGCCGACCGTGAACCTAGCGTCAGTGGCCCGGCGACCGACACCTGAACCGCGGCGGTCACACACCATCCCCATACCGGCCAGAGAAAGAATTTGCTGCTTTGGGCAAACCGAATCCCTCGCGTCGATAACGACGTTCCCGCGCTCTTTCTACGTAACAAACAGCCTATACGAATGAAACGCACCACCATGGATTGATCGCCACGCCAGCAGACGGGGTTTAGATGATTTGCGTTCTGGCACGCTCAATCCGTACAGACCCACCTGGATTTACTGACCGCTGGCTTGGCGCTGCCCGACGGCAGCGGTACGCTCTTGGGGTTTAGCCGTCAAACGAGGAAGGTCATCATGAAAGTGATCTGTGACCGTACAGGGTTGTTAGACTCGCTCAACCTGGTCAGCCCGGTCGCTGCCACCCGCACGCCCAAAGAAGTGCTTAAGTGTGTCAAGATCAACGCTCAAGATGGATCTTTGACCCTTACCGCGACCGACTTGGAGTTGGCCGTGCGAACCAGCACCCAGCGGGTCGAAGTGAGCCAACCGGGCGAGGCGTTGGTCTGGGCCGATAAGCTCAGTCAGATCGTCCGAGAGTCCACTGACCCGACACTGACCCTAGAATCCCAACAAGATGTGGTGCATATCCGCGGCGAAGACGCCCACTTCCAGATCTTTCGTCACGCCCCGGGTGATTTCCCACCGACGCCCCAGTTCAACGATCCGCCCGACTTTCAAGTCGATGCTGGGGACCTTCATAAGCTGATCACACAAACGATCTTCGCCACGGCGAAAGAAACCAGTCGGTACGCAATCAACGGTGTGCTGATTGAACGCGAGGCGAACAAGCTCACGGTCGTTGCCACCGACGGTCGGCGATTGTCGCTGGCCAAGAGCACCTGTTCGGCCAAAGGAGCCGAAAATCGTGCAGCGATTGTGCCCACGAAGGCGCTGAACTTACTGCTTAAGACATTCGACGAACACGCCCAAGACGTGCGTGTGCGAATGGCTGATAACCGCATCCTCTTTGCCACCGACGATAAACTTCTGGTATCGAATCTGGTCGAAGGAAATTTCCCACCGTACCGGGATGTGATCCCCCGAGATGGTGATAAGAAAGTCACACTGGATACCCATGTCTTGGCCAGTGCGGTTCGGCGAGCGGCGTTGCTGACCAACGAAGACTCCAAGGCGGTTCGCTTCGCGTTCAGTGCCGACGGCCTGACGCTTTCTAGTCGGGCCCCGGAGATGGGCCAAGCCCAGATCACCGTCGCGGTGCCGCAGTACGACGGCGAACCGATCGAGATCGGTTTTAACCCTCAGTTTGTGCTCGATGCGCTCAAAATCGCGCGAGCAGATCAGGTCCATTTGGAGCTTAAGGCCTCCAACAAGCCAGGCGTGCTACGCACCGGACCCGACTTCTTGTATGTCATCATGCCGGTTAGCCTGCAATGATTATTGGCATCCCTCGTGAAATCAAACCCGATGAATACCGCGTGTCCATGCTACCGGTGGGTGTGGAGCTGCTGACCCAAGCGGGACACAAGGTTTTGTTCGAGCGGGGCGCCGGAGCCGGTAGCGGGTACGAAGATCTGCAATATCAAGGTGCCGGCGCGACACTCGTCGACGACCACGGATCCGTCTTTGAACAGGCCGAAATGATCGTGAAGGTGAAGGAACCGGTCGGAGACGAGTTGTCAATGTTACAACCGCGTCAAATCGTCTTCACGTATTTTCATTTCGCCGCCAGCAGAGCGTTAACCGAGGCGTGCCTCCAAGCGCAGATCACGGCCGTCGCGTACGAGACGCTAAGCCACCCTGACATCCCGGGACTGCCCCTTCTGACACCGATGAGTGAGGTCGCTGGTCGGATGAGCATTCAAGAGGGCGCCAAATACCTGGAAAAACCGATGATGGGTCGAGGGATCCTTCTGGGTGGCGTCGCCGGTGTGGAGCCGGGCAACGTCCTGATTTTGGGGGCAGGTGTGGTCGGGACCAACGCCGCGCGTGTCGCCGCAGGCCTGGGCGCACACGTGGTGGTCATGGACATTGATCTCAACCGGCTACGCTATCTCGACGCGGTCATGCCGCCTAATGTCCACACCATGTATTCTGACCCGCACGCGATCGCAGAACATGCGATCCAGGCCGATCTGGTCGTTGGCGCTGTGTTGATCCCCGGCGGCCGTACACCAGTGCTGCTTAAACAAGACTTGCTTGGAAAAATGAAACCGGGCTCCGTGATCGTCGATGTTGGCGTGGATCAAGGCGGGTGTGTTGAATCGTCACGCCCGACCACTCACCAAGACCCGACGTACGTCGTCAACGGTGTGGTGCACTACTGCGTGACCAACATGCCCGGTGCGGTCGGCCGAACCAGTACGCAGGCGTTGTGTCACGCGACGCAGCGCTACTGTATAGAACTGGCCAATCAGGGGATCGATAAACTGGTGACCGCCGACTCGACATTCGCCACCGCCTTGAACATGCGCGACGGGCGACTGACGAACCCGGCGGTCGCAGCCGCACACCAAATGGCCCACTCCCCCACGTCCTAAAAGGCAGCGTCAAACAACAAAAGTGGTGGCAGATCAGCCCCCAAGCTCTGCGCGGGAACTTAGGCAAAAAGACTCCCCAGCCATCAAGAAGAACGGCTACTCTTGTCCGCTCGGATACACAAACCGGCAAACCCACACCGCCATAAAAACGCATAAACTCTTTTATAAAAAGCGCTAGAGCGCGTCGTCTCGTGGGGGTGAATGTCCAGGGTCCCCCGTAAAAAAAAATGCGTGCAGAAGTGCGGATTGTACTTGTACACCTGTCCGCCGTCGGTTATACTTTGTTGTTAATCATTGCCTCGTGTGTAATGGCCCGCCTGATGAGTGGGGAGTGGAAAGCACAAAATATAGCGAAGAAGGGGAACATACGGTACCTGCGGGTACGTTTTAACGTTGTAGGGGACAAATTCATCCAATGAACGGTTGATGGGTTTTTGTGGTGGATACACCCCAAGAGCCCCTGGACAATCAATAAAACAGGCCGCGGTGTAGGCGGGCCGTTGATTGTGTGATATACGAATCGAAAAACGAGGCAATTTGCTAAGTAAGGAGAAAGAGTAAGATGCGACACTATCTACGACTTGGAGCGACGGCTGTATTAGGCCTGAGTTTGTCGAGCCCGGTGTTTGGTGCAGTGATCTTCGAACATGAAGGCGACACTCCGCCTAACGACGCTCTTCTGGGCGATTTCCCAACTTTTATTGGTAATACCAGTGCTGTGGGGCCGGTTGATGGAACCACGGATCCTGGCGGTTTAGATGCATGGAACATCGACACCTCGGGTAATGACGTAGCTGTTTATCAAGCGAGTGGCGATCAGGGAGATGTCGCTGCCGGTATTTTGCTCTCCATTGAGCTGCAGCTATTAGACGACGCAGATCCTGTGGACATTGGCACGCAGCTTCAGATACGTACAGGCAGCAGGATTTACGGCATGTTCTTTGGACGTTCAGGTAATGACGTGACGGTAAACCTTCTCGATGATTTTGTAGGTGCAACCGTGGAAGCCCAGCACACCGTGACCGACGGTGGTGGAAACTACAACCTCTTTCAATTGTTAGTCGATGACGCGGGCCAAGGCGAGCTTTGGGTCAACGGCAGCAAGGTGGACGGAATCACCTACGACGGTTTTGCGTCAAACATTGGTCCGACGGTTCTATGGGGTGACGCTGGCGGCCCGGAGAATGGAAATGCCAACTACGCGGTTGTCCGTATCGAAACGGGTTCGGATGCGGTGATTCCAGAGCCTGCGTCGCTGGCGCTACTGGCCGTGGGGAGCCTCTTCTTGTTGCCACGCCGCAAGTCACTCAAAGATTAGTCTCGTTTGTAAAACGTTTAATTAATCAATCCCCCTGGTCATCAAAACCAGGGGGATTTCTTTTGCGCCAGACACACCGACCTCTGTGGTTACCACTGACGAAGCAGGTCCATGTTGAGGGTAAATCACCGCGTCGCCTCGGCAGACGCTGGTCCGGTCGGTGTCGACGGAACAAGACCATGCTCTTCGAGCAGCTGCCGTAACCGATCCCGATTCTTGGCGTCTAGCTCACACAGTGGCAGACGCAACTGACCACTATCCATACCACAGATGGCCATGGCAGCCTTAATCGGAATCGGATTGGTCTGGATGAACATCCCTTTGAAGAGCGGAAACAACGTGCGATGAAGTCGCTGGGCCGTACTGAAGTCGCCGGCCGCGGCGGTGTCGACCAACCTCTTCACACGATCAGGGATCAGGTTGCTTACGACGCTGACAACACCCCGAGCACCGATGCTCATCAATGGGAGTGTCAACGAATCGTCACCGGAAAGAATGGTCACGTCGCAGAGAGATGTGATTTCCGAGGCCATATCCATTGAACCGGTTGCTTCCTTGATCGCCACGATCTTCGGGTGCGCTGCGAGCCGAGCGACCGTATCCGGTGACATGGTGATCCCCGTTCGCCCCGGGATGTTATAAAGCACAATGGGCAATCCCACCGTATCCGCGACGGCCATGAAGTGGCGGTAGAGGCCCTCCTGTGTGGGTTTGTTGTAATACGGGTTGACCATCAGCGCGGCATCAGCCCCCACCTGCTTGGCATAACGGGTCAGCTCCAGCGCCTCTGTGGTTGAATTCGACCCGGTACCCGCAACCACGACCACCTTCCTGTCACAGACAGAAGAAGCCAGCTCTACCACCCGCTGAATCACAACGCGATGTTCTTCGTGACTGAGTGTCGGTGACTCACCGGTCGTACCCATGGGTACCAGTCCGTCCACACCGCGGTCGATCTGAAAACGAACCTGGCTGGTTAAACAATCGTAATCCACCTGCCCGTTCTTGAACGGGGTGACCATGGCCGTCAGCGCACCTTGGATCATCATGCACCCCCACCGGTGACGTATGTCTGTCTGACTCTATCCATCGGGTGAACAATGTATGGCCGATCCGCTTACCAGGCAATGCGACCGGGGCTAGGATGGCCGCCAGCAAGCCCAATGACCCACTTCACATCAAACCGGTCACCGCCCCCGCTGGTCCAACGCCGGCTGGAACGGGCAACCAAACACACGAGTCATCAGCGGTGTGACTGCGGCTCCTTGGTGGTGGTTACGACTCGCGCAGGGCCAAGATCAGTTCCACCTTGCCGATCAGCTCATTGAGTTGCTTGGCGATATCAGCCGGCTCCAGGCCCTGGTCAGCCAGCGCATAAACCGCCTTGGCCAAGGGTTCGTCTGCGGCGGTTTGGGGCACGGTGGGGGTCGCTGAGTTGGCGATCGCAGACGATGCCCACGGCGGTTCTTCCGTGCGATCAGACTCGTTTGTTTGCTGACCCCACGTTTTAAGCTGATCGATCCGTTCGTCCGCCGCTTTTATCACCTGCTCAAGCTGAATTGATTTGGCATCCAACTGTGCACTGAGTCGTTTGGCCAACTGCTCGATCTCCACCATTAGCTGTTCTAGATCACCCCGCATGCCCCGCTGCTGTTTGAGCCGCTCGATCTGCTCATGAGGCGTCAGCGAGTTGACCGACCGACGTCGTCGGCGCTTGCGGTAAACCATCAGCAGCGAGGTTGTCACCAATGCCATACCCACAACCAAGAGCATGTCCGCCAAAGCGAAACGCCCGGCCATGATGGGCATGATGCCGAAAATCTGAGTCATGCGGTATGATCACATGATGGCTACACCCCCCATCATGCTCGCCCACCACCGGTTCGTCAAAACGGTTGCGCACGCGCTACGTCACCGGTGCGGGATAAAGGGCAACCTGGCCAGCCACCGCCGCATGGTCGTCGCCACCAGCGGCGGTCCCGATTCTGTCGCACTGCTGCGAGCCCTGGCAGGACTGGCCAAACGACGAACGTGGCATCTTCGATTGGCGGTGGGCCATGTCAATCACCATCTACGCGATGACGCAGAAGAGGACGCCCGATTTGTGGCAACACTGGCCCGGAGGCTGGAGCTTCCCTTGCTACGGGCAGACTTAGATCTTTCAAGGCCTAAAGGCAATCTGGAAGCCCATGCCAGAAAAGAGCGGTACCGATCATTGGCCATGATGGCCAATGACTTCGATGCTAGGTATATCGTTACGGCGCATCACGCGGACGATCAGCTCGAAACACTCATGATGCGCCTGCTGCGCGGCAGTTCGGCACGGGGATTGGCGTGCATGTCGTGGCGACGGAGGCTCGCACCCGGCAGCGACCGGCTTCTGATCCGCCCCATGTTGAGCGTCGACCGTGTGGCGGTATGCCAATTCCTAAACGACATCGGCCAAGACTCACGACGTGACCAAACAAATACAGACACGTCGCGCCTGCGTGCGCGCTTGCGCTACCAAGTCGTGCCTGTGCTCCGTGATATCCGACAGGATGCCTCAGCCAAAGCGGTGGCCCTTGCTGATCACATGCGACAAATCCATCACCTGATTGAGCGCGAAGTGGCCCAGCACCATCGACACGTCCGACGCCACGCACCGAACGCCGTCGCTGTGCTGGAGAGGAGTGTCGCTTGCCAGATGCCCCAAATGATGCTGGTGGCGCTGTTGCAGCGGCTGGTGACCGAAGCCGGCGTGGGTCAAGACCGGATCAACCGACACACTCTTGCCGCGATGGTCCGGGCCATCCGAGACCATCAAGGCGGACAAAGGACGTTTGAGTTGGCCACCGGAGCAAAACTGGTGGTGACAAGTGATCAGATCAGGATCCATCCCGCACTCGGGGTGGCGCGAACGTGCTCCCGTATCACGGCCGCTGCCAGGGGATCTGAGGTGCGTCACCCCACATCATTTCTAAATCGTAGTGTGCTCGGGTCACTGGCTCAAAGAAATGAACAATCATGTCAATGAAGTCAAGGACCAGCCAAGTGCTCCCATCATCCACGTCCCGTCCGTACCTGTGCATGTCATGGCCCTTGGCCAATTTTTCAACGTCGCCGGCCACAGATTTGATCTGACGATCGGAAGTGCCTGAAGCGATTAATACATAATCGGTGACATCACTGAGACCTCGCACATCCAAGAGCATCACGTCTTGACAGTGAAGATCGTGCAAGAGCCGTGCCGCGTCGATGGCGAACTGGCGCGTCTGGACCTGCCCCGTTCCCCCATGCCGGCGGGCCGCACGCACTTCATCCACTTTCGGCAGGCCGGCGGTGACGCGATATTGATCTGACCGGTCAACCATGTCGCCGCCCGCACGCCCATGACCGTGCGAACCCGATCATGTGGCGCTCACTTTTTCCGTGTTAAAGCCCATCCCCTTACCCAAACGGCTCAATGCAGGCCCAGGAAACCCGCCACGACGGGCGAGAATTTCACCACAGGGCCGGCAAACACCACCGAGACGACGCTAATCAGCTTGATAAGAATGTTCAAGCTTGGACCAGAGGTATCCTTAAATGGGTCGCCTACCGTGTCACCGACCACGGTCGCCTTGTGGTTGTCCGATCCCTTGCCGCCAAACTGTCCTGTTTCGATGTACTTCTTGGCGTTGTCCCACGCACCACCAGCATTTGCCATGAAGATCGCCACGGCGAAGCCACAGACCAGTGCTCCCGCGAGCATTCCCATGACACCGGGCACACCCAGGACAAGCCCTACGGCAATCGGCACAACAACCGCCATGATCGACGGCATGATCATTTCCTTTTGCGCGCCCGTGGTAGAGATCGTCACACAATTGGCATAGTCGGGGTAGGTCTTGCCGTCCACGTCTACCTGGAACGGCCACTTGAGCGGATCGGCGATGTCTGCATCGCTGAGCCCCTCTTTTTTGAAGGCCTCTTTCATGATGCCAAACTGTCGTCGGCATTCTCGCATCATCGCATAGGCGGCCCGGCCCACCGCGTTCATCGTCATCGCGCAAAAGACAAAGACGAGCATCACACCAATAAACAACCCACACAACACATGCGGGTTCATGAGCGTAACATTGTAGAAAGCCATAATCTGCGGTAAAGACGCGGTGGATACGGGGACAATCTCAAAGTGATATTGTCGTCCCTCTCCGCTAACGCTAGCTTCAAACACACCCAACTCACTGTTGTAGAGCGACGGAATCGCACCGTCGTCCCACTGGGCCAGCGCCTGTTGGATCTGCTGATGGTCACGCCCGGCCAACAGCAACCCCGCATCGACCCGGTCAGCCCCCGGTATCATGACGGCAAACCGATCGTCCTGCTGGTAACGAACCTGCCCATGTTCCAAATCCCCCACGGCCTGTTGGGCTTGTTGGCTGAGACTGGCTTGGACCGTGATGATGTATGCAGCCAACAACGCCAACGCCGTCAACGCCGCTGAGCCAATAGCAAACCCCTTGCCCGTGGCCGCGGTCGTGTTGCCCAGGCTATCGAGCATATCCGTCCGCTCACGCACAAAGGGTTCTTGATGCGTCATCTCAGCGTTGCCACCGGCGTTGTCGGCAATGGGCCCGTATGCGTCAGTCGCGAGAGTAATCGCGAGGGTCGATAGCATGCCGACCGCTGCAATACCGACACCAAACACACCCAGCAGAAACGTTTGGCTACCGCCGGCGGCAATGAACGCCACCAGGATCGCCACGACGGTCGTCAATAGTGGAATCCACGTGGAAATCATGCCTTCGGCAATACCCGAGATAATCACCGTCGCCGGACCTGTCTCGGCTTGTTGAGAGATTCTTTGGGTGGGTTTGTGCTCGTAGCTGGTATAAACCTCCGTTCCCCAGGCAATGATCAAACCCGCGACCAACCCGGCGATGATCGAACACCAAAGGCCCAACCAGGACACAGAGGAAATATCCCCCAGCAAGCCGTACAGAATGACACCGGCTCCCACGATGATCAGCCCCGAAGAGATCCACACGCCCGCGTGCAAGCTCTTCAACAGCTGAGCCATCGTCGCCCCTTCTTTGGTCCGCACGGTGAATATCCCAAGAATCGCAAACAAAATGCCCAGACCGGCCAGAGCCGGAGGCAGGACGACCAGCCGAAGCGATTCGGAACCAGATAAGCCCAACCTAAAGGCCGCTGCCGCGGCCAAGGCCATCGACGCCAAGATCGACCCGTAATACGACTCGTAGAGATCGGCCCCCATGCCCGCAACGTCCCCCACGTTGTCGCCGACGTTGTCCGCGATCGTCGCGGGGTTGCGTGCGTCGTCCTCGGGGATCCCTGCCTCCACCTTGCCAACCAGATCGGCCCCGACATCCGCGGCTTTGGTGTAGATCCCGCCACCGACTCGAGCAAACAGAGCCTGCAACGAAGCCCCCATCGCAAAACTGAGCATCACAGTGGTCACGGTGACCAAGCCACCGGTCTGAAAGACCTGCGTGAGCAAATAGAACCAAATGCTCACATCCAACAGTGCAAACCCTGTCACACACAAGCCCATGACCGCCCCGGCTCGAAAGGCAATCCTTAAGCCATCATTAAGCGACTGTTTCGCTGCCGCAGCGGTCCGCGCCGACGCATTGGTGGCGGTCTTCATGCCGAAGTAGCCACACAGACCGGAAAAAAACCCCGCCAATGCCACACCCAACGGTGACAACTTTGGCTGCAATCCCAAACCAAAGCCGATCCCCAAGAGGATCAGGATCAAGAGGACAAATACCATCAGGACCACGCGACGCTGCCGGGCAAGGTAGGCGTAGGCGCCCTCTCGTACCGCCTTGGCGATTCGAATCATTTCAGGCTCCCCTTCAGAAGCCTTCATGACGCTGCCATAGAAGAAGAAAGCGAAAATGAGGGCAAGAACGGCTCCGCCCGGCGCCAAATAGTACGCGATCGGCAGTGCCCCCTGCAGATCACGAGGGCCGCCGGCCCAAGCCTGAGAAGCCAAGATTCCCACAAAGCCAACCATCACCGGCAACATGCCCGGAATTCGCCACATCAATACGTCTCCTACAGCAGTTTCTTGATCATCATTGGGGTATGCTCGGAATCCTAAATCCGAGCGCCCGTCCCGGTCATGACCGCGGCTTGCGGCGTGTCGCCCAGCCTCCTTGCTGCTGCTGCAACTGCTGCACACGCTTGATCGACTTCCGCAGTGCACGCTGTTTTTTCTCGCTGGGCTTTTCGTAGTACGCGCGCCGTTTGATGTCCTTGGTCAATCCCTCCTTTTCGCACAGCTTCTTGAACCGGCGGAGCATCTGCTCTGCTGATTCACCGCTGCGGGCTTTGATCCGAATGGCCATAAAGTCTCCTCATTGAAACAACCGGGCTTCGAGCCCGAGGATTGTGGCAAATCAGTGGTAAGGATGCAAGCCCAATGCCGGAAGGCTACTGGGGTTGGGCGTTTTTGCCGAAAATTTCGTCAAAAAACTGCTTCATATGCCCCCAAGACCGTTGATCGGCCGCGGGCTGATAAGATACGCCCTCAATGCCAGCCTGATCCGCCTGCGGGTACGTAAAACTGTGCACGGCCCCCCCGTAGGAAATCCAGAGCCAGTCGACGCCCGAGCCATCTAACGCACGCTTAAACTCACCTCGCCTTTCGGCTGGGACAAATGGATCGTCAGCACCGTGGCAAATCAGGATCTTTGCCTTGGTTTGGAGCGTGTCACCAGGCTTGGGCAGTGGCACCCCACCGTGGAAACTGACAACACCCTTAATCTCAGCACCGCTGTAGGCCAGCTCCAGCACCGTGCTACCGCCAAAGCAGTACCCTATTGCGGCCATTCGTGCCGGGTCGACACGTTCATGTGCCGCCAGTACTGCTAGCCCGGCTTGGGCTCGCTGCCGCAAGAGTGGCGTACCGTAGAGGGCATCGGACCACTGTTTGGCGTGAGCGGCGTCTGCCGTGGTTTTTCCCGCTCCGTACATATCCAAGGCGAATGCCACATAACCCAACTCGGCCAATTGCACCGCACGCTGTTTGGCATAGGGGTTCAACCCCCACCAAGCGTGAATCACCAGAACCCCGGGACGGCGCCCTTCCTTTGTGTCATCGTAAGCCAGGTAACCCACCAACGACGTCTGACCCTGCTGATACTGCACCTGCTGAGTCTGCACGTCGGCCCATCCCCAGTGCCCCACCACCCAGGTGCACAATACACACCACGTCACCGGCCCTAATCGTCGCATACGGCTCCTCCTGATTACCTGGCAAGACGCGCTGTCCCGAGCGCGGGTGCTGTTCAAACCGCACCAACCAGCGGGGATCTACGCGGGCAGATCATACCGCCAAACACCACCCCTTGCAGGGAGAGAAGCTGTGGCGGATCTACTTATGGCGTAAAAAGGAATTGGCCCGTGGTGTCACCGTTGGGCCGCGGTCCGAGGGCCAGCGATTGTCCGAATCAGTAGACGATTGCAGTGGCTTCCTCTATGGATTCAATCACCTGACGGACGTGAAATGGCTTTTTCAGATAGCCGTCAAAGCCCTTTTGCATGAGGTGATGTGCTTGCCCATCGGTCAATTTGCCGCTCATGGCAATCACTTTGGTCAGTTGCAGATCGGCGTTCTCTCGGACGAGCTTCAACACATCCTGGCCGTTTAGATCGCCCAAATGCATGTCCAAAAGCATGACATGAGGTCGGAATTTCTCACACTCGACGCCGGCAGCAAATCCAGCGTGAGCGGCGCGGACCTCGTAATTGGCTTGCTCGGTGAGTACTTTCTCTAGCACATCCACGATCTCCGACTCGTCATCCACGATCAGAACGCGCGTGCGTCCACTCTGCAATCCGTCCAACGGGATATTGTGAGATCGCATAAATCGAATCAGCGAGTTGAGGGGAATACGACGATCTTTTGACCCGGGGATCCGATAGCCTCGTAGCTGACCTGAATCGAACCACTTGCTGACCGTACGGGGTGCTACGTTGCAAATCTTCGCGACCTCACCCGTGGTCAGTATGTCTTTTTGACGCGGCATATAGGTGAACCTTTCTCCTAGAAGCTCCCCACATCAACCCAGCCAGAGCGGGCTGGTCGGTACTACTCATGATCGGCAAACGTCAAAGGTGTATTAACCGGAAGAAAAACTAAAGATGTGCTTTTTGGCGCCCGCGGACATCCACCCTATGCTGCATCTTATTCATCACTTACATCGCCAATCGACCAACGAAAAACCCAACGATTGCCCACGCGCTTTTTCGCAGATAGGTGCGATAACCGTACAGAACATCGTCGCAATCGACGGAAGATCTTGCGCCAATCCACACGTGATTGGACAGGTGACAAAGCATCGGCTTGTCCAACGGCTGGTTCTGCAACGCCCATTTGATCGTTGCCCGCAAAGGTGATCGGCCATAAACTCAACACATGACTAAGGCTATCGTGTTTGACTTCGACGGCGTCATCGTCGATTCTGAACCGTTGCACTATCGGGCGTTTATCGATGTGCTCCGGAAATGGCAAGTGGGCTTCAACTATCATCAATATGTGGAAAGATATGCGGGGTTCGACGACCGTGAGGCGTTCTGTGCGATGTTCGCCGACGGGCCCAATCCAGATCTGCGACAACTAGACGCGGCGTTGATCTCGCAATTGTGCGCACAAAAAGCCGACGCTTTTCAAACCGTGCTTTGCCAGGGCATCGATACGATCCCGGGCATCCTCGACTTTATTGTCCAAGCAGGACGAGATCTCCCCATGGCGATCGCCAGCGGTGCGACCCTGCGCGATATCGAACCGATTCTTGACCGCCTGGGATTGACCCACCAGTTTGATCCGGTCATCACGGCTGATGACGTTCGCCGATCCAAACCCGATCCGGCCACATACCGCTTAGCGGTTCAAGGGCTAAACCAGCGCCTACCTCAGAGGGCTATCCTACCGGCTGACTGTGTGGCGATTGAGGATACTCCTGCGGGTATCGAATCAGCACGCCGTGCCGGCTTGAACACTGTGGGCTTGACGACAACACACCCGGCGCACATGCTACAGCAGGCCCATCGGGTCATTGATTCGGCCACACAGTTGAGCGTGAACCTGCTAAGCTCATGGTTTAACTGATCTGACTTTCCCCGAGACTGTCCCGTGTCGCCCGCTCAGCGGCACAGCGTTGGCAGATTGTAGAGGCAACGTGTCAAATCAAGCACCGTTGATGTTAAGTGTAAGTGGGTTGCGAGGGTTGGTCGGCCAATCGATCAGCCCTCCCGTCGCGACCAGGTATGCCGCAGCCTTTGGTCAGTGGCTCAAGGACAGCCGTCCCCAAGGCGGCCACGCACCTCACGTGGTCTTGGGGCGTGACAGTCGTCCGTCTGGTCAGATGCTGGAGATGGCCGCCGCAGCGGGTTTGATCGGCGTGGGATGCCGCGTCACCAGTCTCGGGATTGTCACCACACCGGGTGTAGCGATTATGGCCGAACACCTCAACGCCGATGGCGGGATGGTGATTACCGCCAGCCACAACCCCATCATCTGGAACGGCATGAAGGCTCTGCGTGCCGATGGTGTAGCCCCAGATCCCGCTGAGGCAAACCAGATCATCGAGCGATTTAAAAACGATCATATCGCGTATGCGTCGGTGGAACAGCTGATCCCCATGGCACAGGACGCGACCACCCACCGCGTTCATGTCGACCGCGTCCTGGCGCATGTTGCTGGACCGGAGATCCGTCAGAGAAAGCTCAAGGTCGTGCTCGACAGTGTTCACGGCGCCGGTGGAGCGGTCGCGGCGATGATGTTGGACCAGCTGAATGTTCAGCTGATTCACCTCTACGCCCAACCCACCGGCCAGTTCCCCCATGAGCCCGAACCAACCCGCGAAAATCTCGTCGAGCTGTGCGATGCGGTGCGAGCACACGGCGCCGATGTGGGGTTTGCACAGGATCCTGATGCGGATCGTTTGGCGGTCGTCGATGATCAAGGCCGGTATATCGGAGAAGAGTACACACTGGCTCTTGCCAGTGATCATCTGCTAAGCCGACCTGACACGCCGCGAGGATCGGTGATCGTCGCCAATCTCTCCACGAGTCGCATGATTGACGACATCGCCGCCAAAACCGACGCAACCGTCATCCGTACGCCCGTGGGCGAAGCCAATGTGGCCGCGACCATTCGGGATCGCGGTGCGGCTGTGGGCGGTGAAGGCAACGGCGGGGTCATCTGGCCACCGGTCATCCACGTGCGGGACAGCGTCGTGGGGATCGCGCTGGTCCTGGAACTGCTCGTCCAGCGACAGCTGCCCCTGAGCGCTATTGTCGATCAGCTGCCGCAATACGCGATAGTCAAGGACAAGGTGAACATCGAGCCAGGCATGTCCGATCGATGTATCACGGTCCTTCGGGAACAATATCGTACACAGAAAATCGATCTTCAGGATGGGGTACGTATCGACTGGCCGGATCGGTGGATTCACGTCCGACCTAGCAACACCGAACCGATCCTCCGCATGATCGCTGAGGCAGACAGTCAAGCCAATGCCCGACAGCTCATCGCCGACACCCGGCAGGTACTTGGCATCGCTTAGCATCGTCATGCCCGACAGCCCAGCCCATCAGGCCCCAGCCGCGCCAGTCCGCCAGGAGCTAACCCGGCGATCCGGCAGAACCCAGGACAATGGGTAAGACCGCTTGTGTTTCTAGGCGTTTGCCTTGCGGTGAGATAAACATGACCTGCACGACGGTCTGAGTTTGAGCGGTGATCGCCTCGTCAAGCTTTAGCCGAAACAAATAGGCCCTGGTAATCGGGTCGTAGTACCGGTATTGATCGGCCAGCGTCGTCGTAGACACATCCCAACTGTAAAGCCGTTGTCCGACCCCGGGGTTGCCTGCAATGCCGCGGGCAAACAGCTCCAAACGGAATCGCCCGACCCCCTTGATCGAATCACCCATTTCGTCGGTCAATTCAATCCTCGCTTCTAAGATCGGACGCTGATCATCCTGTACAAAACGCGTAGACGGGTACACCCTCATACGACGAGGTTCATACGCCCAGGCCTGCGGCAATACGCGGTCGGTCGCATGACGGACGCCACCTTTCCACACACAACCACTGACCGCCAGACACACACCCACCGCCGACGCCACGGCTCGAGCCCTGGTCGCCCAAGCAAAGCTATACATCCCTGGGAAGATAGGCACGGCCCACCGCCTGTTCAAAATTCCAACCCAGCGCGAGCAAGGCCTTGGTGTCCCGTCGCAGTAGGATCAACCCGATCGTCGGATCGAAGGCCACCGCTCCAGGGCCCTCACCAACAGCCGAACGCCAAAGCCCGTGGGCCCTTTTGGGTAGATCGGATGGTCACCGGATTTCACGTCACTGACACCGGCGATATCGATATGGGCCCAGGGTGTTTTGGGCAGTGTCTGTGGTTTGTCTGGGTCAACAAAATGGCTTAGAAACGCAGCTCCCTGGATCGGATGAGCCTCTCGACCCGCTGAATTCACAATGTCGCCGTGCGTGCCTTTTAGTAGCTGGCGGTGCTCTTCCCACAGCGGCAGATGCCACAGCCGCTCGCCCGTGTCCTGACCCGCTTCAAGCAGATGCTTCTGTAATGTCTGATCGCTGCAGAACGCTCCAGCGCAGAATGAGCCCAGCGCTACCACAACCCCTCCTGTGAGTGTCGCCAAATCAATCACGGCAGACGGCTTGTACTGTCTACAGCCATAAGCCAAAGCGTCTGCGAGCACCAGCCGCCCTTCCGCATCGGTATTGGTCACTTCCACGGTCACCCCGTTGTGCATGGTGAGGATGTCGCCGGGACGATAGGCCTTTTCACTGACCATATTCTCGGCGGTCGCGACCAATCCCACCACATGCACAGGCAACTTCAAACAGGCCAACGCGTGCATCGCGCCGATCACGGCCATACCACCACACTTGTCGTACTTCATGCCTTCCATCCCAGCGCTGGGTTTGATCGAATAGCCGCCGGTGTCGAAAGTGATGGCTTTGCCAACCAACAGGATAGGTTTTGCTTTTGAACCTACCGGTCGGTGCTCCAGGCAAATCAGCGACGGCGGTGTCGAGCCAGCGCCACCCACCGCACACAAACCGCCCATGCCAAGGCGTTGAGCCTTGCGTTGATCAATCACCGAGCAACCAAGCCCCACCTGACGCGCCATCCTCCGGCAATAGCTGGTGACGTAAGCCGGATGCGCCACGTTGGGCGGAGTCGCCGCCAGCTGGCGAGCCAGATTGACTGATTCACCGACGGCCAGTCCCCGGTCAAGCCCCTGACGGATCTCTGATTCGGCTTCCAGGCTCAAGCTGACGGCCTTGAGCTTGTCCCCGTCACCCGGTCGGACCCAGGCAGCCCCCTTGAACCGATCGAAGTTAAAATTGGCAGCGCTCAGCCCCTCAGCCAACGCCCGGCCTGCCGTGGTACCGTCTATGCAACCGTCCAGCCCCGCAGTCAGCCGCAGCCGCAGCCGTCTGACTTTGGCGGCATGCCCTGCACGAGCCAACTTGGCACCGGCGATCCGCAACGCGCCAACGACGTCGCCGTCGCGCCGCCCCAGACCCAACACGAACAGCCGCAATCGCTTCGCGGTGGCGTTGGCCGGATCGGCATCGAGCACGGTCAATGCCCCCCGACTGGTAGAAAATTCGGGACGTCTGATCGCCGCCGCCAAGACACCACGGGCCTGACGATCAAGCTGAGTATATTTCTTCGGCAAGCGACGGGTCTGTTCAAACAAGACGACCGCAAGGTCGTGTGCCCCAGTGGGCCTAGCGCCCGCAGCCAAGCGAATATGGCGATACATGAACGGCCTCCAAACTTTATAGAAAGCATATGGCCTACCCGTCGACAGGCAAAATCGCTACACCGACGGATTATGGGCGCATCCGTCTGAAGACACTAAAGATTGACTTTTGGTCGGTGTGGTGATAACGTCAAGAATCTGGTTGTTCAATCTCCTACTCAATTATCGAACAAAATGAAAATGGGTTGTGATGCAACGTGACGCTGCCAGGAGAGCGTGCTTATGATCCCCAACCCACGGTGTGGCAGCGTATTGGTGGCGACTGTCCTCTTGGTGACTTCGGCCTGGGCGGCTCAGAACAAAATCCCTTACGATGTGGTGACGGCGACTGTTGCCTTGTCACCACCTCAGCTAAAACATATCGATCACTATCTCGACGACAAGATCACCCTTCTCGTGGACGGCAGCCGTGACGAAGTGGTACAGGCCCGACGAGAGTTGATCGAGCCACTTTCTTGGGCTGGCGGTACAGAGATTTTTAATTTGGCGTACTCGTCTGCGACCGCCAATCGTCTACCCCAGGCGGTGCGGTCTGACCGGCTGCTCGTCCGGCTTAATACCATGATCGTGGTGAACTCTCTGAATGACCCAGGCGTGGTGGGTCTGATCGAAAAAGGTTTAGCCGATCCAAATCCAGCGGTCCGTTACTGGGCGGGTAAAGCTGTCAGTCAGAGCATCGCCAACAGACTCGCAGACAATGAGCAGCAACGTTTACTGGATGCCCTCACCGCGGCCATGCTCAAAGAGAAGTCCGAACGTGTGCTCCAACGCCTGCTGGTGGGCGTGGTCGGCTTGAACATCCCTGAAGCGGCTACAAAGCTTTTGGACGGATTGAATAACAGGGTGTCGTTACACGCGGTGAACCCCAACCTGCCGCTGAGCGCGGGGCTAGAGGGCTTGCGTACACTATTCGTCAAGACGGTTGAAGCCAAAGCCAACGGCCAAGACATCCCGATCAAAACGATCCGGCAGATGGCCATGGTGGCTTACCGATATCTCGATCTATCGGCGGCGTTACTCGATTTAGACCTGCCCAATGAAAACAATCGATCCGACTACCGCCAAATGCTCAAAGTCAATGACGCGACTCTCCGCTGGACAACCCGCCAAATGCCCCCAGAAGAAGGGCCGGCGATCCCCCCTTCGATTGAAGGTGAAATTGCCGCTGAGAATTGGCCGTTGATTCGTTTGCGTGCTGAAGAGTGGAAACGAATCCTGACACACGCCCCGTTTGGCTTCGGGCTGGTCGATCTTATGGTGACCATACCCAACCATCCCTAACTGCGTATGGTCGGGCCTATCCACCTCTGCGAACCCTGGCCATTGGCCGCCGAGGTTTGAGTTACTCTTGAAGGGAAGATTGACCGACTGCCTGACCTGCAGCGGCGGTTGGTCCCATGTTTAGCGACCCTAGCGACGATTGGCCAGAGATCGCTTCGTCGACCTGTCGCATCAGGTCAACATAATCCATCTGACCGATCTGCAGATCGCGCAACACCTCGCTGTGGCTTATCATGTCCTGGAGATTCGCAAGCCTCCTTTTATCTTCCACCTCAATCGGTTGGCCATTGGCCTGTTTTTCGTTGATCTTCTCTAGATGCCGGTGATAGTCATTGAACAGCCGCTGGGCCTCCACATCCCCCTGGAGACGTTTGAGTGCGTTCTCAAGCTTCACCGCCGATTCGTGCTTGGCGATCAACCGCCCCAATCCCGTTGCTGCGTCCAGAATTTCTTGACTGATGGCCATGAAGATATCCTATCATGAATAGCCTCGGACGACCCAATCCATGACACCGCGTCCTTCAAAAGAACCTGGAAAACGCAAGTCCACACCGCGTGGCAACCCTCGTCCGTCCGGGCACCAAGCCAGAGATCTTGGTTTGGATTCTGACGAGATGGTGCCCTTTCAAGAATCCGTTAAGGACCTTGAAAGCCAAGATGAAATGGTGCTCGGCTCTAAGGACACCGTCGGATTGCCTCCACCGGGCCGGGAGATGATGGGGATCTTTCGGCTTCACCCACGAGGCTTTGGGTTCCTGGTACCCGATTCACCTACCGATCACGGTGACCTGTTCGTGCCCGCAGGCCGGACAGGAACGGCCCTCACGGGCGACCACGTACGGGCCCGTGTCATCCATCAACCGCGACGGGCGGCCGCCGGTCGCGGACGGTCACCCTACACCGGTGTTGTGGTAGAGATTATCCAACGCGCCAACAAACAATACACAGGCAACCTATGCCAACGCGGCGGCCAATGGCTCGTTGTCGTCGATGGCAAGATCCTCCATGACCCGGTGATCATCCGAGACCCTCACACCAAACATGCCAAGAACGGTAACAAGGTGGTCATCGAGCTGATTGAATACCCCACCGACAACGAACCGGCCGAAGGTGTCATCACGGAAGTGCTAGGCAAGACCGGCCAACCCGACGTTGAAACAATGGCGGTAATGCGGAGCTACGGTTTGGCGGAACGATTTTCTTCACAAGTGCTCGACGAAGCCCGAGGCGCCGCCGGCCGTTTCGACGACACGATGATCCCGGTCAACCGCCAAGACCTCACAGGTCAACTGATCTGTACCATCGACCCACCGGACGCCAAAGACTTCGATGACGCGATCAGTATCGATCGGCTCGATAGCGACCAGCAGCCAGACGGGGCGATGTATGAATTAGGCGTCCACATTGCGGACGTGTCGCATTTCGTTGTTCAGGGCGGCGTGCTGGACAAAGAGGCGTACGCCAGAGGCAACAGTGTCTATCTGCCCCGAAAGGTGATCCCCATGCTGCCAGAGTTGCTAAGCAACGGGGTGTGTTCGCTGCAAGAAGGGGTCAATCGGTTCAGCAAGACAATCTTCATTCGCTACAACGCGCAGGGCCAGGTCACAGACCAACGGTTAGTCAATACAGTCATCCGCTCGTCCAAGCGACTGACCTACCGTGAAGCCCAGGCGTTAATCGATGGCGACCTGGGTGAAGCCCGCAGACAAACCCGCGGTCAGCCGACCTATCGTCCAGAGCTGATCAGCGCCCTTAAGCGTCTGGACGAGCTTGCCCGGCTGCTGCGACGGCGGCGGCTGGCCGACGGCATGGTGGTGCTGGACCTGCCCGAAGTCGAGCTTGTCTTCGACGACCAAGGTTCTGTGACGGACGCGGTGCCTGAAGACCAAGCGTTCACCCACACGATCATCGAAATGTTCATGGTCGAAGCCAATGAAGCCGTGGCACGTCTTTTTGATCGGCTCAATGTACCGATCCTTCGCCGCGTCCACGGTGATCCCGACGCAAACCATCTACGGGATCTTCGCCAGTTTGCACAAGTGGCAGGGTACAACATCCCTTTACGCCCCACTCGCACCGAGTTGCAGGGCCTGTTGGACGCGGTCCGAGGCAAGCCCGCCCAGCACGCTGTGCACATGGCGGTGCTCAAGACACTCGCCAAGGCGGAGTACGCTCCACTGCCAATCGGACACTTCGCGTTAGCCAGCCCCCACTACGCGCATTTTACCAGCCCGATCCGCCGGTACCCTGATCTGACGGTTCACCGGGTGGTGGACGCGTACCTGCAACAGCTTGACGAAAAAGAGACATATCGCCGACGACACAAAAGGCAAGCACAAATCGGTGATCGGCTCCGTGACGACCAACGATGCCCGGATCAGCAGCAGTTAATCGAAATTGGTCGGCACTGCTCGACCATGGAACGCAACGCTGAATCGGCCGAACGCGACCTGCGCACCTTCTTGGTGCTTGCGCTGCTAGATGAACACGTGGGCGATGATTTCGACGGCACGGTCACCGGCGTCACACGTGGGGGCATCTTTGTTCAACTGGACCGGTATCTTGTCGACGGGTTTGTCGCGGTGACGGATCTTCCGGTCGCGAGCGGCCGAGGTGACCATTGGAAACTCAACCAGACCACCGGTGCACTGGTTGCACAGCGATCGGGCAAGACAATCACAATCGGAGATCGGTTTGTGGTCCGGATTGCCAACGTCAAGCCCGCTAAGCGGGTGATGGAACTGTGTATTGTCAAAGATCACCCCTCGACATGGTCCAAAAGACGCCAACCCCAAGGCGCCCGTCAAGCCTTTAAGAAAACTATGAAGCTCAAACAAGTCAAGAAAAACGATCGAAAGCGAAACCGTTGAAGCAGGTTTGAAGTTGAACTTTATCGCCGTCTACCTCCACACCATCGACCCGTATGCCGTCAAGCTCTGGGACGGCGGGCCCATCCGCTGGTACGGTCTGTCATACCTGATTGGCTTTCTGATCGCCTACCAGTTGATTCGGCGCGTGATCCACGCGGGCCGTTCTTCACTGACAACCGCTCAGGTTGGCGATTTTGTGATCACCGTCGCGATCGGAATCGTTGTGGGTGGACGTCTAGGTTATGTGCTGTTCTACCGGCCAGAGATGCTCTGGACGCTGACCTCGAACCCGCCTTTCTGGGACCTGTTGGCCATTCACAAGGGTGGCATGGCAAGCCATGGCGGCATGATCGGGGCGGTCTTGGCCACCTGGTGGACGGCACGACGAGCTGACGGTGGCCCCCATCGCTGGCCACACCTGATTGACCTTGTCGCCTTTGCCGCACCCCTCGGCCTGTTTTTTGGACGGATCGCCAACTTCATTAATGGCGAACTGATCGGCCGGCCTTGTCATCCCAAGCTTCTGTGGGCCGTGCGCTTTCCCCATGAAATGTACAACTGGAATCGTCAACAAATCGCACGTCTGGCGCAGATCTTGGACGGCAAAAGCCCAGCCGAAGGCGTATATCCGTTGGCCATTGAGCTCCCCGTTGCACAGATCATCGATCAGATCCAACAAGACGATCTCCGATTGATTCGCTTGGTCGAACCCCTTCTGACCCCACGGCATCCTTCGCAACTTTACCAAGCTGTGTTGGAAGGCCTATTGGTGTTTGTGGTGTTGGCAATCACGTGGCAAAAACCGCGTCAACCAGGCCTGATCGGTGGGTTGTTCTGTGGCGCCTATGGGATCTTGCGGATTATCGGTGAAGCGTTTCGTGAACCCGACGCACATATCGGTATTCAATGGCTGGGCTTGACCCGTGGTCAGTGGCTAAGCGTGGGATTGCTGCTGGGGGGCGTGCTCATGACAGTGGCGTGCGTCAGACGCAAGGCCACGCCCATGGGCGGATGGCGCCTATCCAACGGCACATAGATCGTTTAGCTTTCTGCTCTGTGTTTGGATTGTCCCCCAGAGCGGCAGGACAAGCTTAGCACCCACCCTTGTGGCACGGTGTCCTTGCGAACCGTAAAGCGACCGATCGCCTCTTGTACACAACCTTGGGTTCAAAACAATGAAGCGATTTCGACACGATCAGTACTTCCGCACATCCGATACCCGTTGCTGCGTCCCTTGGCAACCTACAAGCCATAGGCACGCGTCGATGGACCTTTCCACCTCACCGGCGACACAATGACCAAGGTGACCAAACCTCTGAATATTCTGATGACACCGATTGGGTCCAACGGTGACGTCAACCCGTTTGTTGGGATAGGCCAGCTGCTTCACGATCGTGGCCATCAGGTCACCATCATCACCGCCGAACCTTTCCGTGCTCTTGTGGAGGGCTCCGGGTTGACATTTGTATGCTCCCAAACAGCCGATCAATTCGATCAGCTGACGCAACAACAAGACCTCTGGCACCCGCGACGCGGGATTGGACTGGTCCTACGGGCCACCATTGGCGCGATGCCGCGGCTTTACGACATCATCGCAAGCCTCTACAAACCAAAGCGGACGGTGCTGGTCGGACATATCTTGTCGTTCGCCACACGGCTGTTTGAGGAAACACACCGCGTGCCTGCCGTCACGCTAAACCTCACTCCTTCGGCGTTTCGCACACTCCATCAGATCGCCGCCCCCTTACCGGGCGTGGATCTGTCGGGTTTGCCACGGTGGTTTAAGCGAATGCTTTGGTGGTTGATCGACAAAGCAATGTTCGACCGGCACATCCAGAAACACCTCAACCGCTGCCGGCAAGACGTGAGATTGCCGCCAATCCAACGTGCCTTTCGCGGGTGGGTCCACTCGCCTCAACGCGTGATCGGCTTGTTCCCTAAATGGTTTGGACCGCCGCAACCCGATTGGCCGGCGACGCTGCGTCTGACCGGGTTTCCGTTATTCGATCACGTATCTGGTGCTTTTTCCGAACCGCAAATGGAACGCTTCCTCGACCAGGATCGGCCTCCGATTGCGATTACACCCGGTTCGGCCAACCAACACGCCTCCCGATTCTTCCAGACCGCGATACAAGCCGCCACGCGTTTGGATCGACGATCGCTGCTCTTGACCCGGTACCCGCATCAACTGCCACCGTCACGACCCGATGATGTGCTGCACGTCCCCTACGCTCCGCTTTCGCAAGTGCTGCCACGATGTGCCGCGGTCATTCACCACGGTGGAATCGGTACCTGCGCGGCCGGCTTAGCGGCCGGAGTCCCACAGCTGGTCATGCCGCTGGGCTTTGATCAACCCGACAATGCAACGCAACTAAGAAGGTTGGGCGTGGGCAGCTGGGTGACGCCACGGCGGTTTAGGCCCAAAATAGCAACTGAGGCGTTACGACAGCTCCTGCATCAACCGATGATTGGTGCGACGTGTCGACGATGGGCGGATCAGATCCATTGCGAACCGACCAACCAACAGACGTGTGATCTGATCGAACAGATCATCGAGTCGCCATTGGCATCGAATTAATGACGCCTAAGCACCGATCCGGCCACGTGCCCCCCGAACCCTGCGGCGAACACGGCGTGGGTCTTTGGCGATAGAGACGTGGCGTGCCCGTTCACCGCTAGTCCGGTCTGGGTAGGATCCAATGGATCGATCAACCATGGCATGGGTGGACGACGACCCGATTTGGCACACATGCAAGCCACAACCAACGACACCAAGCCCGCCGCGCCAAGGCCATGCCCCAGTGCGCCTTTGCAAGCGTAAACATCCGGCTGGTTGCCCATCCTGGCGGCCAGAACGGTCAATTCGACTGCGTCATGGTCGGCAGTGCCCGTGGCGTGGGGGTGAAGTAGATCGACTTGCTGTCCGGCCAGCAGCTGCTTGGCCACACGCGACAGCGCCGGCATCGCAGGGGCAATTCTCACCAAGTCACACGACTCGCACGCAACGGCTGTGTCCACCAATTCGATGTGACCCGGTCGACACCGATCGACGCGTTCTAACACCACCGCCGCTCCCGTCTCGGCAAGCATAAACCCATCGCGTCGACAGTCCAGCGGTCGGCCCCGATACCGTGACGGCGATAGCGGTGCCAACACACCTAACCGGCGATAGCTGTGAATGAACGAAGGCAGCAGCGACGCCTCGGCGGTGATCACCAACATACGCCGTGGCCGACCACTATCGCTGCGGCGCAACATGAGCTTTCTCGCCTGGTGTAGCGCGGTTAGGCTCGACGCACAGGCCGCAACGACCTGTCGCGGAGAACTGATCCCAAGCCGTGCTTGCAGATGGTGCGCTAGGTAACCCTGCGGCCCCAGGGCGACGGCCATCTCTGGATCAGTCACCACCGGACGGGATCCATGGACTTTCGGTGACGAACCGTGGCAATCGTGCCATCGACGCCGCGCCGCCTCAGATACCGCGTGCACGGCCCCCTTGCTGACACCGAGTATGCACTGGACATCCCTCGGTTGGAGGTCCGCCATACACAATGCTTCACGTGCCGCACACTCAGCCAAGGCGACGACGGGATCGCAAGAGGTATGCCTTACGACACCCACTGCGCCAACGGCGTGGACCAAATCCACTGGGTCGATCGCTGTCGAAAGATTGAGCAGGCGATCAGTCACGCACCGGCCCGCCAACAGAGACGAAAAGGTTTCCCACGACCAGCGTCCCAGCGGCGTGACCAATCCCCAACCGCCGATCACCACCGTTTCTTGGACACGTCCACTACTGTGCCGTGACACAGTTCCAACCTTTCAGTCGCTCCGCCGTACACGCACCGAAGCCACGTGGCCGTCTAGGCCTTCGGCACGGGCCAACTGGTCAATGGCATCTATGACAGGCGACGACATGCCCCCGTGGTAGGCGATGACACCAGACCGCTTTAGAAAGGTATACACACTGATACCACTGGTATACCGGGCAGTCGTACCTGTAGGCAGGCAATGGCTGGGACCGGCGATATAGTCGCCGGCAGCCACAGGTGATCGGTCGCTCAAGAAGTACTGACCGCCGTGCCGAATCCGCCCGACCCACTGCTCGGGATTTTCGACCGCCAGACTCACATGCTCGGCGGCGATCCGATCCGCCACCTGGACGGCCAATGCCGGATCTGTGACGCGCAATGCTGCGGAATTGCGTTTGAACGCTTCGATGATCGCCGTACGACGAGTTCGCTTTTCAAGTTGGCCTGCAATTTCCTGATTCACCTTTCTGATGACCGTGTCTGACCAAGACACCAAGTAGCACCTTCCCGGATCGTGCTCGGCTTGGGCGATCAGGTCAGCAGCTACAAAGGCGGCGTTAGCCGATTCGTCGACAATCGCCAAGATCTCGCTGGGACCATAGAAGCCGTCGATGCCAACCCTCCCGCACAGCTGCAGCTTGGCCAGCTGAGTGTAGATGTTGCCGGGCCCCACAATCATGTCCACCGGCTCGACTGTCTGTGTCCCCAGCGCGATCGCCGCAATCCCTTGGGCACCACCGATTCTGTAGACCCGTTGGATACCCAATAATGAACAGACCGCCAAGACCAGCGGTGATACGCCAGCGTGAGCTTCACTCTGATTGACCCGAGTCGGCGGCGGTGTGACGACACTAATAGACTGTGGCGACACGCCCGCCACAATCGCTGGCACCGCCAGCATGATGACCGTTGAAGGGTAAGCCGCCTTCCCGCCAGGCACGGCCAACCCAACACTAGAGACCGGAGTAAAACGCAATCCAAGTTCCGCGTCACTGACCGCGATCGGATCTGGATCCTCAGGCATGATGTGCCGCTGATAGGCAAAAACGTGATCGATCGCTTTTTTACACGCGTCCAGTAATGACCTATCCAAGTTTTGCGCCGCACTGGCCATCTGGTCGCCAGCGACACAGATGTCTTCAGCACGGAAGTTCGGGTCGGTCCACTGCCGCATGTAACGCACGACGGCCTGATCACCTTGCGTTTCCACATCGTCAATCACTCGGGCAACGACCCGCGCCGCATCGCCCTTGCCCCAAGCCGACTGCCGCAGCTGCGTAAACCAGCTTAAGGCGTTTAGATCGTCAGCCGCATTGAGCTCATAAACTGGCAAGTACATTGGATTCACCCATGCGTCGCTGGTACCTCCCCCGGTACCGCGTGATCAGACCGCGAATCTCCAACACGGTCACGTCGGCTTGGATCGTCGACACCGTCAGCCCGGTGCAAGCCGCAAGCTGCTCCAGGGTCTGCGGTTGATCTAGCGCCTTGAAAAGGCAACACTGCGTATCGGTGAGCCCGACGGCGGACACCGACATCGCTCTCGGTGCCGTCTCCAGCTGGGGCTGCCATGATGATCGCACGCCAGAATCGGACAAACCCGCCTGAAGCAGCTGGCCCGATTCTCCCAACGCCTCAAGGATTTCCATAGGGCGGGTCACCAGTGTGGACCAGCCCTCACGGACCATCTTGTGGCAGCCTGCTGAGACCGGTGAGTCAACGCGGCCAGGAAGCGCCAACACCTCGCGCCCGTGCTCTTCAGCGGCCAACCGAGCCGTGATCATGGCGCCCGACCCGATCGGTGCTTCAATCACGAGCACGCCTAGAGCCAACCCTGAAATCACGCGATTTCGTCTTGGAAAATTCTGGCCTACAGGCGGCGCGGACATCGGCATTTCGCTCACCACTGCCCCACAGCCGGCAATGTCCGCAAACAATTCTTGATGTTCCGGCGGATAGGGCTTGGCCAATCCACTGCCCAAAACAGCGATCGTCCGACCGCCGCAGCGCAACGCTGCGCGGTGCGCTGCGGCGTCGATCCCGCGTGCCCCGCCGCTAACAATACACAATCCCGCCTCCGAACACGCCGCACTCAAACGGTCCGCTTGTTCCCGCCCGTAACCGGTGCACCGGCGTGTACCCACGACCGCCAACGCCAGCGTATCGTCTTTTCTTAGCTGTCCCTGCACATACAACAGAGGCGGCGGGTCGGGGATGTGCTGCAGTAGAGAAGGGTAGATCGACTGTCCTAAAGCGCAAAGGGTGACCTTATGCTGGTCGATTAGCTGCTTTTCTCGCGCCAGAGCCTGGCCGTTCGAAAGCGCATCGATCGCCCGTCGGATACACTCAGCTCGTCGCCGACCGATCCCCCGGACCACGGCAAATTGATCGATATTCGCCCCCAGCACCGTCGTAGCGTTGCCCATTGAGGCGATGCACCTCTGCGTCAGAGTAGGCCCCAGACCTGGGATCAGGCTCAACGTGAGTATCGCGTCGTGGTCAGCGGCGTCCATCTGCGAAAGTTTAACCGCTCCGACCGGCAACGGGACATGAGCAGCGATTAATTAACGATACGCCCCTCAGGACACCGCTACCTGGCCGCTTTCTCGGGTTTGATACCCACGGTGGGACCGGGCACGATACCGTACCGACGCAGTCGACGGTCCAATCGCGAATCGCTGGGTTTCACCGCATATGCATGGCGCAAAGCGGTTATGGCGTTCTCGGTATCACCGATCAACTCGTAGAAATCCGCCAAAGCGACAAACGGCTCGACATTGCCTTCCTCGGCAAAGAAAGCCGCTTTGCGGTACGCCAGTTTCGCAGCGTCAATATTGCCCAATTGGTGAAGGTACCGGCCCTGACGGGTGTAATCTCGACTCGTGCCATATTCCTCGACCGCTTGTGCCAACACAGAATGTAACTTTTGCACACGGCCAAGTTTACTCAACGACTCGGCCAACCCGTCAAGAATATCAGCGGTTTCGGGATCATGGTGGCGCAACTCCAACGCCTGCTCCAAGAGCAACTGGGCGTCAAACCATCGGGCCTGTGCCAGCCGAACTCGGCCCAGATAGAATAGGCTCTTCCAATCCGTGGGGTCCCGAGCCACCGCCTGGCTAAAGCGTTCGTCGGCTTGTACGATATCTTCACTTAAATATGCCTCAGATCCCTGCTTACGCAGCCGTGCGTTGGATTGCACGCACCCAGAGAAAGCAACGACGGCAACCCATATCATCAACCAACGGCGTCCCAGCTTCGGTCGAGTTGCCCACATGAACCTATCCTTTGGTGTAAGAACCTGACAATGCCAACGCCTACCCGATACCGTCAGCACCACCCGGTCGGGTTGACGGCACGGTCAGACTAAGGATAAGAACGCGGCCCTCCGGTGACAAGCCGGGCGGCAGCCAAAAGGAAATCGGCGATTCAGATGCAAAGACGGCGCACCGTTCTGCTATCACACCATATGATCGGTGGCAACCACTATGATTGGCTGCTGGATCTGCCTGATCTGACGTGTACAAGTGGCCGGCTGTGGACAGCGCGATCCAGATATGCCAGCAGGGATTGGTTGGAGCTCCGCACATGGTATCTGCGTCGTCTGCCCCCCCATCGCTGTGACTACTTAACCTATCAAGGCCCTGTTAACGGTCCGCGGGGTTGTGTTCGCCGTGTGGATCAAGGGTGGTTTCTGCCGAGCATGTGCAGCTGCCAAAGGATTGTGATTTCGGTGTTGATGCGTGACTTTCAAGGCACTGTGGACATCCGCCGGTTGGACCAAGACCGCTATCGAGCATCCATGGTCGATCGCGGGTCAAATCAATCGAAGTGAGGCCCAACCCCTTGGCCCAGATCTATCGGGACACATTGGCCGTCGAAGAAGAGCGAGCTGTTCTCGTGGGATGCCTATTGCCGGGATACCTGGCCGACCCTCACGATCCATTGGGGGAACTGCGCAGCCTGGCAGCCACCGCTGGGGCGGTTGTCGTCGATCAGCTCATCCAGAAACGTCACACACCCGACGCACGCACCCTTATCGGTTCAGGAAAAACCGAAGAACTTGCCACAATCACCAGAGCCGCCAACGGCCAATTGATCATTTTCGACAACGACCTGTCACCGTCTCAGATCGCTCATATTGAACAAATCGCGCAGTGCAAGGTCATCGACCGCAGCGAGCTTATCCTGGATATCTTTGCCACCCGCGCACAGACCTATGAAGCCCGTTTGCAAGTGGAGTTGGCTCAGCTCGAGTACACCTACCCTCGTCTTCGGGCGATGTGGTCACACCTAGAACGCATCGTCTCAGGTGCACCCACAGGGATCGGTACCCGTGGCCCCGGCGAGCAACAATTGGAAATCGATCGTCGGATTGTACAACGCAGAAAGACCGAGCTAAAGCGAGAAATCGCTAAGATTCAGAGCCGAAAACAGCGCCAGGTCGCTCAGCGCAACAAAGAATTCTTCACTGTTGGTTTGGTCGGCTACACCAACGCTGGAAAAAGCACGCTGTTCAATACACTGACCGATGGCGGCGCGCACGCTGATGACAAGCTCTTTGCCACACTGTCAACCCGAACGCGGCGGTGGAACCTGGGGGGGGGTGATGCCGTCATGCTCTCTGACACCGTGGGCTTCGTTCGCGACCTTCCCCACCATTTGATTGCAAGTTTTAAGGCCACGCTTGAAGAAGCGGTACACAGTGATCTGCTGTTGGTCGTCTTGGACCTGTTTCACCCCCGCGCCCACCAGCAACTCGATACGGTCACCGAAGTATTGAACGACATCGGTGCGACCGGACAGAGACGAATCGTTGTCCTGAACAAGATCGATTTGTTGGAACACAACGGGCCCTTACTGGCTTTCGAGCGTCAGTATCCTGACTGCTTGGCCGTGAGTGCTAAAACCGGCAAGGGCCGACATCGGTTGATCGAACACGTGCGCCAGGCGGTGCGGGGCCGGACCCACACGGCCACGGTGACCGTCGACATCCGCTATGGCAAAGCGATTCATTTTCTGGAAACCCGCGCTGAAGTGCTCAACCGACACTATGACGGACAGGAGGTGATTCTCACGGTACGGATTAGCAGCCACCAGCTGGATGTGCTAAAGGCGATGGGCACGGCCATCAAAGTTCAGCTGTCGCCGTGATAGGCGTAGCGTATCACACTCCTCGGGTTGACCAGTTGGCCCGATCGCCGACCCGAGCAGAGCTTAGCTCCCAACGGTGCGGTCGTTGATAGACCGGCTTGTTTTGGTGTCGGTACCGATGGGTTCGGCTTGAAACTGCACCGGACCTGGCTTGACGCGCAACCAAGGTTGATCTCCGACGAGTCTTCGGGCCGTCTGTACACCCAACTGAGTCGCCTCGCTTTCGGTCGCAGCCGAAGGCAGGTCCGAAGGTCGATCCGTAGTGCTTGTGTCGGCCTGATAGAGATGAACCGTACGCGTCGGAAACGCGAACTGCACACCCAAATGCTCGGCAAGCCGCACAATATCCAAAAACAATCGCTCTCGTTCGCGAAGTTCCGTCGACCAGTCTGGTGCTTCGTGAAACACATAAAGCAAGATATCAAAACTGGATGGGCCAAACTGATGGAACCAAACCTGAAAATAGTCTTTGCGGGTGTAGGGGTGGGATCGAACCAGCTCGCGAATGCCTTCGGTCAAGGCAACGATCTTGTCCGGTGGTGTGTCGTATTGGATCCCGATGTAGGTCTTCACGCGACGATACCGCCGCCGGCCGTAGTTATCTACCGTCGCCCGAACAAGTGTCGAGTTGGGTACGGTGACCTGTGAATTGTAAAAGGTACGAATACGCGTGGATCGAAATCCGACCTCTTCTACAGTACCTTCCACATCACCGATCACCACCCAATCACCTACTTCAAACGGACGGTCAAGGATCACCGCCACAGAACCAAAGAAGTTTTCAATCGTATCTTTTGCCGCGAAAGCAAAAGCCAAGCCGCCTATACCCAGGCTCGTGAGCATCGGCATAACCGGAATGCTCAGCGCCGCTGCAGAATAGATCAGGCCAAAAGCAACAATGAAGACCTTGATGGTCTTACGGATCAGGGGGATCAACACATCATCAAATTTGGTCGTGGTCTTGGCGGCCTTTCTCTGCAAAATCTCGCCGACCAAATCGGTCATACACCATGCCGCCCACGTGCCGGCCAAGATGGTCAACAATTGCACAGACGCCGACAGCACGACCATCGCCTGACTGGGAAGATTTAACACTCGCAACAGCAGCAGCCAGAACAAACCTGCGGCCACCAACCCCAGTGGCCGGACCGCCAGCACAATGGTCTGGCTTCGGGCTGACGCGTGCCGGCGGACCAAGAGCCGATTGGTCAACACCCGCAGCCCCAACCTCACAACGTGGTCGAGTGTCATCCCTAGGAGAATCAGCACCGCAAGGCCGAGCCACTGCCAATACTCCATGTTCAAAAGTCGGTCTTGTTTAAGATAATGTGGCATCTTGTCACGCAGCCACAACGCGACACTGCCGTGCCGTTCGTCTTGGAGATAACCCACAATCTTGAGGTCCGCCAGCCGAACGTAGAGATCGCGGATGCCTGCGACGGTCTGCGAGGAAAACTTCCACACACCCGATTCGGTCAGGACGATCGTGATGGATCCGCTTCCGCGGACCTGTTGCAATATCGAGCGTTCAAACCGCGGGTCGGGGAAGTACCCGTACCGGGTTAACGCCCTTCTCTCGACCGCTTGTGCATCCGGCAATGGCGTGGTGTCATCGATGTGTTCAAGTCGATTCAGGACACCCCACAGCTGCAGCGCTACTTCCTTAGCTGAGCCCCGATCCACCTCCGCCAGCTCCAGACATTGATACACTTGGGCCCACGCGCCGTCTTCACCACCCGTAGCGCGGTTGATCGCCGCCAAGAAGGTGAACATCGTCTCCTTGGGGCTGTTGAGTCCCACAGACACACGCGGTGCCGGGTGGATCACCGTGGGCTTCGAAGTTGTGACCGGCATTCCGTCTTGGTTTGCCGTTGCCCCTGACCACCCACCGACGACGACCAAGACGGCCGCTACCGCGAGATGAACGTATTTTTTGCCCATGCTCCAAGTCACCCCGGGTGATAGTGATACCTAATCACGGTCGCAGGGTAATGTAACGAAACCTCACCGTGATAGCACGGGCCGATGGTCACGACCGTCGCCCGTTGGACCCCGGGCTGCACTCCTGTCCGCACATAGCCGATGACCAAGGGTTTAAGGCAGCTCTGCCACGTTTCGCCGGACCCGCGTGGCCAAAGCCGAAAGAGATCCCTGTGTGGGCACGATATCGCGGTGATACACAACGGCGCAGACACGGCCCGAGCTTCTGATCACCCCAGCGAACACACCCACAGCCCACATAGGCGACCCATACTCGATCGTAGCCGTCTTGTCTTATCGCCTGACCACCCGAACGTTCTGACGGCCTCCTGAAGCGTTGCGGTGCCCGGTGATCCGACGCCAGCCATCCGATACAACCGCCATGATCCGCACAATCGCACTAAGCGCGACAAACACCAACAAACCGACAAACACCGCCGCGGCCACCAACATAAGTAACGGCACAACGACCACAAACACTGCCGCCAGCAGCGCCAGCTGAACCACCCAGCCCGGCCGACGATCCACCCGGGTATACCACCGCTCCAGCGTCGGGTAACGATTTATGTGAACTCGCCATGCCATGCAAAAAGGTAGGCGACGACTTGCCCAAAGACAACCGTTCGACCCGGGTAAAGTGAACCGGTTGGTGGGTCGATATCCCTTCAGAGAAAGCTGTTTGTCAAAACATTTTCCTGCTTGTGGAGGGATTCCGGATGAGCCAAGCCGCATTCACCGCAGGGCCCGCTCCCTCAGATCCAGATAGCACCGCTGTGGTGCAAAGCGTCACCCGAGAAATCAGCCATATCGCCACCCTCCCGGAGGTCACACTAAAGATCATCCGGCTTGTCGAGGATCCCGACTCAACCGCTCAGGACCTGAACAACGTCATCAGCCATGATCCTGCCCTTGGGGCGAGAATTCTTAAAGTGGTCAATAGTGCATTTTATGGACTACCTGGCCAGATCGGGTCGACCAACCGTGCGATCGTCTTGCTGGGCTTGAACGCTGTCAAGAACATCGCTGTGGCCGCCAGCTTGACCAAGTTGTTTAGGGGCGGCCAAATTTGCCCGTCTTTTAGCGCCAGAGACTTGTGGCAACATTCCATCGCCGTTGGCAGCTGTACCCGCTTGCTGGCCGCGAAGGCCGGCTTGGGCTTACCGGACGAAGCGTTCTTGGCGGGGCTGATCCATGACATTGGGATCATGGTAGAAATCCAAGCGCGACGTCCCCAGTTTGTAGAGGTGATCGAAAGACTGCAACAGGATCCGGCCCTCAAACTGCGCGACGTAGAAACCGCCGTTATCGGTGCCAATCATGAACAATTCGGTTCTGAGCTCTGTCGGGTTTGGAAGTTCCCAGCCAGTTTCGCATGTGTCACAGGTTTCCATCACCGCCCCACCGAACTTAGCCCAGAAAACCGCAGGCTGACCTGCCTGGTTCATTTGGCCGACATCATGGCCGGCACACTGGGCTTAGGGTTCGCCGGGAGCCTCGAAACAAAAGAAATCAATCTTGACCTGCTCAAAGAAGTGGGGCTATCCCAACAGGATATTGATGCAATCAATACCGAACTGCCCCAAGCGACCGACGAGGCCATGATCCTGCTGCAAGACGGCGGATAATCCTCGTTGAATTGTCTGAAAACGACTTCACTTGGTTCTCTCACTTAGGCGTCTCTCTTTTCCCTCCGGGCGACGATTCATTTGAGTCGTCGCCTTTTTCATTGACAGACCCGCAAACTGTCTGGAAATTGCCAAAAAAAACCGCCCCTGAAATATCAGGGGCGGTTGTCAATACTCTATTTGTCTCTACTTAGCGACGCCGACCCGACCGAGGTAGCCCTATCAATACGCTACCGATCGCCAGCATCACCAACGATGCCGGTTCCGGGACGCCAATACCGCTACGGTCATCGTCTGTGAACACAGGATTCACCTGAACTTTGGCCCAGCCCCGACCGTCATTGACAAACTCTAACAGCAAGTGCTGACCGGCTTCGATTTGTTGCACGTTATCATCAGCGTTAAAACCGAAACCCTCAATAACGTCTGGAAGAGCCACCTCATGACCAACTTCGTCCAGGTTGCTCAACAAAATTGCTAGAGCTGAATCACTACTGGCTCCTGACCAAACCACACCACTGTCTTCCAAGCTGACATCAGAACCATCGACGTTCACCGTGGTGTCAATGGTCACACCCACTTCACCACCCGGTAGATCAAGAATCGGATCTACCAATTCCCATCCTTCCAGCGCATCATCCCTCATCTGCCCTTTTGAGTATCCGATGACACCAGGTTGGAACAATACCACACCGTCAGCACCGCGAAGACGGTAGTGAGAGACCATCGCCGCAAAGTCCCCACGGGCCAGAAGCTGGTCATCCGTTTTGTACTGGAAGGGAAACTGCGAACCTGCCTCGTCAGTGTTGTTCAGATCATTGTTCCCATAGTTATTAAACCGTGTCACATACGGAATATTCTTGTGGTCGTTGGGAAAGAGATCTTGCGGGGTATTAAAGAGTTCAATCGTTTCGCCCCGCTTCGCTTCGACCTCAGACAGCTGTGTAATCGGCAGCGTAAAAAGGGCTGACCGTACGTTTGGAGCCGTCGAGTTACCACTGGCGGGATTTCTAAGCGATGGCGAACCGGGATACAGTTTTGAGTTAGAGATCGTCACGCCAGTGAGGGCGTAAGCGGCTTCGGTAAACCCGGTCGCCGGGTTGGACTGGGTGCTATCGGGAAACAGCGGATCAAGAGCAAAGTTTCCCACACCAACGCCTACCGGCGCCTGTTCGACCAAGTTAAGTGTCTTGGACGCCGACAAAAGCCCTTCGAAATCTGCGAATACATAGTCGAAGTCAACCGCGTTAAACCACGCCGCAGCCTGATCAGTGGTCAGCGTATCACCAACCTTGGCCGCTTTGATGCCACTTGGCGAATTGTTGATCGCATCTGCTGTGGCTTGGTCAAACTCACCTAACAAAGGAAGTCCGGTGACGTCACTATCATTAAGGATGTTCTGAAAATCAAAAATCTGTGCTTGAGCACCCAGGGTGCTCATCAAAAAAGCAGCGCACCCTCCCAATATGGCAGGTACCCGGCAACCAGCCCGAGTGGGCCGCTCAAGACACTTCAAAAAGAGCAATCCTTTTCGGTTCATATTCTTCGCCTCCAAAATATATCTCAACCCCATGAACATAATCAATCAACATTATCTGCATCGTTGAGGAACGACGCACACATATCTTATGGTATCCAATCTTCCCCTTCTACTCTCTCACATCCTCTCGCATCTATAACTATCGTCGTGGATCTCACGCCCATCGGCAGATGGACGCCTCAATAAAGATACCAGAATGTAGAGAAGGGTCAAGGCTTATTTACTTTCAAAAGCCAGAAATTTTTGGACCGTCGCCATCCGGCCAGCAAATGACTTCTGCATAAAGGGTTACATCTCCACATTTTCGAAGTCCCCCCAGGCCACGGCAAAACATTATAATTGTCGGAAAACACGACGGTTACCTGGGATGATGAGCCGGTCGTCAGACAGCCCCAGTTCTCGAACGTCAACGTAAGGATATTAGATAAAATAGGTTGTGGATATACGATGGCAAAAAAAACGCCTTTACCGTCTCGGGAAGCTCGTCCTCGGAAAATCGTTTTGGCTTATTCCGGCGGACTGGATACGTCGGTCATCCTTCCGTGGCTCAAAGATCGCTATCCAGGTGTGAAGGTTGTGGCCTTCGCTGCCGAACTTGGCCAAGGTGATGAGCTAAAAGACATAAAACAAAAAGCTTACCGCAGCGGTGCGGACCAAGTGGTGGTCAAAGATCTGCGGAGGGAGTTTGCCAAGGACTACTGCTTGCCCATGTTAAGGGCCCACGCAACATATGAGTATGACTACCTTCTGGGTACAAGTATCGCTCGGCCTCTGATCGCCAAGCATCAGGTAGAGACCGCTAGACAAACCGGCGCTGACGCGGTTGCTCACGGTGCAACAGGTAAAGGCAATGATCAGGTTCGGTTTGAGCTGACCTACATGGCGTTGGATCCCAAACTGAAAATTATCGCCCCGTGGAAAGACCCGAGCTTTGAGTTGACCAGCCGGGAGGCAGCCGTCGACTTCGCCAAGGCGCACAAGATTCCTATCGATCAATCTAAGAAAAAGATCTATTCGCGAGATCGTAACCTTTGGCACATCTCCCACGAAGGTGCAGAAATCGAAGATCCGGCCAATGAACCGTCTGACAGCTGTCTGGTGATGAGTGTGCCGGTGACCCAAAGCCCAAACAAGCCACGGTACGTGCAGATCCAGTTCAAACAGGGCAATCCGATCGCCGTCGACAACCAACGAATGCCGGCTCACGACCTGATCGAGGCGCTGAACCGGGCCGGTGGCGCACACGCGGTGGGCCAGACCGTCCTGGTTGAAAATCGTTTGGTGGGAATGAAGTCCCGTGGCGTTTACGAGACACCCGGCGGCTCGATCCTTTACGAAGCCCACAAGGCGCTTGAGCAGTTATGCCTTGAACGCGATCTACTGCACTGTAAGCAACAGCTGGCGTTGCGGTACGCCGAACTGGTTTACAACGGTCAATGGTTTGCTCCGCTGCGCGAAGCATTACAGGCGTTTATGGATCAGGCCAATCAAGTCGTCACAGGAAAAGTCACCGTGAAGCTCTTTAAAGGAAAAGCCCAAGCCGTCGCCGCGACTTCTCCCAAAAGTCTTTACCACAAAAAGCTGGCCAGCTTTGCCATGAGCGGCTACGACATCACCGCCGCGCGCGGCTTCATCGATCTGTTCGGAATGCCCATGAAAATCCGAGCGTTAAAACAGAACGTCCAACCATAACCGATGATTGATGACCGGCTCTCTGGACCGCTCGGAAAGCGAGAAGCGATCCAGCAAGTACGGGTAACATCCCTCCAGCTGTCACCTGAGCCACGATCCTGCGAAAGTGAGTCCAATCGTCTCACGTGGCGATCGAAATCGGCCCAGTATCAGGCCAGAGCCGTCACAAGGCTTGCGCGTTGAACGATTGATCTTCGAACTGGCTATAGGACCACGCTTGGTTTGCCGTGCCAATCGTGAGGTTCAAGCAACACATTGTCTACAGCTTGATCGACCCGTTCCGTGCAGTCATCGCCATCTGAACGTATCCACGCTCTTTTTATCGTCGACAAGCATCTCGGTGCAATGCGTTGCCCACAACCGCACGTCACAAAGTAACGGATGGAGAATTGGTGATTTTATGGATGGCTTGGTTGGGTCGCCGGCGCTGTGACAGCCGGTTGGGTCGCTGCCACATGAGCAACGCCAATCACTCCGCAAGCGATGCGTGGCCCCGCATTCCCGGTGGGCTGACCACCATCATCGGCGTGCTCATGAATAATGACCGCCCGTCCCAAAATCGGATTCTTGTGGCCCACGATACAGATATTGTCCACAGTCAGTTCGTAATGAGCTTTTCCTTCGGCGTCGGCTTGCAGATTACCCAAATCACCGGCGTGCCGGATGTCGGAACTGGGCAGTGCATGTGGATGCCCCTGCGGATCGTAATGCCCACCGGCGCTTTTGCCATCCGCTGACGTGCAGTCGCCGTACTCGTGGATGTGAATGGCGTGCCTACTGTTCGGCGACAAACCCTCGACATCCGCCACAATCTTGATTCCCGGTCCCGCCTGAATAAATCGAACGGTCCCGCTGACCGTGTGGCCTTGAGTGGGATGGACCACGCAGATGGCCTCGGGGATCATCGCCCAAGCGTGATGGTGGTGGTGCTTGCTCTTCATTTTCATCTTCTTGGCCACACATTTCTGGCACATCTGGCCCTGTCGGTCGCATTCGGCGCACTTGGGTTTGACGGCTGACTCGCCGGCTTTACAGACACCGCAATCGGCAATCAATGGTGAAGATAATCCCAGCATCGTCGCTGCAACCACAGTCCAACAACGGGTTGTGATCCGTAAACGTTTCATGTTTTGACCTCTCACGTTGAATCTGGTTGATATTCGGCCGCGGTGGCACACCGCGACGTTAGGTTTGTCGATGACAGCCCTATGGTGATCCCCCAAAAGCACGCCGTCAAGTCGTAGCGTGCCTGCGACGGGCCCCAAGCCGTTTTCCTCTGGACCGCTCAAGAGGTTTCTGGTCTCCCTACCCGCAATTAGGCTCTACGGGTAACGGTTCCTCAGGGGAGTCAAACCCCTAGTCGTCCTGATCTACTTCTTCGTCGTCCTCCTCGTCGGTCTCTTCGTCGTCGTCGTCCTCCTCCTCTTCATCTTGTTCGTCTTCCTCCTCTTCGTATTCTTCTTCCTCCTCTTCTTCCTCCTCTTCCCAATCGTCGTCTTGTTGAAGCTGCTGGTCGTTGTTTAAATGTTCCTCTTGGACTTCCTGAGTCAGGCCGTTGGCTTGGTCTGCTTCGGCTTGAGCCCGCAACAGCTCCCATTCTTCCAACGTCATATTGACCTCCCGCGCCTGAGACCCCTTGTACTCTCCGATAATCCCCGCTGCGGCGATCTGTTCGACCAGCCGACTGGCGCGCGAATAGCCAACCGTCAACCTTCGCTGTAACAGCGAAACGCTTCCGCGTTGGGACTCAAGAACCACCCGGACCGCGTCATCGAAAAGCGGATCGCGTTCGGTATCTTCATCCAAACCGCTATTGGCCGAACGGATCTGCATCAGCTGTGGCTCAAAGCTCTGTTGGGCCACGGTCTTAAGGAACTTGACCACTTTTCGGATCTCGCGGTCGTCGACAAGTGTGCCCTGGGCGCGGGTGATCTTGCTCGTCCGCGGGCTCAAGTACAGCATGTCGCCTTGGCCCAAAAGCAATTCGGCACCTTTATGGTCTAACACAATTCGGCTGTCCATCCCCGACGCGACCTTAAAGCTGACGCGGCAAGGCATGTTCGATTTGATGAGACCCGTTACCACATTGGCCTGCGGTCGCTGTGTGGCCAGGATTAAATGAATACCCACCGCTCGGGCCTTCTGGGCAATCCGAACGATAAAACCCTCCACCTCCTTGTGAGTCATCATCATGTCCGCCAACTCATCGATGATAAAGACGAGGTAAGGCAGTTTTTTGGGAATACGAGCCTCTTCCGCTTCCGTGGCCGGTTCGAACCGCTCCTTGAGTTCTTCCCATCCCAGGCTGTTGTAACTGGAAATATCTCTCACAGCGGCTTCGGCCAGCAGTTCGTACCGTTCGTCCATCTTGGTCGTGGCCCATTCAAGGATCGCCGCGGCTTTGGTCATCTCTGTGACGACCGGACACATCAGGTGCGGGACATCTTTGAACATACTCAGTTCAACCATCTTGGGGTCCACCAGCACCAGTTTCAGCTCGTCAGGACGCTTGGTGAATAGGAACGACATGATGATGCTGTTGATACAAACTGACTTACCCGAACCGGTGGTCCCGGCAATGAGCATGTGCGGCATGGTCGCCAAATCAGCGATCTGAGGATTGCCCGATGCATCCTTGCCTAGATACATCGGAAGTCTCATCTTCGCAGCCACGTCTGGATTGGCGCTCATTAGCTCCTTAAGGCGCACCCGTTCTTTGATGAGATTTGGCACCTCGATCCCCACGGTGTCTTTCCCGGCCATGTTGGGGACAATACGGATGTTGTGTGCCTTCAGTGCCCGTGCAAGGTCGCTGGATACCACCGAAAGCCGCGACACCTTTGTGCCCGGTGCCAGACGCACTTCATAGAGCGTAATCGCCGGACCAGAATCGATCCCCACCACCTCGCCCTCAATACGATATTGTTGCATGGCGCTTTCGAGGCCAACGGCCTGATCACGAACGATTCGTTCCATTTCTTGGGTGAAGCTGCCTTCTGGTTCTTCCAACAGATCCAACTCGGGAAACTGATACCCCGACAGATCCACCTCGCGTGCTGCGCCAAGCGTCGCGGACGCCGCACGTTTCGATTTGGGTGCAAAGTTAATTGGCAGCTGCTTGATCTTGGCACGAAGGGCTTCAGGATCGTAGGGTTGTTTACTGACCGCGTAGGCGCCAGGGGCATCGGCGGCGCTTGACGGTTCATCTTCATCGTCCAGCTGCGCCTCGATCGGTGGATCCTGATCTTCGTCCATCGGATCGTCGAGGTCATCTTCCCGCTCAACTTTTCGTGCGCGGTGCCTTGAACGCCCAGGGGCGTGACCAACGCCAGTTCTACCGCCTTCTGATCGGCCGCTGGACCAAACCGACGACCGGGCACCACCGCCACCTGTCAGGGCGCTGGCCAATCGGGGCCACCACCGCATGCCCATCGGGTTAGGTATGCGTAGCTGCGTTACCGTGTGCCATAAGCGAATCGCCACTTGTGGTAACGCCATCACCACCTGATCGATGGCCAAAATCGCGCCGACCCAAAAAGTCACCCCCAAGATAATCATGGTGCCTAGAAATCCGAACCGGGTACCCAACTCATGATTCACGTAGATCGCGATCAGCCCGCCGGGTCCTTCGGGACGTTCGACCAATGACCGGGGCAGACCAAGACCGATGATCGTACTGGTGGATAGACTCATAATGGCCAGTCCGATCAACCGCAGAATGGGCTGTGTCACAGCTCGGCCAACGGCCGTGGCCAAAAAGAACGCCAGTCCCCCGGCCATGGCTACCCAAACCCCAGGGCCGATCATGAGGTAAAGCTTATGTGAAACAAACGCCCCCACTCGGCCTACCCAGTTCCGCGTAACCACGTGGTGCGGTGCGACCGAATGGCCAGGCCAATCACCGGCGTCGTAACTCACAAGAGATGCCGTCACCAATAACCAAACACCCAACAGGGCTACCCAGAGCAGAGTGCATGCCATCTGGCGTCGATCGATCACATTTTTCGAAGCGCGTTTACTTTTCCTGGCCATCGGTCGTCCTAGAGCATTGCCAGTCTCAAAGCCAAAGCCACGGCCACGACAGCGGCACATGTCCGGGGCTCCAACACCCGTTTATCAAGTCGCTACGTCGTTTACGCATCGCCTGTGTTTCGTGTGCGACGAACGGATCATAAGTCTTTACTCATCCTATACTCACATCCGCAAACGGTGTGCGAGAACCAATCCGGATTTGTACAGGCCGTTTCCCAGTTGTACAAAATCGCTCACACAACGATCGCGCTACGATTCAATCACAATCGACCAAACCGCCGCTCCAACGACAATCAAATCTCAGTCAACGGAAGATGTTCGAAACGCCAACGCGCCTGGACCGGTCGCTGCGGGATAACGGACGTACGGGTGCTCATCGCACAGAATCGCCGCCACCGCAAAAGGTCGCACCCCGTCTCTTCGCTGACGTTAACACCCACCAGGCGATGCAAGCCACAGCCAACCCGCTTAACGTGCCCGGCTCGGGCAGCGTGGCACTCAGGTCAAACAGAAATGCGCTACCTGTTTCATCTTGGTTGCCCGGAGCGCCGACGACGACCCGCTGGCCACTGATCCCCACGGACCAGCCAAATGCGTCGCCAATCCCGGTCAAGCTATCGTCGGTCAATTTGGCTAGCTGGTCACCTGTCGCCACATCAAACACATACGCCACACCCGTCTGCAAGCCTTGATCACCGATAGCTTGGATAGCGCCGACCACAGCCAGCGGTCCATCAATGGCCACTGAATAAGCAAATCGATCTAAAGCCGTCTGGTCACTGGCGGTCAGTTTGGCGATCAGATCACCTGTCACTACGTCAAACAGGTAGGCGGCACCGGAGAAATCACCACCGTTTGACTCTGTGCGTGCGCCGACAATGGCGATGTCCCCGCTGATGGCCAACGAGGTGCCAAACCGGTCAAATGCTTGGGCGTCGGCGGTAGTGAGCTTGCCGATTTGGTCTCCGGTCGCGACATCGAACGCGTACACCGCTCCCGAGTTGGCGCCCGCGTGGTCATCGCCGATGGCCCCGACCAGAGCGGTGGTGTCGCTGACAGCCACTGACCAACCAAAAAAATCAGACGCCCCCGCTTGAGCATTGTCGGGTATCAACTTGTGCAGCTGCTGGCCCGTGTGGACGTCAAACAGATAGGCGGCACCGGAAAATACGTCCGAGTCACCGTGCGTACGGGCGCTGGCAATGGCCACGTTGTCGCTGATCGCCACAGACCAACCCAACCGGTCGAACGGAGAAGCGTCGGTTGCCGTGAGCTTGTGCAGCTGGTTGCCCGTAGCGGTGTCGAACAAATAGGCGGCACCGGAACTACGACCAACCGGGTCGCTGAGATTCGCCCCAATCACGGCCGTGTTGCCACTCATCGCAACCGACCCACCAAACTGGTCGCGCGCCGCCGCGTCGGTGGCGGTGAGCTTACTGATCGGGCGACCGGTAACGGTATCGATCAGGTAAACCGCTCCCGGCTCCTGTCCACCGAATAGATCGTCTTGGTCACCACCGATCACAGCGGTCTTTCCGTCAATTGCCACGGCAAGACCGAAACGGTCAAAAGATTCGCCGTCACTAGCGGTCAGTCGGTCCACCAGCTCGGCGTGGGCGGTGGTGATGGTGATGCCGCTGATGGCTAACCCCAGTAGAGCCCCCCGGAAGACGGAGGACATCGTGCGCCAAGTCATTACATCTCCCTCCATAAGGAAAGTGATAAAAGCAAACCGATCATTCGTCTGTTCTGCGAGCCAGACTAGGCGGGACCTACAATGGAAGTCTGGATCGTGTCTGCTAGGAGATATCCAATGTTCTAATGTCCCCCCGTACTCCTAGATCCGTTGCGTGTGGGGCAGGGTTGATCGGTCAGCATCATATTGCGACCACAACCCGCAGTTGGAGCATTTTACCAAATGGGTGACCAAATATCTAGGCCAGCCACCACCATCACATATTCGTGCGTGTGTTGGGGCTCAGGTGTCACCGCTTGACCTGGCCGCAATCGGGACTCCACCTCATACCGGATGACAAAACCCTCAGGCGTTCCGGATATAACCACATTCGACAATGTCTTCTAGACACCCCAGTCTCTGACCGTGTTTCACAGACCGCGTGAGCCGATTGAGCAAAAAGACCCCTCGTATGGTCACTGACCCGTGTGCCCAAAGCCACCCTGCCCGCGAACCGTCTCAGGCAGTTGATCGACCTCCACCCACCGCGTACGTGGCACGGGCTTGATGATCATCTGCGCAATCCGCATGGCTCGTTTGACCTGAAAGGGTTGTGCGCCATGGTTCACCAGTGGCACCTTGACCTGACCCCGGTAGTCGGCGTCGATCGTCCCCGGAGCATTGGGCATCGAAATACCGAATTTGGCCGCCAAACCGGATCTGGGTCGGATCTGACCTTCGTAACCCACCGGTATCGCCACGGCAAAACCACAAGGGACCACGGAGATCTTCCCTGTTTCAATCACCCACGACTGGTCGGCGGGAACCGCCGCGTAAAGGTCCATGCCGGCCGCATGGTCGGACTGGTAACCCGGCAATGCCAAGTCTTCATGGCCTGGCAGCCGTTGGATCATGACCTCTAACGTTTCTTGGGTCACCGAGGATTCCAGCATGGCCCACTGATCATACCAACAGCCGCCTGCCGGTTCATCTTCGGTCAAACCCTTTAATCATAAGCCCCCGTCGTCGCCGATAATCGTAAACAGGGATCAAGGACAATGCCTCAGGCATGACCCTGTCGGGGTCGAATGTGAACACAACGTGTGTTTTTCCTTGCGCGGCCACGCCTTGGTCCAAAAACTTGTGTCAACGACCGTTGCGTATCTGTATGCAGCGGATATGGCGTCATGCCAACTTGAATTCATTCCCATGCATCATCTGAGAACTCAAGCAGATCACCGACAAACTCTTGCGACGATCACACCTCGGTCGTACGTGGAAACCATGTCATACATTGCTTTCCCCGCTTACCCTCACGGCGCGTTCACATATGTCATGCAAGAATGAATCTGCAAATGGGATGGCGACCATGAGAAAACACCCAAAGTGGATTAAGGAACCGATTAGGACAGTTGCGGCGATACTCCTGCTGGCCACCACGGGCTGTAATGCGGTTAAAGGACTTGGCAAAGACCTCCACAACGCCGCTGCGTACGTTCAGGACGTCATTGAGTACGAAATGGACGTTCAGCCCCATCATCAGCGGTGGTAGGACTATCGCGTTACGGACCACTGGCCTGTGAGCAGCTGCCTAATCGCATGTGCGACCCCGTCTTGGTCATGGGCTAGAGTCACGTGATCGGCCACCGCTTTTGCTTCTGGCACTGCATTAGCCATCGCAATACCGCAGCCGGCCGATCGCAACATGGCCACATCGTTGATCTCATCGCCGATCGCCACAACCTGGTGCGGCCCCATCCCTCGCTGATGGGCGATCCAATCCAGACCGCGCCACTTGTCCACACCTGCGGCAAAGACTTCTAAGACATAAACCCGCTGATTCGGGTCCGGTGTCTGTACAGCCTGAAAATGTTGGACCAGAACACGGCCGTCAAAGGCACGACGTAACTGATCGCCCACTTCGGTCACACGCGTATCGTCGGTGACCACGGCGATGCGAAGCGTGTGGTGAAGATCGTCGCCGGTCACGTGACTCTGAAAATGAACCGTGGCGCCAGAGGCTTCAAACCACCACTGGGTGGCCGGTGTCAACACACCCTGACCGGTGACCAAATAGTCGTGGCCACACAGACCCGACTCCCGGCCGACCAGCACCGCCTCTGGCAAGCCCTCCAAGCACTGCACCAATTCATAGGCCAGTCGAGGCTCAATGGCCGCCATGTCCAGTGATTGACCCGTGGCCGCGTCATTGACCACCGCTCCACCGACAAAAACCCCGACACCGGGCGTGGGCAATCGATCGATCACCGCCTTGGCTTCGATCCACATCCGCCCGGTACAAGGCACGATCACAGCGCCGGCCGATTCGGCCTGAACGATCGCGGCCAGGTTCGTGTCACTAATGCGTCCCCGCCGATCCAGCAGTGTGCCGTCCAGGTCGATCGCAATGAGCAGGTCATCCATAGCCGACAGGATACCGCCACCAGCGGTCGGATGAGCCCATCAACCGGTGGTCACACCAACAAAAAAAGGGCCCCGTGACCAACCGCCCTTACCACAATCTCATGTTGCGGCAAACGCGATTCGTCACGGGGCCTAGAGCGCCCTGACCGACGGGCCAACCGGATCGGTGTTCGGATCGTCTTACACGCCTAGGGATACTGATCGATCGGAGACCTTCCAACTATTCGGGAATAAATTCGGCTGACAGAACAAGGTTAGTCAACCAAGCGCTATGTGCGGTGCTGGCAGATCGTCTCCAAGCCCTAACCCTGTAGAACCGCGTCGTCGCACCCGTCACAGCATAGTGATGCTCAACCGCTGCAGAGTGGTAGTGATCGATCGAAGCGGTACCGGAGGCCTTACCCACCTCCACAAATCGATCGAAGGTGTTGATACCGACAAGCGGCCCCGTGGTGTCTTCGATACCAAACTTCACGACCGTATCTTCACCACTCATTTTAACGCCAGCGGTCGCCCGAACAACGATTGTTCCCGGGCCAGGTGCCACAATAGAAACCGTACCGTGGTTCAACACCGCCGGCTGGGTGGGGATCCCAGAGCTTTGGGGGAACATGTTTCGATTCTCGACTCTCCCCTTGGCCGGGTAGTAAAAACCCAGAACATCGATAATCACGTGTGCCGAGGCTTTTTTGACCTTGACGGTGATGTCCTGATTGCAATTAAAGCACGTCTTGATCGTCGCAGCGTTGGCAATGTTGCTGCCTTTCTTGAAGTTCACCAGACTGGCGTTGGGTTCGGCAGTGCCTTTGGGATAAACCTTCACAAACCCGTTCCCGCCCACCGGCACAACCGTCACGTTCACGTGCACCGCTCTCGGATCGCCGCCAGTCGGTGACGGACAGCCCGCTGGGTTGCCGCCCTGACTGCCAACACTCCCATGCACCCAATAGTTACGCGATCCCCCTGCAGGAATCACCCCACCGCCGCCGAAACGTGTATCGACAATCCGGCAGGGTGTCACCGGGGTATACACCAGGTCTTCATCAAGTTCGCCCAGGGTCAGCGCAGCGACCGTTTCGCCTTCAGGTTGGTTCAAGATAATCGCCTGCACCTGGCCAAACGTGGTAGCGTCTTGGATCGCCACCAGATCTTGGGCGGTCGTATTGTAAAGAATCGATGCGGCCAAGCTTTCAACACTTTCACCCGACGCCGATGACCACTGTTCGGCCAACGCCTGGACCGCACCCTCACGATCAGCGTCGATCGCCGCTAGACGCTGGCGCTGGTACTGTTCGGCGGCCGTCTCTTGATAGACCGCCTCTGAATCATCCGCTGTCGCTGGCTGTCCCCCAAAGCACATCGCACCGACCACCAGAACACCAAGCCAATACCGTTTCCTTGTCCACATCTTCTTTTACTCCCATGTAATAGAGTGCTACGAACGGAACGAACGTCGAAACACGAACCTTCAATGCAAACATCCAACACGGATCCAGCTTATGTTGGCCTGACGCTCGTGACCCGCCTATCTCCACACCCTGCAATCTGAATCCAGCGCCTTGTCCAACCCCTATCCGTCGGCAAATCGCAGTCGCAGACACTAAATCTCATCGGACCGTGACAAATCGCTCCAAACACACCCCTCACGGGATCGAATCCTACGACATTCACTTGTTGTTATTGACGCATCGGCGACGATGATACTCAGGCAAGCTCTCCCGTCGCCTGTGCCTACAGCACGATACAGACCCACCACAAGCGAGTATATACAATCATACCCAACCAACCGCACCACCTTGAACGACCTTGTTGGATTTCCTTTCCCTCACATGAGTCAGTCCGTGTTCGGAAAAATTGCCCAGCTTATCCCGACGATCACCCACACGGCTGACAGCGGATACCGACCGCAGGTGGCGTCCCGTGCACGACCGACTAGACGTTGGACCACCCCAGCCTTGGCCTACGCATCCTTCACAACAACGGCGACAGCAACGCCGCTGCATTTTCGATGAACTGAAGACCGCGTGGCCGGCGTCGCCACTGGTCACGATCGACAGGTCGGGACCGCCGCAGATATTCTTGCTGGGTTGTCCGTACCTGCTGGGTCACTTCGGGGCCGTAAAGCAACACGCTGATTTCATAATTTAAATAGAAACTCCTGATGTCCAGGTTACTGGATCCCAGCAGCGCAAACGCATCATCCACGGTGGCGGTTTTCGCGTGCAGCAGACCACCGTGGTGCTGAAAGATGCTCACCCCAGCGTCTAACAGTGGCCCGTAGTATGCTCGACCCGCAGCCGACACCAACGGATGATCACCGCGATGCGGAACCACCAGCTTGACGTCGACACCCCGACCAGCGGCCATGGACAACGCCACCATGGTCGGTTCGTCGGGCACCAGATAGGGCGTGGTGATGATGATCGATCGCTGGGCAGCGTAAATCGCCGCCAATGTGATCCGCAGCATCGCCTCTGACCGTTCATCAGGCCCCGTCGGTACGGTCTGAGCGGGCACGACACCGACTTGATCTAACGGGGGAAAGGTACATGACTCTTGGATCTCTCGATCGGTCTCAAAGGCCCAGTCCTCAAGAAAGACCGATTGGAGTTGGCTGACCACCGGGCCGGTAAACCGACCCGACAAGTCCTGCCATGACCCAGCTCGGCGGTGACCATAGTCCGCGTCGACAATGTTCTGACTGCCGGTATAGGCGACCCTGCCGTCGACGATCGCCAGCTTGCGATGATTACGCAGGTCCAGGCGAGCCAGACCACGTCGCAACGGTGAAGCGGGGAGCATGCGAAACACTTCTACGCCATCACCGACGAGTCGATCCAACAACCGGCGGTGCCTAAAACCAAACAGGGCGCGTGACCCAACAGCGTCCGCCAACAGGCGGCACCGGACACCCCTTTTGGCAGCGCTGGCCAGGGCGTCGGTGACACGCTGGCCCGTTTGATCTGGGGCAAAGATGTAGTAGAGCAGATGAACCTGATGTTGCGCGCGATCAATGTCGGCGATTAGACGATCGATCATCTTTTGTGGACGGGTCAATAATTCGACATGGTTGCCACCCAAGATCGGCATGCCACCGAGGTGTTCGGCCTGACGGATCACCGGTCGCAACACGGGATCGGCCTCCGCCTCCGAACGGATCACGTGATCCTTCAACAGGCAGAACCGCCGTTCGTCTGAACGCATCGCGCTGACCACCGTCTGGTGTTGACGGACCCGCCGTCTACCCAACCGGGGCACCCCGATCAAGGCGTACACAACCACACCCAATACGGGCAGAAAAAAAATGACGCTCAGCCAGGCTAACGAAGTGGCCGGAGAGAAGCGACGGCGCAGGATCACCGGCACCATGGCCACACGAATGTACCACTCGAGAACGCCATAAATAAAAAGCCAAGACATGTCCATTGCCAAACCGACACCACCGGTCAGACAGCACAAGTCACCCGACGGCCAACGGCCCTACGCGACACCCCTACGACCAAACCGCCCACCGCCCATCCAACCGATCTCCTGCCCCATTCATCTTACGGGCGATCGACGGCTCTGCCCTTCACCAAACAGAATCAACCCGTTTACACCTCGGACAAACACGCATCCGATCGCCGTCGATAGATCTCAGATACAAGATGGTCGGTGACCATACCGATATTCACCCCGGCGGCCAGGTTGCGTTCGGCAGTGCCCAACGCATCGATCACACCCAACCACGGGTGGATCAATGGCCGGATCGCCTCTGGATCACTGCCGTGGTGATCGGTACATAAGGCGGCGATCTTCTGCCTGGCGTGCTGGCCGATCACCGACCACATCAAACCCGCCGCTTGTCGGTTGGCCGCTTCTTTCGATGCCCCGTCGTGTTCCTGGACCCAACGTTTGGCAAAACCGTCGATCAGTTGGGCCATCTGCTGCCCCAGCTCAACGGGAAAGCGACCTTGGCTGATCTGGTCGAAGCCCAACGCCACGGCCTTGCCCCAAGCAAACAGGTCGAATTCGATCGCCAACTGAGCCCGACCCAGACTGCCGCAGACATAGCCGATCAACCACGAGCGCTGGTCGGCGTCCAGCGGCACCGACTGCTGATCTAGCCACTGCACGACCAACCTGTCGGGAATAGGCAAAAATGCCACTCGCTGGCACCGGCTACGAATTGTCACCAGCAGTTTGTCTTGGCTATCGGTGACCAAGATCAGGTGTGTACCCGCTGGTGGTTGTTCGAGGGTTTTGAGCAACAAATTCTGGCCCGTCTCACCGAGCAGGTGGGCCTGATCGACAATGAACACTTTCTTGTGTCCCAGCTGTGCGCCTCGGTACACCGGCTCGATCAATGACCGACGCAACACGTCCACCGGAATCGAGGTGAGTTTGCGCCCACGCACCGCTGCGTCATGGCTGTAACGGGCTAACTCCTTGGTCACGACGTGAAAGTCCGGGTGGACCGGTTCGTTAGCAATCGCCGTCGTCGGCCTGCCGCTGGGCAGTCGCAGGCACGATACACAGCCTCCACAGGAACACAAGCATTGGTCCAAATCGACCTTGGGATCGTGACACAGCAATACCCGGGCAAACGCACAGGCGGTGGTAAACTTACCGACGCCCTCCGGACCGTGAAAGATATACGCGTGGTGCAATCGCTCGCTGCGCAGTGCCACTTGTAGGGCCCCCACCGCGCCAGGCTGTCCCAAGATCTGCCGCACGTCTAACCATGGTAGGGTAGGACGCACGCGTTGACTACCGACCGACGGGCTCGAGACACGTCGTTTATAGCAATCCGACCTTGCCCCTACCTTTTAAGATCAGACCCTGTAACTGATCCTGCATCAGGGCAGGTTTTGGAAAATTCAGATCGCTGACACCTTGACCATCGCACTGCGTGACAAATAGCGTCGGCTCTTCCTCGTACAGGTCCACGGTCTCGTCGGGAAGATCGCTGTCTGGGTCGATCCGATCCAGGTCCGGCACGATTCGGACCACCGGACGGCAAGGATCGACGGGCACATGATCGACACAGATCCCCACTCGCCCGTCGCTAAGCCGAACCGCAGAGCCAGGTGGATACGGCGGGACGACCGACAACAGTGCACGCATGACGTGCGGATCAAACCGGACCAGCCATTCGGGCGATAGCAATCGCCTAAGGACGTTGACGGTCGGTTGCGCCGGTAGGTGAGGAGGATGGAGCATCCGGTCAAACTGTTCGGCCAACCCCACAATCCTTGCAAAGACGTGGATCCGCTCTCGGTCTAACACGTTGATGCTGCGGCCGGCGTAGCCCGAACCATCGAAGCGTTGATGGTGATTCAGAACAATCGTTGCGGCGCTGGGGTCAATCTGACCGCGGACCATCTCATAACCCAGCGTGGGGTGCTCACGCCACTGAGGTTCGGATTCGTCTCCGGTGGCCAAATATCGTTCCTTCACAGGTTCGGACAGTTGAACCAGCCCCACATCGTGGAGCATGGCCCCAAGACCCAACGCGGTGACTTCCTTAGCGATCACCGGATTGATCCGCTTCCGCTGACGAACCAAATAACCCTCCAACTTCAGCCCCATCAGCAAGCTCAGGTAGGTCACCCGAGAGCTATGAGCGATCAAGCCATCGGCGTGGATGTCCGTTAGCTGTCCCAAAAACATGGCGGCGCGGGGGTTGCCCACCAGGTGACCGATCATATCCCTGATCGACTTGCGATAGGTATGGTAAGGCAGCTTGGTGTTCACTTGACTCTGAAGCGTGTCGAACGCACCAGCGATTTGCCGAACGATACCGGCTTGAGATCGAATGATATCTTCGTTAAAAAACTTGCGTAAACCGCTGAGGCTCGGACAACGAACCCAAACGCTCTTCACACCTAGTTCTTCGAGCCGTTCGATGGTGGGTCGGTTAAGACAGTATCCGATTTTGAGAAGAACTCTATCGAACTCGTTTGGGTTACGGACCGGCAGAGCCAGTACCATTCCAGGCTCAGCAGCGCACATTTCGACTCGCAGCACGGGTATCCCTCGCCGTTGCCAGCATTCCTATAACAGTCGCTCTGTTCGATCCAATCGGCAGGCTACGGCAAGTACTTAACGTGCTGGGGTGACCCAGCCAGCCAGATCAGTCCTGCACACAGCGCAAATAAAGCCTAGGTCTTGATCAGAACCGCGATGTAAGATGCACCCGGCCACGGTGACACCGGGTCGTTACGATGAGGTTGACGACCAACAGACGGGCATCAAGAACACATTCGACGTATCCACAACACAATCGTCAGCCGTTACTCGCCCGGTGTGAGCTTCCGGCCCGTGCCGTCATGGTTCCAGGCCCCCACTTCGCCATAGCCCCGGTCGTCAGCGCGCATCGTGCTAATGGCCTGCCCGGTATTGTTCCAGACGCTGACCGCTCCACCACTATCATTGGCGCTGAGGCTGACCAACTTTTGGCCTTGGCCGTTATAGGTCGTAAATGCGCCCTTACCGTCTTTGGTCGCACCCAACGCAACCACGCCCTCACCGTTGTGATTGTAGGTCGCTAGCATCCCCTGGCCGTCCTTGGTGGCGCTGAGACGGGCGAGCTTCTGCCCTCGCCCATTGTAGATGTTGATCGCACCTGCAGCCGTCTCAAAATAAAGATCTCCTTGAGCGCTGGTGGTGACGATACGCCCGCCACGTTCCTCTGCGTCCAGGATCACAACCGGGACGCCTTTCTTGTTAATCACCTCAACCCGTCTGGCCTGAACGACGCCTGGAGCTGCTCCGACTCTGCCCTGGGCCATAAGAAGCCCAGAAGCGGCAACGAGGCAGATCCCCAATGCGACCGAACGCCAACGCCGGTTGGACCGGGCTAGCTGTTCAAAGCGCTGTTCCATGGTCATGGCCGTATCCTTTCGCTAACCCTCTATTGATCTGGCAGTTCTAGAAACACAAACCGCTTCATGTCTCCATCGACCACACTCATGCGCAGACCCGATGCCAGGTCGTGCACTTTAAGCTGTTCGACCAATTCCTCGGCCGTCTTGACTCTTACACCCATTACAGCCGTGATGATTTGACCTTGGGTGATACCCGCGGCGTCGGCGGCCGAGTCGCGACGCACCGATCGGACAAATACGCCCGGGGTGAAGGCGATGTCCAGTCGCTTGGCCGCTTCTCTGGTAAATGTCGCCACCGAGCCAATTCCTAGTTTTCTCAATAACAAACGGTTGGACTCTTTGGCGACACCCGGATCGCCATCGTCTTTCTGCGGTGTCGCCGACGCGACTTCGTCCGGTAACTGACCAATATCGATCGTTACCGTCAAGGTCTGACCGCTTCTAAAGACCTCCAAAGATAACTCGGTACCAGGTGAATAAGAGGCAACAGTTTGGCGCAGATCATTGGCTGTACCGACGGGTTCGCCATCGATCTTGGTGATAATGTCACCCCGCTGGATACCCGCTTCTTCTGCCGGCCCCCCATCGATGGGTTCTTCAACCAACACACCCTGCCCGTCATAACCAAAAGTCCGAGCCAGCTTGGACTCCAGGTCCGCGATGTAAATGCCAAGATAACCTCGACTGACTTTCCCGTGATCGATCAGCTGCTCAACGACCTGCTGCACCATCGCCACGGGGATCGCAAACCCCAGCCCTTGAAAACCGTTGGACCGCGAAGCAATGGCCGTGTTCATGCCAACCACATGACCGTAAATATTGGTCAACGGCCCGCCCGAATTGCCGCGGTTAATCGCGGCGTCTGTTTGGATAAAGTCCTCATATCCCCCTCGCGACAGGATGCCCAGCTGTCGCCCCTTGGCCGAAACGATTCCCTGACTGACCGAAAACTCAAAGCCAAACGGTGAACCGAATGCAAAAACAATATCACCCTGCTCGGCCGGTTCACTGGCCAGCGTCGCGGGGTGAAGGCGGCCGCCACTGATCTTAATCACAGCGATGTCGGTTTTGGGGTCGGTCCCGACCACCGTTGCCTTGCGTTCGGTTCCGTCGTGGAATCGAACCGTAATCGAGTCGGCACCTTTGACCACGTGGAAGTTCGTAATCACGTGCCCATGCTCGTCGAAAACCCAGCCTGAACCACTGCCCACCACGTGTGGCACGTTGTAACGATCCAAATCCTGGTGCCAGCCATCTTCATGGTCGTCCTGTTCCAATTGATCGTCTTGGCGATCTTGATCGCCCCACCACGGGCCACGACGCCACCGCGGCTCCATCTGGGGACCGAAGAACCGCCATAACCATTGGTCCTTGGGTGATCGGCTTGGTGCCTTGGCACGTTGTTTGATAGAGACTTGGATATGAACCACGCTCGGCTCAACCAACTGGGCGACGTTGCGAAACGCGTCGCTCAACTGCGATAGGGTGGAGTTCTGTTCGAGCGCGTTCTTGATCAGTGTCATGCGCGCCCCGGCTTGTGCCCAAGCGATCTGTTGAGCCAAACGCGGGCCCACGGCGATCACCAAAGCCGCCGTGACCAACAAGACCATGGTGGAGCCATACCAACGGATACGATTCATCGAAACTCTCCTTTCAAACCAACCTGTCATCAAGATGATGCACACCGTTGTGGCATGTCTGTTGATCGACGACCAGCGACGAATCGGCGTCACTTTTGGATCCACAAATCCTCATGCCCCTGACCGCCGGATGCGCTTAGTAAAAATGACCGCGTGCTGCGGCCGGCAGCCAAACGCCCGTTGGACACCGGCTCATCCTGGATTGTCATACGCCACCGGCGCCCGGGGGTTCAATGGGTTTGGCCCAAACCCGCCAATGCCCGGAGTTGCATCGGGTGACCGCGGACACGGCGTGGGATCTCTGAAAACGTTAAACACCTTCAAATAGATGGGATTAGAACCGCATGTTCATTTGCCAACCGCATCGATCCATGTTGCTGCGTCAATCATTCATTTTATAGGGATGGTCTGTGTGGAGGTAGTTGCCAGACCGTACCTGCTCGATCCATTGTGCGGCCACCGAGCTAATCTGTTGGCCCAGATCCGCTAGTGGCCGAGCAAACGGGGGCTGCCAACGCGTCAGCCCCAAAAGGTCGTGGAGCACCACCACGTGCCCATGACACGCCGGACCGCCTCCACAGCCGATCACGGGCACCTCACCCTGGCCGCCTTGAGCCGTCATGGCTGCGGCCATTTTGACAATCTGGGCCGAAACCTGGGCCGGCACCGCCTCCACCAAGAGCATGGCGGCGCCAGACTGGATCATCTGCTTGGCTGTATCGACCAGCTGGGCCGCTTGGGTCGACGTACGTCCCACCGATCCGTAGCCACCACGCACACGCACATGCTGCGGTAGAGAACCCACGTGTGCGACCACCGGCACGCCAGCCCGGCTCATTCGATCGATCAAAGGCGCAAAGGCTTCGGTGACCTCCAGCTTCACCGCGTCGGCAGAACCCTCGGTCAAGAACCGGATGGCGTTCTGCACCGCCATGTCGTCGCCGCACTGATAACTACCGAACGGCATATCGGCAATCACAAACGCGTCGGGCGCTCCTCGACGGACCGCAGCGGTAATCTCCACCATGAATGCCAGCGGAACTGGAAGCGTAGAATCATGGCCTAGGATCACTTGCGCAGCAGTGTCGCCAACCAACAAACACTTGACCCCCCCGCGCCACAGCCATGACGCGATCGTCGCGTCGTAACAGGTCAATACGGCAAAAGGCTCTGCGCGGCCGACCCAGCGGCGAATCGTACGTAGGGTCACACGGTTTGACGGTAATCGATCGGTCATGGCCAAAATTATAAACTCGAATCAGTGATCGGCATCATTGTCGAAATTGACCCAAACCTGCCCTTCCCATACACGGGTGCGGTAGACACGGATCTTAATTGTCGGGTTGTCAGGACACTGGCCGGTTTCCATGTCAAACGACCAAGCATGCCAAGGGCACACCACACAATCATCGTCGAGGTGTCCTGCCGACAGGCTCGCACCGGCGTGCGGGCAGACATCGTCGAAGACACGCACCGCCGCGGGCCCAACCCTGAACACGGCCAACGCCCGTCCATTGCAAACGATATAAAACCCGACCGCTTCCGAGACGTGGGCAAGTGGGCATAGGTCAATCCAACCGGGTTCCGGCGGCGCGGTCTCTGAATGGGGACGAGCAGATCGGTTCATTAATCGGCTGATTCGACGGTCACAAGTCTGTCTTACACGACTGCGCATTTCTCATGCGCAAAGGAAACGACATAAGTCTTTTGTTTTCGAACGCCCCCGTTCACCGATGGCGCGCGAAAGTCAAGTCAGATTTGTATAAGTCTATGCGTCCGACCCGACTAGACAAACTTTCGATCCACCACCCAAGAAAATAGACCGCTAGCAGCCAGATGCCATCGGCCACCCTCCCTCTCAAACGCCCAACCGCCTATCGTGAACAACGCGTACCACCCTCGACAGGGTAAGGACGTTTGATGCCCTTATGTATTTCCATGCAAACCAACGCCTAAGATCCCGCAGTATAACTTTTCGAAAAGAAGATCGATTCTCATTATTTGCCCGGCTTGAACAAATGAAGTAGCTTGCCTGCCCTGTTCCATTCAGGACACAAAAATGCACACCCCCGTTTCCACTTTCAATAAACCGCGACTGCTCACCCCGGGCCCGACCGGTGTACCCGAGGCGGTGCTGCTGGAAATGGCCCGGCCCATGATCCATCACCGGACCAAGCAGTTTCAGGCCATCTTCAAGGAAGTCTCTGAAAGGCTTCAGCGGCTCTTCAGGACCACGGGACCGGTGCTGACAATCGCCGGCTCGGGCACGACCGCATTCGAAGCGGCGCAGGTCTCTCTAATCAGTCCCGGCTCAAAAGCGCTAACCGTGGCCGGTGGCAAGTTCGGCGAACGTTGGCAAGATGTCTACGATGCCTACGGGGTGCAGCAGATCAAAATCAACGTCCCCTGGGGCGACGCGGTAGCGCCGGCTCAGATCCAAGAGACACTCCAAGCCCACCGCGACATCAGTGTGGTGACCGTGTGTCATTGTGAAACTTCGACCGCGACGGTCGCCGACGTGAAAGCGATCGCCCAAATCGTTTCCAAAACCGATGCGCTCTTGATCGTCGATGGCATTACATCCGTCGCAGCGCTACCCGTCGAGATGGACGCCTGGGGCATCGATGTCCTGGTCACCGGATCACAAAAGGCGTTAATGTTGCCACCGGGGCTGGGGATGGTGGGGTTGGGAGAACGAGCGATCTTGCGGCTTGGCCAAACGCGTCCCGGCCCCTGCTACAACATGGACCTGCGTCGATGGCTGGCCAGCTGGAAGAAAAATGATGTGCCGTTTACACCGCCCGTTAGCCTTGTACGTGGTTTACGCCTGGTTTTAGAGATGATCGAATCCGACGGATTGGAAAGAACCTGGACCAGAACCGCCACGCTGGCCAACGCCACCCGTGCGGCATTGGCGGCGATGGGTTTGGCGCCAATCAGTCAGAGCCCCAGTGATTCGGTGACAGGGGTGTATTACCCAGAATCAATCCAAGACTCGGCCTTTCGCTCGGCAGTACGGGACCGCCATGGCATCCATATCGCCGGAGGCCAGGACGGGCGCGGCGCGAAATGGAAGGGCAAAATTTTTCGCATCTCTCATATGGGTGCTGTGGATGCCGGCGACACACTATCGGCCCTGGGAGCGATCGAAACAGAGTTACGCCGCGCTGGCTTGGACATCCAATGCGGTGCGGCCTGGGCTACAGCGGCCAAGTCGCTCCAAGGAAACTGACAACCCACGGGCAAGCTCTATCATGGGTGCAGTGGAAAACCCTTTCCTGTCAGTGGTCGTGCCGTGCTTCAACGAGCAAGAAGTATTGCCCGAGTTCTACCGGCGATTGTCGGAAGTGTGTCGAACGCTCAACAGGCCCTATGAATTGGTGTTCATCAATGACGGATCCAATGATCAGACGTGGTCGATCCTCTGTCAGTGGGCTGGCCAAGATCCCAGCGTGGTTGCCGCTGCCCTATCACGAAATCATGGCCATCAGCTGGCATTGACGTCGGGACTAACACTGGCCCGCGGCCAACGGGTTTTGATCATTGACGCCGATTTGCAAGACCCTCCTGAGCTGTTGCCGGCCATGCTTGACCACATGGATCGAGGCGCCGATGTGGTGTACGGCCAGCGGCGCACGCGAGATGGCGAGACCCGCTTCAAGCTGGCAACCGCCAGGCTTTTCTACTGGTTGATTGATAAGCTGACCGACACGCCTATTCCACCGAACACCGGCGATTTTCGCCTGATCAATCGTCGGGTGCTCGACGTTCTGCTCAAAATGCCTGAGCATCATCGCTTTATGAGGGGCATGGTGAGCTGGGTGGGATTCGAGCAAGTCCCGTTGCCGTACGATCGGGACGCCCGTTTCGCCGGCGAAACCAAATATCCCGTCCAAAAGATGGTCCGGTTTGCACTGGATGCCATCACCGGCTTCTCATTCAAGCCGCTTAGACTGGCCACGTGGTTGGGTATACTGGGAACCTTGTTCGGGTTTGCCTTGATCGGCTATGCGATCATCTCTTGGTTCTCAGGTCGTGCGGTATCTGGTTGGACGAGCCTGATGACCACCATCGCACTTTTCAGCAGCTGTCAGCTGATTGTGCTGGGCGTGCTGGGTGAGTATCTGGCTCGCATGTATGTCCAGATTCAGGGCCGCCCGTTGTTCATGATCAAAGAGGTGGTTTGCAACCGCAATGCTATCCATGCGCCGACCGCCGATCGCTGTGACCGACAAACTCACCCACACGAGTAAACTTCACCATCGCGGTGATCGTCAAGGATCTACCAATTGGGGTGTGGTGGAAGTTTTGAACAATCTAGAACAAGATCACGCCAGTCCACAGTGCCCCCCTGCGGTTCACCAAGCACAAACTCAATCTGTTTGTCTGGGTGCCATTGGTTTAGCCAACCCATCGTACGGTCCGGGTCGATCGCCAAAGCGGGAAACCACACGTACCGGCTATGCTTCCATCCTTCCGTACAGGACTTGGGCAGGTAGATCTTCGCCACATGATCAGACACGGGCAATGCCATCTGGTGATCCAAAACAGCTTTGTGCACGGTCTTACTGTAGTACCACGAAATGCGGGCGTGGTGTGCCCGGCTGAACAACCCCCAAATGCCCAGCGTCATGGTCAATACCGCAATTCCCGCCAGGGCCAAGCGGCGACCAAACCCAAAATGCCGCTGGGACTGATCTCGTTGCGCCCACCCCGTCATCTGCCACAGCCCGACAAAGCCTAGTGACACCAGCACCGCGGCCCCGGCGTTTGGCCCCATCAGGTAGAGCTCAGAGATGTGCCCAAACGGTAAACAGGACGAGACGCCCAGAAACGTCATTAAGGCGATCAGCAAAACCCGCCTACCCGAAGGGGCATGCGGCCAAGAGGCCATACGCCACCGTACCAACAACCAGGGCAAGACGCTGATCGACACCGCAAAAAAGATGCTCAAGAAAGGTAACGAGCGAGCCCACACCGACAAACGTGGGGCCGTCATGTAGTGCACAGGACCGGCCGCAAAATACCCCATTCCAGAAATCAGCAGATTGCGCACAAAGCTCATACCGATGTGAAACGTATATCGACCCGACCCTTCGGCAAAGACTTTGCCAAGACCGCCATACGCCCACCGAACGTACACCTGCAACAGGGGCACCAAAAGCAGAATCAGGATCAACAAAAGAAAAGGACGCAGCCTAATCGCTGGATCTCTTAACCGAGCAAAAATGTATACCGTCGCCAATACAACACACCCCGCGGCGGCCCAGCCGTGAAAAATTTCTTTGATCCATACCCCGACGCCGCATGTCAACACAATCACCCACACCCGACCCCGCAAGGTGCCTGTGGTTAGTGTGTCTTGAACCGCCTGCCACAAAAATACACCCAACCAGCAGCCCAACGCCGCTGACCAGGTCTGGCTGATGGTCGCGACACTCCACAGGGAAACCGATGTGGCCGTGTGCAGCGTCAGCCAACCAACCGCTATCGGAAAAGCGACCATGTAATATGGCGTCAGCCGACGCAACGCCACCCACACCGCGCCGAGCAGCGCGAGGAAAGCGGGAACATGCAAAATCACGGCCCACCGCGCGTCCAATGACACCAGATCGACCAGCCCAAAACCGAGCACGTCGATCGGCCGGAAGTGTCTAAAGTTCCAGAAGTCGACCATGCTCTGCCAACCCAGGCCTTTCAGATGGATCGCCTGAGCGTAGTAACGTTCATCGCTTCCCACAGCCAAGCCCGCGGCCACCGGCCATACCATCACGAAAGCGACAAGGACCAGAGCGATGCCCCACAGCATTCTCAGGCCCAAGCCCCCCGCGGGCCTGACGACACCTTCAGACGATTCGCAACTGGGCATCCCCGTCATCTCAAGCCTCCCAGCCGTTCGACGATCCCACCGCCTGCACGCCCCATGGAGGCGCCGGGCCGATGACTTGGTTGTTTGGCTTAACGGCCATGAAGTCATCCCGTCCCTGTCGGGACGGCTGTATTTCTCCACACAGCCCGACCGGGCCGTGAATCGCCCGGTGGCAACCAGGCCCGGCAATCATGGGTCAATCGGCCGGTCGCCCCGACCGCCTGACAAACAAGTAGCAGAGCCTAGCGGCGACCCACTCACCGGGCAAGGCGCAAGCCACCTCCATGCGTCAGATACACTTATACCGCGGTGACCTATAAATCACCGACTCGCCGCCCGATCCCCTTGACGGCTGGTATGCCTTGCGTATTTTTCGCGCGCGACGCGAGCGATACAAGTCTCTGTCTGTGCGATACACGCATTTGCAGACCATGCGCTAGAATGAATCCAGATTGGTATGATCATGCACATACAGCCCATTGGCTTCGATGCCCATGACCCCTGACTGTCAACTGCAAAAACCGATTATTATCATTGGTGCGCCCAGATCGGGCACGACTTTTTTGGGTAAACTCTTTGGCGCTCACCCAAACGTGGCCTACCTGGTCGAACCCCGTATGACCTGGCGCTACGGTAACGATCGAAAGTCAGACATGCTCCGAGCCGAAGATGCCCGGCCAGAGGTGTGTTCCTATATCCGTCGCGCATTCGCAGAAACAGTTCGCAATCGCGGCAAACAGCGTCTGGCGGAAAAAACCCCAAGCAATGCTTTACGGTTAGCGTTTGTGGATCAGGTCTTCCCGGATTGTCGGTTCATACACATCATTCGAAATGGTTTTCAATCTGCCGTGTCTATCCACCATTACTGGCAGAATCATACCAGCGGAATCGGTCGTCACCGCGTCCGTAAAGGTGTACTTTCCCAGCGTCTTCGGGAACTGAGCCTACGTCGCGTCCCGTATTACGCCAAAGAGTTTGCCCGCCGGATCATGCCCGAGGCGCTATCACGGTTTTCTGGGCCAAGGGTCTGGGGTCCCCGCATCCCGGCCATCGAATCACTGGTGTGTCAATTGGGGGTGTTGGAGGTGTGTTGCCTGCAGTGGCGGATGTGCGTCGAATCGGCATGCTACTACGGTCGAAAACTACCGCCGCACCGGTATATGGAGTGCAAACTCGAGGAGCTAACACAAGACCGTGTCAACGCGATGTTCGCGTTCTGTGAATTGGATAACAACCCGAACGTGCAAACGTGCTTCGAACAAACTTTCGATCCGACCCGACCCGCCGGGCGGGTCCCCCAAATAGATCCTGAACAGCGCCAAAGGATTCTGCAGTGGATCGAACCCACACTGCGTTGGCTTGAATACCCGGTACCGTCGCCGCCCTAAAGCGACGGCAGACTTTGCTTACGGGACCAAGTATTCCCTGGCGGTATTACGTCCCGGTTCATAGAGCGTGATACCAAACGCCCTGGGGATCGCCAGCAGCGTCTGCTCTTGGTCCGACGTCACTCGCTTACGCCACCGGCTCAGGAGATACTCAACGTCATCGGTTCGCTGCGCTGTGGACTGGGTGACGGTCCGCGAAGGTCGACGCAGTTGCGTGCGCATCGCTTCGAGATCAGGCAGATCAAGACGCCCGGCGATATGCTCAAGCACACGGTCGGGTTCGGTCACCATTTGCTCATACGTTACCGCGACCCACGCCGGGTACTTGTCGGATCCAAGCACGCGATAGGGGATCAGCATCTTGAGCGTCCAATCCAGCACGTGACGTGCCAATGGTGAACCCGAATCTAAGATTCGGCGGGCCAGGTCAACCTGCTTACCGCTCAGATGCGTATCGACGAACCATTGGTGATAGAGAAAATCACAGCACTCGTGCGGCCAACCTAAGGCGGCGACGGAAAGCGATGTGGGGATGGGATGGCGAAACAGTACCGCGGTCATCACATCGAAGTGACGGTCAAACCACTCTATCAGCGGAGGCCCGGCGGTCATCTGAAAAACAATCCGATCGGTCACGCGGTGAAAGTAAGGCTGACGGAATGCCAGCGTGGGGTAGATGGGCAAACGCCCGGAAATGATCTCCTGGGCCAGGGCACGAAACCGGCGTTCGTCTTGGCCAGAAAAATGAACAATCTGGCGAAACCGATGCGTCCCGTCATGCCCCGCAGCAGCGGCCAAGTCAGGCATCCGCCGACGCCATCGTGACTGCAAAACCGTCAGGAATGGGCGACCGACGTATCGGATCCCCGGATGGGCAGCGATCGTGGCCAGCAGCCACGTCGACCCCCCGCGACGCGAGCAGTACAACAGAATATTCCGACGGGCACCTGGTCGATGCCGACACACTGTTCGGAACACGATCTCACGCGCCAGCAAGTTGACCTTTGTTTGCAGATTCGACATGACCATGAGCCATTGGCCAAGTCAGCAAGCTGATTTGCCGACCCGCCGGTCCCCTTCCCATCGATCGTTGCCTCCCCCGACCGACCGCGGCGGCAACCCCTTCTTCATCCAGAAAAGATCATCGGCTGGTTTACCCTCAACGGCACGATCGATTGCGCGACGCTGAAACGGAGCATTGTAAAAACGGTCAATGATCCTGAAACACTGCGATCGGCACTGATCGTCAGGCAGGGAGGCCTGCGTCCACTGCTTGATGGCCCTGGCCAAATCATGCGGATCGTCGCGTTTGAAAAATCCTCCCGTGCGGCCGGCGACAATGGCCTCCCATTCGGGCATCTGGTGATCGGGATCGTCGTGTGTCACGACCGGCGTACCAAACGCCAAACTATGCATCGCCGTGAGACCAACTTTTCCGGGCGCCACCGTCACGGTCGACGACATCACCAGCTCCGCCAAAACCTGTTCGTCGTAACAAGGACCGTAAAACACAACGTCCAGCGCCTTGTGTCGAGCCAACTGCTCCAAGGCGGTGCGTTCGGGACCATCGCCGACCAGCAGACCGTTGACCTGGTGACCCTGTTCTTTCAGAATGGCCATCGCTTCTAACAACAAGTCCAAACGGCGTACGTGGGCAAGCCTCGATGTACAGATGACCACCGGACGGTCTGACGCGTGGCCAAACAGACGACGGCGAACCTGGTCAATTCGCTGCCGCGTCACCCCGGCCCGCGATTCCTTTTGTCGTTGATAGTCGAGACTGTTGTAAATCACATGCAAAGACTCTGGGGGAAAACCTTCGGCGATGCCGATCATCTTCGCGACGTGGCCATAGAGCAGCAGCCCGTGGGCCAACTTATAAAAAGTACGCCTCAGCCACCGTTTGGCACCCTGATCTGGGCAAACCCAACCCTGGGTCCAGTAGAGTACCCGTTTGCCCGTCAGTCTCGCAATCGCGGCGGATACCCATGTCGAGGGCCAATAGGCGTTACCGTGATAGATGATCGTGTCCAGATCACGGCGCAAGGCCAACCGAACAAGACCGTGTTGGATCATCAGCGGGGGGTAGGGTTGCCAGCAACGGGCGATCACAAAACGGGATGGATCAGTGATCTCCCACGCCTTGATCGTCGGGTCAAGCGTCTGCGGATCGCCAACCAACAGATAGTCGTGCCGCGAACAGTGCAGCAGCTGTTCGTTGACCGCTGCGCGGTAGTGCGGAAAAAAATGGTAGACCACCGCCACCCGATGTTTAGAGAGAGATTGCCGCATCTGTCATTCTCTTGCCACCAACGAAAAGGCGAGCCACACAACTCATCGGGCGACCACCTGAGCAGACCCGTGATGGGCCTGCGGATCGCCGTCATCCGCCGCAATGGTCGATGTCGAGGTCTTTGCTGCTTCGTTCTGACGCCACACACACACCTCAAACTTTCCCAGCATGATCGCAAAAGCAAAGAGATAGGTGTCTTTCAGCATCGAGCCCTGTTTGAACGACAGCAACAACTGAAAAAAGAATAGTGCCCCCAGCGCCGCCAATACGCCTCGCGCGTCGGCATAAGGCGCAGCAACCCGATACACACGGACAATCGAGCGTATCGCCAGTACGATGACTGCACAGAACAGACCGAAACCGATCATCCCTTCTTCACATAGTACTTCGATCAGCACCACATGGGGATAGCTACCGACAATACCGGGATCGAACGATGCTGAGTTGCCCAAACCGATCAGCCAGCGGACCGGCGAGCTGCTTAACCACTGACCCATCAGCGCTTTGACCATCTCCGCGCGGGTGGTTCGGTACGCTTCAAACATACTGCCCCATTCCCAACGCCCGCTCGTGGCAAACTGGCCGTACAACCACACGATCAGGGCGCCCACGACCGCCACCGCTACAGATGTGGCAAGGAACCCCTTCCAACTGGTGACCCGACGGCTGACCGGCAAGAAGACCAGCATGGCGACCATCATGGCAAACAGCTGACCTCGTGAACCGCTTTTGATCGCCAAGACCAATCCGATCGCCACCACCACCCATCGCAATATCTGCCAAACCCTGCCGGCCCCCCGAAAGTTCATGAGCACGGAGATCAGGACCACGTGACCGGCCAAAGAGGCCACCGCCAAAGGGTTACCTCCCTTGCCACGCACAGTGCCTCCCGTCAACACAATGTCTCTACCGACATGTTCGGTGGTAAAGAAAAGGAGCACCAACACAACCGAACCCATGGCGACTGTAGCCAGAAAACCGACCCTTAGGTCTTGCGGGTGAACGATCAGCAAGGGACACAATCCCATCACTGTCACAATGTACGGCCATGTCTGTCGCCACTGATCGATGGTCCCGCTGCGGTAGACCGACCAAGACACCGACGCCAACGCAAACGCATACAACGCCAACGAAAGCCAACCCACCGTCGGGTAACCGGCGAAGACCCGTTTACCACTGACCACCGCCAGGGCTAGACCCAGCAGTAAAATCGTACCGGTCGTATAGTTGGTTAGTTTCGAGTGGGTGACAAAGAAGAAACTGTTGGCTTGCGCCCATTGTTCGAAGGCAAATAGGCAAAGGATTGCTGCTAGAACCACCGCGTGACGGCGGAAGGCCGCTAACACCAAACACCCCATCAACGCTGCATAGATCAGGATCGTAGAAATCGTGGTCGCTCCCGCGCGTAAAGCCTTGTGATCGTCACGGGCACCTCCGCCGGGCCACGTGCCCTGCCATATGCTTCTGGATCCATTCTCGCGCACCGCATGCGAATGCGGGTACAGGGCGAACAAAGACCGATGGCGTTTCTATCTCGCATCAAAAAAAGGCCACGCGTATCAGCGGCCATGAGCATCCCGCTGGCGCTTCGTAAACCGCTGGGTAAACCAAGCGCTCGTATCACTGTTGGCCACCGCCCTGCTGTTTCAAAAACCGAACGGTTTCTTGCCACCACGGCGCTTGATCGTTCCACGCCTGTTTCCACCCGCCCCAAATCACCAACCCATCAGCATGCCGCCGACACACGCGCAGTTGCCGTGCCCAATAAGCCCCACTGACGTATTGGTGTTTCAATTTCTTATTGCTCGGGTGATACTGCGGCCACACAAAAGGGTAAACAGGCTTATTGAACCGCCGGGCCTGCTTCAGATTGGCGATCGCATACCGCTCCCAACCGTCTTGGTCTGGATAGAACGTGTAGAGCGACGGGAAAAGGGCGTCCACATGTTCAGCCAACTCCTCGAGGCGTTTGTTGTTTTCAATCCACTGGCGGTACGAAGCGTGACCGGGCCCTCGGATCGCCTTCCAGTATTCTCGGATCGGCAGCAGGCCATAGTACCCCAATACCAGAGTCGGATTCTCCTGACGCAGCCATGTGATGACCTGTATCAGTTTTCGGATGTTCTCTGACGCACGCTCCCCGGCCACATCCCAATGCTCGATATCAACGCTCACAAACGAACCCTTTGGGATTTTCCTGGCCACGGCACGGACCTGAGCCTCGATCGGCTCGTCGCGACTCTGACCGGGCTGCCATAATTCCACAGCGTAAATCACTCTCACCCGCTCGAATCCCATCTGCTGTGAAGTTGGCCGATCGCGGTAGAGCATGGCTTCAAACATGCGAAATGGGGGTGGCGCCGAACGGCCTTCCTTAGGCACGTCACCGGCCAAAGCCCACACAGCCACACATCCAGCCAACAGAATAAGCTTCATGTTCATGATGCCACGCGGTTTGTCGTGCAAGAGGTCGACGCTCGACAGCAGCGTTTGAGACAGTGTAGACCACACGGCGTCATCGCGTCCATGCGCCGTCCTGAGAGCACACGCATCATTTACCTGTCCGATACCACAGATCGTTCTAACGTGTCACAGAAGGCTCCGCACAGTCTCTGTCTGCTGAAATGCCGGGTCATCAGCGTCTTGGCCGCCTGCCCCATCGCCGCCAAGTCGTTTTTATCCATCTTCAGGATTTGACGGAGGATCTGTACAGCGGCGTCGACATTGCCGTGACGGATCTGCCAGCCAAACCCGCCTTCGGCGATCATATCGGAGATATGGCACGGGTCAGGCCCCAGTAGCAGCACCGGTCTGGCCACGGCCATCACACCATACACTTTGCAGGGATGGCAAATTCCCACAATCACGTCGCCCATGGCCACCAGATGGACATCCGCCGCCGATAGCGAATATTTGATCTGCGACAACGGCTGGTAAGGCAATAGGATGATATTCCCCGGACGATGCCGCTGGATCGCTTGTTCGACCCGCTGCTTACCCAGTCCCCCACCGACAAAAACAAACACCAAATCGGACTCTTCTCGCAGCCGCAAGGCCGCTTCCAATACGGTGTCCACGGGCGAAGCTAGGCTCAGGTTACCGCTATACATCACCACAAACTTGCCCTCCAGTGCATGTTGGGCACGGAAGGGATTGTCGTTGTGGTCAATGGATCGTAGATGCTCCTCTTGGGGCCACGGCGGTAAGACCGTGAGTTTTCTTTCGACCCCTGGCGACTTGTCGATCAGTCGCTGGGCCATGAACCGATCCAACGCCACCACATCGGTCGCTCGCTTTAAGATCAGCCGATTCATCATGTCAAACAGACGCACCGGCAGCGAGGACGCCTTCATGCGCCCAAGGGCGATCATCTGGTCGGGATTCAGATCCATCACCCAATACTTGATCGGCACGCGCCGGATGGCGGTGATCGTCAATGCCGCCAAAGGACACAGCGGCGGTGAGGTGCTGACCAACAGGCATGAAAGCCGTTTGAGAAGGATGCCACGTACCACTGCCTGAGCCAGAAACAGGACCCCTCCAAGCAAACGGAGCAAGATCGATCTCTTTCCGAAAGACGACAGCGGCAGGCGGCGGATCTCGACACCGTCGATAACCTCTGTGGCGGGGTACTGGACCGACGGATCGTCGTACCCGCGATTGGCCGTCAATACCACCACACGCCATCCGCGTCGAACCATCTCGCCCGCCGCATCGGCCATGTATTGGCCCACGGCTGCAGGGTCGGGGACATAGACCTGACTGAGCACCAGCAGCGTCTTGCTCGGCTTATCACGGGTTGAGCAGCTCATAGGCATCAAACGTCTGGCGAACAAACCGTTCGACGGTAAAGTGAGCGCGACCCCGCAGAAAAGCCGATTCCCTCATCGCCACGAGCCGGCTCGGTGCCTTGACCAGTTCGATGAGTTTGTCGGTCAGGTCACGCGCATCGTTGCTACGAAACAGCAGTCCGGTCACACCGTGCTGGACCAACTCCGGCGTCCCACCCGTGGCCGAGGCGACCAACGGCAACCCATCCATCAATGTCTCACACACCCACAAGCTGCACGGTTCGGGATCCACCCGGCATTGCAGACCCAGGTGGTAGTCCTGATGCCGCTGACGCAGGTCACGGCAAAACCCCATGAACCGGATGCTCTGCCTGGCATCGGCACGTCCGATCGTTTCTCTGAGCTGATCCGCATAAGGGTTTTGATCTAGGGGACCACCGTAGATGTCCAGCCGTACGTCCAACCCCACTCGCCTGGCTGCGAGCACCGCTTCAACGGCCAGGTGCTGGCCCTTGCTGGGCGTGATACGCCCAGCGATCAAACAGCTGATTGGCCCGGGAGAGGGTTGGTTGGCGCAATCATACTCCAAGGTCGCCGCGTTATGAATGGTGCGGATGGGCACACCACAACCCCGCCAGTTTCGTGCCACATCGTCACTGGCCGGCAGCAACAAGTCCGCGCCCCACCGGGCCAAACAATGGTTCAGTGTCCGCCCCAGTCCAAAAAGCCGCCTCGGGTTCATGTTGTTGTTGATCTGCCAGACCGAGCGGTATCCCAGCTTTCGTAACCACCCGGCAACCAGCTGCTGAGGCAACCAATGCGCATGAATGATCTTCACGCCATCAGGCCGCAATAACTGGTCGATGCGCTTGGCATCTCGCCGGGCCTGGGCCACCGCCTGGGGAAATCGCATCAACGTCGTTAAAGATCCTCGCGCTGTAAACCGTGCCAGGCCCTCGGCCAGGTCTACGCGGTGCCCGTTCTGCCGCAGCCAATCAAACATGCGGCCCCGCCCCAAACAGACAAACCGTAAACCCGTCACCGATTGGGCATAGAGTTTCTGGATGGTGCCAATACCATACATCTCGTCCCCATGACAGAGCATGGCCACTTGTTCCGGGTTGACACGACTGGCTTCGATCCGGCGTTCCTCTATCGGCTGAACATGGTGTCTCGCGGTCGTCGGCCGACCGCGGCCCAGCGGAAATCGCTGAGGTCTAAACCTTTCGTCGCTCAATGGCCTCTTGGATGACCTTCTCGGTCTTTTCAGCAATCTTTCGCCAGCTGTACCGGTCTTCGATCAGCTTTCGAGCGTTGCGACTCATCCGGCCAAGCAACCCCCGATCCGACCGAAGTGTCATCAGCCGATCGGCCAGCGAACGAGCGGTCCAGTCTGCGACGTACCCCGCGTCTTGGCCGGCTAACACTTCGTCCATCGCCAGGCCCGGCGAACAGATCGGCACACAGCCACTGGCCATATAGTCGAACAACTTGAGCGGCGACCCTCCGTCGCAGCGGATATTGTAGAGTGCCATCCCCACGTCCATTGTCGATAAATAACCCGGAAGTTCCAAGTAGGAAACGGGCCCGTGCATCACCATGCTATCGGGGTATGGCTGGCTGAATAGGCTCTGGGTCCGACCCATGACATGCACGTCGATCGGCAGCCGTTCCTGGTCGATCAGGCGACAAAGACTCGCCACAAGCGTTGCGTCGTGAATGGCGTTGGAGTGGCTACCGATCCAGGCGGCCTGGAGCCGATCTGCCCGAGTAGACAGCTGGTTCTTGGACATCTGAGCTGGGTAAAACAACTGCGGGTCAGAGCCATTGGGTATGGCAAAGCAGTGTGGGATCTTCAGGGTTTGCTTGGCCTGGTCGGCGATCGACTGCGTGACCGCGATCGCCGCGTCAACGCGAGCCGCCCGGCGGCCAAGTTGACGCACGTCTTTGTCAATCTGATTTTGATTGCGTTGTATGGTGGAAACCGTCCAGTACAGATCCAGGTCCATCTGCCAAATCACAGGGCAGCGACGGGGGATCATCCATCGAAACGCCGGTGTGGTCAGACGCGTTGCGGCGTTGAGCCCTTCGTTGGTCCTGCAGTAAATCGCATCGGCCCATCGGACCGCACCGAACACCGAACGAAGGGTTTTGGGGCGTACTTCGACCAACGGGTTCTTGTCGGGTGTTAATGTCACCACCTGATGGCCCAACTCGATCAAGTTCTTGATCAGTTGAAATTGATGGATATGCGGACCATCCGTGGGCGGATACAGGATCGACGCGTTGGGGAAAAAGATTCTCAAGGGTTGGGTTGCTATGGGTTGGGACGCCGACACCGGAGTCTGGTGTAACGGGTGTGACGCCGGAATCCTATTTTTGACCGATCACGTCATGCACGACGCAGGTGCCAGGCTCCTTCCTCATGCACAGAAGCAATCGCCCCATGGCTCTTAGATCCCAGACGCGGTCGGTGGGATTCATTCGTGGGTGCTTCCATTGTCATCGTCCCGATCTCAGATCTTTGATCCGGCTGGCCTCTTGAGCCACTTTGCGTAACGCCAGAGCGCACTGCCGGACAAATGTTTCGCTAACCTTGGTCATTGGGGCAACAGACAACAGACAATCGGTGAGGCCCATGGTCACCGGCAGGTCGACCTCGGGCGCCGCCGGTGGCTTGGCCCCGCCAGGACCACCGATCGCGGCACCAAGCACGGAGTAATCGATCTGGGAAAAAATCGGCGACTTGTGCAGCAGAGCCGCCGACGGTCCCTGCCTCGTGTACCGGTCCACCATGATGGGCACGCCCTCGGCCGCCGCGGCCTTGGCGAACGCCCCAACATTCCAGTGGCCTGCATCGCCTGGGCAATACCGCAGAATAAACTCCAAAAAACCACCTCGCCGGGCCTCTGGGTAACTGCCGATGGGCGTCACGGCGTGACAGCCATCTAGCACCTCACTGAGGATTCTATAGTTTCGCTGACGCCGGGTGTTTAACTCCTGCAGCCTCGAAAGACTCCTGTCGGCAAGGATAATCGCATACAGGTGTGGCCGGTATTTGAGCCCAAGACTCATGCCATCGGTCTGCAGTGTCTGGACAGCTTGCCCTGAAGCCACGCGAATGTTGTGTCCGAAAGCCAACATGCGATCGAAGAGGACCGGGTTATTGGTGACAGCCACGCCCGCTTCGCCTCCGGAAACGGCCTTGGCCCCTTGAAGGCTAAAGCATCCCACATCACCAAACGAACCCACAGGCTGGCCCTGGTATGTCGCCCCGTGGGCGTGAGAACAATCCTCGATCAGTGCCAATCGATGCCGCGCGGCCATCTCAACAAACCGATCCATCGCCGCGGGATTGCCCCAAATGTGAACCACACAAATCGCACGGGTTCGCGGCGTGATTCGCCGCTGAACATCGTCAGGGTCCGCCGTAAGCGTTCGCTGGTCGATGTCACAAAACACTGGCGTCGCACCGCACTGAAGAATCGGTGCTGCCGATGCAAACCAGGTATACGCAGGAACGATCACCTCGTCGCCGGGCTTGACGCCCACGGCAAAAAACGCGCTGTGAAGTGTTGCCGTACCGCTATTCATCGTCAGCGCGTAGGCGGACTGGGTCATCGCGGCAAAGCGACGTTCAAATTTGGCGATTGGACCAGTACCGGTACCCACCGTGTTCCGGTCGACAGCGATATTGGCCACAATGGGTACCGCATCCCATATCCGCATCTGACGCCACCGCTCCCGATAGCGCCCGTTTACCGCTGGCGGCCCACCATAAATCGCTAACTGACTGGTACTCACGATCTAAAATCCCACACCGCGCCGGTGTGTCCTTTCTTGGCTGCAGAAGGTCACAAACATCCTGGCCTAACCGGTTTTTGACGCACCGCCAAGCCGGGCGCGATATTCATCGGCCGTGACGCCCTCGTAATAGGGACAGTTGCGCCCAAGTGGTAACGATACCGGTTGGCCGGTCAGAGCCGCTGTATAAACCGCCACGCACAGCTCCAACGATGCCCGAGCCTGCTGCAGATCAACAGGGACCGAGCCACCCTGGTCCAACACGTCTAGGAACGCGCGGATCATGGGCAAATGATCCGGCGGACGCTTTGGCGGACGAAGTAGCGGCAGGAACCGTCCCGCCAAGGCGCGAACGCGCCGAAGCGGCGCCGGCATTCGAGACTTGGTTGGGTCGGCAACCATCCGCGTCGCTAGCTTCGATGCCCGCCACCGCAACCCCCTGTGGCTTGCTTCGACCCGCCAAGGCAGGTGAACCGAAGCGTCCCTGCCAAGAATATCGTACGTCAGACCCCACCGGTGTGCGGCCACCGTGCAACAGCCCTCCACAAGGGCCCCGTTCTCAAAACGCACAGTCATGGTGATCGTGTCTTCCGATTCAATCGATTGTTTGAGTGTATCGGCGACCGCCCAAACCTTGGTCGCCGGGCCGAACAAGTGCAGCATCAGATCCAGCTCATGGATAAACTGTGTCATCAGTGCGCCGCCGCCGGCGACCTGCCATCGACCCCACCAGCCGCTGGCCACATTATCCGAACCCGACAACCGGAATGTGCGACCAAAACGGCCAAATAACAGGGGCCCGAGCAACCCCTGGTCACGAAGAAAAATCGCCCGCTGGATCGCTGGGAGATACCGTAATTGGTACATCACCGAGACCTGGCCTTTGGACGACTTTGACGCATCAATGATCCGGTCAGCCGACGCCAGCGTGTGCGCCAGCGGCTTTTCGCAAATCACGTGCTTGCCGGCCTCCAGCGCGTCCACGACCATCTGTTCGTGCAGGAATGGCGGCGTACAGACATCGATGACATCGATGTCGTCGCGGCCAAGGAGATCTTTGTAATCCCCTGTCAATACTGGGATAAAATATCTATTGGCAGCCGCGGATCGCTTGTGGACATCCACATCGGCCAACCCGACGAGTCTGGCTCGATTGCCCAACAAACCGTAAGATCTGGCGTGGTCGTCGAAGATCACACCGGCGCCAATCACACCGACACCGTAAGTTTTGGCCATGACTGGTTCTTTCTATTGTCTATGGTCTACCTTGGCGGTATCCCCCCCAAACCGTTGATCTCGTTGAAGACCCACTGCCACCAGACACACTTCATGCCACCTAAACAGCCTCAAGATCTGGTTCTGGCAATGCGATCGATCTTCCTCGTGGGCATGCCCGTTTCGGATCCCATCTAAAACCCCATGATATAAGTGCGGGCACTTATGAAAAAGCAGGCTCGAGACGCATTGGGTGCCCCTGGGGCGTGACAGCCCACACCACGGCCGCTAAGGTCTGAACTATTCAGCAACAATGAAAGATAGCCGTTTAATCCGTCCCAGCGCCCAACGGCCTGGGCCCGCGAGTTGGAAAGACGACCGATGAGTCCGCCTGTCCCCATCAGCAAAAAACTTATGCTGGTCAATGCCACCAGCTCCGTCGCCACTCGGGTGCTGAGCGTGACGGTTTTGGTCTGGACACTCCAGTTCCTGCTCAAACGAATCGCCCCTGAAGAGTACGCCCTCCTGCCGGTGGTCATGGCGGTCATGCTGTTCGTGCCGCTACTGACAACGTTTCTGACCGCCGGCTTGTCGCGCTATGTGACAGAAGCGTACGCCCAGGGCAACAATCTGCGTGTGACGCAGGTCACGTCGACCATGTTCCCTTTTCTGCTCGTGGGCGGCCTGCTCTTGGGCGCTGTTGGGACAGTGCTGACGTGGCAGGTCGACAGCCTGCTGAACATCGCCCCCGAGCAGTTGGCCGACGCGCGGATCATGATGGCATTGTTGATCGCGTCGGCAACGATTCGGCTGATCCTGGCACCGTTTGGGGTCGGATTATTTGTCTGCCAAAAATTTGTTTGGATCAACTTGATCGCGCTGGGCAGCACGGTGCTGCGGCTACTGATCCTGCTTGTGCTTCTACTGGGTGTGGGCCCGCAGGTGAAATGGGTGGTGGCCTCACAGGTCGGCGCCAATCTCGCTGCGCTGGGATTGACCACGGTTCTGTCATGCCGACTGATCCCTGCACTACGAGTGCAACGGGATCAGGTCCAACGCGATATCGCCCGTCGAATTCTTCAATTTAATGCCTGGTCCTTCTTAGGCCAATTGGCCGGGACCATTCGTCAGGCCGCTGATCCACTTGTGCTCAACAAGCTGGCCACGGCCGTGGACGTCACGAGTTTCCACCTGGGTTCCGTTGTTGACACTCAAATCCGCATGATGACCATCACCGCCAGTCAGCCGCTTCAACCAGCGCTGACTGCCATTCACGCCACGGGGCAAAAACACCGGCTTGCCAACGCTTACTTGCGTGGCGGCCGCCTATCGTTGTGGGCCGTACTGCTTGTGGCGGTCCCGTTGGCGGTATACCGAAACGAAATCCTCCGTCTTTATCTCGGCGATGCCTACCCCATCTACCCGTCTGCCGCCTGGGTGATGCTCCTGCTCTTGGCCAGCTTTCCGCTAACCTATCCGCGCACCATGCTGACAAAAATCGTCCATGCAACGGCGGCCGTCCGCCCGCTCATGGTTCGGTCGCTCTTGGCACAATCCACCAACCTGTTCGTCACATGTCTCTTTGTCGGTTACCTCAAGATGGGAGCGATAGGATCAGCAACGGCAACATTCCTGACCGCGTTGGTGTTTCACCCGTTCGTGTTTTGGCCACTGGGCCTGAGGCTGCTGGAGATGTCTTGGTCGAGATTTGTCAATGAGACCCTACTGCCTGGCTTGGCACCCGCCTTGGCTGGAGTCATTGTCCATGAAGCTCTCCGCCAATCCCTTCAACCGGCCAGCGGCACGGCATTGTCCGTTTGTGCCGCGGTCGGTTCTGCAGCGTATCTAGCCACGTTGTGGTTCTGTCAGACCAAATCCGATCGCAAGGATTTTGCACGTGTTCTGGAAAAAATCAAAAATCTTCGGTTTACTTGAGCTGCGGTTAGGATTGTCGTAGAGGGGCCAGTCAAATCCATAAAATGCGAACTGACACCAAAATCATCGTCGACGATCCATACGTGCCATGGTTTGAATCTAGCGGAGATCACACGGCCGGCCCACGCATCTGTGTGCGTGGGTATGCCCAGATCCAAGGACAATACCGGAACGGACAAGATCTGGCAGATGCGCTCCAATCCGCCTGTCAGGCCAAAGATGACATGGCCAGTATCGCGTCACTCAGGCAGGTGATTCCCAAACTTGATGGCGGTTGGGCATTGGTCGCCCAATGGCCTAACGGACATGTCTTGGCTTCCACTGACAGGGTGCGAACGATTCCGCTGTTCTATGCAAATACGAGTGACATGTTTGTCGTGGGCGTAACGATTGACCAGGTATGTCACGCCTGCGATCGGTATGCCATCGAGAACGAAGCCGCACTCGAATTCCTGCTTGTCGGTTATGTCACCGGAAATCAGACGCTTTACCGCGGTGTCAAAAAAATACAAGCCGGCCAGATGATCGAATTCGATCCACACAAGGATCGACGGTCGGTTCGTGAAAACCGGTACTATCAGTTCTACCCCACCCACGCGTCCACGGCCAGCGAAGCACAGTTGGAAGAAGAGCTTGAACATATCCTCACTTCCACGTTCACAGCTTTCCGCACCAGCTGCGGCGCGGACCGCGTCGTCGTCCCACTTAGCGGCGGGTTTGATTCACGCCTGGTCGCTGCCATGCTCAAGAAAGTTGGTTTCGAAAATGTGCTGTGTTTTACCTACGGCAAGCCGGACGATCAGGAGGTATTAATCAGCAAAAAAGTCGCGCAGGCACTAGAGTTTGACTGGCGTTTTTTTGAGTACTCCGGCGATCTGTGGAACAAATGGCACAACAGCGAAACATTCTGGGATTATTGTCGATACTGTGCAAAAGGCACATCAAAACCGGCCGTACAGGATTTTCCGGTCGTCATGACCCTTGCTTCAGAAGGGCTCTGTGGACCCAACACCTTGTTTTACCCTGGGCATTCAGCGGACACCATTTCCGGATCGCATATCCCTGCGGATTACCAACAGATTGAAAGTGGCGAAAGGCCGTTTGTTGATTACATTTTACATCACCATTTTAATCTATGGCCGATGACATCGTCGCAATACCACCGTGCTCACCTTCGGTGGATCCCCGACAAAATATCCAGGCTCTGCAGTCCGCATCCCGGATCGAATGTGAACAGTCCCATGATGGCTTCCGAGATGTGGAACGCAGAACACCGCCAGGCTCTATACATCGTCAACAGCGTTCGAACATACGAGTTTGTCGGGTCCAATTGGCGAACCTTGTGGGACTACGACTTGATGGATTTCTTCGTCAAAGTCCCTCTCAAATACCGCTTTGGGCAGCGGCTGTATGTGAACACTTTACGAGACCGTATCTTTACCGACGCGGCTGCACCGCTGGCCAGGCTGCCCATTGCCGGCCTTGGAAAATGGGACAGCAGACAAGGCCTCAAGAAACCGCACAGAACGGCCAACGAAGCGTGGCCCCAACGATTTCGCGCGAACGCAAAGCGCTCGGTTAGCCGTTTGGGACGCCTGTCAATGTCCGTTAGGAAAGGCCTTTGGCCTGGGGCGTATTCCCGAGCAAAGGTGTATACCCGGCTTCATGGCCACAACCTTCATCCAAGACACAGCACGGTCGCAGATGCACTTCGAATCTTTCAAACCCTCGATAAATTATCCCCGGAGTTGGTATCGATCATCGAGCCGTTTCTGGGGAAACGACCTCATCAGGTATCGTGGTGGGGACTGTTTGTTGCCATCGCTCTGGGCGAAATCATCGCACACCACGCACCCGATAATGAACGCCAGCCAGGCCGCACGACACCCAACAAACATCGGCCGTCACCCAAAACAAATCCGCCACCGATGAACCCCTGATTTTGCGGGCAACAATCATTCTTAACTCCCAAACAGATGACGAAAACGGACCGCCAATGGTTTTCGGATACGTTTTCATGTTCTACAATTGTCTGCGTTAACACATAAGGCAATATAGTCGGTAGCTTCCGGAATCGGTCCTCGGCACAACGAAATCAACCGACCACAAACACCGCGATCGTCCATGTCGAGTACAACCCATGAAGAGATCTAACAGGCTAGCGAGGCTCGTTCTTCCGCTGTTGCCGCATGAGCTTAGGAGGTATGTACAGCGGCGAACCCTCGGGGCGGCTATCCAGTACTATTTTTTTCAAAGATTACTCAGGATCAACAGCCATGTACCCTGGCCTGTACACTGGACATCGACGGTCACAAGCCCGCACAATATTGTTCGAAAATCCGTAGACCGACCGGAAATTGGAGGCAGTCCGGGGCAATACATCCAAGCAATCAATGGTATCGTCTTCGGTAAAAACGTAAGATTGGGACCGGGGGTAAAGCTCGTTTCGGCCGATCACGACCTTTACAACTACGATACCCACGTGCCCTGCGGGCCCATCGAAATCGGTGATCATTGTTGGCTTGGCGCGAACGCTGTAGTATTATCTGGCGTGAAACTCGGCGACCATGTCGTGGTCGCTGCCGGTGCGGTCGTCACAAAGAGTTTTTCTCACAACTGTGTCATCGGGGGTGTGCCCGCACGTGTGCTCAAAAAGCTAGAGCCTTACCAGGAGAGATCGGATCATAGGGAGCCGAGCGTTTGATTGTTCGCTGGTGACAGTGTGCGTCAGATTTCGTCCGGATGTGTTTTCTAGATTTAAGATTGTCGGTTTGTTGGGACCAATGTCTTGACGGGGTATCGCATTCATCTTGGCGATTCCCCGGCCAGCGCCTGCATGTGGGGCAAAGGCGTTTCAGGTCTCTCAAACGATAAGAAGGGACAATGACCACACAACCGATTCTCTTACTGGCGTCCGAACGATCCGGCACAAATCTGTTGCGATCGATGTTTGATCAGCATTCACAGATATCTGGCCCCTCGTCACCTCAAATGCTTAAGATCTTGTGGCGTTATATTGAATGCTACGGAGATCTGCGAGTGGCAGAAAACGTCGAAGCGGTGGCCGGCGACGCGGTCGCTTTGGCACGATCACATGTTAGCCCGTGGCCAATCCAACCAGAGCCTGGCGCCTTGGTTGCAGCTGCGCCAACGCAAACGCTTTGTGGCATCGTGGGGCAGTTGTATAGCGAGATGGCGAAATTTGCTGGCAAGACCCATTGGTTTTGCAAGGAAAACGAGCTCTGGCGATTTGTGTATGCGATGGCACAGGCTTTCCCTGGCAGTCGGATCGTGTATCTGTTTCGGGACGGACGTGACTTTGCACTTTCGATACGCAAGAGTGTGTTGGATCAAAAGACCTGGCTGGACCTGGCTCGGCAGTGGCGAGACGAACAAATGGCTTGCATGAAAGTGTGCGCTGACTTGGCGGCTGACCGTCCGGTTGCCACACTATCGTATGAAGAATTGATTGCACACCCGGAGGAAACATTACAGCTCCTGTGCGAGAATATTGGCGTACCATTTGATCCGGCCATGCTCAAATACCACGAAAGTCATAGCGCAGAAAATGAATCAAAACGGATTCAGGCGTGGAAAAACTTAAGCAAACCCGTTTTGCAAAACAACTCCAGAAAATACGAAACCGAAGCGAAACCGAAGGATGTCGATATGTTTGAGCGCGTAGCAGGTGACGTGCTGGCTCAACTTGGTTATCGACTTGAGAACGGACTTCGGACAGGCGCTGGGTTAACCCGGCGGGAGCTGTTTTGGAACTATTGGGAAAGAAGACGTTTAAGACGCCAAAAACCACCGCAGGATTGGCGGAAAGAACGAAATGTTACGCTCCAGCAAATCGAAGCGCGTGCCAACTCTAGAAAGACCCGATCACGCCGCTTGACCAGTCGATCATCGCCGGAACAATCCTCATATGACCATCGATAGATCCTTGCGGTCCCGGATCGGTTCAATAGAAAGTCGATATTGTCACTTGTTGAAATGATCTATCGCCCACTGATACGGACCGCTGACCGTCTGCTAACATCAATAGAAGAGAGGTCAATCCGGCGTCTTGTCGGTCCGAGGACGGGACCGGTGTTCGTCACCGGGCTGCCCCGATCTGGAACGACTCTTCTATACCAATGTCTGGCGCAAACCTTTGAATTTTCATATTTCACAAACTTCGCAGCACGGTGTCCAACCTGGCCCGTTCTGGCCACCCGCATTGGCCGGTGTGTCAGACGGACCGCCAGTGATCCGTTCAGCAGCAGGTACGGCGGAACCCAAGGGTGGAACAGCCCATGCGAGGGCTGGCAGATCATGAACCGCTGGCTTAAAAGGCAGGAACACGACTATCTGGAATTGGACGATCTCGATCAGCAATCCCAACAACACATCCGACAGACGATCGCGGGCATCGAATCAGCCATGGACGGGCCGTTCTTGAACAAAAACGTGATGCACGGCGTTCGGCTTTTGGCTCTCTCGGGTCTATTTCCCAACGCTGTATTCATCGTGACTCGACGTAAGTACTTGGCGGTCGCGCAGTCGATTCTGCGGGCAAGGATCGACTACTTGGGTGCCAAAAACGCTTGGTTCTCCGTACGCCCGAGAGACTGGGATGGGTGTCGAAGCGAAAGCTATGTCGACCAAGTCTGCAACCAAATATGGATGTACGAACAGGATTGTACCCGCGGAATCGATGCCATTGGCCACGATCGATTTTTCTATGTACCGTACCGCTGCCTGTGTCAGCGCCCGCAAGAGGTCATGAACCGCGTCAACGACTTCCTTGAGCGATGGGATATTCACATGGGACGGAGGAACAATTTGCCGGTATCCTTCACCGTTTCCGATCAACGCAGCGTCGACGAGGCTGATTATGCAGAGCTTGGGGCAGGATTAGAACGACTTGGATTGATTGACCCTGGTGATCGGGTTGACGAAGGTGCCAATGGTGTCGACTCAGAGCGATAACCCTTGCCGTCAACCGGAACAACGGGTTGACCTACCCGCGGCGGCCTGTGATTCGCGTATCAACCGCGGTGGGAAGGACCCGTATGAACGACTCATCGCCGATTCACCGCAAGGCAGTATTTATTGCCAGCCATGGTGGTTAGACGCTGTCGCACCGGGCCGATGGCGCGTCCTCACCGTTGAAAAAGGTGGCGAGCTTGTGGCGGCCTGGCCGGTGGTCACCTCCGAGTCCCGGCAGGGGCTATCTGTGGTGATGCCCCCGTTGACGCAAAAACTCGGCGCACTGTTTGCGACAAGCCCATCGAAATACGCCGAATCACTCTCCACACAACACGAGCTGACTGGCCAGCTGATTGATCAGCTGCCTCCAACCGTGCAATTTAGACACCAGTTTCATGAGAACTTTACAAACTGGCTGCCTTTCTACTGGCGCGGGTATTCCCAGACTACGAGGTACACGTACGTTCTAGACAATATTGCACATCAAGACGCAACCTGGAATCAGATGCGTCCGGCCTCGCGAAAAAGCATCCGCAAGGCAGAGAAAATAGGCCTAAGCGTACGGGATCGTTTACCCCTGGATCGGTTTCTGGATCTAAACCAAATGGTATTTTCTCGACAGGGCAAACAGCCGCCTGTCGCCGACGAAACGATCTGCCGTCTTGATCAAGCGTGCAGCCGGCGCGGCCAACGCAAGATCTTTTCGGCCGTCGACAAACAGGACCGCATCCACGCAGCGCTCTATCTTGTCTGGGACAACGCGACGGCATATTACTTGATGTCCGGTTCCGATCCAGAGCTCAGGCAAAGCGGCGCATTGTATCTGCTTCAGTGGGAGGCTATCCGGTTCGCCTCCACCGTGGCCCAAAGGTACGACTTTGAAGGATCAATGATCCAAAATATAGAAAGATCCTTCCGCAACTTGGGCGGACAACAACGACCGTATTTCGTGATCAGTAAAAAACCGCCACTGACCGCAAAACAGATGATTAATGCGGGTTTTTGGCGAACGGTGCGAACGATCACGCGGCGCACAAACCGTCAAGGCCTTTAGGGAGCGGTCTGTCGGATTTCCATGACCTCTTGACAACTCAGCTGTACACCCGTTAACGCGTCGGTAAAAGAGAGTTTGACCGTGGCCTGGTCCACGGCTTCGGCGACGTGTGACGGCAATGAAAGTTCTAGCGTAAAGTGTGTTCCGGTGGCCCCGGTGCGGTAAGCCTCAGTGAATTCTTGAGCCGTCCACGACTGATTGACCAAAACCTGGGGTGATTGTCCGGGACGGATCGAAACCACTTGCGCCTCGGCAGGACCGGCCGCCGGCAGGAACCTGCCGTGCTGATCGAGTGTCTTGACGTAGAGTCTTAGGACGTCTGTGGTGCCGTCGCCGTCGGTATCCACCGAGCCACTGAGACGATCGAATTCGACCGATACGGCACTGGGAATATCTGATGGCGCACCATTGGTCGTGTCGGCCGAACGATCCAAGCGCTGCTCAAGCGTTTCAATCTGCGCGACGCGCATCGTAAGGTTTTTCTCTAACTTCTCAACGGTCCGTTTGAGATTTAACACTTCGCTGCGGAGCTTGTCATTTTCGTTCAAGTAATTGCCGCGACCACCCTGGCACCCCGCTGCCACAATACACACCAGCGCAAAGCCTGCCACGCTAGGCCAAACCCGTCGGGCTCTCATCCCTGCGACACGGTGGTATCCTCTTCGTTGGCGGCCGTACCCACGGACCGATTGCAAACGCTTGGAGATTGCGACGACAGCCATCATCTTTTGTGATCCCCTGGTAGAGTCAAGATCGCCTTTCTGGACTTATCTTGACCGCCAACGCCGACCAGACCGCCCGGTGGGTCCTGTCGATTCGCCGGCCTATGAGATATCCGTGTCTTGATCCTCCGGCTCGTGATTCTGGCCTCTCACATCGGGGATGTGCTCCAGAACACTATCAGCCACACCGTACTCGACCGACTCCTGGGCATCAAGCCACTTGTCACGTTCGCAGTCGCGTGCAATCTCGTCGTACTCTTTGCCGGTGTGGTGGACCATCAGTTTATAGAGCCGGTCACGGGTGCGTATCATCTCTCTGGCCTGGATACCCAGGTCAGTGGCGGGGCCTTGCATGACACCGCCGATCAACGGCTGGTGCATCAAAACTCGGCTGTTGGGCAGCACATACCGTTTTCCCTTGGCACCGGCCATGAGCAATACCGCACCCATCGACGCTGCAACACCAATGCAATACGTCGCGACAGCCGGCCGGATGAACTGAATCGTATCGTATATCCCCAACCCAGCGCTGACCGACCCACCGGGGGAATTCACGTAAAAATGAATGTCGTCTTTCGGATTCTCGTTGGACAAGAAAAGTAGCTGGGCCACGACCAGGTTGGCCGTCTCATCGTCGACCGCTCCACCCAAAAAGACGATCCGATCCTTCAGGAGTCGGGAATAGATATCGTACGCTCGCTCGGTGCGACCGCTCTTCTCAATCACCATAGGAATTAAGGGCATGGGCACGGATCCTTATCATCTAGACTGATTTATATCGAGAGGGATTGTACCAACCGTCAGGGTAACGGCCAACGCAGCCAACGGTGCAGCCCGACCGTGCAAAAAACCGTCCGGTTTGCCAGACCACCGCGAACTCATACCATGCAACAAAAGCGTATCCATGACAAACATCACCCCCCCCAACGTCACCGCACCCGCGCCACGAGCCGGTGGCGTTTGGTTGCCGAGCCTAACGTTGTGGCACCGCGAGATGGTGCGGTTCTTCAGACAGCGAAACCGTGTCGTCGGAGCGCTGGCGACGCCACTGGTGTTTTGGCTTCTTCTGGGCTCTGGTCTCAATCGCTCCTTTACCGTGACAGCACCACCGGCCGCGGTAAGCACACCCGCGGTCATGCCCGACCCTGAACAACAGGCCCCGACGAAGGACGGGGTAGGCTATCTGGCTTACTTTTTCCCTGGCACCTTGGTGTTAATCCTGCTATTTACGGCGATCTTTTCCACCATCTCCGTCATTGAAGACCGGCGTGAGGGATTTCTACAGGGTGTGTTGGTCGCCCCTATCGCGCGACTGGCTGTGGTCATTGGCAAGGTTCTCGGGGGCGCGAGCATCGCCACGATCCAGGGGCTAGCGTTCGTGGCATTGTGGCCATTGGTAGGCGGGTGGCCGGGAACGCTTCCCATGCTCACCGCCGTCTTGGTGATATTTGTCTTGGCGATGGGACTGACGGCGCTGAGCCTTTGTATCGCGTGGCCGATGGACTCGACCGCCGGATTTCACGCTGTCATGAACTTGTTCTTGATGCCCATGTGGTTTCTGTCAGGTGCAGTATTTCCTTTGCACACCGCCCCAGCGCCCATGCGGCTGGTCATGTGGGCCAACCCGTTGACCTATGGCCAGTCTGCCGTTGCGGCGCTTCTAAGCGTCGACGACACCGTGGCCACCGCAGCGGTGCCGGTGGGAACGGCGGTGGGCGTAACCGTGGTGTTCACGGTGACAACGGTCCTCTTGGCTGGCAAACTGGTCAACCGTCCGCGAAAGGATGGAACGGCATGATCGTGCTCTTGACCCAGCGTTGGCTGGTCACACTGTTGGCCATCGCTTCGGTGGGAACAACCGCGTTGGTTGGGCTCAACGTCCTAGCGAGGCACTCCCGGCCCGATGGCCCAGACTTACGTGGCGGTGTCGTTGGCCCGGCACCTATCGACGATCCGCCCGCGCTGTTTACCCTGCCCCCATTTACGCTCACCGATCAGCTCGGCCAGCGGTTCGGCAGCCGGCAGCTACGCGGCAAGACGTGGATTGCCAGTTTTATTTTTACACACTGCGCCGGTCCCTGTCCTGTCATGACCTGGCATATGACACAGCTGCAGACGCGTTTGGCCCAGCACCCCTCTTGGGCAGACATCCGCCTGATCAGCGTCAGTGTCGATCCCGACCGAGACACGCCGGCCGTGCTGCGCCAATACGCAGATCGGGCCCACGCCGATGCTCGCCATTGGCGCTTTCTGACCGGTGCCCAAACGGATATCTGGCGGCTGATCCAGACCGCCTTTAAACTCCCGGTCAACCACGACACCGACAACCCTAGGATGCCCATCTTCCATAGTCAGAAATTTGTATTGGTCGATCCTGGGGGCCAGGTTCGTGGTTACTACGACGCGGTCGAACCCGAGGGCCGCCAAGAGCTGTTGCGTGACCTTGATCGGGTCGTCTCCCAAACACCGCAGGTCGTCCCAGCCGATACGAACCCGTCTCAGAGCAGTGGCCAGAGGAGCCGGTAGCGTGAACTTGTCCTTTCTGCCTCACATCAATGCCACGCTAAACGGATTGGCCTGCCTGCTGCTGGCCACCGGGTGGTATCAAATCAAACGCCGTCGTGTGACCACACACCGCAACTACATGCTCGCAGCGACGGCGGCTTCCTTTGTCTTCTTGATCTGCTACGTCGTCCACTACATCTGGCGTGCGTCCATCGTTGGCGGATCACACACACAATATCACGGCGTTGGCTGGATAAAAACATTCTATTACGCTGTACTGATCAGCCACATCCTCTTGGCGTTGACGGTCCCGGTATTTGCAGTTTGCCTGATTCGCTTAGGCCTTACAGGGCACCACAAAGCCCATCGGCGGTGGGCGCGGATCGGTTTTCCTGTGTGGATGTACGCTTCGGTGACCGGTGTACTGATCTATCTGATGCTCTATTGGTTTAATCCCAGCCCTTGACACAACAGACTGCTCAGGAAAATTCGTTTACGCCGCCCACAGCGCAGCAGGTGCGTGCCCATCTTGACCAATACCAGCCACATGGCCCATCGCCAATTATCGCGTGGTTGCCGATCTTGGCGCTGGCAGCAGCCCTGGTGCTTAGCGCAATGTTCGATAGCGGTTGGGTGGTGCTGTTATCGTGTGTGATCATCGCAGCGGTCTTTGCGGCCATGGCGATTAGAATACGTCACTTGCGCCACCTGGAACGACGCGTCAGTGACATTCAAGCATTGGTCATTCTACGTCAATGTGTCCGATCATTGAGATTGGCCTGGCGGCTGTTGCCGTCGCTGGTCGCCATGCCCGGGCTTCATCGGCAAGCCGTGGCCATGATCGCAGCCTGCTTGGATCAGCTTAAAGCATACGATGCGGCGATCTGGGCGTACGATGATTTGCTCAAGCACATACCACCAACGGATCCCGCGTCCGTTCAGATCCAGCTTCAGCGTACCGTCGCTCAACTGATTAACGGTCAACTCACGGACGCCGATGATGCGCTGCGCCGCCTTCGCGGCCAAATCGATGTCCATCCGGCTGTCAACGCTACTTTTCGGTTCGCCCAACTGGTCCAGCAGGTTCGGACACACCACTGGACCGACGCCGCGGCATTCGCTTCGGCAGATCTGGTCGATCAGTTACGCCCTCTGGGCGTTGAGGGCGGGTTCGGCTATGGACTTGTGGCACTAGCGTGTCACCGCTTGGCTCAAGACGACCCTCATTATCATCATCAGGCTCTGCTGTGGTGGTCGCGGGCGACATTGCTGCTACCGATCGGGACGTTGGTGGATCGTTTTGCCGAGCTAGAGCAGATTGCCCGTCTACTACCGGCCGACGAAGCGGTGCCACCACCGCTTATACGACGGGGATAAACGCCATGCCAACCCCCAAAATACACACCGAACCGGCACCTGCCGCTGCCCACAAGCGATCCCAGCCGATACGGTGCCCCGCGTTTACTGCTGCGGTATTGCAGCGTCAGCTGATCGTCGATGCGGCGTTGCGTTGGGGAATGGCACTGGCATTGGTGGTGTGTGTCGTGTGGTGCAGTGTCCTGGCACCTCAGAGCTCGATATGGTCCGTCTTGCCGATCCTTGGATTCTTCACAGCGTGGTTTGCGCTAAGCACGGTGAGTGCGCGGGTCGTGCAGCAGATCCCCCATATTACAGCCCTCATCGAGCACGATACCGAAACCGCCGATGCACAGCTGGCACAGGCGATCAGCCGAAAACCGGTACCTCAATCGGTACGTCTGCTTTTATATCACCGCCTGGCCATGCTCCGTCAACGCCAAAAGCGGTATGACGAAGTGGCGGTTATTTGCCAAGCAGTCTTGGAAAAAAACCTTGGCGCCGGTCTGGACCATGCAGCCGTGTCTGGCCCCAGCGACAGCTGGGGCGTGTTTGACCATAAACGAAAACCCGGCACCAAGACCCAAACCCAGAGCCACTTGCTGCTGATGCTTGTCGAAGCACATCTGCACCGAAAAGACCTTTTCGGCGCTTACACTGCCCTGTACCATCTGCATCGCTGTCGACTGGGCTTGGTGGACATGTTACAGCTGTTGGTGTTACAGACTCGATACGAAATTTTGGCCGGCTACAATCAAACGGCTCTGGACCGAATAGATCAGAAGATCGGATTGGCTGAACTGATGCCCGCCGCCCAGTGCCGGTTGATGCACATCCTGCTAGCGATCGCGGCGGCCCAAGCCGAACAGGCGGCACTGAGCCAATGGCTCACACGGCGCGTTGAGCTATTGTGTACACCCCATGAGCGGCAGGTCCTAGCACGGGCTATCGAGGTTCACGCCAACGCGGAGCGGGGCTTTGCGTTAGACTCTCCAACGGCTTATGTAGGCCGCTGATCGTGGACATCGTCCGTTCGTGGCGATGGATGGCCGATCATGGGTTTGCTCCTACAGTTTTTTTACCCATGAATCGCAGGCAACCCGTAAGCCGACAGCAGAAACCGCGTGGCGTTTCTGCCGCGTCCTCACAGGCACTGGTCGTGATCACCAAGCTTTCGCGACGACCGGGAGTGTCCAAACATTGGAACATGTGATCCCACTGCATTGGTTCCTAGACCTTTCGCAGCTGACACTGCTGGGCATCGTCGCTGCGGCCGCAGCGGCACTGGTCATGGCGGCAGACCGGGTGGTCGACGGTGCTTCTGGACTGGCTTTACGCGCGGGCATCCACAAGGTGATTGTGGGTGCCACCATCGTGTCACTGGGAACCACCAGCCCCGAGTGTGCTGTGTCGGTCATGGCGGCGTGGTCTGGTGACTCGGGCCTGGCCCTTGGCAATGCCGTCGGGTCGATCATCGCCGATACGGCGTTGATTTTCGGCCTGTGCTGCCTGATCACACCGCTGCCTGCGGACCGGTTTGTGCTCAACCGCCAGGGCTGGATCCAGTTGGGCTGCGGGGTCCTGCTGGCGGCGTTGTGTTACGGTGCATACGCGATAAGAGGCGATCAAGCCACGCTCACGCGTCCCGTAGGATTGCTCCTCTTGGGTCTGCTGGTCGTGTACATGGCCGTATCGATCCGGTGGAGCCGGCAACATCCCCACGGTTCACCCTTCCAGACACCGGACGTCGTCGCCGGTAGCCCGCTTACGCCCGAAACCCAAGAAACGCAACGCCACCGCCGAAGCGCTGTGCTTGTATTGATGCTCCTTGTCGGCCTGGCGATCGTGATGGTGTCTAGCCGGGTGATGATCTGTGCGGTGACGGCACTGGCTGGGCAGTGGGGGGTACCTCAGGTGGTGATCGCAGCGACCATCGTCGCCATCGGCACATCGCTTCCTGAACTGGTGGTGGGACTGGCCAGTATCGCCAAAGGCCACAAAGAGTTGATGGTCGGTAATGTCATTGGAGCTGACATCTTGAATGTCCTGTTTGTCGTTGGCGCCAGCGGCACCGCGGCGGGATTACCGATTATCGAACATGGGGAACGAATCTTTATCTACCTACACCTACCGACCATGCTCGCGGCGTTGGTCTTGCTACGGTTGTTTGTGGGCCCGGCGATCAGACGTGGCCATTTTCGACGATGGCAGGGTGTACCATTATTGATGCTTTATGTCGCGTATGTGGTCGGACAATTCGCGGCCACGCGTAGTTGATCGTTCCGGCGGTCAATCCTCTTCGAACAACCCCGTCGCCTCCTGGCCGGTCAGGGGAATTCCCAGGTGCGCACCGGCGCGATGGGTCAGTTGTCGGCCTTTCCGTGTCCGAGCCAGAAATCCGATCTGAAGCAGATAGGGTTCAACAAGTTCCTCAAGCGTACCGGCGTCTTCGTTAAGCGTCGCGGCAATCGCCTCTAAGCCCACGGGGCCGCCGCGGTACACCCTGGCGATCACGGAAAGGTATTTGCGGTCCAGCTCATCTAGCCCTAACTCGTCGACGCCCTCCAGACGCAGCGACACGTCGATGACCTCTGGATTGAGACGGCCGTTGGCTCGTACCTGCGCAAAATCGCGTACCCGTCGTAACAATCGGTTGGCGATTCGGGGCGTGCCACGGGAACGGGTCGCGATAATATTCAGCGAATCCAAAAAGTCCGATGAATCGCCTGGGCTATCGGCCGTCGCGGTGAGGTTGGCAATCTGGTCACCGGTTCCTGACAGCTTCAACAGGGCTGCGTTGCGTCTAAGGATGTGCAAAAGATCTTCGGTGGTGTAAAACTCAAAACTGTGAGTCAAACCAAACCGTGAACGCATCGGTCCAGACAGCATCCCCGCCCGAGTGGTCGCGCCGATCAAGGAAAATGGCTTAAGCGGCAGGGTGATGGTCTTGGCATGCATCCCAGAATCAACCGTCACATCAATCTTGAAATCTTCCATCGCCGGGTAGATGTACTCTTCAACAACAGGACTCAGTCGGTGCACCTCATCGATGAATAGCACATCGCCGGTCTGCAGCTTCGTCAGCGTGCCGACCAGGTCTGTCGGACGCACCAGCGCCGGTCCGGAAGTGATCACCACGTGGGTGCCCATTTCGTTGGCAATGATGTGCGCTAGCGTTGTTTTACCCAAGCCCGGCGGGCCGTGCAGCAGCACGTGTTCCATAGGCTCGCCGCGTTGCTGGGCGGCCTCCAGGGCGATCCGAAGTTTCTCGACAAGTTTGGGCTGGCCGACGTAGTCGTCCAACCGCTGCGGCCGCAGAGCCAGGTTCAGCTGGTCCTCTTGAAGATCGGTCGCCTGGCCTGAAACGATGCGCTGCTTGACCATACAAACGCCATCTTATACCGGCCGGCACGATAGGGTCACACCCTCTCGACCGACACCTCGCCAGCGATCATATCCTGGTACGTCTCGCGTCGGCGAATCCACGTCGCGTTAGGGCCGTCGACAAGCACCTCAGCGGGCCTGGGCATGGCGTTATAATTGCTGGCCATGACCATCCCGTAGGCCCCAGCGGTAAACACACACAACAGATCCCCGCGAGCCACAGGCGGTAGTGATCGATCGGTGGCCAGGTAGTCGCCGCTCTCACAGATCGGCCCGACCACATCACAAACCTCCAGACCCGGCGTGTCTGTTCGTTGGCGCCAGTCACCATCGGTAGGCTGATGCATTGGTGCGACCCGCGTTGGCCACAAAAAGTGGAACGCATCGTAAAGCGTGGGGCGGATCAGGTGGTGCATCCCGCTGTCGACAATGATGAACTTCTTGCGGCCTCCCGTCTTGACATACTGAACCCTGGTTAACAGCACACCGGCGTTACCGGCGATACTCCGCCCGGGCTCAAGGATCACCGTTCGGCCTTGTGTTTGAAACGCCTTGAGTAAGGGCACAATGTCTGCTGCATAATCGGAAAATGACGGTGACTGAGCCGCTTGGTAGTCGGCCCCAAATCCACCGCCGATGTCCAGCGTCTCGATCCGATAGCCCGCACGTTGTAGCTTTTCAACCAGCGCCAATGCTTTGGTAATGGCCTGAACGTATGGCTTGGCGCGGTATACCGGTGAACCGATATGCAGATGAAGCGCGGTCAAACGCAAGTGGCGGTCCTGGCCGTACCTCTCAAAAAAACGGTACGCTCGCTCCAAATCCACACCGAACTTCGTATCCTTCTTACCCGTGGTGGTTTTGGCGTGAGTTTGGGGATCGACATCCGGGTTTATTCGCAGCGCCGCGTTCACAGTCGCCCCAAGATGCCGGGCAATGGAAGCCGTGTTCTCGAATTCGGCCTCCGATTCGATATTAAACCAACCTATCTTGGCCCCGATCGCCTGACGAATCTCGGCATCAGTCTTGCCCACACCGGCGTAAACCACCTTGCTCATCGGTACACCGGCCTGCTGGGCACGAAACAGCTCACCGCCGCTGACCACATCCATCCCCGAGCCACGGTCCGCCAGCAACTTACAGATATTGACGTTGCCGCAACTCTTGACCGAATAGCAGATCAGTGGATCCAGCGCAGCAAACGCGCTACTGAGCCGATCGTAATGATCTTCGAACGTCCGCCGCGAATAGACATACACCGGCGTGCCCACACGCCCAGCCAAGTCGTCCAGGTTGACCTGTTCGCACCAAAGCTGCCCGTCACGGTATTCGAACCAGTCCATCGATCTTTCCCCCAATTGGGGTGGTGAAACCGGCGATCATAGTGCGATCTTCGATGGCCGGCTAGCCGACGGTGACGTCCGGGAACCACCGCTGCTGCAGCCGCGACGGCCCGGGCTCATTGGCCACCGAGATCGATCTGCAAAAAGTCGCTGACAGAGCCATCCTGAGGAGCCTGGGTGTCTGGGGCCAGTATTGCCGGCAGCAGCTCACGCACGATATACCCAACCGCCAAACGCTGACCGGGCCAAACAAAGCACCGATCGACATGATCACGCCTGACCCAGCGAAAGCTGTCGTGGGCCAGATCGGGCACCGGATCGATTTCGGCCGTCACTTGAGCTGCGAAACAGGGAGACATCATGATGCAATTTTCGGACGCCAGGAAATAAGTGTTGACCGATTCGAGCTGCCAAAATGCGACCAGGCCGCCGCCCGGCCGGTATCCGGTCTCTTCTTGGAGCTCGCGCAATGCCGCTTCCGTAGCGGTTTCACCTTCCCCGATCGCCGTCTGGTGCTGGATGTGACCCATCACAGGTTGCCAACTGGCAGCCATCGGCTTGTCGACCCGACGCATTTGCAAAAACTCCACCACACCGACATGGCCCGGCGGTCGTGGGCACTGCCCCGAACCGGCATGATCACGCCGGAGACGAAAAACATAGACGTCCACGACATCGCTACGTACCGGCGGGCCAGTCATGACCGTCAGTATACTGCGGCCTTACAATACCCAACCGATGGACTGGATCTACCTGGACAACAACGCCACCACGCAACCGACCCCTGAAGTTGTCCAGGCGATGCAAGAAATCCACGAAAACGTCTGGGCGAACCCTTCGAGCATACACCGTTTGGGCCAGTGGGCTGGCCATCGCATTGCGCTGGCTCGCGCCAAGGTGGGGGCCCTTATCCACTGCCCAGACCGTGACCTGATCTTTACGTCTGGGGGCACCGAGTCGAACAACCTTGCGCTGCGGGGGGTGCTGGATCGTACCGTGCTGGGGTTGCGGCGTCATCCAACACCACGCGGCTTGCTCGTCACAACCCGCACCGAACACGCCGCGATCCGCCAGCCCGCTGAGCAGCTGGCCGGACAGGGCGTGACCGTCGTGTACATGGCGGTCGATCGTGACGGGCGGGTCGCACCCGATGCCCTGGCCGAAGTGATCGAAAAACATGTGCATGATCCTTGTGTAGCCCTGGTCAGTATCCAATGGGCAAACAACGAAACCGGGGTCATCCAACCCATTGACCGCCTGGCGGCTGTCTGTCGTGCCGGCGACCAGGAAAAAGGAAAGCCACGGGTGCTGTTACACGTCGACGCGTCCCAGGCTGTTGGAAAAATCCCGGTGGATCTTGAAAAAACACCGGTCGATCTACTGACACTATCAGCGCACAAGTTCCACGGACCCAAGGGAATCGGTGCGCTGTACGTGCGGAGCGGGGTACGTCTGGACGTTCAGATCCGCGGTGGTCCGCAGGAGCGTCACAGACGTGGCGGTACGCAGCACACGGCCGGCATTGTTGGCTTGGGGGTCGCGGCGGAACTGGCCGATTCATTTCTGGCCGACCGTCAGCAAGTGGAACGCTTGACCGCCCGTCGCGACCGATTTGAACAGTCGGTTATTGGGTCGTTGCTTGGCACAGTCGTCAACGGTCAGGGACAAGGCCCATCCTGCCCCCGATTGTGGAACACGTCCAATCTCGGATTTCGCTCCCTGGCCTCCGAAGCGATCCTGTTAGGGCTAAGTGAACGAGGTTTGTGTGCCTCAGCCGGCGCAGCGTGTTCGAGTGGGTCGCTTGAACCGTCACCGGTGCTGCTGGCCATGAACGTGCCGGAACCAACCGCGCATGGGTCGGTACGATTTTCCTTGAGCCGGTATACGACCGATAACGACATCGACCAAGCCATCTGGATTGTCAGAGAGGTGGTTCAAAAACTAGCCAAGACCATGCCGTCGACGATATAGAAAGATGGCAGGCTTTACGACTTTCTTCGGATCGATCACAATGACCCGTCAATCGCGACAGAGGGCAGGGACCACCGTCACATGCAGATGATGACCTGGACACTGGCTAGGCTGGGAAGTCGGTTCAGCCTACGATTTGAACCGCAGTATAGGAGGGTCCGACACTCAGCGCTGGGCCGCTTTTTCGACCAGCCCATGGACCTGATGGTCGGACTGATTGAACCCGACGGCACTGAATGTGTCTTGCCCTTTTCCAAACGGGGCGTTCCCCTGCAACACATTGAACAATTTGAACGACTGAACTCGATTACATTCCGTGGATACAGCCCACGTTATCAGCTCCGCTTCGAACTGAATTTCCACAGCGTTTTTTATCCTCAAGACCAACGGCTGTGCACCATACCGGCGTTTTACCTCGAAATGCGGGTGAGCCCCGCCGCACAGTTCGCCGGGCCCCCTCCCCTGGGCCCGACCCCTGATCGGGTACGGCTGTTGATCCGTCTGGACCGCCCCGACACAAAAGTCGTCGCATCTGCCGGCCTGTCGAGCGATCCGGGCTCAGAAGGTACCGACAACGCCCAGATGGACCTGATTTACGCCAACGCCACCACGCCCACAGACGCCGATCAACCTCAAACACCTCCAGACCAACAGTCCGGAGCCACCACCCAAGTCCACGAACGGATCGTCAGCCTCAACCCCGGCTGCGACGTCGACGCCGACGGCAAGGGCCTAACCCTGGACCTTCCGGTGACAGAAGCCGGTAGCGGCGTCAAATGGCGATTGGTCTGGGGCGCCCACTGCGACCAGCCGATCCCGACAACCGCGTGGGGCTTGAACCATCGCCACATACGCTTCAAATATCTTGAGCAATGGCGCAACCTCGATGCGCTCATGCACGACGCAATCCGTATGCGCGACGATCACCTAGCCCATTCAAGACGTCTGGAAAAGCTGATCGAGCAGGCGCCACTAACCATGGCCCAGCGTCATTTGCTTAACCAGAGCTTTCAGTCATTCCTAAGTGATACCTTGTGGTGTGAACTGGACAACGGCCACCCGTGGTACAGCGTCTGGGAAAACTGCCACCGTTGCCATTGCTCCATTGAAGTGGGCTACTACAGCTCAATCGTCTACCTGGCGGTTTGGCCAGAACTCTTGGCCATCCAGCTAGCTCAATGGGCCGAGCAAAAAATCCCCCATGAAGCCTCCGGTGGCGCCTACCTCGGCGACGGTGATCCTGGCGGTCGTGAATCGCCGAGCGACCACGGACCACAACTGGTCAACAGCTGCTATTACCTGCTTATGCTGCAGGCCTACTCGCACTGGACCGGAAACCTATCGACCGCTCAGGACCACATGGACCTCGTTCAGCAACTGGCTTGTTACTTGATCTGGTCCGTACAGCATCCCATGGGTGCCTTCGCCACGAAGCCAGACACTGCCATCGACGGTATCCATGGCTCCATCCATGACGGTCATCAAAAAACGAGCCTGAAGGTCAAACGCTTGGCAGCGCTTCAGGCCGCTGGAGACTTGCTGAACCTGGGAAATCGTCATCATGAGCTGGCCAGCCGCTGCATTCGCCTGGCCGAGACCGAAGCTCAGGAGATCGACACACACGTGTGGCTTGGCGATCACTATGGCCTGTGCACTGACCAGCCGTCGACCGGTGTGGCCGAGCCCTGGCCGGGACTGGCAGCGCCTGCAGTGCCCGAGCCCGATGGCTGCGACGCCTACACGATCGATACCGGCGACGGTTTGCTCCTGCCGGCGATGACCGCCCAGCCGACTCTGTTGGACATTCATCACCTCCAGGCCGATTTAGCCAACGCATCACGCGAATCACTAGCGGCCTACGGGTGCGGTGCCAACTCATCGGAAATTGAAAATATATGGATCAGCAAGAATCTTTGGCGCGATCACCTGGCGTTGTACCTGCACTGCGGCCACCCGGCTTGGGATCAACGGTATTGGGATCTGCAGGTCGTCAGTAACACCGATCAGCAAAGCTTTGGATATTGCGATACGTACACCGGACACGACGTGGCCTCAAGTGTCCGCGGCGTGGCCAGCTTTGGATTCCTACTGGCCTGTCCTAGACTCGTGATCGATCGATTGGCGCCGGGCGGCGCTCGCATTAGCGTGGAACCGAATCGCCACTTCGCCAAACGATGGCCGCTGCTTCCCCTGGCCGATTGGAAGGCCGGAAGGATCCCGGTCTGTGTCGTCGACGCCACGGGACGTGTATCGATCGAGAGTCAATCCGACCCGGTCATCATTCACGACGGCCAAACAAACGCGTCACCAACAATCGGATAATACCAAGCACCAAAAGTTCTTGGGCACGTGTCTGCGAACGTGCGTTTGCGCCGACAGGACCTTAATGAACGTTCCGACGCTAAAGGAAAAGACCGTCTGTGTAACGCCCCGGGCGCCTACTCTTCGATCGACAGATCGGCCTTGGTGAACAGACTGCTAAACGGAAACCCCGCCTCTTCGATGTGACGCCGTCCTCCCTCCAGACGGTCAATCACCGCCACCACACGCACGACCTGCGCCCCCGCCTCATTGATGACCTGAGCGGCCTCAATGATCTGCCCGCCGGTGGTTACGATATCCTCCACCAACAGCACCCGATCACCGGTCTGCAACCGACCCTCCAAACGTTTGGAAGTCCCGTAACCTTTCTTGCTGTTCCGGACGAAGATCGCCGGTTTACCTGACGCCAAGGACGCGACACTGACCAGTGGAATCCCACCCAACTCCGCACCCGCCACGCAATCCACACCTTCGACGGCGTAAGCTCCCAAACGTCGCCCCAATGCCTCCAGGATGTCCGGCTGCGTTTCGAAAAGATACTTGTCAAGGTAGTAACGACTCTTGCGACCACTACGCAGCGTGAAATCGCCTCGCAGCAAGGCGGTGTCCCGAATCCGGTTGATCAGTTCACTGTCGGTCACGGTCCCGAGGTTACCAGATCACCCGCCTCGATTCATACCGAAGGGTTAAAGCGGTCGCCACCGAGCCAGCCGACATGAAGATCCAGACCGATTGATCCCCACGTCGCGAACCGTATGATCATCATGATGCCACCGGCCGCTGTTCTTTCTTCAATAGATCCTCAAAAGTGGTGACGTAAATGGCAGACGATCTAAGCAACCGGGTCATCGTCGTGACTGGAGCCAGTTCCGGCATCGGAGCCGCCACGGCAATCGCCTGCGCCAGGGCGGGAATGCACGTCGTGGTGGCTGCCCGGCGGGAAGCCAGGTTGGTCGACCTGGCGGAGCGGATACGAAAACTGGGGCGCCGAGCCGTACCGCTGGTGTGCGACGTCGACAGGGATCACGACGTAGACCGGCTCATGGAACGAACAGTCGACGAATTTGGGCGACTGGATGTCTTGTTCGCCAATGCCGGCGCGGGGTTGATCGCCCCCGTATTGGATACCACAGATCAGATGATGCGACAGCTTTTTGAGACTAATTTTTACGGCACAATTCGCTGTATTCGCGCGGCCATGGCCGTGATACGACACCGCCCGGTCCACGCCCCTGACGCGCATATCCTCATCTGTTCGAGCTGTGTCAGTGAGATTGCCCTGCCTCAATACGGAGCTTATTGCGCAACCAAAGCCGCTCAAGACTCGATCGCGGGATCGCTTCGGACCGAATTGGCCCATGAGGGCGTGCATGTCAGCACAGTCCATCCGATCACCACCAGAACTGAATTCTTCGATCGAGCCGAAGAGCGATCGCCCGACCGAAGTGACCGCGTGACTCGCCATGACGTCTTCCTGCAGAGCGCCGAACATGTTGCCAAGAAGATCGTCAACTGCCTACGACGGCCGCGTCCAGAAGTATGGCCACACCCGCCCACCCGATTCGGCGTAGCTGTCTGCACGGCTTTTCCCGGCCTCACCGCTTGGGCACTGGGCAAGATCGCCCAACGGTCTTGAGCGGCATCCACACCGCCATGCAGACAATACCGATCAGCAACGACAGAAAGACGATGGGCATCTGACGCCACGCGGGCCCCATCAGCACGACTGTAATCCAAACCGCCATGATCGCGTACCGCGCCGTCGTCAACCGGCCGCGCGCGGGGGATGCCACGACGATCTCCATCGCCATGATAAACAGGACCGCAGCCACCATCGCCACCGATTGCCCGACCATGCGCTGTAGATCTTGGTGACGTCCGGCCCATGCCCGCAGCTCCAGCGCCTGGCGCCGCGACCGATGGTTCTGCTCAAACTCCACCAAGGCCGCTTGGGTTACGCCGGTATCGGCCAGCCGCTGTCGTTGCAGTGCGTGCTGTTGGTCAAAGACGTCGAGTGCTTTCTGTGCGACTTGTCCCTGACTGGATCGGTCCATCACCGTCTGTTGAACGTATCGTCCCCACCCACACGGCCCCAACACGACGCCCACGGCCACGCCCACCAGAAGCAAAAAGCCGTTGATGGGATCGGGTCGGTGCATCCTGCTGTCTACGGCACGAGAAAGGAATCGTCGACGTCGCGTGGCGCTTCGACACCCCGGTAGCTGCTCACACCCCGAATCAGCCAGATGTTATCGCCGTTTGGTCCGATGGGCCGCGCACGCCACAATACTTGTCCCGAAGAGGTCAGGATATTCTGGCCTTGCCTTCTATGAAAGTCGCTGGGGCTAGTCGGGTCCAAGTCGGAACGGTAAGCCAGGCCTGCCACCCCATCAGAACGATTGACAAACAGCGGATTCTTGTCGGCAAGGATGGCCATCTCTGGTAATTCGTCAAGACGCAGCGGTGATTGAGTGTATTGGTTCTGGTAACTATACGACACGGCCTTTGCCGCAGGCCAATCGTGCATCGAATGATCCATCCGATTCACCGTCCATGGGTTGTCTGGACACGCCAACGTGACCGCGTCGATATACCTAGACCGTACGAGGATATAAAGGTGAGCGGAATTAGAATGAACCTGACCGTCGGCGTTTGAAGCGCCCCCCACATTCCACCAGACGGCGCCGGGTTTAACGTGCCCCCGGGGCAACAATCGGTCATGGTCGTGGGCATACCGGTCAATGGCCTGACCTGCGACGGCCAAGTTACCAGAGCACGCGACACGGCGTGCGTCACCGCGGACCCGATCTAGGACCGGCCACAACAACGACGCCCCAATTAAGATCACCGCCGCAACGGTCAACAGTTCTCCCCATTGGAAACGGTTATACGCCGACCCTGACCCGTCGCCGAGCACCTGGACCTGTTGAGCAAAACGCTGTCGCTGTCGGGCTTCGTGAATCCGGGCCAACGTCCGTTCCACCAAGTCCTCAGGCACCACATCAGTGCCGTACCAATCCAACAGTGACACGACCTGACAAACCTTCTCTACGCGCCGACGGTCCTGACCCGACCACGCATCGCCCTCCTGGGCCTCGGACCGCCGCTCTAATCGCCCCAAGGCTCCGTTGCCAAGGATTGCGTCTAGCACTTGGCCATCAGCCGGGCTGATTTCTGCGGGGTCAATGACAGGTTCGTCGGAACAGTTCACAGGCGGTCAATCCCATATTACGTGATATCCCCCAGGATCTAGCTCTTTTCATCGACTCGCAGCTTCCAATATTTAGAAAACGTACCCACCGCGGTGTGCAACCGGCTCTTAACGGTTCCCAAAGGCACACTAAGCATTTGCGCGATCTGTTTGTAGCTAAATTGATGAAAATACGCCAACAACAACACCTCGCGTAACGGGTCAGGCAGGGCAGCAACGGTCTGACGCACGAGCTGCCGCGTTTCCTGCTCTTGCACGTCTTCAAGCGGTATAGGCACGTCGGCTTTCATCAGATCCACGTACGCCTGCCGCTGGTCCTGCCCCACCTGGGCAGACAAAGAGGACGCATCTCGTCGTCTATTTCTACGCAAGTAGTCCCGGGCTTTGTTCGTGGCAATCGTAAAAAGCCAGGGCCGAAATTGTCGGTTTGTATCGAAGCTATCGATCGATAGATGCACCTGCAGGAATGTTTCCTGGAACACGTCGTCGGCAGCCGTCGGGCTGCCGGCCAGTCGAGTCAAATAGTGGAACACCTCTTTACGGTATCGATTGACAAGGACCGAAAACGCCTGCTCTTGCCCCCGGCGCCATTGTTCAATAAGCACCTCATCGGACAGCCCAGACAGGTCATTAATCCCTACGAATTCCATGATATAAAAAAGCTTGCATCCCTTCTGAGAACCGCTGGATGGGCGGATCTCCCTGCCCCCCTGGCAGGCGACCGATCGCCCCACGATTTCTTTCAAAAGGGGTGGGGATCTCCCATGAGATTTTACCGGCCAGCGGTGGTTGCACCGTCGATAGGCTCTAGCGAGTGGATCACGAGACCCGTCGCAAGTTTTGGGTAGAAAAATGTGCTTTTCTGAGGCATAAGCTCCCCGGCCTGGCTGATCAACCTCACCGACTCAAGTGGGGTCGGTTGCATCACCAACCCCAACTGGAACCCGTCGCTTTCCGTATCAGCTTTTAGCTGAGCCAGCGAGTGAGGGAACTTCCAAGTGACTTGACCCTGACCAGAACAAAACCGAGGCTGACAAATCCGTTCCACGATCAAATGTTGCAGAATCGCCACATCCAGCTGCCGCCAGGCGTTAGAATGGGTCGCGTACCACTGGGCCAATGGATCGTCCTGGACCGTCGTGGCGATGGCCATCGGACCGTCGGGTCGGGCTGGATCGTACAACCCCATCGCATGAGGTCCGTTATGCGGCAAAGCTGCTTCCAACGCAGCCAAATCGCCCCCGGTGAACGGCGTGATGCGGAGTTGATCCTGAGCCACGTGTGCCAGTTTTTCGGTTGTAAATCCCTGCATACCGCCCAGCACGCGGTGAGTGGGCAATACGATCATGCCCGGATCCTGCATGGCCACCAACACAAACAGGCACTCGTTTACGGGATGATCTGATACCTCGGAAGACAACCGCCCCGCGTCGATTAGGCGTTGACGATAGTTTAGCGCTGTCGTGTAGCGGTGATGACCGTCGGCAATGAAGACATCCGTACCGGTCAATGCCTGGCAAAACTGAGCGATCTGATCGGGTTCCTCCACGGCCCACAGCTCGTGACGGACGCCATCGTGGCTTGTCTGCCCTTCGAGGGTGGCCCGACCGCGTTTGACGACCTGGCTTAGCAACCCGTAAACGCTTGCGTTGGGATCAGAATACAACCCAAAAATAGGCGATAACTGCGCCCCAGTGGCGCACATCAACTTCATGCGATCTTCCTTGGGTCCGCTAAACGTCTGTTCATGGGGGAAGATCGCGCCATGGCTTTCTTGTAAAGATCGACCAAACGGCTGCAGGGCCAAGTTGGCCATTAGGCCCAGCCGTTTAAACGGTTTGCCATCTCCGTGCGGTGCCGTATATGTTTGCTGATAAACGAACACGGCCGGGTGACGCCGTCGGACCAACACGCCCTCATCAAGCCACCGACGGAACGTGCGATTGGCGTTCTGATAGGTGATATCCGGACCGACCGTCTTCGCCGGTAGGTGTGGCAAGTCGATATCGACAATGTTGTGCCGATCCGTGTCTAACAGCCGTTTCTTGGCCGCTTCATCTAAGACGTCATATGGCGGCGCAATCAATGGCGATACATCCGTACAACCATTCTGGGCGGCGTAGGTAATCGCACAAACGGGTCGGATCAGAGGCATAACCGGTCCCCAAGTTGGGCGTTGTGTCGCCTCGATTCTCGAGACGTTGACTGATAAACACTGACTTGGAGTGTAGGCAATCCCGGGCCGGTTCGCTACGCTATACCCCTCGGGTTTTTGAAATACCACCGCGAATGTTCGATTGATTCTCAATATTTTTGTTTCGCAGTCACGGACCCATCGACCCGCAAGCCTATTCACGAACGGGGCTCAACGACGCTGATGACAAAAATCGCCGTGTCCATCATGGTCCAGTCATTGGACCAGGCCCTTGCGGCCGCCGCTTGTGCCGCCGAACGAGGCGCCCAACTGGCGGAGTTTCGGGTCGATCGGTTCACCGACGACGCTGCACTGCTGGCGAAGCTGATTCGCAGCTGTCAGTTGCCGTGTGTGATCACCTGCCGTCCAAACTGGGAAGGTGGCCAATTCGAAGGTGATGAAGAATCCCGCGTGGCCATGTTGGAACAGGCGGGGTTGGGCCCGTACCCGGCGGCGTACATTGACGTGGAGCTAGCTGCTTACCAACGTTCGCCGGCGCTACGCCAGAGGATCGGGCGGGTCTTGGACCGCTCGACCCAACCCCTGGCGGCCGCACCGGGACTGATCCTGTCCAGCCACGATTTCGCCAGCCGCCCAGTCGACCTCTATCAGCGGATTGAGGCCATGGCAGCCATCCCCGCATGCCGGGTGATGAAAATGGCATGGCGGGCCCGATCGCTGCGCGACAACATTGAAGCGTTTGAGCTCATGGCCAGCGGTCACAAGCCAACGATTGCCCTGTGCATGGGCGACTTTGGACTTCCCAGCCGGGTTCTGGCAAAAAAATTTGGCGCCGTCTTAACCTTTGTCACTCTCGATCCCGCGACCGCCACCGCCGACGGCCAACCCACAATCGACGATCTGAAAAATCTGTACCGCTGGGACGCGTTGGGGCCAGAAACACGGGTCTTTGGTGTCATCGGATATCCCGTCGCACACTCGGCCAGTCCTGCGGTCCACAACGCCGGCTTTGACCACGTCGGGTATGACGGGGTGTACCTGCCCATGCCGATCCCACCGAGCTACGAACAGTTCAAGGCGACCGTCGCCACGTGGCTGGACATGCCATCTCTTCATTTCCAAGGCGCGTCGGTGACCATTCCGCACAAACAAAACCTGCTGCGCTTTGCCCAAGAGCAGGGTGGCGACATCGAGCCCTTGGCCCAAACCATCGGAGCGGCCAACACGCTTGTTCGTCACGACGACGGCACGGTGTCGGCGTTCAATACAGACTACGCCGCGGCGCTGGACGCGGTGTGCGATGGCTTGGACATCCCACGCCAAGAGTTGCGTGGGATGTCTGTTGCAGTGATTGGTGCCGGCGGCGTGGCCAGGGCGGTCGTAGCCGGCTTTGCCAAGTATGGCGCAACCGTCGTTATCTACAACCGGACGACAAGCAAAGCCCAGGATCTGGCCAGTCAATTTGATGGCCACACGGGCAACGTCGCCGCGGCTCCGCTGGAAAAGTTATGCGACACCTGCTGCCAAATCTACATCAACTGCACGTCCGTGGGCATGCACCCCCACATTGACGAATCACCCATTCCAGAAGCCGGCCACATCAAAGGCTGGGGCCCAGGCACCGTGGTGTTCGATACAATTTACCACCCGAAACAAACACGCCTCCTGCGCCAGGCCCACGCAGCGGGTTGTCTAACCATCCCTGGCACGGAGATGTTCGTTCGTCAGGCCGCCTGGCAGTTCCGGCTGTGGACCGGTCATGAGGGACCACTGGAACTGTTTGGTAAGGTGCTGGCAAATTGGATCGCCAGATGATCACGACATGTGGACGTTTTGAGGTAACGGTCGGTTACGGCACATGGCGCGACGTCCCGGCTAGGACTCCAAAGGCGCACGGCGCAGCTTAGAATCAACCTGCGCCGTACAATCGCCAAAACCCATACCATTGGTGCATCCAGTCGGGTGCGTTCCGCCGGGTAGCCCGTTAAGGGCGACGACCTTCCTGGCGATATATTTAAAGTGATTCTGCCCACACTCAGAGCCATATTTAAGTTCGCCAAGGATGGGTCAGCGGTACTCAACGGCTTGCTGGGCCAGGATTGGTTCGGCGACGACCAAGTCATGCCCGCGCGGATTCATTTTCGTGCGCCTTCTGTGAATGCCGCCATAGGACAAACAGAGGCTTATCCTGTTCCCATCGCGCTCTGCAATCATGCAGAGCTTATCCAACCTGAACAACCCAACACGATCTTGTTAGATCTGAATTCTTCCCGTTGGAGGCATGTCAGAAGCCAAATGAACTCGATGGCAACCCGGTGCCTTCACTACTACCGGTTCGCCCAACAACGGACTAACCCTCATGTCTAGACGCGTCCTACTGATTGACGACGACCAGGCCATCTCCGCAGCACTGACGGTTCGCCTGCGGGCGGCCGGCCACGAAATCATCTTGGCTGCAGATGGCACATCGGGCATTCAGCGGGCCGAAGATCATTTTCCAGACGTTATCCTGCTAGACATCCGGATGCCGGGGATCGACGGATACGAGGTCTGCCGGCGGTTGAAAGCGAACCCGCAACTATCGGACATCCCAGTGATATTCGTCTCCGCCAACGCGACCGAGAGCACCGCTCAACAGGCATACGAAGTCGGAGGGTGGTCGTTTATTTCCAAGCCGTACGAACCGGCGGCCGTTCTGGCGGTGATCGAGTCGGCAGGCAGCGACTCCGGACCGGAACGTGCGTCAACACTCACAGACTAAAGGTAGACTTACTCATGGCAACCCAAGCCACCATCCTGATTGCCGACGACGACGATCGTGTCCTAAAGGCTTTGATCATACGCCTGGGCAGCCTTGGCTTTCATGTGATCACCGCGACGGACGGTTACAACGCCCTGGCATTGGCTGCCAAACACAAACCTCATTTATTGGTCTTGGACGTTAACATGCCCGCGGGCGACGGATTTAGTGTTCAAGAACGGCTCAAGGGCATCCCCGACATGTCACAAACTCCGATCATCTACGTAACCGGCGACAGGTCCGATCGGTTGAACGACCTGGCCGACGAGCTTGGCGCTTTCGCGCTGTTGCACAAGCCATTTCACGTTGAAAAGCTTGTCGACACCATCCTCAGTGCCCTATCACCACCGCGTATGACAGGATAATCCGATCGCACGACATCCATATCCATTCCTTTCCAGGGAGTATCGCAAGTGTCCAGTACGACCATTCTCATCGCCGAAGATGACGAACGACTCCTGTTCGCCTTGAAGATCCGCTTCGAGGCGATGGGCTTCCATGTCATTGCCACCACCAACGGTCAACACGCGCTGGAGATGGCCCGCCAACAGCCTCCGGATCTGCTTGTGCTGGACATCAATATGCCCGGTTACGATGGGTTTGGTTTGGTCGAAGTGATGGACGCCATCCCCACCCTCACGGCGATTCCGGTCATCTACATTTCAGGAGCCGTCGACGAGCAGCTGCTACAGACCAAAGGCGAACGAATGGGCGCTATCGCCACCATCCGTAAACCGTTTGAGATCGATGACCTGATTCAAAGCGTCCGACTGGTGCTCCCCCCACCAGAGTGCGCCGCTTAAATACCGGTACGGGTTTGAAACCGTGATACAAGGAGCCTGTCCATGGACACCAAGAAATCATCGCGAATCCTTGTCATTGACGACGACGAACATCTTGTGACGGCACTGGCCACGCGCCTGAAGGCCAGTGGCTATCAATGCGTGACAGCCAGCAATGGCCAGGAAGGGTTAAGTGAATACTCTTTGGGTGATATCGACTTGGTGGTCACCGACTTGAACATGCCGGCGCTAGACGGCGTCGGCTTCGTGAACCGGATCCGTGCTGATAGCAGTGTTCCCATCATTGTCATGACCGGGTTCACCGACCAGTACCGAGAGCACCTCCGAGCCATTCCGGACGTGACGCTGGTCCAAAAGCCCATGGACTCACACGCGTTCCTGGACCTGGTACAAGTCGAATTGTCCCAACGTAGCAGCCGGCTGGCCGGATAGTCCGTCCAGGATTCGAACCGGGATGTATTTTCGTTCACCGCCGACGCACGTAGGGGTATAAGACGAACTCAGATCTACAGCGCTTCGGTTGCGCATAACATGACAACGTGTACGAAACGTGGGGAGAGGTATCATGTCCAAACCACGAGTCCTTATCGCCGACGACGATCATGCGTTTCTCGTTGCGCTTCAGGCCCGTCTTGAACAGGCGGGTTTCGACGTGTACACAGCCGAAGACGGGTATCGAGCCCTGGTGGAAAGCCGGCAGGACGATCCCGACGTGCTGGTCCTGGATATCAACATGCCCGCGGGCAATGGGTTCACAGTCCAAGAACGGCTTGAGCACATGCGCAGCGCTAATCCAGTGTCTTTGCGGCGACGACCGGTGATCTATATCACAGGCGACACTTCCACACGAACCGCGACGCTCGTGAAGGACATGGGCGCCTTTGCGCTAATCTACAAACCCTTTGAAATCGAAGAGCTCTGCGAGACCATCCGACAAGCCATGGCGCCCCCGCCTTGCGCCGCGTGAACGCGGGCATTCGACTTATCCAACACCGCCGCGAAAGCCCCTAGGAACAGCGATAGGCCATACACAGTGCCCCAACATGCCACCTCGTGATTCACTGATCTGATCGCCCGAGTATCGGATGTTGTGGCGACGAGGGCGTCGATGACAGAAAATCACAGCGGTCGTGTGAAGGGCTGTTGCCAAGCACCACTATTAATTGCTAGGACTTAAGCTCTATGAGATCGTTCCCTCCCTAGGCTCAAAAGCACCGAGCCTAAGCTTAACACGACCGTTGTCGTAGGCTCCGGGACAAGCGTCTCCGAGGTTAGGATGTTGCTAAAATATTGGTCGGCGATGCTGACGGCATCAATTTCTACGACTGCAAGCCTTCGGAACGGCACATCGGAGTTAATCGTCAACCATGCTTGATCGACCCCACCTGCGACCAGCGAAAAAGTTACGTCTCCCACTTCAATATCGTTCGCATCGAAAGCGGTAAACCGAAACGATGCCCCGGTCGAATCGACTTCCGACAATAAATTCCCGGTCCCGGTGATTATCGCAAACCCCACGGACTGGTGACCTTCTCCGAAAAGAATATCAAACGTTTCGACGCCATTGATAGCCAAGTCGGCCGCTGCGGCATCCCCTTCTCCGTTGAACCCCGGAGCATCTACCCAATTTCCGAAATTGAGCGAATCTGCCACGATGGTATTCACCGTCGAACTCGGTACGGTTACTGACTGAGAAGAAACATCGGGTATCTGTGGAGCCAACTGTCCGAACGTATGCGCATCGGGCACGAAGAGAGTCGACCAATCAAACTGTGTCGTAATCGTCCCGCCAGACAAAAACATATTTCGACCAGCCAACACGTCTGGATTCGGTGTAATCGACAAGTCCGCTAATGTCTCTTGCGAGATCAGAATCACTATGCTACCTACCAAGGCAAGCAAGAGTTGTTGCATATCCCTGACTAAGACCTTATTTTTTGATCTGTCGAGCGGCATCATCTTGGTTCTCCTTCTACAACTTTTACATCTTCTTTATCACTTGCGATCCTAATCACACCGGTTTGTACAACACAATGATAAAAGATATTGCAACGATCTACCGGAAGCTGGCCCACTACGAACGCGGCAGTATCAGTCTGTTTTCTAGACATGCCGCTTGTTGACCATACGGCCATAGTTTTGAGATGCCCGAACCGAAAACGGAACCGAAAACGGGACCGAAAACGGGACAGTCCTGCTCTGTAGAAAACGTAGATACGGGCGTTCGAATGGTATCTCAGTTGCTACAGCAGGAGTATGAGCATAACCAGCAAGTCGCCACGGAAGGTGCTGCTGGTCGCGCACTACGTCGGATTAAGGACGTTGCGGGACTATACACACCGATTCAGCCCGAAGAAATTTACCCAGGCTCAGCTATTTGCGTGCCTGGTATTGAAGGAATTTCTCCGTTTGGATTATCGAAAGCTTGAAGCCTTGTTGAACGACACACCCAATCTTTGCTCGGCAATCGGCTTGCAAGTCGTGCCGCACTTTACGACGTTTCAAAAGGCGGCCAAAAGACTATTAGAGAACCGATTCGCCAAACGGTTGATGGCTGAAACGGTTTCCTTAGGTATCGCTGGGAAGCGAGATAAAACAAGTCCGCGAATACTTGCTGTCGACGGCACTGGGTTCGAGTCACGTCATGTCAGTAGCTACTTTATGAAACGCGTGCAAACCGCCAATAGCCCGGAATACACAGCACGAAAACGCTGTAGCGGTCATCCAAAGGCCGGTGTCTTATGCGATAGCTCTACCCACTTGATTCTTTCGGTCGTACCTGCACGCGGCCCGTCATCCGATATCAAATACCTTCGACGACTGTTGGTCAACATGCCAGAGTCGATCCGTATTGGCACGCTCTTGGCTGACGCTGGGTATGATGGCGAATGGGTGCATGAATTTGTGCGATCAGAATTAGGGGGTCGAACCATCATTCCGCCGAAGATCGGACGTCCAACGACCAAGCCGCCAAGTGGACACTGGCGGCGTGTGATGAAGCAACGATTTGGATTGATGAAGAAGAAGTATGGTAAACGTTGGCAAGTCGAAACCGTGAACAGCATGATTAAACGCTTATTAGGATCGGCCATGCGTGCCAGATACTACTGGTCACAATGTCGAGAAATTATCCTTCGTGCCATTACACTCAATGTGATGATTCTCAGACAGACTTAGATAGGTTTTCTACAGAGCAGGACTGTCCCGTTTTTTGATCCGTTTTTTAGTCCGGTCATGGTGACGGGCGCGACTGTTTTGTTGACGGGTGGATGAAGCAGAGCAGTCCGCCACTGATCGCGAAGATCCCCGCCAGGGTTTCCCACGCCCCAGCCCAGCCGGCGGCCCCGACCAGCATGCCAAAGCCTACCGCCCCACACGCTCTGGCCAGCGTGACGAAAAGGTGTAAGCAGCCGTTGCTGGCTCCAAAGTGTCTTGACCCGTATATCTCAAAAAGCACCGCGGGGCGTAATACGGTGCGAGCTCCGCTGCCCGCCCCGAACCCGATGACCATCGTGACCGCTGCCCAGGTCGTCGGCCAAATCTGGGGGATGACCAACGCTACAGACGTGGCGAAGATCCAGCACCTCAAAAGTGTCATTGCTGAGAAGCGGCCTCCGACGACAGTGGATAGCCGACCTCCGATTTTGGCCAGGCCCGCCAGCCCCGCGATGGCCGCGGCCGCATGAGCGGGCTGGCCTTGTTCAATCAGGAAGACGACCAGGTGGACCGTAACGGCGACGGTTGCCAGGTCAACGAGCATCAAAGCGCCCGTGAAGCTCCAAAAACTGCCGGGTGTTCCTCTGCCGTTGTTTGTCACGGGTGATGTGTTAGCGTTTGTCGTAGCAACACCCGGTAGCATGGCGCCGAGGGGACCAACCACCACGATCAATAGGAGCGCCAATATTTGTAGGCCAGTCCGCCACCCAAACCAGTCGCTGAGCAGGCTTGCGGCCGGTAGAAAGACTGGGGCAGCCAAGGCTCCCACCAAGGTGATAACCAGTATGGCGTTGCGGCTCTTATCTGGATCGAAGCGGATCACGGTGGCAAACGCCGGGGGGTAGAGCATGCCGGCCATCGCGGTGCCGATCAATGTCCAAGCCGCCAGGTAAACCGGCAGCGTAAAAGCGAGGCTCCATAGGACGACGCCAACGCCGCCCACGGTGGCTGCGGATATCATCAGGCCGCGAGACCCGTGTCGGTCGATCCATGCCCCGACCATCGGCGACGCGAGCCCCGATACCAGCAGTCCAACTGAGAAACCCGCAGCCACCGTGGCGGAGGACCATCCAAGCTCGTTTTCCATCGCCAACACATAGGCGGAGAATGAGTAGTAGAGAACTCCCCAAGCGATTAGCTCAATCAGGCAGAGCTGCCCGGTCAGACGGGCGGTGCTCGTCCCAGATCGGCTACTCGTCATCGCCAACAGCCAAGTCGGTCGAGCATACGCCGGTACTCGGCAATACCAACTCAACTTTGCGTGCGGCCTCGTGGTCACCGGCGATCTCGGCTGAGACGGAGCGGACTTGCTCGTAGCCGGTCCGTAGCAGGAAGGTCGGGGCACGGCCGTAACTCTTCATGCCAACCATGTAGAACCCCTTTTCGGGATGTTTGAGTTCTTCGGCACCGTGTGGAGGGACCGAACCGCAGCTATGATGGTTGGGGTCGATCATGGGACCGATTGCCTTCGCTGCTTCCGTGGGCACATCGAGTTCCAAACGCAGCTCACGGAGCATATTCAGGTCTGGCCGCGATCCGGCCGCGACGACGATCTCATCGACGATGGCCTGCGGCTTGCCTTCCACGTCAATCACTTCGATGCCGTCAGGGTGATTCCGGACGGCACTGATCGAAAGGTCTGTCAGCAGGGAGACCGAACCGGAATACACGGCTTCATAGATCCGGGCATGTAACGCCCCCCGGTCCGTAAGCTCGTCGGCCTCGGCGCCACCCCAGAGCCGGGTCGGGTCGGTCCGACGGATCGCCCAAGCCACCGCGGTATCTTTTTCATTTTTCGCAAGTTCTACCAAATCTAACACCGAACCGATCGCGGAGTGGCCGGATCCGACCACAAGGGTCCGCTTTCCGGCGTATCGCTCCCGCTCTCGCCCCAGCACGTTGGGCATGCCGTAGCGGATGTTCGATTGATTCGTGTCTTCACCGTCGGCTTGGACACCACCGGCTCCCAATGGGTTGGGGGTAGTCCACGTGCCTGACGCATCGATCACCGCCCGGGCCAGGTAACGACGTGGGCCGTCTGGCGTTTCGATAACGATGAGAAATGGTACGTTGTCACGATCGCCGTCTTTCATGCGGTCGTGCCCGTCTCGGGTGACCGCAACGACTTTGTGATTCAGCCTGATATACGGAGCAATGGCTGGGAGCTCGGCGATCTGGTCTAGATACTGTTCAACAACTTCCTTCGCATAGGGAACGTCGTCGGGATCGGGAGCCTGCCAACCGCCCGCCGCTTCGAGCAACCTCTGACTAGACGGGTCGATCAGGTAGGACCAGGGGGTAAAGAGCCGGACATGGCCCCAATCCCACATGCTTGACGCCACGCGGGACCCGGACTCAAAGATCAGCGGCTCAATGTCTCGCTCGACCAAGTTTGCTGCTGCGGCCAGTCCGGTCGGGCCTGCACCGATCACAGCTACAGGCAATGTCGTTGTGTCACTGATTGGTTTCATCGCTTCGTTTGCATTTCATGGGCATGCGATCTCGCCAGTCGTGGTGACCAACGAAATCGATCCATATCAAGGTGGTATTAGCCACAACATCCTCCGCCAGGTGTTTGTAATGGGCGACAGCCCTGGTTGGTGTGCTGCGGCTTCCCGACAGGCCTCGGACCGCAGCACGCCGTGGCAGCCGGGCCACAACAGCCCTCGCTTGGCAATGAGCTGGTCCTTTTGATCAGACGCTTGGACGTCGCACCTGGCTTGAAGAGCCGAGCATCGGCGAGGATAAATGAGCGAGTTCCGGAGGTCGATTGATGGTTCATTTTTGATGCTCCCTTCGGTTTGGGATCAACGTGATCTGACTTTCACTTATATAGACGAACGTCATTTAAAAAAGACGCAAGCTTGAACGACACGCCTCTTCCACGAGAGCCATTTCGTAGCTGTTATGGGCGTCAAACAACATGATCAGGCGCGACTGGCTCAGGCGGTGATGGATAAGCCCGAGATCCATGTTGGCGATCTTTGCGGACAGTGAAAGATTACTCCATCGACGTTGTACTGTTCTGTCGGGTCAGACAGGAAGTTCCGCGAACGCGACAAAAAAGGTCCTCGCTTCCAATACACAAGAAGCGGGTACCATCGTCCAATTTTCATATCAGGCAATAAAGCCAAAATTGGCCAAGCCTTAGCCAGCCGTCATCCGCGGTGAAGCTCGGACTTGATCCCAAGGTCAAAATATGTTACCATGGTAATGTGGTACATAAGCAATTAGAGGTTTGGCATGGCACAGAAGACCAAAAAGCAGTTCAAAGTTGAACGTATCCAGACCGGCGTTCGGATGGAAAAGCGGCTTATCAAGGTGCTCAAGGGACTTGCTGAATACCACGACATTTCGCTAGGTGATCTGCTAGAGGGAGTCGTGCTTCATGCGTTTGACGGCAAATGTGCTTTCTCTAAAGACTCGCTGCATGTGGTAGCGGAGCTTAAGAAAGTCTACGGATTGGATCTGGACGCATCTGCTAGCCACAAACTGAAGGAAGGGTAAATGCCGTCGTGAAGACCGTGATGGACAAGGAACCCTACCGAACCGACTGCCCAAAGAAGAACAATGATGAATATAGATCTGTCTGACAAGGTCGTTCAACAGTAGAGAACACAGGGCCTAGGTTATGAGCGGCAGGTGATGACTCATCAACAAACGTTTGCGACGACACCGGACGAGCTGTTCCGCTTGTTGTGCCCGACCGCGGAGTTCGACTGGATGGAAGGATGGCAATGCGAGATGGTCTACTCAATGCCTTTGCACCAAGTGCATAACGCCATCTTTAAGACCAGTTATTTCGACATGGACGAGACGTGGGTTGTGTCGTGTTTTGAGCCAAACAGAGCCATTGAGTTTGCTCGGACTTCTGAGCATATGTCGGTTGAGGTAGGCGCCAGTATTTGCGACAACCTCGAGGGCACGTCCACGGAAATCTGGGTTGTCAATACCACTGCATTAACCCCTCAAGGCAATGCGTCACTACAGATAATGCGGCCTGAAGATGGGCCCATTGAAATCTTGATCGATGCTTTAAACCACGACATCAATCATGATACGATTGAGCCACTATCTGATGGCATCTTTAGTAAACAGAAGTAAATGAACGCGGAATCAATGGAAGGAAAGTATCGAAGGATGGCTAGCCAAGCATCGACAGAAGACAAAAAGTTCATCGAATTGTTTGAAGCATGCGAAGTTGCACCCGACGACTTTGATCACCGATCGCACCTTCGAATGGCCTACACCTATCTTTGCGATCACGACACGCAGGCGACATGCAATAAAATTCGCCATTCGCTTTGTGCCTTCTTATCACATGTCGGTATAGAGCCGTCATCGAAGTATCACGAGACAATGACACGAGCATGGGTCTTGGCGGTACGTCATTTCATGGCTTGCACGCCAGGCACAAATTCGACATCTGAGTTCATCGATGCCAACCCAAGACTCCTCGATACTGAGATCATGGCGACGCACTACTCGAAACACGCGCTGTTTTCAGATGCTGCCCATAGTTCATTCATTGAGCCAGACCTTGCTCCGATACCACGATTTGAGGAGGCAACCATCTCATCGAACCAGGCTTCGACATCTCTGTGACTACACGCCATATATTTTTGGTTACAGTGACAATAATTAGTTACTCTTGACAACATATTTTTATCAAGAGTACTGCAGAGACAAAAACTCTTGCTATTTGTCTTTGCGCTCTCGCATAAGCAAAGCTTTCTTCCGTTCGACACCCCAGCGGTACCCGGCCAGTCGACCATCCGATCCAACGACACGGTGACAGGGCACGGCTACCGCCATTGTGTTCCGAGCACAGGCGTTCGCCACAGCCCGCGCTGAGGACGGCGAACCGATCAGCTCTGCAACTCCGCGATAGCTGCGGGTCTCACCGGCGGGGATGGTTTGCAGCGCTTCCCAAACCCGCTGTTGAAAAGCGGTCCCTTGAATATCCAGCGACAGAGCCAATCCAGCCGCCGGGCGTTCGAGAAAGGCGATAACTCGTTCCAAGGTATCCGCGAGGGTCGCATCGGAGGCGACCTGGGCTGCGGCAAAGCGATGCATCAACATATCCTCAAGCTCCTTGTCGTCGTCGCCCAACTCGATCGCACACACGCCGCGGTGGGTCACGGCCACCAGCACGCGACCGAGGTAACACGGCCCGATCGCGTATCGGATGTCGGTCTGAGCACCTCCATCGCGGAAAATGGAAGGTGCCATGCCCAGCAATTGGTTTACCTTGCCGTATACTCGACTCGATGAATTAAATCCCGCGTTGTAGATCGCATGGGTCACGGAATTGGAATCGGAGAGGTGGTGGTGCAGCCGTTGACGGCGAATAGCATCGGCGTACTGCTTTAGGGTTACACCGGTCAGCTGCTTGAATACGCGTCGAAAGCGAGAAGGCCCCCAACCCGCAAGCGAGGCGAATTCCTCGACGACCGGCACCTCGTCCCGCCGCGCGATGGCTTCACAGCAAAGGCGGATGGCCGCGGCATGCGGATGTACCTGTGGCGTCTGACCAGGCTCGCAACGCTTACAAGGCCGGAACCCCGCGGCGATGGCCGCGGTCACAGAAGAATAGAAGCGGACGTTCTCACGTCGGGGCGTCCGAGACGCACACCCCGGTCGGCAGTAGATACCCGTCGTCACGACCGCATATAGAAACGGATCACAGCCCGACAAGCTCCGGGCCGTCACGGCTTGCCAACGTTGTTCATCCAAGATATCTCCGGTTTTACTATTCAAACCGTCACCTCATGACATGTGGTCCGGGTCTCGCTGAACCTGTCCCGGTACCGGTGAGCGACGCAGAAGCCATCCGAACACCCGTCCGTCAATGGCGGCTAGGCCTAGAACGATGAGGCCCATGCCCGTGAAGTCGGCTAGGGCGAGCCGTTCACCGAGGATGAAGTAGCCCAACATCAACGCCGTGACGGGGATCAGAAACGTCACCAGCAGGAGGTTGGTCGCCCCAGCGGTGGCAAGCAGCCGGAAATAGATCATGTAGGCCAAAGCGGTGCTCAGCAACGCCAAACCAAGAACGGCACCCCAGATCTTGCCGGAGGGCATCGGCAGCGTCCAAGGCTGTTCCGTGAAGATCAGGACTGGCACCATCATCATACTTGTACCGGTCAGCTGACCTGCGGCAACGACGATCGGTGACTGACCCCGGAACCGTTTGCCATAGACACCCGCAAAGCTGTAGGAGACCGCGGCACCCAATACCGCTACCTGGGCTAGGACTTGGACGCCAAAGTCGCCTAACGCGTCAGGCCCAATAATCACGGTGGCACCGGCAAATCCGACGAATACTCCCAACAATCGTCCCGGTCGCAGTTTCTCGTCATGTGTCAGGAGGTGAGCCAGTAGCACGGTAAAGATCGGAGTGGTCGCGTTGAGTATCGACGCTAGAGAACTGGTGATATGCGTCTGGCCCCAAAAAATCAGGCTGAAGGGGATGAGGTTGTTCAGCAGTCCCATCACAAAAAATGCACCCCAGGTCCGACGTTCGGTGGGCATCCGTTTTCCCAATACAAGGCCCACGACATGAAGGACCAGAGCCGCGATCGACACTCGGGCGAAGACCAACGTCAACAGTGGCAATCCTCCGAGTGCGACTTCGACGAGGAAAAACGATCCGCCCCAAAGCACGGCCAAGATGAGCAACAAGAACCACTCGAAACCGTTCATCGATCGATTGACGTTCACTGCATATCCTTCATGTTGGGCTCGTGTTGTCTCAAGTATGAAAGATTCGCAGGACGTTGACCATCCGATTTTGGCTAAGCAATTCAATTAAACGCTATGACCACTCTCGAGTAAACGTGACCGGCGTGGCAATCGGGTTCGGCGTAGGACGGCCGGTGGGGCTTGGTTGCTCGACTCAAAGCCTTGTGGAAAAGGGATGGACACGTGGACCCCACAGATAGAGGAATTATGGCAAAAACGTATGAGGCCAGGGATTCAGGCCATCACTTCACGCGTTTGAAATGTAGTTGTCAGGTATACCCCGGCTTACTCGACTAGGTTGTGTGGCATAAGATCGAGAAACGGGTCATTGTTGACAGAAGACACCTGCTACATGCAATGTAAATGTTGATATTACCGGCGCTTACTCTTGATAATATATGAGCACCTCTAAATATCCGTTCTATCCACGGATGGTGATTTCTTCGAGGGAATTGGTTGGTCGTTGTATGTTGTGGTGTGACCGATCGTGTCGGGATAGTCTGCCTAGACCATTCAGATCACGTGTGGGTCAAGTCGCAGCGACCAGGCGAGCGTAGAGGTCGAAGTTGTAGACCAGGGTCCGCAGACCGACCAGTGCTTTGGCCCGAGTCATCCCGATGCAACGCAGCAGGGTGCCGCCTAACGACTGGGCCTGTCGGCCGAACACGTGTTCGACGCGTGCACGTATCCTTGATTTGCTCTTGTTCGCCGCCCGGGCGCGTCCGTCGAGCGGGCGTCCTTGGTAACCCTTTCGATGGATCCGATCGCGGTAGCCTTGTTCCCGTAAGCGCTCGCTGATCGCGGCGCTGCGGTAGGCGCTGTCGCCGTACACGTCTTTGCGGGTGTTGCGTTCGTCAAGCAGTTCATCGATCACCCGGCTATCGTGCGTGGCGGCATCGGTCACGGTGTACTTGCGGATCAGCTTGTGCTTCACATCCACGTTGATGTGGTTCTTGTAACCGAAACGTTGGCGACGATGCTTGGTCACCCACCGCGCGTCGGTGTCTTTCTGGCTGCCTTTTGAAGGGTTTTCGTCGAATGACGCCGGGCGTTGACCCGCCTTGATCTGAGCGTTGTCCTGCCGCGTATTACGCTGCCAAGGGACCTCGACGATGCTGGCGTCAACGATGCTGCCCTTGCTGGCCGCGAACCCCGCTGCCGTCAGGTCCGCATCGAACTGCTCGAACAACGATTCGATCAATCCCCGCCGCGTCAGGTTTTCACGGAACAGCCACACGGTCTTTTCATCGGGCACCTCATCACCCGGTCGCAAGCCCAGGAACGCCATGAACGAAAGGCGATCACGGACCTGCTACTCCAAATGCCCGTCCGCCAGGTTGTACAACGACTGAAGCACCAGCATCTTGAACATCAGGACCACGTCGTAGGGCTTGCGCCCCGCGTTGGACTTGCGGGGCTTGTCCTGTACCTGCGCGAGTGTCGGCCCAAACGCCTCAAAATCGATCACCTCTTCCAGCAGCCTCAGTGGATTCCCATGTGCGTTGAGCTGATCCAACCTGGCTTCGAAATCGAAGAAACCCGCTTGTGACATCCGTATCCCTTTCAAGCCGGTGATCATGAACAAGAACAAGTCCAAATCTTATCACCAGCGTCAAAGGGGATTGTTAGAGGTGACCATATATTATCAAGAGTAAACGCCTGTTTTAACTGCATATATGGCGTGTATGGCAGGAAGAGTTTTTCAGCGATTATCCGCTTTCGATTTTATGTCATCCGAAGATTGGGGCCTTTGAGTCTAGCCGAACATGGCTTGCGGCAACTTCAGAGCCGTTTCTGTAATCCTCCCTGTTGTCTGAGCGCTTAAAAGTAGAGACTTTAGGTTTCCATTTGTCTGATGACATTTCGCTGACTGTAGGTATTCTTCCGCCGCAAGACTCATTCACAGGCACCGGTGAGGCTGGCGGCGGAAGAATACCGGCCGCAACCTCTTGTGGTTGGTCTTTGGATGCTAGATGGGCCCGAAGATAACCCCAAGGCGTTTGCCGGTCCAAAGCGGTGTGTGGGCGATCACTGTTGTAGCTGTATTGCCAACGGGTTGATTCGTCACGCACTTCGTCCAGATTGCTGAAGGCGTACACATCCAAGACCTCCTGGCGGTACGTGCGGTTGAAGCGTTCAACATAGGCGTTCTGCGTGGGCTTGCCCGGTTGAATCGGGGTTTGTTGAACACCGTGGTGCGCCGCCCATCGCTCCAATGTGGCAGCGATCAGTTCTGGACCATTATCCGATCGCAACTTCTTGGGGTAGCCTCGATCCTCAGCAACTTGATCGAGCACCCTGACCACACGTTCGCTAGGCAGCGAATGATCAATCTCGATCGCCAAAGACTCGCGATTGAAATCATCGATCACATTCAGCGTACGGTACGGCCGACCATCGGCCAGACTATCGCTCATGAAGTCCAACGACCAGCAGTCGTTGGGCTTTTGGGCCTGGTCCAGAGGGACTGATCTGCCCCCTTGATCTTGCTCCAAATGGAATGCAAGTTTTTGGATTATATTTTTTGCATTCAGATCAAGGAGTTGATCATGAAAAGGAAACGATTTACAGAGGCCCAGATCGCGTTTGCCCTTCGTCAGGCCGAGTCGGGCACAGCGGTGGCTCAGATTCTTCGGAAGATGCAGATCTGCGAAGCGACGTTTTACCGTTAGAAGCAGAAGTATGCCGGACTGGGCGTGCCGGAGATGCGTCGGCTCAAGCAGGTCGAGGAAGAGAACAGCCGTCTGAGACGTTTGGTGGCGGATTTGACGTTAGACCGCCAGATGCTCCAGGATGCGTTGTCAAAAAAGCCTTAAGGCCTGCCGCCGGGCGAACGCTGGTGGTTCAGATGCAGGAAAGCTACCAGGTTTCGCAGCGGCGGGCGTGTTCGGTGTTTAGGTTTTCACGAGCGACGATTCGATACCAGAGCATTGCGGATCCGCAAATCGCATTGCGGTTACGATTATGTGAACTAGCAACATCTCGGGTGGGTTACGGTTATCGTCGGCTGCACATTTTGCTACAGCGTGAAGGTTGGCAGGTGAATCATAAACGTGTGCTTCGGATCTATCGGGAAGAGGGCTTGATCATGCGTAAGAAACCACCGCGTCGTCGTGTGGCGTGCTTAAAAAGGGAGATTAGGCCCGTAGCCTCGAAGAAGAACGAATGCTGGAGCATGGATTTTGTGTCGGATCAGCTGTTCGATGGGCAGCGTATTCGTGTATTGACGTTAGTCGACAATCACACCAGGGAGAGCCTGGCTCTGCACATCGCCTCACGTGTCCGTGGACGGGATGTCGTGCAGGTGCTGGAACGTGTCGCGGACAAACATGGTCTGCCTCAAACCATACGAGTCGATAACGGTCCAGAATTTATTTCCAAGGATCTAGATCTGTGGGCCTATTGGAACAAAGTCAAGTTGGACTTCAGTCGTCCTGGCAAACCAACGGATAACGCGTTTATTGAGTCATTTAATGCTCGGTTCCGATTGGAGTGTTTGAACGAGCATTGGTTTTTGAGTTTGGATGATGCCCAGGAAAAGATCGAAGGATGGCGTCAAGATTACAACCGAACCAGACCACACAGCAGCTTGGGGAATTTAACCCCCAACGAATTTGCTATTCGGTGTAGGCCTTCGGCTACGGCTGCGCCTTCGCCTGCGGCCTACACCGGGGTAACATAGATGCGTTAAACTTGCAGCCCACTTGGACTCAAGATGGGGTGAAGACCATCTAAACGGAAAACTCCACAGTCAAATGGTCACAATTTATGGGGAAAGGACAGCACGCATCCAGGCCTGGACGATCGTCCTTCTTGCCCGAGGCCGTATCGTGGTAGATGTTCTTTTTGGTTACGCCCGCTTTTTTCAAAGCGTCATGTTGAAGATCGAGAGATTGGGAACCGTCAGATTTGGATACGCGGGCATAACCGATTTTCATGGGGCCTCCGTGCCTTGGCGAGTTGTTTCATAAACGACCGTTTGTGTGACAACACTAAACCGTATCAAAAACCAGCCTAATATTGTCACTTAACCCATATTTTAATCTATGTCGCGTAAACGTTCAATGATTTTGTGTGACAATCGAGATCACAATTTGAACCGCGTACACTAGACCGTACTATCGCGGTCGAAGACCTAGGTATGCCACAAGGATCACTCTTACAGAGGTGAACATGTTTGATGACGTCTTGCGGAAGCTGCATCAACTTGAGCGAGGAGTCCAAGTCTCGATCGATCTCGAACTCGATGACAACGGCTACCTCGACCGCGTTTGTCCATCTGACGAATGCGGCACCAACTTCAAGGTGAATTTCGAGGATTGGCGTGACATCGTTCGTGACGAAGAAGTGTTCTGTCCACATTGTCGTCACGACGCTGAAGCCACCGAATGGAAGACTCCTGAACAGGTGGAGTACCTCCAACAGGCCGCGACCGCATACGTTCAAAAACAACTTGGACAGGCGCTCCGGTCGGATGCTCGGCAATTCAACCGGTCACAGGATCGAAATAGCTTCATCAAAATGTCTATGTCTTACAAACCGGAGCATATTCCCGTTCCTGTTCCGGCTAACGCCGCCGAGATTATGACACAGGAGTTTACTTGCGAAAAATGTAATTGCCGTTACGCGTCAATTGGTGCTGCATTTTTCTGTCCATCCTGTGGTCACAATTCCGTACTGGATACCTTCGCCAACTCTGTGGAAACTGTTCAAAAGACGCTCGCGGCAATCCCAGCAATCCGTGTTGCCCTCACTGAATCCGCCGATGAAAACGTGGCCGAAGACTCGATCCGCCATATCTGTGAAAACGGATTGGTAAAAATCATCTCATCATTTCAGCGGTACGCCGAAGCGTGTTTTCACAAACTTCCCAAGGTTGGGTCATTCACGTCTCGGCGGAATCTATTTCAGAATCTCGCGGAATCTGATGCAATTTGGCGCGACGCGAGTGGCACCGGCTACACCGATCTTTTAGACAACAACGAATACGACACGCTTCGGCTATATTTTCAACAACGTCACGTTCTTGCACACTTGGATGGAATTGTGGATCAACGATACATCGACCAATCGAATGACCGCCGCTTTGATGTTGGCCAGCGTTTGATTGTTACGGAATCAAATGTTGCCGACCTTGCAACCATCGTCGATAAGCTTGCGGCCGAGTTGGTCGCTCTAACGTGACATAATGTCTGTTAGGCCGCAAGACCATGATGAAACAAGCGATTATCGTCGACAAGAATGTCTTTCAGACACAGAGCGCGTTTCAAGCCCTTACCAATTTGACGTCAGATCACTTGGTAATCCTTCCACATGTTCTGCTTGAGGAATGCCTGACTACAGAAAAGTATCCTGGCCCAATAACTCTCCTGGAGAAAGCGGAGAATCTCGTCAAGGCGGGAGCTTCTGTATCACTTTCGCTGGGTCGGATGTTTGCGATCGAGAAGGATACGCTACAACCGCTTCCTTCGATTATTGATGAAACCGCTACAACGCAAGTCAGAAGCAATACAATCCGCGACTTTCACTTAGATCTTAAGAAGGAAGCTAAAGAGTGCAGGAACTATTTTGAGCCCATACGGCAAAGGGTTGAGGAGTTAGCAAATGCCTTCTGGAATACCCTATCAAGCAAATCATACTCGACAGACTGGCGACAACCTGGCGAAGATAATGTTCGTACGCGACGACTCAGAAAATTCCACCGGTTGTTTGACAGCCAAATGGATCAGTGGCTGCAGAAACTACTGCCTACAATCCACTCACACATCACGAAAGACTGGATTTCCCGGCACATATTGCAGGCAATTCTTGTCTATGGAGTTGAATGGGCTTTCAAGAGGAATCAAAGTGGGCCATCGTACGATGATTTTGATATCACCAATGATGTGTATGATCTAGAATATCTTTCTTGTTTGTGCCGGTCCGATGTATTGATCAGCAACGACACACCGTTGGTTGAACTGGTGCAGGCTATCTTGCCTACGAAATCGATTTATAACAAAGTGCCAGATGTGTTGTGGCAAAAAGATGGCAAATGACAGCAACGTACAATGATGCATGACACGCGCATCCCCCTTATGGCCTTTGGCTGCAGGTGACGCTTGACGTTAGGCCAACCCCAACGTCCGATACTCGGGGCTTACGTTCAACTCGGAGAGTCCGCGTCCCTTTCAGAATGCCTGGCCATGACCGGCAATTCGTTCGTCAGGTGCCGTTTGATAGAGCCGCCGGGCACCATCGACGACGCTCTTTGACACATCCCACGGCCACCAAAGTGAAAACGCGTCGCTGATCGTTCGGCCAAGCTAGCGCGTCGGGCGTTTCCACGCTTGGTTGTATCATGAAAGACAGCAGCTACGTCAGCGAGGAACCAAACCCGTGCCAGCGTCCAAGAACTTCTGGGACAAGCGAGCCGAACGCTATGACGCCAAGCTCTACAAAGGGCCGAACTACGCTGCGCGTCTCGAACGCGCAGCCGCGGTGATCAAGAACACCGACAACGTGCTTGACGTCGGCTGCGCGACCGGCGAGATCACACTCGACCTTGCCCGCCACGCCGGGAAAATCTTGGGCATCGATCACTCGGCCAACATGGTCCATGTGGCCAACGCCAAGGCCCGCGAACGCGGTATCACCAACGCCCGCTTCGAACAGATGGAACCGGCCGACCCGCGCCTCACCGAGGGCACTTTCGGTGCCGTTACCGCCTACAGCGTCATCCACCTGCTGGACGACGTGCACGCCACCCTCGCCCGCCTGGGAGATCTGCTCGTCCCCGGCGGATACCTCGTGACAGAAACGCCCTGCCTGGGCGACTGGAACATCGTCTGGCGCATCCTGGTCAAGCTGGCCATGTTCGTGGGAATGGCGCCGCCGGTCCTTAGCCTGAAAGTCGCCGAGCTGGAGTCGATGATCACGGACGCCGGCTTCGAGGTCCTCGAGAGCAAGGTCTACAACCCCAAAAGTGGTATGCAGTGCGTCTTGGCCCGGAAGCGGTAAGACACAGACGGACCGCTTCACTGTGATGCGCTACTGGGTCTTCGCGTTCCGTTAAATGTTGGCCGTCAATTTATATCCGTCAGTTGCAGTCGCATCAGGTGTTTCGTTTGTGGCCGCGGCGATGGATAGATCCCTTCGCTGCGATCGATCAATGAAGATTGGTTGCCCCCCCGAGCCATCCCCATCATGCCATCTACGCCCTCGATACGCTAGCAGAGCACCGCTTGGCCGCCAGGACCAACAAACACGCCCACCCCAGCAAAAACGCGGTCCCCCCGACAGGCGCAACCATCCCCAGCCAACGTGCTCCGGTCAGCGCCAACAAATAAAGGCTGCCTGAAAACAAACAAATCCCCATCAAAAAACACGCACCGGCCCATAACGGCAAGCGTCCCGACCAGTGTCGATCACGGCACATCAGTGCGCAGGCGACAATCGCCAACGCGTGGTACATGTGGTAGCGGACACCCGTTTCAAACACGGTGTGCATCTTCGGCGGCAGCTGGGGATCCAGCGCGTGGGCGGCAAACGTACCGGCCACGACAGCGGAAAAACCCGCCGCCGCTCCAATCAATAACAGGACACGTTCCATCAACCGTTTCTCCTATTCAATACGACGTGACACCTGGCTCACTTCCCGTACCGATTGAGGGTCTGGACCAAGATCCGGTGCACCTCCAGTGGATTGGCCAGCATCACCCAAGACGCTTCGATGCCGTCGGTACCGGCAGTGGCGATGTGGATCGACCCCAACCCCAATAGCCGCTCGCGCAGCGAAAACGTACTGTTTGTGTGTTGGATGTTTTGCAGCGGTGCTTCGAATACTTGCACGCGCAGGACACCCTTGACACGGATCACGCGACGATCGGTCAGAATATAGACCCGGCTAAGCCACTCGAGAAACTGCCAGAATACCCGCCCGCCGGCCAGTCCCCCGCCTAGCAGAAGCAGATCACGCGCGGAGACACCGATGTTGTATCCCTGTCTATGAAACCAAACAAGGGGGATCAGCACGATCGACAGCAAGGCCAGAAACCGCAGTGACTCAAGCAAGATGTACCATGGACTGGGTTTTTGTAGCAACACAACCAGCTCACCGCCTTGCAACAGGTCTGCCGGGAGCATGGTTATTAGCCGTTCCTGGGTCAGCTCAGGAACGTCCGGGCTGGGCTCAGAGAAATCAGCATCGTTGGGCGACACAAGCCCTTTAGACTGCTGAACCTTTGAATCTGTCCATCCTTGCATCACAAAATCGCCCTCGATGGTCTCTGCTGACTGCTGACCGTCCCCAAACGAAGTGGCGCTAGCTGTCCGTGGCGTGTCACGGGGATCTTCGATCTGATCATTGGACCGTCAGCCTGACCGATCGGCACTCTCCCCCCCTTCTGACAGCTGGCCCCCGCGGATGCCATCGATCCGGTTCATAGTGTAACAATCGGGCAGACCTGACCATCAAAGACAATCGCACTGGGCGGTTTGACCGCCTTTGGCTGGGGGCTAACAATCACATGTCTGGCGTCTTTGACGTCAGGCAAGGCACCCGTGAACGGCTCGAAGGCTTATGAGGCCGGTATGCACCACTTGGACAAACGTTTTTGTCGGTCGTCGGGAAGACGATTGACCGCGGGTCTGCTGCTGATCTGGAGCACAACGCTCGCAGGGTGCTCCCGACACTCAGCGCCCGACCCCACGCCTCCTGCGCCGACGTTCACGGGGCCAAGCCACCTCCATGGCACTGTCGGGTCCATGACCCGCTTAAGGGGATATCAGCCCTTGGTGGTTGGCGGATATGGGCTGGTGGTCAATCTAAACGGCCAGGGCTCTTCCGAAGTGCCGGCGTACCTCCGCCGATGGCTGATCAACGAAATGCGAAAAAAAGGCGTGGGCAGTGCCGCGTTAGGGACATCCGGGATGAGCCCGGAACGGGTATTGGCCAGCAGTCACACCGCGGTCGTCGCCGTTCAGGGTCTCATTCCTCCGGGAGCGACCAAGGGCGCACGCTTTGACGTGTTGGTCAGCTGCCTACCGCAAACGCAAACCACCAGTCTCGAGGGCGGACGGTTATGGACGACCGATCTGTCAACCAACGGTACGGACCCGTCGATGCGATTTAGCCACAGGCTCGCCGCTGCAAGCGGTCCGATGTACATCAACCCGTTGAACCAGAAAAAAACGCTCAGCCAATCGAAACTTAAGCTGCGGCGCCAGGCCGTGGTGCTGTCCGGAGGCGTGGCTACCGCCGACCGTGACCTGGCCCTGATCCTTCATCAGCCCAGCTGGCAGCGTAGTCGCTTGATCGCCGATCGAATCAATGAACGGTTTCCCAAGTCTCCGACCGATCGGCGAGACACAGCCGTCCCCATCGACGACACTCACATCAAACTGAACATCCCTTCCCGATATGCCCGCCGCGCCGACCGGCTGCTTGAGCTGATCAGCCACGCCTTTATTCAGCGATCACCCGGCTTTGAGCAGGCTAAAGCCAAGCAGCTGGCGACACTCTTGCTTGACCACGCTCAATACGCTCAGGGTATCGCGATGGCGTGGATTGCCATGGGTAAAACTGTCTTACCGGTCGTCCGCCCTTATTACAACCACCCCGATCAGGTGATCCGCTTGGCTGCTCTTGAAGCTGGTGCCCGCATGGAAGATGAGCTGGTCGCCGAATCGTTCGAGCAAATCAGCCGGCAGTCTGATCCCCAGTTGCGTCGCCAGATCGCGCAGATGCTTGGGTACCTTCCGCGTAGTCTCCGCGGCGCCAAAACGCTCCAGCAGCTGTTAGATGACCCCGATACCACCGTACGTATCCAAGCCTATGAATCGCTTGCCAAGATCAGTGATCCGATCATCCAGCGCATGGCCATTGACGGGCCTGGTGCAGACCGGTTCAAATTTGTCCTGGACCTGGTCCCGTCTCAAACGCCATTGATCTATGTCGCCCAGAGCCGCTTACCTCGTCTGGTCATCTTCAATCCAACGCTCGGGTTCCAAGCACCGTTTCTGGCGAAAATTTGGGACAACCGCCTGATGCTTCGCGCCTCCGAACCCGATCAGACCATGACCGTCTTCTATCAAAAGCCGGGCGACGTGGAAGGCCAAACTTTGACCATTCGCCCCACCGTTGCCGACCTGACCTACTTGATGGGTCACCGACCGTCCATACAAAACCCGCGAGATGGTCTGGATCTGGACTATAGCCAGGTGGTCAACGCCGTATTCCAGCTGTGCGATCAGGGGGCCATCCCTGTCGACACGCACCTGCAGATCAACCCGCTGGCCCAGGCGATCGCCCGAGCCGAGCAGGCCGGCGACCACTTACGTAGACCCGAATCTGACCCGGCAAACGCAGCCGACCGGTCCGAAGATCGCGGCACGACCGCCCTTTCGGACCGATTGACCCCTGATCCCGAAGCTGAACGCAGGCCGGGAATCCGCGTCGTGCCTCCGTCTGAATCGCAAAAACGCTAAACTATGTCACCCAGGAACGATGGAGAGAAAACAGATCGCAGATGAAATTGACGTTCTCGGTCGGCTTGGACCGATAATCGACATGGAGGTCGTTGCGTATGCGTCTTAAGAAGCTGACCCTTTGCGGCTTTAAATCGTTCGCCGACAAGACCGACATCTCATTCGACGCCTCGATCGCGTGTATCGTTGGGCCCAACGGCTGTGGCAAGTCCAATATCGTCGACGCCATCAAATGGGTGCTCGGTGAGCAGTCCGCCAAGAGCCTGCGCGGCGGAGCGATGCTTGACGTTATCTTCAACGGGTCGGGCACACGTCGACCGTCGGGCATGGCGACCGTATCGCTGACCTTTGAAAACACCGACCGCTGCCTGGCACTGGATTTTGACCAAGTCACCGTGACCCGACAGCTTTACCGAGACGGCTCCAGCCAGTATTTGCTCAACGACAAACGCTGCCGGTTGCGCGACGTGCGTGAGCTGTTTATGGACACCGGCATCGGCACCGATGCCTATTCGATCATCGAACAGGGCAAGGTCGATGTGCTGCTTCAGGCCAATCCGTTGCAACGCCGGGAGATCTTTGAAGAAGCGGCAGGTATTAGCAAGTTCAAAGCCCGCAAGCTGGATGCGTGCCGAAAACTTGAACGCACACAGCAAAATCTTGGGCTAATCCACGAACGCGTCAACGACGCCCAGCGGAGACTTCGCAGTGTCAAGATTCAGGCCTCCCGCGCCCGCAGCTATCAGGAACACGCTGCCCAGCTGCGACAGCTGCAATTGACCTATTCGCTGGCTCGGTACCACCAGATCCAAACCCGACTCCAACAGGTCAACGTGCAACTGGAACAGAGCCAGGTCCAGCGAGCCACGGCCGCGGCCCACATGAACGATTGTCAGGAACAGCTATCTCAAGCCGAACGCGATCGCCAAACGATCACCGCCGAGCAAAAACAGATCGAGCACGACCGCTTTACACAGCGTTCGCTGAATCAGCAGGCCCAGCAGCGGCTACAATTTACTCGAACCGCATTGGCCGACCTGCAACGTCAAATCGAAGCCGATCAACACCGCCGCGATGAACTGTCTGAGCAGGCTGATCGGCTTCGCCGGGAACAAGACGAGCAGACACAACAGTCCCAGCGCCTTAAAGCTTCTCAGCGTGACACAGACGTTCGGCTTCAGGAGGCACAAGCCCAGCATCGCGCTCTTGGACATCAACTCAATGAAACGCGAAGCACCCTTGAAGATGAAAAAGCGGGCATTGTGGGCTTGATGAGGCGATCCGCCCAGATTCACAACGAAATCCAGTCGATCGGCGTCTTTGAACAAAACCTGATTCAGACCCGTCAGAAACTCGGCCAGCGAGCAGACCATGTCGCGCAGGAGCTTGAACAGCTGCTGACCAGCCGCGACGAGGCGACCCAAAAGCACGCCGAGGTCCAGCAGCTGCTAGAAGCTCAGCAATTACAGCTCCGGCAACACACCGACCAGGCATCGCAACTAGACGACCAGCAGCAGCAGCTCTCTGTGCGGCTCGCCGCTCAGAAGGAACAACGATCGGCCTTGGATTCTCGCCGCGCGGTGCTGCAAGAGATGCAAGACAAACAGCAGGGTGTGGCCGATCCGATCAAAGCGATTCTCGCCCATAAAGACGCGGCCCGACGTACCGGTGGCGCTGAGACATTTGGTTTTGTCCGCGGATTGCTGGCACAAATGATCGAAACGGACCCCGATCAACCCGACCACGCGCGAATCGTCGAGGCGGCTCTGGGTGACTACCAACATGCGTTGGTCATCGATCAGCTGACGGACATCTGCGGCCTGGCCCCTTCTAGCCAGACGATCAGTGCGTTGGCCGGGCGTGTCACGTTTTTACCCATTGACCAGTTCTCCCAAACGCACCAGGACAACGATGAACCTTCTGCCAACGACGGGGTCGAACCGGTCATCAACCTGGTTCGTTACGGCAACCAGGTGGCCCCCATCGTCCGCCAGCTGTTGGGCCGGACACTGGTCGTCGCGGATCTGGCCACGGCCGCTGATCTGCGGGCGCAACGGTCGGGCAACGTCCGGTTTGTCACCACCAAAGGCGAGCTGGTCGAAGATGACGGCCGCGTCACCGCCGGGCCGGTCAACGGTGCAAATTCCGCCACAGGAGGCCTGATCAGCAGACGGGGCGAACTGGTGCGGCTACAGCGCCAGATCACACAGCTTGATCAAACCATCCAACAAGACCAGCAGCAGCTAGCGGGCTTAGGCGATCGCGCCGCTCATGTGGAGAAGCTCAGCCAAGATCTGAGGCATTCGATCTATGAAGCCAACGCCGACCGCATCGAGCTGGCCAGTCGCATGGAGAATCTGAACGGCCAGATCGCCCAGCTCCAGCGCGAGCAGCCTGTGCTCGCCGCCGAAACCCAACAGATCCATCGCCAACTACACGACGCCAATCAGAAGCGCACCACGCACCAGCGTGAAGCAACCAAACTTGAAGAAGACTCCACCTCTCGCCAACAGGCCGTCGCCCAGCTAGAGACGACCATTACCGAGCTGTCCCAAGCCGCTGAAACGGCACACGAGGCGCTGATTTCGACACGGGTCGAAGTCGGCAAACTCGCCGAGCAAGCCAGTGCGATCGGTCAACAGATCCGACAGCTGGAAATCGCCTCTGCCGATATCCAGCGTCAGCAGAATGTACTTCACAAACAGCTTCAGCAACACCACGAGAAGACCGATCAGCTCGAACAAGGTGCGTTCGACGCTAAAAAACAGGTCGAAGAATCCGATGCACGTCTTAAAGAATTAGATGTTCGTTATGACCTGGTCCATCACAGACTCCAGAAAGCCGACGCGGTGTTGGACGAACTGCGTTCGACGCTTGCCGGACATCAGCACCAAATCGAAGCCCTCGATAAACAAATCCACGGCCTGGAAGTGACCCAGCGTGAGCTAGAGGTCAAAGCCGAAGCCATCGGGCAGCAGAGTCTGGAGCAACTTAGCATCCAAATCACTGACGCATACCGTCAATATGAACCTCAAGAGATCGATTGGCCGGCAATCGAAGCACAGATCAAGGACCTTCGTGGCAAGCTCGACCGATTGGGCACAGTTAACCTCGATGCGATCGGTGAACAAGATGAACTGGAGGCCACGTGCCAACAATTGGGCCAGCAGGTCCAGGATATCGAGACGGCCAGGTCTCAATTAGAACAGCTCATCCGCCAGATCGACGCCGACTCGCGCAGTCGATTTGAGGCGATTTTCGGCCAGCTGCGAGAAAACTTTGCCGGTCGGGACGGGCTGTTCCGTCGGTTGTTTGGTGGAGGCCGGGCGGATCTGGTGCTCGTGCCGGACGATCAGGGCCATGTGAACGTGCTCGAATCGGGCATTGACATCATCGCCAAGCCACCGGGCAAGGAACCGCGCTCGATCAGCCTGCTGTCGGGTGGTGAAAAGACCATGACCGCCGTAGCCTTGCTGATGAGCATATTCAAGGCCAAACCCAGCCCGTTCTGTGTGCTCGACGAGGTCGACGCGGCTCTGGATGAGGCCAACCTTGATCGGTTCTCCCAGGTCATCAACGGGTTCTTGGATCGATCTCACTTTGTCATCATTACCCATCAGAAACGGACCATGCAAGCGGCTGACCAACTCTATGGCATCACGATGCAGGAGCGTGGGGTTTCCAAACGTGTGGCCGTCCGATTCGAACAGGTCGGGGCCAACGGGCAGATCCATAAAGACGCCATTGGCGACGCCTCGACACCCGAGCCGTTGTCCCACACACCCACGACGGCGGCCCCCGATCATCTTGAACCCGGCGACACCCCCACCGGCACGACCAACAGCCAGCTGACACACGGTCGCGACGAAAAACCGTCCAAACCGAGGCGGTCGCCGTCGCGCCGACGCTTGGCGGCGATGCTCGATGCCAACAAGCCCGTTGGGGTCAAAGCCGGGACCAGTTGATTTTCCCAAGCGATGTGACCAGGACGTCAACCCCAATTAGACACGAACGGGACCGGTCCTCAATTGCGTTGATCGAACCACGGCTTAGAATACCGTGCAATGACAACCACAGGCACCCAAACCGAACAGACTTACCTCATTGAAGCGCCGGAAGGGTCTGAGCTGGGCAAGACCCCGCAGGTCGACGTCCAAACGGAGGAAATGCTTGTCAATATGGGCCCGCAGCACCCCTCAACCCATGGCGTGTTGCGGGTGGTGCTGCGCACCGATGGTGAAATGGTCCTAGAGGCCGTACCCCACATCGGATACCTGCACCGTTGTGCGGAAAAAATTGGAGAAAACGTTGCCTATTATCAGTTCATCCCGTACACCGACCGTATGGATTATCTGGCGGGGATGAATGAAAACTGGGCTTTCTGCCGGTGCACCGAAGCGCTGGCGGGCATTGAACTGCCAAGGCGGGCTGAGTTCATCCGCATCATCATCTGTGAGTTGAACCGGATTGCATCACACTTGGTCTCCTTCGGGACCTACGGGTTAGACCTGGGAGCCTTCACACCATTTCTGTATGCGTTCCGTGAACGAGAGTACATCCTGGACCTATTCGAAATGGTCTGTGGTGCTCGATTGACTTATTCCTATCTGACCATCGGTGGCACCACCCACGATCTACCCGAAGGGTTCTTAGAAAAACTGACTGAATTTCTCGACTACTTCGAACCAAAGATCAAAGAATACAACGACCTGCTTAGCTACAACCACATCTTCGTCAAACGAACTGCCAGTGTCGGTGTGATCCCCAAGGATATGGCCATCGGCTATGCGCTCACAGGCCCTGTGATCCGTGGCAGTGGTATCGCGTACGACCTGCGCCGCGATCGGCCCTACAGCCTCTACCCCGAGCTAGAATTTGATGTTGTGGTCGGACAGGGCGAAGTGGGCACACTGGGCGACTGCTGGGACCGATACATCGTCCGGATGAAGGAAATGATCGAGTGCTGCAAGATCATTCGCCAGGCGATCCAGATGATCCCAGCGCCCGACAGCGGGCCGCAAGGCCAATACCGGGTCAAGCTCCCACGCAACTTCAAACCTGAGCCCGGGGAAGTCTACATCGAAACGGAAAACCCGCGAGGCGTCCTGGGCTTTTACCTGGAGTCACAAGGCGGGCCCATGCCGTACCGCTGTAAAGCGCGGGCCGCGACGTTTTGTAATCTATCGGTCCTGAATGAGCTCTGTCGCGAATGCCTTCTGGCTGATGTGCCTGCGATCGTCGGCTCGATTGACGTGGTCATGGGGCAGGTCGACCGCTGATGGCGTTCGTGGTGTCGTCACCATACGTCAATGCTCTTCCCGGACAATTTCTCTTGTTCTTGGCTGGATCCGTTTTCGGGTTGCAGGGCGTCCTGTACGTCTCAACGGGTATGTGATGGTTCATCGTCGACTTTTGGAATTGAACCTAACACGCTCATGAGTCTATCCCGTAAGGACAGCATCGCGGGGCTATGCCGCCTCCCAATGGGTAATCGATTCCACTCAGCCAGGGCACGTCGGTAGGCTTGTTCGGCCTCATCAGCCCGTCCATCCATCTCTAGTATCCGCCCTTTTTGCTCGTAGAGCACGGGCAGACGTTGACCTATGTTGATCAGGCGATCAATCCGCTTTATCGCCATTCCGTAGGCATGTGAGACGATCTCAATTTTTAGAGCTTGCTCTTCAAACACCGCTAGCGGCCCAAGTCGATCTATCGCTCGGGCCAAAACACGCATCGAACTGGCATACTGTTTCTGTTTCAGATAGATCGCGACGAGATCCAAAAAAAAACTCGGTCGAGGCTCGGCCGCCACGTCGACGACCGTTTGATAAGCGCCGGCGGCCCGCTTGTAGTCTTGCAGGCGATCGTAGGCGGCTGCCAACAAACGGTAACCCCGGACCAACGCCCCTGCCTCATGATCAACTGCAGAGATGAAGGTCCTGGCATGACGCACCGCCTCGTGATAGCGTGCTGTTTTTAACGCCACATGCCCCAAATAGTAATGGGCAGCACGAGTATTTCTGTCGATCTTGAGGGCCCGTTCGAAGTCGGTACGTGCGGCGATATACTCGGCGATTTCAATATAGAGTCGGCCGCGTCTAAGAAGAAGAGTGGCGTTTGGCGGCTCGTGGCTGATTTGTAAGGTCAGGTGATCGATCTTTTCATGCACCATGGGATGCCCGAGCGCCGGTGGCGGGAAGAAACGGCCAAGTAGCAACAGGCATGCGATCGAAGCCCAAACCCCGACGCCCGGCCCGGCCAAAGACAGCCCAGAGATAAAACGGTTGACCACACCCTCTTTCGTCTTGGATCGGCGGTGTCTATTTGGTGAAGACGATCGCCTCAAAACCACGTCGAAGCTCCCTTGTATCGGTCCATTCGGTAGCTGATGGTGGCTCATTGATATGTCACGGTCAACGTCGGGCGTTGCGACAACGTTCCATATTCACTGGAACGACTGATCATGCCATCGGTGGTTCCCATGGTACGGATCATCAGTCCGTGATTGGCCACCGTGCCGTCGATCCATCCTTGGACCAATGCCACACCCGCCGCATTCAACGTTAGCGTGTACGAACCGGTCGGGTTAGGAACGACACTTGCAATTTCAACGCCTTGATGAGTGTTGACGTCGGCGTTATTCCAAGTCACGCTGCTTTCGTCCCAAGTGCCGTTCATGGCATAGAGCCCGTAGGCGCCTCTGCTGCGATTCCTGACTCGTAACATCACGGAAACACTATTGACACTCGCGTCACCTGAGATCGTGCTCACGTCCCATTTGATCAGCGTTATCAACTCACCGTTGCGACCATCAGATCCGTCGGCCTCCAGATTGGACGAACCGCCGTAGTTACTGTTGGTTTTACCGCTGGCGACGTAGCTGTCCTGTGTACCGGTGTAGCCGTTCAGACCGTTGCGAAACACCGCGGTCACCGGCTCCGTGGTTTGCTGCGTGGTGGCGCTGGCGATGTTGCTGTAGCTTGAATCACCCACACCGTTGGTGGCGCGCAGACGATAATAATAGGTGCTCATCGGGTCCAAACCGGTATCTGTGTGATTGGACACATCAGCGCCGGTGGTGGCAACCTGTGACCATGCGACGTTATCCGGCGAGTGTTCAATCTTAAAACCTGTTTCATTGTCGGCGTTATCGACCCAGCTAAGATCAATCGTGCTCGATGATGCCGCCGCCGCGTTCAGGTTGGACGGTGCATCCGGCAGGGTCGGCCCTTCTTGTGTCGTCGCGTTGGCGATGTTGCTATAACCCGAAGCACCCACGCTGTTATTGGCTCTGATGCGGTAATGGTAAGTCGTCAACTCGTTCAGACCGGTGTCCGTGTAATGGGTGAGATTGCTGTTGACCATAGCGACCACAGACCAATCGTTGCTATCCAGCGAACGCTCAACGTCGAAGCCGGTTTCGTTGTCCGAATTGTCAGACCAGTTCAGGTGGATGGCGTCGTGAGCGGTTGCCGTGGCCACCAGGCCTGATGGATCGGCAGGTGGTGTCTGCGGCGCACCGTTCTCGTAGGTCACAACAAGCGCTGGACGCATGGATACCGTGCTGTATTCGCTGGAGCGGATATCCACACCGTCGACGGTACCCGATGACCGAATCATTAATCCGTTGTTGACTGTGGTGCCATCGACCCACCCCTGCACCAGGTTCACACCCGCGGTATTGAGCGACAGCGTATAAGAACCGATGGGATCCGGATAAAGGGTGGCGACCAGCACCCCTTGGTTCGAGTTGATGTTGGTCTTGTTCCAAGTCACATCGCTTTGGTTCCAGGGCCCAGTCATGGCAAATAGGTTGTAAGAGCCCGTGCTAATATTGAATACCTCCAGCGTCACCTGCGCGGTGGTCACCTGGGCTGTAAACGGAATGGCAGAGACATCCCATCTGATCAGACCGACCAACTCACCGTTGACACCGTCGTCGCCATCGGTGTTCAGGCTTGAGCTGGTCCCCCAATTGCTATCGGGTGAACCACTGGCCACATAACTGTCCTCTGTGCCAGCAAAACCGTTCTCGCCGTCCCGCAGCGTGACCGTTTCTGTCGGTAACGCCTGAAGCGTCGTGGCGCTGGCGACGTTGCTGTGGTCTGAGATACCGCCGCTGTTTTTGGCGCGGACGCGGTAGTGGTATGTCGTGTTGGGTGTCAGGGCAGTATCGACATAGCCGGTGGCGTTGATGCCTGCGGTCCCTGCCAGGCTCCAGCTGATACCATCCAGAGAGCGCTCAATGTCGAAACCGGTTTCGTTGTCGGCGTTGTCTGTCCAGTTTAAGCTCACGCTGCTTGACGAACCCGCATCTGCCGCTAGTTGAGAAGGCGCCGCCGGTGGCGTTGGCGGTGTTGTGTCTTTGGTGATCGTGAAGTAATCGGACACCTCGCCCGTATTGCTAATGTATTTCACATCCATGGTAAGACCATTCACATCGATGACCATGGAACCCAGTTGACTCAAGGAGATATACATCGCGGGATGGTCTAAGCTGCCACCACTGGTTTTGCCAGAAGCGCCGGCAACCGCGTAGACGGCCCCCGAATTGGCAAGGCTACCGTTCTTCACATAGGCGCCCGTACCATCGGGGCGACCACTGCCGCCGTCTACTTCATGTGAGCTATGAAAGGTCGCCGACGAGCCATAGTGACCGTCGATCAACTTCGAGCGTTCATAGGAGTGACTATGACCACTTAATACCAGGTCAACACCGTAGCTTTCTAACACCGGCAAGAAGTTCTCGCGCATGTCAATCAGTGCGCCTTCACTATCGGAGTTGTGTGAGCCTTTGGAGTAGGGAGGATGATGCCAGAATGCCACCAGCCAATCGGCGGTCACGCTCTGCAGATCAGCCTGGAGCCAGTTCATCATGGCCCCGGACGTTGAGCGACTGGTCTCATAAGAGTCCAACACCACAAAGTGTATGTTTCCGTATTCGAATGAATAGTAGGCCTCGGTGCCGGAAGCCACGCCACCGACCTGACCGTTGCGGGGGAAGGAAAAGATTTGGTAGTAAGGACCCGTCTCAGTCGCCGAATCGGCTGAGTGACCGTCGTGATTGCCCAGGGTCGACCATAACGGTGTCTGGCGCAACAGCTCTGGGTACATATTGAATACAGCCGCTTGGTACTCGGCATCGGTGCCGTCATCGTAGGCGTTATCACCGAGCATGAGCCACAGGTTCGTATAGGTCGCGCCGGTGTAGCTGCGATAGGCGGCGTAAACCGCGGCTTGATTGGAGTTGGCCGTACCGGCGTCCCCAATCACCCAAATACGTGTCGCGGCCGCGACGCCACGAACGGGCGATGTCTCGAAGAAATGATCGGCATCGCCGCCGGCCAATACACCCGCCGTATCGCCGATGTTGTAGTAGTACCGTGTTGAAGGATCTAGACCTGTGATTTCGACTTCGTGTTCCGTTGTCACCGTCGAATGGGTCACGGACTGATCCAGGCTACCCTGTTGGGTGCCAAACTCAATCCTGCTGTCGGTCGCGACGTCCGACCGCCACTTGATCACAATGCTATCGCTGTCGCCCTGTTGCAAATAAGGGCCTCGCAACAGTGTTTCCGCCGCAACCATCGCTGGTTTAAACACAGCGGTGGCCGCAAAGAGCAACAAAACGAGTCTGTATGGCTTTAGCGCCATCGTCGTTGCCTCCCACGTGGAGCCGGTGCCGGGTCGGTGCAAAATTTAATTATAACGTGCGATATAGAGAAACCGCATGGAAAAAATGGCCAGGACTGTATTACGAAGAGAAGAAATGATGATTGGGCAAATGCCTTGACACAACGGATTACGCTTGAAAACGTGGGATCGCTAGACAGATCAGATAAACACTGGTCGATAAAACTGTCGAGCCGGTAGATGATTGGGCCGTCTGTTTTTATCGTCCACCTGCTGATCCATACGATCCGGACACGCTCAGACGCTGTTCCAGAATGTGGCGACGCTCAATACGCTCTGCAGGAAAAACCAAAAATGACCGCCATCGGCCCTCTTTATAGATCCTCCAAGAACCGAACAACCAGTGCAGTCCAGCCAGTTTGGTGACTGGCCCCCAAGCCGCAACCGGTATCGCCGTGGAAGTACTCGTGAAAGAGAAGCAAATCTCGAAAGTGCGGATCATCGGTGTAACGACGGTCGGCACCGTGACAAGGACGAACGCCATCTTTTGCTGGAAGGAAGATACTCGTCAACCGGCTGGCGATTTCCCCTGCGACCTGCCGAAGATTCATCCGTCGCCCTGAGCCGATCGGACACTCGACTTGCAACTGATCACCGTAAAAATAGTGCCACCGTTGCAGCGCCTCAACCAATAGATAATTTAAAGGGAACCAGACCGGGCCTCGCCAGTTGCTGTTACCACCGAACATGGCGCTTGTCGACTCGCCCGGCGTGTACCGAACACGGTACGTCTCTGAATCCACCACACATTCGAAGGGTGTATCCAGATACGCCTTAGACAGCGAACGGACACCAAAAGGACTGAGGAATTCATCCTCGCTTAAGAGGTAACTGAGCACCGCAATCAGACGGCGACGGGACGGAACCGCTAGGATACAACGATGCCGGGCCTGGCCATCGCCACCGGCGTGCTCCATGTATGAAATGTGTTGAGCCAGATCTTTTCGATGCTCTAAGAACCAATTTAGACGTTTCTTGAATCCGGGCAGGCGATCGATCACATCATCCTCGAGCACCAGGGCCGAAAACAGTGGGATCAACCCAACCATGGATCGTATCCGTAGCGGAAGTGTCATCTCCTGAGTGTGGAGTTTGTCGTAGTAAAACCCGTCTTGTTCGTCCCACAGTCCTCCGCCGCCCAGCGTGTTCATTGCGTCGGCGATATGAACGAAATGCTCAAAAAACTTCGACGCCAGGTCTTCGTACACCGGGTCGGTCTCGGCCAGCTCCAGCGCCATTTCAAGCATGGTCGCACAAAAAAATGCCATCCATGCGGTGCCGTCGGCCTGTTCGAGATGGCCACCGGTCGGTAGAGGGCGAGAGCGATCGAACATGCCGATGTTGTCCAGCCCCAGAAACCCACCCGTAAACAGGTGCTTACCGTCAACGTCTTTGCGGTTGACCCACCAAGTAAAGTTAAGCAGCAGCTTCTGAAAACAACTTGCCAGGAACCGGCGGTCGCGCTGGCCGCGCGGTGCCGTAAGTTTGTAGACTTGCCAACAAGCCCAGGCGTGGACCGGAGGGTTCACGTCTGAAAACGCAAACTCGTATGCGGGGATTTGCCCGTTGGGGTGCATGTACCACTCTCGCAGCAGCAAGGCCAGCTGCTCTTTGGCGAAGTGGGGATCAATCCGGGCAAACGGAATCATATGAAACGCGAGATCCCACGCCGCGTACCACGGGTACTCCCACTTGTCTGGAACCGACAATACATCGCGGTTAAACAGGTGCCGCCAGTCACTGTTGCGCCCGGTATTTCGAGACGCCGGTGGCGCTGGTTGATCCGGGTCACCGTCCATCCAGTCCTGAACGGCATAGTGGTAAAATTGCTTGGTCCATAGCAAGCCGGCGTACGCCTGACGTGCGACCGCCGACTGTGGGGCCGATATGCCGCCGGGCATGCGCGGAGCGTAAAACGCGTCTGCCTGGTTGATCCGGGTTTGGAAAATCCGTTCGAACAATGCTCCGGAGCGACGCTTGGGGGCTTGGGCCCGATCGAATAACCGCATCCTGACCGACACGTGATCACCGCCGGGGATCACGAACCGGTACAGCCCCGCCGCTTTGGTGCCACACCCCTTGTTGTTCACGGCACTGGTCTTGTCTCGGATCACGTAATCGTGAAAAGCGTCCTTGACATACCGCGCGCCTCCCTTGGCACCGAAAACCCTTGACATATTCGTCTGATTGTCTGTGAACAACAGAGATGGTGGCTTGCCGTCTGGTCCCCGGTCAAACGTCAATCCGAACTGTCCCAACGTCACGTGGTCGGCGACCAACTGACCCTCGTCCGCCTGCTGAATACTGGGTTTGACAAAACAGCCCTCGTGCGTGCATCCCCAACTCCACGTATTGCGATACCACAAGGTCGGTAGCAGCCAGAGCTCGGCCGAATCGGGGCCACGGTTGGCCAATGTGATCCGGATCAATACGTCGTCGGGCGATGCCTTGGCATACTCGGCAATCACATCGAAATACCGACCGTGGTCAAAGACACCCGTATCGACCAGCTCGAATTCGGGTTCGGCAAAACCTCGGGCGCGGTTTTCCAAGACCAGCCGCTCATAGGGGAATACCGCCTGTGGGTATTTGTAAAGGGCTTTCATATAGGAGTGGGTGGGTGTCGAATCGAGGTAGTAATAGCACTCCTTCACGTCTTCACCGTGATTGCCCTCGGCATTGGTTAGCCCGAAAAGACGTTCCTTGAGAATCGGATCCTTGCCGTTCCACAGCGCAATCGCGAAGCACAAACGACACTGGCGGTCGGTGATCCCCAGCAGCCCGTCCTCACCCCAGCGGTAGGCCCGGCTGCGTGCCTGATCGTGTGAGAAATAGTCCCAACAAGCCCCGTCGGACGAATAGTCCTCCCGCACGGTCCCCCATTGACGTTCGGACAGGTACGGCCCCCACCGCTTCCAGTTCTTCTGCCTCTTGGCATCCTGAACCAGCCGGCGAGACTCAGGGTCAGTGCGGTCGGATCGGTTCATGTCGCGATTATCGGTGTACGGCGGACGACCCGATCGTCTTACCGGCCGACGCGGTCCTATCAGCCCGTGAGCGAAGATTATCCAACACGTTCATGAAGTTGATATAGCCGTCGTAGGGCGACTCATATGGATTGAAGTAGCGATACGCATCGCCGTCGGCGAAGTATTGCGTCGACATGAAGTAGAAGTGATCACTGGCGGTCAACCTTCGCCAATCGACCAGCAGCTGTGGGTCATCGGCCCGTTTGACCGCCGCTTCAAGGTTGTACAATTCGTGAAGGGCGTTTGACTGCATCGCATTGCCCAGCCAAGGCGAAACGTCTCGTTGTGTGTCTGCCCAGCTAATCATGTGCGGGACGTCGTACTCCCCCACCGAATCGTAAGCCTCGATGCACTGGCTGGCGGTTCTAAACTCGTTGTCGCCGGCGGCCCACATCGCATCGGGCAGCTCGGCCAGAAAGTCAAAAATCCCTGTCTGGGCGGGCTGGTGATGGCCGAACACCTCGTACTCCATCAAAAGATTGCACACGTATCCGTCGCCGTTGATCTGGCTGATCCAGCGCGCGAACTTATCGGGTGTCAACGGGTATTCGGTCCAACAGGTGTTGGAAAACCTCAAGGCGATATCGTCGCCAAGACGGTGATTGGCCAACAACAGCTTGACCGACGGCACGCCCGGTGGGCAATAAAGATAGTTGGGCGAGCGATAGCCCAAAATCGGATCGACGGCCTCGACGAGCATCCCATGGTATCGCCCCAAGCTGTTGAGATAGACCGCCAAGTCATTGCTGTAAATCATCTCGGTGTGCCGAAAGACACGAGGCGTCTGACCGAATAGCTTGTTGATCAGTTGGGTATGCAGCTCTATCTGCGCTTTGAACTCATCACGGCTGTATAGAAAGGCCAGGCTGTGATAGTACGTCTCCCCGAGAAACTCCACACACCCCGTTGCGGCTAGCTTTTGCAGCAAACCCATCATCTGAGGGCAGTATCGCTTGAATAGCTCAATGACACTTCCGCTCAATGAGAAGGTCACGCGAAACCTCCCGTCGTACTTATCGATCAGATCCAACAGCAGCCTGGTCGCTGGCAGGTAACTGGTTTCAGCAATCCTGGCCATCAACTGTGCGTCCCGTTCGCCGTCAAAGTAGGTTGGAGCGGTATCAAAAACGCTATAGCGGCAGAGGCGATAGGGCTGATGGACCTGGAAGTAGAAACAGACAGATGCCATGAACAAGGCCTCGCTACCACCAGCGTCGCCGATGCTTGGCCTCGCGGCCGACGCCAGATGCCTGGAGCATACCGTCATCCATTGTGTTCAGGAACATGACGATTGCAACACACCCAATCCGCTGCGGTCACTCCAGACGCTTCTGGCGGGCACAACCGCCGTGGTGTCGACGTGGTCGACCGCCGTGGTTTTCACTATACTCGTCGTTTCTGTTCAACCTCCCAACGGCAAGCGATGGGTTTGGGCGATGGTGGGAGGTTGGGCCGATCTGGAATTGGCGCATGCCCACGAGCAGAGAAATTCGCCAGCAATTTATCGACTACTTCGTAGAGCGTCACGGTCACCGCGTGGTACCCTCCTGCCCTGTGGTCCCACACGAAGACCCCACGTTGTTGTTTACCAACGCCGGCATGAACCAATTCAAGGATGTGTTTCTTGGCACCGGCAAGCGCGACTACAACCGTGCGGTCAACACACAAAAATGTATCCGTGCCGGTGGTAAACACAACGACCTCGAGGACGTCGGCAAGGACACTTACCACCATACTTTTTTTGAGATGCTGGGCAACTGGTCATTCGGAGATTACTTCAAAGAAGAAGCGATCACTTGGGCGTGGCACCTGCTGACCGCGGTGTGGGGTTTGGATAAGACCCGCTTACACGCGACGGTGTTTGGGGGGGACGCCACCGACCAGCTCGAACCGGACCGTGAGGCGGCCGGGCTCTGGACCCGCGTGACCGATATCGACCCGTCACACGTCCATACGGGGTCAAAGAAAGATAACTTCTGGGAGATGGGCGACACCGGACCATGCGGCCCCAGCAGTGAGATTCACATCGACCTGACACCGGACAAAAGCGGACACGAGCTAATCAATGCTGACGACGCGCGGGTGATTGAAATCTGGAACCTGGTCTTCATTCAGTTCAATCGCGACGCGTCTGGCGTGCTCTCGGCGTTGCCGTCAAAGCATGTGGATACAGGGATGGGGTTCGAGCGGATCTGTGCAATACTCCAGGACAAGGCCAGTAACTATGACACGGATGTGTTTGCGCCAATTTTTGAGGCCATCCGCCAGGTAACCCACGCGCCGGCGTACGGCGGGCGGCTCGACGGCAAGACCGACATGGCCTATCGGGTCATTGGAGACCACATCCGCTGCCTGACATTCGCAATCACGGACGGGGCGATTCCCAGCAATGACGGGCGGGGATATGTCTTGCGGCGAATCCTGCGTCGGGCGGTGCGGCACGGGTGGCAGACACTGGAAGTGAAAGAACCATTCCTCCACCGGTTGGTACCGGCGGTCGTTGACGCCATGGGCAAGCCGTTTCCTGAACTGACAAAGGATCCACAGCGTGTGGTGGATGTGATCCGAGAGGAAGAAGAATCGTTTTCCAATACACTGGATCGGGGCTTTGCGTTATTTGAAGACGCCGCGGGGCAAGCCAGCAAATCCCTCGAAGCGTTCAACCCCCCTGATCCGTTGCCTGCAGCAGGACAACGGGACCCTCAACACATTGTTGGATACAGCAGGCCGACAACAGATCACGCACGAATCTCCGCTGTAGATGCTTTTAAGCTTCATGACACCTACGGCTTCCCGTTGGATCTCACGCAGGTGATGGCGCAAGAGCGAGGGATGACGGTGGATGTCGAGGGCTTTAACCGGTTGATGGAAGAGGCGCGCACGCGGGCGCGAGCCGGCGCCACAAGCCATGACCACGTCAAGAATAGTTTAATGGAAGTCTTACAGAAAACGGAGCTCACCCCGACCCAGTTTGTGGGATATTCGTGTACGAAGATCGATCACCAATGTGTGATTGGAGCATACATCTGGATCGACGACCACTATGAACCCGCCAAAAAACTGCGCCAAGGAAATCGGAGTGCGATTGTCGTCCCCAAATCACCTTATTACGCTGAGGCGGGTGGTCAAGTGGGTGACATGGGTTGGATCGAATCTCCTTCAGGTCGGTTTGAAGTCGAAGATACGATCAAGGTCGGAGAGGTTTATTTTCATCTGGGTGTGGTGACCCATGGCGAGATTGCCCCCTCGCAACCCGGGTCGGTACCGACAGACGGCATGGTTGAGCTGATTGTTCATCAAGTCCGTCGAGACCAAATCACGGCCAACCACACAGGAACACACCTGATGAATCGGGCGCTGCGAGAGATACTCGGTGATCATGTGCAACAGAAAGGATCACTGGTCGACGACCAAAAGCTAAGGTTCGACTTTTCGCATCCTGGCGTGGTGACGCCGGCTCAGATCGACGAAATCCAGAACATGGTCAATAAAGACATCACCGCTGACCTGCCGGTGTATGCCCAGGAGGCCGTACAGGAACAGGCGATACAAATCAATGGCCTGCGAGCCGTGTTCGGAGAGAAATATCCGCCTCGTGTGCGTGTGGTGTCGATCGGCGTGCCCGTGACCCAGCTGATCGCCGATCCAGAGGATCGGCGATGGTGGGGCTATTCGATTGAGTTTTGTGGTGGAACACATCTGGCCAACACCGGTGCCGCCGAGCTGTTTGTGATTGTCGGTGAAGAAGCGGTGGCCAAAGGCGTGCGACGTCTAACTGCGCTGACGGGACAGGCGGCGTGCCACGCGACAGAATTGGGCAAAAGGCTCATACGCCAGCTGAACGATCTGCAACAATCCCCCCAAGAAGACCGGCAGGCGGGGGCAATCGCCCAACTGACCGCCCAACTCGAAAACCAATTGCTGCCACTGTCGGCCAAGGCCAAACTTCGCCACGGGCTCAATGGGTTACAGAAGAGCGCCCGCGATCATCAGAAACAACAAAGCAAGAAAGCGGCCGGTGCCGTCGTTGATCAGGCCCGACGGTTGGCCGACATGTCCAACGGCAACGTCATTGTCGCCGCCATTGACAACGCCGACGCAACGACGCTGCGAGCGGCGATGGATGTGATCCGAAAAAAACGACCTGAGACAGCGATGATGCTTGCCGGCGTATCTGGCCATCATATCGCGTTCGTTGCGGCGGTCCCCCAGGCGTTAATCGACAAAGGCTTGAAAGCCGGCGAGTGGGTTCGGGAGGTCGCTCGAACCGCCGGAGGGGGCGGCGGGGGTCGGCCTGACATGGCTCAGGCAGGGGGAAAAGATCCCGAAAAATTGGACGAAGCACTCCGCGTGGGACGGCAGCTGGCCGTATCGGCATTGCAATAAAACTTGGGCATATCGCTCGGACACCGGGCCGTCGTCGCACTGTTTACAACGGTCACCGGTACAGGCGGACCAACCACGAACACAACCCCATGGGTGGATGATGACGCAAATCAACGATCACTACCTAAAACTGAAGGCCGGATACCTGTTCCCAGAAATCGCCCGGCGTGTAGGTGCGTTTGCCGAACGCCATCCCAACGCCAACCTCATCAAGCTGGGGATCGGCGATGTCACCGAACCGCTGCCACCGGTGGTCACACAGGCGATGCATCGCGCCGTAGATGAAATGGCCGACGTTACCACTTTTCGTGGTTACGGTCCGGAACAAGGCTATCCGTTCTTGCGTCAACGCATCGTCGAACATGACTATCGGGCACGGGGCTGCAATGTCGCTGTCGACGAAGTATTTGTATCCGACGGCAGCAAGTGTGACACCGCCCACATCCTGGATGTGCTGGGACCGACCAACAAAGTGGCTGTGATCGACCCGGTTTATCCGGTCTACGTCGACACCAACGTGATGGCTGGTCACACAGGCCCGGCCGACGAACGCGGTCAATATGAAGGCCTGACCTACCTCCCCGCCACCGCGGCTAACGGTTTCACACCCGAACTACCGTCCGAAAAAGTTGATGTGATTTATCTGTGCTACCCCAACAACCCCACCGGCGCGGTGGCGACAAAGACGGATTTGGCGCGGTGGGTCGAATACGCCAAGACCCATGGCGCTCTGATCCTATTCGACGCGGCGTATGAAGCTTTTATCACGGATCCATCGATCCCCCACTCGATCTATGAAATCGACGGTGCCCGGGAGGTGGCAATTGAATTCCGCAGTTTTTCCAAGAACGCCGGGTTTACAGGCACCCGCTGTGCTTACACCGTCGTGCCCCACGCGGTCAAGGGCACGGACAGCACAGGTGCGCCCGTCGCCTTACACCGGCTTTGGAACCGTCACCGGTCGACCAAGTTCAACGGCGTATCGTATATCGTCCAGCGGGGTGCCGAAGCGGTCTATAGCGACACGGGGCGCAAACAAACCAGCGAGCTGGTCGCTTTCTATATGACCAACGCGCAACTCATCCGCCAAACACTATCGTCGATCGGATTCGAGGTTCACGGCGGAGTCAATGCCCCATATGTTTGGCTCAAGACCCCTGACCAACTGAGCAGCTGGGATTTTTTTGACCAGCTATTGGAACAAACTCACATTGTGGGAACACCCGGCAGCGGCTTCGGAGCTTCAGGAGAGGGGTATTTTCGGCTCAGCGCGTTCAATCATCGAGCACAAGTCCAGGAGGCCATGCAACGCCTGAGTGACAGCTTTAGCCGCTGATGGCCGAACCGTCTGACAGCAACGCCATGGCTCTGGCGAAGATCGATTCGGCTTCGCTCATTCGCCCGGGACCGGTGGTTCGGCAAGCTTGCCAACCGGTTTCTGGTCCGACCGTATGGCAACGCAGCACGTGTTTGAGCGTGTCCATATTGCGCTGCGTGATAGGATTGGTCCACATGTCCGCGTTCATCGCCGGAGCTAACAACACCGGCTTAACGCCTCCGACCGCAGCGGCGACCAACCCGACCACATCGTCACAAATGCCCGCCGCGAGTTTGGCGATCATATCGGCGCTGGCCGGTGCGATGATCATCAGTTCGCACCAACGTGCCAGCGCGATGTGCGCCGCATCGTCTTGGCCTTGCGACTGCCAGATACTGGTGACAACGGGAGCGTTTGACAGCGATTGGAAGGTCAGCGGTGCCACAAACCGAGTGGCCGATTCGGTCATCAGCACACGCACCGCCACGCCATTCTGGGCCAACCGGCTGACCAGCTCAGCGGACTTGTAGCAAGCGATGCCACCGGTCACCGCCACAATGACACGACCACGGGTCGCAATGGGGTTGGCGTGAGGGTCGGGGACTGGCCCCCTCTGATCACCAGGCTCAGGAGGCCCAGCGGGTGTCGTGTCCGGGTGGGCGGCCATAAATCGGCGCTACGAATCTGCCTGGTGGCCATTGGCCGGCAACTCGAAGGTAATCTTGCCTTCGAAGATCTCTTGGACAGCGACCTCAAAATCGTTTCGGCCTCGTCGCTCGACCAGCGGGCGGGCGCCGTCCATCAGCTCTCGAATGCGATGCTGGACCAGGGCCGTAAACTTGAACCGGCCCCCAAGTTGGTTGATGAGCTTGTCGTTGTTTAGGGCTTCGAGCATCGCTGCCAGGCTCCCACGAAAAAGAGGTAATGGACAATAGATGAAGCCAATTAGTATACCCTTACCCGGGTGGATAAGCAACAGCGGCCGGGACGGGCACCGTGCGTTGCAAGGCCAAACAGGCCATTGGCAGCTGTCGAACCCGCACTTGCCAATCTGCCAGACCGACTTGAAGCGGGTGCTTACCGACGCGATCGGCGGCCGCGAGCCAGCGGACGCTTGCCCAGCGCGTGTTCGAGCACCTGCTGCACATTTTCGACGAACACGCACCTGAGCTTCTTTCGAACTTTCGGATCGACCTCGTCCAGATCGCCCCGGTTCAAGTGTGGCAACAACACGGTACGGATTCCTGCCCGGGACGCGGCGAGGGTCTTTTCCTTAATCCCGCCAACCGGCAACACCAAGCCTCGCAGCGTCACCTCGCCGGTCATGGCCACCCGGGCCCGAAGCGGGATATCCGTCAGCAGAGAAGCGATCGCCGTGTACATCGCCACACCGGCACTGGGGCCGTCTTTAGGCACCGCGCCGGCGGGAACGTGGATGTGGATGTCGCGATCTGCCAGTAACTGAGCGTCGACACCGAACGCTGAAGCTCGCGACTTAAACAAACTCATCGCCGCGATCGCCGATTCCTTCATCACATCGCCGATCTGACCGGTCAACGTCACCTTACCGCTTCCGGGGTAGTTGGTTGCTTCGACAAACAACACCTCGCCGCCCACGGGCGTGTAGGCCAGCCCGATCGCTACACCCGGACTCTTGACACGCATATCCACTTCACGGACATATTTTTCCGATCCAAGATGTTGTCGAACCAACTGGGTATCGACGATCCAGGCACGACGACGACGTTTTGATTCTCCCGCGACCTGAGCAGCGACCGCTCGGCAGACCGCACCGATCTGGCGCTCCAGTTCTCGAACACCCGCCTCGCGTGTGTAATCGTTGATCACCTTACGAATCCCAATCGGCGTCCATTTACAACGTGACCGCGGCAGGCCGTTTTCCTTTAGTTGACGCGGAACCAGATAACGACGAGCAATTTGCGCTTTGTCGTTGTCGGTGTAACCGGGAATACTGATCACCTCCATTCGATCCCGCAGCGCCGGAGGCACGGTGCCCATATAATTGGCGGTGGCAATAAAGATCATTTGAGATAGATCAAATGGCACGTCGAGATAGCGGTCGACAAAGGTGTTGTTCTGACGCGGATCTAACACTTCCAACAACGCGCTGGCCGGATCACCGCGAAAATCAGCACCGAGCTTGTCAACCTCGTCGAGCATCATGACCGGGTTATGGGTACCTGCACGGCGGATCTCCTGAATAATCCGGCCCGGCATGGCGCCGATATAAGTGCGTCGATGTCCGCGTATCTCTGCCTCGTCACGGATCCCCCCCAAGCTCAGACGGGCAAACCGCCGGCCTAACGCGTCTGCGATCGACTGCCCCAAGCTGGTTTTGCCGACGCCAGGAGGTCCGACCAAACAAAGAATAGGACCGCGACCTTCAGGGTTGAGCTTGCGGACAGCCAGGTATTCAATCAGGCGACGCTTGACCTTGTCCAAATCGAAATGATCGTGATCCAAAACTTTCCGGGCCGCATCCAGATCGAGGTTGTCCTGGCTGGCCGTATTCCATGGCAGATCGGCCAGGAGCTCCAGATAACCCAGAAGCAGTGAATACTCAGGACTGGCCGGCGGAATGGTTTCTAAACGGTCCAAGTCACGCTGTGCCTCAACCATCACGCGCTCTGGCGGTTTGGCCTGCTCTAGACGCTGGCGCAATTCGGAAATCACATGGCCTTCACCTTGGTCACTGTCGCCGAGTTCTTTCTGGATCGCTTTGAGCTGCTCACGCAGAATAAATTTGCGCTGCCCCTCGTCGATCGATGACTGAACGTCGTGCTGTATCTTCTGCTGAAGTTTGGCGATCTCCAGCTGGTTAGACACATACTGATGCACAGCCCGGATCCGTTTGGCCACGTCCGGTTCTTCGAGCAGATCTTGCTTCTGTTGAATGTCCAGATTGAGGTTTGCCGCGAGAAAATCGGCGAGGTTACTGGGATCGTCGATGTTCATCAGGATCGTCTGAGCTTGCTCGGGAGCATTGGGTGTCGTATCGATCAGCTGACGGGACTGCTCTCTGAGTTGACCAACCCCGGCATCAAACTTCTTGCCTTGACCAGCCAGCTCTTTCACACGCTCGACGCGGGCGATGTAAAAAGGCTTCTGCCGAACAAATGACTTGATCCTGATGCGATTCAGGCCATGGACCATGATCGAAATGGTTTCGTCAGGCTGGCGGATCAGCTTAAGCACCATCACCGCCGTGCCGATGTCGTACAGCCCCGCCGCCATCGGGTCCTCATCGTCTTCATCACGTTGGGCCACCAAACCAATGATCTTCGACTTCGGCAACGACTGATCCAAGAGACGACGGCTGGCCGGGCGCCCCACCCCCAGGGGCATGATCGTACCGGGAAACATCACCGTGCCACGGATCGGCAGGATGGGCAGCTGCTTAGGGATCTCGACATGGCTCTCCCGAGTCGAACCTCCGCTGCTTTGATTCGCTGCACCGCTGGCCTTGGATGGTGACCCCGCGGCCATCGCAAACGGTTGGCCAGCGATCAGATTGACATTCATGCTTGGATCGTCAAGCTTCAAGCCCACTGCTTTCTTACACACCGTCGGTGATGCCCGGACGCCGTCTTGGTGGGGGCTGATCCAGAACCACGGGCGCCCCCACGCGCAACTCAACGCGACGATCGCTGGGTTTGGCTGTAAGGCAGGTGAACCCAAAGCAGACCCTTGCTGTACCGAACCTCGACGCCCGATGGGTCAACACCTTGTGACAGCGGAATCGTGCGGCAAAACGGGCCGTGGTCGATCTCCATCGCATCAATACACATGATGTCCTTTAACCCCGCCGGCGGTTCGGGTGCCACACGCACTCCCTGAACAATCAGTCGGCTCATCTCCACCCGAACCGAAATCGTCCTGGGCTCTACTCCCGCCAGATCGACACAGACGTCTAATCGTTGCTGGAGCCGGTAAAGATTGACCGCCGGTGCCCAGCTGTCGACCGGACAAAACTCGCGAAAATGCGCAACGGGGTGCTCACCAGCTCCCACACCCGTCCGCTGCGTTGGCTCACTGGCTTCTGGCCGTCGTGCAGTACTTATCATCACAGACTCTCCTGACCCTGGAATCCTCCACAATACTCTATCTTACCTCTCGATTGCGGCGATTGTTATCGTTTTTGGCAAAAAGGTCGTCGCCGCACGGCTAAAACGTGTTGGATCACTCAACAGGCGGCCGGAGCGAACCATCTCGCCTCGATCGTTGCCCGGGCGGTGCCGGGCTTATACCATTTCTCGACAGCGTGGTCGCTGACCGGTTGGCCAAGCGGCCAAACCTAACATGAGGAGTGCCACCTGATGCCAGTCGAGCCTGATCTCTGCGTACCAGAAACAATGGCCGATGTTCAGGCCAGCACCGATCAACGAAAAATCGCGATCGACAAGGTGGGCGTCAAACACATCACCTACCCCATCACGCTGCGCTGCCCGGAAACCGGGGGCGTTCAGCACACCGTGGCCAATGTGAACATGTACGTTGGGTTGCCTCATCACCAGAAGGGCACGCACATGAGCCGGTTCCTAGAGGTCCTCAACCGCCACCATGGAGAAATCCGCTCTGACCAGATCATGGATATCTGTCATGACATGAGACAGTGCCTTGAAGCCGAAGAAGCGCACTTGGAGTTACGATTCCCCTATTTCATTCACAAAAAAGCGCCTGTCACCGGCTCCCCGGGGATGCTGGATATACAAGTCACTTTCCAGTGTACGAGCAACGGGACCGACGATTTCAAGATGGGGGTCAAAGTTCCCGCGACGAGTCTATGCCCTTGTTCAAAGGAGATCTCCGATTACGGTGCGCACAACCAGCGGTGCGAAATGGAAGTACACGTGCGGTTCGCGCCGGGAAAGTTTATGTGGATCGAAGAACTGTTTGAGCTGGTCGAGCGGGCCGCTAGCACACAGGTCTTTGCGGTGCTAAAGCGGCCTGACGAAAAACATGTCACCGAATCGGCGTACAACAACCCCAAATTTGTAGAGGATATCGTCCGCGACTTGGCGATTGTGCTAGAGGCAGAGTCGCGGGTGGCGTGGTACCAAGTCAATAGTGAAAACTTTGAGTCGATCCACAACCATAACGCTTACGCGTTTATCGAGAAAGACAAGACCTACCGGTAGATCCTCTCCGGATCGTGGGATCATCGCGCCGCACCATATGGCCTGCCCTACAGGACCGCGGTTGTGTTCAAGCGGCATCACCGACTCGTTTCAGAGCCCTGGCTTGCCAACCCCTTGGCTTTGAGACCGCCGCGATCCACCGGCCGCCGGGGACGGACAACCGGCGCGGACCGGGAGGAAAAGCCGACGGGATATCCGGAAATGCAGTGGTGACGTGGGCGTGGCCTTTCGGTCAATAACAACCCGTCGCCACAGCCTGTCATTGCTGGTACAATTCGATCGTCATGGGCATGACGTCTTGACCATGGAGGTAGGTGGTGTTGGCACGTGTCTACGCATGCCAGCAGGTCAAGTCTCGACCATTGTCCATTTGATGTGTCGCGCCATTTTTGTTCAACATCACCATGAACAGATATTTCGCATTCGACAGCGACGAACCGGCATTCCAGTGGTCCGCCGCGGGCGGGGGCCAACTGTCCGTTTTGATATTGTGATTGGTTCTTATCTGCGAAACCCGTCAATCAAAGGAGGAGAACGGTCATGTCACAGAACACGCCATCGAAAATTCAGTGGGCAAGTATCGTCATGCTTGGCGCGATATCGCTGGGTACGCAGCCGGCCAAGAGTCAACTCACGCCGGAAGCTGATCAGCAGTATCAAGAACAACGGCTGGCGGCCATCGAAGCAGATCGTCAGGGCGTCGTTGGCGAATTGGCACATCGATGGGCCGTTCTGTCAGGAGAAAATGTAGAGGCCCTGGTTGTCATGTTTGGGCGTCTAAGCGACCCAGAGCTGTTAGCAATCCAGGACGCAACCGACATTCACCACGTCAGGCGCATCCTCATCAGCCAGCCTACCAACGCCAACCTTGGGACCTCCGTAGAACCACTGATATTGGGCGCTCTGGATCGGGATTTTGTCTACACGCCGGTTGCCCCCTGCCGCGTCGTGGACACCCGCTTTGGAGGCGGTGGTGTGATCCCAGCAGGCGGTACCCGCAGCTTCGATGTCCATGGAAATGTGGCCGGACAGGGTGGTAATCCGGCTGGCTGTCCATCGCCCCGCGGCGAACCGCGTGCGGTCCATATCAATGTGACGGTGGTCCCTGTCGGTGGATCTGGTTTCGTAAAGGTCTACCCCTTCAATACATCAGAGCCAAACGCCAGCCTTGTGAACTTTACGGCGGGGACGAATATCGCCAACGCCGCAACCGTTCAAACATGCTTCCTGTGCGGGCCGGATATCACGGTCAAGGTGTCCCAAGCCGCACATGTCATCATTGATACGCTAGGCTTCTATCATGAAGGCGACGAGATCGCGGAAAGCTCGACGGGCTTTTTCTTCGGCACCCTTGTCACCGAGCCGAGTATGACCAGCATGGATTCAATCACCATTAACGTACCGGGGCCGGGACAAGTCATCGTTCGAGCCATGGCCAATATCGCGACACTCGGTGGCAACACGGAATTTCGTTTCGGGATCGGCACCAACACCACGTCAATCAACGGCACCAGCGTTCTCGGCGGTGCCCGCAGCAACGATACCATCCGTAGAACCTACCCCGTCGCGGATGAAGAGGTCTTTAACGTCATCAGTGCCGGTCCTGTGACGTACTACGCCAACGCCCAAAGAACCTTTAATTTTCAAGCACAAAATGTGATCGCCGATGAGGTCCGCATGACCGCCGTGTTCGTTCCGTAGGCCCACGGAGAACATCAACGGGAACGGGTGGCCAAGCCAAGATGGCGTCACAAGCGTGACCGTATAATGCTCCGGCGACGGGGAGCCGGATCACCCGGTCTAACTTTGATCGGGCCGAACCGTCATCGGTGCTGCGTCGCTCGTATCCTCCCGACGATCTTGCGGCCAAGTTGTCGGCTTGACGATGGGCCCGCAAGATCGGTATACCCGTGGGTCGTATTAGATGACCATGCCAACCCATGAAAACACGCTGGAATTGACTTTGTTTGGCCGTGCAGACTGCGGATTGTGTGACCGACTCGAAACCTTGATCCGGCCGCATCTGCGCCGATTGTGTGTCCGCACCACCATCCGCGTCATCAAGCGCGACATCACCGATCATCCCCAATGGCATCGTTTGTATCACATGCGCATTCCGGTGCTGATGTGTGCAGAGCGGGTGATCCTCGAAGGGCGACCTGAACCCGAGCAGATCGCCGACGCATTTGCCGGGTTGGCTGACACTCAAACCCGTCACAAACCCAACGACCAACTTTCAAGGAAGACACCTCATGGAACAGACTAAATTTGCGGCGATCGTGCTGATCCTGGCGGCCATCGGGCTGCTGGGCTCGTGTGCCTACAAAAGCGTACCGGCCGGGCATGTGGCGGTGGCGACGCTGTTCGGCAAACCCCAGACCCAGCCCTATGAAGAAGGCTTGCACTTCCCTATTAACCCGCTCTATCAGTGGACGTTGTACGACGCCCGCCAGAAAACGCACAACGAAACGGCCGACGTGCCAAGTCAGGACCAACTGTCCACCAGGTTGGACGTCTCTGTTCAGTATCGGCTCATCGGCGAGATGGCCCCAGAGATCTTCCGCGAAACCGGCACCGCCGATCAAGCGATCATTGTTCACTTGGTCCCTTTGTTGCGTAGCGCTCTGCGTGAACAGGGCAAAACCATCAAGCGGGCAGAGGACTTCTTCTTAGAAGAAACCCAGCAAAAGATCCAGGCGTCGATGATGACCATCCTGAAAGATCGTCTTGCAACCAAAGGAATCGAGATCCAGGCTGTGCTGCTGCGGGACATCCGGTTGCCGGCGTTCATTACCAAGGCGATTGAGCGCAAGAAGGAACGTGAGCAGGAAGCCGAACGTCAGAAGGCCGAACTGGACCGCTTCAAGACCGAGCAGGAACAAAAGGTGGCCCAAGCCCAAGCCGAGCTGCGTGCCGCGGAAGCCGAAGCGGCCATGCGCATGAAACTGGCCGACGCCCAATCGTACGAAATCCAGAAGATTAATGAAGCGATTGCCAGCAATCCAGCATACATCCAACTCCAAGCGCTAGAAGCGCTCAAGAGTATCTCGAAGGACCCATCTTCGAAGATCTACTTCCTCAGTGGCGACAGCCCAATGCCGATGCCGCTGATGCACATGGGCGACAAACCGTAGACACGGCATCTTCAATCCTGTAACCATTCGGACCGGTGAATTTGTCGGCCCGCTTTGTTGCTTCGCACCGGTCCAGCGACGCAAGGGCTCAGTGACGGCGCGAGGCCCACCCCAAGCGACCGAAAGTCAGTGCTCTAGAGCCTAAAGACCAGCTGTCATAATTCGGCATGACGCCATACCCGATCGCCGATAAATATTCTGCCGCGTAGGCGGGACCAACAGAAGCTTCTGTAGACGACCGGCCCACACGATTGATCATGAACCGCTATCCCCACATGGCACGCGACGATCGCGATGGTCCGCCGCTCTGGCGTCACGTAAGCTTTTTGCTGATGTGGTCCAGCGTCGCGGCCAGTGGCTTTGGCGATCGCCTAATCCAGCTGGCGGCATGGTCGATGCTTGGCGTGGGTCTGCCAGGAGCCGATGCGTCGAGCATCCAGGCTGGCGTGGCGTTCTTTTTCTTCCTGCCGTATGTTGTGATCGGACCGGCGGCTGGCTGGCTAGCGGACACACTGCCACGCAAATGGATCATGCTGTTCTGCGACGAAGCGCGGGCGGCAGTGTTGATGACCGCGTTCGTGCTGGCGCCAGTGGGCGTCACGGCGGCGATCCCCGGCGATCACCACTGGAAAGTGTATTGTATCATCGCAGCCGTGGGCGGGCTGGCAGCGGTATTCAGTCCAGCCAAGGCGGCAACCATCCCACAGATTGTGCCCGTCGCCCAGCTCCAATCGGCGAACGCCATCGTGTTGGGCATCGCGGTCATTGCGTCATTGATCGGGTTTGCTGCTGGCGGACCGTTGATTGAGCGAGGTTCGATCCGCACCGGTTTGCTCGTGGCCATGGGGTCATACGCGGTCAGTGGAACGTTCTTCGCATTCCTACGCTTGCGGCGCCATGTGGCGACCATCGCCAACCAAGAACGTAGCCAGCTGCGGCGGCTTGCTGATGCGGCACGGTATGTGCGTGACCACCGACCGATCTGGCAGCTGATTGGCTTGAGCGTGCTTTTTTGGGCAGCGGCGACGGTGCTGATGGCGGCCATCGCGGCGCTTTGCAAGACCCGATACGACATCTCTCAGAACCAGCTTATCTCACACACTGCAACAATGATGGCCAGCTTGGGCGCGGGCATGCTCTGCAGCAGCCTGTGGGTGGCGTGGGCCAACACTCGACGCGAATCGATGTGGTTTGCCATGATCGGCCTGTTGTTGGCAGGTGCTTTTATGGTCGGTATGGGAGCCAGTCGATCCTACCCCGTCGGACTGGTGTTGTCGTTTGGCACCGGTTTCTTTGGAAACACGGCCATGATATGTGTCGCCACGATGACGCAGTTGATTGCGCCAGACTATATCCGTGGGAGGGTGTTTGGTGTCCGCGACCTGTTTAATACAACGTCAGCGGTCTTGGTGAATCTATGGATCTGGCGGCTGTCTCAGGCAGACCAGTACATGGTTGGGGTCCTCTACGTGGTGGCCGGCACACTGACTGTTGTCGCTGCGTCGGGGCTGTACCACCAGATCACCACCGGGCCGTTCCCGGAACGGACAACCAACGTGGCTTGGCGCCTGTGCCGAGCGTACACGCTCGTATGGCATCGGCTTCGGTGGATGGGCCGAGAGAACGTACCCACAACGGGGCCGGTGATCTTGGCCCCCAATCACACGACGGGGATCGACCCGCTACTGGTCCAGGCGGTCGTTCCACGCCGTGTTCACTGGGTCATGCTGCGACGATACCGTTACCGGATACTCGCACCCCTGTGGCGTATCCTGCGCCCGATTGCCGTCGATCAAAATGGCAGCGATCTGTCTCAGCTTCGACAGATGCTGCGGCACCTGAACGACCATCAGATGATCGGGATCTTTCCTGAAGGGGGCGCCCAGCGTGAGAACCGCATTTTAAAGCCGTTTCAAGAGGGCATCGGTCTATTGGCCCGCCGCAGCGAAGCGACCATTGTGCCCATCTGGATTGAAGGCACACCCCAGCTCAAGCACATGCTTGGCCACTTCCTCAAGCCCAGTCGATCGACCGTTGTGTTCGGACGACCGTTTAAACCACGAAAGTCAATGTCACACCAGCAGATTACCGACGAGCTTCGACGGCGAATGCTGGAATTGGCCCAGGGCATCAACCCGGCCATGCCTCCGGTCCCGCCACCCGGCCAAGCCGTGCCTGAAGCCGGTTAACCGTTGACTTGGGCACCCAGCGCCCCGGTACAGCTTGACCCGGCGCCGGCGGTACAACCGAAACAATGAACGCCCGTTTCGATGGGCCGACAAACCAATTCGTCGGGAGTAAACGTCCATAACTTTCTGGCATGGGATTCGACCGTCGCCTCATCGGCACCGGCGACCACCTCGGCCCGGTCAAGCGGCATCTGTAACATCTGATTGAAATCGCAGTCATAAACCGCACCCTGATGGCCCACACTCACCAGGTGACGACACATGACCGCGTCGACGTTCGCCTTATTGTGGGCCGCGCACAGCCGATCGATATATGCGTCGTACTGGCCTGTACGGCGCAGCTGGTGCTCAAACCGTTTGATGGGCATGTTGGTGATCGTCCAGAGGTGATTGAAGGCGATACCATAGGATCGGGCCAGTTCTTGTTTATAACGGGCCTGGAGCGTCTTCTGGTCGGGCGGCAGGCCGTATCCCACGGGGTTGTAAACCAAGTCCAACCGCAGCGCCGAATTCTCTTGACCGTAACCCACTTTGTTCAAGCGGCGAAGCGCCTCAATCGAACCCTGAAAGACCCCACGACCTCGCTGCTGATCGACGTTGTCTTGGATATAACACGGAAGGCTGGCCACGACTTCGACCTGGTGCCGCGCCAAGAACTCGACCATATCCTCATAGCCCGGTTCCAGCAGGATCGTGAGATTGCATCGGTCCAGCACGTGCAGATTGCGCTGCGTCAACGCTTCAACGAGCCGGCGAAAGTCGGGGTTCATTTCTGGCGCCCCTCCGGTCAGGTCAACCACGCAGAGATCGGCCAGCTGCCGACGGTGGCGATCGATCCAGGCCAGGACACGCTCCATGACCAGCCAAGGCATGATCTCGGTCCGGTTGGGACCGGCTTCCACGTGGCAATGCCCGCAGGCGAGGTTGCACATTTTGCCCAGGTTCAGCTGCAGTGTGCTTAGCTTCTGGCGCGTCAAACACTGGCTGTCGCCGGCCAGCCGCCGGGCAAACGGGTTCGCAGCTGAATTGGTAATCAACGGCAGGTGAAGCGTGTCGGTCATCGTAACTCACTGAATTGTAACAACGAAACCCGTGGAGATCGGCGATTATTCCCACGCGGGACAAACGGCTCTGGTCAGAGATACGCGTACCGTCCCAGGCCCGCCAACATGTCGGGCATCGGTCCACACCGCTGTCGACCAAAAACGCAACCCACCCGAGATTGGTATAACACTGATCTTGAAACCCCGGTTCCTGCGATCTGATCGGCGAGGTTCCCCGATGCGTACACCCCACGACGCCACAGTCACCAAATCCATGGAGGCGATCGTCGCCCTTTGTAAACGACGCGGCTTTATCTTTCCATCCTCTGAGATCTACGGCGGCCTTAACGGCTTCTGGGACTACGGCCCACTGGGAGTCGAACTCAAACGGAACCTCAAGGAAGCGTGGTGGCACGACGTGGTGCGTCATCCTCCCGACGGCCCCAACGGCAAACCGATTGAGATGGTCGGTTTGGATAGCACCATCATCATGAACCCCAAGGTGTGGCATGCCAGTGGACACCTCGATGGATTCAACGATCCCATGGTGGACTGCCGTGAAACAAAGAAGCGATACAGGGCGGATCATCTGTGGGTCGGGATCCGAGAAGACCCTGACGCCGCCGGATCTCGCTATTACGTCGCACTCAAAGCCGCAAGCGAAGAGGAAGCCAAGAAACAATGGAGGGGTTTCGACCAGGACGGCCGCTTTGCGAAAGAGACCCGGCTGGCACTGGCCAAGGCTGTTGTGACCAAGGTCCGAGCAGCCCAACCCTACAAAGATATCCCGTTTGACCGCCTCGCCCCAGAAGAACAGCAACAGGTCATCGGCCCCGATGTCGCTCAACAGCCCGGCACGCTGACCGAACCGCGACAGTTCAACTTGATGTTCAAGACCTATGTCGGTGCCGTGGAGAATCAAGACGCGCTGGCCTACCTGCGACCGGAGACAGCCCAGGGCATCTTTGCCAATTTTCGCAACGTGATAGACACATCGCGTGTCAAGGTTCCTTTCGGGATCGCCCAAATCGGCAAAGCGTTCCGCAACGAGGTGACACCCCGCAACTTCACGTTCCGATCGCGCGAGTTTGAGCAGATGGAGATTGAATTCTTTATCCATCCCGATTCGGCCAGCCGGTGGTACGCCTACTGGCGAGACCGCAGATACGCCTGGTGGCAATCGATCGGGCTGGCGGGCGAGAACCTGACACTTCGGGAACACGATAAGGACGAGCTAGCGCACTACGCCAAGCAAGGAGCGGGGACAAGCGACGTGGAGTACAAGTTCCCGTTTACCGCCCCGGGGTTCGGAGAGCTCGAGGGCGTTGCGCACCGGACAGACTTCGATCTGTGTCAGCACGCCGACCACTCAGGCTTGGGTGACAAACTCAAGTACTTCGACCAGGACCGCAACCAGCGGTACTTCCCACACGTGATTGAACCCAGTGCGGGAGCTGACCGGGGCACGCTGGCGCTTCTTTGCGAAGCCTACACGCCCGACGACAGCCGGCCCAGCAAGGTCTATATGAAGTTTCACCCCCGTCTGGCCCCCGTCAAAGCCGCGGTGTTCCCGCTGGTAAACAAGGACGGCATGCCAGAGTTGGCCGAGAAACTATACAGAGATCTTCGCCAAAAGTACGCCGTCCAGATGGACGTCAAGCAGAACATCGGCAAGCGTTACGCCCGCATGGATGAAGCGGGTACACCGTACTGCTTCACCATTGACGGCCAGACCCTACAGGATCACACGGTCACGGTGCGACACCGTGACACGCTCCAACAGGAGCGTATCGGGATTCACCAGGTCATATCGTTTCTGGGCGGCAAAATCGAAGCGTCTTCCCTGACGGTTTAAGTCGTCTTTCACCCTTGACGGGCCTTTCGGGTGTGGGTACTGTTTGATAGGTTCGGTTGTATTTCTCTCTAGAAGTAAGACGGTCACTAAACTCGTAGCCGCTGCCATGTATAGCACTGTGAGCGGTCACCGCACGCGTATTTCTGTACCGTCACAGGTGAACGGACCCCGACGGAGTTTGGCCATGCCGAAACCGATCCGTACACGATTCGCGTTGTGTCTATTACTTTTTTTCTCCCCCGGCGTCACCCCGTGGGCCGTCGGCCAGGACGTGCCGTTTACGGCCGAAGTGGTTGATCAATCCGTGCCCGTTCGAGCGGGAGCGGGACGTTCGTTCTATGAAGTGGGCAGATTGACTGGCGGGTCACAGGTCGTTGTCGACGAGGTGGTCTTTGGTTGGTTTAAGGTCCATCCGCCACAAGGCACCTACAGCTACATTTCCCAAGCCTTTGTAGACGCCACCGGCAACGGACAAACCGGCACGATCAATACCGATCGTGCAGCGGTCCGGACCGCCAGCGTCAACGGCAGCGCCGAAAGTTATCGCCGGCAGATCGACCTTCTCAAGGGGGATCGTGTAACCATTGTGGGTCAGGACGGTGATTTTTATAAGATCGAACCACCCAACGGCGCTTACGTGTTCCTGCCTCCAGGGTCGATTCGCCCGGTGGGCGACGACACCGAGCCGGTGGCCGATCAACAACCGCCACACACGCCCAGCCAGCCCGAGCAGGCCGTCAGCACCTCAATCGCACCAGCGTCCGCCGACCCCAGCGGACTGCCAACGGGTTTTTCCCGCACAGCGGAGCCTGAAACCGACGACGATGCGTCGAACCAAGATCCGGGAGACCGGGTTGTCAGTGTCGACAAGCCCTCTCTGGCAACCGCCAACGCCGATCCAGTAATCTCCGCGACGCTGAGAGCCGCTGAGCAGCGGCTGATTGCTTCGGAGGCATTGTCGCTAGAAGAACGGCCTCTTGGGGAACTGTTTGAGACCTACCGATCTCTGGCAAGGAACAGGCAGCTATCGCTGGTCGACGGGCGGATTATCGCGATGCGAATCGCCCAGCTGCAACGTCACATCGATGTGATCAAGACTTTACAAACGATCGCCGAAGCGCAACGTGCCCATCAGGAAACCCGACTTTTCGCCGACCAACTTCCACCAGAACTGCCCAAACAACGGTACGATGTGCGTGGGCGACTGTTGGCCAGCAGTGTTTACAACGGGAAGAACTTGCCGCGGCTTTACCGGATCACGGAATCAGATGGTCACCGTATCATCGCTTATGTCCGTTTGCGTCCGGCGCTTAACCCCGTGCCACTGCTGGGCGAATATGTCGGCGTGATGGGCCAGACCAGATTCGATCCCATGCTAAAACTTGAGATCCTTGACGCCGAACACATCGATGTGATCAGCTCGACCGTATCGCGCTAACGGTCGCGACTACTGCAACCGGTACGACCGGTTGCCCCCCACCTTTCGCAACCGTTACAGCCCAGCGTCAATTCCAAACCATCGTTTGGGTCTGCTTGATCTGCGTGATCGCCATGCCGATCGTTGTCACTGAAATGCGATCAATCAGGGGGCACGGGAGCATGGGTGTGTCGAAGTCCATTCATATTGGTGAAATCCTCGTCGAGCAAGGGGTGCTCAATCCACAGCAGGTGTTGGAAATCACTCAGGCCCAACGCAGTCAAGGCATCCCCTTTGGCGTGCTCGCTGAGCGGATGTTTGAGGTCGCACTGGAAAGCGTCGAACGAGCGTGGATCGAGCAGTACCGTCGGTTGACGGGCGTGATCGATCTGTCGCAACAGACGATCGACCCCGAAGTGCTTGCTGTGGTCAACCGCCGCCAGGCGTGGCAGTTTGAGATGATGCCCCTTCATTACGGCAAAGATGGCGAGCTGTTAATCGCCGCAACCAACCATCGCCTGGCCCGGGCGGTGACGTTCGTGGTAAATCGACTCGGCCCCATCGCTTATTTCCGCATCGCCGAACCCGATCAGCTGCGTCAATGCTTGCAGCGATACTACCCGATGCCAGAGATTTCCCAGGATCTAAAAAATAGGGTTCGCAACCTGGCATGGGCCACGCCCGGCACCAAACCGGCGTAATTGCGGTACCGTGCGTCTACTTGGTATCAAAGAACGTACGCAAAATCACGGCTGCGGCCACCGCATCCCGGCGTGATTTCTTACCCTTGTAGGTCAATCCGGAACGATGCATTTGTAGTTCCGCGCCGTAGCTGCTGTGCCGCTCATCCACCAGATGTACACTCAAACCCAGCCGTCGAGCCAGCTGTTCTCCCACGCCGCGGACCTTCCGACAAGCCGGGCTTTCGGTCCCGTTGATGTGAAGCGGTAAGCCAATGACCAACGCGTCGGGGTGATACTCCCGGGCCACCTGGCCGATTCGGGCCAGACGATATTCGTGGTTTGTGGTGTGGATCACCTCCAGAGGGTTGGCCACGCCTGTGGTGTCGTCGCCGACCGCCAAGCCGGTTCGCTTTTCACCAAGATCAATCGCCAGGTACCGCATTGTCACTGAAAAGATCCAAGCACCCCTTGCCTTACAACCACGCGTCACCGAACTGATCACCGACCATCTCGTGCAATTTCTTGATGTCTTGAGCACAATCCGAACGGCACACAAGGGTGGCGTCTGGCGTGTGCACGATCAGAAGATCTTGACAACCAATGGTCGCGATGAGGTGCGCGGGGTCACTGGAAGCCAACAGCGTCCGCTGTGTGTCAACCGTGATGTGCTTTTGAGCGGCCAACGCGTTGCTTTGTCGATCGGTGCTACACGTCTGAGCAAACGCCGGCCACGATCCGACATCCAACCAGCTCAAGGGCATGGGCACCGCAACCACCTGGACCAGCGGGTCGGTCGAGGCCGGTTCCATCACCGCATAGTCGACGCTGACCTTCTCGAGCGTCGGGTACACGTCGCTCAACACACGCTGGCGCTGGTCGGTATCCCAGGCTTGGGCGATTCGCTGAAGCCCATGGTAGTTTTCAGGCCTGTACCGATGGATACATGCCATCAGCGTGGCGGCCCGCCAAACGAACATGCCGCTGTTCCAGAGGTAGCAGCCGGAACCTTCACGAAAGTATTGTTGGGCAACCTCTGGAACCGGTTTTTCCTTAAATTCAGCCACGACACGGGCGTTGCTGCTGTGATCGATCGTTGTTCCCAACTGAAGGTATCCGTAACCGGTGGCCGCATGCGTGGGGTTGATTCCAAAGGTCACCAGCGCATTAGGTTGAGCCCTGGCCAACGCAAACCCGCTGGCAACGATCTGCCCAAACGTCTCGACAGGCTCAATGATGTGGTCGGCAGTAAACACTCCGATCACCGCGTCCGGGTCTCGCCGCCCAATCACCGCAGCGGCCAGTCCCACAGCGTTAAGTGTGTCCCGCCCCATAGGTTCACCCAGGAACTGGTCTTCTCCGACGCCAGCCAACGCATCGAAGATCGCTCGGCGGTGTTGCTCACCGGCACACACGTATTGGTTGACCGGCTCGACCAAGCCGTCAAGTCGGTCTACAGCGATCTGCAGCAGTGATCTGCCGCCAATAAATGGAATGAGCTGCTTGGGCAGCCGTTTACGGCTCATCGGCCAGAGTCGCGTACCCGAGCCACCGGCAATAATCAGCGTATGATTCATGGCTAGAAAATGTAGGCAGCTCACGGAGAAAACTCAACAGGCCAGCGACCAATACGCCCCGGCACGCGAATAAGCGACCAATCCTGATCGGAGAAAGGCTCCGATCATTCAGCTTGCCCAGACTGACGACCGATAAGAGGGGTATGAATACCCACACGAGCCTCGATCACCCAGCCAAATGACCGTCCCTTGATGGCTCTGATCTAGCCGCGGCTGGAAATCAAATGCCCTGCCTCTAAAATGGACAACCCCCATGGCAAAAAAGCCTCCCAAGCAACTGGCCTTGTTGGACGAAGATATGTGCACCGGTTGCGAAGCGTGCGTATCGGTGTGCCCCGTCGATTGTATTGACACGCTGCCAGGTCCCGATCATGGCCAGGTGATGCAATTGTGTACGATCGATTTGCCGCGATGTATCGGCTGCACGCTGTGCGCCCAAGTCTGCCCATGGGACTGTATCACCATGGTCCCCAGCAACCAGATGCTGCGAGAGAAAAAGTTCGCCGATGAATTTTCCAACTGATCGCCGCACCGCTGCCGTGTTGTTCTTCAGAACCCGACGTCACGGGAGAGGATCATCAGGGCCACTGTCACCTACTTAAGGGAGAGCCTCAGCCATGATGCGTACCGCGAATCCCGCACTGAACACTCACACGTTCGATCAGCTGGGCTGGTCCGGTGAACCTGCCCGTGTGATGACACTCCAGGGCACGGTCAACAAGACGATCGTGTTACTGGCATTGCTGTTGGTTGCGGCGGGTTGGACGTGGAACCTATTCTTACAATCGCCGTCCGCGGCAGCGATACAACCGTGGCTGATAGGTGGCGTGATTGGCGGCTTGATCTTCGCGATCATCACCATCGTCAAAAAAACGTGGGCGCCAGTCACTGCACCGCTTTACGCTTTGGCCGAGGGCTTGGTGCTGGGAGGGCTCTCGGGTCTTTTCGAAGCCCAGTTCCCGGGCATCGTCATCCAGGCAGTGGGGCTGACCTTTGGCACCCTGTTTTGTTTGTTGGTGGCGTACGCCACAGGGATCATCAGGGCCACAGAAAACTTTAAGCTGGGCGTCGTGGCGGCGACAGGCGGCATTTTTGTGGTCTATTTGGTGACATTTGTGTTAGGCCTCTTCGGTGTCCCCGTGTCCTTCATCCACGGCAGCGGATTGCTCGGTATAGGCTTTAGCGTTTTCGTGGTCGTCATTGCAGCGCTGAACCTGGTGCTGGACTTTGATTTCATTGAAAGGGGCGCCGAGCAGGGAGCACCCAAATACATGGAATGGTATGGTGCTTTCGGTTTGATGGTCACACTGATCTGGCTCTATATCGAAATTCTTCGCTTGCTGGCCAAACTGCAGAGCCGAAGATAGCACCCCCCAGTATCCGTCAGCCCCCTACCGTCAAACGATCCCGAACATCTTGCCAACCAGCAGCAGCGATCCGAAAAAGAGATTAAACACAGCCACGTAGCCTATGGCGTCACGAATGAAAACGGGAAGATGCCTTGCCGGCCGGTTGATGGCCAGACAGATCCGCTTGAGCATCTCTTCGATAACCGCGGCGATGTGCGCCAACTTCTGCCGATCAACTTTGAACGTCAACCGTGGCTGTAGGGGTTGATCGACTTGATCCATTTCATCGATCGACACCCCCATCGCCGAGCGCACGGGTGATTCGACCGGCTGCTGTTGATCCAGCTCCTTGGCGACGTCCCCGGCACCGGCGATAAAGCCACCGGTCGCGCCATCGGTCGACACTTGCTCAGCCGCGATCGCTGGTTCAGGCTCTGGGGGCCGCTGAACGGGTGCTCCGGCATCAGCATCGGCCTGGTCATCGCCCGTCAACTCGGCGACCGGTGTTTCCGGGGTCAGCGCTTCGGGCGCTGGGGCCGGTTGAACCTGGGTGTCACTGATCGCTTCTTCAATAGAATGATCCGCCTCCTCAGCAAGCAACTGGTCGATTTCCTCCAGACTCAGCTCCTGGACTGCCTCTGGATTGGCATCCGCAGACACCTCGGCCTCAACTTGCCCCGGTTGGACAGGTGGATCATGAAGATCTTCACCTGCTGTGGCGGACTCTGACTGCGGCTGGGTGTCTTGACTGTCTAACAACGCTTGTAGCTGGTGGGCGAGATCGGCGTCCGAAGAGGTCGCAGCGGCGGAATCTTCGACCGCCGCCCCGGCCACATCTAAGGGCTGTTCGTCGGCGGACTCCGGGGACGATTCAGTCGCCGGAACCTGTTCGGCGGGCTGCTGTAACAAAAGCTGGTCAATTTGACTTGCAATTAAGTCACTGCTGGGTTGCTCGTCGGCAGTTGTTGGGGGAGCTGTCGGATCCGAGGACTCGGGCTGACTTGTGTCCGCGCCATCAGGGTTTTGAACGGCCGTCTCAAGTGCCTGGTCAATCTGGTCTGAGATCTGATCCTTGAGTAACGCGTCGATCTGATCGGCCGTATCGTGGGTTTCTACTGGGGACTGTGGGTCGGTCTCGACTTGCTGGGCATCGACCGCCACATCGTCGGCGGGCGTTTGGTCGGTCATCGCGACGTCGTCGCTGACCGGTTCAGTCTCGGTCGCCGCGACGTGGGCAACGGACTGCTGGGGTGACTCCTGAGCCGAAGATTGTGTCTTGAACAGATCTGGCTCAAGCTGTTCAAGACGAGCCAATAGCGCATCAAGCTGTGACTCGATGTCGAGCTCTTGTTCTTGCGTGTTTTCTTGGGGCTGGTCGGACAAGCTTGCGTCTCTTGCGTAGAGTTCCTAACACCTTGTGTTCAGACCCCTCGCTGGCTCGCCGGTCACTGTTGTGCCATCATAATGGCAGCCCGCAGCACATCACCGAACGCCGGGAGGGTTATCGACCCAATCGCCACGCCACTGAAGGGAGTTTGAGCGTTTGTCACGCCCGGAAGCTCGTGCCACACTCTAAACCGACAAGGTCAATCACACACAATGCCCCGATTCTATTGTCCAGAGCTGACACGAGACGCCCTGAAAAACAAAAATTTATCGGACGTAGCGGTGCCCCTTAGTGTTGAACAAGTTCACTACGCCCGACGGGTGCTGCGGCTAGAGCCAGGCGATATGGTCGAAATCTTCGACGGCAGAGGGTACGTCTGCTGCGGCGCGATGCAATGGCGTGCTGGTGCCGGTGCGATTCGTATCGCTTCGGGCCGCCATGTGCCCCCGACCACACCAGTGATTGATGTCGCCGTAGCCACCCCAAAAGGCCCACGCGCCGGCGATATGGTCAATCAGCTCAGTCAGCTTGGTGCTGACCGGCTTATTCCGCTTAAGACCCAACGTGGCGTCGTCCAGCCCAGGGCCGCGAAGCTGGCACACCTTGATCGCGTGGCGATCGAGTCTGCCAAACAATCGAAACGAGCGTACCTGTTGCACATCGATCAGCCAGACCACCTTGGTGGGGTCGTGGGTCGGTCCTACGACGTGCGGCTGCTGGCTGACCCATTGGCAGATGCACCTTCATGGCTTGATCGCGCCGAGGACCGCTCGTCAGATCAAGTCGAAAATCATCTTCAAGGCGGACGTGCTTATCCGCCCGACACCGACCTAACCAAGAGCTGGCACGACCAGCTTCGCCAGGCGGGCCATATCCTTGTCTTGATCGGCCCAGAAGGCGGTTGGACGGACCAGGAACGAGCGACGGCGATCGACGCTGGAGCACTGATGTGGCGGCTTGGCCCCAACGTGCTACGCGTCGAAACCGCGGCGGCGGCAGCGGTCGCAATTTTGCGTTACGTAACCCGTCACTGACGGAGAAAAAGCGCCAAACCAAGATCAACCGGCTTTAAAAATGCCATGCCGGCCAGTACACTTCGGGCGTCATGACACCAATCAAGCGTAAGCTGTCACCAAACCCCACCCACGGCGCTGGAACCGTTTGATCGGTGAAAACACCTGCCACGCTACTGACCTGCGCGAAAGGCAACGCCTTCCCACAAAATGAGTAACCTGAAACCGCCTCTAGAATCAAAGTGAAGCTAGCTTAGATGGAACGCAAATCTCAAACAATTGAAAAACCAGATCTTAGCGAAAAAGGCGCTGTCGTAAACGGCCAACGGCAGTCCTTGGACCGTCGACTTTACGTCCAATTTATGGCTTTTGGTGGCTGTACCGATCCGACTCACATCATTCAGGCCCTCGAACAAAGCCAAATCGATAGCGTCATTTACAGCGATGTACACGACTCGGCTGGCATCGGCTTGGCGGTGATGCATGAAGACCCAGACCATTTCGTTACTGACCTAAGGACGGTACTGAACACCGAGCCATTTGCTTGTCTGACCGCAAAACCCAATTACACCATGCTGGGCCGGACCTATTCGATTGGATACGAGGCAAACCTTGAACAGTGGTTGCTTCACCAGCCTCGGCAGACAATGCTAAACCCCGATTGGCCTTGGGCCATTTGGTATCCTTTGCGCCGCAGCGGAGCATTTGCGGCCCTGACGCCTGAACAACAGCGGAAGATTCTAGGCGAACACGGGACCATTGGTCGGTCTTTCGGTCAGTTTGATCTGGCGCACGATATCCGCTTAGCCTGCCACGGGTTGGACACGAACGACAATGATTTTGTGATCGGCTTGGTGGGTCGCGATTTATATCCTCTTTCAGCACTTGTCCAAACAATGCGCAAAACCACGCAAACGGCCCAATACCTCGAGCGGCTAGGCCCATTTTTTGTGGGCAAGACAGTCTGGCAATGCCGCCAAAACCCATGACTTCACTATCGCTGACAGACCAATTGTCCGCCGCGCGCCAGATCCTGTCCCGGGTCGGACAGGATCATGTCCTGACTTTTTTTGATGATCTACCCAACGATCAAAAAAATCAGCTGCTTGCCCAGATCCAGGAGATTGACTGGACGGAAGTGGCTCGTCTGATCCAGACACATGTGAAGAATCGACCGTCCGTGAGACTGCCCGAACAGCTCGGGCCGGTTCCCTATTACCCGTCCGTCCCCCGAACCGATCTTGTGGACAAGTATAAGCGTGCCCGCGCATTGGGTGAAGACCTTATCCGACACGGAAAGGCTGCAGCCTTCACCGTGGCCGGCGGCCAAGGCACGCGTCTGGGTTGGTCAGGCCCCAAGGGGACATACCCGGCCACACCCATCCGAAAACTTCCGTTGTTTGGGTGTTTTGCGGAATATCTGCGAAAGATTCAGAAAAAATTCGGCACGGCCTGCCGGTGGTACATCATGACCAGTCCGGCCAATGACGCACCCACGCGAGCGTATTTCCAGGAGCACGGTTACTTTGGGCTCGAGCCAGACCATGTCCTGTTCTTTGTACAGGCCATGATGCCAGCCATCGCGATCGACACAGGAAAGGTGCTGATGGAATCAAAGGCGAGTCTGGCCCTATCACCCAACGGTCACGGTGGCGCGCTCAAGGCGCTATACACCAGCGGTGCGCTTGACGACATGAAACGCCACGGTATCGAGCAGATCAGCTATACCCAAATTGATAACCCACTGGTAAAGGTGATCGATCCGCTGTTTCTTGGCCTGCATGTGCAAGACCAATGCGAAATGTCCTCCAAAATGGTCGTCAAGGCCTACCCGGAAGAGCGGCTTGGTGTTTTCTGCCTGGTCGACGGACGTGTGACCGTCGTTGAATACTCCGATCTGCCCAATCGGCTGGCGCAACAGAGGCAGCCAGATGGTCAGCTGCAACTAAGCGCGGGGTCCATTGCCATCCATGCGATCAGTGTGAACTTTGTCGAATCGCTCAATCGCACCCAAGACGGTTTTGGATTGCCCTACCATCGAGCGGATAAGAAAGTACGATGCATGGACTTCGAGACCGCGGCGACGATCAACCCCGATTCATCCAACGCCGTCAAGCTCGAAACATTTGTTTTTGATGCCCTTCCAATGTGCGAACACTCGATCGTCTTCGAAACCCCACGCGTCGAGGAGTTTGCCCCGATCAAGAATGCCGAGGGCCAAGACAGCCCCCTGACCAGTCGCCAACTCCAGACCGAGCGGGCAGCGCGGTGGCTAGAATCAAAGGGCGTGCGTGTGCCACGCAACAGTGACGGTCAGGTCGACGCCGTGATTGAGATCAGCCAACTCACCGCGATCGAGTCAGCAGACCTGGAACGTATCAAGCTGCCAGAATCCATCGAAACCGGTACGGAAGTGCTGTTGTAATAAGCATGGCGTGTATTTCGTGCGCAATCGAAACACCAGCACTTTTTTTCATTCTCTACCGATGTTCGCGGATGGTTCACGAAGCCCGATCCAGACGGATCATACGCATCGCGCCCTTTCTTTGCGCGTTGAGGACTTGCGACGTCCTGTCACCGAAAGCCCGAGTTCTCCGACTCATGTGCAAAAACTTTTTGTGTTTGGCATAGCCGGCCCACTAGGCGCAAGATGAACAGCACAGGTCTAAACCCTCCGTGCGACAACGACGGACCCGACGTGTTTAAAAACGCGGTCCAAGACCGGACCGCTCTATGCCCGGTCAACCGGTTTGCTTAAAATCAACGTCAGGATCCTTGCCAAAGGTGCGCATCGCTTGATGAAGACAATCCGCGCACAGTACCGCTGCGGCATTAGCCGCCGGCGGCGCGGCCGGGTGGGTCCAGCGGGCCGTCCCCGCAGGAAGCCCTTCGCGCAGACACAACGTACACGAGAAGGTCCAGTCTTGCGGCTTGATCTGGCCCAACGCTGCCTTCAGGCATTCCAGACACAATACGGAGCCATGATGGCCTTCAATCATCGGCTTAACCTGGTCCCAATCGGTCCCACAAAAATCACAGCAAATCACCACACCGTCGTCTTGATTGCGTTGCATCAGATGCTCAGGCCTCTTCTCTTAAAGGCATAATGTGCATAACGTACATCTCATCGTGCGACTGAATCGCCACAAGTTTTTGTATTCTCCGGTCTCCCGCTGACAGACATCACGCTAAAACGAACTGGCCCGGTGTTCGTTGTCATGGCCAGTCCGATACACATCCGTTAGTAGCTCATGAGGATTAATTCGACCCGAATTTCAAAGGGCCGCCCCAACTGGGCCAGCTTCTGTCCTGTGGCCTGCCACTTGTAGAGACTGGCCAGTACCGGCCCGTCAACATTCGGATAGCCGCTTGATCTGATCAACTTAGCGTGGATCACACGTCCATCTTGATGATTAAACACCAGCCGAGCCAATGGATTATCCGGCACGGCGCTGGCCCGTGTAATCACACTGAACCGCGGCTGCACGGTCTTGACCTCGAGCCCCTCGCCGACCAAAACTCCACCGGGAACCACGACTTTGGCATGGTCTTTTAGCATCACCGGCGAAGACTCTTTGTCAGAGCGAGCCGCGGCCGTGGGATTGGCCTTCCGTGAATGTCGGTGCGTTGTACGTCTCTGATCTACCGGATTGCTTGCGGTTCTTCGCCGGGACGGGTTGTGCCGGCGCCGTGCGGATCGGATCTTGGTGGTCTTGCCGCCTAGGATAAGCTCCTGAATTTCCAAGGGTTTTTGAGGGACGTTCGACCGCGCCATGGTCGGCCTGGACGGCGCCGGTGGCTGTTCTCGGGACGACGGGTCCGACGAAACAGCCGCACCACTGGGAACCGAGCCGGCAGCGTCCTGAACAGCCGCCACTTCCTCGGACAACACCGGCGTCGGGTCGGGCGGCAGTGGCGCGTCAGGGGTTGGCTGGATTTGCCGCTGCAACGCCGGTTGCTCGGTTGTGCTACGCGGAGCGATCAATTCACGAAAGTCGTCGTAGGCGATCCACGCCATCGCCGACGACTTCGGGCCGTCTTGGCCTAGTGGGATCGGTCGGGGTGCCGCCAACAGCGGCTTCAATTGGTCCGTCAACAGCCGCCCCGATCCGTCCAAAGGAATTTGGATCAACCAGTAAGTCAACCACGACATCCCGCATAGATGTACCAACGTCGTGAGGATCAAACCGACAGCCATAGGCGTGTGGGGATGACGCAGGATCGTGGCTTGCATCGTGCTCATTGGGATTCACTTTGACTGGGCTCGGGTTGGCCGACGATCACAAAATCCTCGATGCCTGCAGACCTGACTCGTTCGATCAGGTGGATCAGAATCGGTCCCCGGTCGGTCGAGCCCTGGGCTTCCAACGCCAGGTACAACATGGGACGTTTAGGCTGGGCGGCCATGACCAGCAGCTGCTGACTCAAATCCTCTTCACCGATCGGCTCTCGGTTCAGATAAAGATTACCGTCGCGGTCAATGGTGATCGCCTGGACCTGTCCCGCGGTGGCCCGACCACCGGTCTCGAGCGTGGTCAACGCCACGGGCAACACCTCCGCACGGACCATGACAATCAGGCTATAAATGAAAAAAGTCAGCAGCAGGAAAATCACGTCGATCAGTGGCATGATCTCCACGCGCGGGGCCAGGTCGTTACGCCGGATCGTCCTCATCTCGTGTTATCATAGAGAACACGACCGCAGCAGTCGTCTGAGCCATCTTGTGAAAATGAACCGGTACATCGAGGGGCGTCAGGCGACCGGTGCTGGACAATTGTTTTTTCGATAAGGAGCCGATCCACCATGACCGACCCGATAGATCAGGAACAGCCCACCCCGCCATCGTCTACAGAATCAGCGGCCGCTCCCAGCACGCATGCCCCCAATGAGGATGCCAAATTGTGGGCGATGTTGTGTCACCTGACCGCATTGGCGGGCAGTGTCTTCCCGGTGGGCAATGTCTTAGGCCCTTTGATCTGCTGGCTTGTCAAGAAAGACGATGACCCCTTTATCGACCATCACGGCAAGGAATCGCTGAATTTTCAGATCACCGTGACCATCGCGGTTGCGGTGTGCATCCCTCTCATGTTTGTCTGTATCGGCTTTCCGCTAGCGGCGGCCGTCGTCGTCGGGGCACTGGTATTCGTCATCATCGCCGCGATAAAAGCCAACAAAGGCGAGTTGTACCAATACCCCTATACACTGCGCATCATCAAATAAATCTAGTCCAGATCACGTGTCGGCACGAAGGTGATCCCATGCATTGATGATCAGGTGATCTGGAATATCGCTGACGACGGTAACGGCGCCAAGCCGTTGGGGCAACACCAAACGCAACCGTCCCTCGGTGACTTTTTTGTCCCGCCGCATGGCATCCAACAACACGTGTGTCGGGGCAAGCGTACGCGGCGTAACCGGCAGACCGATACGATCCAACAGCTCGATCAACTTATCCAGCACCCCTCGTTCACAGAAGTCGCGATCGACCGCCAACCGTGTCGCCGCCACCATCCCCAGCGACACCGCCTCACCGTGATGATAGCGATCCGAACGATCGTAACCGGCAGTCGCCTCTATGGCATGAGCAAACGTGTGACCAAAGTTTAAGTGTGCACGCGGCCCGCGTTCCTTCTCATCGTCTGTTACGACCCCGGCTTTGATCTGAACGTTTCGACACACCAATTCAGTCAGCGTATCGGCATCCAGCGCCAAAATGGCATCCAGGTGATGATCGATCCAACTGAACAGACCCGCGTCTCGGATCACCGCATGCTTCACACACTCAGCCAACCCGCAACGCAGCTCCCGCACCGGCAACGATGTCAGCGTGTGGGTATCGGCTACAACCAGGTGGGGCTGATAGAAACACCCTACCAAGTTCTTACCTTGCGGTAGATTGATGCCGACCTTGCCCCCGACCGCCGCGTCTACCATCGCCAACAGCGTCGTTGGGCACTGGATAAACGGAACACCACGAAGGTACGTCGCAGCCACAAACCCCACGGTATCCCCGGTCACGCCACCGCCCAGCGCAATCACGGGGCTGTTTCGCTCGAGGTGGGCCTCGACCAATACATCGTACAACTGACGGGCTGTGTCGAGATTCTTCTGTGCTTCGCCGCTGGCCACGGTGTGTTTGACCAAATCGAACCGAGCATCGGAAAGGGACCGACTTGCGATCAAACCGTGCGTCTGCCAGACGGCCATGTCTGTGAGCAGCGCTGCTCGGTCATGCGGTGCCACCTGTCGCACCCAAGACCCCAGCGACGCCAGTGCACCCGGTTCGATCCTGACCTGGTAGCTATGACCAGGCAGCGTAAGCTGGACAGTTGCCATCGTGTTTAACGATCCTCCTCATCGCGCATTTGGTTTAACGCCGACAGGGCGTCGGCCGGATTCTTCGGTAGCGGGACACCTGCCCCTTCATCCCCGGGTGCCGCTTGATCGCCCTGCGCTTTGCGACCCGCACCGATCGGCCGCCGCAACGGCCGGGCGTAGACGGTTCGCCGCAACACATACCAGCCGCCCGCCAACAGCAACAGTGCACCGACCAGTGGCGCAAAGCCCATCGCAGAGCCGCCCCGTCCGGTGATCTGGCCCAGCACGACATTTTTACCCACGAAGGTGAGGTAATCCGTCGGGCGGCCCTGCCGATCGGTGTCGGACAAGACCTTGTAGAACCTCGCCACCAGACGGATATCGGTCCCTGCCGGCGGCGCTGGGGGTGGGTCAACCAGATACACCACCGCCACCTCATCTCGCTGTTGATCGACCACGACCACCCACTGCTGGAGCTTATCGTCCCACGGACCGGCGCGGGTCAGACCGGCCACCGCCAGTGAACCGTCACGGGGAACGCCGGCAAACAACCCCTCAATCAAAAAAAGCTGACCGCGATGTAGAGCTGGCTGCTCAAACAGAGACGGATAATCCGGAACCACAGCACCGGTTTCGTCTCGATCTTGCCACCCCAACGCGTTGTGAAGCAGCGGATACAACGCACCCTCATCGAATCGGCCGCTAAAGTCCGTGGCGCTGTCCACCTGCGTCTGCTGCTGTTGATTTAGGGGCACGACCGCCTGGGTAGCGGCACACAGCATCGCCGTCAGGAATACACACATGCTCTGATTGTATACCAGCGGTGTTGGGAAAAGATCCCTACCGGCAGCCGACCCGACCCAATACGCGGTATGATGATCCGCTGTCATGGATGGTCAGCTTATGTCAGACCCACCTATCTCCACGGACCGACCGTGCCCGACCCTCGAGTCGGTCGGTTTGCCAGAACAGATGCGCGGCCAGGTGATCCCGATCCTCGATTTCGGTTCACAGTATGTCCAGCTGATTGCGCGACGTGTTCGTGAAGCCGGTGTCTTTAGCCTACTGGTGGCGCCCGATACGCCGGTCGATCAGCTGGCGGCAATGAAACCGAAGGGCATTATCCTTTCCGGTGGCCCAGCCAGCGTGTACCAAGTCCAAGCGCCACGCTGCGACAGCCGATTATTTGAACTGGGCGTGCCCGTCCTGGGGATCTGCTACGGAATGCAGGTCGCCTGTGAGCTCTTGGGCGCGAAGGTTCACGGCAATTCATCGGGTGAGTACGGTCAGACGACACTTTGCGTCAAAGACCGGGCCGACCTGTTGGCGGGCGTACCGGATCGTACCACGGTATGGATGAGCCACGGCGACCAGGTTAAACAGCTCTCAGAAGATTTCGTCACCCTGGCGACCACCACCACGTGTCCCCACGCGGCGATCCGACACAAGCGGCTGCCGTTCTATGGCATCCAGTTCCATCCGGAGGTCACCCACACACCCCATGGCGTTGAGATTCTGTCCAACTTTCTGTTCCAAATTAGCCATTGTCGTCCGACGTGGCGCATGGCCGATTTCATGGAGTCGCAGCTGCAGCAGATCCGTCATCAGGTAGGGACAGGCCGCGTGGTGTGTGGCCTTTCGGGAGGGGTGGACTCTTCGGTGGTTGCGGCGTTGCTGGCGAAAGCCCTCGGAACGCGGTTGACCTGTATCTTTGTCGACAATGGCCTGTTGCGTAAGAACGAACGCAAACGGGTTGAGACGACATTTCACGACCACTTTCAGATCGATCTGCGCGTCGTGAATGCCTCCGATCAATTCTTAGATGACCTCGAAGGAATCCAGGACCCCCAAGAAAAGCGCCGCCGCATCGGCCACCGTTTTATCGAGGTTTTCAAGCGGGCCAGTGCCGACTTGCCTGACGCAAGATTTCTTGCCCAGGGCACCCTGTATCCCGACGTGATCGAATCTGGCCACGGCCACAGCGGCACCGCCGCCAATATCAAGCTACACCACAACGTCGGCGGTCTGCCCGAAAAGCTGGGTTTTGAACTGATCGAACCCCTACGGGGTTTGTTCAAAGACGAGGTCCGTCAACTCGGACAGACCCTGGGCTTACCCGAACAGATGGTCTGGCGGCACCCCTTTCCAGGTCCGGGCCTGGCCGTACGGGTGTTGGGACCGATCAGTCGAGACAAGCTTGATTTGCTACGGGACACCGACGAAATTCTTCTAGAAGAAATGATCGCACACGATCTCTACCGGAAAACAGCGCAAGTGTTCACCGTATTGCTGCCGGTCAAGGCGGTGGGCGTGATGGGCGACGAGCGGACCTATGAACAGGTTGTGGCCATTCGCGCGGTCGAGTCCCAGGACTTTATGACCGCAGACTGGGCCCGCCTTCCCTATGAAGTGCTCGCGCGGGTCAGCAACCGGATTATCAACGAGGTCCGGGGCGTCAACCGCGTGGTCTACGATATCTCCAGCAAACCACCGGCGACCATTGAGTGGGAGTAGCCTGTGGCGCGTGTTGGCCACGGGGCCCGGTGTCCCTACACTCTATGACTATGGTCGATACCCAAGTGGCCATTGTCGGTGCCGGACCGATCGGTCTGGCGCTGGCTGTTGGCTTGAAACAGGCCGGGATCCGCTACCTACAGTTCGAAGCCGGGCAGATCGGCCAGACCGTCTCCTGGTTTCCAAAGATGACCCGATTTTTCAGCTCTCCAGAACGCATCGCGATCTGTGGCGTGCCGTTACAAACCGCAGATCAGTCCAAGGCCACTCGGGAGGAATACCTGGCCTATCTACGCAGCATCGTCACGCAGTTTGACCTGAATGTGCATACACACGAACGCGTGACCTCGATCCAACGGCACGCCCAGGGGTTTGAGTTGGACACCGTTCAAGCCGGATCAAAGCACCGATACCAGGCAGAAAAAATCGTCTTGGCTGTCGGTGACATGGCCCACCCGCGGCTTCTGCACATTCCTGGTGAAGACCTCGAACATGTCAGTCACTATTTCGATGAGCCGCACAAGTATTTTCGCAAACAGCTGCTAATCGTTGGCGGCAAAAATTCAGCAGTGGAAGCGGCCATTCGCTGCCACCGCGCCGGTGCACACGTTGCCATGAGCTACCGACGTGACAGCTTCGATTCTGATCGTGTGAAATACTGGTTGCTGCCAGAACTGCGAGCACTGATCAAAGCCGGCAGGATCACTTTCTATCGCCAAACGCTCCCTCAGGCGATCGCCGCCGATCACGTCACATTGGTACCCACACCCGGCCACATCGGCGATCCGGTCCGGGTGAATGCCGAATTTGTGCTCTTACTGACGGGTTATGTGATGGACACCACACTGTTCAAGATGGTCGGCGTCACACTGCAAGGAGAAAATCAGGCCCCGGCGCACGACCCGATGACCATGCAGACCAACGTGCCTGGCGTGTATGTTGCCGGTACCGCCGTCGCGGGCACACAGGTGAGTTTTAAGCTGTTTATCGAGAACTGCCACCCCCATGTGCGGCGGATCGTCGCTGACCTGACCGGCCAACCACCGCCGGCGATCGATGGCGATCAAGAAAACCACTGTCAGCTGGAAAGCTGATTGGGCAATGCCATGACGAAGCCTCGGGGTGTGCTGTTGACCGCGTTCGAACCCAGCGGCGATGCGCTTGCCGCACCGGTCATCGACAAGCTGTTAACACAACGGCCGGACCTCACGGTTTGGGCACTGGGTGGGCCTCAGATGCGAGCTGCCGGCGCCACGCTGTTGGAAATGACCACCGAGCGAGCGACAATGCTCTTGGGTTCACTGTCGCAGCTGCAGTCGCACCGACGACGACTGCAACGCTTGGCCGACTGGCTGACCGATCACGCTCTCCAAGCGTTGGTCCCTGTCGACAGCCCCGCAGCCAATTGGTCGATCTGCAAGCTTATCCGTCAACGCCAACCGCGTACAAGCATCGTCCATCTGGTCGCACCACAGTTGTGGGCTTGGGCACCGTGGCGAATCGGCAAATTGCGTCGACTCACAGACCACGTGCTTTGCCTGCTGCCTTTTGAGCCCGATTGGTTCACGTCGCGTGGCGTTCCGGCGACCTTTGTCGGCCACCCCCTGTTTGACGCCCCCGCACCAGACACACAAGGGGTCACGCCGCTTGCGTTCGACGCGACGGCAAACGACCGGCCTAAGATCGCCCTCCTGCCCGGATCGCGACCCGGAGAGATCCGTCGCAACGGACCGACCATGATACAGGCGTTTATGATGTTACAAAGCAAACATCCACAACTGCGGGGCGTCATCGCCACGGCCAACCCAACCGCATCCCAATGGGTGCGTCGCGCCGCCGAACCATGGGTGGGACAAGATCAATGGCCAGACAACCTAAAGATTCAGTCCGATCAAACCGATGCGGTGCTTGCCTGGGCGGATATCGCATTGGTGGTTTCGGGCACCGCGACCTTACACGCGGCTGCACGCCAAACGCCCATGGTGGTCCTGTACAACATCAGCCGGTGGTCGTGGCATCTTTGGGGACGATGGCTTGTGCAAACCCGGACGTTCTCGCTGCCGAACCTTATTGCCCAGGCCGATGGACAGCCCTGTGTGGTTCCCGAACTGGTGCCGCACTTCGGCCAACCCCAGCCCGTGGCCGACGAACTGGAACGGTTGATCCGCAGCCACGGTGAACAAGACCGCCAACGTGAAACGTTTGGTCGGATTATCGAGCAATTTGCCGCACCGCGGTTCGGCCAGGCGTGTGTCCAACAGCTACTAAAACAACTTTGACACCCATCGTGAAAAAACGCGTGTGACTCTCAGACGCAGCGTACGAAAATAGACCCAATACGTACGATCCCTAACACGCGAATCACGCCCCATGTGACCGATAAGCACCCGGCCTGATTCGACAACGTGGCATGCACCACATAAGTGCTGTTGCTTCAGACAAATACCTGCAGAAATAGGCGTGGAATCCGACCGAAAAAAGTGTTCTTAAAAACCAGACAGTCGGCATAGAAAAAGGCACCCCAAAATGGGGCGCCTTTCATTGTGATTCGCTCTGAGGCTTTGTTTTGGAGCTTAACGGCAGCGTTCCGCCAATACTTCGGAGCAACGAAACGCCTTAAAGCCGCCGGTGATGCAATGTCACCGTCACGAAAGCTGCATCACCTATCGCTTCTTGCTGGCCTTCTTGCGACCCACTTTCCTCTTCTTGGTCGCCTTTCTCTTCTTGGTCACCTTCTTCCGCTTGGTCACCTTCTTCCGCTTGGTCACCTTCTTCCGCTTGGTGGCTTTCTTCTTCGTAGCCTTCTTCCTGGTGGCTTTCTTCTTCTTCGTAGCCTTCCTTGCTACTTTCTTTCTAGTAGCCTTCTTTTTCGTAGCCTTTTTCTTCTTCGTTTTCTTTGCCATGGCATTGATCCTTTCAACGAGCCTCGGAGCGATGATCAAACTGTAACGCGACGTAGAGAAGTATGTCAACCAATTGTATACGACAACATTAAAATTCTTATCGGCTTCGCAACTGAACCACCTTTAGCTAAGGCCGCGCCGTTCATGTGAAGAACCTCATCATTCGCGGGCGCGATTCAAGAGATGACCGACCGACCAACGGCTCAATCCTCATCGGCCTTTGGTTTGTACTGAGCAATGATCTGCTGCTGCTGATGCGGTGGAACCGGCTCGTAATGGCTGAACTCCATGGTGAAGCTGCCTTGCCCACCGGTGACGCTCTTGAGTTGATTTTGGTAGTTGCTCACCTCGCTTAGCGGGACCACCGCACTGATCACCGCCTGATCACCACCGAGCATATCGGTGCTCTGAATACGCCCCCGTTTGCCCGACAGGTCCCCGGTAATGTCGCCGACGTGTTGATTGGGCACCGTCACCTCAATCTGAACACAGGGCTCTAAAAGCGCCGGCTTGGCCTTTTCGATCGCCTCCAAGAACGCTCGCTTCCCGGCCGTCACAAAGGCGACTTCCTTCGAATCGACCGGATGATGCTTCCCGTCGTACACAGAAACTTTCACGTCCTGCATCGGGTAACCGGCGATGGCTCCCTGCTCCATGACCTGACGGACACCTTTTTCTACCGCTGGGATAAACTGACTGGGGATCGATCCACCAAACACATCATTAGAAAACTCGAAACCTGAGCCACGATCCAACGGTTCGACCCGCAGGAATACTTCACCAAACTGGCCCGCGCCGCCGGTCTGCTTTTTGTGGCGATGATGACCTTCGGCCTTGGCGGCGATCGTTTCTCGGTAGGCAATCTTTGGCGGTCGTGTATCGACCTCCACGTGGTACCGCCCCTTGAGCTTCTCAAGGACAACGCGCAAATGCAGCTCGCCCATCCCATGAATAATCGTTTCATGGGTGCTGGCGTCACGTGTGACCCTAAAAGTCGGGTCTTCCTCCATTAGCTTCGATAGGGCATCACCAATTTTTTGTTCATCGCCGCGGCGTTTGGCCGTGATCGCCAGGCCAGACATGGGTTCAGGAAATTGCAGTGGTTTGAGATGCAGGCGGTCCTCTTCGTGCGAATCATGAAGCACGCTGTCACGGTGGATCTGATCGACCTTGGCCACCGCCGCAATATCGCCAGGAACGGCCGCCTGCGTATCCGCGTGCCGCTTTCCGTTGAGCTTGACCAAGTGGCCGACCTTAAAAGGCTTCTTGCTGTCACCGGACTGCGGATCGCCGATGTACAGCTGCGAGCCGGGAGTCACTGTGCCTTGGTGAACACGAAACACACTGAGCTTACCGACAAACGGATCAATGGTGACCTGAAACACATGTGCCAACGAGTGCAATTCGGGATCTGGCTTGGCGTGTAATTCGTGCTGGGCATCCGATCCTCGAATAAACGGACGCGGATTGCCCTCCAAGGGACTCGGCGCCAGATTCACCAAAAAATCCAGCATCGCTTCGACACCGATACACTCGGCCTGCCCACCGCGCGGGGCGGCGGCGGTGAAGCAGATTGGGACGAGGTGCCCCTCGCGCATCGCCCGCTCGAACGGTTCGTGTAGCTGCGACGGGTCCAGGTCACCTTGCTCGAGATAGAGCTCCATCAACACCTCGTCGACCTCGACCACCTGGTCCACAATCGCCGTGTGGGCTGCGGCGACCGATCCGAGATCACTTTCGCCTGACCGATTAACAAAGCAGTCCACCACCGCCATGCCCTGCTGGGCGGGCAGGTTGACGGGCAGGCACTGCTTACCAAACACCTCTTGGATCTGAACCACCAAGCCCGGCAGGTCGATATTCTCATGATCGATCTTGTTAACGACAATCATCCTGCACAGACGTCGGCGTTCGGCCCGTTCCATCATGCGGCGTGACATCGGCTCAATACCCGCCGCCGCGTTGATCACCAATGCCGTTGTCTCTACCGCCGGCAGGGCACACAGTGCCTGGCCGATAAAATCAGCGTAACCCGGCGTGTCGATTAGGTTGATGTGTTTGCCCTGGTAATCGGCGTGCATGACGGCATTGAACAGGCTGTGTCCGTGATGCTTCTCCTCGTCGGTGAAGTCACTGGTGGTCGTGCCTTTTTCAACCTGCCCAATACTATGAATGCACCCCGCTTTGTACAGAAGTGCTTCAGCCAGTCCTGTTTTTCCCGATCCACCGGCGCCCACCAGAGCAATGTTGCGAATGTCTGCGGTGGCGTAGCTGGACATGGCATATCCTCCTGCCTGCGGACCCGTGCGGTGACGAACACAACCCGACGACAGCGGTGTCAGTATAAGTGAAGCCAGAGCGTATCGACAAGCGATCGCCGCGACATACACCGCACCGCAGACTCTGTGCTGTCGATCATGATATGAATCGTTATCCTGACGTACGCCATGGCAGCCTCAAAGCATCTCGCTGACACCGACCACCAGCACGTGTGGCACCCGTTTACACCGATGGCGCAGTGGCGCGAGCATTCACCCTTGATCATTGAACGCGCTATTGGTCCCTACCTGATTGACACACAAGGCAATCGGTATATCGATGGCGTATCAAGCCTCTGGTGTAACGTACACGGCCACCGCGTACAACAGATCGACCAAGCCATCCGTGATCAGCTCGACAAAGTCGCCCACACCACACTGCTGGGACTGGCGTCACCACCCAGTATTCGGTTGGCTTCGCGACTGATCGGGCTGGCACCCGGACAGCTGAACAAAGTCTTTTACTCCGACGCCGGCGCGACCGCCGTTGAAATAGCACTGAAGATGGCCGTGGGCTACTGGCATCACCGCGGGCAGACTCAAAAACGTCGGTTTGTCGCCATCGGGGGCGCATACCACGGTGACACGACAGGCTCGATGTCTGTCGGTTATTGCGAACTGTTTCATCGGCCGTTTGGATCGATGCTTTTTTCGGATGTGCATTTTTCGGAAGCACCCGACGCCTGTCATCCGCCAACAACGTTTGATCGCACCACCGACCTGGCGGTGGCTCGCGGTACGACAGATCGTCGCAAGCCGTTGTGGCCTAGCGAGCAACCCGGTCTGAACCAAGCATTGAAAGAATACTGCCTGCATCAACTTGACCAATTTCTCCAACGACACGCCAGTGAAACGGCCGCAATCGTGATCGAACCGGTCATGCAGGGTGCCGCGGGAATGATCTGCCAGCCACCGGGCTTCCTCGCAGGCGTTGGCGCACTGGCCACCAAATACCAGGTGCTGCTGATCGCCGATGAAGTGGCCACCGGGTTTGGACGAACCGGCCAGATGTTTGCGTGCCAACATGAATCGGTTGAACCTGACATCATGTGCGTGGCCAAAGGATTGACCGGCGGCTACCTGCCCCTGGCTGCAACCCTGACGACAGATGAAATCGAACAAACCTTCTGCGGCCCGTTGTCCGATCGGCGTACTTTTTACCATGGGCACACGTATACCGGTAACGCCCTGGCCTGTGCCGCGGCGTTGGCCTCGTTGGAACTGTTTGACGCCGACAATCTGATCGCCCACATTCAACAGAGTGCGTCGGTCCTGGCCGATCGCCTGGACGTGTTACGCGATCCGCAACGGTACCCTCATGTGGTCGATATCCGCCAGCGTGGGCTCATGGTGGGAATCGAGCTGGGGAAAAATCGTCACACCCCACGTCCATTGGGTTTCTCTGGCCAAACGGGGGCGGCCCTATGCATGTCGATGAGAGCCAAGGGACTGATTGTTAGACCCCTGGGCGACGTGGTCATCCTTATGCCCATCCCCGCGATGCCACAGGAGATTTTGCACCAAATGCTTGACATTGTCATTGAGTCGATCGGCAGCTGGTCTGATTGGGATTGACCCCTACCGACCGGGTTGACGATCCACGCTGCCATATCGACACCCACGGGCCGAACTGAACCACCGCGCTGGCAGTCCGTGGGTGTACACAAACCGCGGCGACCTTCAGAAAAATGTCCGTAAAATAAAGCAAAATAAACATCTTATGCACAAATCCGTCGGCGTCCGGCATGGCGATCCGTGGCATTGGCTTTGCTTTGGCTGTCTGGTTTAGAGTGTCGGTGACGCTATGGTGAATGTACACCCTCAATCCAGTGCCAGGCTCAACGTGCTGATCACTGAAGATCGTCCTCATGCGCCCGAACACTGGACCAGTCAGCTGCCGCGACTGCTTGAACCCCAGGGCGTTGCCGCATACCTTGCACGGTCTGGTCACGAAGCGATTGACGTCGCTCAGCGTGTCCAGATCCATGCTGCGGTCATTGATTGGGGTACACCCATCGGTGCCGGTGACCACCGAACAACGGCGGAAACCGATAGCCCGTTACAGGGATTTAGCGGCAACGCTTCGAGCGGAAGGCTTGGTATGACAGCAGGCCTGTGGCTGCTGGAATTGTTTAAACGTCTGCCCAACCACCCGCCGGTGGTGGTCGTTCGAGGCCCAGCCTACAGCCAACGACAATTCGATCGGTTGATGCGTGAAGCTCTTCGGTTGGGTGCATTTAGTGTCGTCAGTAAACCGGTGGATCTGGAGCATATGTTAACCGTATTCCGCCGCATGATTGATCGGAGATACCGGGGCACGTGGCCCCTATCGTAGTTACCAGGCCATCGCAACAGATGAGGATGGCGCTGATCACAAATGAAACTGCCGCAATGCCGCGGCCCCTGGAAAAGGAGACCATATTATGAAACTGCGTCCCTTAGGTGACAAGGTTCTTGTCAAGCGCAAAGAGGCAGAGACTCAGACCAAGTCTGGCATCTATCTTCCTGAAACAGCGAAGGAAAAACCCCAACAGGCGACGGTGTTGGCCATCGGTGACGGGAAGCTGATGGAAAACGGCCAGCGGGCTACGTTTCAGGTCAAGAAAGGCGATACCGTCATCATTGGCAAATGGGGCGGTACAGAACTTAAGGTCGACGAACAAGAGATGCTGGTCATGAGCGAGGACGAAATCCTGGCCGTGATCGAATAGCCGATCGGCCATCGAGCGGCCTAAATCAAGGCTGTTAACCTATTTAAGAGTCTAACAACACACAGGAGAGATCCCAAATGGCAGCAAAGACGATTAAGTTTGATTCCGAGGCCCGCGAGGCCATCCGGCGCGGCGTGGCCAAATTGGCCAAGGCCGTCAAGGGCACGCTGGGGCCCTCGGGCCGCGTCGTGATCCTAGAAAAGTCGTTCGGTTCCCCAACCGTGACCAAAGACGGCGTGACCGTCGCCAAAGAGATCGAAATTGAAGAGCCGCTGGAAAACATCGGCGCCCAAATGGTCAAGGAAGTCGCGTCCAAGAGCTCCAAAGATGCCGGCGATGGCACCACCACCGCGACCATCTATGCCGAGGCCATCTTTAACGAGGGCCTAAAGAACATCACAGCCGGCGCCAACGCCAACCAGATTAAGCGCGGTATCGATTTGGCGGTGGGGTGCATTGTTGAACAGCTGGGCAAACAATCCAAAAAGATCTCCTCAAGCGGTGAGATCGCCCAGGTCGGAACCTGTGCGGCCAATCAAGACCAACAGATTGGTCAGATCATCGCCGAAGCGATGGACAAGGTCGGTAAAGACGGTGTGATCACTGTCGAAGAGGGCAAGAGCCTCGATACCACCGTCGAATTGGTGGAGGGCATGCAGTTTGATAAAGGCTACCTTTCGCCACACTTTGTCACCGACCCGTCCCGAATGGAAGCGACCCTAGAAGACACCTATGTCCTGGCCCATGAAAAGAAGATATCCAGTGCCAAGGACCTGGTCCCGCTGTTGGGCCGTATCGCCGAAGCCGGCAAGAGCCTGCTGATTATTGCCGAGGATATTGACGGCGAGGCGCTGGCCACACTGGTGGTCAACAAGCTGCGTGGCGTGCTGAAGGTTTGTGCGGTCAAGGCCCCCGGCTTCGGGGACCGGCGTAAAGCCATGCTCGAGGACATCGCAACACTGACCGGTGGCCGCGCGATTATGGAAGAATTGGGCATCGAGCTGGAAAAAGTTGAGTTGTCCGATCTGGGCCGGGCCAAGAAAATTGTGATCGACAAGGAAAACACGACGATCATCGAGGGCGCCGGCAAGACCTCGGACATCAAGGGTCGGATTAGTGCCATTAAGAATGAAATCGACCGCACATCCAGCGACTACGACCAGGAAAAACTACAAGAGCGATTGGCCAAGCTATCGGGCGGTGTGGCTCAGATTAATGTCGGTGCCGCCACCGAATCGGAGATGAAAGAGAAAAAGGCACGCGTCGAAGACGCTATGCACGCCTGCCGTGCGGCGGTCGAAGAAGGCATTCTCCCCGGCGGTGGCACCGCCGTGCTACGAACCCGCAAAGCGTTGGATCAGCTGGCCAAAAACGCCGATGGCGATGAAAAGATTGGTATCGATATTGTCAGTCGCGCCGTCACGGCTCCGATCAAGCAGATCGCTGTCAACGCCGGCCTGGACGGCTCGGTGGTCTGTCAGAACGTGACATCCAACAGCACCGCCAATCATGGTTTTAACGCCCTGACTCACGAGTACGGAAATCTGCTGGATATGGGCGTGATTGTACCGACCAAAGTTGAGCGGATTGCGTTGCAAAACGCGGCCTCGATCGCGGGTCTGCTTCTGACCACAGACGCCGTCGTCAGTGAGATCAAAGAAAAGAAGAAAGATCAGGGCCAAGGCGGCGGGCCCGATATGGACGACATGGACTATTAATCGTTTTGTCATGCTGCGGCGCGGGCGACAGGGCGCAGCACGATTACGATAAGACATCGGACAGCCGGGCAATGGATTTCCTTGTCCGGCTGTTTTGTTTTGACTGCACGCCCCCGAGGTCGTGCAGTCTCATCGACCCACACGTACTGTGTCTTTCTCAGAGTGTCGACAACACGCTGGCTCTCGCCGTCGCAGCTGTATGTGCAGAAACATATGCTCGATATCTCACGGCACCGGCACCCCGTTTGCTTAGGCATAGCGGATTGTGACAACCACGTTACGATGTGGCGATGGCCACCGCTCGTCTCGATCTGCAAACCACGGCTGTGCTCGTGGTCGACGTCCAGGAGAAACTCCTACCGAAAATGTGCAACCACGAGGCATTGGTCAGTCAAATCGACCGATTTTTGGCCGGGGCCAACGCCCTGAGTTTGCCAATCATGGTCACCGAACAATATCCCAAGGGCTTGGGCCCAACGGTACGGCACCTGACCGACCGGCTCCAGAATGCCGTTTGTAGACACGAAAAGCGCAAATTTTCCGCCTGGTCTGAGCCGGTGCGGGATTCACTGGTTCAACGTGGCATCCGTACGGTGGTCGTTTGCGGGATCGAAGCACATGTGTGCGTATTGCAAACTTGTCTGGATCTGGCCGATGCGGGCTTTGTGCCCGCGGTGATCGTGGACGCCATTGGATCGCGTCGGGCACTGGACCAAAACACCGCGATCTCGCGTATGGTCCAGGCGGGTGTACTGCCCACGACCGTCGAATCGGCGTTACTGGAGATGGTCCAAGAAGCGGACGAAACGCTCTTTAAGTCTGTGCTACCAATCATTAGGTGACATCTGACCACCCACCACGGCCTGAGGGACACCGGTGAACAGTCGAAGGGCACCGGCCTGAAAATAGATCGCGCCGTTGCCTGGGACAGGATGGACCGCTAGGCTAATTGGAACGCGGTATTGTGAATCAGGCTTAAAATAGTAAGATTCCTCGACCCTGAGACAGAAAATAGGAGCAATTGACGATGCTTGAAACCTACGAACAATTGAAACGGCTTGTAGATTCGGTTGAGGATGACCTTCAGAAGGCGGCAGGGGGAAACAAAGCCGCCGGTACGCGAGTGCGAAAGTTGATGCAGGATGTGAAGAACTGTGCCCAAACCCTAAGGGTCAAGGCATTAGAACACCGCGACACCTCTGTCGGACAAGCTGTCCACCCGCAGCAGTAGACCCAGCGGACACGACTGGCGACTCCTGTCGAATCGCCGCTGACCGCCATGCCATCTCTCAGGCGTGATATAAACGCTCACCAGCTTCAGCTAGGTAAGCTGCCAAAAAGACCCGGGGCCAATGGCTGCCGACCCAAGCGTGCCGATGACCCGCTTGGGTTTTAAACAGAAGCCGACACATTCAGATGGTTCCCTCTCTGATCCTAGACCTTGCAGACGTCGACCTGGACCACGTCCAATATGACACCCCTGCGGTGGAGCGGGTCAACCCGCATCGAGGATCGATGCGCATGCTCGACGGCGTGCTGCATGTCAGTGACGATTTGGCTGAGGCCGTGGCGTTTAAAGATATCCGCCACGACGAATTCTGGGTTCCCGGACACATCCCGAATCGTCCCCTTTTCCCCGGCGTGCTGATGATTGAGGCAGCGGCGCAGCTGGCTAGCTTTTTAACAAAACTTCGTTTGGGTCCGGCCGACCAGGATGCGTTCGTCGGCTTTGTCGGCGCCGAAGGCGTGAAGTTTCGCGGTCAGGTCAAGCCAGGCGTCCGGCTACTTGTGCTTGGCAAGTTGATCGAGTTCCGCCGACGCCGATCGGTATGCCTTGGCCAGGGATTGGTCCAAGGCCACCTCGTGTTCGAGGTCACCGTAAAAGGAATGCTCATCTAAGGACTTGGCCATCGGATTCTCTTCTTGGTTGACCACCGTATTGTCGGCCGTTATCCTTTGAGCCTAATTCGTCTTAACCGTTGGAACGCCAGTGGGGTCTGACTGAGTGTCGATCCTTGTACAACTCGCATCTGTCCAGCCGGCACAAGAGGTGGCGGCGTTTCTGTTCTACGCCTTGGCGCTGCTGACGTGCGTCAGTGCTTGGTCCATTGTGCTCAGCCAGAATATTGTGAGAATGAGCGTCTACCTGCTGCTAACGCTTGGCGGCGCGGCGGGCATGTACCTGATGCTCGACGCCGAGTTCTTGGCAGCTATCCAGCTGGTGGTCTATGCCGGTGGCACTTTGATTCTGATCGTGTTCGGCATCATGCTGACCAGCAAAAACCCCTTCGTTCAGCTGCGTGCTAAGCTTTGGGAGTTGGTCGTGGGTGCGGGGATCGGTCTGTCGATCGCCGGGCTGCTGGTGTTATCACTGGTGCACAGTGTGCCCACCCAAGTACCAGTGACCGCAAACGGAACCGGGTACCGTCAGGTGGCCGCCATTGGTCACGCGTTGCTCACCGGTTATCTGGTGCCGTTTGAAGTAGCGGCGGTATTGCTCTTGGTCGTTATGATTGCAGCGGCATTTATGGCCAGGCAAAGAGCAGATTGACATCTATTGTTGACCCGCAGCGAAAGTTTACGGCATGCCCCGATCTTCAACGCCCGCCAGTGATTCCCCACCGTCGCGCCATCACGGTCTGGCCCGTGGCCGCCACAGCAGGGGCGCATGGGTTCGCTTGGCCGTCGCCGGAGATGCCGCCGTGCTGGAAATGGATATCTCTTCGGGACCGTTCAATCCTTTGTTGATCACAGCACCACAGAACCCAATCCACCTATGAACCCTGTCTTTAATATTGGTTTGACGCATTTTTTGCTGGTGTCGATTCTGCTCGTCGCTGCCGGTGTGGCCACCATGTTGACCAAACGCAATGCCATCGGCATCCTCATCGGTGTAGAGCTGGTGCTCAACGCAGCGGCCTTAAACTTCGTAGCGTTTAACCACTATGTCTGGCCGAACACCGCTGCGGGCCAACCGGGCACAGACGGCATCATGTTTGCCATTTTTGTGGTCGTACTGGCGGCTGCCGAGGCGGCTGTTGCGTTAGCCATTTTCCTAAATTTTTACAACAATTTTAGTTCCATCGACGTCGAGAACGCAGCCGAGCTGAAAGGGTGAGGTCCGGCTCCGGCGCTGCGACAGACAGACCGTCACGCCCCCCGCGATAGACCCCGACGGTAAAGCCCATGACAGACACACATCTGATCACAACACTCTTGGTGACCGCAACGCTACTGCCGCTAGCCAGCTCGCTGGTGGTGATCTTTATTGGTCGACGGCTTCTGGGCCGGGCCAGCGGCTGGTTCGCCACAATGATGATGGCGGTTGGGTTTGCTTTTAGCGGGTACGCGATGTGGCTATGGCTGGATCGATCGCCCCAGACCATCGTGTGCAACCTGCGCTGGATCCCGCTGTCGGGTATGGCTGTTGATGGGCTATACCTGGGAGCCATGATCGATGGCTTGACCGTGGCGATGATGACAATGGTCACTGGCATATCCATGCTTGTGCACCTTTACAGCGTCGGCTATATGGCCGGCGACAAGCGATTTGAAAGGTTTTTCGCATACCTATCCCTGTTCACATTTTCCATGCTCGGGATTGTGATCAGCAACTCGATCATGCAGTTGTTTGTGTTCTGGGAGCTGGTGGGCTTGACCAGTTATCTGTTGATCGGATTCTGGTTCGAGAAACCCGGTCCTCAGCTGGCCTGTAAGAAAGCGTTTGTGATGAACCGCGTTGGGGATATGGGCTTCCTGATCGGGTTTGGCATCCTGTTCTGCAAGCTCGGGGGGAATGTGTTACTCCCGGCTGTCGATGGCGGGATGTTTGAGAGCCTGGGCCACCTGATTGAAGCCGAGGGCCACTCCATCACCCATCCCCCCATGTGGCTGACCGTCGCCGGAATCGGTCTGTTCTTCGGCGCCATCGGTAAAAGCGCCCAATTCCCACTGCACACATGGCTGCCAGATGCCATGGAGGGCCCGACGCCGGTATCGTCGATCGTCCACTCAGCAACGATGGTCGCCGCGGGTGTCTACCTGACCGGCCGGATTTACCCCATCCTCACGCCGGGCGCCCACCTGTTTATTGCCACCATCGGCCTGATCACACTGGTCATGGCCGCATGCATGGCGCTGGTGATGACCGACATCAAACGCGTCCTGGCATACTCCACATTGTCACAACTGGGCTACATGATCCTGGGGCTGGGTGCGGGCGCCTACGCCTATGCACTGTTTCACCTGATCACCCACGCGTTTTTCAAATGCTGCTTATTCCAGTGTTCCGGGTCGGTGATCCATGCAGCCCATCACCAGCAAGACATGCGCTACTATGGCGGGCTTGCGAAAAAGCTGCCGATCACCGCCGTGTGCTATTTCGTTTGTACACTGGCGATTGCCGGGGCGTCGATCCCATTTTCGCCGATTGGGATCAGCGGTTTCTACTCCAAAGATGGGATTATTGCCGGCGCGGTGAATTACGGCCATGCGATCAGCTCGCTTGGCGCCATGGGCCATCTGTTCTATTGGGGCCCAATGATCGTGGCGTACGTCACGGTGTTCTACATGGCACGCAGTTTCGCGTTGACTTTCTTGGGAACACCGCGAGATCGACACCTTTTTGACCATGCCCACGAGGTGCCTTGGACCATGTACATCCCCCAGTTGTGCCTGGCAGCCATGGCCATCTTGTCCGCGCCGTTTTTGATGCCGTTCTGGCTAAATCTTATCGTCAGTTCAGAACCGGCGGAGGCTGTCGCCTGGGTACAACGTGCCGCAGACCTTGAACACGGCCACGCGATGCATACGGTCCACATCGGCCTTCTTAACGGCGTGGGTTGGGTGATCGCCTTAGTCGCCGGCCTTGTGTTATACCGGAGGGGAATGACCATCAGCTCGAAGATTGCGGCCATCCCGGGAATCCATCTGCTTTACACGTGGGCGTTGCACAAGTTTTACTTCGACGCCCTGTATGACATATGCGCTGTCGGCTTGGGCAAAACCGTAGCCGCCGTATTGGGTGCGATCGACAAGTATCTCGTCGACGGCTTGGTCAATCTCACAGCGTGGATCACACGGGGCGGCGCATGGCTGGTCGGACGATTCGACTTGCGTGTCGTCGACGGAACAGTCAACGGTGCCGCGGCAGCTGCCGCCAGCGGCGGACACCTGCTGCGGAACACTCAGGCCGGGCGCATCCGGGGCTATGTGCTTTTGTTGTTCACCTCGGTCATGGTCGGGACACTGTTGATCGTCACGGTGGTCCTTGTGACAGCTTAATGGGACCGCGCTATCAATCACTGAGGAAACGTCGATCATGGAAGCTCAACTGCTTAATTGGCTAATTTTTCTCCCCGCGATCGGTGCGGTGGTGTGCCTGTTGCCATTCGTATCCAAGCACGGGTCGAAGCAAGTCGCACTGGTCACTTCCCTGGTGACCTTGGCGTTGAGCGGGGTGCTTGCTCGATCCTATTACACACTAGAACCAGACGGTGGGGTGGCCTTTGAAACAGCCGTTCCTTGGATCGAGGCGATCAACGCGTATTACCGCGTCGGGGTCGACGGGCTGTCATTACCTCTGGTGTTGTTAACCACGGCACTGAGCGTGCTGGTGGTATTGGCCTCATGGGGTATCGAAAAGGCCACCAAGGCGTTCATGGCACTGTACCTGTTTCTCCTGACGGGAATGCTGGGTGTGTTTTTGGCCCTGGACATGTTCCTGTTTTATGTCTTCTTTGAGATCTCACTGTTACCGATGTACTTCCTGATCGGCGTGTGGGGTGGCCCGCGAAAGGAATACGCAGCGATCAAGTTCTTTCTGTACACACTTGCCGGTTCAATCTGCCTGCTGGTGGTGATGCTGGGGTTGTATTTTCTGACTCCTTTGGCCACGTCGGATCATGTCAACACGTGGACCATGGTTTCAGCGACCGACTCAATCACGCTCCAGTCCGAAGCAGTGCGGATCGGACTGTTTGGGAACGAGGGCGCCTATTGGTCGTTCGCCCGTTGGGCATTCTGGCTCACGTTCATTGCCTTTGCGATAAAGCTGCCGCTGGCCCCACTGCACACCTGGTTGCCCGACGCGCACGTCGAAGCGCCCACGCCCATCTCCATGATCCTGGCGGGTGTGTTGCTGAAAATGGGTGGATACGCGTTGATGAGGATCACCTATCCCTTCTTTCCAGATGCCGCCCGGTACTATTGGGCCGCGGTTGCCGTGATCGCCGTCTTCGGGATTTTGTACGGCGCGTTGTGTGCGATGGCCCAGACCGATTGGAAGAAGTTGGTGGCCTATTCCTCTGTCAGTCACATGGGGTATGTCGCTCTGGGCGTAGCGGTCATGACGCGCACGGCCTTTGACGGTGCCTACTACCAGATGATCGCCCACGGGATCTCCAGCGCCATGATGTTCTTTTTGGTTGGCGTCGTCTATGAGCGCGCCCATCACCGGGACCTAGACCGTTTCGGCGGTCTCTGGCTGAAGTGGCCGGGTTACGGCGGTTGGTCGCTAGTGGGATTTTTTGCCGGGATGGGGCTGCCGGGACTGTGTGGCTTTATTGGCGAGATTATGGTCTTGCTGGGCACGTTCCAGGCGGCAAGCGAGTTTGACCCTGTCACCGTCTACACCGTCGGTGTGCTTGCGGCCTCGGGCGTGGTCCTGACGGCCGGTTACATCCTTTGGATGTTCCAACGCGTGTATATGGGTCAGGAAAAACCTGAATACAAAGAATTCACCCCAGTCAATGGACGTGAGTACTTCGTCATGGCGACGCTGGGGATTGCCGCCGTGGTCTTTGGTATTGTTCCGGTGCTGGTCTTCAACCTGACCACCCCCACGTTTAACTCGATGATGAACATTTTAGGGATCGGAAGCTAATCATTGAACGCGCTAGCCGTGAAACCTGAACTGCCTAGCTGGACCGAACTGACGCTCATTTCACCAGAGCTATGGCTCGTCGCGGGCATGTGCGCGGTGATCCTGGTTCCGTTTGTCAAAAGAGATAGCCCCGCCGTCCTGACCGCCACCGTATCCGCGGGCCTGGCCGTCGCACTGTACAGCGTGGTGGTGACTCTGGGCCGTTTCGAAAATTTTGGGGTGATTTTTACGGGCATGCTCACGGTTGACTACTTCAGCCAGTTCTTCAAAATCTTGCTGATCGTCTTCACACTGCTGATCCTGGTGCAGTGGTGGATCGCTTCGCGAGATCAAACACACATTTACGATGTACCCGATTTCTTATGCTTGATGCTTGGTGCGGTACTGGGCATGTCGTTGATGGCATCGGCCAGTCATCTGCTGATGATCTTTTTGGCCATCGAGTCGGCATCGTTGCCCAGTTACGCATTGGCCGGCTTTCGCAAGAGGTTGCGGATCGGATCGGAAGGGGCACTGAAATATGTGATCTTCGGTTCGGCAAGCAGTGCGATCATGCTATACGGCATGTCATTAATCTATGGGGCAACGGGCACACTGAGCCTTCAGGGAATCGCGGAGTCTGCCGCGGCGGACGGGATGACACCGTTCATGGCGGTGGGTCTGGCGGGCATGCTGGTCGGATTGGCCTTTAAGCTGTCTGCGGTGCCGATGCACTTTTGGTGCCCTGATGTGTTCCAGGGCGCACCGATTGAGGTCACCACATTCTTGTCCGTCGCGTCTAAAGGTGCCGCGGTCTGTCTGCTGGTACGGGTGCTGCACGCCTTCGGCCTGACGACCACATCTGGCGACCTGGCGGGTCTGAACGGACTGGCGGTTGGCGTGGCGATTCTGGGAGGTGTGACGGCAACGTGGGGCAACTTGATTGCGCTACATCAAACGAATATCAAGCGATTGCTCGCTTATAGCTCCATTGCCCATGCGGGCTACATGATCATGGCCGCCAGTGCGATTGCGGTCACGGGTGGAACCGCTCAAACGGCCATCGGATCGATCTTATTCTACTTTTTTGTTTACGTGTTTATGAATCTTGGCGCGTTCACCGTCGCAGCGCTGATCGTCCAAGGAACCGGCACCGAAGAGCTTCCTGGCTACACCGGTTTGATGCGCCGCTGCCCAATCCTAGCGGTGCTGATGACGCTGTTCTTGCTGAGCCTGTTCGGCATGCCAGGCCTGGGCGGATTCATGGGCAAAATCTACCTGATGAAATCGATGGCTGACGCAGGCACGGCGGGATTCGTGCTCATCATCGTTCTGCTATTAAATACGCTCATCAGCTTGTACTACTATATGCGCCCGGTCTACTTTATGACCCTGGTCACCGACCCGGGGGATCGGCCCGGGTTCAGTCCCAGCGGGGCGGGACTGGCCATGGTGTTGGTGTGTGCCGCTGCGCTGCTGTGGTCGGGCCTTAATCCAGCGGCCATGAGCAGGGTGGCACGAGAGTATGCGGTGCTATCGGTCACCGGGCATCCGCACTCCTCTTCCCAAAGCCCCCGCGCCATACCGCCCGGTGTATCGCTGACCCGACAAGTCGTTGCAACGGATCAATAAAGCCAATCTTACGCTCGGGGTGCCCATTGCCTCAAACCGACACGACCATGGACCCACAAGGGATTGTCGAGCAACTGCGCCACCTGTTGAACCTGGAGGCCCACGGCTTGGTGCGCCACCTTGAGAACAACGCAACGCCGTATCTTTCTCCGGCCACGGTCCGCTTGTGGAAACTCGTGCCACAGACAGCTCGGATCAGTCACGACCACGAACATCGATTGGTCAGCCTGATCAGTGCCATGCAAAAACCCTTGCAGACCAGCACATTTCAGACCAACGTGGCTCATTATCATTATTTAGACCTGCCCGCGTTGCTGCCCAAGCTGATCCGCGAAAAGCGTCAACAACTGGACGCATACGATCGTGCGATCACCCATGCCGTCGGTTGCGAACCGTTGCAGGGCCAACTAGAGTCGCTGCGTGATCAGATTAAGGACCTCCTGCGACAGCTTGAGGACGCCCGACAGGAATGCTTCAAGAGCAACTGATTTACTCTCGCGACGATTGGTTGACAGGGCGCCGGCGAATCCTAAACTTTTGGTCTGATTTGCAAGGATGGATTGACCGGTGTCAAAAACGCCGGGGGCGTAGCTCAATTGGTTAGAGCACCGGACTGTCGATCCGGAGGTTGCGGGTTCGAGCCCCGTCGCCCTCGTTTTGTGATCCGCCACATCTAACGGCAACGGCGCTTCAGGCGCCTCTTGACGGATGGACTCCCCGAACGTTGTGTAACGGCGGCGTCGAGGCTCGTGTGCTGCCAAATGGTCCATTCGTCGAATCACGGCCCCACGGATGTGCTTTCTTTGCATCTATCATTCATTTGTGCCCCCGGCAGACAACTGTTGTCACCGCTGCTGCATTTGAATCGCGACGCAAGCGTTTGGGTGTGGCAAACGACGCTTCCATCATCGTAGCCGACCTCGATATGGACGAGTAAAGCCCAAACGCCTACCGCTGTGCGCAAGCAAATTCAGGACTGCGAAGTGGGGATGGTCGCCCAAATATTAACTTAGGCAATTTAGGGACCCTTGATGACCCACCAGGTGCTCTGATTTGGGAAAAAATGCAAAAAAAGATATAAAAGTTAGCGCGCCGGCTCTGAAAAATGGTATCATGTGTCCTTGGTTTTGGGTCTGTGTGTGTTTGTAACCATAGGCCAGGGGAGATTCGGTTACGGGAGTAAGTAAACAAACATACTTTTGAGAGTGAGGTTTGGTATGAAAGTGGTTCGTTTTGCGCTGACATTTGGGTTCATCGGTGCGTTGTCTTTGGGGTCACCTACCGCTCATGCGGTTCCGTCCCAAGGTCCCAATGGAAACTTCTACGAATTCGTCGGCGCCCCGGGATCAAATTTGGATGTGGATTTCCAAACAGCCCTGGCCAATGCGGCTTCCATGACGTTCAACGGCGCGACCGGGTTCTTGGCGACGATCACTGATCAGGCCGAGCAAGACTTTGTCCAATCGTTGATTGGCCGTAACCAGGCTTGGCTTGGGGGAAGCGATGCCGCCAGCGAGGGCGTTTGGGAATGGATCACTGGCCCGGAAGCCGGGACGGTGTTTTGGAATGGTGGGTCGGCCGGCTCTTCACCAACGTTCGCCGCCTGGGGCGGTAACCAGCCAGACGACGCCAATGGTGCCGAAGATTTTCTGCACACCCGAACCGCACTCAGTGGCGGGTGGGCCGATGGTACCGGTAACAACACCCTAGGATTTGTGGTTGAGTACGTGTCTTCGACCACGCCGCCCCCGCCTCCTGATGTCATTCCTGAACCGATCACCGCCATGTTAGGTGTGATGGGTTTGGCGGCGCTTGGTGCGGGATTACGCCGTCGTCGTCTAGAAGCCTAGTAAAATTACTCGAATACGAACACTATTTCATGCCCTGGCGGAGCACTCCCGCCAGGGCATGTGCTTTTGAGACTAATCCTTTTTGGCATTTCCGGCAGCACTTTTTGCTCTGCGATCTTCATGAAGCATTCATACCAACGGGTGCTGTCTGTGAACACGAGCACCCCACGCCTGCGTACAATGGTCTACGCAGGAGCAAAGTGGCACCGCGCTCCGATGTGACTGCCCGGACAGCGACGGGCATTGAGGCTGGCAGGACTAGGAAGGCACGTCTGATTGAGACGCATCTGTCTTTGCGGCGGCAATCCGGCCGGCCCGCCTGGGCTGTGGCTACGGAGATCCTCCGTGGCGCATGAATCAACCCCTGCTGACGACCAACCGTTGATCCTACCGTTCACGACCGTCGAACACCCGATTGCCATGACGGTCCGCCAACGTCACAATCAACCACAAAAAAGTGATGACAAACCTCTTGTAGAGGGTATAATAGAAGCCAAAATAGGGGGTCCGTATGCAAAGTCGGACCAGCGGAGCGTTTGGCACCAATAATAAATCCCTGCTGGTGAAGTTTAGGAGGAAGGTCTGTATGAATGCGATTCGTGTTGCATTGACGGTTGGGTTCATCGGTGCGTTGTCTTTGGGGTCACCTGCCGCTCATGCGGTTCCGTCCCAAGGTCCCAACGGAAACTTCTACGAGTTTATCGGCGTCCCGGGATCAAATTTGGACGTGGACTTCCAAACAGCCTTGGCCAATGCGGCATCCATGACGTTCAACGGCGCGACCGGGTTTCTAGCAACCGTCACCGATCAAGCCGAGCAAGATTTTGTCCAATCGTTGATTGGCCGTAACCAGGCTTGGCTTGGGGGAAGCGATGCCGCCAGCGAGGGCGTTTGGGAATGGATCACTGGCCCGGAAGCCGGGACGGTGTTTTGGAATGGTGGGTCGGCCGGCTCTTCACCAACGTTCGCCGCCTGGGGCGGCAATGAGCCAGACGACGCCAACGGAAACGAAGACTTCCTGCACACCCGCACCGCGCTTAGTGGGGGATGGGCTGACGGGTCCGGCACTAACACCTTGGGATTTGTGGTTGAGTATGTCCCAGGCGTGTTCCCGCCTCCACCTCCGTCTCCACGCGCTATTCCTGAACCCACTACGACGATGCTAAGTCTGGCGGCATTGGCAACACTTGGCACCAGACTGCGGCGACGGTCAGACCTTAATTAGATCGCTCAAGACACGAGATGTCTACGCTCTGATGAAGGTTGTTGGGCGCCTGTGGTAGGCAAAGAGAGATTGATTGGATTCTGTACGCAATCGATGGCTGGCATCGGCCAGATTTATCGGTTGTTGTCCGTGGACCAGCTGCCGTCAGACGGGCACCGTGTTGGGCAACAAAGTTTAGCCGGTTGAATCTGGAATCAACATCACAACGGTATGTGATCGTGCCGGCGGTCCAGGATGGTGATTGGCTGGTCGTCAAGAACTGTCTGGTTGCGGTGCAGATGGGAAGGGTCACAGACGGGCGCCGGACAAGACGCGTGATCGAATCTCACGCTCAACGATCATCCAGCTTTTAGAGGCTTCAAACGATGACCGACGCCCACGGGGTGTGGGTTCAGGATCTTTCGACGGTGACACTGAGTGTCGACGGTCCTTTGGAGGAAGCGGATATGCGTCCTGCGTGTTTTCTTGACACATCGGGAACTTGATCCATTGTGTCGACAACAGACTGCGTTTGCAGAATACCCAATCAAGAACGTTTTGCGTTTGGTATGACCGCCCTGCCACGGTGAACAACCCCGACCTAGCGGTGTCTGCCGATACGGTCACCGTGACGGGGACGAAGCACGAAGTGGATCGCCGGAGAACGACATCGCCATGGGAAATTGTGAACGTTTGTCCTTACCTTAATCGCGGGGTTTGTAGGCAGATGTAAGATATAAAACGACGAGGGGTGGCACTTGCCACCCCTCGTCGTTTTTCGTATCTACGTGTGTGCGGTCGTGTTGTTTGGGCGCCTGGGTTTTAGCCCCATCCCATTCTGACATTTCGATGACCGTCACATGACAACGCCGTGCCTGCGACCATCAGGCTGGCGTCGCTGTCGAAGCGATCGCGTCTGGGGTCGCAGATGACTCTTCCACGCCCTGCCCCGTCGCGTCCTGCTCGGTCTGGGAGGACTTGCTCCGGGCCACGACCGAGCTAAGGTTCTTCAGTGACTGCAAGTGAAGATACACCAGCTCCAATTCGTCTGTCTTGGCCAACTCGGCAAGCTGCTGATCTGACAGTGCCTTGAGCCGTTCACGGCTAACGGCGGTAAAACCCCCCAGCCGCCGCTGCTGACCGGTGTTTGACGTGATCTGTGCTTGCATGGGATCTAATAGCTTCAGCTCAACAAGTTTCTTGCAAAAGGCTTGTGTACGCCGAAAGTGAACTTGCTCAATCTTCAAAAACGCCAACACGCTTTCCAAATACTGTGTCCGCTGGCCCTCGGCGTCGAACAGCCGTTCCCCGATGCCATCCTGGTTGCACCCACCAAATTCCTCATCGATACACAACGTGAACTTCTTCGCCTCGGCATTGCTTGCAAAGACAAAAGGATACCGCCTCACAAACGCGGGGATATACTTCGCTTGCCACTCGCCTTGTTCGGTCAAGTAAAGGTTCTCCCGCTCATGAACACCCAGAACCGCTAGCGGCATCACGTTCTGATCATTGCCGGCGAATACAATGACGTATTCCATCGCCACGTTTGGGATCTCTGCCGCCACCAGCGGCACCGCGTTTAATTCTTTGGCAAACGCATAATCTGTCCCAGTCTTGACCGACCAATTCAGGTGTCGCTGGCTAGATACCGGCACCGCTGTTTCGTAAATTAGAAGTTGCTTGCTCATGGTTACGACTCTACTCCTTATAGATAGATGCGGGTTGCCGCCATACACACAACCAGCAGGTATTCGACGATATCAGAAACCCAAATGCGGCAGGGCATGATCGATGGGAGTGTCATTTGCCCCGCCTCCGTTGTCAGATCAGACTACCATCCGCGACCTATTTATTCTACACGGTATCGCGTTCGCCGCGGGGACCTAGGCCCGCCAAGCCCCACCCCTCGCAACCACACAAACAATCCTAGGCGACGCTGCCGCTAGATCAAACCCAAACGCTAAATCGAGACGCTAAGGCCCGCTGGCGACCTGATCCTCTTGGCGTAGAGCCGCGGTGGACCACTACCACTGAAGTGACAGCAGGTGTGGCGCAAAGCACTTACGAGCGATATCTTCGCCCCTTCTGCTTCGATCGAAGACCGAATATTCCACCGCCGGCGCGCAGGATCATTGCCCCTTCCCTGTATTTACTGCCGGTACGGCAGCGATGTCGTTGGTCACTGAAAGCCCAATGGACCGTCGCCGACCCGACCGGGGGATTTCCATGTTCAAACGCTACGTGTGTGTCCGTCAGCACGACCAGAGCGACTGTGGAGCTGCAGCGTTGGCCACTGTGGCGAGGCATCATGGTCGATACATCGGCGTTCAGCAGATGCGCCAGCTTGCCGGCACCGACTCTGTGGGTACCAATCTGCTCGGCTTGGTCCAGGCCGCCGAGCGGCTAGCGTTCGCCGCCCATCCCGTCAAAGGATCCTACGACGCGTTGGGGGGTATCTCTCTGCCAGCGATCGCGCACACCCGAAACGCCGAAGGCCTGGGCCATTTTGTCGTCCTACACCGTGTCACTCCCAAAGCTGTGATCATGGCCGACCCGGGCCGGGGCGTACACAAGCTGGATCGGAAGTCCTTTTGCGACATCTGGACGGGTTATTTGCTCCTGCTGGAACCTCGCCAGGTCCCCTGTTCCTCGGACACGAAGACCGACAGCCACCGACGCCACTCGTTACCACCACAAGCCGGTCCGTGGCGGCGGTTCTTACACTTACTTAGCGCTCACCGAAGCGTTCTGGTCGAAACGTGTTTTTGTGCGATGCTCATGACTGCGCTGGGGCTGACCACATCACTGTTTATTCAGCATTTGGTCGATTCGATCTTGGCTCAGGGCCTAGGCAGCCTCCTAAACGCGATGGGCCTGGGCATGGTGCTGATTGTGTTGTTCAAGACCCTCTTTGGCGTATTGCGAGGGTACCTGCTGGCGCATGTAGGACGACGTGTCGATCTGTCACTGATTTCTGCTTACGCACGTCACGTGGTTCATCTGCCCATGAACTTTTTCGAGACGCGACGCGTCGGTGAAATCCTATCGCGTGGCAACGATGCGGCCAAAGTGCGCGAAGCGATCAGTGGAACCGCACTCACGGTGGTGCTCGACGGTTTGATGGTCATTGTTTCTGTGATCGTCCTGTGGTGTTATGACGCCCGGCTGGCCGGTGTGTCCACGGCGTTCGTGCCGCTCCTGCTGGCGAGCGTGTGGTGTCATCACGCACCCGTCAAACGCCGTTCACGTCAGGCCATGGAGCGATCGGCTCGGTTCTCTGCCCACATGGTTGAGGACGTGGCCGGCGTCGAGACGATCAAGGCGTTCGGGGTACAGCGGCTGCGTTCGCTAGAACGGGAGTCGCATCTGGCCGAACTTTTAGACACGACCTTTGGCTTGCAGAAGCTGGGCATTTCGATGACTAGCGCCGGTACCCTGATCACCGGTGTGGCCGGGATTGTGATCTTATGGTACGGCGGGCACCGCGTCATGGCCGGCGCGATGACCATCGGCCAGCTGATGTTCTTCTACACCATGCTCAGTCACCTCCTGGGCCCGCTTGAGCGGCTGGCTTCGGTCAACCTCCAGATCCAAGACGCTTTGGTCGCGGTCAGCCGTCTCTATGAAGTGATGGACCTTGAGCTTGAGCCGTTAGGTGAATCGGACAAGGCCAAGTTAACCGATGTCCAGAAAGCCATTGTGCTGCAGGACGTCTCGTTCCGCTACGGGTGTCGCGAACAGGTGCTTCGCGGTGTCAACCTAAAAATCCCAGCTCGGTCCACCGTCGCCATTGTGGGCCAAAGCGGGTCAGGCAAGTCCACACTGCTAAAACTACTCACGAGGTTCTATCAGCCCGATGAAGGCAAGATTCTTTTCGACGGCATTGACCTGCGAGATGTGCAAATCGACTCCCTGCGAACCGGTATCGGAGTGGTCAGTCAAGACCCTTTTATTTTCAACGGAACCATTCGCGATAACATCGCCCTGGGACGACCTCAGGCCGCCATGGATCAGATCATCCAAGCGGCCCGAGCGGCTGGGCTTGACCGGTACGTCACCGGTCTTCCGTTGCGGTACGAGACGGTGATCGGCGAGCGCGGGGCCAATCTTTCCGGTGGTCAACGCCAGCGATTGGCCATCGCACGGGTGCTCCTATGTGACCCGAACATCCTGCTATTTGATGAAGCCACCAGCCACCTGGACACCACCACCGAACGAGCCATCCAGACAAGTTTGCGCACGGTCTTCGCAGGGAAAACCGTGGTGCTGGTGGCCCATCGCCTGAGCACCGTCAAGCAGGCAGATCTCATTTACGTGATGCACGACGGGCAGGTAATCGAAGGCGGCTCTCACCGTCAGCTAATGGCACTAGACGGTCAATACGCCAAGCTATGGCGTGCTCAGACCGACGCCCCGCAGACCCGGGAGCCCGACAGCAACACATTTCACCGATCCACCGAGCCGGAACCCACACCGTGTGCTTGTGCCAGTTTGGCCGTATCTGGCCAGGTGGAAAAGGATTGACCCGTGCGCCGAAGTTTGGTCCTACAACTCGATGACTGCACCGATTTTCGTCGCATCCAACTGGCAAAGCCCAGGCCATTGGCGCATGGCGCTGTGACGCTCTTGGCCGGACTGCTCGTCGCCGCATTGGTATGGATGGCCACAACAAAAGCAGATCTGATCGTCGTGGCCACCGGTCGTGTGCGGCCAACTGTTGAACCGGACCGCATTTTCAGTGGCGAACAATTCAATGCTGCCACCGGGGGACGGGTGACGGAGGTGGCATACCGCGAAGGTCACGAGGTCCACGCTGGCGATCTGCTGATCCGTTTTGACACAGGGCACCTGGATAACCAAATCAGAAAAACCCAAGAACACCTGACCGCAGCCCATCAAGTGTGGGATCAACTCAAACGGCTTGAAGTGCTCCTGGCAAGTCAATTCCAGGCCCGACGACAACACGCCCAGTCACAACTCGATCAGGCAATCCGGCAAGTCGAACGGGCCAAACAGGAGAGATCTGTGAACATTCACGTCGCTCAACTCCAGCTCGAGAACGCCCGTTACCGCCTCGAGAAAACACAGAATCTGAGAGCACGACACGCCGCCGCGCCAGAAGAAGTGCACCGGGCCGATCTTGATGTCCAGCAGGCGCAGGCACAACTCGTTCTGGCCAAGCTGCCCGTTGATGAAACAAATATTCACGTGCGTACCCGGCAGCGTGAAACCCTCGTACGGGCACATGACGTCCAGCGACAAGACCTAAAGCTCAAACAGACGGCCAAACAGGCGCAAATGAATCAGCTTCGCTTAGATCTGAAGGGTTTTAGGCTTCAACACCGTCAAGCCGAAATCCGATCCACCGTCGCCGGCATTGTGATTTCCAAAGAACTAAACGTTGGTGACGTGATTCGAGCCGGTCAACCGCTGGTCGAGATCGCGCCGGTCGACGGCTACCGGATGGACGTTGCGCTGACCAGCCAAGACATCGGTGAACTGACCGTGGGAATGCCCGCGAGGATCAAGCTAGATGCCTACGACTATCAGCAGTACGGCACATTAGAGGGAAAAGTTGTGTTCGTCTCTCCCGACTCCCAACCGGTAGAAGGGAAACAGGGGGTCGCCCCGCCGCTCTACACCGCCAGACTCGCCTTGGCCAATCGGGAAGTCTCCCGTGGCCAGCGGCGTGGTCGTTTGAAGCTGGGTATGACCGGTAGGGTCGAAATCATTACCCGCAGGGAGAATTTGTTGTCTGTACTGCTGCGAAGGATTCGGCGCACCATTAGCTTGGGGTGACCCATTGACCGCCGATGGCGGAGCGCGATGCCAGCAAGAAGTACGGTGTAAAGTCGCACAACACACGAAACTCAAAATGTTGTCGCACATTGATCGATACAAACCCCCTGGACATGACACCGGGCGATCCCGCTTAACGGCAGGACACGCCCATTGATTCCGCGCGGAGAGAAGGGGTGAAGGGATTTGTAAGGTCTTGGACTCGGAACAGGTCGTGTTCGGCGTCGGGGTCAAGATCGGGTGGACAAAGGGCCGAACACGGCAAACACAATGGAGTTGATTTAGGATGAAAACGAACAGCACACATCTTCCAGAGCTAGAAGCTCTAGAGACCAGCCAGCTGGTGGATGTCAATGGCGGTTACACGCCCAACCCCGATGGTCCCTTTCCGTGGCCAGGCCCGTGGCCAGGCCCGTGGCCGGGCCCATGGCCAGGCCCGTGGCGGGGGTCGATCAACACGATCAAAGTCAACCTGAACATCGCCAAGGCATTCAGGTGATCAGCTGATGCTATCAGGACATTGATCCAGTAGAGGCCGGTCAGCGCTTGATCGGTCCCTAAAGAAGTATCCCAAAGAAGAGAGCCGAGCTCCACGGCTCGGCTCTCTATCTGCGGGAACCGATCCGAATGTATGACCATGACAACCAATCAAAGGAGCGACTGTCATGACCAGGAACACATCAACCGGAATCAACTCGGTATCGACCGAAGAACTCCGCCGCGTCGACGGCGGTATTCCGGGAGTGCAAATTACCAAAACGGCGTCTGGGAATTTCACAATCGACGTCACGCCTCATGGGAAAGATATTATCCAAAGCATCTGGCAATCCCGAGCCGTGGCGCAGCTTCTTAAGACACCGGGCCCTTTCAAACCTTAATCACAAGACGTCCGAACGATGATCGTGGATCGTGTGATACTCAGCCGATGGGGATAGCCACCAAGTAGCCCCACGATCAGGACCGTCACCGGGAGGCCCGGGATTGGTGGCCCGGGACCTCCTTTCAACCTATAGCTCCGGATCGAACAACCCACACGCCATACGCGACTCAGATCCGATCTATCAAAACACTTGGCAAGGCCGTTGCGCCGCAAACAGTCGCCCGTACGAAACACAAAAGGTGTTTGTGCAAGTACATTTCTAGTGCGTCGCTCCGGGCGATGGGTTTAGCGTATCCCACTTGAACACAGAGTATGCGTCACGTCTGCATATAGACCCAGCATACCGCCCACGTGAACGCCGACGCAGACAACCCCATGATCTTGATGGGCACACCCACCTAAGAGACGTCCCGCAACGTGGTAGGCACTCTATAATCAGGCTGCCATATGGGGCCAGACTCCAAAAATATCTATCTGCTGTCAACTCTTGAATTTGCATCCATAACCCACAGACGACGGCCAGCGTTGAATTCGCCGAATGTGTAGGATACAAATCAGATGATCCGACGAGTCGCTTTAATCTCAAGCATGATCCTGACCTCGGTTTGGGCCTGTTTTGCCCAGGATACGGTATTGCCACCATTGGATCAGATCCTTCCTGACCATGATGCCGCTCCTGACACACGTTCGTTGGAGATTCAGGGGTTTAACTTTGAGGGCAACACAGTATTCTCCAACGAACAGTTGGCAGAGCTACTGACGTCGTACCTATTGAAGGAGATCACCGCCGACAACCTTGAAGGTGCCCGTCGGGCACTGACGCTGCACTACGTCAATCACGGCTACGTCAACTCAGGTGCGGTACTCGAGGATCAGTCTTTTGCCAACGGCGTAATTACCTTTCGGATCGTCGAAGGGGTACTTTCGAAAATTAATATCAGTGGTCGTCAACAACTCAACGAGGCATACCTGACAAACCGGATCACGCTCGGAGCCGGTACGCCACTAAACGTCTTGTCACTCAAGAATCGACTCGAACTGCTTCGAGATAACCCGAATATCAAGAGCATCAATGCCGAGCTGCGCCCCGGGTTGATTGCCGGCGACAGTTTCCTTGACGTGACCCTGGAAGAGGACGACGCTTTTCACGTTGCACTGCGATTTGATAACCACCGTTCGCCGAGCATCGGTGCAGAGCGTTTTAGCTTGTTGGCCTGGCACACAAACCTTACCGGGCATGCGGACCGCATCTTTCTTGACTATGGCGTTACAAAAAACGGCTTCGATGACATCGATCTATCGGGAAAAGACAATATGTCGGTCTCTTACACGATACCGATCACCGTTCACGATACGACACTAACGGTCACCTACGCTCGCAGCGATACGTTGGTGATCGAAGAGCCGTTCGCCAATTTGGATATCGCCAGTGAGCTGCAGGAGTTCTCGGTTGCACTGAGGCATCCACTATACCGCACGGTGGGCTCCGAGCTTGCCGTCGCTGTGGCGGGCGAACGCCGAGAGAACGAAACATTCCTCCTGGGCAGCCCGTTCTCATTCTCCCCGGGAGCCCGAAACGGCGAAAGTGATGTCACCGTGTTGCGTTTCGACGTCGAGTTTGTCGCCCGCGATCAACAACGGGCATTGGCCATGCGTTCAACATTAAGAGTAGGCCTGGATGCCTTGGACGCGACGGTGGGTGGCGCCGCCGACGGACAGTTTGTCAGCTGGCTGGGTAGCCTCCAATACGTCCAGAGGCTCGGCCAAACAAACCATCAGGCGCTGTTCCGGATCAGTACCCAGATGACAGACAGCTCGCTATTGTCACTTGAACAGTTTGCCTTGGGCGGCGTCAATACCATCCGCGGCTACCGCGAAAACCAGGTGGTCCGGGACAATGGCGTGGTCGTCTCCGGCGAGCTACGTGTTCCGCTGGCGTACGACGCCAACGGCCAAACGATCTTATCCTTGGTACCGTTCGTTGACTTCGGGTACGGATGGGATGAAGCCAGGACAAACGATTCGATCAATCTCACCAGCGCCGGCGCAGGATTGCTACTGCACCTTGACCAAACACTAAATGCCCAGTTTTATTGGGGGCATCCCTTTAGAGATTTCAACGATACCGAAGACGACGTTCAGGATTTGGGCATTCACTTTCAGATTACCTGGCAGGGATTTTGATGTACCGCATGACCAATGACACGTTTGCATCGGTTTAAGGCCGATGCTGAGGTGTGGCATAAGCGGCCGCGGGCGGTACCGCGTCGAGCACGAGCAGAGCGGCAAAAAAATACGAAGCCGCCGATAGAGCTTAGCATTCATCTCTTTTGGCTGACCGATCTGTTGGGACCCCAAAGCCTCACGATTGACATGCCTTGGGATTTGGACTTGAAATGGGTCAACGCCCCATACACCAGGTAGACGGTACCGTCAGGTCACACAACGGGGTCGGGGTTGTGGCAATCTACAAAAAACCATTGCCATTGCCAATGACAATCACCGTGACCGGATTGGGTCGTCAGCGAATACGCACCTGTGTACTTTGTGGCCGCGCCGAGAACAGTTCGCTGTGCTGCGCAATTCGATTGCAAGCTCACGTCTGAATCCAAGAGTGACCCGGACAATACCACAAGACTGGCTGCCAAATCCAGGTCGGGCGGAAGTAAAACCGCCGGCGTAAGAATCCGGGTTTGACTGCTTAAGAGAATGGCCGCCGGATCAATGGCCACCAACACGGGTACACCACCGGCTCGGCCGTCGATCGAATGACAAACTGGGGATCGATATCGATCTGAGCACCGTTTCGGCCTGCCCTAGCGGTCAGCTCGCTTCTGATCAATCGCACACGCTGTGGTGCAGTGAGCTTGATATTGCCGCCGTCGACCCCCGCCTGTGCGTTAATCGTGCTGTCAAACAATTCGATCGAAGAGTTTGAGATGATGTCAATCAAGCCGCCGTTTGACGACCGGGCCGAGGAGGTGATGGTGCCCATGTTCTTTAAGACGACATCACCTTCGGCCTGGACACGAATCAGACCGGCATCACCCGAATGGTCAAACGCCGCCTGCGTACCGATGCCGGTGATCACTAGAGGGTTATCTGCCGGGGCTGAACCGGTACCACCGTCGATCGTCAACGTGTTCGCTTTCACCGTCACGGCCCCGGCGTCACCGGCACGGGCCCGAAGCTGTGTCTGTTCTGAGTTGTCGGGTGTCACACACAAGCGAAGCAGGGCATTCAATCAAGCATTGCGATGGTGTCGTGCTCCCTACGAGAACCCAACACAACGTGGAACCCCGCGAACCGAAGCAGATCTGCGCGATCTCGGCGTAACGATCGCTGATCCGGCTGATCTTCGATCAGGTCACTAATCCATTCAATCGCGTCGATCCAGATCCCTTCGTCGGCGGCGATCGACGCCCGCTGCCGAAGCGACGCCCCCGCCCATTTCTCGGTCAATTCGCGACCTGCAATACGCTGAATCACCGTCTTGGTGTATACATCGTTGGCAGGCGCTTGCGGATCAAGGACCATCTTCACGACCAACTCATAAGCCATACCCGGATGAAGGGTGACATTGGCTGTGGCCAGATCGATGCGTTGGATCCCTTGAATTTCATTGCCGTTATACGACATCTCAAAAATCGGCTCGGTTAAGGACGGCAGATTGATCGCTAGTTTAATCTCGTGATCCACGGGCCTGGAGAGATACCAGAACAGCGAAGGTTGTGACTGGGTGGTCAACGCGGCCTGCCTGGGCACTAACAACATAGGACGTGGGGGCGTACCCAAATCGGGTGATCGAACCAGATCCGATCGTCGATGGTTGGTGATCAATCGTGTGTCCCCCTGAAAAACGCCGTCATAGGCCTTGGGCACAAAGATCAGCGGCTCGTTTGACGACCGCACATCCGACACCGATCGTTCAGACACCTCCAGCGGTTCGGTTTCGTCGCCGACCGTCGCCTGCCAGGATACGAGCAAGCCAGTGGTCAACATAACGGCGTAGATAAGCGTTTTCATGATCGTGCCTCCATGATTTTGATCTCGTACATAGGTTCTGTATATCGAAGGCTCGTAACGTCGAATCAGATCCGTCCAACCCATTTTGTTGGGAGGGTTGATTGATCATCGGTGTCAGCCGTCGCCGACGCGAACCGACGCACACCATCCCAGCGGCGACTACCCCCACACCATCACACATTGAAACCGGCCCGTGGCGTGGATAGACCCGGACAAACTAAGTTACAGATTTATCACGTCGTTCCTGCGCCCGTCGGCGATTTTTTTTGCAGATCGGAATGCGGGCAATCACTGCCAATTCCCTATGATCAAAAAAGGCGACCAGAAATAGGGATCTTGATGCATTGGATGATCCAAAAGGCTCATCTGCGCTCGTTGCAGCGCCTGAGCCTTGGAGATGCCAGGGTCATCGTGTATCTGCCGGTAGAACTCCGTCATCAATATGGCCGAGGTCTGATCGTGAACTGACCACAGTGTGGCCAGAGCACTTCGGGCACCGGCCTTCACAGCGATCCCTGCAAGCCCCAGTGCCGCACGATTGTCGCCGGCGGCAGTTTGACAGGCGCTGAGTGTCAACAGTTCAATCGGTTGGTCGCGAAAATAGGCCGGTCGGATCATGCTCTCAAGGTCGGCCAAGGTGATCTTCGTGTCGTGTGCCAGTACATACGTCTGATCCGGACGGGCACCAAACCGACCGTGGGACGCGATGTGCACAATGTGATAAGAGCTCTGGCGCAGCTGTTGTTCGAATTCCCCCAGAACGAAATTTTCGTCGATCAATTTCTTGCCACCAAATATTTTGGACACCTGATCAATTTCTTCTTTGACATGGCTCAGCGGCGCGTAACCCTCTTGAACCGGAGCTGTCAATCCACCGGCCAGAAGGCGAATCTCACCCGGCTCAAAACCTTTTGGATCCGTGAGTGTCAGACCCGGCGTCACGGCGGTGGCATACTGTTGAATCAGGTACTGCTTCCCGTCGTAGAGTGCGGCCATGGGGATCAACCGCAGTGGACCGTCGGGAACGAACACCAACGTGTCGATCGCCGCAGAGCGCAGCGCTGTTTCGATCGGAGCGATCAGCCATTGGTAGATCTCTTGCGCGGGACCAAGGTCGCGCCGTGTGGAAAGGTCTTCCAATTCGTAGCGGAGCCGCTGGACAGTCTGAACCATTTGGTCGCGATCCACAGTGACCATAAACCGCTGCAGCTGGCCATCAATCGCCAGAAGAATCTCTGTACGCCTGGGAAGTGACACGTAATAGATCACCGCGGTATCCGACGCAATCTGATCAATTCTGACGGTGCGCGTCTGGAGCTGTTCGATACACTGGTCCTCAAAATAGTTGACCAGCTCCGCCGTCTTGAGCCGTTCTAACGTGCGAATCGCTTCTCGCATAAGCCGCTGGGCGTGTGCCTGTTCTTCCGTCACCTCCGCTTCCTGCAACAACAGATCGGCCAACTCCGACAAAATCGCGTTGGCATCTTGCCGGGGCCCGAAGCTTGCAAAGCGGTTGCCCACTCCGATTGCCGTCTCTTGACGGACAGAACCCAAAGATTCGACCGCGTGACGATACGCTTCAATGGCGGGTTTCCGCCTACCCAAGGAAGCTAGAAACCGGCCCTGTTGCCAGCGCAATCGGACCGCTGCGTGGCTGAGATGCGACTGATCGGCGAAATGACCCGCTCGCTGAATCAGTGTCAGCGCCTCCTTGGTCCGTCCTTGCGATTCGTACAGCTGAGCGATGCCCTCGAGGGCGTAAGCCATGCCGCGGTGATCCCCCACGTTTTTGGCGACGTTAAACCCAAGCTGATACGCTTTCAAGGCCGACCCCAAACCCGACTTAGGGTCGTCCACAGACCGGCGCGTCAACGCTTGATGCACGTGACCGAGGGTAATCAGCAAAAACGCCTGCTCGTGCGTGAAGGTCAGTTGTTCGGCGGCGGCTTGAGCTTGTTGGGCAAGTGCTGCGGCACGAGCGGGTTCATCGGTCAGCAATGCCGCCATTGCGGCATTGGTCGTGGCGGTGGCCAGCAGTTCTCTATTGTCTTCTTGCTGGGATAGATCGATACATTGATAGTACGATTGCAGCGCCTTGTCATATTTCTCCTGCGCGCACCACAGGTGACCCAAATTATTTAGGATCGAAGCCTGGGCGTGTCGATTTTTCAGCTCGATCGCCATGGCAAGACCCCTTTCCAGTGCAACACCGGCGGCGTCTAGATCCTGTGTCAGTGTCAGCACAACCCCTAACTCGTCATAGAGCCCGACCAGGAGATCACCGTTGCCCTCGGTGTCCTCAGCAAGCTCGATGGCTTGTCGCAATTGATCTACGGCGGCGGGGTAACGTCCCAAGGCGCGCAGCGCCGCGCTCTGATGGCGAAATGCCTCGATCTGGCCTGCAGGCAAACCGGCCAACCGATACGCCGCCGCCGACTCGCCCCAATGGCCCACGGCCCCTTCGAAATCACCTCGGCGATAGGCTTCCCAACCCTGGCTTAGCGACTGATCGGCTCGCGGAGACTCTGACGGTGCCGCCGCCTCCACACCGGCGCTTGCCACAGCCAACGCGCAGCAGAAGACAGACATTTTTAGAACGCTGCGCATGCAACGTCGTCTGATATCAATGGACGCAAAGTGGCTCACCGTCAGCCTCGGAAAGTTCTGTGGAACGGGAAGGCGCCTGACTGAATTATAACTGTTTGGCCCCTATTTTGGCTGAGGCCCCCCTATTTACGATCCACCGTCACTGCGGGGCTGGTTGCCGAAGCCGTCTGCCACCGATCGGACGCTCGCCACACCCGCAAGGCGCCGCTGTCGTCGATGGACGTGATGCTTTGACCGTCTGGGCTAAAGACGATCTTCTGGACCGACGCCCGATGTCCCGCCAGCGTCAAGACCTCGGTCCCGGTCTGCGCATCCCATAACTTGACCGTGGCGTCGTGACCGCCCGAGGCGACGCGCAGCCCATCGGGGCTAAAGGCCATCGCTGTGACCAACTCGTCGTGGCCCATCAACTGGTGCCGCTGGGTCCCCTTCATCGCGTCCATGATGGTAATCTGTCCATACCCGCCCGATGCCACCCATCGGCCATCAGCACTAAATGCTACGCAATGCCTTCGGTTACGAAATGCGGTGACCAAACGAAGGTCGTCGGTGGCCAATAGCCGGACCTGGCCGTTCAACGAACCGGCGAGTATCCGATACCCACTGGGGCTAAAGCTGACATGAAAAATTTTCTCGCCTTCGATCTGACACCCTGTGACCGCCTGTCCCGATTGAAGATCCCAGACATAGATCGCCCCGTCATCGTGGCCCGACACGAGCCGCTGGCCACGTGGTCCAAACGCGACTGAACGAACAGTGGCTTGAAACCCCGAAAGCGGATCTAGCTCCGTCGCAGATGACACTTGCCACCGCCGAATCTGATCCCCGCTACAAGCAGCGATCATGCGACCGTCGGGGCTAAAAATCGGTGAATCGATTCTCCCTGAGAGATTCACGCCCGGCAAATCGGCCCCGATACGCCAAAGCGTCGCCCTGACATCCCCCAGCCCCCAGACGCCTAACAGGTGACGACCCTGCGGAGCAAACAAGATGGACTCCAAATACGCCTGGCCACGAAATGTTTGAACCACGCGGCCTGTATCCACACGCAGGACGTCGATCGACCGGTTGGCACCGCCGCGGGCAAACCATCGCTGATCGCGACTCATCGCCACCACTGGCGTCGAGCCGTCGAGTTGCTCGGTACCGCTGTGTAGATTCCAGAACTTGATCGTCGTGTCATCGCTGCCCGAAACAACGCGCCGCCCGTCGGCCGAAAACGCCAAACTCGTAATGGGCCTTCGGTGTCCCCGACGAATCGCGATCGGCCTATCGTAGGACGAAGCGTCCCAGATGGTCAGCGTGCCGTCGTCGCCACCCGAGACCAACCGTGTCCCATCGGGGCTATAGGCCAGACAACGACCGTTTCCTGACAACGTGTGAATAACGCTATCGCCATGAGGATCAAGGATATCGATATGACGCGCCGCGCCCGCGGCCAATCGGCGTTGATCTGGTGAAAATGCCAGGCAACCGACCGTCCCTTTAAGTTCGAACACCGGTCCGTCACGGTCCGACGAACGGTATCGGATAACGACCATCCCTTTGTTTCCAAGCGCCGGCACACCCGGCTGACTGCGGATTCGCCCTCCTACCGCAAGAAACTGTCCGTCAGGGCTAAATGCCAGCGCTCGAATCATGGGACTGTCCACGTCTAAAGTTTCGACAGGCTCGGCGGCCGACAGTCCCCTGATCTCGATGCCGCGGTCGTACCCGATCGCCAGCGTTGACCCGTCCGCGCTTATCGCCATGGCCTGTACCAATGACGGACTGTTCGACCGACTGATTCGCTGACCCGAAACCAGGTCCCAAACCGTCACCGTCCCCATGTTGCTAGAGACAAGCCACCGGCCGTCGGCACTGGCCACCACCTGTTCCAGATCGCGGTCCGGCCACAGCCTGACCCGCATCGTTCTGGCATGAACGTCTCGAACCCGTATCGAGCGATAGTCCACCGAGATCAACGAGCTGTCTGACTTGGCCAAGGCCGCCCACAACACCGAGGTCTCGTGATCCCGGATCGTCGCCGTAGATTGATCCAAGATGCGATAGAGGTAGCCCCATTCCCAGTGCCGAAGATCCGGCGGGCACCGATCCAGCTGCTCACCGGCGCGCACATGGTGCCCCCGCGAGGCAGCCGATTCAGCCAGAGAGATCTGATTGAAATATAGCGATCGACGGTATGCTTCGGCCCTCGCCATGGCGATCTGACCCAGTCGACGTTCACGAACGAAACCAATGGCGATCAGCGCGACAGCGGCCGTGGCCACGGCCATCGCGAGAATCACTTTTTTTTGATGTTTGCGCAGGCGTTTTCTGAGAAAGTAGGCGACGGAGGGCCGCTGGGCCGTCAGTGGTTCACCGTTGAGGTAATTGTCAATATCGCGGGCCAGCTCACCGGCAGAGGCGTAGCGCTGGTCCAGGTCCTTGGCCAACGCCTTCATCAGCAACGACTCCAGCTCCGCGTCGATTGCGGCACTGGCATCTCTGGGTCTACGAATCTCCTCGTTGACAATGCGATGGGTAATCTGGCCCAATGTCCCGCATATATCATGAGGGGGATGGTCGGTCAGCAAACGGTATAAGATCACACCCAAGGCATAGACGTCGGCTCGGGTGTCCAACTTTCTCTTTCCCGCCGCTTGCTCAGGTGACATGTAGGCCACCGTGCCAGCCAGGTCGCCGTCGACGGAGACCGTCTCGGCGCCGGGTTCTTCTAACATCTCCTTGGCCAAGCCAAAATCCAACACGCAAGGCCGTCCGTCTTGGTTGACGAGAATATTCGACGGCTTGAGATCACGATGGATCACCCCCTGCTGGTGGGCATGTTGGACCGCTAGACAGACAGTCCGCATCAGCAGCAAAATCTGGCGCGGCCGGAGGCGATGGGACTGCACGTACTGATCCAAACGAAGCCCGTCAACCAACTCCATCGCATAGTAATAAACGCCCCGGTGCACCCCCGAATCGTACACGTGCACGATGTGAGGATCGTCCAAACGAGCGGCCATTTCGATCTCGCGTTCAAACCGTCGACGGGCTTTTTCAGATCGGATACTGGCCACGCTCATCAGCTTCAAAGCCACAGACCTGCGCGTGCTAAGCTGTCGAGCCCGCCAGACCGATCCCATCCCACCACTGCCAATGTGTGACTGGACGTGGTACCCTTCGATCTCGGGGACGACCGTGTGGTCCATATCATCCCCCCATCCCGAACAAGACCCGGGCGTGGACGAAGGCGGATCACTGCCTTTGCTAAACGTAAGCGGATCCTGTGTCATCGCTCAACCCACCATGACAATGCCTGTGACCATCAAGCCACCGCAGACCGTTACCGCCACCCATCGAACCCATCATGGCTATAGCGTTCTGGTGTCATTGTGATTAACATTAGAACGCAAAATATCTTACACCTCTTCATGGCCAGATATCGACGGTGATGCCTGTTTTAGCGTTGTCGCTGGTCAGTTCTCTGACGCCTCACACTCAATACAGCGCCATGGTGCGAACCCGTCAACGGGCCTACAGCGGCAACAATACGCTGAGTGCCTTATAATAAACGTGCGCCTGGATCCGCTGCGTACCATGACATGGAGAGCGAAGGTGACTCGTCGGCCATCATTATATAGGCGGACATCGTTCCCCACGACGCGATGGACATTGGTCGCCCGTGCCAGTGATATTGACATTTCGATCAAGCGACAGGCACTCGAAGAGCTATTATCGCTTTATCTTCCCGCAATTAGAACACACTTGGTTGTCCGCAAGGGGATCAGACCTGATGACGTAGACGATCTTATTCAGGGCTTTATTGCCAGCCAGGTGATCGAACGTGACCTCATCGCCAGAGTCAATCAAGAAAAGGGCAAGTTCCGCAGCTATCTGCTCACGGCATTAAGAAATTACATTATTAACCACGCGTTATACAAGTGTGCCAAGAGCCGCACCGGTGGACCAATGACCGATCTGGATAAAGTGCCTGAACACGCGTCCGACGACCCGACCGTCGACTCTCTGTTCGACGTTGAGTGGGCTCGTGGTGTATTAAGCCAAGCGTTACAACAGATGCGCAAACAATGTATGGCGCTTGGTCGCCAGGAGATGTGGCAGCTGTTCGAGTACCGCCTGCTGCGTCCTATTTTGGATGGCCAGCCGTCACCGTCCTATGCGATGCTCGTCAAACGGTTTAATTTGAAATGCTCTTCCCAGGCCGCCAATCTGCTGGTGACGTCTAAGCGGATGTTCGCTCGTGTATTACGCTCGGTCGTCGCGCAGTACACGCCAGACACCGATGAAATTGAGCACGAGATTGATGACCTTATGCAAGCGCTTTCCCAAGGGGGGTCATCGCCACAGTCACACGACTTCGGGCTCACGGGTATAAAACCTCTTGAAGATTGAGCAGGTATCACGGTCGTGAAGGGAACCGTTGTCTCCGCAGTCAAATCCTTCACGCGTCTACGGGGTGATGCAGGTGTTCGTTGGAGCAGAAAAATACCCCGTTTGTGCACGGTCGGACGCGACTTTTTTATTCACGACGGGTATAAAATCCGTTGTTTACACCCCACAAAAAAGTCACGACCCTTCGCCACTTGGACGTGGCCTTGTCCATCAAGGGCATTCGGTGATCTCGACACGGTCAACACATACACATTTGTATTAGACATGCTTACGAGGTGAGACTTTGAGTCACAAAGACCTCCATCACGCCGGCGCAGACACCCTCGCACAGGTCATGCGGCTAGGGCAGTCTCATCATGTCGAGTGGGCACCCGACGATCTAGCTCAAATGCTCGAACACTTACTCTCATCCGATCTAGCGTTAGAGTTAACCAGTCTGGATCAAGTCAGTGCGGAGATGATCAGCCAGGTCGCCAGCAGCGGTGATCGTCCCCTGCAGACGATACGCGACGTCTTGACGGACCCTAACCCGCCACATCAACTGTTGAATTGGCTCAAACAATATGCACGCACCAAATCGGCCCGACACAGCGGGCCGTTGCCGACACCCGTTGCATCGGTGCTGTATTTCGCCAGTATCGTCAGCGCACGGCTTCGGTGCCAAACAACGCTCACGACGTTTGACGATGCAACCGTGATCGAGGCAATTCGGTGGGCCTTGGATCAATCGTGGCTTGAGCCAACCTTGACTTCGCTATTCCAAGACGGCCTACGCGTGTATAACCACCGGACATGACACAACCCACGATCGCCCCAAGGCGCTTGAGCCGGCCCGATCCGCACCCGACACGATGTACCCTTTCCTGGAACTGGGCGTGGGTCCTGGCGCTGGTCACGTTGTGGGTCTATGGATTGTATGGTGCCGTTTACGGGGTGGAGCTAACCGGTGCGATCAAAGCGGTCATCACCAGTCCCTCCCATGCGCCGATCCGGGCTTGGCTCGTCGTGGGGTTCTCGTTAGCGGTCTTCGCGGTTTTTATGTCGTTGACCATACTCGGTAGGCGTACGGCCCTCTTCGATCAGAAATTGAACCTTGGATACCAAGACGGATTGGTCTTCGCCAGCTATCTGGCGATGCTTGTGTTAACCGTACCAGAGTCAGTGATGCAATCGATTGCCGGTGACGGTCTGTATCATGCAAAAAACGCCCATATCCATAGCCTTTGGGCCATGAACTGGCTGTCCCAACGCTGGACTGCCATCGACGACGCCCCGGGTTGGGTGATCCTCTTGTTGATCAATGGGATTGCGGTGGGATGCCTGACGGTGGCGGGGCGGTCGATGCGGCGATGGCGATTGGGGTGGAGCTTGATCGTGCTGGGGAGCTTGTTTTGGCTGGGCCGGTTGTTTCTGACACACAGCGACGTTCACCCTCATTTTCGGCTGTTTCCGCTGTGGCTGGCCGGGGCGTGTTTGGGCCCCAGCGACTGGTCGTTTCGATTGCCCCAGCTGATCGGCCTGGCGGTGCTGGGGTGGTGTCTGTACCGCCGCCTGCGTCGGACTGCACCTTGGTCGGTCGCGTGGCTGTTTGGGGCCGCCGTGGTGACGATCCCTGTACTCTGGCATTCGGGGAGTTTGGTCGAGCAATCGATATGGACGGCGATCCTGTGGACCCTGCTGATTCTGGATGTGGCCGAAGACCGCTTGGACCAGCCGCAGGTGTTGGGTCGTTGGTGTGCGATTCTGGCAATCGGGACATTGATGCGGATCACCGTGTTCCTGGGCTGGTTGCCTTGGGCACTGATGTGGATCGGCTACGGTCTGAAGCATCGCGATCGCGTATCGTTCGGTCAGATGTGCCTGGTGATATTGCCGGCGCTGGTGGCCATGCCTTTCTTGGTCAAGAGCATTACGCTAGGCACCCCTGCGCTGATGGTACCGTCAGAGACCTACGAACTGATCCCGGCCGATACGGGAACTTTGGGGCGCATCGTGTATGCGGCACGATCGGGATTGGCTTGGAACGTGATCGAGCAATCGGTCCAATGGCCGTGGCTAGCGTTTTTGGCATTGGCGTTCATTCCCGGTTCGGTCCGATCGGTCTGGCGAAGCGCGGTGATCATCCTCTTTTTCGTCGCGGCGTTTGGGTTGTTTTATTCGATCCGGCCGGTGCTGTGGGGGTTGGGCCGATACCAGGCCGAATATATCGTTCCGTTCGCGGTGTACGGGTGCTACCGTGTGATCCGGTGGCTGAACAACCAGCGCCCTTGGACCGTCCCACTGTGCGCCATGCTGCTGGTCGGCTTGACCGCCGGCAACGTTTACGTCTATCTGAATCTGCCCGGTTACACCAAACCCTTGGACACGATCAAGGCCACGCGCTGGCAAGAAATCAAACGTGGCGGTGTCGTCATTCTATCTGAGACCATCTATGACTACCGGAAGGCTTTCCAACAGGCCCGAAAAGATGGTTACGCCGATCACGTCTATCTGTACGGACCGGACGATCAGGTCTTTGCCAAGCTGCTCGCGGGTTACACCGTCCAACAGCTCGCGTCCGCGCAGACGATGGTCAAACGTTTCGGAGACAACCCCGTCCGCCCCCAAACCGTCCACAAAAATGAGCAAATTAAGGTGGTCCTAATCGCCACAGCGGATCACTTGGACGCGATTCGATCGTTTGAACGATTGGGGTGGCGCCGCTGGAAAGACTTCGAGAATACACGATGGGAATCGACACTGTTCGGGATGATCCGCGGCATCACTGAGACGGAGCTAAGGTGATGTCTTCGCCTCTCATCACGCGGCTTTGACCATCGAATCGTCGTGGCCCGTCAATCGCAAAGGCGTCTGGTGCGCCTCTGTCCCCTGCCCGTACCGGTGTTGATAACGATCGTGCCACTTTTGAGCCTCGCCAACGGGCAATGGAATCACACGGCCTAACTGGCACGCTTTGGAGACCGTCTTGGCCACGTCTTCGACCATCGCCGCCGCCTTGAGTGCCGCCTCGGGTGACGATCCCCATGCAAATACACCATGATTACCTAGCAAGATCGCCGGCGCCCCGTTTCGATGCTGAACAATGGCCTTGCCGATCGCATCGCCCTGATTGTCGACATAGGGCGTGCAAGGGATCTCTTGCCCGAATTCATCGGCGATGGCGGTCAGGACCAGCGGTATCGGTTTGTGGCAAGCAGCAAACGCTGTGGCATAGTTGCTGTGGGTGTGTACGATCCCGCGGACATCAGGCAGGTGCTTGTACAAATACAAGTGATGAGGCAGGTCCACGCTGGGGCGCATTTGGCCACTGACCACGCGGTGGGTGTCGACGTCTACCTCAACCAGATCTTGCGGTGCGAGCGTCTGGTATTCCACGCCCGACGGCTTGATCACCATACGACCTGTCGTGGGGTCATAGCCACTGACATTCCCCGAATGCATGGTGACCAACTGCAAGCGCGGCAGCATCCGGTTAACCCGGCAGACCTCGTTTCGAAGGTTCCATAGTTTCATCACCGGTCTCCTTACGCACAGCCCGCTCAACTCCTGTTTCGGCGGTTTGTACCGGTCCCATTAGTTGTAACGTTGATGTCGTCTAGGAAATCTGCCGATACCATCTGGCAACGGTCGTTGTGAGACGACCGAATCTAATGTCTGATACAAGGATCAGCCCAGTTGAACGCCCAACCCCGTCTGTCTGTGGTCCTACCTTGTTACAACGAAGCCAGAGGGATCCCTCTTATTCTAGAGCGATTCGCAGAAGTGGGGCGTGGCGCTGATTTTGAGCTGATCCTGGTCGACAACGGATCCACAGATCAGACACCGACGGTCCTGAAGCAGACAATCACCGATTACCCTTTTGCCCGTTCGATTCGCGTCGAACCCAATCGTGGGTACGGACACGGCATTTACCAGGGGCTTCTCGAGGCACGGGGTCGATATCTGGCGTGGTCACACGCTGATTTGCAGACCGATCCCGCAGACATCTTTAAAGCATGGCAGAACGTGCTGGCCGCATCGGCACCGGAAGCCACACTGGTCAAAGGTCACCGCCAGGGCCGTGCCTGGTCAGAGAAAATGGTGTCGTTGGGAATGCAGACACTGGCAACGCTTGTCCTGCGAAGGCCAATGCAGGAAATCAACGCGCAGCCAAAGGTATTTGCCCGGGGTCTGTTGCGGCTTCTTGCCAACCCGCCGATCGACTTCAACTTTGATCTCTACGTTCTTTATATGGCACACCGAAACGGGTGGTCGATCCGATCCATTCCGGTGCGGTTCCCACCGCGGACATACGGCCAATCCCATTGGTCTGCCACGTGGCAATCGAAGTGGCGGACCATCCGGGGCTGCGTTCGATATATGTGTCGGCTAGGGTTCGGCCGAATGGGTTCGCCACCAGACCCGGTGGTCGCACGCATTGCATACCCGACCGATAAGACGGTGAACCGGGCGGCTTGAATCATGGCATCTGACAGTCATGCGGCCACGCTGTTTGTGGCGTTAGAACCAGAACCAAGCTTCTGTTCGCTGTTGCGGCACTACAAAAAAACGACGCGCACACTCGTCGGTGATCAGCTGTTTTTAGATGACCCGCCCCATTTAACCGTATGCCTGTCGGTGTTCTCAGACACCGCCCGCGTGCTCGACCAGATGGCACGGCTAGCGGGACAGGTCCGTGTTCCGTGTGTGGACGTGATCGGTTGGCACGTGTTTGAGAACGATGCGCTGACGGGCCGCCATACGTTGGTCTGTAACCTGTCTGCCGACGATCATCACCAGCTGCGGGGTATCCAACGCCGGTGCCTTGACCGCCTGGCCCCGCTGCGAGAAAAGGTGGCCACGGAGCAGCGGTATGCGCCACGACGACCGATGCTCACCCCAACAGAACGTGACCATATCAAGCGCGATGGATTTCCGTATGTCGGACAGGCGTGGCTTCCCCATTTCACGGTCGCCTCGGTGAGATCATCCCAATGGCCGATCCTATGGAACGCCCTGTCTGATAGACCACCACGGGCCCAGGTTCGCTGCCCACACCTGCGGGTGTATCGGCTCGATCAAGAGCGCCCCGAACTGGTCGGCTCGTACCCTCTGAGCACGGCAAGCACCTCAGTGCCATCATGATTAAACGGTCGCATCAAGTCGTGGCACACGTTCAGACCTGGCCGCTTTGGTGTACCGCTACACGGTGACCCAGCGCGTCCTGCCAAAGATCGATGTGCTTGGTACAGACGGCGTTGAAGGGAAACGGTTGAAGCTGTTTGGCGTACTCGGCGATGGCCCTGCAACCGCGGCCCTGCAGCTCTGGCGAAACGATGCATAGCTTAAAATGCGCTGCCAAAGCGGCGTAGGTCTGATCGGTCAGGGGCATTCGCGTGAAACAATCGACCCAAACCCAATCGACCTGTCCAGCCAAGGCCAGTGCCGACTGGACCGGCTCGTACTCAGAGAATCGAACCGCGATTTTTCGTTCGCCTTGGGCGCAAAGCGAACGAATCATGGGGAAGCTGCAATCCAGAAGGAAATAGTCGGGCACGTTGTACTTGTTGACCAGCTCCAGCACACGGTGTTCGATCCTCTCACTTTTGACATTGAGAATCATCGGACCGTGTCGGTACGCGGCGAGAAACGGCTCGAAGTCTTCGCCGTCCTTAAAGGGATCGTGCTGAAGAATCAATCGTTCTCCGCGATCGCGCAGGTCCAACTCGACACCGTAAGACGTTGGCAAGTCGACCAGCTGCTCCAACCGGTTAATGCGATGGGCGATGTAATCCATGGATCATATGGCTCTGCGCTGTGTGACGACCTGGCGTGATATCCCTTCATCGCCTTCTAGGGTAGGACAACAGGACAAAGACCCCGAATCGCTCACCGTCATCGCCGGGCGCTGACTTGAAAAGTACTGCTCCCATCGCTGGTAATCCTCCAGATCAGCCGGGGTCCCCCAGCCAATGTACTTTTGGACTTCAAACACCTTTACCCGCCGCCCCCGTTCGATCAGCACATTAGGCACCGCATCCAGGTAGAACTCTTGGTTTGTACGTTCGTTGGACGCAACCAGCTGGTCGATCCCTTCAATCATAAGCTGCGCCGAACGGAACCAAAAGGTCCCTGTCACGGCGTGGTCGTTTATCGGATTGTCAGACAGAGGCACCTTCACCGATACGTGTTTGACATTCTGCTGAGCGTCGACATCGACCCAACCGTGGGCCGTGGGCCGGCGTAGCACCCGGGAATCCCCGCGGTAAGTCCAGATCAGCGCATCGGTGTCGTCGGGCCGTATCCGTTGATCAAACCCATCACGACGATACAAGTGTCCATTGTCGCAGGCGGCCACGAGTACGGGTTGTCCCAGATTCAACGCCGGTGCGGCCAAGCGCACGCTGCAGGCCTGGCCCTGCGTTAAACCCGGCGCGATCACGATCTGGGCGTGCGGAAAATAGCGATGCAACACCCGATCAATGGCGTGGTTCTGGACATGTAACCGATGGCAAACAAACACGAGCCGGTTCGCGTTAGGCAGCTGCCGCACCGCCTGAACCACCATTGGCATCGAAGACACAGTGATCAGCGGTTTGGGTCGTTCGTAACCCGAGTCCGCGAATCGCTTGCCTAGACCTGCCATCGGAACAACGATCTGTGTCATGACTACGCCGCCGCCGGGAGAGCAAAATCTGAGAACATGTCTTTTTCTACGTCGGGTTCCAGATCTAGGAACAGACCGTGCTCTGCGGTGCAAACGAAAGTCAACACCTGCAGGTGCGGAATCCGGATTCGAACCCATTGATGTGCCGGGACACCCAGACACTGCCCCACCATACAGCGCAGCACCACGTTGTGCGTACAGGTAAGCGTGGGCTGACTGGACGACATCCACGTATCGTCCACAAAATCCTGCACACGCGCAACCACATCGGCGGTATTCTCACCTCCACCTGGAAAACGTGGGTCTTCGCTGCGCGCCCAAGCACTAAACAACTCAGGAAAGTGTCGTCTGGCTTGGTGTAAGGTAAAACCCTCGCAAGCACCGTAGTCGATCTCCTCCAGCCGCGGGTCGGTCACCGGCGGTGTCCCATCGGGGACCGTATCCAGCAATGCCAGTGTCTGGAGGCAGCGTTGTCTGGGTGACGAGTAGACCTTGTTCGGCCGGTGATGGTCGATCGATCGAACCGCCGACTGGACACACGGCGAGTCGGCTCGGATGGGTAGGATCGGCTGCTCGGTGCGACCTTGAAACCGACAGCCAACCGGTCCGCCGGCGTTAACGGCGGTCGGTGCGTGGCGGATGACCAAGTGTCGGGTGGCTTGTTGGACAAATTTAAATCGGAATTGGGATTCGAAGCAGCTGACAAAATGATGCACCTGACGGGTCAGTTCCTCGGGGGTGTGCTGAAAATCCATGGCCGCCTTACGTCGCCGTAGCTCCAGGAACAGGGGCCCGAATTGATCCATGTCCTTGGGAAAAATGGCGCTAAATCGCCGCGTGAGTGCCGAGCCTTCCAGTGCCACATTGCACCTGGAAACAAGCTTGATCAGGTTTTGCATGAGAAAGCGCATGATGTGGTAGGCAAACTCGAAACGGTCGCGGGGTGACATGCGCTGGACCTGCTCGTGTTCGCGGTAACCGTGCTGATCACAGCACAGTTGCCGGTAAGACACCACAGAGCGATCGAAGTCACGGAGGTAGTCCGTCACGCTGCGGCGGCGACTGATAAAGTGATGCGGTTGTAGACCGAAGACGGGGTATACCTCTGCCAACGATTGTTTGCTGTAATGCGTAGACCGCTGCCAGTCGTAACAGGTAAATGGGCTATGGATGGCATGTCGAACATGCGCGTCGTGTGAGTAAATCATCAGGTGCAGAACGGCCGTGTTCTGATCGTTGAACTTAAGCGGTCCGAGGGTCGGGTTCATCCGTAAGCGGTAACGATGATCGGCCAGCACCGGTTCGAGCGCTCGTTGAAAGGCAGCCTGAAGGGTATCGAACCGGTCGCGATTCAGATGGTCCACCACGACCACCAGGTCAATGTCGCTAATGCCGGCCAGGTCGTCGGATTCGACAAAGCTACCGGTCAGCGTGGCCGATCGGATATAACTGTACGCTTCGGTCACCGTCCATATCTGCTGCTGAATCGCCTGCTTAAGCCGCTTGGTGGGCATACCCGACCTCCGTTCGCAATAGGTTGGCCGCACGGATAGGGTTTTCGGCGTCGACCACGGCCGACGCCGCCACGACGTATTTGGCGGGGATCTGTGCCACATTGGAGACCTTGACACCGCCATCAAACATGAGTTCGTATGCATAACGGCTGCGCATCCGATCAAGCGTCACCGCGTGCTGGACGGCCCGTGGGTCGATCGTCTGGCCTGAGCGCCCCGGCTGGCGAATCCCCAAGACCATCACGAAGTCCACGTGGGGCAAATACGTCATCAAGGCGGAGAATTGCTGATCTTCATGAAATACGACGCCCACTTTTTTCTGGCGTTGCCGGCAGGAAAAAATCAATTCCATCAGGTCTTCGCGCGGGTCCAGTTCCAAGTGAAACAGATACCAGTCCACCAGGTCCCAAGTCGGTTCGGTCCATAAACTGGGACATCGCGACATGACGTGCATGCAAACAGGCCGCCTGGGCCACAAGTCTCGGGCATGAACGATCTTGTCTAAGCAGACAGGTGCGGGATCGTTGGTCATGGTCTGATCGATCAGATCGATATGGATATGGTCACAGTTGGGACCCACAAGCTGATACAATCGCTGAACGTCCTGCCGGGTATTGGCGTATATGGCCAAACCAAAGTTTCTGGCAATCTTGAAGGTCAGTTTGCGGTGCAGGGTGTACGCCAGCATGAACAAGACGGCAGAAGAAATGATCCTCAACCAACCGTAGTGCAGACCCCACCAGCCATGAAACAGTTTGATCACGGCCATGTTCAGAAGCCATGATGCGAACGATACCGTGCCGAACCAGACCAAAGTGTGTCGCAAGTGTGGATACGCCACGCGAAAGTTCACAAAGGTATTCAGTAAAAAACTGATCACCAACCCGCTCACAAACCCCAACACGGCCCGAACCGGCAGGGGAACAGACGTCGGTAAGGCGACCGCAACGACAATCAATTCAATGAGAATCGAAAGGAAGCCGATGCCGATGAAGCAAACCAGGTAACGATAGCGGTAAAGAAGGTAACTCAGCTGCCACTGCTTCAACAGGTATCGCAACCCCGCCGGCGTGCGGGGCGAACACACGCTCAACGAAGTCGTCGTAGGGCATACGATCGAGAGATCTCCAGACCCGTCAACGCTTGATGCATGCTGTGTAGTTGTGCGCATGGTCTACGAGATATGGTCGGAGCGTAGCGATACACGGTGGCCAAGACCATCCCCCCTCTCCATCGACTCGATATCATGTGGACTTTGACAATTGGAGGGGTTGTAACGTCTGTGAGGCCGGCCACGCTAGAGCTAGAATCGTTATCGGAGCAGGTGCCGACCGCCGATCGTCACATGTGCTACCGGCGTCGACACGGTTGTAGCGGCCCGATGCCTTGGGGATATAATTAGGACTTGTCCATCCCCACGAGCCGTGGTGATACGGATCGGACTTGCTAGGAGGAAGGCCATGAAGAGGCGGATGACCATCGTCGGACTGGCAGTGATCGCATCCGTTGTCGCCGGTTACAGTGGCTATCTATTTGGAGCGATGCGCGGCGGTGCCCGAGCAGCACGCTCGTCGAACACGGCGAGCCTGGTCTATTTCACCGCCATCCACAAGGCGTTGGCGAATCAAGAGTATGCCAAAGCGAAGCTCGCCGCAGAGATGGCCGTGGATGGACACGTCGGGATCCTCAGGATCCTCGATACCACGGCACATTCTAACCTGTACTATGCGTGGCCCTGGGCAACCGCCGATCCACTGGCAGAAGCAAACCAAAAAATTCTAAGAACAACCAGGGAATACTTCCTGGCACTACCCGCGGCACTGCGACCTCAGACCCGTCAGTTTCTGGCCGCTATCGACAACCCCGCTACAGACCACCGGTATCTCTACAGTCCGTAGTCACATACCCCGTCGATTGGAAAGACTGCATTTGGACACATGTCGCAGTCGTGTGGCCCAGACCCAACACGGATCAAACGGATCGCAAATCGCCCGCGATACGACCTCATAGGCCCATGCGTGCCGTTGGGCCTGTTCCAGAATCACCGGGTAGGGATCCGTTCAGTTTCGACGCGTGGCCTAGACACAGAGACACACGACATTCAAACCACCCACGAACTGTTGTTCACGACGATGAAGAAGCCTGACTTGGGGCAATGCCCCCCGAAGGACTCGAACCTTCAACCCGCTGATTAAGAGTCAGCTGCTCTGCCAGTTGAGCTAGGGAGGCGGCCTGAACCACCAGACCTTTTTAGGCGACCCAATAACACAAACTGTGGATTCTAAGAACACCCATGGACCTGTCAAGCAGTGTCTGGACACGACTCACTTTGCGTAAACCTTTAATGACCCGTATGATCGAAACCGAAAACCCTAGAGAGGTTCGTTGGATCTTGGTTCGACAAACTGCCATAGCGAAAGCCCACACGTTGATCCGGCAGGTTGTGCGTATCGTGATTGCTGCCTGCGCCTTGGTTTCGCCGTTGATCACATTCTGCTTCGGACCTCCAGCGTTCGGACAAGGCCAGTACCGGCTGGAATCCGGACAATGGATCAAACAGTCCGCTGTCGATCCGAACACCCCCAAAGGTCAACTGCTGGCCATACGACGGGCATTGGCTGAAGATCAGCCCGAACAGGCCCAACAGCTTGTCGAACAGTGGTTAACGACCTATCCCGAACACCCGTTGACTGTCCAAGCGTTCATGCTCAGGGCCGACAGCCAAGTGGCCATGCGAGAGTACTATAAGGCGCTGTACGATTACGAGCATGTGATTCGGTACTACCCCGCATCCGAGCAGTTTGCCACCGCACTAGAGCGTGAGTATGAAATTGCCACACTGTTTGCGTCTGGCGTCAAACGCCGGTTCTTGGGCATGCGGATCCTATCAGCCGCCGGTGAAGCCGAGGAGATCTTCATCCGCATCCAAGAGCGAAGCCCAGGCAGTCAGATCGGACAGATGGCCAGCCTAGCGTTGGGCGACTTTTATTTCGACCGAGCCCAGATGACCAGCGCCGCCGAAGCGTACGACCTGTTCCTGACCAATTACCCCAACAGCCCTTATATTGAACGGGCGTTGCTGGGTTTGATTCGATCCAATTTTGCCACCTTTAAAGGGCCAGAATTTGATCCTACGGGACTGATCGAAGCCGCACAGCGTATCAAAACGCTTCAGCAGCAATTTCCCGCCAGCGCAGAACGAATCGGTGCAGACGCGTTGCTGGTACGGATCGACGAATCACTGGCGATAAAAATGCTCTACTCGGCCCAGTGGTACGAAAAACGTGGCCAAAAACAGGCGGCTATTTATATCTACCAACGCGTTGTACGGGACTATTCGCAAACCGCCGCAGCCGGAACATCCATCAAGCGGCTAACCGAGCTGGCCGCTGCGGTCACATTGTCTGACCAGAACAAAGACGGCCATACCACCGACACGCCCACCGAGCGCCAGCCAGCGCACCCAGAGGGCGGATCTTGAGACGCGCTATCAACAAGATGTTAAGCGTTAATTTCATGCCTCGGAGTGTCTTGCCGATGGCCTATCTGCTGTGGGCATGGGGTTGCGGCGGCTATACGCATACCGAACTTTTCCCGCCCCAGGTTCGTACCGTCGCGTTACCGATCTTCGAAAACCGAAGTTTTTATAAGGGGATCGAATTCGACCTTGCCGACGCGTTGGTCAAACAGATCGAGCTGCGGACACCTTACAAGGTGACCGCAGCCGCCAACGCGGATACGATATTGCAGGGTGCGATCACCGCGGTGCGGCAGGTCCGGATCAGCCGACACGAAGTGGGCGGTGTGCCTCAGGAGCTGGAGTTACGGATTGTCATCGACTTTGATTGGAAGGACCTGCGTACCGGTCAAATGCTTCGTCGACGTGAGGGGTTTGAGGCAGTGGGTCGATACATCCCCACGCGGCCGGTCTCCGAAACGCTGGCCGTGGGACAACACGAAGCGGTCCAGCGTGTGGCTAGGCAGATCGTCTCTGTCATGGCCGCTGACTGGTAGATCGGCGTGGGGATTTCGGTTTTTGGTCTCTAAAACTGCCGATACAAGAGTGGTCGGCGTGGCTGCGGTGCCTATAACTATGGGATCGCTTGCAAGATCTCGAGAAGCCACGACGGACGATCGAAGGACTTTTGATGACCAGGAAAAGCATTAAGGAAAAGGACAGCTCAGATCGGTCCAAGCGGCACCGCTCAGATGATTGGAATCGGGGCAACGGACCGTCACAGTCCGACGGCTCTGACGATGACAAGAACCAGCGTGGTTCCCATAACCCGCGAGGCCCGCAGAATTTTGCGTCACGCGGGGCATTGGGGTGGGTTGTCCTTGCCGGCCTTGGCGTGGTGCTTCTGTTACTGATCACCAACGCGCAGAATCAGGCGGAAAAGAAAAGCTGGCAGCAGTTTCTTAATTACGCCAAGGGACAGTGGTTCGACGGCCCTGTTGTTGTTGAAGATGAACGCATCCTAGGCACGCTCAAACCCAATACCCCGGGCCTGCGGAAAGACGCAAAACCGCCGGTCCGGGTCACCTGTACCATTAGCCCGCACACCAAGGCATACCACATCTCCAGACTGGACGATATCGGGCAAGACTTTACCGAAAAAACTGGGGGCTCGATCCTTGTGCCGCTACTGGTGAGCTGGGGTCCCTTTGTGCTCATCGCATTCTTGATCTACTTCTTTGTGTTCCGCAGCATCCGCAATTCGGGTGTGGGTCCCGGTGGCATGCTGGGCAATTTTGGTCGTTCCCGCCATAAGGTAACCAACAAGGAGCACTCAACCGTCACACTAACGGACGTCGCCGGGATCGACGAAGCCAAGGACGAAGTCAGTGAGATCATCGAATTCCTAAAGAACCCCAAAAAGTTCCAGCGATTGGGCGGACGGGTGCCCCGCGGTGTCCTGCTGATCGGCGAGCCAGGCTGTGGGAAAACGCTTCTGGCCAAAGCGGTCGCTGGTGAAGCGGAAGTCCCGTTCTTCTCGATCAGTGGGTCCGACTTTGTGGAGATGTTTGTCGGCGTGGGCGCGTCGCGTGTCCGTGATCTGTTCAAACAGGCCAAAGAGTCCAGCCCGTGCATTATTTTCTTAGACGAGATCGATGCGGTCGGTCGACGGCGCGGCAGCGGCTTTAGCTCCGGCGGTCACGACGAACGCGAGCAGACGCTTAATGCCATTTTGGTTGAGATGGATGGATTTGATACCAGCGACCAAGTGATCGTCATTGCCGCAACCAACCGGTCGGACGTGCTGGACCCGGCGTTGATCCGACCGGGCCGGTTCGATCGACAGATCCATGTGCCCCTACCCGACCTACGCGGCCGGGTGGAGATCCTGAAAGTGCACAGCCAACGGGTCAAGATGGGCAACGACATCGATCTGGAGCGTCTTGCCAGGGGGACACCGATGTTCTCTGGCGCTGATTTGTCGGCGATCATCAATGAAGCGGCCATCGACGCGACGCTGCAGGGCAAGGATTATGTCGAGCAAGTCGACATGGAGGAAGCCCGTGACAAGGTCCGATGGGGTCGAGCGCGCAAGAGCCACAAGATCGACGAACAGGAAAAGAAGACCATCGCCTACCACGAGGCCGGTCACGCTCTGATTATGTACTACGACCCCGATTCAGAACCGCTACACAAAGTCACGATTATCCCCCGTGGCCAGGCGTTGGGCGTGGCGTTCATGCTCCCGGAAAAAGACCGGCACATCGTGACCCGCAAGCAGCTGCTGGCGCAGCTGCGCGTGACATTTGGTGGCCGAATCGCCGAAGAGCTGTTCTGCGGTGACATCGCCAGCGGTGCCGCTCAGGATATCCGCCAAGCATCGCAGATCGCCCGAACCATGGTCACCCAATACGGGATGAGCCCCAAATTGGGATTCCTGCTGTATGGCCAGGACGAGTCGCGAAACCCCTGGGAACAACCGGAAAAACTCTTCAGTGACCAAACCGCCAAGATCATTGATGACGAAGTGAGGGCCATCGTCGATCGCACCTATGGCGAAGCCCGCCAACTTCTTGAGCAGCACCGAGAAGAGTTGGACCGGCTGGCCCAGACACTGCTGCGGTACGAAACCCTGACACACGATGAAGTCGATTGCGTGGTCAAGGGCCAACCCCTGGACAAACCCACCGTCGGCGACCTGATCGATGCCGAGCAAAAGAAGTCCACACAGACATCGGTGATACCGTCCGATCACCCCCCTCTCGACGAAACGGGCCCCGGGGTCATCCCGTCACCGGCGTAAACCCCTCCACCGACCATCAGCGTGGTCCCAATTTTTAGGTGACGCCGTGACTGGCAATTTCACCTGAACATGGGCCGATCGCGTTATGATCCCACGGATGCTCAAAGAGCCGCCGACAAAATCGATCGCGGCTGGGCCTGGAGGTCGACGCGGCCGGTCGACCGCAAAAACGCTTCTGTGATACCTATCCGGTTTTGTCGGCAGTGGCCATCTGCAACCGTGGGACAGGATCAGCAAACACTTATGACAACCCCATCGCGCATAAAAAATACGCATTGCGTATGAGGGGCTCTCCATATCGGTTGACGCTACAATGGTTTTTACCGACCGGGTAGCTCAGTTGGTAGAGCATCGGCCTTTTAAGCCGCTGGTCCAGGGTTCGAGTCCCTGCCCGGTCATTGGTCTGGACCCTCGTGACATACCGTGCCACACGGGTTTTTTCTTTGACCAATTCTGGGGCTTGCGTGTTGTCATAATGCTGATCGTCAGAGGGGTTCTCGAAGTGTTCGAAGTGCCACGAGGTGCCCTGGAATGCACCTCATTTGCTACTGGGGTGAACGACGTGTCTACTGATTTACGCACTGTGTGGCAAGATGATGACCGTAACTATCGGGCCATGTGGCAAGGCAAGACGCAAAATTTAAGCGGCTTCTGAAGTGTCGATTGTATGACCAGCCTCGAGGTGTCTTTCAGATGTTACATTTAGAGGGATCGTAAAATAAAAAGTTGTCCCTTTGCCCACTTCGGATTCCAACCAGATTCGACCTCCGTGCTGGTCGACAACTCGTTTGCACATCGCTAACCCAAGGCCACAACCATCGTATTGATCCTTACTGTGGAGTCGCTTGAACGGCTCAAATATCTTATCGCAATGTTTGGCGTTAATGCCGATGCCATTGTCTTCCACACTGATCTGCCAATCATCGCTAATTCGTGACGCGGCTATCCGCACACAGGGTGTGGTAGAACCATTGTGAAATTTTAGTCCGTTGGTTACGAGATTTTGAAGCAATTGGTATAGAGCAATGCGATCACCATTGACTTCCGGCAAGTTTTCAACCGTAATTTGGGCGGCTAAATCTGTAACGGTGGCTTCCAGTGCTGAGACAACTTGCGCAGCTACAGCATTTAGACTAACCGTCTCGAATGCCTGACTACTTCGTTCTGATTGAGTATATTCCAGAAGCCCGTCTATCAATTGATGCATGTGCTCCACGCCACGGCGAGCCCGCTGACAGTCTTTCAGCAGCTGCTCGGTGTTCGACGTTTCGATATCTTCCTTGATAAACGTTATACAGGCCATAATGCTTTGAAGCGGGGACTTTAAATCATGTGAAACCATTGACGCAAACAGCTCAAGCTCTTGTTGCTGTTCACGAACTTTTTTTTCGAGATTGGCGTGATCGATAGCTTTCTTAATCGAAGTTCGGAGGGCATCTTCTGTCAACGTGTTCTTGACCAGATAATCGTAGGCCCCCTGTTTCATCGCTTCAACGGCAACCAGTTCGTTGCCCTCAGCGGTCATCATCACCACAGGCACCTGCAACTCAACGAGCTTGGGAAGAAGCTTCAGGCCGTCGAGATCCGGCAATCGATAATCCAGCAGCACACAGTGAACCTGATGTGAACCAAGCTTATTCAACGCGTCGCGGCCCGTGGCCGCTTCGATGAGCGTGTAAGAGCCCTCGCCGAGCAGGCGACGAGTATCCTCACGATAGACGTCATCGTCGTCGACAACTAATACGGTATAGCTACTATTCGTCTTCATGCCGCTCTTTCCACGGGAAGCTCAACGATTCGCCAATAGTGATCGAGCATGACGACGAGATTCGAAAAGTCCTCGCCGGCCTTTGATTTGGCGACGTAGCCTGCCACGTGTTTTTCATAAGCTGCCAGCTTGTCTCGTTTATCCTGCGACGTTGTCAGCATAAACACTACCGCTTTGTGTAACCGTTCATCTTTTCGGATCTCTTCAAGGAATTTAAACCCATCCATTCGGGGCATATTGATGTCTAAGAGGATCAGGTACGGCTGGGCGATAGGCACCTTGCCATTCGTACCCCGCAGCCATTCTAATGCTTCGATGCCGTCTCGGGCACGCTGGACCGGGTTAATGATCTTGGCCTCCGTTAAAGCTCGTTCTAATCCTTCAGCATCTACATCGTCGTCTTCGACTAAGAGAATATTGACGGGTTTTACGTTCATTGTTTTACGCCTCTCTAGTCCATCGTTTTGGGCCAGGTAAATCGAAACGTGGTGCCGCGCCCGTTCTCAGACGCTACGGAGATCTTCCCCCCGTACCTTTCGACCAATTTTTTGACGATGGCCAGTCCCATCCCGCTGCCTTCTACCTCATCTCTGGGCCGAAGTGTCTCAAAAAGCCCAAAGATCTGGTCATGGAACTGCGGGTCGATGCCCGGTCCGTCATCGCTGATCTCAAACTCGACAAACCGTCCGTTTGGTTGGCAAGATATTGTCAGGGTGCCGTCGGGGCGGTCATGGTGCTTGATGGCGTTGGAGATCAGGTTTCGCAAAACCTGTTCGAGCGGGGGTCTGGCGGTGACCAACGTGGGCATATCGGGGGCCGCGGACACGGTGAATGCCTTGGGGCGATGAGCCAATTCGGCGATATCGCGAACCAGCTGCCCGGTATCAATTGACAGTGGTTCCGCGGACACACGACCAGCCCGCGAGTATTGAAGCAGGTCACCCAATAAATTCTCTAGCCGGTCAATCCGTTGCTGCATTTGCTCTAGGTGTCGTTTGGATTTATCCGGAAGCACCTCGGTATTATCCTTGATGATCCAACTTGCTATTTTCTTAATTCCCTCAAGCGGAGACCGCAGGTCGTGAGAAGCGACATAGGCGAATTCGTCGAGGTCCTCGTTGGCTTGTTCGAGCTGGGCCATCTGGCGACGCAACAGCAGGTCGTGTTGTTTCCGTTCGGTGATATCAACGACCGTCGCAAGGACCTGAACCCCATGGGGTGTCTCCAGTGGATTTAGACCAATCTCTACGGGAAAAGCAGTTCCGTCCTTGCGATGCCCCGACAAGTCTCTTCCCGCGCCCATCGCACGGGAATCTGGGGAGCCAAGGAAAGCTGTACGGTACCCCACATGAGCCTCACGGATGGCCGGTGGGACCAGTTGCTCAATCTTCTGGCCCAGCAGCTCGTCACGGGCGTAGCCGAACATCGGCTCAATCTGTTCATTCACGAGCGTGATCACACCCTCGCGGTCGACCATGATCATCCCCGATGGAGATGCTTGGATGGTCGTCCGAAATAATTCTTCACTGCGTCGCAGCGTCTCCTGAGACCGTTTGCGCTCGGTGATATCCACCACCGTCGCAAGTACCTGCATCCCGTTGGGTGTCTCCAGCGGATTGAGGGCGGTCTCAATTGGAATGGTCGTCCCGTCTTTGCGTTGCCCCGATAAATCGCGGCCCTGGCCCATCGCTCGGACGGCGGGGGCATCAAAAAAAGCGGTACGATACCCCACATGTGGCCCACGGATTTCCGTGGGGAGCAGTATTTCCACTTTTTGGCCTAACAGCTCCTTGCGGGTGTACCCAAACATCGACTCAATCTGTTCATTCACGAGCGTGATCACACCCTCGCGGTCGACCATGATCATCCCCGACGGAGATGCTTCGATCGTCGATCTGAAAAGGCGCTCGCTTCTACTGAGGTTGGATTGTACCTGCTCACGTTCCGCGACTTCAGATTGAAGCTGTCGATTGGCTCGGTCAATTTTTGTAGCGTGCCTGCGGAGGGTCTGAGCCTGACGAGCCATCACCACGAGCAGGATCCCGACGGATACGCCGATGATAAGCGTCAGGAACTTCAACGAAGATTGAGACTCCGAAAGGAGATGGTCCGACACCGGTAAATGAATCGTCCAGGGAACCCCATATAAGGCAAAGGATTCGCGGTGCCCCACGTCCGGTAGGTCTTGAGCAGATTTTAAAGGCAGATGCGTCCCCCAAATCAACTCTTCACCGACCTGGAAGCGGGATTCGTACTTGGCCCAATCGCCGGCCCCACCCAACCCCTGGAATAGCTGGTCAAACCGAAATACTCCGAGGATAAATCCCTCGAATTTCGACTCGTGATAGATCGGACAATAGACCAAGAACCCTTTCCCGCCCTGGGCAAGACTAATCGGGCGGGTCATGGTGATATCGCGGGATTCCATGGCGACTTCGAGAGCGGCCCTGCGGTGCGGCTCGGAAGCCAGATCGAGACCCTGGGCCTGCTCATTGCCCGACAGAGGCACGACCCACCGGACGCGATACGACGCGTCGACCCATTCAAGGGCTTGGAAGTCTCCGAAGTGATTTACATAACCCTTAGCGTCTAGTTCCCATGTTTCGCGTGCGGGCTTACCCATGACGCTCCATCGCTCAGCCATCCGCTGCAACGCGTCCACACGGTACTGAAGATGAGCCCGGATACTCGACGCGATGGATTGACTCACATTAGTGAGAATTTGCTTCTGGTGCAGCTCCTCCTGACGGTCCTGAGCGATCCAAAGGAACCCTGTGACCATAATGACGCCCAACGCAACGGACGCGGGCAGCCACCAGTCCCTGATCGGAATGCGAGTCAACTTCGTACGACCCGTGAATAGGGTGCCCGCGACTAAGACCAGAATGTCGGCGATCAACGCGATAAACAAGAATTGATCGATTTTTGCGAGCGGGCCGTAGGTCGTTTTTACGGGGGTCGCCGCGACCAGATCTAGCTGTGAGTATTCCGGGAGTTGGACGTTAGACTCGATCCACTGAACCTCGGCAGCACCGACAATCGGACGGCCTGCCACGGCAAACCCTGGTTCAGTCGAATATAGGACCGCTCCATACCGGTCGAGCACGGCGGTCGCGTGGGCGGTTGACGGGACTTGAAGCAATTTACCAACTTTTTCGGACGGGTACTCCACCACAACCGCGCCCTCGGGCATCCCGGCATACCTGACGGGTGCAACGATGATCAACCCTCCCAAAGCCAAGTCAAAATGCTCCTCGCCTCCCATCACGGTTCGCAGCCACGGGACGTCTTCGTAGGACGCCGTTCGATCTGTGGACGCGATGGCTCGACCACGGTAGTCGGTGAGAGTGATCGTGGCTTGATCGGGTCCGGGCAACCGCAGCGAACGGAAGAAAGCGGGAAGATAGTTGTCACGCCCGACCGTATCGATCAGCCCGTTGACCAACAGCTGATTCGCGGCTAACGCCCGGGTGGCGTCCCGCAAATCGTCAAGCTTGATCTGCGTGGCATTGGCCAGGGATACGGCTTGCTGATCTAGTCGTTCGCGGGCCTGATGCTGCACAACCTCCTTGGCGACCCATGAAACGATCGACACCAGCACAAGCAGCAGCAGCACGGCCGCAGGCAGCATCTGTGTGATCACGAGGACGACCTGACTTTTCGACGAGCGGAAGAATTTCATGGTATGTTGAGCTTGGACAGGTCAATGGGTAAGATCGCCCCGTCATCGCCAAATCGGCACATCTGAAGATCATCAGGCGCTAAAGCATCGTGTCGATCGGGCGTAAAAGGCGGGTCGTAATTCCGGATCAACCCTTGGTAAGGTCCGAGATTCTCCAGAACGTCGCGAACGGCGGATCGTTCCACGCTGTTTGCCTTGGCGATGGCCCTGGCGAGCAGGTGGACTAGTTCATAGGCATGGGCGGTACCGGCTGGTGAGAAGATATCTTTCGGCGATTCGTACTCACCGAATGCTTGACGATAAAGATGGCAGAAGTGGGACGCTCGATCTTTGAAGGGTGGGGATAAGAACGAATACGACTGTAGAAAAGCAAGATCAACTTCTTCTCGATGGCCCTGAATCTCATTGAAAAACGTTCGTCCGCCACCCGTAATGCCCCAATGCGAGACGATCGGAACGCGACGCTCCGATGGGAGTGCCGCCATATTTTTAACCACGACGACACCTTCATGGGGATTGCTGACCAGCAACACGCAATCCGCACCGCCTTCGATCAGTGACTCTATCTCGGGCGTAAGGTCATCGATCCCCCAATCGAACCATTTGGTTCCGGCGGACGTTAGCCCCCTCTTTTTAAGAGCATCCCCGATCGCCTTCTGGTTCGACCGGCCCCATCCGGTCCGTTCCAATAGCAACCCAGGCTTTTTGAACCCTGATCGATGGGCATAATTGATCAGAACCCCCCCGGCGAACTCGTCGCGAACCGATACACGGAAGACGTAATTAGGGTCTTGCCCATTGTCGATGATTGGAGTTCCTGCCGCCCACGGCACCAAAGAGATCAACTGGTGTTTATGGATCGTGTCAAGCTCCGCAAGCATGACCGGTGTATGCAGCCCACCCATGACGGCGACAAGATTTTCGACTTTTGCCAGTTCTTCGAGATTGTCAATCCCCCGTGCAGGATTACCGCGATGGTCTTTAACAACCAATTTCAAAGGTCGTCCGAGCACACCCCCGCCAGTGTTAATCTCATTGATCGCTAGAACCGCTCCGCGTCGGATCGCCTCCCCCGCTTCGGCAGATCCTGAAGACATGTCGGCATCCAGACCGATCATGATGGGATTTGTGTTTGCCTGGAGGAGTGACACTTCTTGAGCGTGAATGGCCACGGTCAACAGGAAGACCAATCCCCACCTAGCTATCCCACATGTAAAATCCTTAGCCAATTGCGACATCGTAACTCTCTGTATCGTTTTATCAGCGATGTTGACCAACAAAAGACTTTTGATTCAGGTCTTATAAGAAGTATTTGACGTCGACCACGACGGGCCAGCGCCATTCATTATCGGTCTAACGTAGGTACGAATCAGAAGTGATACTGAACCCCGAACCCGAACCCGACATCCTTTTTGGCACCCAGGAATTCGTTGTAGCGGAACTCCGCCAAGAGATGCAGCCCGTCGATCAGGTGATAGCGAAACTGTGTGTCTGAGACAATTTCCACCTTGTCCTTGCCCGGACCGTTATCGAAATTGGCGTCAAAAAACCCGCCTATTGAGAACCGTCCGTCAAGGAACTCTGGGAACTTCTTGTTCCACGCGAAGCTGATCTGGTACCCTCGTCCGTCACTCTCCAACGGAAATATTTTCACGAAAAAGAAGAGGTTGTGATCTTTAAGAAACTGCCCCTGCGGAGTCCAGAACAATCCCGTTCGGCTCAAGGCGTTATCGACACCTTGGGTTTCGTTGATCTCCACGATCACCCCGAGGTCTCGCCAGATTTTGCGTTTAATATCGATCTCAAAGAAGAACTCGGAGGTATCGTACCGTGAATCGTCGGGCCCTCCGTCAGGGGATTCAAAGTCTACAAACCCCCAGATGTTGAATCCCGCCGGTAACGGAGCAGACCCCGTGAAGTTCAAAGTGTTGAACCCCCGCGTGTCAAATTGATATTCAATACTGAGCTTTGCCTTGCCAAATGTTTTGCTTTCACTAATCGAACGTTCGAGTCGTTCCCACGGGTCACTTAAGCCAAGAATATCGTCGCCCGTGTCGTTTTCAGCGGTATCTTCCGTCAATACCAAGGAACGATGGAGTAGGGTATCTGCACCTTCCTGTTGCTCGACGGCTATAAGTTCGACGGCTGCCAGATGCATCAACAGTTGGGCGAGGGCATATACGGGCAATCGAAAACGTAGAGACATTGGAATGACCACGTCGTGACTCCTTGTCGCTCAAAACGCGATGTAAATATCGGGCCATATTGACCGAAGGATCAAGGGTTTAACTATCAATCGGGTTATTGGTCACAGGCGGGACGACGTCACAAGCACATCATGCTCGCTCCGACAACGCATGACTCAATTGGGCCAGGCGCAGCGGTAGCTGGAACGAGAACCAGGGTGATTCTTTGAGCGACGATATTAACGCGGCGACAGATCGAGGGCTATTTCGTTAAACGTATTCAACCCGGACGCATGGTGGCTCAGAACCAATGCATCGATGCGATAGCTATTCCATGGGGACGTGAAATCCGGAGAGTGCCAGGACGTGAGGAGATGAAGATTGATTGACGAAGCTAGTGCCGTCGCGAGGTCCGCTCGCTCGATGTCGGCGGGCCTCGCGACGGCAAATCGCTACAATCTTTGTTTTGTAGACGATAACGATCCATGTATGCCCAGGGTGTCGGCTCCCTCAATGAGTCGTGAGGGCCCTGGGCATTGCAACTGCATCCCTACCGACAGCTGTGGTCTCTGCCAAGCCCTGGTAACCGATTAACGCCGTGCGATCATTCGAAACAACTCGCCCCATTCGCCGGTGGCGAGATTTCGAAAGACAACGTGTTGAACATGTCGTTGAGGCTCAGTGGTATTGATCCTGATTCCCCAGAGCGGTTCTGTTGAATTCGGCAACATGGCGTAGCGAAGGTCCCCCAGGACCTCGGGGTGTTCCGGATGAAAGGCCAGATAGTCGTCAGAAAAAAAGGCAAAACGATCAATGTCCTTTCTCAAAGTAGAACCGGCCGGCAGATGAGCGAATTCCCGCTTAGGATGGACCTCCGGTAGCTCGCCGCCCACGTACCAACGCGGGGTCTGAAAGAACCCGACGTTGACCGCGTCCACGGCATACACCTGGCCGTGCTCATAAACAATCCGCCACAAAAAGAGGTTCCCTAGTGAGGGACGAACAGAAATCCGTCTCACCTCATGGCCGCGTTCTGCCACGAGATCTCTGGCCGCAGACTCCGCTCGTTGGTGCTGCACGTAACCAAACATCAGATAGCTCAATGCAAACACAACCCCGAGACGCGCCAGGTTCGGTCGCCGGTACCGCACAGCAGCCAGACAAATGACCACAAGCGTACCCGTAAACAGTGGATCGACAATCGAAATCACGTCCCAGGCCACACGCCGTAGTGAAAACGGCCAAAAGAGGTGCGTGCCATAACTCGTGCACGCATCCAACGGACCGGCTGTTAGATACCCAAGAAACGAAAAGAACAAAAGTTCCTTAACCGATAGCGCCCTACGCGCCATGAGATATGTGAGCAGTGCTCCCACCACCGCTCCGATCGGGACAAACACCAACGCATGGGTGAAATGGCGATGATACACCAGTGCCAACAGTGGATCGTCGGCGGAACGTATGGCAACGTCGAGATCAGCCAATACAGCTGAGCACGCACCAACAAAAGCGGCCATGCGGACGGTTTCCCGTTTCGCAAATGATTGCGACAGCACACCGCCAACAACGGCCTGGCTTATAGGATCCACGGAGAGCTCTCAAATACCATAGAACATGCGGGTTTGTCCCCAAGACAACCGACTCGGTTTAGAAGTCTACCGGCATACCGTTAACTTCTAAAATAATGTGACACCGACCTGTCCAAACGGTGATGCGGCTTCATATCGCCGAACGCGCCGCTTGCGGCAGAATCAACCCCCATGACAGGTCGCCCAATGTCCGTCCATCGTAACCACCGTCTCGGCTCCGCAGCGTTCAGCTGTATGTGGCAATCAACGTTCAGGTGGTGTCTGGTGTGCCTGAAAGCCGATCTCAGCTAACACGCGATCAGAACCGCCAACCCGCTTATACCAAGACACGGATATCAATGTGTAAAGCAGTTGTGAGGGTAACACCTGAGGACCTGGTCCCGCAGTCTTTGTGCTGCGCACACGCAGGGTTGTCCGTGGACTCGACCATGCGTGGGGCTGGCCGATTCTGTCAAACCTGAAATTTTTCAACCCGACGGGTTGTATCCGACCGTCGAGCTTCGACTACTTTTCAGAAGGCCAAGGATAGACGGAGATCTAAAGATCTATCAGTCGAATGCTTAAAGGGCTGTCAAGAAGGGCCGTCATGGTTGCTATGACCTGGTCGGCAAAGACACCCCGCCCTAACAGAACTGAGCCTCGAACCAAATTGCGTATGTTCCGTGCGCGACGGACGCGCAATGAGCCTCGGTTCATCCTTAGCCTGCACTGATACATGGCGTGTGAGAACGCACGCCAAATGGATACGACCTGCTTTGACTGTTTCATACCTCTGCACGGTGCGGAGGTGGAAACCTCTATGCTTAAAGGAGAATCCCATGCCCACGAGAATCTTGACCGGACCAAACAAACGGCAAAGTCATCGAAACGCCTTGGCACGTTTTCAAAAACAGGCCACACGATCACTGCCATCTGAATCGATGAAGTTTGAGATTCTAGAACCCCGTGTGTTGCTCTCGGCAACACTTGATACGGGTGGCGTCGTGGTGCAAGGCACCGACGCCGCAGACAGTATCGTCGTGCAGGTGGACCCCACAGATGAATCGCTGATCCAGGTCCAGGTCAACAACGAGGTCACCACCCATCCCATCGAGGAAGTTAACCGCATCCGTATCAACGCCGGCGCGGGTGACGACACCATATCGGTCGATCTGCCCGAATCGCTGGCGGAAATACACAGTATTGTTTTGGGTGGCGACGGCAATGATCAGATCACCACGTCGAACGGTCGTGACTTCGTCTTCGGCGGACAGGGCGACGATCAGATCGATACCGGCAACGGCAAGGACCGTGTCGTCGGCGGTGAAGGAGACGACCAGATCAACGGCGGTGCTGGCAACGACGGGTTGTTCGGTGGATCAGGCGATGACACGATCAATGGCAACGCCGGCGACGATCGGCTTATTGGTGGCGATGGAGACGACGTGATCGACGGCGGTGAAGGTGCCGATCGGATCGCAGACCGGCAAGGTGAAAATACCATCGCCGAAGATGACAGCGATACCATTGTCAACTCCAGTTTTGACACCACTGACCGGACACATCAAAGATTCGGCACCTGGCGTGGACCGCGTGCCTGGGGTTTGTCTGGTTAGTCCATCGGCACGCGCCCAAACACCGCAAGCGACTGTCGGCCAGGCGATGTCATTATTTTGAGACCATACGACACGACCGTGGCTACCGTCTAGCCACGGCTGTCGTACCTCTTGGTCGTATCTCGCTGTGACCGTGCTGAATTCTAAGCCCGTCGAAGGCGTACAACTTCTTCTTCAACGGCCACAGAGCCTTGGCTCACACCGATCGTTCGGTGTCTTTGTGTCTGCTCGCTTTGATGTCCGACTCTTGTCCCTTTTGGCACGCCGGGAATCACGTCATCGCTTTAAGGATGAGGCCGCGTGCGCAGCATCAAAAGATCGTTATTTTTTGCGATTGACATCGTCTCTGACCCCTATGAGTGATCATCGCTACAGTCCTGCGCCGCAAGGGAATTCGTCTTAAGGCATTTGAATTTGTATGGCTCCGACCGGCCGTCGACGCCGTATAATGTAAAAATCAGCGTCTCGACCTCACCGTGGCCAGACCAACAACCTGTTGTCGGTGTTAAAGGTCGTGCGTATAGACCTGCTTTTTTGATCCGAAATGAAACACTTTTTTTCACACCCTCAGAACGCCAGGATCGGAACTCTAACGCGGTTTGTGATCTTGTCATCTCTTGTTTTCAGCACCGCGTGGGCCCATGCCAGCACACAACGGCGCAAAGCGATCCCGACCAAATCAACCACATTTCATGAATCCGTCGTCGCCGAAGAACGCGATGGCATGATCTTGTACAAATTCACAGACAAACTCGAAAACGTGGGCCTGTCGAATACCCAATTGATCTGGACCCAGGGCGTTCTCTGGTTTGGCACGTGGACTGGCGGCGTGGTCCGCTTTGACCCGAAAAACAACACGGCTCGATCCTACCAGCCGACCACGTCCAATGGCCCGGTGATGGCAAACATTTTATGTAGCTTCGGCCAAAAGTTGATCGTTGAACTGCTCGAGGTGGAACGGAAAGCAGACGGGGACGTTTGGCCGCAACGACACCTGGGGACGTTCGGTTTTTCGAAAGGCCGATGGATTCTGTTGCGTCAAGAATCACGCCTACATAACGCAGCCGTTGCCAACGGTGTCCTCTGGTATGCCGACACCAAGCAAGGGCTTGTCGGTCTGAACCTCCGAAGTGGACGCAGCACATCCATTCCCCTCCCGAGGGAGGGTTTCTCTATGCCCGACCCGTTGAACAGAGTGAATGACATTCGGATTGACCGGTCGGGCATTTGGCTGGCGATCGGCTCCCTACACCAAGGCGACGATCCGTTTATGGGCTCGGGCCTGCTGTACCGCTCGGGCACCGGACCAAAGGACAAATGGCTTGAATTCAACCGCGACAACAGCGCCATCACCAAATCTTGTTCCGACACAGTTTCAAATGGCAAACGGCTATACGTTGCACAAGGGTACCTTGATTCCGGGCTGGGAGTGTTGGAGATATCAAACAGAAAATGGTCTACTCGATTGCGCAGTGACAACGATATCGAATTAAGTGGTGACGGGTTAGCGATTGACGGCGATCATGTCTGGATCACCGGTATGCAAGGAGGCGGGTACAGGATGGTACAATACAATCTACAGACCAAACTGGCTCAGGAACATCTCATCCCTGACGGCGTCGAATCGGGCCACGAGGTAAGCAGCGGCATCCTTCAACCGATTGCGGGACCAAGCGGTATGTGGACCGGTTTTTCGACCTTCTATAAACGAAATGCCGCTGACAAGCTCAAGGTCCGGTCCGGACTGGTCATGGCCCCCAAACGGAGCCGGCCCTAACAGCAACCGCGGCCGTGTGCTTAACGCCGGGATGCCATACGCGTCGAGCGTTTTTTTGCATCGGTCGCTTTCTAAGTTGTCGCAACACAAAACCACATTTGCAAGACATCGACGCAAGAACTTTTTGCGTTTGGTATCAAGGTGATTTTGGACTGATTGCTCACCGGTGACGGTGTACCACGGTCGTTAGGCGTTGTTGCCTGACCGCCGTCGTCAGCCTGAGAGCCTCGACAAGCAAGACGTTACCGCGCGTCTCCCCTCTGTCCCTGCGCGATCTGCAAAGCGACAAACCGTGCAATGACGACCGCCAGGTAAACCTGACCGGTGATGGCCTCCAGCGTCGCCATCGCGTCAGCCCGGGGTGTCGTCGGAGCGACGTTGCCGTAACCCAGGGTTGTCAGCGTCGTGAAACTAAATCCCAGGAAACGATCGAACCGCGATTGGCCAAGCAGGCCCTCTGTATCGAAGCGGAACGATCCGGGTGTCGTTAATTCGAGCACGGTATACGCCATGGACCAGATCAAACCGAGGATCAGATACACCGACAACGCGCCGTAGAGTGTGTCAGCGGTAATGTGATCTTGGGCCCGAAAGAGAGACTGGACCAGTAAGACGGTGACGACGCAGTAGAACACGATGTAGCACCCGAGAAAGCCATAGAGCAACAGGTCATGACGAAGTGTCAGCCAAGCCATACGAACAATCACAGACAGGACGGCCAGCACGCCGAGCGTGATGAATTTCCGTCGTCCTGTCGCAGCAGCGTATGCGCCGGCAACGAGCGTGGCGAAAAGAAATGCCTCGATTAAGGCGACGCCTAGTACACGCTCGGCAAGGAACGGCCGCACGGCGATAACGAGCAATAAAGACGCCAGGAGATAGGCGTGACGGTAACGCCCCGGTGAAAAACGCGGCGGTTTTGTTCTTGTGGTCATCACGGCTTCTTGTCTTTAGGGTACCACCTTTCTAACGCACCACCAAGGCACGAAAGCCCTAAACACTTCATGCATACTTACACGCTAAGCGGCGATACATGACATCCCCGTGACAGAAGGAACCCACAATGGCACCGTGGCAATCCGCAGGAAGAAAAGTACTATTCTGAATTCCTTTTCCTGGCGGGTTCAAGCAAAGTCAAGATCGCCGTTCGAGGTGAGTGACAGCGGGTGAAGGCCATCACTTCGCGCCTGCCGTAAGCCGTGGGTGACAACCGATTGACCCTCGCCACACAAACGCCTTCATGTCAGATCCGGCGACAGGGCTCATACATACACACAAATGACCATCTTGTTGCGTGCCACCTCCGTGACCAACGCGGCAAATACCACGATCGCACCCGAGATCGTGGCGGTGTACCTGTGGTGTACGGTCATCCGAACAGCTTCGACCAGGCCTCAATGGACCGACACGCCAGTATCACCTACCACCGTGGTCCCATGGATCTGACTGACCCGTCCTGCGCTCTGGCACCGAGTGGGTCAACAAAGACGACTGACGGGAAATATGAGTATAATTGATCTGATTTAGATCGTTCCCGTCTCGACCATACACCTTAACAAGATCTCGACCTGCTACCGGCACCAATGAATGTGAGCCTTTTTCATCAGGAAGGTCAATATGAGTAATGCTCTGCCAAACGAAGAAAATGATGGCCAAATACCCAGCCTGTCCAAACACGACATCATCGCACTTCTGATCTGCTGGGCGGGTGTAGCTGCGGTGTCGTGGTTCTCAGAGGAGCCTGTCGTCGCCGTCATCGCGATCGTCGCAGCCTACTACCTGGCAAAGTGGATCATCTTAAAGAAAGAAAAATAACCGATCCGAAGATCCTCACAGTCACCTTTGCTGCTGCTTAGCACGCCGAGGATCTTTCCACCGTGGCGATCACGGCGCGTATATGATCGACCGCCCGTGGACGCAGCTGTCCTGCGACCGTTACCCATCGTTGTTTTTCTGTTCCTGCTCGGCCACAAGCCGCTTCAGATCCGCCAGCACCAACGCGTTGTCCCAGATCTGGCCCTGATAATCACGGACAAATCGGCCTTGACCATCGATTAACAAGAGTTCGATCGTGTGGCCGATCGAACCGTCCGCATGGTAATCCACGCCGACTTGGAACTCGCCCAGCAGCCGGCGGAACTGGTCCGGTTCAGGCCGAAGCATCGCGGCGCGGGTGAACCGCAGGCCGTGGTCTTCGCCATATTTTTTTAGCCGCTGGGGTGTGTCATAGACGGGATCATAGGTCATCAGCAGTAACCGGACCTTCGGAGCCAACCCTGCGGTCTCAAGATCACGCTGCAGGTGTGCCATCGTCAGCGTAATGACCGGACACAGGTTGGGATTGGGACACCGCGTAAAAATAAACGACATTGCCAATGGAGAACCGACAAGTTCGGACAGCACCAGCGATCGGCCATCCTGATCCGTCATCACGAAATCGAGATCGAATGGTTCACGATCCGCCGGCTCGAGCCATGAACTGGCCCGCGCCGGCGTAGGGGGAGCTGGCGCCTGATCCAACACGACGGGTTGCATGACAGTGTCGCCCTTCCCTTTCGTGTTCGCCCCAGAACGCTCGTGCTTCTCCACGGGACAACACGGCGACACTGAATCGGCTTGGTTCGCTAGCGGTGTGCCCGTGGGTGCCACGGCCACCACATCTTCTGCAGACACGCCCTTGTAGGCCCACATCATTGTGAGACACGCCACCGAAGCAGCCAGCGCTGTCAGCGTCAATTTGACTTTCATCGATCATTCTCCATCACACGCCGGTACCCGAAGATCTGACGTCACGACGACTTTGCCGGACGGCCCATTGGGCGAAATTGTACCCGTCACGGCCCGGCACCGCACCGGCCCGACCGGTGGCGATTTCAGCCGCCCCATCTTGCCACGGCCGGTCAACAAAGCCTTGCCATCATCCGTTGGGATCCTATACTTGTAACCGGGGATAAGCCTGTTGGTAGGCGCTAAACCAAAAGCATAAGGGACCTCTACGATGCCCCACATTATTGCCGAACCGTGTATCGGGACCAAGGACACCGCTTGTGTGGACGTGTGCCCGGTTGATTGCATTCATCCAACAAAAGACGAGCCAGAATACGATGCAGCGGATATGCTCTATATCGACCCGGACACCTGTATCGATTGCGGCTTATGCGTCGATGAATGCCCCGTTAAAGCGATTTTTCCTGAAGAAGATCTGCCCAGTGAATGGCAGTCGTTCATCGAGAAAAATGCGGCTTATTACAAGTAAGCCAGAAGGCCGTTGGCCTGGTGTGTTCTTCGGATCACTTGGCGCTTGGGGAGGGTATACACCGACATTGACTTTTCTTACTTAGACCATGGTGTTCCGTTCCCGCCGAGGATGAACTGACCACGTCCCGTGACATACGGACCGTCGACAATAGACGAGAAACATCGGGCGCGCTCTCATGACCGCTTGTGGGACCGGACCGCAGTTTTGTCTGGCAAGGGTATGACATGCCTGGGTCCACTTCTGGTACCGTGGTCATTGCAGAATCGCTGGACACCACCTGTGTTAAGTGGCTAGAAGATCGCGCTCACGTGGTGTGGGCCGACCCTCAACGTCAGAGTGATTTGCCCGAACACTTGGCCCATGCCCAGGGCCTGATCGTACGCACCTATACCCGCGTTGATCGCCGACTACTTGACCAGGCACCACATCTGAAGGTCGTGGGTCGCGCGGGGGTTGGTTTGGACAATATTGACTTGCAAGCATGCAAACAACGCGGCGTTCAGGTCGTCTACACGCCCGACGCCAACACACAAGCGGTGGTGGAGTTCGTTGTGGCGCTGATCCTGGACGATCTGCGACCGCGTCCTTCGATGCCCAACGCCACGTCGCCATCTTTGTTTCATGACCTTCGCCGTCAACACGTCGGTGTAGAGGCCGAGAGCCTCACACTGGGCATCCTCGGGTTTGGCCGGATCGGCCAGCGTTTGGGAGGCATCGCCCACGCGATGGGAATGAGTGTGTGGGTAAACGACCTGCTCCCGGCCGCTCAACTTCGCCAGACGGTGAATTACCCGTACCACCTTGTGGACAAGCCCGAACTGTATCGCCGCAGCGATATCCTCAGCGTCCATGTGGACGGGCGTGCAGAGAACCGTCATCTGATCAACGCTCCGGTCCTGGCCCAGCTCAAACCAAGCTGCCTCTTGATCAATACGTCGCGGGGGAAGGTCATTGAGAACGATGCGCTGGCCTGTTGGGCCAAAGCAGTCGCCAGTTCGGGCGGCCGCGCGATCTTGGACGTACACGAACCCGAGCCACCTCCAGCGGCGTACCCGCTCTACGAGCTGACCAACGTACGCCTTCTACCCCATCTGGCCGCACGCACCCAACAAGCCCTAGAAAATATGAGTTGGGTTGTCAGGGATATCGTGGCGGTGCTGGAAAACCGACCCCCAACCCATCCGGCTTTCTGATATGCCATTCAAACCACGACCATTGACACTGGCCGTCCATGGCCACTAAGGACTGGCAACACCCAGCCTCGTTCGGGCCCGGTCCACTGCGTCGATCACCTGTCCCGCCGTGTAGAAATCACTTTTAAAGACTTCGCGGCCATCGGCCGCAAACACGCATAACAACGGAATCGCCAACCTACCCGTGGACCGCAGCTGCTGACTACCGGCTTCATTGCGGCCCGTCAGATCCACTTTCATCGCCACGACGTCGTCGCCATTGAGCAAGCGAACCACCGCCGGCTGGTGCAACACCGTCTTTTCTAGCCACTTGCAGTTAAGACACCATTCAGCCGTAAAGTCCATGACCACCACTTTGTCACTGCTTAACGCCTCGGATAATCGATCGGGCGTAAAATACACCCACCCGATGGGCCCCCGATCAGTCAATCGAAACCCGCCATAGACCGAGCCAACCACCATGAGTGCCCCTAGGCTCATGAAGAGCCATCGTTTCACCGACGACTGGGACAGCTTCATCGTCTGCACAGCCAGCCACACACCGGTAACGGCAACGATGCCCGCCACGGGCCACCAGTAGTAGAGTGTCGGCGGATCCGGTACACGGACCAGCAGTCCGGCCACCCCGACACCCAAGAAATAAGCCGCCGCGGCCAGGAGTAGCAAACCCATCACCTGCTTAATCAGTTCACTGCCCGGCCCTGAACGCGGCATGCGCTCGACAAGCCAGGGATAGGCAGAAAGCAGCAAATAGGGCACCGCCATCCCACAACCGATGGCCACAAAGGTCGCCAGTGTGGTCAACGGGTGCTGCGTCGCCGCCCAAGCGGCCGCAGCGCCCATAAAAGGAGCGGTACAAGGCGTGGCCAATACGGCGGCCAACACGCCCAAACCAAAAGAACCAGACAGTGTGTCTTGCCGAGGATCAAACGTGTACACCCACCGCGGCAGGTGTACGGTGAATGCTCCGAATGTGCCCGTGGCCATGACGGCAATCAAGATCCCCACCGCGATCGTAAACCAAGGGTGCTGAAACAGCTCATTGGTTGCGGTGATCCCCTTCACGCCGCCGGCGATCACACCGCCCAGTACCAACCAGAATGCCACGACGCCCAGTGACATCGATACACCCAGCGCTAAGCACTTCCATCGCTGGCCCGCCGCACGGCTCAGACCCATCATCTTCAACGGGATCACAGGCAACACACAAGGCGTGAAATTGAGTAGCAACCCCCCAAGAGCCGCCGCGGCTAGCAGAACCGCCAGACCAAGCCAGCTCGACGGACGCACCGAAAACTCCAAACCCAGCACGTCAAACGATACACGCTCGCCCTGGCTGTCCGCTATCGGTTCACGAAAGGAGTCGAACAGTTCCCCTTCGGTGGTCTTTACCGCTATCGCAGGTTCAACCACTTCCAAGGTCGCCTTCAGTTCCAAAGTCACCGGCGGCAGGCACTGGGTCCGGTTACATGCCTGATACGTGAGTCTCAAGTCAAGGTCATGGAACCCCGTCTGTGCTACGTCCGTGACCTGGACCGGCATGTAGAGCACCGTACGGCCCTCGTAACCACGGACTTGACGCGGCTGATCGACAGGCCCGACGGTCACATCATGTGGTTCCGGATAGCGCACCGGCCCCACCGCCAGTGCCCGCCGAGCACCAGCGACTTCCAGTTCGGTGGGAATCAAGAAACGGTCGTCGAGCTGCTCTCTGTCGGGGTTGATGTGATAGCCCGATCCGACCTCCAATACGACCGCCATCACCACCGAGTCACCAACGTGAGCGGCACTGACCGACCAGTGCGTGCCAGCGGTCACGATCGAAGCCTTGGCAGGTTCGGCGCTTGCGGTGTGGGCAACCACAACCAAAAAAAGTCCCCATGCCAACACGGTCCCGAACCCCCGGGCCCACCAACCGGTCCTCGACAACCTCTCGCTGGGCCCGGAACCACGCCCGCCCGGCGTTGCTTGGTTTTGCAGAGCCGGCCAATCGTGACCCGATACTATGATGTTGCGGTGCTCTTGCTGACCCACAACTAAGCTGATTTTTGCCATGGTCGATGTCCTTGGACAAGACGAAGTTGACGCCCTTCTAGCCGCAGTCGAAAGCGGTGACCTGGGCGACACTTCCGAATCCGAATCTGAGATCAAGATCTTCTCCAGCTGGCGTCGTGGCAAACAGCTAGAGGATGTCGAAATCCGGCCATATGACTTTAAGCGCCCTGAACGCGTCAGCAAAGACCAGATGCGGGCATTGGAGAATTTACATGACAATTTTAGCCGTAATTTCGGGGCCGCACTGTCGGGATTTCTAAGAACCATCACGGAAGTGAAGGTCTCCAACATTGAACAGATGACCTTTAGTGAGTTCACTCACAGCCTCCCCAACCCCACGTCGTTTAACCTGCTATCGGCCGAACCTCTCGACGGCAGCATCTGCTTAGAGATCAGCCCGCTGATCATCTACCCCATCATCGACCGGCTGCTGGGCGGGTCCAACGCGGATCTGTTCATCCCGCAGCGGCCGCTGACGGCCATTGAGCTGCGATTGGTAAAGAAGATCATCGACCGTGCCACAATCAGTCTTCAAGAGGCATGGTCCAACGTTGCCCTGCTCACCTTTGAACTGGCCGATACCGAAAGCAACCCCCAGCTGGTCCAGATCGTCCCGCCCAACGAAGTGGTTGTTGTGGTCGGTTTCGAAATCAAGATGGGTGGCCGCGCCGGTACGATGAGCTTATGCATTCCTTACAACGTGATCGAACCGGTCGTTAACAAGCTCAGCAGCCAAACCTGGGCTGCGTACAAACGTAATCGCGGCAGCCAACTGCGTGATCAAGTGGCCGGCCACCTCGAATCGGCGAAACTCACGGTCGCCGCCGTTCTGGCAGATACGACGATCACACTCAGAGAACTGATGAGTTTAGAGGTCGGCGATATCGTTTTGACCGATAAACCCGCGTCCTGTCCTTTGACACTGGTGATCGGCGACAGACGAAAATATATCGGCTACTTAGGGCAACACAAAGGCAACCGCGCGTTTAAAGTCACACGACCGTTATCGCCCAAGGACCGCGTTTGAAGAAGCAACGGTGAAAAAAGAACATCTTCTCTTCACTATTGCGATCCCAACCTATTTCCGTATCACGCACGATCCACGGGCTTGCTTGAGTGGACCGGATCGTCGGTATCCCAAATGACACTGGATGCCGGAAATACGGGCCCATCGGTACAGGTAAGACGATAGCGCCACGGCCGGCGACACCGGGAAATCTCCTGCGGATCTTGATCGTCTTCGATCCTCACCACGCAGGACTGGCAGGTGCCCATGCCACAAGCCATGGCCTGTTCCAAGCACGCCTGGCAGTCAATGCCCCTAGACGACGCCAGCTTGGCCACCGCGTACATCATGGGCTCCGGGCCACACGTGTAGATCACCGTTTTTGAGGCCTCCGAATCGGGCATTGCCCGCAACACACACTCTAACCCCGCAGTGATCCTGCCCGGCAACCCGACCGAACCGTCGTCGGTGGTCACGACCGCATCAATTCCGTACCGTGCAAACTCCCTGACACTTGGCGTGGGACGACCGCCAGGGTCCGGCTCTATGCCCTGGACAAACGTCACGGCTAACAAGTCACGTGTCACGGCACCAGCAAACCCCACGGCACGCCACTGCGCCTGTTGCATCATCTGAGCCAGATAGAACATCGGTGGCAGACCCACCCCACCCCCGACCAATAGGCCGGTCGATTTATCTGACGGCAGGGTAAACGCATTGCCTAGCGGTCCGATCAGGTCCAACGGGTCGCCTGGCGCCAAATCCGCCAGCCATGCGGTCCCAACACCAATCACGCGATGAATCACATCGATCCACACGCCTTGATCGTCGTCGCCACGGCCGGCGATACTAAACGGTCTACGCAGCAGTCCCAGTGACCCACACAGCTCCGGCTGAACCAGCTTGACCGGCCGATTAGTGTCCCACACGTGCTCTTTACCCACCGCCCAATCGTCGTTGATCTGCGTGTCTGGTGGCCGGCAGCCCAGCTGAACAAACTGTCCCGGCGCTGTGGCCGGAAAGGCACCGTGGACCCGTAGTCTCAGCAAAAAGTGCTCGCGGCAGATGGTACGATTGAATTGCACGGTGGCATCAAACCGGCCCCGCCGGCGAATGGCCGGTCCCTGTTGATCGCCCGCGCAACGAGAATCAGCCCTATGGGTCATCTCACGATCGTTCCTATTTGCCATGATCGGCATCCGGTAGCGTTGCACCGTTCCCGGCAGTATAACGGCGCCACAACCGTCCATCGTCGTCAGGTTATCCAACGATAGATCGACATCACGTGCATCACCCCGCCATCAATCACATCCGCCGATTCTGCCACGAATTGTCGACCGATATGTGGCCAAGCCGCTGCCACACCGAACTGTCGCAGGCCCGCGCTGATCGCTGGAAGATCGATCGGACACAGGCCTACTGCGTTCGATGTGGGGTGTCGATGGGACCGGGCGGTGTGACGTCGCGCGGCTGTGCATGTTGTGTAGGCTTGGCCATCCCCTGGGACCGAATCGTCCGGCTCAACGCCTACACCGAACCGGTGGACAGCTGGATCGCGTCGATGAAGTTTGGTGGCGCCTGGCCGTGGGCGACCTGGTTCGGTCGGGCGCTGGCTGAAGTGATCGGCCAAACGGATCAACATCATCAGAACGTCGCCGTGTGCCCGGTACCGATGCACTGGGCGCGTCGGATCCGACGCGGATATAACCAAGCGCACCTGATGGGCGCCGCCCTGGCCCGCTGCAACCGGTGGCCGATCGTCCCGTTACTGCGACGAACCCGTTACACCGCCCCACAGATCACCGTAGCGCCTTGGCGTCGTAAGGCCAACATCCGCCGATCTTTTTCCGTGCGACCGTTAGATCTATCTGGATGGCATATCTGGATCGTCGACGACGTCAAGACCACCGGCTCAACCCTCTCTGCCTGCGCAAGACTGCTGCGCCGAGCCGGTGCGCTGAGCGTCAACGCGGCGGTGGCGGCAGTGGCCGATCCACGGTCGATTGACCAAGCCGCACGAACCTTATGCAAATCGTGATCAAGCCCGCACCTTCACGTCAGATACGACGCGGTACGTGTCACCGAAATCTAAGCTGTACGCCAAGCCCTTCAGGACCGTTCTTCGCCGCGGTAGCACGACCATACCCATCGTAAAAACCGACCGAGCGCTTCTTATACGTGGTCTTGCCCTTAAAACAACGAAGTGCTCTCGTCGCAGCGCGAATCATACGCCGGCGTGTACAGGCCCTTGCTCAACTCATATCCGTCGTTCGAAGATCACGTACCGCGTACAAGTCCGGCTCTGCAGATCGGGCGACCACCAATATGAACACCATGATCAGCGCACCACGCCAGCTACCGACGCAACGCCGCACCCAGTTGATTTTCAAGCCGCTGTACCACGATCGCCACCTGTGGGTCGACCTGTTCGTGTCGCAGTGTCACGTCCGGGTCACGGAACAGAAGCCGGAAACTGACGCTCTTTTTCCCGGTTGGGATCGGTTTGCCGCGGTAGACACCCATAAAATACAGGTCCTCAAGCAGGGCCGGTTTGGCGGTGAGGATCTGCTCTTGAAGTTGACCCCACCGTACCTTTTCATCGACGATCACCGACAATTCCCGCCCGATCGCCGGGAACCTGGGCAGCGGCTTTGGTGTACGCTCCGGCGGGTACGCCTCCAGCAGCGTATCCAAATCCAGTTCAGCACCAATGACCGCCGATTGGAGCTCAAATCGCTGCTGACACGATAACGCGATAAGCCCCATGTACCCCAACCGCCGGCCGTCTAAATCGATCCGAGCCGCCGCCGCCATATTTGCCAGATCACCTGCGACGAAATCTAGTTCGACACGACCGGTCAGCTGTTCAACCAATTCACTGATCGCACCGCGCACCTCTCGTAATCCGTGCTGAACGTCGTCGGTATCGGAAAGGATCGCCACACGGCGACGCTCGATAATCTTGCCGGCTTGCCGGGTCCAAGTCGTACCACATTCGAATAGTCGTACGCCTGTGTTACCCACGTCTTGGTTGGATTTTCGACACGCCAGCAGGCTCGGCAGCACCGACGGGCGTAGCATCGGCGAGGCGGTCCCGCCCTGGGTGTCACGGACCGAGACCGGCTGCTGACCCTCCGGCACAAACGCTAAGCCGAATTTGGGTTGAAGAAAACTAAAAGTGATCGCTTCGTGGTATCCGTACGCGACCAACACACGCCCCAATTTCTGTCCGGCAGCCACCGTCGGTTGCACCGGCTTGGCCACAATGTGAATCTTCGGCTGGATTGGAATCGCATCAAATCCATGCAACCGGGCCACCTCTTCGATCAGGTCCACCTCCCGGTGAATATCCAGTCGGTAGCTGGGCACCGTACAGGTGATCCGCTGGTCCGAGGGTTCGATACGGGGTTCGAACCCCAGCCGATCCAGCGGTTGGCACATCTGCTGGTTGGTCAGTGACAGACCGAGTATGCGATTACAACGTGCCGGTCGCATCGTGACCGTTCGTAGCGGCGCCGGTTCGGCGCCCACACGGACCGCCCCGGGCGCAACGACGCCACCGGCCAGTTGGCAGATCAGCTTCGCCGCCCGGCGGCTAGCGATGTCGACGCCCTGCGGATCCACACCACGCTCAAAACGGTAACTCGAATCTGAAGTAAGTTTTAATGCCCGGCTTGCGCGGCGAACCGCCATGGGATCGAACACAGCAGATTCCAAAAGGATATCGGTGGTGGCTTCTGTCACACCGCTACCCAGCCCACCCATGACACCGGCAATCGCCACCGGGCCCTGGGCGTCTGCGATCACCAGTGTGTCACGACTCAACGTGTGCTTGGAGCCGTCGATCGCCACGATGGCCTGACGCTCCCCGGCCCGCCGTACTGCAATACGCGGACCACTGATTTTGCCCAAATCAAACGCGTGCAACGGCTGGCCCAACTCCAGTAACACAAAGTTGGTCACGTCCACGACATTGTTGACACTGCGTAGGCCGACCGCTTCCAACCGTTGCACAAGCCAGGGCGGGCTAGCGGCGACTTTCACACCACGAATGATTCTGGCGGTATAGACCGGACAAAGTTCCCGTTCGTCGTTGGTCACGTCGACACAAGGTTCGCCGGTGTGATCGGTACCAGGTTCAAGTTCATTGACCAAATCACAATCAGGCATTGTCAGCCCACAGCCCTTACCCGCTGCGACTTCCCGCGCCAGACCCACGTGGCTTAGGCAGTCCGATCGATTGCTGGTAACCTCCACGTCCAGCATGACATCACCTGGCGGGTCGTCCAGGGGCACCTGGCTTTCGATCGGCAGTCCGTGATCGGTCAGCAGCTGCTCGATCTCGTGGCTATCGGTGGGCTGGTCAATATAGCTGTTGAGCCATTGCACACTGATCTTCATGACCGGTAGAGAGTAGCAAGCCACATCGACACAGCAAGCGCTTACCGCGGACAGGGCCTTGACGGCCACCGCTGATGCGTGTGTCCCAGTCGAGCGTTGCCACGACGGTGGGATGTCATCGGCCCCCGTTTAGCGCCAACCGGCGATCCGATGCGGCGATACGCCAAGATGATAGCCGGCGATCATCGCCTGATGGGTCAGTGTGGTCAGCCAGAAGCCCTGCGACATCCAGCGTCGCCCAGATGTCTTTACCGCTTCACGGCAGATGGCCACACGTCCGCAGCGACGCAAGCGACGGACAAATTCGTAATCTTCCATCACAGGCAAATCGGGGAACCCGCCCAGCTGACGAAACGTCCGGGCCGTCAAGAATATCGCTTGATCGCCGTACGGCATCTGCAGGATCTGCGTCCGCAGCTTCACCGCCAGTTCCGTGGCACGAAACGAAATCCGCGGCGAGTCAATCGATAACCCAAACGCACCGGCCACCACGCCGGTACGGTTCAGCACCGCATATACCGCATGATCGAACCGCTGTGGCAATCGCGTATCGGCGTGCAGGAACAGTAAGATCTCTCCGCTGGCCACATCGGCAGCGGTGTTCATCTGCACCGCCCGACAGGGCGGGCCTACCAAGACCCGGGCACCGCACGCGCGGGCGACCTGTACCGTCGCGTCGGCACTGCCGCCGTCGGCAACAATCACTTCAGTGCACCTGGTGGCTGACAACGCCGAATCGATGGCCGTACCGACGGTCTGCTCTTCGTTGAGCGTTGGGACGACAACCGTAATATTCGAACAATGAATGCCCGTTGCCTCACCTGGTCATGCGCATCGTGTACCGTTTACGTGTCGATCAACCGTAAAACGCTGCAAGACCCCGTTCGGTGACGCGTTGGCATGTCACCACTTGGTCTTTAGGGAATCGGATATGGCGTCAGTCGAAGCGGTCGGTAAGTCAGAAAGATCGAATCTAAGTCGTTAACAAGCTGACGCGTGTTAATGTCCACCGCGCGGGCCTGGCGAATCAGCCGCTGATGATGTGACCGTGCCACCGTCTCAAACCCGGGGCTCATATCGCTGAGCACCTGCTGCACTGTCATGGGTTGTCCGCCCGTGTTACAGCCGCCGCCGGCCAACACCGCCAGCAGGAGGATCCATCGATAAGGCCTTACGATATCTCTGATTCGGCTCATGATTAACCTCATTTTTCAGAACAGCCTACGCCAGTCTGGCCGGCCCGGTTCGCCATGTCAAACGCACGGACAAGCCCGCAATGGCTCTTAAGGAACAGTAGGTTCAATGTCGACGGCGTTCCAGAACACCGTTTCGGTCTCCTTGAACTTCGAGAACACCGCTTCAAGATGACCCAAGAGCTTCTGGATCTGCTCCTGGTTGTCGTCCGGGCCGCGTTCGACCAACGCCTGGAGGCTCCGAGCGGTCGTGTCTAGCATACTGGCGGCCAGCGCAAACGACCGGGCGGCATCGTAGATGTTGTCGGTGCTGATTTCCTTGTCATCGGGATCATAGAGTAGCCGCCACGGCGAGCGACGTACTTCAATTGCAGTGAGCTTGAGCTGGTCGCTGGCCAGCTTGGCGTTGGCCAGGGTACGCTCCAACATCGGCAGCTGTCCGGCCGAAAACGACCTGATCAGGCTCGCCGTCGCTTTGAGTTGATCTAAGGCCATATTCGCTTTTTCGATCGCCTCGTTAACTTGGGCAATGGTCTTTTCTTTGGCCACCTGGGACAGCTGGTGAAGATGATCAACGGTCTGGCGAACCTGCGGGTCTTTGTCTTGGATCAGATCATCCACCACCAAAAGTGACTGTTGGGCCGAAGCGGTGATCTGGTCGATCCGATCCAACCAAACCGTTTGGCGTTGTTTCAGTGCGCCGACAAGGTCACCGGCGTCCGCGACCGTTTGCTTTAGATCACTGGTAATCGCCCGGCTGTCGGCCAAGATCTCCCTGACGGTACCGGTCAGCGACGGTATCTCCTGGCGCAGCGTGGCGGTAACCGCTTCAATGTTGGCAATGATGTTTCGGATCTGCTGACGCTGCTGTTCTTGAATACCCGTCTCCCTAACCAGCTCCTGGACCTGGACGCTACCGGCCACAGCGCCGTCGATAGGCTGATCACCGGTGTACAACTGGCCCTCACCAACACTGCGCACGTTGAGTGTGGTCCCGGTACCAATCAGCGGTGCCTTCAATTCAATCACGGCGTTTTGGTACAACGTGTACCGCGTGGGGATCTGAGCCGTTACGGTTTTTCCCACGACGCGCATCGAATCGCCCTGATCGGATTCGACTTTGTCTTGGATGGCGATCACGTCGCCGACCACCTGGTCACCGAGCGTGACCGCAGCGCCCTCTTTGAGCCCGTGCAGGCCGTCATTAAGCCGGAAGTAGACTTGGATTTGCTGCCTCTGCTCAAAAAGCCAGCTCAGATCCGTGAGCACAAAGACAACGACCACCGCCAAGCCAATGCCGATCGATACAAACAGCCCGGCCTTTAGGTTATCTCGCTCTCGATTCATGATCCGATTGACCGCCCTGCTTCAGATATCGTGCCCGTCGTCGATCGATAGCTCGCCGCTATCAGATCCCGCATCGACTGATTCAACTTGTTTGACGTCCACTACATATGCAACTCAATCATACCAGTTCATGGGGGGGGCGTGTATCCCTGGTTCGGCAAGAAGCGCCACGACAACGTCCCATCCGGCACCGTGGTCAGCCCGGTCAGGTCTCGGGCCACACGTTCGACCGTCACGCGCCTTATTGACCGGAAACTCACCGCGTCGTCCGTACCGACGGCTGCGGCGTGAGGTGTGAGGGGATCTCACCGAGCAAATCGTCGGCGTAGGCGGTGGTCTGCTTTCTCTGTGTGATCGGTCCGTCGGCGTCACCACGCAAGAACTGACGGATCAGTCGTTCGGTTTCAGATAGCTCTTCCGTCGAACGTTGATCCTGGCGCAGTTGATCGAAATACTCTCGCCGATCAACGGCGATCATCCTGCCGTGATCGAGCATGGCCATCCGATCGGCTACGGTAAAGGCCGAATCCATCTCATGGGTGACCACGACACTGGTCACACCAAGCTGTTTGGTGAGTTTGATCATCAGCTGGTCAACCTCAGCACTGGTCACCGGATCCAACCCCGCCGACGGTTCATCGTAGAACAGGATCTGAGGGTCCAGAGCCAGCGCCCGCGCCAGCCCCGCTCGCTTCTTCATCCCGCCAGAAATCTGCGACGGATACTTATCGGCGTGCTCACGCAACCCGACCAGCTGGAGCTTGATTTTCACCATGATATCGACCGTGCGTGGAGGTAGCTCGGTGTGTTCTTCCAGTGGCAGTGCCACGTTCTGCCGAAGTGTCATTGAATTGAACAGCGCCCCCGACTGGAACAGCACACCGATCTTCTTGCGGACCTGGTTCAAGCCCGATTCGTCTAACCCGGTGATGTCCTGTCCCAGCAGTTCGACCGAACCCTCATCCGGGGGTACCGATCCGATGATCGTTCGTAGCAGCGTACTCTTACCCGAGCCCGATCCACCCATGATCACCATGGTCTCACCACGGCGGATGTCCAAGTTCACACCGTCAAGCACGACCCTGTCGTCAAACCGTTTGACCAGGTCGCGAACACAGACGGCGTGATCGTGCTTTGGCGAAAGCGTCTCCATGTGACAGGTTCGGAGTATACCCGCGGCGAGTTAAGTTATCACCTGATCTGAACCCTCGATCTTGATCCAAAACAAATACAAGTTTTTGAATTACATTTTTTACATCCAGATCAGAAGTCCAATTTGACCCTCATGATCCTATGTGATCGAGTCAGACCTCAAACTCCGTGGTTTGGGATCACTACTCATTCTTGATTTTCCGCAACGCATTTTCGGCTTGCTGACGAACGTCTTGGCCCTCTTCCTTGTCTTCCAACACTTCGCTCAACACTGGAATGGCTGCTTTAGCACCTGGCCCAATCTTTTCTAAGGTGTATGCAACGACCTGACGGAAACTGCGATTCTCTTCCTTATCTCTCAAGACCTCCGTCAACACAGGAACAGCCGCCGGTCCGATCTGTTCCAAGGCTTCTGTGACGCGCCAACGGACGTTCCAACGGGTGATGCGGTGTTCGTTTCTTAATACGTCGACCAATACGGGAACGGCCGCTTTTGCACCTGGCCCGATCTTGCCCAAAGTGAGTACCGCAGCCTCACCACTAGCGCTGCTGCGCTCCTTTTTGTCTTTCAATATCTCGATCAACGAAGGTACGGCCGATGATCCGATCTTTCCTAAGGCGGATGATGTACTCAGACGAACACTGTGATCTTCGCTTTTCAACACCTCGATCAGCGCAGGTACTGCCGCCTTAGAATCTGGTCCTATATTTTCCAAGACCGTTGTGGCGGCCCAGAGGCTGCTTCGGTCTTCGTTTTTCAACATCTCGATCAAGGCGGGGACGGCCGCTTGTCCAATATTCTCCAGAGCCTTCGTGGCGTTCCGACGCACACTTTGGTCCTCTTCTTTGTCTTCTAATACTTCCACCAACGCGTGCACGACCGCTTCAGCACCTGGCCCGATCTTTCCCAAGGTAGATGCAACGGCCTGACGGAGACTGCTGTTCTCTTCCCGGTCTTCCAAGACTTCAATCAACACAGGCACGGCCGCATTAGCGCCGGACCCGATATGTCCTAAGGCGACTACAGCGTTCTGGCGGACGGGTTGGTCTTCGTCCTTATCTTCCAACACCTCAATCAACGATGGAACAGCTGTCTGGGTGCCTGACCAAATACTCCCCAGGGCCACCGTGACCGCTCGACGGACACTGCTGTTCTCTTCCTTATCTTCTAATACTTCGATCAATACGGGAATGGCCGCTATAGCACCCGGTCCGATTCGTCCTAAGGCGGCCGCAGCGTTCTGACGGACGTTTCGGTCGTCTTCCTTATCTTCCAACACTTCGATCAACACAGGCGTGGCCGCTTTTGCACCAGCGCCCAGTCCAATACTTCCCAGGGCTACTGCGGTTTTCTGACGCACACTGCTGTTCTCTTGCTTATCTTTCAACACCTCAATCAATGAGGGGATAGCCCCTGGTCCGATCTTTACCAAAGCAATGTTCGCGAACTGGCGAACGGTCTTGTCCTCTTGCTCATCTTTCAACATCTCGATCAACACGGGAACGGCCGCTATAGCCCCTGGCCCGATTCGTCTTAGGGTGGCTGTGAGGAACCGACGGATATTCCTGTCCTCTTGTCTATCTCTCAACACCTCGATCAATACGGGAACGGCCTCTGGCCCGATCTCTCCCAACCCGTATGCGGCAAACTGACAGACGGTTTTGTCCTCTTCTTCGTCCATCGACATCGCGATCAATACGGGAACGGTCTCTGGTCCGATCTTTCCCAAACCGTATGCGGCGAACTGACGAACGGTTTTATCTTCTTCCTCGTCTTTCAACACCTCGATCAACATGGGAATGGCCGTTTCAGCGCCTGGCCTGATCACTTTTAACGCGTGTGCAGCGAACTGACGGACGGTCTGATCCTCTTTATTGTCTTCCAACACCTCAACCAACGTGGGTACGGCCGCTGATCCGATTTCTACTAGAGTAATCGCCGCGTACTGACGAAATGTTCTGTCCTTCAGTAATTCGGCCAACGTGGGTATGGCTGCTCTAGCACCTGACCCGATACGCCCCAAGGCTTGTATGGCGGCGTCACGGACACTGCGGTCCTCTTGCTCATCTTCCAACACCTCGATCAACACGGGAACGGCCGCTTCGGCATCTGACCCGATACTTCCCAAGGCTTCTGTGACGGCCTCACGGACACTCTGGTCCTCTTGCTCATCTTCCAACACCTCGATCAACACAGGGACGGCTTCTGGCCCCATCTTTCCCAAAGCGTGTGCGGCGTATTGACGAACGGCGCTGTTCTTGTCATACAACTTCGCAGAGTAGTAGTTGACGATACGCTCTACCGCTTCGTTCGTTTTACTGCCCGTACTCTCATCGCTAGGCAAGGCCGCCGTCGCGTACGGAAATGCAATGTAATGGAGGCTAACAATAAGCAACGCTGCTTTGATTATTTTCATCTGACATTTCCCTACTGACGTTCGCTCAGCTACACCGCCAGGTCGTTCGAGTACCAATATAACGCTCCTTCAATTCTAAATCGTGTTGTACCGACCCCTTGACGAGGACCGGCTCGGATCACGGACCAAATCGACGTTGTACGGGACCAAGAAGCCGTTTTGCGCAAAGTTTGACCGGACCGACCGACAACACTTCCCTGCCATCAACCGACCAGTAGTAATCTAATGGCTTGGACAACTTCATGCAGCAGGACGGCAATACATTATCGTTGCCTGAAAAGATGTGATAGTAATACGCGGCAGGGATAGGTCTAACAAGGTTGCCAATCAGTTCGTGGACCTGATATCGGCGGAAAGACCCATACCGTTTTCGAAAAATTTTGCCCAATGGGCGATACAGGGCTCGAACACCTGGCGAAAATGCCGAGAAAAAGATACTTTCTGAATCAAGCGGCGCAGAATACGGCGCACTCCCTGCACCGGTCGACATTAGTGACCCCGAATTGAAGGGGATCATGGAGGTCTGGCCGTCCCTATCAAGGGCAGTGAAGGCGGGGATCCTAGCCATGATCAAAGCAGCAGAAGATGGCTAGAGGTACCCCCCCGTACCACCCTCCGGTTTTGCCTGGACCGTAGGAGTCCCTTCATGTGCTCAGAACTGAATGTTGAATTTGGGATACCCTGTCGTGGCGTGCCCATAAACACGATCAAGTCAGCTTGGACTTGAGACCTAGCTCTATTACGGCGATCACGTCTGCTATGAACTGTGTTCACGATACGGCTTGTTCACCCTGCTCGATCGTTGCGAAACACGTTATCGCCTGCCATAACAAGACTTGTGCCTGATGACGTTTCTTCTGCCCGGTGAATATAATTGCACTAGCTGAATGGATACCGAATCAAGATCCGATGTACAAGGGCATGATCTGCTTTTTACTATGGGAAGTCGCTTAGGGTAGCGTTATGCGCACTTTTCAATGTTCGTGTGGTGAAACGCTGTTCTTTGACAACACCTCCTGCGCCAGTTGCGGAGCCCAGGTCGGGTTTTGTCCTGTCTGCCGAAGTATTTCTCCATTACATGGCAGCGACGAAAATGGTTTCACCTGTGGCAATCCGTCGTGCCGCAGTTCGTTGATTAGGTGTTACAACTACCGTGTCGAGAAGGTATGCAACCGTTGTGTCGCGGTTGAACCAGCCGGCGAGCCACTTTGTGACTGTTGTCGGTACAACGAGACGATTCCGAATCTGACGGTGCCTGGCAATCGTGAAAAATGGCGCCGTCTGGAGGCTGCAAAACGGCGATTATTTTATCAGCTCGACATGCTCAGAATGCCTCGGGGTAAAGCCTCGGAGGGATTCGATCCGCCTCTCGCTTTTGATTTTAAGGATGATATTGTTCGATCCAACAGTGGCATGACCTGCACCACGGGGGAACATGAAACGGTCATGACAGGTCACGCAAACGGGAGGATCACCATCAATATCCAGGAGGCGGACCCCGTTGAACGAGAACGACTTCGTGTCCAATTTAATGAATCGCACCGAAGCCTCATTGGCCATTTTCGCCACGAGATTGCGCACTACTACTGGGATCTGTTCGTCAAGAACAAGGACGAGCAGTCGTTCAAGGCGACATTCGGTGACCATGAGCATCCGACCTACGCTGAATCACTCGAACGATACTACACCGCTGGACCACCCAGCGATTGGGCTAATCGGTATCCAAGCGCCTACGCATCCATGCACCCGTGGGAGGATTTTGCTGAAACTTTTGTGATGTACTTAGAGATGGTCGGCACGCTCGACACTGCTCACCACACGGAGCTGGGAGAGGGGGAGCGCTATAAGAACCTTGATGAAATGATCGAAGCGTATCATAAGCTGGGGGTTGCGATGAATGTGATGAATCGAACCATGGGCTTGAAGGACCACCTCACGCGTCCTCTGGTGCCACCCGTGGTTGACAAACTGCGTTACGTTCATGCGTTAGTCCAACGCGCACAATCGGCGGGGCGTGGAACCGCAAACAACTAAATGGTGGTTATCGGTTTCACTGTGTCGCTTCTTGCGCCGGCTGGGACATCGGCTTGAGGGCAAAGAACGTGTCGTATACCGCGGACCCCACGCCGATAAGTTTCGCCTGGAAGTGATCGAGATACTCATGGAGACCTTGGTCAAATATCTCATCAACATCCGCGTAATCCAGGTCAGATCGGAGCCGACCAAGACGCTGCTCGGCTAAGTTGCAAAAGGTCCCCCTCGAGGAGCCGGTGATCGCGTGGAGCGAATTCTCTGCCTTGATAAGGCAGTAGTGAATCGACCTGGGAAATTCACGATCAAGAACAAGGAATTCGGCGACCCGATGGGGTGTGATTCGGCGAAATCGCTTGCGATACATTTCCAACGCACTAATAGATTTCAATAGCGCGCCCCATTGCAGGCTGTCGTAGGGAGAGCCAACATAATCCACGCGTGGCAACAGAACAAAATATTTCACGTCGATCATGCGAGATGTCATATCAGCACGTTCGATCAATCGGCCCATGCGTGCAAAATGCCATCCTTCACCGTGGGTCATCGTTGTGTCGGTGATGCCGGTAAATAAGTGACAGGCTTTCTTAAAGTGACTAAAAAATGCGGCCGGGTCATCCTCTAGCCGGTCAGTGGCTTGGGCGTCTTTGATCATCAAGAAGGATCGGTTGACTTGCTCCCACATCTCAGATGAGATGATCTCACGGATAGACCGCGCATTATCTCTGGCCATGCGCAAACTGGCGTAGATTGAGTTGGGATTGTCAGGATCAAACGTCAGAAAACGAATGACGTTCGCTGCTGTCGAGTCGCCGTAACGTTCTCGGAATGTTGTTTCCTCTCCCGCTGCACTGATCAGTGACGACCATTGATTCCCCACTTCGTCGGGCAAATCTAGGACCAAGTGTCGGACCACATCCGTGAATCGGGCAGTATTCTCTGCACGCTCGATATATCGGCTCATCCAATAAATTGAATGGGCAACGCGACTAAGCATGGTTGGTGATCTCGCTAGTAGAGCCTGAGGCGTCCAATTCCTTACCGATGACCCAGGTGTCCTTACTTCCGCCACCCTGAGATGAGTTGACGACAAGGGAACCCTTTCGCAGGGCAACTCGGGTCAAACCTCCAGGCAAGACGTAAATGTCCTGGCCGTAGAGGATGTAAGGCCGAAGGTCGACATGTCGCCCCTCAAAATGATCGTCTGCGATCACCGGTACCCTTGAAAGTGAAACGACCGGTTGGGCAATGTAATTGCGAGGGTTCGTTCGGATCTTTTCAGCGAAGCCGCCCCGTTCCTCGGATGATGCGTGCGGTCCGACCAACATCCCATATCCACCCGATTCATTCGCCGATTTCACGACCAATTCGTCGAGATGATCAAGAACGTAATCACAATCCTTTTTTTGCCAACACAGATACGTAGGTACGTTTGACAGTAAGGGGTCTTGGCCAAGATAGTACTTAATCATCTGTGGCACGTAGGCGTAGACCACTTTGTCATCAGCAATTCCTGTCCCAGGAGCGTTAGCCAATGCCACTCGGCCAGCTCGATACACCTCCATCAAACCAGGAATGCCTAGCATCGAATCACGCCTAAATGTCAGTGGGTCTATAAAGTCGTCATCGACCCGTCGGTAGATGACATCGACTCTGGTTAACCCCTTGGTCGTGCGCATCATCACAAATCCGTCAGACACAACTAGGTCTCTGCCTTCGACCAGCTCAACACCCATTTCTCGCGCAAGAAAGGAATGCTCAAAGTATGCTGAGTTGTATATCCCCGGCGTCAACAACACGACCGTTGGCGATTCGATGCTCTCGGGTGCTAGAGATGCCAGCGTGTCTGTGAGTCGACTCGGGTAATCATCGACGGGCTGGACACGTGAAGCTTCAAATACCGTTGGGAATGTGCGTTTAAGCAGCTGACGGTTTTCCAGGACATAGCTGACCCCAGAGGGGCACCTCAGATTATCCTCCAACACATAGAACTGCCCGTCCTTGTCACGTACCAAGTCGGTGCCAGTGATGTGGCACCAAACGTTGTTTGGAGGATCCAAGCCTACACACTGAGATCGGAAGCTCGCCGCCGACTTAACGACCTCTTCAGGAATAACTTTGTCTAGGAGGATTTTTTGATCGTGGTAGATGTCGTCAAGAAACAGGTTTAAGGCTGTGATGCGCTGTTGGAGCCCCCGCTCAATAAGTAGCCAATCCTTCGCTTCTACGATTCGGGGGATAATGTCAAACGGAAAAATCTTCTCTGCGCCTTGCTCATTTCCGTAAACCGCGAACGTTATGCCCAGATTCATCAGCGCTGCTTCCGCGGCCTGCTGACGCCTGACTAAGTCACCTGGCGGAAGGCTCTCAATCCGGCTAACCAAGATCGACGCCCCCGATCTCGGTTCTCCAGATTCCGTAAAGATTTCATCAAAGAAGTCCTCAGTGCTATAGTTTCTGAAATTCATGTAGGTTACGTACAGTGTACCATGATGGCTGTGTGGTAGTTACGCGGAACAAGCCCCTCGAACACGATCATTCGATTGGGTTGTCTGCAGAAATGTTACCCGGATGATGAATGTAGAACCTATTTTCTCGCACGCCACAATGCAAGCCCGCCATAACCAAGTTGTTATGAACTTGTGTAATATGGTAGTGTTTTTCGGCTCGCCAACAATCGGCTATCGGTTTTTTGTGTAATACGATGAGACAATCACCTGACACACCTGTGATCGGTTGGCGGGAGTGGGTAACACTGCCAGATTTCGGGCCTCCGCCTATCAAGGCGAAGGTGGACACCGGCGCCCGGACGTCGTCTCTGCATGCGTATGACATTGAGATTTTACGGCGCAGGGGTAAGGAGATGGTTCGGTTTAAGATCCATCCTCTACAACGTGACAAGAAGAAGATCATCACATGTGAAGCCCCACTCATTGACCAGCGATGGGTCAAGTCCTCCACGGGCGCACGTGACCGTCGTCCAGTGATCTTGACTGTGGCATTGTTGATGGGGCAGCGGTGGTCTATCGAATTGACGTTGACCAATCGAGATCTGATGGGGTTCCGCATGCTCTTGGGCCGCGAGGCGACCCGTGCTCGATTCTTGATCGATCCCGGACGTTCTTATCTCGACGATACAGCGCCGACGCAAAGCATCAAGAGGAAGAAGAAGCGCTAGCTATTAGGATGACAAGGAGCCCGTTGTGAAAATTGCCGTCCTCTCCCGCGAAGCCAAAGGATACACAGTACGTAGACTCAAGGAGGCAGCGACGGCACGAAAACACCAATGCAGGATCTTGGACACACTTCATTTCTCTATACAGGTTGAGGAGGAACGCCCCGAGCTGTACTTCGACGGCAGGCTTATCGCTCAATATGATGCGGTGATTCCGCGAATCGGGGCGTCTATTACCTTTTTTGGTACGGCGGTTGTCCGACAGTTCGAACAGATGGGAGTGTTTACACTAAACTCATCCAACGCAATTGCAGTGTCCAGGGACAAGTTGCGATCACTACAGGTTTTGAGTCGTCACGACATCGGCATGCCGGCTTCGGCCTTTGTACGAGAAAAAACTGACGTCCATCCCGCTATCGAGAGGGTAGGTGGTGCGCCAGTCATCATCAAACTGTTGGAAGGGACTCAGGGAATAGGTGTCATCCTGGCTGAAAAGGCTGAGATGGCTGCCGCGGTTATTGAGACACTCCAGAGCACCAAACAACAGGTACTAATCCAAAAATTTGTTGCGGAAAGCAAAGGCAGTGATGTACGTGCGATCGTCGTTGGAGGACGCGTTGTTGCCGCGATGCGCAGGCAAGCAGAGGGACAAGAATTTCGAAGCAATGTACACCGAGGTGCAAAAACTCAGAAGATTCACTTGGATCGAGAGTATGAGCGTACTGCTGTCCGGGCAGCTCAAATCCTCGGGCTGCGTGTCGCTGGCGTTGATATGCTCGAGAGTGAACACGGTCCGCAGGTGATGGAGGTTAATTCGTCGCCCGGACTGGAAGGCATTGAGAAAGCAACAGAGGAGGACATTGCGACAGCCATCATCGAGCATATTGAAGAACAAGTGCTGTTTCCCGAGATTGATCTACGGCAGCGACTCACCGTCCAAGCCGGCTATGGGGTCGTCGAATTTCCAGTGGATGCAAAATCTGATTTAGCTGGAAAGATAATCGGCGCGACATCTTTGCGTGAGCAGGAAATTCTGGTGCTAAGCATCGATCGAAACGGCGTTGTCATTCCGTCTCCACATGGCGACGAAACGATTCTCGCGGGCGATAAACTGCTATGCTTCGGAAAACTGCTCACGCTTAGGACCCTTGTGCCGATCAGAAAGAACAGACGCTCCAGACAGAAACAAGGGTCACATGGGTTGGAACAACAATTATGAACCGTACGAGTTCACTGAAGCTTGGCGGCAAAACAATACGCGCCGGGCAGTCAATAGATATTCACTTGGAAGTTAGTCAACGATACACAGGTGATCCCATCAGTCTGCCAATCCGCGTACAAAGATCGCGTCGAACCGGACCAACTGTTTTCGTGTCCGCAGCGGTACATGGCGACGAACTCAATGGAACGGGCATTGTTCATGAGCTCATGTTTGCCTCCGAGCTGAAGTTGACCAAGGGCACGCTGATATTGATCCCCGTGGTAAACATTTTCGGTTTTGAAACCCAAGATCGTTACATGCCGGATCGGCGCGACCTCAATCGTTGTTTCCCTGGCACGCGGTCTGGCAATCTCAGCAGCCGCGTGGCGCAGATCATATACGACGAAGTCATCAAGAGGTCAGACTACGGAATCGATTTGCACACCGCCGCTGGCTCTCGCACGAACTTTCCGAATGTGCGAGGCGACCTAAGTATTCCGGCAGTACGTCGGCTGGCCAAGGCGTTTGGCTGCGAGTTGATGGTGGACAGCAAAGGGCCACTCGGTTCACTTCGACGAGAAGCCACAAAATCTGGGTGCCCAACCATTATTCTTGAAGCTGGAGAGCCCCGAAAAATTGAACCGGGCGTTCTTGAGGTTGGTGTACGAGGAGTGAAAAACGTACTTAAAGAATTGGACATGATTTCAGGAAGACTTGCTCGGCCAGCCTATCAAACTCGCGTCTCTAAGTCGCTGTGGGCGCGATCGGAAGTTGGTGGCATACTACGGTTCCATGTTTCCCCAGGCCACCCTATTAAAAAGGGCGAACCGATCGCGACCAATGTAAGCGTGTTTGGCAAAGAACAGAATGTGCTGACATCACCAGTTGATGGCATCGTCTTGGGAATGACAACACTTCCCGTAGCAAAACCTGGCGAACCTGTCTGTCATATTGCGGTGCCCACTCAATCTTTGCGTAAAGTTCGCAAAGCCCTACAGGAGGTTCCTGGCACAAGCCTCGGTCATCGACTCCGCGATGATCTGGCAACCAATATCGCTGTCACAGAGCGAGAAATTGATAGCGATGAGCCCGCTGGGATGAACGGCGATTTGTAACATCTTGCCCCAGACGGCTCGCGGGGCCTTCCTCAATGTAAGAAAAGCAGATCTCAAATTTTGCCGTCCGTACGATACGCTTCACAACAGCAGTCTTTAGGCCATGCCCCGTAAGGTGATGTTGACCACGACTTTACTTCATTTTCTTATATGCTTCCAACTACCCTTTACGTCTGAAAAATAGGATCTGCCCTAGAACGACGCCAACCATTAACGCCAAGAAGAACGGATATCCAAATACCACCGTAGCTCCGGCATATTGAACGGCGCCTGGCTTGGGTCGGGATTCATCCCAAATGGCCCGGCGATAAATGGCAGATTCAATAAGAACACTATGAGAAACAATGTGACCGTGCCCACACGGAAAGTAAGATCTGCTCGATCCTCAAATCGGCTGAAGGCGGCGGCTCTGTGTTGTACGCATGAGATCAGCTAGAAGCGTGCGCGATCATAGTCCTTTTCGTGGAGCGTGATGACCGCAGGAATCGAGGTCTAGTGCCGGCGCTACTTGGGGACTCGTCTTAACGGGGTGTTTTCCAATACATTGAAATCCGGCATGTACCGGGTTTTTGACTCGTTTCAGCTTGCGTCGCCGAACGTCAACGGAAATTCTAATATCCGTTCTCGCAACATTTTGCCCAATGGGCGATACAGGACTCGAACACCTGGCGAAAATGCCGAGAAAAAGATACTTTCTGAATCAAGCGGCGCAGAATACGGCGCACTGGCCTCTGATCTGAGACGCTTGATTCAAGTGTGGTCGGGTCTGCCCCAAGATGTGCGTCAGTGCATTATGGCGATGGCCGAAGCGATGTCTGTATCGCTCGAGGATCTGCGTCTCAAACGGCAACGATCGTGTCGCGGCACCTTCAACGCCAGCCTCGCGTGAAGCTTGCGCTCAATTTGGCCAATTTTTTTAGCTCAATGGCGTAGATCCAGCGCTACAGCTGGCCACAGATAGCTCATGTGTCAGATGACGTAGTGCTTTGGCCTTGTGGCCTATACCCGTCATCAAAGTGCACATCAAACGGACCACTAGGAACTAGAAAGTAGCGGCTACTACCCATTATTCGTGTTGCATGGCCTTGGCCTCTTGAGCCACTTTCCCATCCACGATCACCATGCAATCAATATCACCTCCGTGCACACCCGGCTCACCGTAAGGGTGATGTTTGGATGTAACGCTGGCGGGCAAAGGCACGACCATATAGCTGACATCCACTCGATTAAACGCTTCCTTGTTTCTGGCCATCAATCGTATTTCCATCCCCTCGGCAGTCTCATTGTGGACAAACGCTTCGACATCAGGACGCGCAACAACGTTATGGTTACCCTCGACCATTGTCAGTGAAACCGATATCAGCGGCGTTCGATCAAACGGAGGGTTAAACTGAATCTTTCGAACGGCTTCAAACCAGCCGTCATTTGCGTGGGTTTCGTTTTCACTCAGGTCCAGATACGCTTTTTCAAAGCGCACGACGCCACTAACAGAACGGAATAAGGTTTCTTCTAGCCTTTGCAATCGTTCATGAAAAGCGCGTCGAACGACGGGCCCAGCAAAATCTGGATCGGATGACCCTCCTAGTATGGGCGACACCACCACCAACCCGCCGATAGTCACGGCTGCCATAGTGACAACAAATATGGATCGCATTGCGTAATCTCCTGTTGAAGAAAACAAATCTCTGTTTCGAGTATGTCGTATCAACACACAACACGGCGGAAGTGCGCCTCGGACTTAACTTGCATCTCCCAATCGGCTCATATCGTCAACCGTAGGTTGACTAACGTTCAAGGGCTTTCTCTTTTTTGTTTGGCCTTTTACGCCCCACCTGGAGAACAACCTAGCCCCGAGAGGTTCCAATTCCACAGCGTCGGTATTGTCATTCGCGATGAGAATCGAGCCTGTCCCGGTGCTATTTACACTGAGATGGACTCGGCCGTTATTCCCCCTACCATTTAGCAAGTCGATTCTTGCCCCAGGCGAGCCCTCGGCATCGACTTCGCTTCCGATTGTAAGGACAGAAGTATTGATGCGCATGCTATCGCCACTGTGCGTGATCACCCCAGCGTTTCCGATGCGTATCCGTGAAAACACGGGGTCCTTTAACCTCTCGTTCAACTCCGCCAGTTCCTGTTGAAGCTGCCGTAGATTCTCTTCAAACTCCATCGCACGCAAGCGATCAGCTGTTACTGCTGCTATCTTAGGATCCTGCTCATGGTGATCGGCGTAGACAATATTGTTTCTCCACGCACGTACGCCGGCGATCAACAACCCACCGATGAGGATGCCAAAAAGAACTAGTCTTGAAGCTTGGGTGGTCATCGATGATCCTTTCTAGTGATAGGACATAACTGCAAGAGTCTTATCAAAATAAACCGGTTACACTCCACATCAGATGCAGTGTGATTCATCCATCTGGGGGGTATCTGATCTAATTCGCCATCCAACGTTCACTTTTCTGAATAATTTTTCCATCACGGCTCACAATGCAATCTCGATTGCCGTTCTGGTGGTCCACCATCTTCACGTTATTGCCCAAGTTTTTGGGGATCACTAGGTATTCAGCATCAAGAATCGCCGCATCGTCTGTATCGCCAGCTATGAACACGATTTCCATACCATCTTTCCTGGCCTTCCCGCCGGGGAGGCTAACATCGGCGGTTGTTGCGCTTTGGACCAGTGTCAGTGCGACAATAGCGTGCGGTGGTTCTTCGAACGCTGGATCAAACTTTACGGAAATAATCTGTTCAAGACGTTTTGCTTGTGGATTGAGCTTCCATCTGGCCTGAGTAGCTCGTACCCGTCCTCTTACAATTCTCGATTGGGCGTCTTCAACACGCTGCAGCCGTTCTCTGAACTCAAATGCACGTACGCGATTCGAAACGACCGGATCTGCTGTCGACTCATGGTGTCCAGCAAAAACAACGGTTCTCCAGGTATAAACCCCGGTGAATATCAGGCCTCCGATAAGGAGGCCCCAGAGACCCAGTTTTGAGATTTGGGTATTCATCAATGATCCTTTCAAAGGACAAGGAGATACAATTTGTTTTCGGCAGATCTTCCGCCAGACGGCAGACACCAAACTAGAACGAAAAGCCAGGGGTTACGTAAAGAGTCCAGCTACCGCACTTCACCCGTTTCCAACGAGGCGTCTCGTCTCGTTCGACGGTTACCGCTGGGGTGTCATAGCCAGGTGAATTGCGATTCCACGGTCCATCAAATTCCCGATCCCACATCTTAAGATTGAATGGTGGTCCTTTGGGGACGTCTGTGTGTACCTCGTGACTGCCCCACGTTCCGGCATACTCAGCGATAAACTGGCCTCGTGTGCCATCAAGAGACATGTCCACCACGGTGCCGCTAGATTGGCAAGCTCGTTCGCCTAGATTAGGAACGTCTTGCGTTCGCCACTGACGCCATTCGATGCGCAGCTCATCTATTCCATGCTGCCTTACCGCTTTGAATTCGGATGTCTGCCTTTGTCCACCGGTTCTAAACCAATTCGTCATTGCTTCGACAGGTATCCCCTTCCATTGCTTGGTCGGCTCGTGGTCGAAGAATATATTAGTGGCAAAACCATCGACTCTCGGCCAGCCTTCTATTCCGCGAGTCCCTTTGTTTGGCCACGGCTCGTTGGCTTGGCGCTCCAGCCACGCGTGCGGATGCCCTTGATCGTCGATGCATTGTTTTAGTGCTTTACCATGGATGAAAAGCTGTCGCCCGTGATTATGGTAGATTGCGTGTACGATCTTGTACCCTCTACGATCCGCTTCATCGGGCACGACACCAAAGTCTAAACAGATCCAATCTCCGTCGTGATTCCCAACGTCACCGGTAATGGCTGTTTCATTGAACGTCATGAATACGTAGTACTGAACTGAATAGTAATTCGTATTGGGCCATGGCCGCCATACCCGTCCATAAATCCCACGGTTCCCGCCAATGTTGTGACCGTGCTCCTGACCATCTCCCCAAATCTTGGCTCGATCGTGCCATTCCAGCTTCCAGTTGGCAGATGGCTGCCCGGCCTTGCGGTGGTTTCTAATAATTTCTAACCCACGAACAGGATTCTCAACTCGTGCGTCTCCACCTCCTTCATTAAACTGAACACGAGCCAAGTACCATTCAAGAGAGGCCGGTATCCCATGGGCCTTAGCACGAGGCATGTCTTTAACTGCGGCGTAGTGGATAACCGGCGCAAAATCTTTGAGTAATTTCCTTTCGAGTGGATCTTCGATCCCGTCGATATCTCGATCTGGCTGGCCGTTTACCGTTGGACGATCATCTTCATCAATTTTACCTTTAAGAATCCAATTGATTGCATCCTGGCGAAGTTCGGCTATATCAGCCTTGAGTTCCTGATATACCTCTTCAACCCTGGTTTCTAGTTCATTGACTCTCTCTTCAACTGCAGTTACTCGTTTTTTTAACACCCTAACCGCGACTTCTAGCGTGTCTACTCTATGTTCTAGATCCTTTGTTCTTTTCTTAAGAGTTTCTATTTCCTGAATGATGTCATCAAACGTGTTGCGATCGCGTTGAATGTCGTGCACGTCATACTCTTTTGCTACAGGGTTCGGGTCATCCCGTAGTAACGGGGGCACGACCGCTTCACCACGAAAGTGTCGTTTTGCAACGACATGGAAATACCCATCTTCCTTATCTAAAAAGAATCTACTAATGCTACCGGCTTCCGGAGCGCGAGATCCTAGATATATTGTCGCCAGGTACACATCGAAACGTTGTTGCTCCGTAGAACAGCTATCCCAAATCGCCATGGCTAGACTGGGAAATTGCACGACATCGAACGAATGTTCGAATTCTGACAGGGCCTCCTTTATTTCTCGTAGTCTGTCAATGCTATCCACCTCTCCAGACGGGAGCGCATCTTTGGGGTTCACGCGAAGAGTATCTTCTTGGCTTGGCAATGGGTATCCGAACTGCTCGCGCTCCAATAGGACCAACCGCCATAGTTCGGCGTATATCATTCGCTGAAATTCTTGACGTGTAGCTGAGATATCTTGATTACCGATTGTGCTCAACAGAATATATCGGGACCCGGGTTCCAAGTTGCTTGAGAAACCTAGTAGATAGGAAAACGCAGCCAGTTGCTCCTGCAGACTTTGCAAGCGACCGATATCGACACGCAACTTCTCGCAGGCACGACGAAACTCTTCGTCTGTCTGAGAGCGTCGATATGTCACGGAGATGTCGCTAATTAACCTTCCAATCGTGTCGGGCGGCACCAGCCAACTCCAATCGCCCAATTTACTGTTGCTATCGTCTCGGCGTAGACCGATGACAACCGGCTGCTCAGGTTCAACTTCTTCAATACGATGGCTGTGCTGCGCCTCCGCTGCGGAGCTGCTGAAAAGAAGAATGACCAGCGGTAAGACCGTCCAACTTCTAGAGCTTGACGTAATTGGTGTCATGATTGGCCCCTTGCTGGCGTCATTTTGGTACGTAGGGAATACGGAAAAATCCGCGTACGGTCCGAACCTTCGTTCGAGCAGGTCGTTCTTCGCATCGATAGCTCAATTCTGTCTTGACCTCCACACTTTCCTCCACATCCGACATCTCGCCTACCACGATCTGTTCGCAATAAAAAACGAGGCAAAAACGAGTATCAACCACCCGGCGGTAGCCCAGGATTGCTTATTTCATGCAGATGGTTTTGCTTGTTTCATGCTAAGATATTCAATAGTTGGGACGATAAGTCGTGTCAATATCCCAAATTGGGGATGTCCTATGAATACATCCAATAGACTTCCACTTGAAGACATCCGCAAAGTGTTTCGGCTATTGATGCAATGCCGAGACCTGCGAGGCGATCCCGCTACGTGTCAGGGTCATATGGTCACGGGTTTGTGCGATCTGGTTGGAGCACGGCAAGGAGTGGCGGTGCATTTCAGAGGATTCACACCTACTGATTCAGTAGCCGTCACCGAATGTGTTATGGGCGGTTGGCCGGACCCAGCAGAGTCTGCGTTCTGGGTTCAGTGGGGCAGTAAAGGATCGTTCAAGGAAGACCCTTTGGTGAACGTGAGCGCCCAACATCCCGGCTCTGTCGTCGCGGCGATTCGCCGTGAGTTCGTGACCGACAAAAGCTGGCACACCAGCCATTTCTACCAGGAATGTGTTGAGCCGGCCCGGATCAGAGACGTCATGATCGCTTTTTTCCGCTGCCACGACCCTGGTTCAGCCGTCGGATTTTCCCTGCACCGCACGCGTGGCGAGCGACCATTCAGGATCAGACAGAGAAAGATCCTTCAGTTTTTCAATGAGGAGTATCAACGACTTTACTTGGATGGGATGTTTGGAAATCTCGAAGCCGACCTCGTCGCGGCGCTGCCTGGCCACCTGAGAAAGGTTTGCCACCAATTACTCGACGGTACAAGATCGATCAAGCTGATCGCTATTGATTTGAAACTTAGGCTACAGTCGGTTCGCACTTATACAAAACAAGTATATCGCCGGTTGGGTGTATCGAGCCGAGTGGAACTGATCGCAAAGTATGGCTACGGGAAATGACAAACTATCATATGAAGTCACTTGTGTGGTTCACAGACAACCTTTCAATTCTCTGATCTGCAAATCCGCCTGATCCATGGCGTTGCTGAAAACGCTCCTTGGAAGGCGACGTCCGCATCGCCCAGAAGAACTACCTGCAGGTGTCCCTGCAAAACTCTCATCGTGCTGTTCAAGGTGATCGAACAAGCGGCGCAAAATGCGGCGCGCCACCCGGCCGTTTTGAGCGCCCTGACTGGCAGGTCGCTACCGAAAAACCGCACTTTTCCGATGGAAACGGCACATTGTGACCTGATGCGAAGCAAAAAGTGGGCGATACAGGACTCGAACCTGTGACTTCTTCCTTGTAAGTCGCCTTTTTTGACCCGCTAAAAGCTTCAAAAACCACTTGTTTTATAGAGGATAATCGACTTTACAATCTTTCGCAATTCGTCGCGTTACCACGTATTTTTTCGCGTCTAAATGCAGTATTTTTGACGTTATGTGGTAGTGAGTACGACGTTAATCACCGTTATTATATCATCGCATTGTGGACTACAATACACCAACTGGATTCTAGAGATTCAATAAAACTTTGCCAAGTGAAAATAAAAAATCTTCATCAAACCCCAATCCATCCACCGCTCATTATTTCGTCGATGAAGCAGGTGATTTGACGCTTTTTAACAAACGCCATGTGATCGTTGTTGGAAAGCAAGGCGTGTCACATTGTTTTATGGTTGGCGTTTCACAAATTCCTGACCCTAAGGAAGCACACAATAAACTAGAACAACTTCGGTCGGACCTGCTATCTGATCCGTACTTCAAAGGCGTTCCTTCCATGCAGTCAGAAGCGAAAAAGACCGCTATTTGCTTTCATGCCAAAGACGATCTTCAAGAAGTACGACGTGAAGTTTTTAAATTACTTCCTACCCTCAATGCCAAAGTACAGGTTGCTATTCGGCGAAAGCAAGATTTAGCAGTAGTAGCACAATCGAATTACCGCTTATCTAAACGCAAAACAAAAGACACTGACATTTATTACGACTTGGTTAAACGACTATTCAAGAATCTGCTTCATAAGCACGATGAAAATAAAATCATCTTTGCAAGTCGCGGCAAATCAGATCGTCATTTGGCACTCAATGGCGCATTAGAAAGAGCTAAGAAAAATTTTGAAATAACCAATAGCCGCTCGATTCAATATCCACCTACTTCAATTACATCGACATCTCCTTCTGCTTCTGCTGGATTACAGATAATCGATTATTACCTTTGGGCGCTACAACGCCTTTACGAAAGAGGTGAAGATCGCTTTTTTCAACTGTTGGCCAATCAATATCGTTTGATCATGGATCTCGATGACAAACGAAACCGACCTTATGGCGAGTGGTATAGCGACTCTAACCGACTAGAATTGCAAAAAATAAAACCCGTAACAGGCTAGGTTCGAGATGGGCAGGCCATCCAAACACACGGCATGAAGCCGACGTTCGCCTGAGGCGGGTCTCTATTTATTATATCGGCAGTACAAGTTCGTATGCCAATCAACTGGCCAAAAAAGTATAATGGCATAAAAGACAGATAGTTGGCGCATATTTTTCCCAAAAAACATCAATCCTCAATCGTCTTAAAGGATATAATGACTGGACGTTTGGTAAGAAGCGGTGCCGTTTGGTAAGCATAGCATTTTCAATATCTTGAGTCTTGGTTGGGGTATGTTACTATTGTTCTATGTCCCAATGTACACCGTGGTACATCATCCTTGCCAATCTTGCCGTTCCCGCATCTGTCATTATTGCTGCGTTGACGTTTGTATGGGGAATCCATGCCTGGCGTCGTGAGTTTATTGGATCTTCCGTAGGGACAGGCCCCTGGATCTTCCTTGTGCAAGCAATGGCAATAGCATCATGGCAGGGTTTCCTAACAACTATTTTGGTCGACAAATTGTAATGATAAGCAATATACCGGGCTTCATTCAAGCACCGGGATTTTCGAGTGGTCTGCTCCTTGAAACGCCGAGGCTCGGCGTAGACCAACGAGTTAAGCAGAGGAACTACTTCGCCCGTAGTCTACCAACCAAGATGAAACTTTTGTTGGTGCCGTTTGCCTCGGTTACTGCTCAAACCCCATATTCTGGTCAACTAGTTCTCCACGACGAGCGTGCCATCCATTTGCACCGGTTTTGCCATGTTGAAATAGTTGGGTGAGGTGCGTTTAACGTGTTCATGCAGTGCTTCCAACTCCTCGGTAGTCGCATCGCCTTCCACTGTGATGGTGTAGTTTATCGACTCGTAGCCAGCTGCAACTTCCTCGGAAATTCCAAGGAACCCTTGCAGGTCGAGTTGTCCGTGAGTTTTAATTTCCAACTTCTTCAGTGCTATCCCACGAGCCGCAGCATTGGCGACGTAACCTACCATCATGCAAGCGTTGACCGCCGCCATAAGCAACTCTTGAGGATTCGCAGCTGTGTTGGCCCCTAGCAGTTGCTCAGGTTCGTCCGAAGCAATTGTGAAGGATCTTGGAATCTCAACTCCTCCCATTGCAAACGAACTTACCTCGGCTTCGATTTTGGTTTGACCTTTCCACCGCGACGTTACACTAAAGTCAACCTTCCCTTTATCTGGGGATTTGGTTACCGCGTTAGTGAATCCGGTGAGGTCGTCCACGCTGATTCCATTTACTTTCTTTGCCATCAATATTGCCCTCAATTCATTAAAATCTTTTAGTTTCATCCACGGTGGATGCCATCAGATGTCGCTAGTTGCGACCCGCCATTACACCACCGTCCACATCCCAGACGGATCCGGTCACCCAGCTCGATTTGTCGGATAGCAACATACTTACGACCTCAGCGACATCTTCCGGACGGCCAACACGGCCAATTGGGTGAAAATCGTTAAAACCCTGCAAAGTCTCTTCAATCTTGCCAGGTTCAATGAAAGAACCATAAATGGGTGTTACTACCACTGCTGGCGAAACGGCATTTACGCGAATGCCGTCCTCGGCTAATTCCATCGCCAAGTGTTGCGTCATCGAATGCAGCCCTGCTTTCGCCATCGAATAGGCCGACGATGGAGTAGCCTTAATGGCTTGTTTTGCCCACATCGAACCAATGTTGACGATTGACCCACCTCCGTGTTTCTTCATGTTGCGAGCAATGGCCTGTGTGATGAAGAAAGTGCTCTTGTTGAGATCCAGTTGCTTGTCATAGTCTTCTTTGCTGTGCTCAAGAAAAGTTGCGGGTTTGAAGTAGCCAGCAGAATTAACCAGAAACTTGAAGTGCCGTGAGTCACCATCAAGTTCACCGATAAAAGCATCGACGGCTTTTTCATCGTAGAGGTCGACGGATACCGTATCGACCGGACCTAAGGAACCTAGCTCAGCCTTTGCTTCCTCGAGTTTCCCATCGGATCTTGCGACGATGAGAACCGCGTTTCCGCTTTCCAGTAATTTCCGGGCGGTTTCCTTCCCAATACCAGTAGAACCCCCGACGATAACGGCTGTTGGTTGTGATGAAGTGGTCATAGTTGTTGTCTCCTTGTTAAAGGTTTATCTACCTACTAGATGGTAGGTATTGTGGTGAAAAAAATACTACTCTGATGACAGAACCGACAATAGTCGCTTGAACATAGCTGCAAGTTGCTCGGGACCCCCATCGCACCTTGCGATGAGTAAACCGCCCTCAAGCGTGGCAAGCACCATCTCCGCAGTAGTGGTCACGTCTCCCAGGTCAGATAATGATCCATCTTGAACACCCTCCTTTATGATTTCTCGGATTTGATCAACATTGCTTCTGAGAAATTGCCGAATGAGGTTTACACCCTCATTATCAAGACTCGATATCTCCGCCGCCAGCATGCCACATAGGCAACTCTTATCATGCTCTGCTGCTTGAAGTGTCTTGATAAACAGCCCGAAATATCGATTCAGCTTGGTTCTCGCTAACCCACGCGAACGCAGGACTTGAGCAACAGCACCCCTAAAATCTTCCTGGTATCGACCAAGCAGTGTATTTACCATCTCGGTCTTGGTGGCGAAATGGTGGTGAATGCTTGCCTTACGAACACCGACCGTATCGCTGATGTCCTGAAAACTCATGCCATTCAAGCCATGACGCTGGATTAGCTCCTGAGCGATATCCAATATTTGGGTTCTCGTGTCAGCTTCTTTCATTACCATACTCTACCTATCGGATGGTAGGCTGTCAAGCCTTAAGCGAAATATTTTTATTCGCTCAAGCTTGATCGTGGATAAATCCCCGTTTGGTCAGCCCCGCCCACCTTGATCCACTCCAGCTTCACACCTTGCACCCCATGTTGCATCCAACGGTAAACCGCACTGATGTGGATGCGCTTGCCGTTCGGTCGCTTGGGTAGCAGCTTCGGCACGTCACGAATCGGCACCAACGCTTCGCGATATAGTTCGTTCGATCATAGCCATCCTCCAGTGTGTTCTGCCACGGATGAGGATGACCGCTAGTTGTGCGTAAGGACGTATTTTGAAGTCGAGTTGGAAGTGATTTTGGCGACAAGTTGCAACTGAAATAGAACCAGCGCTACCAACCCGGCAAGCGGGAGTGACGGACCGCCATCCGACTGCTGGCGGCTCCATCGAATGCACCACAACAATGGCACATTTCTTCAACGTAAATATAACGTGGAAGTCGCGCAATCTAGATATGTTTTTGGCGCCTTCGTAGGTGTGTTTTTGTTCGCAAACAGCGCACTGTAAAGCACGCCCCATCTTGCCCTAGCACATAGACGAAACGTCTATGTGTTGCAGGGCAGGATAAAAGGGCGTGCCATAAGGCCACTTAATAGATTGACCAACAAAGCCTTGCGTATGTCATACAAAATCTTTATGACATTCGAAAAACACAAACATCGATTGGGTCAAGTGTTAGTTATGTCATTGGCTGAAAATCCAGGCTTTACAGCCAACGACGCGAGTTTGGGGTCTTCGCCGCCTACGGACAATTTTCATTGCAGGCCAGGGATCAAGCAGCGTATGAACGCCTTTACACTGCTTAGCGGAATCGCTGTAATCACCAACCATGCGAGCCTACTTGAAACCGATTGGTAGCGTCATGATTGCCTATGCCAACGTTGTCCAACAGACCTCGCAGACATCCAGCAACAGCCTTGTAGATGACGGTGTCGCTTACGCACCTGGACCTTGCATACCAGAGCCCATTGTCTCTCTCATCGATCACAACAGGGCAATTCGTGATGAATCACGTTTGACTGTATTTTGCTTTTTGTGTCAAGGTTAAGTGCTTGTTTTAAAGGCATCTGTGTACTTGGCGTAACACGTGATCAACCGTGTGTTACACTCAAGTCAATCTATACCAGACGGTTAGCCGTCTGTGTGGCACAGCCCTTTTATCTTGCACTGCAAAACGTAGTCTTTTTTCCTATGGTTCGCGTGCAAGATCTTGACGCCATACGCGCGCCGATGACACCTAACTGTGTAAAACGTATGCGTCTATTAATCTTCACTCAATGGCGTTCGGTTGGCGTTGCTGTATACCTCCACGTGAGCCTCTTGACGACGTTCTCTTCTATTGTGCAATACACGATGAACATAAGAAATCAGCTTGCGAATGGCTCCCACAATGTCTCTTTACCCCAATATTTTTTTTGGCCCCTGCACCCTTTTGAAGGGGCCAAAAAAATATTTCGTTATCCCAAATCGTTTACCTTCTAACCGATTTTCTTCATCACTTCGATTGCCTTTTGGAGGTCGGCTTCCGCGTAGAGTTCGGTCACACTGATGTTGTGGTGGCCGAGGATAATGCGCGCCACCTCTACACCATATTCACGGCGAATAAATGTCCCCGCGTTGTGGCGAAGTTGATGTGGATGCCAGCGATGTTCCTTGCGCCATTCGTGCAACTGGGCACGTTGTTCGTGGGTCAGTTCGCTTGTCTTGTACGTGGACAACTGCGGATGCAAATACACCCTGTCACAGGCGCGCTGTATGGCATACCGATAGCTGTTTACATCGTAATGATCGCGCGGCCTTCTTTTCGGTTTGTCCTTCCGGTTTGTGCCCGGACGATTGCCGCAAGAAAGCGGGGTTTTGCGCCGGCGATGTTGCTTATTACGGCGTTTGGATTCTGCTTCCTTTGGGCTAAACAGATAGGCATCCAGCGGACGGTCTGTGAGGAAAGGTCGGATCCATTTCTGTGCTTTGGGACCGATGTAAATCGTGCGCGCATGGCCGTGATATTGTGTCTTATGTTTTTGCGGTTCGTAGATCCAAACATCGCCACTCATGTGCAAATCGATTGCGCGCATCACGACCAATTCACCTGGCCTTGCACCGGTATGCAATTGCAACATGATGAGCGTCCAAACTTGATCAGAGACGTGTCCTTCAATCCCCCAAATCAAGTGCTCAGGAACAGGTTTAACCGGATCCGTTTCACGTGCAGTACACCGGCCACGTCTTAAGCCACTGAGTGCGGCCAATGCTTGGTAAACCGTTACATCAACGATCTCGTTTTCAACACCCCACTTGAACATGCGTTTGATGTTGTCAACCGACTTGTTGATGGTCACCCGGCTCCAGTCATAAGCGTCGATCATGTGTTGACGAACCGTTTTCAAACGCAACGGCCCAAAGTCACTCACGCACGTTTGACCAAACAATTCGCACAGAGGTTTGGCTGCCAGCTTGATGTAGTCTTGGGTGGACCGACAAGGGTAATAGACCTGGGTATGGTCCCAGTAATCAAGAAATAATTCGTTGATGGTCTTGCTGGACTGATTGGATGTTGCCATGGGCTCGGTCGAAGGCGCCTCCGGAAGTTGTCCCGGCAACTGCCTCGGAAGCTGGCGGCGATTGGCTAGCCAATCACTAAGGACCTGTTCGTATTGGCGTCTACTTTGAGCCGACCCATAGGGCCCCAAATAAAAATCTTTTCCGCTAAGGCGAACGACAGCCAAGCCTGAAGGTTTGTGCAACCGGTATGAAGGAATACGAAGTTTCTTTTTGGACATCGTGCTGCTCCGTCAACCGAAAAAGTGGTAGTACCACTTTTTCAAGGCTTCGAAGCCGCACTGTCCAACGCAGACAGGTCCGTTAAATGCAACGGTCAGCGTGAGTTGTCAAAGTGGGCGATACAGGACTCGAACCTGTGACTTCTTCCTTGTAAGGGAAGCGCTCTAGCCAACTGAGCTAATCGCCCAAACGATTATTGTTAAATCACTTGCAAATGTTAAAGGGGTCTGTTTGTTCAAAAAAGAGACGACTTAATTTTGACTTCGCCTACGACTTACTTACACCTATGGTACCACATATATTACCAATTTCATCTGCAAGGTCGTTCTCCTTTGAATGGGGTTTGCATTGGTCTACAATCACCATCTCTACGGAGTACTGCCGTTTCAAGTTTGCGCATAATTCAGAACGTTATCTGCTCAAGGCGCTGAGTGTGCATCTATAGCTATAGGGTAATCCACGTGTGCTTGATATTGAACGGTTAAGTTTGACCTGCCCCCAGCTGTGAAGCCACCTGTTACTTCCAGTTTGTCGTGTTTGTGATCTTCACCCCATCTTGGTTCCACGGAGCACCGACCTGGTCCGCAATCCACCGTTCCTTGTCGAGGGTCCGGGACAACGTGGTTGGGATTCTTGGGGGGCGTTATATTGATGCTCGTATGACTTGGCGGCGTAGCCGGGCGAAAGTCAAATGAGAAACATCGAACTGAGGCTATTCTGTGGACAAACGAACGCCCAAAGAAATCTTCCTCGCCAGTCTCCTCCGCTGCCTCAAAGCCGGTGATTTCATTGGCGCGTTCTACGAGAGGTTCCTGGCCTCGTCCGACGTCATCGCAGCGAAGTTCGCCAAAACCGACATGGCAAAACAGCGCACGATGCTTGCCGCGACGCTGAAGCTGACCGCAGGCGCGACCGAAGGTGAGCCGGCGGCTCTCAAGGAACTCCGCGCCCGCGCCGAGACCCACAACCGCGATCACCTCAACATCCGCCCCGAATACTATGACTACTGGCGGGCCGCCCTCATCGAAACCGCCATCGACTACGACCCGGACTGGGATGTCCGGACCCACGTGATCTGGAACCGCATCCTAACAGACGTCATCCACCACATGATCAAGCACTACTAATGCTTGGTCTGCAAACAGACGGTGAATCAAGTTAAGGTTGCGAACTTCGTCGACTCGTAAACCGCCATAAGCGAGGAAGGCGAATTTATACTTATGACCTGAACCCTTGATCTTGATCCCAATCAGATGCAAGGATTCAGATAAATGATCTTCACCCCATCTTGAGTCCAAGTGGGCTGCAAGTTTAACGCATCTATGTTACCCCGGTGTAGGCCGCAGGCGAAGGCGCAGCCGTAGCCGAAGGCCTACACCGAATAGCAAATTCGTTGGGGGTTAAATTCCCCAAGCTGCTGTGTGGTCTGGTTCGGTTGTAATCTTGACGCCATCCTTCGATCTTTTCCTGGGCATCATCCAAACTCAAAAACCAATGCTCGTTCAAACACTCCAATCGGAACCGAGCATTAAATGACTCAATAAAAGCGTTATCCGTTGGTTTACCAGGACGACTGAAATCCAACTTGACTTTGTTCCAATAGGCCCACAGATCTAGATCCTTGGAAATAAATTCTGGACCGTTATCGACTCGTATGGTTTGAGGCAGACCATGTTTGTCCGCGACACGTTCCAGCACCTGCACGACATCCCGTCCACGGACACGTGAGGCGATGTGCAGAGCCAGGCTCTCCCTGGTGTGATTGTCGACTAACGTCAATACACGAATACGCTGCCCATCGAACAGCTGATCCGACACAAAATCCATGCTCCAGCATTCGTTCTTCTTCGAGGCTACGGGCCTAATCTCCCTTTTTAAGCACGCCACACGACGACGCGGTGGTTTCTTACGCATGATCAAGCCCTCTTCCCGATAGATCCGAAGCACACGTTTATGATTCACCTGCCAACCTTCACGCTGTAGCAAAATGTGCAGCCGACGATAACCGTAACCCACCCGAGATGTTGCTAGTTCACATAATCGTAACCGCAATGCGATTTGCGGATCCGCAATGCTCTGGTATCGAATCGTCGCTCGTGAAAACCTAAACACCGAACACGCCCGCCGCTGCGAAACCTGGTAGCTTTCCTGCATCTGAACCACCAGCGTTCGCCTGGCGGCAGGCCTTAAGGTTTTTTTGACAACGCATCCTGGAGCATCTGGCGGTCTAACGTCAAATCCGCCACCAGACGTCTCAGACGGCTGTTCTCCTCCTCGACCTGCTTGAGCCGACGCATCTCCGGCACGCCCAGTCCGGCATACTTCTGCTTCCAACGGTAAAACGTCGCTTCGCAGATCTGCATCTTCCGAAGAATCTGAGCCACCGGTGTGCCCGACTCGGCCTGACGAAGGGCAAACGCGATCTGGGCCTCTGTAAATCGTTTCCTTTTCATGATCAACTCCTTGATCTGGATGCAAAAAATATAATCCAAAAACTTGCATCCGATTTGGAGCAAGATCAAGGGCGCAGATCAAAAAAAGGTGATAAAGTACACCTGTTTCGGTATCACAGGTCGCAGGATTTTTTCGATCAAGTGCGCGTGAGGTTGTCTTTCCAGGAGGAAAACCGAAACGTGCAGTGCTCGCCGATGTTCGTGGCCAGGCCCGACTTGGATGACGTGGTGCCGGCTTGTACGGCGGTGCTGGGGGCGGATCGATCCGCGTGATCACCGGGTCGTCGCAGTGACTCCGCCGACCGCGTGATGGAGGCAGCGTGAGTCGAATATCTTTATTCGCCAATCAAGATCTGACCCCACCGCCCTGTTCAGGCCCGCGTCGACTGACTTGAGGATCGAGCAGATCTTGCTCTCGGGGAATCGACTCTTACGCATCGAATGACTCCTTGGTTAGATGACTATCCTACACGGAGTCTCTACTTTTCAACGCTTCAGTTTTTCGGGATGATTACAACGTGTCGATGCTCTAGCGTGTCCGAGGGGGACAAAGGGGACAATACCCGACCCCATTGCTCTCCCATTGCACTCGTCGGCTCACCAACCAGACTGGACACCAGACCTGGTCACGTAATCAAAAATGTGTCATTATTAGTTAAATCAATTTCTTGCCGACCCGACCGCGATGGGACATCGCGGCTATTACCACGGTGACGAGAGCCAGCGTTGCCGGCTCGGGGATGACGAAGAGATGGACCTGGCCGACGTTGTTGCCTTGGGTGTCATCAAACAATGCGCCGATCAATACCCGGTTCTCAAATAGCGATACCGACACCCCGAACTGATCCACTCGCGTAGGTGTCGGGTCATCGAGCGTCTCGAGCAACGCTCCGCTGACGACGTCGAAAATATACGCCTGTCCGACAAAGATGCCCTGCGTGCTGTCCCCAGGTGCCCCGATCAGCGCCAGGTCTCCGGACAGCCCTACAGAGTCGCCGAAGAAATCATTAGAGTCGGGGGAAGGTGTGTCGAACGTCCGCACTAGCGCCCCCGTGACTGCGTCAAATAGGTGCGCCTGCCCGACTCTGGTCCCCTTTGTATCGTCATCGGGGGCGCCAATGAGCACATGATCACCGGATAATGCTACGGATGAACCAAAATGATCGTTGTCGATGAGCCCGGGAGTTATCGTAGGAGTCGGATCATCGAAGGTGTGTATTAAAGCCCCTGTGACCGCGTCAAATAGATGCGCCTGCCCAATAGCTGGGCCGTGGGTGCTGTCCCCGTGGGCACCGATCAGCACACGGTCCCCATCCAACGCCACCGAGGTCCCAAACAAATCACTGTTGGTGATGGTCGGATCATCAAACGTGTGTATTAAGGCCCCTGTGACCGCGTCAAATAGGTGCGCTTGTCCGATACCTGAACCGTGAGTGTTGTCCCCGGGGGCACCAATCAACACACGGTCTCCATCCAAGGCCACTGAAAGCCCGAAAAGATCCCGCCCGGTTGGAGTAGGGTCGTCAAACGTTCGCAGAAAGTCTCCGCTGACCGCGTCAAACAGGTGTGCCTCACCTATGTCCGTCCCAAAGACGAACCCAGGAGCGCCGATTAGCACACGATTCCCGAGCACTGCAACCGAGTAACCAAATGTCTCTTCGCTGGTCGGCGTGGGGTCGTCAAACGTATGGACTAACCCTCCGCTATCCGAGTCGAAGAGGTGCGCCTGACCAACGTCCATCCCAGCTGTGTCGTCCCCACGAGCCCCAACCAATGCCCAGTCTTCGGACACCGCAACCGAGTGGCCGAAAGCGTCGCGAGCCGTCATCGTCGGATCATCGAATGTGTGTTTAAGATCGTAAAGCCCGGCTACAGCGTCGCCGGCCACGCCGGTTACCAACACCACAACACCTACCCGTGCATCGAAGGATAAATGCATCTCGCATCCTCCTTTTGATTAAGCGAAACCACCGATTGGTCAGGTCAGATTGTAATCATCCCCATATATAGCGAGCAAGCACCTTTTCACGATTTCTCGTCCATCAACCGGTTGGCCGTCGCGAGGCTCGCTATCGACGAAAGGACATGACCGGATCTACCCGGCACCTCAATCGAGATAGATACGCAAAGACAACAAGAAGCAACAACACACCAGTGCTGGGTTCAGGAACCGTCGCGACAAAAAATCCCGACGTCCCGTCAGTAAAATGAAGTCTAAAAGCCAAAAAAGAACCGTCTTGAGACAGATCCAAAATAGATGAATTTGAGATGACACGGAGATCTTCCGTCGGGCCAGGATCCACATCAAACAAATCGCCGTCTCGCACAACCAATAACAAGTTCCCTGGCGTTCCTGCCCATATCCCGGAATCGTTGGTGCGATCGACACCGTCACCTTCGAGACCCGCTACAAAGGCCACACGGGCATGGTCAGCGAGCCAGGGCGATGAAAAACTGGTGTTGGGTGAATCAGGGCCACTGAAAAAGACGTTTGTTCCTGGCGCAGGGGCCCCTTCGCGCATAACGAGGGTCAAACTGTCTTGTGTACCAACCCACATACCGGCATCGTTTGTAAAGTCGACACCGCTGCCGGTCACAAAGGCATTAAAGGCGATTTGACCTTGATTGTTGATATTTGGGACGTCGTTAGCGTCCACGAAGTTGAATATCGCGCCGTTGGTACCGGGTGCAATATCCCCCGATCGCATCGCTGTTGAAAAAGTGTTCTGCGTGCCAACCCAAATGTTTGAAAAATTACTAAAAACGACCTGGCCACGGTCGTTCAGGAGCGGGAATGTGATCGGTCCGAAATTGAATGTCTCGCCCGTGCCAGGAGTCGACTGCCCCTCCAATGCAACCAGCTTGATATCGCCGGGCTGACCCATCCAGATGCCACTGGAGTTCTGAAGAACCGCTCCAGCAGGTGTTCGTAACCACCCTGAAAAGGCCAATACGCCATCGTCGTTAAAATTTGTGATCCCAAAACCGGCAAAGTTCAACGCCGTACCGGGCGCAGGATCGCCGGTGCGCGCTACAAGACCCAAATTCTCAGGACTGCCGGACCAAATGCCGATGCCATCGCTTAACTCTGGGTTCGTCTCAGAAAGGTCAATAAAGTTAGCGCGAACCGCGATCTGGTCGTTGTTGTTGACTTCAAACGACCGTGCACCGAACTGTGGAACCAGAGGAATGTCGAATCGACCGTTGATGCCAGGTGTGATATCACCCGCCTTTACAGCAAGCCGAATGTCACCCGGCGTTCCTGACCATAAATGTGTCCGACTGCTTATATTTGACCCGGTAAAGAATCCGACGTGTCCGTTGTCGTTGAGGCTTAGGTTAAACCCGTCGATCTCCCCGAACGTCTCATTGGTACCCGCAGCGACGGTTCCCTGTCGGGCAACCAGAGCCAGTTGACCAGGCGACCCCAGCCATAGCCCCAAATTGTTATTGGCGTTGACGCCATCGCCCGACAGCAGCGCTGTGAACGCGACCTGGCCCCGTTCGTTAATCACCGCACGCTCTAAGCCATCAAAAACCGCGCTTGTCCCAGGCGCCGGATCGTCACTTAAAGCAACGGTGCTGTGGACCACTTGGGCATGGCCAGATTCAGGCAGGCCTGAAAGAAATGCGCATGTCACCACGATACCCCGTACAAGGCGATCTGTATTTCTTCGCTGAGTACATGTCATGGTTCACCCCCCGTGATCTGATAGATAAACTGCTGTTGAAGTCGTCCCACCGGCTTGTTGCCAACGCCAACAGTTCTTCCATTATACCGTCACACAAGTCCCGACACTTACCCTTTTCCTTCGATAGCGAACATTTTTTGATCAATATGGCCATGCCTACCAAGACACGTATGAGTTGACTCCAGACCGCTTTCGCAGCGAAAGTGTGCGGTTTGATTGTTCCGATCCCTGATCGGCAAAAATAGGCGGAAAAAGTCAATAACAATAGTGGTTCGATGAAAAAGATCGCTTAAATGAGCCCGTGCTTTTGCATGTTCACACGGAACGATTCCCGCTCAACTGCGTGCCGCGATCAATCAACAGAAGACGTTTTTGGCTCTGGTACAAACTTGTCCTTGTAGATCACCGCAGCGCTAATTACACAAAAAATTTCACTGTCTTCTGCATCTAGCTCTTATTCCTGTTCGTCACCGGAGGAACCGTAGATGGCCGGGACGGGGATGTCGTTGAGGCGGAAGTAGACGCACAGGTGAGCGCGGTGGTGAATGGTGTGGTGGAGAACCCAGGTGCGAATGACCGCGAGTCTTGGCATGGTGATTATTGGTTGGCCACCGGAGAGCAGTGACCAGGACTGGGCAAATGCCTCGTCAGGTGTCGCGGCGATGTGCTTTTTGGCGACTGCGACATTGGTGTCAAAGAGGCCAAGGATCTCCTTACGACTGTTGAGTTGCGGAGATTGATAGGGTTCACCACCTTCGGGATGGATGTCCCAACAATCCTGTGTCAGCGTGCCTTCGACCCAGCCGGCGATTTCGGCCAGATGGCAGGCGACCCAGCCAATGGTGTTGGATTTGGGATGGACCTTCCAATTGAGTTTGTCGTCGGGAACGCGCTCGATAACCTTGCGGGTTATGGCCATTTCCATTTCAAATTCGGGGAGGATCGATTCGGCGATGGTCATGGACGATTCCTGTCGTTTGGAGATTGTGATGGCCGATTGTGAATCAGGGCACAGGACTATCGTACGGCTTCGGTCAAGTCGGATTTGTTCGATCTTTGGTATGACTAGGCACCGATCGTCCACACCTCGTGGCATTGCCACATACCGCGCACAATCGCCCCACCTTATCTGACTTGCGTGGCGGCGCTAGCGGCATCGTTCCGGGGTTGAGGGAGGCGACGTTCCTCTGCAAACGAGCCTGTTGAGTCCCGGTCCCTGTCAGAAACCCTCCTCTACCGTCACGGCGCCACCGCCTGCTTCGCCTAAACTCACATTTGTCGCAGTGGCGAAAATGCCCGTGGCCTTGATCCATACACTGACTGTATGAGCGCCTGCAGGCAATCCTTCTGAAACCGCATACAACGGCAAATTATCCCTCGTCTGTCCCAAGTAGATGCTTAGATCGTGGGCAACTGACGTTGGGACATCGTTAATGCGAATCTGGTACGTGACGAACCTGGCGTGTTCTGACCAGGTCCCCGAATACGCTGTCGTGTTCAAGTGAATTTTCACATCTGTGTCGCTCTCGATCTTAAAAAAGGAGACAACGTTACCTAACTTCGACCATTGTTCCGTAGCGGTTCCGAACATGGCTGGGTTCACAAGCGCACTTGTACGAAAAGGAGGAAACGCTTCGACCCCGAAGTAGTAGCCGAGTACGTCAACGATGACGTGCGCAGTCTGGGAAACCTTGACCGTGATGTCAGGGCCGCACGAAAAGCAAGTCTTGATCGTTGCGGCATTGGCGATGTTAGCCCCGAGCTTGAAGTTCACCAGGCTGGCGTTCGGTTCAGGTGCCAGGTAGGGATAAACTTTGACGAATCCGTTGCCACCAACCGGGACCACGGTCACATTAATGTGCACCGCACCGGCATCAACAAATGCCCCCCGAGGCGACGGGCAACCCGCGATGTTCCCGCCTTGATTGGCCATGACAGACGCGTCGCCGTAGACACGAAAGTTTCGCGTGCTGTTCGCAGGAATGGCGCCCCCCGGCGCGAAACGCGTATCGACAATACGGCACGGTGTGACTGGTGTGAAAACAAGGTCCTCATCGTCGTCGCCAAGTGCTAGCGGCTCGACTGCCTGAGACTTGAGGTCTGCCACAACATCGCCGTCACCAGGACGGTGCCCTAGCATGATACGTTTGATTTGGTCCAGCGTGCTGGCGTCCTGGATCGCCAGTAGCTGATCCGTGCGCAATGACCCAAGCTTCTCTACCAAAACCTCAACCGTTTCGCTTGTGGTGGTCGCCCAAGTTTGGGCGAGTGTTTGGATCACGTTCTGGCGATCGGCATGAATGGCCGCTAGACGGGCGACGTGTTCTTTCGTTGGTTGCTGGTTCTGGGTGGCATGCCCATCTTGAGCGGCGACCGGACAAGTGACCATGAAATGCGTCACACACCACACGATGCCGAACACGACCATTCCCGGCCATTTACCAAGTCCTTGTGTCCATTTGGTTCTCATGTTCTGGTCCTCTCTTCCCTCTAACAGACAAACGGTTCTTGAAGCGTTCCCACCAGGATCGGCAGACTCCACCATGGAACATTATACCGGCAAGTTCAGCTCTCCCAATATTTTCTGACTTGTATCCTGTTCTGGTTTTCGGCGATTTTCCCTTGCAGAAAAGGCGACGCGGGCGGTGGCGGGGTCCCTTATGCCGTTGTTTTCTTGGACAAGAGCCAACAGAAACAGTCTCAGACGGGGTACTGGATAGATCCAGCTCAAGCGATTCGACAAGACTACTTTAGAAGATAGACCGAAGCGACTGCACAACACCCTTGAAACGACGTCACAGAACTCGCCGCGGTTGTGACGAGTCATGCCACCGGGCCATCGGACTGCTGCGTTCTTTCTAAATGTTCTATTCGTTTGTACGACCGTTCTGACATTTTCTCAACAAACAACGCCCGAGTATCAGCCGCACAGACCCGCATAGATCGATACGAGATCCGTCGTTCGAACAGGCCTCTGGCCACGGCTTGGACCATCCGTCATTAAGAATGACCACGTGGCGGTTCAACTGTCGCCAAAAACGCGTTTGCGCAAAAGGCGCAGGTTTAAGGGAATCACCACAGCCAACAGGACAGCGCACAGACCCGCCGCAACTGGCAGGTGCCAGGTCAGCTTCCCGGTCAAGAGCAGCCAACGCAACCCCTCGGTGAGGTGGTGCAGCGGATTGATCTGAGCCAGTAGTGTGAAAAAAGCGACGTCCGGTAGCGGAAAGTAGGTGCTAGAAGCAAAACCGATGGGCATGATCACCAGGAAGAACGGCAAGCTCATGTGATCGATACTGGGCAGGATCGCGGTGAAAAAGAGCCCGACGGCTGAGAACGCCAAAGCGGCCAGGAACAGCAAGGGAATGGCTGGCACCAGCCAACCCCAATCAAGATTGAGCGTGCCGGCCAAACCGAAACCCACAAGCACCGCACCGACGATCGTGGCGTAGGCCGTGGCGAGCGTAGCGGCCCATAACGCCTCGCCCCAAACCACGTGCTCGAGGCGGACCTGGGTGGTCAGCTGCCCCTCCCAGGATTTCTGAAAGTGCATGCGGATGAACGCGGCGAACAGGGACTGGAAAAAGGCGGACATAAAAGCGGTGTAGGCGAGGATACCCGGCGCCAGATAATGCAGGTAGTCCAACGTCGCGCCATGCCACGATAGCTCACCGATCTGCTGGCCCAAGCCCACACCGAAGGCTAAGAGCAATATCAGCGGTTCACACACCGGTGGTAGTGTGATCGTCTTCCAGTTGCGCACATGAACACGGAGGTGACGGCCCAACACCGCGCGACTTTGCCAGGCGAAAGCGGACATGTAGACGCTCATGGCGTTTCTTCCTCGGCCAGTGCCAGAAACAGATCATCCAGCGTGGGTGGCCGAACTTCGTAACGCAAATCGGGAAAGGCCGCCACAAACGCCGCCAGGCCCGACGCATCCAATGCGATGTGCCAATGCGCCAAAACCTGGGCGGGTTTGGCGCCTTGGCTCTTAAGCCACTGGACGGCACTGGACGCTTCCGGCAATGACGCGGCCAGGAGCACGACGTGCTCCCCAACCACGTCACCGAGCACCACGCGCGTCGGTCCCGCTGCGCGGACCCGCCCAGTCTGGAGGACCAACAGTCGGTCCGAAAGACGCTCGGCTTCGTCCATGTAATGCGTGGTCAGCACGACCGCCATGCCCTCGGCCCGCAGCCGGTTGATCAGTTCCCAGACCGCGACGCGAGCCTGTGGGTCCAGCCCGGTCGTGGGCTCGTCGAGGAAGACCACGCGAGGATGGTGTACCACGGCACGGGCGATCATCAATCGTCGCTTGTAACCACCAGAAAGCGTTTCGGGCTTCTGATCGGCAAAAGGTTCTAGATCAAATTGTTTTAGCAAAGTTTCGATGCGGATCGCCAAATCGGTCTGTCGTGGACGGTAGTAGCGACCGGTCTGTTCAAGGTTGCCCCGTACGGAAAAATCGCTGTCAAAGGTGTCGTCCTGCGTGCAGACCCCTAATAATCTGCGAGCGCGGTCACCGTCGGTGGCCAAATCGTGACCGGCGATACGGACGCTGCCAGCATCGGCTCGCAAGAATCCGTAGCACATGCGCAGACTCGTTGTCTTGCCGGCGCCGTTGGGACCCAACAGTCCCAACACTTCGCCGGCACGACAGGTCAGGTCGATCCCGTCGACCACCCGCCGCCCGCCCAGCGTTTTGACCAACCCCGTGGCGACGAGCAGTGGGTCAATCGCCGCCGACGGCTCGTCCTGGACAGATACGACACTGATATGCACATCGGTAACGCTGGACATCATGGGCACCTCGGACCATTCTTGTGTGTACGTAGCCTTCGTCAACCTCGATACTGCCACGCGTTGACCAACGCGGTGACCGTGTTGGTTGTCACGGCGAGATCGTTTTGCAGAAATCGTCGCGTAATGATGACAGGAATCGACGCGAGCACAGACCACCCGACATAGCCAAATCCACTGCCAGAAAGCCGAACGATTCTGGAACAACAGTGTGCTCTTTCGCGCTGACCGACCCTGCCAATAGAGATTTTCCGGTTGATCGAACCGCCACTTACGCCGTCACGCGCCATAGGCACAATCGTCGATCGTCTTTCTCCTGATTGCCTTCATGGATTGACTGACAGTTCCCGAGCCTGTCAGCGATACACACAAATTCAATCCATGGGCAAAATATTTGCCAGAATATTTGCATAAAGGCATTCTTGGTCTAGAGTTTAAATTGCCAGGTCTTTTGCGATCGGCGTATTGGAGGGGGGGACATGTTCTATCGCAAAATTTCGGCGGTCTGTCGATGCGCATGTTTACTGGCGGCGTTGGTTGCCACAGCCGCAGAGCCTAGCCGTGCTCAGACACTCGATGAGTTCATCCTCTACGAAAGCGCTACACCGGGCACAACAGAACAAACCGTTGGCGGGCTGGTTATTAATACGGGGCTCCCATTTGGAAACGCGCCGAGTTGGTTAGGAGCTCGCTTCGAGTTGGATCAACCTGCCATCGCCACGAGGATAGGCGGTCATCTTTACCGGATCCCCAGTGATTTTAATTCTGTTGACGCCAACACCAACCGTTTGATTTTCGGAGCGCTATTGAAATTAGATCATATCAATGACCTGCCGACGATCGCGATGGACGGCCAGGATATCCCCGTGTTGGATCAGTCAGAAATATTGGCTGTGTCACTGTTTGAACCTCCGTTTCCGTCGTCGGAAGGGTCGGTGGAGATTGACCCTGTCTTGTTGGCACCTGGGGCATACGCCATCATGTTCGGCAGTGGTCTATTTGGCGCCGAGGGTGGGGCCGCGATGGCTCTTGGCAACAACTTGACTGCCACGCCCTCTATGTTCGGTTTTCTTGGTCGAGACGTCATTCCTCTCGCTAGCCAAGATATGCAATTTCTTTTAATCGGAATCCCTCTTGTTCCCGAGCCGATGACCGGGTTGGTGTTGTGCCTTGGCATGGCTTGTCTGCTCAACGCACAATGGCGACAGGCAGCTTATCGGCGTCGAAACTCGGCTTAGTCACGGGGCGAGAACGCCCAGTCGGGCCAAGCATTTTCGATTAAGGTCTCTCGACTTTTACGTCGTGACATGTCAGGACGACGTGGCATTTGCATCTCTGTGTCCTGGCTCAACCCTTGCATGACGACCGGCGGTTGGAAGGGATCGTGCGTTTGGGCTTGACGATCATCGCTGATCCGGGTGGTATGGATCAGGCTTCGGCCTTTCATGTTGTGAGCCTGACCCGTAAACTGCCCGTCATGACCAACCCGAGCACTCGAGACAGAATAAACGAGACCGTCACGTGGCGCCACAGGCTGCACGAAGTCATTTTCGAGGCGGATACGCCAGCCGGTAAGGGCTTCGACGTTGTCCTTCTGATCGTGATCTTGTTGAGCATCCTGGCCATCATGCTCGAAAGCGTCCAAGCCATTGACGCTGTGTATCACGACTACCTGCTGGCGGCGGAATGGCTGTTCACATTGTTGTTCACGACGGAATACGTTTTGCGGCTCTTGTGCGTACACCGGCCAGCACGGTACGCGTTGAGCTTCTTCGGTGTGGTGGACCTGCTGGCCATTCTGCCGACCTATGTCAGTCTGGTTCTGCCCGGATCGCAGTCGCTCTTGGTCATTCGTGGCCTGAGGCTGCTGCGTGTCTTTCGTATCTTTAAGCTCGCACGCTTCCTTTCCGAAGCGACCCTGCTGCGACAGGCCGTCTGGGCCAGTCGGGCGAAGATCACGGTGTTTTTGGCCACCGTATTGATCTTGGTGATCATCATGGGCTCGACGATGTACCTGATCGAAAGCGGTGCAGACAGCGGCTTCACTTCCATCCCACAGAGCATGTACTGGGCCGTCGTCACAATGACGACCGTGGGTTACGGCGACATTGCACCGTCGACGCCACTGGGCAAGACGCTCGCCGCGGTGATTATGGTCCTCGGTTACAGCATGATCATCGTCCCGACCGGAATCCTCTCAGCGGAGCTGGTCCAGACCGGTGCCACCAAGACCGTCACCACCCAGGCCTGCCCGAATTGCATGGCTGAAGGCCATGACATCGATGCCGCTCACTGTAAATTCTGCGGTCATAAACTGTGACCCGGGCACAGATGGACTTGTTGGTGCGCATGACGCTACACCGCGACCGTGTTTCGCAAAACGTTCGTTAAGGTAAACCTACGGCGTATCCGCACCACACTGGTTCAGACCGCGGTGGACCGGTAGGCTGGCCGGTCGTGATGATCGCACGCCATCTGTCAACGAAATTTTCGGCCCTCGGCTCGTCCCCTGCTCTCCTGACGCTCGCCCGGCATTGGCGCGCCGTGCAGGTCGATACGGCAAGCCGTAGCAACATACCTTATTCAGGGTAAGTTGCACGAAATCGCTTGCAAAATAGAACTGTCACGCACTGCACACTTTTTGTGTGTCATAGAAGTACCACAATATCTGTTGAACCGTCCGCTGGACCACGACCCGATTTGCGATGAGCAAACGACCCCTTGCCAATCCACTAGCGACCCTGCAGCGCCGTCTTGGACCAACGACGCTGTCTTAAAGGTAGATTCCAACCGTCATTTGCGGTGGCCGATCAAATGAAGCTCGTCGACACGACATGCCCACGGCAACTCGTCCGGCGGCCCGGTTCGGCGGTATCGACGATCGCTCCGACATGTTACCGTAACCTTTCAATATTAAATTATCTTAAATTGGTCGAAGGCTCTCATTCGCATGCACGCGATTACCGATACCTGTCAGACCCATCAAAAGCACAGAAGAATGGCGGTGGAGGAAATTTGGCTCGGTACGACCACCCTTCTTACAGAGATGGCCCACCAGACAATTCACCAGGAGATGTTGCGTGCTCAAGAAGCTAAGGATATCGAGCAAAATCATTCTGTTGATGATCACCGTTATCGGGCTGGTGCTGACCATTTCTATCACGATGACACTCAGCAGCAACAATAAGATCATCCATCTTCAGGCAAGAAAGATGGCCCGGACTGTAGCCAATCAGGTCATCACCGACCGATCGCACTATGTGAAGCGGGTGATCAGAAAAGTCAAAGGTAGTGTCCATGCGCCCAAGGAGGTCTACACCGACAACTCACCACACGTGCCACTGCCCGCGACGTTTGTCATGGGTGTCGCAGAAGACGTCAGTGCCTCGCAGAACGAGTATCGCTACAAACTGGTTAGTCGCTGGAACATCAACGCGGGCAATAAACTCAGCGACACCTTTCTAAAACGCGGGTTTGCTGACCTCCAACAACAGGAAGAACAAGCCAAAGTGGCCAACCAGCTATCGGCCACGCAGCCGTTCAACGGGTGGAAACCCTATTGGGAGACCTTGGAGATCGACGGTAAACCTTACTTGCGTTTCATGGTCGCAGATGTGGCGGCGGGTCAGGCCTGTGTTACTTGCCACAACAACCTGGAACACCGCGACGACGTGTTGGCGATCCGGAACGAGAACAATGTCGAGATCGGAAAAATATTTGAGCTGAACGATCTCATGGGCGCTGTGGCCGTCGACGTGAACCTTGAGGAGGCCGGTGCTGTAGCCGCAGCGGCATCTCGAAACCTGGTGATCACACTCCTGGGGATAGCAGTGGCTGTTCTTTGGGTGACCATTGCGTTTGTCAAGCGAACAATCTCGACACCGATCCAGGCGATGATCCAACGCCTAAAGCGGGTTGCCGATGGCGACCTCACGCAGCGCGTGGCGACGGACCGACAAGACGAATTCGGGCAGTTGGCCGGCTGCTTCAACACGTCAATTCAACAGTTGCACGATACGGTCGTTGAGGTCAATTCCGTCACCGCAGAGGTCGCCAGTGCTGCGACTCAAATCGCCGCATCAAGCCAGCACATGGCCCAAGGACTGACCCGGCAGGGTCAACAGGTTGAGCAGATCTCCTCTGCGATCGAACAGATGTCTTTGTCGGTTGTTGAGGTGGCTCGCAAGAGTGTCGATGCAACGACCAACGCGACCGAATCAGGACGCGTGGCAGAAGAAGGCGGCACCGTCGTCAACCAGACGATCCAGGGCATGCAGGCTATCAGCCAAGCGGTCACTGCCGGTGCGGATTCGGTCACCGAGCTGGGTAAACGGGGTCAAAAGATCGGTCAGATCATTGAGGTCATTAACGACATCGCAGACCAGACCAACTTACTGGCCCTGAACGCAGCGATCGAAGCGGCCAGGGCCGGTGAGCACGGGCGCGGTTTTGCGGTTGTTGCCGATGAAGTACGCAAGCTGGCCGACCGAACGACCAAAGCGACGGCCGAAGTGGCCGAATCGATCAAGGCGATCCAGAACGAAACCGGCCAGGCGGTCGATCGGATGAACGCGGGGACCGATCAGGTCCAAATCGGCGTGGAACGTGCAAAGGAGGCAGGGCTGAACTTGCAGAAAATCGTACTGAATGCCAAGACGGTGGCGGACATGATCGCGTCCATTGCCGCCGCGGTCGAAGAACAGTCAGCGGCCAGCGCAGAAGTCAGCCAGAATGTGGATACGGTCGCGGCGGCGTCGCGTCAAGCCAACGAAGGCGCCAACCAAGCCGCGTTGGCTGCGTCGCAACTGTCAACCAAAGCTGAACAGCTTCAGTTACTGGTCTCTCGGTTTAATCTCGGGACCGACGCCTCAAATCGCTCAACAGGCTAACCGAACACCACGATATCGCAGGCCAATCTTTATGATAGAAACACTCACACACGTGAGCTCTCACGACACTCATCTGGCCAGAACACCGGTGGCACAAACAAGCGACTTCTGATTTTCTTTGCAAGGAGCCCTGTCGATCGATCACGGTATCTTTCGAAGTTGTCGATTCTTGGTCGCACCATCTGTATTCGGTCATGTCAAACATCGGTGTCATCGGATCCGTGTGACTCTGCGCTGCGATAGCGGCCGATGATCGGACCGTAGCCGTCGCGATAGCTGGGGTAGCGAAAGACGTAGCCGGAACGGGTAAGCCGGTTGTTACTGCATCGTTTATGGCTGTACGGTCGACGGTCACCGTCTGCCTCTTCGACACGTAGCGAAACGCCGAGCTGTTGAGCGAGCCATCGGAACACGTCACGAAGGTCAGCCGGATCGTGGTCGACACCGATATAGATCGGCTCGGGGTCTTCTAAGTTGAACAGGTGACACAGAACCGCCACGCAGTCGTCGCGATGGATCCTGTTGGCATAACGCGGCGTGACCGGTAGCCGTACCTGACCACTGGCTATCCGATCCAGAAGCCCGGTCCGGCCCTCTCCGTAAATCCCCGCGAGTCGCACGATCGTTGTTGGGTACGGACCCTGACGCAGGCGGTGTTCGGCTTCCAGCAGGCGGCGCCCAGAAAACGCCGTTGGGACGGTTTCGGTCTCTTCGGTTACCCACCGACCGTCTGACGACTCGTACACTGCAGTGCTTGACGTAAAGATCACTCGCCGCACCGGTTGTCTCTGCGCTTCGAGCGTGCGTAGCAGGTTATCTAAACCGCTGACATAAGCGTGAGCGTAGGCCCGATCTGATCGATCACTGGCCGCTGCGGTGTAAATAATGTCTGTGAGATCCGGTGGCAGGTAACGGCAAAGATCCGGTGCTGTAAGGTCGGCGGAAATGGGTCGAATACCCGATGGCCGGTTGCCATGACGACGCCGAAGGCCCCAAACCACGTGCCCGTGATCGGATAACAGCTGACCCAGTGATGTACCGATGTCTCCACAGCCCGCGATGAGAACCCGTTTCTTCATAAACCACCGCGTCGGTAGGGAGTCTTAGTGAACAACCCGGCACTCACACACCGCCGGTTGGACCCGTTGACGTCGGGCCCGGTTCTTTAATTGTAAAAACCGGTGTTCTATGGTGACCACTGGACGTGTCCCTCGCCACACGTGGCTGGGACATGGTCAGGCAGTGGATCGCTCCCAATCCCACCACCAGGTGCTCAGCCCGGACGCCGATCATGTCAACGCCTGGCATCGCGTCTTCTAATCGGCGCAAAGCCACGTCATCGTGACGCTGGCCGAACACGGGAACCAACACCGCTCGGTTTGCGATCAAAAAATTGGCGTAGCTGGCCGGTAACTGCCGCCGGCCGCCCGGACCGTGGTCGTCGGGCGGGTACTGGTAGTAAAGTGGATCAGGAACAGGCAACGTGACCAGGTTGAGCTTCGTGTTGTTTTGATCACGCGCTTCTTTGAGCACACGCCAATTACGTTCCAGCACCGCGTGATCGGGGTGACCCTGCGGCGCACGTACGGCGGCGATCGTATCGGTATTGATAAACCGTGCCACGTCATCGATGTGGCCGTCGGTATCATCGCCTGTAATCCCGCCAGGCAACCAAATCGTGTGATGCGTCCCCAGTGCTTCGTGCAGATGTTGTTCGATGTCCTGTTGTGTCAGATGTGGGTTACGGAAATTGTCTAGGAGGCACTGCCGCGTGGTCATGACCGTGCCAACACCGTTGACATCGATCGATCCGCCTTCTAATACCATCTCGTGGTTCCACATCGGAATCGCTAGATGTTGGGCGATCCTCCCCGGCACGACGGCGTCCTGATCAAACGGTGCGTATTTACCACCCCAGCAGTTGAACACAAATTGATGACACGCCAAACGGCCGTCGTCATGAACCACAAAAAGAGGACCGTAATCACGGATCCATGAGTCGTCGGTGGGGATCGCGAGGCTTTGCGTCGTACATGGCTCGACGTGGGGACGCATCAGACGCATGAGATCTGCAAACTGCTGGTGCGCCAGCTCAAGGCAACCCGGCCAGGTCTCGGGATTGTGAGGTTGTGTCAACCAAACGCGGTCGCACGGCTCCCACTCCGCGGGCATACGGTACCCCAGCTGGCCCGCCGTGCCCTGCGGTTGGACAAGACTGCCCGAAGGGAGGTCTGACGCATGAGATCGGGTCACAAAATCGCTCCCATTAAGGTTCGAATCAGGGTTTGACCATGGTCGGACATAGATCATACGCGCGATGTATTGGTTATGTGCGGCGGAAGTACCCTACGGCTTTTGTTGATCCTATCCACCGTGTTTGCAGATGTTGATCGCCGGTTCCACCGGATTGGTACTTGCACCTGCGGGTTAGAAATCATCGTAGAATCTGGATTTCCTAGCTAGATCGTCCCAGTCGGATGATACACTTTCCTGCTCGTTTGGCCGTGTGAACCCCGGGAGTGTCGCCTGTTCAACCAAGCGCGATCTGGAGAACCCGATGGGTGAAAATAGGGGCGAAGATTGTTCGGCACATTCGGCACGTCACGTTCCAAATGGCCGAATTGGCCGTGCCGCGTGATCTGTTTCGACAGATCCTCAATCGGACCAAGCGTCTGGAGGTGCCTCCGCCGCTGGCGGTGACCGTATGATCAACCAAGACCGGCGAAGCGAAGTCGTTGAGTGGATGAGATGAGCGGTCGCATGGGCAGAACCCGTGAACAGGGCGTTAAACTTATAAAAATAGGCGAGTTTTCGAGCCGTGAAAGAGCCGAATGAACCAAAATGATTGTGAAGTTCAGAAAACAGGTCTCCATGCTGCCCGGTGCTGCCAGTACCAAGTCGAATGAAAATTTTCGCCGTTCTGGTTGATGAATGTTATATGAAAAATTTCGGGAAAAAGTTTTCGCGCAAGCGGCTGCTGACACCACACTGGTAATTAATGAGTCTTTGCCCTCGTTGGCGGAGGGTATCTGGGAGATGTCAGATGTACATTCAACACGGGCCCGGTTCAGGCCCAAGGCGATCCCTAGTGGAAGGGAAACCGTCAGAACACTGCAATGAGGCGGTGTACGCTTAGTTCTACAGTTGTACTTGATCGATTTGGTAGATCCTGTCCCATTCGTCAGTCGTGGCTGAGTTGAGCATGGTGTTGACGTCGTCGTCTTCACTCGGGCCGTTTCAGTGCATAACCTGGTACCAGGTGGCGTAGGATGACCCGTACGATGAGACGTAGGATTTCGGAAACACTTATGGGGATGAGATCCTTGTTTTTTTATGATCCTGGTCGGGCTCTTGAGCGAATCACGGCCAACGTCGCAGGGGTCAACATCGACAGTGTGATGTGGCGATGCCAGCCAATCCAGGATAAAGGATAGGCGCCATCTTGGGCTGCTGGTACAATTCTGTCATTGGTGATCTGTGTTGTCTTTGGCATGTGCCAAAGGAGATATTCCGATTCACCTATGAATGACCATATCCATGGTCTCGTGTAGGAGGAAACGCAATAATGATGTTTAGAATTACCGCTTTCGTTACGATCTTGTTAGCAGGGACACTGGGGAGTCTGCGTGCTGTTGCTCAGGATCATCTTCGAATTGAGGATGCTCAGAGCGTTCCCGAGGCCGTGGAGCAAATCCGCTCAACACTCAAATCGCAAGGATTTGAAATCCTGCTCATCATTGACCACGCATTGGCCGCGGCCAACGCAGGTATCGAACTGCGTCCGACGACCGTCATCTTGGCCAGTCATCGCCGTATTGACATTTCGCTTATTCGTCGGCACCAAGCGGCAGCGATCGATATACCCATGAAATATGTCGCCTTCGAGGATGAAAATGGGAAGATACAGTTGGTCTTTGATGACGAAGGATGGCTGGTCGATCGTCACCGAATCCCAACACGTGACAATCTTCTCCAACGGCTAGATGATCGTCTTAACCAATTCGGCCGTCTAGACGATGGCCTCATAGAAATCGAGAGCAACCACTCTGTGGACGATACTGTTAATGCACTGGTGGAGGAAATTCTAGCTAGAGGACTTAACATTGCGAAGCCGGGACCGATTGATTTTCGTCAACGTGCCCAAGAATTAGGAATATCCTTACGCCCGACCACCCTCGTTCTTTTCGGCAGACCCGAGGTGGGTACTCCGCTCATGCAAAACGAACAATCGATCGGCCTTGACCTGCCTATGAAATTCCTGGTGCATGAAAACCGTACAGGTGAGGTATTTATCACATTCAATGATGCTAGATTTCTCGCAAAGAAACATTGCCTCCAACGGGACGGGGATCCCGGACTGATATCGTTGGATGTGCGCCTAGAGAATATCAACAATACGGTATCTGCCATTGCCCAGGCTGCGTCAGCTCCCTGAGCAACTGGCGACCGCGCCCGATACAACCTGAGGGGCATAGAGCCATTCCACAACTATTGAAGCGTGAACATGGCATTGTCTCGTCTCTGCCCCGACGTATTGCGCAGAGTTGTCATCTTTCCCTTTGCTTCGCGACATGGCGGCGTTCGCTCACTGGTCAGCCAGGAGGCATCCCTGTCTTATTCAATGTTCGCAGCTGTGGGAGTCGTCGTTGGCATTGGCGTCGCTGTCATTTATCGTCGTCGTAGCACCGCCTCATAACACAGAAAAGATGGAGCAAAGTGGAAAGAAAGAAATGCCAATTCATAGGAAGTTTTCAGGGTCGTTTCGCTGGTTTCTAGGGCTTCTGCAGGTATAGGGACAGTAGAAACAACCAGAACAGCCAAAAATGAAATAGAATGATCTTGTACACCGGATCACCGAACGCCCGCTAGCCGTCACACGCCCTCGCTGACCTGGAAACGAGTCAGGACAGATCGTCCGACTCTGAACCGTGCCCACGGGTGGGATGATCCAGGTAACGTTGTGACAGTCCCGCGTACGCGTCGATCCTGCGATCGCGTAAGAACGGCCAGGCTTGGCGGTATTCATCGATCAGCGACAGATCGCAATCCGCGACCAGAACCTGCTCCTGCTGGTCGCTGGCTTGGACCAGAATCTTGCCCCCCGGGTCGGCGATAAAACTGGAACCCCAAAACTCAATTTGGCCTTCAATCCCGACACGATTAATCGCAGCGACGAATACACCGTTGGAAATCGCGTGAGCGCGCTGAACCGTCTGCCATGCGTCCATCTGACGAGCCCGTTCTTCGGGCGGCTCCGTTTCAGCCCAACCGATGGCCGTGGGATAGAACAGAATTTGTGCCCCTTTCAACGCGGTTAGCCTGGCCGCTTCCGGAAACCATTGGTCCCAACACACCAGCATGCCCGTTTGGGCATGACGCGTCCGCTGCACCTTCCAGCCCCCACGAGAATCGTCCTGCGTTTCTGGTGCGCCACAACAATCAGAGGCGTCCCCTGGCGTGAAATAAAACTTCTCGTAGAAACCCGGGTCGTCGGGGATGTGCATTTTTCGATAGACAGAAATGATCCGACCGCCGTTGTGAGGGCTGATCATGACCGAGGTGTTGTGGTATAGACCTTGGGTGCGCTTCTCAAATAGTGACGTGGTGATCTCGATCCCCAGCTCGCTTGCCAGTCGGCATAGCCGACGACTGGTTGGACCTGGGATGGATTGGGCCCACTGAAAGTGGTCTGTGTTTTCGGTCTGTGGGAAATAGGTGTGGGCAAACAACTCCTGCGTCGCGACGATCTGGGCACCGCGTTGGGCGGCCTGCCGGATCATATGGACCGTCTTGTCGATGTTCTGCTCTGTGCTGGACGTGCAACAGTGCTGTACCAAGCCGATGCGTACAACGGACTGATCTGGCGTCTTAGAGCTGAAATCGGCTTGGGCCAATGCACGTCCTCGCGTTCAACATCATCCCGGTACCGGCCAGGAGGCCGGGTCCGCACCATGGTACACAGACCCATCACGTGATGAGAGCGGTCAGTGCAACGGCCATCTGAGCCTGTTAGCCTATTGGGAACTGGTGGGCCTTCCTAGACCATCCGATAGAGGGTGGTGTCAACCAAAAACAGACCATGGATCGACTCACTCCCGATCAGTCCCAGCCCCCTACCACTCCGGTGCCGCCGAAGAGCCGTTCCTCTTCGCCAACGGCTGCTGAGCCGTCGGGCCGTCGCCGTCGGCAGCTTCAGGGCAGATTGGCCGGACTATCGCTGCCAGGTCAGGTGGCGGTACTGGCAGTCTGGCCCCTCTTAGAACAGCTGATGGCCTACATGGTCGGAACGGTCGATCTCTCGTTGGCCGGTCACCTGCACCCACAGTCTCTTCAGGTGTCCGCCACGGACGCGTTGGGCGTGACCAGCTACGTGACGTGGCTGATCGCCATGGTTCATATGGCCATCGGGACCGGGTCGGCGGCACTGATCGCTCGTGCGATCGGCGGCCGCCACCGCGGTCTAGCGAACGCCACGATCGGCCAGTCCTTGATTCTGGCGGTCACCGGTGGCGTCGTTGTCGGGGCCGTCGTTTTTGCGTTTGCGGGGGTCGTGGGCCGTCTGGCAGGTTTGCAAGACAAGAGTTTAGAGCTTGCGGTGCTCTACCTTCGAATCGTCGCACTTGCGGTACCGCTCAGCGCTATGCTCATGGTCTCCGGAGCCGGGCTCCGCGGCGCAGGTGATACGCGGACACCCTTTCTTGTCATGGTCTTGGTGAACATGGTCAACGTGGTCGCAAGTGTGCTATTCGTCTATGGTCCTGATCCGATCGGCGGCCACGGTGTCGCGGGGATCGCCGCGGGCACAGTATTGGCATGGTGTGTTGGCGCGGCCGTTATCGTAACGGCGCTGGTCCGAAATTGGGGCGGTGTCAGGTTACACGTCCATCGCCTCAAACCCCACGCACACACACTGCGTCGAATCGTTCGTGTGGGTGCTCCGAACCTGCTCGAGTCAGTAGCTGGGATGTGGATCGCCAACTTCCTTGTGCTAATGATCGTGGGTCGACTTGGCGCCGAGGGTGTGATTGGCGCCCATATGATCGCCATCCGGATCGAGTCGCTGAGTTTCCTGTCGGGGTATGCGTTAGGGATCGCCGCGGCCACGTTAACCGGTCAATACCTAGGCTTGGGTGATCCCAAACGCGCCCGCCAGGCGGTGGGGCTTTGCTGGATTTTTGCTGCGTTGTTTATGAGCGCGCTGGGCGTGGCGTTCGTGGCTGTCCCGCGATGGTTTGCCCAGTTGATCACAGACGCCCCACTGCTCTTGGACCAGTGCGTCACACCCATCCGGATCTGTGGTCCGATCCAGATTTTCTTTGCCACACAGATGGTCTTGGCCGGTGCGATGCGGGGCGCTGGCGATACGCGCATGGCCATGTGGATTACCACGTTGTCGACCTATCTCGTGCGGCTGCCAGTGGTGTACCTGTTGGCGGTGGTGTGGGACCTTGGCCTCAACGGCGTGTGGTTTGCGCTGTGCGGTGAACTGGTATTGCGAGGATTAATCTTTGCCGGCCGGTTCATGCAAGGAGCGTGGATGAGGGTCTCGGTGTGAGGAACGAGCGTGGTCAAAATGTACCCCCCACGATCCCCTGGTCCTGCAAGATGTGTATAGACTGGTAGCGATGAACCTGCCGCTGCCAGGCCAACGAAATCTCGCGTTGGATCGTCCTGTGATCATGGGTGTACTTAATGTGACACCCGACAGTTTTTCTGACGGCGGTGCGTACAGCGATGTCGCTGGTGCCGTTGAACATGCCAAGCAGATGCTCGACCAAGGAGCTGACGTCATTGACGTGGGTGGTGAATCGACCCGGCCTGGTGCCGGTCGGGTGACGGCCGACGAGCAGATACACCGTGTGGTACCTGTCATCCGGGAACTGTGCCGCCAGGTGCCTGCTGCAATTGTAAGCGTTGACACCACCCTATCATCCGTTGGCCGGGCGGCGATGGACGTCGGGGCAGTCATGTTAAACGATGTGTCGGCCGGCCGTGACGACCCGGCGATGTTCGATCTGGCTGCGCAAACGGGTGTACCGATCATACTCATGCACATGCAGGGACGTCCGCAGACCATGCAGAAGGATCCCACCTATGAAAATGTGGTCAAAGAAGTCACCGCGTTCTTGCTTGACCGAGCCAACGTCGGAATGTCGATGGGGATCCGGCGTAGGCAAATCCTGATCGATCCCGGTATCGGTTTTGGCAAGACAGTCGAACACAATCTGACACTACTGGCTGGCCTGAGCCAACTGGTGGCCACCGGCTTTCCTGTCCTTTTGGGAACCAGTCGTAAACGGTGTCTAAGCCAGGTATGTCTGAAAACCAATGGCCAGACACGGCTGCCGCGGGAGTTGGCTGCGGCCACGTGTGCGACCACAGCGCTGGGGGTATACCACGGCGTATGTGTCTTTCGAGTGCACGATGTGCCAGAAAACCGACAGGCCGCCGATATCGCGTGGGCCATTGCCAACTCGCTGCACAACACCAGCCGCTAGCGCCCCTACCGTTTATACACAGTGTGCCTGCTCTACCGGGACAACGGAAGCCCTATCTGTCGTGGACACCCGTGTGTTCACAGAGCATAGGCACAATTCTTCTGTGCCGAACCTCGTTCCAGACGCACAAACCCGCGTAAGAGCAAGCAGACGCCAGGGGCGTCACTGGCCTGGCGGGTCAAAGGGCGATAGCATCCGATTCGAATCGATCGTCAAGTAGCCCACCACTTCGGCCAGGTGCCTTACCTCCGCGTCGGCAGATTGCTCTTCTTCAACGAAGACCTGGACACCGGTCGCCGCAAGATTGTCCTGACGTAACGACGACGTATTGCCACCCAGCGACGTTTGAATGGCGGCCAGAAAGACAGCGCCGTCTGCGTAGGTCTGCACAAAACCGATGTCATAAGGCTGATGCGTCACGCTCGTTGGCGTGGCCGCAGCTTCGAAACGGCCTGCAGCCGATCCGGGTTCGATCGCAATCCAATGAACATCTTCCCCGTTATGGATCTGATCGCCAGCCTCTTCTTCTTCCAGTCGGACCCTAAATTCATGTGGTTTGATGTTACGAAGTCTGGTGATCACAGGTTCGGGTCCGTTGGTCGAGACGACCTGGCTCAACACCACGGGCGCGACCCCGAAAGGAGAAGCAAACCGTACCAGCTCAAAGCTTCGACCCACGGGAGACACAGAATCGGCAACCAACCTTTGACCATTGTCCAGCGTATAGTCACCGGCTTCGACCACGAGGTAATGGATATCTTCAGTGCCGTGAGATCCGTCTAAGTACTCCCATTCGTCGACCTTAAACTCAAAACTATTCGACGAGACGTTACGAACCCTTAGCGTCACCGGGCTGGAATCGCCAAGTGTGGACGGTCCCATGACCACAATCGGTCGGACATAGGTGTGGGTGAGATTCACGGTATGCCAGGTGTCCCGATCCGGTTGACCAACGGTCATAATCCCAGCTTCGCTAACGACGTTGCCCGGAAGATGTACGTCCCAACCAAATACGGCGCTGGCTTGTTCTGCGCCGTCGCTGACCGTTACCGTCACGTTGTAAGACCCAGCTTGGATTGTGTTCCCATCAATCAAACCGGTGCCGGTGTCGATCGACAGTCCTGGCGGAAGACCCGTTGCGCTAAACGTTAACGTGTCACCGTCCGGGTCACTGGCACTGATCGCCAACGAAACGCTGTCACCTTCCGCGTGATTTTGATCGCCGGGATTGACGATCTGCGGGGGTTGGTTCAGCGGTGGTGCAGGATCAACCGTCCATTGGAACGACGTGCTGTCACTATCCTGACCGTCACTGACCGAAACCGTCGGCGTGTAACTGCCCGCCGCTGTCACCGTACCGGTGATCACGCCCGTACCGGTGTCGATCGACAATCCTGTCGGCAAACCCGTCGCGCTAAACGTCAGCGTGTCGCCGTCAGCGTCACTGGCACTGATCGCCAATGAAACACTGTCACCTTCGGTATCCGCCTGATCGCCCGGATTAACGATCTGCGGGGGCTGGTTCAACGGCGGTGCAGGATCTACCGTCCACTGGAACGAGGCACTGTCGTTGGCCAATCCGTCAGTTACAGAAACGGTGGCACTATAGCTGCCCGCCGCTGTCACCGTACCGGTGATCACGCCCGTACCGGTGTCGATCGACAATCCTGTCGGTAAACCCGTCGCGCTAAACGTCAGCGTATCGCCGTCGGCGTCACTAGCGCTAATCGCCAACGAAACACTGTCACCTTCGGTATCCGTCTGATCGCCGGGGTTGGCGATCTGCGGGGCCTGGTTCAACGGCGGCGCAGGATCTACCGTCCACTGGAACGACACGCTGTCACTGTCTTGACCGTCACTGACCGAAACGGTCGGCGTGTAATTGCCTGCCGCCGTCACATTACCGGTGATCACACCCGTACCGGTGTCGATCGACAATCCTGTCGGCAAACCCGTCGCGCTAAACGTCAGCGTATCGCCGTCAGCGTCACTAGCGCTAATCGCCAACGAAACACTGTCACCTTCGGTATCCGTCTGATCGCCGGGGTTGGCGATCTGCGGGGCCTGGTTCAACGGCGGCGCAGGATCTACCGTCCACTGGAACGACACGCTGTCACTGTCTTGACCGTCACTGACCGAAACGGTCGGCGTGTAATTGCCTGCCGCCGTCACATTACCGGTGATCACACCCGTACCGGTGTCGATCGACAATCCTGTCGGCAAACCCGTCGCGCTAAACGTCAGCGTATCGCCGTCAGCGTCACTAGCGCTAATCGCCAACGAAACACTGTCACCTTCGGTATCCGTCTGATCGCCGGGGTTGGCGATCTGCGGGGCTTGGTTCAACGGCGGCGCAGGATCTACCGTCCACTGGAACGACACACTGTCACTGTCTTGACCGTCACTGACTGAAATGGTGGTAGCATAGTTGCCTACCGCCGTCACGTTACCGGTGATCACGCCCGTACCGGTGTCGATCGACAATCCTGTCGGCAAACCCGTCGCGCTAAACGTCAGCGTATCGCCGTCAGCGTCACTGGCGCTAATCGCCAACGAAACACTGTCACCTTCGGTATCCGTCTGATCGCCGGGGTTGACGATCTGCGGGGCTTGGTTCAACGGCGGTGCAGGATCTACCGTCCACTGGAACGACACACTGTCACTATCCTGACCATCTGTCACGGAGACCGTCGGCGTGTAGCTGCCCGCCGTGGTCACCGTACCGGTGATCACACCCGTACCGGTGTCGATCGACAATCCTGTCGGTAAACCCGTCGCGCTAAACGTCAGCGTATCGCCGTCGCCGTCACTGGCGCTAATCGCCAACGAAACACTGTCACCTTCGGTATCCGTCTGATCGCCCGGATTAACGATCTGCGGGGCTTGATTGGGCGCGTCCACCGTCCACTGGAACGACACGCTGTCACTGTCTTGACCGTCACTGACCGAAACGGTCGGCGTGTAATTGCCTGCCGCCGTCACATTACCGGTGATCACGCCCGTACCGGTGTCGATCGACAATCCTGTCGGTAAACCCGTCGCGCTAAACGTCAGCGTATCGCCGTCAGCGTCACTGGCGCTAATCGCCAATGAAACACTGTCACCTTCGGTATCCGTCTGATCGCCGGGGTTGGCGATCTGCGGAGCCTGATTGGGCGCGTCCACCGTCCACTGGAACGACACGCTGTCACTGTCTTGACCGTCACTGACTGAAATGGTGGTGGCATAGTTGCCCACCGCCGTCACGTTACCGGTGATCACGCCCGTACCGGCGTTGATCGACAATCCCGTCGGTAGCCCGATGGAACTAAATGTCAGTGTATCGCCGTCAGCGTCACTGGCGCTAATTGCCAACGAAACGCTATCGCCCTCAGTATCCGTTTGATCGCCGGGGTTGACGATCTGCGGGGCCTGATTGGGCGAATCAACGGTCCAATTGAAACTGGCGCTGTCGCTACCCTGTCCGTCAGAAACGGTCACCGTAACGCCAAACGTACCGGCGGTGTTGGCATTGCCTGTGATTAACCCTGAAATAGCGTCAATGACCAGCCCGGTCGGCAGACCCGTGGCGCTAAAGGACATCAGGTCTCCGTTGGCATCACTGGCACTAATACCCAAAACGACACTGTCACCTTCAATACTGGTCCGGTCACCCGGATTGGCGACCATCGGTAGTTGGTTGGTGTCGATCACGAAGTGGGTACCGCTGACACCGAACTCACCGTTATTGAAGCCCCCGTTCCATACATTGGACGAATAGGTCAGATCGCCGCCGGCATATCCCGCCTGTATTCCGCTGACAACAAAACTCTGACCTTCCAGAGACGTCGCCGTATCGGCGCTGAAGTCCACCTGCGCGATGAGCCTGTCACTGCTTCGGGGGGTAAAAGGCACATACACACTATTGGTATCGTAGTGCCACTGGCCATTGATCGTGTTGGCACAAATCACGTGGTCGGCATTGCGACTGCTTGAGCTAGAGTTCCACGGCGGGTTGGCACTAAAACGCGTGTGAACGCTTTCTTCGCTGTACATGAGGTAACCGGTCCCCGTGGCGTTGTCTTGACAGGCGACGCCCTGGTTGACCGGCGTGATGTCGATCACCGTCTCCGTGTTGTCCGGTGTAATGGTCCAATCAAATGTGGTAGAGACATCGGTCTGCGTGTTACTAACCGTCACTGTGACGGCGTAGGTCCCGGCGGCCGTCGCGTTGCCGGTGATCAGACCAAAATCAGGATCGATACTCAATCCTGTCGGCAACCCTGCGGCGTCGAATTGCAACGGATCACCCAGAGGATCACTGGCCTCAATGGCCAGTGAAATACTGGCACCTTCAATATGGCTCTGGTCACCAGGTGGCACCACCGTCGGGGGTTGCGGTCCGACAAGACCGATATTCGTTAACACCGCGTAACTCGAACACTGCGCCGCAAAGATATCCAAATCACCGTCGTTGTCGATGTCCAGGTAAGCGAAATCGTAAGTGTTCTGATTCCAGACTTTGGATATTCCGCCCCAAGGATCGGTCAGTGTCCCTGACGCGACAGCCTCATTGCGAAACAGCACCAGCTTGCGACTGCTTTGGCCCGTGTCACAAGGCGGGAGCGTTGTGTCGACATCGGCGACGCCCAGGTCAAGGTCACCGTCACCGTCGAGGTCGGCGAACTTCAGATTGCCGCCGTGACCGACGGTACGGGCGGTCGTGATCCATTGCCGGCTGAACCCAACGCTTGTATCGATCGAAACGGTCGTGGCCGATTCGACGTGGTCTTGAGCGTCTTCGACGACATACACATCCGGTTTGCCATCGTTGTTGAGATCCTCAATGGCGAACATATACGGATCGGTGCTGGGCACCTTCTGCCAGTTGCTGAAGTTGCCAGAGCCATTGTTAAACAGAATCACCACTGCAGAACTGTCCCAGGGCACCACCGGGCGTGTGTTGTGTTTGACGATGTCTCGGTCGCCATCGCCATCAACGTCGATAATCGCTGCCGACGTGCTAAACCCTGAGTTACGCAACTGGCCAATACGCGCCGCGGTCTGGTCACTAAAATGGCCGCTGCCGTCATTGATCAATAACACATCCTCGGCTGTGCCATCCATCTTGTAATTGGAAAGGTACAGATCCGGTGAGCCGTTACCGTCAATGTCTCCACTGGCAACGCCGCAGAACTGCACCACGACATTAAGGGCCGGCAGGCGGGCGGCACTTTCGTCGCTGAGCCCTAACCATTGACCCGTACCGTCTTGTCCCAAGTTGCGGTACAAACGAGGTTGATCTTCAAACGTCGTGACGATCAGGACATCATCCCAGCCGTCGCCGTCCAAGTCTTTAATCAACACGTCTCTGGCATCTGTTGGGTTCGACGAAAAGCCGGGCGCGTATTGGTCGGTCTGGTCGATCAACACACCGTTCACGTTCATCAACAACAGATCGACTCTCGTCCCAGGCGAGGAGAAAGAAGCCTTGCGAACCACGACCACGTCATCCCAGCCGTTTTTATCAAGGTCACCGGCCGCGACGTCTTTCTCTTGATCGTCGTTAAGGAACCCCGCAGCCAGAGACAGCCGGGTGGACGATTCGTCCACAAAGTCGACCCAGTTCGCCGGCGAAGCCGCAACTACCCACGAAAATGACACGTTGCTACTCCCGGCGTCATTCGACGCGGTCACCGTCACGCCGTAGGTTCCGGCAGATCCTCCTGGAAGTTCTCCGGTAATCTGGTTGGTGGTCGCATCGATCGATAGACCCGACGGTAAACCGCTGGCGCTGATCGTATAGTTGGTCCCTTGGCCCGTGACACTTAGCGCTAAGAAAACCGCATCGCCCTCCTGATGAGCCTGGTCGCCGGGGTCTGTGATGTCAGGAGCGCTATCGGGCGGGGACAGGTACTGTGCGCCAATGACTCTCGTGATATCGCCGGGAATCTGCCACGCCACGGCCAGGTTGTCCAGACCACCGCCTTCCTTTTGCAGCGCTTCAATGTAATAGCGCTGCCCGGCCTGCAAACTAATGGTGGCGGACTGTTGCTCGGGGAATTTGTCCCACTGCTGAGGCGACGACCAGCCCGGAACGTGGGCAATGCGCACAACCCCACTGGGTGCCGCGCTGCTGCTAAGCCACAACTCGCCGTTGTCGTCACTGGCGATCCAGAAGGTGTAATCGCCGGTGACCGGTGGATGGATGTAACCGCTCACGCGGGTACCGTAGTTGTCAGCCCAGTCGGTTGGCGCTTCGAAACGTGTCAAGAAATCGCTGCCGCTGGGGTTGTCTGGATAGTTGGCGTTGCCGGTCAGACTGGTAATGGCAGTGCCGCTGATCCCTGTCCACCATTGCCGCAAAATCTGACCGGTGCTCGGAGCGCCGACCTGCCATGTGAAGGTGGTGCTGATCACACCGTTGCCGTCACTGACAGAAATGGTCACGCGGTAACTGCCGATACTGCCTTGAGGGATCACACCGCTGATCAGACCGGTGGAAGGATTGATCGATAGCCCCGGTGGCAGGCCCGTGGCCGAAAAGGTTAACGGGTCGCCGTTAGGGTCGGTGGCACTGATCGGCAAGGACACGTTGGCCCCTTCGGCGGTGGCAACGATCCCCAGCGTGTCGTTGATGGGATCTTGGATCACCGGTGCCCCTGCCGAAGTGATCTGAACGACTGTGGCCACGGAGGGCACGCCCCCACCGTCGACCGCAAATAACATGTAATAACCCGGCGGGATGACATTGGGGTTGGAATGGATCGTCAGTTGATACTCACCCGTGAGGACCTCGGTAAACGGCACACTAAGGTAGCGCTGGTCGGTATTGACCGCGTGTGTGGTCGACGACATTTTGATCAGGCTAAACGTTTGGATATTGGCCGACCCCTGAACGCTGATCTGTTGTCCGTGGCGAAAGGTCTGCGGCGCGTTGGTCATCGTTGGGCGCTGGGCCAGCGAACCGTCGGGGGCGAACAGATAAGGCGGGGAATAGACCTGCCCGTCCATGTGGTCAGCCGAACAATTGCAAAGGCCGCCACCAGCAGACAGGACCCTACCGTCGGTTAGGAGCAACGCGATGGAGTGGTAGTTGCGTGGCACGGACATGTCCGCGACCTGACGCCACGTCTGCGTGACAGGATTCCAAATCTCAGGCGTGAGGACGGTGCCCTGATCACTAAACTTCACGCCGGACGTGTTGCCACCAATGACCAGAACCTCGCCGTTTGGCAGCATGACCGGGTTATGAAAACGGCGGGCATGGGCCATCGGAGCGATGGACGTGACTTGCGGTACGGCACCGTTAATATCGATGACAATCGCCTGATTGGTGCTGGCGCCGTTGCTGTGTCCGGTGGCGCCACCGGACACCAAAATTTTGCCCTCGTCATAGGCAACATCCGCTCCGTGTTTGGGGTACCAGTCGGTATCGAACCGACGTCCCAAATTGACCATGGAACCGTCGCCGCTGGGATCGATCATGTGCATGTCGCGGGTCGGACCGGCGTGAAAGAGTCGGCCGTTGGCGTTCAGATGGAGGTAGGGCCACCAATTCGTTTCAAACCCAGGGCTGTTGACAATGGGGCTCCAATCAATCCCTGACAACATGCTCCAACCCAACCCGGGCGACCACCGCTCTGCGGTATTGGGGCCGCCGCTGCCACTGGCCGTGAAGACATCGCCGTGGGGCAGGAATATCGTGGTGGGATACCAGCGAGGATCGTTCATGTCTTCGATGCGGGACCAGTCGTTGGTCGAAGGATCAAACACGCTTGTATTTGGTACGGTGTTGCGGCCACCGTTGACGAAGATCTGACCGTTTTCCAGCACCACGTTGTGACCACAGAACATGTCGTGTTGGTCGTACGGGATCTCGACAAACTGGCCCGTGGCTGGATCCCAAGTGGCGGTGTATGTGAACTCCGGACCGGAGGGGAAGGCGTTTCGTTGATTGGAAGCCCAGGTCAATATCCGTCCGTCGGGCAAGTTCGCGGCCGAAACGGGGATATGGGGCCATGCAATCACTGGCCCCCACTCGCCCAGTGTCTGCAACTCTTCGGGCCCCGCAGCCATGAGCGCACTGGGTTCGACCACAAAGGCAGGTTCGTCGACTCGCTGCTCAAGCACCTCCGCATCAGACGCTGCGTGGCCGGACGCGGTCGAGTCTTCTTCGTGGGCAACGCTTAACGTCGGCACCACAAGCCATGCTAAGCCGCACAGACACATCCCCAAACGCGCGCGAAGCCCATTCCCGCCAAAAATGGTCATAAAATTCTCCTCACATCCCTACCTGACATGAAACATGATCAGATCGATGGTTCCCAATATCGATCCATGGACATATTAGCGTAAAACTGGATTGGGGCATAGTCTTTTTTCATTGTGTCTTTGATTCAAACCCGTCTGCG
>CBDCUA010000004.1:0-9598 GCA_965222495.1 Phycisphaeraceae bacterium | reverse complement strand
GTGGAGGCGTCGGTAGATGCATCGACGAGGCCGACCATCCCACCCTGATCCGGAATCCCGTCCAGATCTGCGAGATCGTTTCGACAGTCCTCTCCAGTCACGTCCTCCACTCGGGAGAGCGGCACGATCTCGACCTCAGATGACGGTGTGCCGTCCACCCCGTTACCGGTCACGTTCATCGGCTGATCGGTCACGTGTTCACCCCATCTGCAGTGGCCGCCGTACCCACGGTGGAGGGGAGTCGATGACCGCTGGCCACGCCGTCGCGAGCGGCCCGACTGGCCATGGCAACCTTCCCGAGCGATCGGTGGAGCTTCCGTTCGAGGTTCTTCACCGGCTGGAGGTTCACCGGAGCCCGCTCGTCGCGATGGGCCACGCCGGCGTAGGCGGGCAGGATCGATGCCAACATCGATGCCCGAACACAGGCTGCGTCGAGACCGTCGCTCGAAGGGAACTCGAGCCGTGCGATACCACCCCACGGGGATGCTGTCGGAGGAGGGTTGCCCACCCGGATGTAACAGGTCCACCGGTCCGACCCGGCAGCGAACATCCGAGTCCGTTCGCCGATTGCGAGCGAGGGGACAAGCATGTGGGCTGATTCAGGCAAGATTCGCCGGTGATGAGATTTGACGTAGCCCGCCACCAACCCATGTAGAGACCGGATCCGGTTGAGCGGACCGTCGAGCACCACGTTCCAACCTCCATCGGCGGCCTCCAACGCCAGCTCGCCTTCTGCTCTACGCATCCGTTCCTGGAGGTGGGCCAGGCAGGACTTCGGATCGGTGCCCGTGATCGGAGCCGAGCCCCATCGGTATCGACCTGATCCGAGATCACCGGTGTGGCCTCCGCCCCACACCATCAAACGACCGATGCGACATCCCTCGTATTGCATCAATCGGCCGGGACGGACCGTCACCGAACCGACGGCGTAGGCACCAGCCAACCCAGGAACCCGTGCTCCGGTCGCCCCGTGCTCAGCCCACAGACCGAGCTCGACCCGGCGCACCCCGTCGATGAACGCAAGCGGTGCCGGTGTCGGTTCAGCGCGCCGAACGTGTCCGTCTCCCTGCTCGGCCTGTTCGACCTCATCAAACGGATCGTCGAAGTCGGCCGACGTCCCATAGCCCGGATCCCAGCCCTCGCTATATACAGCCCACCCGTCACGGCCACCCACCGCTTCCGACAAGGTCGGCTCGCCGTTGGTTTCACTCGCGTTCGGGCCCAGCTCTTCATCCAAGCTCGACACGGCCACCAACTGTAACGCTTGGTGGTAGCACCGGCGGTTGATGCTCGGACCCGGAAAACCCGCCCAGACCTCAGTGCGTAGGCCGACCGATGGCGTAGACCTCGAGTTGGGTGCTGGTGGCGACGAGGGCGCTCATGCGGCCGTAGGTGACGACGACGAAGTCGTGGTAGGGGCCGAGCCCGGAGGCGGCGATGGGGAGGGCGTCGAGGCGGCCGTGTTCGTCGACGTCTGCCAGGTCGACGATGAGGGATTCGATGGCGGCGAATTCGGGGTCGTCGAGGCTGGCCCAGACCTGGCGGGCGTGGTCGCCTACGAGGACTGCCACGAGGCCGGCAGCCCCATCTCGACCCGCCGCTGCTGCCACCAGGCTTCGGCCTCGTCGAGGGTCATGTCCGGGTTGCCGGTGTCCCGGCGGGCCTTCACGAGCAAGGCCTCGGCCCGGGCCTGTTCGGCCGGGAGCGAGCTGGTGGTGAGATCAGTCATACCGGCCACCAGTATCGCACGAGTCGGCCCATCACCGGTACCAGAGCCCGTCAGAACGGCGCATCAGCATCTTGGTCGTCAGGGCAGGCGCAGCCGCCGCCTTCGATAAGTTCGTGGTCGCATGTCGGGCAGAGCGGCCACGGTTCGCTGTGGCCTGGGCGGTGCCGGTCGAGGTACGGCGCCATCAGGTCCTGGGGGGTCAGTACTCGCTGGGCCACAGGACGTTGGTGGCTCGGATGCCGAGGTCAATGGTGAGGGCCTCGGTGCTCGTGATGACCCAGATCTGATCACCGGGCTGGTCCGGGCCCTGCAGGGCAGTCTGCACGGCACGGGCCGACAGCACCCGGTGGCCAGATGCGATGGCGCCGTCGGAGGCAGCGACCCGGTTCACGTCGTGGTCGTGGGTGTCCAGGTCGCCCCAGTCGCCGGTGGCGTGCCGGCGGAGGCAGCCCACGGTCCAGTCCCGCCCGCCGGGCCGAGCGGCCACGGTGTCGGAGATGCCGGGCGGGGCCATGGCGACGCCGAGGCTGGACAGGGCCCGGTGTGTGGGTGCCATGGTTCCACTATGACGACGCCCCCGTAGATAGCTCCGGATGATGCTCAGTTATCAGGAGCTGTGCGAGCAGCTCAGGGTTGGGCTGCGTAGGGAACGGCCGACGATCGCCTTGTGGGCTGAAATGAGCGAACTGATCCAGTGAGGGCGCTGCACGTTACCGCCTCGGCGGATCAAGGGGCTGAGGCCGAGGTTCCGGGTTGATGGCTTCCGGAACGGCTTCCCGGTCTCTGCTCTGGGCCCCCGTAGCCCTCGCCACTCGGGTCCGAGCCCGCTTGGTTGCTGGGTGGAGCTGAGGGGATTCGAACCCCTGATCCCCTACTTGCAAAGCACCCCGGCCCGCAGGTGCCTGACCAGGGCAGATATGAGAAACGCCTGGTGAGAGCACGTGCGGTGCTCCTGGCTCCTGCCCGCTCGACACCGCTGGATTCCCTTGCTACGCGCGCATAGCGCGCGCTAAAGGGGCAGAGGTTCGACGGCTCCGGTGTGCTGCCGCCCGCGGTGGGGTGTCGGACCGCTCTGTGCGGGTTTTCGCCGACTCCCTGATGCCAGAGGCGCGCAGGCGAGGATGGTCTCGTCGGGCTGATGATCATGAGAGTGGCTCACCCCCAGCGCAGCCGACCGCGCCGGACGTAACCGAGTGGTCGTCGAGCCGGCAACGCTCACCAACCGCGCGCATTATCGAGCGCTCGACCCACTCGGTAAGTCGCGAGCAAACCTTCCGGCCCTCACCGAAGGAACCAACCGATGACCCCCGATCAGCTGCCTCTCGGTAACGACCGGCCGGGCAACCCTTCAACCGCCGGGGAGTCGTATGACCGGGCGACGATCGAACGACTCCGCCAGCGACTCGACGCCGGGTGGCTCATCCGGGACCTCAACGCCTACCTGTTCCCCAACGACCGACTCGGACAATGCGGAGCCCCCCGCACCAGCGAAGTCGCCGCCCAGCGCCGACCCGACGGGCGCATCCAATTCAGCGGGATCGCCACCTGCGGATCCGTCACCGGGTGCCTCCGGTGCGCGTCGATCATCCGAGCGACCAGAGCCAGCGAGGTCGACTACTGGGCCAAAGCCCACCTCGACGCCGGCCTCGGACTCGCCTTCGTGACCTTCACCCTCCCCCATGTCGCCAGCGACGAACTCGAAGCGTTAGTTCAGGCCATGAAGGGGACACCGCGGGACGGTACACGCAAGGCCCCGGGGGCGTGGGACAAGATGATCTCCGGCAGCGGCTGGCTCACCCTCAAACAACGCTTCGGGGTGCTCGGGCAGATCCGCTCCGACGAGGTCACCCACGGCGACAACGGTTGGCACCCCCACATCCACGTCCTGTTCTTCTTCGACCGCCCAGACCTCACCGAGGACGAACTCGACGAGTTCCGAGCCCGCATCGGGAAACGATGGGGCGACAACATCCAACGCACCCTCGGCAGGGAGATCCACGGCATCTACGGGGTCGACGCCCGCCCCGTCCGCGACATCAACGGCGTCGGCGACTACGTCTCCAAAATCCACTTCGAAATGGTCCGAGGCGACCTCAAGATCCGCCGCCAGGACGAAACCAAAGGCGGAAGCCGCACACCCTGGCAGGTCGGCATCGACGGAGTCCGCACCGGCGATGCTCACGACATCGCCCGCTGGCGTGAATACACCGCGGCGATGAAAGGCCAGAAGGTACTCGGCGTCTCCAAGGCCATCCGGGATCGCTACGGCGCCGCCCCCACCACTGAGCAGACCGACGAGGAACTGGCGGCCCAGGCCCAGGACGCCGACGACGTCGCCGCGTTGTCAAACGAGGTATACGGCAACGCTCGAAGGCGGCGCGTCGACGGGCAATCGGTGATCGCCCGAGCGATCGTCGCCCTCGAGGACGATGGTCTCGAAGCCATGGCTACCAAGCTCGAGGTCGACCTCGGCCAGCGCGTCGTGGTTGAGGAACGAACCGCTCGGCTCCCGCTTGTCCGATTCCTCTCGAGTAAGGCAGAGCGGCTACTCGAGGCGACCGAGCCGATTGAGGTGGAGGTCGCTGACCGCAATGGAACCTGGCGTGGTCTCACAGAACGGCTGCTGTGGTGAATCCCGACTGGCAGAGCAGCGACGAGTGGGAAACCGACCAGCTCAACCGCCAACAACTCGCACCGTGGGGATCAGGCGAGTTCGTGTCCGTTGGCTGGGTCAACGAGGACGACTCGACCTGGTTCCTCACCGACCATCCTCAACAAGGAATGGTCATCCAAGCGTTCGATGATCCTGATGAGGGGAGGTGATCAACATGGCAAGTCGACGAACTTGGCTCGATACTGCTGAAGCAGCTGACTGGCTCGGCGTCGAGGTCAGATTCGTGCGCCGCCTCGTTGCGGAGCGGCGGGTCACCTACTACAAGGTCGGTCGGCACCTGCGGTTCGACGCGTCGGACCTCGATCAATTCCTGGACTCGGTCCGAGTCGAGAAGAGCCCAGCAGCATGAGACTACAGTCAGTCCGCGTCTTCTCGCTCGGGCAACCGAAGAAGGGCACACCGACGGGCAAACGTCGGTATGTCGTGCGGTGGAGGGTTGATGGCCGAGACTTCAAGCGACGTCGAAAGGTGAAGGCCGAGGCGGAGCGCTTTCGTTCGCAGTTGATTACGGCCGTCGCCGATGGTGTTCGATTCGACCCGTCGAACGGGGAGCCCACGACATGGAGTCGGACTCACCTCACGTGGTGGGAGTGGTCGAGGGCCTGGTATGAGCTCAAGTGGGCAGGGTGGGCCGGATCATCTCGCAAAAGTGGCGCTGAGGCACTCGTTGCCTTCACGCCGCACCTGTTGCGTGGTGGAGCTCCAGATCCACCCGAGGCGCTTCGCACGTGGTTATGGGAGACAGGCTATGTTCCCGACGCCGAACCAGTTGGTCCGCTGGCGACATGGCTAGAGCGGTGGTCGATTCCGCTCAGCGAACTGACACCGGCCCTACTCGAGACAGCGCTTCGGGCGGGAACGACGAAAGCGGACGGCGAACCCGCCGCCCCGGTTGTTTCGAAGCGGCGCCGCGATCTACTGAATGCAGCGCTCAAGGCAGCCGTGCGACGGGAGCTGGTCCCATCGAACCCCATGGACCGAGTCGAGTGGAAGCCCCCAAGGATTGGCAGCACCGTTGACGTGACGACGCTGCCGACAACCGCTGACGTCGCAAAGGTGATTGAGCACGTCGGCTCGCTTAGGAGCCAGGGCGCGCGCTACGCGGCGTTCTACTCCATGCTGGTCTACGTCGGCCTGCGACCGTCCGAGGCTGCGGCTCTTCGGGTCTCAGATGTTGATTTGCCAGCCGATGGCTGGGGAGAAGCGCGACTGCGCCATGCTGTGCCAGCCCCGGGCCGGCGCTATGTCGCAGGCGAAGGAACCCACGAGCTCAAGAGTCTGAAGCACCGGGCTGACGGCGACGTTAGGCGCGTCCCGCTCCCGGGAGTGCTTGTGACCTCACTTCGAGATCACCTGGAAACCTGGCCCTCGGTTGAGGGCCGCCTATTCAGCAATGCCAACAATCGACCGGTTACTGCTGAGAACTACGGTGGAGTCTGGAACCGAGCGAAGTTCGCGGTTTGGGGCGAAGATCACGCTGCCGCCTCTATCACCCCGTACGATCTGCGCCACGTTGCAGCGACCATGATGCTTCAAGCTGGCGTGCCCATCCCTGAGGTTGCGAGACGTCTGGGTCACTCGGCTGACGTTCTCATGCGCGTCTACGCAGGCGTGTTCCGGGATAGCGAGGAACGATCGAACAACGCGATCGAGGTTGAGTTAAATCGGCAATTCCGGGGCGGCTCGTAGGAGGCGTCGCCTCGCGAACAACTGTGATCGAACGCGCTCGGTCGTCGCGTTGCGAGCGGCAAAGCGCCCTATATCGGTTCAGATCAGACCAGCACGCTGTCGCTCCCCGCGCGTGTTCGAACCGCTGCTACCGTTCGCGACGAAAAAGCCGAGCCCCCCCAGAACCCGCTAGGCAACATGCGAGCGTGGGAGCCGTCGAAGCTTATGAAACAGAAAACGTGGGAAGCGCGCCGCGAACTCCCCCGTCCATCTGGTCTATGAGGGCCAAGATCTGCCGCTCTTGGCCCTTCATACCAAACTGCCTAGCAACGACGAGCGCCGCGCTGAGGATCCTGCGTGCGTCTGCCCGGTTTCCCCAAGCAAGTTCGTACTGGCCCATGTTCTTCATGAAGCTGACGCGGACAATCGGCTCGGAACGAGGGAGAATGACTCTGTACGCCCTCCGAAGTTCCGGCAGTAGTGCCTCCGCTTCTCTTCGTCTCCCGTGGTTCAACGACCATTCGAAGAGCCGCTTTAGTGTTCGGTAGTACTCCCTGGTCTTCGCGTTTCTATACTCTGGCGCTTCCGCCGCCATCCTTTCATGTGAGCTCTTGGTCTGCTGCATCATTTGTTCTTGGCGAATCAGCGGCATGACGTCAAATCGATTCCCGATTCGAGAGTGGACGATGTCTTCGACGAAGGATCTCCCTAGAAAAATCGATTCGTCTACTTCACCCAACGCCTTTAGTGCAACCACCGCATATAGGGCTGCTTCTGATACATCATCGACAGTAGCAGGGGCAACAACTGGACTTCGCTCAAAGATGTTGATCGCGTCTGCCGCGAGTTCAAGGGAGCGCTGGACGTCGGTCGCTGTTCCACGCTCGATGTACAGCTTTGAGGCGAACGAAGTCAGGCGGGCACGCTCGAAACTACGGGAAGCGTGACGGATGCTGGCGGTTGCAGCGAGCACCGATTCGACCGCGAGGAGTATCGTACTTGTGTTGACACCAGACCGATGTGCTCGGAGCAGTTCGACGTGCTCTCGAGCCAAGAATAGTTCGTATTGCCTTTGATCTCCGTCCCATTCCTCTTGAACATCAGCTGGAACGAGTATCGGAACGACGAGTCGGGCCTGATTTGTGATGGGACGACTCCAGGTTTTAGCGTCCGGCAATCACGAACTGATCGAAACCGCGATCTCGAAGTTGTTGATAGGCCTCCCAGACCTCCCGAGGAATCGATTGAGGAATCTGGAAACCATCTTCGGCGTAGACCTTGATTCTCTGCAGGTCACCGACCATTAGATTGATCATGCGTTCTTCTGGCACCTCAGGGTCCGGGTATTCCTTGAACGAAAGCTTCGGCGATTCAACAGACCATGATATGTCCGGCCACTGCTTAGCTGCTGCGGCGTATGCCCTACGTCTCATATAGGGTTTGGTAACGAGGAGGCCGGTTGTGGCTTCGATGCTACTGCTGGCAAACAGCTCTCGCGTGAAGGCGATGTTGTCTCCAGAGTTCGCGGCTCTAGTCTCGACGAGGATCGAGTTCTCGGGAACGCCCATGTCGATCGCAATATCCGCGAATCGCTGGCCTTCCGGTACGCCCCAGATCTCCTTCGTCACCTTGCCAAATCCACCAGTTGTCACGAGTAGCTTCGAGAGACCTTGGTTGTATAGCTCAGCTGCACGACGAGCCACTCGCTCGTCGTGGCTTCCCATCGCCAAGATGAAGTCGAAGTCCTGGGCTGTCGTTCCGTCGGTAGACAGCAGGTGATAGTCCCAGAGGACCTCGGCGAGCCGGCGATCGTCGTCGGTGATAGTGGCAGGCATGGCGCTCTTGTCTCACTCTCTGTTGATACTGACATCGGCGCAGAAGCCATGTCTCAGGATGCGACGCTGGTCCACTGTAACAGTGGCCTGGTCAGGCCCGAGGGGCAGTCTGCCGTGAAGGGTTCGAGGTTGCTCGATTGCCAAGAGGTGCTTCGCTCCCAACTCGATCACAACTGTTCGCTGCAGGATGATCTCAAGTAGCTCACTCAGCGCGGCGAGCTCGTCACCTACTGCGGTCTCCAAAAGACCTTCTGTGAAGCGGATAGGAAAGCGTTTCTCCCCGGTCAGCACGGCGAAGGGGTTCACGTCGCGGCCGATGTTCGATAATGCTTCAACCTTCCCATCCCTGAATCGACGTTCTCGTAGGGTGGCGACCGAGTCGGGTGACAGGGATAGCTCGATGTCAGTGGTGTCCGAGAGAATTGACTGGCCGCCACCGAGGGGGTCCGCTCTTTCGACGTAGAGGATGACCGCACGTGGTGGTCGACTAGCGTTCACGAAGTCGTGGTGCAGTCCGTTCCGGCCAACACCTTCACTTCTGTCGGGCGGCCGGCTGAGGTCGACGCCTATCGGACGCCAGTGAGGGTGACGGTCAAAGACCCGAATCGGACGGCCTATGATCGACTGCACGACTGATGCGACTGTCGGTGCTTGGTCGTCTGGCACCTTCTCGAGATTGACGACTAGCGAACCTCTTTCCTTGAGAGCTTGTGTGATACGAGCAGATAGTGCGCTGAGCGGGGTGCTCGTGGACACTACCGATCGATCAACAATCGGAGTGGGAACAACCTCAGCCGCCCACGTGATGCGGTGAAACTGCGCTAGTCGACCCGCAGATTCGAGCTCGTCGTCGTTGAGCTCAACGTAACCGGGCGTCGTTGTTTCATAGCTCATCGCCCTTCGCAAATATCTCTTTCCGGACGTCGTCAGCCCGCCGAGTTGATCTACGAAGCAGCCTAGCAAAGACCAAGACCACTAGAAAGAGAGCTCCGAGGAACGACCATGCAAACCGATCGAAACTTTGATTGCTCGTCATCATATTGACGAGGAACCCGACCACGCCACCCGCGAAGAGCAACATGAGCCCGAAGAACGTCTGGACGTCAGATCGAGCGTCATCGAGGAGACGTAGCTTGTCGAGACTAACCAGCTTTACGACGAGATCAGAGCGTGCCGGCATTTCAATCGGTGCAGATGGGTCGACGGCGCTCGCCAACTCGTCGCCTTCCTTTAGAATGTGCCGAGCGATCTCGAATTCATCATTGGCCATTGGTGCGCCTCTGGCCCAGGGAACACGGTCAGAAGATCGAGTCTAGCCCGGATCCTTCATCGCGTCGGCTGATGGCCAGGTCTGCTGGCTACGGTGAGTTACTGGAGCGCGGTTCTGAGTCGTGTGATGGCGTGGAGGAGGTGGCGAGTCCATGGCCAGTCGGTGTCGAGGTGAAGCCGTCGCCCGGTGGGAGTGATGCGTCCCGCGAGGTGGACAAGCCAGTGTCGGATTGTCTTGGGGGTAGGGTGGGCCCAGGAGAGGAGGTCGTTGGCTGCGACGCAGAGCCATCCAGACGTCGCTAATGATGATGTCGCGAAGAGGAGGTTCGGCAGCCCACAGGCCCCTCCGTTTCCAGGGTTCCGATTGAGGTGTTGCAGCCGTTCATCCCAGGTCGGAGGGCTTCTCGCGAGCCTCCCCAGAAC
>CBDCUA010000003.1:0-26721 GCA_965222495.1 Phycisphaeraceae bacterium | reverse complement strand
CATGGGGTGGCTGCTTGCAGCATCCACGCCATCGCAAAGGAGCTTGTCATGACCGTTCTCCGGCAACGCATGACCGAGGACATGCGGGTCCGCAACCTTTCGTTCAACACACAGCGCGTCTATCTCGAGCAGGTGACGCGCTTTGCTCGCCATTTCGGCAGGTCCCCGTGCCAGCTTGGCCCTGAGGAGATCCGCAGCTATCAGGTCTATCTGACCGTCGAGAAGGAGCTGGCGCCTGGGTCGATCCAGATCGCCATCGCCGCCCTTCGCTTCCTTTACCGGGTGACGCTCAAGAGGGAATGGAATTGTGGTGAGGTTCTGCCGCATCCCAAGGCGCCGGAGAAACTCCCGATCGTCCTCAGTCCCGAGGAAGTTCTCCACTTCCTCGACTGCGTGAAGCTGAGAAAGCATCAGGTCATCTTGACCGTCTGTTACGCCGCCGGTCTGCGCATCTCGGAAGCGGTTCGCCTCACAGCCTCCGTTATCGACAGTCAACGTATGGTCATCCGCGTCGAACAAGGTAAAGGGCACAAGGATCGCTATGTGATGCTTTCGCCCAAGCTCTTGGAGATTCTACGCGGCTATTGGATGGCCGTGCGGCCGAAGGGCTGGCTCTTCCCGGGCAGATTCCCCGGCCGGCCGATCAGCCGTGATGCCGTCGGCTTTGCGTGCGAGGAGGCACGACAGCTTTCCGGGCTCATCAAGCCGGTCACGCCTCATTCGCTTCGCCATGCCTTCGCCGTGCATTTGCTGGAAAGCGGCGTCGACGTGCGCACGATCCAGTTGCTGCTTGGCCATCGCAGCTTGGCGACCACGGCGAGGTATTTGCGGATCGCCACCACCAAGGTCTGCGCCACCTCCAGCCCCTTGGACTTGCTGCCGCAGCCAGTACCTATCGATCCCCCGACTGAAGACACCTGAAGTCGGGCTCAATGGCCCGCACACGGCTGGAAGTGGCGGATGTCTTCCGCCACTATGGCGATGATTACCGTCGTCGCCACGGCGCTTCCTTATCCACTGCCCAGCGTCGCGTGATGACCGCGATCGAATGCTGCCGAACCGCAGCGCTGGGCGGCCATGTCGATCGCTGTGATCAATGCGGCCACCTGCGCATCTCCTACGACAGCTGTCGGAATCGGCATTGTCCAAAATGCCAGTCCCTGGCGCGCGCCCAATGGCTCGAGGACCGACAAGCCGAAGTCCTCGACACGCAGTATTTCCACGTCGTCTTCACGATCCCGCAAGGGATCGCCGCCATCGCCTATCAAAACCAGAGGACGGTCTATGGCATTTTGTTCCAGGCGGCCGCCGAAACCCTCCGCGCCATCGCCGCCGATCCCAAGCATTTGGGCGCCGAGATCGGCTTCCTCGCCGTGCTCCACACTTGGGGGCAAAACCTGCAGTTCCATCCTCACCTGCATTGTGTTGTGCCCGGTGGCGGCCTGGCGCCGGACGGCGGCCGCTGGATCGCTTGCCGTCCCGGCTTCTTTCTGCCGGTTCGCGTGCTCGCGCGGCTATTCCGACGCTTATTCCTCGAGGCACTGCAACGAGCCTTCGATGCCGGCAAACTCGACTTCTTCAACACCGCGGCGCATTTGCGCGAAGAACCTGCCTTCCGGCGCCACTTGGCCGCCAGCCGCAAAAGCGACTGGGTCGTCTATGCCAAGCCGCCCTTCGCCGGCGCCGCCGAAGACGTGCTGCGCTACGTTGCTCGCTACACCCACCGGGTGGCCATCAGCAACGATCGTCTGGTCGAGATCGCCGATGGCAAAGTGCGCTTTCGATGGCGCGACTATCACCATCACAACAAGAAGAAGATCATGCCTCTCACCGCCGACGAGTTCATCCGCCGCTTTCTCCTCCATGTCCTCCCGCCCGGATTCCGGCGGATCAGATATTTCGGTTTTATGTGCAATCGCCATCGTGCCGCCAAGCTCGCCCGCTGTCGTGAGCTCCTTAACATGGCTGAGCCGGTAACGCCCTCCACCAAAGAGGACGACCGCGATCTCCACCAAGAGCTCACAGGGAGGTCGCTTCGGCAGTGCCCCGTTTGCCAACAGGGGCACATGATGCAAATCGAGCGCCTCCTGCCGGACGCCACGGGCCCGCCAACCCGCGACGGTTCGTGACATGCCGTCATCTCTGCCAACCTACCGAACCGACGATCAGCCAGGCCCGACCAGGCGAGCGGTGGCCTACGGTCGCTTGGCGCCAGCACGCCGGCCTTCACCGTCCCAATTCGGTGACCGCGGCCGCAGTGCCCCAGCTCCACACCTGATCCTGCCCCATCGCTGCGTCAGAACGGCCGGCTTTGACGGCCGATGGCGCCATCGCCAACCAGGCGCCGCCATTCAAGCCCCATAGATGGCATAAGCGCCGTGCGGGCGGTTTAGCCCAACACGTTTTTAGCTCACCGTCGCGATACCTGCCTCTTCGCGCGCACGGCCAACGCCCTTTCGTCGCGACGCTAAGCTAAAAACGCTCTTCATTATCACGAATAAACAGAAGGTGCCTTTAAGCGCTTATGGCCGGTGTCGGATTCGAGAGCGGTCATGCCATGGGCTTAGGTTTTCCTTGCGCAAATCACAAAGTGAGTGATGGAAAAGAAGAAGCGGCCTTCCGCGGCAAGCGCTGTCTGCTCGTCAAACCAGGCTGTAGCCTCTTCCTCCGAGACATGGCCATGGACTAGGGCATAGCGCTTCATCAGTTGCATCATCACGCTGGCAAGCCCGTCGGATTTCAACAAATGGTCGCAAAGCGTAAGCGGACGGATTTCATCAACGGCAAATCCGGAAGATCTTAGGATTGGTGGCAAGATGGCAGGAATGCATCGCTCTGTAAGATGATGATCCCACGATCTCATCATCCGGCGCATTCTGTCAGGGTGGTCGCTGAACCACAGAAAGCTGTCGAAATGGATGTCTCCGATCACGAACCGTGCGCCGGCTTTCAGCGTTCGAAAAACTTCTTGGACAGCACCTGGAATGTCGTCCAGATACTCGAAAACCTGTGTCGAAACGGCCTTATCGGCAATCTCCGTCCCTATGGGTAACTCGTGGGCCGTACCTTGTGAGATCTCGACCCAATCAAACGCCTTGCAGCGAGACACGGCAGGCTTTCGCATTTCATCACTCGGATCGATGCCAATGACTTTTCCGTCTGGCCCGACGGCTCTGGCTAGCTCGGCCGTAAGAAGACCATTGCCGCACCCAATGTCCAAAATCGTCTCGCCAGGCTCAGGACGCAGAGCATCAAATGATGCTTGTCGTCTGCGCGTGATCTCTGCGCCCTGGTAGGCAATCTCCAAAAGGCGCGTGGTCTCTGCGTCAAATTTCAACATGCCAAATCCGGTGCGGTTCACTTACTTGAACGGCTAGTTGATGGTGCTCGAAAGCTCTTGGATTAAGAGCTTCGCCTTTCTGAGGTCAGATGTGCCGTCACCCTCGGTGAACCAGCTGCTGATTGGTTCAAGAAGATGGTGAGCTTCATGTCGCTTGCCCCGATCGATCCAATGATCGGCCAGCGACATCGCTATTTTAAGCTCAAACCATTTGGCAGACCATTCCTTCGCCAAGTCCAGTGCTGTGTTCAGATGTTGAATGCCTTCTTCGACGGCTGACTCTCTGATAAGCATTTCTCCCTTGAGGCGGTGCAACTCAGGCAAGTACCAAGCCTCGCCACTTGTTTCAGAAAATTTGAGACCATGATCGATCGCTTCAAATGCAGCTTCGACGTTGCCAAGGCGCTTGTGCGCATCCGCAAAGATTCCCCAGTAGTAGGACATACGCATCAAGCCGCCAGTCTTCTCGAGCGCCTCAATACCCTGCTGCATCTTGCTAATGGCTGACTTGCCTTCGTCCTGACAAACGCCAACCCAACCGTCAATGATCGGGGCGGCAACCAGAAATCTCCCCATGCCGTGACGTTCGGCCAGTGTGCCAAACTCCGCGCTAGCGCGTTTGACTTTCTCCATATCGCCTATGATCTGCCTAACAATAGCTTCCATATTGAGGGCGATCACGAGACTCCCTGTATGGCCTAGATCACGAGCAGTTCTGAGCGCCTCCGCGGAGAACTTTATGCTGGTTTCGGGGTAGCCTAAGAGACAGGTCGATTTGCTCAGATGGTAGCGAGCGCAGCAACCGACGTCATGGCTGCCAAAGCGGAGCATGCCGGGGTAATGTTGATGCGGATCATAGTGCTTATAGCCTATCAGCGCATACTTTTTCGTAGCGGTCAGATCGCCCTTATAGAAGGCCGTCGTCCAATTCGCATGGCTGGCTTGCAGCTGATAATCCGAATCCCGCGCTGACTCCGCCAAGCAGACTAGTTGCTGGGCGCGTTCCGCCGCCTGGGGCAGGTTCATACTTTGCTGGTCAAGGAACCAGAGCCCCCAAGCTCCGACGAATTCTCGCCGATGGTCGCCAGTCTGGCGCGTCAGGTCTTGCACGCGCCCATAGGCGGCATAAGCAGCCTCGCTTGGTCCATCTAATATCTGCCGAACCTCTGCGCGCAGGAGCTCAAGTTCGATGTCGAGGTCGGTTCGCAAGCTCGAATCGTCGATCATTCGCAAGAACTCGGATGATGCATCAACGAGCCCAAGGGCCTCCTTGTAAGCTGACTTGCCGCGCGCCTCCTCAGCCAGGGCGATCCATGCTCTGATCGCTGCCTCATATCTCTCTGCCAGGGCCAAATGCTGTGCTAGCGCTTCATCGGCCGCCCCGAAGGTGTCAGGGTCACCAGCAAGCAGATCTGCAATCTGACCATGTATGGCTTTGCGTTTTGTCAGCAGCAAGCTCTCGTAGGCAGTATCTCGGACCAGCGCATGTTTGAAGCTGTAGATTGCCTTTGGCGGGCTACCGCGGCAGAAGACTAGCTCCGCGTCTACAAGTCGCTCCAATGCAGCTATGAGTTCGACTTCCGGGGCCTGGCTCAGACGACTTAATAAATGAAAGTCGAAGTCTCGACCAATTACAGCTGCTGTCTGTGCGATCTGTTTTGCATCAGGGATGCGATCCAATCGAGCCATCAATGAATCGTGCAGAGAGGCGGGCACGTGGGTCGATAACAAGCCCTCCTCGACGACCGCCTTGGCGACTTCCTCGACGAATAAAGGTATGCCATCGGTCTTTGCGATGATTTCGTTTAGCACGTCTTCGGGCACATTCATTCCGCCGAGCAGCTGCTTAACGATCGTCATTGCGTGCTGCTGCGGCAGTCGGTTCAGAGAAAGGCTCGTAAAATTAGGATGGCCCCGCACCTCGACCCGATCGTCTGGACGGGTCGTCATCAAGATGAGGACCGGCGCATGTGCGCTCACATCAACGCATCGTTCGATCAATTCCAAGGTCGTTGGATCGATCCAATGAGCGTCTTCCACGACCAGCAAGACCGGTCGCTTGTTGGCCAAACCAATAAGCTGATCTAAGAGCACCTGCAACGTGCGCATGCGTTGCTGTTGCGGGGATAGGCCCATCTTGCCGTATCGTGACTCATCATGGATGCCCAACAGTGCAGCAATTAACGGGGCACTCTCACTGACATCGCTGGCAGCGCGGCTGAGTAAAGCTTCGAGCTTTTCAAGTTTGACTTCAGGGCTGTCATCGGGTCTCAGGTCGGCGGCGTGGTTGAGCTGCCGGATTGTGGGATAGAGTGCGCTGTCACGATGATGGGGTGAGCACTGATAGTAGATCCTTGTCGGTTGGTCGACGGCGGTCTTATCGATCAGAGCCTGTATGATCCTGGACTTGCCAATTCCAGCCTCGCCGACCAGAAGTACAAATTGGCCTTCGCCGCTCTTGGCTTGTCGCCAACGCTCGATCAGGAGAGCAAGCTCCTCATCTCGGCCAGCCATCTTGCCGAGGTTGCCCGCATGCGATGCCGCAAATCGGCTTTCGATAACCCGTTCGCCGCGTACCAGATAGGTCTGGACCGGCTTGTCTATGCCTTTCAGATTTTGTGCGCCGAGATTATCGAAAGCGAATAGATCTCCCAGCAGTCGTCGTGTTCCTGCCGATATCAGAATCTGGCCCGGCCCTGCTCGCGCCTGGAGGCGTGCTGCCAGATTGGGCGTCTCCCCAACCACCGCTTCCTCCTGGGCTGCCCCCTCACCAATGAGATCGCCGACCACGACAAGACCAGTTGCGATACCGATTCGAGCCGCTAAAGGAGTGCCTTGTGGAGTGGCGATCCCCGTCAGCGCCTTCATCACCGAAAGTCCAGCTCGGACCGATCGTTCGGCGTCATCCTCATGAGCTTGAGGAAAGCCGAAGTAGGTGAGCACTCCATCGCCCATGAACTTCGCTACATGGCCGTTGAAGCGTGTAACTTCACCGGCGACAGCGTTCTGGTAGTTTCTGATAACTTGACGCATCTCTTCGGGGTCCAATCGGCCGGATAGTGCTGTGGAGCCCACGAGATCGACGAACATCACAGTGAGATGACGTCGTTCGGCTTCGGGGAGTGAGGTCGGTGGGAGGATCTCGCCAGGACCATCACTAGGTGGGCTGGCTGCTGAATCACGTCTAAGCGCCACAGCGGCGTTCAGGATCTTGCGTCGATGCCCAACAATCTTGACGCCGATGTCCGATAGATCCTCAGCCGTGAGCGTCGGAAGAATGTCGCGGTCAATCTCATTGGCGCGGAACGCATCAGCATAGCGCTCAAGCCCCAGTTCGCGCAGCCAAGCCCCAATGTCCACCGTACTAATCCGTCAATGATGCAATCGCCTCTGACAATCAGGCAAAGCGAAGCATTCGTCCAGTTTAGCATGATCAATGGAATGGCTCAGCCGGGTGTCGGTCGACTGATAACGCTCGATTGGGACTTCAAGCCGAATGAGGAAGTGAAAAACCAGCGTCGACCTCTTATGGCATGATCTGAATGGGAGGTTTGATTCGGTCTAGGAAGAGAGATCGTGTTCGGTAAGCAGTCCATGATTGATTGGCATTTGTCATAACTCGTTGACGGATTTTCCGGGCAGGCCCCCTGCCCTGCCTGTCAATGGCCGCATTCCGGCCGGTCAGCCCGCCCTTTGGTTTCGACTCAACGCTGCGCAACAATCGGGATCTCCTGGGCCAAGAAATGCGCCGTGTTGAGCGCCAGGATGATGACGGCGATCCAAGTGAAGAACGACATGCATCGGACAAGCACGCTCCAGAACGGTTCATAGTCGAGATTGAACCTCACCGGCAGGCCGCTGATTTCTTGCCGGTGCTCCAGCCTGTTGGTCTTGCTCAACAGCAGCCATCGAAGAGCATTGTAGATCGCAAGAGCGACGAACGTGACGAATGACCAGTGAAAGTCCCAACCGGTCTGCCAGTTTTGGCCTCCGTTCCAGATGTACCTCGCCAGTGCTTGCCAAAGCGGCAATGTCTCTGCCTCGCTTTGGCCGATGAAGCGCGCCTCTGAATAGCGGAGACCAGCAAACCATAGGTAAGGAAACAGGAACGCGCCCAAGGCGATCAGATGGAGCCAGCGCCTTACGCCGCTGAAAGACGCGCGCAAATCAGCGACATCATCATGAATGTCCATGAGCATACGAGCGCCGTTGGTAAGGCCGCCATAATCCTGCAACGACTCAAGCGCGTATCGATCGATCTTGCATCGATCGACCTTGGCCCCTTTCAGCTGAGTTTCCTCATCGAAGATGACGCCCCTCAGGCAGGCTCCCATCAGGTTGGCCTCAGAGAGGTTTGTCCAGGCTAGGTTGGAATGGGAGAAGTCTGCATTGACGAGCTTGGCTTCGCTGAAATCGGCATGAACGAGGGCCGCAGAAGTAATTTTCGCTCGCTCGAGATTGGCGCCGCGGAAGTCAGCTCTCGCCAGATTGGTATTGTGGAGGCTGGCATCGCGCAGATCAGCACCGCTGAAGTCGCAGCCTCGAAGGTCGGCGCCCCTGATGACGACATCGATGTCGAATTGATTGACGGTGAATGCTATCGGCTTGGACGGACCATCCAGGACTGCACCAAGATCGGCGCCGCTAAGATTAGGCACGACATTCGGATTGTCCTTTCGCCATCCGTTCCATGCATCGACGCCGGCTTTGATGATGGTCAGATGCTCTTTGCTCGCCAAAGGTTCCTACCCAATTTGGAGGATCGTTAGATCAAGCTCTGAAGCGCTGCCGCCCGGCAACGGCACTCGCTATTGGGCGTATTGGGTTCGGTTAGATGCCAGGCATCTCAATCGCCAGCTTCGTGCAAGCCTACCCGTTTGATACGCTCGATCATTGTCGCGACTAAATCGCCGTAAGTCATTCCTTCTTCTTCGGCCATTTCGATAAACGCAGCGGCATCCTTGGGTAACATACGGACATTGAACTGATGTCTTTCCTCCCCCCTGGGACGGCCTGCTAGGATTTGGCGCCGAAGTGGCGCGGCATTGCGCCTGCTCCTAAACCCACTAACTTTGGCATTCTTAGCTCTTTTCCTTGGTTTGGCAGCCGATTTGGGCAGCGATTCAGCCTGTTTTGTATCTGCCGCTGGCAGAGCCTCTGTGGATTGTGGATCTGCAGGTGCCTTGTTCAGATTGGATAGATCGAAATTGCTCGACCGAGACATCTACGCCGCTTCCTTCTGTGACAGATGATGCAAGCGAGCGAGCAGCTCACCAGCGTAAGCTCTAGCGTTTGTTACCGCCTTGTCGACATTTAGAACCTCGGTTCTCGGTAGGCCCTCCAAGGGGCGCCGGAAATTGAACATGGCGTTGAAAGGCTCGCGTTCGAAAATCTTAGTCGCGAAGGTGTGAATCTCAGACGCATCCCGCAAATTTCTCTCGATTTCACGAGCTCCGCGGGAAGCAACGACCTTGGTCTGGCTGAACAAAATTGAGAAGGGAATTCGTCGACTGGTTTCCGCTTCTTGGCCCTTGATTTCGCGCATCACATCAACGGCCGAACGCAAATCGAGTTCAGTCTGCTTCATAGGAAGAACAACTAAATCGCTTACGCCAAATGCTCTCGCATTCTCGCTGGTAGCAACGCCTTCAAGATCAACGAGAACAAGATTTGCAATTTTGCGTTCTCGTTCGATCAGCTCTAATAGGGCACCTATACCAATATTACCGTCTTTGATGCTCATTGTAGGGCAATCGTTGGTGTGACGGCCGTCATTCCACCATAAAAGTGGGCTATTTTGGTCTGCGTCGATGATGGTAACTGAGCCCCCCTCACACAGGGTGGTGCCCGCTAAAAGGCATGCTGTTGTTTTGCCAACGCCGCCCTTCCCGCTAGCAAATGAAACGACTGCCATGCTCACTAACCTTCTAATTTTGAGAACCAGGCGCTTTTAACATATGACATATAAAAATCAACTAGATATATGATGTAGAAATATACATATGCATATGTCATATGTATATATTCTATGAATATAAGATATTTATATATGCATAATAGGCTCGTTTTTTATGTCGAGGGGTGCGGTGGTGTATGAGTTCGTCGACGCGATAGGTCCTCAAGAGAGGCCTTACGCGATTGTTTCGACTGTGCCACTTAGACGGGCTTTTCGGCCAGCGCTGTGGCGTGCGACCTCCACGAACGTTTCACGCAGTTCTTCATCTTCCTTTTGCCACCACCCAACATGAACCCCTGAAACTTTTCGGCCAGTTTTGATGGGAATCACCTTTACACCGAAACTTGCGTAGGCATTTACCTCGGCGACAGCCGGTTTGATGGCGCGGTTGTTGAGGTTGCCGTATGTAGTCAGCTTTCCCTTCGCCACACCAAGAAGGTCTCTAAATGCCTCCAAGCTAAACTCTTCTGAGAAGACGAATTGAAGGCGGGCGCGGCGAGCGATGGCCTCATAAAGGGCCAGCGCATAGCGTGTCGAGAAGCACATCATGGCTTTAAGATCGAGTTTCCCAAACACTGTAGAATCCGCCAATACGGAAGCCAAACGCCGGTCGAAAGAATAGGTGAACATCCCATGGGGTCTCGTCGGGCTATCCATGTCATTACCACCAAGAAGCTGGAACTTGCGTTCACCACCATCTGCAAGCCGAACAACAACAACGGTCTTCATGAGCGCGTCGACACTCTCTCCGATCCGATCATTGCTATCATGCGTCCCGCGTAATTCGGCCAAGGAGATGGTGAATTCTTGGCCCTCGGCCGCCATTTCTGGGCCAAATGCATTGGCAATTAGTGCGTTGTACATTCGACGTGCTGACAGGGTCAGATTGCTGACGTCACTTAAATCTATCAGCTCTGCCGGCTTGATCATTTCCCCGGGGTAGGGCTCAAGATCAAGCGTCTTCAGCGAACTATTACTTATTGGGCGGCTCGCTGCTGAGGATGTCATCCTGATGCTGCATCAAAAAATATTACACGGGTCAAAAATTATGTAATTGTGAAAGAAAATGCAACCGCCCGATGTGTAATCGGAAGCCGCCCGATGTGTAATTAGAAACCGCCCAATACGTAATCGGAAGCCGCCCAATACGTAAGAAAATTCATTCCAAGGTATTGATTTTATGATGTTAATCTTCACTGAAGATAGAAGATGTAAGAAGAAAGAAGATTACGATGTGGATAGAATTTTTTCTGAGAAATCTGGATTATCAGCGCTTTTTTGGTTTGCACATGAGCCTTCAAGGAAGGCATCGGGACAAGGAAACTCTTACAAAGGAGGCCTATACCGCCCAATGTGTAATAGTTAATCGATCAGCCTTCACCCATCCCAAAATCCGCAAACCGCTACGCTTTAAGGCGTTCGGCTACGCCTCACACTCTTCTCCTTTGTCTCCTACCCTCCATTCGCTTTGCTCACTCCGCCCCAGAGCAAAGCTCTGGCCTTATAAGGTGTGCCCGAAGGGCACGCCTTTCCTTACCTCTCTCTGCAAGAAAAATACCACGGCCAAAGAGACGATCCGTCAAGGATGGCCCTTTGGGCCACCAGCAAAGCTGGCGCTACGCGTCCTTGACCGATCGTCGAGCCGTGGTGCGCTGAAAGCGTCGAGAGGGGGAATGTCAATTACGCTGCAAAGCAGCGTCCAGAGACACGCCTCCGGCGGGTCTCCTAGGGGAATGAAACTTGGATCCTTTCCCGAACGGCCAGGAAACCCTCATGCCCCACGGGCAAGAAGAGTGATCGAGACCCGCATCACCATAACCAGAACGGTCTATGCTGGCGTGATCGTGGCCCTGCTCATGACAGCAGCATGACGGCCAGCCGTTAACACAAGGTTAACCCCTACCACATCACCTCGACATCATAAGCCTGGAGCCACTGATCCTTCGAAACAAGCGGCATCGTCTCGCATTGGGCCTGGGCGACCAAAAGGCGATCGAACGGATCGCGATGATGATCTTCGAGATGCCGCACCAAGGCTGCATGTCGAAGATGCACCGGCAGCACCTCAAATCCGTTCAGCGACAGCTGACGGGTGAAAAACCCTTCCAGATCGTTCGGCACCTCCAGGCGTCCAAGGCGGGCCTTGATGGCAACCTCCCAGATCGACGCCGTACTGACCAGCACCGCCGTCCCAGAATCGCCAATGACATCGCGCGCCTTCGCCGACAGCATCGGCGAATCCTCAAGCCACCAGAGCAGGGCATGAGTGTCGAGCAGAATCCTCACGACGGTGTGTCTGCTCCCTCGAACGCCGCTAGAAGTTCATCGGGCAGTGGGGCATCAAAATCGTCATGCACATGCAGCTGGCCGCGCGCCGAACCTGGTTTCCGCAGTTGCGGCGCATCCGTCGTCGGCACCAGACGCGCAACCGGCTTGCCCGCCTTCGAAATCACAACCTCCTCGCCCTGCTGAACACGCGTGATCAGCTTCGAAAACTGTGTCTTGGCGTCATGAATGTTCACGGTCGTCATCATCATTCTCCCATCGTCAATATAGACTAAGCCGTGGACTAAGTCCAATCATTAAATAGGCAGTTGCAGAATCCGGTTGCGCAACCGGTTGTGGGCGGGTTCACTCCAGCTTGCGCGTCCGTCCGCGGCCCTGCTGCAGGTCGACGTTCTGCGTCTGCTTGGCCTCCCGCTGCTGCGACCGATCCACCGCGGCCGACGCCTTGCGCAGCGCCGCCAAAGCCGAGTCCGGCAGGGCAGGGGAGGACGGTCGTCCCTCGGACGGCGGCTTCATCGCCGGCGACGTCCGTTGCTGCTGGCCAACCTCTTTTTGCCCGTCGCGCTCGCCGGTCCGGCCATCTGATCGTTCGGGCACGGCGGGACGCCGCTCGGTGCTAAGCTGCTGCAGGGACTGGCGCCGATCTTCATGCCGGGCGGCCCATAGCGCCTTCAACTGGTCCCGCTCGCCCTGTTGTCGGCCGAGCAACTGCGAGCGCGCCTCCTGATATTCCCCATAGGTTGCCTGATAAATTGGCCGGTATTCCGCCCTGAGTGCGTCCACAGCGGCCTTCGTCGCTTGGCGCGTGCTTTTGCCCATCTCCGCACGGGCGCGCTCCTGCGCCGCCTGCAGCGGCGCCAAACGCCGCTCCGCCGACACCATCGCTCGAAAGAAACCGCCGATCCGGCTCTCGCCTTCCAAACGGCCGGCCTGAAGCGCATGGCCGATCCGCCCGGCGAGCGTCTGGTCAGCCCGCTCGAACCGCCGGGTTTCCTTCCATTGCTCCCGATAGAGCGCTCGCCATTCCGGCCGCTGCGCTTCCTTCAGTGCCTGCTTGGTCGCCGCGATCTCGGCGCGAAGCGATCGGGTGACCTCGTCCTTGGTCTCGCGGTAGAGGCCGGCGAGCTCGCTGAGCGCCGTCCGGTGCCGCTCGGTCATCTCCCGACCATCCTGGTTGAGCGCGGCGTCCTTCTGCTTCTGCTCGAGCCTGATCCGCTCGGCGGTCTCACGGTTGTCGTTGAGCGCCGGCCTCACCGTCTCCGCAAGCTCGAAGGTCTGGCGCGGCACGCTTTCCGCCTTCACGAACTCCCCTTGATCCCGCCTGGCATTGTTGATCACTCGCTCCTGACAGTAGATCTTACCATCAACCCGTTCATAGGCCTCGGCCCAACGCGATAGCTTCAGACGGTCCTGGCTGGTCTTGGCCGCAAGCCCGGTCTCCGGATGCACCCGGTTGACGATCACATGCACATGGCCATGCGCGGTGTCGTTATGGCAGACGATCAGCGCCTGGTGCTCCTCCATCTTCAGGACCTGCAGCGTCTCCTTCGCGGCGCCGAGCATCGCCGCCTGGGATGGTTTTTGGTCCGGGTGCCAGGCGAGCGAATAGGTGTAGACCGGCTTGGTCAGTTTCCGCCCGGTCATCTTCATGCCGGCCGTTTTTTTGAGGGTTGCCTGGTTTTCGGCGGTCGCCACCATGATCCGCCAGGCCTTCTCCGGATCGTCGGTACGGAGATTGACCGTCTCGGTCCAGGCGACCCGCGCATCGGTCAGGCGTACCGTCTCGCCCTCGAGGCGCTTGTCGTGCAGGTGATAGAGGGCGGCTCCCTTGAACGATGAGCCGGAGACGATCTTACCCAACATCGAGGGCGAGCTCCGCGACCAGACCGTCGATGCGCTCGATCAGGACCGCGAGCTCGGTCGCCAGGGCAGGGGAGGCCGCTTCGGGCTCGAGCTGCTGGCTGAGGTGATAGAGCGAGTTGCCGATCCGATTGAGCGCCTGCAGGCGGGAGGCGGCTTCGGCCGGTGCTGCCTTGATCCGACCGGTCAGGGATTTTTGGCGCATGTAGTCCGAGAGCGAGACGCCGGCCGCTGCGGCGCGTGACGCGAGCTTCGCGTGCTCGATCGCACTGAGGCGCACATTCACCTGCAGGTCCCGCCGCTCCTCCGCCGACTTCTTCGGCCGCGCCATCTCAGGCCCTCATGTCAACCGCGCCGCCGGTGGCGGCACAGACAACCGCCGCGAGGCGGACCCATGCGCAGCATTGGCGGCGTGCCGCCCTGGATGAAAAAAGAAGTTTTTGCATAGCAAAAACATATCTGGCTATCCGTCTTTTCAGCGTGCAATCAGACGCCTCTGAACTCATGTAGAGCTTCCGACGGCTTCGCCAAGCCTTAGTGCCTGTCAAGCCGGGACGGACCAGTATTCACTAGGCCGTGCGGGCGCACGCTGCGTCGCGATCTGTGCTCTGATTCCCTTCCGGATGCGCTATCGAGCCGACGGAAATCCGACCGTCGGCGGGAATAATTCCGCGGTTTTTGTCGTCTTAAGGGCGGTCAGCAGCGAGATCGGCGGCCGACCACTGCAATCAAATCGGCCGCCGCGGTGTCTAAGGGTATGGAGGCCGCGCCTATGCCGGACTCGGCCTCCGAGGAGAGGAGCGGGAATCATTCCATGAAGGACGGTGATCATAGCCGAGCCAGGGCGAGGCTTCACCTATTTGCGCCGGCCCAGGGAATAAAAACCGGCTTTCAATCATCTAGGAGACGGGCCCGATTTTTTTTGGCCGCGACAGGCAGGAAATCGCCCGCCTCATCCGTCTTAAGGGCTGTGGTCAAAAAAGTTCGGAACGAAGGGCATGAAACCGGCCGCTCAGGGATCTCTATGACGGAAGGGATCATGCCGATGGCTGCATCGCGAGGAGGAAAAATGAGCGCGACAGGGCAGGAAATCGCCGGCTCAGGGCTCTTGGGAAGAGAGGCCCTCGCTCTTGAAGACATCGAGGGGCGCTTTTCGCCGCCCGAAGGAGACCGCCATGACCGACCATCGCCGAAAGACCGTCACCGACAGCAAGGCGAATGATCATCCCCACATCCTTCTGCTCGCCGGTTCGCGCGCCGGCAAGGGGCGCTCGATCATCCTGCTGGCTTTGCCCGACGGCGCCAGCGCCATCGGGCATGATGACATCGACCCCAAGCCGACGATCGGCGACAGCCATGACCCTGCTCGCTGATCTGCCGCGCGGCGTCGCCTCGCGCGCCCTGCACGAACACCAGACGCCGACCGCCGCTTTCGCCGATCCCGAGCAGATCCGAGCCGCCGCCCATCTCCGCTACACGCCGAAAAAAATCTTTCTGGGCGTGATCGGCGGCGGCATGGTCGAGGATAGGGCAGGGGAGCGATATGTCATCGGCGGGGAGCTGATCGGCCTCGAGACCGATCAACATGCGACCCTGATCGCAGGCTCCAGGAGCGGCAAGGGCCGCTCGATCATCGTCCCCAATCTTCTCGGCGGCTATCGGGGCTCCGCCCTGGTCGTCGACCCCAAGGGCGAGCTCGCCAACCTCACCGCCACCTTCCGCGCGGCCCTCGGTCAGCGGGTCGCCGTGCTCGATCCCTTCAAGATCACCCGCCGCCAGATCGCGCTATTTCACGCGGCCTGGAATCCGATGACCCTGCTCCAGCCGGCAAGCCCGACCCTGGTCGAGGATGCCGGACTGATCGCCGACGCCCTGATCGTCGCCGGCGGCGAGCGCGATACTCATTGGGACGAGAGTGCGCGCGCCTGGCTTGAGGGCCTGATCCTCCACGTCGCCACCTGGCCCGCCCATGATGGCTGCCGTGATCTGATCACCGTCCGCCGCCTGTTGATGCGCGGCACGACCTTCGCGCTCGATGGCGAGACCTTCGAGGGCTACGACGCCCTTCGTCGCGAGATGGCGGCCAATGGCGCCGCCGGCGGCGCGGTCCAGGACGCTGCCGCCGATTTCTTCGAGCGGCCGAAGGACGAGCAGGGCTCGGTGCTCTCTACCGCCCGCCGCCACACCCGTTTCCTCTCCTACCAGCTGTTGCAGAATGTCCTGACCGGCGACGGTCTCGACCTCGCCGAGCTCAAATCAGCCGCCGAAGGCATGACTATCTATCTCTGCCTGCCCGCCGAGCGCATCGGCACCTGCTTTCGTTGGCTCCGCCTGTTCGTCAACCTCACGCTCTCGGCGATGGAGCGGACGCCGCTCCAGCCGGATGTGCCGGTCCTCCTCCTTCTCGACGAATTCGCCCAGCTCGGCCACCTCCGCCAGATCGAGGTCGCCGCGGGACAGATCGCCGGCTTCGGCGTCAAGCTGTTCACCGTGCTCCAGGACCTCACCCAGCTGAAGCGCCTCTACAAGGAGAGCTGGGAGACCTTCCTCGGCAATTCCGGCGCCGTCATCGCCTTCGGCAATAACGACGTCACCACCCTCGATTGGCTGGCGAAACGCCTCGGCAAGACCTCGCTGATCGTCGAGCGTAAATCCCAGCTCACCCATGATGCTCGCCAGAAAGGGGCCTCCGGCGACGCCTGGTCGATCGAGGTGCACGATCTCCTGACCGCCGAGGAGATCAGCCGCTTCTTCGGCCGGGATGATCATCTCGCCCGCATGCTGGTCATCCGCCCCGGCAAGGACCCGATGATCCTGCAGCGCCTCCATTACGACCGCCACCCCGCCTTCGAAGGGAGATTTGAGCATGTCTGAACAAACCCTGTTCTTGCCGGCCGAGGCCGAACGCATTGAACAACAAGCCCGGGAGCTCGTCGGCCGCTGGCCGAAAATCAAGATCCTTCCCGGCCAGCTCTCGGTCGTGGCGGACTACGCCTCGCCCTATGCCCGCAAAGTCTGGGATCGGCTGCAGCTGATCCTGCTGGCGGGCCTGGTCGCACTCGCCGGCTACCTCGCTTGGAAGACGACCGTGCTCGATCCTTACGCCAACCTCGCTTACCCCCATGTCGTCGGCCATGCCCGTTCAGCGACCGAGGCGATCATCCTCGCCTATCTGGTCCCGGCCGGCGGCCTGGTGATCATCGGGACCGTCATCATTCTCGTCGTGAGCCGGGTCTTCTCGCACCAGCGTCTGCACGTCGCCTTCATGCCCGAGGCGATCTGCGTGCAGCGCCGGTTCCGCGGCTTCGATCGCTACCCCCGCTCCACCCGCATGACCTTCGAAATGCGCCCCCATGAGCGCGCCAAGGACGAGGAGTCCTGGGAGCAGCGCGAGCTCCGTCAGAGCAAGACCAGCTGGACCGGCCGCTATTACCGAAAGGCCTTCCACGTCGCCCTTCGGCTCGGCGACTACCGCCGCATCGACCTCGCCGACGTCTATGGCGAGCGTCAGGCCGAAGCCGTGCACAATGCCCTCAATTTCGCGAACGACGCCATGCAGCGTCTGTCGCGCCGACCGGAGGCGCGGGTCCGCCCCGATCGCGCTGTGCCCGACAAGGGCTACGGCCATCGCCCCGCCGTCTGATCACGAGGAGACCGCCATGACCAAGACCCTCGACAGCTACGATCCCAACGGCGAGGAGCGCTGGGATTTTCATGTCGGCGTCGCCAGCGAGGCGATCGAGGAAATCCAGCGTCTGGAAGGGGCCGGCGAGCCCGTGCCTCCGTCGCTCTATGCGATCAGGGATGAGCACAAACAGGCTTGGCGCAAGGCCGAGCTCAGCCGGCATCGGACCCTCGAGGACTATGTCCGCTTCCATTGGGCCTTTCTCTTCGCTAAGGCCGAAAAGGAAGGCGTGCCCTTTGGCATGCCGACCTTCGACGAAGGGGCCACGATCGAGGACGCCGCGGCGCTCTATCGGTACTACGAAGAGAAAATCGAGCGCGCCATCAAGGCCAGGCATGACAGCTTGCCCGAAGGGCGACCTGGAGGGCTCGATATCTTCGAGCCGGGGGAAGGGCGGTTGCTGACCTCGGAGTTCCGCTGCTTCATCGATCCCTGTCAGCCGCTCTTTCAGGTGGTCGCCTTGATCGCCTATGACCTTCGCCCGACGGAGAGCCATATCTGCCTGGCGCTCGTGCCTGACGAACCTGATGGGGCGAGCGGCTGGAACGAGCTCGGCAAGGTCTTCTCCCAGATCCATCGCGAAGCCGTCGTCCAAGCCAGCCAGGCCATCCGGGATCATCACGGGGCGGAGGTGTTCGCCGCTAAGATTCGCGAGCTCGTCAGGATCGGGCCGCGGGCCTTCGCCTATCCCATTGCCGGTTTGATCCCGGAGCGCATCAACTTCTACCAATTCATTCCCGCCGAGCTCGCATGTCACCGTGAGCCCCGGGCGGAGTTTCGGCGGGTCGCGATGGTCTATCGCTATGACGGCTTTGCCGGCGGCTATCGTTTCGAGGAGGTCGGCAGCGATCTCATGGACCGGGCGCCGTCCTACATCAAGCACGCCCGCTATATCGAAGGCTTGACGACGCCGTCATCTGAACCGAGCGGGGCTTTTTATCAGAGAGCAGCCATGTCGTTCGGCGGGACGTCCTACTAACGACCATTGGGATCATCGCCAGCTAGCGGGCGCCACCAATGACGGGTGTAATATTCTCGAATGGCAGCACGTCAGACAGTATGATTGTCAGTCGGGGATGCTCAGCGACGTCCACCGCAAACTTCACCCAAACCGGAAGCGATCCCGCAGGATCGATGGTTGTCGGGCAGCCAGTGTCGCTGTTGAAGCTATCGTCCCAACGTTCGCCCGTGCCTTCATCGATCACATAGGCGTAGCTGAGCCACGGGCAGATCTGTATCGGTTCGGTGGTGACATTCCGATAAATCGCTTCGATGGTCACCATGCCGCCGGTCTCTTCGACTCGTGTTAGAAAAGCTTCGATCCCCTCCCATTCGGTCGCATTGATGCTGGAGACGGGGTCGATGCCAAATCGATGTGCTTTAACCAGCCGGCGCTCGTTCCAGTTCAACGCCGCTTCGATAGCGAGGTCGGGCTCTCCACCCAAGTTCCTTGCTTTTTCAATGGCCCCTTGGGCGGCGACTGTCTCGCCTACAGCAAGGTGCGCCGCGGCGAGATTGTTGAGGATGGGCGCTGTCGGGGCTCGCTCCGCGATAGCTTTGAGAATTGGTATCGCGCCGTCATAGTCGCCCACCCGTAAGCGTTCCATGGCGCCTTCAAGGATGGCCTGGTCTTCGGGTGATAGGTCGGGACTGCCAGCGCCGAAACTCAGGGCGATCTCCGTTCGTATCGAATCGCCCTCATGCAGATCGCCGCCGACAATATCGTCAGCGTTGATGTCGGAACTCTCGATGACAACACCGGAAGAAATCGGCGTTGGAGCGCCCTTGAAGATCTCGATGAATTTTGGCGAAGCGGTTATTGCCACGCTGAGCAGCGGGACAGCAATCGCAACGGCCCACCACCATCTTTGTGGCACATGCCATTTCGGCTCGGACATGAACCGTCTCCCAATCGACGGCGCTATTCAAACAACCCAAAGAATGAGTCCGATTTTATAGCGATTTTCGGACGCGCTGGGCAAATCCGGTGTCTGAAAGCGTCGGGGGGGATGCCGATTACCGGCCTTCAGCCGGCAGAGATGCGCTTGAGTGCGATAAAATTATTATATTTTTATCACATCAGTATTTATTATTGTCGCAAATTTTACAAATTTTTCTATTTAAGTTCCTTGATATGAACTAAATATACGCCATATCCTCAAATAAATATCCACCTGCGCGAGGAAAGACTATGGCTAAACGTGGGCGACCCACCATTGACGATGACCCTCTTCTCAAGAAGGTAGCCGCGCGGCTCGCCAAACATCCCGAGCAGTCGCCGCGTAGCGCGATTGTTCAGGCTTTGCCAGAATATTCTGATTCTGCCGTCCGGCGGCTGCAACGCAAATGGTTAAAGAATGGAGAAGCATATCTGAAAGCAGCTCAAGAAGATTTGCAGGAACAAAAGACTGATCGGGTAGTCCGACGAAACCTTCTAGGTGGTGTTCCAGCAGCAAATCTAGGTGCGATTAAGCTGGATCAAATTGTTCAGGCGCAGCAGCGGGTACAAGCTATGCTCGATAGCGGTGCGATGAGCAAGGCGCTTAGGCAAATCGAAACCCTTCAAAGGGCGATTGATAGAATCGATCCCCTTCGTCACATTCGGTCAGTGCTTGAGCAGCAGGAGAGAATGCAAAGACTCCTCAATCGCTAGCTGTAGCGAATTGTTTTTTGTTAGTTCTTATAACTTCTTCTATCTCATCATCTGAAAATCGACGTGCCCTAAGCCTCGATATAAAGTAACTTCCTGTAGAGCTAGCAGTTATCTGCACGGTTCCGTCATCCATCCGCCAATTTTTATATTTATTTGCTAATCTTGAAACCCACTGTCGATTGTGTGGTGAGATGATGAACCGTTCAGCGCTTTGCACTGTGAGAGTGTTAAGAACCTTGGGAAACGTGCGTTTCACATCGCCAAAATCAACTTTGGTCTCAGGCCAAGAATCAGGGTCTGTTTCCGGTGCCTTTTGCTCGGCTTCTTCGAGGATCGGTGTCATAAGGATGCCAATTTGGGGAGAGATGGGAACAAATCGGCGCGCCAGTTGTGAATCTGGCGGGTCATAAAAATAGGTGACTGGAAAATCGCTCGTCAAAAAAAGTTTTCCGTCTCATTGATTAGAATAAGCCAGTCAGCCTTGTAAAAATTCCACTGAACATCTGGAAGAATTGAAATAGCCATAGCATGGGGATGTTTAGGATCGACTACGGTTTTTATGCCATTAGGTTTCTTTAGCAACTCCAATATTTCTGGAGGTGTAGGCGGCATGTCGGGATAATTTTCTGGATTATTCTGCATGTCGCTTATTATGTTCATTGCAAACTGGTGTGTAACATCCGTTTGCCAATTAGTTCCAATCCTAACAGATGCAGGTGTGCACGAAGCCAGAACAGCGATGTAACCGGATAGATAGAATTTGATAATCTTGTTGTTTTTAAGGTTGAAAATATTTTCAACGCATGCATCCCATTGAGGCTCAACGGCATTTAAGAATATTTCTACTGCTCTATCATTTTTAAAATAAGGATTGGTGTCCCATCCTTCAGAACTGCAAATGTTTTTTGTTGAAGGAGTGAAATAATTAGATGTTTGCTTATCATAAACATGAAGATTATTATTATTTTCAGCATCAATGAAATGTTTCATATAGGTTTGAGCTATGTAGTGATCTTTTGACATATTCGAATTATCACTCTTCTAGATATTGATACCAGATTCACGAAAGGCGTCTTCAAGTTTATCTTGCGCGTCAAGCAGTTTATGGCATGCGTTTTTATGGTTGTCGAATAATTGTTTTATCTTAATTTCTGAAACTTGAGCAATTCCAGATTGGCGAAGTTGATTTGCTATGCTCTGAACTTCATCTAAGCATGAACAGTATTTAGCATGAGCCTTTTCTATTTTTTCCATTTGCTCTCGATTCATCGAATTGGCCTTTCTGATAGACTCAAACATCGAGCATGAGTTTGTACTTTCCCGCATCCAAAATTTCAACTTATAGATGATTTGTCGAAGTGGTGATAATTTCCATTGAGGAAAGTGACGGCAGCAAAAGACCATCAGGGTGCTGACCCACATCTCTGTTGACTTGGCACAACGAATTCTCAGATTATCGGAAGAATTTCTAACTTTCCGACTATCGGAGATGATGATGCCGCTGGTGACGGTCAAGGACAAGTTTCAGGTGACGATCCCGGCGAAGCTGCGCGATCGGATCAAGATCCAGATCGGCGACCTCTTGGAAGTGTCGGTGCACGAGGAGGGGCTTTTGCTTCGGCCGAAAGAGGTTGTCGATCGGAAAGCGATCGCCGATCAGGTCGAGGCGATTCTTAGCGAAGCGCCGGTCGATCCCGAGGATCGGGGCAAATCCGAAGACGACATCATGGAGGAGTCGATCGCTGACGTCGTCGCGTCCCGATCGGCGCGGCGCCGCTCGGATCGATGAGGATCGTCATCGACTGCAATGTCATCGTCGCTGCGGCGCGCATCGACGGCTCGTGCCGTCGCGTGTTGCTCGCCGCGATCCGTGATCACGAGATCGTCTTGTCCGAGCCGATTGTCGATGAATATCGGGATGTCGGCGCCAGGCTGAAGCATCGGGCCTATCGACCCGTCATGCTGATCTTGATCGACCTGCTCGAGATCGTGGCGCTGACGGTCGAGCCGGCGGCGATCGCGTTCGGCCTCGACGATTCCGACGACGAGGTTTATCTGGCAACGGCGTCTGCCGGCGACGCCCAGGCGCTGATCACCGGCAATCTCCGGCATTTTTCCGAGCGCTTCTATCACGGGATCGAGATCCTGACGCCGAGCGAGTTTCTCGAGCGCCGCTGACCGGCCTTCGGCGCGGGTTTGAAACCGAACATAATGCCCTTTCCGTCCCGTCTGGACGGGTTCATTCGGTGAGTTTGCGAAGCGGATGTTATGACGATTAGAGCCTTCCAGCCGCCTAAACGTTTTGTTGAGATGAGCTAAGCTATTCTCAGATCGCTACCATGCGAATTGTAAGAATCAAACAGGTGAGAGCCAATCGAGTGGGTTGGTAGCCCAACCATGAGCTAAGAAGCAGCAATCAGCGCGAACCTTTCAAATATTGGTACGATGGCAGGCAAGCGACAGCATTATGTGCCCCGGCTGCTTCAACGCGGCTTTCTCGATGACTCGTCAGGTGGGGCCGAGCGGACTTGGTTGCACCGTCGCGGCGCCGACGCCCAGCTGGTCGGTATTCGCGACGTCGGGGTCGAAGACTGGTTCTATTCGCGGAAGTCGCTCGACGGCACACCGACCCTCGACAACGCAATTACAGATCTTGAACACGATCTCGGTGCCAGCATCAGGGTGCTGAGAGCAGCTGCGCCCGGGAGTTCTATCGATGCTGATGAGGCGGCACGCACCGTCGTTCATCTGGTCATGCGGACCGACCATCTGCGCCGGGTTATCTCCGCAGGAATGACTCGCATAACCAGCGAGATCGAGTCCATTTTCACTGATTCTGCACGGCTGGGCGAGATGATCGGCCTCACCGGGCCGGCACTCAACTCAATCGTATCAGACGCGATCCGCGACAGCGCCGCGGAGCTGGTGTCGGCTGGTATTCCCGCAGCCTTTTCCAAGCGGCTCATGGCTTTCGAACTGCGCGAGCTTGGCGAACAGTTCGTCGAACAGGCGGTTGCGACGCTCTGCCCGATCTTCCCACAGCTGTTTGAGGGTCTCGTGGGCAAGGTGCGTGACGCTCACAATTCGATCTTAGCGACCTCACCTGAGAGCAACGGCTGGGTGACTGCGCTTGCCACTTTCGAGTGGACCGTTGAGGTCGGTGTAGATCTGATCCTGCCCGATGCGGTGGCTCTTGCAAGCGAAGACGACGGTCCGCTCATGCCTCTGTTGTTTACAAAGGCCGCCGATGCTCGCGCCGTGGTCATGCCGGTCTCGCCGGATCGGATACTGGTCGGACGCGCAGCCGGCTATGCGACGCTCGATCTCAGCGCGTTCAATATGCAGGCGGCAGCAAGCTGCGAAGCCTTCTTCATCGGCGCAAAGCCTTTCAATGACGACGCGCTAAATGTCCTCATCGGATCCGCACCGGCCAATGCGATCGAGGAGACGATCTCGGTAGCGGTGCGCGAAGCCGAACAGGCCCGGTCGACAGTTGGTATGGTGACTGCCTCGGTCGAACCTTATGCATTCATGCAGCAGGATTTATCGTACAGCGTTCGCCTCGCCGGCTTCGGCGACGAGATTCTCGCCAAGGAATTCTCGGATGTGCTGCATGGCGTGGTTGGCGAGCTTGCCCGCAGCCTTCCATTGCATGGCCTAGACGGCTTCACCCTCGCGATCGACTATCATGGTGCATTGGCGGCGCTAGATCGTGGGGATCCAGATTTGCCGCCGGTCACCAGCAGTGCGCTCAGCTATGGCCAAGGCGTCGCCAGATCGGTCACCGTGATGCGCGACGGTGCCCGCAAAGAGCATCTCGTCATTGCTGCAGGGCTCGCTGAGATGTGGCTGTCGGCAGACACTAAAGTGCGCGCGACTGGAGTCTACACGCTTGTCAAGGTGCTCGTGGGGATCGCGCATTCGACGCTATATCCTAGCTTACAGGAGATCAACTTTCTGCCTGACGCCTTAGCACAAGAGCTGCACCTCGCGGTGGCCACCGCTCCCGCTGGCTACTGGAGCGCGCGTCAGGCTGCCTTCGCCGAGCCCGATCAGGGGCAGGTCTATGCCGATCTGGTCATAGACAGCCTAGCGAAATCGGGAGGCCCCCCGGCTTTGCCGGGGAGGCAGTCATAGTTTGACGATTGCGGCAGTCCATCGCCGGGTTCCTTTCGTGAGCAACCACGCACGCGAGAGGAACCGCAACGATGGACGTGTATCGAAGCCTAAGTCACACGGTCTGGGACTGCAAATTCCACGTCGTCTTTATTCCGAAATGCCGCCGCAAGACACTCTACGCCGAACTGAGACGGCATCTTGGCAGCGTGTTTCGTCAACTTGCGGCGCAAAAAGGCTGTGAGATCGTGGAAGGGCATCTGATGCCTGACCATGTTCACATGATGATTGCGATCCCGCCAAAACTGGCTGTGTCCCAGGCGGTTGGCTACATCAAGGGCAAGAGCGCGATCCATTTGGCGCGGGTTTATGGCGAGCGCAAACGCAACTTCGTCGGCCAACATTTTTGGGCCAGGGGATATTTCGTGAGCACGGTCGGTCGCGACGAGGCTACGATCCGCGCTTACATTCGCAATCAGGAGAAGGAGGATGCGCGTCTTGACCAACTCGGTCTCTGGCGCTGAGCAGCCACCTTCAGGTGGCGCACCCTCCGGGGCCGCGAAAGCGACCCGGCCGCCGCTTTGAGCGGAGCATGACTAAAGCCCCCGGCTTTGCCGGGGGATATTTACCACTTCGCCGAGCGCGAGATCGCGGAAGAGCGCGCCCGTATCCCGGAAAACAGCGATATCTATAATACCACGATGCGAGCTTTAAAATGCGTGTCGGCGATCCTCGGACATGCTGCCGACTGGCTCGGGCATTGCGACGGGCTCACCGAAGGTCAGGCATTCGCAGGGAGCGATCTTTACGATCGGCTAAAGATGCGCGGCCTCGACAGCTGGATCGAGCTGTTCGGCCGTGATCTTGCCGCCTGCTACGGTCCGGACGGTGTTCTCGAACTTGAGGTGGTGACTAGCCTCAGCTCGCATGTCGAACGGCTGTTCTGGAGCTTCGGCATTTATTGCTGGCCCGATGACGATGAAGTTCGTTGCCTGGTTACCGACAAGTTCTTTTTGCCTTCGTTGCTACCCGGATTAGATGAGGCATAGACATTTCGGAGTCGTCTGCGGGAGGGGGCTAAATCCTATCGGAAGAGGCGATTGGATGCATGGCGTTTGCCAGTCGATGTGTGACCGGCACAGGCGGAAAATAACGTGCCTGCATGTCTTCGGATAAAGGCTGTCGATCAAAAACGGCCGATTCTGCGACCTTCTGCCAGGTGACGGTTTTCTGCGGATTTCAGGGGCTCAAAACCCCGGTTCAAAACCTCCCCGAGTTCTGAGACGTTTTTGGACCGCTTGCAGAAGCCTTGCACAAAGGATATCTTATGGATATCCGCAACGTTTGAAGGCATCGGCCATGCAAATGCATATCACCCGCTGGGGAAACAGCCTTGGCGTGCGTATTCCCAAGGATCTCGCCCGTCAACTCGGCATGACCGAGGGCATGGTGGTCGATGTGACGGCCGAAGGCGATCAGCTCATCCTGCGGACAGCCAGGCCAAGCTATCAGCTCGACGAGCTCCTGGAAGGCATGACGCCGGCGGCGATGCACCAGGCCCTCGATTGGGAAGGGTGGGAAGAGGACGTCGGTCGTGAGGATGTCTCTTGACCAATGATCAGGTCCCCGAGGCCGGGGATCTGATTTGGACCGACTTTGATCCGCGCGTCGGGCGAGAACAGGCGGGACGTCGTCCCGCCGTGGTCATCTCGCCGTCCGCGTTCTACAAAGCAAGCCGGTTCGCCATCGTCTGCCCGATTACCAGCCGCGTCCGCCCCTTCGCCTCCAGTGTCGTCTTGCCGGAAGGGTTAGAGGTTCAAGGCGAGGTCCTAACCAGCCACGTACGCAGTATCGACACGATAGCAAGACCGATCCGCGTCATCGGCCAAGCTGTGCCGCTTGCCGTTCTCGTCGAAATCCGGGCCAAGCTCGCCGTGTTGACCGGGATTGCGTGAAAAGGTGCAGTGGGCGGTAACCGAATAGGGGCGAAAGAGGGATGGCTCAAGACAATGACTGATGATGCGCAAGCCAAGGAAGAAGCTCTCGACGAGGCCGCGCAGATGATTGCGGATGTGCGCGTGAAGTGCCTTGAACTCGGTCTCCATCCCAAGGATTTGTCAAAGATCATGCTGGATGAAGCGGCATTGGGGCTCACCGCCAGCGGTTCTAAGCTCTCTGATATTCAAGCCTTCTTTAAAAAATACAGCAAAATCAGCCTCCCACGATTTTACTCGGGCATAAAAAATGCAGCCAATCGGTCATTAAACTGACCCGCGGTTAGCTCTATGACTAATAGTGTTAATTTTTTTGACGCTGGCGCGGGGCTCTCGGATAGGACGGCGTCCGCATTTCGGGAGTGAATGAGCTGCGCCCCGGCGCGATCGGTGAGCGGCGAAAAAGGACCGGAAAACTGCTGAGAGTCGCGGCGATCACGCCGATTGGTTCGGACTAAAGGTGGGCGTTCGCGCGACGCATTGCGATCTTGGCACCGAGACGCCTTTTCCGTTTCAAAACTCAACATCACTCATGTATAATGTTAAATATGAGTGAAATGCGCCTCTACGACACCGACGGCAGGCGGCTCTATCTCAACGCCGAGGAGCGCGCCGCTTTCCTGGCGGCGGCCGCCATCGCCGTGCCAAAAAACCGGCTCTTTGCCGAGACCCTGCACTATACCGGCTGCCGGCTCTCCGAAGCCTTGGCGCTGACACCGGAGCGGATCGACCTCTCCGAAGGGCGAATTATCCTCAACAGCCTCAAGAAGCGCCGCGAGGGATGTCTACCGCTCCGTGCCCGTGCCTAAAGACTACACCACCCGGCTCGAG
>CBDCUA010000002.1:0-8882 GCA_965222495.1 Phycisphaeraceae bacterium | reverse complement strand
TGCGTTGACGCATATAACAAAATGAACAGTCATGGTAGGTACAAAGTCGCGTGTCCGGTAACAAGTGCAGCGAATCTATATTTGATCAACGCAGCAATTTTATGTCTTTATAACACATTTTAATTAATTGTCTATTCTGTGCTTAGCTGTATTTATGCCAGCTAAGCCGCCGCCTCTAGATGCCGATCAAATAAACAGTATAGTCCGCGCGGTTGTTGTATCCGTTTCATCCGTTGTACACGGTGTGGATACAGAACAGGCCGTGTGTTTGTGATTTGAACCCTCTGCTACGGGTGTGGGTGGTTACTGTCCATCCACACCGCCGTACAGGGTATGTCATGAAGGGAATACCCCATCGTGGGTGACTGTCACTACCGTGACATATTGAGGGAGCTGGTGGACTGGTGTGTTGGGCGCGCCAAACGGCAATCCCGACAGAGGCACCGGTCTGTACCTGTTTTTGAGCCGTTGGATCGGCGGGTGTTACTCAGCGCTACGCCTTCGATGTTGGAAGATATTTCGTCCGAGTGGGCTTCTTCTGTCATTGCAGATGTTGTTCTACCAACCGTGTTGACATCTCAGACCACCGACGATCACCGTGGTGATCTCGTGGTAAACCCAAACTCTCAAAATCAGTCGGTTAGACGGGAACTGGTGTTTGTTGATACGACTGTTGAAGACTATCAAACACTCATCGCTGGGATCGATCTCAGTGCTGACGTGGTGTTGTTAGAAACCACGCGCGATGGCATCGAGCAAATCGCCGAAGTGCTGCGAGCCCGGAGCGGTGTAGATGCGATCCATATTGTTTCGCATGGCAACGTCGGCGAGCTCCGTCTCGGTACGGGACGGTTAACCATCGAGTCGATGGCCAACCGATACGCTGATGAACTGTCCACGATCAATAGTGCTCTGAGTGATGGCGCGGACTTTCTTATCTACGGTTGTAACTTCGGTGAAGGGCAAGCCGGTCAAGCGGCGGCCACACGCCTTGCACAGCTCACCGGAGCTGACGTCGCTGCCAGCACAGACCTGACGGGCAGTGGTGTTCTCGGTGGGGATTGGGATTTAGAAATCTCCACGGGTGACATCGAAACCGCCGTCGCGTTCAGCCCAGAAGCCCAAGCAGCATTCATGGCCGTCTTAGATATCACGACCGGCCTCACCGGGCATTGGGCGCTCGATGCGGACGCTACCGATTCCAGCGGCAACAGCTACAACGGAACACTGACGGGCAACGCGGCGATCGATACCACACCGGTCACCAACAGGATCGGTGCTGGCAAAGGGACATTTGACGGAACAACCGATTACGTTGCGTTGTCAAGCCATATCGCCAGCTTCAGTGGATTGGCAGAGGGCACAATTGCCGCTTGGGTCAAAATGACCGATACCGGCGAAAGCACCATCTGGGGGATTTCAGATGGAGGTGACTCATTGAGTCTCGCCAAATTCGGAGTTGAAACGGGTCAGCTCAAGTGGCTTAATGCCGAGGCGGGATCTCTGGATGTTTTAGTGTACAGCACGGCGACGATCAACGATGACACCTGGCATCACGTTGCGGTTACCGCCGATTCCGGCGGTAACACGATGTACATCGACGGTGAGGTCGCGGCTGTGACCTATAGCAATGGGAACGCGTCGTCACCCAACTTCTTCGACGATATCACCAATATTGATGTGATGGACATCGGGCGTTCCGTGCGCTCGAACACCACAGAGGTAGAATTCGATGGCCTGATCGACGACGTTCGCGTCTACAATCGAGCGCTGTCGGCCAGTGATGTCACGGAACTGTTCAACCATACCGGTAACCCGGCCACCGAAGAGGGCGATACGGTGGTGACCTTCCAGGAAGGCGTTGATGGGTATGCTAGCACACAAGATACCCATCTCGATGAAAATACGCCGACGACTTCGTATCCAAGCCAAACGACGGTGGAAATCGACCTGCTCAACGGGGGCGGCGGCGAAGAACACGCCTTGATCCGGTTCGACAATTTGTTTGGTACAGGTGATGGACAGATTCCGCTGGGATCAACCATTATTTCAGCTTCCCTGGCTTTAGATGTCACTGACGTGTCGTCCTCTTCTGCGACGATCGGCCTGCATCGGATGTTGGCCAGTTGGAGCGAAACGTCGACCTGGAACTCGATGACCAACGGTATCTCAACCGATGATACCGAAGCGGCGTCTACCGCCGATGCAACGATACCTGATCCCGGTTCGACAGGCACCAAACTCATCGCGGGCCTTGAGAGTTCACTACAAGCCTGGTCCGATGGCGCTACGAATTACGGCTGGGCGATCATCAGTGACAACACCGACGGGTTGGAATTTCGATCGTCAGAGAACGGTACGACCAGTCTCCGTCCCAAACTCACGGTGGAATATCGCACGGCCGGGGGTGACACGGCCACCGGCCTACTGGGCCACTGGGATTTTGATGCCAACGCCAACGACGTCAGCGGCAACAGCTACAACGGCACACTGACCAACGGCGCGGCCATCGACACCACAGACATCACCGACCAAGTGGGTGTGGCTAAGCTCTCGCTGGACGGCACGAACGATTATGTAGACATCGATGCCCACGTCAGCAACTTTAGCGGGCTGACCGAAGGGACGATCGCCGCCTGGATCAAGACGACCGGAACAAACGAAGCGATTTTGTCGATCTCCGATACAGCCGACTCGAATAGCTATACAACTCTTTTTCTGGGCGGTGGCGGGTTTTTGACGTTTGAAGTGTATGAGGGCGGTTCGGCGCAGTTGGCAGCCTATAACGGAAACAGTGATCCCGTTAACGACGGAGCGTGGCACCATGTCGCTGTTACCGTCAATGCATCTGGAAATAGTTTCTATCTGGACGGAGAAAAAATTTCACAGTCAGACCTCATCTATGACACGGGATCAAGCTCGACAACAAGTTTTATAGACGACGTCTCCGGTCTCGATGTCATGGCCATAGGTCGCAACGAAAATTCCAGTGGCGGGCGCTGGTATTTCGACGGTCTGATCGACGATGTTCGGGTCTACAACACCGCTCTGACCGTGGCCGACATTGCCGCGCTGGCCGCCGAGGCGCCTGTAGCGACTGGACATCACGTAACCACGCCTGTCGACACAGCGGCCATGGTCGATGTGGAAGCCGACGACAGCGACCTCGACAGCGAAACCATCACCGTTCTGGACGTAAGCAACCCTGCCAACGGCACGGTGGTCAACAACGGCGATGGCACCGTAACCTACACCCCGAACATGAGCTTTACCGGCGGTGATAGCTTTAACTATCTCACAGCCGACCTGGACGACACCGTTAGCTACTGGCGGCTGGACGGCAACGGCACCGACGCCGTCGGGGCTAACAACGGTACCGTCACTGGCACCACGACCGTCACTGGGAATTACGGCAACGCGCTGGACTTCGCTGCGAACACTGACAAAGTCGTCGTATCGGACTTCGCGATTAACAACGAGTTTTCGGTGTCATTCCAAATCAAGGTCGACGACAACAGTGGTTCTTTGTTCCAGTACATGTACAGCCACGGCGATATCGACGGCATGAACAGCTTGAACGTGTTTCTTGTTGAGGATTCTCACGGTACAGCACCCAATCTACTACGTACTGTGATCCGAGACACGAATGACTCGCTGAGTAATACCGCACTGGAATTTGATGCCGCTCATATCGTTGGTGACGGCCAATGGCACACATACACCTTAACGGTTGCTTCAGGAGAAGGCTCGAAGGTTTATCTAGACGGTGTTTTGCAAAACACAGACACCCGTGGGGGCGACTCCTTTAACCCCACCACCGATGTGTATTTTGGCATGCGCGAGGACGAAGATGCGAGTCGGACATATAGCAACTCTCTCGACAGTATCCAGCTCTTTAACCGGGCGTTGAGTGCAGAGCAGGTCAGCGACCTGCATACCGGCGGCAGCTCCTTAGCGACTGTCAACCTCGCGATAGGGTCGCTCACGGTCGATACCACCAGCGATACGGCTGATGGTGATACGTCTTCGATCGGTGCTTTGTTTGCAGACAAAGGTGCCGACGGCTTTATTTCGTTGCGTGAAGCGATCACGGCAGCGAACAATACGCCCAACGGCGCGACACCGGACGAGATCTCATTTGGTATCGGCACCGGGTTACAGACCATCACACTCGGGGCCGGATCGGGTTTACCTGGGATCACTGATCCGCTAATCCTCGATGCAACGACACAGCCGGGGTATACCGGCGACCCGATTATTCAGATCGACGGGACCGCGGCTGCCAGTGCCACTGCTGGTCTACTTATATCAAACACTAGTAACACCACGATTAAAGGGTTCATCGTTCACAGCTCCGCCGACGAAGGTATCGAGATCGCTGACAGTGATAATAACACCCTTCAGAACAACTGGGTGGGTATCGATTCAACCGGTGCAGCAGACCCCAACACCGAACACGGTATTTTGCTCACCGGTGATTCAGCGAACAATCAGATCGGCGGCACCGGCGCCAACGAAGGCAATGTCGTTTCAGGTAACGGTCTGGCCGGGATCTACATCCGAAACTCGGGGTCGGACAACAATATTGTTGAGGGCAACCTCATTGGCGTTGCGCCAGACGGTATCACCGCCGTAGCCAACACCACATACGGCGTTTGGATTGAGGACACCGCATCGGGGAATGTCATCGGCGGGACCGCGGCTGGGGCGGGGAATGTGATCGCTAACAACACCCTTGACGGTATTGCAGTCACGGGCGGGGTGACGACGACGGACAATGCGTTTCTCGGTAACACAATTTATGCCAATGGCGGATTGGGCGTTGACCTGTTAGATGACGGTGTTACTGCCAACGATGCGAATGATGCAGACGCCGGCACGGGTGTAAATAATCTTCAGAACTTTCCACTGTTAACCACCGCGGTCACCACCGGCACGCAAATTACGATCAATGGTTCACTGGATACCAATCTGGCTTCTCAAAACTACCGGATCGAGTTCTTTAGCAACTCGGCATCTGACGGATCGGGTAACGGCGAGGGCAGGCGATTCATCGGCGCCGCGACAGTGACGACCAACGGTTCAGGCGATGCGACCATTAGCGAGGTGCTCAACGTCTCCGTTGCGTTCGACGCCAAGATCACCGCTACAGCGACGGTGGACCTGGGCGGCGGCAATTACGGCGATACATCCGAATTTGCGGTCAATATTTCAGCGACAGGATCGTCTGCGATCACCGTGGACACGACCAGCGACGTGTTAGATGGTGATACCACATCGATCGAAGATCTGCTAGCAGACAAAGGGGCCGACGGGGTGATCTCGTTGCGCGAGGCGATCACTGCAGCGAACAATACCACCAACGGCGCGACCGCCGATACGATCCGATTTGATATCCCCGACGCGTTGGTGGGCGGAGCGCACACGATTGCTCCCGGAAGTGCACTACCTGACATCACCGATGCGGTGGTCATCGACGCCACGACCGAACCGGACTTTGGCAGCACGCCCATCGTAGTGCTGGACGGCAGCAGTGCGGGCATCACAGAGGGGATCACACTTATCGGTGTTGGCAGCAATAGCACCACCATCCGGGGTTTGGTGATCAATCAGTTCGATCTTGCTGGCCTGAGGATCGACAACTCCGACAACAACACAATCGTCGGTAATTATATCGGAACCGACGTCACCGGCATGGTCGATATGGGCAACACCGACAACGGGATCGAGATCGTCAATGGCTCTCAGAACAATACGATCGGTGGTACCACAGCGGCTGACCGGAACATCATCTCCGGCAATAGCACCGACGGTATCCGAATCAGAGGTGGTGCTGACGGAAACGTCATCATTGGCAACTACATCGGTGTAGACGCGACGGGTTCTGGCGCGTTAGGCAATAGCAGTGACGGCGTCGAGCTCGACGCCACCGGATCTGATTCTAACCGGATCGGTGGGGCTAACAACAACGAAGGCAATGTGATTGCGTTTAACGGCGCCGATGGGATCAACGTTAGCAACACCGGTGCCAAGGAAAACGCCTTCCTGGGCAATACGATTTATTCGAATACCGGGTTGGGCATTGATCTGACCAACGACGGTGTGACCGCCAACGACGCAAATGATCCTGACGCTGGCGCAAACGATCTGCAGAACTTCCCGGTGCTGGCTAGCGCCGTGACGGACGGAGCAGGAAATATTGCGATCACTGGCACACTGGATACCGACGGGCTCACCCAGGACTATCGAATCGAGTTCTTTTCCAATACGGTCGCAACCGGGGAAGACCCCACGATGCACGGTGAGGGTGAAAACTACCTGGGGTTTGTCGTGGTGACCACGGACGGTTCGGGTGATGTATCGTTTGGTGTGAACCTTTCAGCGACGGTTGCAGCGGGCGATTTCATCACCGCGACGGCGACCGTGGACAACGGAGGCGGGAATTACGGTGATACGTCCGAGTTTGCGACGAACTTCACGGCGACGTCTGGCAGTGTATTAATTGTCGACACCACCAGCGACACACTCGACGGTACGGTAACTTCAATCAGCGCGTTAATCGCAGACAAAGGGGCGGACGGGGTGATCTCGCTGCGTGAGGCAATTACCGCAGCGAACAATACCGCCGGGACGGACACGATCCAGTTCAATATTCCTGACGCATTGGTGGGCGGAGCCCATACCATCGCCCCTGGAAGTCTACTGCCGAGTATTACCGAGACGGTCATTATTGACGGGACGACCGACCCGGATTTCGGCAGCACGCCGATTGTCGTACTCGACGGTTTAGGTGCGGGGGGTGTAGACGGTTTGACGCTCGCGTCCGGCAGCGGTGGTAGCACGGTCCGCGGGCTCGTGATTAACCGATTCGTCAATGGGATCACTATCGCTAGCGGATCGAACGGGAACACCATTGCAGGGAACTTCATCGGGACCAACGTGACCGGATTGGCTGATCTGGCCAACACCGCAGACGGGATCAACATCGCCAGCAATACCAACACGATCGGCGGAACAACGGCTGCAGATCGAAACATCATCTCTGGTAACAACGGTGATGGGATCGATATCACCGGTGACAGCAACGTCATCGAGGGCAACTACATCGGCCTAGATGTCAACGGGACGTCGATCTTAGCCAATGACCACGGGATCAACCTGCATTCCAATGCGGATAGCAACCAGATCGGTGGAACAATGGCTGGCGAACGGAATGTCATCTCAGGCAACAATTCTGACGGTATCCATATAGATGGCGCGACCGGTACCACAATCGAAGGCAACTATATAGGTACCAACGCGGCAGGCACCGCGGCGTTAGGCAACTCCCAAGAGGGGGTTAACCTTCTCAACACGACGAACAATACCACCATCGGTGGATCGGTATCTGGTGCAAGGAACGTCATTTCCGGGAACGACGGCGAGGGTGTGGCCATCAGCGGGACGTCGACGTCGACAGTCGTCCGAGGCAACCTCATCGGTACCGATAAGGATGGAACCGCGGATGTGGGGAACTCGAGCAACGGTGTATTGATTACCACTAACGGCATCATCGTGGGCGGTACGACCGCGCTTGAACGCAACATTATCTCGAAGAACGCCAACAACGGTGTCTTTATCAGCGGAGACAGCAACACCGTCGAGGGCAACTACATCGGGACGGATGTCAACGGGACAGCCGACCTGGGCAACACCAACGACGGGATTGAGATTTTCGGCGGGGCGAACAACACCATCGGCGGAACGACAGCTGCTGAACGTAACATCATTTCAGGTAACAACGCCGAGGGTATCCATATCACCGGTGCAACTGCCACGGGCAACACCATCCGGGGCAACTACATCGGCACCGACGTCAATGGCACGGCCGATCTTGGAAACACAGGTGACGGTATTGAGATCGCTTCAAGTGCTGATAGTAATATTATTGGTGGCACTGGGGCCAATGACGGCAATATTGTCTCTGGCAACGATGGAAACGGGATCAATATCAACGCCGATAGTAACATCACCGTGTTCGGTAACACGATCGGCAGTGGTGTTGTTGGCAATGAAAATATTCGCAACGAACTGACGGGCATTCAGGTCAACGTCGCCAACGTGGTCATCGGCGGTTACAACGCCGACGAAGGCAACTTGATCGCCTACAACTGGACACGGGGTATCGACATCACATCTTCGGGGTCGGGCAGCGAGATCAGGGGGAATACGCTGCACGATCAAGGGCATACGGGGATCTACAGCGACGCAGACAGCGTGGTGATCGCTAGGAACTTGATCTATAGCAATAGCACGCGCACCACGTTTGACGAAGTGGTTCTTGGCACCTCTGGAACAAACAACGAAGTTTACAACAATACCATTCACGGCGGTCCGGGGGACGGGATATCTGTCGAGAGTAATGGGCAGACGATCACAAACAACATCATTACCGGGATGGCAGGCTATGGGATCAATGTAATCGGGTTCGGAGCGATGACCAATTCGTTCAACATGATTACCGACGCGGTGACCAATCCGCCCAATGCGCTGGGGCAAGCCAATGTAGGGTTAGCTGCATCCACCATCAATGCAGATCCTCTGTATGTGAACGCCGCGGGAGGCGACTTTACGCTCACCAAACAGACCAGTCCCGCGGTCAACGCGGGGACGGACCTGGGGGTGAATCAGCCGGATATGAACGGCGCCACGGCGGGCAACTTTAATAGCACCGCGCCGGAAATGGGGGCGTTCGAACTGTCTGTAAACCTCGCACCTGTTGTGACGCCAACGGTAGCGGACCTGGCTTATACAGAAAATGACGGAGCGGTGATTTTGGATAGCGCCGTTTCCGTGACCGATGGGGACGACGCCAACTTGATCGGTGCGACGATCTCGATCAC
>CBDCUA010000001.1:0-266844 GCA_965222495.1 Phycisphaeraceae bacterium | reverse complement strand
GCCGTTTGGCAGCATGACCGGGTTATGAAAACGGCGGGCATGGGCCATCGGAGCGATGGACGTGACTTGCGGTACGGCACCGTTAATATCGATGACAATCGCCTGATTGGTGCTGGCGCCGTTGCTGTGTCCGGTGGCGCCACCGGACACCAAAATTTTGCCCTCGTCATAGGCAACATCCGCTCCGTGTTTGGGGTACCAGTCGGTATCGAACCGACGTCCCAAATTGACCATGGAACCGTCGCCGCTGGGATCGATCATGTGCATGTCGCGGGTCGGACCGGCGTGAAAGAGTCGGCCGTTGGCGTTCAGATGGAGGTAGGGCCACCAATTCGTTTCAAACCCAGGGCTGTTGACAATGGGGCTCCAATCAATCCCTGACAACATGCTCCAACCCAACCCGGGCGACCACCGCTCTGCGGTATTGGGGCCGCCGCTGCCACTGGCCGTGAAGACATCGCCGTGGGGCAGGAATATCGTGGTGGGATACCAGCGAGGATCGTTCATGTCTTCGATGCGGGACCAGTCGTTGGTCGAAGGATCAAACACGCTTGTATTTGGTACGGTGTTGCGGCCACCGTTGACGAAGATCTGACCGTTTTCCAGCACCACGTTGTGACCACAGAACATGTCGTGTTGGTCGTACGGGATCTCGACAAACTGGCCCGTGGCTGGATCCCAAGTGGCGGTGTATGTGAACTCCGGACCGGAGGGGAAGGCGTTTCGTTGATTGGAAGCCCAGGTCAATATCCGTCCGTCGGGCAAGTTCGCGGCCGAAACGGGGATATGGGGCCATGCAATCACTGGCCCCCACTCGCCCAGTGTCTGCAACTCTTCGGGCCCCGCAGCCATGAGCGCACTGGGTTCGACCACAAAGGCAGGTTCGTCGACTCGCTGCTCAAGCACCTCCGCATCAGACGCTGCGTGGCCGGACGCGGTCGAGTCTTCTTCGTGGGCAACGCTTAACGTCGGCACCACAAGCCATGCTAAGCCGCACAGACACATCCCCAAACGCGCGCGAAGCCCATTCCCGCCAAAAATGGTCATAAAATTCTCCTCACATCCCTACCTGACATGAAACATGATCAGATCGATGGTTCCCAATATCGATCCATGGACATATTAGCGTAAAACTGGATTGGGGCATAGTCTTTTTTCATTGTGTCTTTGATTCAAACCCGTCTGCGTTGCCCATGGAGTTCGCGTGTCGGATGCAAAACCAAGAGCAAATGGCGTCACCTTTAGCTGGCAGCCATCTGCTAAGTCCTGTGCTGTCAAGACCGTGCCCGGTCCCTATGCACCGCTTTGTCATTGACCCCACGTCAAATCAACAAGCTCTTGGACCTGCGCACGCAGCGCTACCAATCGTGAACCAGCCGTCAAAATGGGCAAACAGCGCGGCCTGGGCCCACACGGATCTGGCCAGCGATAGCAGGTCATCTTCCGTTTGTCGACGCGACAACCAAGACAAACCGGCGGTCTTTCGATGGGGTTTCATGGGGGTGATGGACCGGTTGGGGTTTGTCGCGAACAGACCGGGGCCATCGTCACAACAGAGCCATTAACCTTGTCTTTGTATGAAATGTTTTCACATTGTGGGTCGATCCGTTCACCTCTGGCCGGACAGGTCTGGTTCGCTGCCATTGAACGAGGTGACGGTTCGGATCGTGCGAACACCCTTGTCGGTTTCACTGGTTACGCCATGATTGATCGGGCTGCAGGTCCACTTCTGAAAGCGGCGACGCCTCGTCTGGGTAACCCATGCGTGTAAAACAGAGAAACGCAGTCATGGACCACAATCGCTTTGCCGTTTTGACGTCGATTTGACACTGGGTGTCCTCCAAGCGTTGGCATGACGCCATCCGCCATCACACCACTTCGCAGAATATGCCGCGCGCCGAACGCCTGGTTGTCAATGGCGGCCGAGACCCATCCCGGCTCCGTTTCAGGGGGTATTCCGATAAAAAGTAGGTTATCGACTCACAAGGTCCCAATAGGCCGCCCGGCCGGATGGCCACACGGCTTAATGGGTATAAGTACCCAATCTGGATGGATTTACCTCATGCGTTGAAAATGTGCCGCATGAGTGTGCGTAAGCATCTGACTGATTTGCCTTTAGTTGAGTCCGTACCGTTCCAAGTTTCGTTCAAGCTAAACAACTTGAATAGGCGATATCCTTGTTGTTGCGGTTAATATACTTCTCCAGCGTTTGGAAAGGTATTAAAATAGGAGCGGTTGAAAGCGACGGGGTCCGTCGTACAGAACGGGGTCAAGCGACCGGTACCACCGGCGCTAAGACGGGAAGGAGTAGCTGTCATGAGTGAAATTGCTCCTATAGGCCAACCGAATGCTTCGATATTGGGCCGAACTGGCCGGGTCAATCGACCGGATTCGACCAACGCCGCGCCGTCGCGCATAAGCGATAGAGTGGAGCTGTCACCGACCGCGCGGTTGCTCAGTAAGCTAAAAGATCTACCTGACGTCAGGCAGGATCTGGTCAGCCGTGTCCGTGCCGAAATCGCCAACGGAACCTACGACACACCGGACAAAGTCGATGCACTGCTCAACACAGATAGCCTCGCACGGGACCTTATATAAACCCCTGTAAAAAATGGCTTAAGCCCGCAATCGCGGGCGGCCTTGCCCCTTGTAAACGTCACACGAACGCCGCCTTCAGGCGGCGTTTTTTGCTTCAAATTCCCGTCGCCAAGGCAAACAAACCGCCAGCGACGTCGGGCTGATCGATCGCCCTTGCCACACCTGTCGGGGCACCCTCGTGAACATCCACCTGAATTGAACCGATAAGGTTACGTGGTACCAGTGTTCCGGCCCTGCCAGGCCAAAACAGGCACATGACGCTCGCGGTAAAAGCGATTGGCTCACATCAAGTTTGGTCAGCACGGCATATTTGCTACGCGTTACAGAGGTGTCAAAGTATTTTCCTGTCCCACTTTGCGCTGTTGTAGACGTCACCGAGGAAGGACGAATCTGTTTGGGTTGATATCCCCCCGCTGTTTCACACACACATGAGGTTCAAGCACAACACACGAGTATGACCATGAACGCATTTTCCAAGCTTACGGTGATAGCAGCCATTGGCGTTGCTGGGTGGTTCGCCGCCGCGGCAAACGGCGACGCGATGATCGACGATTTCGAATCCTACGCCGACGGTGACATCATCGGTGCTAGCGTCACTTCCAGCCCATGGCGCCGGTTTGGGCCGGCCACCAATGACAATGTGACCGCTTCTTGGCAGCAGAGATGGGTCATTTCAGGTCGAGCCAGCGCCGCACATGGCTTGGTATGGCCCAATCTGTTCGGGTCGGTGCGCTACGCGTTTGGCAGGGCCAGCGACCTATCGTCGTACACGGGTGCGACCGTAAAAGTACGATCGACCCACAGCCAGACGCGTACACGGGTCAGGTTGGCCATCGGTCACGGCCATACCACGTTTGTCACCATTGTCGACAAGCCGGTGACAACCCAAGCCCAGACACTGACCTTTGAGTTGGGACAAGACCAAATGACTCGCACCGCCGGCGACGATAGCTACGACAATGTCATCGAAAACGCCTCGACCCTCGGCTTGGATTTTCGCAGTGACGCCAGCCAGTACACCGAAACGGTCATTTTTGATGACCTGGTTCTCACCGGGGCCCCCACCGCCCTGGCCCATCAAGAAACCAAAGACCCCACGGCCAAACCCTAGACGGACCGGCGGTCCATGCACACCGACGTATTACGCTTCAGCGGCCATCTTCTCGGCTTTGGCTCGAGCCTCCTCCAAGGTCCCCACGTACATAAACGCTGATTCGGGAAGATCGTCGGCCTGTCCATCGGCTAGACGTTTAAACGAATCGATGGTCTCCGACAGCGGCGTGTAGATGCCCGGGAAGCCGGTGAACTGTTCTGCAACAAAGAACGGCTGACTAAGAAATCGCTCAATTTTCCGAGCGCGCGCCACGACAAGTTTGTCCTCTTCGGACAATTCATCCACACCCAGAATGGCGATGATGTCCTGAAGGCTCTTGTACCGCTGTAGAATCGATTGGACTTGACGGGCCACTTGGTAGTGTTCCTGCCCGATCACACCCGGTTCAAGGATACGGCTGGTCGACGCCAGCGGATCGACCGCCGGGTAAATGCCCTTTTCAGCAATACCGCGGCTCAATACCACGAACGCATCCAAATGGCTAAACGTGGTCGCGGGTGCCGGGTCGGTCAGGTCGTCGGCGGGGACGTAAATCGCCTGAACACTGGTCACGGCACCCGTTTCCGTGGAGGTGATTCGTTCCTGTAGCTGCCCCATCTCTGTCGACAGCGTCGGCTGATAGCCCACCGCCGAGGGCATTCGGCCCAACAGTGCCGACACCTCAGAACCTGCCTGTGTAAATCGAAAGATGTTATCGATAAAAAGGAGTGTTTCCTTGCCCGACTTGTCTCGAAAATCCTCACACATGGTCAAACCGGTTAGCGCCACACGCAGCCGTGCACCCGGCGGCTCGTTCATCTGACCAAACACCATCGCCACACGGTCCAGCACCGTGTGGGTTTGGCCTTGGGCATCGGTAAACTGGGCCTCTTGCATTTCCAGCCACAGATCATTGCCCTCTCGCGTACGCTCACCAACGCCGGCGAAAACGGAGTAACCGCCGTGTTCTCGGGCAATGCGGGCGATCATCTCTTGAATGATCACGGTCTTGCCCACGCCGGCACCGCCAAACAGGCCGATCTTACCGCCACGTACAAATGGACAAAGCAGGTCGATGACCTTGATACCCGTCTCCAGGATCTGCGTCTTGGGGTTCAGATGCGTGAACGGCGGCGGGTCTTGGTGGATGGCACGAAACTCGCTCGCCTCGACGGGGCCTCGTTTGTCGATGGGCTGACCCAAAAGGTTAAAAACCCGGCCCAGCACCGCGTCACCCACAGGCACCCGGACCGGCTCACCGGTATCGGTCACGGTCATTCCGCGACTCACGCCGTCTGTCGAACCCAAAGCGACGGCCCGAACTTGCCCGCCACCGAGATGCTGCTGAACTTCACCGGTAAGCTCGATGTCCAGACCATGGTGCTGACCACTGATCTGCAGTGCGTTGTAAATCTCCGGGAGATGCTCGTCAGGGAATCGTGCATCAAACGTCGATCCGATGACCTGAGTCACAGTGCCTTGCTTGGCCATATCGGTTCTACCTTAAGTGTTGTTTTTAAAGCAACTAACAGTCCATTGCCGGCGGTCCAAACCCCTATCAATAGCCACAGCGTGTGGCGGTAGGGTCGCACCAAGATAGCCAAGGCACCAAAGCCTGCCAAATCAACACGACCGATACCCGCCTGAACGCCATTGACCGGACAATCGATCGGTATGATCGTGATTGTTATACTAAACGGCGAACCGAATAAACCGCGGTCCACGCCGGCGGGTATCGTCCGGTCATGACGCAAGGAGGCGTCAGTTTGATCGAATCCACCAAGCATGTCTCGGAACCAACCCCGACCACGGAAGCGTTGGCAGAATCTTCCGGTACGGTAACACCCACGTCGACTCAAACCACTGCAGATGAACCCGAGCCGTCGGCGGGTCAGGTCACCGTGTTGAAAAATCGGGTCCCTGCCAAGCCGGCCAAACCCGCGTCCAAGCATCGGCAGCGGGATCGCTCAACTCGTCTAATCGCGCTGGTGAATCAGAAGGGAGGCGTGGGCAAGACCACCACAACAGTGAACCTTGGCGCGGCACTGGCGGCCATGTCCAAGCGTGTGCTCATGATCGATCTGGACCCGCAGAGCCACCTGACGATGCACATGGGCATAGAGCCAGACGAGTTGGATAAGAGCATCTATACACTGTTTACCGACCCCAATTCATCGGCACTGGAAATCGCACATAAGGTCCATAAAAACCTCGTGGTCCTTCCGGCGGAGGTAAACCTTGCGGGGGTCGAACCAGAACTAGCCTCCATGGCCGCCACAGGGAAGGCCCAACAGGTATTGGCGCAAAAGTGTTTACCGCTGCTAACCGATAGTCACGGGAATCGCGTTTTCGACTATGTGTTGATCGACTGCCCTCCGAGCCTGGGGCTTCTCACAATCAACGCCTTGGCCCTGGCGCACGAAGTTATCGTGCCCATGCAACCGCATTTCCTAGCGCTACAAGGGCTCAGCAAGCTCTTGGAGACCGTTACCCTCGTCAAACAAGCCGTCAACCCCAATCTGATCGTTGCGGGTGTGATCATGTGCATGCACGAGTCGCAGACGCTCTTGGCCAGTGAAGTGTTAGCGGATCTGAACACATTTCTAGAGTCGGCACGAGCACAAGACGTGCCGTGGCGCCAAGCGGTCGTGTATCAACCGCCGATCCGAAGGAACATTAAGCTGGCCGAATGTCCCAGCTTTGGAAAGACGATCTTCGATTACGCCCCGGCGTGTCCCGGTGCCAGTGACTATCGGGCGATCGCCCGGGCACTGGCCGGTCAGACTGCCAAGACTGTCTGATCTTTTCCTTGGTGCTCCTTGCGTTTCACTGGCGAATCGTCGATGGTGGCCACCCCCGAATGGTCCAGGCCGGCCAACGGGTATCGGCCGGGGTCATGGGTCGTGGGGCAGTCAATCGCCTAAAACGTACCGGCGGTGCGCAGCGGGGTTGCCAATGACGTGTCAACGACCCAACCGACACTGTACAAATTAAGCGGTGTTGAGCGATCCAACCCGGGGTACGGCAGGCGACCGGCCAAGCCCTAAGGTTTGAATGCGATGAACAAACCTCCAATGGAGGCCAATCACTCGGTCTGGGTCCCGTCGGGGCTCGAAGGGCTGCTTTGGCGATGGTCCGGTGTGGCGTTGGCGATTTATTGGCCAGCGCTGGCACTGGCCACCCACTGGCCACGACTGGACCTGCCCAACCCCTCGGTGGGTTTGGTCGGGTTGGACAAGCTGCTTCATGTCGTCAGTTTTGCACTGCTGGCACTTTTGCTGGCCTACGTGGCCATGGCCGCACGCCCGACGAGGAGAAAATCTGGTGTGTGGATGGCCCTGTGCATCGCGACCGTCTATGCGATCGCCGACGAGATGACCCAACACGTTTTCGAACGGACCACCTCGTGGAACGACCTGGTGGCGGACCTGATCGGGATCGCCGGTACGGGGATCGTGATCTGGCGGTTGCAGTCGACGCGACCCGGCTGGACAACAGACGTTATCACGGCCCAAGCCGCTAACGAGCCGCCCGACGACGACCCAACGAATCATCCTTCGGCGTTTGTGGGACACGCCTTGCTTGTAGGAGCTGTCACGGGTCTGTCACGGCTACTGGGGTTGGTCCGAGACGCGGTGTTAGCGGCATGTTTTGGCATGACCACCGTCACCGATGCGTTTTGGGTCGGCTTCGTGGTGCCCAACTTGTTCAGGCGCCTTTTTGGCGAAGGAGCACTGACCGCGGCATTAATTCCGGTGTACACCGATCTGCTGCATCGTGATCGCGTCACGGCACAACGACTGATATCGCTCTGCGTCGCGATCCTTGCCGCCGTGCTGGGCTTGCTGACACTGATTGGCGAACTGCTACTGGCCCAGCTGAGCGCTGGCCCATGGTCCAGCGACACCCTGCTGGCCATCCGCTTGACGATGATCATGCTCCCTTACATGCCACTGGTTTGCTTGGTGGCCTTGTTGGGGGGCGTCCTACAAGTGCACCGACGGTTCGGACCGCCCGCTGCTGCGCCTATCCTGCTGAATATGGCCATGATTGGCGCGACAGTGATCGCGACGGCCAGCAGTGTCGCGCCATCGGACCTGCGTCAGGCGATTCGGATTGTGGCATTCAGTGTGGTCTTGGCGGGATTGATGCAACTGGGTTGGCAGGCCTGGGCCGTGGCACGGTGTGGTGTGTGGACGATCCGGTTTAAGGGCGCCGGCGGAGCGCTGGGTTCGGTTGCGGTCATGATGGTGCCGACGGTCTTGGGAATGGCGGCGTTTCAGGTCAATACACTGTTCGATAGCCTGATCGCCTGGGGACTGTCACCCAAATCCGGCGGCCCGAAGACGCTTGACTGGCTTGGCTGGTCGGTGGACTTTCCGGTCCGGATCGGAGCGGTCACAGGCGTTCAATACGCCCAGCGACTGTACCAGTTCCCCATGGGCGTGTTTGGCATCGCCTTGGCCACGGCGATTTTCCCGGCTTTGGCCGGTGCGGCGGCAGCGCGTCAGGTGAAGACCCATCGGCTGGCTGTGCCCAGCGGTGATCGACCCGGTCACAACGACGACCGCGATGGGACCCTTGGCCCCTTTCACCAAATCGTTCAGCTGGGGCTTCGATTGGCCATGTTTGTGGGCCTGCCGGCGAGTGTGGGCTTGATATTGGTGCGTGTGCCACTGTCGCGAGTGATTTTCGAACGGGGCGCGTTTGCTCTGGAGGATTCGGTCCGCGTGGCGAACATTCTTGCCGGATACGCGTCGGCGGTCTGGGCCTACACGATGATACACGTGCTCACACGCGCCTTTTATGCCTTAAAAGACGCGCGCACACCGTTGTGGATCAGCGGCGTAGCGATGAGTGTGAACCTGATCTTGAACCTGGTTCTCGTCTGGCCTCTTGGCGCCGCGGCGTTGGCGTGGTCGACAGCCATTTGTGCGGTAGGCCAGACAGTGTTGCTGCTTCTGGCCATCCGGCGTCACGTCGGCGCTATCATGGACAGTGGCGTGTGGTGGGCTTGGGCCAGGTCAGCGTTCATCACCGCTGTCATGGCAGCGGTACTGACACCTGTGACACTTGCGTACCAACCCGCGGCGTTGTCTTACACGGCCACGGCCGTTCAATTGTTGGTACTGGTGACACTGGGAATAACGATTGTGCTGGTCGGTGCCCGGCTCATGGGCGCCCGCGAGCTGAACTGGCTTATGAACCCAAAGAAGGTGTCTGCAGATTGAGGCCAAACCACATGTGCGAATCGCCGATCAACTCTGACGAACACTTCATGAACCTGGCATTTGAGGCAGGCCATCAGGGCATTCGGGCCGGCCAAGCGCCGTTTGGTGCCTGCATCGCCAGAGACGGCCAGGTGGTCGTGGCCACCCACAACCACGTCTGGCTCGACACCGATATCACCGCCCACGCGGAGGTGGTTTGCATCCGGCACGCGTGCCGGGCCTTGAACACGATCGACCTGTCGGGCTGCACGATCTATTCCACCACCGAACCGTGCCCGATGTGCTTTGGAGCAATCCACTGGGCAAAAATCGCACGCATTGTCTACGGTGCGGGCATTGCCGACGCAAAGGCATATGGATTCAGTGAGTTGGCGATCTCCAATCATCAGATGAAGCAGCTGGGCCTGTCATCGGTGCAGGTGGTGAGCGGATTTATGAAGGACCAAGCGATCCAGCTGTTTGACAAGTGGGCGTCACGCCCCGACACCTGCGCGTATTGAACGGTGGCAACGCTATGATAGTTCGTCATGATAAAAGATTGCGCGATTTGCGTCTTGATTTGCGGCCTGGCGGCGGTCACCGGTAGCGGCTGCCAGGAGAACGCGAGAGAACAGAAAACCAACGACGTGCCCACGGTCGCGGTGAGCATTGCGCCCCAGGCGTGGCTGGTGCAACAGATCGGGCGTGAACACGTCCAGGTGCTCACACTGGTTCAACAGGGCAGTCAGCCGGAAACCTACCAACCAACGGACGCCGATGTCAGCAAGGTGATGGCGGCGTCCGTCTACTTTGCGATCGGCGTGCCGTTCGAACGCGGCCGATGGTTTGAGGTGCTGCGGTCCTCCAAAGATGTGAAGATCGTTGACACCCGCCGGGGCATCCAGTTGCGAAAATTCAGCCAATCCGCTGGCGACCGGACCTCAGCCCAACACAAGAACGGCGATTCACGACATGCCGACGCGCATGGCCACCACGACCACCATCACCACCATGGCGGTGAGGACCCGCACATCTGGCTGTCGCCGCCGCTATTGAAGATCCAAGCACACACCGTGGCAGAAACGCTTGGGCAGCTGAATCCCGACCACCGGTCTTGCTACCAGCGAAACCTGAGTGAATTGGTACAAAAACTCGACGCATTGCACCGAGCGATCGGCGACAAGCTCGCACCGCTTCGGGGCCGAGCGTTCCTGGTATTCCATCCGGCTTGGGGGTACTTTGCCGACGAATATGGCCTGCGACAGATGGCCATCGAAATCGAAGGCGCCGATCCGAGCGATCAACAGCTTACGCGGTTACAAAAAGAGAGCCGTCACGAACAGATCGGCGTGGTGTTCGTTCAACCTCAGACCTCTCACGTTGCCACCGAAGCGGTCGCCAAAGCGATCGGCGCTCGTGTCCAGGAATTGGACCCGCTGGCGCCGGACGTCGCGGCGAACCTCATGCGCGTTGCCGACAGGATCGCGCGATCTCACCGAGAAGATCATGAACCAGAGCGATCCGGTCGTTGAACTTTCGCACGTCACGTTCGGTTATGAGCCTGGCCAGCCGTCTGTGCTGGAAGATGTGACCCTGCGCGTTGATGCAAACGATTTTCTAGGCATCATCGGGCCCAACGGCGGTGGGAAGACCACGCTATTAAAGATGATACTGGGTCTGTTTCGGCCCCAGCACGGGACCGTACGCGTCTTCGGCCGATCGCCGGCCCAGGTACGCTGTCAGATCGGCTATGTGCCGCAACACGCCCGAATGGATCCGTCGGTGCCCACGAGTGTCCTTGACGTGGTCCTGATGGGACGGCTCAACAGGTCATCGTGGGGGCTATGGTACGGCGCTGAACACACCCAGGCCGCACGGGAAGCGCTGCGTCAGACAGAAACCGAGGACCTGGCCCATCGCCCCGTGGCGACACTCTCCGGCGGTCAGCGTCAGCGTGTGCTGATCGCACGGGCCCTGGCCGGTGACGCGGGTTTGCTGCTATTGGACGAGCCCACGGCGGGCGTCGACACGCACATGGAACACGGGCTGACCGATCTCTTGCATCGGCTTAATCAGCGGTTGCCCATTGTGTTGGTCAGTCACGACATCTCATTTGTATCGACCCACCTTAAACGGGTGGCGTGCCTAAATAGGTCATTGACCTGCCACGCGGCACATGAAGTGACAGAGCAGGTGATCGCTCAGATGTATCACGGCCATGTGCGCGCGGTCCAGCACTCAGAAGAATGCCCGCTGTCAGACCCAGGGTGCGAAAACCACTGTGAGCGCCCCCGAACCGACAGCACAGGGAAAGAAACAGTCAGCGGGCCAAGCGCAATCAACAAACACGATCAAACAGGCGGGCAGGTGTAAGGCATGACGCGGTTCATTGCGGACATGGGCGACAATCCGTTCCTGATCACGGGTCTGCTGGCAGGGCTGTTGGCCAGTGTTGCTTGCGGCATGATCGGCCCTTACGTCATCACGCGTCGGATCGTTTTCTTAAGCGGAGCGATCGCACACATGGCGCTGGGTGGTATCGGCGCGGCGATCTTTCTGGCCACCGTCTATCCCGAGGGTTTCGGATGGTTTCGGCCGTTGTACGGGGCGGTCCTCTCGGCGCTGGCCGCAGCGGTGCTGGTCGGCGTGGTGCACGATCGCGTGGCCGAACGGCTCGATACGCTGATCGGCGCGTTGTGGGCGATCGGTATGGCCGTGGGTATTCTCCTGATCAAGTTCACACCCGGCTACCACACCGAGCTAATGAGCTATTTGTTTGGGAATATCGTGTACCTGGGCTGGCCGCAGGTCAGGCTGATGATCGCGTTGGATGCGGTTATCGTGCTGGTCGTCTTGATCTTCTACAAACGATTGCTGGCGGTCTGTTCCGACCAAGAGCACACGCGCCTGCAGGGGATCAGTGTGCTGGGCGTCAACGTGTTGCTGTTGAGTCTGGTCGCGCTGACGGTGATCTGCCTTATCCAGTTGGTGGGCCTGATCCTGGTCATCGCGTTACTGACACTGCCCGCGGCGACCGCCTCCCACCACGTGGCGCGGATGGCACCGATGATGTGGGTCGCGACAGGTCTATGCATGTTGATCACCACCGCGCCGCGGATCGCGGTCTACGGCACACCGGTCAACCCTGAATCTGCAATCGTGCTTGCTGCGGGTTGTGTTTACTTGGGTTCACTGCTGCTGCGACGCTTATTGGGCCGACAGGTCGGGGCGTGGTAACCGACCAGCCCGAATCTCAGTCCTATTTTTGGTGTCAGAACTGACCGCTACCGTCCCCGCCGATAGCATGCGGCAAAGCAAAGACAAATATGGGTTCACGCATCTATCTATCGTCGCAACGTTCGCACGTCCGACTGCGATCTGGCTTCAACCCATACGATCAAACGCAGCAACGGCGCCGACCGATTCATGTCCAGAGCACAACGCTTACGTGCGCCGGCGGGCGTTCCTGAACACCACACCGATAACAGCCGACAGCATCGCGATAGTGGCCGGTTCAGGCACGATGGTGACTTCTAACGTAGGCGACGTGAAATTTCTTGTTAGCCAGCCTCTTGATCCGGTCCCCGGAACACTGCTTGTACTGATCATCATCAAGGTGGCAAACCCATTCGTGTCATTCGATACCATGTCGATCAGGTTATCGTTGCTCACCGAATACACGGTCTCCAAAGGGTCGCCACTCGGGGATACAAACGATGCCACCACTTGAGATGAGCCGACCTGCCATTGGGAGGCGTTGGCGTTCCACTGTGAAGTGTTTCCTGTCACCGTGGATTCTCCCCAATTATCGATCGTGTCGTCACTGCCCCAGATCGCCTGAAATGAAGCGTTAATATCATTCGCCTTGTTGGGGTTATCGCGCTTCGGAAACTTCATAATGACATTTTGTACGAACAGACCGGGGCTGGAAGCCAAGGCTTCCGTCACCGGCGACAAGTCAATCCCAAAGATGGCCGTACCGTTTCCAAAGTTGCGGATGCGAATGCTAAGGATGTCGTCGTCATCAAACGTTGCGTTCGGGTCGAACCGAAAGTCTAGTCTCGTTTCTTGCGTCGTTTCCAGCACAATCGTCTCGGCAAGGGCCATCGATGCTGACGTCACCAAAAGAGCCGACAACCCCAGGGCCCAAAACGACGTCGACAGACCAATCAACCGTAACATGAACATTCTCTTGCCTCCGTTATAGGAATTGAAGTTGTACACGCATCGCCTACCCGTTGGCGATGCGTTCAACCATTGTATCAGCCGAACCGGCGGAACCAATAAGTTTTTGACCTGTACACAAAAGCTGGCCGGCTAAACTAAGATTAATCGCGAAGAAAGTCGCGGTTCACAACCGACCGACATCAGGCCTGATGCGCCGATCATGTTGGTCGCGGAATATGTTTTCTGCAACGCTTTCGGATGGACGCGATGTACGACAGAAATCAACGCGATATGACTCTAAACTTGGTGAACCGAAGCGTGCCGTCGAGAAAGTCATGCATAAACGACGCCAGGTTCACGACCTCCTACGCGAGTCGATTGCATCTCGCTCCGCTCTTCCTCGGAGAGGTCCAGGCCAAACTCTGTAGAAATCTTTCGACTCAGTATGATGTGCTCTATGCAACCGTACCAAAGTCGACCTCGACCGTGGATCGTCGCTGCGCTCGCGGGCCTGCAGCTGGTCTTGACCAGCTGCAGCACAATGACCAAACCACCGCGATACACAGCCGACGAGCTGTCACGGTTTGGTCAGATCGTCACCACGTTGGCCAGCCCGTCGATGGAAGGACGCGGTGCGGGAACCGTGGGTCTGGACAAGGCAAGGGACGACCTGGTCAAACGTTTCAGGGCTGCGGGCTTGCAACCCGCGTTTGTGATCGATCGTCATAAATCGTACATGCAGCCGCTGCAGATCCGGTTGGGTGTGCAGGCCAAACATCAGTCGATCGACGTCCTGTCTGGCGACGACGCGGCGGACGTACCGGCCCAGGCGGGCCAGCAGTTCAACACATTGGGGTTCTCCGCCAACGGGGAATTTGATGGACCACTGGTGTTCGTCGGGTATGGGATTGTAGACGATACCCATGCATACAACAGTTACAGTGGCCTTGGCGCAGACCAGCTGCGCGGTCGTGTCGCCGTCGCGTTTCGCTACGAGCCCCAAGACGAATCGGGCAAGAGCCGATGGGCGGGACACGACGGTGCGCCGGGACGATGGTCAGACGCGGCGAATCTGCGTCACAAAGCGCAATGGGCCGCTGACCACGGCGCCGTGGCACTTCTGGTGGTCAATCCACCGTCACAAGATGACGGGCACCTGAAATCGACTCAGCACAGTGTTGCGTCGGAGACCGCTCCGATTCCGGTGCTGCACATCAGTACTGCTTTTTTTGAAAGTGTTGTCCGACTAACGGGCCGCGATCCGGCGAAGGTGATTTCTGTGTACCAACAGCGTGCAGATCACGGCAAGGGCAGACCCGAAACCCTTGCACCCGTCACGGTCCGCGGCCACGTGGAGCTAGAACACCCCAGGGCAATGGTTGCCAATGTCGCAGGCTTGGTGCCCGGACACGGCGCACTGGCCAACCAGATCGTTGTGGTGGGCGCTCACTACGACCACCTGGGTTACGGCCAGATCGGTAGCTTGTCAGAATTACAGCAGATCCACCCTGGCGCCGACGACAACGCGTCAGGTGCCGCGGGCCTGGTTGTCTTGGCCAGGCGCTTCGACCAACGGTACGGCCACCGCGAACCGGACACTGAAGACTTGGACGCGGGCAACCACCCGCCGAGACGAACGGTGTGCTTCGTGGCGTTCAGCGGAGAGGAACGCGGCCTGCTTGGATCGGGCCACTTTGTCAAGAACCTCAACCAGCTGAGCGTGGCGGACGGACAAGTGGTGGCCATGCTCAATTTTGACATGATCGGCCGTGTCACCGGTGACCGGTTACACGTGATTGGGGTGGGGTCCGGTGACCAATGGAAAGATCTTTTGGACGACGCCGGCCGTGGTTTGGACCTGAACGTACATACCAACGCTCAACCTTTTGGCGGCAGTGATCACATGACTTTCCTTGCCCGCCAGATTCCGGCGATCCATTTCTTTAGCGGCGTCCACGGAGACTATCACCGCGTTAGTGACACCGCTGATAAAATCAACGTCAAAGGCGCCTTGAACACGATCGATCTGGCCGACGGCGTGCTAGATCAGCTCCTTGTCCAGCCGCAGCGCATGGCGTTCGTAGGCACACCGCTGGCCGATCCCCACACCCTTTTGCCTGGAGGTGACGGATCAGGCAGCGGACGCGTGTTCCTGGGTGTGGTTCCCGATTACGCCACGCTCGACGGCGATCAGGGCTGCGGACTGTCAGGTATCGTTCCCGGCAGCCCCGCCCAAGCCGGTGGCTTGCGTAGCGACGACGTGATTGTCCGTTGGAATAATAAACCGGTTACCAATGTGCGTGGCCTGACCGCTAGACTCTATGAGAGCCGGCCGGGCGACGAGGTGGAAATTCGCGTGCGTCGCGATGAGAAGACCGTGACGCTCAAAATCACATTGGGGCAACGGCGTGGATGATCTTCAATCGCGATATCGGAGTATCACGGCATTCGATCATGACACCGGTGTGTCCATGATCACGCGGTGTCGGAAAACGCGATCGCTAGCGGGTTGGGAACGTTTCCGATGAGACGGCCATGGTTTGACACCGACCGGGCGTGCCGGACTAGATCTTTCTGATCATCGAACGAGCGGCCTGGACGGCCGAAGCGAGAATCGCCATGAACGTCCAAAGCAACGGTCAACCCAATCGCGCGATGGAAACGGATGGTGACACCGACCAGATCGGCGTTGTGATCGTCGATCATGGTTCGAAAAGGGGCCAATCCAACGAAATGTTGCTTGGCGTGGTCGACTTGTTTCTGAAACATAGTCGGTACCGGATCGTCGAGCCAGCGCACATGGAGCTGGCCGAACCGTCGATCGCTACCGCGTTTGACCGCTGTGTCCAACGGGGTGCCGACCGTGTCGTGGTCAGCCCTTACTTTTTGCTACCGGGTCGTCACTGGGACCAGGATATCCCTGCACTGGCGGCCGCGGCGGCGAAGAAACACGCCGGGATCGCCTATCTGGTCACTGCGCCGCTAGGGTTGCACCCGTTGATGGCACAGGTCATCGCGTCGCGTATCGACCACTGCCTGGCGCACGCCCAGGGCCACGCCCCCCAGTGCGATGTGTGCGTGGGAACCGAACGCTGTCAACTCGAGCAAGCTTGAATCTATCATCGCAATCCAAACAGAACCTAATGCCAAGCACAAAAAGTTCTTGCGTATCTGGCTTCGAGCGTGGGCTTGCGGTGACAGGACTTAGCGATCCCTTGACGCGCAAAGAGAATACGCGATGCGTATAAGGACCAAACGCGTTTGAACATTTTTTATGTGTGACGGGAACGTCACAGTCCTTTGTCATTCTCCTACCCTTGTTGGCAGACATGGCCCGCGGCCGAACTTGATAGGTATGCGTTGGCGCAACACCAGACCGTCTTAGACGCTTGATCACTTACCTGCTTTTGTCGGAGGCAGAGAACGGGCAAAGCGTACCGAACGATTCACCCAATCTCGCAGTTTCTGCTCTGTTTCGAAACCCGCCGGATCGACGTAAATCATTGATTTCATCGGCTTGCCGGTAAAGTCCATCGGGCGTGTGTGTGCTTCTTGCAGAGCGGCAGAAGCCCCCCGCTCGCCAAGTCGCAGCACCAGGCTTTCACCGGCAATGCCCACCGACATGTTTCCGTTAATGGTGAAACACAACCCGCCGAACATTTTGATTTCACGCACCCCGCGTCGTCGCACCAGTGTCTGACGCACACGATCGGCAAGTTCGATGTCATATGCCATGGGCACCAGTCCTCCTGCGGCGATAGGCATATCCTAACGCAATGATCGTCGTGACGGACTGACACGCACGGCGTGAAATACGGCTGCTCTTATCTAAACTTCCGAACAACTACTGGTGTTCGGCGATCTGACGAATGTGATCGAGCAACTTGTCCCAGCCGGTCTTCACGCCCTGGCGGTGTTCGGGGTCTATCATGCCGATCGCACGATGGGCAAAGGCGAGTTGGGTCCCGCCGTCACGCTCCGTAAGCCGGAACTGAACATGGGAGACAGCCGGATAGGACATGAACAATGGACCGGTGATTTCAAGCAGTGTGGGAGGCTTGATGACCTGTACGTTCCCCCACAAATGCCCGGTGTCGTCGCCCAGATCGCGGAACCAACGACCGCCCGGGCGTGCTTCCAGTTTCATCGGCATGGGCTGACCCGCCTGAGATTCTGCCCGTGGACCGAGCTGCTCGAGCACGGCATCAAACGTGACCGCGATGGGCGCTTCGACGTGCATGTCTTTCTGAATGCTCAGTGTAAGGTCATCCGGCAGTGTCGTTGAATCGATCATTTCTTGTCTCCTTCGAGATTTTCTAGTCCATGCTGTAATAGAATTCTTCCTTCACAATCTTTTTGCCGGCCACGGTATACAGGCCCATCTCCCTCATCGTGAATCGGTTGCCCGCCATGGGCCCTGCCTTGGGTGTCACGTCGTACTTCATGGCGACAATGAACCGATCTCCGTGCGGGTAGGGCCCGTCGAGCTCTGCGGCGTGCAGTTCGTTGTTCTCGTACCACCACCGGTTCTTGCTCTTGACCTTGTCGATCCCAGTGATGGTCTGCTCGAACGCTGGGTTGGCGACCGGCTCGACGCTAACCACGTCATCGCTGTACAGCGTTTCGATCGCGGTCAGGTTCTCGCCGGTACGACAAAGCTCTACAAGTTTTGTACCAATCACCATCGTGTCTTGGATCGCGGTTGACATGTCAATGTTCTCCTTGTGGTTTGGCGTGCTGATCTTTACAAGCCAAGCGCTTGGCCTTCTGTTCGGCGCGTGCCTTCAGGCAATTAAGCTGATGGTTCCAAAATCGTTCGTATGTCCTTGTCCAGTCGTGCACTGCTTTGAGTTTCTGTCCGTTGACGCTGTAGAGCTTCCACCGGCCCGAACGTTGAGCAGTGACAAGCCCGACGTCACGCAGCACCCTCAGGTGCTTGGAAACCACCGGCTGACCCAGGCCCAGAGCCTCGACCAAGTCGCTGACAGGATGTCCATCGCCGTCGACCAAAAAATCGAGGATCGCACGACGACGGGGTTCGGCAACGGCGTTGAACACGTCAGAGGTTGTGGCAGCTCGAGCCATAATTATATATATGCCCATATAAGCATATGTCAAGCGTGAGGGGCCACGTGACGTCCAGATTCTGATCCGCGTTTACGCTCTACACAACGATGGGTGTGTCACAGATCATCTGCACTCCATACCGGCGGACGATACCTTTAATCGTCTATATTTAAAATACTTGTATCGATTTTTCTGCCATCGAATGTTGGCGTTTACGGGCAATTTGCGGAACAATTGCACGATGGCCGCTCGTAAACGTAAGGGTACCGATCCTTCATCCCGATCCAGGGACACCACGAATCACCAAGTCTTCGTTGGCAACGACGAACACAAGCAGTAATTCTGCGTCGCTGGTCATAGTGATTGCCAATCCATGCCCCTCCACCAAGATCTCAATACACTGGGATTCGAGCGGAGTTTGGCAAGTACATGTCGGCACTGGGCTACGATCGGCGAAACGTGATCAATGGAAACTCAGCACCGACTCCCAGACTGGCCAATCCTTAACAAGTAAATCAGGTCTAGGCATAGGCTTGGTTTGCCAGTAGTATGACCTCCTATCGATCTATGCCGCTGTCGACGCGGACTCCATGGGAAACATCGAATCAGCGAAAGGAGGATTGTGATGCCCACAATTTATTGGAAGGCAAGTGTTTTGGGGATGGCGGGGCTTTGGCTCTGCACGGCAATGGCTCAGACTGTTCACGCAGTGACGGTTGTTGATGTCAATGCGAGATCATCTACACCGACAACCGTGGATCTTGACGCGGGGAGCTATATCGTCGAAATGATTGGCACAGCTGAAGGCGGTGCACACAACGCATGGATACCGTGGTCGCGTGCGACTTGCACAGATCCCAACGGGTGCCAACGAACCAGCCCGACGACTGTGACCGGATGGATTAATGCTTATGCCGTCACATCGCCTAATATTTCCGCGGCCACCATTGATGGCTCGGTGGCTCCGGTGGGCAACGTAGCGGGTCGTCTGGGATACCACGTTGACGATCGGTTTGCTTATCCGAACCCGTTGTCAGCGTTGAATCGCGGATTGCCGTCCGCGTTTAGCCTGGACGCGCCTAGCACAGTGAGCTTTTTTCATACCGATTCAATCTTCGCACTGGGAGACAACAGCGGTGGCCTATCGCTTAGGGTTTCAGGAAATCCGATCGCTGGTACTTTTCCTGTTCAGATCACACCGCCACAAACGTTGGTGCTGGACGGTCAGTCTGTCCAAACGGGATTGTTCACGATCACCAACATTCTGGCATTTGATGATCAGCTGGTCCCCACCAGCGTCACCCCACCGGCCCCTCTCCAGGCCCAGATCGGGAGCACAGCCCCAAAGCTGCTGTTTGATGCGCCCGTGGGGACGAAGGTATTGAATATCGAGGGTTTCTTTGACGCGGTGTTTCCCGATCTGCTGCCCGCCCAATTCAGTTATACGATCGGGTCGATTAAAGATGACGAAAGCAACCTGGGTTTCACGGCATACCTACCGTCTGACACAAGTCAATTTGCGTTTCAATGGACAGATTTGGGGCCAACCGACTCCTTGGACGACAACATCGACCTCTTTGGGTCATCCGATCCCAAGACAACGCTTAACCTCTCCAATGGCAACTTGTCGTTTGATAACGGCATGGACCCGCTGGTTTTCTCATCACCCACACTCATCGGTGATGGCTCGGCGGCAGCTGCTGGCCAGTTCAAGCATGGCACCATCACACGAGGACCACGTGGCGGCGGCGGCGGTGGAAATGGCGGCGGACCAGGCAACGGCGTGATCCCCGAGCCGGCCACGGCGGCATTGGGGCTAATGGGCTTGGTGACATTGAGCGTGGCGACTCGACGCCGAGCGGTATAACACCAACCAACTTCCGGTCTCCCGTGGCAAGACGATACGTGATTGTTGCGTTCGTCGTGCCGTGGTTGGATATTGGTCCGGATGGTGTGCTTGAGATCAAAGCGCAACGGCCCGCTACGACGAGTTGAGATGTCCTGCGGCTTTCAAGTGTCGTGTGCTCCGGCGTGCTGCGCGGTGGCGAGTCATGCCGATCTCATAGGCGTACCTGTTTTCGAACATACCCACAGCACCGATCCGTACTTATACCAATCGTATCTAGCCAGGATCTGTCGCTTCGTGTAAGCCGCCTTGTATGGCCACAGTGAGGTCATCTCGACGCGATCAAACCTGCATAGATGTGCGTCGGTAGTATCTTGACGCACAAAGAGAACCCACAAACACGTTGTGGAGCCCTAAGTCAGTCGCAGTGAAAACCCGTTTAACGACCAATGGCCCGAGCCTCGCGTTGTTACCCGGTATCGACTCGTCCCCTACCGGTTCACAACATTCCCAGTCGCAGTTTTGCCGCGTCAGTCATCTTTTCCGGAGTCCACTGTGGCTCCCAAACCAGTTCCACGTCACACTCGGCGACCCCGACCACACGGCTGACGCTGGCGCGGACATGACCGGGTAACGATTCGGCCACGGGACACGCAGGACTGGTCAGTGTCATTTTGATGTTCACTTTTTGGTCCGTGTCGATCTGAATCTCGTAGATCAGACCCATGTCGTAAATGTTCACAGGGATCTCTGGGTCGTACACTTCACGTAACGCAGCGATGACCTTGTCCTCTAATGTCTGGCCTTCCCCGCCACCGGGTGGTTGCACGCCGGCGCTGGTCTGGCTTGTCTTGGCGGCGTTGTGCCCAGACGCGTTGTCAATCTGAGACTCGTGCTGATTCATGGGCTATGACTCCGTTGAAATCACTTCATCTTGGTTGTCGATGGCCGCCTTCATCGTGTGCCAGGGCAGGGTTGCACACTTGACACGAACCGGAAACTGACGGACACCTGAGAACACGCTCATCTTGTCCAAGTCGTTAAGAACCTGGTCCATCTCAACGCTCCCCATGACCAAGTCACGAAACTTGACGAACAGCGACTGAGCTTGTTGCACCGTCTTGCCTTTTAGCAGCTGGGTCATCATGGACGCCGACGCGGTACAGATCGCACACCCCGAACCATCAAAACTCACGTCGCTGATGACCCCGTCATTAAGCGTGAGGAAAATCACAACACGATCGCCACACAACGGGTTGTAGCCTTTGGCGTGGTGGGTGGCGTGATCAATCTGACGAAAGTTCCGCGGCCGCTTGGAATGGTCAAGGATGACCTGCTGATATAACTCTCTCAAGTCGGTCATGACTTAAACACCTTGATCACCTCTTGGATCGCCGCGGTCAGGGCATCGATGTCGTCACGTGTGTTATAAAACGCCAGTGACGCCCGTGCGGTGGCCGGCACACCGAACCGGTCCATGGCTGGCTGGGCGCAATGGTGACCCGTGCGGATGGCCACACCCGCCTGGTCCAATACCGTACCGACGTCGTGCGGGTGCACACCGTCAACCACAAAGTTCAGGACACCCGCTTTGGCGCGGGCGGTGCCAATGAGACGAACACCCTCAATGGCCTCCAGCTGCTGGGTGCCATATGTCAAGAGCTGATGCTCGTACTGGGCAATGGCATCCAAGCCGATTGATTGGATATATTCAATCGCAGCGGCCAAACCGATGGGCCCGGCGATGTGGGGCGTACCTGCTTCGAATTTATAGGGCAACTGGTTGTACGTTGTCTTTTCAAAGCTGACGGAGAGGATCATGTCACCGCCACCCTGATAAGGGGGCATCGCTTCCAACAGCTCCGGCTTCCCGTAGAGCACACCGATGCCCGTGGGACCAAAAAGCTTGTGGCCCGAGAAGGCGTAGAAATCGCAGTCCAACGCCTGCACGTTCACCGGCAAATGCGGTACGGCCTGCGCCCCGTCCACCAGCACCTTGGCTCCCGCGTCATGAGCGCAATCGATGATCTTCTTGACCGGAAGGATCGTGCCCAAAGCGTTGGAGACGTGAGCCACCGAGACGAGCCGTGTCCGCTTACCCAACAGACGCTCATACGCTTCAAACTCAAACTCGCCACGATCGTTGATGGGCACGATCTTCAGTACCGCACCGGTCTGCTGACAAACCAGCTGCCACGGCACAATGTTGCTGTGATGTTCTAGGTGTGAGATCAAGATCTCGTCGCCGGGCTTTAGATTCGTCCGGCCCCACGATTGGGCCACGAGATTAATCGCTTCTGTAGTCCCGCGAACGAAGATGATCTGCCTTGTGTCAGCTGCACCTAGGAAACACTGAACTTTTGCTCGCGCTGATTCGTGCGCTTCCGTGCCGCGTTGGCTTAAGGTGTGCACACCTCTGTGGATATTGGCGTTGTCGGTGTTGTAAAAATGGCGAATGGCGTCGATCACCACCGCAGGTTTCTGTGCCGTTGCGGCACTATCGAGGTAGATTAGCGGCTGACCGTGCACCCGCTGACGGAGGATGGGAAAGTCGGCGCGAACCTTCTGGACGTCCAGCGGTGCCGGCGTGGCATCGGTGGCGTGGGTTGAGGCGTGCTGTGTCTGGGTCGGCGATGCCATAAACAATGATCAAGGGTTACAAGTCCTCTTGGGGTGGGGTCCTGCACCGTGGCCCGACCCTCTACAGCGACTGTTCCAACACACGACCCGCCGGTAACCGGTGCAAGAGCTGCGCCTTGAGAAACTGGCGAATAGGCTGGTGGGTCATCCGTTCAAGGCTTTCACTGGCAAACGCGTAGATGATCATGGCCCTTGCCGTTTCCAGCGGAATGCCGCGCGATTGAAGGTAGAAGACCTGCTCCTGGTTAATTTGACCTACCGTCGCACCGTGCGTGCACTTGACGTCATCGGCATAGATCTCAAGCTGCGGGTCCGTGTTCACTGCCGCGTCGTCAGACAGCAACAGGTTCTGATTGCTTTGCTTGGCGTCTGTTTTCTGAGCGCCCGGACGGACGACGATCCGACCGCGGAACACGCCCTTGCCATGATCGTTCATGATCCCTCTATAGAACTGGCGGCTGTCACAATGGGCCTTGGCATGTACGACCGTCATGTGATTGTCTATCGTCTGTTTGCCATCGGCAATGTATAGCCCGTTCAACAGTGAATCGCACCCCTGACCATCCAGTACTGGATTCACGTTGTTGCGCACAATCGCACCGCCAAACAGCGCCGCGTGTGACGCAAACCGACTGTCGCGCCCTTGCCGGGCATGCAATGAAGATATATTAAACGCCTCGCGGCTGTCCCGCTCGATCAGATAATGGGTCACATCGGCGTTGTCGCCTACGATGACCTCCGTCACCGCGTTGTTCAAATACACACCGCCGTTGAGTGACACATAGTCTTCGATCAACGTTACCGCTGCATTTGCCCCCGTCACGATGAGGTTACGCGGGTTAACCCACAGCGGCTTACCCGTCGTCGCGACGCTCAGGTTCAACACGTAGATTGGCTCTTGGACGCTTAGTCCTGCTGGAACCACCACCACCACACCGTCGTCGGTTAACGCGGTGTTCAATGCCGTGAATGGCTGGTGGTCAAACGCTGCCAACTGACCCAAGTGTTTCTGAAGCAGTGCCTGTTGGCTTGCGAACGCGTCGGCCAAGCTCAACACCTTGACACCCGGGGGCAGGGTCCCCAACTCAGACAACTCCGCTTCGAACCGACCGTTCACAAATACCAAGCAGGAACCGTCTAAACCTGGGATGCTCACCGAACTGATATCTTTCGGTGACACGATCGATTCATCACCCGGGCTTTCGAACGCCAACTCACGGATCGGTGCCGTGTTCGTGAATCGCCAATCTTCATCCCGCGTCGTCGGCAGGCCAATCGACCTGAAGCAGCTGACCGCCGCCTGGCGCTGGTGACCAAACCAGTCAGGGCGTTGCGCCGCAACGTGCGTCTCCAGCCGGCCCAGAAGGCCCGCGTTGTTGTCTCGTCGGTCGGTGATACTGGTCGTCACGTGCGATGCTCTCCTGTGGTCATGGCGGGACCGGCGACGCCGTCAGCGAACCCGCGAGGTGTCACTGGCAATGATCAAACGACCGCCGCCGCTTCCTGCTCGATCCACTCATAACCCTGCTCTTCCAGCTGGGCCGCAAGCTGCTTGTCTCCGGATCTGACGATCCTACCGTTATAAAGCACGTGCACATAATCGGGCACAATATAACGAAGCAGGCGCTGGTAATGCGTGATCACGATGAACGCTCGATCCCGGTCCCGCAAGCTGTTCACCCCGTCAGCCACAATGCGCAACGCGTCAATATCCAGCCCAGAGTCCGTCTCGTCTAGGACGGCCAAGCGTGGCTCGAGCATGGCCATCTGGTAGATCTCGTGCCGCTTCTTCTCACCGCCTGAGAACCCTTCGTTGACCGAACGGGACAGCAGCTTGTCATCGATCTTCACGAGCGATCGTCTCTCTTTAGCCAGCTTAAGGAAATCGATCGCATCAATCTCCTCCTGACCACGATACTTCCGTTGGGCGTTAAAAGCGGCGTTTAAAAACTGCGTGTTTGATACACCGGGGATCTCAACGGGGTATTGAAAAGCCATGAAGATGCCCTCGCAAGCCCGTGCGTCTGGGTCCATCTCAAGCAGATCCTTGCCCATGTAGGTCACCGAGCCGTCGGTAACCTCAAAATTCTCGCGACCTGACAACACTTGTGCCAACGTCGATTTGCCCGACCCGTTGGGCCCCATGATGGAGTGGACTTCCCCGGGGTTGACAGTTAAATCCAGACCCTTGAGTATCTGGTTGTCCTCGATTTTCGCATGTAGATTTTTGATTTCTAACATGTGCGCGTCTTTCCTTTGTGGTTGCTCTGGTTGTCGATCACGCGACTTTTTCTCGCCCGCTTGCTGGGCTTCAATTGGCATCCAGCGACACTTCGCTGTGCACGTCGGCCGCCTTCTTGTTATCCCACGCTACCCTCAAGGCTAATGCTCAGCAGCTTGTTGGCCTCAACGGCGAACTCCATGGGTAGTTCTTTGAACACCTGTTTGCAAAAACCATTGACAATCAGCGAGACCGCGTCTTCCATATTGATGCCTCGCTGCTGACAGTAGAACAATTGATCTTCACCGATCTTGGACGTAGACGCCTCGTGCTCCACGTGGGCCGAAGGGTTCTTCACGTCAATATAGGGGAATGTATGGGCCCCACATTGATCACCGATCAACATGGAGTCACACTGGGTGTAGTTGCGAGCGCCGTTGGCACTTTTGAGTACCTTCACCTGCCCCCGATAAGCGTTATGACCCCTGCCGGCGCTGATGCCCTTGGACACAATCGTGCTCTTGGTATTGGGTCCGATGTGGATCATCTTCGTACCCGTGTCGGCTTGCTGCATTCCGTTGGTCAATGCCACGGAATAGAATTCTCCTACGCTTTGGGCGCCCTGTAGGATGACCGAAGGATACTTCCATGTAATCGCGGATCCTGTTTCAACCTGAGTCCAACTGATGTGCGCGTTGTCGCCGCGACAGGCACCCCGTTTGGTGACAAAATTGTAGATCCCGCCCTTGCCTTGCTCATCGCCCGGGTACCAGTTCTGAATGGTCGAGTACTTGATCCTGGCATCTTTTAGTGCCACCAACTCCACCACGGCGGCGTGCAACTGGTTTTCGTCCCGCATCGGCGCGGTGCAGCCTTCCAGGTAACTGACATATGACCCTTCGTCGGCAACGATCAGTGTCCGCTCAAACTGACCGGTATTGGACGCGTTAATACGGAAGTAGGTGCTCAGCTCCATCGGACACCGAACACCCTTGGGAACATACACAAACGATCCGTCGCTAAACACCGCCGAATTGAGCGTGGCGAAGAAATTGTCAGAGTAGGGCACGACCGATCCCAGGTATTTCTTCACCAGATCGCCGTGCGTCTGCACCGCCTCGGAAAATGGACAGAAGATGATACCCAACTCAGAAAGCTTGTCTTTGAAGGTCGTGGCCACCGACACGGAATCGAACACCGCGTCCACCGCAACGCCGGCGAGCATCTTCTGCTCTTCCAATGGGATACCCAACTTGTCGTACGTTTCCAGCAGCTTCGGGTCGACTTCATCGAGGCTCTTGGGGCCATCGGTCTTCTGCTTCGGAGCCGAATAGTAAATGGTGTCTTGGTAGTTGACCGGACCATAGCCGTACGGCAAAAACGGCCATGTGGGTTCCTTCATGGTCAACCAGTGACGGTAGCTCTTCAGCCGCCAATCGGTCAGCCAACTCGGCTCATTCTTCTTCGCCGAAATCGCACGCACGGTCTGCTCGTCTAAACCGGGCGGCAAGGATTCGGATTCGATATCCGTGACCCAGCCGTCCTTATAGGTTCTGGCGGCGAGTTGTTCGATGGTCTGCTGCGTCTGCGCTGCGGTCATGGCATGTCCTTTCGTAACGCCACAGGCGTTGTCGGTCGTGAGGTCAATCCCTTCCCCACGCCAAGCTCCTCCAACAATTCGCCGGTGCCCTGATTGGATTCGATCAGCTGATCGATCGTGATCCGACCAAGAAACTCGACGATCACGTCGTTGACCCGTCGCATCGCTGTGGTAATGGGACACCGCCTTTCCAGATGGCATGCCGTGCAAGGCTCCACGTCCGATTCATCTTCACAACACACGGTCACCCGTAGCGGTCCCTCGATCGCCTCGATCACCCGGACCAGACCAATCCTGTCGGGCGGATCGGCCAGGTGATACCCACCGCCAGCACCACGTGTCGAACGTAGTATGCCTGCTCGGTGCAAATCCTTGAGCACCTGCATCAGTAGCGGCAGTGGCAGACCGTTCTGGTCAGCGATCCAACGAGCACTGCGGGGCCGATCACCGGCCGCACCCTGCCCTGCTAACGTCGCAAGTGCCACCATGGCATAGTCTGTTTTACGGGTAAAGCCGAACATCCTCGTTTGCCCTTATCCCCTTGGTGGTAAGAGATCCATCCATCTATAGTACAAAATTAGTCCGATTTCTACACGGACCGTCGATCTATATTTGTTTCCGTGGACAAAGTGCTCCTTCGACCATCCAAACCGCGGCCTGGCGATATGTCGTAAAGTAAATAGACATAATGATTTGCAACTACATCTTGGGCGCAGCCGTGGACACAGTCTTCGATTTGAGGCTCAATAGAATAAATCCCGGTGGCCGCAGCTACCGATGACTGCATCAATCGGAGAGACGCTTAAACGTCTCTGGGGTCGAGGCTGATAAAAATAGTAATATATATTGTTTAAGTGCTTAATCGTCACGACTCGTTCACATCTAGGTGTTAGATCCTCGTCGTAATCGGACTATAATGATCTGAATTACTTTCCACTTGAGTTGAACCGGGAGCAGGCGATCCTTCGTAGATATGATCGCCGCACGAAAAAACCAACGATTGGGAGTCATACCGATGGCCATTGAGTTAACACAAACTGCAGCCAGTGAGATCAAGACCATTATTGAGAAGTCCGACCCGAAATTGGATCCCGAAAAGGTGTCTTTACGGGTTGGGGTTAAAGGTGGCGGGTGCTCGGGGTTCAGCTATTTTCTTGATCTGACAGAAACCGAACACGACAACTACGAAAAATTCGAGCAGCATGGCATTGCCATCGTCTGTGACCCGAAGAGCTATCTTTACCTCAACGGCACCAAGATCGACTTCAAAGACGAAATCATGGGCCGTGGTTTTGTCTTTAATAACCCCAACGCCACAAGCACGTGCGGCTGCGGGAGTTCATTTAGCGCATAGCACACGTCTTGAATGAACCTGAACAGCGGCGACTGTCATCGCGAGCATATGCCGGGGCCTGCGTCAACGAACCTTCCGTACGTGGAGTCCCGATATCCGACGATAGGATGGCCCGGGCGGGCCCATAAATGATTCGGATCAGGTCAGGCGTTAACGCGATCACCTGTCGCTAGACATCGTCGAAGCCAAACGACATGACCGCACACCGATCCAATTTAGAACGGGTTGCCTAACAGAGAATCTCCGGATCATACCAAACACAGAACGCTCTTACGCGCGTATCTTCGAGCGTGGGCTTGCGGTGATCGCGCTTCGCAGATCCGCGACGCGAAGAGAAAATACGCGATGCTTGTCAGTCATTGTGTTTCTGTCTTAAACGGGCGCTGAGTCGCAACACCAAATGAACACGCTCAAATTCGTCTAAGACCTCTTGGAGTACTTGACGAACAGGGTCCGTCGCCGGTGGGGGCAATATTTCAGTTTCATTGGCCGGCAGGGACTTACGGGCCATCGAACGGTAACGACTCAGGGTACGGTCGCCGAACCAAGATACGGGCTCGAGGTCTTCGGCCAAAAACCACGTCACGGGCACTCGGAACCCAGCGTTGATCTGTGATTTGACAATCAGCTCTGCGTGTTCGTCACATCGCATAATGAACCGCAGATGAATACGGTCTGGATTGCCCTCAGCGATACGCTGCATGGCCGAACCCTGTAGCGCACAGTCACCGCACCATGTACCGGTCAGGCACAATACATTCATTTCACGCGTAAATGATTCGATAAGACCCCGCTGTTTCGCCGTTAGCTCGAGCTGACTGTACCGCTGGTCCCACTGATGGTGATGGCCTTCAGCTTGACCCAACGCTACAAAATCTGAGTAACTGAGCCCCTGGTCAAATTTGGTGTGTAACATCGCTGGATTTGCCCACATGGTCTAGCCTCACAATAGATGTTTGTCTTTGCATTTTCAGCCTGAACCGTGCATACAGAAGAATTTGGTGTAGAAACACCCCGATGGTGGAGAGCAACTTTAAGAGGTCATCGTGAATGGTTTATACCACTGATCGGTGTCAGGTGAAAGGATCGGAATCTCACCCCGGCAAGATCACCGACACACATATTGCCACCATGATACCGACGGTCTAATCCTGGTTCACGATCGGCGAGGCGGTGTTAAAGAAGTAGTCGACTGACCCGGTATGAGCCGGGATGCTCGACGCGGGATTGCCGTGGTTAGCCACGTGGAATCCAACCTGGTTGACTGTCATTGTGTGATTAAACGTCCCGGCCGTGGTCCAGACCTGCCCGTCCGCCGAATAGCCTAAGGTCCAGCTGTCTCCGACGCGCGCTAGGCGAAGATACACGGGGCTGTTAATCGAAATCGCCATGTTGATCAAGCCCTGCGCCACTCCAGCGGTAATCTGAGCAGCAAAAATGCGTACCGACGAACCGTTGGAAAAGACTTCAGCACGAATGAGATTCAGACCATCTTGCTGGACCACGATACCCTGCATCTGGTACCGGTCCGTCACTGCGGAATCGAACTTGACCTCAACCTCAAAATCATCGTCGCTGACGTCCTGTAACAGTCGTGGGGCGAATAGGCGATTCGTCCACAGGTCGTGACTCGTCCCACCGGGCGCCGTCAGCTCGACATTGGTGCTGGTAAAACTCAGAGACGAATCGGCTTTTGGATCGAACAGCGTCCAGAGTGTCGTGTCCAGAACACCCGTCGAAAAGTCGTCGGAGACAGGCGCGCCGGCCTGCGCGATCACCGTCACCGTCACCGTCGCGGCATTAGAAACATTGGTGCTGTCGTCTTCCACGGTGTACGTAAACACGTCTTGGCCTACAAAACCAAGCGACGGTGTATACGTTACGACACCGGTCACCGGATCTACACTCGTCGTCCCGTTGCTCGGGCCACTGGCCACCAACACCGACGATGGCACCAATACGCCGTCGCTATCGGTGTCGTTGGCCAACACATCGATGGCCACAGCTACATCTGCGTCTGTCGTTGCCGAATCGTCGTTCGCGGTCGGAGGTTGATTGACGGCCAACACGGTGACCGTCACTGTCGCCACGTTCGAGATATTCGCGCTATTGTCTTCGACCGTGTACGTGAACGTATCCGTACCCACAAAGCCTGACGATGGTGTGTATGTCGCAACAGCCGTCACCGGATCCACACTCGTCGCGCCATTGCTCGGACCACTGACCACCAACACTGACGACGGCACCAATACGCCATCAACATCCGTATCATTGGCGAGGATATCGATGGCCACCGCCACATCTGTGTCCGTCGTCGCCGAATCGTCATTCGCCGTTGGCGGCTGATTCACAGCCAATACCGTCACACTCACCGTCGCGACGTTAGAAACATTCGCGCTATTGTCTTCGACCGTGTACGTGAACGTGTCTGCACCCACAAAGCCCGACGATGGCGTGTATGTCACAACACCTGACACCGGATCCACACTCGTTGTGCCGTTGCTGGGACCACCGGTCACCAACACTGACGACGGCACCAATACGCCGTCACTGTCCGTATCGTTGGCCAACACGTCGATCGCCGATGCCAAGTCAACATTGGTTGTCGCCGAATCGTCGTTCGCCGTCGGGGGTTGATTGACGGCCAACACCGCAACCGTCACGGTGGCGGTGTTCGAAATGTTTGCCGTATCATCCTCGACGGTATAAGTGAACGCATCCGTGCCTACAAAGCCCGGCGATGGCGTGTATGTCACGACGCCCGTCACCGGATCCACACCCGTTGTGCCGTCGCTGGGTCCACTGGTCACCAACACCGACGATGGCACGAGCACACCGTCGCTGTCGACGTCGTTGGTCAACACATCGATCGCTATCGCAAGACCTGCGTCTGTAGACGCTGTATCATCGTTCGCCGTTGGAGGCTGATTGACATCCAACACCGTCACGGTCACTGTCGCCGCGTTAGAGACATTCGCACTGTCGTCTTCCACCGTATAGGTGAATGTATCCGTACCCACAAAACCTGACGACGGCGTGTACGTCACCACACCCGTCACGGGATCCACACTCGTCGTGCCATTGCTCGGACCACTGGCCACCAAAACCGACGACGGCACGAGCACCCCGTCGCTATCGGTGTCGTTGGCCAACACGTCGATCGCCACCGCCACATCTTCATCGGTCGACGACGAATCGTCGTTCGCCGTTGGAGGCTGATTCACATCTTGTACGGTGACGGTCACCGTCGCCGCGTTAGAGACATTCGTGCTGTTATCTTCCACGGTATACGTGAATGTATCGGTACCCGCAAAGCCTGACAGCGGTGTGTACGTCACGATACCCGTCACCGGATCCACACTCGTCGTGCCGTTGCTCGGGCCACTGGTCACCAGCACCGACGACGGCACGAGCACCCCGTCGCTGTCGATGTCGTTGGCCAATACATCAATCGCCACCGCCACGTCTTCATCGGTCGACGACGAATCGTCGTTCGCCGTCGGAGGCTGATTACCCGCCAACACCGTCACGGTCACTGTCGCCGCGTTAGAGACATTCGCACTGTCATCTTCCACCGTGTACGTGAATGTATCGGTACCCACAAAACCCAGTAGCGGTGTATACGTCACAATGCCCGTGACCGGATCCACACTCGTCGTACCGTTGCTTGGGCCACCGGTCACCAGTACCGACGACGGCACCAACACACCGTCGCTATCGGTGTCGTTGGCCAACACGTCGATCGCCACCGCCACATCTTCATCGGTCGACGACGAATCGTCGTTCGCCGTCGGAGGCTGATTACCCGTCAACACCGTCACGGTCACCGTCGCTGCGTTAGAGACATTTGTACTGTCGTCCTCGACCGTGTACGTGAACGTATCGGTACCCGCAAAGCCTGACAGCGGTGTATACGTCACAATGCCCGTGGCCGGATCCACGCTCGTTGTGCCATTGCTCGGACCACTGGCCACCAGCACCGACGACGGCACCAACACGCCGTCGCTATCGGTGTCGTTGACCAATACGTCAATCGCCACCGCCACGTCTTCATCGGTTGACGCTGTATCGTCGTTCGCTGTTGGAGGCTGGTTCACATCCAATACGGTGACCGTGACCGTCGCCGCATTAGAGATATTCGCACTGTCATCCTCGACCGTGTACGTGAACGTGTCCGTACCCACAAAGCCTGTCGACGGCGTATACGTCACGACGCCCGTCACCGGATCCACGCTCGTTGTGCCGTTGCTCGGGCCACTGGCCACCAGCACCGACGACGGCACCAACACGCCGTCGCTATCGGTGTCGTTGACCAATACGTCAATCGCCACCGCCACGTCTTCATCGGTCGACGCTGTATCGTCGTTCGCTGTTGGAGGCTGGTTCACATCTAATACGGTGACCGTGACCGTCGCCGCATTAGAGATATTCGCACTGTCATCCTCGACCGTGTACGTGAACGTGTCGGTACCTACAAAACCCGACAGCGGCGTGTAGGTCACGACGCCCGTCACCGGATCCACGCTCGTTGTGCCGTTGCTCGGGCCACTGGCCACCAGCACCGACGACGGCACCAACACGCCGTCGCTATCGGTGTCATTGGCCAACACGTCGATCGCCACCGCCACATCTTCATCGGTCGACGACGAATCGTCGTTCGCTGTTGGAGGCTGGTTCACATCCAATACGGTGACGGTGACCGTCGCCGCATTAGAGACATTCGCACTGTTATCCTCTACCGTGTACGTAAACGTGTCGGTACCCACAAAACCCGACGACGGTGTGTACGTTACGACACCCGTGACGGGATCCACACTCGTTGTACCGTTGCTCGGGCCACTGACGACCAGCACCGACGACGGTACCAACACGCCGTCGCTATCTGTGTCATTGGCCAACACATCGATCCCTACAGCCACATCTTCATCGGTCGAAGACGAATCGTCGTTCGCCGTTGGAGGCTGGTTCACATCTAATACGGTGACGGTCACCGTCGCCACGTTAGAGACGTTCGTGCTGTCGTCCTCCACTGTGTACGTGAACGTGTCGGTACCCACAAAACCCGACGACGGTGTGTACGTCACGACACCCGTGACGGGATCCACACTCGTTGTGCCGTTGCTCGGGCCACTGACGATCAGCACCGACGACGGTACCAACACACCGTCGCTATCGGTGTCATTGGCCAACACATCAATCGCCACCGCCACGTCTTCATCGGTCGAAGACGAATCGTCGTTCGCCGTCGGAGGCTGGTTGCCGGCTGCCAGAACCGTAACCGTAACTGTCGCGACGTTTGAAACGTTAGTCGTATCGTCTTCGACCGTATACGTGAACGTGTCCGTACCCGCAAAACCCGTCGACGGCGTGTACGTCACCACACCCGTCACGGAATCCACACTCGTCGTGCCGTTGCTCGGGCCACTGACGACCAGCACTGACGACGGTACCAACACGCCGTCGCTATCGGTGTCATTGGCCAACACGTCAATCGCCACCGCCACATCTTCATCGGTCGACGCTGTATCGTCGTTCGCCGTTGGAGGCTGGTTCACATCTTGCACAGTGACGGTCACTGTCGCCGCGTTAGAGACATTCGTACTGTTATCTTCCACCGTATAGGTGAACGTATCCGTGCCCACAAAACCTGTCGACGGTGTGTAGGTCACAACGCCCGTGACGGGGTCCACACTCGTCGTGCCGTTGCTCGGGCCACTAACGACCAGCACCGACGACGGCACCAACACGCCGTCGCTATCGGTGTCATTGGCCAACACGTCAATCGCCACCGCCACATCTTCGTCGGTCGAAGACGAATCGTCGTTCGCCGTTGGAGGCTGGTTCACATCTTGCACGGTGACGGTCACCGTCGCCGCGTTAGAGACATTCGTGCTGTCGTCTTCCACCGTGTACGTAAATGTGTCCGTGCCCACAAAACCCGACAGCGGTGTGTAGGTCACGATACCCGTCACCGGATCCACACTTGTCGTGCCGTTGCTGGGACCACTGGTCACCAGCACCGACGACGGCACCAACACGCCGTCGCTATCGGTGTCATTGGCCAACACATCAATCGCCACCGCCACATCTTCATCCGTTGACGCTGTATCGTCGTTCGCCGTTGGAGGCTGATTCACATCTTGCACGGTGACGGTCACCGTCGCCGCGTTGGATACATTCGTGCTGTCGTCTTCCACCGTGTACGTAAATGTGTCCGTGCCCACAAAACCCGACAGCGGTGTGTAGGTCACGATACCCGTCACCGGATCCACACTTGTCGTGCCGTTGCTGGGACCACTGGTCACCAGCACCGACGACGGCACCAACACGCCGTCGCTATCGGTGTCATTGGCCAACACATCAATCGCCACCGCCACATCTTCATCCGTTGACGCTGTATCGTCGTTCGCCGTCGGTGGCTGGTTCACATCCAACACGGTGACGGTCACCGTCGCTGCATTGGAGACATTCGTAACGTCGTCCTCCACGGTATACGTAAACGTGTCGGTACCCACAAAACCTGTCGACGGCGTGTAGGTCACGACGCCCGTCACCGGATCCACACTTGTTGTGCCGTTGCTGGGACCACTGGTCACCAGCACCGACGACGGCACCAACACGCCGTCGCTATCGGTGTCATTGGCCAACACATCAATTGCCACCGCCACGTCTTCATCGGTCGATGCTGCATCATCGTTCGCCGTCGGAGGCTGGTCTACGTCTAATACGGTGACGGTTACCGTCGCTACGTTAGAAACGTTTGTGCTTTCGTCTTCGACCGTGTACGTAAACGTGTCCGTACCTACAAAACCGGACAGTGGTGTATACGTCACGATGCCCGTGACCGGATCCACACTTGTTGTGCCGTTGCTGGGACCACTGGTCACTAGCACCGACGACGGCACCAATACCCCGTCGCTGTCCGTGTCATTGGCCAGCACATCAATCGCCACCGCCACGTCTTCATCGGTCGATGCTGCATCGTCGTTCGCCGTTGGGGGTTGATTACCGACCAATACCGTGATCGTGACGGTCGCGATGTTCGATACGTTCGCCGTGTCGTCTTCGACCGTGTACGTGAACGTGTCCGTACCCACAAAACCCAACAGCGGTGTATAAGTCACAATCCCCGTCACCGGATCCACACTTGTCGTGCCGTTGCTTGGGCCACCGACCACCTGCACCGATGACGGCACCAATACGCCGTCGCTATCGGTGTCATTGGCCAACACATCAATCGCCACCGCCACATCTTCGTCGGTCGACGCTGTATCGTCGTTCGCCGTTGGGGGCTGATTACCGGCCAATACCGTGATCGTGACGGTCGCGATGTTCGATACGTTCGCCGTGTCGTCTTCGACCGTATACGTAAACGTATCCGCACCCACAAAGCCAGACAGCGGCGTGTAGGTCACAATACCCGTTACCGGATCCACACTCGTCGTGCCGTTGTTCGGACCGCTGGTCACCAGTACCGACGACGGCACCAATACACCGTCGCTGTCGGTGTCGTTGGCCAACACATCAATCGCCACCGCCACATCTTCATCCGTTGACGCTGTATCGTCGTTCGCCGTCGGAGGTTGGTTCACATCTAATATGGTGACGGTCACCGTCGCCGCGTTGGAAACGTTCGTGCCATCGTCTTCCACGGTGTACGTGAACGTGTCCGTTCCCGCAAAGCCTGTCGACGGCGTGTAGGTCACCACACCCGTCACCGGATCCACGCTCGTTGTGCCGTTGCTCGGGCCACTGGCCACCAGCACCGACGACGGTACCAGTACGCCGTCGCTATCGGTGTCATTGGCCAACACGTCAATCGCCACCGCTACATCTTCATCCGTTGACGCTGTATCGTCGTTCGCCGTCGGAGGCTGGTCCACATCTAATACGGTGATGGTGACCGTCGCTACGTTAGAAACGTTTGTGCTGTCGTCTTCGACCGTGTACGTGAACGTGTCCGTACCCACAAAGCCTGATGACGGCGTGTAGGTCACGACGCCCGTCACCGGATCCACGCTCGTTGTGCCGTTGTTCGGGCCACTGGTCACCAACACCGACGACGGCACCAATACTCCGTCGCTATCCGTATCGTTCGTCAGTACATCGATCGCCACTGCCACGTCTTCATCGGTCGATGTTGCATCATCGTTCGCCGTCGGAGGCTGATTGCCCACCACCAAGACCGTTACTGTCACCGTTGCCGTATTTGAAACATTCGCTTGGTCATCCTCGACCGTATACGTAAACGTATCCGTGCCCAAGAAGCCCGACGAAGGCGTATACGTCACGACACCCGTCACCGGGTCGACGCTCGTCGTGCCGTTGCTGGGGCCACTGGTCACCAGCACCGACGATGGCACCAACACACCGTCGCTATCCGTGTCGTTGGCCAACACATCGATCGCTACCGCCACATCTTCATCGGTCGACGACGAATCGTCGTTCGCCGTCGGAATGCCGCTATCCCCCGGTACGATCGGTGATGCGGTGTTAAAGAAATAGTCGACGGAACCGGTATGGGCAGGGATACTTGACGCGGGACTGCCGTGGTTGCCGACGTGGAACCCGACTTGACTTACTGCCATCACATGGTTGAATGTCCCGGCCGTAATCCAGACAAGACCGTCTGCTGAATACCTGAAAGTCCAACTATCGCCAACACGAGCCAACCGCAAATACACAGGGCTGTTGACCGAGATTGTATTACTGATCACCGTCTGTCCGACGCCCGCAGTGAACTGTGCGGCAAAGATGCGCACCGACGTACCGTTGTGGAACACTTCAGCGCGAATGAGATTTAAACCGTCTTGTTGGACGGTGATACCCTGGAGCTGAAATCGGTCCGTGACCGGCGAATCAAACTTGACTTCTACCTCAAAGTCGTCGTCGCTGACATCTTGCAGCAGTCTCGGAGCGAAGAGACGATTTGTCCACAGATCATGACTCGTACCGCCTGGTACAAACAGCTCGATGTTGGTCCCGGTAAAGCTCAGAGACGCGTCGGCTTTTGGATCGAGCAGCGTCCACAGAGATGTGTTCAGAGTACCCGTCGAGAAATCGTCGGAGACCGGAGCACCTCCCACATCCTCAACTCTCACAGTGACGGTCGCGGCGTTGGAAATATTCGTGCTGTCGTCTTCGACCGTATACGTGAACGTGTCTGTACCCAAGAAACCAGTCGACGGCGTGTACGTTACCGCACCGGTAACAGGATCCACACTCGTTGTCCCGTTGTTCGGGCCACTGGCCACCAGCACGGTCGATGGCACCAACACGCCGTCAATGTCTACATCGTTTGCCAGCACGTCGATCGCCACCGCCAAATCAATGCTGGTAATGACCGAATCGTCGTTGGCGGTCGGGGGTTGGTTCACTGCCGTCACCGTAACCGTCACCGTTGCGGCGTTGGAAATATTCGTGCTGTCGTCTTCGACCGTATACGTGAACGTGTCTGTACCCAAGAAACCAGTCGACGGCGTATACGTGACCACGCCGGTGACCGGGTCCACACTCGTCGCGCCGTTGCTGGGGCCACTGGCTACCAGCACGGTCGAAGGCACCAACACGCCATCGCTGTCGGTATCGTTTGCCAGCACGTCGATGGCCACCGAGACGTCTTGATCCGTCGAGGCCGAATCGTCGTTGGCGGTCGGGGGTTGATTGCCCACAGCAACCACCGTAATCGTCACTGTCGCTGTGTTTGAGACGTTGGTGCTATCGTCTTCGACGGTGTACATAAAAGTATCAACGCCCACAAAACCCGAGGACGGTGTATACGTCACCACGCCGGTGACCGGATCCACGCTCGTCGTGCCGTCTCTCGGGTCGCTGGTCACCAGCACGGTCGAAGGCACCAACACGCCGTCAGTGTCAACATCATTGGCCAACACATCGATCGCCACCGAAACGTCCTGATCCGTCGAGGCCGAATCATCGTTCGCCGTCGGGGGTTGGTTGCCTGCGCCTGAAACCGTGACGGTGACAGTGGCCAGATTCGACACATCTGCGCTGTCGTCTTCCACGGTGTATGTGAAAGTATCGGTCCCCACAAAGCCCAGCGACGGTGTGTAGGTCACCACACCGCTGACCGGATCCACGCTCGTCGTGCCGTTGCTGGGGCCACTGGCCACCAGCACGGTCGAAGGCACCAACACGCCGTCAATGTCGACGTCATTGGCCAACACATCGATGGCGACCGCCGTATCGATGCCCGTCGACGCCGAATCGTCGTTCGCCGTCGGGGGCTGGTTTACGGCCAAGACCGTCACCGTCACGGTCGCGGCGTTGGACACGTTGGCGCTGTCGTCTTCGACGGTGTAAGTAAACATATCCGTCCCCACGAACCCAGACGACGGTGTGTAGGTCACCACACCCGTGACCGGATCCACGTTTGTCGTACCGTTGCTGGGGCCACTGGCCACCAGCACGGTCGAGGGCACCAATACACCGTCGCTGTCGGTGTCGTTGGCCAAGACATCAATCGCCACCGCCACGTCGGTGTTGGTGGTTGTCGAATCGTCGTTCGCCGTCGGGGGCTGGTTTACGGCCAAGACCGTCACCGTCACCGTCGCGGCGTTGGACACGTTCGTACTGTTATCTTCCACCGTGTACGTCAAAGTGTCTGTGCCCACGAACCCACTCGACGGTGTGTAGGTCACCACACCCGTGACCGGATCCACGTTCGTCGTGCCGTTGCTGGGGCCACTGGTCACCAGCACGGTCGAAGGCACCAACACGCCATCGCTGTCCACATCGTTTGCCAGCACGTCAATCGCCACCGATACGTCTTGATCCGTCGACGCCGAATCATCGTTCGCCGTCGGAGGTTGATTGCCAACCGTCACACTGACCGTCGCGGCGTTGGACACATGAGCGTCGTTGTCTTGGACCGTGTATGTAAACGTATCGATCGCACCAAAGAATCCCAGGTCGGGTGTGTACGTGACGATCCCGGTGGTGGGATTGACGCTCGTGGTCCCGTTGCTGGGGCCACTGGTCACCAAGACGGTCGACGGTACCAGAAAGCCATCGCTGTCCGAATCGTTGATCAGCACATCGATGTCCACCGATACGTCGATATCGGTGAACGCCGAGTCGTCGACCGCAACCGGGGTACCGACATCCTCCGGATCAATCGGCGAGAGGGTATTGAAAAAATAATCGATTGACCCCATGTGGGACGGTGACGTCGACGCCGGGTTGCCATGATTGCCAACGTAGATCCCGACCTGATTCACCGTCATAATATGATTGAACGCCCGGACCGTCGTCCAGTTCTGTCCGTCCTGTGAATACTTGAAGGTCCAGCTGTTGGCCACACGCTTCAGACGCAGATAGACCGGCGCCGTCCCAGAAATCGTGGCACTATCGATAAACTCCCCGTTGCCTGATTTGATCTTGCCGGCAAAGGCATTGGCCTGGGTCCCGTTGTGTTGCACGTCAACCCGGACGAGATTCTGCTCGTCCTGTTGAGCGACCAGGCCCTGGTACTGGAACCGGCTGGTCACCGGTGAGTCAAACTTGACCTCGACTTCGAAGTCATCATCACTGATATTCTGAAGAAGCCGCGGGGCAAACAGCCGATTCGTCCAGAGGTCGTGGCTGCTACCGCCGGGGACCGATAGCTGGACGTTTGTGTTGGTAAAGCTCAGCGACGCGTCCGATTGCGGGTCCAGCAACGTCCACAGCGACGTATCCAGCACCCCCAATGAAAAGTCATCTGAAACCGGAGCGCCCGGCACAGGTGTCACTGCCACGACAACCGTCGCTTCATTGGATACCTGCCCAACGTCGTCTTGGACGGTATACATGAAGGTATCCACACCCGAATAGCCCAGATCCGGTGTGTACGTGACCAGGCCCGTCACCGCGTCCACGGTGGTCGCGCCGTTGGCGGGCGTTCGGGTCACCAGCAACGACGATGGCACCAACACACCGTCGCTGTCCACATCGTTGGCCAACACGTCGATCACCACAGGCGTATCGGTCGACGTTGGACCAATGTCGTCCAACGCGGCGGGGATGTTCTGGACCGGCCGAATCGTCACGGGGCCAAAGGTCGCTTTGGTGCTATACGCCACCAGCAGAACCGAGCCCGCCGGTAACGCATCAGGCGTTTGATCGACCGCCTGCAGGTTCACACCTGAGTGCTCGGACTGGCCGTCCTCCCAGGCCTTCAGGGTGTACAGCACGCCACTGGGCACCGTCTGCACACGGGAGCGGAACCAATAGGTATTGCCCGCTTGAATAAAGCCCTCACCGCTGAGGGCCTTGACCACCTCAAAACCGTCGGAGATCTCCAGCCGAGGGGCCGGATAACTGGTCCGGTCACGAAACCAAGCCAACGCTCCGATGGGACGGAAACCCAAACGCGGAATCATGCCCGGCACATGCGGCGGCGTCTCATTGTGGCCAAGCCACCGGTGTAAAAAACCTACCCCCAAGCCAAGGTTCTGGAACGTGACCCGAGCTTCAATCTCATAGTCTTCCCATGTCATGTCCCCGATCGCGATCAACCGGTCGTAACCGTCGTCGATGATACGGACACCGTCGCCGTCCAGGGTCCATCGTCCGTCCACGACCTGCGCGACGTCGGAGATGGCTGTCGCGCCGGTCCAATCGATCGAATAGGGCAACGGCCACACGTTTCCAGAAACGTAGTTCACCGTAACCGTCGTCTGAGACTGTTCACTGTTATCGTCAACCGCACGGATGACCACCGTGTTGACACCGGCGGTCAGATCATCGGCATCGATCTCAACGTTGAAGTCTCCGTCCCGGACCAGACGGAGGTTCCCGTTCTTCCCGATCGAGATCGCCACTTCCGGCAATCCGTTCAGAGAATAGGTCAGTGACGTTAACGCATCACCATCGGGATCCGATACGTTCCCAACAATGTTGATCCACTTTTGAGGCCGGCCAAGATGACCGAAAAACTGGCTTGGCCCCTCAAAAACTTCGATGTCAGGACCGGCCGCTTCGACCGACGACACACACGATAAAGTGCCGACGAAAAGAACTATCGCCCATAAGATTCGAGCCAGGATACCCGCCACCTGCGCATTGCGCATACCCTATTATCTCCTCTCCCGACCCCACGGTTGCTATCGTGGCAGAAATGATCTACGCCCCAAGAAGCGTGTATCAGTACGAGCCCAGACTTTTAAATCATTTCTCCCCAGGAATATAACGTACAGCAATATTCCGATTTGCACTCAGAGAAACGGGATAGATGCGCAACCCATTTCCTCCCTACCGTCTCGATATGATATGAAAGGATATTTGATTTAATCGCATATGTCAATAGTTTGAATCGGACGTTCAGAAGAATTGCGAACTGTGTGTTCTGTTATTTTCCTCTGAAATACGCAGAAAAACCATGTCGGCCGAGGCCCACCGCACACACAACCGGTGACGGTTCTAGACTATCTCGCCACTTTGACAACATTTATTTTCACGCCACTGAGACGGAAATTAACTTCGTCGACCCAACAGGCACTTGAGCTGTTTTTTCTGGCACAAAACCCAAACTGGAACGTGCCCGCCGGCATATTCGTGCAAAGGGCGCTGACAAACACAGGCCGTTGATCTTCTATTCCCGTAGAACTAAAACAGAAATCTGTCTCCGAATTGAATCCTGACACTTGTGTGACGACGTTGTTTGGCACGGTCCTGTAACACGCTCGTATCTCTCCTTCGATATGGTTTGATATCGCGGTGTCTTCTTTGTACACCTGAGCACAAGCGATAATGAGCACATCTTCGCCGCCGTTGAGCGTGAGCGTGGTGTCGCCGGCATTCGGATTCTGAAAGTGATTTGCAAAGGTGGATGACGTCACAAGAACACCGCCTTGGGAATCGCCGATGTCGTAGCCGCCTTGTTTGGCGTCGACCAAGCTGGATGTTAGTTTGTCTACCTCATGGTAGTAGCCCAAGACGTCGATCACCACATGTATGTCCTGAGAGGAAAAAACCCTGATTTCTTGACTTGCGAGGCTGAAGAACGTCTGGACGGTGGCCGCGTTGGCAATATTAACCCCAGGTCGATAGTTAACCAAACTCGCTGTGGGCGCCGGAACGTTTGCAGGGTACACCTTCACGAAACCCGCTGCACTTTGCGGCACGATCGTTACATTGATATGCACGGCTCGTGGCTCACCCCTGGGTGACGGGCAACCCGCCGGATTACCGCCCTGGCCGCCAATCGTTGCGCCATTGCCATAGACAAAAAATGCCCGATTGGTCCCCCCTACGATCACACCGCCACCGCCGAAACGGGTATCCGCCACACGGCAAGGCGTGACAGGAGCGTATACAAAGTCTTGTGTTGTCTGCCCGATCGCAAGCTGTTCAGGCACGATCACATCGATTTGTTCTGTTTCGACCGTTGAGCCAAACAACAGGATCTGAACCGCCTGGTCGAAACTATTCGCTTGGGAGATCGCATAAAGCTGTTGGGAAGATGCCACTTTCAGATTTGCCACGAACTGCCCTGTGGCATCGTCTGGAGTCCATCGGGTGACGATATCGGAAATGGCACGCTCCCGATCTGCATGAATCGCCGCCAACAACGAGTCGCGTTCATGATCGGATTGCGTCATGGCTTGAGTACGTGCCACGTACTCTTCTTGAGCGTTGGTCATTTCATCTTGAGCACTGGCGATGTGCCATCCTCCGAGCAAAAGCCCCGCCACCAACCCCGATGCCAGATGCTTAGCACATCGCTTGGCCATAACACGTCTCCTTTATGATTGATCAAGGGTTGTCAAACCAGCCGGGCAAGATGGTTAGGGGAGCATGGGGTGGTGACCTGTCCCCCCCTACGCGCACCCGTCATATCGTCAATCTGATTAGCTTAAGTGCGCGGTGTTATCATGTCAAGAAATAAATAGTTAAATCTCTTGAATGATTCTTGGAAACTCGTGCGTGTTTCAACGCTGATCGTCGAGCCTTTGATGAATCCTTTGCGAATCGCTCTTAGATACGATTGATATCATTCGCACATGCAACTTATTACACTAGCGTGCACGACATTCTGACGTTCGTCTAGACGTTTGCTGCGCCGCGGCCGCACAGCCGCGTTTTCGTACCTACAGGTTATGCTTACCTGACGCGATGACAGTCGATATCCACTCTTAATGCCTCACCAGACGTTGTCTCAAACGCCAGCGGAGCACCAAAACACTTCGCTATGCTGTCTTACCGCCTCATCTGGTATAAACCTCTCAGATTATCGCTGTCTCGAAATAGACATAAGATAATGTATTCAATGATATTACTGATGGTTTCTGTCGACACCCGAAGCTTGGCATCGGTATCGCACTTCTCGTTCTGACACACATCATATGAATAGAAAGGAGATCGTCTCTGATTCAATGCAGTGATCGACGACCTGTGTTACCGGAAAACACCTTTCGGAGACCCAAGGACGTTGAGAAAGATTCGGACGATCTCTTGACAGAAAATTGACAGACCAGACAAGAAAATCGGTAGATGCCGATTTAAGACGATCACTGCGATCAGCCCAAGAGTACTCGCAAAGGACGTAGGGATTTCGCTGTGTGACCGATGTACAAATCTGAGACAAGCGAGGTTCATCATGGACAACAGCGTAAAATGGAGCAGCATGGCAATGATTGGTGTCTGTTTGGTCGCGATTATTGCCATCGGATCGGTGATGTACGCAGTATACGGAACGGCTGGAGTGAACTGGCTTAGTCAACCCGCTTCGACGGCGATCGGGTTGCTCCCGGATGGACATGGCCAGAACCGGGCGTTCTAGTTCCCGATTCGATCAGATCTGGGCGGAACGAAACAAGGGTATAATCGTGGTGGGTTTGGTAGACCACCACATGGAGGGCTGCTGATAGAATGTGCGTTTGACACACATTTCCGTTGCAGGTTGAGGTTGCGATGGCCACAGAGATTCCGCACACCAGATGGATCACGGAACGCACGGTCAGATCTGGCTTCACCCTGGTCGAGATGTTGATTGTTTCAACGCTATTTGCATTGGTGATTGCCCTCACGCTACCGGCGTTGAGTTCTACCCGTGAATCGGTCCAATCGGTCATCTGTCAGAGTAATCTACGAAACATCTATACGGGATGGGTCATCGGCATTGACGCGAACAACGGTAAGATTCCCTACACGTTTAGCATCACCGCAACACAACGACCACGGTGGAACGATCTTCTAGACGAAGTCTTCCCCGATTCGAAGTCGATACACGGCAACAATGCCAAAACGCACGGGGCTTGTCCCACGATTCAGAGCACCTACAGGCCCATGTTCTACCCCGTCGCCCGATGGGGTTACGCCGTCAATTACAACTGGGACAGCAATCGGTCTGAGCTTAATGAGACGAAAAAATGGGACGACGTTGCCCATCCCAATCTCTATCCGATCTTCATGGACCCAGAAGTGTATCCATTTACCGGTGGCTTCCTGGCCGCCGGCGGTGCTCCAAACACGACCAACCCGGCGTTGAAAACATGGGGATTGGGCACACCGCATTATGACGGCACCCACTCCAATATTGTGTTCGCCAGCGGGTCGACCAAGTCTGTCACGCTCGTCGACGTGCTGGCCGAAGCGACCGCTCAAACGCAATTTCGTTGGTTCGACAATCGCTAGAGCCGAAACCAAGGAGACCATGTCAAGCCCAAACATACGGCCACGAGTAATCCCGTCGATGGTTCTGGAACGGCAACAGGTACAAGCCGAAGACGGAACGAATACCCCGATTCGGTGACGGGCACGTTCGGGATCGCGGTCGAATCCGGGAGATGTACGGCCACCGACCAGAAAAGATTTCCTAAGGGATTGGGGTGAATCAAGCCGCGCCACGCCAACACATCGCTGGACCGGACGCTGGGTGGCAGACCCGGGAACGGTCCAAAAACGGGGCCGGTTGGGACGGGCGAATCAAAATTTGGTGCATCAAAATCAAGCCCGGTGCTGGAACTCGACGCGGAAACGAACTGGCCCGTGGCCGTGCTAATCCAGCCAAGCTGCATCTGAAACTCGTGCCAAATCGCTGGTGACGCGTTGACGCTGATGCCGTTTATCACATATTCGGTAAAGTCAGGTCCCGCAGCGCTATCGGGATCGGTAACTGAAAATTCGACGTCAACCGGCACGGTGCCAGCGTGCACAACCGGGTTGGAGAAGAAAACAAAATTTGTGCCGTTTTCGCCGAGATTTTCCGTAGGGTTCGGATCGCTGGAACTGATGGTAATCGGCATCGCCGAACCCGCTGGCGGCTGTGTTCGATCAAAAACGGTGACTTCTGGAGAAAAAAGCAAGCCTGCTTGAACGGGCAAAAATGTCGTCAGCGTCATCCCGACCATCCAACCAGTTTGGATCATTTTCATTTTCATCAGCGACGCACCCCTGTCCTTCAATCACTGAAAAAAAACGATCGGTTTGAGACCCGATTGATCTTGTACTGATAGTTAGAAGCATACAAAGATTACCCTTTAAGCATACCCTTCTGCAAGCGCTTCGCGTTAGAGCAAGACTTATCCACAGTCGTTTAGATCAAAATGGACTCGTACATCATGACCTGATCGATTCTGCGAAGGTAACGATCCGGTCTCGAGGCAAGGCTACGTCAATTCCTTTGGCCTTAACACACCGCCCATCCTGGCACACCGGTCTGCTGCAGACATCTGCCCCGAACCGGGTAATGGCGACTGGTTGATACCTTGTCACAACAACGGACTCTTACCTTTTGTGCCTGCTGTTCTGAATATAACTTCTGCCCACCCTGACTTAGTCGTAGGTGCTGTTACGGCCACGTTACCGTTGCCCACTGGGGCAACTTGGGTGATCCGCATGGATATCTGAAGATCGCCATAACTCGTCTTCAACAGCCCTTACAAAATGAAATGTTTGCGTAAGACGATCAATGGCGTCCTTCGTTCGCACCTGATCGGGGTCACAATGACCCTGAATTCAAATTATTCTCTTTTGGCGCGCAGAATCTGGTCTCATTTTGTATATATAACTAGTGATTAGCATCTGAAATGCAACGATCCATACGTAAGACCGATTGTTTTATGGACCTATAAAATCTCACGCGCTTGTCCCGTTCGAAATTCACAGGATACCAGGTAGACCACTAGGCACGTAGCAATTCTTGCGAGGAACGGTTACTGGTGATGGCGAGGAGAAACGGGGTGAGCAGCACGCCAGCCGACGGGCGACGTGTTGCCTTTTTATATGTTTGATCGCTCGAGCTTGGTGAGCGATGATTCATTCGCGTGGTAGACGGATCATGTCAACGGGAGTCAAGCCGAACCGACACCTTGACCCGGGAAGTGATGGCAAGCACAAAACGAGCAAGCGGATCTACGACCTTGCTTCGGACGACGGTCCGGTAACGTGGATGCGATCTGTCGGGCCTAAAAAGATGCACTCGGAAAACCGTTTATTGTGTGCGAACGGTCAGTGCCGCCGGTAACCGTTACGGCTGACCGAAGCCAACGAGATTTTGTTAGAGCCCGTAAGCATACCGCGTGAAAAATCGGCAATAAAAGACCGGACGGTCTGGTCGGCCAACAACCCGTTATCGCAACCGCCGGTCAATCGTTCACAAGCTCCACCCCGGGGATTTAGCAAGTTTCACAGGAGGCGTGAAGGAACAAACTACGATGTCCATTCCCCCAACTGTCGACGTCTCTGTTGCTGGTTCGTGCACCGGTAGACAACGTGTCAATCAAACGCATTCGAATCTCTATGCGGGTGGCACCGGGGACTTTGATTTTGTCTATGTCTACTCCGTGAACACCCCAACGGGAATCAGCTGGGAACTGAGGACCTACGTCGGCCCGACCGGTTGTACCGGCATCATGATTTTTAAACGCGACGAAGTGGCCAACGATCCCGTCGGCTCCTACTCCCAGTATGGCGGTGCCGCTGCCGCAACGATCACAGCGGCGGTCTAACCGCCACCGTTGCATCCAATTCATTCGGCTGGCTCGTGTCCTGCCTGACCATGGCGTATGCGCCGCAACCGCCGGTTCGCGTTCGGTGATCCATGGACCGAACACCGATTCAACGAACCTCTATCTAGGCGATTGGGAACATCGTACGACGCTCGTGGTGTTTCCTTTTGCGCCGGTCAAATACCCGATGGAAACACGACATTGATGTGTCACGTTAACGAAGGGACAAATTGTCCCCATCGCCGGTACGCCACCAATAGTAGACCCCTTCATCACTTAACAAACACAGTGTCTCATCACGGTGCCCAAATCTTAACCCTGTGCCCCGAGAGGATCGGTCACGCCGGAGTTTGAGCAAGATGGTGTGGTTTTCTCTATCCAACAGCTGCACATCTGTCCCCTCGACGGCCAATAGCATCCCGTCTGAACTAACCGCCAGGTTAAAGATAGGGGTGCCTGGAAAGACCCTCATCTGATCGGCCACGCCAGGACCGCTGAACGTCCAATCACAAACCGTTCCCGATTCTGTTCCTCCGATCAATCGCTCGTTGTGGACATCCCAGGCTAGTGATCTTACGTGACTGCCATCGCTTTCCAGTATTCTCTTGACACGACCAGTCAACGGATGCCTTACAACGAGGCGCCAACCGTGATCCTTATCACCGGTGACAATACCGAGATGCTCAGGAAGCCAAAAGTGAACGCTCCCACTGCTGGCAAAGGAACACAACAGTCGGCCTTGTGAAGTATCAAACACATGCGTCCGGTAGTCGTTAGTCCATATGGCCAGCATCGAACCGTCAGCACTCAACGATATTTTTTCGATCGTTTCATGAGACCCTGGCGTGACGGTGACCGTTCTTTGATCTTCTCTCCGAAAAACGGTCACATATTGACTCTCTTCGACGACGGCATAGATGCCAAGATCACTGCTACAGGCAAACAATCGGACCGTCTTGCCGTGATGGTGTACCGTTATCGTTCGGCGGCTGAGCACGTCCGTTTCCTGCACATGCCCCTCGTCGGCATCTATCCACAACACCCGAAGACCTTGTCCGGTCGTACCCAATTTTGCGAGCACCGGCTGTCTCTGATTAAACACGTGATATCCCGAAGGCCCCTGGCTTCCCCAAACCTTGATATCCCCGCCGTCACAGTACGTTAACACACTACGACTCGGCCCCCTGACCAACGAGCGAATGGGCGCCGTATGCCCACACTGTCGTGATTTCACGCTGAACTGGGTTGGCGAAAGCGTGCAGACGGTTTTGTCAAAACTGGCGGACATCAAATTCCCTGTCTCGGCATGCCAGAGAACCGCAGAAACCTGGTCGGTATGCGCGTCCCAAACCGCGACCTGCTGCAAACCGCTCTGGGACCATGCCCGAACACTGCCATCGGCATGCCCTGTAGCGATCACGCCCGTCCGAACATCGATATCGGTGGCAAGCGCATAGGCATTAAAATCAGCACGCTCGGCGATCAGACGAACATCGGGAATCGACCAAACCGAAATGGACGATCCGGCGATCACCAGCCTGTCTCCGCCTGGAGAAATGGCGATCGCCCAGGCATGCTGCTTGGGATCCACGGTGGCCAACCGTTGTTGAGTATCGGCGTCGAACACCAGCACCAAACCACTGTCGGTCAAGGCGGCGATCCGTCCGCTGGGTGGCGGCGAGCAGGCCACCGCAAGGATCTGGGGCGATTTACCGTCAAAGCTCCGGGAAACCCGTCCGGTATCCGTATGCCACGCGGTGATCACGCCATTGGTTGTTGAGCCGATCAGCTCCGCGCCACCGGGTAGAAGATGGGCCATACCGACCAACGGACCGTTGATCGGCACGCTCTTTAACAAATGACCGGTGCGCAAATCCCACCAGTGAACGATCGGCTCGTAACCAACTGAGAGGATCGCCTCACCCTGCGGTGCGCGGGCCGCGGAGATAACCGGTCCGCCACGGGTACCGATCGTCGCTAAACTTGAATCGCTGGCCGATACCAGATATCGCCACTCCCAGCCCCTTAAGCCTTCGGTGCTCTTCTGACTTAGGATGCGTTGTGATTCGCTGACGTTGCCCTCTTGTATTGCCCTGCGGGCAAGCGTGAGTTGGCTAATATACAGTGCCCGCAAAGCAACATTTCGTTCGCGATGCACGCGAACAAACGAGTAAGACAAAAGCGACAGAAACGCAGCAAAGATCACCATTGTCAACAAAACCGATAGCCGGTGACGGCTGACCCACTTTCCACAGACGTAGGTCGGGGTGGGCTTACGAGCCGAAACAGGGGCGTTGTTCAGATAGCGGTTGATATCGGATCGCAGCGCTTCGGCAGAGTCGTATCTCCGGAGAGGATTTCTCTCAAGACACTTTAAAAGAATCGCTCGAAGATCAAAAGAGAAATGGTGACCGCACTGGGCGGGGACACACACAGCGTCGTTGGCGATACGCTCGAGCACTTCTGGAACACAACCGGATACATCGTGAGGCAATCGTCCATACAACAGCTGGTACAAGACCACACCGATCGAGTATATATCCGACCGTGCCGTTACCTCCTTGACCGATCCTCTGGCCTGTTCGGGCGACATGTACGCGAGCGTACCCGACACTTCATAATCTTTATCGTCTCTTGTTAAAATCTCGTCACGTGTCGTCGCCAGGCCAAAATCCAATAGATACGGATGACCGGATCCCGTCACCAAGATGTTCGACGGTTTGACATCTCGATGCAGAATCCCTCGCTGATGGGCAAACGCCACCGCCCGGCAGACTTCCTGGATCAGACCAAGAATTCGCCGTTCGTCAGGTTGATGAGCCTGGACAAACTGATCCAGACGCACGCCCCGGATCAGCTGCATCGCGTAGTAGTATCGGGCCCGCATCAGACCGCTGTCATACACGCGAGCGATATTCGGATGCTCCAGCTGAGCGGACAGCTGCACTTCCATCGCAAAACGCTCAAATCGATCGGTCGATCCGAAGTGTGTTCTTCTGAGCAACTTCAAAGCGACCCTTCGCTTTGTACTCAGCTGCACCGCTTCCCATACAGAACCCATACCTCCCGCACCGAGATATTCGACAACCTCATAACCGTCGACCACGGGCCTATCGGGGACGCGATCCTGGGGCACCAGCACCGGTGTCGTGACACTTAGTGCGCTGATCGGCGGTGGCGGTGTTGTCGGACGTAAATTTCTGGACATTCGCAGGACGATCTGATCTAAAGCAGGTCGGACCAGCGACGCCCGTTGACGTCGTTACGCCGAGCCTATCCAACGGTCAAACGATCCAGTGCCAGGCGGATTGTCCCCCGAATGTCCAGCGGCAACCAGGGTTGCTCTATCCACCACGAAAGACCCTCAACGGCGGCCGCACGCCCCAAGGTGGTCAGCAGCGTGTCGTGCTGAACCAGGCCCGCCGCGATACTCGTGTTGTAAATCAATAGGCCGAAGACGGTAAACATTGAGCCATCTGCATGAGCCGTCGATATGCACTTGCCCAGTGACTTAATCAAGCGGAGATCAGATAGCGATAGAACCGGCTCACCGCGAACCAACACATCTTGAAGGGTCAACGGAGCCAGATCTGGCCTGGCCTTGATCCGATGGGTGAACCGGTCGCCTTCGTCAGCCTCTTGAAAGAACACGTTGTCTAGACGAAGGTGAAACAGCTCGCGACACAAGCAACGCCGATCAGAATCCGTTTCCCGATCCATGCCCCCCACGAGACAACGGAAGATCTCTGCCAATGTCCGATCGTCGCAGTCACGAATCTCACTTGTAACCCGCATGGCTTGGTCCATGTGTTAGATCAAAGGACTCAAACGATGCCATCGTCCCATTCGATGTCCGGCCGTGAGGCGAACACGCGGAAGAGATCGGCAATCTCTCGATCAATCTCGATCTCATCGTGACAATACTCTCCCACGACCCGCTGAAGGATTCGGCGGAACATACGCTTGGCCGACGTGAGCGCGTTCGCCGCCGCCAATGCGGAATCAAAGCCGAACTCCTTGGCAATACGGTCATATGGCCACGGATCTTCCGATCTAAGAATCGGGGTCAGCAACCGGTGATTAAAAAGTTCCCACAGGTCATTGCGTCGATTTGACTGACATGTCTCGAACATGCTAGACACGGTGTGCTTCATGACCACACGAGCCCATTCGATATCAAAAATATCGATCGGAGAAGCTTTCGTCTGAAATTGTTCTGGGCATAGCACCCGAATGCGGGTGTTGGCCTCTGAACGGCCGCGGAGTTGAAGCAACACAAAATTCCGAAGCGTTGTTAAAAGGAAGGTGCGGAACTTGCCAAGCTCACGATCAGCCTTCGCCATGATATTGTGCCCCAGGACTTTGGAGGCTACAAATTCTTGAAACAGATCCTCTACCGCGTGACGATCCAGCCGCATGGCTCGTCTAAGATAGGCTTTCAGGGCCGGTGAATACCGCTCCACAAACTGGCTAACGGCGGCGTGAAATTCGTCACCATTCTGATTCGAGGTTTTGCCGATAGACGACCAATGCGTCGAAGGGAATCCCAGCACGTTTGAGTATTGGCAGCCTTTCATGCGAACTGTCTAAGACCGCAACGACGAGAGCGTTGATACAACGTGACAAACGGCAGACACACACTGTAGGATTCACTGTATAGTGAAACACATGATCAACGATGTCAAATCCACCTGGTATCGGTAGCAACGGCGGTTTGTTCTGGCGATCTGCCCCCGAGGTTTTGAGAGCACCAGTGCCGGGGTTCATAGAAACACACCGCCCGCATCGTACCGTCGACGATAGACCGATCAGCGCCGCGCGGTTTACCCCGTCGTGGCGTACGGGTGCAAACAGTGTACCCGGCGGAGGGTCTAAACCCTGACACTTCGCGACGCACGACCTCTCGGGTACCTGCTATATATAAGAAGCTGAACCCATCGCCATCGGCTACAACGATCTTTTGGTGATGCGATCAACGAACCAGCCAATCTTCTCAAACACTCGGTCGCTGTCGTCCCCGCGCACAATCACATGTCGGTCATAGTCCATTTTTGCGATGTACTTGGACGATGAGCCCAACTCATTGTAAATCGTGTCGGCGCTATCGGGGTGAACCAGTGGATCTGCGTTGGCTTGGATCACCAGTGCAGGGGCGGTGACCCGGTCCAGTTGCTTGCGACAGGCCGCGATGGCAAGCTGGAGTTGTCGGGTGCCACGCAGATAGTTTACCTCGTAGTTGATCCCCGGATTTTCGGTCCGCTCGTTAGAAACCCAAGAGTGAGCAGCGCCCGGGATCCGCATCGAATGACGCAACCGGTCCCACCAGATCACCGCCGGGACCATGAACGTACGTCGGTCCCTTAGCTTCATCGGCGCGTTGATGCTAAACACGGCCGCAATCTGCTGCTGATAGGCCGCGGCCAGGCACATCGCAAGCACACCACCCAAAGAGAATCCTCCGACGACGACCTGCGAGCAACGATGACGCATCGCCGCGTAGCCGCGCGATATAGAACGGAACCATTCCTCCCAGTCCACACGCGCCAGCGCCTCCGGCGCGGTGCCGTGGCCCTTGAGCCGTACGCCGTAAACGCTGTATCCCCGGTCATAGAGGTAGTCCGCCAGGGGTCGGATTTCCTGTGGTGCTGACAGGTAACCGTGTGCCAAGACCACCCCCACATCCGCCCGGGGCGCCTCCAGAAAAAACGGTTCTCCCACATGGACGGGTTTACACTCACCCTGCGGGCATGACCGGTCATAAGCGCGAATAAACGCGTTCCGATCCGCCTGTAAGACACCCTTGGGGACACGTCGTCTAAGCGTCTTCTCGTCGAATCGCGCGTAACGCTCAATGACCGCAACCGCAGCGGTGATGGGTTCCAGCTCGTTGGCGACAACCTGGACCGCGTTGTGCAAACGGATCGCGTGAAAATCATGAGTATCGGTCATCGCTGATTGGTTGACATGGTAATAGCCATCTTCGACCCGTAACACGCCATCCTGCTGAGCCAACGCCACGATGCTGTCCAGCGGTTCGAACGACTGGCCCGTTAGCATTGGCGTCAGATCACCTTCCAATTGCGGATGCAACCTCAGATCACCGTGCTGGCGCAGCTGGACCGCCGACAGGTACAACACACGGTGCAGCCGGTCGACCGGGATCGCCGCTTGTTTTAGCGCACGTAGGCCGTAACAAAACAGATGATCAAAGTTGATCTCCGCGCTGTCATAGATCGTACGCATGGCCTGGCCGATCAAGCGCTGCGCCTGTCGCTTAAGCAGAAACTCGGTGGCCAGTGGTTTGGATACCAACCCGGCCAGCCGACGCAAGACCTCGGTGGGCTTGTCCAGATGGTCGGCGATCTGGATCGGCGGTCCGAAATGGATACTCATATCCGAATCGCCCAGCAAGATCGTCCCCTCAACCTGCAGCTCCTCGTCGATACGCGCCGGTAGATCAGGCCGTACCAGTTTGGCAATGCGATGAAGGATGTTCGTGTCCGGACGAAGCGGGTAGTAGGTAATATTGACCGGCACCATGACGGTGCTGTCCGTGAAAACGGCATCGGGACCGTCGAGGCTATAACGGTCTTGGTAATACTGACTTTCTTGGGTATCGCCAATCGCGCAAGCCCTGAGGTACCGGCGTTTGGAGATCTCTGATTTCAGTGCCAGCACCGCAGCGCCGGTATGCGGGACGGCGTGACGGTGACGACCCACAAGCGGCAGACGACGGCCGTGAACGATTTTTTTGTTCTTCATCATCAGGCCTTCGGGATAAATCACCCAGCTGTACCGGCCTGTGATCAAATCGCCAATAATGGTCCGGTTACGCAATGGTTCGCGGACCGACATCACCCCACAAGAATCCAGATACCGACCGAACACTCCCCTGAACAACGCGTGATCGGCCAGGCTCCGCAGTGGTCTGGGGATGTACCGGTGAACGATGTAGGGAACGATCATCGTTTCAAAGCGAGTGAAATGGTTAACCACGAAGAGGGTCGGTCGATCGGACAGATGCTCGGCTCCGCTAACGCGGAGGTTCATACTGAGCATCTTTTCAATCGCGCGCAGGAAAACACCGGTTGCTAGGTAGGCCCTCGATCCCATCGACCACACCTCATCTGACCGCCCAGGAAGAGGCCTGTTTCCCATCGCCGCAGGTCACCAGACCGCTCTTACGCCTTGGCTCCTGGTTGGATGATCCCGTCCTCTAACCACCGCATGCTGCCGGCGAGCACACCTTGGGTCACGACGCTGCGCCGACGCCGGCCCCTTCGCGCCGCGGCACGAAAATGCTCACCAATCCTCCAACGTGCTTGTCGGCAGAACAGGTCAGCCAGACGGGTGGCGTCGCCGTCCACTGTCTGATTGACCCTCAGACCGTGTGCGTAAGCGCAGGTGGCGGTCATGGCAAACAGTTCGGTCCCGATATCCATCATATGCCCCAGCACCACCTGCCGGCGCTCTAAACGCTTGCCGTGCCGCGCCATCGCGTGAAACAGAGCCGCCGCCAGACGGTGTGACTGCCGGTCGATGTACCGCGCATGACGACGCAGGTGTCGTATCGAACCCGCCGGCGATCGCCCCCAACACCGACCCCATAACTGAGCCGGATACCACGCACTATAGAACCGCAAGAGTCCCTTGATCGCCTTTAATTTGCGCCCCATCGGTACACCCCGACGCAGCAGATCACCGGCGGTCTGCAGGTGCGGGTCCAATGCTTCGCGCGCCAGAAACAGCCGCATAATATCCGACGTTCCCTCGATAATGGTGTTGATACGGCAATCGCGCATCATTCTTTCCACCGGGTAAGCCGCTTCCCCGCGCGCGGCCAGGGATGAACCTCGTTCGTAACCCCGTCCGCCACGCAGCTGCATGGTCAAGTCCACAATCTTCCAGGCTGACTCTGAACAGAAAAGCTTCGCCATCGCGGCCTCGATGCGGATATCCATCTCCCTGTCGGCCCACGAAGAGACCAACCACGTGACCGCCTCCATCGCAAACGTCGTTGTCGCAATGTACGCGATCTTCTCCTGACCTGCTTCGTGCTCACCGACGGGTAGGCCCCATTGAACGCGCTGGCCACCCCAGCGGCGAACGATCGATAGGCACGCCTTGGCCATACCGGTACACGCCGCCGGAAGTGTCAACCGCCCGGTGTTAAGCGTCTTGAGTGCCAGCTTAAGACCGCTGCCCTCTTCCGATACGACGTTCTGGGCCGGCACCTTCACGTTGGTAAATTGCATCAACCCATTCTGAATCGCTCGAATCCCCATGAAATCACATCGGTGCAACACCTCGATACCAGGGCTGTCGGCCTCAACGACAAAGGCCGTGATCTGCTGACGCTCTTTGCCACCGATCACCTTCGGCGCCGTACGTGCCATCACCACCAACAGGTCCGCCACCGGGCCATTGGTCGTCCAAAGCTTGGTACCGTTGAGTACGTAGTGGGTACCGTCCCGACTCAGCTGGGCGGTCGTCTTCATCTGCGCGGGATCCGAGCCCACATCCGGCTCAGTCAGCGCAAATGCCGACAGGGCCCCCTGACTAACCCGCGTGAGGTACTTTTCTTTTTGTTCGGGCGTGCCGAACATCTTGATCGGCTGGGGAACGCCGATCGACTGGTGGGCAGAGATCTGGACGGTGGTCGATCCGCAATACGACGCCACCGCCATGATCACACGATTGTAGTTAACCTGAGAGAACCCCAACCCACCATATGCCTTGGGCACTTTCATCCGGAACACACCCAGTTCGACCAGACCATCAAGCACATGCTGTGGGATGGTGCGCGTCGCGTCGACCTGCTCGGGATCCATGTGCTGCGATAAGAAGGCCGTCACTTTCTGTACCATCTGGTCACCCTCGGCCCGATCTTGAGCAGACTGCTCAGGGAAAGGGTTCAGTCCATTCCAATCCACCCGACCCATGAACAGGCCACCGGCAAACCCGCCTCGCGCCCCGCCTTTGTCGCGAGCCGATTCGGCAACCTCCATCGCCGCTTGTTGCCCCTGGTTCATCCCCGAGGTGTCAATGATGGGCTGGTCGTCGCCTTGTCCTGGAGGATGATCATGTGGTGCGACTGTTCTCTGATCGGACATCGGTATCTCTCCGGTTTACCCCGCCGGTTCCTGATAAAACCTGCCATCCTGAGCGGCCAGGCGTCCCAGCAGCGCGGCGGGTTCGAACCGATCGCCAAACGCAGACGCCAACGATCCGAGCCGTTTGACGATCACCTCGCTGCCCTCCTGGTCAGCCCAACGCAGCAACCCACCGCGGAACGGCGCAAAGCCCGCACCCATCAACATCGCCATATCAAGCGTCTGGGCATCCTGAACCATCTGCTCATCTAGACATCGGGCCGCTTCGTTGACCATGGTCAAAATCGCCCGATCGACAATCTGCTGATCCGAGAGGTCCACAACGCCGGAGTGACGGACACCCACCTGGCGGACCAAGTCGGCGGCTTTGGGGTTCGGTTTTTTGCCGCCGCCCCGATAGACATACAGGCCCCGTCCGGTCTTCTTTCCCAACATATTGCCCGAAGCGACGGCCGCCCGAAGCACCTCAGGCACACCCATTCTGGATCCGAACGCGTTCTGAAGGACTTCTGCGACTTTGAGACCCACGTCCAGCCCCACCTCGTCGGCCAGTGTCAGTGGGCCCATGGGCATCCCAAACGCTTCGATCAAGCGATCGATTCGTGAAGGATCGATGCCCTCTTGGAACATGCGGACCGATTCGTTCACATAGGGTAGAAGGATACGGTTGACCAGAAAACCCGCACGGTCACGCACGACAACCGCCGTCTTGTTTAACCGACGCGCCAGCGCGACAGCCGCTGTCACCGCCTGCGGGGACGTATGTTCACCGGGGATCACCTCAACCAGGGGCATTCGATTGACAGGATTGAAAAAATGTAAGCCCACCAATCGATCTGGGCGTTCTAGCGCAGTGGCCATTTGGCTAATCGAAAGCGACGAGGTATTCGTGCAAATCAGTGTGTCGGTGGAGACGTGGGTTTCGATCTCCTTGAGCACACGTTTTTTTACGGCCATGTCCTCGACCACGGCTTCAATCACGCAGTCCATGCCGGTGGCAAAACCCTCAAACCCGATCGCCGGTGTGATCCGGTGCATGGCCAGGTTGGCCTGCCCCTTGGTCATCTTTCCCCGCGTTGTCATCGCACCGAACATGGATGCCGCCGCCGCCATACCTTTGGCGGTCGCGTCCCATGCGACGTCCTTGAGACACACCGAGAGCCCCGCCTGGCTTAGTGCCCACGCAATCCCACCACCCATCACACCTGCTCCCACCACCGCGGCACGGCCAGCGATCGGCGATCGTGGACCATCGGCCGTGACGACGTAAGCTTTTTTAGCCTGTTGGCTGGCTTGAAAGACCCACACCAGGTTTCGGCTGACCGATGACGGTGCTAACCGGCTAAATGTTTCGGCTTCGATGGATAATCCTTCTTCCAACGGCCGCCCCAAACTCCGACGGATAACATCAAGAGCCTCCAACGGAGCTGGATAATGTCCTTTGGTACGTTCGTGTGCCTGCCGGGCCGCTTGCCGGTAGATCCACGCCCGCCCCGGCGGCGTTTGTTCGGCCAACCGAATCGACAAAACCCGCGATCGGCGGCGCCGGGCAATCACCCGCCGGCGGCCCGGCTTGGTCCGGGTACGAGCGAGAAACTGCCGGGTCTGCTCCTGAAGAAAGGCGTGCGCGACAAGACCGTCGACCAACCCCATCTTGTAAGCCTTGTCGCTGGACACGGGTCTGCCGGACATGATCATCTTCAAAGCAGCGGTCAGCCCGACCACACGCGGTAGACGCTGAGTACCGCCCCACCCGGGGACAATACCCAGGTTCACCTCGGGTAGTCCTATGCTTGTTTTCGGATCGTCTGTGGCCAAACGGTAATCGCATGCCAGTGCCATCTCCGTGCCCCCACCCATACAGGTACCGTGGATCACCGCCACCGTCGGGGGACCGAGACGCGCCAGCTTTTCGAACAACCGCTGCCCGGCGTGGGCTTTGTCCCTGGCGTCGTCGACCCCATCGATGGCCGCCAATTCGGCGATGTCCGCACCAGCGATAAAATTGTCTGACTTGCCGCTCAAAATCGTCACGGCTTGAATCGACCTGTCGTTCTCTAGCCTGTCCACGAGCTGATCAAGCTCTGCCATGACCACCGCGGTGAATTTGTTCACCTTTTGGCCTGACAGATCGAAAGTCACCCAAGCGATCCCATCCTCGTCGATCTGGACGGTCCACGCTGTGTTCATCGTGATGGTACCTCCAGTGCCAGCGCTGCGCCCTGCCCTCCACCGACGCAGAGCGTTGCAAGACCTCGACTGCCGTGGTCACGACGCAGCTGGTTCAGGAGTGTGATGACCAATCTCGTCCCCGTCGCTCCCACGGGATGCCCCAGTGCTATAGCTCCGCCATTGACATTGAGTCGCTGACGGTCAAGCTCGCCCAAAGGCTTCTGGCGACCCAACGCGCTCAACGCGAACGATGCCGAGGTGAACGCCTTTTCACAGGCGATGGCCTGGGCGGCGAAGGCTTCGTTCAGCTCTACAAGATCAAACTGCTCCATCGTCAATCCGGTCCTGTCTAAGAGCCTGGCGGTTGCGTATACCGGGCCAAGACCCATGCGTTGACCAGCCAACCCGGCATACGCCCAATCGGTGAGATAGCCCAAGGGCTCAAGCCCGAGTTCCTCGGCTTTCGCTTCGCTGGCCAGCAGCACCGCCGCGGCGCCATCGGTCACCGGACAGGCATTGCCCACCGTGACGGTGCCGGCGTGACGGTCAAAATAAGGACGTAATTTTGCCAGCGCTTCGAGGCTCTGGTTCGACCGTGGCCCGTCGTCATGCTGCTGAACGGACAGGTAGTTTGGGGACAAGACCACTGGCACGATCTCCTGAGCCAACCGACCTTGCTGAGCGGCTTCGGTTGCCTTTTGATGGCTGACCAAAGCAAATTCGTCTTGCTGGCAGCGGGTCACCGAAAACTCGCGCGCCAGCACTTCAGCGGTCTGCCCCATATTCAACCCACAGATTGGATCGGTTAACCCCAGCTTCAAGCCGACGACGGGCCGAAAAAATCGGGGCCGCAGGCCTGCCAATGCCTTGAATTTTTGAATCGAAGTCTTGCTCCGTATCCACCGGTTCAACCAATCGGTCATCTCTGTCCCGATTAACAGGGGGATGTTGCTCATCGATTCGGTGCCGCCAGCGAGAATCAGATCCGCGCGACCCGACTGGATTTCTGTTGCACCGGCGGTGATCGCTTGCATCCCTGAAGCGCAGTTGCGGTGAACAGTGTGGCAAGTGACACCTTGAGGCAGACCCGCTTTAAGGGCGATCACCCGTGCGATGTTCGCCGCGTGCACCGGCTGAGCCACATTGCCAAAAATCACCTCGTCGATGCCCTCCGGTTCGACGGCGTTCCTGGCCAAGAGCTCTTTGACCACGGTGACCGCCAGGTCGTCTGCCTGGATCTGGCGCATCACCCCGCCTGCCTTACAAAACGGCGTGCGCACGCCGTCGACAATCACAACCTTTTTGTTCATGATTGCACCCCGTTGCCGTCGTACATACTGTCGATCAAGGCCCGATATTGCTGATCCAGAAAATGACGCTGGGGTTTCTGTGTGGGTGTCAGACCCCCGTTCTCGACCGACAATGAATCGGTCACCAGCCGGTATTCTTTGATCTGCTCCCAGGGCGCTAGGGATTGGTTGACGTCAGCGACCAGCGCTTGGATCTGCCGATTCAAATGAGGCATGTCCAGAAGCTGGTCGTCGGGGACCTGGTCACGATCCGGCGTGCCCAAGATCCTGCGGATCTGATCCGTATCGGGAAACAACAGGCAACTTGTGTACGCTTTGCCATCGGCCACCACGTACGCCTGATCGATAAACGGCGAGGCGGTCAACGCAATCTCAATGGGCGCTGGGCACACGCATTTGCCACCGGCGGTTTTGTACAGCTCTTTGATGCGTCCGGTGATGGTCAGGTAACCGTCGGCGTCGATCCGGCCAAGATCACCGGTGTGCAGGTAACCGTCGGCATCGACAGCGTCTTCCGAGGCAAGCCGATTGTTGTGATAGCCAGCCATCACATTTGGGCCCCGTGCCAAGATTTCACCACCTTCGCCGATCACCACCTCCACACCGGGAAACGGCAGGCCTACCGTCCCGATGCGGTGATGACCAGGGTAATTTGTGCAAATGACCGGTGAAGCTTCGGTCAAACCATACCCTTGGTACGTCGGCACTCCGATCTGACAAAAGAACTCGCACAACCGCGGTGCCAATGTCGCGCCACCGCAAATCACGATTCGTAATCTTCCACCGAGCGTCTGCTTGATCTTAGACGAGACCACTCGATGTGTCAGCCGATCACGCCAACGTCGCAGTCGGGTCCCCGACGATTCCATCGGGGACGTGCGCAAAGCCCACCGCGCCAGCGGTCTCCGGAAAAAACTCGCCGCTTCCGCGTTCGAGACCATCGACGCGTACATTTTCTCCAGCACCCGAGGCACGACCGCCATGCAAGTGGGTCTGACCTGACCGATCAGACTCACCAGGTGTCCGGAATGGTCAGCAAACCAAACGCTCACACCGCGGCTAATGTAGAAGTAAACAACCATTCGCTCAAAAATATGAGCCAGTGGCAATACACTCAGGGCGCGATCATTGTCGCAACCCAGCTCAAATCGTCGCGCCGCGGCTTGGATCTGCGTGACCAAATTTCGGTGAGTCATGCGCACACCTTTCGGCACACCCATGGTCCCACTGGTGTAGACGATCGTGGCAATATCGTCCCGTTGCGCTTGATCAGTCATCCGGCAATACAGGGTTGGCTGTTTTGCCGATAAATTGTCACCCATACGTCCCAGCGCGTCACTACCGATTACCGATCCGCGTGACGGCCCCTGCCCAAACACAATGACTTTGGAGAACAGCCGCCGATACAGTCGAAAGCGGCTGGCAGACGCGTGATCTGACACAAAAACCAAACGGATGTCTGCATCTCTGATCTTAAACTTGAGGTTTCTTTCGGCGGTGTGTGGAAACAAAGGAACTGACACGCCCCCGGCGGTCATAATCGCCAGGTCTGTCACCAACCACCACGGTGATGACTCAGCTAAAATGCCCACCGACTGGCCTGGCTTGAGCCCTAGCACCACGAGCCCCAACGCCATACGGCGGACCTGGCCCGCGAACGATTCAGATGAAGTGTAAGACCACCGATCTCCCTCTCGATGGCACATCGCCTGGGCATTGTGATAGGTGGCCGTCACGTACCGCAGCATTGACGGGAGTGTGCCAAACGCTTCCATTTTTTACACCCCGTACCCCGATAAGCCGTCGTGCCGTGGAGAATTCACACGATCCACAAACGGCGGTCCACATTTTTCTTCAAAGGGTTGGCCCTCAACTCAACAGACCGATAGCCAGTGTTCGGCAGGCTCTTACTGCTTATCGGTGAATCGATCTCGCTCCATAAGCTACGATCGGCGATACTTTTGGCCTCGTTGAGACACGTCCAACGGACCCGTGGCGCTCAACGCTGCCGTCACCCGATCAACGTACCGGCCGGCGTCGATGCCCCTCTCTTTCAGCCCGCACCGCTTCAGAATCAGCTCACCGGTGTATAACATTGATCGATCATGGCAACGATCGCCTCCGTCAAACCGACCACATTGGCCCAATTAAAAGCGTCCGGCTGGACCGGCAAGTCTGTTAAGCAAGAGTGTCACGACAATCTGATCGCCATGTTGGCGTCGGGACAGGCGTTGTTCCCGGGTATCGTTGGATACAACGACACGGTCGTTCCGGAAATCTGTCTGGCGCTACTTGCTCAACACGACATGCTCTTTTTGGGCGAAAAAGGTCAGGCCAAAAGTCGGCTGATGCGTGGTTTGGTGCAGTTGCTAGATCCTGAAATCCCCTACATCCCAGGCTGTCCCTTGCACGACGACCCCTTGCGTCCCATCACCGTGCAAGCCAAACGGCTTGTGGACCAGCACGGCGATGACACGCCTATCGCATGGTGGCCACGCGAACAGCGCTACGCGGAACGGCTTGCCCCGGGGACGAAGTTTGCCGACGTGATCGGCGAGATTGATCCAGCAAAGCTGGCCGCCGGTACGAGCATGAGTGCCGAAGAAGCGTTGCACTTTGGATTGATCCCCCGGATGCACAGAGGTCTTTTTGCGATCAACGAGGTCACTGAACTTGACGAACTGGTTCAGGTTGGCCTGTTTAATATTCTCGAAGAGAGAGACGTGCAGATCCGTGGGTACCCCATCCGTTTTGAGTTGGACGTGTTCATTCTCTTCTCGGCCAACCCCGCCACATACAACCGAAGCGGCAAGGTAATCCCTCAACTCAAGGACCGGATTGGAACCACGGTCCGAACACACTACCCGCTGGACAGGGATACGGGGATCTGGATCATGGAACAAGAAGCGAACATTGCCTTGGACGGACGTTTTCCCGTTCGCGTTCCTCGTTTTATGAAAGAGATCTGTGAGCAAACGACCATTGAGGCACGCCGGTGTAACTACGTCGATTCTCAATCCGGCGTTAGCGCACGGTTCTCGATCGCCAACTACCGCACCATGATCGCCGGTGCCCGCCGCCGCGCTGCGGTGTTGGGGGAACCGTCGGCGGTACCGAGAATTAGTGATCTGGCACACACGAAGTCTTCGAGTGTGGGTAAACTCGAACTGGATCTGATAAGCAGTCATCAGATGAGCGAAGAACAGGTTCTAGCGGCGGTCCAGCTTGAAGCGATTCGTACCGTCTTCGACGAATACGCAGACCGGCATGGACTCGACGAGATCGGCGATGTATTCGGCAAGGGCGTCACGGTCGAAGTCGGTGACATGCTGCCGTCCGGAGCCTACGCCCAAAGGCTGCGTCGTGTGCCGCCGGCGTGGGAAAAAGCGTTTGAAATCAACCCATCTCATGACCCGGCCGTACGGGCGTCGTGCGTTGAGTTCGTCTTGGCCGGGCTGTATGGGCACAAAAAGATTTCCCGTTCGACGTCGCACGGTCGAATCGCGTACAGAACTTGAGCCGACCCGTCTGCCACCAGACCCTCGGAATGCGATTGGACAATGAACTCGAACGCAGATCATCACAAGCACGGCGGGATCATTCACACCTATCTTGGCTACGACCCTCACCGGTTTCCCATGCCCGACGCGCAGCACCCCGACCTCGTTGGGCCGGTATTTGAACACATGATCGCCTATGGAAACCTTGAGCATCTGACGGCCGAGACGTTGGCCCAGGCTACCGAGCTGGATCCGTCGCAGATCGCCGGTCTGGGACCTAGTATCCAGTCGCTCCTGGTCATGCTCGAGCAGCGAAAACGCAAAATCCTCCAAACCTACGAAACCCGCTCTGTGATCACCACCGCGGATCGGGTGTTTCACAATTGGATCAATCAAATGCGACCGCCCGACTCACAGCGCCGCCCGTTTATGCGTGCCCTGGGCGACCAACAGATCAGTGATCTAGAACGACTTTGGTACACGCTGGATCAGCGCAGTGATTTTGCCCGCCAGCTGGTGGTAGCGATGGACCACTTGGGTCACAAGTACGAAATCCAGCAGCTGGCGGCTGCCTATGACTTCACCGGACGAAAAGAGCTATCCATTGATAAAGCACTACAGATCAAAGAAGAACTTGAAACAATCGATCGCCTGATCCAACAACTCAAAGAAACCGCCAAAGACGCGAAGCTCTACCGCGTCGATCTCGATCAGCTTGCCAGGTTCGCCACCGATGTTCAGATCAAAAATCTTGACGTGATTCGGCGACAGATCGATCAGATGCTGCTATTCATGGCCCAGCAGCAAGGCCTTGAGCACGACGGTCAACAATTTAATCTCACGCCCAAAGCGATGAAAATCATCCAATCCAAACTTCTAGACGAGGTCTTTTGTCACTTGCAAGCATCCAAGACCGGTCGACACGCTGCGGGCGTCAGCGGCGACGGCCAGGTCGAGCTGCAACGAACCCAGCCTTACCAGTTCGGCGATTCACTGGCCAACATGGATGTAAGTTCAACCTTGATCAACGCCTTGATACGCACGGGACCTGAGCTTCCCATCCGCATCGTCCCCCAAGACATACAGATCCACCTAACCCGCCACACCCCCAAGTGCGCCACCGTTGTGTGTATGGACATGAGCGGGTCCATGCGATGGAGCGGCCACTACGTCAACGTCAAAAAGATGGCCATGGCCCTGCACGGGCTGGTCCGCAGTGAATACCCCGGTGATTTCCTTGATTTTGTTGAGGTGTATAGCCTTCCCAAACGCCGCCATATCTCCGAGGTCCCCAAGCTGTTGCCCAAGCCGGTGACGATCGGCGATCCGGTGGTTCGACTGAAAGTCGACATGAGCCAAGAAGGGGTGACCGAGTTTGACGTCCCCCCGCACTTCACGAACTTACAACACGGTCTGAAGCTTGCCCGCCAGCTGCTTCAAGGGCAAGACACACCCAACCGTCAGATTGTTTTGATCACTGACGGGCTACCCACAGCCCACTTTGAGGATCATTGGTTATATCTGCTGTACCCCCCTGACCGACAAACGGAACGGGCGACGCTACGCGAAGGGCTGTTGTGCAAACAGCAGGAGATTGTCATTAACATCTTCCTGCTATCGAGCTGGTCCCAAAGCCAGGACGATATTCGCTTTGCACACCGACTAGCGCAGGACACCACAGGCCGGGTCTTCTTCACCGGCGGCGATGACCTCGACCGTTTTGTGGTCTGGGACTACGTCCGACACCGCCGGTCGATCATCGGCTAATCCCATGAAACGGCCGATTACGAGGTCTCAGACGCGTTGAACAACAGACCGGACATCACGCACAATCACAGATCAAGGCCGCTCAGATCGCCGTCCATCTCTTTAAGTTTGTCGTAATACACCTTGAACCGGTCCTTCAACGCGTCGACCGATTGAGTGATCGTGTCGACCTCTTGTTTGAGCTGTTTGGCCTCTTCGCCCATCAGCTCCAGCGGTGGGATCTTCTTAATTTGGGCGGTTAGATCGTCTATATCCCCTGCCTTTGCCTGGATGGCGTTCTTGTAAGCCAGGGCCATGTCCCGCAGCTGACCTGCGTCCATCGATTGGGCTTCTTCCTGAACCTCGCTCATGGGCTTGTTCTCATCGGCTTGACCACCACAAGCGGCCAAACTCAACGCGATCCCCACGACGCTCAACATGCTTATCATCGCTGGCCATCTCTTCATTGGTTCATCTCCTTTTCTTAAATGGGTGCTACAACCCATTGATCCCTGATGACCACCTGGCCATCACCGTTATTAATACGCTTGTTGATATCACCAGAATCGTTCCTTTTTGCATACCCGTCGCAAGAATTAAGTCGATACCGGTTCATCTGTCTCTAGCAACGATCGATCGGTGCACGACCGCGGGTTCGCAAGGCCAACCCAATCTCTTGTCACCGACGACACAGAAAAACGCCTTCTTCACCTCTAGCGGAGCCCCACGCAGGACTCATCCGTCGCGCCAGCGTCGATGGGCCAGATGCCGACGCCCGCCGGTCAAGACGATCCGGTCGTCACCTATTTTTGTTTTTTTACCGTACCAACGAACGAATGTGTGCTCCCCTACGCCGTCCTTTGCCCTATCGAATTGAACAACTGCGACAGGTTCGATTATACGCACGATGCATTGTCTTTGCGCGTCGCGTCGAGGGGTCGAGCAAGCCCTCTGGCGGCAAGTTTTGCGGTTCGAAAACACGCACAAAACATTCCGCGATAAGTATTGTATGCCGCCACCCTGGCAAAAACCATTGCCGGTATCTCGATCCCACGTGCTTGAGGATCGCCTCAAAGAACACCTCACGCACCTAAGAAATAAGATAACCCTTTCGTGCCGATGGTCCGATGCCCACTGCACGATCGCGACGAATATCAGGCCACTACTGCCATTCCATCACGACATTGACAAAGTAGTAGGTGTCGAGCCGCTTAATGCCTGGTTCGGGCATCGCATCGTAATCGTTGCGCAGACCCAACCTCAACTTCCAATCGTGCTCAGAATCCAAGGGAATCTCCGCTGCATTCTCCATGACGATGCGAAAATCACCTATATCTTCAAAAGCGGGAAAGACCGTTGTGCTGTGTGTAAACTGCAGCCAAGGTGCCACGTCTTTACGATAGTCCCACCCCAAATCAGCCACAGCCTGATCATCGCTCGCGCCGCTATCGAAACTCTCGTGCTGAAAACCAATACCGGCATGCAGCCTGAATTCTTCTTCGGGCAGTCGGGTCACAAAATAACCTACGCCACCGGATATGCGTGCCCGCAAATCCAGGTTCTCAAACTTGTCAAACTCGAGTTCCGTTTTACCGAAAGCGAACCATTTCTCGTCGACGTCCACTTCTAAACTGATTCCCCCGAGCACCTCTTTGACCGTATCCTCGCCGTTCTCGCGCGACGACCGGCCCTGGGCGTAGATCAACAGCCGATCGGCATCAGTCTTACGATGGATCTCTGCGCGACCATTGACCGCAACCCGATCGGTATTGCCCGACTGGCCATCGACCCCTAAATGTAATTTGGCAGACCAAGGGTTTTGCATTTTTTTCAGCTGCGCTCTCAAATCGACGACTTCCGGCGCCTCCTGGCCGGCAGCCCAGATCGCCGAAACGTTTTCGAAGTCAATCGCGACCTGACCCATGGTCCGGGCCGCAACCCGCTGACCGTGTTCAGGTGTATAGTTGAGTGTTCCGACCGCTCGGTCGCCGCTGGCCAGCTGGACGGTCATGGGTTGATCAGACGATATCCCTTGGATCTTGGCCACGTCAATCTCCAGCGGCGTGGAGAAACCGGTTTCTAGCACCGCTTTGTTGCCGTTGAGCTCTTTGAACTGGCCCACGAGCCGGCTGCCATCCTTGAGGATCACTTCATCAGCACTGGCCACAGAGAAACTCAACCCGATCAACAACACCAAGGAACAGAATCGAAGCATCAAATCAACTCCTTTCATCTGGGTAAACGCTATCGGACACACGTCAACCAACCATCAACAACGACAACGGCGGCATCCGACGAAAGCCATCTGCTTTGTGCGCTGTGCCGCACCACTGTCGTTAGCGCCCACGACGCTTTAGGCCGAACCCGGTGTGGTCAGTTCGCCGTCAACGTGTACATCCATCTGTGGAAATGGGATCCCAATCCCCGCCTGATCCAACGCCACCTTCACCTGTCTTGTCGCCGCGTCCTTAACAGGCCAGTAGTCGGCCGCGTTGCACCACAAGCGAACCTGCCAGTCGACCGAAGATGCACCCAGACCGGTTAACACAACTTGGGGTTCGGGGTCGTCAAGACGATCAGGCACGGCTTTGGCCGCCTCTAAAAGCACCGACCGTGTCCTATCGATCTCCGCTGAGTAGTCGACTCCAACCGCCACATCGACACGACGCGTGCTGTGATGGGTAATGTTTTCGATCGTCGAGCCAAACACCGAACCGTTCGGCAAAATCAGTCGACGGTTGTCGGGCGTGTCCAACGCGGTCGTGAACAACTCGATCTCGTCGACCTTGCCGGTCTGCCCGCAGACCGTAATCACATCGCCGACCTTAAAGGGCCGGAAGATCAATAGCATGACCCCTGAAGCAAAATTAGCCAGTGTACCCTGCAGCGCCAGCCCCACAGCCAAGCCCGCCGCGGCAAGGACCGCGGCGAAGCTGGTCGTGTTGACGCCAAAAACACCCAAGCACATGAGCACGGCAAGGACCAGGATTGCCCACCGCGCCAACTTGGCAAAAAACTTACCCAGTGTAAGATCGATCCCCGTCCGATCACACGAACGTCGGACAAGGACGCCGACCCACGCCGCGACCACCCAAGAACAAAACAGCAACACCAGCACGCCCACCACTCGGGTCGCGTACTGGGTAATCAAAATCCATGTTTCTTCACTGAGCTCAGGCATGGTCACACTCCTTCATACATATATCTTCTTGCAGTCGGGCAGCCGCTGCTGGCCACCTGGCACTCGATTGACAGACGAGCGCGTGATCGGCTTTGGTGATGACAAAAATCCGGTTTCGAACGTCGGGAGAACACCCACCTGTGATTCCCTGTAGCCCCATTGCGATCGCGCTGTCGCGCCCTAGCGTCAGACCGTACGCTCACGTCGTCGCTGCACATCAATGGGTCGGCCGTGATCGGTCGTGTGATCGCGGGACACAAAAAAGACATTTAATTCTCACAACCCTCTCGTACAAACACAATAGAGCAGGACCGCCCATCGATGTCAACCGCTCACGCGTGGGCCGACCGGCAGTACGTCACAGGGTTTGATCTGGCCGGTATCGAACCCACGCGTGTTGCCACCGGGCGCAGCGGCGTGATCTTCGGGCAAACTGGCCACGCCGGTTCGACATTTGATCCCTTTATCGGACGACCGGTCCCACACACCCCCACGACAGCGTTGGCGAACCCCAATTGTTTCCCGGAATTGCGTTGGCGACGTCTTGGCTCTCAGGTTGCCATCACGGCTTTCCGATACTCCCTTAAGCCTGTGCGCTTGACGACTCAAATACAATGACCTCACCTGATCCGGACAACATGCCATCGACGCCCCATTTGCCCGAGGCGCCCGATTCTCAGGAGGTGCTCAACCTGCTGGGCACGCTCACAAATCAGTTCCAGCAGTGGCAGCAGGAAAGCGGCCAGCAGTGCGAGCAGATGCACACCCAAGCTCAACGGCTGGTGCAAGAGCAGTCCAAACTTGCCCAGCTCAGAGAACATCTGACCCATCAAAGCCAACAGGTGTCCGCCCAGCAGGTGGAGATCCAAACCCGTTTGGGGCAAGTTGAAGATCAGCAGCGCCAATTGGAACGTCAGCGCCAGGGTGTCGAGCTGACCCGCCAAGAGATCAAAGAAGCCATCGCCACACTGGAACAGGAAAAGAGCCGGCTTGCCGATCGCGCCAGAGACGTCGAAGACGCGCGTATCAAGCTACACGCCGACCGCACAGAGTTGGAATCGCTACAAGACCGTTTCAACACACAGCAGCAGCTATTTAAAGGTCAGTGTGGCGAACTAGAAAAAGCCAAACAGCAGGCCGATCAGGAACGCCAACAGATCAATCAGCAGTGGGGCACACTGTATGAAGAAAAAGCGCAGTTGGCAGACCGCAAGGGTCAACTAGAAACGTCAGCCAATGAGCTGGATCACCGGCGTCGTGAGCTCGACAGCCACCGGCGTCAACAAGACGAAGAGCGTCAAGAGCTCGACGAGGGTTGGAACAAGGTCAGACAGATACGTCAGACCCTAGAAGAGGATCAGGCCGCGGTCGCCACCGAAAAGGAACAACTTGAGACCTTGCGGCTGACGCTAGAACAACAGCGGATGGAAGTCCAAACACAACTTGCCCATCTAAGCGATCGCCAACAACAACAAGGTCGTGACCGCCAAGAACTTGATCAAGCCCATCAGCAGCTGGTTCAACAGCTCAAACGATATGAAGGCGATCTTCAGCAGTTGAAGCAGGACCAGCGCGAACTCCAGCAACAGCGGCAAGAACAGGACAACCAGCAGCAAGAGCTCGAACAGGGCTGGCGGAGAATTAAAGCCGTCCGCGAAACTTTGGAAGAACAGCAGACGTCGTTGAGCATCGCCCAGGAGCAAGCCGAGGCGATGAGGTTAGATTTCGAAACCAAACACGCGGGACTAGAGCAACAGTCCACGGACGCGTCCGCTCTGCGCCAACAATTAGAGTTGCAGCGGCAAGAGCTGGAAACCAACCTGCAGGATCTTTCCCAACAGAAACGAGACACGGAGCGTCAGCGGGAGCTTCACCAGCAAGATCAGGATCGACTCGATCAACTTCAGCAGTCGCTAAACGATCAAGAAGCCGACTTGGCCAGTCGTGAAGAAGTGCTTGACACCCGCGCCGCAGAGTCGGATGCCCAGCGCCAACAAACCGACGAACAGCTTGCTGAGCTGCAAGAGCAGCGTGATGAACTGGCCGACCGTCAAGATCAAATCGAAAACCAACAGCTCCAACAAGAACAGCGTCAATCATCTTTGGATCAGCGCGCGGCCGAGTTGGATCAGCGCGACGAAGAAATGCGGTCGAAGGCCGCGGAGCTTGATCGTCAACGCGACGAATTTGAAGCGCAACAAACTCAGCTGGATCAGCTGCAAACCGAGCTGAACGATGAACGCCAGGCGTTGGATCAAGTCCGTCAACAAACCGAACCTGTTGAGCTGCTGTTGACCGAAGCTGGCGTTTCGTTGGACGGAGAGGGTACCAGCCTAGACGACCTACAGTCCAAACTCCAAGAGCTGGCCGAACAAAAGGCGCAGGTTGAACAGGTGCGTGACCAGAACCAAACCGAACGCCAAGAGCTTGACACCCAACGTCAGGAACTGGACCAGGCCTGGACCAAGATCAAGCAGATCCGCCAGACGCTAGAGAGCCAACAAGACACGCTGACCGCCAAGACCAAACAGTTCGATGCCCGGCAAGCGCAGGTCCAAGCCCAACACAACGAATTGGAAAATCTTAGGAACCAGTTCCTGACCCAAGAACAACAACTAGAAAGCAAGCGCCGAGAAGTGGACGATTCCCGACAGAAGGTCCAACAATCCAAGGCGATCATTCAACAGGACAAGGCCGCGATTATACAGGCCAAAGAGTCGTTAAAAGACAAGCAGGGCAAACTGGCTCACCGCGAAGCCGATATGAAGCAGCGGCTAGACGAATGCCACAACGCTTACAATGAGACGGTCCGACGATTACGAGCCAAACGCGACCAACTGCTGGCCTGGCAGAAGGACCTGGAACGACGAGAACAGCAGTTGACCGATAGAGCCGCCAACGACGACAGCAACCACCACGACGACCCGGACAGCCACCACGACGATGTCCAAGATGACGACGGCCCACAAGACGTCTATGATCTAGACGAGCACGACTCGGAAGACTCCGCCGACTTTGATCCTCCCGAGAAATGGCTTTAGACGTGTAACGCTCCCGGCGACAATGTCAGAAGCGCCAAGTCGCCGCCTGCCAAACGACAGGTTGTTCTGACGTTGCCTTGTGGCCGCCCGCCTGCGTACACACCGTCACCTACAGCGACGGTTCCACCGCAATCACACAAGCTTGTATCGGATTTGCCTGCCATGAGGCCTGATCAACACGGTAGCCTGACCACCCCGATGACCCGCAGGCGGTTTCTGGCTGTGACCGCCGGCGGGGCCGTAAGCACCCTTGCCGCCGGCGGCACGGCGTTGGCTTACGCCTGTCGGGTCGAGCCGCACTGGATCCATGTGGCCAGGCGCCGCCTGCCGATCGTGGGGCTTCCGCCCGCCTTGGTAGGCCGCACACTGGTGCAAATTAGCGACCTCCACGTCGGTCCCGTCGTCGACGAGGGGTACATTACGCGTGCGCTCCAACGTGTGTCGTCACTGGACGGTGACATCCTGGTCATCACCGGTGACTTCATGACCTACCGCGGTCGCGGCCAAATCGAACAGACAATGCGTGTGTTGGGACACTTACGACCCGGTCGCCTGGCCACAGTCGCTGTGTTGGGCAACCACGATTATGGCCACGGCTGGCAGCAACCCAGCGTTGCTGACAGATTGGTCTCTGGTTTGCAATCGCGTGGAATCTCTGTGCTCAGGAACACCATATTTGATCTGCACGGCCTGCAAATCGTTGGCATCGACGACTACTGGGGCCCGCGCTTCGAGCCTGAAACCATTATGCGGCGGGTCGACAAGCAACGCCCGGCGGTTGTCTTGTGCCACAACCCAGACGCAGCCGATCTTCCTGTGTGGTGTGGATACCAAGGTTGGATCTTGTGCGGACACACCCACGGCGGTCAGTGCAAACCGCCGTTCTTCGACCCGCCGATTCTGCCCGTGGCCAATAAGCGGTACACCGCCGGCGACATTGATCTGCACGACGGTCGCCGATTGTATATCAACCCCGGTCTGGGCTATCTCCGCCGCGTCCGCTTCAACGTACGGCCAGAGATCACCGTGTTCACCCTGACGGCGTCTTGAGATGACTTGGCCGGGCTGCTCGACGGCCGCGAACGACGGTCCTGGCCGCGTTTGATCTCGAGCCCCCCGTGGTCGCCTCTAACCATTTGATTGTCCCCCGGCAACATGCTCGCGTCATGGGGCGGCCAGAGCCGTCGGCCGGCTTGGTATTTTCGGACAATGACTAGGCGTCCTGTACGCGATGTATGATCTATCAGATTTACCTGCTCATGCGCAACAGTTTTCCATGAGTTGGCACTAGAACGCTGCCCCGACCGCCTGAACAGCTACCGCACCCTCCTTCTGGGACCCGTTAAACTTTGACCCGCTGACGAATGCTCGTCACAAGTACGCCTCTCGCGTGCACTGACATTTTGCGGTTGACTTCCAATTCGCACCGCCATAAAAAGAGTTAGCAGTATGATCTTGTCTCGGGTTCTAGGGAATCACGGCCAACAACGGGTTTGGAGGCGCGCCGTTGATGACGACTTCCACTACAACGGGTGTCACGAGCCAGCACCAGCAGCCCACCTTTCAAGTATTGGGTTCGCGCCACTTCTCTGACTGGCTTGCCCAGCAGTGCGTTAGCCTGGGCTTTAGCACCTATCAATCAGGCAAGCTATTTTTATTGGGCCGCAAGCCCGATGGCCGCCTGGCGATCTTCGAACGTACTTTCAACCGGTGCATGGGTTTGTGGACCGATACACAGACTCTCTACCTGGCATCGGCCTATCAGCTGTGGCGCTTAGAAAACACACTGGCACCAAATCAATGGTGCGATGGATTCGACCGTCTGTTCGTCCCGCGCGTGGGGTACACGACCGGTGACGTGGACGTCCACGACGTGGCGGTGGAGTCGGACGGTCGTGTGGTGTTTGTCAGCACGTTGTTTAGCTGTCTGGCCACGATCAGCGACAAATACAACTTTACACCGCTGTGGCGTCCACCCTTTGTCAGCAAACTCGCCGCCGAGGACCGCTGCCACCTTAACGGGCTGGCGATCGTGGACGGCCGTGCCCGTTACGTTACCGCGTGCGGCCAGAGTGATGTGGCCGACGGCTGGCGCGACCGCCGTGCCAACGGTGGCTGTGTGATCGACGTCACAACCGACGACCTGGTCGCCGAAGGCCTGTCCATGCCCCATTCACCGCGGTGGTACCGCGACCAGCTGTGGTTGCTTGATTCGGGGACCGGGTACTTCGGGTACGTGGACCTGAAGCGACGTGCATTTGAGCGTGTGGCGTTCTGTCCGGGTTATGCCCGAGGCGTGGCGTTTGTTGGTGACTACGCGGTAGTGGGTGTCTCGAAGCCGCGGCACGACGAACAGACGTTCGTCGGGTTGCCGCTGGACAACGCGTTGGCAAGACGCAAGTCGGTGTCCCGGTGCGGTCTGCAGGTGATCGATCTGCGAACGGGTGACGTGGCGCACTGGGTCCGTGTGGAGGGTGTGGTTCAGGAACTGTACGACGTGGTGGCACTGCCAGGCGTCGTACGCCCCACAGCGCTGGGTTTTAAGACGGACGAGATCCGGTTCAACGTCTGGCTGGAAAACGAAGCTGGCCGGCCCAAACGGTGGTCGGCGAAGGGCCGATCGTAACGAAAACAGAATATGTCAGGCGCAAACCAACCAAGGAGGCCTAACCCATGACGCGCAAGTCTGGCAATCGCTGGTGGCGTCGAAGGCAGTGGCGAACCGCAAGGCAACGTCGGCGTCGCATGGCCGTCCAGGAGACACACACCACGTGGTTGTTCGAAGCACTAGAGCGTCGTGTGTTGCTGTCAGACGTGCCGTTTGCGCCACAGGCAGATATTACCATTGACGCCAATGGGGTGAGGTCGGTATTTGCCCTGGACCTGGACGGTGACGGCGATACCGATGTGCTCTCAGCTTCCGACGATGACAACAAGATCGCATGGCACGAAAACAACGGCAATCAAAACTTCACGACACACACCATCACCACACAGGCCCTTGGGGCACGGTCGGTATTCGCCACAGACATCGACGGCGACGGCGACACCGATGTCCTCTCAGCTTCGGCCGATGACAACAAGATCGCATGGTACGAAAACAACGGCAATCAAGACTTCATCACCCACACGATCAGTAGTAACGCTGATGGCGCTACGTCCGTTTTCGCCACAGACATCGACGGCGATGGCGACACCGATGTCCTCTCAGCTTCCGACGATGACAACAAGATCGCGTGGTACGAGAACGACGGCAATCAAAACTTCACGACCCATACCATCACCACCCAAGCCCTCGGGGCACGGTCGGTGACTGCCGCGGACATCGACAGTGACGGCGACACTGATATCCTCTCAGCTTCCGACGATGATAATAAGATCGCGTGGTACGAGAACGACGGCAATCAAAACTTCACGATCCATACCATCACCGCACAGGCCCTCGGAGCTCAGTCGGTGTTGACTGCGGACGTCGACGGTGACGGCGACACCGATGTCCTCTCAGCCTCCGCCGGCGACAACCAAATCGCCTGGCACGAAAACGACGGCGATCAAAACTTCACCGCCCAAACCATCACCACCATGGCCAACAGTGCTGTCGGGATATTTGCCTCGGATGTGGATGGCGATGGCGACACTGACGTGCTCTCAGCCTCCGCCGGCGACAGCAAGATCGCGTGGTACGAGAACAAGGGCAGCGCCAATTTCATAACCCGTACCATCACCACCACAGCCGGCGGGGCTGCGGCAGTCTTTGCTGCGGACGTGGACGGTGACGGTGACACCGATGTGCTGTCGGCGTCATCAAGCGATGACACCATCGCGTGGCACGAGAACCAAACCATTCACAGCAGTGTGCTCTTTTCACAGCAAGCCGTCATCACCACGGAGGCTGACGGAGCCAGGTCGGTGTTTGCAGCAGACGTCGATAGCGACGGTGATACAGATGTCCTCTCGGCTTCGAGGAATGACAACAAGATCGCTTGGTACGAAAACGACAACAATCAGAAATTCATCGCCCACACGATCAGCACAGGGAATTCCGACACCGAAGAAGCTCAATCTGTCTTTGCAGCCGACGTGGACAGCGACGGTGATACAGACGTGCTGTCGGCTTCTGTGTCGCAAATCGCCTGGCACGAGAACGACGGCAGCCAAAAGTTTACGACACGCACTCTCACTACAGGCGTCTTTCGGGCACGGTCTGTGGTTGTGGCAGACGTCGACGGCGACGGCGATACAGACGTGCTCGCGGCCGGCGGCAGCACAATCGCATGGTACGAGAACGACGGTAGTGGCAACTTCACGTCACACACGATCACCAGCACCGCCGACGGGGCGGGGTCGCTGTTTGCCGCAGACATCGACGGCGACGGCGATATGGACGTACTCTCGAAGTGGACCGCTTGGGTGGATCAGGGGCCCAAATATAGTTATGTCACTGGAGGCACCAATTGGTACGAGAACGACGGCAGCGAGAACTTCATCCCACACGGGGTTGCCAGTCCTGTCCTTCATGAATCTGCGTTTGCCGCGGACGTCGACGGCGACGGTGATTTGGACGTGCTCTTGGCGTCGAGCCCCGGCGGCCTCTACCTCGACAACTACAGTGAAGTCAGCTGGTATGAGAACGATGGCAACGAAAGCTTCACCCGTCACATAATTACCAATACCAACAAGCCCCCCCTCTTCCATGCAGTGATTGCAGCAGACGTCGACGGCGATGGTGACACCGATGTGCTATCGACTCAACCTGGGGGCGACAAGATCGCATGGTATGAGAACGACGGCAACCAGAACTTCACCGCTCATATCATCACTACCGCGGCTAACGAAGTTCGATCGGTGATTACGGCAGACGTCGACGGCGATGGTGATTTGGATGTACTGTCAGCCTCGTTCAGTGACGACAAGATCGCGTGGTACGAGAACCAAGGCGGCCAATTCGCTCTTACGACCACCGATACCGCTCCGGCCACCATTGCGGAAGGCCAAAGAACCGACGTCCTGAAGATTGTGGCCGGCCATCGCGGCCGCGTTGGCGATACTGACGTCGAGCTGGCCACACTCGATGTCCTGCTCGCGGACTCGGCCGGCAATCCGCTGGCCAGTGCCCAGGCCAATGCGATTGTCGAAAAACTGAATATCTACCTTGACGACGGATCAGGCAACTTCGAGATCGACTCGGACACGCTGGTGACGACAGTAGAGACACTCTCGCTGGCCGAGGGCATTCAAACGGTCACCTTCAACGACGATGATCCGAGCGTGCGGATCGCTTTTGGGACACCGAAAACGTATTTCGTGGTGGTTGAGCTGACCGACGATGCATTTGACCATTCGCCCAACATGTTCCGCGTGACCCATCTGGCTCAAAGCAGCACCGCCGAAGACGCTGACCATGACATCCCGTTGACAGTAGAAGGCAGTAGTGTGGACACCGATAGCACCACGATCCAGATCCTGGATCGAATCAGCCACCGCAGTGCGGTGTTTCCGGAGCAAACCACGATCACCGCTGCGGCCAGCAGAGCTCGCTCGGTCTTTGCCGCGGACGTAGACAGTGACGGCGATACGGATGTGCTCTCGGCTTCGTCTGGTGACAACAAGATCGCATGGCACGAGAACGACGGTAGCCAAAACTTCACCACCCATACCATTACCTCCTCAGCCAACGGCGCATGGTCAGTCTTTGTCGCAGACGTGGATGGCGACGGTGACATGGACGTGCTCTCCGCGTCGTCTGGTGACAACAAGATCGCGTGGTATGAGAACGATGGGAACCAGAAGTTCATCACCCACACCATTACTACGTCAGCCAACGGAACACGCTCGGTCTTTGCCGCTGATGTGGACGGCGACGGTGATACCGACGTGCTCTCAGCATCACCCAGGGACAACAAAATCGCATGGTACGAAAACGATGGGAACCAAAACTTCACGCCCCACACGATTACGACCGATGTCCACGCGGCATGGTCGGTCTTTGCCGCTGATGTGGACGGTGACGGCGACCTAGATGTACTCTCGGCTTCGTTTGCTGACAACAAGATCGCATGGTACGAGAACGACGGGAATCAGAACTTCACGTTCCACACCATCAGCACTTTACCCTGGCATCCTGTATCGGTATTTGCAGCGGATGTAGACGGTGACGGCGATACGGACGTGCTCTCGGCTTCGTACCGTGATAACAGGATTGCGTGGTACGAGAACAGTTCGGGTGACGGCAGCCAGTTCACTGCTCATACGATCAACGCCATCGGGCCGGGGGGGGGGCCTACTCGGTGTTTGCCACGGACGTAGACGGTGACGGTGATATGGACGTGCTATCGGCCTCGGGATTTGACCACAAGATCGTGTGGTACGAGAACGACGGCAGCCAAAACTTTACCGCACACACAATCACCACCTCTGCTATCGGAGGTTTTTCCGTATTTGCTGCGGACGTAGACAGTGACGGCGACATGGACGTGCTGTCAGCTTCCCATGGTGACCACAAGGTAGCCTGGTACGAAAACAAAGGGGGGCATTTCGCGTTCACAACCGCTGACACCGGGCCGGCCGAAATCGAGTCTGGTGAGAGCGATGACGTGCTGAAGATCGTGGTTACCCACCGCGGACGCGCCGGTGATATCGACGTGGAGCTGGCCACACTCGACTTTCTCTTCGAGGAATCGCCCGGTAATCCACTGACCAGCGTCCAAGCCAATGCAATCATCGAAAACCTACACATCTACCTCGACGACAACTCGGGCCAGTTCGAGATGGGCTCGGACACACTGATCACCTCTGTAGACACCTTCGCGCTGACCGATGGTATACAGACTGTCTCATTCAGTGACGGTAACCCGAACGTTCAGATCGCCTTCGGTGTGCCGAAGACCTACTTCGTTGTGGTTGAGCTGACAGGCAATGCGGCCAGTCAGTCCCCCGAACCCTTCCACCTAACCCACCTGACCGAATCCAGCACAGGCGAAAATCCCGAAGACGACACCTCATTGGTCGTAGAGTTTGCCCCCGATGTGTCAACGTCGATCCAGCCAGCGGTTGTGGAGGTGGTCGACCTGCTGATCAACAACGGTCAGGACCAGCGTTCAACACTCGAGACCGTCACCGTCGTCTTCAACCAGGACATGAACCTCGCCGACCTGATCGCCAGCAGCCAGATCGGCAACGCGGTCATTATTACGGAGCTGACGACAGGCAGCGCCGTGAACATCGACCCGTCACGCTTCAGCTACGACTTCGACCTCACGTCCGGCCTGGGTACGCTCGCCATCGACCTGGACAACAGTCTTGGCACCGGTGGAATCTTGTCCGACGGACAATACCAGCTGACCCTCACCAGCCTCATCCACGCTGTCGGCGACGAAGCCAATACACTGGCGACCATCACCACGAAACCCTTCCACCAGATGCGGGGCGATTTCAACGGTGACAAACGCCGCGACATCGCCGACCGCGCACAGCTATTGGCCAGCTTTGGCGCAACTCTCGGTGAAGACAACGACCATTTTGACTTGGACGGAAACAAGACGATCAACGTCTTCGACTACATCAAGTTCCTGTTTGGGTAATTGAGGCGCCAACACCAGTCTCGAGGTGGTTGTGAATGGAGCCAATGTGCACGACGACGTGACATGACAGTGACCCCAAGACTGCGTTCACGGCTGCCTTGGCGGCCAACACTCACCCCGACCGACGATCATCTGCGCGAAAATCGCAAATCAATCGTTGGTAACCTGAGAAAATCATCATTTCTTTTCAACGGACACGCTGTAGGTCTTGGTTCGTTCTATCTGCGTGTTCGCAGACGGTGCGCCAGGACCAATCCAATTGGGTTTGAGCACCTGCACTTGTTCTGACCACGTGGAGGTCGCTCAACTCCGTTGAATACAAAGCCACGCACAACAGCCTATCGATCATTGCTTTTGGCGATGGATACGACCCGCCACGTGCGATGGTCGGACGTCCCAAATCCACTGCGTGACCACCAAACCGCGTCGATCGGCGTTACGATGGGGTTCCATCGAACGTTGTCAGCTCGAGAGACCGTCCATGTTGATGGGATTGCTGAACCTGTTTGCCGCCGCCGCGGGGCTGTTGGTCCTCGCCGGGTCTGCCGTGGTGGTGGGCAGGTTACAAAACCCTCAGCGCAAAACCTACGCCTTTGCCCTGGCCCATGGCCTGCCCACGGATCCGGCCGATTTGGGCCTGGTATCCACAGAACGGACCTTCCGGTTCGCCGATGGTTCAAAGACCGTCGGCTGGGTCATTGAAGGGGCCAAAGCCTCAGGTCCGGTCGTTATCATTTCTCACGGTTGGAACAGTTGTCGATACGGATCTTTGGTTCGCGTGCCGCTGCTGATGCGATTCGCATCGCGACTTGTCGTATACGATCTACGTGGCCACGGTGAATCGACGGCTCCGACCTCGCGGCTAGGGACGACCGAGGCCGACGATCTGCTGCAACTTGTTGACCAGCTAGACGACCTTCAAACACCGGTGGTCTTGTTCGGTTCCTCCATGGGAGCCGGTACGGCCATCGCCGCGGCGGCAAAGGGCAGCGCCCGTATCGCGGCGGTTATCGCCGAGGGTCCGTACCGCTACTTCCGCGAGCCGATCGCCGGCCGACTGCGATGCAGTCAGCTGCCGACTTTCCCGCTTTCTCACCTGGCAACGGCGTTCATGGCGGTGCGCTTGGGCGGCCTGCGGCGCTTCGACCGCGCGGCGTTGGCCGCGGGGATTCCCTGTCCCCTGCTGGTCTTGCATGGCTCGGCCGATCCGGTGTGCCGTCTGGACTCGGCCAGACAGATCGCCGACGCCGCGCCGGCGGGTCAACTGGTGGTCTTTCCCGGCGCAGGACACGGCAACCTGGCCATGTTCAACGAATCGGCATACATTGACGCGATGACTACGTTTATGGCGACCCTCGACGGCGATCAGACTTCAGGTGCACCGGTGCGCCAACCGACAGCCGTCGCCCTCACGGAAAGTGACACCCGACGATGAACCTGGCCGGAAAAATTGATCACACCCTCTTAACACCCGAAGCCGATCGTAGTCAGATCCATCGGCTGGTGGCCGAAGCCACCGAACACCACTTCGCCTCGGTCTGCGTCAACGGACTGTTCGTCGCCGATGTGGCTAAAGCTTTGCACCGCACCGGGATCAAGACCTGCGCCGTGGTCGGATTCCCCCTAGGAGCCGGCAAACCCACCGTCAAGGCGATCGAAGCGACGGCGGCGGTGAAAGACGGCGCTGACGAAATCGATTTCGTCGCCCACCTGCCCTACCTGCTTCGGGGCGACCTGACCGGCGCCAAAACCGAATTCTTGGAGATCGTCAAAGCGGCCAGAGCGGCAAACCCGGCGGTGATTGTGAAGGTCATCATCGAATCTGCACTGCTGCTGGTCGACGCCGACCTGGGCGAAGCGAGGATCCAAGCCGCCTGTCAGGCAGCGCGAGAAAGTGGCTGCGACTTCGTGAAGACATCCAGCGGCTTTCACAAGGCCGGTGGGGCCAGCGTGCAGGCGGTGCAGCTGATGAAGAAACATTCAGAAGGGCTGTACGTTAAAGCGGCCGGTGGGATCGGCAGCTACGAGGATGCGATGAGATTGATCGATGCGGGCGCCGACCGGTTGGGCTGCTCGAGCAGTGTTTCGATTGTCACCGCGACCCGTGACGGTGTGAACCGGCCGGGATAACCACTTGGCAATTTCGATTCAGGAACAGAAAATCGACACCATGGATCGTGTAACCGTTGGCCATGTCGAAATCGGACCTGACGCCCCCTTGACCATTATTGCGGGGCCCTGTGTTGCCGAATCAATCGAGGTATGCCTGAAAATCGGCCAAGCTCTGCGTGACCGCTGTGCGCAATTGGGCCTGGCCTACATCTTCAAAGCCAGTTTCGACAAAGCCAACCGCAGCTCGATCGGCAGTGCCCGCGGCCCCGGCGTGGTCGAAGGGTTGGCCATGCTTGAGCGGGTCAAAGCCACGCTGGGTGTACCGGTCACCACTGACATTCACGAACCAAATCACGCTCAAACGGTCGCCCAAGCGGTCGATCTGCTGCAAGTCCCTGCTTTCCTGTGCAGACAAACGGATCTGCTCCTGGCCGCCTCAGCGACCGGTCGACCCGTCAATGTCAAGAAGGGCCAGTTCATGTCGCCGGCAGAGATGGGAAATGTCATCAAAAAGATGCGCCAAACGACCACAGCGCCAAACAACGCCGCCGACCAGGCCGGGGGTATCATCCTCACCGAACGCGGCACGTTCTTCGGCTACCACCGACTGGTCAACGATTTCGTAGGGCTGGGCGACCTGATGGGCCTGGGCTGGCCGGTCTGTTTTGACGTGACCCATTCCACGCAGATGCCCGGCGGCGGTGGCGAAGGCACAACGTCCGGCGGCAGGCCTGAACGCGCCCCACTGCTGGCGCGTTGCGCTGTGGCGGCGGGCGTGCATGCCCTGTTCATCGAAACACACCCCGAGCCCGCTAACGCCATGTCTGACGCCGCCACAATGTTACCGCTGACACACGCGCTATCGTTATTGGAAGATTGCGCAACCCTGCACCGCGCCAGTGCAGCGCTAGGGTCGTCGTCTGGCTAGCCCATTTAAGCCTATACCCGAATCACCGAATCACAGCCGGGCGAGAGCGGGAAGATTCTTGTGCTTCTCGTTTCTTCTGGCGCGCCACCTGGATGAAGAAGAAGGTTGACGCAGCGATCAAACAGATCGCAATCGGCCAGCTCAAGAGCATCACCGCTGCCATCGGCCGAGAGTCCTCTCGTTCAGCGCCGGGAACACCCACGCCGATCAACAGCAGGGCCGACCATATCGCGGGGACCAGCAGCAGAATACCGACCGTCGCAAGCAGTGGCGCAGCGGTGGCCTTAAGGTCGTGTCCCTTGCTTTTTCGACGTGGTGGATACTTCGTCGGTGCCCGGCGTCCGGTGGAGGTGGCGGTCTTACGCTTCAACTGTTGACTCTTGGGGCTGGGTGAGCGCCGCGGCGCTGCTTTGCGCTTCGGAGGATCAAGCGGAGCGGCTGAGCCGCCAGCTCCGCGATCAATTTCACCCAGGATGGGTATGTCCGGTTCACCCTGCTCTAATTCCAACAGGCCGGACAAACCCGCGGAGGGTACGCCATCATTATATCTACGGGTACGCGATCGACCCGATCGAGATTGGTTGGATCGATTTGGGGAACGGTGAGTCATATCACATCCTTCAATACTGGAGCAGATCTCTAATACAGTCGGTCGGCTGAATGAAGTACTCCAAAATTAAGCGCCCCAGACCCAAGTGTAACCCGTGGTCTACGGATTATGACGGCTGTATGATGTATAAGCAGGGTAAATTCTTGGCGGTAAACTTGATCATGGACCCCATCAACCGCTCCATTATAGCGGCCCGGCGTCGGATATTCCTGCAAGAATGGCTCAGATTGTGCGGATGGACGCTCGTTTGGGCCACGGCAGTGGTAGCGGGGGTCTTGTTGACCGACCGACTATTCGCGATGGCCATACCGGTTTGGGTCACGTTAACCTCAGTCGTGGCCATGCTAAGCATCGCCACGATCATCGCGTGGTGGCGTCGACCTAGCGCAGAAGCCATCGCGGTCATGATCGACAAACGCCTGGGACTGCAAGACCAGTTGGGGTCTGCCCTTTACGTGTCTTCGAGCGCCATCGAAAACCCTATGGGTCAAGAGGTGGTCAGCCAGGCCCGTCAGACGGCCCAGGCGCTGCCACTGACGTCGGCCTTTCCCATCGGTTTGACCAAAGGCTGGGTGTATGTGCCACCGGCGGCCACCGCGGTGGTCCTACTGGCCTTTTTTCTGCCTGACATGGACCTGATCAGACTCGCCAAAACACGGATAGCCCAGCGAGCGCAAGTCGACGACACGCCAGTCACAAAGGAACAAGTGGTCGATCAAGTGGTCACGGCGGTCCAACACTTGACGCTACCGGAGAGCGATCCAGATGATCACCTGCCGCAAATCGACCCCGTGGAGTGGTCTAACCGATTATCTGAGATCCGTCAGAACGATCTCTCCGACGCCACCGCTCGGGGCCACGCCGTTGCTGAGCTTTCCCAACTACAAGACCAACTCGAAACCCAAACACAGCGCCACGAGCAACTCGTACAGATGCTCGAGAACACAATGAGTCGTATAGATCGCCAAACCCAAGGACCTGCCGATCGGTTTACCCAAGCGGTGGGACGAGGCGATTTCGATTCAGCCCAGCGGGCCATCGGCGACTTGGTCGAGGCTGTCGAGTCGATGTCCGATCAAGACCGCCGGCGTTTGGTTCAGCAACTCGAGCACCTGGCCCAGGAGCTCGAGCAAGCGGCCAAGCACCATGCCCAACAGGAGCCCCAATCCGGTCAGCAGGCCAAACAGCCTCCAACGGACACTGGGCCCCCGCCACAGACCCAACCGCATCACCGACCCGCTGATACAAAAACATCTGCGACCGAACCAAGCCCACGACGATTCGAGCCGGCCCCGTCCGATCCCCAAGTCCAGCAACGCCAAGCTTTGGATCAGAAAAGAGACCGCGATAAGATCCAAAAGTACTGCAAGCAGCTATCGTCATCTCTAGAAAAGCTATGTCGATCTGTGACCCAACAGCGCAGCGACAACCCGAACCAACGACCATCAGATGCGCCGTCTTCACAACAGATCGTCAAACAACTGTCAGAGATGGACCAACCCCAACGACAACTCGAACGATTGCAACACGCCCTGCGGCGTACCCGTCATGCGATGGATCGTGTGTACCAGCCGCCGGCTGCCGACCCCGGTCACGCCGAAAGGGGCCACCGCCGACCGCTCGTTCACGACGAAGGACAGATCGACCCCCGCACCCACGAGAACCTTGATCTAGGACACGTCGACGGCCAGCAGAGCCGGTTACTCTCGTCGGGGCAACCCAGCGGCCAGGCTGGCAACGTGCCGCCAACTGTAGGTTCGCACGATGCCATCAGAAAAGCGCAACAACAGGCGCAGCAAGCGGTCACCGAAGATCGTGTCCCATTTCAGTACCGCCAGACCATCCGTGCGTATTTCGATCAATTGCCCGACGCGGCCGATCCGAAAACAACGCCGTCGCCACGGCAACAGTCACCGGTACGGCACGGCCAGTGACCGACACGTCACCTGGCACTTTCTAGAAATGACGCGTGATCGAGGTGACGGTCAAGGACGACCAACACCCAGGTTAGACATGGCCCACCAAAGGGGCTCGAATCAACACCGTCTGTGACCGGTCACGAGTGATCATGGCAATCCAACCGTTGACCGGCGGCAGAACGGCTTGGACCCGTTAAAACGTTTGATGCAATATTCTGCTTGGCAGAGCATCGAAATATACCTCACGCGTATCATGCCCATCCGCTTTGACCATCCCGAGCTCTTGTGGCTGCTGCTGCTGGCGATTCCGGCGATGATCTTGGCCAAACAGCGGGCGGGGTCGATGGCCACCTCCCACCGCCGCGTCGCGGTTGGACTGCGGCTACTGGTGCTTCTTGCACTCGTCTCGATGCTTGCCGGTCTACAAGCCGTGCGTTGGCATCACGACCTGACCGTCGTGGCGGTCGTGGATCTATCCGAATCGGTACGACGATTCGCGCGGCCACTGTTAACCACGGCCAGCCGCGACACGCCCTTGCACGAAGATCAAACCGTCACACCGATCGAAGGGTCGATTGCCCAATGGATAGAACAATCCGCCGCCGGTCATCAACCCAACGATCGGTTGGGTGTGATCACCTATGACGGCCGTCCCACTGTACGCAAACTGCCTTCAACAGAATTTGAAATCGATACCGGATCGGCTGTGGAGCCTACCGAGGGCAGCAACTCGGCGGCGGCGATTCGATTAGCCTCGGCGATGTTCACCACAGACCATGGCAAGCGCATGGTTTTGATCAGTGATGGCAACGATACGACACCGCATCATCAGGATGAACTGCTGGCCGCCGCACGACAAGCGCGGGCCATGGGCATTGTCATTGACGTATTACCTATGGAGTATGCGGTCCAGCACGAGGTGATCGTCGAGGGGCTCTACACACCCGTCGAGGCCCGCCAAGGTCAAACCATCACCTTGCGAGTGGTGCTACGTGCCACGGCGCCGGCAGATGGCCAGCTGTACATTAAACACAACGGCCGACTGATCGACTTGAATGGCCCCTCACACCAAGGTACCGCGATCTCGACCGGCACGGACCAGTGGGTGCGCAGCACGCCTGTCGCCTCCGCGGCTAAACCAACGGTGGTCGATAGGGAACGCACCGCAACGGGTCAAGCCAGTTACGTGTGGGTACGCAGAATCCAACTGCCTCTTGTCGAATCAGGGGCAAATCGATTTGAGGCGGTCTTTGAGCCGGCCGTCTCAGACGCCATGGCTGACACCGTCTCGGCCAATAACCATGCCGAAGCGTTTACCCTTGTGCACGGCAAAGCCAGGTTGCTATTCGTGCATCGCCGTGAAGCTCAAAAAACGATGATCCTACCCGGAATACTCGACGATCACGGAATTGAGCTGGAACTTGCTATGCCTGACACGATCCCCTGGCGCATGGACCAGCTTCAGAACTATGACGCGGTGATCTTACAGGACGTGCCTGCTGAGAAATTGACCGCGTCGCAACAGAAAAACCTGGCCCGCTACGTCAGTGACCTCGGGGGTGGGCTGGTCATGATCGGTGGGCCAAACAGCTTCGGAGCCGGTGGGTGGACCGATACCCCCATCGACCCCATCCTGCCTGTGGAGTGCCAGATCCCCAATCAGACCCTTCTGCCATCAGGAGCGCTGGTTCTCGTGCTAGACAGGTCTGGCTCGATGGGCGATCTGGCGGCCCAATCACCTTATACCAAACAAGAACTCGCTAATGAAGCAGCGATCCTTGCAATGAACACGCTCTATCAACGGGATATGGTCGGTGTGGTCGCGTTTGATCAAAGTCCACAGTGGATTGTCCCCCTTCAGTTGCGATCCGACCCTACAACGATCGCCCAGCAGGTACGCCAAATTCGGCCCGGTGGTGGCACGCGAATCCATCCGGCGCTGGATCAGGCTTGTCAGGCGCTGGCCAAACTCAATGCCCAAGAAGCCGCGGTCAAACACGTGATTCTGTTAACTGACGGCCAGAGCCAGGCCGCCCGTTACGATGATCTGATCGGAAAGATGGCCGACGCGAAAATCACCGTATCGGCCATCGGCGTGGGTGACCAAGTCAACAGATCACTGCTGATCAGGCTCGCCCAGGCTACAGGAGGCACGTACCATCCTGTATCCGATCCCCATGACCTGCCTCAGATCTTCATGCGGGAAGCCCGTACGGTACGTCGGAACCTTGTGAAAGAAGGGCTGTTCAACCCCACCTTGCTCCAAACCGCTTCGCCCATCGTCGGCGGGATCAGCGACCCACCGCCGTTGGAAGGCTTTGTGCTCACGGCCACGAAACGGGATCGGCGCGTGTACACGCCCATGGTAGGTCCGGAGGGTGAACCGATCTTCGCCCACTGGCAGGTCGGGCTAGGACGCTGCGCGGCGTTTACCTCAGACGCGGCAGATCGATGGGCCAAACGGTGGCTGCGATGGGACCAGTTCGCTGACTTCTGGACGCGCACCGTGCGTGGCGTGGCCCGACCGGCGTTCAGTGGTGACTTTGATCTGCTGACCTGGATCGACGGTGACCACATGCGCATCCGACTGGATACTGGCTCAGCTGGGGGTAACGAACACCTTCATGCTGAATCGTCAGGAGACTTGCTTCGCGTTCGCGGAACTGTCCTTCTTCCCAACGATACGACAGCCACGCTTACACTCAGCCCCACAGGCCCGGGGATCTATGAAGGCCGGGTGCCCGCAGCGATGGCCGGCAGTTATATCGCCCGTTTGTTTGTGGATCATCATGGCCCGGAGATGAAGACGTCCTTCCAACCACGATTGGTCATTGGCGGGTGTATCCGTCAGCGAAGTGCTGAACTTCGAACGCTTCACTCCAACCGTGCCCGGTTAGAACAAATCGCGGCCACCACCGGCGGACGGGTTTTGTCTGCCCAGCAAATCGCCCCTCTATATGATCGGGATGGCGTTGCCCGATCACGTTCAATCCGGCCGCTTTGGCCGCGACTGATGCATTGGCTTCTGGTGTTGTTCTTGGTAGACGTCGCCGTCAGACGAATCCCGTGGGGTAGCGTGTCGATCTTCCGGTGGGCTCTTGATCGTATTGACACCGTCAGACAACTGTCTAAACCCCGCCATGCCCGGACGATTGCAACCCTATCGGCACTCAAAGCCCGGGCAGATCAGGTGGAACTGACCAAGCCACCGCCATCGGCGCACCACGGATTCGAGCCGCCGACAGGGGTCGACTCGGTAACCGCTGTCGCCAAACCGCAACAATCACTCCCGGCATCTGCCGCGGTGGACACGGCCAGCGGAAATCGGACTCCACCACGCCCGGTCACCAATATGGACGAAAACGATCAGCCCCCAACGACCCGCAGGCTCTTAGATGCCAAACGCCGTGTTCATAAACGCATCGTGCCAGATAGCGACCAACGTCACGATTAGCAAACATTTCATCCTATTTGGCACGGTGCAGAGGCGTCCGCTGCATCAACGGTTGGCCACCGCGCGTGTCGTCGCCCACGGAAGCCTCAGGATCACAAGACGTCCAGCTGGTCAGGTCAACTTGTCGTGGATGCAGGTCCGTGGCATTAAGCGAGCACATCGATCGGTCGCCAATCGGTATATGATACCCGTCGTCACCGACACAGCCATCACCCGCAAACGCGGGTGTCGACACCACAAGGCCGCCGCGTGAGCATCCCACGCCGTGCGCACGAATAAGTAGGGTATGAGCCATCGGGAGTTCGATCCATGACGATCACCGGTCCAGATGACCCGCAGGTGCTCGAACAAACCGACGAATTTCGCCAGGCCTACGCTGACCTGCGCCAACAGATGGCACGTGTCATTGTGGGTCATCATCAGGTCATTGACGGCATCTTGATATGCCTGTTCACCGGCGGGCACGCGTTACTGGAAGGCGTACCGGGTCTGGGCAAAACACTGCTGGTTCGCTGTCTAAGCCAAGCGTTATCATTAAAATTTAGCCGGATCCAGTTTACACCCGACCTGATGCCCGCGGACATCACAGGCACGACAATCGTTGTCGAGCCCGGGGTCGAAGGCGGCAGCCGCCAGTTCAAGTTCCAAGCCGGCCCGGTGTTTGCCCAGATCGTTCTGGCCGATGAAATCAACCGTGCCACACCAAAAACGCAGTCGGCGCTTTTGGAAGCGATGCAGGAGCGGTCTGTCACAGTCGCCGGCACGACCCATCTGATGGCCCCACCCTTCCTGGTCATGGCCACGCAAAATCCTATCGAACAAGAAGGCACCTACCCGCTGCCAGAAGCGCAGCTGGATCGGTTTTTCTTTAAGCTCCACGTGGGCTGCGCGTCACGCGACGAGCTGCATACCATTCTGGAACGGACCACCTCTGACGTCGATCCTCAGATCGAACCGGTATTGGATGGCCCGGCGATCATCCGGTTCCAACAGCTGATCCGAAAGGTATTAATCGCGCCCCATGTTCGGGACTACGCCGTCCGCTGCACACTGGCCACCCATCCAGATCACGCGTTGGCGTCTGACCTCTCCAAGCGGTTCGTACGGTTCGGAGCGTCCCCGCGCGCTGCGCAAGCGTTGGTCTTGGCGGCCAAGGTTCTGGCGCTGGTTGCTGGACGGGCTCACGTCAGTACCGACGATATTGGGAAGATCCTCCTTCCGGCGATGCGCCACCGCATTGTGCTGAACTTCGAAGGCCACGCCGAAGGGATCACCCCAGATATGATCCTCAACGACCTTAGAGAAACACTCCCGCTTGAGGCAGACCCGACCGGAGGCTAAGACAATGCCTGAACGGGACACTGCGCTTCAGGGCCAAGAAGAACCGTTGCTAACCGGCGAGCTTCTTCAGAAGCTAGACCACTTGGATGTGCTGTCGAAAAAAATCTTTGCCGGCAAACTGCACGGCGAGCGTCGGAGCAAAAAGAAAGGCCAATCGGTCCTTTTCGCTGACTACAGGCCCTACGCCATCGGTGACGATCTTCGTTTTATCGATTGGAATCTCTACGCACGGTTAGATCGGCTGTTCCTACGATTGTTTGTGCAAGAGGAGGATTTATCGGTGTCGATCCTTCTGGATACCACCGCGTCGATGGACTGGGGTGAACCGAAAAAACTGATGTACGCCAAACGCGTGGCCGCGGCGTTGGGGTACGTGGGTCTGGTCAACTACAACCGGGTACACCTGTACAGCTTCGCTCAAACAATCGTTGATCAGATCACGAACCTGCGTGGCAGACGCCGGGTCCGGCAGATGCTCGACTTCCTTCGTTCGCAGGCACCACGCCAATCGGGCCATTTTGTCGAGGTGTGTCGGCGGTTTGCGCTGACGCAGCCCAACAAAGGTGTGGTGATCATTATTAGTGACTTTTTGGATAAGGGAGATATCGCCAAAGCGTGGCGGTACTTGTCCGGACATATCCACGACGTCTACGCACTCCAGATCTTGGCACCACAAGAACTCAATCCCGAAAACGGACCGGTCAGCGGCGATGTGCGGCTCTTTGATTGTGAAGACGCAGAAGTGACAGAGGTGTCAATCGGGCCGATGCTGATCAGACGTTACAAGAAGCATGTGAAAGCCTTTTGCGATCGTGTCCGGCAGCAATGTCTAAAGCGTGGTATTGCCCACACCGTTGCCGACACGTCGGTCTCGGTCGACGCCCTGGTGTTGCGCCAGATTAGGGGCAAGGGTTTGCTGGGCTGATCCGCATGAGTTTCCTTTCACCCATCACCGCACTGATCGCAGCGGGAGTCGCCGTTCCGGTATTGATTTGTCTGTACTTTCTGAAAATGCGACGACCTGAGGTGACCGTCAGTTCCACGCTGCTGTGGACCAAGGCCATCGATGACCTTCAGGCAAACACTTTGTTCCAAAAACTGCGACGAAATCTGCTGCTGTGGTTACAGATCTTTGCGCTGGCGATGTTGCTGATCGCAGCGGCAAGGCCGACCATACGAAGCAGCGCCCAAGCCGACCGTCGAATGGTCATACTGCTAGACCATTCGGCGTCTATGAACGCGTCGGACGTAACACCCACAAGGTTAGAAAGAGCCAAAGGGATCGCGGTCGAACTGATCGAACAACTGGATCATCACACCCGCGCCGCGATGATTGTCAGCTTCGCAAACCACGCCCAGGTCGTGCAGCCATTCACGACCGACCGGGCTCGGTTACGACAAGCGGTGCGAACGATCGAACCGACTGACTTACCCACACGACTGACACCGGCACTGCGTCTGGTCGAACCGCTGGTCACGCAAACCACCGCTTCCGGTAGCCGCGGTTCCTTGGCCGTCTACGTGATCAGCGACGGCGGGATCGACGGGGCCGAAGCGCTACAAGACTCACCTGTGACTGGTGTGGATCTCCACTACCTAAAAGTCGGACACCTGCGGGATAATGTGGCCATCGTATCGCTAGCGGGACGGCGTGATCCTCAGGACCCGAAAGATGTACACGTATTCACACGCGTTGCCAACTACGGTACCCGCCCAGTCGACACGAACCTGACACTGAAACTCGACGGTCGTATCCAACGAGCCGTACCGGTGTCCATCCCGGGAGCGTCCAGCACGACGCAGTCTGGTACTGTCCCCTTGCGATTCAGCTTGGCACTGCCCTCCTGGGCCCTTCTTGAATTGAATCTTGAACTGAATCCTGACGACCGTGATTATCTGGCCGCAGACAATATCGCCTGGCTTACCCTTACGCCGCCGGGTGGCTTAAACGTGCTGCTGGTCACCACCGGCAACGGTTTCTTAACTCGGGCCATTCAGGCGGCCGGCGCTGACATGTTGATTCAAGTTACACCGGAACAATACGAAGAAGACCCTCTCCTAACCGGCGGAGGCCGTGACAGTAAGGAAGCGTTTGATGTGATTGTTTTTGATCGCTATCGACCCCAGGCGATACCGGTCGTCCATAGCCTCTATTTCGCTGGCACCCCGCCCGTGGATCGGCTGTCACTGTCCCAGACAGGAGGCCAGTCTTGGCAGATCGTGTTGGACTGGAAGCGTCATCACCCTTTGATGGCCCATGTCACGCTGGATGATCTCGTGATTAGTCAGGCAAATTACATCGCTGTCCCCGATACCGCGGAGGTCTTGGCGACCGGTCAGTGGGGTCCGATTATGGCACGGATCACAACCGGCCATGTCCGCCACGTGATCGTGAGCTTCGATGTACAACGAAGCAACTGGCCCCTGCAGATCGGTTTCCCCGTGTTCGTGCGCAACTGCATGCAATGGCTCGGCGCCCACGGCCACTGGCAAACTGGCATGACCTTCCGACCCGGCCAGTATTCGGTGTTACCGATCAGCGACGCGCCAGTCCCGCGGTCATACGAGCCCTCGACCACCACAAAACAACTTCACCTGACATCACCGCTGCCGTTTTCCCGTGTGGGACTGTACAGAACACGCCACGACACACCCCACAGCCCCTGGGACCGGCTGGGCGTGAGCCTGCTCAATCCGATCGAAAGTGACTTACAGCCCCGCGGTCAGATCGCCACCGGTACATCGGCGGTGTACTCAGCTAGCGGAACCACCGTGATCCAACGGGAGGTTTGGCGATGGTTCGCCGCGGTCGCGTTGATAACGTTGATCATTGAATGGGTGGTGTATACTCGACGCTTGCACCTGTAGTGATAGGCCGGCCCATTTCAAGTTACCTAGCTTGCCACGCAGATCGGGTAGCCAAAGGTCGTCACGATCGGCGCGAAAAATTTTGTTTTGCGAAGCACAATTTGAGTTGTAATCTTAATGGCTGCTGCGCCATGAAAAAAGAGGGGATGTGGGGTCCCACCACTATGGATCTGTAATGCCTTATGACCGACCTGTGCCTGCTAGCTGCTTACGTCCACAAAAAGGACACCGAGGCCTTTAAGAGTCTTGTGCTTAACTACCAAGGTCTGGTGGTCTCGACCTGCCGTCGCCATTTGGACAACGACGCCGATGTCCAAGACGCGGCTCAACGTGTGTTTATCGCTTTGATGGAAAACGCCCACCGGATCAATAGGAACCTCGGTGGTTGGCTGCACCAATGCGCAACGAACACATCCATCTCATTGGTGCGATCCGAAAGCGCCCGTAAACAGCGTGAGAAAGCCCGAGCGGTTCGCGATCGTTGCGACGATGACCGTGTGGTCTGGAAGGAAATACAAGGGATTGTCGATGAATGTCTGGATGAACTAGATCCGAGTGATAAAGAGATCTTGATCCAGAACATCCTGTTGAAAAAACCTCAAGCACAGATCGCCGAACACATTGGCGTCAGCCAACAGGCGATCGGGAAACGGGTCACCAGAGCGCTAGAAAAACTCCGCCGGCGTCTCCGCAGGAGAGGCGTCGCGGTGACATTAGCGACCCTGGCCGCGACGTTGGAGGATCACGCTGTTGCGGCGACCGTGCGAGCCGGATTGGCGACTGCACTGGCGCAGATCGGCGTCACGGGCGCAAAGACCGGAACAGTGATACTCGGCTCGGCCACAGGCGGTGCTGCGGCCACATCGAAGTTAAAAATCGCCGCGGTCATCGCCGCAACCGTGGTGATGTCCGCGGCACCACACACGCCGTTAACGGTCACCGTACCGGTCGAAGTCGCCAATGATCTCCGATCCCACAAACCACCGACAACGCCCGATCGTCACACTTTCGCCCATTCGGTGCTCCACACGCCGTCGATGCCCGCAGTGGCCTTACATCATGCCCCGCGACCCGCACCGAGGCAGCGCCGGTTGGTCTTGGAAACACACACCGCCATGCAGAGAACCCGTTCGCCCGCGTTTCGTGAAGATGTCGTGCCCAAGACACCTTCTGGTCCACGACGGCACCGTGCCCCACGTACCCGCGGCAAACCATTTGGCTGGCCGCCCCCGCCGCAGGTGACTGCGCATGCTTCCGGCGGCAAAGCCGTCTCTAAAACGCCCGTTCGCCAGCGACCGGGTCGCTGGCCAGGTCGTCCAGTCGACGACGAGCCGACACTGGCCGTTGGCTTGCGCTCCTCCGAAGCGGTCGACCACCGGCGCTGGCAGCGGCCAGCGAAACCGTCAGGTTTCACACGACACGCCGCGAGTGCCAAATCGCTGTTCGAGCACTTCAAGTATCGTGCTGACGGTGCTGATGTTCTAGGGTGGTCGACGATACCCACAGGCCTGACCTTTCGGTGGCCGTCTGATTTTCTTTCTGCCCATCTACCGACCGTGATCGCCGCACACCGTGATGGGTCCATCCCTGGTCTGCTGATCCCTGGTGACGTGATGAAGGGGCGATACAGCCCGGCCGCACAGCGCCAAGGCGTCGATCAACCGTCACCCACGGTGGTGAGTACACCGAAACATGGCGTACGCCCTAGCAGCCCCGCGGCCGACTTTTTTTTCATCGCCGTCACCCAAGACACAGGCGGGTCCAATAGCGACGGCGTGCAGAAGACGCCCAACCACGACATGCCGGGAAAGATCGCCAAGCGGCTCTTGTCGTCGGTGTCTGATCCAACGGTCTATGACTTGCCGGACGTTGAAGCCGATCACTGGCCCATCGCATGGGATCAAGACCCGCTTCAGATCGCCGATGATTTGGCGTTTGCCGATTTTTCAAGGAACGACCCTCTGTCCTTTAGACCGAGCCCGATGGGATTCAGCGGTCTGCCCCCTCTTGTCATTCCCGTCACCGACAAGACGTTCTCTGGCATGCCATTGTCTGGAAACGGTCTGATCGCCCTGACCGTGACAGCGGTCCCAGAACCGGGCAGCTTGTTCATCTTGTGGGCCAGCGCAGCGGGCCTGTGGCTCGTCAAGCGTAGAATCTAGAATCGAATCGGGCTGGCGATCTACGCTGTGTAGGCGAGTGCGTGGGATCGAATCTCCACGAGGGCTACTCCGGCACCACGACTTGCCGATATGGGACCTCCTGATCGGTCGAAACGCGCCACGCTTAACGCGATGATGACTTGCAAGTCACTGGACACGTCGCGAATTCCCCACACACAAACATCTCTGTTTGCCCTCGGCACTCGGTCGCAGGTGGTGTGCGGGGCTTCTTGGTCTGTATGGCTGTAAACGGTATGCGCCGAGTTCACCGTCAATCGCGGCGATCACCTGCCGGTGTGGAGATACGCCACATGAGTTGCGGTCGAAAAAGTGGATGTAAAAGCCCCCTTCGGATGAAAGGAAACCCGAAGGGGGTACGCAAGGGTAGGAAAGCTCATTGAGGCCACCTTCTGTGATCAATCGGGCCGCGGTGGCACCCTTCAGCAACTGTAGCGCAACGGTCTACTACGCATTGCCTCTAACTCCACGCGCGTTGCAGACGACCTCCAATTCTGTCATTGCCGCTGCCGTGTCGAAGGCTCATGCGTGTTTTTTTCAATCATGATAGGACCAACCGGCGCTTACCGACGAACGCCGACAGCACGTCATGGCCACCCACACGCAACACAACACAAACAGACCAAAGGTTGTCGGTTCTGGGATCAACGCCGTGCCGGCCGTGATTCCAGTGATGTCGAGAATCCAGTCGTTGAACACTGAAACCCGGGTCATCCCCGCCAGATCGCCATAGTCCGAATCGACGACACCGTCGAACGCCTGTGTAAACGAGTGCACACCGGCCAGATAGGCCACACCATCTACATCAAGAAACGCCCCGCCGCCGCTGTCCCCGGGCGCGATCAGGTACTCGAGGTCCAACGGGTCGGCGTCACTAAAGAGTCCCGGAAACCCACTGAACAAACCGCGTGGGTCATCGAAATCAACGACCATGACATGGTCCGACACACTCACCAAGCGACCAATCAGCCTATCGCCGTTGTTTCCGCCAAGCGTATCGACCACGTTTTGCCCTGCGCGTTTTGTGCCCGAATCCTCCACGCTTCCACTCTGGCCGTTACCTGTTTGGCCGTAACCCACCATGGTGACGACCTGATCAAGCTCACTGTTTTGCATGCCATCAAAGAACAGTTGAGCCGGCTCTACACCGGAGACGTCTTCTGTCAGCTTGACCAGACCGATATCCCAACCGGCCGCGACGTCGCCAAGCGTTTGCGTCCACTGCTGGGGCACATGGAACTCTGACCCCGTGTACGACTGACCGCCAAGAGAAAAAGTCCAACCGGCCACACCATCGCTGGTGTAGTCGGTCTCGTTGGTGATCACATGGGCCGCCGTGAGCACCCAACCGTCACCGATATATGTCCCGGATGCCTGAAAATCTTGCCCATTAACATGCGCGGTCACTTTTCCCACCGCCGCATACGCCGGGTTGTTCGCCAGGTCGGTATACAACGAGTCGCCTACGTCGTGACGGATGGTCCCACCATGAGTCGAGCCTACCGCCAATACCCACACGGTGATGTATGCGCCGACCGGACCAAGCGCAAGCCGCGCCGTGGTGACGCCTCTCAAACCCAACGCCCACCGTATCACCTTCGTTGTCATCGTATTTCCCCCACTTCGATGGACTGCCAATTGATCCGACACCCACACTGTGTATCGTGGCTGGTTTGCACCCAAATCAACTTCGTGTGGAACACCGCCACCGGCGATGAAATTCTCCCCTTTGTTAGACCAGTCGCAGACGTCAGGACAAATACAACGCCACGTTGACAAATCTCATCAAAACAAACCAAATTCTCAATGGCGGCCGCTTGCTTCAACGGCCCTGATTTTGACGTGTTTGGCAATCTGTCGAGATAGGCCGGGGTCAGGCCACCGCGGCAGGCATCAGCGGTCCGGGGACGATCGGATGTACGCGACAGGCACAACACAACCCATCGTGGTGTTCAAGGTTCCGATGCGGAGAATATGGATAGCTTTCTTAGGACCGTTGGGACGACCACTACGCATCGGACGTTCTCTTTGCGCGTCGAGGATTTACTAAGTCCTGTCACGGCGAGCCCACGTTCCAAGACACATAAGCAAGTATTTTCTGTCTGACATGAAGGCCCAGACACCCTTATATGTCCCGACAGTGGCCCTCCTTTTCGTCGATATCAGAACGCTCATCCTTCCGCCCCGTAACCCGTCAGAAAAAACCATCCATACACAATGGCGCGCACTTCAATCCTCGGTAAACGACTCGAAACCGATGTCTACGTTGGCGCCCGTGGTAAGGGTCTCAACGAACCCTGTGGCGCCGGGATTGGTGACGGCCGTATCACCAAAATGGATATCCACATCGTTACCGCTGACGTTGTTTACGAGAATTCCCTCCTGTGTTGGCTCTACGATCTGGACATCACCGGTGTCGAGATTAAAGTTTGCGCCGGAAAGATTATCGATCAAGATCCCTTGCGAACCTGCGGCGTCTATGTCAATGTCATCCAACAGGACGTCTCCACCATCACCTGATATATTGATCAGAGCGACGGCTTGCATGTCCGCGTCGGTGATGTGAATACTGTTGGCCTTCATCGTGAAGTCTGCGCCGGCCACCGAATCGATCAGCAGGCCCTGCTCGTTGACGTCGTCAATTTCAATGTCTCCGAATTCCACTTCAATGTCATTGGCGCTCAGACCGGTGACCAGAATCCCTTTGACATTGGCGTCCACGATTGTCACGTCGCCCATGATCACTTTGGTGTCGCTGGCTGTGACGCCGTTTAAGACCAAGCCAGAACCGTTCACGTCTTGGATTGTCATCTGCCCAAGATCAATGTCGTCGCTGACGTTACCGATGTCCACGCCGTTATCATCGACGCGGTTGATCGTCATGTTGCCAAATTGAACGTTTCCGCTTGTGGCATTCACTACGACCCCTGACCCGTCTGACTCCGTGACGTTCACCGCACCGAATCGGACATCACTGGTAATATCAGACAACTCCACGGCGGTGAGAGTGGTGTCCACAACGGTGACGTTGCCGAACGTGATCTGACCATCTTCGCCAGTTACATTTGACACGCTTACACCCTGCGCATCGGAATGATCGATCGTCACCGTACCCAGTGTCAGATCAATGCGATCGCCCGAAATCGCGTCAATCCGCACCGCGTCGTTCACAATGTCCTGCATCGTCACCTGACCGATTTGCACCAGCGTGCCATCACCCGTGATATTCGATAGGGATACGCCCCGGGCGCTGGCATCGTCAATCACAACCCGGCCAAGGATCACATCGATGCTCTGACCGGAAATCAAATCAATCCTCACCCCATCGCCACTGACACTCTCCTGCGTCACGTCGCTGAACCGAACCGTCGTGCTGTCGCCGGAGACGTTCGTCACGATCACACCCCGCCCCCCGGTGTCGGCGATGTCGATCTGACCAAAGGCCAGGTCAACACCCGCCCCAGAAACCGAGTCGATCCGCACCGCATCGTCCCCTACGTTCTCTATGGCGACGGTACCAAACTGGATCTGCGTATCAGCGGCGGTGACGTTTGTGATGCCGATGCCCTGTTCCACCGCGTCCGCCACAGACGTCGCGCCGGTGATCTGCAAGTCACCGGAGATCCCATCCAGAAGAACGCCTCCAGTAGCGCTGTCGGTCGTGGTGATATCGGAAAAGGTCGCGTCAAGCTGCGTGTTGATCGCGTTCAACGCCGCACCGCCCGTCGCCGTGATACTGTTGACGCCATCGATCGTCACACGGTTGGAACCTTCGTCGGATGGCGATGACATCACGCCACTGTTGTCGAGGATAAGACCAGCAGCAGAATCTGTCTGAATCGTGATATTGTTGAAAGTGATCTGGCCGGTGCCGTTGGTTAGCGTCAGGCCATCACCACCAGACCGGATAATGTCAAGCTCTGAAACGATGGTGTTCTGACCGGAGATGTTGCTGAGCACCAAGCTCCTGCCTGTAGCGGCGGTGATCGTGACATCGCTTAGATCCAGGTCCTCTACGCCGTTGATCACCAAAGCGTCGCCGCCGGGTGTGTCAACGGTGATAGAACGTATCGTCAGATTTGAATTTTGATTCGCGTGAATCACTGTGTTTGTGCTTCCGCTTAGGTCAACATCAGCGATGGTCACGTGTCCTGCTCCATCGGTTATCGTAATGAGATCCGCACCCGTGCCGTGGATCATCGGCCGTGTCCCAGACAAGTTGATCGTCTGAATCTGATCGGCTGTGAGGTCCTCTACGGCAACACCACCAACGGTCGCTATACTGATCGTGGTACCGCCCCCGACCAGACTCATCCCATCCAGTAGCGTGATCCCTTCAGTTTGGAGATCGCCGTCATCGCCCACGGCGACGACGATTCCTCGTTCCCCCGCCAACGCGATGGCGGTGTTTAGATTCGCCGGGTCATCCGGGGTACCGCTGCCGGAACCGGTCGCACTTGCGAAGTAGATACTGCTGTAGGGCTCACCGGTCAACGGGTCGAAAACCGGGCTGCTGTTGTTGACCGTAGCGGTGCCGGTCACGACGTCAATATCTCGTCGAATGGGCATCTGCAACGCCCAGTAGTGCCATGATTGTCTCAGTTCCGTTTTCTCCAGACGCTGATGCTCCGCGGTCCCGAAAGGGATGCGTACCATTGCACTAAAGAACGTTTGGTGATCTCTCACATCGTCGTCCTGCCATTGTGCGCCGAATGTCACACGTGAACCGGGACCGATCAACTGATCGGTAGGGACTGTCCACTGAACCCGAAGTCGCGGACCACTTATTTCTTGAAAGTCGCCGTCTTCGAAGTAATGAAAGTACCCGGCGTACACCCAGACCTGGTCGAAGATGTCACTCAATCGACGACCAAATTCCACATCAAACCCTGTAAGCGCCTGCTCGGTCAACGACTGGCTGACCAACGATATGACGTTCCCCGTAATCGCGACCTGTGGACTTGTGGTTTGCCCCAAGTCGAATCTCTTATCTTCGGGGAAATACCCGTTCGCTCTCAACTGCCAGTCTGCCTTAAGTATTTCCCCACCGGCGGTCGCTTGCAAAATGGTGTTGTCGTTGGCAGATCGAAGGACATCAAAAAAACCATATACCCCCAGGATGACATCGTGATTGACAGCCCACCGGTACCCTATCCCCAAATTGAATTCCTTCGAGTCCTGATCGTCGACTCGGACTCGAAAGTCCGTGAAGAGCAACGAACCCCTGTCTTGGGTCAACGGCAACACCAGATCGAAGGTGCCGATACTCCGATCTGATCCGGGCTTACCTTCCAGGAATAACTGCGGAACCCATATCGTCTGGTGTTCAGCAGGAACCGATCGGTACGAACTGTATCCCGACTGCACGTTCCCATGACCGGCCTGCAAGCCAGAAGGACTGGCACAGACGATCGCTGTGATCACTGTCAACCGTCTCAATCCGCGTGTCATGTTGATCAAAGACCTCCCTCCAGAAGCAGCCGGATCGATAGACAACCCCGCGGCTACAGACCCATCTCAGCCACGTACAACCAACCTCGGAGAGGTCGCTAGGAACTCGCCCCGGTGTTCTCCCCTCCCCAGGGAGATAGTCGTTGCCGACCGGCAAATGACTACCTTAGCGCCGGAAAAATCTGGACCGTGCCAGAAAGACGACCGGCAGGCCGGCCTTGTCGATCGCCACCAACTGTGCGTCGGACTGGAACTGACCCGCGGGCGTTGGGGGCATCGACCTCATTAACCACAGGATTTTCGCCCACTGCCACGGCGAGATACACTGTCCCTTCGTGCGCCGTCAAAAGAACAAAAAGGCGATGACTTATGCTGACGCCGGCGTCGATATCCAGACCGGCGACCGCTTTGTGTCGATGATCAAGCACCAGATGCGTCGCACCTACGGTCCACGTGTCCTAGGAAGGCACGGTTCGTTTGCCGGATGTTTCCGGCTCGACTTCAATGAAAAACTGTTCAAACGCAACTACCGCGACCCTGTACTGGTCAGCTGTACCGACGGGGTTGGGACCAAGGTGAAACTTGCCGCGCAGCTGAAGCGTTATGACACGGTCGGCCAGGACTTGGTGGCCATGAGCGTTAACGACCTGATCGTGCAGGGCGCCGAGCCGTTGTTTTTCCTAGACTACTTGGCGGTTCATAAGCTTGACCCGCGTGCGGCGGCGAAGATTGTCGCCGGGGTGTCAGGCGGGTGTCTTCAGGCTGGCTGCGCCCTGCTTGGTGGTGAAACGGCAGAAATGCCTGACGTCTACCGAGCTGGAGACTTTGATTTGGCCGGCTTTGCCGTCGGGGTCTGCGAAATGAACCGGTTGATCAGCGGGTCCCGCGCTGAACCAGGAGACATTATTTTGGGGTTGGCATCCAGCGGCATCCACGCCAACGGCTTTAGCCTCGTCCGCGCAATCGTGAAAAGGGCGAAGTTGAACCTGAACGAAGTCTACCCGCAACTGGACAAGAGCCGGTCGCTGGGCGACATCTTGCTCACCCCGACCCTGATCTATGCCAAACCGGTCCATTCGATATTGCGGCGTTATCGAGTCAAGCAGGTTGTGACCGCCATGTCGCACATCACCGGCGGTGGCCTGCCCGGCAACATTCCACGAACTCTGGGCAGTCACCTAAACGCTCAGATCAAGCTCCAAGCGTGGGAAGTGCCGCCACTGTTCAGATTTCTCAAACAACACGGGAAAGTCCAGGAACAGGAAATGCGGAAGGTGTTTAACCTGGGCATAGGGTATGTCATGATCGTCCGCCGTCACTTCGCGGCATCAATTAAACACCACCTCACGCGGCAAGGCCAACAGGTATGGACGTTGGGCAAAATCGTTCATGGCACAGGACGGGTGCTACTGAACTGAACGCGGGCCTGTCGCATTATGGAAACATTGCCCGTAACACATTTTTGAGCAATGAATTACGTAATGCCTCGAGGCCGTCGATCCCAGTCACCGTATTGCTTCAGTGCCACATGCGTTGCCGGCCGGTATAACCCCTATTGATCGCAGCCTCAAATTACATGCGACGCAAACTAGTCTTCAGACTAAGGTTACGATATTTTCCGCCGTTTTCCAATCAGCGAACTCTTTTTTGGCATCCCGCTTGTGATAGAATTCATAACTTTAACCACAAAGGGGAGAAATAAACAATGGACGAAGCAATCTTCCACGCCAAACTGAACGAGCTGATGAAGGAAATCTCCACGCTGCCCAAGTCGGAGCGTGATAAGTTAACCGCAATGGCCCAAGAAACCCAAGCCCGACACGCCAAACTCCAGGAAACCGTGCATAACCTGCAAGAGAGCCTGGACTACCTGCGGCTGTCGATCAAATACCTCGTTTTTGACCTAGAGGCGACTCGCAGGGAGAACAAGTATCTACGAAAGATGATCGAGCAGAACCACCGCGACGGCGATAACACCGACGTTCAGTAGTCGAGAGCCAGAGAACCTACAAGAAAGATCCAAGTCAGAAATCCCAAAAGAGGTGATTGCCGTGGGGCAAACACCTCTTTTTTTCATTCGATCGTACGGCGAACGATCATTCCTCAGCGGTACTTCAGCCGGCGTCCTGCCCACCTCTAGCGGGAGTTAACCCGCCAGTTTTCGGATCGTCGACACAAGGGCTTCTCGCGAATAAGGCTTCTTCAAGATCTGGTAAGTACCGACATCGACCAAGCGACCAATGTCATCTTCGGCTGAGGACACAACAATCGACAGATGCTCATACGCTTTTGTGTCCCGAATTTTCCTGATCAGCTCCCCACCGCTAACGTAAGGTAGATTGTAATCTACAATGAGGATATCGATATCACAGATAGCCTTAAGGATCGCGTAGGCTTCGAACGCGTCTTTCGCCGACACAACTTCCCCTTTTTTAAACTCCTTGAGCATAAATCTCATGAGCGTTGTGTGTATCTCTGTGTCTTCGACGATTAAGATCTTCATAGAAGGCTCCCAAGTCCGGCTCCGGCCTGAAATCGAACATTCGCTCCCAACCGCACCACCGGCGTTCTCTGCACACTCCCACGATCGCCAAGGTTCCCCATTCAGGCGTTATCCAGCCTTGGTCCCAATGCACCTATCGGCATGAAACCGGTGCCAGATGTGTCTGGCCAACCCGTTCTCTGAATCGACGCCATTGATCAGAGAGTCACACGATCGCGCCAACCATCTGCGACCGATAACCTTGTTCGTTGTTCCACACGTCCACCGATCCTCCTTAAGGGATCGGGAGCGCTGACGTGAAGAGGGTGGATATCAAAGACAACAACGCATAATACCGGACTGAACGATCTTTTCTTTGTTCGTCGAAGACTCCTCAGGTCTTTTTGTTGCAAGCTTTTGCGCGGAGATACCGGCCAATGTCCTTCTTGGTTTTACGCCCAGTCGGGCGATGTGCTGTCGGTTCACCTTGCGGCGGTGGCGATAACGTCAAGGCCGTGACGTCAGCTGAGTCATTTATATCGCTCCGGCGACAATACGGCCTGTAAGACGTTGTTGTCACATGAATTGACCTTCTCTCCAAGCCCCGTCGAGCCAGAGATGTGCCAATTGGGGTTCCGAGGGTTTGCCGCCAATGGGTAGCATCTTATGCACAACGTTATAAGGCTTTGATTGTGCGATACCCCCCGTGTTGGCAGAAGGTACACGAGGACGAATCCAGGCTGGAATACGCGGCGGGGCACGGATCGGCAGGTGGGTAAACCCATCGCGGGGCGGCGCTTCCGTGCGCCGCCCCGCTAGAGTTTTTCCGTCTTCTAACTATCCACGTTCATGGATTAGGCTCGTCGCCTGGCCCGATGGACCGTGGCCAAACCACCGAAGAGAGCCAGCCCGCTCCAGACCGCTGCGGGCGTGGGAACGGTCACCAGCAGATCTTGGTGCCTATTCCCGTTTTGGGTGACGTTGAGCACACGAACGTTGCCCAGCCCGACCCATGCACCACTGTTGACCGCTTCGTCAGCGATGGTCAGCAACTGACCCGTCAATGTGGTGTTGTCGTAGTTGGTGGCGATTTCTTCCTCTAACTTCCAGATCGCGTTCTGCATATCCCGACCTGATTCGTCAATCCCACCGTCGGTGTTTTCGTAGTCAAAGTTAATCGCCAAACCGCCGAACCGGCTGACCAACAGATCGTTGATCTTGCCGCTCATGAAATTGCTGTACAAGAACGCCGTACGAGCATCCAACGGGTCAGGATTGCCACCGCCGAGGCCGCCAGCATCCGCAGCGGTATTCAGCACAACGTCGAAAACACCGCCGTTCCAAATGAACTCGTTGAGCTCCAAGCAGAAAGAGATCCAAGCGTCTGAAGCAGCTCCGTGCATGCCCAAGCCCTCAGCACCGAACCCGAGGCTTACGTCTTGAATCTCAAACGGGCCGCCATCGCCGCCGGTACCCCAAGCGTCGACATCCAATACCTTGATTTGATCTGCCGTTGCAGTGTTGGATGCAACCATCATCAAAAGGCACATCACCGTCGCTGCAATAGCGGAAATTGTCTTTCGAGTCACCGTCATCGTTTTTCTCCCCATCAAAATGCCAATTGCTTATGGGTCGCACAGCGCCACCCACTTTCGTTACACATGAATAACCCAGGGTGTCGACCACGGCCCCGACCCGTGGCGTTTTTGATGAGATTCAGGGCTCAGGTGAGCCCTCTAACCGTGCCAAACCGGATAATCGATACTTCGGCTGCCCGGTAGCAGGAAGAAAGGCCCGCTCCAACACGGAGCCGACGGTGTGACGTTTGTGGTCCAGCCGTAGCGCCTAGGCGTCAACCTTCGGGCCTGACGGGATTCTCTACGAGGGTGGTCAGCCAAATCGCCGGAGGTCCAACCGATCACCAACGCCACATGACGATCCCATGGGCCTGGCCGATGACCTGCCATCCCCCGTCGGCTTGGTACACTGAGGTGGATGCAGCGACGGCGGCATACATAAATGCTGCTTCGCCCGTACGGGGACCCCACTGACGCCACCTGATCCCCGTCCTTAGCCAGCGGGCAAATCACCCCGCTTGACACCCCGGTAAATCACCGCAATGCCCAGGGTCAATGGCCGCTGCGTGGTTTGGGCGAACCCGACGTCTTGTATGAGCTGGATCATCGCTTGGCCATCAAGAAACGTGTTGACACTTCGCGGCAAATATCTGTATGCGCCCGTGCGGTCGCCAGAAATGGCCGCCGCGGTGCAAGGCATAATATGGTTGAAGTACACGTCATAGAGCGATCGGACGATCAGGTTCCTGGGCCGACTAAACTCCAGGACAACAAGCCGGCCGCCCGGGCGAAGCACGCGAAAAAATTCTCTGAATGCCGCGGCGGGATCGGCCACGTTGCGGATCCCGAACGCAATGCTCACCACATCGACACTGGCGTCGGCGATCGGCAATCGCAACGCGTCGCCCATTTGGTAACACGGTCTGCGACACCCAGAGATTGACGCTTTACCACTGGCCGCTGCGAGCATGGGGAATGTAAAATCGACCCCCAACACGCAACGCGCCCCGCTTCGTACGAAGGCCAAGGCTAAGTCACCCGTGCCACACGCCACGTCTAGCACGACGTCACCAGGTCGGACTCCGACCGTTTTTACCGTTAACCGGCGCCACGCTTGATCTCGACCCAACGAGTGCAGACGATTGTTCAGATCGTATCTGGGGGCGATGGCGGTAAACATCGCCCTGACACGCTGAGCTTTATCCTCAATCGTATGGGGACTGATCAGCTCCTTATCCGTCCAGGCGCGACTCGTACGACTGATCACCATTGTGTATTTGTAGCTCGCACCGCACTGGCGTCACCGACGGGTGTGTGACGCTTGCACCCCTCGTCACACGTGAATCGCCTACCGCCATCGGTCATCAGGCACCGTACACCGATCCTACTTCACACCATGGACCGGGGCGGGAAGATTCTTCAACCGGCCCAATACGGCGGTCTTGAACTGATCGTAGTTAAATCGATATAGGCGAGGATCATCGTGGTTGCTGTACTGCTTACCGATATGTGCTTCAAGCCTGCGTAGACGGGTACTGGGCAGTGGGTGGGTCGACAAGATCTCTGGCACCTGTGATCGCTTATCCAACTCTCTTTTCAACACACCCATCACCTGCAACTGCCCCACCGGGCTGTACCCAAGACGCGTCATGTACCGAAGACCTAACGTGTCGGCTTCGCTTTCTTGGTCACGACCAAACTTTAATAGGTACGCCGTGCCCCCCACTTGTGTCCCCATTCCCAGTACGCCAAGCCAATCTTTGTCGCTGTGCTTAGCCGCCAGTCCAATCCCGACCATCGCTGTCTGTAGCACCAGCGACTGGGTCATTTGTTGACCCACATGTTGAGCGGTCACGTGACCAATTTCATGACCCAAGACACCCGCCAGCTGGGCCTCGTTCTCCAGATGGGCTAACAAGCCTCGCGTGACGAACACCTTGCCACCCGGCAGCGCAAATGCGTTGACTGATTGGGAATCCAAAACATGGAACTCCCAAGGCAGATCCGGCCGCTCGCTGGCCTGGGCCAGTCGTAGACCCAAGCCTGCAACGTACTGCTGAATCGCCTCCGACGGAATCTGCCCGCCATAGCCTTCGATGAACCCAGGCGTTGCCTGCGTGCCAATCGAAATCTCCCTTGGGGTGGTTAGCCAATTGACCTGTTTTTTTCCCGTGGCCAGATTGGTCGAACAGCCCTGAGCCAGAAGCCCGACGACGCACATCAAAAATATCACAGCCAAACGCATGGATCACCCCTTTGAGCTGAGGGCCAACCCCTATCTTCCTTCTTATACTCGCTGAGCCCGCCACGGCAAGGCGGCCTCTGAGGCGAGGCCGGCGTCGCCGAGCTGTCGCGCAGCCCAGGGTGTGGCCAATTCCACAACAGCTGGTCAACATTTACTTGCTTTGGGAAGGTTTGTATTGCACCTATTGGGTAAGAAGGTAACTGGTAGATGGACCAGCCCACGCCCGAATAGCCGTGTTGTCAGCTGATTATCGGATTGGGGGGTTACGCGCATTAACAAGCTTTCCTTAAACCGTTTACATGCTTACGGCCTGCGGCGGTCCGACAGGCGATTTTCTTCCCGGCAGCCAGTGAAGCATTTTCAGCGTGGCTTCCGATGATTGGATGGTCAGCGATACCAAGGACACTCTTACAGAGTCGGACCGGCAGTAAACGATGGACGACATGATCGTTGGAACTGGAAAGATCTTTTCTCATCCGCGACGCAGACGGGAGGTCGGCGTCAAGAATGTCGGATCCGTACGCCCAACCAACTTTGTGCAAGCAATAGCGGGGTACCCCAATGGCAAGACGTGACGTGCTCCAAGAGCGCTTCTTTACATCGCTGATCAGTGGCCACCGCGGTGCCACTCGGCAAATCGTTCAAGAGCTGTTCGATGCCGACTACGCAGCGGAAAAGATCTTGACCCACCTGTTTTGGCCCACCCTTGAGCACATTCAGAAACTGTATCGTGCCGATCAGCTCACCGAGCTGGCCCACCACTACGCCACACGATTGTTACGGTCTCTCGTTGACCAAGCCCAGCCTCACCTGGAACAGTCGCCAAGACGGAATCAGACGATCCTGTTGGTTTGCGGGCCCGAAGAATCTGAAGAGCTGGCGGGGCAGATGGCCTGTGACCTGCTCGAAGCCGACGGGTACGATGTGTACTTCACCGGCGGTGGTGTGGCCAATGACGAGCTGGTCAACGAAATCGGACAGATGAACACCGATATACTGGTCGTTTTTGGCGCCGTGCCCAATACCGTGCCACAAACCAGACTGCTTATTGATCGCCTACACACCATCGGCGTGTGTCCCAAGTTACAAATTGTCGTCGGTGGGGGAGTGTTTAATCGCGCCGAAGGCCTTTCTGAAGAAATCGGCGCCGACTTGTGGGCGAAGGACCCTCACGATCTGGTCCGCGCTATCTCCAAAAATCCTAAGCACCGCATGACACCCGACCAGCGGACCGTTGGGCGTAAGCGCCGCGTCAAGCGCAACGCCGCGTAAGGCACGCAACCCTTTGTGGCGATTCAAGACAGGTGTGGCGGGATCCGGACCGACCCGTCAACCATGTCCTTGTGCCGATTGTAGAAGCATCCGACGATATGTGACTGTGTGACACATTCGCCTTGGCCTTCACCGGCAGGTATACCTTCGAACATGCTGCAGGTCCGATCAGGCTTGACTGATGGTCAGTGGTGTAATTCGTTCCACTTGACCCGCGGCGATCTTTGCCGTTCCGCTGCCCAGTTCACCGATCGGGTCCGGCGGGACGATCTGCACGAGCTTTTCGCCCAAACGAGCCTGACCTTGTCTGACCTTCTCTTGGAAGTGGCGACACTCTGCAAGCAACCTCTCGAGAATTTCCTCCTCGGGCACGTTGGCAACTTTTTGTCCCTGAACGTAAATGATGCCCCGCTTGTCACCAGCAAAAATAGCGACATCTGCGCCTTCGGCCTCGCCAGGCCCGTTTACCACGCACCCCATGACCGCCACCTTGATCGGCAATTGGATCTCCTTGGCCAGCTTCTTTCGAACATCCTGAACCAATCGGAACAGATCCACCTGGATACGGCCGCATGTGGGACAGGCAATAAGCTCTGCCCCCTGCCTCTGGCGCAGGCCGAGGATGTATAGCATCTCAAGGGCGTCCTGGACCTCGTACACCGGATCGTTCGCATAACTGATCCGTACCGTATCACCGATCCCGTTTGCCAGCAGCGTCCCCAAAGGCACGACCGATCGGATCGTTCCTGTCTCCCGAGGGCCGGCATGGGTGACGCCGAGATGCAACGGGTAATCAAACCGCTTAGAGATCTCTGTATACGCGTCTAACACCAACAACGGATCAATGCTCTTGGCGCTGATCACAATGTCGTGGAACTGGTGCTGGTGGAAGATGTCCAAGTACTCTTCGAGCTTGGTGACCATGATGGCCAACAGGTGCCCGTGTTTGTGGTCAGAAAAAACCGCGCCCAGTTCCTTCATCCTCTTCTGCTTGTCCTTGCGTTCGACAATCGAGCCTTCATTGACACCGATTCGGATCGGTACACCACGCTCCTTGCAAGCATCGATCACCCGTCCCACTTGCTGTCTGTCACTAATATTGCCCGGGTTGAGGCGGATCTTGTGAACACCAGCATCCAATGCCTCTAACGCCCGCTGGAAGTGGAAGTGCACATCGGCCACAATCGGAACGTTGACCTGAGGTAGGATCTCTTGAAGTGCGTCGGTATCTTTTCTCTCCGGGACCGCCACCCGTACGACATCCGCCCCGGCGGCGGCGAGCTTGTGGATTTCCGCCACGCACCCGTCGATGTCGTGGGTGTACCCCGCGGTCATCGTCTGTACCGCGATCGGAGCGTCACCCCCGATCGTAACGAACCCGTGCTTGTCGTCGCCGAGAGTCACTGAACGCGTTTGACGTCGTTGGATCATGACCCATCAGTATAGCTTATCTAGGCCCTGGTATCCGTCTGGCATCGATGTATATTGAGTGGCCAGGAAGTAACACATGCCCACGCCTCCCCTATACCCGTTGCGGTTTGAACCGATTTACAAAGAAAAGGTTTGGGGCGGTCGCACGCTGGAAAACAAGCTCGGTCGCACGTTGCCCGGAGACCAACGTCTATTGATCGGTGAGTCATGGGAACTGGCCGATCTTGGCCACTCCTCGCCATCGGGCGGAGGAGGAGGCCAGGAGCGCTCCGTGATCGCCAACGGGCCGCTGGCCGGCCAAACGCTACACGACGTCCTAACAAAATACGGTGATCACCTCCTGGGGCGGCTGCCAACAACGAACGCCGGCGAATTTCCCCTCCTGGTGAAATTCCTTGATGCCCGTGAGCACCTGTCGGTGCAGGTGCACCCTAGCATCGCTTTTGCTCAATCTCATTCCGATGCTCACCTCAAAAGCGAGGCATGGTATATCGTCGACGCCCAGCCAAAGTCGGTCATTTACAAGGGTGTGCACGCCGGCGTCACCGCATCACAGTTTCGCAGTGCGATTGAATCGGGCACCGTCGACCAACACTTGATCCAAGTGCCGGTGAAGGCCGGGGACTGCCACTACTTGCCCAGCGGCACGTGTCACGCCCTCGGGGCTGGAATTTTGGTCGCCGAAGTGCAAACGCCCAGTGACACAACCTTCCGAGTCTACGACTGGGGTCGAACTGACCGCGAACTGCATATAGATCAAGCCCTTGAGTGTATTGAGTTCGGCCCGCCTGCCACCGACCGCTACGAGCAGCGGTCTCACGTTGCCGGAATATTCACGACCGTCACCCGTTTGGTGACATGTGAGCACTTCCGGATCGAAAAAGTCAGAATGGGACAGGGTTACGAACAGGAGCTACCCTACGACCAGCCGGCGGTATGGATTGTTCTGGAAGGCGGGGGCAGGCTTGTGAATGATCAAGCCAAGTCCACGGGCGGAGCGGTGGAGCATGATCCGGTTTCTTTCCAGCGCGGCCAAACGCTGCTGATCCCTCCAGGCTTGGGCGCCACCCGCGTTGTGCTAGATCACAACACGGTCTGGCTCGAAGTGAGCTTCCCACAGGCCGCCAGCGATCAGATCGCCTAGGGACCGCTGGCTCAGCCGTGGGAATGACAAAACGTCGGGCCGGTCCAGCCCGATCATACCTTAATGCTATACTGTATTGTCAAACCGTGGTATCGGTGGGCGATTCGACCCGCCGTTAAGAGGAAGTGCTTACTCTAAGATCAACGGAGTGGTTTAGAGGCTAAATGCTCGAGTCTAGCCTCGTCGAACCGCATCCCCTGGGGAACCGCTGGGATGTATAGCTGGTTACTGCGAAACACGGCTCTGCCACTGCTGCTCAAGCTGACCCACAGCGAGTTTTGGCATGCCTATCGCCAGATGTTGCAGTTTGAAAGGGCCCCCTTGGCCCAACAGCAGACCCTGCAGTGGAAACGGTTGACCGATATGCTTGAGCACGCCTACCAACGCGTGCCCTTCTATCGTGAACAGATGGACCAGGCCGGTATCACACCTGGTCAGATCACGTCCCCAGATGACTTACACCGCATTCCCATTACGACGAAGCAACAGATCCAGCGAAATTTTCCCGATCGTATCACAGCCGACAACAGCAACCGAAGTGATTGGCAATACGTCTCAACCCGTGGGACGGCCAACCGGCTTATGGCCATTCATGATTTTCAGAAACGCGACATGGTCCGAGCCACTGCGGTAAGGTCGCTCTACCTGTCGGGTGGCTATCAAATTGGAAACGTGTCCGCCGAGATCCCACCGGACATTTGCAACATTGTCTGCGGCGACGAGGGACAGACCAACGAGGGTGTGCTGCCTCATTTGTGGACGATGACCCGGAAGCGACTCTGGCGTGACCCGCAATCGGTCAGCGCCCTGCGTGGGCTGATCGAACGCGGCTGGGTCTTTCGTCGTCGGACGTATCAGCCGTTCGGGCCCCAAGGCACGACCATTCCCGAAGAACACATGCGTCGTTATATCGACGCGTTGGAGCGTGACCGGCCCTTTGTGCTTAAGGCGCTACCAACCTACCTGTACGAAATCGCTCTACACACCCAGCGGCACGGCCTTAAACCACTGCCAGTGCGGATCGTCAAACCCATGGGCAGCTCGGTAAGCCCAGAAATGAGGCGAGTGATCGAAGCCGCGTTTGAAGGCCAATACCGTGAAGACTACGGCAGCGCCGAGTTTGGCGATATGGCTTGCGATTGCCAGCACCGTCAGGGTTTGCACATCTTCACGGATCTGTTTCTGATTGAGGTCGTTCGAGACGGACGGTCTGTGTCCCCAGGGGAGGTGGGCAAAATCCTCATTACCGACCTGAGCAATCGTGCAATGCCGTTCTTGCGATATCAGATCGGCGATGTCGGACGGCTGATCACCTCGTCCTGTGGTTGCGGTCGCTCCACGCCGCGGGTCTGTGTCGACGGTCGGCTGCAAGACACCATCGTGACTCGCCAAGGTAAGCTGGTCACCAGCGACCAGGTCATGGATTTTTTCTACCATCGGCGTGATGTCAGCGAGTTTCAGATTATCGAGAAACGCCCTGGTAAAGTTGACCTGCTGGTCGTACCCACCAACGGTCAGCCGCCGTCTGAATCCGATCTGGGCCACCGGCTCCGTGCGCTTCTGGAAGACGATGTCGACGTGACCATCTACAACGTCAAGACGATTAAACCGGAAGCCAGTGGCAAATTCCGCTTTGTCAAATCCTGCTCATTTGAACGATTGGGGTAGATCGGCGTGGTGGGCGGTCTTGGTTCGAGCCACGCAAATCATCTGACTTAACACAGGATCTCATTTATGCGCCAAACCCGCGATGACTTTCCTATTTTAGAACGGCAGGTGGACGGGAAACCGATTGTTTACCTGGACAGCGCCGCCACGTCGCTTAAGCCGCAACCGGTCATCGATGCCGTTACAGGGTTCTACACTCACCATACGGCAAACGTCCACCGCGCCATGCACGTCTTCGCAGAAGAAGCCACCGAACTGTTTGAGGACGCACGCCGGTCACTGGCCCGCTTTCTGAACGCGGAGGAGGATGAGATCGTTTTCGTGCGTGGGACAACCGAAGCGATCAACCTTGTTCACCGCAGCCACCCTCACCTGAAAAGGACGGTGACCACCGCGATGGAACACCACAGCAACTTCTTGCCCTGGGCCTTCGGGCCACATGCCCGCGTGGTCAGGGTCGACGCTGCGGGACATCTTCAAATGGAAGAGCTGGCCGCGGCACTCAAAGAGGGAACCGATCTCGTGGCGATCTCCCATGTGAGCAATGCCCTGGGCGTGATCAATCCGATCGAACAGGTGATTCAAATGGCGCACGACGCTGGCGCGCTTGTGCTGGTCGACGCGGCCCAATCGGTTCCGCACATGCCGGTGGATGTAAAGCAGTTGGACGTCGATTTTCTTGCGTGTAGTGCGCACAAAATGCTTGGCCCGGGCGGTGTCGGAGCGTTGTACGCAAAGCGTCAGATTCTCGAGCAGATGAATCCGTGGCATCTGGGCGGCAACATTATCGACCAGGTGCACATCGACCAGTTCACGCTCCAAGACCCGCCCCACAAATTCGAAGCCGGCACTCCCGCGATCGAGGCGGTGATCGGCTGGGGTGCGGCGGTGGACTATCTGTCGCGGCTGGAGATGACACAGGTCCACGCTCACGACCAGCAGCTGGTGTCTTATGCGTTGGAGCGGCTAGGCCAGATCGACTTCGTGAAAATCACCGGCCCGTCCGATCCGGACCGTCGCTGTGCGTCGGTTTCATTCAACGTCGAAGGCCTCGAAGCCCACGGGGTCGCCCGGATGCTTAGCAATCGGGCCAATGTCTTTGTGCGAAGCGGCTTTCATTGTGCACAACCGCTGCACGAGACCCTTGAACTGTTGCCGACGGTCCGTGCCAGTTTCTATGTGTACAATCAGACCCACGACATTGACGCGCTGGCCGAAGCGTTAGAAGCGATCGTCGCGTTCCTGTGAACACCGCCAGACCCACCGGCGTGTTGGGCAGAAAAAACCCCGGCTTTCGCCGGGGTTTCGTGCCGTATCACTGCACAATCCGAGGTGCCCATTCACGCCGCGGATCGCCATCTGCGGACCACACCGATACCGCTCAAGAGGCTCAAGCCCATCCACGCCGCCGCGGGAACCGGAACCACTTGCGTGGAGGTGACCACGCGAATCCAATCGCCGGGCTGAGAAACACCCATGTCGACCAGGAGCTTGTTCCCCGTCACCGTGTAAGTATCGTCACCTTCCATCCCGCGGGCTGAGAAAGGCGCGTCGTAGTTGGTGCCGATCGCTCCGAGGATCGGTGTACTGGTTGATTCCAGCGTACCGCCCTTATCTGACATCACACCCAAGATGATGCCATCAAACGTCCACTCGACTCGGTTGTGGATCAAGTTACCGGATACCCCATTCTCCTTGTTCAGGAAGATCATGTGGCTGTTGACCGTTGTGCCTGCGGAAATCATGCCGCCGTTGGCAATCTGAGCGTTATTGTCAACCGCCAGATTTGCCGCCAGAAGGACATTCTGCCGCTCATCAAAACCCTGCTGGGCGGTATTGAACATCTGGCCGTTCTGGGCGAAAGGCGGCGCGGCAATGATCTGCGCCAATGACCCTGCTGACGACGTCGGTCCTGTTACGGACACCATGGCCGCCCGTGCGCTGCCGACGAACGCCAGCGACGCAATCGCAATCCCCGATAACAATGTCGACTTCCTTAACTTCATCGTACTCCCCCTTACAACAAAAAGATGTAAACGCCCCCTCAATATCTTCGAAACATCACGACGGCGTTTGACATGTTCCCCCCTTGCCGGTGACGTGACTGTTCGGTTTTAATCTACATCCGTTCTGAGAGGAGTCCAAAGTTATTAACCAATATTTTGACGGACGCCAGACGCCCGCCGTTACAACCGGTTGATCAACTGGCGCAATTTGCGCAGTTTGCCACCGCCCAGCGGTAATTTGGCCACCACCGTCAGGCAGGGCCCCTGCGGTCCTCGACACATAAAACGACCCAAAATGGTCGCCCGCCTCGTACTTAGATCAACAAAGTTACCGCTGCTTCCGTCCGCTGAGACCGTCCTATGCAGAACGCCACCGCTGCCCTAAACTCTTAGTCTTGCCCCGCCCTTGTAAGCGGAACTGTGTCCGATCCAAAGGCCAACATTTAACACGAGGAGACCACCACATGGCAGAATCAGACAACCAAGTCACTGTGATCGCCGCCGACACTTACATCAAAGGCGAAATGAACTTTGAGCGTACCGCCCGTGTCTTGGGCAAATTCGACGGCAAAGTGTCGGCGAAAGGAGAACTGCAGATCGCCGAAGGCGCTGTGTGTCGAGCGGAGGTCGCCGCCGCCAAAGTCACCGTCGACGGAGCGATCGAGGGTGATGTGTCGGTACAAGATCGCGTCCAGCTCAACGCCAAAGCCAGAATCAGAGGCGATATTAAGGCCGCAAAACTGGTGGTTGCTGAGGGCGCATCATTGTTGGGACACTGCACCGTAGGACCGGACGCTGCAAAAGCCGCGGCCGAGCCGTCACCAGAGATCAAGACGATCCCGCAAACACCCAAGCAGCCCGACACCGCACGCCACAAGTAGCCTGAACGGTCTGCGTCACTCAACCAGAACGCGTCAATCGCTGGAGGCTGTCGCCACCGGTGGAAACCCCGCCGGCGTTTGTGTTTTTTGTTCGCCATCCCGTCGGGGGCCCGGGGCCTTCCGTTGTGGTATGCGGCTTCTGGACCGCGATCTGATCCGACAAAGGACAGCATGGCCCGACAATCTTCTCCCATGACAGTTCGGTGCTACCACTGCCACCGATCGTTCCAGGTCAGTGGACGGGCAATGTCGACATCCTGTCCGGGCTGTCACAAACCGGTGATTGTCCAGGATGTGGTCGTCACGGGTCTCAAGACCACGGGAAAGCTTCAAACATGCGGGCGGGTGGTGATCAAGACGCGGGGACGCGTGATTGCTGGTCTGATCGAGGCTCAACAGGGCGTGGAGGTGTGGGGGGCACTCAACGGTAACGTGACCAGTGGCGGACCTGTGGTCATCGGGCCCAAAGCGAGGTGGAAAGGTGATTGCCGAGCCCCAACGCTGCGGGTCGATCTCGGCGCACGAATCGAAAACGGCTTCTTTGAAATCCCTTGTCCGACGCCGTAACCGCCGACGGGTACCGGCGGCCAAGAACACCGGTTCAATCACCGGGCAGAGAGGTGTGAAGGAATCGCAACCAATTGCCGTGTAGGATCCCCGCGATCGCCGCGTCATTGTATCCGCGCGCTGATAGCAACGGACCCAAACCCCGCAGACCCGCAATCGTATCCAGGTCATGGGGACATCGCTCGGCGCCGAAACCGCCGTCAAGATCGCTACCGATCGCGATGTGATCGGCGCAACCGGCCAGCTGACATACATGGTCCATGTGATCGGCCAGGTGGCATAGGCCAACTTCCATCCGAGATGTTGTCCGTTCGTCCCAATCCCGGCAAAGCATGGAAGCTTCTGGAACACACCCAATCACACCGCCGCGTTGGGCGATCTGCCGAATCTGTGCGTCGGTTAGTTGTCTCAAGCCTGGCACCAGGGTTCGGCAATTGGAGTGGCTGGCGAAAACCGGACCGGCGTACCGATCGATCGCTTCAATAAAACTCGCGTCGCTGGCGTGTGTGAGGTCTAACATCAGACCTAAGGGTTCACAATGCGCCAAGAGCTCACGGCCACGCGGCGTCAATCCGCCGGGTGATCGCTCGGTCAACGACGGCGTTCCGTGGGCGTATACACCGGGACCATAGTGCCCTAAACTTAATGCCCGCAACCCCTGGTCCCACCAGCGTTGCACCTGATCGGGGCGGACGATTGGATCGGCTCCTTCCATGGCCAATACCACGCCGATCTGGTTCGATCGATCGCCAACGCCCATGCACCACTGGGTCCGGATCGTTTCGAGATCGACCGCACTGCGGATGATCTGTACCTGTCCTTGATCCTCCAACAAACGGTAGTATGCCAGCTGCCCGCAAGCCACCGCATGGGCGGCCGCCTGGTTACAGTAGTCGATGCACACTCGGCTGGGATATTTTTCTGAACACAGGTCTGGGCGAGCCCGGGCCAGCAGCGAAGCGAAACATACCGCCACCGCCCCCTTGCGCATCTCTGGCAGTGAAACCATCGCCGTACCTCGGCCCGGACCGGCCATCGACCGCTCGCGAACCCGCAACTGGTCAACGGTGCAGGTCTGGTCGCGGTCGTAAGACAGTGCGTTCCATGCAAGATCCAGGTGGCCGTCGATGATCAATGGCGTCGTTCCGGTATGGGCATTGTCAATCGTTGCCCTCTCGCAAGCCAACCTCCACGTGTCGATCGGCTGTGTCACGCACGATCGGCTTGATGTAGGGTGTGCTCAGATCAAGCCGCCCGTCACGCCAACCCACCTGCGTTCGCGACGAAAACTTGCTGGCGTATCAGCAAGAGGAACGCGACACGGTTGTTGTCTGTTCGATCACCCGGCCAAACAGCGTCAACGGCGCGGAGTGCAAAATCTGCACATCAACGATCGAACCGATCATCGACGGGTCACCTTCGAAGACAACAATCAGATCGCCGTCCGTGCGGCCCGATAGTTCAGTGACCGGTTTCTGCCAGCCAAGGGTTACACCGCCAGCGTTCGCCGCTTTGGCGGCTTTCTGGCTGATCGACTCGACAAAGACCCCAACGGTCTGACCGACCAGCTCATGGTGGACCTGCGTGCTGATGCGGCTCTGGATCGCCAGCAGTTGGTTATTGCGATCGCGTTTGACCGCATCCGGCACGTCGTCGGCAAACCGCTGGATCGCCGTCGTCCCCGGACGCGGTGAATATTTAAAGATAAAACAGTTTTTGAAGCGACAGTGGCGCAGTAGCTCACAGGTCGCCTCGTGGTCCTCTTGGGTCTCCGTGGGAAATCCACAGATCAAGTCGCTTGCCACTTGCACATCCGGCAAATACGCTCTGGCGCGATCTAATAACTGACGGTATTGCTGGACGGTGTAGTCTCGATTCATCATCTTCAGGATGCGATCACTGCCTGATTGCACGGGAAGGTGCAGGTACCGGCAAATAAGCCGATGGGAGGCCATCACCTGCAAGATATCGTCGCCGAAATCGCGTGGAAAGTTGGTCACAAACCGCAACCTCGACAGGCCGGGCACACGGTCGTGAATCATGACCAATAGATCCGCAAAAGTGGTCGTACGGCGTTGACGGTCCGGATCCGGACGCTTAGCCCGTACCGACAGCCCAACCTGGGGCTGTCGTACACCCCCCACAGCAACCGCCGCGCCGTGGTCATAGTGGTAGTGGTTAACGGTCTGTCCCAGCAGCGTAATCTCAACGACGCCCGCATCGACCAAACGTTTGCATTCTTGGATAATCGTGTCCGGCGATCGGTGGATCTCGGGCCCGCGGGTGTTGGGTACCACACAATAGGTGCAAAACTTATTGCAACCCCGTGTGATCCGTACATACGCCCAGCCACGATAGTCTTCGGGAGAAAAACTTCGAGAAAGATCTAACAGCTCCAACTGGTCCTGAGATGCCACAGGCGTGGTCGCGCGACGCTGTGCGTGTCCCTGTAGCGCCACCCGACCACGGTGCGGCGAGATGCCGGTGGTCATTTGTGCACCGGCATCGGTTGCGAGCCTTGTCTTGACTGCGTTCTCTATCAGCCACGGCACCTTATCCAGCTCACCAGGGCCGCAGAGAATGTCGATTTGCGGATAACGGCGGAGCATATCCACCCCGTCGCGCTCGGCCATACACCCCAACACACCCAGCACCACATGCGAACACTTGCGCTTGTGAATGCCCACCTGCCCAATCCGGCTATAAACCTTGTTCTCGGCTTGCGCCCGAACCGAACACGTGTTGTAAAGCACGACATCGGCTTGCTTCCAATCACGAACGAACCGATATCCCAGCGCCCGCAGCTGCCCATGGACGAGCTGAGAATCCAGCACGTTCATCTGACAGCCAAACGTCTCAAAATAAACTTTGGCTCCGTCCATACCCATCTCACACGCCCTGCCGCTGCCAACCCACCGATCGACGAGCGGGCATGGCCCCTTGCCCGCATTCCACGCCAATATACACAGTTCCCAACAGGGCTTCGAAAACGTTCGACATGCATAGGATAGAACGTCACCCACATGAATTCATGCCCACGGCCATCGCGTGGCGATACCTTACTGGTGCCATGACTGATCGACCGCCCAGCATCACAGCCCGGCTTGCATACCATTTACCCGGATGGCTGTTTTTCACAAGTGGCATCCTCCTGATTGCGATGACGATGCTGATGCCGTCCTGGCTAGAGTGCCGGCAGCTACGTTGGCAACGAGATGTCATGCAGATCCAGGCTCGGTCCTTAAGCGATCAGGATCGCGCCTACCGGCAATTCTATCAGGCGCTAAGCAGGCGAGACCCCATCCTTCTGGAGCGGCTGGCCTTTCATCACTTGCGACTTAAACCAGCTGGAGCCCAAAATCTGATGGCCGTCTCCAGTGCCCACAATCCGGACACGATCGAGAGTTGGCTTCACGAACCTCTACCCCGCATCGGCGTGGAGTTACCGGCCCTGCAACCCGTCCAGACGAGGCTTGTGCGCATCACGACCGGCCCGATGCGGCTACCCCTACTGGGTGTGGGCGTGCTGTGTCTCGTGGCGGGGCTCACGTCGGCCTGTGGCGACGATCTAGACGACTGATTCCACGACCGCTCTGTGCGTCGTGTTCGGGTTAAGCCCGTTGGAAGATCAACCGATCTACTACTGTCAGAGACGTATGGATGGCTCACGGGGCGGCGGCGGAGAAACGTCTTTGATCACACACGGCGGCGGGATGGGTAGGGCCAAGCCAGAGGCTTGGCCTGTTTGTTAGTTGGTCTTTGACAGATCAAACGCGTCCGTTACCCCGACCGACCTACCACCGCGATCCCATATCGGTTCGCCATCGCCAACAGCTCCGACTTGTCGGCCAGGATCACTTTTCCCGCTTGGACCACAAGGCACACCGCACCAGATTCATGAAGGGCCTCGATCGTGTTTGGTCCCACCGTGGGCACATCAAATCGCATGTCCTGATTGGCACTGGCGGCTTTCATCAATAGCCACCGGCCCACACGACACAACTCACCGGCACGTCGGATCATCGCATCAGTCCCCTCGATCGCTTCGACCGCGATGACTTCTCGCTCCTTGACCGCAATCGCTTGGCCAATGTTCAGCTGGTTGATTCGTAACATCAGAGGCCAGCCAAAGTCGATATCGGCGGTCTGTTCTGCGGTGGGGTGACGGCGGGTCATGACGCCTTCTTGAGCCAGCTCTTCGCGGATGTACGTCGTGGAGTCGATCAAGGCAATGCCACCCCTGGCCAATTCGTCGGCCACACCGCTCAGAAGCGCTGCGTTGCGTTTGTCATGGCGTAGCACACGATACCATAACCACAGCGCACGCCGGTCGGGCAGCTGCCTCAATAACCTCCAGGGTTGATACATACGAGCCTTTCGGACACGGCCGACCATGACCGCTTCCCGCACACCCCAACGCCTTAGCAACCGGATCCAGCGACCCAATTGGACGACGCCCGCCGGAGCAAAACGGTGACACAGATCAGGCAGCTCCGAAGGGTACTGACCGGCCAACCCCACACACACCACCGACCGTCCCGCCGACCGAATACCTCGAGCGACCAGGATGGGCAGCCGGCCTTGCCCAGCAATCAAGCCGATCGGTGCTGCACCCTCGGTCACCCCAAGCCGGGACGTGCTGGTATCAGAATTCGACCGTCGTGCCATAGCCACCTTGAACAGCGATTGAGTCACCACAACCGGTGTCGGTCAAAACGTCGCCACGCGCTGGCCGACGACCGTCCCTGCCCCCTCGATGCCGCGCGGCTGGTCTGAACGACCACCGGTATGATACCTGCATGTGGAGCGCCCGAAGGCCTCGCTTGTCCAAGCCGGGTTTGTTTATCACCGCTACAGACACGGGGGTCGGTAAGACTGTTGTCACTTGCGCGATCGCCCATGCCCTGCGACAACACGGTCATCGGGTGGGCGTGTGCAAGCCCTTTGCCAGCGGTTGTCTGGGCCAGGGCGAAGATCTGATCAGCCAAGACACGCAAGCCCTGATCCATTTTGCCCAGTGCCCACAGCCACCTGATGTCGTTAACCCGATCCGTTATGCCGCGCCGCTGGCGCCAGCGGTTGCTGCCGAGGAACTGGGAGATCCACCCGGTTACGAACGGCTCGAGCGTAGCCTCGAATTGATCGACACCGCCAGTGATGTCCTGTTGGTCGAAGGCGTGGGCGGGTTGCTTGTCCCGCTTGATCGGAACCGCACGGTGCAAGATCTTGCCACCGCAATGGGATACCCTGTTATCGTCGTCACGCGAGCCGGTCTGGGCACGCTCAACCATACGGCCATGACTGTGCGTTTGCTTCGGCAAGCTCGCTGTCACATCGCAGGACTAATCGTCAATGGAACCCCAGCCGATGCCACCGTCGCCGGCGACCCGTCCATCGCCCACAACCCGTCTTGGTTAGAGCGGATGAACCAAGTCCGGGTTTTGGCGACCGTCCCCGCCTGTGACCCGGAGCGCGTGGTGCCGCACTGCGGACGCATTCCGAACGTCATTCTTCGGGCTGTTGAAAGTGTTCACTGGCCCAGCGTGTTAGCGCCGCCCCGGGTTCCGGCCAGCGGCCGTTGATCACCGGGTGGACCACCACCAAAAAGCGCTTTCCATGACCGCTTGAACCCCCGGAAACTGGTGGCGCTGGGGGCTGGATCCTCCAACGTACCCGTCACGTGGATGCTCAACAGCTCATCCTTGAACACGCCGACAAGGTCCGACAATGGTCCAAGATCGGGGCCCGCTGGATTGCGGGTATACAGGTCCAGATCCAGCTCCAACGTGCTATAAAGCATCATGCCTGAACCGACGATCTGGATCGTCGGGGCCTCGAACCGAACCGAATCGAAAAGTACAACATCATTGTCAATCAAGTAATGCGCCGACGCACGATCGAACGAACGTGAAGCCGGTAGGCTTAGGTTCAAGATCTGCATCAACGCCAAAGACAGAGGAACTTCATACAGGTTCGCGTCTCGGATCTCCAACTCACCCCGACCTCGACGTTTCGTCGGTTCATGCGACGAACCTTCGATTGCCAGGCTGGCCGCCAAAACCCCCGTAAACGAACTGTCCGGCGCTTCCGGTTCAGACATCCCCGGTGAACGCTTCGGATCCAAATGATCTTCGGGATACAAAAAAGGGTTCAGCGCCACGTCCTGGAGCACAAGCGTCATCTGATATAACCCTTGACCACCGAGATGGATTTCACCAGAGCCTAACAGCGTCCCACCGTAACATGATCCGTGCAGATTTTGTATCGCCAGCCGGTCAGGCTGATCGGCGGTGACAATGTGAAGCGATAGAGGACTGGCCAATCGCCGCGCCGCCAGCAAACGCTGGGCGTCAAATTTCAGATCCACCCGGGGCCAAGATGAATGGGGCTCCCGGGTGGCACGGATCTCTAATTGGCCGTTCATCTGGGTAATCGGCACACCAACAGTCGCCGTGGCGTCGGTCAAATGGGCTTTGCCTTGAAAATGAAAGGTCGGGTGCTCTCCGTCGGGTTCATAAACCAACCGTGCCCTGCGGATATCATAAGTGCCGTTGAGTTCCAAACCGTCGACCACAGAAAGCACCGCATCGGGCAACACGGTTCGGCTGACCGGTCCCAGACGCTCAGACCGAGCGTCAAACGTCAAGTCGTAAAAGCGGCGCGGACCGAAACCGACCAAACCTGTGGCAGCGAAACGACCTTTCCCAAACGACGCTCCCCATTGTGTCAGTTCAATCCCCCTCGGCGTCACGACAAAGCCACCTTCCACCTTTGTTAAGGCGATGTGATGATCATGCAGATCAAAGCCCAGTTCGCCAAACTTCATGTCGAGCCGATAATCGGGATCGCGACCCGGCATCACACGGTAAGAAAGATCGGCGTCAAACCAACCCTCGGGCCGATGCGCGGCATATAACGCGGTCAAACGCTTTGCCATGGGGTTGTCGACTGGCCATAGGTCCAGCAAAGACTTTTGGATTTGCATCGCGGCCAGGTTGATATCCAGGTCCACCTGGGCATCGGTGTCACCCCACTGAGCGCTGCCAGACACCGTCAGCCGTCCAGAACCGCACCGGCCCTGGAGCGACTCGATGCGAAGCTGATCATGACCAAGCGAAACATTTCCGGTTATCTGGTCGGCGACAAACTGTCCTCCGTAAGGTCGAACCCTGCCGTGGGTCAGCTGTGTTTCGATCCAGAAGTCGATCCGATCCTCTTCGTGATTGCGAAAGATGCGACCCGTACCATCGAGGCTACCGGTAAGCCCGAGATACCCCAGCCACCGATCCTGTGGGTCAGGGACGGACGCGAATAGCATCTGATCACATCGCATTCCCGATACGACCAGATCTAATTTCGGTTCAAGCCGACCCGAGGCTCGGACGATGCTACCGCTGACGCTTCCGCTGGCACCGGTCACGCCCTCGACGTCGATACCATCCACGATCACCCGGTCCGGTTTGACCAAGAGTGTCCCAGCGGTACACCGCAACGGATAGGGCCAGTGTTTTAGCAGTGCGTTAGTGCCGGCAAGGTCCAAGCCAACTGTGGTACGCAGTTTCTGGTTGGGGCCATACGCCCGGGACGTTTGAGCGATGACCGTCACCCGTCCACCCAGACGAAACACGGGCACCTCAAGCTGTTGCCGCAGTGTCGCGATCTGGCGATCAAGCCCAGATAAAACGGTACGTCCCTGGGGCGTCTCGGGGTCTGTCAACCGGTGCTGTTCTCGTAGTGCCTTAAGACGAGCTAGCCGTTGGCTCTGCTGATTCGGTGTTTGGATCAGCCCCTTCTCGACCAACCGTCGGTGTGCTTCTTCATTGAAGAACATATCCAGAATCGGTCTATACTTCTCGGGCATGGCGTCGTAGAGAACGTGGTCAACGGGCGACTGGGCAGCGGTGACCACCACGTGCACTGCCGCGCCGTCTTGGGGAGGGGCAATGACACCATTGACCACCACTTTCGCACCCGTCGGTCCGTGACCCCGCAACGCAATCAACTCGATGCGCTCATCATCAAACCGCAGTTGGCCCTGTACGTTCTCCAACGGATACCTAAACTGGTGGTAGATAAGCTTGGCTTCGGAAACAGACACGCTGCCGTCATACGTTAAGCGTCCACCCGGCTCGGACCGTTCTAGAGACGCTTTGGCTTGAAACACACCGCTGGGTGTAAACCGGTTGAAGTGCTTTTGAACTTCCGTTGGTAGCGCCAACAAGTAACGTGGTTTTTCTGGGATCGCAAAAGGATCGGTGTGCACCGTAAGCTTGAAGGGGGCATCACGGTGGAAACCCTGCACGCGACCGTTGATCACGTACCGCAGCTCTTCGATCTGCCCGGTTAAATCTGTCACCGTAATGGTTTGGTTGACGATCGTGAACCGTCCCGACACATCGGTCATCCGCGAATCTAGTTCGCCATACGGTAGGGTGATCGCTACGTTGTTCAGCTCCAACTGCGCATTAAATCCGATCTGGGGGTCAGGGTTGTAGCCAAAGCGAACCGACGACAGTGAGCCGACCGGCTCAAGCTGATCCCACCAATCCCGAATCGGCTTGGGAAGCATGCCGCGTTGAGCACCACCCAGTGTAAAGTGCTCAAGCTTAGCGGCGACAATCAGTTTCTTCAGATCCAGCCGGCCGCTTAATACCGGTCCCGAGTCACCGCCGACGTATGGCTGATCTTGACGCAGTGTAAAAAAATAGATCCTCGGCTCGTTGGGCGACGCGCTCAGGCTGCCGCTCAGGTAGACCGTGTCCAGCAAGCCAAATCGGCCAGCGTCTATTTCCCCACACAGCACCCGACCGTTGCGCACAAAAATCTCTGGCAAGTGCCGTGGCAGATCGGGACCGGGCTGCGTCAACCTCTGTTCGTGCAACGATTGAAAGTTGAATCGGCCCGAGTCGGCTTCGGTAGTCAGGTGCAGGTTGGGGTTGATGAACGTGATCGTTCGTGCCCGGAACACGCCCTTGATGAGGCTGATCAAGTCATGCTTGATCAGCACACGCTCGGCGTCGAATAGGCGACCTCGATCGCCACGGACGTGCCCGAGACGCATCTCAAGACCATGCAGCGTGATCGAACCATCCAGGTCAAAGTGAGCAGAATCAATCTGGACATCGGCCCCGGCCAATGCGGTTAGCAAGTCTTCGGCAAGCTTGGCGGCCCGGTTCGGGCTGGCCAGGTACAGGTAACCGCCGAACACCGACACCACCGCCAACAGCCAGACGGCCATCAGCCATCGCCGCCAACCCCGCGGTCTACCGAATCGTCCGGACAGGTGTGGTAATTTTGCCAAATCGCTGACCGTCCATCCCTGCGCGTTTCAAAGACGTGCGTTTTGTCCAACCGGGGCCTAATGTTCGACGAAGCCGAAACGTCAATCGCACCGCCATGCCCCCCACCGCGCAACGCCGACGGGCCGTTGTCGACGGCTTATATCATTGTAAACTCATTGACCGCGTCATACCGTCAGGATAGCCATCCTCAGCGGGAAGACGCATTCATAAGGACAAAACCGATGGAAGACAAGCCCGTAATCACCTACGACGATTTCGCCAAGCTCGACCTACGCGTGGCCACCGTGCTCCAGGCCGAAACACACCCCAACGCCGACCGGCTGTTGAAGCTGCAAGTTGATCTAGGCGGCCAGCAGCGACAGATCTGTGCCGGGATCAGATCCTCCTACGATCCGCCATCGACCTTGGTGGGACAACAGATCGTGATTGTGGCCAACCTGAAACCGCGAACCATCCGCGGCCAGCCGTCTAACGGAATGCTTTTGGCCGCATCTGTCCACGAAGGAGAGTCGGTCACTGACGTGGTGGTGCTGGGGCTGTCGAAGCCTGTCCCGCCCGGTACTCGGGTCGGGTGATACACCTGATCGACGGCATCGTGGAGCAACGTCAATCACAAGAAAGCTTGGCGTACTTCATCACACTGTCCCGCTGACAAAGCAGCCTCACCATCGACCGCGCAGCGGCCAAGTACACCCGTCATATTTTATGGCCTCGGGTTGAGAGGGACCTCGGATCATGCTGTGCGATAGCGATCGGGGTTTGCGGGCTTTAGCCGGGCAAGGGGTCGTCATCGGTATCGACAGGCCCCCCCTTGCCAGCGGCCGTCCCGCTCGGATCGTCACCGCTGTCGGCGGGCTCAAAACCGACCCTGTTGGATAGCACCTCGATCGTCAGCGAGCCCTGCGGTCCCTGCCCGGTCAAAGATTGATTGATCCAAGCACCCAATTGCGGGGACTGGGCCATGCGCTGGTACTCGTTCTTGCTGATGGGTTGAAGCTGATCGACACGGAACAGAACCAGTTTCATTCCCTGATCGATCGCGATCGCGCCGATCCGTTCCGGCTCCGGTGCGCTCTGGATCGCCACAGGGGACGTGAAAGGCTCTGTTTGATCCAGGGTACGATCAAGCACACGGTCGACCCAGTCAAAAATCGCGTCGACCAACACTTGGCTTCTACCCAACCCGGGGAGATCCGGCACCAGCCATCGCCCGCCAAGCCCCGGCTGCCGCTTGGCGAACATCGGGGGCTGATGTACCGCCAACCCTTCTTTGGACGCCCAGGGCACCAAGCCTTCGTCTCGGGCCTGTTGGAGCAAGGCCGACAGATCCTCCTTCAGAAGCTTGTAGGCAGCAATCTGTCTTGCGTCGCGCTGTACTTGGTCGCGCACCTGGTCCAACGAGTCGGGCACACGGCTTGATTGTGCATCGATCAATCGAAACAAACACCGCCCCCCGTCGGGCGAGTTCAAGGGTACACTGGGTAACCGAGCCTGTAACCGCAGCGATCCGAGCGGGTGGTTGCTCTCAGGATCCAGCAGCTGCTTTTCACTAAGCACATATCGCAAGAACGACTCTGATTGTTCGCCCAATGCAACACGGCTCCTGCCGATCTGCGGCAGTTGAGCCAACTGCGACGCCGTCTGCCAGCTGTCGTCGTATCGATACACATCCGGTCGAACACCAAACTTCTGCTCTAACCGCTGGGCCACCTGGTCCAGTCCGACCGGCTGCCAATCGTCTGGAATGATGCGGTAGCCATCGCGCTGCCCAAACTGCCGGGCATCTTCCAGCAGCATCGCCTGGGCCGCCTTAATGATCCGGTCGCCCATCTGGGCAGCCCGCTGATCCTTGAGCTTTTCGATGATCTCGTGGCGAACTTCCGGATAGGGTTTGATCGGCTGGTCGTCACCGGGACTGTCCGGGGCGGGCTGCGTTGCCGGCGGTGCACTGCGATACTGATCCAGATGGCTGTCGTAATAGTTCAACGCATCGGCTTCCTCGACCGACACCTCTTCCCGGACGCGATTGAACGGCACAGCAAGGTACTGAATTTTCACACGGTCAGGGATGCGGTAGCCCAAAGCAAAAGGCTGGCCCTGCCCAGGCAATGAATCCTTGTATTGATCAAAAAGGTCGACAAGCGCGCTTTGGTCTGGTGATTCGACCCGCGACAGGTACCGGTCACTCGAGACGGCGGTTGCGGTGATCTTGGCCTTGGCCTGATGATCGTAGACAAACCGCTGCAGCAACGGCTCGCTTAATCGCGGTGCGCCATGGAGCGCCGATTCAATCTCCACCGCTGCACCCTGGTAGTACCCCATCCGCATGAACCGACCAGCGGCTTCCCAATGGTCCAGCCGCTGAGCAATCGGCAGGTGGACAACGCCGTCGATCAGTTCCTTGTAAGACTGCACTGTTAACCAATTTTTTAGCACTCGACGAACGGTCTCGACCGATACCCCTATCCTGCCAGCCACCGCATCGATCCGCGTGGAGCCTAGGCCGACAGTCGCTAACAGCTGATCGACCTGGGCTTGGCTGGCGGACAACCCCATGGCTTGCGCTTCGTGGAGCATGAGCATCCACCGCAATGCGCGCCCCTGACCCGAACCGACGGCTCCGAACTGAAGCAACACGGGACTGATTTGCTCTAACACCTGAAGCTGCGTACCAGCCTGACGTTGATCGCCGAGTGTGATCTCCCGGCCGTCAAGGGTACCGATGACCTCACCGGCCGGGTCGGGACCGAACATCCTCAGGGTCGGCTCAACTAGAAACGCGACCATCAGCATCGCCACAAACACCGCGAGGATGTACTTCATGTACAAGCGGAAGAATTTCAACATCTCAATAACGCTCCGGCGGACCTTGCCGCGATAGTTCAGATCAGCGCAAGTATACCGATCGGGTGTGAGGCTGCCGCGTCGAGCCGCCCTCCATCGTCGCGACTGCCTTTCTCAAGCCAAAGCCTCGTACCGCAATTTCATTCGTGGCGGGTATATATGGATACTCTGGATACGCCTGACCAGCGACACCTGGCGATGGGCCATGCCCGCGGCTTCGCTAGACTCACCGACCGATCGTTGACAGCGAGCTGCCCGAGGCCCGCAGACCCTCAGGTAGCAGCACAACCCCAAATGACGCCTCATCTTCAATATCATCGATCCGGGCCACAACCTGCAGATTCCATCGTGGCAGACGCCGTTCGAGGGTCACCGCAATGTGACGCGATTCATTCCCACCCAGGTCCAGCGTATGGGCGTAATGGACGCTGTACTTGGAGGTCAACCGGTAACTCAAGCCGTAGGTCAACAACCGGCTTGAAAGCACGTCGATCTCAGAATAATCGGTAAAGAAAGATAACCGGGGCGTGTGTTGTAGGCTTACACCCAGCCGCCACTGTGACACGAGACTGTCTTCGAGACTGTACGTTAACTGACCGACCGTTGCCAAAACATCGCTGACCATCCACATCAGATCGGCGTGAAAGTGATCGCCGCCACGGCTAAGCTCAGGCCTGTAGCTGAAAAAGCGGGCAATGTCCGTGTCCACGTCACTGTCGTCGCTACGGAGCACCAGGTCCGCGCCGACCACCAGCCAATCGACGCTCCGCCACCGACCGGGGCCACCCCTCTGTGTCTGAAGGATATGGCGCCCCCCCACGCGCAGGCCGAGACCTTCACTGAGGTCCTCCACATCGCTATCGTACACAGGTATATCATCACTGTTGATCGTTGAGCCAGACCAAAACAAGTCAATCCGTGGCTCGATCACATGCCGCAACCGATTCACGTCCAGCGCCGGAACGCGAACATCTTCGTAGATCTTGCTCACCTGCGTGTGTACACGCAGACCCAGCGAAGACCACAAGCGCAGTGGGTCGTCTTCACCGGCAAACTCGTCAAAGTCATCGTCGTATAATGTCACGCGGCCCACCACATACGGAACAAGATCAAGCACGCCCATTTTCAACGGCGACTGGATCTCGTGTCGGCTATCTAGCCGCCACCGGTGGTTACTGGGGATCCCGGCCGTGTCAACAGCGTCTTCGAAGCGGGTCTGTGGAACTGCCAAACCGAACAACCGGGTACTGGCGTTGGCATCGAAGCCGCGGGAGGCGGGCCGATCCTTCCCCGCACGGATCCGCATGCGGCTGACGCTGGTTTCGGTGGTATACGTCAACCGGTCGCGCCAAAGACTAGCCCCGATCCGGTGATAACCCAGCTGTGGCGTTTTCTCGACGGTGTAACCGGGCGACTGCAGGGTCGTGGTCTGGGCTGTGAAATCCATCGCGTGGAAGCCCGCCAGAAATGTAAACGCACGGTCACCCTCCTGTTTCTTTAGATAGATCGACGTTTCATATGGCTTGCTCACCTCTGCTTCTTGCTTGAAAAACTCTTCCAGGAAAGTCTCATCTGAAACGTGCGATCCTTCGATCGACAACTCCCAGCTATCACGAAGATACTGCCGGTGACGCCAGAGAGCGTAGCCGCGTGTATCACCGTCGTGCTCAAGCCGGCGGCGACCGCTGATCTCGTCGTCGCCGTCATCGCGTAACACGATATAACTGTCCAGGGTGCCGAACATCTGCGGCAAGGTGTACTTTAAGTTGACACCCGTGGCCGGACCACGATCTCCAAGATAATCCAATCGGCCCCGCAGCTTGACACCATCCGGATCCGGCTGCCCGGCAACGGCGAACAAGTTCCACCTGCTACGGACCACCAGACCGTCTTGATCCCCATACGAAGCGCTGACCCGTGGCAACACCTTCTCTCTTAGCATCTGCGCATCACCGGCCAGGTAAGGCCAATAGAACAACGGCAATTCACCCCATCGCATGGTGCTGTTCTTGGCGGCAAACCGGTAACCCGACGGCCGATCGGCATGGTTCTGCTGTCTGAACTCGATGCGATCCGATGCAATCGAAAAGTGTGGTTGGGCAAACTCACTGGTCGTCAACACCGCCTGGTGAGCCGACCAGTGCGTCAGTGATTCCTGTCGAAGCTTCTGGGCCCGAACATAAATCGGCACACGGTGCCTCACGTCCCAGGTATAGAACACCGCATGAAGCACCACCGCTTTGTTGCGCACCAAGTCGTAGTAAACCCGAGGCGCTCGCACCGTGTACTGACCATCTGTGGCCACCACGTTGTCCTCAAGGTAGAAACCACGCACATCTTCGGCGTTGGCGCTGTGGCCGCCCAATCGATCCATCGCACCGGGGGCCAGGAAAATAACTGCGTTCTCGGCCCGTAAAGACATGCCCTGTCGCCGGCCAGGGTTTTGGTAGACAACCTGCACATTGCCCATCAGTGCCAGTGTGCTTTGATCCTGGTTTTGATCTTGCTGATAGATCAGCTTGTCTGCGTGAAAACTAACCGTGCCACCTGTCGACATGATCGGCCGCACAGGCAGACCAGACACCGGCGCCGATTCTGCCGGCCGCGTGACCGCACGATCTTTGCCTTTCACCGGCAGGCTGCCGGTCAAACGCTTTTGTTGAGCCTGCCAAGCGATCTGCTGCCGACGATACTGTTTTAGCGCCTCGACACTTTTATCGAATAGTTTTTTGCCCTCCGGCACGTCCAGTGACGGTGACGCCGCCGCCTTGAGGTAGCGACCGATACGCTCGTTGGCTTCGCCCACCCACGGGTCATCGGGCACCGAATCCTCATGACGCATCAGATCTGCGACCAGACCAACCCGACCCGCAATCGAAGCGGTCACCAACAATCGCGGCGCTTGGGCTTCCACCGGCCCCAGACCCCGCAGCGGGCTGGCAGAGTGAAGGTAAATCGCCAGACGGTGCACCAGCCGACCCGGATGCGGGTCCGTGGCGATCCTAACCACCGCGCGCTTGGCACGGAATCCGTAGGCTCCAATCGCCACCGATACCTCTCGGTCAAGCAGCAACATTTGCCCCCGTCCGTCGGTCCAAGTGATGGCCCGGCCGGCCTTCAAATCCGCATCGGCGCTGACCACAGGATCTGCAAGCGGCTTGACAGACCGTTGCGACGGCGCGGCCGTCGATGCTTTGGGCCTGTCTGACGACAGGGTTTGTCCTGCCGAGACGTCGGAGCCCAAAGCCGCGGAAGCCCACACCGCCACGATCAGGGGGGTTAGACACACCAGGCACCAAACGCGACATCGCGACATCGGCGATGATGACCGCCCCTGTTCAGAATGGTCCTGTCGATCCCGATTTGTCAACCGTAACAACATATACCCGGCCGTGGCGGACGTTTCGTCTTTACGCTGAACCGTCCATTGCCGCACAGACGGGTTTAAGCCAAATTGCATCCGTAAGGGGCCTATTGCGCTGATCCGATGGTTAGCCAGCATCGACAGCCAGCGTTCCCGCTGTCAGCGTCGACGGCGTTTCGGAGGCGGCTTCGATCACCGGCACCCGATCGTTGGTCTTGGCGTGGGTCAGTACGATGATCTGCCAAAGGTCTAACATCCGCATTTTGAAGCGATACTCGATTTTCAGATCCGTGCCGCCTAGCACATCCTCTAAACCAAGATCGCTGCGCCAGCCGATTTTCATGAACAACGGATTGAGTACTTTTTCGAACCATGCCACGAACGGCTGTGTCGATAGGAAGTGATTCAGGAGGATGATCCTGCCTCGTGGCTTGAGCAGTTGTGCGGCCCACCGCACAAGTTTTCCGGGGTCGCTGACCACACTGATGGTGTGCGTGATGACAATCTGGTCAAAGCTCGATGGTGCAAACGGGGGTAGCATCGCATCTGCACGTACCAGGTGACAATGTTCTAGTGAAAGCTCGTCACGCTTGGCTGCGGCCTTGGCCAACATCCCGCCGCTCAGGTCCATCCCCACCACCGTCACATCGCGCGGGTAAAGAGGAAGAAGCATGCCCGTTCCGACACCGATATCCAATACACGACTGCCTGCATTGGCTCGTAATTGGTGCACCGCCTTGACCTGACGATTGCGTACCAGAGCGCCGAACGTCCGGTCGTAGAACCAAGACCAACAGTCGTATGTCTTGCTTGTAACCGGTTCCCTCATCGTCATGGTCGAGTTACCGCGCTCGGTGCTGCGTCTGAAGAGCTGTCGTCAAGCAGCCTAGTGACCTCGGAGACGATCAAATCAATCCTTGCCGCTTCACCACCCAAAAATTCTACCTCGAGTCGACCTTCGATGTTATAAACCAGAATAGCGGGAACGACCAGGTCTCGCCACCGCCTGCCCAATGCCGACACGACATTTAATCTTGCATCGCTATCCGCCACGAGCATATAGGCGTCGTGGGTCGCGTGATGCCGTTGAAGCATTGAAACCGCTCTGGCCTCTCCTTGTCCCGGTGCGTCCAGAGTCACCGTCACCACGCGTACCCTATTCCCCAGCGCTTTAAGACGCCGATGCAGGCGAGGAAATAGGTCCACGCAGGGGCGACACCACGTGGCCCAGAAATCCAATAGCAGAACACGATCCTGTCGATCGCTGGCGGCGATCAACGACCGCAGTCCGGCAAGATCCAGCTGCGGCAGGACCGGATCCGGTTCAGTGTGGCCCGACGGCATAGGTTTTTGGGCCGCCCGCGGGTCGGCCGATTGCTCGCAGCCAATCCCTGCAGTGACTAAAATACAAATCCAGAACGCCTCACGTAATTTCATGATTGGCAAGAACCCACACAGTCCCAGCACCCACGATCTGATCCCTGGCCATCTCCGCCTTCGACCCCATGACGGGGCGCAAACCCGTTGGAAAACGGACCAGTCGTGGCTACGGATGATACGCACATCCACACCGAACATACCAGGTTCGGTGTGCTATGACATCTGGTGGGTTCGAACGGCAACCGCGCTGTGGTACGTGGTGGGTTTGGCGATCAACTGTGCCGCATGCCAAGCGAACCCGACGGCGCAACTTGACCGCAGTATCCAGCGCCGCACGCCAGTCGTGGCGGTCTTCGAAGCGGCAAAGGATTCGGTGGTCAACATCTCTTCGTCACAGATCGTGGAAATCCGATCCCCCATGGGGATCGACCGGTTTCTCGAGGATATCTTCGATTTACCCAGGCGGCGACGCCAGCTTAAACGGATCAGCGTCGGCAGTGGCTTCGTCTTGCACCCGGCCGGCTATATTGTGACCAACGCCCACGTCGTTGCCCGCACGGCTCAGCAGAAGGTCATCTTCGCCAGCAAACGCGAATTCGACGCCCAGGTCGTGGCGGTCGACCATGAACGGGACCTTGCGGTTCTTAAGATCGACACACCCGAACCGGTGATACCGCTCCAACTGGGCCACAGCGCTGACCTAATGGTCGGTGAAACGGCGATCGCCATCGGCAACCCGCTGGGCTACCAACACACTGTCACATCGGGTGTGATCAGCGCATTGGATCGCACCCTGGAGATCGACGACGATCTGAGTTTTCGAGGTCTGATCCAAACTGACGCAAGCATCAACCCTGGCAATTCCGGCGGTCCATTGCTCAATGTCCTGGGCCAGTTGATTGGGATCAACACCGCCATCCGCGGCGACGCTCAGAACATCGGCTTTGCGATCCCTGTCGACCACCTGCGTAGCGTCCTACCCCTCCTGCTGGACGTGGAACGCCGCTACCAGATTTTTTCTGGCCTCCGTATCACCGGGTCCGATCCGTGTAGAGTCGAACATGTCGCCAGTGGTTCGCCGGCCGACAGCGCGGGGCTTGCGGCTGGGGACGTAATTAAGATTGTCGACGGCCAATCGATCCGTACCGGTATCGATTTTCACATCGCGATGATTGGCAAGCGGCCCGGTGATGCAGTGCGCTTGGACCTTCGGCGTACCGGTGGCACGATCTCCACCACGCTGGTTTTAGCCCGGCGTCCTCAACCCGACGGCGCTAAGCTGCTCTGGCAGCGGATCGGGATCGAAGCCAAACCGGTCAACGCCAAGATGGCCCGAGCGCTGGGTATGCCTGGCCTGACCGGTCTGATGGTCACTGGATTAGATCCGGACGGTCCGGCGCACCGCATCCGATTCCGGCGAGGGGACATCTTGATCTCTCTGGGCCGCCATCAGATCACCAGCTTGCCAGATGTAGGTGAACTGCTTGAGAACGTCCGTTCTGGCCAAGCGGTGCGCATGACGGCCTTGCGTGTCAGTGGCCTATCTGTCTTTCGCGTCGCCGCTGATATCCAGGCACGTTAAGTGTCGGACCCCAGCGTGGCGAGGCCGCCCGGATATGAAAAAATCGACACCACGGCGCTGGCGGCGAGCCGATCATCGCCCACCGCCGCTTCGATGGATAGAATCAAAGGGTGATGATAAGCCTTACCGTTAACGGACAAGTGACCCAATCGGCCGACACCCAGTCGGTACGAGACTTGGTGGCAAGTCTGGGCCTATGCCAGAAGCCGGTGGCGGTCGAGATCAATCAAGAGCTGATCCCCCGCGATCAGCACGCACAGATCTTGTTGCAAGATGGCGACGTGGTGGAGATCGTTACGCTTGTGGGCGGCGGATAACCCCAACCAGAAAGAGGATTATGTCTGGCATCGATACCATTGAATCACGATCGTCTGCACCACCTGAGCCCGGGGGACATGACACGGTGTTGTGCCTGGGTGGACGGACACTTGCGTCACGATTGATTGTCGGTACGGGCAAGTACCCCGACTACGAAACGATGAAGAGGGCGCTTGATGCCAGCCATTGTCAGGTCGTGACTGTCGCGGTACGGCGTGAACGACTCGTGGACCCCCACGGCCGTTCACTGCTCGACTTTATCGACACGGACCGCTACACGATTCTGCCCAACACCGCTGGTTGTTTTAGCGCCGACGACGCCGTACGCGTGGCACGGCTGGGCAGGGAGCTCTTGGATCAGATTGATAACCCGGGCAAACGGTGGGTAAAACTGGAAGTGTTGGGTGATAAGAAAACGCTTCTACCGGACCCGGTCGGGACACTCGAAGCGTGCAAAGAGCTGGTGCGCGATGGCTTTAAGGTGCTGTGCTACACATCGGACGATCCGATCATGGCACAACGTCTTCGTGACGCCGGCGCTGCCAGCGTCATGCCGGCGGGGTCGCCCATTGGTTCGGGCCAAGGCGTATTGAACCCCAATAACATCCGTTTAATTCTCGAGCTGCTCAAAGACACTGCCGCCGGCGGCAGCCCGGATTATCCGGTCATCGTCGACGCCGGCGTGGGCACAGCCAGTGACGTCACGATTGCCATGGAGCTGGGCGCCGACGGCGTCCTGCTAAACACCGGTATCGCCCACGCCACAGACCCTGTGATGATGGCCCACGCGATGCGTCACGCGATCGACGCGGGGCGGCAGGCGTATCTGGCCGGTCGGATCGACAAAAAACTCTACGCCACGGCCTCAAGCCCGTGGACGGGTGTCATCAGCTACATCCCTGGGGAGTAGTGGGCCATTAGCGTTTCCGTTCTCACCGGGCGGGCGCTGCTGGTCATGCATCACCAGACAAGCTTCTAGAAATGCTGGGCCACGAAACATGATGGCTTCTCTCCACTGGGCCATCTGAACCGCACCTTCTCAACAAGCCGTAGGAGTTGGCAAGACCCAGACTCTTTTGCCAAGTCACTTCGGCACCCTTTAAATAGGAGATAAACGCGCAAATTGCTCTCAGCGATTCTTATTGACCCCACGGTCATGGCCATCGCTGATAGAGCAAAACATTTAAAAAAATTTCGAAAAAAAGTGGGCGCTGTATCGAATTGCCGGTATGATAGCGCGCTGGCTGGTTTGTTCGGCTCGCTGGCGCCAGGTAGGGAGGTTCCGTGAAAGATATACCAAGAAACAGAGGCACGATTTGGGACAATTGACCACCTAAGAAGTGGTCAGTCTCCAACTATTATCGCCGGTAAGGATCCAGGGGAAATACTAAACCAGACCGTCGTTTCTTTTTTCTTTTGGCGTTCTGTCTGCGGCTGCTTTTCATGGGCATCGCAGAGCGTATCGAGTCAACGAAACACATTGCCGCTATAGGAGAAATCATGATGGCAAAGGTTTACATGTGCTCAATGATGACGATATTGGTTACGTTTCTCGCCAGTGGATCGGCCCACGCTGGTCCACCGATTGAAGTACCTAAAGACCATCAGACCATTCAAGCCGCAGTAAACGCCGCGGATCCCGGAGACAAGATTCTCATTGGTCCTGGCGTCTACCAAGAAAATATCGTTATCGACGTTGACCGTGTGCGGCTGATCGCTCGAGACGGTCTGCATACAGTCGTCATCGATGGTACCGGGCTGGGTGATCCGGTGAACGGTGTGGACGGAATCCATGTCATCGCCGACGGTGTTGAGGTCCGAGATCTGGTGGTTCGAAACTTCGCCGCATTTGTCGGACCCGGCGTGGTGGCGTTTCGAGTGGGCATCTTGGTCGAGGGTGTAGAGAACTGCCGCATCGAAGGCAACCTGGTCCATTCCAATGGTGACGGCATCGTGATCAGGGATTCGGCACATTGTGACGTCCGCGGAAACATTGCCCGCAATAACATTCACAACGGAATCTTTCTCCGCAATGCTAGTCGCCGAAACACGGTCAGAGACAACACAGCGATGGATAATGGTCCCGACATGAATCCCGCCCCAGATTTCGTGCCGGCGGGTGTCGGCTGCGGAATTCAGCTGAGCTTCGAAGCCAATGAAAACAAGGTGATGGCGAACAGTTTGTCGGGAAACGGCCGAGGTCTTCAATTCGACCGTGGATCGACAGAGAACGAGGCGAAAAATAACAAGGCCACCAATAACTCTCGATTTGGGATCGCCGCGCTGGCGGTTGCAGGGCAGCCTCCGGCGGCTGGCAACACGGTCAAGAACAACTGCGCTCTGGCCAACGGTGAGTTCGACCTGATTGACCAAGGTTTCCCGCCCGCTGTGGGCAACACGTGGAATAACAACGAATTCGAGACCAGCAATTTCTAAACTGTATTTACCAATACCTTGTATTGCTGATTGAGACGAGGCAAACGGCCATTGGCAGGCATGGTTGAAAGCCTATTGAATTGATCCGGCGCTAGGCGGTTATGATAGAAAACACAAAATGTTGTTGCGCGTGGGTGTTCGACCGTAGGCTCATGGTGACAGGACTCAGCCAATCTTTTATTTGACGTTACGAGCAGAAAACCCTTTCGTCGCCAGAAAAACGTTTTCCAGATCGCTCGACAGCCGGTCGATGACCTTGGCTCCCACCCGTGCTCCTGTTGGCGAAGAAGAATATCCCACTGCGTATTTGCCAGGAGAGCAGAACCAGCTAACTATTTACTGCCTGGTCAGCCCGAAGTTGGGCGGCCTGGATACGCTTTTAAGCTGCTCCGGAAGCTCACCGTATCCCTCGGGAACAAGTCTTAATCGGGTCGACATACCCAAGGGAATGTGTCGAATATGAAGCACGGTGCTGCTCAGTAGCTCGAGAGTTGTAGTAAACTGCATTCATATAGAGATTCGTTCAACCTCATCCAAAGTGATTTCGTCACCGGTTCGGCCGTAAAGTTTGGTTGTTCTCGGTGACTCATGGGCGGCAATAAGTTGGGCATTTTCAATGGTGCCGCCGTTTTCAAGATAAGCCGTTATACCGGTAGCTCGGAAGGTATGGCAGCAGGTAGTAGGGGAGATGCCTGCCTTATTCGCTCGTCGTTTAATCATTCGCAGCACATCCAACCGATGCATGGCACGATCGCTGAGTGTATTCGTCCTGCCAATCGCTGAGCGGAATAGAGGGGTTGTACGGTCCTCCCGGATACCTGCCGCATCGAGGTAAGCGTCAAGGTAAGCCTCGGCGTTGTGATGGGCGGGCACCTCATGAAACTTTCCGCCTTTTTCATGGAGCCGAAGCCACCAACGTTTGCCACTTCCGGAAGGATAATAGTCCTTAACCTTCATGCCGACGACGGCCCCAACACGGGAGAAGCTGTAGACCATCACTCCAATTAAGGCTCTGTCACGTAGTCCCCCAACGGTCGAGGTATCGATGCTATCTATAAGTTGTCTGGCCTCGTTAGCCGTCAGGACCGGGGTTTTGCCGCGTTTGATGACGTGTTTGGGGCCACGAATTGAGCTTGCGGGGTTTATGGAGATCATCCGGCCGGTCACCAGCCGGTCAAACATCATACGGATGGCTGCCAGATGCTGTTTGACGGTCGGTTTTGAGTGCTCGGACTGTAATTCTTCGATATATGCCGCGACCACAACCGGTTCAATCTCCCCCAGCTGAAACCCACGCTCATCGCACCAGTCTAGGAATCGACCGACTGCGTTGGCATAGGCCATCCGGGTGTTCTTGTTACTGATTTGGGCGGTGAAGAACTCTACGAACCGGTGGCAAGCCCGTTCACCGGCTTGCGCGATGACGGGTGGCATTCCCTCAAACCCGATGCGGGCCAGTTGTCGCGGTATTTTGGTGATGAGTTCGCCAGCCATGGCGCGAGCCTCCGTACATCATAGGTGCCCGTGGGGCACCCCCCTATTGGCCATCTAGTGTATCATAAAGGACGTTATGATACACGAAATTTCGGTGGTTGGGGATAGTACAAAACATAAACCCGTAACATGTTCGGTACACCATTTAATGAATACTTCAGCACGCAAGATGTCGCCGTTCCACCTAGTGGCTCTAGCCGCAATCACGACCGCGGTTTTTCTCGTACCAAAAGACCGTGCCGCCTCTGCGTGGGCTCAATCTAGCCCAGCAGGCACCGAGTCGGTTTCAGGTCATCTTTCAGCTTCGCTTACGTTCGAACAAGTGCAAGCAAAAATCCAAGAGATAGACGTTGCCCAAAGTCTCGACGATCCGCTCAAGGCAAAGGCCATAGAGTTTTGCCAATCAACGTTGGTCCGACTGGAAACCGTCAAAACCCACTCGGCTAACGCCACGGCGTATACGAAATCGATTGATTCAGCGCCTCAAGAGACAGAACGTATCGCGGAGGTGCTAAGGCAACCCACACCCGAACCCCATGAGGGGGATTCCATTGATGTTCCGTCGAACGCAACATCGAAAGATCTGGAACAACGGCTAGCTACAGAACAGGCTGAATTAGCAAATCTGAAAACCAAGATTACGGACTTGGAACAGCAGATTAAGACTCAACAAGAGCGTCCAGAGCAGGCACGTGAGCAGTTGGCTAAAGCGAGACAATCGCTTATTGACATCGATAAAGACCTTGGCACTACCATACCAAAGGACGAGCCTCCACTTCTTACTGATTCTCGTCGCATGTTTCTAGCCTCGCGAAAGCAATCTCGTTCCGCTGAGATCAACATGCTTGAGCAGGAATTGCTAAGCCATTCTGCACGGCTCAACTTGCTTAAGGCCCAGCGTGACTTGGTGGCAAGGCAGCTTTCTCGTTCTGGAGAACGGGTCGACAAATTACAGACCGTTGTGAACGAAGTTCGACGCAATGAAGCTGAAAAAGCAGGAGCCGAAGCCGAGAAAGCCAAGCTTGAGGCGGTTGGAAAGCATCCAACGGAGCGACATTTGGCGGAGCAGAATGCGGAGTTGGCCAAAGACCAAACTCAGTTGGCCGTCCGCATCGAGCAAGCCATCACCGAACGACGAGGTATCAATGAGCAGTTGGCAAAACTTGACCAGGAATACACAAGTGCCCGGGAAAAACTCGAAATCGCAGGCCTAAGTGACGCACTTGGTCCTGTTCTTCGAGAGCAGCGAAAGAGTCTTCCCGATATGCGGAGTTACCGCAAGAATTCGGCTCAGCGACAGAAATTGATATCCGAGTACGGGCTTGAGTACTTGAAGGTTGAAGGGCAACGCCGGGAACTCGGTGACATCCAGAATTACCTTGAACGTCTCCTGAGAGAGGTTGGTGACAAACCGACATTTGAACTGGCGCCGTTGGATCTGCGAGGGCGGGCCGTTAAGCTCTTAGAAGACCAACGAGAACTGCTCAATCGATTAGCTGAATCCTACGGTACATACCTCAGCGAACTGGGGAGTCTCAATTTTGAAGAACGACAGCTCGTCGAACGAGCCAACCGGTACGCCACATTTCTTGATGAAAAGCTGTTATGGATTCCCAGCGCACAAACAGTCGGATTGCAAACATTTGATGACCTTTGGCAGTCACTTGTGTGGGCGACATCGCCACGGCGGTGGACCGACGTCGGACGGACAATATGGTGCGATTCTACCTCTTCTGTACTGTCCGCTTGTCTAACAGTGCTCGTTTGTGGGGGAATGCTCTCGGCTCGAAGGCGTTTAAAGACACAACTTGATGTATACAGTGGGCGTGTGGGTACAGTGTACGCAGATAATTTCTGGCTGACCATTGGGTCACTTGGCGCCGTTGTCATCTTAGCGGCTCCAATACCATTTGTGTTTGGTTATATGGCCTGGCGATTACAGCGGGCAGCTGATGCGACGGACTTTGCTAGAGCAGTTGGTGTGGGTTTGGCTACCGCAGCGAGCTTCTTATTTATTCTTGAATTGGTGCGCCATCTATGCCGGGACAAGGGAGTAGCACGTGTCCATTTCCGATGGCGGGCGGAACTGGCAGCCCTCTTTCGGCGAAACCTGCACTGGGTTGTACCTGTGGCAATTACGACCGGCTTTGTTGTAACAGCGACCGAATGGCAGGTTGACGACGTTTACAGAAGGGGTCTAGGCCGACTGGCCTTTATGGTCGGAATGCTTGGCCTAGTGGTCTTTATCCACCGAGTTTTTCTCGGACACGGTGGTATTTACTACGAATTGGTTAACTGGAAACGAGATGGTTGGCTATCGCAGCTCTTTTGGTTTTGGTACCCATTGATCTTCGGAACACCTCTGTTGCTGACTGTTCTGGCCGCGATTGGATACTACTACGCCGCATATGAACTCGCCCAGCGATTTCTTGCGACGGTTTGCGTGTTTGGTGGACTTGTGTTCACCAATGCACTCGTCCTGCGATGGCTGTTTGTGGCTCGGCAAAAACTAGAGATAACAAGGGCTCGCGAGAAGCGTGAAGCATCCGCCTCCGTTACGGGAATTTCGGCGCAGTCAAAGGATCAGACGGAGGGTCTTTCTGAGACTTTAGAATTCCCCGAAGTAACTATTGAAGCGGTTGACGAACATACCAGACGTTTGCTTCGTGCCCTGTTAGGGATAACCCTGTTAGTGGCTCTATGGATGATATGGTCCCCGATTCTTCCAGCATTTCGGATTTTCGACAATGTTGAATTATGGCACCATGCCCTGACGATTGACGGGCAGGAAGTTCTTCAAACGATTACCCTTACTAATCTAACAATGGCTGTGCTGTTAGCGATAATTACAGCGATAGCCGCAAGGAATCTGCCTGGCGTGATGGAGCTTGCGGTGTTGCAGCGTTTGCCGCTCGCACCTGGGAGTCGTTATGCCATAGCGACATCTTCCCGGTATCTCATAACAATGATTGGTGTCGTCCTAGTGTTTAATGCTGTGGGAATAGGTTGGTCCAAGGTTCAGTGGCTTGTAGCAGCACTGGGGGTGGGACTTGGTTTCGGCCTCCAAGAGATCGTCGCAAATTTTGTATCAGGTCTGATTATTCTGTTTGAAAGACCCATCCGCGTTGGTGACACCGTAACGGTTGGGACTATTACCGGTACGGTATCACGCGTCCAGATTCGAGCTACGACCATTACCGACTGGGACCGCAAGGAATTGATTGTACCGAACAAAGAATTTGTGACCGGCCAGTTGATAAACTGGTCGCTCTCTGACGCGATTCTACGCTTGGTTCTCCGGGTGGGCGTAGCCTACGGTTCAAACACGAAGTTGACGCGTGAGACGTTGCTTGCGGTGGCTATGAAACAGCGGCTAGTTCTGAAAGACCCCGCCCCATCGGTCATCTTCTATGAATTTGGTGACAGTTCACTGAATTTTGACCTACGTGTGTACGTGCCCGACATTAACGACTTTATTCAAGTGCGAGATCACCTGCATATGGCCATTGATGAGGCATTTCAAAAAGCGGGAATTGTTATTGCATTTCCTCAACGAGATATGCACATGGATACGACACAGCCGCTTGAGGTACATGTCATTAGGGAACGCCGAAAGTTGTCTGGCGACGGAGAGACTGCGTGACTACCGACAACAACATAAACGAAAGAGACAGGGCAAACGGAAATATCTCTGGCGCGGTGTCTCGATTGTTGAAGATGCCCTTATCGCGTCTCTTCTACAAATCGATACCTGGGAAGATTCCAGGGATTAGGCCTGAAGAGCTTCGCCAGATGGAATCGGCCGAAACCGCAAATGTTTCGTGTATTGATTATGGGGAACACGAGGTAAAAACACATGACATTATTGATCTGGACGATCTCCAAAAGCAAGATCGACCACCGGGGACGACGGTGCGTTGGATTAACGTGTGCGGCCTGTCAGACAAGAACATCATTAGACAGCTTAGTATTTGGCACGGACTCCATCCGTTAGCAATCGAGGACATCCTTCATGTTCCTCAACGTCCCAAGGTGGAGACATTCCCTACCGAAGGCCCTCATGAGGCGAGATTGGTCATCATTACACAAATGAATCGTCTTCATGATGACCATGTAATGACAGAGCAGGTAAGTATCTGTGTTGGATTGGACGCTGTGTTGACATTCCAGGAACGCTCTGGCGATGTATGGGGCCCTATCAGAGAGAGGATTAAGCAGTCAGGAGCTCGTATCCGGTTAAGAAAAACCGGATATTTAACATATGCGTTACTTGACGCAATTATTGACCATAATTTCAAAATACTGGAGCACTACGGATTGGAATTAGAACAACTCGAAGAGCGAGTACTTGACGGGCCGTCAGGCAACATCATCTCGCAGATTCACGCGATGAAGCGTGAGCTTCTGCTACTTCGTCGGCAGGTATGGCCAATGAGAGAGATCGTTCACACATTGCAGCGGGAGGAGCACGAATGCATCAGTGAAGAAACTCGCCTGTATCTGCGTGATGCGTATGACCACGCTGTCCAAGTGCTCGATGTCGTGGAGACCTACCGTGAAGTTGCCAGTGAGATTGCAGATACGCATATGACCGTCGTGGGAAACCGGATGAATGAGGTGATGAAGACTCTCACGATGGTTGCGTCGGTGTTCATCCCGATATCGTTCCTCGCAGGTGTATTTGGAATGAATTTCGATGATGTACCGGGATTACACTTTAGGGGAGCATTTGTAGTCTTCTGCCTTGCATGTTGTGCAGCGGCGGGAACCATGGTGATGTGGTTTCGACGCAAGGGGTGGTGGTAACTTACCGATGAGGTTGTGGTCGTTGCATCCCAAATATCTCGATTCTAAAGGGCTGGTTGCTCTTTGGCGTGAATCGCTACTCGCACAAAATGTGTTAAGAGGTAAAACCAAGGGCTATCGTCATCATCCTCAGCTAGTACGATTCAATTCTACCGCTACACCTGTATCAGCGTTAGCCACCTACTTATTGGAAATTCACCGTGAAGCGTCTTTGCGTGAATATAGCTTTAATTTTGACAAGATTGATAAGGGACGAATCACTACAAAAATCAAGATATCTGACGGCCAGCTGAATTACGAGAAAGAGCATCTCATTAAGAAATTATGGAGCCGCGATAGGAAGAGATATTTTTCGCTCAAAAACCAAATCGACATTGAGTCCCATCCTATTTTCGAAACGGTCGTTGGAGGACTCGCTGAATGGGAAATTGTGTCATGAACTCGTGAATGGTTGATAGATCAGAGTCGGATAAACGAATCGGAAACAATTTTGATGCGGATAGCTTTAGCGCCCGATACGATACCCCCACCCCTACCGATGACTTCTAGGACTTCGTTCGTACTGTGGTTGAGACATTCAGTGTTACTGCTCGCGGTGTTGAGGCTACGTCACGTGGCACGTACGCTTTGGAGAACAAGTAGGTATCTGCATCTAGACCGTTTGACCGAACATCTAATGAAATGAGAGTTGGCTGTGGCCGGATAAAAAACGCGCAGCCAATCCTGCCCTGCAGGGAAGGACTGGTTAATCACCATTGCACGGAGAACTAATGACCAAAAGTGCGCAACTTGACGGATACGACCATGCTACCGATCAGACCCATTCCAGAAAAGACGAGGTGTTTCACCACGTCAGCCGATCCGCTTCGTAGCGCAAGCGGTTGGTCACTTTACTTGCATATTTTCATCCAACTTGATTTACTGACCCGGCGAAACCACGCGCGTTCCTGCCAGCTGCGCCACGGTCCCCAGTATGGTCTGTAGGACGCTAAAGCCGAGCTGGAAGTCCGCCTCCGAATAGGTCAGGAACACATCCGTCGACTGATGCCAATGCGGATTGGCGCCGTTGCCGATCTCAGCGAGCCGTTGATTCTCCCGCACACTCACCGAAGGGGCGAAGTTCTGAAACGGGACCGAATCCGTGTTGTTCATGTTGCCGCCCACCTCCGCAGGGTATGTGGTGGCGAACGTGGCGTTGCCGCCGAGTAGCGCGTCGGCCAGTTGCCCGGACCGATCCGCAAACACGCTCGAAGCCTGGAACTCGATATCCATATCCGCCGCGGGAATCTGGTTGGGCCGCGGCGGTAGGCCGTGGTCAAACATGATCATGTCATGCTGGACGATGCCCCCCCAAACCGGTTCGGGGGAACAGGCCCGACCCCGGCGGAGTCTCTAAGCCCTGTAACGCCGCGCGATCGTTGACGTACGCGGCGCTGCCGTTCAGTCCGGTTTCTTCGTTATTCCAGAAAATAAACCGCACGGATAAATCGGCCTCTAGAGCCGATGAAGAAAAGGCGCAAGCGCACTCCAAGACCAGCGAGCAGCCTGAAGCGTCGTCATCGGCAGCCCCGCCACCGCCGCGGCCGTCGAGATGGGCGGACACGATGATCATCCGATCGGCAGCGATACTGCCCAGTTTGGTTGCGAACAAGCTCGTGCGTGACTGGCCACCAAACGTATAGGCGTGTTCCTCAACGGTGTAGCCGACCGTTTCGAGCTGAGCGCGAACCCATTCGGCGGCCGTGTCATCGCTGGCAGAGCCTTGGGTGCGATCGCCGAACCCGGCCAGGGGTTGAATATTGTCTTTAAATCTCTGAAAACTCAAAGACGCCACCGCTTGCTGCGGGCCGGCCAAAGGGTCGGGCTGATCGCTGATCGCCAACACCAGATCATCGACCAGCGCGTCGGTGATTTCGTTGTTAAAGGTCTTCTTGTTGTTAAAGCCCCCAAACGCCAAGGTGTGCTGCCCAGCGGTGAGGTTGCCCAAGTTCAGCTGCACAAGCTGCCACCCGGTCGTTTGCGCTGTGCCGCCATTTCCGCTGCCGACCACCTGCGCGACAAAATCATTGCCCGATTGTCCCCTCAATTGACCGTCGATCGCTACAAGCATTTGACTAAGCTCATCGGACTCATAGTCAGAGGCCTGGGTGAGCAGGTAACGGAACGACACGGTCACCGTTGCGGCTTCTGACAACGTAAAGCTCCTGGGCCACCCCCCGGACATGTTTAAGATGTCCGCGTTGTCCAGCCCACCCAGATCCAGACGCAGACCCCCGCCGACAAACCCCCCGGCCAGATCCACAGACCCGTCGGCATACGCCGGCTGATTGGTCGACAGAAACACATCGTCCTGGTAGGCAAACCCATCGGTGCCCATATCGAAGTGCGCTTCAAGAAGCGTGAACGGGTTCGCCTACACACCGTGATGGCCTGCCGTCACCGCAACCAAGACCAACCCCGCCGCCGTTTGAAAAACAACCCTCACCCAGCGCGTAAAAGCGTCATATCCGCGCCCAGGTGCTAGGACCGCGTGGACTTTCGACGCGTGCAGAAATGAGTCCGTGTGTCAGAGCCCAGAAGATAACCAACCCCCGACACCGGTCGGGGGTTGATTGTTCGTCTTCTACTTCTACAAGACAGTTTGCCTGAAGGTTCTAGGGCCTACACCCTGCGCCGACGGCGTATCAAAGCACCCAGACTCGCCAGACCCATCAGGCTCAGCATGGTCGGTTCAGGCACCGGGGTACCGATGGAAACAATGCCCTGCGTGTTAATATCAGGCAACACACCCGACGCTTCTTGCAGCAGCGTCAACGCCGCGGTGTCCGCATCGATTTGATAGGCGCCAATCGTGCCATCCAACCCGAAAAGCTGATAAAGAAAGTTGCCGTCCTTTGAGATTGACAGATCGATAAACCCATCGGTCGACGCAAACGCCTCTTGAGGTGTGGTGCCCAGCGGTGGCGATCCGGCAACGGCGACCTCTTCGATCAACGTCACCGTCCCGTCGTCGTTAAGCGTGTAGCTGGAAATCGTCGAGTCCAGTGCGTTAGACACGTAGAACGTGGTACCGTCGGGTGAGAAATCGATCCAACAGGTCGTGCGTTGACCGTCCGTGAAACTGTCCCCGGCAAGCGCGTCTGTGTCGATCGCGGTCAGCGATCCGTCATCATTCAATTCGTACGTCGACACCGAACCGGTTTGTAGATTTGCAAACGCTGGTGGGGAGCCATCTGGCTGGAACTCACGCGCTTCGGTGAGCACTACAAATTCCCGTCCGCCCCGATCAACCACATCGAAACCAATCGCGCTGGCCAGGTTCCTACCCTCGGCGTTGTCGGGCAGGGTCGACGCCGCAGAGTCCAGGATCGTGTTCGTGAGGTTACCGTCATTCTGAACACCGAATACAACCAGCTGACCCGTGTCGCCGCTGGCCAGCGTCGACGAACCGGCGTTGATCGAAGAGATCAACAGGTGCTCCCCGCTAGGAGAAAATCGCACATCCGCAGGCCGATTGCCCAGGTTGCGTGTTGAGCCAGGGATGGCGGTCAACACGCCCTGATCGCTAAGTGTGAAGCCGGCAACGCTGCCCTGCTGGTCCGGTTCGCCGTTGAACAGGCCATCGGCGTCAATATTGCTGACGTAGACCAGACCCGCACTGTGATACGCAATGCTGTTGGGTCCCACACCACCGGTCGAGGCTTCCGACACTTTGGTGAGTGTGAAGTCCTGATTGACTTTAAAAGAGGTGATGGTGTCACTGCCGGCGTTCACATTCAATAAGAAACGGTTATCCGCGGTGGCGATCAACGAATCCTGTGAGATCAGCGGGTCCAGCCCCTCGCCGCCGTCAAACGCAGCCCCGAGACCGCCGGTGAAAAATTCATTGATAAACGTGAGTGTGCCGTCGGCGTTCTGACCGTAGCCGACGATGCTGTTGCCGCCGAACTTATTGGACTGAGCATAAACCGCTCCGACAAAATCCTGGGCTCGACCATCGCGCTGCAGCGCCGGGACCATACACCAAGACGCCATCAACAGCGCCAAAACCGACGAACGTACACGTGCTGTTGCATCGCTGCTTTTGGCACATAACAAAGAAGAGAATAATCTCATCGCTTGCTCCATCCATAGAAAAAAGGTTTACATCTGTAGTGACAACAGAAACACCCTTCCTCTCATCTCTGGCTTTTCGCTGAAAATTGGTCAAAGCATAAAAATCACCTCCCTCCTGTGAGCCCAACCGACACCCCGAACGCTGGGGGGGCTTGCGATCGATCGTGTTCAGCTGCAACCTCCTTCGAGTCCAGGTCTTTCCCCGACCCACGATGATTCGTTTTATTTTTTTTTGTGCCGGCCGCGTTGTTCACGCGTTGGTGATCCCAACTGTGTTCGGCCACCACTGACCGGCCTCAGGATCGCCCAGACGCTGTCTGCGACCTCTTCGGCGTACCGCATCGCCGGACCCGCCAACAGTCCCTCGTTGATCAAGCGAGGAACGTTGAGCATTAAGCCCGTCAAATGACACAACGCCAACTTCGGAGAGATATCCCGCACCCGCCCGTCCTGCGCATGGCGCCGGTACAGGCTCATAAACAACTGCCCTTGGGCCGACATCACCCGTCGGTGCTTCGCCGACCTGACCATGGGGTGAGGCGTCAACAGCACGTAGGTAAACGCTTCGGGATTGTCATCGAAATACAAAAACGTCAACCGGATCCATTGTTGGATACTTTGGCGGATCGGTTTGTTGGCCGCCACCAGACGCTGCTTCTCTTGAATCATCTGCTCGATGATCGACTCGTAGGCGTGCCAGCACAGCTCTTGCTTGGACGTAAAGTGTCGGTAGACCGCCCCGTCAGTCACACCGGCCTGCTTGGCGATGGAGCTAATCCTCACCGCTTGCAGCCCACCCTGCGCCACGAGGCGAAGCGTCGCTAAGACCAGTTTCTCCTTGGTGCGTCTGGGCATTGCGACCACGGGCGGCTCCTAAAAAATAAGTAAACGTTTACTTACACTTGTTACCTTAACAATCAAGAGATGGCCTTGTCAAGGCCACGGCACACGAACCAAGAGGGCCTTGCCGCACAAATCCGTCAATCAAAAGCCATCTGGACGACGCAACGCCCCTGGGACGGGGCCGGTGACCGCACCCGCCGCTGATGCCGACCGCGGTTCATCCTCGCGCACCATGTGTGTATGCAGAGAGCGGGGAAAAAGACTTATGACGATCCGGTTACGCTTGAGATCTCCCTCCCGCGTACAGCCGTCCCGAGGTTCGACCCATTGCCACCTACCCTTGAGCGAAAAGCCATCGGTTGGGGAAGTGTTCACAAGATCCGTCATCGCCGCTGGAATCACCGCTCGCTGAGGTCCAATACCGACACGTCGCCCAGGTGTAGGCGAGACAGATAACCCCCAATGCTAAACCGGTAACGACCAGCGATGGGTTCTGGATCGGTGTATTCCAGCAGGATCTTGTCGCCCGCGGCGAAGGTGATCTGGCCACCCTGTTTCGTTACGGTCAAATCGTAGGCGCCGTCGGCGTTGCCTTCGGGTACCCGTTTGGCGATCTGCCTTTGCTTAGACAAGATCACCGATTCAGCGGAAAACTGAAGATGGTATCCGATCGGCTTCAGGATCTTCGTGTCTGTCTCCTGAGTGCAGAATCGGATACAAACCACGCGCATCGTGTCGGGACCACCGTAAATGGCTTGCCGACCCTTGAAAAACTCCAACTGACACCGCACGGTCATTTGAAAATTTTCAGGCAACACCGATTTACAAGTCGCCCAGTACTGAGCGCCGTCATGGTCCAACACCAACCGGCCGTGTCCCCGGCGTGCGCGTGCGTGAGCGATCTGCCAGTGGGCGATCTTGGGTGCGATCTTGACGCCGCCGAACACCGCGAGAGGATCGATGGGACCGGGCTCTGGAGTCACACTTGCGGCGCTCGCCGTAGACGCCGCAACCGCGTCGTTGATCTCGTTCAGATATAAGGCGTAACCCATGTTGTCGGCAGACGGGTTCTTCAGTGTCACAATGCCGATGACACGACCATCGGTATTGAGTAGCGGCCCGCCGGAATTGCCCGGATTGACAGCCGCGTCCGTTTGGTAGTAGATCCTTCCATGGATCGGGACACGTGTGGAGGAAATGCTGCCCTTGTTGAACGACAACACGGGAAGATGATCTCTCCGGAAAGGAAATTGAGGGTAGCCGATCGCCGCGGTGTCGCTGCCTAACGCGACTTTTTGAAACGAAAGCGGCAGCGTTGTGAACCGGCCGTAATCCGGTCGAGCTGCGATCTTTAGAATGGCGAAGTCCAGCGCGTCATCTCTATCCGAAGCATAGATCACTTCCGCTTGGAAGTACTCTAGATGGTCAGGGTCTGCCACAGACGGTACGCCCACATACACGACGGTCCCCGGGAGCCCGTGGTGTTGAGGCTCGATGACATGCCGGCTGGTATAGATCAGCCCGTCGTCGGTGACGAGAAATCCACTACCGGTGCTGGACGCGATGCGCGGTGTGACGCGTCTGACAAAAACAACGCCTCGCCGCAACTGCGCTACATTGAATTTCGTTTGAGCGTCGGCGGCGCTGCTTTGGCAGGCGACCAGAAGCATGATGATCCAACAGTTGCCAAGACGCCTGTGGCTTGAGCCCTGATCGCAGAAGAAACGCAACAGGCGTTTCGGACCACCGTTGATCGTCATATCTGTCCCCATATGCTTCGATCTACCCGCCACCAGCCATGGGTTTGCAAAGTATAGCCAGCGATTGTGCGGGTGGTGTCGTTTGCCGGAACGAAACAACGACGGCTCATGACGGTGGCATCGAAGCAACCAACCGGTGGGACCGGACAGATGGTGGCTGGGGTCTACGACACAGCCGGTCGGCTAAAACACACGTCTGGCTGATCGATCGGCCCGTTTGATCAGCTTCCCTAAAACCTGGCCGATCCCAATCTGATCGATCTGACGATCGATCTGGCGCTGGAGCTGCGGGTAATCTTGCACGGCCGGCGCCGGCGTCAGTTCAATCGGTTCACCCTGATCCGGCCGTCTGGCCAGTCCCAACGAACCGCTGCCGGTTACGGTCACCACCCAGCGCCCTTCACCTAAGCGACGGTACACCGCCTTGCCGTACACGGTTTCTGGCGCGTCCCAGTCGACTTCACCCAACAGTGGATCGAGCACCAGCGCGTCGGTCGGCTGTGTCCGGGCATCGAACAACCGACGGATCCATAAGCGGCCTTCGATCACCACATAGTCGACAAAGACTTCACTGTAAGGGTCGAACGGCGTGTCGATCACCTGCCGCATACCGTCGGCTGTCTTGATCACGACAGACAGCCGACCGCCGCTGACCATCAGCTCTGTCACGGCGGTCCTCTTAACCGCTTGGTTGTGCGTCTGACGGAGATGTTCGTAGCTGTGACTTAGCGCTTTGAGTCGGTCTCGGTAAATCTCCGCCGCGATCCCTCCCTCCAGACGCTGATAGATCACCATGGCTGTCAAGCCCGAAATAAAAAACAGCATAATCTTTGTGGTACGGCGCAACATAAACTGTGACCTCCTGTGCATCACGCCAATCACCTGGCGTATCACCCGGCATGATCCATCGTCGGTCAGCAACCCTGAAGGTCTTGAGCAATCGATTGACATCGGTTCAACGGCACGTGGTTTTTCTGCCCGCAGACGGCTCACGGGGACCAGCACGCTGACTTTGCCTCTATGCCGGCGATCAGCGACGTAAACACCGATTCGGCGTCGGCCGACGCGTCAATGATCAAATAACGGGCCGGATCGGCCCTGGCTTGCTCGAGGTACCCGCGACGCACCGTGCGGTGAAACTGGGCGCTTTTCTGTTCCATCCGGTCGAGCATGGGGCTAAGACGCCCCGCCGCGGTCTTCTCGTCCACATCAAACACCACCACCAAGTCCGGCCAGCAGGACCCGACCGCGATCTGACCCACACTAGCGATCTCCGCTTCAGGCAGCCCGCCGGCAGTCCCCTGATAGGCCAGGGTCGAGCTGACGAAGCGATCGGCCAGCACCAGCTGGCCTTCGTCGATCGCGGGCCTGATTCGCTGATCAACAAGCTGCGCTCGGCTGGCCATGTAAAGAAGCATTTCGCATCGCGGTGCCATGTCGTGGTTGGCCGGATCCAATAAGACCGTTCGAATCTTTTCGCCAATGGGCGTACCGCCAGGTTCACGCACCGGGCATACGGTCTGACCGGCTGATCTGACAAATCGAGTCAACCGTTGAAACTGGGTGCTCTTGCCACTACCGTCGGGGCCATCCAAGACCAGAAAACGACCCCGCAGCCGTTGCACCCAAGCTAGATGGGCGTTTGCCATGTCAAAAATCACTCCGCCACGCTACGGTCAACGCTCCGAAGCTGTCCTTGCCGCGCTGGCCCTTAAACTGGCGCGAATCAAAGGTCTGGGAATATCCAAGTTCAACCCCTCCCCAGAAGACGACAAACCCCACCTGCACCTGTCCGAAAAGCCTCTCGGGATCGACCCCGTGACTGGATCGATGGTTGTTGCCCTCTAATAGCGTGTCGTGTTCAACGAGCTTGCCGCCGACACGAACAAAACCATAACCACCAGGCTTTTGCGAGCGACGACCGGTGGCCGCGGCGGGTTCTTCGATCCGGCCCGGGCCAAAGTCGTCGGGAAGGTTCACTCCGACCCGCACCAGCGCACCGACATTTGCGTGGCGATGAACCGTACCAACGGTCACGCCCGCCTGTGGGATCAGCTCAACGGCCCGGGCACCGTCACGGGTCAGCAGTGGAATCTTCCACTTCCGTTGAAAAACGAAGTCGATCGCGAACTCGTCACCAAGCTGGCGGTCCCAACCGCGGGGATCGGTTTGGTCAAATAGGTCGTGGACCTGCTTCTGTATCGACTCGGCCTGCGACGAGGGACCGATCACGCCCAGATTGACCTCGAAGTGATCCAATATCGCGTCCGTGGCCCGTTGCAGGTACACCCCCCCGTAGAGCCAGCCGGCGTAGGGTCGGTCATCGGGTACCAACACCGTGGTTTGGATGTCCTGGGGTGTGTAGATTTGCTGGCCAATCGCATATCCCGCGGCTGTCTTTAGCTCCTGGCCACCGGTCGCGGGGTTGAAGGGCAGCCGCCCCGCTAGACGCGCTGCCCAATCGGGCCGATGAGCAACCGTTATCTTCACACCGTTGGTGTAGTGCCGATCGGTGGCATTGTTCCGCTTCACGAACGTGCCATCGTTCTCAAAATAAAATGTCGTCACAAACGAACCGCGATCTGACGGGTGATCGGTCTGGTCAGCCCCGGTGGATCGGGCCGCCGATAGCCCCACACCCCATACAACCAGAACGCACAAACCCAATCGACTAACCCGCGGGCACGAACGCGACATCTCACTGCCTTTCGATCTGAACCGGCGCCCGTCGGACAGCGGGTTGCTGGCGTTCATGGCCACGGCTGGGGGCGGTCGCCGGCGCCGGAAACATCCGCCCAGGGGCGAAACCACTTTTTTGGGCCTGCTGATGTAACACCGGCAAAAGACGATCGGACACACGCTGTTTGAGCGTCAACGGCGTATGGGCCCAGACACGTGAGCGCTTTAATAGCGAATTCTCAACCGAATGCATGTAGGACAAATAGGTCTCCACGAGCAGGTTATCAAACGGCAACAGCGCCAGTCGTCCTTGAGGCGTTGCCAGACCACGTAGCTTATCCTTCTGGTACTGATCGTGGGCAACGCGTGCCAGCTCCACAAAACGATCAAACACGGCGGGCAAGTTGTACGCCAAACCGCGATCAAACGCTCGACGCAGCATGGCGCGAATAAACTGACTGGTATTGGCCATCATGTCTAGATTATCGCGGAGCTGGCCAGTCACAAATGCACTGATGGGCTTGTTGTAGCGCTCCCCGGTTCGGTTGTGGGCCTTGTCGCCATAAAGACGACGGGCTTTTTTGTAGTATTCGTTGGCCTGTGCCGTATCGCCATAGAGATAATGGATCGTCATCGCCTCCAACAAGAAGTTTTCGTGGCCAAGATCGAATCCTTCAGAACGCACACTGCCCAGCGCACCATCTTCGATGCGCCGCTTGGCCACTTCCAGCGCGCGTTCGTAGGCCGGGATAAAACGTGGATCGGGCATCAGATCAAGCCGCCCCGTCAGAGGATCCAGTGAGACCCTGCCAAACCGCGCTAATTCCTGCATCGCGTGGATTGTCTGGCGATTGGTGTTCAGCAGGTCAACCTCTTCCTGGCGTTGGAGTTTAGAGCGTGGGCCCGCGCTGGCCATTGTCACACCCAGCTCCGACCAGTAACACCCGTGAGAGACGGGATGCCGCCAGTCCATCGGTCCGTAGCGTTCCATGAGTTTGAGCATGAACGCCGGATCCATGTGGTAGACATCGCGCAACACTGTCTTTCGAAGATACGCCAGCAGCGGCCCAACCGACTGACCCTGCCGAGGGTCGGTCTGGATGGCCTGCCATACAGACTTCAAGGTCTCGTCGCCGTCAGCCGCCGACGCGTCGGCAGCGCGTGCCGTCTCCAGTCCGGCCATCATTTGTAGCCGACCCAATTCTCGCAGCAGTATCTGATCTGGCTTATAGCCCAGTTGATGCAGTCGCATGAGCACCGATTCAACAACCGGCTCCTGATTGACAAGTTGGGTGATCGTATCGGGCGCATCGACGATCAGACGGAACTGGTCGATCGCCTGTCGCGCGGTCTGGTCCGGCGGTGGTGTACCCAGCAGTTCCTGCCATTGCACGGCCAGCTGGCCGCGGTAATACCAGTGCATGTCATCCATGAACTTTCCGAACTTGTGAAAGAAAATCCAACCCAGCTCTCGGTACAGTCTCACCGCCCGCGGGTTGTACACGATGCCCCGATCACGCAACAGGACGATGCCTTTGTTGATCCAGTCCCACCGCTCTTCGGGCGTATGCGTGGCCACGGAGATGTTGTAAGCCATATTCCATGCCTGGTACGACCAGACCTGCGGGAAACGAGGCTGCAACGACGTGATGACATAGGCCAGTTGATTGGCCTCAAAGTATTTGCCTTGCTCTTGGAGGCGTCCGGCCCGGTACCACAGCACATCCACCGCCAGGCCGCGGAAAGACCCCAGTGCGGTGGTCGGCAGTGTGATCCAAGGCGGTAACGTCTGATCGATCTGTTCGCCGGCCATGACACCGGGTCTTCGCCGGTGTCGATCGATGGGGATGGTCAGCAGACCCGATCCTATCAGCCCCAGCACCATGACCGCGATCGAAAGCATCTGGATGGTGCTGTGTCTGGACATGTTTGAAACCGATTCTGCGTCACCCCACCCTATACGGTCACACGGGCCAGCTCACGTCGACGGAAAACAAACCAGCCGACCAACGCACAGCTGCCGGTCCCAATGCACCCAATCTTCACCACCGCTGACATCAACATCTCCAAGCGGACCCGCCGCCCGTCAGCGATCAGGGAGACCGCATCAAAGTCGCTAAACGAGGGAATCATGAGCACAAACGTGTTACCCAGCAGCCTAACAGGGATCTTTAGAGCGCCCCAAACATTGCCCTGAACCAACAGTTCCCAAAACTTGCTGGGCACCCACACCCACAGGTCCCACCAACCCACGCCGCCGGTTGGAAACGGCACGTAGTACTGCATCGATTCAAGCAGGAACCCTTTCGCCGCTGCCGTCGCGTAAACCAACACACCCAACAGGCACGCCACAGGTAACCCCAGGCACGACCCAGCAGCCAGACCCAACATCGCCAAGAAAGCCAACCGCGTCCAAATCAACACCAACGCCCTGATCAGATTGGGTTCAAAACGACCCACCTGATAAAGCACTTCTAGGCCGTCCCCCGGCGTAAAGCTGATACTCGACGGGAAGGTCTGCCGCATCTGGTCCAGATCGACGTTGGCAATCCTTATTTTCATATCGCCGCTGTCATCAATGGCATCGACCGGCAAGTCGATCACATGATACCGGTTGTCCGCGACCACCACCGGGAGATGCCTGCCCTGCACGTCGGTGGGGTACGGCCGATCGTTAAGCCAAATCGCCAGCCGCACCCGCTGATCGGGCGGTGTCATCGAGGACACGGGTTTGAAACGAAGCTGAATTGACTGGCCAAAGATCTTTGCATGCTGAAGATTCGTAAACAGGTACGCCTGGGCACCCCTCGGTCGGATCGTGTGCCACTTGGCAACGACCGCCTGACGGGTGATACGCACGACCCTGGGTGGCGGCTCGGTATTGGGACCGTCGCTGCGATCGTCATATCCAAGCTGTTCCAGGCGTCTGGCCACCAGCGCTTGCAAGTCCATCGATCGGGGGGGTTGCGCGGTAACAGCTTCACGTGCCACCAAGATCTGTTTTTCAACCGCGTGACGATCGGCGTCATCACGTTCCGGTTGCTGCTGAAGCACTTTCGCAAACGCGTAAACACCGACCCCGACCACGACGACCAGCAGCAGATCCAACAGCACAATCCCTAACCACTTGCCCAAAAGATATTCCCCGCGACCGATCGGTTTGGTTAGTGTCAGAAAGATCTGCCTCCGGCTGACTTCGTGACATATCGTGCCACAGGCAAGAAATAGGGTCATGAGGCTTAGCATCAACGCCGCGCCGGAAAGCGTCCAGGTCAGGAACATCTGAACGCGATACTTGAGCATCTCGTTGGGCACGAGCGCAAATGGCAACACCGGCACGAGCAGCACGAGGACGACAATGAAAACCAGCACCACCTTCATGCGAACCGCCTCGTCCACCACGGTTCGCGCCACACCCAACACACCCACGCCGGGTGACAACATCCAACGAATCAACGCATGACCGGTCACAAAGCACAATGACATGCACGCAACGCCCGCGACCGCCGTCGCTGCGGCCGGATGTCCCGTGGCTAAACACAAACCAGACCCGAGCATGGCCACAGTCAATGCGCCAAGCCATACCCAAACCGTTCGACGCGTCACCCACCAGCCATAGGTCACCCAAAGCAACAGCACTACATCCACCAAGACCAACCGTCCGGCCCAACGGGGCGAGTATCCCCCCAAGTCCAGCAGCCATAGCACGGGCACCAGACTGCGGACCGCCAACCCGGTCACAACCCCCCCAATCAATAACTTCATCCATTTCGTCATGTTCGGTCATTCTCTAGCCAATCGTCCCGGCGACATACGCAAGGCGGCGTTCAGTGGGGCGTGTCGTCCTTGTCGGGGTCAAACGGTTCGACATTGTCTATCGCATGCAAAAACCCGGTGTCTGGCTCTTCGCAGCTCGGGGATGACGCGGCGTTGTCCTGCGGTGCCGAATCCGAAGCGCCCACGGGATCACCGACCGACGGCTCGACGATCTCTTGGCTTTGCGAGGCGGTGTTCTCCTGACCGGCCACCGGTGGACGATCAGGTACCGCCGTCGGTCCGCCCGGCAATGGTTCTGCCGGGGGTGGTTCTTGGGGTGGGTCGGACCGGTTGCCGGCGGGCGATTCAGCTGGCGTGAACGCCGCCTTGCCACGGACCAAACGGTCGATCACAGAGATGTCTTCAGACGACGACGCCTGAGCATGTTCCGGCGACTGGGTGTCGTTGACGGCCGCAAGCGTCTGTTTCAGTAGAGGTGTGCCCGCGGCCACCGACGGCGGCGGTGGTGCGTCATGGATTTGTGGAACATCCTCTGGCTTCTGAGGCTTGTCTGGCGGCGCGGTCTGTGGTGGATCGACCGGCTTTGGTGACACGGCCGCGGCGGCCGGTTCAGATTCGCTGAGAAACGGGGCGATCCGACCACCGGCCCGAACGCCACTGGTGGTCACGCCTTCGGCCTGGGCCTGACGGATAATCTCTAGGAACAACGTTTCTAGTTTCTGACGCGGTTTCTGAATCTTCTCAATGTGCTGACCACGGTCCTGCAACAGCGATTCGATCCTTTGGACTGTTTCGTCATCAATCTGGGAGACTTGGATGGTCGTGGCGTCCTGACGCACCAACAGGTCATCGACCGATCCTGTGGCGCGGATCTTACCGCCAAACATGATCGCCACTCGGCTACAGACGTCCTCCACATCAGCCAACAAGTGCGAACACAGCAGCACCGTTTTTTGTCGCCTTGACAGCTCTAGGATGAGATCCTTGATTTGTCGGGTTCCGATCGGGTCCAGGCCGTTGGTCGGCTCGTCCAAAATCAAGAGCTGCGGATCGTTGATCAATGCCCCGGCCAGCCCGATGCGACGCTGCATGCCCTTCGAATAGTGTCCGACCGGCCGACGCTGGGCCGCTTCCAGACCGACCATTTCAAGGAGCATATCGATCCGTCGTTGACGGTGGCGACGGTCCAAGTGAAACAGCCGTGCATAATATTCCAGCGTTTCACGTGCGTTTAGGAAGGGATACAGATTCGAATCTTCAGGCAAATAACCGATCTGTTTTTTGATCGCAACATCCTCAGGTCGTTTACCAAACACCGCGATTCGACCAGAACTGGGATAGAGCAAACCCAGAATCATTTTGATGGTTGTCGACTTGCCCGAACCGTTAGGCCCCAACAGACCAAACACTTCGCCGCGACAGACCTCCAGGTCGACCCCGTCAACGGCCCGGACACGGCTGCGAAGCCAGAAATCACGAAACACCTTCGCCAACCCAACACACTTCACGATCGCCTCGTAAGGCGCCGGTGTGGTCCAGCCGGCGGCCGCATCATCGTCGCCGTGCGCGGGGACAGGTTCGTGCGAGGAGGGATGGGTCGAAGAATCGTTGGTCATGGCAAAACGCGATGCTACGGGTCAATCGAACGGGTCTGCTGCTCTTGAGTCAGTTTTCTTTTCTCGCGCTCCAGCTGAATCCTCGGGTCACGATTAAGTTCAAGATAAGTTTGCCCGCGAGGCACATACATGGTTTCAATATCGCCGGTGAGAATCCGCTGTGTGGTGTCCTGCCACAACCGGTTAAGCACGATACGGGGATTCTTGCGGTATTGCGGAAGCAGACTCGTGAAGTACTCGGCCTCACCACGCACCTGCGCGATGACCTGCGTGCGATAAGCTCTCGCTTCGTGGATATGCTGGGCGACCTTGCCGCCGATCCGCCGGGGCTGACCGTTGGTCGGAATCACCAAATCGGTCAGGTGATCGTCCAGACGCCTTTCCAGCAGACCGATGCGTTGACCATCGCCAGATTGACTGGCCAGCTCGTACGCCTCGATCAGTGTCAACAACGGCTCGTACGCTTCGCCGGCTGTGCCGACCAGGATGCGGCTCCACCGCTCGTGGGCCTCGTCGATCAACTTGGCCCTAACGCTTTCGGCACCGAGCACCTCTTGTACCGCCGGACGCACGGACAGAGGAAACACGGGATCGTTCACCGACAGTGTCGTGACGTCGATACCGCTGGCCAGTCCGTCAAGCACCTCCTGCAAACGCTGCTTGGCCCGACCGGTTTGTTGAGACCGGATCAACTGATCGGCGGTCGTCTGGGCGACGGCGAAGACGATACACTGCTCGGCCGCGGCACGAACCAGCCGCTGGGCAACATCGGTGTTTCGCACGTTCTTCACGTAAGCGATCGGATCTTCGACCGCGTAAGTCACAGACCAGCGGGCATGGATCACCTCCGCATCGCCGGTTAACAGTGAGCCGTCCTTCTCCGGGTGAAGCGGTCCGGTCCTGGCTCGGGCCTGGGCGGCGGAAACGTCGTTGCTGCGGTCTATGGTTTCGTACCAAAACGCCTTATTGATCTGAATCTGTTGGGGAGATGTCGGGACCGTCACCACCTGATCAAAGGGATAAGGCAACGAAAAATAGGGTCCCCCGGGCTCGAGTACCCGCTGGCCGGGTTGTCCGACAATCCTACCAAACCGTAAGCGTATGGCCTTGGCCTGTTCGCGGACATTAAATACGCCGCTGACCAGATACAACACACACAGCAAGACCATCAGCGCTTTGAGCAGCGTGAAACTCACCTTCAGCGCGTCGGCCAGCGACTGGCCGGCCGGATCCAGTGCCTCGTGGACCGACCGGTGTCCGGAGGTTTTTGGTGGCTGGTTCATGGCGATCCTATCGCATCGGGCGCGGTAGCCGGCGAGACCGTGGCACGGTCTCGAAGCAACTCTTGTAAAGACAGCTGACCGGCGTCGAGAATGAATGTGGTGTTGTGAGGTAGCACGCTCTCGAGCGTCTGGATCCTTCGCAAGAAAATAGCCAACGGCTCGTCCTGCTTAAACGCGGTGTAGTAACCAGCGGCTTCTTGATCACCTTGGGCACGGATCGCCTCAGCGCGACGCTGAGCGAAGGCGAGAATACGATCTCTGGCCGAGTGGGCCTGACTGATGATCGCATCGGCCTGTGCTTGACCCGACACCCGTGCATTGGAGGCCAAGCGTTGTCGGGTCTGGCGCATGGTTTCGAAAACTTGCTGCATATTCTCTTGGGGCAACAAGAGGCGACGGATCCCGACCTGCTGGGCCCGGATGCCATATTCCAGCGACAACAACCGACGGTTCAAGCTTGCCAGTGCCTCCGATTCTATCTCACCGAGCCGGACCTGCTGACGGTCGGTGTTCACCAATTGCCCCATGCCGAACCGTCCGATCGTGCTGCTGATCTCTTCACTGAGCAAAGGAGCCAGTTTCTCCTGGGCCGCTTGGGTGTTCTGCAGCTTGACAAAGAACTTCAGCGGATCGTTGATCCGCCACGCCAAATACGTCTTGATCACCAGGCTCTTGCCGTCATGCGTGGCCACTTGTTCGAGTCGGTGTTCTAACAGCTGCACACGCGTGTCATACTTGCGCACCTTCTGAATCGGCCAGGGGAATTTAAAATACAAACCCTCATTCTTGATCGCGTCGGCGTCGGCCCGATCAAAAGTGGTCAGCACGGCCACCTGATCGTATCGGACCTGAAACGCAAACATGTATGCCAGCAGCATCGCCGCGATCAACAAACCCACCAGCATCGTCAATCGGTTTTTCATCATAGTAAGTGTCACTCCGCCAGAATCTGCAACCCGACCACGACGCCTGGGTCGGGTCCGTGCGTCATTCGTCGTGTCGGAGGATCGTATCGATGGTCGATCCGGCGTCCTTCAGGTCGATACGAAACACCGGCAACTGCGTGTGACCGGTCGCCAACACGAATTTGCGCGCCCCGGCAAGCCCCCGCGCCAACGCGTCAAGGTACCGCTTGGCGCGGAAGTAGTTCGGGGCATTTCTGTATGCTTCTAGCTCAGCGGCAAACCGCTGAGCGGCCGCACGCTCAACCACGGCCCGCCGCCACCGCTCGGCCCGCGCTTGATAAATGATCTTCGCCGCTTGGCCACGGGCGCCAGCGAGAAGTTGCTCAAGCGTGACTTCTTGCTCAACAGAATCCAAAGCGTTTTCCAAGCCCATGATCGCACTGTCGATCTGCAGCGCTCGGTCAGGCGAACCGGCAACAGAAGCCAGCGCCTGGATCGCGGTCTTCTGGGCTTGTTCGATCAAACTTTGCCGTTCCTGGAGCGCCCCGATCTGTTCCAGAAACGCCGCGGCCACGCCTTGTTCTGACGGGGGGTGAACACTGATCAGACCCGCAAAAAGCACGTTCACACCCAACCCCATCGCGTCCACATCGGTCTGGATCTGCCCACGCAAGGCCCGGCCCGCTTCCACACGACCGGCTCCAAGCAACGTATCAATGTCTTGAGTAAGGAAGTAGGCGTTGGTGCGCTGTTGAGCCATCGCGGCGAGCATTGCCGCACTGTCGACGGCCGCTGTGACGTATTGTCGCAGATCCGAAATGCGGTACTGGATGGCGATCTGAGCACCCACAAGCGACATCCCCACCACACCGTGCCCGATGGCCTTGGGGTTCGACTTGTTCTGCCGTTGTACCAACGGCATCCGCGCTGTCAGCAGGTATTCTTCTTCATCGGCGTGGCGGTTGACCCATAGGATCGCCTTGGCGGGGTCCAGCGATTCACTGACAGAACCGACGAGAACCTGGTGCACCCGACCCACGTCAAACTTCTGAACCCTGGCGATCGGCCACGGCCATTTGAAGTGCAGACCGGGCCCCAGCGGCGGTCCGTTGCCGATCCGGCCAAACCGCGTGACGATCGCTTCCTGATACGGTGCGACAATCACCAAGCCGCTCAGCAGCGCAAGCGTCAGCAAGCCAAAGATCACCAGCGGCGCCACGGCCCGCCCCAGCAGCTGATAAAACCAACTGCGAGACACCTCAAAGCCAAACTGGTAGTTGACTGCCTCGCTCAAGGCCTCGGCGATTGAGCCCGGGCTTGTCATCCAACCGACCACCCGACTGTCAAAAGCCGGGCGGAACTCCTGGCCGGCACGCCGAGGTCGGTAAGACCCTAGCACCCACGAAAGAAGAACCTCACTCCCCACCAGCATCATGACACCGGAAATCACAAAACCCAATCGACCCATCACACCGTCGTTTTGATAGTGGGCAAACAGCGCACCAACGAGCAAAAGAACGGCGCTGAGACAGTTCCCCATCAGATAGCCCGCACCGCCGCGCAATAGCCGATAATGGCCGTTCTTTGTCATGCCCGATTCATACCGGGCCACCACAAACGCCACGAACGCCACCGCCGCGATCACCGCGGTCAGTGCCGCTGTATTGACGCCCTGGGCGACAGTCTGGCCGGCCCCGTGGCGATGTGCAGTCGATGCCTGGCACGATGCCCACAACAGGCCCCCCGCCACGAGCAGATACGCCCCGTTGACCAGGCTAACGGTGCCCAAACCCCATCTGTAAAGCCACTCGAGCCGACCGCGGGCCGGGCGCAGATCGCTGGCGTCTTGACCAAACAGGGCGTCGGCCTGAGCATCCGTCCGCGCCAGCTGCTCATGTTCTAGCGCTTCGGCGCGCTCGAGACGATGCTGATGGTAAATCACCCACAAGACCCCCCAAACCGGTAACCCACCGGCAAAGTACCACGCTGCGGCGCCGATGGCCCCGCTTTTGGCGTACAACCCCAACGCCCCCATAATCGCAGCCAACACCACCTGAACCCATAATCCGATCAGGGCAGATTGCGCGCCACGGTGGTAGGTCTGCTGGTCTTGACTCATACAGCGTTCCGGTGTCTGCTAGGTTCCTAGACCGGTGACCGAAGCGACAAGATGATTCGACAGCTGTTGACAATCAGCCGCCATACGTTCGTGGCAAGCATCCGCCAGCCGGTGATTGTCGTGCTGCTCTGGATCGCCACCATGGCGTTGGTGCTCAACCCCGCGTTGGCGGCCTATACGCTGGACGATGATAACAAGCTTCTGATCGATATGGGCTTTAGCACCCTGTTCCTGGCGGGGCTGTTGATGGCCGTGTTGACCACCACGGGTGTATTGGGAGAGGAGGTGGAGGTGAAGACTGCCCAGATCGTCGTGAGTAAACCTGTGGCCCGCCCCGTCTTTGTTCTGGGCCAGTACATCGGCGTCTGTGCCGCGATCGCAGTGGTGTTTTGGGCGCTGTGTGGGGTCTTCCTTCTGACCGTCAGACACCGGGTCTTGCAAACGGCCGCCGATCCGTTTGACGGACCGGTCATCTTGTTTGGTGCCTCCGCCGGGCTGCTGGCTCTGACCGGCGCGACGCTGGCCAACTATTTTTACCACCGGGCGTTCACCTCCAGCTTCGTGGCCAGTTTGAGCGTCTTGATCACGGTTGCGTGGGCCATGGTCTTGCTCGTGGACAAGCGGTGGGATCTGCAGACACCCATGACCGATTTTGAACCTCAGATCATGATTGGCTTGCTGATGATCTTTCAAGCCGTCTTGATTCTCGCCGCGGTGGCGGTTGCCGCATCGACGCGTCTGAATCAGCTGATGACACTGATCGTCTGTGTCGGCGGGTTCTTGCTGGGACTGTTGAACGAATACATGTTCGGCAGGTTCGCCAATACAAACCCATTGGCCTTGATCGGCCATGTGTTGACACCCAACTTGCACCTGTTCTGGCCAGCTGATGCGGTCACACAACACCAGCCCTATACCCTTGGGTATGTGGGATTGGTCACCGCGTATGCTGCGTTGTACACCACCGCCCTGTTGGGCCTGGCGGTGGCGCTGTTTCAGAGACGGGAGATCGGATAGCCCGTTCATTGTTCTTCTTTGTTGACCGGGCCGGGCGCGGCCGGCGGCGTGGTAACCCATATCCCCAATCGCTCCTACCAGAACACGATGCTCGGCTCACGCCGGCGCCACGATTGATTGCGTCGCCTCACCTGCCGCGGCCACCGGCGACGATGGCTCGGGCACACCCACGCCGGCCAGCTGGGCCACCTCGGCATGCTCGATGTGTTCCCCGCAACGCACAAGCCTCGCTGAGTTGAACACAACGACCAAACCGCTCACCAGGTGTAACACGGCCGCCGTGACCGGGGCGACATAGTTTGCCGCCGATAGAGCCATAAAAACGATAATAAAACCGGCGCCGACAACAAGGTTCTGCTTGATCACAGCGCTGGTCTTTCGTGACAACTCTATCAAGAATGGGATCCGATTCAGGTTATTGTTCATCAGCGCGATACGCGCCGAATCGACCGCCACGTCCGATCCGGCCGCTCCCATGGCAATCGAAATATCGCCGGCGGCCAAAGCCGGAGCATCGTTCACGCCGTCGCCGACCACGGCCACACGGTGACCGTTGTTTTTAAGCTCATCGACGATCTGCAGTTTTTCGTGGGGCAAAACATCGGCTTTGAATTCAGTATGCATTTGCTGGGCCACGCGCTTGGCCACGCTCTGGCGATCGCCGGTGACCATGATTAATCGCTTAAGTCCCAAGCGACGCAGCTGATCGATGGCTTGGGCCGCCTGGGGACGCGTGTGGTCCTCCAGACCGATCCAGCCCAGTGTCTGTCCGTCGCGAACGACAAACAGCAGGCTCAAACCCACAGCGTCGGGGCTATCTTGTACCGTCTTCATGTGTGCCGCGGCGTCCGGCGGTACGGACCGACCGGTGCCAGTGGTAAGCCAGGACGCTCGACCAACCAACACCGTCTGGTCTGCGATCACGGCCCGGACCCCGTGACCGGGCACCTCCTCAAACGATTGCGGCTCAGACAGCGCCAACCGCGCTTGGCGCGCCACATCCAACACAGCACGGGCCGCAGGGTGTTTGCTGTGCTGTGTGGCCGCCGCAGACGCACGCAGCAACACCACACCGTCAACGCCCGCTGCCGGGGTCAACTTCGTGACCTGTAGCCGACCTGTCGTGAGTGTTCCGGTCTTATCAAATATGATCGACGTCAGGTTGCGGGCCGCCTCTAGATCGCCTACCGACTTGACCAACACGCCCAAGCGAGCCGCCGACGACAGCGCAGCGATCATGGCCGTGGGTGTGGCCAAGATCAGCGCGCATGGACAAGCCACGACCAACATCGAAATCGCCCGCTGCCACGGGTTGGCCAGTTCATGGTTCAGGGTCAGAAACAACACCACGGCCACTAGCATCAGTACGGTCGGCGTGTACCACGAGGCGTAGTGATCGATCATCCGCACGATGGGGATTCGGGTCTGTTGAGCTTGAAGAATCAGATCTTTGACCCTGCCCAATGTCGTATCGTGTCCGGCCTTGGTCACCCGAATATCCATCAGCCCGGTAAGGTTGACCGTGCCGCCAAAGACGCCGTCACCCTCCGCCTTGTCTATGGGCAGTGATTCGCCGGTAATATTCGCCTGGTTGACGGTGCTCGAACCCCGAACCACATCACCGTCGGCGGGGATATTGTCCCCAGGGCGAACGCGTACGACGTCATTTGGTTTGAGGTCCTTGGCGTCTATTTCGGCCAGCTGCTGACCCTCCACTCGATGGGCACGTGTCGGTGTAATGCGTACCAGCGATTCGATACTGGCTTGTGCCCCTAACGCGGTACGATTCTCCACGAGCACCGATAGGATCATGAAGAACGCGATCGCTGCCGCCTCTTGGTAGTGCCCAATAGAGAACGCCGCCAGCACCGCCAGCGCAACCAGTTCATTCATGTGTGCGTGTCCGTGAATGAGCTCTTTGACCGCCCCCCAGACCACCGGTACACCCAGAAGCAACGCGGAGACCAAACCCAACACCGAAGGGTAAAAATCACTATCAAACAAGAACCCGGCCACGACCGAGCAGAACAGCATCGTACCGCCCACCAGCGTTGCAGTGATTTGCAGGCTCACGCGACCGGTCTTGTCCTGAAGCTTCAGCTGGTGCTTGATGTGATCGTGTACCATAAACGCGGCTGCGGGCGCCGTACCCTCTTCTGACTATACGTCCACGCAAGGCAAAAGTTCGGTCTGTCCGATAAGCCCCTATGGCCATGATGACTCATCGCCAACTGTACCGCAACCACGTGCGCCCGGGCGATGACTGACCGTTTGTGTATCGAGGATTCGCTAAGCCCTACCGTGGGAAACGACGCACTGGCACATCAGGTCCAGAAGGACCCTATTCGTGGGGTATTAATATGTATTTCGTTTACGCACCGAAATCGTGGTCAGATCGATCGCCGCGAGCAACTGTGCAATCCGTCGACCGGCATGACCATGTCCATATGGATGTCGAGGCCGGCGTCCCCTGGGTGACCGCAGTGCCTTTTTGAGCGCTGCGGCCACAGCCCGCGTTCCATAGTTGCAATCAACGACACCGACCGGCTGTTCGCGGCCGGCCTGCCGCGGTCCAATGTTCACACACGCTCGTCCTAGCGCAGCGGCTTCGATCAGACCCGCCGACGAGTTACCCACGATGGCCTGAGCACCGGCCAACAATGACAAGAATCTGGCCCGTGGCAAATGTTCAATCACATCGATCCGGCCAGACCGCAACGCCCGACGGATCCCGCGGCAGCCCGGATCGCGATTGGGCGCAAGGACCAGACGGTGGTAACCCGACGTGGCGCAGAGCGTCTGCTGCATCCAGCGGTGTTCCTGGTCATCGCTGGCCCCGATCGGGTGCTGGATCAGGACCAACGCCGGTCCGTCGTCAGCGGGTTTGACGTGCTTTAGTCCGTCAATCGCCGGCGACCCCACGCGGAAAACGCGATCGGGGTCTTCTCCCATGCGAATCAATCGCCGACGGCTCTGGGCGGTGGCGGTGAAATGCAGGTGGGCCATCTTGCTGATCGCGTGCCGCATGGCCTCGTCGGCGACACCCTCGGCACGATCACCGCCGTGGATATGGCCCAAACAGAACCCACCCACACTGGCAGCGCAAGCCGCGGCCAACGCTTCGACCCTGTCACCGAGCACCAAGACGACATCGGGTTTCACATCGGCCAGGACTTTGCCCACTCCCGAAATGCCACGCGCCAACGCCGTGACGTCGGCGCGGCGACCTTCGATTTTCTGCTGATACATCGGCACCCGCGTATCGACCTTGAAACCCGCCTCGCCGACGTCCGCAATGGTGCCCGTTGTCAGATGGCTACCGGTAACCAACGTGTATAGCCTCAACTTGACAGGACCAGCCACGCCCGCGGTGCGCGCATCCCGACCGTGACGGCCGGAGCGTGGCTTGGTGACCATGGCCCTACCAGGCGACCAGACCCTGCCAGCGTCATGCTGGTCGCAGCCCACCGGGCCTTCGTGGATCGCTCGCATCACCGGTTCGAGCAATCCGAATTCCGCTCGGCTACCGGTCACGACCGCGATGGTTCGCCGTTGACCCACAGCTATCGGCCCCTTCGAAAACCACCCACAGGGGGGTCGGCCTGCAGCGCCACCTGTGCGACGAGCAGATCCTGCGATGTATCCACGTCCACGATCTGTCCGGGCTCAGTCGTCACCACACGTCGGTCCCGCCCCAGGAACGCGTGCGGCTGACGCGGATCGACGGTGAACAGGCTTTGACGGGTCACGACCATGACACCCCCGTCCAACTGATACACCGGGGGTAGATCTTGCCTCCGGTACACGGCGTTGGGCTGATAAGGTTCCAGCACGTCGCCTGCCTCGCTGTCGACAGTCACCATCCAATAGGGATGGAACTTCCCCACGGAGCAGACACTCTGGACGCTGTCGGCGCCGGACATTTCTAGCTTCTGCAACGCCAAATCAATCAACCCAGGAGGACGTACAGGGACGTTGCCGTACAGTATCACCACCACGGCATACGTCCCGCCATCGGTTCGTTCCACCGATTCGACCGCGTGCCGCGCGGCGCCGTCTACGGTCGCGGCGTCTGTGGCCAGGTGCTCCGGTCGCGGGATGACATGCACACCACGATCCTTGCCGATCTGCGCGATCGCCTGTCCGTCGGTGCTCAACACGATCCGATCGATCCCGTTTGCATCCTGGGCGTGTTCAATCGTCCACGCCACCAACGGCTGACCGCCGGCCAGCGCTGTGTTCTTGCCCGGCAACCCCTTGCTGCCGGCACGGGCGAGGATGACACATAACGTTTTCATGGTTGCCTGCTCACGGCCGGTGCCATTCGTGACACGACGCACACAGTGACAGCTGATCCCATTGCCCCCGGTCGTGCGCCTCACGCAGCACGGCCATCGAGTGCCAAATCTGCGCCAACGGCGCGGTGGCGGCATCGCCGCCACAAGCCCGACCCAACCAGTCCTGGTCGCACTGGGCCACCCGACCGTCAGAGTGAATCGTCATTCGTCTGATCACCTGCCGACAACCAAACCGACCGGGTGGATCCATCGGCACAGGGCTTAGGTTTGGCGCCAACCCGCAGCCACTGGTGGCCGGCTCGATAACGGCGTGTCCCGCGTAATACAGCCACTTGTCAAAAAATGTTTCCATATCGTCGAGTGTGTGAGCGGTCTTGACCAGGCGCGGGACGACCCAGGGCAATCCCACACGACCCACGCCGTTGGGTTGGGTCAACAGCTGGTTGGTCCTGCGATTGCGTTGGTTGATCAACCACTGGAGATTCGCAATCACTTTAGCAAAACCATCGCAGAGCTTGTCGTCCGGATCCATCGCTTGGCGATAGGTCTGGGCGGTATCGGCATTCAAACGGACGCTGACCACATCGATCGGCAACGCCAGCAGCGTCTCAAGCAGTGATTGTGAGACCCACAAATCCGTTTCCACGCAAATGCCCATGACCCCGGCGCGATACGCCGCGCTGATCACCCGATCCCACCCCTCGAAACACAAGGGGTCGCCCAGACCGCCCAGCGTTAAAACGGTGGATCGATCGTCTCCGAGCTGCTCAACGATTCTCAACGCGTTCTCCAGCGGCATGTCGGCGCGATCCAACGATACATGGTGCTGGACCGTCGCCGGTCCGCTGACACAACGACGCGGGGTCAACTCCAGCGTCACCATCTGCGGCAGGTGGGCGAACTGATCCGTGGTGGGGCCGTCGATGCCTGCGGCGACTTGGGTCACCGCTTCGGCGTCGGCGCAAGCGTGCCGGTCGCCGAGGTGTTGGACGACACACTGGATCATCGCCGCCGTTGCCGGCGTGTCGAAAATAAACCGGCCCACAAAGGACCGCACCGCAGCGGGGATCTGTACACACACATCCCGTCCGATAGGATCGGGCTGCGGCTTGGCAGGGTTGTAAGCGATTATTTGACCGAGGGACACATTGCTCTTGGCCATCTGACCGACGAGATCGCGACCGATAGCGATCCCGCCAAGACCAGGTGGCGCCTGGGTAAACGTCAGTTGCATCTCCTTGGGATGCCGTCTGTGCAGATCGATCACCTGCTGGCAGTACGCCGGGTCAATCAACGGCCAGTCCGCACCCACGATCAGCGCCGCCTGTGCGTTGTGGTGTTCCATCGCCGCGTACCACGATGACGCGGGCAACAGCTCGTCGTAACAGGTCGCTCCACCGAGTCCGCCACGCCACGCGGCCAGTGACCATTTGCGAGCGGCGGCGTGTTTGTGCTGGTAGGGATCGCTTAGCCCACAGGGGCCGACAAAGCCGCAAACCGGGACACCAAAATCTCGATCGGCAAGCAGCGGCAGGGGGTTCTCCACCGCGTCGTGGATCAGCACGATCCTTTGCACATGCTTAACTCGTGCCAGGCGTGCGACGGTATGGACCAACACAGGTTCGCCGGCCAATGGGTCACCCACCCTCGACGGCAAGCCGAACACGGTGGACTTTAAGCGCGTTGGGACCAGTGCGATCGTTGCGGGTGTCATCTGGCCGTCTCGCAGGCTCGACGGGCGGTGACGGAGGCGACGATGTGTCCGTCGTCATCGGCTGATCGTTGCCGCCAAACCGAAGCCGACAGGACACCGAGCCTCGCCCGTTCGTGCCCGATCGGCGTCGCCGGAACATAACCCAAAGTGTCAACGCGCCCGATGATCGTCATGACCGGTTCTCCATCGGTGCGGTCGTGGCGGATTGTGCGACCATGTTCTGGGGCCTGGGATTGGGCTGTGATCGCTGACCCAACTGCTCAACACGCCCCAGCGAACCGCGGATGATATCGAGCATCTCGTCGCAAGCCTGACCCAGCCATTGCACGTTTTCGATATCGCGCTGGAGCTGGTGCCGCTGCCGGGCCAATGCGTCCATGGTCACGTTCTCGATCGCCCGATCAGCGCGCGAGCGCTTAAAGACACCCACCGTATTGAGTTGATTGACCAAATCAAACGCACAGGCCAGAGACGCGACACGTCGTTGGATCGGCTCGAGCTTAGCAAATAGTCTGTCCATACGTTGCCGGTCTGCCTGACAATCAAGCATTTTCCGTAACAACGGCACCGCCTGACGAGACAGACGCCTAAGCTCAGAAACCTCCGTCCGGCGCAGCCGCAGCACCTTGGCCGTCGCTTCAAGACGCTGACGGTCCAGCGCGGTGCACGACCGGGGCAGCGGCGGGACCGGACGCGTCGCGTAATCGGATAACGCCTGTGACAACGTTATGGCGGTGGTGTGCTGTTTGGGCAGGCCGCCCTCAGTGGCGTCGAGCACCGTCTGGGATGCGTTTGCAAAGTCACGCTCGAACTGCTTGAGGTATGTCAGCATCTGTTCATCTGAATAGATCGATCGCCCGTGCACGTCGACCATCTTTTTGAGGTGATTGCGGTGACGAACGATACGTTGCCACTCCATCATTTCTAGCGTGTTGAACGGTCCAAACTCCGGTGCCCAAACGTCGTGGATCGCGGTACCTGGGAAATAGTACAACCCGTCACTAAAACCAAGGTCCATGCCCACGAGCATAATCGGATCACAGCCCAGGTGCTGAGCCAGATAAAACGACAGGTGCGACACGGTCGCACCGTAGGGCATCGTCGCGATAGGCCTGGCTTGGTCACCGAGCAACTTGTCCAGAAAATCGCTGTGGGTCACGCGGATCGGGCCGGGGTAACAATCCAAGACGGCCGGGTGCACGAGAGGCTGAGCGACCAGTGTCACATCGGGCAAATCGGGCAACCCTTCGTAAAAGCGCTTGGAGATCTGGTGATAGTCCAACGCGGTGACAAAATCGGGCCTGATCCCACTGGCCAACAACGGCTTGAGCATGGTCTGAACGGCGATCACGACCACGCGGCGGCGGTGGTCGGGATCGGAAAGCAGCTTTAGATTACGCGTCAGGCTTGGGCCGGCACCCACGCAAACGGCGGGAAAGCAGTCCGCGGCGTTTTGCAATGGGTTGACGTTCGCACCCGCCGCGTAGTGGTGGATGTTCATCGACAGGTTGCGGTAGGTCCGAGAAGCATTGACCAGCGCCGTGGCCACGTTGGTTCGGCAAAACTCGAGCACTTCCGTGACCGTCTGCCCGAACCGACTCAACGCCTCTTCGTGCAACTGCCGGCTGGGCGGGTGTGTCACCAGAACGGTGCCCTGAGTGAGCATGCCCGAAAATGACTCAACCCGCTTGAGCAACGCGGCACGATCCATCTGCAGGTCAGCCATAATGATATTGTGCCGACCCAACCAATCGGTCAGGTCAATCTTCTCCATGACCGCCCGTAACAATGCGCTATCGGGCTCAAAGACCACCATCAGACTCTGGGTGTCACCCATCCGAGCGGCGACCCGCCCCACGTGGTAACCCAAACCCAAACCCAACATGACCGCGCACGCGACGGTGCTCAAATCAACTTTGTCGGCAAGTTTCTCCGCTTCAGACATCGGATCGTACCGACTGGCCAACCACAAAGGCCCCGATTTCTGTTCAACGCTAGCGCTAAGTGGGCCAGAGCGTGACGCGGCCCAGTTGAGTGCTGCCGGTCGCGTCTGCGACAACCTCTCCGCCAGCTGCGGATCGTTCAGTCGCAACCGGGCAAGGTTCGCGTTTAGAATACCCTGGTCGTTTGGCATCTGATCAATCCTGCATGTTATCGGATTAACATGTTTTACCGCTTGAACAGGCTGCATCAGATCGTTTGGGTCGCAGCGATGTCGATCGCCGCATCGGGCTTGACCGCACCGGCCACCGCTCAAACAGCCACGGCGGACCTGCGACCCCGTTTCATTCCGGACCAGGTGACACGATACCGAATCTGGTCGCTACGGCGACAGACCCAATCGGTCACAATCGGCGATCGCAGACGTGATTTCGACACGCGTTTCGAAATCGAAGCACAGCTCACGTGGACCGTCGCCCGCGTCCACACCGACGGTTCGGCGACCTGCTCTATGACCATCGATTGGATGACCGCAGCATGGACAGGGCCAGACGGACAGACACAACACAGTGACAGCCGACGCACACACGGCCAACCGGAAGCGATTCACGGCCTGCTGGCAGCCACCACCGGTGTGCCGATCACTCTCAAAGTCAGCCAAGACGGTTCGATCTCCAGCGCCAGCGGCATCGATCCGATCCGGCGTCGCGTACCCAGCCAGGCCAACGTTCCCGACGAATTGGACTTTATAGAAGCTGCCAGCGACCTCGCCACCATCGCCAACGCCACACCCGCTGTCCCGATCGGCGGGCATTGGGATGCCCGCTTCACGTGGAACCATCAGCTTGGCAAGATCCACCAATCAATGCGTTACACACTAGAATCGATCGAAGACATCGAGCAGATCCCGGTGGCGACAGTGACCGGTACGGCCCGATTGCGGCTTGAACCCGATGTGGACCGTCTGCGCCAAGCCGCCGCGGATGCCGGCTCGCGCGTCCAGACCCGGCTGATCGCCGGCGGGGTCCAAACCCAGATCCTCTTTGACCTGCAGCGCCACCAAGCCGTGGGTCGCAATACGGTTGAAGACCGACACATCGAGATTGACATTCGATGGCCCCAACAAACCATCTCACGCACCATCCAAGAACAGATTCACAGCCAAGTGTTGCGCGTGGGAGAACACTAATACCAAACGCAAAAAGTTCTTGCGTATCTGGCTTCGAGCGCGGGCTTTCGGTAACAGGACTTAGCAATTTCTCAACGCGCAAAGAAAATACGCGATGCGTATAAGCCGTGTGATCAGACCTCGTGTCGGTGGTCGGGCGCCCAATCAAAGCGCGGGGTTCACCGGTGGATCACACTGCCGGCTGGGCTGATCCGCGTCATGGTGATCAACGCATTCGACGTATCGGCCAAGGTAAACGGCGCTGCGTGACCCATATCAACCGCCCGCGACCTGCCCACAAGATCTGTCTTGAACCGACGGGTATTGACCCGACGTGTGTGCGTTCACGGACGCGGGTGACACTTCTGGATCACGTGCCTGAGCCGGCTAGCATCCACGTGCGTATAGATCTGTGTGGTCTGGATATCCGAATGGCCCAATAGCTCCTGAACCACACGCAGATCAGCGCCGCCAACCAGCAGGTGTGTGGCAAACGAGTGACGGAGCGTGTGGGGATGCACATGATGCAACCCGGCTCGCCGGGCATGCTTGGCCACCACTTGCCACACCACGACACGCGTAATGGGCGCTCCCGACCGCGACAGAAACAGCCGATCTGTGGGGCAGCACTGACGCAGCAATTTTGGTCGCAACTGCCTCAAGTAGCGATCAATCGCGTCTAACGCCGGAACACCGATGGGCACGATGCGTTCCTTATTGCCTTTGCCCAACACTCGCACGACGGCCAGATCCGCATGCAGACGGTCCTGATCCAGGTCCGCCAACTCACTGGCGCGTAAACCACTGCCATAGAGCAGCTCCAGCAGCGCCACATCCCTCAGGTATAACGCATCGGCCGGTCGTGGCGCTTCTAACAGCCGCTGGACTTCTCCGGCACCGAGCACACCCGGTAGGGTCTGCCAAGCCCGAGGTCTAGATAGCAGCTGGGCGGGGTTCTCCCGAACCACGCCGGTCGACTCTAAGAACCGGGCGAACACCTTGATTGTCGCGACGTGTCGCGCGATCGAACTGATCGCCAGCCCGCGTTGCTCGAGGCCGCGTAGGTGTTGTCGGATGAATGATAGATTGAGCTCTTGCCAACGGTGGCACTGTCGGTCGGTCAACCAAGCCGATAGGTCCCGCAGATCCGAGGCATACGCCTGCAGCGTCGCCGGCGCAAAACCGCATTCGACGCGACAGTGACTAAGAAACGCTTGAACCGGTTGGTTGAAGCTCATCGCCGGTGACATACGGTCGGCCTCCGAAGGTCGGACCGACGTGCTGACCGCCCGTTTCTGAATTCTCTTCTCCAATCCGTTGCTGCTCCTGTTGGAGCCGATCGTAAATCGTACACGTGTGGTGATGATCAAGACAGACACCGAACGCGTGGGCGATCCGGCCAAGCGTAAAATGTGCCGCGCACCGTGTGTCGTTGAGATTGATAAACGGGCAAGGACGGAATCGCGATTGACCGCTGCTGCGGTAACGGGCCATAGGCGCCTCTCCAGTATATCCGGTCGATCTCCTTGAGGGCTTATCGACCACTGCGGTCACCGAACGTGAATCTGCCAAAGGGCAATGGATCGGGCGGCTTTCAAGCCGATGCATGAACTCTTAGAATGCCAAGGCGGCCGACATAGCTCAACTGGTTAGAGCGAGGGATTCATAAGCCCTAGGTTCCTGGTTCGAGTCCAGGTGTCGGCATTTACAGATCCCCGACCCCACAGTTGCCATCTGTTGGATGGACAACCACTAGGGGGGATGGGATACCATCACGACAACGCCCTTCACCACGGGGCAACTGCCACGTGGCTCAACCAGGGAACCCCAGCGGGTCGATCAAAAACCATGCCGTCTCGATCATGTTCAGAGAAAGGCCGGCAGATGCTCTATCGTCGTTTGACGACTTGGCTTGCTTTGCTCTTGCTGGCGATACCCACCGCGGCCATCGCCGGCGGCCTTCAGAGTCGGGTCCAGCGGCTGCTGCAATCGTCGGGGCTGGGGCAAACCCGCGTGGCGATCCTTGTTGTCGACTTGGACAGTGGGCAACAGCTCGCTGAGATCCGCTCGATCGAGCCGATGATCCCCGCGAGCAATATGAAGTTGCTGGTATCCGCCGCAGCGTTACAGACACTGGGACCCGACTACGTCTTCCGCACCGAGTTGCGACTGATCCGGCCCCCAGACTGGCGTCAGTTTTCAGGCCTGGTGGTCGCCGACGCGCAGTTCAGTCCTGAAGACGGTCCGGTGCTGGTGGTTCGCGGCGACGGAGATCCGGCCTTCTGCGATCCCAAAGTGATGCGCCAACACAACATGAGCATTGAGCAACTCCTGCAGACCTGGGCCGAGGCAGTACGCAAGGCCGGGGTCACACGCCTGCAGCGCTTGGTCGTAGACGACCGGGTGTTCGACCGGCAGCTGGCTCATCCCAGCTGGCCGGCCGACCAAATGAATATGGCCTACTGCGCTCAAGTGGCCGGACTGAACGTCAACAACAACTGCCTGGACATCTACGTCGAACCGACCCAACGTGATCAAACACCTCACGTGAATATTTCACCTTTTGCACCGTTTTTAAGCGCTTCCAACAGAGCGGTCACCGGCGCCAGCGATACTTTCTGGATCAGCCGCAAACCTCAGACCAACGAATTGACCTACTGGGGCCAGGTCAAGAACCGACGCACCGCGCCTTTCCGTGTCACGATGCATAACCCACCCATGTTTTTTGCCCAACTATTGGCGCATCACCTGGGTCAGGTGGGGATCAGCGTCGCGTCGATCCATCTGCCCAACCCCGATGATCTCCTGCCGGACGGCGAAGCACTGTTCGCGGTCCAGACCACCCTGCCGACGGTGCTGGCGAGATGTAACAAGTACTCTCAAAACCTGTTTGCTGAGGCTCTTCTCAAACGGATCGGGCGGCGTTTGACAGGTTCGCCGGGCAGTTGGGACAACGGCGCCGCTGCGGTCCGGGCCTTCCTCAATCAGCGGATCGGCCCGCGCGGTGCGGCGGTGGTCATCGCCGACGGCAGCGGCTTAAGCAGGCATAACCGCGTGACGGCGCGGGTATTGGTCGATCTCTTGCAGAGCATGCACGAGGACAAGGTTTTGGGGCCGGCATTACGCCAAAGCCTGTCGATTAGCGGGGTCGACGGTACGCTGGGCAAACGATTCAGACGAAAGCTGGCCGGCCGTATCTATGGCAAGAGCGGCTATATCGACGGCGTGAGCTGTCTCAGCGGGTATCTGGTGACCGGGGGTCCGGGTGCCGGTGGGCGCGTGCAATTTGACGGCACCGGTGAACACACCATCGCGTTTAGTTTCATGTTTAACGGGATCAAACCACCGGTCTATCTGCACAAAATCAAAAAGTTACAACACGAACTGCTTGAGATGATCGATGGAGAACTCGCTCGCCGACAACCCGCCAGCGTTGGCCAGTAGTCGCCCGAGAGCCGGTATGATCGACGGCAGTGTCGCTCATCACAGATCACTGGCGTATGCACATGGCGTGTTGATCATACACATCCGGGTATGTTTTCACCGCGTCGACGTCACCTCGCTGCTTTAAGACAGGGCCGTATACAAGAGGCGATCGGTCATGATTTTTGTGATGGATCAACCCATTAATACCCAACACAAAAGTTTCTGCGTATGTGTCTTCGAGTGTGGACTTGCGGTGACAGGTCTTAGCACATCCTCGACGCGCATCACAAATACGCGATGCGTATCACACGGCTTCTCGGGCACGCGAACCACGTATTTATTCTTGTCACGATCGTGTTGACTGTTTCATGAACAGACAACTACTGTCCCGAATCGGTGCCCGTCGGCTGGACGTACACCACAGCGTCACGTAGCAGCAGGCGATCCATGATCGGCCCGTTGTCTGCCGAATCAAGCTGGATGGTCAGCACACGACCGCCTAGCGGGATATTGATCGGTGCGGTCGTTTGGTCTGAATTCAATCGCGCGCGGAACACGACCTGGCGGTCGACGCTCACGATCACTTCAAAATCAGCCCATGCGATGGCAGGATCGGGTTCGGCGCCCGTGACCAACACCGCGGTCGCCGCCAGCCGTACAGCCCCGGCAGGCAGATCGTAGCGGACACTCACCGGCGCGTGCATCGAAACCGAGAGACCGTCGGTCACCGGAGCAAAAGGCACACCAAACACGTCACCGCCACCGGTCACGCGCATCGGCAGAACGGCCAGGTCGATCAGGTACCCGTCTCCCAACGCAAGATCGATCCGGTTGACCTGCGGCATTGGCAGGGGACCGCCGGGTGTCGGGTTCGCCAGAATTGGATCGATTGACAGCTGATCGTATTCGATCTGAATCGATCGTGTCATCACACGACTGCCGTCGGCCAACCACACGATACTGCCGGCCGGTTCACCTCGCATCGGGGCATTGGCCATGATCACCGCGCGCACACGATTGATCGGCAACACGATGGTCTGATCGTCATGACTGGTTTGAATCTCAAGGCCACCAGCGCTGACTCCCGTCACAAAGCCGACCAGCGTATCGCCGTTGACCAGCTCGACCCGATCATCTGAAGTGGTTCGAATCTGGCCGATGGTCAGTCCACCAGACGGCGCCATCGCCCAAATATGGTCCAGGCCCACGGCCACATGACCCAAAAGAGGGTGACGCCAGATGATCTTCTCCTCCTGCGGATCTGACCCGATCCATCGACCGACCAGGCGTTGTCCATCAACCAGCTCGATCACCCCCGGCTGTGCAGCATCGTCGGTCGCTTGGGAAACGCGATTCGACCGCGCCCCGACACTGGCGCGTGGCGTGTCCATATCACGCAGCTGTACATACTGCCCGACCGGCTCGGCGCGCAACCGGCGATCTGAATCGAAGTAGCTGATCGTGCCGTCAATCAGACTCTGCACGCTCACTCGGTGCGCTTGCAGACCCGAATCGATCAACACCGCGCGCGTCATGCCCGCTGCGGGTCTGACCGCCATGACGATCAGCGTCACGGCCGCATAACCTCGAAGCCTACCCACCCACCTGACGCCTCTGCCCATGACACACCCCCGACAAGACAAGCAAAAGAATCGTACCCGGCACTTTACCTTTGAAAGATCGGCAACAGCCGGTTGGGAACCTGAAGGATCAGAAGCGCCATGGCCGTGCCATAGGCGCTGCCATGATCGGAGGGCCAGTCTCCAGACGGCTTCTGCCGATCCAAGATGCTTTGGCGGATCTTGGGAAACCACTGTCGCCAGTAGTCCCCTCCCGCCAGATACATCGCCTGCACCGCATAATAATGGCCATAATAGTAGTGCCCAAACCCACCATCGGTTCGATCACGCCCTTGGTGCAGCAGGTACTCTAGCCCCTTGGTCACCGCGTCGTCTTCGTACACGCCGGCGTAATACAGGCTCGCCACACCCGCGGCCGATCGAGGGAAAGCCGAACCGCCGGAACTGAGCATATATCGGAACCCGCCATCGGTCGGGTTTTGGCACTGGCGAACGTAAGTGATTGCCCGATCGATGGTCTCCTTGGGAACGGTGATCCCTGCGTTCCGCGCCGATCGCAGGGCCATGATCTGGCAGATGGTCACGGAAATATCAGCGTCAAACGGCCGGGGGTGGTATCGCCAACCACCCTCTGGGTTCTGCGTGGTGGTAATCAGGTGAACCGCCTTGATCAGAACCTCGCGAACACGCCGATCGCCTGACATGCCATAGATTTCTCCCAGGAATAATGTTGCGAAACCGTGACCATACATCGGGCCGTGCGACGTCTCCGCGGCGATCAGACCGGTTTCGTGAGCGTTGCGAATCACAAAATCCAGCCCCCTGTCGACCTGAGGCCCATACTCACCTCGACCCGGCAGGTGACCATCGGCCATCATCGCCATGCACGCCAGCGCTGTTACACCGACGTGGCGCCCGTACCGTTCAGCGCTATAGCTGCCGTCTTCGGCCTGAGAAAGGGCAAGAAACGCCAACCCTCGCTCCACAGCCAGCCGTTGCGGGGAAGTCATTTCTACCCATTGATCGGGCCGGGCCGTCGGAGGTTGTGGGTCGTCCGGAGACGCGGCGTCAATGGTCTGAGGCACGAAGATCAGCCACGCCACGATGGTGATCCAGCCCGTAGAGCAGCACAAACGGCCAACGCGCCGCTTCAAACAGGTAAGCCAAATCATGTGGATCAACGGGGTCAACGTCATGGCTTCTCCTGAGCTAGACGACGGTAGTACTGTCCCGTCAGATCTTTATACACCGAACTGAATCGTTCATTGAGCCCTTCCCACAATTCATTGCGTAGGCGATCGGGCAGGTTTCCCCAGTGTGAACGATGATCTTGCATGACGGTCGATTGATCTTGACCTGGGGTAGGCTGATCGCCGGTCCCAATATCGGTGCCGTCAGCGCCGGAACTTGGGCGATCACCGGCTTGTTCGCGTTGAGATCCCGTGTTGTGGCCGCTACCAAACTCTTGCTGCTGGGCCTGGCCCGCGGCCCCCTCGCCACCGCCCGACCCGGCTGACAGGCCCTGTTTCTGTGCCGCGGCGATCAGCTGATCAAGCTTGGCCAGAATCGACGTTTGAAGACGCTGAGTCTCTTGACCGGCGTCAAGCTTGTCACCGAGCCGGCCAGCAACCTCGTCCATTTGGACAACGGCTTGACCAAACATATCCGACGGCGTCTGATCGGTCAGCCGGCGCAGGACGTCCGTCTCAAGCTCGACCGAACGCGATGGTGTGCTCTGGGATCCTTCGGACGGTACCGCCGGCTGCGACGCCGGTACGGTGTCTGGTGCTACCGTTCCCAGCAGCTGATCCAACGACGGCTGGCCGTCGCCGGCAGCGACGGCGATACCTTGCCAAGCGGCCACCATCAAAATGGCCCATCCGATGGCAATCGGCTTCAACGGCGCGATGGTCATTTAGACGTTTTCCCTTCGTCGACTTGATTCGGCGGCCGTCGTCTTGACCGCTGCATCTGTTGGATAAGGCGATGGCCAAGGTTGGCCAATTCGCGTTGACGGGTCGCCAGCTTGCGCAGGATCTCTTTCACACCCGTCGTGTCGCCGGCGGGCTTGAACCGATCAGCGCGCTTCGTGCCGCCGTACACCAATTGCTGCATGGCTCTCAACAGCTTCAATTCCGCCACCGGGGTGACCAGCGCCATCCCCGACGCGCCGCCACCGCCACCGCCGCCGCCACCACTGACAAAAGGCCGGTCCAGCGGTTCTGTGGCCAACGCCTGAGCCATCTGCCTTAACGTCGCGGCGATCTGGTCCTGTCGGTCCAACACGTCTGAATCCGGTTTGGCACGTCGTAGCCGAGACACCACGACGGCGCAATCCTGATCAAGCTGCTGGTGCAGGTACGTAAAAACCATTGCTTGTTGGACCTGTCCCAATAATTCACGGGCGGCGGTATTCAGGTCAGCTTGGCGGTGCCCAATGCTCAACGAAGCGGCGCGCTGTCGACGCGACAAGGGCCCCGGGCCGACAAGACCGGTGGTTTGCTCACGTAGCACTTCTTGTTCTTGGGCAAGCTTTTCATACGCTTTTTGCAGTTCCTGTCTTTGGGCCAAGACCTGACTTGTCCTGGCCGCCTGTTTCAACTTCTGGATCGACTCAAGCGCGTCAGTCATATGCGTCAGTGCTTGGCGCTGGGCGGCGTGAGCTGTTTGACGCTCTGATTGTCGCAGCGCCGGAATCGCAACGGCATGCTGCTGGGCCGCTTTCTCAAGCAACGTACCGGCAGGCTCTGACTGACTGTTCGCGTAAGCCCGCTGAGCGACCGCCATCGTGCGGCGTCGTAGCGCCTCTAGAGGAATATCCAAGCCGCTGGTCTGGGACACCTGCTCGAGTCGGCCCAGTTGCAATTTCTGCTGCTTGATGAGCCTGCTGACCGCGTCGGACAACTGAATCAACCGCCGACGGAGAATCGCCTGATGACGCTGATCGATTTGGTCCAACTCCGCGAGCATCTTTTCCACAAGATCCAGCGCCACCGCCTGATCGTTGCCCGCATCGGACAACTGATTCTGCTGGGCCTTATCCGCTGCACGTTGCAAGACCGAGACCAAGCCCTGCCGCCGGGCCACCGACACCGCCTCGGACAGGACCGCTGACGACGCTTGGTCGTCGGGGCTATCGCCCTGTCTGGATAACGCATCGGACGTGGCCTGCATCCGCTTGAGCGTCGCCCCTGCCAGCTTGGCCAAGCCGCTTTGACGATCGGTCAGATCTTTTAGTTGTTGACGCTGCGCCCGACCCAGCTGGTCGACCGACCACCCAAGCGTCAGGGGCATCAAGCGGCGCGTTCGTCGCGCCAGTTCCTCTTGCATAACCTTAAGCTGCTGCAGCTGACGACGCAGCGCTAACGCGTCGCGGCCTTGATCTAACAGTTCGATCAGCTCGGCCAGAAAACGAGTCACTTCTTGCTGCACGTCACTGGCGGCCTGACGATCAGGTGACTGCCCCAACAGACGCTCTGCGATCTGCGAAGATCGTTCAGCTTGTTGGGAAATGGCCGATGCGCGACGGGTCAGCTCACGTAGCCTTCCTCCCTGATCAGGATTAAGGCGGTTGCGTCTGATCCGCTGTCGCACGGCGGCGATCTGGGTGCGCTGGGCACCAAGGTAGACAGTCAACTGCTGCTGACCTGAAACTGAAGCGTCAGCGGGCAACTCCAACAAACCCCGCTGCTGTGCTTCCAAGCGAATCGCTTGCTGTCTGACGCCCGCCAACTCTGTGCGTAATTCTCCGATGAGCGTGGCCACGTCGATCACCTGTAGCCGGCGTGGCGGCGAATGGCTCGAATCATGACGCCGACCATCGATCTCAAACACGTCCCGCGCCACGGCCGTGAGCAGAACCTGATCCCCGGGGTTCAAATTCAAAGACCGAAGATCGATCGGGTGCCCGGTACTCAGCCGAGGTTGCCGTCCGGATACTTCTGTCAAGACGTGCTTTGACACCAAGCTGCGATCGTCGCTGCGGTGACCGGTCTCGATTTGAGCCTCTATGGCAAGACTGTCTAGACCCACATCGTCTTGGGCAACTGCCCGGGCCGGGATCAACGCCGATGGCAACACGGCCTCGTCGACCGCCGGCTGGACCATCGACACCGCTGGTGTCAGATCATGGGTCGCCGAGATTCGGTACAGTCGTTCCGACAGGTTACTCAAACCGTGCTGATCCGTGATACGGATCGGGGTCTGAACGGTTTTCTCTAGCACGAAGGATTTGACGATGGCCACCGCGCCTTCGAGCCGCCTGTCGTCTGCAGCGATCACCACGGGTGTGTCGGTGTGCCCCGCGAGCCCAGGGAGAAACGAAGCCCACCCCTCTTTCGGTTCGTCGATGGGTTTGTTGAACGTGATCTGCATGTTCACCGTTGAACCCACCAACGCATCTGTGGTGGCCAGTTGACTGGTCTGTTGATCTAAACGGTGTCGCTGCGTTTGGACCAGTCCCGACGCATAGGCCGGCGGCTCGATGACCGCTGTGACACTTTTGACGGCGGGTCGGGCCACCAACCGCAAAGTCTGAGGTGCTGTACGATCGTCACCGGCCAAAAAGTAGAACTCCACCCGACGGGGGGTCTCTGGTTGCGCTTGACTGGGAAGCTTGTCGGTCACATCAACCAATCGTTCAAAAAAACCCCGCGAGCTCCCGGGTTGATGGGAGTTGGGGTGATCCGGACTTTGAGCCTGCTGGCTCATAAGAAGTGATTGCCACTGACTGTGCCCACCCGCTGGTTCAACCACCCGATAGACGGCCCAGATCCTCATTCCCTGGCTGTACCCGCGTTCCACAACCGCCCGCAACCGCAGCGGCGTGTCCGATGCCCAGACACGTTCGCCGATTAAGCTGCGTACCCGAGTCCGGTTTGGCCATTGAGCGGGCCCCAAAGGATCCAACCACCGCCTTGCGGCCAGACCGCTAGCACCGGGTACAGCGATGACGATCGACCCAAGCAGCAACAACACCGCCGACGCTGCCCCCACCGTCCACAGGGTTCGCCCGGGCTTGACCAGACGCCGCAAAGATACGTGCTCAAGTTCCTGTTGAGCGCGTGCGATACTGTGTTGGGCCATCACCTGCGCGACATCTGATTCACCCGGTTCGGTCTTGCTGGTCGCAAATTCCACACCACTGGCCAATATCCCGGTCAATTGGGGATACAGCCGTTCGGCGCGCAGAGCCAGCGTGCTTAGCGGTGGGGAAAATCTCAGTACGCTTGACAGGCGGCGCACCAGCCAGGCGACCGCAACCAGTCCGACCGATACGGAGATACCCAAACGAAACCAACCCGGCAGCCGCAACACGTAGTCCAGCGATCCGCAAATCAAAAAGACGGCGACCAAAACAGCGGCCAGCTGCGACAACCCGTGAGCCAGCAGCAGCAACCGGCCGATCTGACGCACTTGCTCAAGCTGTCGGGTGGCATGATTCATCACGCGCGTGGCCTCTGTGTCCTGTTCTTCATCGGTATGATACGCGTCACCGGCGAGCAAACGCGTCGGCCAATCCATCGGTCAACCCACCACGCCACGCGGGGGTTTGGGACGGTGGGTGTCACGCCAACCGGATAAGCTTCCGACCGATCCACTCTATGGTTAACAGGGTCACCACGACAATCAGCGTGACCGGTGTATCCCACAGCGACTGATGAATGTCGTTGGCGGTTCGCCGTGCCCGGTTGGGGACAACCCTGGTCAGTTGATCGAGCCGGTCAAGTGGCACCACGTGGCCACCGGACAACTCAGCTAACGTCTCAAGCCTTTCATGGTCAGGCATGGGTTGCCGTAGCTCGTCGTCGGGGTGTAACACTTCGATAGGCGAAACAATATTCAGATCTTTAAGCGCCGGTTCAACGACGGTTAGCAGCAGACGACCGGTGTGTTTGGGCTGCCAGATGGCTTTGTATTGTCTATGGTGGTGTGGCGCCGTTGCTGGCAAAGCGTCTTGGCTGTCGGGTTGAACGTCTGGAAGCAGTTCGATCTGTTCCAGACTCTCCACCGGCGTCGCGTCTTTCGAACGCTCCGGGTCGATCACGGAGACGCTGACACTGGGCAGCTGACGCTGTAGCAACATGACATCGGCGATCCGAAGCTGCACCACCACCGCCTGGTTCATCTGCACACGTGCGTGGGACACACTCAGTCGAACGCGCGACGGATCGTCTTGAACACGCTGCCGTCCCAACATTCGGACCAGCTGCAACCAGAACTGCTGAAAGTAGAGATCGCCTCGTCCATACCGCCAACGCCACGTGTCATCGGTCGCAACGTACAACACCTGGCCGGCGCCAAAACGCATGCGCACAACCAGGGGATTGGGGGACCCTTGTTTGGCCACCGAGACGGTGGCCAACACATCGACTGAGGGTTTGAGCGCTCCGATCTCCTGAACCCATCTCAACCCAGGCAGATCCGTCGGCCAACCCCTGTGGCTTGACGAGTAAGTGTCCGCCGCGCGATCGTGTCTGCCAAGTGTGATGACGCTTAACGATTCGGCAAGCGGGGTGGGGGCAGCGATCAGGGGACCCGATAAATCCATTGGCTGGGTCAAGCCGGGGCGGCGCATGGGCAGCACGTCGGACAGCTGGGTGGTGTCGTAACTCTGGGGTGTGTGATACGCCCCGCCAATCCATAACAATCCGGCTGCCCCTTCACCGATATGATCGCGCAATTGTGAGTGCTGCTGCAGACTGAAATAGTCAGCGGAAACATCGCCGATGATCACCACATCGAACATCCGCCATTCTTCCGGCGTCTTCGGCAGACGGGTGATCACCATGTCGCCTTCCTGAGCAAAATCTTGATCGGCATTGGTCAGCATCATGCTGCTATGAATGCTCTTTTCACGAACCAGAACGTTTTTCAGATAACGGTACTCCCAGCGGGGGTAGCCCTCGATATAAAGCGCACGTATGGGGCGATCCACCAGCTCTAGATCGAGTATGCGCTGGTTGTTGTCGGTGACCAACTCCCGGCTCGTGTCCGCGACGGCCTGATGACGGACCGACGGACCATACTCCAGCTGAACCTTCCAGCGGACCGGTCCCACCACATCGGACCGTCCGGCCAAGCGTAACGGCGCGGCCAAACCCACATCGCCGAGTGGTTTTTGGTCCAGCGTCTTGCCGGTGTGCGTGTCCACAAGCCGAACGCGCACCTGGTCGACATCGACCTGAGCGTCGGCGGGATAGACATCGGCCCACACCGTCACCGGTACGGTATCGTTTGCAAACGCCTTCTTTGGTGCGTCAACGCGCGTTAAGCTCAGATCAATCGCGGGGCGCCCTGCGCCCAGTGGCACGGCAAACACGCTAACCGCCTGTCGTCCGAGCTGGCCGATCACATCAGCTCCGGTGCTCTGTGGGCTGCGACCATCGGTAAACAACACGATCCCGCTAATGGGCCGGCCCGTCGCTCGCTGCAGAGCCTGTTGGATAGCGGTGCGTAATAGAGTGGTCTGACCATTGCTACCAGCCGTTGTGGCTTTAGGTTCGAGATAGGGTGGTTCAATGGCATAGGTCTGTGCATCGAACCCAAGCCAGACCAGCTTCCGGTCCCGGCCAAGCTGCTCAGGCCCGAACAGGTCTGCGTGGCGGGCGATCGCGTCATCTAGAGCCGCTTGGCGACTGGCCGGTTTTCTGCGATCGCCCGCTTGCACATACGCGTCTTGGATCTGCATCGAATCGCTGCGATCGACCAGCATAAGCAACCAGTCAGGTTCGAGATCTTCACGCTTAATCACGAGCATCGGTCCGGCCAGGACAACGGCCAAGAACACGATCAAACCGGTTCTGATCGCCGTCAAGGGGGCTTTGGACCGCCAGCGGCTGTCCATGGGACGGTAACCCCAAGCGGCCAAGCCCAGCGCCGCAAATACAATCACAACCCATACCCTTGGAGGTAGCGGATAACGCCAACCCAAGAGTACCTGACCTTCTGACCAGATGGCGCGATCCACGCCCAACACCCAATCAACCCACGACGCCACCATCGCCGCTTGGTTCGCCGTCATGATGGTGTTCATATCCCACCGTTGTCCTGGGGTCAGGCCCCTAATCGTCCTTGATCATTCGTGCGCCACATCGCCGCCAGCCTGTCACGCCACGATCGTTTGGGCATTGGTGGGTGGCTAAACCAGCGGGCCAAAACGATTTCCAACAGCAACAGCGCCAACACAGGCCACAACAGCGGCCAACTCAGTGTGGCGCCGGCCGCGGGCCGGGCAAACATACGCGTGGGTGCCGCCGGCTCAAGCCATTGCCACTGACCGACCGCCGCCGACATCCACTGACCAAGCCGTTGCGGATCGACCGCACGGGTGTCACCACCGGCCGGGTCCACGTTGACCGCCAGTGTCTGACCGACACGCACAGGCTCGGCGACATACACACCGGGCTGGTTCAGCGCCGTGGCCGGCTGTGCGCCGCCGCCGTCAGAACGCTGCAACGGAATCTTAAGCGGCTGTTGTGTCGCCGGCGCGCTGCGATCCAGGTGAATCGCCCCAGACCACCGTTGATCCAGGACTGGTCGCTGACCACAAGTCACAACCTGGACACCAGAGGCTGTATGGCTGATGACACTCCGGATCGTCTCGTGTAAAAGCGGTACGAACAACGGTTTGGTGGGTAGATTCGTCCAACGCGGATCGATTGCTGTGGTCAACAAGAACACCCGCCCCTGCCCGACGATCCCTGACACCAATAATGGCCTGCCATCGGACATCCGCAGCCAGACGGTATCGGATGACACGGGCGGATCACGAAGCGTCACGTCAAACCACCGGTACGTCCGCACCGGCGCTAATAGCGCGCGCCAATCGGCCCCGAGCATGTTCAGCAATTCTGGGACAGGATCATCCGCCGCCAGTGGTTGGCCCGCCTCCTGTGGATCGGGCGTTTCGGAACGACCAGCGTCCCAGCCTAGCTGCCAGTCCAATCCCATGTGATCGTTGAACGCAGTGGCCCAAACAGCGCCCGACGAGTCGTCTGGTGGCATAAAGACCCACACCACACCGCCTCGCTGTGCCAAGCCACGCAACGAGATCCATCCCTGATCGTCTAACAGGTTGGGATGGGTGACCATCACCACATCGATGCCTTGGATGGACTGTGCGGCCAGCTGGGATCCTTCAATATCTTCTAACTCAATCAGTGACACCGGCGGCATGGCGCCGTGATCTGCGCGATCCAAGGCATCGTCCCCCGGCGATTGGGGCGCTAATGCCAAACGCAACCACTGCCCCGGGGTCATGTGTGCATCCCGGCTCAACACCTGATCGCCAGTTGTGTTGTCTGGTTCGATCAGTGCCACACGCACGCGATGACGCAGTGTCGCAACCGTCCAGTACTGATCGTCGGCGGTCAACATATCGGTATGGGCGCTTTCCCGGCTTGACCGGATCTGAGCCCTGATCGATATCCCCTGCGCCGAACCAGCCAGACGCCACCGGCTGGTGGGCGATGAAGGTTCATCCAAACCCGATAGCGGCATGTTGAAGTGGATCATCGCCTCACGCTGACCAGCGCTCCACCTGTGGTTCATCGTCGCTTGGCCAATGGGATCGTTCAGATTGCCGTGCCCGGCGGTCAGCTGAACCCGGGTCAGGGCGTGTGACTCGTCGTCGACAAAACGACGAAGCTTCACTTGCGCCGTCAGCGTAGGCGGCGACCGACCGGCGTCCACCATAATCGTTCGCCGGATGGGCATGACGTGGGCAATCTGGAGATTGACCGCTTCTGGCATGGGACGGGTCACCCACAAACCCGCGCGCTGCCCCAGCGGTCTAAGCGCCTGGGGTGCGGTCTGATCCGTGGGCAATGCGTCACTGGCAAAATCACTGATGACAACCACAAACGAACGGTCTGCGGGCACGCGGTGGTGCGCCAGGCTGTTGTGGACCAGGGTCAGGGTGGTCACTAAGTCGCTTCGGCTATAACGCGGCCGCATCGATCCGATGACCCGGCGGGCAGACGTCACGTCCAGACGACCGGTATCCTGCCCGATCGCCTCGGCCGGTAGCGCCGCACGCCACACCGCCACCCGATCGCCGGGTTCGAGCCCACCGATTACCGCCAGAGCCAATCCGCGCAGACGGTCAAACCGAGATTGTCCAGAGCCGTCTATGGTCTGCGTGCTCATCGAATCATCGATCACCATGCAAACGAATCGGCCACGGTCACCGGATGACTCTTCTAACAGACCCCAAAAGCGACCACTTCCCCGCAGCACCGGCCCGCTTAGCGCTAGACCCAGGCACAGGGGAATCAGGCATCGGACAGCCAAAAGCAACATCTGTTCGAAACGCAATCGGCGACGATGGCGACGCTGAACCTCGATCAGGAACCGCATGGCTCCCCATAGGTGCGGTCGGCGTCGCAGACGGTTCAAGAAATGGATCGCGATGGGAATCACGATAGCCGTTACGCCAGCGATGGCCAGAGCCGGGTTGGTGAGGTTCAGCCCCGTCTGGGCGAGCACGCTGGCCACCGGCTACTTCCCCTTTCGGGCCGCGGCAACGCGGTAAGCCAAAAACCGGCTCAGCGGTGCACCCAGCGGCTGTGACGAATCGATGAGCATGTAATCAAATCCAAAGCGACGCGTGATCCGCTGGGCTTGATCCAAATGGTCCTGCATGGCCGCGAGGTAGGACTTGCGCAGCGCCGCAGGATCAATCCCGACTTCACCCTCGCCTTCGAGGCCGATGAAGCGAACGGGCGATCGGAATGGGAAAAACAGCTCGTCGGGGTCTAGTGTTTGAAACACAATCAAATCGTGCCGGCGGAACTGTACCTGAGCCAACGCTTGGCTAAGCGATTCGCTTGTATCAAACAGGTCACTTAATAACACAATCAGGCTTCGCCGACTCAGCTTCGCCAAGATCTGATCAAAAAGGCGTCCCAGATCAGTGCGGTGGCCGCTGGTGTCCGAGTCTGTTGGGTCAAGGGTTTGAGGATCAGGAGAGGTGTTTGTCAGCACTTCAACGATCGACTGCCAATGACCCTGCGCGTTAGATGTACGGACCGCTTTGTGAACGGTCTGGGAGAACACGTTCAACCCTACGCGATCCTGCTGTTGCAGCGCCAGGTACGCCAGAACCGCGCCCACCGTCGCGGCGTGATCAAATTTTCGCCACCGCCCAGAAGAGTGATCGCTTTGCGATGCGTAGGCCATTGAACCCGATCCGTCGACCAGAATCACCAAGTCCAAATTGGTCTCTTTCTGGTATTGCTTGAGGTAGAGTTTGTCGGTCCGCCCGTACACCTTCCAGTCTAGGTGACGCAGATCATCGCCGGTCGCGTACTGCCGGTGTTGGGCGAACTCGATACTGAATCCTTGGTGTGGCGAACGGTGCATACCGGACACCAGACCTTCGACGATCATCCTGGCCCGCAACTCAAGCGAATCAATCGCCGAGAGCGTTGTGGGATCAAGGTATGAGACAGTGGCCTGCGTCATGAGTCCAATGGCTTACCGGATCACGGCATCCATCTGCCGGGTGGTCGCTGTGTCGATGTCATCGTCCGGGCTGGTGGACTCTAAGAGCCTGTCGATCAGATCGTCTGCGCTCACCTCGTCTGCTTCGGCGTTGAAATTCGTGATCAGTCGGTGTCGTAGAACCGGGTGGGCGACAGCGTGGATGTCTTGGGCGTCGGCGTGTGTTCGGCCATCGAGAATCGCCCGCGCCTTGGCGGCTAAAACAAGAAACTGACTGGCCCGCGGCCCGGCACCCCAAGCCAGATATTGCTGAATGAATGACGGGCGGCCATCTTGTTGGTCACGGATCGGTTTGCGCGTCGCTCGCACCAGTCGCAGGGCATAGCGAACCACATGGTCGGCCACCGGCACGTCCCGGATCACAGACTGAATCTGCATCACCCGTTCAGCGTCCAGGACCGAATCGATACCCACACGCTCACTGACCGTGTGACGTTTTACAATCTGCAACTCCTCATCCTGGTCGGGGTAGTCCACATGGATCATGAACATGAAGCGGTCCAATTGCGCCTCGGGCAGCGGGTATGTTCCTTCCTGTTCGATCGGGTTCTGGGTGGCCAGTACAAAAAACGGTTGGGGCAGATCGTGCTGTACGCCACCGGTGGTGACATGGTACTCCTGCATCGCCTCTAGCAGTGCCGCCTGGGTTTTGGGTGGTGTGCGGTTGATTTCGTCGGCCAGGATCACGTTAGCAAACACTGGACCCTTTACAAACCGTAACTGGCGTTTACCGGTGACACGATCCTCTTCAATGACCTCCGTGCCTGTAATGTCACTAGGCATCAGGTCGGGGGTAAATTGGATCCGGCTAAACGCCAGGTTCAGAGTCCTGGCAATGGTCGACACCAACAGCGTTTTGGCCAATCCCGGTACGCCCACCAGCAACGCGTGGCCGCGGCAAAACATCGCCATGAACAGCTGATCGATCACCTGGCGCTGACCGACCACCACCTTACCGACCTGCTCGTGCATACTCAGCGAGGCGTCACGGACTTGGTTCACCACTTCCGGCGACGATTCCTTCGCTTCGAGCTGATTTGATTTTGTTTGTGGGTCAGTGTCGGACATACGTTCTCCAATCGTTCAAACCCAACCTTGCAGAAGTATAACAGCGCGCCCGATAGAATCTGGGTCTATGCCAGAGCTACCCGAGGTACAAACCGTTCGCCAGTCGCTGATCGATGGCGTTGTGGGGCGGACGGTCATCCAGGTGAAGGTGCGCCGGCCGGGAGTGATCAGAGGCTGCGCCAAACCGTCGTCACTGCTGCGCGGCACGCGCTTGGCTGGCATCGAAAGACACGGCAAGCAGCTGGCCATACACGGTGCCTCTATGGAACCTGCCAGGGGCCAAAACAAGACCCCTTGTGTGTGTGTTCATCTGGGAATGACCGGTACGCTTGAACGTCTACCCAGCAGTCAGGGCATGTCCCCTGGGAGTCGGGGCGTTGTCCTTGACCGCCATGTTCATGTCATCTGGACGCTCGACGACGGCCGCAAGATTGTGTTTCGCGACCCACGTCGTTTTGGGGGCCTTTGGACGTTTCCATGCGTGACCACGCTATGGCACGACCGCTGGCGCTGCCTGGGCCAAGACGCTCTGTTGATTTCACCAACCCAGCTATACCGGCGTCTAGGGCTCACCCGTCGTTCGATCAAGGCCGCGTTGCTTGATCAACACGTGATCGCTGGACTGGGCAATATCTACGTTGACGAACTGCTTTTCACCTGCCGGCTGCACCCCCTGGTCTGCAGCTGCGATCTGACCCGGTCTGGTATCCAAACGATGGTGCGGCATCTAAGAACACTGCTTCGTCGAGCTATTCAATGCGGCGGGTCAACGCTGCGGGACTATGCCGACGCCAACGGGCAAACCGGCCGATTCCAGCAGCGACATCGCGTGTACGGGCGTGCGGGTCAACCGTGTCTACGCTGTGGCTGCCGATTGGATTCAATCCGTATTGTTGGGCGCACAACCGTTTATTGTCAAAGGTGCCAACCCCAGCCAAATACAGGATCCGGTTAAGGGTCTAATGATTTATTAAAGTTTCGTCGACACCGTAATAACGCTGTCGGATTGTGTATAGATTACACACAAAAGGCAATAAACACATAAAAAACAAAGACTTAAAAAAGTCTTTGGATGTTGAAAACATGTCAACAGTCACACGGTAGACGTCCGGGTATTGTCTGCTTCTTTAGGTTGACAACACAGGTCTGAAGTGAGCTGTCGCAATGTTCTGACGATAACCAGATTTCACATGACATGTCATCGATGGCTATCGAGAAGCAATCCACCAGGATTCCACAAGTCCATCGACAGGTGTCGCCCGAGCGGCGAGGGCATCGAAGTGGCAATTAATGATTGATCAGCTCTTGAATCTGCTCGATCTGTCGAGCAACGTCTGAGTCACGTGACATACGGTCTTCAACGGTTTTGACCGAATGCATGACTGTGGTGTGGTCACGCCCACCGAAATAGCCACCAATTTCTTCGAGGCTAAACCTTGTTCTTTTGCGAGCCAGCCACATGCAGACTTGTCTGGGGACCGCGATCGACTTATGCCGGCGCTTGGACTGCAGGTCGCTGAGTTTCACGTTGTAGTAACTGGTCACAGCGCCAGTGATATCTTGAAGGGTAACCTGATAGGTGCCGTCTTTACCTGTAGGTTCGCCGAGTGCTTCATGGGCCAACGATAGATCAATCGGTCGATTCTGCAGCGAGGCATGGCCTTGAAGCGTTGTAATGGCGCCTTCCAACTCTCTGGCGTTAGATTCAATTCTGTGGGCGATGAACTGAATCACCGGGTCCGGAATCTCTAACCCGCGCAGCTTGGCTTTGGCTGCAACAATGGCCACACGGGTTTCGTAGTCTGGCTTGCTAACGTGTGCGACCAAGCCCCATTGAAATCGGCTGACCAATCGTTCCTCCAGTTGGGGGATTTCCGCTGGCGGTGAGTCACTGGATAACACGATCTGTCGGTTGGATTGATACAACGCGTTGAAGGTATGGAAAAACTCTTCTTGGGTCCGCTCCCGGTTGGCTAGGAAATGGATGTCATCGATGACCAACAGGCCGACATGTCGGTAGTGATGGCGGAACTGGCTCATCTGCCCGCGCTGGACGCACTCGATAAACTGGTTCATAAAAGCGTCACAGGACAGGTAACAGATGCGCGTTAGCGGATTGTTCTGAAGAATCGTTTGGCAGATCGCTTGCAACAGGTGAGTCTTACCCAGACCGACGCCACCGTGGATAAACAAAGGGTTATAGGTGACGCCCGGCTGATTTGCGACGGCGACCGAGGCGGCATAGGCCAGGTGGTTGCCCGGTCCAGTGACAAAATTATCGAAGCTATAGTCCGGACTAAGAATCGTTTCTTCAATGTGGCGGTCACCTACCTCCACGTGTTCGGTTTCGGCAACCGCGCTCGATGGCGCCGATGGGCCGGAGACAACTCTCGTAGACGTACTTTCAAGGGCAGAAGACGCCGTCAGCGCCTCTTCCTGGTCACCGACAAAGCGCACCGCGACCAGAGCACCTGTGGCCGCCTGGGCCGCCTCGGTGAATTGATCCAAACATTTGTGCTGAAGATAGTTCTTCTGAACCGTATTGCTCGTGTGGATTTTGAGAAGACCCGAGTCCAAACCGACCGGTCTGAGCGCCTCGAACCACTGGCGACAAATCGGTGCGTGCCGGCGGCGCAGGTACTCCATCATGTCGTACCACAGCGCTGAGTCTAACTTGGGCATGCTGTTTTGTATTTCGGTACGTCGTGTACAGGTGCTATCACTCAAATCGACAGGCCGATTTGTCGTGAACGATCGGTTGACCACTTGTTAGACCGTATTATACCCATCGTGAGCAATACCATGAGTCGCCACCACGAACGTGGACGTAGACGTCACAGCGATTTATCCAACCAGGGCCGCGATAGAATAAGACGCCACGTATGTGACAGCGCGATGATGCGACCGGTTAACAAACCTAAACCGTCGAGTCGGTGGTGTCAACCGGTTCGGTGGGGTCAGAGGCCACACGTCCATACCGCACGCGTTGGGGTGGTTGATACCGGCCCCATGACGGTCAAGCGTTGGCTTTTTGTGTATCTTTCCTGCGCTTCGCAGGTGACGTGAACGCTCGTGGTTTAATCATCAGACACACCGGTGGCCTGTTGTCGCGTGACAACCGGTGTCGGGTTTAGGTGCTGCCCAGCCGCAGTGATTCGACGGTCGGCAGTGGTTCAACCAGCGGGGCCAGGAACCTTCTGAAGCCGTCGGCGACATTGTTACCGTCGACGATCAGCTGACGATCGAGGGTGCGGGTTCTCCCGGCGACGCTACGCAGATCAATCAGCCGGTAGTCAACGCGATAAGGGTCGTCGCCGACACGCTGTATGGCGATTGATCCGTCGATATTGCCTGACAAGGCGGCCTCGGCGGCCTTGCGGCCGACCATCCGAGCTTCATGAGCGTCGACCGCAGAGGTACACCCCGCGAAGCAGCGCTGCAGGTACCCAAAGGTATCGGCTCGGACACGCGTCTTGGGGCCCATCTGCCGGCGGATGGCCTGGCACAGGTAGTCACCCAGAGCGCCGGTGCCCGACAGTTGGACGTTGTCGTGGGCGTCTTTTTCAACTTGTCCCTGCGTTCTGTGGGACAGCTCGGCGATAATGGGCTTGTGGTGTCCTTCGGAGTGGATGCCTTCACTAACCGCGATCAGGCATCGGCCCAGACGGCGGTAAACCGATTCGACATCGACAATGAACTTCTCGATGTCGAACGCCACCTCGGGTAAATAGACCAAATGTGGCCCGTCGCTCTCGCTATACCGAGCCAGGACGCTTGCCGCGGTAAGGAACCCAGCGTGCCGCCCCATGACCACATTGATTTTGATCCCCGGTAGTGCCCGGTTATCCAGGTTGTCACCAATAAACGCTTGGGCGACGAACTTCGCTGCCGAAGCGTAACCGGGGGTATGATCGTTGTGCATCAGGTCATTGTCGATCGTCTTGGGCACGTGAAAGCATCGTAGTTCGTATCCTGCTCGATTGGACAGGTCATTGACAATGCGGCAGGTGTCAGAGCTGTCGTTGCCTCCGATGTAGAAAAAGTAACGGACGTTATGCTTTGCAAAGTGGGCAAAGATCCGTTGGCAATAGGCTTCGTCGGGCTTGTCTCGGCTGGATCCCAGAGACGCGCTGGGGGTCTGGGCGATACGCTCAAGTCGCTGTTGGGGGATGTCCTGCATTTGGATGAATTGATCGCCGACGATGCCGCGCACGCCATGGAGTGAGCCAAGAATCTTGTCGATGCCCTTCCGTCCGCGCAGCGTCTCAACGATTCCGACAAGCGATTGGTTGATCACTGCGGTCGGCCCGCCGGACTGGCCGATCACGGCACTACCTTCCAGGGCCGGTTGCAGATCTTGGTTCATGATCAGACATCTCCGTCAGGTCGGGTCGTATGCCCCGGGTCAGCAAGAGTGGAGGGGCATTTTAGAGCATGGCCTGATCTGAGCAAGACGGGTATGTTTGACCAGGTTGATTAGCCAAGTGTCTGTTCGAGCGTCTGCCTGGCGAGCTCTTTCTGGGTGGGATCTTGCAAACGGGGTATGGCCGCGGACAAGAGGTCGCTGGCCCGTTGGCGCTGATGAAGGTACCGGGCATAGATTAGCCCCAGGATCAACTCGATCTGCTCGCGCTGAGCGTACGTCCCGTAGGTACTTAGAAATAGCTCATATGCATGTGCGGCGGTCTTGTAGCGATGTTGTGACATCAGCTGATTGGCCAGGTCTAGCTGATACTGCCGATTCATCACCTGGGTGGGGTCAATATCGATAAGCTCAGTATAGATTTCCGATGCACGTTGAAGATCCTGGTCACCCAAGGCACGGCTGATCTGGGATCGCAGCTCCATGATATGCCCCAGATGAGGGTCATCGGCCCGTCCGGGTTGTGTGCCGTCGGCGTCAGCGGTCGGTTTGGTGGGATGCCACGGCTGGTATCCTTTTCGGGTCAGGGCGACGAATCTGGCTTTACGACGGCGGTGTTCGATCAGCGCCAGCAGGTCGTAGGGCTCTCGCGGCAGCAGCTTCGTCCACAACAAGCCCATGGCCACCACAATGCCATAGGCGTAGCCCGATAGATGCGCTAAATACGCCACACCGCCATAGTGGCCCACGAACATCACCGCGTCTTGGGCGATCTGGAACAGGATCAGCAGCATGCTCGAAACGTCAAACGCGCCGATAAACAGAAACCAGTACACAATGGTGACGTTGGTCTTAGGAAAGAGCACCAGGTAGGCCCCGCTCACCGCGGCCACGGCCCCGCTGGCACCCAATACGGGATTGGGCTGTACCAGGGCGTGTCCCAAGCCTGCCAGAACCCCCCCAGCCAAGTAAAAGCACAGGTAGCTGACCTTGCCAAGGCGGTCCTCGACACTATTGCCGAAGACATAGAGGAAAAGCATGTTCCCTATGAGGTGCATCGTGTCGGCGTGAAGGAATTGGTAAGTGACGAACTGAAAAAGTCGTGGCAGGGTGGGGTTGAGCCAAAACGGCTCTAACAACCGTCTGGAGGGGTCATTAGATGTGATAAAGAACACCAACACATTGACCGCGATCAGGGTGTAGTTTGTCCACGGCGTGGATCGTAGTCGGCGGTCGGTACGAATCGGGAAGAACATGCGCTCAATAGTAGCGGTTATCGATTGACCGGTGGTGATCCAATCCGTTCGCGGCGGGTCTTTGGCAGTGTCACCACGATACGTCCGGCCCGGTGACCCGTGGTACCAGAGCACCGGCGATCGCCCGGTACCCAGTGGCATTTGGATGGATATCGTCCCATTGAGGGTAGGGGCTTTGACCTTCGTCGAAACAGGCACCAATGGCATCGGAGGTATCGACGTAACGAAAATGGTGTTGGTTGAGAAAATCGATAACCTGGCGCTTAAGTGTTTTTTCTAGCTTGATTAGACGGTGCATTGCCTTAGGGATGTTGGAGGAAGTGGTATCGATCCATCGTTCGTAGACGGCCTGTTTGCTGGGGATCAACGCGATATACAGGTCAATGCCGTGGGCTGCCAGCCGGGATTGGATCGACAGCAACGCCTGCTGGGTGATCCTTTTACCCTCTTGGATCCGTTTGTCGCTTAGGTCCACGCCCTGAGCAAGGTATTGAGGGCGAAGGAAGACCGTCCGGAACGCATGGGGATCACCCAACGCCACGCGGCCAGGCCGACCGGCTGCGGCGTCGAAGCTGTCATCTTCACGATCACCCAGACGTAGAAACGGCAATTGGCTGTGACCGTCCTGAGCCAGTGAATGCCATAACTGACGTGCAAGTGCATAGAGCGAAGAATGTTGAGATATCCAGGTTCGATACCGGTTGCCCAGAGGTGGCTGGGCGTGGCACGGCTTGGCACGACGCTGGGTAGGTGGATCCTGTTGTCGCTCTGTACCGGTCAGACCGGCGGTATCCTGATCCTGACGCCGAAACTGGGGAAAGCGATGGTCCATCCACACCGCTTCGTAGGCCTCTGCAAAGTCGTTGCCCAAGAATAGACCGATGATGACCACACGCGGAGCCAAGGCCACGCCTTGGTCAACCAAATGGTCGTACTCGCATGGACCGTAGCCGCCAAAGGACATGTTATAGACGCTCTTACCGGACATCGCCTCTAGTTGCCTGGGCCAGCAGTCCGAGGGTTCGGCGGCGTGACCGTAGGTCATCGAGTCGCCCACGGTGAGGATATCACAGGTTTTTAGCGCTTTTGGGTTGCGGTAACCGTTGGTGTCATGACCCGGCACGAACGGGGAGCCACGGACCTTGAGAATCGGGTCTTGGACGGACACACGATCCCAGTAAGGGCTCAGCAGATATGCCGCCCGAGGCCAGACCGACGCCACCACCGAGATCGCCACTTCACAAACCAGCAAGGTGATCAACAGCACCGTCAGCCGCATCGCCCAGTCCTTGAGGCGCCAACGTGAGGGGTTTGTATGAGGCGATGGTTCAGGCAGATCACTTGGTCGGACGTCAGTGGCCATAATCGATCCAATTTCAGCACGGGGCGTACACCGCGTGGCAGCCGGGCGCTTCGCTCACCTGCGTGCTGATCAGTACGACACCCGCAGGCAGCCCTTTGGCCACTTCCGAACCAATCCACCAAGCCACCCGCTCGGCGGTGGGGTTTGACCGGTCGTGGGCGAACGGGCCAATATCGTTCAGGTTGCGGTTATGCGCTTGAGCGACAACGGTGTCCACAAGCTGTGCCAGATCGTGAAAGTCCATCACGACCTCAATATCGTTCAATGCCTCGGCGCCGACGGTAACTTGTATTTCCCAGTTATGGCCGTGAAGGGGCTCGTGCGAACCGTCAGCGAGCCGGATGGCGTGAGCGGCACTAAAAACTCTCGTGATCACTGCTCGGTACATAGACGCTTCGATGGTCCCCACCTTAGGCACTTTCGTCAGTGGGCCTACTGTCGCTCCAACCGTCCGAAGAATCAAGTCCAAGGCCACGTTAGGCCAGCGGTTCGGGGATCAAACCCAGACTTTCTCATACGGTTTCATAGAACGGATGATTCCGAGACATCCCTCGGTTCGTCTTGATTGCCCGTGGTCAAGAGTAAGTCGAACATGTCTGGACATCCGCGGTAAGTCGCGCGCTGATTCTCCATCGAGCAGGGAAGTTATGATGAGTTGAGGTTGTTTGGATAGAAGGAATTACCTATTTACGGATACCGAAAGCAAGGCTATCGTGATTTTAGGGCGCGTTGGCCGGCAAGGCGTGGGGGTCACGACGAGATCACCGATCCCAGGGACAAGGCATGGTCACGCAACCGCCTATAAGGCGCGGACGAATCCGACATCTTCTGCGGAAACTGTTTTTTGTCATTGCCTTCAATTTGCCGGTCATTGTGGCATTGGATTTGGTCGCAGGTGCTTGGTGGTCCGATCGCGTATTCCCTGACGAATTGCACCTGGTCAAACACCCCGTATTGGGGTGTATCCCGAAACCCGAACACTCATCGTTGGTCGCGTTCGAAAAACGCCTTGCTCACAACGACTTGAGGACACCTTCGAACACCCGGCACCGGATTGTCGTCGTGGGTGATTCGCATACAGAGGGAGTCTCTGAAAAGCAGGATACCTATTCAAGCCAACTGCGGGATCGTTTAACCCAAAGAGACGGCGTGCCGATCGAAGTGATCAACGCCGGCGTTGCCAGATACTCACCCTACCAGTGTTATCTGCGTCTAAAACACGATCTGGTTAAGTTCTCCCCGGATCTGGTCATCGTCGCGCTTTATGTGGGTAATGATCTGCTGGACATGCTAAGAATTGACGATCGCCCCTCAATGACGCTGAGGGGCCAACACATCGTTGAGCGATCACCTCAGTTTCTTGTGTTCAATGACGTTCCACTGCGACCCTGGCTGAGCCGTAGTTTCCTTTACCGCGCCTATCGCCATCGCATCAAGTATTCGATCGACCGAATCCGGGTTGTTCACGGTATCGTCGGTTCGGTTGGGGGCGACCTCTGGGATACGTGGCACGTATTAACTCCCTTTTTTAAGGTGATGAATCGCGGGATCATTTCGCAAAGTCTGATGCAGACGCTTATTTTCGCCAAGTACCCGCGGGCACGCACCGATGCATTCCAACTCGTCGATCATGTCATCGGATTGCACCTAGACTTGGCTGCTGAACACCGCTATGAGCTGGAATTTTTGCTGATCCCCTCACGAATTCAGATTGAAGCCAACCTAGAGCAACAGAAAATTGTTGAAGCCTTTCAGGTTTCTGGTTTAACCGTCCGTGACATGCAGATGGACGACATGCTTTACGATGATTTGTATCAGTTACTTCGAAGCAAGGGTGTCTATGTGACGGATCCTCGTGATCAATTGCGGGAGGCGTCCTCTGCAAGCACCCCGATGTATTGGACCGACTACCACATCAACGCCAATGGCGCGGCCGTGGTAGCCGATGCCCTTTGCGACCATCTCCTGAACGGTCCAGCTCACTCAAGATTTAAAGAAAGGTGACATCGTCGAACGAACCGACGGCTGGTGCTTCCGAAGATACAAACGGCGATGGAAGGCCGAAAGCACAATCGCACGGCTGTAACGCGATCGCTGCGTACGGTGGGAGAGGGCCACGAAGTTGTTCATCTGAGAATTTCTTAGATTCGGATGCACGCTGCGATGGCTTAATCTGGTTTAAGGATAGGTTCTATACCCATTGCGCATCTTCTTTGCGCGGTGGACGTGTCTTAAGTCATTGTTGATCTGGTTTTCGCCTTCGCCGATAGACCGCAACCATTTATTTGGATGGGTATCGGTTCTACTGTAGATCAAGCCGGTTCGAACCGCGACGGTGTCTGACAAGATAAGCGGGATAAACAGCGCAGCGTTATACAGGGCGAGGGCTAGGGATCGGCACAACGGAAAATGAAAAGGGCAGTGACCTATTCGTCACTGCCCTTGCTTAGGCCGGATGATTCACGCACCTCCTGATTAATTGGTCAGCTTGATTACATTGATTTTCGGTGCGGCGACACGATAGTTGACTTCATCGTTAAAGCAGCTAAAAGAGCTGCCCTTTTTCGCACAGAAACCAAACTCGTAAGTGCCCGGATTCATATTGGTAAAGAGCGTGCTAACTTGAACCGATCGCTGGTCTGATTCCCCCGTCGAACTAAAACAGAAGTCTGTCTCTGACTGGAAAAGGATGCCATTTGTGATCGCTAACGTTGATGTATTTCTCCAGCAACCGATAACCGATCCCTCGATGTGATTCGACACCGCGGCGTCCTCTTTGTAGATCTGCATGCTGCACATTACCAACACGTCCTCGCCACCGTTGAAGGTCCACGTGGTGTTGCCGTTTTGCGGCCTCTGAAAATGGTTGTTGTAGGTTGTTGAGTTGATCAGCGATGAGGGTGTGATCGATTGATCGATGTCATAACCACCTTGTTTGTGCTCGATCAATCCGGTGGTGATCTTGTCCACCTCGTGATAGTAACCCAAGACGTCGATCACGACATGGACATTCTGACTGGAGAAAACCCGGATCTCCTGGGCCGCCAGACTGAAGAACGTCTGAACGGTTGCGGCATTGGCGATGTTCACTCCCGCCGTGAAGTTGACCAAACTCGCGTTGGGAGCCGGCAGATTCGCCGGGTACACTTTGATAAATCCGCCACCCGCTTGCGGGACGATGGTCACGTTAAGATGTACGGCGCGCGGCTCGCCTCTGGGTGACGGGCACCCGGCGGGGTTTCCCCCCTGGCCAGCGATCGTCGCGGCATTGCCGTATACAAAGAATGCCCGGTTCGTTCCGCCCAAGAGCACACCACCACCGCCGAAGCGAGTATCAACCACGCGGCAGGGTGCGACCGGCGTGTAGACAAAGTCCTGACTGGTCTGCCCGATGGCCAGTTCAATCACACCCAACGTGTCCGCACCCGATGCCGAACCGAACAGCAAGATGTTGCTGACCTCCTGATAGCTGTTGGCATTGGAGATCTCATAAAGCTGATCGGCAGAGGCCAACCTTAGGTTCGCCTCAAACTGCCCTGTGCCGTCTGTCGTCCCCAGCCTGTTGACAATGTCGGCGATGGTCCCTTCGCGATCCGCGGAAATCGCCGCCACCGCTGCGCTGCGTTCGTTGGCGACCTCCACGGCCGCGTCCCGTTGAGCACGATCCAACTCTTCCTGCCCATGAACGGATTGTGATCCGAGGAACAATCCCACCGCCACGCCAAACGCCACCTGTGTCGCCTGTTTCCTGATCATCATACGTCTCCTTTTGAATAGCGCAATTTCAAGTTAATATCACCAGCCCTCACATCGACTTCGCATCGGCCGCAGCGCCAGGCGGCTAGATGGATAGCGATATGATGATCCGAACACCCGGATATGCTGTAAATTCATCGCGGACACTTTCCCGTTGGTACGTGCCTGCACCAACATGCCCCGACCACCTACCGAAGAGATTCTTGGAAGAACAACTTCGTGGACCTCTCCCACCGTGGCGACAACGACAGCGCCACGGCCTGTCAGCAGCGTCTCTGGCTCAGGCCAAATAAAATGTGCGACACACGTTATGCGTAGCGCCGATGTGCGGGACGCCTTAGCCCATAAACAAGCCCGAAACATAGCAGCACCGCGGCGGTGGTTGGCTCAGGAATGTTGCTGACTTCCAGCCACAAGCCGGTGGCGTTAGAACGCAAAGCCAGATGAAGATCTGGTACGTTGGGCAAGACCATCCCCGTCACGTCGCCGGTGATCGAACCGGCAAGCAGTAATATGTAGATCTGATCAGCGGCCAGTGTGTGCCCATCGATCAAGGTAATCTCAACCGAACCGGCCAACTCGGCGATACCATCCACATCGATCGCATCGTACTGCTGACCACGCACCAATCCGCCGATCTCAAACAAAATGGTACTGCTCGCCTCGAACACCGCGTCACCGGCCATCGCGAGACTGCCGACACTGTTACCGGGGTCGACCAAACTCTGAAAGACCGCTTTGCCCGATCCCTCAATTTGGCCGTTACCCATGTAGTGTTGAACAAACACAAGTTGGCCATCGTCGCCAATGTGAACAACACCGTTGTTCGTAAAGTCACCGTCAACAACCAGCATCTGACCGTCGAGCACCGTCACCTGTCCGGTGTTATCGATCGGCCCAGTGAACATACCTGAACCCGTGATACCACCGTTGTCGTGAATGGTGGTGCCACCGGTGACGGTCAGAAGACCGTTGCCCAAGACCAGCGTGACGTTGCCGTCGCTGCCACCGACGACCAATTGGCCAATCGACTGGTTGCTGGTCGGGCCCTGAATCACCGCGTCTATATCCGGATCGATCACCGCCATGTGCGGTTGAGAAGGGATCATGTCAAAGAACCAATTGGATGCGTCATCCCACATGCCACCGCCGGCCGCACGCCAACCGATGTCCGGGGTGACGGCGAATATGCCGCGACCGCTCAATCCGTTGATCAGGTCGGCCAAGATCACGGCTGTACCGTGGTTGTTAAACCCACTCCTTGCGTCGGTCGTCTCGAAGTGAATATCTCGTAACTGGCCCCCGCCCAAAGGTTGCCCTTGCCGTGCCATCAGAACCAGCTCATCCTCGTCGCCAAGGTACAGCGCCGTTTCGATCACAGGGACGGGGCCTTCGCCTTCGTCGATCACTTCGCCGGTGTCGACTTTGGCGACAAACGCCACTTGCCCGTGATCATTGATCGCTGGATCGGAAAATGACACAAACGTCCCACCGCCTTCGGGCACGGGATCACCCTGGCGAGCAACCTGCACCACACCGTCGCTATCGGCAATAAAAATACCGGCATCATCGTCGCCTGGGCCGGTTGTCTCTCGTAGCACACCCGCAAACGCCACCGCGCCAGCGTTGTTCTGACGGATCGACACATCTGCCGCAAACGGACTGAAAAAATTGTCAAATTCACCGTTGCCATCCGGTGCGACGTCACCTTCCCGAACCAGCTCAACGAGTGTGCCGCCGATCTGTGCAAAGACACCGGTATCGTCATGGGTCGAATTGCCGGTTCCGTTGGTGTCTGTGCCGCTGAGTGTGGCAACAAACGCCACGTCGTTGGATCCGTTGATCAACAGTTCAAAAAAGTTCACATACTCACCGTCTCCATTAGGCGTTGTTTCCCCCTGACGAGCGACCACGATAGGCGATCCGGGCGCACTTTTAACAATCCGTCCACCGTCGTTGTTGGTGATGGTGTTGGTCAGATCGACACCAAAGACAATGCCTCCCGTGCCCCCCATTTCGGGTGAATACACTTGATCAACAATCCCCCCATCCAATGCTTGGCCTTCGCGAATCACTTGCGTCACGTCGGTGATCGCGGAAACACGGTAGATCCCAGTGTCGTCATCGTCGCTATTGTTGGTATCACGCAGGGCCGAAAAAAACCCAACCACACCCGTGTCACTGACACCAAACAAACTGAGCGCGTTGAACTGGCCGAATCGACCGTTTCCGTCGGGCACCAAATCGTCTTCTCGTACCAACAAGTTCGCCGTTGCCGACGCGGGAAGCCTGGCGTAAAGACCGCTATTCGTTTGGACGCCTGTGTCACTAAGGTTGGCATTAAAGACAACTTCTTGATCGAATCGACTGATGTAGGATGCTGAATTGACAAATAGGTCGGCGTATTGTGGCGGGTTACCCGAAGCCGGCGGCGCCGTTTGCCCTTCTCGGGCCACTGTATCCACCGCGTTTGAGGCGGGAACCCCCGGAATGATCACCGATTTGTGGAAGATCCCGGAATCAGCGTCAGCGGGTGTATCGGTCAGTCGCGCGTTAAAGATCGCCAGCCCGCCATGGCTAATCGCCGGGGCTGTAAACGAACTGAACGCCCCACCTTCCGTTGTGGGAATCACGTTGCCGCTTAATACAAGCTGCTGTGTCACCGCTTGTGCGTGGGGGGTACCGATCAGAACCGCCGCGGCCAGGCATACGTCAAAACGGCAAGGGAACATCTCGACCTCCGGTTTACGTTGTCTTCTTACGGCGCAGTCGTTGACGACTGTCGACCATGAACCATCGCGCGCCAACCCTGTCTCAAGTGGCGGTCATCTGACGAACCATTGTACCGCCAGTAAACCGCTATCCAAAGGCAAACGCGCGTGTTGTAGAATATTTTTCACGTCGTGTGTCCGTCTTGAACCGTTGGGGTGTGTCAGCGGTCCGACGGCGCACCATGTCCATCTGTTTCACAGCGCCGTCAAGCCCCGCGCATGGGCGGTGTTCGCGCTTGTCTAGCTGCACCGCCGGTGGCTTTGGATCGCCGATCGTTTTCCGCTGGTTACGCGACGATGCGGGTTTGTTCCAGTCGTGTCAGTGGGATGACCATGAGCTGCCGTACACGCCGCCGGTGATCCGGTTTTGAGGATCTGTTCGAATAACCGACGCGACACCGTCACCTTCGCGCATTGGAATGCTTCGTGTGCCGGGTGTGACAGACCATCCCGACCCCGCCTTGTCTCTGGTTTTTCGTATCCCGGTCAATGTCATCCCACACAGAAATTGGCCGAGGTTGCAGGTCAACACAAACAACCACGATGACGTCTGGTGGTCCACCGAATCGATTGACACGACGAAGATGTTCGGTGCAATATATACGGCGCCTGCCATTGGACCTTGGCCAGGACACGTCGTGTACCCGTTGGGCGCCTGAACGATCAGGCGGTAGCAGATCGCAAGGCGCGGCGCTGCTTTTCATTGAAAAAACAAGCCTCGCGTCTTAGGATGCTCTGTCATGAAAAAGCTTCTTCACAAATTAATGGCAGACCAGCATTGTGCAGATGCGATCAGAAAACTAGACCGGCTTGAGAAACGATTGCCCTCGTCTGAGTCACGATTTGCCATTCCTTTTGTATTTCGCGGCAAAGGGGGTTTCCGATCGATCCGGCCTCGACAAAATCCAAGTGAAATTGAAAGCCTCTACCGCACGATCTGCCAACTCAAACCTCAAAATGTGCTTGAAATTGGTACCGCCAAAGGTGGCACCCTGTATCTGTGGCCGCAGGCGGCAACCGACAACGCCACCATTGTCAGTGTGGACTTGCCCGGCGGAGCCTTCGGTGGCGGGTACGCGCCTTACCGAAGCACCTTTTATCAGCAGTTTGCTAGATCCGGTCAACGCCTGGTCCTTCTACGCAAAGACTCTCACGATGCTCAAACACGTGATCAAATCAAAAGTTTATTTGACCACAAACCCCTTGATTTCCTTTTTATTGATGGCGATCACACCTACGAAGGCGTCAAGAGTGATTTTTTGGGATACGGTCCTATGGTTCGCCCCGGTGGGCTGATTGGTTTTCATGACATTCTCCCGCAGCCGTGGAGCCCACAAACGCAGGTGTACAAATTATGGGAGCAGCTGGCCAAACACCACGAAGTGACGCAATGGGTTGATTCTCGTTCGAAACGGCTTGTGGGTATCGGGCTGTTGGTCGTGCCCGAGAAAGGCATCCACCGCGTGCTTGACTAGCGTGTGTAGGTTTCTTGTTCTTAAACCAAGCAGTCCATCATATGTTTTGCGGTGTCCGCGACACGATAGGCTTGACAAACGTGTTGGCGGCCGGCTTGTCCAAGCCGCTCTCTAAGCGTTTGATTGTCGGCCAGTCGAACGATTGCCTCTGCCCATTGGTCTTGACTCTTCACAAGATAACCTGTCTGTCCATGAGAAATCATCTGCGTTTGTACACCCACATTCGATCCCACGACGGGTAAGCCTGCGGCCATGTACTGCAGTGTCTTTAGACCACACTTGCCACGCGTCCACCGGTTGTCTTCAGCCAAAGGCGCAATGCCCAAATGTGAAGAAGCAATGGCTTGTGTTTCGCCTTCACGTGTCCACTGAACGGGCAGCGTAGGGATCGCGTGGCCAGGCAAATCGAAATCCGCAACAATCTTCAAACGGACTCGGGGAATCTGTCGATACACCGTGTCTAACATAGGCATCGACCGCTCGAGGTATTTTCGTGTTGAAGAGCTGCCGATCCAGACTAGGTCAATGTGGTCGGCGGGTTTCATCGGCTTTTGGTCATATTGTGTCGGGTCGACAGATGTTGGCAATAAATTCACATGCGGATGAAACTTATTGGCATAGTCTGCCAGGTAAGGATTGCCCGCCCACACCCCGTCACAGCATCGGAGCATGCTCTCAAAGCGCCGCTGTCGACCTGGTGAATCGCTGCCATCGGTATTGACAAAAATAGCGTCGTCAAAATCAAAATAAAGATGTTTACTGTAACGCCGTAACAGACGGCGGAAAACCGGTCCGAAACACCGCCGTACCACCACCACCTGATCGGCTCGCCTGGCGGCTGTGAGCACGGCCAAGCGGCCCTGCTTGACACTGACGTGTGAAGCAACCCATCCTGCCTGTTCAAGAAAAGGGAAAAAAATTTTTGCGCGGTAGTAAGTCGAAGCAGCGGCTTCGCCTTTGGTGATAAAGAGGATGTGCCGTGATTGGTTTTGACACATGATCAACCAGGCCCCCGACGATTTTCCACCCGTTTCGTCGACGGCCAGATCACCCGACGGCGGGTTGGCCGGATCAAGCGGTTCTTTCGCGTTGGTTTGTTAAAGTTGTTAATATTGCCACGGCTTTCAGCGGAGCTTCGGTCGAAGATGAGCCGACAACGGCCACGGATAAGCATCTGTATTCCCCATTGGCAGGTCAAATCATTGATCTCGATCTGTCTGCGATCGATCCGAAAACACTCAAAGCGCTACGATATCGAGATTGTCGTGGTGGACAACGGCTCAAAGGACGAAAGCTTGGACTACTTTCGTTCCCTCAACTGGATCCGCCTGATCGAACGCCCGGAGGAAACACACACGAACTGGCCGCGCAACGTCTTTACCGCATGGGATCGCGGTATTCTAGAGGCCACCGGCGAATATTTTATCACGATGCATTCGGATGTTTTTGTGAAGCGCGACGATTGGCTGGACCCGTTTCTGACACAGATGGCCGTCGATGACAGGGTCGCTGGCGTCGGGGCTTGGAAACTGGACCTCGAGAACCCCTTGTACGTCTTTCAGAAACGTGTGGTTGGCCTGGGCGTCGAGTTGGTCAAGAACGCCGTGGGCAAAAAGAAGCAGATTTCATGGCGCAGCGGCTATTACCCTCGGGACTACTGTGCGATGTACCGCCGCAATGTCATTCTCGAACAGAATCTGACGTTCTGCCCGCTCAACGACAAGGGCGGCGGCCTCTCGATCGCCAAGCAGCTCTGGGGTGTTGGCTACGAAACAAGGATGATACCGGTGCGTGAGTTGGCAAAGTCCATCGTCCACGTTGCTCACGGCACGGCCGCGGTGGTGGCCGAGAAACCGCTTCATCACAAACGTGCCCAGACGAAAGTCGAGAAAAGAGTCAGAGGGCTATTCTCCCAGCGGTGGGTACAGGCCCTGCAGACCGATTCGTCGCTGGATCATTGACGGCGGGGACGCAGACGCGTTCGGCGGCCACTGGCGTTGCGGCACACTTGCTTTATGCGAGGATCGCCAGCTTATCCTGAAAGATCTTTTGAACCTCTGGTTGGTTGGCCCAGTTGTCAAGCAGTCGCCGGATGTCGCGGCGATGTGCTCTGCGAAAAAACAGGGTTGTTCTGTACTGACGCATCGCGTCCAGATCCGTCAGAACCGCTTGGCCATGTGACGCGATCAGGTTGGTCGCTTTCATGTCGCCATGTCTTATTCTGTAGCGCCCCAGCGTGGCGAGGGTCTGGCAGATCTGCTCTGCCATGTGCTGTTTGGATGCAACCGAGACCATGCGATCTTCATAGTACTGGCGGCAGTTTGGCCCTTCGACGTACTGGCTAACAAAATATGAACTGTGTCGGACCGGTCCGGATCGTTTCTCGACAAAGGCGATCGGCTTGGGTGTTGGGACGTGGTAGAACCGCAGCAGATGGGCGTTGTGCCAAGACAGCGACGCGCGGGTGTTTCGCAGGGCGTGGCTAATGTGATGCCAGGTCCCCTTAACATTGTAACGTTTGACCAGGACCTCAATGCCGTCGACGCGGGCTTGGGCCACGGTTGAGCTGCGACCTTTCTTCAGATACCGGACACCGGCCAGTGAGAAAAAGCTCTCTGGATCATGGTACAACCGATCAAATCCCGCACTTGAGTAATCCCTGTCGTATACACAAATTTTGCCGTTGGTTTTTTTGACAGCAAACGCCGTGCATTCGCGGAAGATTTTGGTCAGGAATCTGTTCTTACGATGTGCTCTGGCCCTGTCGATGCAGGCTTGGACCGATGGCTGATCGTCGTTGCTCACCGGCCAGCGTCGTGCAGAGGCGTAGCTTGCGAAAACCGTTGGGGCAGACCGGTCATACCACGGCGGGAGCTGAGCCAACAGGAGTCCGAGATTCTTGATCGACGTTCGCTTGCCCAGCGGGCGCTTGGGCAGGAGGATCTCGGATGTGTCGATGCTATAGATTCGACCACCAGTGATAAGGAAATTATCCAGGTGCAGATCCCGCTGCAGCACGCCGGCGGCGTGCTGTGCCGCCAAGGCCTCGACGAGCAATCGCAGTAGTCGTTGCCTCGCGTCGTCATCGGTGGCACAACGCCACTGTTGACTGATGGTCCGGGCATCGGGCAACGCTTCGGTGATCAACACGTAGGCACGGTTGTCGTTTAGCCTTCCCGCATACAGAAGCGACGGTGACAGGATGCGCCGATCGGCAAGGACCTGGGCACCGTCTCTTTCCTTGCGCCAGTGCCTGACGGCGCGGTGCGGATGGATAAACAGCTTAACGAAGACATCTTTGTCGTTCCATTTCGCCTGGTAGACAGAACGTTTGCCCGGAACGATCCGAACGGCCCGCAGGCATTCGACCTGCCCGCGACGCTCATGGTCCTTAGGCAGAGATAGGATAAACGGGGTGGTCAATGGGTACATGACGTCGCAGGTAAGCCATCTGAGATTGGGCGCACCCGGGGACAGGATGGGGCTTGGGTTCTGTTCATGATCAGCGTGTATCGCCGCATACCATGCCGGTTTCGGCCTGGTTTTTCGCCACGCGGCGCGTCAGGCCGACGCTTAACACCACCGCCGAGGACCTGATGACACACCGCATATCATACCCGCTCCATGGCCACGGCGGACGTCTGACAACCGTGTGCGGGCTTGTGTCTACCCGGTTTGATACCCATGGCCCATGTTGTGCCCAGCAGACCCGTCGCACGTGATCGCTCGTCGGTTTCCCGTTTCCGTCGCTGAGGAATCGATTTTGCCCTTGAGCGTTCACAAGGCGTGTTTGACCGAATGACGCTCGATGGCCAGCGACTTGCGTTGGACTTTGTTGATCAGATTTTTGTCGTGGCCCTGAAGCGGACGACCCAGGTAGGTCTGCAGAAACCGAATGCGATCTGTGCGTCGGACCAGATGTGCTGAATAGTTCAGTTGGGCCAGGTCCTTGACGACCCAGCGTTGAGACAGTCGAACCCGGCGGCGGACCCGACCAAGGTCAATCACGTGGATATGGTCGCCCGGACCGGTGGTCGGCCGCAGCAGGTGGCCGAGGTAGAAGTCTTGGTGGTGCATGCCCGCGGCGTGCATGACTCGAGCCAATAGAGCGATCCCCCGAGCCATGCGCGCGGTGGCGGCAAGGTCTTGGGGCCGAGGATGGACCAGGCGTTGGCGCATCCAGTCAGAGAGTTTTTCGAACCCTTCCAGTCCCTCGGTCAGCACGAATGAATAGCGCCCACAGCGGCCCAGTGCCACCGGGACCATGGTCGGGATTCCCAGCTGATGAAAGCGGATCATCGCCTTCCATTCGCCCGTCAGGCCTATGACCGGCAGTGTCAAACGCGACAGCGTTTTGACATGATCTTTCAGAGGTGTCGGGCGTTGTCGCTTGAGATAAAAAACATGTTCACCGTCGCCGTCGCGCAACACATATCGGGTGGTGGTACGGCCGTGGATCAGGTGTTTGGCGATCTGACCCCCGGTTAGATTCTGCATCGCCGCAAACGTCGTGAGTTTATGGGTGCTTAAGGTGGCGGCGAAGTCCTGATTGACGGTCAGGCGCCCGTCGTCCCAGTGCGTGAACCGGAAGCTACGAGTCCGAAGCGCAAAGGGCACGGTGGGATCTGATCGCTGGGTACCTGTGGGCTGACCAGAGCGTAGATCCATGGGGGTGGGGTTGTCGTCCGCGGTCGCCATTGGGCGTGCAGCACATCAGCTGAAGGATCGAAGTGGCGACCTGTTTCGTGCCGCCCATGCCTAGGCAACGGTTCACCATCCTAAATTGTCGCAGCGGCAACTGGTATGATCTTATCATATTTGCTTTGGTCGATCGCTGATGGGTGTGCCTTGTTTGTGAACAGATCGGCGCTCTAGAAAGGGTCTATGACCAGTTGGCCTGCGGTCCTGATGTCGACGCTTTGGGCGGTTTGGATGACTCAGGCGGTGCTGTCTGCGCTGCAGGTGCGCAAGTTTGCCCGGTTGCCCTGTCGCAAACGGCGTGATCGGTTCGCTTCGTTCCGGCCACCGGTTTCTGTCATTGTGCCGTTCAAGGGCGTCGATCGGCGACTGGCGGCTCATGTCCGTGCGTTGTGTGAGCAGGACTATCCTGACTACGAACTGCTCATGGTCGTGGATTCGGACACCGACCCGGCCCACCGTGTGCTCACCGAGCAACTGGCACGATATCCCAAGCGCAAAGCCCAGGTCCTGGTGGCCGGTCGGGCCGGCGTGAACGAGGGACAGAAGGTTCACAATCAGTTGTTTGCCATCGACCACATCACCGCGCGACCATCGGAACGCTGTGCCCGTTCATCGGTTTGGGTTTTTGCCGATAGCGACGCGGTGCCGGGTCGGCGCTGGCTGGCCGACCTTGTTGGCCCCTTGTGCAAGACCCACATCACGGGTGTCACGACCGGCTACCGCTGGCTGGTTCCCACGCGTTGCCGAGGCGGCACCAAGCCGACCCTGTGGTCTCACTTGGCGAGCATTATCAACAGTTCGGTGGCTTGTTCCTACGGTCACGACGCGTTCAATCACGCGTGGGGTGGGTCGATGGCACTGACGGCCGAAACCGCCAAGCAGGGCGATCTGCGTCGTCGATTGGTTGGAGCGCTGTGCGACGACTACCAGTTTAGTCGCACCAGCCGGGCATTGGGGCGACGTGTTTACTTCGTACCTTGGTGCCTGGTGGCGACGCCAGTCGATTTTGACTTGCGGGGTTTGATCAATTTCGCCCACCGGCAGTACCTGCTCACACGTGTCTATGCGCCCAAACTCTTTTTGGCAGCGCTGGCGCTGACGAGTCTGTATGTGGTGGGGTGGGCCAGCGCGTGGGGTGGCCTGTCGATGGCGTTGTGGCGCGATCCGGGTGGTCGTGCGTGGTGGTGGCCGGCGGGTGTGATGGGGGTTGTGTTTCTGGCCAATCAAGCCCGTGCGTCGTTTCGTCGGAGGGCGATCGAACGAGCGTTGGGGCGAAGAGACCTGGTTCGCCTTCGTTGGACACTCTGGCTGGACCGCTGGGCCACGCCGGTGTGGATGACGCTGCATTGGTTGCTGATCCTGCGATCGGCGATGGGTCGCACGATGCGCTGGCGCGGGATTTCGTATCGACTGTTTGCGCCGCAGCGGGTCGAGAACATAGGCTGATCCGTGTGGTGTATGATTGACCTGCGATCCGGTCGTCATCAGTCTTTGTTCGTTTTCTACATTGTGCTCACGGGGGATGTCCGAGCATTTGCTCCGATTGATGACCGGTGCGATTCACAGGCCCACCGGTGTGAATATCAGCGGTCAATCGCGCGTGGGCTCGTGGGGTTCTGTCGGCTTGAGGATCGCCAGCAGTCGGTATTCGGTCTTTAGCGGTGTATCGATGTCTGGTGGGCATTGGAGAGTGCCGTCTCGTTGTTCAATGGCAATGACTTGGGCACCAAACTGACGGCGGAAGTCAGCCTGGCGAAGAGACCGTCCCACAGCTTGGATCGGCACAAACAGTCGCTGGATTTGTGTCGCGTGTGCCTGGGAAACCGGTAGCAGCATCTGATGGATCCGCAGTTCGTCGTCAAGCGCACCCAGGCCTTCATGCTCCCGCAGCACGCTGGCGTACATCTGTTCGATGTCCTGTCTCAGGTTTTCGACGATGTGTTTACGGCTGAGCATACCCAGCCACTTTCGACCGTGGCCGCGAGCGACGACGGGTAAGACCTCATGGCCCGATCGGTGAAAGAGACTCAACGCGTACTCGATACTATCCGTCGGACCCAGGCAGACCATCCTGCGTGTCATGATGTCGGACGCGAGCAAGATATGCGCCACGTGTGGCTGGTCCATCACCCGGCCCAGATCGCTGGCAGAAACAACACCCACCAGTTCATCGTCGCGGGCCACGGCCACGACAGGACGCGTCCCCGGTTCCAGCCCCGCGACCAGTTCGGCAAGACCGGTGTCGGGCGTAACGGTCTGTTTCCAGCGCCGGTCCATTAACTTGTTGACCGGCCAGGACTGGAGCATATGGATGATGTGATCGGCGCTGTGGGTCGGTGAATCGGCGATCGTTCTGAGCTGCTGCCGGTTCAGGCCCCATCGCCGACCGATCAGATAACTGGTCGCGCAGACCAGCATCAGCGGCGCGATCAGGCCATAGCTGCCGGTCATTTCCGTGACCATCACGATCGCCGCCAAGGGTGTACGCATCGTGGCGGCCAACACCCCCGCCATGCCGACGGGGATCATCGATTGCCGCAGCGACTCGGGAAATTGACCGGCCATCAGCCCTTGGCAGGTCGCCCCGAGGAATGCGCCAACCGCGCCACCGATAAAAACCGAAGGGCCAAGCACGCCACCCGGTGCACCACTGCCCACGGTTGTGCCCGTGGCCACACACTTGGCCAGCACGATCAAGCCCAGCAGGGCCGCCCAAGACCACCAGTCGGTATGGCCACCTGATTCGAGGAAAGACAGGTCCAACACGTTTTGTATGAACACATAGCGTCCATCCATCACCTGTGGCAAGAAACAGGCCAACACCCCGGTCGCCAGCCCACCGACCGCAGGCACCGACCATCGCGGCAGGTGGGATCGGTGTACCAACCACTGGTCGACGATCCGGACCGAATAATAAAAAAAGATACTGATCAGGCCGCAAAGCGGGCCGAGCACCAAGTAAGGCAACAGTTCAATGGGGCGGGAGAAGTTCAATCCGCTCACGCCCTTGAGCATCGGACCCTGGAATCCCCAAAACAACATATAAGTGCTGTAGCCGATCACCGATGCGACGACCGCAGGAACAATGGCGTCCGACTCAAAGTCCGACTCGCTGTAGAGCACACTGGTTGCAAAGAGTGCACCGCCCAACGGGCACCGGAAAATGGCACCCACGCCCGCGGCGCACCCCGCGATCAGCAGGACCCGTCGCTCCCGGGCGGTGACCGGGAACAAGCCACCGATCCCCGACCCGATCGCAGCGCCCAGAGACGCAATGGGACCTTCCGGCCCGGCCGATCCGCCACATGAGATGACCACCGCCGCGCCGGTGCTGTTAATCAGCGGTCCCTTGATCGGCATCCGACCCACTATGGTGATGGAAAGCGCTCGTGAGCATCTCGACGCCGTGTCCGGTGGCTCCGGGGCACAGCAGAAAACCAACACCGCCGGCCACCAGGCCGCCGATCGCCGGCATGACAACGATTGCCCATTCAAACCTGAGCACCTCCGAACCACCCAGATCTGTGATCCGGCCGACCAGGGCATGCGATCCGTAGTGAATGCCCGCTTCAAGCACCGCCGCTGCGATGCCGCCGGTGACACCGACCAGCAGCGCTAGTGACAGCAATCTGCCCCACCGCGTGGCGGGTCTGGGTAGCCGGTCGGCCCAACCGGTTATTCGCTTGATCAGGTTGATACCCCGGCGAGTCACGTTCGGTCCAGTCGGGCCAGGCTCAGTGCGTTCTCCACGATCCCAATGTGCGAGTAGGCCTGAGGCGTGTTACCTAACGCACGCTGAGCCTTGGGGCCAAACTGTTCGGACAGCATGCCGGTACGACCCGCCAACGCTACGAGTTGTTGGAACAGTTGTCGCGCTTCGTCAACTCTGCCCTGCAGGATGTACGCTTCGATCAGCCACGAGGTGCAGATGTGGAAGCCGCCCTCAAAACCGGGCAAGCCGTCGTCCTCGCGGTACCGGTAGACCGTCGGGCCAGACAACAGCGATTGTTCGATCGCCTTGACGGTGTTTGCGAACCGTGAATCGTCAGGGGGCAACAGCCCGCTTAGACCCACGAACAACGCCGACGCGTCCAGATCGGTACCGTCGTAGGCCGCGGTAAACGCCCCGATATCTTCCTTAAACCCGTGTTGAAACACATCCTGTGCGATGCGTTGTCGCATGGCTTTCCAGTCGTCACGTTGCCGTTCAAGAAACCGCTGGGCGATGGTGACCGCACGGTCCACGGTGACCCAGCACATCACCTTAGAGTGGACATGGTGACGGCGTGGCCGGCGGATCTCCCAGATGCCGTGGTCCGGTTCGTGCCAGCGCTGTTCGACCGCGTGGACCATGGCCTCCACGAGGCGCCAGTGTTGTGACGACAGCGGCGCGTCGTGTTCTAACAGCAGCGCCACGAGATCGACGATCGGACCAAAGACATCCAGCTGCACCTGCCGCGAAGCGCTGTTGCCCACGCGCACAGGGCGGCTGCCACGGTAGCCGGCCAGTTCACCGATTTCAGCTTCAGGGCCTAACATCTCACCCGTGACGCCGTACAACGGACGCAGACGCTCGGGCGACTCGCAATGGTTAACAACACCCAGCACCCAGTCCAGATACTGCATGGCTTCACCCATGCTCCCCAACTTCACCAGTGCCGCGGCGGCCATGGCCGCGTCACGCAACCAGCAGTAGCGATAATCCCAGTTTCGCACACCACCGATGTGCTCGGGCAGGCTCGTTGTGCCGGCGGCGCTGATTGCGCCCGTGGGTCCGTAGCATAGCCCTTTCAAGACCAGAGCGCTGTGCCGGATCAGTTCGGTTTGCACCGGCGGCAGCTCCAGCTGATCAACCCACGAAGACCAGTAGCACTCTGTCATCAGCCGTCGGTCCATGGCCGAACGCGCACCGTCGCGTAGACTTCCCGTTCCGTAGCGCAACTCGAACATCAGTGACTCTTGCGCTAGCCGGATCTCAGCCCGGGCGGTTTGATGGCACCCCTCTTCTACGATTTGCCAGTTAACACCCGGCGATAGCAACACAATTGGGTCGGGTGTGTCTTCAATTTCAAGCCCGCCCGGACGCGGGTTGAGCCGGGTCGGTACGCGGCCAAAGTCCAGGCGCGGGGCGAATTCAACGACGATGTCGCCGCTGCCTTCGATCAGGCGGATCAGGTCGCTTCGCCCGGCGCGCTGCGTGGGCCGTCCGGCTGAACAGTCAAGAAAATCTGTGACGGTGAAGGTGTCCCACCGCGACTGAAGCACCAGTGAGTGGTTGATGTATTGTTGGGCCACGGGGTCTGTCCCGTCCGCCGGTGCGATCGAGAAATGGCCGGAGGTCGGGCCGCCTAGCAGGTAAGCGAACAGAGCCGGTGAGTCGATCCTGGGCAGACACAGCCACGAAATTTTGGCGCTGGGTGTGACCAGCGCCGCGGTGCGTTGGTCTGAGAGCATGGCGTGCTGCTCGATGGGCACCGCTTTGGCGCCGGCCAGCCACCGTGTGCGCAGTTCGCTAAGCCGTGCCAGGATACGGGCGACCTGTTCCTGATTGTCGACCCGATACGGTGCACGGGTCTGTCCCGGGCCGACCTTGACCGCCAGGTCGGGTCCGGTCAGCAGCGCAAAGGCGTCTTCATCGGTCACGTCATCACCGATAAAAATGACCGCCGACGCGCCTGCGCGGTGTCGCACGAGTTCCAGGGCATCGCCTTTGTTGGTTGAGACGACCCCGAGCTCAACCACTTTTTTACCGTGCTTGGTAAACACACCTTCTTCAGCGCCAGCCCCCGACAACAGGCTCTGGACCGCATGCTTAGCGTCGTTGGGGTCAGCGTTGCGGTAGTGAAAAGCCACACTGGCCGGCTTGACCTCCACGTGAAAACCGTCAGCTTGTCCGGCGATCTCCGACATCTCGGCGAGAATGTGATCGCGAAGTTTGGTGGCTTGTGGTGGCAGTGACGCGGCAAAGTCTGGATCGAACTCGCTGCCGTGGCTACCGATCAGGTGGATGTCTTGGGGCATGCCGATCAGCGTCGCCAAGTCCCGCAGCGCGCGCCCGGAGATGATTGCGACGTGAGTTTGAGGCAGCTGCGCAAGTGTTCGCAGGGCCACCACCGCTTCGCGCAGCGGTTTGGCCTGACCAGGATCGGAGACGATCGGGGCCAGTGTCCCGTCGTAGTCCGATGCGACCAGGAGAACCGGGACGCATGCGATATCGGCAAGGTGCAAGTCGATGTCAGTCATGGGCTCAACGCGTTGAAGAAGGTGTCAGCCCAATGGAAGACATGATGACGCTTGATGACACGGCGAAGGGACCGCATCCGGCGGGATTGTTCGTCCTGGGGCATACGCAGGGCATTATGGATGACTGTCTCCAGACCATCAATATCGTGGGGGTTAAATAGCATCGCCGACCGCAGTTCCTTCGCAGATCCGGTAAACTCGCTTAGCACCAGCACGCCTGTGTTCTGGACCCGAGAGGCGATGTACTCTTTGGCCACCAGGTTCATCCCGTCGCGCAGAGGCGTCACAAGCATGACGTCCGCCGCACGGTACAGCGCTACCAGTTCCTGTTCGGGCAGGCTCCGGTGCAGGTAATGAACCGCCGGTCGTCCCAGCTCGCCGAACTCGCCGTTGATTTCGCCGACGTAGCGTTCGACCTCCGACCGTAGCTGACGGTACTCGGCCACGCGCTGTCTGCTGGGTGTGGCGACCTGGATCATCACACATTCATCAATACTTGTCTTGCGTGACCGCAGTAGCTCCTGGAACGCGCGCAATCGGATGTCGATCCCTTTGGTATAGTCCATCCGGTCGACGCCGAGAATAATCTTACGCGACGGCCCCAGCTTGGTTTGATACGATTCACTACGGCGCATCACTGTGTCCGACTTGGCCAATCGCTCGAAGCGCTCCACGTCGATCGATATGGGGAAGGCGGCGGCCTGCACGGGCCGGTTTCGATACGTCACGACGTCGCGTACGCCGTCGGCATCGGCAAACCGTTTGGCCAGGCGGGCAAAATTCTGAGCGCCCAACCGCGTCTGAAACCCGACGACGTCTGAGCCCAACAATCCCTCGAGGATCTGTTTGCGCCACGGGAGTTGTGAAAACAGCTCTTGGGGTGGGAACGGGATGTGAAGAAAAAAGCCGACCCGCACACCGGGTTGCATCTCGCGGACCATCGCCGGCACCAGTTGCAGATGATAATCGTGGACCCAGACGATTCCATTTTTGTTCACGGCCTGGCTGGCAATTTTTGCAAACCGTCGGTTGACTTCGACGTAGGGCCACCACCATCGCCGCCGATACTCAGGGGGGCGCACCGCGTCGTGGTAGAGCGGCCACAGTGTGCCGTTAGAGAAACCTTCGTAGTAGGTTCTCACCTCACTTTTCGACAGTGAAACCGGCCAGTTTTTGATCCCGTCGTGGGTGAACGGTTCTGGCGCTGGACCGGGATAGCCCGCCCATCCGACCCAGGTGCTCGAACAGTGTTGAAGAATCGGCTTCAGCGCAGAGACCAGTCCTCCTGGGCTGGACTCCCATCCCGACGCGCGGTGGCGTTTGGCCCGGTGAACCGGCAGTCGGTTGGACACAATGACGACTTGACTTTTTTGGTTTACGGACATCCTTGGCCTTCACCAATCGACGGAGCTTACACGAAATCGCCCTGTCCGTCGTGGAACCTGTTGGCCATCAGGCCAAAAGGACGGGCGGCTCTCACACACCGTTGATCAGATGCGGGTTCCTTGGCGGCCCTAATAGTCGACCTGGCGGCGTCCACGTCCGTGGAGGTTGCCGGCGCCAATGTGTGGGGTGTTGGATGGGGCGTCGTTCTGTGTCGCGAGTTGCCGATCGATGTTTGATCGTACCGTCCGACATACCGTCCTTGTGCTGACGGGCGGGCCAGGGCGCGGACCCAAAAGGCCAAAGCTCCCCGAGCTGGACTCGAACCAGCAACCTAGCGGTTAACAGCCGCTCGCTCTACCAATTGAGCTATCGGGGACCTGTGGGTTAGGGTTGGATTTTAACGCGTCACCGGCCGGTGGCAACACTCCCTGGCCACGGTGATCCGGCGTTAAGGCGTAAGTCGCGTGTCCGTCTGGTGACTGTGACACCTGCCCACGTGTCACAGTCGGTTTGTGAAAGTGCTATAATCGACTGTGGCGTCGAACATCATGAACCGACCGGCATTTTTCATGAAGGGTGGAAAATGGCTACCAGCTTTGGCGCTTTATGTACAGATTTCTACGTCAACCAGAAGCTCCTACTGAAAATGGACCTGCCCTCGGACCGCGAAACGGTGTTACACCTGTTCGATCGGATCCGAAAAGCTCAACCGAGCATGAATCGGTTTCGGAGGTATGAAGGTGAACTGGCGTTGGAATCGTCGCGGCTGGGTACGGATTATCGTTGGTTGGCTTTGCGACGGGCAAGCCTCCGTTCTGGGCACGTCAACCCTTCAAGCATGGATGAGGCGTACCAGTTGCACCGGTTGGCGTTGGATGTAGCGCCCTATCACCTGACAATTAGCCCCCTGGACGTCGACTCGATTGAGTTGATGTTCGGCTTCGACTTGGAGTGCAAGGGAAATCACGACGAAGTGGTTTACGACGCGCTGATCGCCAACTCGCCCATGGCAGAGTTGTTCAAGGTGCCCGATGCCAAGATTGTGGAGGTTCAACCGCTGTTTGGGCTCTCGTTAAACCAGGAGGGCGATCTTCACGCGTGCTATGAGGTCAAAACCCGCACCAAGACCAGGCGCGGTCGAGCGTCCAGACGGTACCAAGAAGAGCCAATTAGTATTTTTTCTTACCGTGCGCAAATATGGTCCCATAAAACAGATCGACGATATGCAAGAAATCTTCAACACCCTGGTTCAACGTGCCGAGACGCTGGCCAGCGAGCAGGTCATTCCCAACCTCCTCACACCGATTTCACGACAAATTACTTCCAGCAACGCCTAGTGACGTTGATCGGACACCATTGACGAACAATGGGTTTGTGTGTCGATCGTCAGCAGATCAGGCTGTCGCGCCGGAGCTGATCTCGATGCACCGACCTGATTCTCCATTCGCTGGCGATCAGATGACGGCCACCAATGGCAATGACGGTTCGGTCTCAAAGCGACCGACGCGCGCTTCATTAAAGGTGATGGTCCTTGCGGGGGGCCCTGACCGGGAGCGATCGGTGAGTCTTCAGTCTGGCGCCGCGGTCGCACACGCCTTGCGTCAGGCTGGACATGACGTGAGCGGGGTGCTCGACATCGGCCCCGATGACATGTCAGCGCTGGATCATTGGGAACGGTGGTGCGGGGACGTGGTGTTCCCTGTGCTGCATGGGCCGTGGGGTGAGGGCGGACCGTTGCAGCGGATTCTGAGCCAGCGACAGATCGCCTACGTCGGCTGCGGGCCGGAAGCGGCGAGTTTGTGCATGGATAAATACCGCACGAAGCTGGCCTTGGTGCAACACGGGCTACCCACACCGCGTTTCGAACGCATCGGGGGACAATCAGCCGAGCCTGACGCCGCCGCTGGTGCTCAAGGCCATGTGCGAGGGCAGCAGCATTGATCTGGCGATTTGTCCAGATCAAGAGGCGGTTTGCCAGGGCCGCCAACGACTGGGTCACCACACAGCTCTGTTGGCCGAGCGATTCGTTGCCGGTCAGGAGGTGACCGTTGGTGTCGTGTCAGACGTCGCGGGTGACCGGGCGTTACCGCCAATCTGGATTGTCCCTCAGGTCAGTTTTTATGACTATCAGGCCAAGTATGTCCGTGACGATACCCGGTATGTTTTGGATGCCGAACAGGTCGGTGTGTCCGCTGCCGTATCACAACAGTTGTGCCGTCTAGCGGTCGATGTCCATCGTGTCCTTGGCTGCCGTCACATGAGCCGGGTCGACTTTATCGTTGACAAGCAAGAGCGGCCGTGGATTTTGGAAGTGAATACCGTCCCAGGCTTCACGGCACATTCGCTATTGCCCAAGGCCGCCAGCGCGGCGGGTTGGCCGTTACATCGCTTGGTCGACCACTTGGTGCGTATCGCCGGCAGCCGATCGTCACCGCCCGGCGCCGGCGCGCGGGGCTCGGTCTGTTGTGATGATTGATTGGCGCTGCCAGATCCTTTTGGCCGATATATGCCCTTGACCAAGGGTGTGCATGGTGACGCCAAACACAGAACGTTCATTGCGCATGTGTTTTTCCATCGCGCAGCTTGCGACCACAGGATTCTGCCGATCGTCGACGCGCAAGGGGCAGACGCGGTGCCTATGGGTTCTGTTTATTGATCACACGACACGCCGTTTTATGGGTGACCGATACGAATCGATGGGTCCATGGATGGGATGGCTTTTTAAACAAACACAACGGCCGCCGTGGCTCGGCCAACAGATCTCAGAGAATCGCCGAACCCCAAGCGTGGGACCCGGCGCGCACGCTGCGAGGACTGAAATGGCTCGCGGCGGCGACGGTGCTGGTCGGTGGCGCTTGGGGCTGGCACGCCGCTGAACGCGGGCTGGACCGATGGGTGACGGCACAGGTGCGGGCGCCGGTTGGCGCCGCATCGGTGACGTTGGTCGATGTACCGGCGTGGATGAACCGGACGGTACGCCAAGAGCTGTGTCAGCGGGTCCGGACCCAGACCGGCGGCGGACCACTGGATCACGAGGGTCTCAAGCGCGCTGTTGACGCGTTGGAGGTCAGCCCCTGGATCGAAACTGTCTATGGTGTACGTCGAACCAGTCACGGTCCGGTACACGTATCAGCGCGGTATCGTCAGCCCGTCGCGGTGGTGGAGGGTGCAGACGGCTATCATCTTGTCAGCGATCGGGCGGTGCGGTTACCGGGCTTGTACCTCCGGCACCAGTTAGAAGACCTGGATTTACCCGTGATCGTTGGGGTCGGTGCTGCGCCGGGACGAGCGGGAGATGTATGGCCCGGCAGTGATCTACAAGCAGGGCTTTCGCTGATCCAGTGGCTCGGCGATCAACCGTATCTAAAACAGATCCAGTGCATCGACGTGAGCGGACGGGATCGACAGGGGCGGCCGCACCTGGTCTTGCGCACGCGACAGGGCATGGTGCGGTGGGGCTTGCCCCCCAGGGTTGCAACAGGTCGTGGAACCCGACGCGAAGACCAAGAAGATCTGGTTGGCAGATCTGAATCGGGAACGGGGAGCGATCGACGCCGGTGGCAAAGTGGTCGATGTCTATGGCGCGGCGGTTTTTTGTTCATCAGCCGGTCGTGCAAGACGACCGTCGATCTCCCATCGGTTACACTTGGCCAAGGTGAACCAAGCCGATTCTGACGACCCGCTGCGAAAACATGACCCCCAGTCAGAACCACATGGCCGGTTCCAACGTCGCTTAACCCGCCGGCCGATGACGGGCCTGGTGGGGCGTATCGGTATCGGTCGCGACGTGATCGTTGGCGGCCGATGGACCCAGCTCAGATTGCGATTGGCTGCGGCCTTGGTCACAATAGTTGACAGTGGCGTACACACAATCACGCTTGCCGGTCCAAACAATAGACCGCGGGACAGTCCCAGGAGCGTATCGACATGGAGTTCCTAACGGAGGACGAAAAAACGGGAGCTGACAAAAAAGCTTGAGTTGCTTATTCACCGTCGGCCGGAGATCTCCACCCGTATCGCCGAGGCCCGCGCCCTAGGCGACCTCAAGGAGAACGCCGAGTATCACGCGGCGCGCGAGGAGCAGGCGCTCAATGAAGCGGAGATCCGACGACTGGAGCAGCGGATCAAAACCGCCAAGGTGGCCGACGATTCACACATCCCTGAGGGGATGGCCTTTCTCGGGTCGGTGGTGCGCCTTCGTGACACCGCAGATGAAAGTGACGACTTGTATAAGTTGGTTGGAGAGTCGACGGGTAATTTCGACGCCGATGAGATTGAAGTCACCGCCGCCAGCCCTATGGGTGAGGCGCTGATGAAGTCACGTGTGGGCGATGTGATCAAGGTCGATCTGCCCCGCGGTACCAAGCGGTATGAAGTTTTGGAGATTTTGTAGCCAATCCAAGGCGGGGAATCTCTTTGATTGAGCTGGATCGAGCAAGTTTGCTTGACGAAGGTAGTTGCGACCGGACGGGGGCCGATTCGCAAACCCCCTGTGGCCTGACGGTGGCGGTGTTGGGTAGATATTGTGGGATTATCGACCGTGGGTTTGCGTGGGCCTGACGTCTAAAATGCGTGATGAATAAGGACGGCACGGTGAACAAGCGGTTGTCTGTGGCGGTTTGGTGTACGGTCAGTGGACTGGTTTTTTTTCGCTGCGCACGGGCAGGATCAATTGGGCGATGGCCGCTCGTTGGATGCGAATCTCCAGCAGGGCAGCGGTGGCGTCAATCCTCAAGGACAGACGCCAAATTTCAATGCTCGCAACGACGTGATCACCGGTAACGTGCCGGGTTTGGGTTACTTCCACGATGACGTGGGGTATCGCGCAACGGGCGAATTTGGTGGTCGGCTAGGCAGCGATGACCTGTTTCGGTTCCGAGCAAGGAGTCTGTCATCGAGTCCCTCTTCCGTGCCAGGTGGCGGGTACACGTTGGGTGTGGCGCCTGGCCAGGTCAGTGTGTATCGGTCCCAGTGGGCCGGCGGTGCCAGGAACATTAGGCGGCCCGCGTTTGCCGGCAGCGGCTACGTGTCATCCGGATTGGATGTGCGAGCCCCTGGCAGTGCCGCCGATGTGTTAACGTCGCCGGAAGGCCCGCCGACCACGTCGGGTTGGGATGTGCGGTCCTATGAACAACGGATCGGTACGATCAATCAGCCTGAGGGCCGGATCTTAGAGGTCAAGGCATCACCTTTGTTGGGGCTGCGTCGTCTTGAGACCGATTCCGCCCTGGACGATCAGGCCAGTCCATCCGACGACGACGCTGCAGATGGATCGCGTCCCGGTCCCACCGTACAGCGGGTGCCGGTGGTTCAGTGGGGTCAGCTGATCGAACAGGTGGTGCTGAATCGGCAGCAAACGGATCGGTCAGCGGCTGACAATGATCGGCTTGTCCAGCAGATCGAAAAGGATCTATTTGATCCACTGGACACACCGGGTTCCGAAGCTGACCAGAGCCCGTATTTTCAGATCCTCACGCAGATCAAGCGGCAAACGCCAGCCGCCGATCAAAACGCCAAACAACCATCGGGCCAAGACAAGCGTGCGTCGCAGGGCGAGCCTCCGATGCCGGCATGGATGACTGGTCCCAGTGGGGACCAGTTGGATCAGGCCGACGCAGCCTGGCGCCGGGCACGTCAGCGCTCTAGATCGGCAGACGCCGGTCGACAGAGCCGGTCAGGTCAGCCATCTCAAGAAGCCGATGCCCAGAACCGCTTATCTGAGCCCATGCAGCGATTGTGGAGCAAACTCGACTACGACCTGCCGCCCGTGGCAACGTTGGCGGGAAAGAAAGATACGACGGTCAATCAGCTGATCCAACAAGCCCAGGAAGAGATTCGTATGGGGCGGTTCATCGACGCCGAGGATCGCTTCAGGCATGTGCTGCGACTGCAACCCAACGACCCTTTGGCGCAGGTCGGCTTGGTGCATGCCCAGATCGGCGCCGGGATGATGCGCTCTTCCGCGTTGGGATTGCGTTGGCTGTTTGAACACCACCCAGAACTGATCGCCGCTCGCTACGAGGTCACATTGCTACCAGCCGCCCAACGGCTTAAATGGGTGTATGGCGAATTGATGAAGGCGATTGAACGTGGGGATCACAGTGACGCAGTGATCCTTCTGGCCTATCTGGGCTATCAGAACGGTTCCCCGCGGCATGTAAAATTTGCACTCGATCTGGCCGGTGCCAATCACCCTGACGATCCCTTGATTGCCGTATTGCGCAAGATCTGGCTTGAGCAACCCAAAGCCCATCGGGCGCCGGCCAAGCCCGCGGTGTCGCCGTAGCATGCCTATGGGCATGGCTGTCATATGGGTGTGCAGAAGCGCTTTGGCCCTTTTTCAGTTGGGGTTTGACCCCACTGACAACTCCGACCCTAGCCGAGCACAGATTTCGCTAGCGACCAACCGGTTGCCCGTTGCATTGAGGTGTCCCTGGCCATCGAGAAGGAAGTAGTGTTCCAAACCGTCTCTTGACGCGCTGCGAGCGAACACAGGGCCTAGATCGATGACCGTGTGACCACGATCGCGTAACGCCGTGACAAGGGGCATGGCGCCCTGGATGGGATACGTTTTTAGCAGCACGTCCATCGGCAGCAGAAGGATCAGCGGTAACGCCCCGGTTTCTTGGACCTCGGCCCGAAACTGGTCGGCAATCGCCACGGTCAGGTCGATCGCCCGTCGATCTTGGCCGCTGTACAACCGATGGCGGCGCTGTTTGCGGCGGTACATGTTGTAAACGCTAGCCGCCACACGCACGGTGTGCAGGCGATAAAGCGGTTTGTATGCCAGCTCGTCGTGTGAGATCCAGAATTCGTCGGCCATCAGCGTCGACGTGGCCGGCATCGATAACCGCTGGACAACCTGCGACGCTTCGGGCACCGGGCAGTGCGTCAGCCTCAGATGTCCGTCTTCAAGGACAAATCGCGGCTTGGGTCGAAACCCACCGGCCAGGGCCATGTAATACCGATTGGTGTTAAGGTTCCGACAGATGTCTTCAGGCCAGATCCCCAAGATCGTCACGTGTGACCGGAACCTCTTACCGTCACGGCGCCACCGCAGAAACGCCTGATCTGTACCGTAACCCGGGACGCCGAAATTCAAGACCTCCAGTCCGGGGCACTCCCGTTCAAGCTGATAGGGCCACGTGTCTTCTGCGGCGACCTCGTCGCCGTGAGTGAACGAGTCGCCAAAGACACAGACACGCCGTCGATCTCCGGGTGGCGCCGGATCGTACACCCGGTCGTCGGCGGTGCGGATACCCTGCGCGTTTGAACGGTACAGCCCCGACCAGTTCGTTCTGTTTTTACCGATGGTCCAGCCAAGTTCAGGGTCGTTGACCAGGTAGGACCCCGGTTTGGCGCGACTGAACCACGCTTCAACGTGCTTGGCGTCTGGCCGATACGGAAGCAAAGGGATGTCTTGGCCGACCGCGACCACGGGCATGCCGTCGATGCCCCGCCGGGTCATCGCACGCAAGACCACTTCGACCAGGCCCAGCATGACCAGCCAAACACACACAGCCACCGTCACGCGGATCGCGTACGGGTGGCCAAAGAGCCGCGGTCGTTTGGGCGCCGCGGCCGCGTCGTGTTGACCCGTCAAGCGGTTCAAACTCCCGTGTCCAGCACCGTCAGCACAAAATCCTTGATGTTTATGTTCATTGGGCGTGCTTCAGTTGAAGCCGTTTGAATTCGGATCGGTAGGGTTCACCCCCGAGGTTGGGATCGGTCAGTTCCAGTGCCCGAACGCGCAACGGAATATCTTCTACCGATTGATTAAGTTTGTCCATGATCTGCAAACGACCGAGCCACGCCCGCCACCAGACGGGTGGGAAGGGCGCACTGATTCCGACAATCAGTCGGTCGTAGTTTTGTGCCGCTGACAGCAGTGACTTCTCGTCACCCATGGCAAAAAGTGTTTCGGCCGCGTGGAAAATCAATTCTGTGTCATCGGGGTATTCTTGCAACAGCGGGTTGAGCGTGTCCATGGCCACGTTGAACTGGCCAGCCAGCCGTGCGGCTTTGGCCAGCAGCAGCTTGAAGGGGACCAGATCAGTCTTATCAAAATTTTGATTGATCGCCCAATCCAGCAGCAGCTCAGCGAGCATCTGAGCCGCCCGGGCAAGGTTCTTGGCGCGTTTGAGCATTTGGTCCTTCTCACGCTGAACCTGGCTGTGCTGGGCGGTTCTGTGGAACTGGTCGATCCTTTCGGTCAGGTCTGTCAAAACGCCATCGATCACCGCCGCGGCGTCGTCGGGAAACATGTTCATCATCTTCTTAGCGCGGTTGACCAATGGGCCTTCGTCACCGCCCTCTTGAGCATGAACAACAATGCCCTTGGCCAGTGCTTGTCGGACCAGATCGGGCGTATCTTCAAATTCGTCTTCAAATCCTTCCAGCCCGGCCAACGCCTGGTCAACTTGGTTCTGAGCCAGTGCGATATCCACCAAGACCAGCCTGGCGGTGCCGTGTGCCACGCGGGCGTCTTGGTGTCGTTGTGGGTCAGCCTCTCCGTCAGCGGCCCGGGCTTCGTCAATAATGCGGCTGGCGTGGTCGCTGGCCCGTTTCTGAGTCAGCTGCTTGTCTAGAACTTTTTCCGCTTGATCGAACAACTTCATGAGATTGTGCAGCAGCTCGCGCTGGGCTTCGAAGTACAGCGTATGGTTCTTGGGGGTCTTGCTAAGCAGATCGACCGCCTCGTCATACCGCCCCCTGGGGGTCAACACGTAAAAGGTGTAATACACGCGTTCGTGATCCGCCGCCGGGCTGGTGGGGAACTTCTCAAACAGCACCTTGGCCGTTCGTGCGTACGCCTCAGCCACACCGTGGGGTTTGGGCTCCATAGCATGCAAGTGGCGTAACACGGCAATGGCCGTGGTCATGCCCTCTTCGGCGAGCGGCTGGTCGGGGAGTTGTTCTGCGAGTTCTGACCAAAGATTCGCCGCTTCGATCAATTGCTCCGGATCACCCTGCGCCTGGAGGTATGTGGCCATGGCCAAGTTGAACATAACGCTTGCCTGTACACGTGGCGCTAGGTTCTGACGTTCTCGCAGGTGGGTGTTGATCTGGATCGACCGCTCGAGCTTGGGATTGGCTTGTGCCCAGAGCTCTTCGGCGCGCTGGGCCTGGTTTTCGTCCAGCTGATCGGCCTGGTAGACCAATGCTTGTCCGGCGATACGCGCCATTTCACCGGCGGCGGCCAACACCGAGCTTGGCATCTGGTCCAGGTTCTGATCGGTTTGGACCTGTGATTCCCACCGGGCATAGATGTAATTTTTCAAACCCGTGGCGTTTTCGCCCAGCCCCGGATCGCTCAGCAGCTCTTCATAGGGCTCATAGGCCTGGGCGATCTGCTCGGGCTGTGTTTCTCGCGGTGCCGCCAACGCCTTGGCCAGCTTCAAGCGATGGTCTTGGTCGACCACCAACAGCCGAAAGATAAGGTTTTCTTGAGCGACGGGGTGACTCGATAAATCGTTAAGCAGTCGCTGAGCTTGGTCGGGTTGCCCTTTTTTGGCCAGGGCTTTTGCTTTGGCCAGTTGGCCCAACATCTGATTCAGATCCCGTCGGTCGCCCCCGGCGACGGTGTTGAGCTTGTCAATCGCTTCATCGAATTGACCCTGGGCCAGCAGACCCCGGCCGGTCAGACACAACGCCGGCCATCGAAGACCGAAAACGTCGTTGGGGTTCTGGGCCAGTTGGTCCAGCGCGGTGACCGCCAGCGCCAGCAGCCGGTCGCGCTCTTCTTGAGGGGTCTTCTTTTGCCGCGGGATTTTGGGATTGTTCAGGTGCTTGTAATAGGGATGATCGTTGCTTAACAGAGCGGTGTCGTACGCGGCAAGCCCAAGCAAAAATTGCGTTTTGGTCTTGTAGTATTGTTTCATCATCCGGTCCCAAAGCCCGGTCTGAACGCGTTTTGCATCGTGGTCTGGCTGACGGGGTAGTTCGCCGCTGAGTTGAAAGAATCTCAAATCGGCTTCGGCGAGCTGTTCGTAGGCCTCGGCCACCACCGACTCAAACGCATTGCGCTGATCGGTGGTGGGTACGCCAAATTCATAGAACGCATCGGCGTGCTGTTGAACGGCCTGCAAATAGTCAAATAGCAGCAGGTTTGCCAGATCTGTCTGCCACACGGGTCGTTGGTCGTGGTCGGGGTGTTCTTTGATCAGCCCGCGCCAGGCGTCCACCATCTGCTCGTACAGCGCCAGCTGCTGGTTGCGTTCTTGGTCGGGGTCGGTTGCTTTGATTCGCAAGCGGCCTATTTGGATCAGTTCTTGAATGACAGGGTCGTCAGCGGGTTCAACTTCAGCCAGGCGGGCCAACAGCTGGTCCATCCCGTCTCTGGCCAGCACATCGATCAGTGTGGTCTTGTCCAGATTCGATAGCTGGCCGCTGGCGGCAGGTAGCGCTACGCCAAGAGTCAAGAAGAGAACCGTGAGTGCCAGAGCCCTTGTCCTGATCATGAGCCAAACCGAAACCATTGCGTCTTACCCGATGATCTTGCAATCCGTCGGATCGACCGGGACAGGTGAGTGTGTGTCCTCGGTCGATCGCCCCGTTGACTGCCTCGCGGCGACACCCAACAGGACCGTGAGGTGATCACGGTTGTGCCGCAGGCTGCCGGGACGGATTGTGGGTAGATCATTTTTCACTGTACCCCGCCTGTGCAAAGCTCACGTTCGAATAACGCGCCCTGACCGCTGCGTTGAATGCATTGACCACATGCTGCCACCGCACGCTCCCGTCAGGCTTGATGATGACCGGGTTGTCGGGCTTGTAGGGCCCGTCCAACCCACGCGTCGGGTCGTGTTGAAGCAACATGAGCATGTCACCTAATTCGCTAAAGTTGTTGGGTCGCCTGGCGACCGTTTCGATATACACGCGGTAGCTGGTGCCGATCGCGCCCGCGGAGTTCACGACGATCTTTAGAGGCTGGTCGGGTGGTTTTTTTTGCGATGCTGTGCCGGGTCCCACCGGCAGCTTTGCCGTCAAGACACCCTCACCGACAGCAAAGCTCGAGGTAACGACAAAGTAGATCAACAACTGGAACACCACATCGATCATCGACGTGAGGTTCAGCTGCATGGATCCCGATCCGACCGTACGCTTGTTGCGTTTCTGTCGCTGCGACTCGTGGTGGACGGTTTCATCCTGATCGACACCATCTGCCGTGGTGTGCACGTGCGGACTGGCGCTAGACTGGTCGATCTCTCGATTCATCGTTGGTCTTCGGGCAGGTAGGCCACGAGATTGACTTTCACAATTTGGGCACTGGTGATGGCCTGCATGACCGGCTGGACCTCATCGTAAAAAAGACCCGCGTCGGCCCGGAGCAGAACCTCGAGGTTCTCATTCCTGGCTCGGGCTTCCTTGAGCGCTTCGGTGACACGTTCCATCTCATCTAACTCGTACCGATCAAGCCCGACCTTGACATACGCCGCTTCACCCGGGATGGTCAGATCGCTTAGGCCCCTGCTCGAATCATACGACTGCGGCGCGACGTTGACGGTAATGCGCGTATCGTCGCCCAACTCCCTGGTCTTGGGATTTTCCAACTCCGGCACAATCATCATCACGGCTTCTTCGGAGATGATGTTGTTCACGAGCATGAAAAAGACAATCAGCTGAAACACGACGTCGATCATGGGCGTCATGTTCATCTCAGGGCTCGTGGGGCCCTTTCGGTGGACTTTCGACATCAAGGTTCTCCGCGGGGGCGTTGCACGCCACGCATGCCACTGTGCGTGACCTTCTTGTTTGTCCGTGAGACACGGTCGGTCCGGTCCGCGCCCCCTGTTTGGTCGCATGCACGCCAGCAGCGGCCGGAACACTTCCTAACAAAAAATCAACCGCGCTCACTGACGGTTTTAGAAGACGAGCGCCCGCGGCTGGTTGAGCCGGAGGATGCCTTCTTCCCACCGGGCTTGAACGGCTTGATGAGCTCTTCGGCCATGATTAATCCTTCACTGGCTAACGCGTCGACTTTGTTGCGGATCAATGCGTAAGCCGCAAGAGCGGGCATCGCGACAACCAGACCCCAAAACGTGGTCACCAGCGCCGTGGAGATCCCCGCCGCGAGCTTGCCCGGGTCGGGTTTGCCCCCGCTTTCAACAAGTTTTTGGAACGCCACAATCATCCCGTAGACCGTTCCGAACAGTCCCATCATCGGTGCAATATTGCCCAAGACATTCAGGTACTCAATGGGACGAAGCAGCCGAGTGGTCTCCGCGTCCCCCGCTTCTTCGATAGCCCGTTCCATCGCTCCGTATCCGCTGCTGGCTTCGTTCAATCCGGAACTGACAACCTTACCCAGGTAGCTCGGGTCGCTACCGGCATACTCGATCGCGTCACGGTACCTTTTGTCAGCGAGCATCGATTGAAGCTGTTGTTGCGTGTCCTCTGGGACAAGCGTGGCACGTCGACAATCGATCAATAGTTTAATGGTGAACCCCACACTCACCGCCGACATCAAGAGCAGCACCCAGATGATCAACAGGCCGATGATATCGTCGTTCCATAGAAACATCCTGAACCAGCTGCTGGAGATCGTTGGTTCGTCCTGGGCCATCAGGGGAGTGGCTGCCACGGCACACACCAAGCACGCTAGCCATACAGACAGTGCACGACGCATAGATAGGCTCTCCTTTGGCGATCCTTTACATGCCACCTGTTTGAATCATCTATTGATGATCGAGGTCATCGGCCAGCTTCTCGAGCCGGGCGGCATAGCGAGGGTCTTCCTGGACATCAATCACGAATGAGGCTCTTTCATAAAGCTTCTTGGCGGTATCGCGCTGACCGATCTTGTTGTGCACCACGGCGGCTTCCACCAGGCTTGGTCCTGCGTAATCGCTTTGGGGGAAGTATGCCCACACACTCATAAAGCTCAGTCCAGCGTCATAATACTGTTTATCGTCCATGTTGGCTTGGGCCAGGTACAGCTGGGCAATGCCACGTTGGTACAACCGCATCGGCAGGTGACGGCTGTTTTTCTTCAGAATCTGGTCGATCCTTTCCAGGGCGTGTTCAAATTCACCCTGTACCAGCAGCGCGGTGACCGTATCTCCAATATCCAACGACTTGGCCAGAGTTAAGCTCATATTGGCCAGCGGTGTGTCTAAGACCATTGTTTGCTCGTGCGACGCGCCCGGATCGTCGGTGGCGGCTGGATTGCCTTCTGAGCGGAGTTGGCCGGTGGCTTGCTGGCGATTGTTCTGATCGGCGTTGTCAGGTGCGATCGATTCCAACAACTGCCTGAGCATGACCGATTGCGGTTGGCCCGCCAAACTCTCCATCGCCGCACTGATCCGTTGGCCGAGCATATGCTGTACGTCTGAATCGGCTTGTGCTAGCGATTGGGTTGGCGGATGGGACAGGTAGAGTTCTGGAACCTCTTCTCCGGCCAATCCCAAAAAGATATCAACCGCTTCATGGGGCATGTTCAAACGATCGTAAACTTCGATCAGGACACGGCTAACCCAATGACGAAGCCACGGGGCGATGGCTTTGCCGCGGACTTGTTCCAGCGCCTGTTGGGCGGTTCGGTCGTCACCTTCGTCCATCGCGTCATACGCCTGACTCAGTTGGGGATAGGCTGACAATTTCAGGCCTTCGACGCGTTCGATGGGCCGAGTGAATTCTGTGCCGACACGGTTGAAGTAGAGCACCTGTCCATCTTCAATACCCTGGATACTCACGTCACCGATCCAGAAACCACCCAGCTTGATCTCGTCTGCCCACACCACGCAGCTGAACGTTAAAGCCAAAACGATGGACCAAACCCATCTTGGCCGTGGTCGTGTCAAAGATGTCTGATATTTACGCGCGGCCTTCGATGCCAGAACCATCGGACCGGTCTGGTTGACTACCATTGGATCCCCAACTCCCGTCCATCGACAAATTTGTAGATCCCCCCGGTGCTGTCGCTGATCAACTCCATGGTCGGCTTAAGCCCCACGGCTGTCAGCAGATCGGGATATAAGAACTGAATGGTGTTGATCTTTGTATGGGCGGTGTTTGCTTTCTTGATCTCGTCGAGCAGTCGCTTCTGATTCATCTCGTATTGGCCTCGTCCGGTAATGTTATCTGACAGAAGAAAAACCAGCTGAGGCTTATAACGCAGCGCCCGTGTGATCGCCTTGACGGGGTTGGAGCTACCACGCGGCACAATGTTGCCACTTGCCATATCCACCCATTTGATTACTTGCTGTTTGAGGTCGGACGTTGCCTTTTTCATCCCCTTGGGCGGCACCTCGATCACATCATCACCCTGGAAGAAAACCACCGTAAACGTCTGTTGATCGGATAGCTCGCTGACCGACCGCTTGATCTCGTTGATCACAAACGGCATGGCATCCAGCAGAGACCCCGACGCATCAATCACATAAGCAATTCGACGCGCATTGCCGCCACTGCCGTACATCGTTGCCCTGGCCCCGCTTTCGATACGCACCGTCGTGCCGAACGGGCTGGCCTTCCCGGGCGAGCCCCCGCTGGCTCCGATGAGCGGTATCTTTGCATCGACTTTGTTGCTGAGGTTGGTCGGTGTCTGACGGACGCTCTTGGTCATCACACGCTGTTTCGACTTGATCTTTTTCTTGGTGACCTTCATCGTCAGCGGCGCTCCCGGTGTCACGCTAAGCCGGGCAATGGGGATAACGACCTCTTCTTCTTGGGTGAGCGGGTCGATGGTTGACCAGACCACAAAGATGGCCAGTAAGACCAATCCCACATGGAACAAGATCGAAATGCCCCACGGCATCAGGGACAGCAGGACCGCGTTGACTTCATCGCCAACGGTTTCTTGTTCTTCAACCTCCGCCTCATCTTCCGCGGGGTTAGCCGGACCCTTCTGCGATGTGACGCCAGGCCTATTTTTACCCACGGGTTGATCGGCGAAGTGTAAAACAAACATAGCCTATCCCTTATAGTAACTACGAAATCGGACGTGGCGATGTTCCCACGGTCGGAAATTACACACATGACTGCCCCGGGCCGCGACGGGGCGTCTAGAAAATATTGAACCGAATGAGCGCTTGTTTGTCCAATGGCCCGTGGGCATTGGATCACCTGCCCGTGGTCCGTTTGCGAAAGTGGGCCCTGTGATTCCGTCTTGATCACCGTCCCGAGCACGCGCTGACAGAGTCGCCGTCCGGTTCGACGTCACCGAGGGCCGCGTCAGGCTGGTCTTGGCCTTGAAAGACCAGTACGGGTTGGCGTGCCGCGCCGACTTCATCGAGGCGCCGCACGGGCGTGTGGTAGGGTGCGCCATGAATCAGGGCCGGATCGAGTTGGACCTCTTGGGCAATCTCTTCCATCGCCGCGACGAAACGATCGAGGGTGGCCAGGCTCTCGGTTTCGGTCGGCTCGATCATTAAACAGTCATGCACGGGCCAGTGCATGGTTGGCGGGTGGATCCCGTAATCGATCAGGCGCTTGGCCAGGTCGATCAGCGTCACCCCTTTCGACAGCATGCCCTTGGGAACGGTCACAAACTCGTGAGCGCAGTACTGACGGTGTTCGGGGTCGAAGTACGGCATTTCGAACTGTCGGCGCAGCTTGGCCGCCAAGTAGTTGGCGTTCAGCACCGCCGTTTCGGCGACGTGACGCAGACCTTCAGGCCCACAAGCGGCGATGTACGCCCAGCATCGCAACAGCACGCCAAACTGACCGGTAAAGCTACGGACCCTGCCCACCGACTTGGGTCGTTGGACGTCCAGCTGGTACGACCACAGGGGTCCACCACCGTTGGCCGACCGTGGTGTATCTGATCTAACCACTTGAGGTACAGGCAAATACGGTGACAAGAAAGACCGCACAGCAATCGGGCCGGCACCGGGGCCGCCGCACCCGTGAGGTGTCGAAAAGGTCTTGTGTGTGTTGAAGTGCATTACATCAACGCCGAAGTCCCCCGGTCGGCTTACGCCGACAATGGCGTTCATATTGGCCCCGTCAAGGTACAACAGTGCCCCGGCGTCGTGAAGGATATCGGCGATTTGAGCGATTGTGCCGTCGAATAACCCCACCGTATTGGGGTTGGTGATCATCAGGGCGGCGGTCTGGTCGTTCACCATGCTTTTTAACGCGTCCAGGTCAACCCGTCCCTGCTTGGATGGAACACGCACCACACCTGCGCCGCACATGGTGCAGCTGGCGGGGTTGGTCCCGTGTGCCGTGTCCGGAGCCAGCACCGTTCGCCGTTGAGGGGCATGCCCGCCGGCAGGATCCTGAAAATAAGCCCGAATGACCTTGAGCGCCGTGAATTCACCGTGGGCGCCAGCGCACGGCTGCAGGCACACCTCATCGAGCCCGGCGATCTGGGCAAGCCACGTGCGCAACTCGTATAGCACCTGCAGGGCACCTTGGACGTCGCCATCGTCCTGCAGCGGGTGCAAGCCAGTGAAACGAGGCATCGCCGCAGCCGTTTCGTTGACCTTGGGGTTGTACTTCATGGTGCACGAACCCAGTGGGTAGAAATTGGCATCCACAGACACGTTCCTGGCCGCCAGGTGCGTGTAGTGGCGCACCAGATCCAGCTGGCCGATCTGAGGCAGGGCAGGCGGTTGGTCGGCGACGATCTGCGTGGCCCGTGGCGACGGCGGCACATCCAACGGCGGCAGGTCGACAGCGCAGACGCCGGGCGTCGATTTTTCAAAGATCAGCCCCACGGGTTCGTGACGTTTTTCGGCCTCAGGCAGTGGCGACCGCCCAGGCGCGGTGGAGGACTTAACGGTCATCGTATGGATTACTGTCCCTTCTTCTTGAGCAGCTGGACCAGCGATTCGATTTGAGAGGCGGTGCGTTTCTCCGTCACGGCGATCATCAGCTGGTGTGGGTGACCCGTGCCCAGTTTACCGCAGTCCAAACCCGGCGCGATCCCGATATCGCGACCGGCTTGTATTAATTGCTTGGCCGGTACTGGGCAGTTCACGACAAACTCGTTAAAAAATGGTCCAGGATAGGCCAGTGTGTATCCGTCCAACGCCGCGATCTCTTCGGCGGCATAATGGGCTTTGTCGAAACACTGACTCGCAGCTTGGCGCAGACCTTCAGGGCCCATCGCGCTGAGGTAAATGGTCGCCCGCAGCGCTAACAGCCCTTGGTTGGTGCAAATATTGCTTGTCGCTTTGGCACCTCGAATGTGTTGCTCTCGGGTCTGTAGGGTGAGGCAAAATCCACGTCGTCCCTCTCGATCGGTGGTCTGGCCGACCAGTCGACCGGGCATCTTCCGCATGAGCGCTTTTTTGGCCGCGAAAAGGCCCAGATAGGGGCCGCCGTACTGCATCGGGATACCCAAAGGTTGGCCTTCCGCGGTCGCCACGTCAGCGCCGCAGTCTCCGGGTCGCTTTAACAGCCCGCAAGCCGTTGGATTGAACACCGCAATCGCCAATGTTTTTTCGTGGGCGTGCACGACGTCAAACAGGCTCTGCCAGTCTTCAATCAGACCGTGTGCATTGGGCGATTGGACAACCACACATGCCGTATCTCCTTTTTCTAACGTCTTTTCAAGCGATTCGACGGTGACAATTCCGTCGGCATGTGACGCTGGCAGGTCGACCAACTCAACCGGCAGATCTGACAGGTATGTCCGGATCGTCTGTAAGTAGTGTGGGTGCAGGGTCGACGCGACCACCACTCGCCGGTTGGCGGTGACGTTTAGCGCCATGAGGACCGCTTCAGCGGCGGCCGTAGCGCCTTCATATAGCGAGGCGTTGGCCACATCCAGGCCCGCAAGCCGGCTGATCTGGGTCTGGAACTCAAAAAAGGCTTGGAGCGAGCCCTGAGAGGCTTCCGCCTGATAGGGGGTGTATGCGGTGACAAACGCGCTTTGACCGGCAAGATGGTCCACCACTGTGGGGATGAAGTGATCGTAGACGCCTCCGCCGAGAAAACAGCTTGTTCCTCGGCCACCAGCGGGTCGGTTGGTACCGGCGATCCTGTCGAGCCTTTCCAGCAATTCCAGCTCGCTGGTCCCTCGTGCTAGGCCGGTCAGCTCCAGGGGACGCTTTAACCTGAATTTTTCAGGAAGGCTGGCGTAGAGCTGTTCAACCTCGTCCACACCGATCGTCGCGAGCATCGACTGCTTCTGAGACGCCGTGATTTGGACGTAGTCCATGGTGTCGGTCCCTTCTAAGGCCGCTTTCGCAGCAAGTCGAGAAGTTTACCTTAACCCAGGGCAACCTTCGACTCTTTGTCGTCGTGCCGTTGGGCAGGCTGGGTGGCGCACCTGGTGTGGCGTGGGTTAGAATCGAACACGATGGCCACGGCCCCAGCCAACCCACAGATTGTCGCCATGTTCCAGCAGATGGCGGCGGTGCTAGAGATCCTCGACGACGATGTTTTTCGTATCAACGCCTTTCACCGCGCGGCGCGCGTGATCGAAGATCTTGGGCAGGATCTGTCTGAAATTGGCCCGGAGGCCAAGCGGCTGGTGGCCATTGAGGGCATCGGCAAAGGCACCGCCCAGCGCATCTGCGAGTTTCTGACCACAGGCCAGATGACAGAGCACGTTGACCTGCTGGCCAAGATCCCGCCAGGCTTGCTGGAGTTGTTGGCGATTGCAGGCTTGGGACCGAAAACCGTTAGGCAGCTCTGGACTCAGGCGGGTGTGGAGAGCCTGAACGATCTGAACGTCAAGCTCCAAAACGACCAGTTGGCCCAGCTGCCGGGTCTGGGGGCCAAGAAGCTGGAGAACCTACGCAAGAGCATTGCGTTTGCCCAGAGGTCGTCCGATCGAGTTCGGCTCGGTCAAGCCATGCCGCTGGCGTTGTGGTATATCGCTCAGCTGCGAAGGGTCAAGGGCGTGGGGCAGGTGGCCTTCGCCGGCAGCTTGCGGCGCGGCATGGAGACCATCGGTGACATCGATCTGATCGTGGCCACTGACCGTGCCGCGACGCGAGGTCAACGACCGGGATACGAAGCGCTGGCCAAGGCCATCGGTGACGCCTTTGTCAATCTCCAGCCGGTTCGCCACGTCCTGGCTCGGGGTCCGACCAAAACATCGGTACGAAGCGTCGATCGGATCGATAAGCCCGGCGGGGAGATCCAGGTGGACCTTCGTGTCGTCAGGCCAGAAAGCTACGGCGCGGCGCTGATGTATTTTACGGGTTCCAAAGAGCACAATGTCGCTTTGCGTGAACGGGCGATCAAACAAGGGGCCAAACTCAACGAGTACGGGTTGTACAACGGCGACCGGCTTGTCGCAGGTCACACCGAGCGCCAAGTGTATGAGGCGTTGGGTTTGGATTGGATTCCCCCGGAACTGCGTGAAGCGCGGGGTGAGCTGGCGTTGGCCCAGGACAAACGGTTGGGCAAGCTGATCGAACTGGCCGATGTCAAGGCCGAGCTTCATGCTCACACGCTTGCCAGCGACGGACGATGGTCGATCCAGGCGTTGGCCACCGCCGCGGCGAAGCGCGGTTTTCATAGCGTGGCGGTCACGGATCATTCACCCACTCAGGTGCTCGCCCGTGGGTTATCGATCAAACGTTTAGAGAAACATATTCAAGCCATTGGCGATCTGGCGGATCAGCTCAAAGGCACTGTGACGCTGCTGGCGGGAAGTGAGGTCGACATCCTCGCTGACGGGTCGCTGGATTATCCGGATCAGGTCTTAGCGCAGTTGGACGTGGTGGTGGCTTCGCCGCACAGCGGTTTGACCCAATCGCCTGCCAAGGCCACCAAGCGGCTGCTCAAAGCGATCAACCATCCGTCCGTGACGATCATTGGCCATCCCACCGGACGATTGATCGGCCGGCGCGAAGGTCTCACGTTGGACATGAATCAAATCGTCACCGCGGCGGCCCAACGAGGGATTGCTTTGGAGATCAATGCCAACAGCTGGCGTTTGGACTTAAACGATCGCCACGCCCGTTTGGCCTTGGATGCCGGCGTGAAGCTAGCGATCAACACCGATGCTCACGGACCCGGCGATTTGGATCAGCTGATCTATGGGGTTCTGACGGCCCGCCGAGCCGGCGCAACGCCGGCGCAGGTGATCAACTGCATGTCGCGGCAGTCCCTGGCCAAGTGGCTTAAGAGCACACGGCCGTAGCCGGTCTGGCGTACGGTATTTCGACAAAGACATGATCAAGCCGTGTGCACGCTGACCGCTAGGCGATCGTGTGGTGACGCTTCGTCGTGCATCGCGATGGATCTGGATGCAGGCGGCTTATTTAGAAGGGGTCGCAAACAGATCATCTGCCCGAGGAATGGTCAGATGGAACGTCGCGCCTTTGCCCTGCTCGCTCTCAGCGGAAATCGAACCCCCGGCGTTGCGGATCAGATCACGACAAATACACAGTCCCAGGCCTGTGCCCCGGCGTTCGGACGGATCGTCGTCAGGCGAATACTGTCTTTGTGTCACAAAGGGCTCAAACAATCGACCCATGATTTTTTCCGGGATGCCCGGGCCCGTGTCGGCGACATCGATATGGACAAGTGTGCCGTCGGTTCGTCCGTCGATGCGAAGCGAGCCTCCTCGTCGGTGCATCGCTTGCTTGGCGTTCAGGATCAGGTTCAACAACACTTGCTGAAGATTAAGTGGGGATATGGCCACGCGAACGTCCGGCACGTCGACGATCAGATCAATGCCATCTTTTTTCGGGTCGCGTCCGAGACAACCCAATGTGTCACGGATCGTCATTCGCAAGCTGGCGGCGTGTTCCTGGTCCGCTTCACGGGCGAAACCAAGCAGCGACGAGCTGATGTGCGCGGCGCGTTCGGCACCGGCGACCGCCTTTTCGACCGCGGTTTTGAGCATCTCATGGTTATCGGGCTTAGACAGTGCCAGCTGCCCGAAGCTTAAGATGGGCGTCAGGATATTGTTGTATTCGTGTGCAATGATCGATGCGATCGTGCCCAGGGTCGCCAACCGGTGGGAATGGGTCAGTCCATCGCGTACTTGCTGGAGCTGAACTTCAAGCTCTTCAAAGTGCTCTAGCAGATGCTCCACTTGAGCCATCTGATCGGGATGTGGTTGAGTAGGTGGTAATGCCATGGCGTCACCAAGGCTGGTATCGGATAGGGCTGTAGGGGCTCTTCACCACGCAGCCGTTGAATTCCGAATAAATTATCAAACGAACTGCGCCCAAAATACATCTGTAAACGACGATATAATAAGGAGTTATATGCCAATCTCCACGACTTCTGTCTGGTCAAGGTGGCCGCAAATGGACGTGAGACGTTGAAGAAGCTAAGGGTTTAAGATGCTTCTCACATCGCACGCTGGGTGACGCCTTCGACGCTGTCTGGACATCTATGATGGCCACGGCCATATGATGGTGGCGACGGTGGGCCACGAAGCTGCCGCTTTCCCTGTTTGACAGGGTGTTGATGTTGAGTCATAAACGGGTTCCACGTGGAACAGGCTGGTCCAGCTTGGCCAAGATCAGCGGCATCAAGGCTGGCCCATGCCCCATGACACCCCTGCGTCACCTTGATACGAGGAGATGATCGAAATGGCTCGCTCCAAAACTCCGAGGGCACAGCCAAGCTCAAAAGCGAAGGCGTCCGCCCGCAAGTCAACTCGATTGGGGCGGGGACTGAGCACCTTGATGGCTCAGCCCGTACACGTGAGCCCCCTGTCTGAACCACGGGACGACCTGCCTGTCCCTCATCAACGGTCTTCATCAGCGACCACAGCGCATCATGAAGATCACGGATCTGCCGGCGAATCGCCTGAGTCGATCCCCAAGATGCACGGGTTAGAGGCCGGATTAAGCTACGTTCAGATTGACCAAATCGCGACCAATCCCCATCAGCCGAGACAGAACTTCAACGAGCAAGCACTGAGACGGTTGGCAGAATCGATACGCAACGATGGGCTGATGCAGCCGATTATTGTGCGGCCGATGGCTGAACGCCCTGTCACGACCGATCCGGCGACCCCGGATGTTGCATCCAGTCCTGACTCAACCGCCTACGAGCTGGTGGCGGGTGAGCGGCGTCTGCGCGCCGCCCAGCTGGCGGGACTATCCGTGCTTCCTGCGGTCGTCCGCGAGTTGGACGACCGCCAAACAGCAGAATGGGCTTTGATCGAAAATCTTCAAAGGGAGGATTTGAATCCCATCGAACGAGCCGAAGCGTTTCAGCGTCTATTGGATCAATTTCAACTCAGTCATGACGATGTTGCTCAACGCGTGGGGGTTGAACGGTCAACCGTTTCGAACTGCCTACGAATGCTTCAGCTGTGCGATTCCGTTCGTAAACTGATTCTTGACGGTTTGCTGTCAGCTGGCCAGGCCAAAGCGCTTGCCGGGGTGGCTGATCCTCAGGAGCAGCACCTCCTTGCTCAGCGTGCTGTGGCCCATGGCTGGTCGGTTCGACAGGTCGAACAGCAGGTTCGACAGTCGGTCACGGGGGGCCAAGCGACCACCACGGCGCTTGGACAGGCCAAAAAGCCCACAAACCCCGGTTATCTCCACGACTTGGAGCAGCAGGTGGCTCAGCAACTACAGACCAAAGTAAAAATCCGTCCGAGCAGAAAAAAGGGATCTGGAACACTTTTGATCGAGTTTTACAGTTTGGACCAGTTCGACGCTCTCATGCAGCGGTTTGATGTACAGCTTGACATGGACTAGACCGTCTCTGTTAGGGGCGACTTAGAATGATATAAGTTTATATAATAAAGTATTTTATGTCTTATATGCGAGTTGCCGTGAATGATCGCGAACGAACGATAACACCCAGGACATGATCGCCATCTGCGCTTGGCCTCCGGGCGGTGTCGGGTGGCGTATACTCGCTTGTGCAATAGATGGCAGTCACGGGTTCTCAAAAACTTAGCGGCTTGTTCCTCGTCGTCCTTGCGGCCGGTTTTGGTTACCTGCTGATCACCTTACCGCCGACGGTGATCGAACACTATGACACGGCCGCCAAACACGGTGTGCTATGGGCTTACACCTATCTGGCGACGGTGACACTGGGCTTGTTGATCATCGGTACGGTTGTCGGCCGGGTGGCGTATCGTTTGTGGCGGAACACACGGCACAAGCGTGTGCAGGCCCGACAAGCGGCCAAGCGGCCGTCTGAGATGTCACGGGTCGAAAAGGAGGTGGCGATCTCTGACAATCTTCTAGAGGCGTCGGCCATGGCCGACGACTTGGCGATCGCGGGACAGGACCGCGGTGCGGTGGATGCGGCGGTGGCTCAGCTCAATCAGAAGCGTGAGAGTCAGACGCTCGAGATTGCCGCGTTTGGGACGATTTCTAGTGGCAAATCGTCGCTTCTGAACGCACTGGCGGGCCGGCCCATGTTCAAATCGCACGTCAAAGGGGGGACCACCACCCACCGAAACGAAGTGCCCTGGCCGGGGTCAGATCGTGTGGTGTTGGTTGATACGCCAGGTCTGGACGAAATCAACGGCCGTCAGCAGGAGGCGGTCGCTCGTGAAGCCGCTGGCAACGCTGATCTGGTGTTGCTGGTGCTGGACGGTCCACTACGCGACTCCGAATTCGTCATGCTCAAGCTCATGGCCCAGATGGAAAAGCGCGTGATGGTCTGTTTGAACAAAGGCGATTGGTATCACGATCAGGATCGTCAGCAATTGCTCACACAAGTGATCCAGCAGGTCAAACCTTACATTCACGCCAGGGACGTGGTTGCGGTTCAGGCCAATCCACCGACCCAAACGCGTGTGAGGGTCCACCCAGACGGCTCCCAACAGCAGGAGACTTACGAGCCGGTGCCCGATATCAGCCCCCTGGCACAACGGATGCTCCAAGCCGTGCGCCAAGACGGACGCGACTTGCTGTTGGCCAACCTGCTGCTGCGATCCCGCTGTTTGGTCCAGGATGTGACCCGGCAGGTCCGCGAAGCGCTAGATGCTCGGGCCGAACAGATTATTCATGGATACATGTGGCGAGCCGGTGCGGTTTCAGCGGTCGTTCCCTTTCCTGCCGTTGACGTGGCGGCGGGTTTGACCATTTCGACAAAAATGGTCTTCGAACTGGCGCGGGTTTACCGACAGCCTATCGATCTAAAGGCGGCCGAACGACTGCTAGGCCAGATGGGAAAAAACCTCGTAACCATTCTCGGCTCCCACGCAGCGACACCCGTGGTCAGTGCCATGATCGCGTCCGCGCTCAAGTCCGTGCCCGGTATCGGCACGGTGACCGGCGGGCTCTTGCAGGGCCTGACCCAGGCCATCGTCACGCGTTGGATCGGACATGTTTTCATGGCGTACTTCCGTCAGGAGATGCAGATCCCTGACGGCAATTTAACGCAGCTGGCTCGCAATAAATGGGACCAGCTGACCCAACAGCCCCAGCTGATCGAGCTGGCCAAGGCCGGTCTGGCCGCATGGCACAAGGGCCAGACAAGCAACGGAACGGATCCCCAGGAGGGGCGGTCGTGAGCCCAGAACCATCGCCTGAAGATCGGCATTACGCTCAAGCCGCCGCCGCGGTCGAACGGGTACTGCACGACCTGGCCCAGTGCTCCGACGCCGAACGTTGTCAGCTGGAGCAAGATTTTGTGCAGCTGCAGCAGATGACCGCGAAACTCGAAACCGGCCGTGTCGATATCGCCGTTTTCGGGGAGATCAGCACCGGCAAATCGGCGTTGATTAACGCCTTGGTCCGAGACATCAAGACATCGGTCAGTGTTTGCGGCGGCTGGACAAAAGAGGTGTGGTCGGTGCCGTGGTCGGGTTGCGGCTACGTTGTCCCTGGGATGGCTCGTTCCCAGGTCGTGCTGATTGACACGCCTGGGATCAATGAAGTGAACGGTCAAGACCGGGCACAAATGGCCCACGAAGCGGCCCAGCGTGCGGACGTGATTATCTTTGTTACCGACTCGGATCTCAATGAAACCGAGTTCACCGCTCTGCGTCAGTTGGCTGCGGGCAACCGTCCCATCATTGTCGTATTGAACAAGTGTGACTTATACGACGCTCAGCAGCGGGACGATTTGGTCGCGGCGTTATGCCAAAGCCGACTACCTGGTGTGGAAGGCCCGGGCGACATTGTGCAGACCATCGCCGACCCGCGGCCGGTGGAGTATGTCATTGAGTCACCCGACGGCTCAACCCGCACACAGATGCGCAAGCCCGACCCTGATACCGAACAGCTTAAGCTGCAAATCCTGCAAGTGCTCCAACGCGAAGGCAAGGCACTGCTAGCGCTGAACGCGGCAATGTTCGCCGCTGACAAGAGCGACAAGATCGCAGCGACCAAGGTACGGATGAGAGATGAGTTGGCACGGAAGCTGATCTGGAGCTACGTGGCGTCTAAGGCCGTGGCGGTCGCGGCCAATCCCCTACCGGTTGTCGATGTGCTCGGCGGTACCTTTGTAGACGCCAGCATGGTTGTGGCGTTGGCGCGCATCTACCGGATACAGCTGTCGCCCAAAAACGCTTCGAGCCTCATCAATTCGATATTAAAGGCCGCTGGTTGGGTGACCTTGTCAGAGATTGCCACTCACTTAAGTGTTTCGATTCTTAAGGGGCTGACATTCGGAGTCAGCACGCTGATCACCGCGCCCTTGCAGGGCGCCGCGGCCGGATACGGCTCCTACATTGTCGGTCAATCCGCCCGCTATTACTTAGAACACGGTGCCAGCTGGGCCGGGCGCAGCCCCAAGGCGGTGGTCAGTGACATTATCCGTTCGACCGACAAGCACAGTGTGATCCAACGGCTGAAGTCGGAGATCCACCAGAAACTGGCGCGCAATCCGCACGCCAGACAGCCTGACCCGTGAACGTGCGGGCTTGGTGGCGTGACGCTCCAAGAGACGAGTCCCCTGCCTGCGCTGTGCGTTTTTGACCGGATCGAACAATCGGCGATGATGTTGTTATGATGATTGACCGCACCGTTGGAATAAAACGGGGCACGCCGCGGTACACCACGATCCAGGCCGATCCCTGTCCACGACGGCTTCTGATGGTACCGCTTGGCGACACCCACTACTTAAACGTTTTGTCGCAGTGCCATGAAAACGCGAGCCAGGTGGTGCTGGCGACATCGATCAATCGGATTCATAGGCGGGATAAATGCCCGGTGGGGTGTAGATGATCAACACAACCACCGAAAGTTTTAGGTCCGAACGGTCAAGTGCATGCTCGTGGCGTTAGAACGTCGCGAGCCTCCTAAAAACGACCCAAGCCCTGCGTTTGCTTGGTGCGTTTAAATCGTGGGTGCTGATGGACAACCTTGCATGAACACCTCGTGGCGTTGTGAAGCAGCGATGTCCGGACTGGGGTCGGTTTGGTGATAGCCGTGGAAACAGGTTTTCTTGGGGTTGCAAACCCATCTGCGATGGGACGACCACACCGCGATCAAGATTAAAAGTGTTCTAAACAAGTTTCGGGCCACGGCCGTAGCGGTTGAGCACAAACGCCTGCACGACAAATGTCCCGCGGCGTGGTCGGGTCCGTGGCCAAGACGGCTTGGGTGTCATCAAGAGACGGTCCAACGAGGCGGTGACAGCATCATGATAACAGCGTTGGTCCACTGGCTTGGTAAGTTTCACCCCGCGTTGGTGGGTTTCCCCGTGGCCATGCTGGTCGTAGCGGCGGTGGCGGAATTGTGTTTGATGGTCACCGGTCATGCGATCTACAACGCGGCGTCGCGGTTTTGTGTTTGTGTCGCGGTGATCGCCGCGTGGGTGGGTGCGGTCACCGGTTGGTTCTTTGGCGGATTGCACATGACCGATCAGGATTGGGTGATGACGACCCATCGTTGGTTGGGCACCGCTGTGGCGGCGTGGGTATTGCCGATCTTGATTTTTAGTGAACGAAGTCACCGCACAGGTGATCGGCGCTGTCGTAGACGATTTAGAGTGACCTTGTTTGTCGGCGCGTTATTGGTCTGCGTGACCGGATATTTTGGCGGCGCGCTGGTGTATGGCCTTGATCACTATGCTTGGTGACCGAACCGTTGGCCAGTGGTGAGATCCCCTGCTTGAGCCGGTTCTTTCCCCGGTTGAGATGGCTCTGACGGAAGGATCAGACCCGCCACAGAACGCTCCTGCGTCGGTGGGTTGCACACGCGGTCTTGATTTGACGGGGCGTAGAAAACTCTCGCCGCGTCATGAAAGTACGCGGTGCGTATCACGCCGCGGCGGGTTAAGCGATCCCATGACGAACGACACGATCATCAGATGGACCGGATATCTTTCTTTTCTCGCAGCGACCTGCGTCGCGGTTGTGTTGTCTTCGGTTGATGCGCTGGCTCAGGACCGGTCCACGGCTGCGGGCACACGCTCGGTTCGTTGGGCCGATGCCACGGCGATGGATCCTGATGCGGATCATCTGCGGCTCTTTCGTGAGAACCCTTTTCCGTCTGCGATCACTTGCGCCCAGTGTCACCCCAACCATTACCAGCAATGGTCGGTATCGCCCCACGCTTACGCCCAAATCAGTCCCGTGTTCAACGCGATGCAAGGCACGGTCCAGAAGCTGACCAACGGCACCACGGGTGACTTCTGTATCCGATGCCATTCACCGGTGGGCATGGCACAGTCCGAACCGTCGTTCACAAGCAATCTCAATCGACACCCGGTCTCTCGGGAAGGTGTGACCTGTGTGGTCTGTCACCGTGTCAATCAAGCTTACGGCAAAATTTCAGGCCGCTTTGCCATGATGTCCGGCCCGATCACCGATCCGGTCTACGGTCCGACCGGTGACCAGACCCAGATCCGCAAATCGCTTGAACGAGGCACCAGCACCGACGACCCTGACGGCCGCGGCCGAAAGATCCACGGCCGCGCGGAAAAGTTTTTTCAACTGACCACCGCGTCGTCCTGCGGCATGTGTCACGACGTGACACTGGCCAGCGGTTTCCGTGAGATTGAAGCTTTCAGTGACTACAAATCGTCGCCGGCGGCCAAACGTGGTGTGACCTGTCAGGACTGCCACATGGGCAAGCACCACGGACGGTACACCCATGATCCGAAGACCAACTATGCCTGGGGACCGGCAGCGCGGGTCGGTGACCAGTGGACCGTCGACCGTAAGCTGACCAATCACATGATGGCCGGTGTGGACCTGTCGCTGGTGCACCCGGCTCTGTTTCCGTTACACCCCCAGGCGATCAAAAGGGAAAACGAAAAGGATGACCCGTCGAACGAGGGGTTGGCCACAATCAGTCAATGGCTAACATTTGACTGGCAAGCCAAATGGGGCACCGACGCGTTTGAAGATCAGGTGTCCGACGACGACACGTTTCCGGACCGGTGGGCTTCGGTCGATGACCGGATCGATGCCCACCAGATCATTCAGGACAACTTGGCACTGCTGGATCAAGCCCGTGAAGCGCGCCAGGAACTTCTACGAAACGGTTACGGACTCGGGCCAGTGATTGTCGATCAGGCCACCGATCGTCGGATCCGCTTTCGTGTCCAAGTCAGAAACCGTACAGACGGTCATTCGGTACCCACCAGTCTCGACGCCGAGCGGCTCGTGTGGTTGCATGTGGTGGTCAAAGACCGTCACGGTCACACATTGCTCGAGTCTGGCGACCTGGATCCGAACGGCGATGTCAGGGACCTGTACTCGGCCTACGTGCGCAACGGTCAGCTGCCGCTTGACCGGCAGCTATTTAACCTTCAGGCCCGGTTTGTGGCTCGCAACTTGCGTGGCGGTGAACGGGAGCAGGTGCTCACGGTGAACACGTCACAGAGCCCGCTGCCATTCGTGCGCCCTTCTCGGCGGGCGAGCATCCTGTGGGGCCGACCGGCCAGTTTTAGAAAGCATCGCAAGAGCATCGAGCCGCTGGGCGACCGATGGGCCAACTACGTGGTCGATGGCGGTCGTCTTGGCGACGGTTCACCTTATACGCTGGCCGTCGAGCTCAAAGCCGCAGCGATCCCGGTGAACCTGGTCAATGCCATTAAAGATGTCGGTTTCGACTACGGCATGACACCCCGGCAAGTCGCTGACAGGCTCGTCAAGATGCATCAGGTCATCTGGTCCAAGCAGCTGACGGTTACGGTACCCGGTCCGATACAACAAGCGCATTGAGAACCCACCCATGGCCGGCGTGATCAAAATGGTAACGCGGTTAGATAACGTCATACCGGTTAGCATGCGCCACCATTGGCGATCACCGTTGCCCACAAAGCCGTGGTGTGCGATGGCCACCGGCACCGTGTGCGGTCCCTGGATGACCCGGCGTAGCGCACCATCGTGGGCCCGAGATGTCTTGCTTGTGGCACTGACGGTTTGCGGTCTTCACACGATCGGATTAGCGCAGGATGAAGCCGATGGCAATTCGCCCGCCGACGGTCACTTTGTTGCAACCGCGGCCGACCAAGACCCCAGTCGCATCACCGATCAACAGATCCCGCTAATGGCACCAGATCAAGTGGTACGCCCGAAGCCGATCCTGGAGTTGGGTCATCCCTTCCAAGCACCGGGATTGCTCAACCCGGGCTTCACCGTGCCAGGTGGGGCGGTGTGGCGGCCGTCACTACTGGTCTTCGGAACCTATCGCACGGCGGTCCAAGCGTTTGACAACGGTGACACCACCGTGAGCGAATGGGCCAACCGCCTTGACCTGTTGGCGAACTTACAACTCAGCGGGACCGAACGTGTGTTGGCCGGATTCCGACCACTGGATAAGGACGGCCGGTTCACCGGGTACAAATTCAACCCCGATCGCGGCAACGGCCGTGAAGACGAGTTGAACATTCAGCTGACAACTCTTTTTTTTGAAGGCGACTTTGGCCAGCTGTTCCCAAATCTGGACCCGGACGACAGCCGCCGCTTGGATTGGGGCTTTGCAGTCGGTCGTCAGCCGTTGTTCTTCCAAGAGGGCATGTTGATCAACGACGACATCGACGCGATCGGGATTGTGCGTAATACCATCTTGCCCAAAGGCGCAAGCAACTTGCGTGTGACCGTTCTTTACGGCTGGAACGAAATTCACCGCGACGACAACCGGCACGACGACTCAGCGCACCTGCTCGGAATATTTACCGAATCCGATTGGTCCCAGAGCACGGTGGCGCTGGATGTGGTGTACATCTACGACGAAGACCGTCGCACCGACGGTCTTTATTGGGGGTTCAGCAGTGTTCAGCGTATCGGTCACCTTAACACGTCGTTTCGTGCGTTGGGGTCACACGCGTTAAAGGAGCAATCCGAAGCGGTCAGCAGCGGTTACCTGTTCTTCGGTGAATTGTCGTGGTCACCGACCGGCTCACCAGACCTGGTGTACATCAATGCGTTTTGGGGTGTCGATCAGTTCTCATCGGCCTCGCGTGGCCCGGCGACCGGCGGTCCGTTAGGTCGAACAGGGATACTTTTCGCGGCGGTGGGCTTGGGCCGGTTCGGCGCGGCGTTGGGCAACCGTGCAGATCAATCGGTCGGCGCGGCGATCGGTTACCAGCTGTTTCTCGATCAGACCCGCAAACAGATCGTGTTTGAGTTCGGGGGCCGCCGGAGCACCGAATCGCAAGGCGACGGCGCCATTGCCGCGGGGGTGCGGTACCAGCAAGCGTTTGGCCAGCACGCCGTATTGCAGGTCGATGTGCTGGGTGCAGTGGCCGAGTCGCGGGACGAGGGTTGGGGTACAAGGTTGGAGCTTCGTTACGAGTTTTGATTCAGGGCGTTTTATGCGCAGGGCGTATTTTTTTCGTGTCGGGGATTTGCTCATGGCTGTGATGAAAAGGCCGCGCTCAAAACCGCCTACGCAAGAGTTTTTGTGTTTGGCGGTAGACACGTTTGCGCCCAGACCGATGACAGGTCAATGCCAAGCGGTGTCGAAGCGTAGGGCTCTGGCATTTTTAAGGAGACAAGAAAAATGGTGACCGGAAAACTCGTCTGGTCAAAGCCACCACACAAGCGGCGGTTGCCAGCGGTGCGGCTTGGCCGTGTGACACTGCTAGCGGTCATCGCGATGGCCACCCATGTACACGCTGATCCGACCGCTGACAGTCAAGCGCTGGCCAAAGCCCGTGCGGCGAAGACCGTTGGTCCGATCGATACGCAAAACAACTGCGCCAGCTGCCACGAGTTGGAAGCTGAAGCTTGGCGGCACAGCCGGCACGGAGCCGGGTTCCGTGACCGCCACCGTTCTAAGCGTGCCAAGAAGGTCCTCAGGAACATGGGCCAGAACAGTATGAAACGGGGGACCTCGACCAATACCTGTATTCAGTGCCACTACACGTCGACGCTCAAACGCAACCGGGTCATGCCCACCTGGGGCGTGTCGTGTGAATCGTGTCACGGGCCGGCGGCCGACTGGGTAGATATCCACGACAAAGTTGACGGCGATCCGCACGGTCAGGCACTGCAGTGGGGGGAAGGCAAGCGCCAGACCCCAGACCAGCGTCGGGCGAGATTAGACGCCGCACGGGCGCAGGGGATGGTCCATTCGGACATGCTCTACCAGATCGCCACCGCGTGCTATTCCTGCCACGCCGTGCCCAATGAAACGTTGGTGAACACCGGTGACCACCGGGCGGGCAGCCAGATGGACCTGGTCTCTTGGGTTGACGGCGAAGTCCGTCACAATTTTGCCAGTTCGTTGGGCGCGCCAGATCGTCCGACGAACCGGGCGGTGTCACTTCAGCAGCGACGTCGCATGTACGTTGTGGGGACCATGGTCGATCTCGAGTTCAGTCTGCGCAACCTGGCCCAAGTGACGCAGCGCGGTAAAAAATTTCACCGGGCAATGACCGGTCGTGTCAAGCGGCTGCGAGCCAAAGCACAGGCCATTGTCGCGGCGGTCGATATCCCTGAACTGGCAGCGGTGATCCGCCAGATTCCCGACCCACTAGACGACCCCGCCTCGGTCAGTGCCGACCTGCTTCGTGACTTGAGTCAGGCCAGCAGGCGGTTTTCAGAAACCAACGACGGTTCACAGCTGGACGCACTGGACGACCAGATCCCCAAGGACGTTCGCGGAGAGGTCCACTGGGCGTCTCCAAACGGAGGTTAACCAAACCTTTGAAGCTAGGGTTGGCGTTCAGAGCGCCGACGAACACACGCCGGCTGTCGCTGGCGGCGAATCACACGGCTTATCCCAACCAGTGCCAGTAGCAACAGGCCAGACGACGGTTCGGGCACAATCCGAAATACACTGCCGGTAATGTCCACCACATAGAGGTGACCGACCGCGTCTTCACCGAAAGAGACCGGCGCGGTGAGCGAAAAGGGTCCAGCATCGAGTTGATCGGTCCAGTCAATCAGGTCAGAGACCTGTCCGGACGCTTCATCGAACACAAACGACCACACCTTTCGGCGTGACGAATCGGCGAAGAAGTACTGGCCCTGAAGCTCTTTGACCGGGCCGCGGTAGACATAACCACCGATCACTGCCGCCGCCTGACCGTTGTTGTGACCGTAATCGAAAATGGGGTCAACGTTGCCCTCTGGCCGGTCACCGCCGAAGCCGCCTGGCGTCGCCACCGTGCCTTCGCGCAGTCGCCAGCCGAAGTTGGCGCCGCCCGGGTCGTCGGCCGGAAGGAAATCGATCTCCTCACGTGTGTTAGCGCCGACGTCCCCGATGTACAAGTCACCGGTTTGACGATCGAACCCTGATCGCCAGGGGTTGCGCAGCCCGTAGGCCCAAATTTCGTTTCGGCCGGCTTTCCCGACAAACGGGTTGTCGTCAGGGAAGGCGTAGTTTCGGTTGTCGTTGTTGGGCAGCGCGTCTGGCCCGTCGACGTCCAGGCGCAGAATCTTGCCCAAGAAGCTGTCGGTTGTGTCCTGCGCTTCAATCGACGTCCGCCCGCCGCCGTCGCCGATGTTGACGTATAGGTACTGCGGGTCGTCGGGTTCAATTTTAGGGTTGAACCCAATCCAACCACCATTATGGATCACCGTATCGTTTTTGAACAGATGCAAGACAGTACGGGCTGTGTCCGGGTCGGCGAGGTTGGCATTGTTTGGATTGACTTGGTATTCGATCACATTGATGCGTGTAAGTCCCGTGGTCATGTTCAGGTAAAACTTACCGTTATTGGCAAAGTCGGGGTGAAATGCCATGCCCATCAACCCAGACTCTTCGGCGGTCTGCAATCCCGAAACAGTAAGAAAGGGTGTCTGTTGCATCTGACCGGTGGTCAGGTCGAGGATCCGGATGTCGGCCTCACCGCCGGCAGAGCCTTTCTCAACGACGAACAATCGGTTCGGATCGTTAGGCGGTGCAGTGACATACAACGGCTGACTCAGTCCTGTGGCCACACGTGTGATCGATACGTTATCGAACACACCTGCCTGCCCCGGCACACCTGTTAACGCAAACAGACCACCCCATACCGATATCGCGATCAACTTTTTTGTATTCAATAGACTCGCCTCCTAATAGATTTTTCCAGTCTGCACGGTAAAGCGCATTTGATTCCCGAACGGAATCGATCAACGCAGATCTATTGGCCAGAGGGTGGCCGTTTTTCATCCCACGGAACAAATGGAGAACTTGTCTTGGGTCACCGCCACCTGGTTTTGTGGTGTCGGAACGTTTTACCTTTAAACAACGCCGGCAAAGACCACAAGATTTCTCCCAAAGCCCAGCGATAACTGCGCCACACGAAACCCATCGCAAATTGCTTGTGATGCATCGTTCCGCCCGACTCGTCAAACCGGTGGTCGCGAACGAAGGTGCCCGCTGCGATTCTGATCCGCGTTAGGCAATGCGGCTTCTCGCCTCCGGTAAGCCGACCAACAGATGCTAACGTTTTGGGTGCTGAAATACAATAGTGTGAGTGCAAAAAATTTATTTGACTTGGTTTACGAAAGCTCCAAAACGCGTCGTCGGTACCGTTACGACCTCATCGACCATCGCGGTACACACAGGCGCTGACAGTTGCAACGAATGTTCGTTAAGTCCTGTCGTCACAACTCCGAAATCGGCGATGCCGCGGCGCGGTCGCGGCATCGCCCGGTGTTTTGGTGAACGGCCCGTGGGGCCGAACCACCAACCAGGCCAGATACGTCGTATATGCAACAGGGCCGGTTGCATACGGACCGCTATCGAACAACTGTTAGCGATGACCCGAAGCCAACCAGTACTCTCCGACCCCGGCTTGTCACCGGCGGCGAATCACGCGTGCTACGCCAACCAGTGCCAGTAGCAACAGGCCAGACGACGGTTCGGGCACAATCCGAAATACACTGCCGGTAATGTCCACCACATAGAGGTGACCGACCGCGTCTTCACCGAAAGAGACCGGCGCGGTGAGCGAAAAGGGTCCAGCATCGAGTTGATCGGTCCAGTCAATCAGGTCAGAGACCTGTCCGGACGCTTCATCGAACACAAACGACCACACCTGGTTGCGTGACGAATCGGCGAAGAAGTACTGGCCCTGAAGCTCTTTGACCGGGCCGCGGTAGACATAACCACCGATCACCGCTGCGCCTTGCCCGCCGACGTGACCGTAATCGAAAATGGGGTCAACGTTGCCCTCTGGCCGGTCACCGCCGAAGCCGCCTGGCGTCGCCACCGTGCCTTCGCGCAATCGCCAGCCGAAGTTGGCGCCGCCCGGGTCGTCGGCCGGAAGGAAATCGATCTCCTCACGTGTGTTAGCGCCGACGTCCCCGATGTACAAGTCGCCGGTTTGACGATCGAACCCTGATCGCCAGGGGTTGCGCAGCCCGTAGGCCCAAATTTCGTTTCGGCCGGCTTTCCCGACAAACGGGTTGTCGTCAGGGAAGGCGTAGTTTCGGTTGTCGTTGTTGGGCAGCGCGTCTGGCCCGTCGACGTCCAGGCGCAGAATCTTGCCTAAGAAGCTGTCGGTTGTGTCCTGCGCTTCGATCGACGTCCGCCCGCCGCCGTCGCCGATGTTGACGTATAGGTACTGCGGGTCGTCGGGTTCAATTTTAGGGTTGAACCCAATCCAACCACCGTTGTGAATCCCTGTATTGTTTTTGAACAGATGTAAGACAGTACGGGCCGTGTCCGGGTCGGCGAGGTTGGCATTGTTTGGATTGACTTGGTACTCGATCACATTGATGCGGGTGAACCCCGTGGTCATGTTCAGGTAAAACTTACCGTTATTGGCAAAGTCGGGGTGAAATGCCATGCCCATCAACCCAGACTCTTGGCCGGTTTGCAATCCGGAAAGAGAAAGAAAGGGTGTCTGTCGCATCTGGCCGGTGGTCAGGTCGAGGATCCGGATGTCAGCGTCACCGGCTGCAGAGCCTTTCTCAACGACGAACAGTCGGTTCGGATCGTCAGGCGGCGCAGTCACGTACAACGGCTGGCTCAATCCCGTGGCCACGCGTGTGATCGATATGTTATCGAACATCCCCGCCCACGCCGATACGCCTGTCGACGCCGCTACGTACGACCATACCGATATTGCGATCAACTTTTTTGCGGTCATGGAATCGCCTCCAGATGTCTTCACGAGCTACAAAAAAGACGAACGTGTTTTGATCTCTAGATAAACTGACCAAAGAGAATCTCTATGGCCTCTGAACGGAAGCTTTTAATCCGCTGAAGTAAGAAGAGCGATTGTCTTTCCCGGTAACAGTTTCCTGTATTGGCCCGTTTCCGCTTCAAGCCATCGGCAGTGACAACAAACGAGATTTATCCCAAGATTTGGGGCATCTACGCCACACCGAACCCATCACAAATGGCAATGGGATGTCCGTTCTTCTTGATTTGTCACACCGATTGTTGCGAACCAAGATCCCGTCGGCATTCCGATCCGCGTCGAACAACGCGATTTAATCTGCCTCTCACCGACTTCGAATGTAGATCGTAACCTTTCCCATCTTGAAATACAATATGTTGACGCGAATTTTTTTGTTTGGGTTGGGTGACGAAGGGACGAAACAGATCGTTTGCTTCGGTGCCACCTGATGCCAACATGCACGAACCGCGCGCCACGGTGATGCTCGTGGAACGTTTGTAATAAGTGCTGTCACCACAAATCCGCATTCGGCGATCCCATCGCGTCGTTTGTCGGTGACGGGTTCGGGTTTTATAACGAACTGGCCGATGTGATCGTCGGACAATCAAGCAGCAAACTCAAAAAAAGTTTTCAGCATGCGCGCAAGATCGTTTGTGTTGTTGCGTAGTTGTTGTGTTCAGTGGTCCGAATACGAGATACGCCACCGGCGGTACGCCGGCGATGATTCGTCAGCGCATGGCCTGCTTTCCTCATTCCGACCAGTCGGAGCCGATCAATCGGAGCGATTTAATATGGATAGCAACTTTTGTTTAAGCCGTGTTTTGCGCATATGTCTTCTTGCGAGTATGGGCGCTGGCGGGTTTGGGCACATCGCTTCGTTGTCGTCCATCACTTACGCACAATCGTTACCCACAAGTGTCAGTTTGGACGACGTGGTGACGTACGATCGGATCCAACAGTTGCGTCGCGACCTTGTCTTGACCAATCGGGACCTGGCGGTGATGGCCTGTTCTGCGACAGACGCCCACCGAATACTGACCGGTTTACGAGATTGGTATGGTTTGAACCGTTCGGCACTGGCGCAGGCCAGGCATCGCCATCGGCGGTCCCAGCAGATGCTCGACGACGCCGTGCGAGCGATCCACATCGGGCCACGGGACGGGTCACTGATCGGTCAGCTACCGGACCTTCGTCAGCGTGCTGAAACCGCTCGTCGGGAACGCCGAGCGATTCTGGGTTCGGCGATCGATCAGATTTCACTGTTAATGACATCAGATCAAGCCCGTGTCTGGACCACGGCGCGTGCCAACGCCGCATTCAGTGTGCCGACGGCGGTGCGTTACGTGCCGGACTTAAGTGCGCAGCAGCGTGACGAGCTCCGTCAAGGTTTGGCGTCGACGCAGGTCTTCACAACCAGCCAACGTCAAGCGATCTACACCGCACGCCAGAAGATGGCCCAGCACCTCGCCGGCGTGTTAACGGCGCAAGATCAGGTGTTACCCCGGCCGGTCGAATATGACCTGCTGTTCGTCGAGTCCGCAGACGGTGCTGGGGGTCGCTAGGGGGGCAGTGTGTGCGGTTTGAGAGACAACATGGCGACAGACCCAAGAAAGGTAGACCGTATGTGGAGAGAGATAGGCGTTGTCTGTGAATTGCAGAAGTCACGGCTCGCGTGTCGTGGCAGTCGGGTCAACACACATCGTATCGGTGTAGGGCTTATGGCGGTCTGGGCGTGGTGGCTGGCAGCGGGTGTGTTATCGTCCGTGTGCTGGGCAAACGGTGGTTTTGAAGTACCGTGTCTTGTCGGCGGTGATGGCCTGGAAATCAAAGTGTCGACAGTCAAAGTAACCAGTTTCCCCTCCGGTTATCAACGAACGCGTTTCGAATATGTCTTTTACCTCGGTGGCTTTGGCAATCCACCGTTTGATTCCATTTCGCTAGTGCGCGATTTTATATTTTTCGACTCCTCGATCCAATGGCGGATAATTTCAGGAGGCCAGACGCCACCGGATTTTGAGACCGAGCAACCGCCATTGCCGGCCCCATGGCCCGATCGATTGAACGCGTTTTCAGCGTGTTCGAGCGCGACGCCGGCGATGCTCGGCGTGATGGACTGGACCAACAACGGTTCAAGCAGCAGTTTTGCGGTAGATATGGAGGCAATGTTCACTGTCTTTGACACGCGACAGGAAAACCATAGCTGTTGGAGTGATATTAGAACGTTGTTGGGCGAAGAAAACGGCGGTATCGGCTCTGATGCAGTCAGTACGGCTGCGCGTGACGGTGTTCGTTGCACGACGGCCAGTCCGGTGACGTTCTTTGACGGTGCAGTCCAGCTATCGACGCAGGACCTTCAAGGCCTGCGCACCGACGGCTGGTTTGGTCACCGGCGTGCGTATCACAACCGATTAAGTCAACCCTACGACGGGCCCAACGGGTTCAACTGGACGGTCCATCAGGCGCCCTACCTGGTGCAAGAGTCAGAGGGTTCGACCAACTATGTCGTGGCCATGTTCGACGGTGACCGTGCCGTATGGTTTCAGGACACCGGTAGTGGTTTTGTCCCGCGGTTCGGTGAACAGCACGTGAGTTTGGTCCATCAGCCGACTCAGGACCAGTACGTATTGACTCAGCAGAACGGCTTTCATGCACCCGGCTCTCGTTCGGCGGTAACCGAGCTGGCGTTCCACGACTTTGACCAGCCGGTGGACGTGCGTGGCTTGGTAAAGCGATACACGGACACCGCGGGCGATGATGTGCTGGTCGATAGCTATGGCATCGGCCAAATCGAAGCCCTGACCCGAACACTGTCAGACGCTACGCAAGAGCGGATCGAATACACCTACTACGACGAGACCAGTGTGAACGAACGTCGGTTGCAATACGTCACGTACACACGATTACCTGCGGGCCAAACCACGTGGCTGAATATCAGCCGTGCCGAATACGGCTACTACGGTGATACCGATCCCGACGGTCTGCGCAATGACCTTAAGGTCGTGACGAGCCATCAGTACATCAATGGCAGTTGGACGGCTGTGGCACGGTCGCACTACCGGTACTGGAAAGACGGCCAGCAAGACTATTCGACCAAAGGCGTTGTCCATGGCCTGAAGTATGTGATCGGCCCGGCTGCGTATCAGAGAATGATCGATAGCGGGATCAACGACCCGCTGACGGCCACGGCAACGCAGGTCGCCGATCATGCCGACAACTACTTTGAATACGACCCGGCCACCGGTCGTGTGACCCACGAGATCGCGTCAGCGGGCTGCGCCGGTTGCGGTGCCGGTACCACCGGCGACAGTTTCGCATACACCGACAACACGGACGCCAACTATACCGACGGCTATAACCACTGGAAACGCAAGACGACCGTGACCCATCCCGACGGACTGGTGGAAGTGATCTATCTGAACGATGCCGGTCAGGTCATGATGCGCGTCTATCAAGAAAGTACGGACCAGTGGTCGTATTTCTACAAATACGACAGTCAAGGTCGGCAGGTGCTGGCCGCATCGCCTTCGGCGGTCGATCTACAGGCGAACCTGGCCACGCATGAAGGTCACCTGGATTTACTGAACGAGAACGGTAGTGGCAACTATCAGTACCTCAAAGACAGCGGTCAGGTCGGTACAAGCCAGGGGTTAATCGCCGTTAGCCAGTACGACCCCGCCAGCGGTCAGCTTAGTGCCAGTAAAGTCCAGCAAGGCGAAGGCGGCAGTCCAATCACGATCCAAGAGTACCAATACACCGCCACGGTACCGCCGATCAACGGCCATACGCTTTACCCACTGACCAAAATCAAAAGCTATCCAACCGCCGGCGGGTCGGCTGTGGAGACCTCGTTCAGCTACGGCCAGTGGCACGCGACGGGAACGCAGTTCAAGAGCAGGACCACGACACTGCCGGTGATCACGACCAGTCAAAACGGACCGGGCGCCGGCGGGTCGGTGATCCAAGAGGAATTTGACCAAGACGGCAACGTCACCTGGCGTCAGGACGAAAGGGGGTACATCACACACTTCAAGTACCGCACCGATTTGAATGTGATCCAGCAGCGGATCAACGACGTGGACATGACCGACGGTTCACTACCGGTAGGCAAGCCGGCCTGGACAACCCCGGTCGACGGTGGCAAGCACCTCGTTACGGACTTCGAATACGACGACCTTGGCCGATTGACCAAGACCGTGGGCGTAGAGCATGAAATCGAAAACGGCGGTAGCCCTGCCACAGTTCGTCCGGTCGACTGGCGCGTGTACAAGATCAACGGGCCGGCGATCGACGACGAGGTCCGCACGGCTTCGGGTATCTCTACCGGTAGTACCGAATCGCTGGTCGATCCGATCCGAGTGGTTCGTCAAGACAAGGCCGGGCAGCTGACCGAATCGATCACCGTCGCCCGCGCCGCCGGTGTCTCAGGCGCGTTAACAGTGACCGAAGACGTCGATACCCAAACCCGGTGGCGACGGTGGACGACCACTCAGCGGAACGCCAAGAACCAGGTAGGGTCGATCCGGGTCTATCACGATATCGCGTCACTGGCCTACAGCCAGACCAAATTCGCTTACGACGCCATGGGCCGACGCTCTCGGGTCGAAACACCCGACGGTACCATTACGCGCACACAGTACGACGGCCGAGGGCGGGTGACCCAGACGTGGACGGGTACGGCCGACAGTTGTGATTGTGGCGATTGGGATCCAGCGACCCAAAATGTGAACTTGGTCCTGGTCGCCGAGAACCAATACGACGATCAAGACAACCTGACCCAGATCGCTTCTTATCCCGACACGACCCAGACGCGTGTCACGTCGCTGGCCTACGATTGGCGTAACCGCCGGGTCACCGAAGACGGCGCTGTGGATCGTTTTGCGGCGATGTCTTACGACAACCTTGATCGTCTGATCCAAGTCGATCAACACGACACAACCGCTGCGGGCAATCTTACCACGCGCCGTCAGAGCCGATACGACGACCTTGGCCGTGTGTACCAGACCGTCACGTACGAAGTGGACCCATTGACCGGTAGTGTCGGCAATAGCCTCACGTCCAATACGTGGTACGACGCGTCGGGCAACGCGGTCAAGACCCGACCCGGTGGTACGCAGCGATTTACCAAACACGTTTACGATTCCCTGGAACGGTTGGCCGAAACCTATATTGGCTTCGACAGTGGCGATAGCAGCCACGCCGACGCGAACCATGTGATCGGTGACACGATTGTCCAACAGACGCAAACCACTTACGACGACGCAGGCAATGTGGTCACGGTGGCAAAGTACGATCGCCGCCACGACAACTTTGACGATACCGGGCCACTAACGACCGCCAACGCGCGGGTCACGTACCAGGCGTTCTGGCACGACGGGCTAGGACGCCAAGTCGCTTCGGTCAACTACGGTACGAACGACGATACGGTATTGACTCGTCCCAGCACGGTACCGGTGCGATCCGATACGGTGTTGGTCCATTCCGTTGCGTACAACGACGCCGGCGACGTCAGTGATCGGACCGACCCGGCTGGGATCCAGACCCAATCGACATTCGACGACGCGGGTCGGTTAACCCAGGTGATGGAAAACTACACCGACGGCGACCCGACCACCGGTAACGCTGATCAGGACCGGACCACCCAATTCACTTATACGCTCGACGGTCAGATCAAGACCCAGACCGCCAAGATGCCCAATACGGCCGACGACCAAGTCACCACCTACGTCTACGGCGTAACGCCCGCGTCAGGGTCAGACTTGGACTCTCACCGGCTCCTGCGCGCGGTGATCTACCCCGACTCAGACGATCCCGCAGACCTATTGAGTAACGGCACCGACGGGTTCTACGACCGTGTGGAGTTCACCTACAACCGTTTGGGCCAAGTCACACAACGACAAGACCAGCGTCAGACGGTCCACCAGATGAGTTACGACGCACTGGGACGGTTAACCGACGACGCGGTGACCGGTTTGGGCACCGCCGACCCCACCGTCCGGCGTATCGGGCGCACCTACGACGTGCGTGGCTTGCTCGCGTCACTGACCAGCTACGACAGTGTCAGCGGTGGTAACGCGTTGAATCAGATCATGTTTGAATACAACGGTTTTGGCCAGCTGGTCAGGGAGTACCAAGAGCACAACGGCGTAAAGGACATTGACACGCCTTGGCTCGGTTACGGCTACGAAGACGGCTCGGATAACCAGACCCTGGGTATCCGAGCCACCACGGTCACGTACCCCAACGGACGTGTGATCCAGCTCGCGTACGCCGGTAGTGATATCGATCGCAACATGTCGCGAGTGAACCGGCTGTTTCAAGACGGGTTAGGTACCCCGAACGGTTCGATTGTCACCTACAGTTACCTCGGATTAGATACCGTGGTGCAGAAGGAGTACCCCACGTCACCGTCCAATATCCGTTTGGACTACGCTGACAGCGTCACGGGCACGTACACGGGCTTGGACCGGTTCAATCGGATCCAAGCCCAGCGCTGGGTCGATACGGGCACGACCGATCGCATGCACGTTCAGCACGGATACGACCGTGTCAGCAACCGTCTTTACGCCGACCATCAGGTGTATCGATCCTCGTCGCAGGTCCATACCTACGATAACCTGCGCCGGCTAACCCAAAGCCAGGTCGGTCAAATCAAATCCGATCGATCGGGGATCGCCAGTCACTGGCTATTGGACCAGCGGTCGTGGGACTTCGACCCGCTGGGCAACCCGCTAGGGCTCGATACCGTTGAGAGCACCGATCGCCAGACGCACACATTGACTTCTGCCAACGAGTTGGATATCCGCTACGTGAAGGGCGACAAAGCCAAAGAACCGTTAGAAGACACGTTCCAAGACAGTGCTACGCAGCAGAACTGGACCAGTATCGGCTCAGAGACCGTCAGTGTCAGTGCTGGCCTGTTAACCACCGTCGGGTCACTAACCGCCGACAGTTTAGAAGGCCACACCGAATCTGAACCCCGCGCAGTGTACCTCACCGGCGAGGATGTCGGGCCAATGTCGCACGTGGTGCAGATCCGCTTCGCCACGGGCACGACCCAGGGCCAGGCAGGCTGCGTGTTTGGCTACAAGTCCGCCAACGACTATTGGATCGACGTGTTGGACGTCGGTGCGGGCGAGCGTCGGATCTATCACGTGGTCAACGGTGACAAGGGAGCACCGTTATACGCTGTGGCCACAACGATCAAGGTCGGTAGCGGAACGTACACGAACCTGTTCACCAAAGCCAAACGCAGGGCCATTAACTTTTTGACCGTGGCGGACGGATTCCCCTCCGGCCGAACGGGTGTGTATGCCGATACGAATCAAGCGAGCTTTGTGTGGTTCGCATCGCTGTCCGGCTCGCGTCCGGTGGCCCTGACTGACCGTTGGATATCTTATCCTAGTGACTGGAACAGCCGTGTGACCAAAATCGACCCTGTCACCGACCGTCTCCAGCTGAACGGTTTCAGTGAATCGAACCTGCGCCCGATCTTGCTACGCGGCGTGTGTGTCGACCGGTTCGAAGCGATCTTTTCCGCCAAGTGGTGGGAAGACGGCGCCAATCACGATAAGGCGTATTTCCGGTTCATGTTCCACAGCACGGACCAAGACGATTACGACTATTTGCATTGTTACCTGCGGTCGACGCCGCTAGCGCCTCTGGCTCTAGAGGTCGAAGACGGCGCGTGGCCGGTGCTGGTGACCGGTACGCAGTACACTTCTCGCATGCCGGCAATGACGGCCAATACCACGGTCTGGTTCAGGGTCACCAGTGACGGCAGTCAGGTCAAGGTATACGCCAAAGACGCGTTGACCGAACCGAGCACGTGGAGCGATTTGAGTGATCTGGTGTATGAAACGACGGACCTTTCGTTTACCGGCGGTTTGATCGGGTTCTCCGGCGGCGCGACGTACGTTGCGATCGACGACCTGACGGTCAAAGCCGATCGCAACGGCGACGGGACCTATGAAACGATCGAACACGTCGAGTCGTTTACCCTTGACGGCAATGGATACGACGCCCAGACCCTAACCTACGACCAGGCGGGTAACCTGACCTACGACGGTGTGTACACGTATAGCTACGACGCGTGGCACCGGTTGGTGCGTGTGACCAAAACGTACGCAGAGGCTCCGAACGTGCTTCAGAACGGTTCGACCGTCGCGGAGCTGAGCTACGACGGGCGTGGCCGGCGGATTGTCAAGGCGGTTCAAAACTCAGCCGACCTGAACGCCACGTACGTTTATTACTACGACGATCAATCGCTGGTGGAGCTGCGCAACGGGTCGGACCAAGTGCTCAAGCAGCATGTATGGGGCAACCTGGCCGGCGGTTATGTAGACGAACTGGTCCAACTGGCGGTGAACGGCGACCCGATCGCCGACCCGCAGTTCGCCCCGAACGATCCGGACCATGACTTTCGCGGTTACTACCCGCTACACGATGCGAACTTCAACGTACTGGGTCTGGTCGACGACCAGGGCGATCTGGTAGAGCGTTACGAGTACCGACCGTACGGCGAGCGTCAGGTGTATTTGAGTTCTGGTGTGAATGACCCTGACGTATTAGCTCCTACGCAGCTGTCCCGGCGTGTGGAAACGTATGGCTGGGTGACGCAGCCGTACGGTTTGAATGAGTTTGGTCATCAGGGTTTGTTGCACGACGAGGAGACCGGGCTTGTCTACAACCGGGCGCGGATGCTACATCCGAGGCTGGGGAGGTTCATGCAGAGGGATCCGCTCGAATACATCGACGGGTCTAATCTTTATGAGTACGTTCGCAGCAACCCTGTCACCTCAACTGATCCGCTAGGGCTAAGGCGAGGGCGGGCAGCACACGTACGACAGCAAGCTAGATTCAAACTGGCTTGGCAAGCCTATCACCGGGAGTTGGCGCGCAGGCAACCCAATCGATCAAAGAATGGATTCATCTATGATCCTACACGACCACCGCCGCCTCCTGAATCTATTCCATGGGAAAGAGCACCAACTCAAGATCGAACTGTTTCAGGCTTTAGAGAACTGCAACAAAGAATACAAGCTGCCCAGCGGTTACAACAAGAACAACTCCGGGCAAGCAGGGTTATACGTAAGCAAGAAGCAAAAGCACCTTGCCCTGAAACAACAAGGAAAGCGCCGGGTCAGTTTGATGGTGTACGACAACTATCGCAAACGTTGAGAGATGCGGGTGTTCCCAGGGCAGATCGTCTTGATACCATCAATTCCTTTAGGGAAGGAACTATCGTTGTTCGACAAGCAACTGGCAACGAAAATCTGATACGCTTCTTTGGCAACGGCGCCGCAGAACAAGGCCGGTTTTTGACCCGATCCTTTCCACAAGGCAATGCGCGGAGCCGTTTGGCGCTACCTCCTGAAAATTCAGCAAGCGGATTGACTCAGTTTAATTTGAGGCCTGGAGCCACCTTCTTTGAAGGTACGGTCGCCCCTAACTTCGGGAGGCCTGGTGGCGGCACACAGATATTTGTTCCAGACTCTAATAATTTAGTGACGCCGTAAAAATGAATGAACAACGAATTGAAAAAGCCATACAGATGCTTGACGCTATTACCAGCGACATAGCGATTCAGCTCAAAACCCCCGAGCCTCAGCGGTTGTCGGGGATCAATGATTTTAATCTAAAGACTATGCTTGGACTTCTCAAAACGCTACGAGAAGTACTCAGCGAAAGGAAATTACCACCCAAGCATACGAGGCACCGCACGTTGAGTCGCATGGTTGTTGATAGTTGGCCGTTGGGAACAGAGATTGGAAATAGGATCAGTGAATTTGAGAGTTATTATGTTTCGCTTGACTAAGCAATAGCGTTCGACCCCATTCACAGGTTTGACCACGAATCAACCGGCCGTATTAACAAACGCATCAATGGTTCGCAGCAACGCGTCCTGATCTCGTTTTGGCAACTTCTCAACCTTTTCCATCCGTCGTTGAATTCTCCTATCAATCGTTTTGGCTTTGGGCGTCTTGGTCAGTCCAAGCAGCCGATCGGTAGTGATCTGCAGCACCTGTGCGATCCGTACGAGCACCTCGGTGCTGGGTTCGGTGCGATCGCATTCGTAACTTGAGACGACGGCTTGGATGGATCCAATCTTCTCGGCCAGTTCGGTCTGTGTGAGCCCATGTTCATTACGGATTCGCCGGATCCGTTGCCCCAGCGATTCCTTTGGCGCATTCTTGGCGTTGTTGTTGCGGATTCTTGTCATCCTGAGATCGTAAAACACCTTGTTGTTCTCGCGAAGGGGTTAGGGGTTGTGTCTACAACAAAACGTTGTATTATAGGCCCGGGAAAAATTTTTGGCTTTTCCTGATTTTTTTTGCCCATTCACCCCAGGAGATCCCACCATGCCCAGAATCCCTACCGCCGAGATCAGCCGGTTCAAGCAAGAGGTGGACCTGGCGGCCCTGGTTCGGGCCAAGGGCATCGAGCTTCAACCCCACGGGACCGGAGGGGATCTCGTGGGCTGTTGTCCCTTCCACGATGATCGCACACCGTCACTGGTGGTCAGCCCAAGGAAGAATCTCTGGAACTGTTTGGGGGCATGTCAGGCCGGTGGCGACGTGTTCCAGTGGGTGATGAAGGTGGAAGGCGTCAGCTTCCGGCACGCATACGAGTTGCTTAAAGAGGGCCTGCCTGGTGTGGGCGTATCGGGCAAGAAGTACACCACCGACCGTCGGCTTGATTCACCCGTGTCGTTCGATGGGGATGATCAAGCGGCGATTCACCAGGTGCTTGACTATTACCACGAGCGATTAAAGGCGGCCCCCGAGGCATTGGATTATTTAGCTAAGCGTGGCCTGACCCACAGCAAGATGATTGACCGATTCAAGCTTGGCTTTGCCGATCGGACATTGGGTCTTCGTCTACCGGCAAAGGTGACGAAGCACGGGGCGGAGGTGAGAGGTCGGTTGCAGCAGATCGGTCTACTGAGGAAGACGGGCCATGAACACTTCAACGGCTGCATCGTGTTCCCGATCATGGATGCTCAAGATCGTATCACCGAGATTTACGGCCGTCGCATCGACGACAGCAACCGTGCCAAGGGTACAGGCAGCCACTGGTATCTGCCTGGTCCTCACCAAGGGATCTTCAACGCATCAGCTTTGGCCATGTCAGCCGAGATGATCCTGTGTGAATCGATCATTGATGCGTTGACGTTCTGGTGTGCTGGTTACCGCAATGTCACGGCGACCTATGGCAACAAAGGGTTCACTGACGATCACATCGCTGCATTCCGTGCACACGGGACCAAACGACTATTTTTGGCGTATGACCGGGATGAATCAGGTGAGAAGGCCGCCGCCAATCACAGTGAACGGCTCGTGAAGGAACTGTCTGGCGTGAGCGTTTACCGCATTCAGTTCCCCAAAGGCATGGATGCGAACGAGTATGCGTTGAAGGTTCAACCGGCGAACCAAAGCCTTGGCCTAACGATTCGAAAAGCCGAATGGATGGCAGGTACTGAGCCTCATGATCCAGCGGCCCCATCCGTCGTAGACAAGGCTGAACCAGCAGCTAAGCAAAAAATAATCGATGAATCACCAACCGTTCCTCTCTTAGCTGCTTCCCCACACCCACCAAAATCACCCGAGATCGACGCCCAGATCAAGCCCGAAGAGATCATCATCCCCATCGGTGACAGGCGGTATCGGATCCGGGGTTTAGCCAAGAACCTGAGCTTCGATCAATTGAAGGTGAACGTGTTGGCGTCGCGTGGCGACGCCTTCCACGTCGACACACTGGATCTGTATTCAGCTCGGCCACGATCGGTGTTCGTGAGCCAGGTCGCCGAAGAACTGGGCATTGAACCTGGCGTGATCAAGAAAGACCTCGGCAGTGTGTTGCTGAAGTTAGAAGAACTCCAAGAGAAGCAGATCAACGAAACACTCAAACCCAAAGAGGCAACGGTTACGTTGTCAGATCCTGACAAGACATCCGCCTTGGATCTGCTGAAAGATCCCAAGTTGTTGGATCGGATCCTCGACGACTTCGACCACTGTGGCGTGGTGGGCGAGAAGACCAACAAGCTGATCGGCTACCTGGCAGCGGTGAGCCGCAAATTGGACAAACCCCTGGCCGTGGTGATTCAGTCGAGCAGTGCAGCGGGCAAATCCTCCTTAATGGATGCGGTGTTATCACTGATGCCACCGGAGGAAGTCACTAAATACAGCGCGATGACGGGCCAGTCGTTGTTCTATATGGATGAATCGAACCTGAAGCACAAGATCCTGGCGATTGCTGAGGAGGAAGGCGCCGAACAGGCCAGCTATGCGTTGAAGCTGCTTCAATCCGAAGGCGAACTGGCCATTGCCTCGACCGGCAAAGATCCCCAGACGGGCCGTCACAAGACAGAGCGGTACCAGGTTGAGGGTCCTGTGATGATCTTCTTAACGACCACTTCTCATGAAGTAGATGAAGAGTTACTCAATCGTTGCTTGGTGCTGACGGTAGACGAGGAGCGTGCCCAAACCCGTGCGATCCATCAATGCCAACGTCAAGCAGAGACGTTGGAGGGTCTGCTATCGAATCAACGTCGTCACCAGATCGTAAAGCTTCACCAGAACGTCCAACGGTTGCTGCAACCATTGCCTGTGGTGAACCCGTACGCCAACGAGCTGACGTTCATGGACAATCGGACACGCACCCGTCGTGACCACGTCAAATACCTGACACTGATCAGGACACTGGCGTTGCTTCACCAACACCAGCGTCCCCGGAAGACGGCCCAACGTCACGACGGCACCACACTCCAGTACATCGAGGTGACGCGCCAGGATATCCAGACCGCAGACCGCTTGGCCCGTGATGTGCTCTCCGGTGGTGTGAACGAACTGCCACCACGAACCAGGACCTTGCTGGATCGAATCGAACAGATGGTCACCGAGGCTAGCAAGGCACTCAAGATGAACCGTCAAGACTACCGGTTTACACGCCGCGAAGTGCGAGAGTACTGCGGTTATGGTCAGACCCAGTTGAAGGCTCACATTCGTCGTTTAGAAGATCTGGAGTATCTCACCGTCCATCGTGCTGTGGGTCGTGCGCACAGAATCGTGTATGGATTATCGATTGACCAACACACGTACAACGGTCGCTGGTCGGGTTCAAGACCTTCGCAGTCGGGGGGTGGTCGGTACACACCCCCGACCACGACAAACTCAGTGACCACATTGGTCAACAACGATTCTGACGTCGCTGGTCGGGATGTCGGGGGGCATGGTACCGGTGACAATGATTCGAACACGTCGTACCGTACTTCCAGGGGTGCTTCCGATGCGGCGTGAGCTTGTGTCGTTCTTGGAGTGGACCCAGGTCAAGCATTATTCGCCGCGTACCGTGACGATTCGCCGCAAGGGGATCGAACCATTCATCGTGTGGAGTGAGGACCGTGGCGTCACAGCAGTCACCCAGGTGACACGACCGATTCTTGAACGTTACCAGCGACACTTGTGGCGTTACCGCAAGGCCAATGGACAACCGTTGAGTTGGCGTAGCCAGAGCAGTCATCTGACATCGATCAAGGTGTGGTTCAAATGGCTGACACGTCAGGGTTATATCACGGCCAACCCTGCATCGGAGATTGAATTGCCTAAGCGTGGTCGCCCATTACCCAAAGCAATCCTGAGCCAGGAGGAAGTCGAGCAGATCATCAATGTGCCTGACGTGAGGGATGCGGCTGGGGTCCGTGACCGAGCGATCCTGGAGACACTGTACTCGACGGGTATGCGTCGCATGGAGTTGGCGAACCTGTGTGTGGCGGACCTGGACCTATCGCGTCGTGTGGCGGTGATCCGAGAGGGCAAGGGTCTTAAAGACCGGTTGATCCCAGTGGGTCATCGTGCGTGTGGTTGGTTGTTCAAATACCTCCACGATGCCAGGCCACAGTTGGCGGTTCCGGCGATGGACAGTGATGCCACACGTGGCGGTGCGTTGTTCCTGAACCGGTTCGGTTGTGGTTACTCCTTGAACGGTATCGGCAACCTGGTGAACAAGTACATCACCAAGGCCAAACTCCCAAGCGGAAAGACCGGTTCATGCCACCTGTTCCGCCACACCATGGCGACGTTGATGCTGGAGGGTGGTGCGGATGTTCGTTATGTCCAAGCGATGCTGGGCCATGAAGATTTAAGCACGACCCAGATCTACACCCAGGTGAGCATTCGCAAGCTTCAAGAAGTGCATGAGGCGACACATCCGGCTCGGGTAAAACCAAATCGCTCCTTTGGTGGAGAAAAGCAGGAAGCCAGCTAAAATGATGTGTATGACACTTGAACACCCCCAACTCGACCGGATTGTCAGCGATCCCAATATCCTAGATGGCCAACCGTGTATCAAGGGACACCGGATTACGGTACGTCGTGTCCTGAGCATTCTGGCTACCTATGACGATCGTGAAGAGATCCGTCGTGACTACCCTGGCCTTGAGGATGAAGACATTCGCCAAGCATTACGTTATGCCGCGGAGCACCTGGATGACGAACGTTTGCTGGCATTAAGAGATGCTTCGTGACGCGTGAACATCCCGACGTACCATCTGAACCGATTCGCTTAATTCTTGACGAAGGGATGCCCGCGTATGCAGCAGTCTTGTTGCGTGACCGTGGCATTGAGGCTTGGCATATCTTTGACCTGGACATGATGAGCCAGCCTGACGAATCCATTCTTGAAGAAGCTTTGCGCCGTGGTGCTGTGGTGGCTTGCTATGACTCTGACTTCCACAAGTTGTTGGCACTGACGGGTGCGTGCAAGCCATCAGTGATTCGTGTCAGGATCGACAAATTGAAGGGGCCAGAGTTAGCGGATCTTCTTGAAGAGATCATTGAATTGACTGAGCAAGCCTTACGATCCGGGGTTGTGTTGACAGTAAAAGACAGCAGCATTCGCGGCCGTCCACTGCCATTGAAAGGTCACGTGTCATCTAATGACCAGCAATCCACTTCATGAACCTGTTGGCGAGATCGTAAGTAGGTCTGTCACGGGGGACGTTTAACATAAAGTTGTGCTCCGGCGTCCATGCCTGCGCCCGGGTGTTGAGCCACCACCTCGGCGTCCGTGCCAAGGAGCGGCACAACACCCTCTTGTCTTAGGTGTGCCGAAGACGGCCCACTGGCTCCGCCGAGGCCGTCCATGGCCTCTCCCCGACCACCCGCTGCGTGCGGCGAACCACGGGCTAAGAAGCCCGCGGCTCACCACACTCCGCCCCCCTCTACCCGTGACAGGCCATTGAGGCCTGCCACGGGCAACCGAACGTCTGTTCCCGTTACGTAGATCTGCTCGCCTTCGAAGCGCTGGGCCTCCTGCCCGATTGGTGGTCGTCGCTGTGGCGGGCGTCCATGCCCGCCCGTTGGT